>CAWJKC010000001.1:0-575655 GCA_963843325.1 uncultured Acidobacteriota bacterium
GCGGCGGCGCAGACTCCCGCCAGGGGACAGATCCCGCATCGAGGACGCCGGGGCAGGCAGATCGACTGACCGAGATCCATGAGCGCGGCGGTCATGTCCCCCGGGTTGCGCGCCGGCAGGAGAGCCGCGGCGGCGGATCGCACGCGCTCGCGATGCGCGCGTCGGGAGACGCGGCGCCCGGCATCGCGTGGAGCCGGGACAGGATCCGCGTGACGTTCGCGTCGGCGGCGGGAGCGCGCACCCCGAACGCGAGCGAAGCGACCGCTGCGGCCATGTATTCCCCGACGCCCGGGAGCCGCCCGCAGCGCCTCGAGATCGCGCGGCAACTCTCCGCCGTGCTCGGCACGATCCGCGGCGCGGCACGGTGGAGGTTGCGGGCTCGTGAGTAGTAGCCGAGGCCCGACCACTCGGCGACGACACTGTCCTCACGCGCTCGCGAAAGCGCCGCGACGTCCGGAAACCGGTCGAGGAACCGCTCGTAGCGGGGCAGCACGGCGCCCACGGTCGTCTGCTGCAGCATGACCTCGGAGACCCAGATCCGATAGGGGTCGTCGGATGCCGCGCCACGGCAACTCTCGCTTCTTGGCGGCGGAACCACGCGGAGGATCTCGCGTCCGGATCCCTCCGTTCGGCGAGCGATCTCGCGCGTTCGCAAGGCGTGCCGCGGCCGGCCGATCCGGCCGTACCGGGCGCGAGAGTGAATCGGTCGGATCTCTCCCGCGGCGCGATCCACCCGGGCTCGCTGCATCAGGTCGCGGATGAACTGTCTTCTCCTCTTCGTTCGGCAGCACCTCGGCCATGTGCCGTGCGTAGCGCCCTCGGTCGGAGCTTCTCGCCCGGAGGGACCAGTTCTGTCCGGCGAACTCACCGATCGATCGGTGGAACTTCATGTCGGGCGCCACGAGCGGCGCGCCCTCGCGGGCAGCAGGCGGCTGATCGACTGCAGGAGCTTTTCGGACTTCCTGCCGGTACATCTCGCGCGAGAAGCTCGTTCAAGTGCGCCTTGTCGGCCTCGTCCGGTCTGACGGGCTTCGTCGTACCGGCCCTTCAGGCCCCACACGTAGAACCACTCGGCCGAGGAGGAGGAGTCCTTTCCGAACAGGTCGTACGCGGTCGAGAGCCACTTGTTGATGTATTTCTGAAGCAGCGCCGGCGGGCACGCGCGCGGCCTTGGCGATCCGCTGGAGGCCCATGTGGCCGGTGCCGAGATGGAAGCCCTCCTCCCGCAGCATCGGTCCCATCGATCGCGCCAGGGGCGCAAACGAGGACGTCGAGAGCATGTTGAGCTGGAACTTGCCGTCCCGGTCGACGAACTCGGTGTACGTGAAGAAGTCGACCCAGTTGTCGACGTCGACGTTGAACGATCCGAGCAGCCGGCTGTTCTCCCAGGCGCGCCGCTCGAGCAGCTTGCGGGCTTCGATCTTGCCGGTCTCGCCGAAGTTGTTCACGAGCAGGTGGCACATCTGCCAGCCGTGCCGCATCTCCTCGACCATGATCCGGCAGACGCTCTCGGTGTCGTAGTCCGAGGGCGAGGTCTCGAGCAGGTGGCGCTGCTGCTCGACGGAGGCGAACTCCGTGTCGCCCTGGTAGACGATCAGGTTCAGCAGCGCGTCGCGGATCTGTTGCTGGGGAATCTGCGTGACGCGCTCCCACTTCTTCTCCCCGCGAAAGTCGCCGAACTCGATCTCGTCGGTCGTGAGCTCTCCGTACTTGGCCTCGAACTGGTAGTCGGAGAATTTGGGCAGGCGGAGGTCGATGTCGGTCTGCCAGGAGTGGAAGGCGTCGATCCAGTCGTCGAAGGTGGCGATTTTTTTCATGGCCATGATGAAGCACGTATCATATCGGTTATGACGGATTCGCCTCGCCCGGCCGGGCTTCGGAGTGCTCCCGATGCCGTTGAGGATCGACTGGGAGGGGCTCATCGTCGGCTTCGAAAGCCGTTCGCAGCAGATCACTCACTTCTTCGACCGCGAGACGGGCGACGTCGAGCAGGTCCTGGTGAAGGACGCCGACCGCCACGCGGCGCTTTCCGCGGACCCGCGCTACGCCGCGTTGCCGCGCGACGCCGGGGAGCGCTCGCGCGGGGACCTCGAGGACTTCGCCGCGCACTGCGAGGACGCCGCCTGCCGGCGCGACCTCGAGGCCGCGCTGGCCGCCGAGGATTTTCCGACCGCATACCGCGCGGCGCTCCTGCGCCATCCGAAAGAGGAAGCGCACTTCTTTCAGTACAAGGAGCGGCGGGCGAGGGAGCGCGCGGCGAACTGGCTGTCGGAGCAGGGGATCGTGAAGCGGCCGGACGCCTAGACCGGAAGCCTCAAGGTCCCGAACCGGCGCGGCACGTGGAAATCGGGCGGCTGCGCCAGGGTGGGCGCCCACGCCGAATGCTCGTCCACGGTGCCGCGATCGATCCTGTAGAAGTTCGCGCGCCACCTCTCCGGCGGCGATCCGCCGCAGAGCGAGGCAAGGGGGATGCGCAGGCTCGCCGACCAGCGTCCTGGCGCGCGCGTGACCCGCGCGGCGAATCCCGCGCAGTCCCATGTGGTCTCGACGCGCATCGTCGCCCGCGCGAGATCGGGTGACGACACGCGCGCGTCGAAGAGCGTTCCGAGCGGATTGACCTCGAACTCGTAGTAGAGGCGCGGCGGATCCTCGGGCGAGAGGAACACCTCGAACACGTCCTCCTGCCACAGGGGAGCGTCGCGCTCGGTCAGAGTCGCGACGACGCCCTCGTCGCGGCCGTCGAAGCGGACGCACAGGTCCGCGCCGCGCAGGCCGACGCGGACCGCCGTCGCGAGCCGGGGCGGATCGCCCGTCCGCGCGTCCGTCAGATGGAAGGGCGCGCGCGCGACCAGCCGCTCCGTCGCGGCGAGGCGGGGCACCGACAGCTCCGGGAGCGGATCGGACATGCGAGGCGCATTCTGACCGATTCACTCATTTGAAGTTCCACGCCCGGAACAGGTTGAAGCCGATGTAGACGTTCTTCGGATCGCCGAGTAGGGAACGGCCTGGACGTAACGGTCCACGGTGGTCTGCCGCTGGTTGCCGGCCCAGAACGCGAACCGGTGCCGGAGGAGAGACTTCTCGACGCTGACGCTCCACCCGACCCCGTTTGAGTTGACCTTCGAGAGCCGGGGAATGACCTCGCCGTGAATCTCGATGGAGTGCGTGATCGCGATCGAGGCAGCGACCGGGACGTTGAAGACCTTCTCGTAAAGTCCCGAGCAGGAAACTGACTCACTGGAGTCCAGGTCGGCACGATCGGATCGCCAGGAACGGGAGAGTTTGCGAGCGCCTGCGGGCCGTTCACCCGCTGGACATACGTCGGTACGACGGTGATTCTGGCGTATTTCCCGAAGGAGTACGCGAGAATGCCCTGCGCGAAGAAGCTCTTTTTTGAGTGACAGATTCCGGATCCGTGCGCCAGTCTTCGCCGACGCGGAGCGCCGACGCGAATCCACAGAACTCGGGCAGCTCGTACTGCCGCCGAGGCCTCGTAGGTCTTGAGGTCCGACGACCGGTAAACGCCGACGTTCAGGTTCTTGATCGGCGCGTACCAAAGCCCAAAGCCCCACGTGTTGCCGTCGTCGAGCGAGAAGAAGTTGTCGATGTTGCTGTCCTGGAGAGCTGCCTGTGAACCGGTGCGTGACGAGCAGCGTGAGCGTGCCGGCGCTCGGGACCTCGACCGAGGGCAGGTTGATGATCACGTTCGCCTCGATCGGCCGGAAGGCGACGGGTTCCTTGAGGGCTGTCAGGGGCGACGGTTCCGCGGCGGAAGCCGCTGGCGTAGGCGCCGGCGTGGGCGCCGGGGCGGGCGGCGAGGCGTCCTGCGCGGCCAGGTGAAGCGGACGAGCAGGACGGCGAGGAGGAGGGAAGCCAGGGCGGGTCTGCGCATGAATCTCTCCCTTCGACGACGCCGAGCCTAGGAGCGTTGGCCTTCCGCGGCCCGGAATCTCACGAACTTTTCACATTACGGCCGGGCCGTCGAGCACCTCGCGCACCTTGCGGGCCAGCACGTCGGGGGTGAACGGCTTGGACAGAAAGGCCGTTCCCGGCGCGAGGATGCCCTGCTGGCTGATGGCGGCGTCGGTGTAGCCGGACATGTAGAGGACCTTCATCCGCGGGCGCGTCTCCGCCAGGATGAGCGCGAGCTCGCGCCCGTTCATGCCCGGCATGATGACGTCGGTCAGCAGAAGCTCGATCGGCGCCTCGTGGCGGCGGGCGAGGGCGATCGCGTCGGTGGGGCTTGCGGCCGAAAGCACCGTGTAGCCGCGAATCCCCAGCAGCTTCTCGACCAGGCGACGCACCTCGGGCTCGTCCTCGACGAGCAGCATCGTCTCCGTCCCGGGCGCGGGCGCTTTCGTCGGCGGCGCCGCGACGGGGCCCTCGAGCGGCTCTTCGCAGCGGGGCAGGTAGATCTTGAACGTCGTGCCGTGCCCGGGCTCGCTGTAGACCCAGATCGAGCCGCCGCTCTGCTTCACGATCCCGTACGTCGTCGAGAGGCCGAGCCCGGTCCCCTTGCCGCGCTCCTTGGTCGTGAAGAACGGCTCGAAGAGCCGGGCCTGCAGCTCGGCGTCCATGCCCACGCCCGTGTCCGAGACGGCGAGCATGACGTGCGGACCGGGTTGGACGGTCGCGTAGAGGCCCGCGAACTTTTCGTCGAGCTCGACGTTGGCCGTCTCGATCGTGAGCCGGCCGCCCCGCGGCATGGCGTCGCGCGCGTTGACGACGAGGTTCAGGATCACCTGCTCGATCTGACCCGGATCGGCCTTGGAGCGCCACAGCTCCGGCTCGAGCGCGGCCGTCAGCTCCACGTCCTCGCCGATCACCCGCCGGAGCATCCGCTCCATGCCGGAGATGACGGCGTTCAGGTCGAGGACCCGCGGCTCGAGCACCTGCCGCCGGCTGAAGGCGAGCAGCTGGCGCGTCAGCGCGGCGGCGCGGCCCCCGGCCTGGCGGATCTCCTCGGCGCTCTCGCGCCGCGGGTCGCCCTCGGGCAGCTGCGACAGCAGCAGCTCGCTGTAGCCCGAGATGACGGTCAGCAGGTTGTTGAAGTCGTGCGCGATGCCGCCGGCCAGCCGGCCCACGGCCTCCATCTTCTGGGACTGCAGCAGCTGCTCCTCGAGCCGCCGGCGCTCGGTCATGTCGAAGACCGTGCCGAGCAGGATCTCCTCGCCGTCCTGGTCGGCGATCAGCGAGACGTTCTCGGCGATCCAGATGATGCTGCCGTCCTTGCGGCGAATCTGGTTCTCGTCGTTGACGAGGCTGCCTTCGCGGCGCAGCCGCTCGAGGAACTCTTCGCGCGCCTTGCGGTCGGTGTGGTACGCGGCGCCGGGCTGTCCCATCGCCTCGGCCGGCGACGCGAAACCCAGCATCTTGGCGTAGGCGCTGTTGCACTCGAGCAGGCGGCCTTCGGGCGTCGAGCGGTAGACGCCGGCCAGGTTGCGCTCGAAGAGCAGTCGGTAGCGCTCCTCGGATTCGCGGATCTCGGCCTCCATCCGCTTGCGGCCCGTGATGTCGCGCAGGATCGCCTGGGAGGCCTCTTTGCCCTCGAACTCGACGGGGGTGACCCGCACCTCGACGGCGAACGTCGTGCCGTCGCCGCGCAGGCCCCGGGCCTCGTAGAGCTCCGGCGTGGGACGGCCGGCGCTGCGGTGCTCCACGATCTCCTCGACCTGCTCGCGCGAGCCGGGCGCGAAGAAGATCGTGACGGGGACGCCGATGAGCGGCTTCTTGTACCCGAACATCTCGGCGCAGGCCGGGTTCGCGTAGACGACCAGCCCGCCGATGGCCACGGCGACCGCCTCCTGCGTCTGTTCGAGCAGGACCCGGTAGCGCGCGTCGCGCTCGGAGATCTGCCGGTAGTGGCGGGCCCGCGCCGCCCGGCTCCAGGCGAAACCGAGCGCGAGGATGGCGGCGAGCAGGCCCGCGGCCCCGCCCGCGATCCAGAGCCTGCGCCGCCCGAGGTCGGCCAGCGCCTCGCCGCGATCGACCTCGACGACGATGGCCCAGCCGATCTCGGGGATGCGTCGGCTGACGGAGAGCACGCGATGGCCCCGGCCGTCGGAGAACTCGCCTGCGCCCCGCGGTCCGGCCAGCGCCGCCGACGCGAACGTCGTCCGGTCCGACGCGGGCAGGCGGAAGGCCGCCCCGGCCTCGCCCCACCACTCGGGCGCCACCACGAGGATCCGATCTGCTTCCGGGATCACCACGAAGAGCCGCTCGTGCGCGGTCGCGTTGGCCCGCGCGAACAGGTCGCCCAGGGCCTGGCGGGCGTCCACGACCATCACCACGGTTCCCGCCGGGCTCCCCGATTCCTCGAGCAGAGGCTCCCCGATCGCGAGCGTCAGCGCGTCGGACCCTTCGGCGGCCGAGCGGACGATGACGGGATGCCTTTCCTCGATCGTCATGCGCGCCGGCGCGGCGAGCTCCGGGTCGGCGGCGCCGGAGTCGTCCGAAGTCGAAAGAACCCGTCCCATCCGGTCGGTGACGCCGAGGACCACCCCGGGCTCCAGTCCCGCGGTCTCGACGAGCTCCCGGTGCGCGAGGGTGGATTGCTCGGCCGAAGGCCCGCGCGGCGAAACGAGGGCGCGCACGCTGTCCAGCTGGCCCACCAGGTGCGCTTCGTGCCGCCACTCGTGCAGCGCGCGCTCGGCCACGGCGAGGCGATCGTCCGCCAGGCGCGAGAGGTGGGAGTTCCAGTGCGCGCGCTCCTCGCGCTCCTCGCGCCGAATGGCCATCGCCGCGAGGACGACGAGCAGGATGCCGGTCGCCGCCAGGGCCACGAGCAGCCACCCGGGAAGCGCCCCGATCCGCGGGGGACCGGGCGGCGGCAGCGGCGACGGACTGGGAGTACTCGTGTCGTCCATGCTCACGCTCTCATCAACGCCGCGCCCCAGTGCAGGCCCGCGCCGAGCGCCGTGAAGCCGACGAGATCGCCGGGCCGGATCCGGCCTGCCGCTCGGGCCTCGTGGAAGACGAGCGGCAGTGTCGCCGCGGTGGTGTTTCCGTAGCGCTGGATGTTGTGGAAGACCTGCGCGTCGGAGAGCCCCAGGCTCTTCTGCACGGCTTCGTTGATGCGCAGGTTGGCCTGGTGCATCAGGAGCAGCGCCAGGCCCGCGAGGTCCTGGCCATGGGCCTCGAGCGTCTGGCGGACGATCTCGGGCATCGCCGTCGTGGCCAGCCGGTAGACCTGGCGCCCCTCGACGATCGGCACGGTCCGGTTGTCGGCAAACATCTCGGGCGAGAAGTAGGGAAAGCTCGCCGAGCCGCCCCCGGGCACGTGCAGCTTGTCCCAGTGGCCGCCGTCGGTGTGCATGCGGAATCCCAGGAAACCGCGCCCGTCGTCGGCGTCGTGCGCCTCGAGGACGAAGGCGCCGGCGCCGTCGCCGAAGATGACCGCCCGGTCGCGGTGCGCCGTGCCCCACGCGCGCGCCGCGTCGGACACGGGACCTTCCGACTCGCCGAAGAGCACGGCCCAGTCGGCCTCGCCCCAGGGGAAGAACGCGGCGTGGCACTCGGCTCCGACGAGCAGGATGCGGCGCGCGGAGCCCGACCGGATGAATGCGTCGCAGACCTGGAGGCCCGACAGGAACCCGGCGCACTGCATCCGGATGTCGAGGGCCGGCGTCCGGTCGAGCCCGAGCGCGTGGGCGAGCAGGCCGCCGTTGCCCGGGAAGTAATGGTCGGGCGTCATCGTGGCGAACACGATCATGTCCACGTCGCCGGGACCGAGACCGGCGTCGGCCAGCGCGCGGCGCGCGGCTTCGGCGCCGAGCACGGAGGACGACTGGCCTTTGCGGGCGAAGTGCCGCTCCTCGATCCCCGTGCGCTGGCGGATCCACTCGTCGTTCGTGTCCATGACGAGCGAGAGCCGCTCGTTGGTGACCACGCCCTCGGGCACGAACATGCCCGATCCGCGCACCATCATTTTCGGGGAGGGCACCCGTGGATAGTAACGGACGCCGGGCCGGGGCCCCCGCTAGCGCAGAGGCAGGATGTCGATGTCGCCGGTGGGGACGTCGAGCGCCGCGGTCCATCCGAACACGGTCATGCCGTCCGGAACGTCGACGCGGATCCTTCCCGCGGCCTGGTTGGAAACCCCGAGCGCGGCGAACACCCCTCCCAGGAAGCCCGCCGACTGGCTGCCCAGCGGCATGCTCAGGTGCCCCGCCTCGGTCCCGTCCGAGCGAAATCCGGTGACGGTCACGCTGCCCGCGGCGCCGGAGTTGTAGAGGAGGAGGTACCCGACCCGCGTGGAAGTCTGCGGAAGCCCGATCCCGATTCCCGCGTGTCCGCCCGCGATCGCCTTCCCGGCGCCGATGGCATTGGCGAACGTGCCGTAGTTGCCCGCGGCCGTCGCCGTGGAGATCCGCTCGGCGGCGACGACCGGGATGTCCGAGGTGACGACGAGCGCGCCCGCGCCGGTGTCGATGCTGAAGAGCGTCGGCAGGACGTTGGCGATCGACTGGCTCTCCTGGGGCAGCAGCGTCAGCGTCGCCGTGGGCGCCGCGCCCGTCGCGCCGATCTCAGCGAAGGACACCGTCACCGACGCGCTCGCGTCGGCCGAGGGATTCGAGAGGTAGAGGTCCGAGACGATGCTCTGCCCGCCTTCCGGGATGGCCGCGGCGTACGGGATCACGCTCTGCGTGCTCGCCGTGCCCGGCAGGGAAGGCGCCACGTCGGTCGTGCCGGCGTCGAAGACCAGGACCGCGGCCTCCAGCGAGCCCAGGGTCGTCGCCACCTGGATCACATCCCCCGGCTCGGGCGGCAGGCCGAGCGCGGAAGACGCCGGATTGAAGTTCAGCGAGGCGTTCTTGAACACCGCGAAATCCCCCGAGCCGCGCAGGGTCCCGTCGGCCGCGAACAGCGAGACCGTGCCCTTCGCGTCGGCGAGCGAGGAGATGCTCAGGATCGAGACATCGGACTCGGAAGCCCCGGTGAAGAGCGTGGTCGTCGAGCCGGTCGTCAGGCCCGTCAGGATCGAAGTCGCCGGCAGCAGGTAGCCGAACGAGCCGCCCGACGGCGTCGTCCGCGCCGTGCGCACGTCGGCGTACAGATCGGCCGGGGCGCCGGTGGTGGTGCCCATCCGGACCGGCCCGTTGACGAACGGGACGACGACGTTGCCGAAGTTGTCGGCCAGCAGGGACGTCGCGCCCGGGTTGAGCGTGAAGGTCGTCCGCGGCGCGAATGTGCCGGGGGAGTAGAGGTACAACGACTGGCCGGAGATCGCCGCGGTGCCGAGATCGGCCAGCGTGAGGTTGATCCCGATCTTCGAGTTCGCCGCGCCGGCCAGGCTCGACGCCACGGGCACCCCGACGTCGGTCGCGCTGCCCACGGCCTGCAGGTTCAGCGAGGCGAGGTTGCCGTCGGTCCCGGCCCACACGCGGCCGCCCGCCACGGTGATGCCGTAGGTGTTGACCGAGGGAAACGTCGTCGTGAGAAGGCCCTGCGACACGTTCGGATTGCTCACCGCGAACTGCGCGGCGGTGATCGCCACGGGCACGGATGTGAACTCGGTCGGCACGATGACGGTGTTGCGGATGGTGACGGGCCGCAGACTCGGGGAGCTCCCGACGTCGAGCGTCAGCGGGGTCAGCGCGGAGCCCGAGGACGGTGGCCCGATGGCCGGATCGAGCACGGAGATGGAGGACGTCGACACGACCGACGTGACGTAGACCCGCTTCTGGAACAGGTCCATGTGGATCGGGTTCGTGATCCCCGTGTAGGAGAAGAGGGTGTTGGTCGAGGGGTCGAAGAGGTCGACGCGGTTGGCCGAGCGCTGGACGATCCACAGCCGGCCGTTCTCGTCGAGCTCCACCTGGGCGGGATTCAGGCGGCCTCCCGTCGAGCGGGAAGAAGTTCCAGGAGGTCTCCGTCGGCGCGCCCGGAAACCAGTGGACGATCCGGTTGTTGCCGAAGTCCGCGAGCCAGAAGGATCCGTCCGGGGCGACGGTCATGTCCGCATACGCGTAGGTGGCCGTCGACCGCCAGTTGATGACCTCCAGCGTGTCCGGATTGAAGGACTGCATGACGGCGCCGCTCTGCGGGAGCCAGACGAGGCCGTCCGGGGCCCGGTAGAACGCGGCCGGGATCGTGCCGGGAATGACCCACTCGGTGAGCTGGCCGGTCGTGGTGTCCAGGCGGGCGTAGGCGCAGCTGGCGCCGTCGATCTGGCTCTGGCCGCTCTCGATGAACCAGACCAGGTTGCCGTCGATCTGGAAGTCCACCGGGTTGGCGCCGATCTGCTCGTTCGTCCGGATCTGCCAGCGCTTGATGACGCCGTCCTTGAGGTAGGCGATGCTGTCGGAGGTCGCCTCGAGGAACCAGACCGAGCCGTCGGGCTGCGACCTGGAGCCGGACGCCGTTGACCCGGCCCGAGTCCTGGGTCGGAAAGAGGACACCCTCGGGCTGGGTGGTGGTCGTCTGGGACGACGCCGCCCTCGCGAGAGCGAGCAGGGCGGCCGCGGCGAGGAGAAGACGGTATTTCATGAGACCGGCGCGATGATAACGCAGCCGCGCGCTCCTGCATTTCGAGTCGGGGGAGGTAAACCGTCCGATCGGTGCCTCGTCCAAGCCCCCATGAGCGTGAACTGGACCCGGGACGCGGCGGCGCACCTGCTTCGAAGAGCGGGATTCGGCGGGACGCCCGCGGAGATCGACGCGCTCTACGCCCGGGGCCTCGAGGGCGCGGTCTCGTTCCTGCTCGACTACGACACGATCGACCTCGCCGCGTACGAGTCGGCCCTGGCCGCCCGCAACTACAACCTGACGCGCGTGACCGGCCTCCAGCAGTGGTTCATGGACCGCATGGCCTTCTCGCCGCGGCCGCTGCAGGAAAAGCTGACTTACTTCTGGAACCTCCACTGGACCTCCGGCATCGCGAAGGTCAAGGGCGAGGGGCTGATGCTGGCGCAGAACCAGACGCAGCGGCAGTACGCGGCCGGCAAGTTCGACGACCTGGTGCTCCAGATGTCGCAGGACCCCGCGATGCTGGTCTGGCTCGACAACGCGACCAACAAGGTCGGCCGGCCCAACGAGAACTACGCGCGCGAGCTCATGGAGCTCTTCACGCTCGGGATCGGGAACTACACGCAGCAGGACGTCACCGAGCTCGCGCGGGCCTTCACCGGGTGGACGGTGGCCAACTACAACCGCGCCACCAACTACGACCAGGCGACCTTCCTGGACCGCGCCTCCGACCACGACGGCGGCAGCAAGACGATCCTCGGGCAGACCGGCAACTGGGACGGGTACGACGCGATCGGCATCCTCGTCGACCGGACGGACGCCGCGGGCTCGGTGCCCGGCCGCTTTCTCGGCGCAAAGCTCTGGTCGTTCTTCGCCGGGTACGCGGCCGCGCCCGACGTGGTCGACGCCCTGCAGCAGGCGTACGTCGCGTCGGGCCATTCGATCCGCGAGATGGTGCGCGCGATCCTCCTGCGCGAGGAGCTCTACGCGCCGGAGGCGCATCAAGGCCTGGGTGCGCAGCCCGGTCGAGTTCGCGGTCGCCGCGGTGCGGATGCTCGGCGGATCGAGCGACTTTTCGGCGCCGGCCAACGCGCTGGCCGGCATGGGGCAGGTGCTCTTCAATCCGTCCGACGCCAAGGGCTGGGACTGGGGCATGTCGTGGGTGAACACCGGGTCCCTCTTCGCGCGCGCCGCGCTCGCGAACACGCTCGCGTCCAACCGCGGCTCGACCGGCACGCGGTTCGATCCGAACGCCGTGCTCGCCGGCCAGGACGCGTCCAGCGCCGCGAAGGTCGTCGACCTGCTCGCCGCCCGCCTGAACGTCGCGGACGCGCCGGACGGACTGCGCGCCGCCTGGATCGACTACATGAACCGCAACGACGACGGATCGCTCGGGACCTGGACCAACACTCCGGGCAACGTGGACGAGAAGGTCCGGGGCCTCGTGCACGTGATGCTCACGTGCCCGGACTTTCAGCTGGCGTGAGAAGGAGCCGGGGACGATGACTTTCAGCCGACGCGACTTCCTGCTGCGCACGACGGGGTTCGTGACCGTGTCCGCCATGGTGCCGCGGTGGGCGGTCGCGGGCGCCGCGCGGTTCGAGGAGTCGGTCGCAGCCGCCGACACGGGCCGCACGCTCGTCGTGCTGGAGCTCATGGGAGGCAACGACGGCCTGAACACCGTCGTGCCCTACGCCGACGCCCTCTACCCGTCGCTGCGCGCGCGCATCGGGATCCCCGTCGACGCGGTCCTGCACCTGGACGGAGCGCTGGGCCTGAACCCGGTGATGACGGGCATGAAGGCGCTCTGGGACGCCCGGCGCGTGGCGATCGTCTCGAACGTCGGCTATCCGAATTCGAGCCTGTCTCATTTCTCGGCGCGCGACGTCTGGCACACCGCCGATCCGCTGCTCGCCGAGCGCCGCGGGTGGCTCGGCCGCTGGGCCGACGACACGCTCGCGGGCACCGGCAATCCGCTCTCGTGCGCGGCGATCTCCCAGTCGCTGCCGAAGACCCTGCTCGCCGACCACGTGGGGGTGCCGACGTTCCTGAACCTCGCGAGCTACCAGTACCAGACCGACGGGGCGTTTCCGGCGGACGGAGGCAATCAGGTCACGGCGTTTCTGGCGGGCAGCGGCGCGGACTACGGTTCCGGTGTTGCCGAGACCGCGCTCGGGAAGGTCGGGCAGGATGCCATTTCGTCCTCCGCCACGCTCCAGACGGTCGGCAATGGATACGTCGTGATGGGCGGGTATCCGTCGAGCAGCCTCGGCGCGGGCCTGCAGCTGATCGCCGAGATCATCCACGCGGACCTGGGCGCCCGGATCCTCTACGTCACGGTCGGCGGCTTCGACAACCACTCCGGCGAGGACGTCGACCACGACCCGCTGCTCGTCGACGTCTCCGACTCGATCAAGGCTTTCTTCGACGACCTGGACGGCCACGGCAAGTCGAAGGACGTGCTGCTCATGACGTGGTCCGAGTTCGGCCGGCGCGCCCAGGACAACGGTTCGAACGGCACCGATCACGGAACGGCCGCGCCGCACTTCGTCGTCGGCGACGCCGTGATCCCGGGCGTCCACGGCGGCCCGCCGCAGCTCGGGGACCTGGACGCCAACGGAAACCTGAAGATCGAGAACGATTTTCGCTCGTACTACGGCACGATCCTCTCGGACTGGCTCGGCGCGGATTCCGACGCCATCCTCGGCGCGGGCTGGCCCAACCTCGGGTTCCTCGACAAGAGTTACGGGAATCCGGCGGCCGGCGGCGCGCCGCGCGAGAGCCCGATCCGCGTTCTGCGACCGGCCGCGCCGATCGTGATCCAGCGCTGAGCCGGCCGCGCCGCGGCAACCTGATAGCCTCCGCGGCGTGAGTCAGACGAGGGCGACGGCGGAAGGCACGCGCAGGTTCGCGCAGCGCGCGGGCGCCGCCGACGGGCATTTCCGGGAGGCGATGGGGCTCTCGCTGTCCTCGATCGGCCTGGGCACGTACCTCGGCGACGACGGCGCGGCGGTGGACGCGGGCTACGAGGCGTGCGTCGCGGCGGGGCTCGGCGCCGGCATCAACGTCTTCGATTCGGCGATCAACTACCGCGACCAGAAGAGCGAGCGCGCCGTGGGCCGCGCCCTGGCGAAGGCGTTCGCCTCCGGTGCGGCGCGGCGCGACGAGGTCTTCGTCTCGACCAAGGGCGGCTACTTCCCGCACGACGCGGACGACCCGCGACCCGCGCGGCGCTACGTCCAGGAGTCGTTCCTGGATTCGGGCCTCGCGCCCAAAGACGAGATCGCGCAGCAGTGCCACTCGATCGCGCCCGCCTACCTGAAGGACCAGATCGCCCGCAGCCTGGCGAACCTGGGTCTGACGACCATCGATCTCTACTACCTCCACAACGTCGAGACGCAGCTCGGGGCCGTGGATCGCCCGACCTTCCGGGATCGCCTGCGGCGGGCCATCGAGACCCTCGAGCAGGAGGCCGTCGCCGGCCGGATCGCCGCATGGGGCCTCGCGACGTGGGACGGCCTGCGCGTCCCGCCGGAGCATCCGGACCACCTCTCGCTCGCCGCGGTGCTCGAGATGGCCACGGAGGTCGGCGGCGCGGGGCACCACTTCCGCGCCGTCCAGCTGCCCTCCAATCTCCAGATGGCGCAGGGCATGGTCTACCGCTCGCAGGAGATCGGACAGGCCCGCCAGCCAGCCATGCCGGCAGCCCGGGCCCTGGGACTGGCGGCATTCGGCTCGGCCTCGATCCTCCAGGGCCGCCTCGCCGCGGTCGAGCTGCCCGAGGAGATTGCCGAGGCCTTTCCCGGTCTCCAGACCTCGGGTCAACAGGCGCTCCAGTTCGCCCGTTCGGGGCCGGGCGTGACGACCGCGCTGGTGGGGGTGTCGAGCCCTGAACACGCCGCCGAGGACTTCGCCCTGGCGAAAACGCCTCCGCTGTCGCCGGAGCGGATCCTTGGCCTCTTCACCTAACAGCTTGCGGTCCTTGGGCTTGCGGCGGGCTCCGGGGGTCGTTTTTCTGCTTGATCGCTTTTCGTGTTCTTTCGTCGTAGAATGCGCTTGTTCCCGCCCGGACCTTGAGTCAGCGCGGCGGGTGTTTGGGAGTCCATGTCCGAAGATCCCTTGACCCCGGAAAACCATGCGTCCGTCTCCGTTACGCCGGAGACCTCCTCGCACCCCGATGGGCCGATGTCCAATGACGGGCAGCAGCGGCCCGGGACCGGCCGTCGCCGTCGTCGCCGCCGTCGTCGCGGCGGGCGCGGCGGGCAGCCCGGCGGCGGTGGAGGCAACGGCAACGGCGGTGCGCCATTCGAGCGGCCCGAAGAAGTCTCGGCGGCCGGCAGCGGCCCGGAGCGGCCGGTCGAGGGCGTCCTGTATCTGCCTCCGAAGGAGAGCGCCGCCGGCGTGCTCGTCTCCGCGAAGGCCAACTATCTGCCGTCCCCCAAGGACCCGCTCGTTCCGCGCGATCTGATCAACCGGGAGAGCCTCGAGGCCGGAGCCTTCGTGACCGCGGTCGCCGTCGACGGCAACCGCCCGGTCGTGCGCCGGATCGAGCTGGTCGAAGGCCTGGAGCCCGGCGCGTTCCGTCAGCGGTCCGCGTTCAACGAGCTCATCTCGATCGACCCGAACTCGCGCATGAAGCTCGAGACCGAGCCCGACGAGATGTGCGGCCGGGTCGTGGACCTGCTCGCGCCCATCGGCCGCGGCCAGCGCTGCCTCATCGTGGCGCCCCCGAAGGCCGGAAAGACCACCCTCTTGAAGCGCATGGCCCATGCCGTCGAGGTCAACGAGCCCGACGTGCACGTGATCGTGCTCCTGATCGACGAGCGCCCGGAAGAGATCACCGACTTTCGCCGCAGCGTGACCCGCGGCGAAGTGATCGCCTCTTCGGCCGATCTCTCGGCCGAGAACCACATCGCGGCGGCCGAGATCGTGGCCGAGCGCGCGCGCCGGCTCATCGAGTGCGGCAAGCACGTGATGATCTTCCTCGACTCCATCACCCGCATGGCGCGCGCGTACAACCACATGCAGAAGGGCGGCGGCAAGATCATGTCGGGCGGCATCGACGCCCGCACGATGGAAAAGCCGCGCCGCTTCTTCGGCGCCGCGCGCAACGCCGAGGGCGGCGGCTCGCTGACGATCGTCGCGACCGCGCTCATCGACACCGGCTCGCGGATGGACGAGATCATCTTCCAGGAGTTCAAGGGCACCGGCAACACGGAGATCGTGCTCGACCGCGACCTCTTCAACCGGCGCATCTTCCCCTGCATCAACATCCCGCAGTCGGGCACCCGCAAGGAAGAGAAGCTCTACGGTCCCGAGGACCTGCCGCGCATCGTCAAGCTGCGCCGCGCGCTCGCCGCCGTGGACAAGATCCAGGCGATGGAGCTCGTGCTGGGCCGGCTCTCGAAGTTCAAGACCAACGCCGACTTCCTGAAGTCCTTTTAACCGTCGCCTGACCGTCGCTCACGCTTCGCTCGGGGTCTGCGCCCTTCGGGCGCACCGGCGAGCGGCTCGCCTGCGGGCTCGACCGCTCGCCTGACCCGCTCGCTTCGCGTTCGCTCCCGCGGCGCGAACCTCCTCCCTCCCTTCGGTCGGGAGACTATTCGCGCCGCGAGCTTGGGGGAGAGTTGGGCGGAAAGCGGGCCACCGCGAGGCTAACGACGACGGCTCTTGCGCTTGGTGCGGCCGAAGTCCGCGTCGGACGGCGGCTTCGGCTTGGGGGCCGGATCGCGGCGGGAGTCGGGGCGGGAGCGGAAGCCGGCGTGGGCGCGCGGGCGCCTGGGCGACGCGGCCCGAGCGGAAGAGGCTTTCGGGCGGCCACTCGACCGGGATCTTGCGCCCGATGCGCTTCTCGATCGCGTCGAGCGAGAAGACGTAGTCGTCGCACGCGAACGAGACCGCGGTGCCCAGGGCGCCGGCGCGGCCCGTGCGGCCGATGCGGTGGACGTAGTCCTCGGAGTCTTCCGGCAGGTCGTAGTTGATGACGTGGGAGACGCCGTCGATGTGGAGGCCGCGGGAGGCCACGTCGGTCGCGACCAGGACGGCGAGGCGGCCGTCCTTGAACTCCTCGAGCATCTTCAGGCGCCGGTCCTGCGGCACGTTGCCGGCGAGCGCGCGGGTCGGGTACCCGTTGGCCGAGAGCCCGCGCACGAGGTCGGCCGCGGTCGTGCGGCGGTTCACGAAGATGAGGACGCGGCTGCCGCCCTCCTTCTCGAGCAGGCCGAGCAGCAGCCGGAACTTCTCCGACGAGGAGACGTGGAAGAGCAGCTCGCGTGATCCCGTGCGCGAGCACGCGCTCGGGCTCGATCTCGACCTTCTCGGCGTTGTTGATGTGCTCGTAGGCGAGCTCCATGACGCGGATCGAGAGCGTCGCCGAGAAGAGCATCGTCTGGCGCTTGTGGTACGGCGGGCAGCGGCGCAGGATCCGGCGCAGGTCCTTGATGAAGCCCATGTCGAACATGCGGTCGGCCTCGTCGATCACGAGGATCTCGACGTCCCGGAACGAGACGGCTCCCTGCTGCTCGTAGTCGAGCAGGCGGCCCGGCGTGCCGACGAGCAGGTCCGGAATCCGCTGGACGGCTTCGCGCTGGAGCCGGTAGTCGATGCCGCCGAAGACGGCGAGGGTCATCAGCCCGTGTGGGCGTCCGAGGACCTCGGCGTCGGCGCGGATCTGGGCGACCAGCTCGCGCGTGGGCGCGACGACCAGGGCGCGCGGGCCGCGCGGGGCGTGGGCGGGCTTGTTCTGGAGCAGCCGCGTGAAGATCGTGATCAGGAAGGCCGCCGTCTTGCCGGTGCCCGTCTGCGCCTGCCCGGCGACGTCGCGGCCCGCGAGGGCGATCGGGAGGGTCTTGGCCTGGATCGGCGTGGCGAAGACGAAGCCGGCCTCGGCGATGCCCCAGCGGACCTCGTCGGGGATGGGGTAGTCGGAGAGCAGCGTCCCGGTCAGGTGGCTTTCGGAGGTAGCGGTGGTCATGGAACCGGCGAGGATACTACGGCGCTCGGCTCCCGGATGGGCCGGCCCCGGTCGCCGACGAGCGGCTTGCCGGTGGCGGCGGCGAGGGCCAGGCCGATCGCGCGCTTCTCGGCGGGCCCCGCGGCGCCGGCGATCGGGTAGAGGCGCCCGCGCGAGCGGGCCGCCAGGCGCTTGACCGCCCACGTCCACCAGGGACTCAGCGGCCAGTAGGTTTCCCGCCAGCACTCGAGGGCGTCGGCGGCGATCACCGCGGTGCGGGTCTTTTCGAAGGCGGTCGTTCGGATCGTGACGCCTTCGGGCGCGACGTCGATGCGCTCCTCGGCGAACGCGAGGGCCGCGAGGCCGACGAGGGCGAGCGGGGCGGACACGAGGACCGCGAGCGACAGAAAGACGAGCACCGGCATCGGCAGGTCGCCGAAGTCGCCCCGGCGCATCCCCGAGTCCCAGGCCAGGCCGAGCCGGTAGGCTCCCAGCAGCGCGGTCGCCGCGACCGCCAGGGCGATGGCGGCCAGACGCCGGCGCCAGCCCCGGTCCTGGACGAGCGGCGGGATCGTGACCGTCAGTCCGCCCGCCCGGGGCGTGATCGCGATGCGGGACCCCTTGCCGATCTCCAACTCCCCGATTGTATGATTCGGATCCCCCCGGCGACGTCGGGGCCAGACAGGAGGCAAAGCGTGGCAAAGAAGAAAAAGACCGCGAAAAAGACCTCGAAGAAGGCCAAAAAGACCACGAAGAAGTCGCAGAAGGCCGGAAAGCCGTCGAAAAAGGCTCCCGCGAAGGCCGTGAAGAAGGTCGCCGCTCGCAAACCGGCCGCCCGCAAGGCCGCTCCGAAGACCCCCGCGAAGAAGGCCGCTGTCAAAGCGGCCGCACCGAAGGCGCCCCCTCGCCCCGCTTCGCCTTCGTTTGCGGCCACGTCGAAGGCGGCCACCGGGGCTTCTGCCGGAGAGATTTACGGCGGCGAAGGGTGGCGGGAGGAGGAGCTCTCGGCTGCCGAGCTCGAGGTCGAGCTGCCCGAGGTCGACGAGCTCGAGGACGAGCTGGACGAGCCCGAGCTGGGCGGGCAGAAGACGACGCGGAATGGTGATCCCGACGGACGAGAATGGGAGTAGGATCGAACCAGATCAGCTCCCATTGCCGGGCTCTTGCTCGGCTGGCGAAGAAGGAAGGTCCCGAGGAATCGGGACCTTCGTATTTTGGGCGGGCTACTTCGGGATGGGAAGCGGGCGCCGGTTCTTGTCGAGATTCACGTACGTGACCTCGGCTTCCGTGACCTTGACGCGATTGCCGGTTCCTTCGCCGGTCTGGGAGAAGACCTCGACGGAGACCGTGATGGACGTGCGGCCGATCTTCACGAGGCGCGTGTAGAACGAGACGAGGTCGCCGACGTTGACGGCTTCGTGGAACACGACCTCGCGCATCGCCACCGTGACGAGGAACTGGGTCCCGTGGCGCTTGGCCTCGACGGCGCCGGCCTGGTCGATGTAGGAGAGGATGACGCCGCCGAAGATCGTGCCGTAGGCGTTGGTGTCCTTGGGCATCATGATGACGCGGATCGAGGGCTCGCGGTCCTTCGCCGCGCCGTCGTGCGGCGCGCTCAGTAGCCGCCGCCCTTCTTCGGGATCCGCGGCGTCCCGTAGATCGTCGAGATCCGCACGGCCGCGCCGTCGGTCAGGTTGATCGTCATCGTGCCGTCGGAGAAGTAGTAGGTCCAGATCTCGTGCGTCGTGGCCTGTCCGTCCGCCCCGACGGCGAAGCCCGGCTTGCCGATCGCCGCGACGATCTTGTCCGCCGACAAGCCCGGGTCCACCTTCTTGCGGGCGTCGGTCATGCTGCCGGCCGTCAGCTGCGAGCCCACGCCGGCGATCTTGCGGGCCTCCGACGAGCTCCCGGCCTTCCCACCACTTCGGCAGCCAGAGGGCGGCGACGAGAAACAGCGGCACGAGCACCACCGCCGCCAGCAGGCGGCTGCGGGTCTTCTGCTCGGCGTCGTTCAAAAGACGAAGCTCCGCGGGTCCCCGAGGGTCTGCGCGCACCGAGCGCTCGAGGTCGCGCGCGTGCTGCAGCAGCGTGCGCGACAGGCCGCCGCGGGTGGGCAGCACCTCGGCGCGCGCGGCGACTTCCGCCAGCGCCGCGCGCGCCTCCGAGGCGTCCGTCTCGCGGGCGAACGAAGCGTCGGCCGAGAGCGCTCCGGCCAGGCGCGCCGGCACCGAGACGGCGGCCTTGCGCAGCAGGCGCGCGCCTTCCGGGTCCCGCTCCCGCAGCTCTTCGGCGACCGCATAGGCCTCGTGCGCGAGCGCCATCGCCGCGGTCCAGAGGGGATGCTGCTTGTAGTCGGGACGCTCGGGCGTCATGCCTCCATTGTAGCCGCTCCCGGCGGCCGTGTTGCGGACCCGGGCGCGCGCGATAGAATCCGCGCGCTTTCCGCTCCCTCTCCCGGCGGGAGAGGGGCCGGGGCGAGGGGAACATGAAACAGAAAGTCACCGTCGTCGGAGCCGGAAACGTCGGGGCCACGGCCGCCCAGCGGATCGTCGAGAAGGAGCTCGCGGACGTCGCCCTGATCGACATCGTCCCGGGCGTGCCGCAGGGCAAGTCGCTCGACATCATGGAGTCGGCGCCGGTCGAGAAGTTCGACGCGCGCATGTCGGGCTCCAACGGCTACGAGATCTCGGAGGGCTCGGACGTCGTCGTGATCACGGCGGGCGTGCCGCGCAAGCCCGGCATGAGCCGCGACGATCTCGTCGCGACCAACGAGGGCATCGTCGCCGACGTCGTGCGCAAGGTCCTCCCGGGCTCGCCCGACGCGATCCTCATCATCGTCTCCAACCCGCTCGACGCGATGTGCGAGGTGGCGCGCCGCGTCTCGAAGCTCCCGCGCGAGCGCGTCTTCGGCATGGCCGGCGTCCTCGACTCGGCGCGCATGCGCTGGTTCATCGCCGACGCGCTCGGCTGCTCGGTCGAGAACACGCACGCGTTCGTGCTCGGGGGCCACGGCGACACGATGGTGCCGCTGCCGCGGTTCTCGACGGTCGCCGGCATCCCGATCCCGGAGCTGCTGCCCAAGGAGAAGATCGACGCGATCGTCCAGCGCACGCGCGACGGCGGCGCCGAGATCGTCAACCTGCTGAAGACCTCGGCCTGGTACGCGCCGGCCTCGGCCGTGGTCGAGATGGTGGATGCGGTCCTGCGCGACAAGAAGAAGATCCTGCCGTGCGCCGCGTACCTCCAGGGCGAGTACGGGATGCGCGACGTCTACCTCGGCGTTCCCGTCCAGCTCGGCGCGAAGGGCATGGAGAAGGTCGTCGAGATCGCGCTGACGCCCGAGGAGGGCGCGGCCCTCGAGAAGTCCGCCGCGGCGGTCCGGGAGCTCTTCGGCATCCTGAAGGTCTGAGTCGATGGAGGCCGCGCGCCGCTCCCGCCTGCGCCGCCTCCACTCGATCGCGGGGGTCGTGCCGGTCGGCGGCTTCCTCGCGTTCCACCTCTTCGTGAACGCGCAGGCCGCGCGGGGCGCCGACGCCTACAACGCGATGGCCGCGAAGCTCCAGGCGCTGCCGCTCGCGGTCGCGCTCGAGATCTTCGTCATCGCGGTGCCGATCTTCTTCCACGGCATCTACGGCCTCTTCGTGACGGCGACCGAGGCGCCGGCAGAGGGTCGTCCGGGCCGCGGACGGCGCGCCCTCTCGGTCTTCCAGCGCGCGACGGGCGTCCTCCTCTTCGCGTTCGTCCTCTTCCACCTGTGGACGGCGCGGCTGGTCCAGATCCGCGACCACGAGAGCCTGGATCTCTTCCGCCTGATGCAGGCCGTCCTGTCCAGCCCGTGGATGCGCGCGGTCTACGTCGCCGGGATGATCGGGGCCACGGCGCATCTTTCGGCCGGGCTCTACACGTTCGCCGACGCCTGGGGACTGGCGCGCCGGCGCGCCGTCCGGGTCGCCGTCGCGGCGGCCGCGGCGCTCGTTTTTGCGGTCCTGACGGGCCTCGGACTGACGTCGCTCGCCGCCTTCCGGCTTTGAGACCACTTCCCGTATAATCGCGCGCTCTTTCGAGAGCACCCATGAAAGTCCACGAATACCAGGCCAAGTCGATCCTCGCGCGCTACGGCGTCGCCGTCCCGCGCGGCGAGGTCACCAACAGTCCCGCGGAGGCGCGCGAGATCGCCAAGCGCCTGGGCGGCCGCGCCGTCGTCAAGGCGCAGATCCACGCCGGAGGCCGCGGCAAGGGCGGCGGCGTCAAGCTCGCGAAGGACCCCGAGGAAGCCCACGACCTCGCGAAAAAGATCCTCGGCATGACGCTCGTCACGCCCCAGACCGGCCCGGCCGGCCGCGTCGTCCAGAAGGTCCTCGTCGAGGAGGCGCTGGACATCGCGCGCGAGCTCTACCTCTCCGTCACGCTCGACCGCTCGCGCGGGCTGCCGGTCTTCATGGCGTCGCAGTCGGGCGGCATGGAGATCGAGGAAGTCGCCGCGAAGGACGCGAGCGCGATCGTGCGCGAGGCCGTCGATCCGTCCGCCGGCATGTTCCCGTTCCAGGCGCGCAAGCTCGCCTTCGCGCTCGGCCTCTCCGGCGAGAGCTTCAAGGGGGGCGTCGCGCTCATCCAGGCGCTCTTCCGCGCCTACGTCGACACCGACGCGAGCCTGGCCGAGATCAACCCGCTGCTCGTCACGAAGCAGGGCGGCGTGCTCGCGCTCGACGCCAAGATGACCTTCGACGACAACGCGCTCTTCCGGCACCCGGACATCAAGGAGATGCGCGATCTCTCCGAGGAGGATCCGCTCGAGGTCGAGGCCTCGCGGTTCGGCCTGAACTACATCAAGCTCGACGGCAACGTCGGCTGCATGGTCAACGGCGCGGGTCTGGCGATGGGCACGATGGACCTCGTCAAGCTCGCCGGCGGCGAGCCCGCGAACTTCCTCGACGTCGGCGGCGGCGCCAACGAGGAGCAGGTCAAGAACGCGTTCCGCATCATCCTGTCCGACAAGAACGTCAAGGGCGTGCTCATCAACATCTTCGGCGGCATCATGCGCTGCGACATCATCGCCAAGGGCGTCGTCGCCGCGGTGCGCGAGATGGGCCTCTCGATCCCCGTGGTCGTGCGCCTCGAGGGCACCAACGTGGACCAGGGCAAGGCGATCCTGCGCGAATCGGGATTGAAGATCACGCCGGCCGACGGGCTGGCCGACGCGGCGCAGAAGGTCGTGGAGGCCGTGCGATGAGCATCTGGGTCGGCAAGGACGACGCGCCTGCTCGTCCAGGGGCTCACCGGCCGCGAGGGCACCTTCCACGCGCTCGCCTGCCGCGAGTACGGAACGCAGGTCGTCGCGGGCGTGACGCCCGGCAAGGGCGGCACGACGCACGAGGGCATCCCGGTCTTCAACACCGTGGCGGACGCGGTCGGCGCAGACGGGCGCCAACGCGTCGATGATCTTCGTCCCGCCGCCGTTTGCCGCGGACGCGATCGTCGAGGCGGCGGAGGCGGGCGTCGGCGTGATCGCCTGCATCACGGAAGGGATCCCGACCAACGACATGCTGCGCGCGCGCGGCTTCCTGGACCGGCTCGCCGCGTCCGGCAAGGGCGTGCGCCTCATCGGCCCGAACTGCCCCGGCATCATCACGCCGGGGGAGTGCAAGATCGGCATCATGCCCGGCCGCATCCACAAGCCCGGTGCGCGTCGGCGTGATTTCCCGCTCGGGCACGCTGACGTACGAGGCCGTGGACCAGCTGACCAAGCTCGGCCTCGGGCAGTCGACGGTCATCGGCATCGGCGGCGACCCGGTCAACGGCACGAACTTCATCGACTGCCTCGCGGCGTTCAAGGACGACGCGGGCACCGAGGCGATCGTGCTGATCGGCGAGATCGGCGGCATGGCCGAGGAAGAGGCCGCCTGCTGGATCGCCGGCAACCTGAAGAAGCCGGTCGTGTCGTTCATCGCGGGCCAGACGGCGCCCCCGGGCCGGCGCATGGGGCACGCGGGCGCGATCATCGCGGGCGGCAAGGGCACGGCGGCCGAAAAGATGCAGGCGCTCGCGGCGGCGGGGATCGGCGTGGTGAAGTCGCCCGCCGACATCGGCCGGAAGATCAAGGAAATGCTGGGGCGCTAGGCCCGGCAATAAGGAGACACGACTTGGAACGGACACTCACGATTCTGAAGCCGGACGCGGTCGCCGCGGGCAAGGCCGGCGCGATCCTGGCCCACCTGGAAAAAGAGGGATTCCGCCTGATCGGCGTCAAGAAGGTGCGGCTCTCGCCCGAGCAGGCCCGCGCCTTCTACGCGGTGCACAAGGAGCGCTCGTTCTACGGCGCGCTCGTGACCTTCATGACCGAGGGCCCGGTGATCGTCGCGGCGCTCGAGCGCGCGGACGCGGTGCCCCACCTGCGCCGCACGATGGGCGCGACCGATTCGCGCAAGGCCGACCCGGGCACCGTGCGCAACCTCTTCGGCACCGACATCGAGCGCAATGCGATCCACGGGAGCGACTCGGCGGAGAACGCGGCGAACGAGATCGCGTTCTTCTTCGGGGGAGCGGAGCTGATCTAGTCGGGCTCCGCTGGCGCGGCGCCACGGCGGCGCAGCGTCACCAGCACGCGGTTCGCGACTCCCCGCAGGATCGCCACCTCCCGCATCGTCATCGGCCGGCCGGCCACCAGGCGCCTCCAGTCGCGCAGCGAGCGCTCGCGGTGGCCGGTGTCGTAGAAGGCGATCGCCTCGAGCGCCCGGTCCCAGTGCGCGATGGCCGACTCGATCTCCGCCGCCGGCGCCCAGGGCTCGGGAGGGTCGGCCGCTCGCTCCCTCCGTCGGCGTGAACGCCGTCGCCACGCCGAGCACGAGCCCGACGGCGTGCGAGAGGTTCATGGTGGGGAAGGCCGGATCGGTCGGCAGCCGCAGGCAGGCGGAGGCGCGCGCCAGCTCCTCTTCGGTCAGACCGCTTCGCTCGGGCCCGAAGACGAAGGCGGCCGGGACCCGGCCGGCCTCCGCGAGGAACCCGGGCAGCTCCGCGAGCTCGAGCAGGCGGACGCGCCCGCGTCCGCGCATCGAAGACGTCGTGACGACCACCGGGAACTCGGCCACGGCCGCGTCGAGGCTCGGGTGACGGGTGATCGCGCCGAGCAGGTCGGCGGCCCCGACGGCGAGACGGGCCGAGTCCGGATCGGGCAGGACCGCGGGCTCCACGACGGCAAAGGTCTGGAGGCCGAAATTCTTCGCGACGCGCGCCACCGAACCGATGTTGGAAGCGTTGTGGGGCCTCACGAGAACGATCGACCGGGCGGGCGTCGTCAAGGGAGGACAGTCTACACGGGGCCCGGGGGGAATCCCGGGGGGCGGGGAGGCCTTATAATTTGTCGGTGAAGCGCATTTTTCTCCTCCCGCTCCTCTTCTCGGCGGCCATCGCCGCCGCCCAGAAGCCGGAGGACCCGCCGACCTTCTCCGACAGCGCGGGCGCCGAGTACGTGATGCTGCCGGTGCTCGTGACCGACAAGAGCGGCAAGTTCGCGGACGGGCTGCAGAAGCAGGACTTCCGTGCTCAAGGTCGGCGAGACGCGCGTCGACGTGGACACGTTCGACCGGGACGAGAGCGCGCCCGTGTCGTTCGCGTTCCTGCTGGACACGTCGGGCAGCATGGGCGTGGGCAACAAGCTCGAGAACGCGAAGAACGCGATCCGCACCATCATCCGTTCCGGCCGGCCCGGAGACGACTTCGCCCTGTTTGCGTTCTCCGAGGGCGACGTGCGCCTCGTGTCCGACTTCTCGCCGGACCCGGGCAAGCTCGTCCGGGCGCTGTGGGACCTGGAGGCCTCGGGCCAGACCGCGCTCTTCGACGCCGTCGCGGCGACGCCCGAACGGATGATGAAGGGCCGCAACAACAAGCGGGCCATCCTGCTCTTCACGGACGGGGTGGACAACGCCAGCCAGCTTTCGTCCAACGAGATGGCCGAACTTTTGCAACACGTATCGGTGCCCGTGTATACGATCGGCATGAAGAACCGCGCCTTCGACGCTCTGACCGAAAAGAGCCGGCGGGAGCTGTCGGTGGACACCCTCGAAATGCTGGCCAACTCGAGCGGCGGGCGGATGCACCTGGTTTCGGGCGACGAGGACCTGCGCCCCCTGGCCACGGCCATCGCCGGAGAGGTCCGACAGCAGTATTTGCTGGGGTTTGCACCGTCCGGCAAAGGGGATGTAAAATATAGAATTGTATTCGTGTCCGTGGTCAAACCCGGTTCCTGGGTCGTCCGGACTCGAAGAGGGTACCGGGGAACGGTCGCCCGGGCGGTTCGTAAACCTTTTTTGCAGGAGGTGCAGATGCACAAGAGTCGCAGGGTCTCAGTCAGTCTCGCGGGTGGGGCGCTTCTTTTGGGTACCTTCGGTCTCACGGCGTGCGCTTCGAAGAAGTACGTCGGCGAGGAGGTCTCCAAAAGCAGCGCGGTCACCGAGAAGCGGATCAACGACGTCGAATCCCAGGTCGAGGCCACGCAGACCAAGGTCAAGCAGCACGACGCGAAGCTGACCGAGCTCGACACCGCGACGCGCCAGGCCCTCGAGCGGGCGCAGCAGGCGGGCAAGCTGGCCGAAGGCAAGTTCGTCTACTCGTTGGTTCTCTCGGATGACGCGGCGAAGTTCCCGGTCAACAAGCACGAGCTCTCCCCGGAAGCCCAGGAAGCCCTGAACGCGTTCGCCGAGCGGCTCAAGGGCGAGAACAAGAACGTGTACCTGGAGATCCAGGGCCACACGGACGCCACGGGTTCGGATTCCATCAACCTTCAGCTCGGCGAGGCCCGCGCCGAGGCGGTGCGCCGTTACCTGAACAAGCAGGGCGTCGCCCTCAACCGGATGTCGACGATCTCCTACGGGAGCGCCGAGCCGGTCGAGTCGAACAAGACGAAGGAAGGCCGTTCGAAGAACCGCCGCGTGGTGGTCGTCGTCCTTGCCTAGTTCGTCCTAGGTTTTCAGCGATCGGTTTGCGGCCCGGCTTTGCCGGGCCGCTTTTTCTTGGCCCGCAGCAGCGCCAGCACCTTCTCGAAGTCGTCGGGCAGCGGCGATTCGGCGCGGACGGTCTCGCCGGTCTTCGGGTGCGGAAAGCCGAGGCGGCGGGCATGGAGCATCTGGCGGGGCGCGGACTTCGCGCCCGCGCCGGGCCGCCCGTAGACCTTGTCGCCGAGGATCGGATGGCCGCCCGCGGAGAAGTGCACGCGGATCTGGTGGGTGCGCCCGGTCTCCGGTCGAATCGAGACGAGGGCGGCGTCGCCGAAGCGCTCGACGGTCTTGTAGCGCGTGACGGCGCGGCGGCCCTCCTGCCCCTTGCGGGCGATCGTCCGCCGCAGCCCGGGCTCACGGACCAGGTCCGCGTCGAAGGTGCCGCCCTCGGCGGGGACGCCCTCGACGAGGGCGAGGTACTCGCGGTCGATCGCGTGCGTGCGGAAGCGGTCCTGGAGCGCGTGGTGCGCGGCGCGGTTGCGCGCAAAGACGAGGGCGCCCGAGGTGTCCTTGTCGAGGCGATGGACGATGCCCGCGTGCGGCCGGCCGCCGTAGCGGTGCTGGAGGTAGTGCAGGGCCCGGCTCCAGAGCGTGTCCTTCTCGCGCGCCTCGGTCGGAACCGTGAGCAGCCCGGCCGGCTTGTCGACGATCAGGACGTCGTCGTCCTCGTACAGGACGACCAGGCGCGTCTTCACGTGGCGGCGCAGGGGCCGGTGGGCGTGAAACTGGAGCTTCGCGCCCGCGGGCACGTCCTGTCCCGGCTCGTCGCAGGCCGCTCCGTCCACGTCGACGCGGCCCGAGCGCACCGCCTCGCGGGCCGAGCGCCGGGAGAGCCCGAACTTCAGCGAGACGGCCTGGTCGAGCCTCATGGTCCGGTCTTCGCGCGCGGCGAAAGCGGGCGCGGAAATCTCCACGAAGAACTGGGCGTCGCCGATGCGGGCGCCCGGCCCGGCGCCGGGCCCGAACGCCGCGATCGGACGATACCGCGCGGCTGCGGCGGCGGCGAGCCCGCCCAGGTAGTCCTGTCCGAAGGCGCGGGCGCCCTCGCCGACGGCGAGCACGTTGGCCAGGACGAGCGCGTCGGGCGGGTCCGTCTCGAGGACGCGCACGGCGCGCGCTTCGCCCCGGCGCGTCGAGGTGCCCCGGGAAGAACTGCTCGAGCCAGAACGGATTGCGCAGGCCGAGCACGTAGTTGAAGAAGCCCGGTCTCCGGAAACCCCGACGAGCGTGGCGTCGGCGGGCAGACGGGCCAGCGCGTCGAGCGTCTCCGCCGTCGCGCGCGCGACGGGGCCCGGCAGGCGGAGGGCGCCGGCCGGCGTCGCGACGGGTTCCCATGGCAGACCGCGGTAGAGGTCGGCCATCGCCGCGAGACGGAACGCGAGGAACACGGCGAGCGCCGCGGCCGCGAGCCGGGGAAGCATCGCTCCCAGCGCGGGCGCGGCGCGGTCGGCCGCGCCGAAGAGCCCGGCCGCGGCGACGACGACCGGCAGCGGCAGAAAGAAGGCGTCGTACGGTCCGACGTAGCCGGCGGCGAGGAGCATGCGGGCGCCGAACACCGCCGCCATCCAGAGCACCGCCTCGGGCACGCCGGAGAGCGGGCCGCGCGGCGCGCGCCCGCGCAGGACGGCGACGAGGCGCAGGCCGGCGGCGATCGCGAGCCAGACCGGAATCACGCGCACCAGGGGCGGAACGAGGGAGAGACGCTCGGCGAGCGCGGCGGGAGGCCGCAGACGGACGGCCGCCGCGAAGACGAGCGCGCCGATCGCGAGCGCTCCGACGGCGGCGCCGGGCGCCCGCCGTCCTCCGGCCGCCAGGCGCGAGCCGATCCAGGAAGCCGCGGCGAGCAGGGCCGCCACGAGAACCAGCACCATCCCGGCCAGCAGCAGCTCGGCCGTGCGCAGCCCCACGCGATCCAGCCCCGCGTAGGCCCGGTAGACGTTCTGAAACGCTTCGGGCGGCTCGATCACGCGCAACCAGCCGTCGGCCACCAGGCGGTCCCGCGGAATCCCGGTCGAGAGCAGCGCGTATCCGGCGGCGGAGGCCGCGAGCGGGGCGGCGCCGAGCGCAACGAGTCGCCGGGGCGATCGGCGCGCGGCGGCGGCGAGGACGACGACGCCGGAGAGGCCGATCTCGGGCCGGGACAGCAGCGCCGCGAGCAGGCAGATCCCGGCGGCGAAGTCCGCCCGGGCCGATCGCGGACTCGGCGGCGAGCGCGAGCGCCCAGGTCAGGCGCGGCGACGGCCAGGGCGGTGTCGAAGCTGAACGGGAAGAGCCAGCCTCCCGGCCACAGGAAGACCGCGGCGGCGATCGCGGTCGAGGTCGCGAGGGCGGCGCGCCAGGGCGACAGCATCGCGCGCGCGAGCCGGTCGAGCGCGGCCACGTGCAGCAGCGCGACGAGCGCGTAGAGCCCGGTCCGCGCGGGCAGCGACCGCCCCGCGAGCCCGTCGGTGATGGCGGCGAGGTAGGGGCCGAGCGGGCCGTGGTGGAAGTGGACGTCGCGGTACAGCCGTTCGCCGTGGGCCAGCCGCCAGGGCACCATGAGCTCGCGGCCCGTGTCGATGTACGGCTGGATCCAGCGCTGCCAGGAGACGAGCGGTGAGCAGCGCGAACACCGCGTACGGCAACGCCATCGCGAGGCGTGGCCCGTCTGCCGTCTTCCGTCTGCCGTCTCCCGATTCCCTTAGGATACCTCCCGTGCAGGAAAAGATGGCGACGCGCAATCCGGTCGCGCGCGCGATCGCCTCGGCCACTTCGCGCGTCTGGTTCCCGGCGACCCTCGCCTTCACGCGCAACCTGCCGCGGCGCTCCATGCACCGCGGCGGACGGGCGCTCGCCGCGCTCTACTACCGGCTGCGGCCCAAGTACCTGCGCGCCGCGCGGACCAATCTCGCCGTCATCCTCGGCGCTCCCGAGGATTCCGCGGAGGTGCGGCGCCTGGCGTTCGAGATGGTGGTCTCGCACTTCTCGGCGTGGGTCGACTTCCTGCACTTCGCGACGCGCCCGCCCGAGGACGCGGCGCGCCTGGTCGAGGGCGTCTCCGGATACTCGAACATCGTGGAGGGCCGGCTGGCCGGCAAGGGCGTCCTCCTGCTGACCGCCCACCTCGGCAACTGGGAGGTCGGGGGGCTCATGCTCGCGCAGGTCAAGCAGCCGATCCACGTCGTGCTCGTGCCCGACATCTTCCCCGGCGTCGAGCGCGAGCGGCGCCGGCTCCACGCGCGCAGCGGCGTGACCGAGATCCGCGTCGACCGCAGCTTCGTGCCGACGCTTTCGGTCCTGCGCGCGCTCCGCTCCAACGGCATCGTGGCCATGCAGGGCGACCGCGACTTCGACAACACCGGCGTGGCCGCGCCGTTCTTCGGGCGCGAGGCGTTCTTCCCGCGGGGACCCCTGCGCGTGGCGATGGCCTCGGGCGCGACCGTCCTGCCCGCCTTCATCGTGCGCCTTCCCGACGGGCGCTACCGCGCAATCGTCGAGGGGCCGCTGCCGATCGAGAACGGGGGCGATCGCGACGCGGCGCTGCGGACGAACCTCCAGCGCTACGTGGCCATCCTCGAGCGGTACGTGCGGCAGTACCCGGAGCAGTGGTACTGCTTTTATCCGTTCTGGGACGATCCGTCGAGCCGACAAAGCAGCTCGGCAGTAGGCGACGCCGGCCAAGGCCGGCGGTCAGGCGGGGCGGCGGGCGGAGACGGCCGCCACGAAGAACGCGTCGTAGTGCTTCGCCAGCTCCTCGACGTCCGGCAGGATCTGCGGCTGCTCGAAGCCGGCGGCCTGGAAGGCGCGGCGCCAGTTCTCGGGCGTGAGGAAGCCGTGGTTGGGCCGCGTCGCGGGGTCGGTGGCGACGCCGGTGAAGTTCTCGAGGAAGTTGAAGACGAACTCGACGTAGATCGGCTGGCCGGGAAACGGCCGCACGCACTCCGAGAAGACCGCGACGCCGCCGGGCTTCAGGGTCTGGCGGATGCGGGCGAGGGTCGCCGCGAGGTCGCGCGCGATGTGGACGGTGTTGACGGCGTAGACGACGTCGGCGACGCCGGCGGGAATGCCCTGCGCGGCGAAGTCCGCGTTCATGTCCAGCCGCGAGAACTCGGCGGGAAGCTCGGGGAAGCGCGCGCGCAGCGAGCGCTCGGCGCGGCGCAGGAACGTCGGCACGATCTCGGTGAAGAGGTAGCGCTCGATGCGCGGCAGCCGGGCGTCGCGCGCCAGGCGCTCTCCGACGGCCAGCGCGGCCGAGCCCGAGCCGCCGCCGATTTCGACGACCGTCGCGCGCCGCGTGGCCGGCAGCGCCCGGGCCACGGCCTCGGCGCCGAGCCGGTTGTTGATCTCGTAGAGCAGGTTGTCGTTGGAGAAGTAGTCGAACCACAGCGGCAGCCGGGCCGGGGAGAAGAGGATCTCCTCGCCGGTCTTCTCGCCGCGCAGGAAGGCGGGCACGTGCTCGAGCATGGCCCGCACGACCGCGAAGGCCGGCATCGAGCGCGGATCGATGGCGCGCGCCTGCGCCTCGGCGCGGTCCGGGTCGCCGGGCGGCAGCGGGCCGCGGGCCCGGTAAACGGGGTCTGTCGTCGCCGGCGTCGCCGGTCTCGAGCAGATCCTCGGCCGCGAGCTTGGCGAGGAACCATTCGATGGGCACCCGGGCGCGCGGCGCGAAGCCGCGCTCCGCGACGATCGCCGCGGCGGTGGTCCCCCGGTCGAGCGCAGCCTCGAGGCCGAGCTCGTGGACGACCCGAAGGACGGAGTCGAGCGTGAAACGGTCGAAGTGCTCGGCGCAGAGGATGAACTCGTGCGAGAAGAGCTCGCGGATGCGCAGGTCCGGAATGCGCGCGAGCAGCGTGTCGAGGTCTTCGGTCCGCGCCGTCACGCCGCGGATTGTAGTGCCGGCCTGCGAGCAGGCGGCTGAAGAAGGGTGTGGGATGGCGTTACGAGCGCCACGCCGCCGTAACCCGGAGGGCGGCCGGCACCGTACGTGCCGGCCGCGACGCCCGCATCGATTCTTCAGCCTCCTGCTAAACTCATTTCTTCGCATGAGAGTCTTCCGCGCGGCGCTCGTCGCCCTCGTTTTCGCCGGGGCGCCGCTCGTCGCGGCCCCGGCCACCGCCCCGGGACGCGTGGTCATCCTCGGGTTCGACGGCGTGGACGCGCACGTCGTCGAGGAGATGCTCGGCAAGGGGGAGCTTCCCGCCCTGGCCGACCTGCAGAAGCGGGGCGGCTACTCGCCGCTCACGCCCACCATCCCGGCGCAGACGCCGGTCTCCTGGGCCACGTTCTCGACCGGGCTCGATCCGGGCGGCCACGAGATCTTCGACTTCCTCAAGCGCGATCCGGCCAACCGCATCCCGACGTTCGCGGTCGCCGAGGAGCTCCAGGTGCCGTTCCTGATGGGAAAGAACAATCCGGCGGCGTTCGCGGCCGGAGCGTTCCTGCTGTTCGGGCTTCCGGCCCTGCTGCTCGCGTTTCGGCGCCGGAGGCTCGTCGCGGCGCTCTTTCTCGTCCTCGCGGTCGGCGGCGCCGGCGGCGCGTTCCTGGCGGCGAAGGCGTGGCTCCCCGCGACCCGGCCCTGGGTCCGCAACAACCGGCGCGGGCCCGTGTTCTGGCAGGAGGCGGGCGCCCGGCCGGCGGCCGTGATCCGGATGCCGGTGACGTTTCCGCCGGAAGCGTTCGCCGACGGGACGATGCTTTCGGGCCTGGGCGTGCCGGACCTCTCGGGCCGCATCGGCAAGCCCGCGTTCTACACGTCGGATCCGTTCTTCACCCTGCGCGAGGGCAACGACTTCTCGGTCGAGGTCACGCGGCTCGAAACCAACGTGGGCAAGCAGGTCACGCGGATCGCCGGACCTCCGGGCCGGGCGTTCGGAAAAGAGAACACGATCGATCTGCCGCTGACCCTCACGGTGCCCGAGTCGAAGGACCGCCTGATCGTCGAGGCGGGCAGCGCGCGCGCCGAGTTGAAGCCCGGCCAGTGGAGCGACTGGCTCTCGCTCGACTTCCGCGTCAACCCGCTCATCACGATCCACGGATACGCGCGGCTGCGGCTGGCCACGATCACGCCGGAGATCGGCCTCTACCTGTCGCCGATCCAGTTCGACCCGGACCATCTGCCGCCGGGCTTCACCATCTCCTCGCCGCCCGGTTTCGCGAAGGAGCTCGTCGCGCGGTTCGGCCGGTACAAGACCATGGGCTGGGGCATCGACACCTGGTCGATCCAGTCGGCGACGCTCTCGGAGGAGGCGTTCCTCGAGGACGTCCGCGAGACCTGCCGAGCAGGAGCGCAAGATGCTCGGCGGGCTGCTCGCGGGCGGGCAGAAGATGCTCTTCTACTACTTCGAGTTTCCGGACCGCGTGGGCCACGTGTTCTGGCGCCTGCGCGACCCGCAGCACCCGGCCTACGACGCGGCGCTCGCCGCGAAGTACGGCCGCGCCGTCGAGGACTCCTACAAGACGATGGACCAGATCGTCGGCCGACACGGCGAAGGCGCTCAAGCCCGAGGACATCCTGATCGTCCTTTCGGATCACGGCTTTGCCACCTGGCGGCGCTCGGTCAACTACAACTCGTGGCTCGTCGAGAACGGCTACCTGGTGCTGAAGGGCAGCGCGAAGCGGCAGAACCTCGAAGCGCTCTTCTCGCGCGGGCAGTTCTGGGAGGCCGTGGACTGGTCGAAGTCGAGGGCCTACGCCATGGGCCTCGGCGACATCTACGTCAACCTGAAGGGACGCGAGGCGGACGGCGTCGTCGCTCCCGGCGCGGAGTACGAGGCGCTGCGCGCCGAGCTGATCACGCGCCTGACGGACCTCACCGATCCGAAGAACGGCGAGAAAGCGGTCTCGCGCGTCTTCAAGCGCGAGGACGTCTACAAGCGCTACGACCCGCGGCTGATCCCCGACCTGATCGTCGCCAACCGGCCGGGCTACCGCGTCTCGTGGCAGTCCTCGCTCGGCGTGCCCACCGGCAGCGTCTTCGAGGACAACCGCGACGTCTGGAGCGGCGACCACTGCTCGCTCGATCCGGACCTGGTGCGGGGCGTCTTCTTCTCGTCGAAGGCGTTTACGAGCCCGGGCGTCCCGGGCATCGCCGACGTGACGGCGTCGGTGCGGGCGCTGGTCGGCGGACAGCCGGTCGCGGATGCGGCGGGGAGATCGCTCTGGTAAGGCCCGCGCGCATCGTCCTCGGCGCGCTCGTGCTCGTCTCCGCCCGGTTGCTCTCCCAGGAAGCCACTCCCGCCGCCTCCGACCGGCAGGCCGATCTCGCGAAGCTCCAGGGCCGGATCGGAACCCTCAAGGCGCGCCTGGCGGAAAGCGAAAAGAAGGAAGCCACGCTCGCCGAAGAGTTGAAGCGCCTCGAGCTCAAGCTCGAGATCGCGACGCGCGAGGGCGAGCTCGTCGCGGCCACGCGGGAAGACTTCGCGCGGCGCCTGGCCGCGGTGACCCGTGAGCGCGCCGGAGCGTCGGCGTCCGCGGCCGAGTGCCGCCGCCTGCTGATCGCCCGCGCGCGCCTGCTGCAGCGCTTCGGTCGCTACGGGTACTTCCGCGTCCTGCTCGAGGCCAGGGACCTTCCCGCTTTCCTCGCCTCGATCGAGCGGCTCGACAGCCTCGCGCGCCGTGACGGGCGACTGCTCGGCCAGTACCGGTTCGCCGAGCAGCGGCTGGCCGAGAACCTCGCGCGCGAGCAGGCGCTCAAGGTCGAGATCGACCGTCTCTACGTCAAGGGCAGGCAGGAAGAGACGCGCATGGCCTCGCTCAAGGTCGAGCGGGAGAGGCTGCTGGCGCGCGAGCAGAGCACCTCGGCCTCGCGACGGCGCGAGGTCTCGGCGCTGACCGACAAGGTCACGCGCCTCGAGCGCCTGCTCGAGACCCTCTCGCACCAGACCGAGGGCGAGGACGCCGTCGGGCCCTCGGGCGGCATCCGGCCGTGGAAGGGCGTCCTCGACTGGCCCGCGCGCGGCACGATCATCGAGACGTTCGGCCGCCATCGCCACCCGAAGTTCGACACGTGGACGGTCTCCAACGGCGTCGCCGTCGCCGTGCCCCTCGGCACGCCGGTCCGCGCGGTCTATGGGGGCAAGACCGTGTACGCCCAGTGGCTGGCGGAGTACGGCAACCTCGTCATCCTGGACCACGGCGACGGCATGCTCACCCTCTACGCGTGGCTGCAGGCGGTCTCGGTCAAGCCGGGCGAGCCGGTGGCCGCGGGCGCCGAGGTGGGACTGGCGGGCTTCGGGCCGGGACGGGACGAGTCGGGGGTCTATTTCGAAGTGCGCGACCGGCAGAAGGCGAGCGATCCGGTGGCGTGGCTGAGGTGAGGGAGTCGGCAGTCGGCCGTAAGCAATAAGCAGTAAGCAGTAAGCAAGTTGCGACTCGGGGTCTGCTTACTGCTTACTGCATTCTGCTTACTCGGAACTTCCGGAAATGTCTGACTACCACCCCGGTGTTACCATCGCTACGATGAAATCCAACCGCTCCCGCCTGCTCTTTGTCGTCGTTTCGCTCTGTGCCCTGGCGTCCCTGCGGGCCGTGGCCGGCCCCGAGGGTTCGGGCCGCGACCCGGCGACGCGGGCGTTGTCGATCTTCTCCGAGGTCTTCTCGCTGACCCGTTCGAACTACGTCGAGGCGACGGACACGAAGGGCCTGCTCGAGGGCGCTTACGACGGGATGTCGGACGCGCTCGATCCGTTCTCCTATTACGTGCCCGTCTCCGCGATGGCCGCCTACAAGGCGCAGCAGGCCGCGGGCGCGGCCAGCCCGGGAATCCTCTTCGCGCGCCGCGGAGGCTATCCCTACGTCGTCGGCCCCCTGCCGGGCTCCCCGGCCGAGAAAGCCGGCGTGAAGCCGGGCGACCTCATCGACTCGATCGACGGCCAGCCGCTGCGCAACGCGCCGGTCTGGAAGATCAAGGCCGCGCTCGAGGGGCCCGAAGGCTCTTCGTGCGAGCTCGTGCTCTTCCGCGGCGGCGACGAGAAGCGCGTGACGCTGCCCGTCGCCCGCGCGCGCTTCGACGCGCCGCCGGTCAGCTCCAAGTGGGAGCGGGACGTGGCGATCATCAAGATCCCGACCTTCACGCCGTCGACCGCGGCCGCGATCCGCAAGGAGCTCGACGAGGCCTCGCGGCGCTCGATCAACACCGTGGTGCTCGACCTGCGCGGCTCGATCGGCGGCGCGATCCCGGACGCCGCTCCCGCCGCCGCGCTGTTCGTCGCGAAGGGTCCGATCGCGACGGTGGTCTCGCGCAAGGCGATGGAGAAGGCGCTCGAGGCCACGGGCGATCCGGTGTGGAAGGGCAAGGTGGTGCTGCTCATCGACGACTCGACCGCGGGCGCGGCCGAGGTGTTCGCGGCGGCCCTGCACGACCGGGTCAAGGCGCCGACCGTCGGCGAGACGACGGTGGGCATGGCGATCATCCAGAAGAACGTGCCGACGGAGGAGGGGGGCAACCTCTTCATGACGGTCGGACGCTACGTGTCGCCCTCCGGCCAGGTGCTGGGCGGCAAGGGCCTCTCTCCGGACGAACGGGTCATCGTGATTCCGGGCGAGGGTGGGGATCGCGACGCGATTCTCGAGCGCGGCCTCGCGGTGGCCCGCGGGGACACGGCCGCGCGCAAGGCCGCGTAGGCTCGCCTGGCTCGCCGCGGCCGCCGGATCTCTCCGGCGACGGTTTTCTTCGCGCTTCTTTCGCTCGTTCTCGCCGTCGTCCTTTACTACCAGGGCTGCCCGTCGCGTCGCGTCCCGCCGGGGCCGGCGCCCCAGCCGACGGCCCGCCCGTCCCAACCGCCCCGCACCCGTCCGCCGGCGTTGTCGCCCCGGCCGGTGACGCGGCCTCCCGAGAAACCGCGCACGCCGGTCCCCGGCGTGCCGCGCGTCGCGATCGTGATCGACGATCTCGGCAACGAGCTCGCCCCGTCGGAGCGGATCGCCGGATGGCGGGAACCGGTCGCGGGCGCCGTGCTGCCGCGGGTGCGCTGGAGCGCGGCTTCGGCGCAGGCCCTCGAGCGCGGCGGCAAGGAAGTCCTCCTCCACCTGCCGATGGAGCCCGCGGGTTACCCGAAGGTGCGGCCCGGACCGGGCCTCGTCCTGCGGTCGCAGACGGACGCCGAGATCGCGCAGACCCTCGAGGAAGACCTCGCCACGGTGCCGGGAGCCGTCGGGGTCAACAACCACATGGGCTCGGCGGCCACGGCCGACCCGCGCGTGATGCGCGCGGTCGTCGGCGTTCTTTCGCGGCGCGGCCTGTTTTTTCTCGACAGCCGCACGACCGACGCCACCGTCGCCGAGAAGACGGCGGAGGATGCCGCGGTTCCGGCCGTGTCGCGGCGCGTCTTTCTCGACGACGTCGTGACGGAGGACGCGATCCGAAAGCAGCTCGACGAGCTCGTGCGGCGCGCGAAGCTGGAGGGCGAGGCGGTGGCCATCGGACACCCGTATCCGGCGACGCTGGCGGTTCTGGAGAAGGAGTTGCCGGGGCTCTCGGGCCGGGGCGTGCGGCTGGTGCGCGTGAAGGAGCTCGCGAAGTAGCGGCGGTCAGTCTTCCTTCTTCGCCTCTTCCCAGTACCGGTCCAGCTCCGCCATCCCGACGTCGGCCACGTCCCGCCCGCTCTGCCGGGCGCGCCGCGCGACACCGGCGAAGCGGTCGCGGAATCGGCGGTTGGCCTGCCGCAGGGCGGACTCGGGATCGATCTTGCGGCGCCGGGCGAGGTTGACGACCGAGAGCAGCAGGTCGCCGATCTCGTGCGTCTCGGCGGCATGGTCGCCGGCCCGCTCGGCGCCGGCCCACTCCGCGAGCTCTTCGTGGATCTTCGCGACGACGTCCGCGTCGCGCTCCCAGTCGAAGCCGAGGTCCCCGGCCCGCAGCGTCTGGCGGTAGGCAGTGGCCAGGGCCGGCAGGCCCTGCGGCAGCGTCCCGAGCGGATCCTCGGTGGCCCCGGGCTGGCGGCGCTTGCGCCGTTCCCACGCGCTCTTGACCTCCTGCGCGGTCGCGGCCGGTGTGTCGCCGAACACATGCGGGTGGCGCTCGGTCATCTTGCGCGTGATGCCTTCCGCGACGTCGTCGGCCCCGAACCAGCCCTGTTCCTCGGCCAGCCGCGCGAGAAAGAAGACCTGGAAGAGCAGGTCGCCGAGCTCGTCGCGCAGCGGCCCCGGCGCGCCCTCGTCGAGCGCCGCGAGCGTTTCGTGGGTCTCCTCGAGCAGGTACGTCTTGAGCGTTTCGAAGCTCTGTTCGCGGTCCCACGGGCAGTCGCGCCGCAGCCGGGCGACGAGCGCGACGAGCCGATCGAGCGCTTCGGACACGGCCGGATGATAGTGCAGCCTGTTAAACTCCTACAGTTCCCCTTGCCGCTGGAATGGAGCCCGTGACCGAAGAGGACAAGCCAATCCGCGTGGTCGATCGCCGGATGTTCACGTCCGACGGAGAGCTGCGCCCCGACGTCGAGACGGAGGAGGCCCCGGAGCCGCCGAAAGCGGCCCCGGCCGCGGCGCCCGCGAACCCGGCGGCTCCCGAGCCACCGACCCCGGGCGCTCCCGCGGAGCGGGCCACCTCCCAGGCGTTCCTGACCCTCGTGAGCTTTCTCGCCACGAACGTGTACGCGGCCCTCGGCATCGACGCCATGACGGGCAAGACGCTGCCGCGCCGCGACCCCGCGGCGGCGCAGCAGATGATCGAGTGGCTCGTGATTCTCGAGCAGAAGTCGCGGGGCAACCTGAGCTTCGAGGAAACCGATCTGCTTTCCCGGGCGCTCTACGAACTGCGGATGGCCTACGTCGAGGCCGTGCGTCCTCCCGGCCGGGAGCCGGCGCCGCCGGGCGGGTAACGGCCCGCATGTCATCAAGAAGGAACGGCCCCGGGCGCGACGAGGCCGTCCGCCGTGTGCGAGCCGCGGCCCTGGGTGCCGGCGTCGTCGTCCTGCTGCTGCTGGCGTCGGCGGCGCAGGCGCAGGACGCCCTCTCGCCGCTGCCGCCCCCGGTCACCCGCAGCCTCTACCGGGCGCAGTGGTTCGAGTTTCTTTCGGCGTTCTCGGAGAACGACGCCGCGGCCGAGGCCCGGGCCCTGGAAGACATGGAGCGCGCGGCCCGGAAAGTCGGCGTGCGGCGGCTTTCCGATTTCTCGCGCACGGCCGTGTACCTCGGGCGCCGCGCCGAGAAGCAGGGACAGCCGGACCGCGCGGACCGCGCCTACCGGGCCGCCCTGGCCCTGGACGACGCCAACCCGGACGCGATCCTCGCGCGCCTCTCCTTCCTCGTGCGCCACGGCAAGGTCGGCGACGCTCTGCGCAGTGTCCCCGAGTCGACGACCGCGCTCTTCTCCGCCCACGAGTCGCGCGTCGCGATCCTGTCCGCGCTCGGGACCTGGGCCGGGGCGGCCGCAGCGACCACAGTGGCCGGGATCATCCTCTCGCTCGCCGTGCGGCACGCGCCGCGCGTCCTGCACGACCTGCGCGAGGCCGCGTTCCGCTTCTTCGGGCGCAGCGGAGCCCTTCCGCTCGGCCTCGTCATCGCGGGCCTGCCGCTCTTCGTCGGATTCGGTCCCGTGTGGCTCCTGCTCTACTGGGGCGCGCTGCTCTGGGCCTACGCGGAGGATCGCGAGCGGATGGTCCTCGGCGCCGGCTTCGTGGCCCTTGCGCTCATCGCGCCGCTGGCCGCGTGGGTCACGCAGGAGAACATCCGGCAGCGGTCGCCGCTCTTCGTCGCCGCGATCGATCTCGAGGAGCGCCGCGAGGACGCCAGCGCCGAAGACGGGCTGCGCCAGGCGGCCGCGGTCTTCCCGGAGGACGCGGACGTGTGGTTTCTGCTCGGCATCTACGCCGAGCGCTCGGGGGACCTGGAACGCGCGCAGGCCGAATACGGCCGCGCGATGCAGGCGGACCCGGCGGATTTCCGGCCCATCCTGAACCGCGGCAACGTGCATTTCACCGAGGGGGACTACGGCGAGGCCATCCGCGACTACACGGAGGCCTCGAAGAAGGCGCCCGACGCCGCGGAGGCGTACTACAACCTGTCGCTGGCCCGCGGCGAAGCCTACGACTTCGACGGGCAGGCGCTCGCGATCGCGCGCGCCCGGGAGCTGTCCAACGTCCCGCGTCGCGGCCTGGTCCGGCACGCCCACCGTGTCGCGCGTCGTCCCCGCGGGTTTCCCGCTCTCGCGGGCGCGCGCGCGGATCGCCGACTGGAACGCCCAGCCCAAGAGCCGGCGCCTGCCCGGCCACGGCACGGCGGCCATGCCCTGGCGCGCGCTGATCTCGCCGTGGGCCCTGGCGCCGGTCGGGGTGCTGCTCGTCGGCGTCCTGCTCGCGCGCCGCCGACGGCGGCAGGGCCTGGCCTCGCTCTGCGAGCGCTGCGGCCGCGCCTTCTGCAATCGCTGCCGCCGCTACGGCGACCCGGCGCTGTACTGCGCGATCTGCGCGCGGTCGTTCCGTGCGCAAGGAGAACGTGGACATCGAGCTGCAGGTGGCCGAGGCGCGGCAGCTGCAGAGCCGCGTCCGGGGCCGGGCACGCGCGAGCCGGATCGCCTCGCTGCTGCTGCCGGGCTCGCATGCGTTCCTGGAAGACCGCCCCGTCGCGGGCGCGGTGACGCTCTTTCTCTTCTTCTTCGGGCTGGCCGGGGCGGTCATCGACGGCAGGCTCTTCGATCCGTTGACGCTGCCGCCGGAGAGCGGATTGCGCGCGACGGTGGTCCTCGGCGCCGCGCTGGCGGCCGTCGTCTGGATCCGCGCGCAGGTGGTCGGCAGGAGGACCCCCAGTGGGTCTTGAAGGCACCCTCAAGGTCTTCTCGCTGACCGAGATCTTCCAGATGCTCGGCCTGCAGCGCAAGACCGGCGTGCTGTCGGTCGAGGGCGAGGACGACTCGGTCACGATCTCGTTTCTCGGCGGCTCGGTCGTGGCCGCGGAATCGCGGGCGCGGCGATTGGACAACCGGCTGGGCAACCTGCTGCTGCGCGCCGGCTACGTCACGCAGGAGCAGCTCGACCAGGTGCTCAAGATCCAGAAGGAGACCCAGCAGCGCATGGGGTTTCTGCTCGTGCGCGAACGGCTCGTCGAGCCGGAGGAGCTGCGCGAGGCGCTGCGGGTCCAGATCTCGCGGATCGTCTACTCGGCGTTCCGCTGGCCCGACGGCCGCTTCCATTTCACGCAGGAAGGCACGGTCGACTACGACGCCGACCACATGGCGCCGGTCTCGACGGACACCGTCCTCATGGAGGCGGCGCAGATCGTCGACGAGTGGCCGATCCTCGAGAAAAAGGTCGGGGCGCTGACGGAGGTCTTCCGCCGCGCGCCCGGGGTCGAGACGCTGAACGTCGTCACGGGCCAGAAGAACGCGCCGGAAGGCACGCTTTCGGTCTCGCGGCCCGAGGCGGAGACGTGGCGGTGGATCGACGGCCGGCGCAGCGTGGGCGACATCATGGAGCGCGCGTTCCTGTCGGACTTCGAGGTCCTCAAGGGGACCGTGGACCTGCTCTCCCGCAATCTCATCGAACGGGGGCGCGCCCCCGAGGAAGTCGTCGAGCCGCTGCCCGAGCCGGTCGTTCCGATCGCGGCCCCGCGCGCGTCCGGGCGCGCCATCGGTCTCTGGGTGGCCCTCGCGTTGCTCGCGGGGCTCTCGCTCTACCTGATCCCGAAAAATCCGGCCAACGTGTTCCTGCGCCCGCCGGGGGAAATGCACGAGACGGCCGACCTCCTGAAGGCGATCTCGCTGAATCGCGCCGTCTCGATCGAGCGCGCCGTGCGCATCTATTACGACTCGAGCGGCCGCTACCCGCGCAGCCTCGAGGATCTCGTCGTCGCAGGGATCCTCGACGACGACGCCCTGGGCGATCCGTACGGCCGGCCCTACCGCTACATCCTGCGCGCCGAGGACGGGAAGTTCGGGCTCTACGGTCGCAACGCGGCCGGCCAGATCGACCTCGACCTCTCTCTCGAGAGGAGCCTCGCCCCCGTATCGGAGCTGAGGCCGGCGCCTTCGCGCGCCCCGGTCCAGACCGAGCGTCCGAGCGTCCTGGTGGTCGAATAGGCAAGAATATGAGTCCATTAGACTTAACTAGTCATAGAAAATAGTTGACATAGTTACGCTCATATCCTATTCTTCACCCTCCCAAATCGGGTGAACAGGAGCAATAGGCAATGAGCAAGATCATCGGCATCGACCTCGGGACCACCAATTCGTGCGTCGCCGTCATGGAGGCGGGCGACCCCGTCGTCATCCCCAACGCGGAAGGCAACCGCACGACGCCCTCGGTCGTGGCCTTTTCGAAGACCGGCGAGCGTCTCGTCGGCCAGGTCGCCAAGCGGCAGGCCATCACCAATCCGACCAACACCATCTACTCGATCAAGCGCTTCATGGGGCGCAAGTACTCGGAGGTGTCCGAGGAGATGAAGATGGTGCCCTTACACGGTCATCCAGGCGCCGAACGGCGACTGCCGCATCCAGGCCGGCGGCAAGGAGTCTTCGCCGCCCGAGATCTCCGCGATGATCCTCGGCAAGCTGAAGGAGGCCGCCGAGGCCTACCTCGGCGAGAAGGTCACGCGCGCGGTCATCACCGTGCCCGCGTACTTCAACGACTCGCAGCGCCAGGCGACCAAGGACGCCGGCCAGATCGCCGGTCTCACGGTCGAGCGGCTCGTCAACGAGCCGACCGCGGCCGCGCTCGCGTACGGCCTCGACAAGAAGAAGGACGAGACGATCGCCGTCTACGACTTCGGCGGCGGCACGTTCGACATCTCGATCCTCGAGGTGGGCGAGGGCGTGGTCGAGGTCAAGTCCACCAACGGCGACACGCACCTGGGCGGCGACAACATCGACCAGCGCGATCATCGACTGGATCCTCGCGGAGTTCAAGAAGGACCAGGGCGTCGACCTCTCCAAGGACGCCGATGGCCATGCAGCGCCTGAAGGAGGCGGCCGAGAAGGCCAAGATCGAGCTGTCCAACGTCGTGGAGACGGAGATCAACCTGCCCTTCATCACGGCCGACGCCTCCGGTCCCAAGCACCTGCAGCTGCGGCTGTCCCGCGCGAAGCTCGAGCAGCTCGTCGAGGACATCCTCCAGAAGTCGATCGGCCCCTGCAAGCAGGCGTTGAAGGACGCCGGCCTCGAGGCCAAGGACATCGACGAGGTCGTGCTGGTCGGCGGCCAGACGCGCATGCCGCGCATCCAGCAGCTCGTCAAGGAGTTCTTCGGCAAGGACCCGCACCAGGGCGTCAACCCGGACGAGGTCGTCGCGATCGGCGCCGCGATCCAGGGCGGCGTGCTCGCGGGCGACGTCAAGGACCTGCTGCTGCTCGACGTGACCCCGCTCTCGCTCGGCATCGAGACGCTCGGCGGCGTCACGACGCGCCTGATCGAGCGCAACACGACGATCCCGACCAAGAAGAGCGAGACGTTCTCGACGGCGGGCGACAACCAGACGTCCGTCGAGATCAAGGTGCTCCAGGGCGAGCGCGAAATGGCGCGGGACAACAAGACGATCGGCGTCTTCCATCTCGTGGGCATCCCGTCGGCGCCCCGCGGCGTGCCGCAGATCGAGGTGACCTTCGACATCGACGCCAACGGCATCATGAACGTCTCGGCCAAGGATCTCGGCACGGGCAAGGAGCAGAAGATCACCATCACGGCCTCGTCCGGGCTCGCCAAGGACGAGATCGAGCGGATGGTCCACGACGCGGCGGCGCACTCCGAGGAGGACCGCAAGCGGCGCGAGGAGATCGAGGCCAGGAACCGGCTCGACTCGCCTCGTCTACTCGTCCGAGAAGACCTTCAACGAGCACAAGGACAAGCTCGTCGTCCGCCGATGCCTCGATGGTCGAGGCGGCGCTGGCCGACGCGAAGAAGGCCCTCGAGGCGGGCGGGACCGACGGGCTGAACCAGGCCTTCGAGCGCCTGCAGCAGGCCTCCCACAAGCTGGCCGAGGTGATGTACAAGGGCGCCGCCGAAGCCGGAGCCTCCGCGGATGCGGGCGGCCCGGCCCCGGAGCCCGGAGCCTCCGGAGCCTCCAAGGAGGACGAGGTGATCGACGCGGAGTACGTGGACTCGGAGAAGAAGTAACACTTTGGACAGGATCCGGCGGGCGGCGGTCGAGAATTTCGGCTGCCGTCCGCCGACCGCCTTCTGTAGACTGATTCCATGACCGTCTTCCGCTGGAATTCGCTCCAGGATCTTTTCGCCATCCAGGAAAAGGTCAACCGTCTCTTCGAAGAGACGATCCACCGCACCGAGTTTCCGGACGAGGGGCTGGACACCGCCCTGTGGTCTCCGGCGGCCGACGTCTTCGAGAGCACGGACGAGATCGTCCTGAACATCGAGCTGCCCGGAGTCCTGCTGGACGACGTGCGGCTCGAGGCGCTCGAGGGCAAGCTCCGCGTTTCCGGGCACCGCCGGGCCGACGAGGGCGTCGAGCCCCGTCACTTCGTCCGGATGGAACGGATCTACGGCAGCTTTTCGCGCGACTTTCCGGTGCCCGTCTCGCTCGACGCGGGCGTGATCAAGGCGACGCTGCGGGCCGGCGTTCTGCGCGTCGTGGCCCCCAAGGCCCAGCGCGGCGCAGACGATCCCGGTCGAGCCGAGGAAGGCCAGATGAAATCGCGGGAGGGGACGACGGTCGGCGTCTTCCGCATCGGCGCGATCGCCGAGCGCTACGGGATCCACCCCCAGACCCTGCGGATGTACGAGCGGGAGGGCCTCCTGCGACCGGCCCGGACCGAGGGGAACACCCGTCTCTACGACAACGACACGATCGAGCGGCTCGAGATCATCCTCACCCTGACCCGGCACCTGGGCGTCAACCTGGCAGGGGTCGACGTGATCCTCCACATGAAGCAGCGCATGGAGACGATGCAGGGAGAGGTCAAGAAGGTGCTCCAGGCGATGCAGGAGGAGGCCCAGACCCGGCGCCCGGGCGGGACGGACCGGACCCTCGCCCTGGCCCGCATCCCGGGCCGCCGCTACGCCGATCCCCGGCCCGATAAGAGGTAGCAGGAGGCGTCCGCAGGAGGCAGGCGGGCTTCCGAAACCTGCCTCCCGCCTCCTGCCTCCCGCATCCTTGCTTTTCCCTCCTGCCTCCTGCCTGTAGAATCCGCGTTTTCGAATGCTGAACCGTTTGGAGGAATTGTGAAAAAGCTGACTTTTGCTCTGGCCGGCATCCTGCTCGCCGCCTCCGCGCTGGCGGAGCTCACCAAGTACAAGGACTGGGACAAGAGTCCCGAGGCCTACTTCCTGACCGCGGCGGAGAGAGCGGAGTGGAAGAACGTCGCGACCGACGAGGATGCCGACAAGTTCATCGCGATCTACTACGCCAAGCGCGGCGGCGAGGCCTTCAAGCAGGAGATCTCGCGCCGGGTCGCGGCGGCCGACCAGCAGTTCAAGATGCAGCGCTACAAGCGGGGCGCCGACTCGGTGCGCGGCCACCTGCTGATCGTCATGGGGACCCCGTCGCGCGTGTCCCAGTCCCGCGCGCAGGAAGGGGCGCTCGACGACACGGGCGGCGTGACGGCCCCCGGCATCGACACGCGCGCTCCGGTCCAGGGCTCGGCGGCCATCGCCTACACGTGGACCTACGCCGCGGACAAGTTCCCGCCGGCGTTCGAGATCGGTGAGGTGAAGGCCGTCATCAACGTCGATCCCGCCCAGGGTCGCGACACGCTCTCCAACGCCCGCGAGGTCGAGCGGGCCATGTCGATCATCGCCGAGAAGTCGATCGTCAATCCCAACGCGACGGCGACGGCCGCGCCCGCGCCGGGCGCGGGTCCTGCCAAGGTGGCGCCGGCCGTTCCGCCCGCGGGCACGGGAGCGGCTGCCGCTCCGGCCGCCGCTCCGGCTGCCGCGCCCACGATGCCCCTGCCCGCCGCCGTGAAGACCTCGCTCGAGGGTGTCGCCGGAAAGGCCACGGGCGACGCGGGCTTCTGGGCCGGCACGTTCCGTTCGGCCGCGGGGGACTCGTTCCTCGCCATCCAGTTCTACCTCGCGTCCAACAAGCCGGCGTTTGCGTCGCCGACGCCGCTGAAGTTCGGCGCCATCGTCACCGACGAATCGGGCAAGGAAGTGGATTCGTTCTGGGAGGACGCCACCTTCACGGAGGTCGCCGAGGCGGGGCGCAAGGACCGCGTGTTCGATCGCTCCGTCACCCTGCAGCCGGGCAGCTACAAGGGCACCTTCGGCCTCTTCGCGGCCGAGGGCCAGGCGCCGGTGGCATCCGGTTCGTTCAACTTCAAGCTCGAGCCGAAGTCGACCGACTTCGGCGTCTCGCCGCTGATCCTCTCCAACGGCCTGGTGCCGCTGACCAAGCGCCCCGGCCCCGCGGATCCGTTCGTCTTCGGCGTCGAGAAGCCGATCAAGGTCGAGCCCAAGGGCGACCACACGTTCTCGAAGACCGACAGCCTCTGGTACTTCTACGCCGTCGAGAACCCCTCCGCGGCCGCCCCGGCGGCCGATGCGGCGCCTCCGACTGCCGGCGCGCCCGCGGCGCCTGCCGCCGATGCGCCCAAGCCCCGCGTCATGACGCGCATCAACGTGCAGCGCGACGGCCAGGACGCCTTTGCGCCGTTCACGGGTCCCGCGGAGCTGGTCCAGACGTCGCCGGGCGCGTGGAGCACCGGAAGCGAGATCCCGCTGGCGTCCTTCGAGCCGGGGTACTACACGTTCCTGATCACGGTGCGCGACCTGAACTCCGCCAAGGGCTCCGCGGCGAACAAGGGCATCGAGCGCAAGGAGGATTTCATCGTCCTCATGCCGGATGGATCGATGCCGCCCAAGGCGGCCGCCAAGCCCGCCGCGCCCGCGCCGAAGCCGAAGAAGCCGTAAGGGTCGAAGTCGAGCGGGGTAAACGGCGGCCAGGGCCGCCGTTGCCACTGCGCGGATAGCCACGGCGAGCGGCAGCGGCCCTCGCCTTTTCGTATGCGTGCCGCTCGCGGCGTGCCGCACGCGGCTACGCCGCCTACGGCACGGGGGCTACTCCACCCTTACGTTCGCCCGCGCCGTCCCCATCTTCCCGCTGGCGCTGTCGCGGACGTTGACGACGATCCGGTAGTTGCCCTTCTTCGTCTGGAGCGTGGCCGCGTAGCGCAGCATCGCGTCGGCGCTCTTGGACTTTCCGGCGGGGACCTGGAACGTCGTCTCCTGGCGATTCAGGTCGCTCGAGCCGCCCTTGTCGTCGACCGAGCCGATGTAGAACTCGGCGCGCGCGGTCTCCTTGTCGCCGTCCGGCACGAACGTCAGGGCCGTGGCGGGGACCATCACGGTGATGGGCACCATGTAGTACTTCTTGTCCAGTGTCGCCGGCGCCGTCTGGATCGTGGCCGGGATCGCGTTGTACGAAAGGTCCGTCTCCATCGTCGCGCGGGCGCGGTTGGAGACCTTCTGGCTCTCGGAGAGCTGCTCGAAGCCCTTGCGGGCGCGGACGGTCACGCCCGGCCGGTTCACGGTGACCTTGACGTCCTGGTAGCCCTTCATGTCGACGCCGAGCTTGGACAGCGTCACGCCGAGCGTGTAGTAGGTCGACACCTGCTGGTAGACGCGCCCGAGGCCGCCGACGAAGTCGTTGGTGTTCAGCAGCGCGATGCCGCCCGTCTCGACCGCCATCTGCGACATGCCGTTCTGGCGGTCCTGCTGCGCCTGGAAGCGCAGGTTCGGGCGCTGCTCGATCGCGAGGACGTTGGTCGCGGGGGAGCCCTCGGAGGCCGGCGTGCCGTCTCCCGTGAGGCCCGTGGCGTCGACCGTGTAAAAGGTGATCTGGTCGGCGTTGGCCTTCTGGATCATCGTGGTCAGGCGCGTCGAGATGTCGCGGACGTTGATGTTGGCCATCGTCGGCAGGAAGTTGCCGGAGGCGTACTGCGCCATCACGTAGCCGGGCTGGTACTCGAAGCCGCCCGAGAGAAAGAGGAAGGCCTTCTTGCCGTTCAGCGGCGTCAGCGTGACGAGCTCGGACTGGATGCTGGCGATCAGGTCCTCGATCTCGGCGCCGACTTCCTGGCCGTACTGGCGCGCGATCGTCAGGCGCGAGTTCGCGTTGCGGCGCCCCGAGCCCATGGCGTCGATCTGGGCCATGGCCTGCGTCTGGTCCTGGAGGCGGGACATGCCGACGCCCTTGGACTCGAGCTCCGAGAGGGCGGCCATCGCGTTTTCCTTGCTCGTCGTCCAGTCCACGAGGACCCTGGGCGAGCGGTTGAACACGACCACGCGCATCGCGTCGTTGGGCCCGAGCCGCGTCGCGAGGTCCCGGATCGCGTTGAGGCTGCGGTTGCGGTATCCGGGCGGCAGGTAGCCGAGGTCCACGTAGACCAGGAAGTTGCGCGGCACGTAGGCCGAGTCCTCGCCCTTCTTGTACGCCGACAGCGTCTGCTCGGGGGTCGCGGTCGCGAGGTCCGGCGCATGCAGCGCCCCGTCGTTGACGAGGGAGAAGTAGTCGATCGGCACGACGTTCTTGCCGATCTTGAGCGTGAAGTCCTCGCGCTTCAGGTCCGTCACGGGGTTGCCCTTGGAGTCGGTCACGTCGACGTCCAGGTTCAGGACGCGCACTTCGACGCTCTCGGAGAAGGTCGGAAGCGGCTCGGTCCGCTGGGGGGCTGCTGGGAAAGCGCCGCGGAGGCGCAAAGGGTGAGGGCCGTGGCCGTTCGGAGGAATCGCATGGTGTCGGTCCTTTCTCGTCTCGCTCGTCCCGGACTTCGAGCCCGGGAACCGTCACAAAGAACGCGGCCGGGCGCGGCCGGATTCCGGAGTGTCCTGATTTTAGGAAAAACCTGAGGGAGAGGGGGTGCCCGGCGTCTATTCCCGGTTGACCGCGACGGTCTCGAGGCCGAGGTACTCGAACAGCATGTTGACCTCGGCCGCCAGCTCGTCGGCCTCGAGGTTGTCCTCGCCGTCGACCGGGAGGCTGCCGATCGCGCAGGCGGGCACGGCCGAGCGGGCCTTGCGGACCACGGCGGCCGAGGCGCTCGGGTCGGTGCCGTCGTCGGAAAGGACGGCCTCGAAGTCCCGGGGCAGGCCCCAGATCTCGGCGCGGGAGCGGCCCACCGCGGGACGGTAGGTCTCGAGAACGGAGCCGCGGAAGGGGCCCGCGGGCAGGTTCATCTCGCGCACGATCTCGAAGAGGTCGGCGTAGCCGATGCAGTGCAGCAGGCCGAGGGTATGGCCCCGCTCGCGGCTGATGCCGTAGCGCTCGGCGTAGCGGCCGGCCGCGACGGCCGCGGCGAGGCTCGCGCGCCGCACGGCCCGCGCGGCGGGATCGTTCTTGGGCAGCGCCGGGAAGTCCGGCGAGGAGAGCCGGTCGATCAGGACCGTGGCGGCGCGCGCGCCGATGCGCTCGAGCGCGTCGGGGACGGTGCCGACCGAGTTCTCGCGGTCGACCGAAAGCGAGTTGGCCAGGATCAGCAGGTCGAGCGTGAGGTACTGGTCCAGCGCCGCGATCGGAACGATGGCCGACGGGTCGAGCGGCCCCTTGCGCTTCAAGAGCTCGAGCAGGAGCCCGGCCGTGTCGTGGTGGACCGGCCGCATCAGGTAGTTGCGGATCAGACGCTCGCGCAGCCGGCGGGCGAACTCGCGAAAGCGCGCCGCGTGGCCGCGGGCCTCGTAGGCGTCGATCGTCGAGCCCATGCGCTCGGTCGCCTCCCAGAAGTGCTCCTCGATGCCGTCGGGCAGGAAGGGAAGCACCCAGGCGTCGGCCGCCTCCCACGTCTCGCGGCGCTCCTTGCGGGAGAGGCGGTGCGTGTCGTCGAGCTGCTTGACGCCCTGGAAGGCGAGCGCCTGGCCGCGCAGGGTCAGCCCGATCCGCAGGATCGGCTGCACGCGGTAGGTCGGGTCGTACTCGAAGTTGGCCTCGCGCCACTCGAAGATCTCGAAGAGGAGCTTGCGGGCGAGCTCCTCGACGCGCAGCGACAGCCCGTCGAGCGTGTCGTGGTTCATCTCGAGGATCAGGCGCGTCAGGTTCTCCTGCGTCGTCATGTTGCGCGCGAGCAGCTCGTAGAGGGTGGCGGCGGGCAGGGCGCCGCTGCGCAGCAGGTGGACGCCGAGGCGATGGCGGGGCAGCGAGCCCGACACGTAGACGATCTCGCCTTCCTTCCAGTCGAGGGTGCGCCGATCGTGGCCGCGGGTCACCGTCAACCGCCCGGAGCGGCGATTCAGCTCCATCCACTGAAGAAGGTCGGCGAGGCCAAAGACCTCGAGCCTTCCCCGGAAATGATCGGTCATGGGCGAGGCGTCAAGTTTAGCAGGTCGGGCCCCTCGCCCCGCCCGCCCGTGACAGAATCCCGCGCGTGAGCGGCGGGAATCGCAGGGAAACGCGGCCGAATCTGCCGGGGCAGACGAGCTCGGGCATCCCGATCGAAGCGTCCTACGGCTCTCCGGAGCCGGGCGAGTTTCCGTTCACCCGCGGCATCTCGAACGAGGGGTACCGCGGCCGCTACTGGACGATGCGCCAGTACGCCGGGTTCGGCTCGGCCGCCGAGTCCAACCGGCGCTACCGCTACCTGCTCGAGCAGGGCCAGACGGGCCTTTCCGTGGCCTTCGACCTGCCGACGCAGATGGGCTACGACTCGGACGATCCGGTCGCGCGCGGCGAGGTCGGCAAGGTCGGGGTCGCGATCGCGACGATCGACGACATGCGCGTGTTGACCGAGGGCCTTCCGCTCGACCGCGTGTCCATCTCGATGACGATCAACGCCACCGCCTCGATCCTCCTCGCCCTGTACCTCGCGACGGCCCGGGAGCGCGGCGTCGCCTGGGAGTCGCTCGCGGGCACGGTCCAGAACGACCTGTTGAAGGAGTACATCGCGCGCGGCACCTACATCTTTCCGCCGAGGGAGTCGTTGAAGATCACGACGGACCTCTTCGCCTTCTGCGGCAGGGAGGTCCCTCGCTGGAACACGATCTCGATCTCGGGGTACCACATCCGCGAGGCCGGGTCGACCGCGGTCCAGGAAGTCGCCTTCACGCTCTCCAACGCGATCGCCTACGTCGAGGCGGCGCTCGCGCGCGGCCTCGCGATCGACGACTTCGCGCCGCGGCTTTCCTTCTTCTTCAACGCCCACTCGAACTTCTTCGAGGAGGCGGCCAAGTTCCGCGCGGCGCGCTCGCTCTGGGCGGAGATCGCTCGCGACCGCTTCGGCGCGAAGGACCCGAAATCGCTGAAGCTCCGCTTCCACACGCAGACCGCGGGCTCGACGCTGACGGCCCAGCAACCGGAGGTCAACGTCGTGCGCGTCGCGCTGCAGGCCCTGTCCGCGGTGCTCGGCGGCACGCAGTCCCTCCACACGAACTCGAAGGACGAGGCGCTCGCCCTGCCGACGGAGGCATCGGCGCGACTGGCGCTGCGCACCCAGCAGGTGATCGCGAGCGAGTCGGGGGTCGCCGACGTGGTGGATCCCCTGGGCGGCTCGTTTCTCGTCGAAGCCTGGACGGAAGAGATCCGCGCGCGCGCCCGCGCCCTGATCGGCAAGGTGGACGCCCTCGGCGGGTCCGTCGCCGCCATCGAGCAGGGCTTTTTTCAGCGGGAGATCGAGGACGCCGCCTACGCGGCCCAGCGCGAGATCGAGGAAGGCAAGCGCCAGGTGATCGGCGTGAACGTCCAGCGCGAGGAAAACGAGGTCCCGATGCCGATCCTGACGGTGGATCCCAGGATCGAGGTCGAGCAAATCGCGCGCTTGCGCGCGTTTCGCGCCTCGCGCGACGCGGCGCGGGCGGCGGCGGGCCTCGAGGCGCTCCGGCGGGACGCCCGCGAGGACCGCAACGTGATGCCGGCCATGATCGACGCCGTGGCGGCGGGCTCGACGCTCGGCGAGATCGTCATTGCGCTCAAGGGGATCTACGGCGAATACCGCCCCGGCAACTGACGCGGCCCCGGCTGAAGAGGGGCTTAAGTTTCACAATTTGAACCGGTTGCACGTGTGGAAATCGGCCTGCCGCCTGTTTCACGGCCCCGCGCTCTCTGCACACTCGCTTGGGCATTGTCCGTAAACTACTGATGACAAGCCTCTTGTTCGATAGCACAGAGGACGGTGCATTTCGGTCGGGGACCGCCAGATTTCGCGTTTTTTGGGCTGTTTCCGCAGGGTTATTGACAGGGTTTTCCGCCGCTCCTACGGAAAACTGATTTCCGCTAAGCGGGCGCGAACTTTCCGCGGATCAAACACCGATTTTCGGGCACAGCCCCGCGACCGGGCACCGGTCGCAGAGCGGCTTGCGGGCGGCGCAAATCGTGCGCCCGTGGCTGATCAGAAGGTGCGCCCCCAGGGTCCGCCGCCCCTTCGGCACGAGGGCGTTCAGGTCGAGCTCGATCTTGACCGGGTCGGTCTGCCGTGTGAACCCGAGGCGCCTCGAAAGGCGCCCCACGTGCGTGTCCACCACGAAGCCCTCGTCCTTGCCGAAGGCATTGCCGAGCACCACGTTGGCCGTCTTGCGGCCGACTCCGGGCAGGGCCACGAGCGTGTCCATCTCGTCCGGGACCTTGCCGCCGTGCCCGGCCGCAATCGCGGCGCCGGCGGCCCGGATGCTCTTCGCCTTGGAGTTGAAGAAGCCCGTCGAGCGGATCTCCTTTTCGAGAACTCCCGCGGGCGACCGGGCGTAGTCGGCGGCGGTCTTGTACTTCGCGAAAAGGTGCGGCGTGACCATGTTGACGCGCACGTCCGTGCACTGCGCCGAGAGGATCGTCGCGACGAGCAGCTCGAGCGGGCTCTTGAAGTCGAGCGCGCAGTGGGCGTCGGGGTAAGCGGTCTTCAGGCGCCGGAAGACCGCGGTCGCCCGGCGCTTCTTTTCCTCGAGCGTCTCTTTGGGCTTTCTGGCCATCGGGCCGCATTCTAGACTCGTCGCCGATGCGCCGCCTTCGCCTCGCGCTCGCGCTCCTGCTCGCGGCCCGGGCGCTGCCGGCCGTCACGCTCACGATCCTGCACACCTCCGATCTCCACGGACGCGTCCATCCCCATGACGCGCTGGCGGACGAGGACCTCGGCGAGGGGCTGGCGCGCGTGGCGGCGGCCGTCCAGGCGATTCGCGCGGAGGGCAATCCGACGGTCCTGCTCGACTCGGGGGACACGATCCAGGGCGCGCCGGACCAGGCGCTCGCGTTCGCGGCCCGGGGTGATGCCGCCGATCCGATCGTGCGCGCGATGAACCTCGTCGGCTACGACGCGATGGCCATCGGCAACCACGAGTTCGACTTCGGCCTCGCGCGGCTCGAGGCGTCGCGAAAACAGGCGCGCTTTCCCTTTCTCTCCGCCAACGTGACGGACACGCGCGGCGCGCCGCCTTTTGCGGAATATGTCGTCCTCGAGAAGGGCGGCGTCCGGGTCGGGGTCCTCGGCTTCGTGACGCCGGGCGTCCCCAGCTGGGAGAGTCCGGGGCTGATCGAGGGTCTGCGCTTCGGCGACGCGGTCGAGGCCGCCCGGCGGCTCGTTCCGGTCCTGCGGGGACGGCTGCGCTGCGACCTCGTCGTCGTGCTGACGCATCAGGGCTTCGAGCGCGACCCGGCGACCGGGCAGGAGCGGGGTGATCGCCGCGAGAACCAGGCGTACGCGCTCGCGACCGAGGTGCCCGGCGTCGACTTCGTGCTCGCGGGCCACGCGCACGCGGTGGTCCCGCCACGGCAGATCGGCAAGACCTGGGTCTCGGAGCCGGGACGCTGGGGCAATACGCTGACGCGCGACGTGACGCTCGAAAAGGCGGGCGCCGGCTCGATCGCCGGCGTCCGGGGCCGGAACATGCACATGAAGAGCGTCGTTCCGGATGCGGCCGTCGTCGAGGCGGTCCTTCCCGAGCACGAGGCGGCGATGCGCGCGCTCGCGGAGCAGCTCGCGGTCCTCGAAAGCCCCGTCTCCGCGCAGGGCGCGCGGTCGAGGGACACGGCGCTGCTCGACTGGCTCCACGGGGTCCAGCTTGCGGCCGGGAAGGCGCAGCTCTCGTTCTGCTCGCTGCTTCCGGCGCAGCTGCCGGACTGGCCTGCCGGACCGCTGACGCTGCGCCAGGTCTGGGCGTTCTATCCCTACGAGAACAGCCTCGTGACCGTGGAGGCGACCGGCAGGCAGATGCGCGCGGCGCTCGAGCGCTCGGCCGGCTGTGTCGTCCGCCCCTCCGAGCTCGGCCGCAACTGCGACACCCTCGCCGGGGCCGACTACGTCCTCGATCTCGCGCGGCCGGACGGGTCGCGCGTCGCGTCGCTGACGCGCGAGGGCAGGGACGTGGCCGACGACGACGTTTTCACCGTGGCGATCAACTCCTACCGAGCCTCCGGCGGAGGCGGCTACCCGATGTGGAAATCCGCGCGGCGGGTGTCGGAGACGGGCAGTCTCCGCGACCTGCTCGCCGCCGACGCGCGCGCGAAGAAGCGCCTGCGGCTCGAGCCCGACGGCAACTGGAGGACGGTGGGAAAGCCGTGACACCCGAGGAGAAGGACATCGTCGGCGGCGAACCGGGCCTCTGTGAGGGACTCGTCGCGGGAGAAATTCCTGATGACCTTCAACCCGGGCGGCTACCTGAAGCGAATCGTCTAGAGAGCGGCGATCGAGGCGTCAGCAGGCCCGCCGCCGTCGGGGCAGCGGGCCGGCTGCAGATGCGTGCGGGAAGCGGACATCGCCTCAAGTCCCGTCAATCCTCGTCGTCGTCCCCGCCATCGTCGCCACCGACGGGCTGCAGGTAGTGTTGGAAAACCCACTTGGCCACGTCGCGTCCCTGCTTGCGCGCGACGACGTCCGCCGTGCGGAAGTGGATGCCATGAAGGATCCGGACCTCGACCACGTCGTCGGCCGCGTCGGAAAAGTGCGTGTAGGTGCGCGTCGGAGGAACGGCAAGCGGGTTGTTGCTCGTGACTTCGAAGGTGAAGCTGTTCGTGTGGAAGAACAGCTTGAGAGTCTTGGTGAACGCCGCCGTCAGGTTGTTCGCGCCCGAGGAGTAGTCGGGGTAGTTCGGCGTGTTGATGAACGGATGCCAGTTGACGTCGCCTTCCGTCTTCGGGTTGCCGTCGTTGTCTCCTTCCTGGATGGCCGTGACCGGCCGCCAGAAGACGAAGTGACGCTTGCTGTCCCAGGCCGTGATGGCGGCATCCGACCCCGCCAGGCTGGCCAGCGCGAAGAGCCGGGCACTATCGGCGATGTTGTCGACGTGCGCGGCCGCGATGTCCCGAAGCGCGAGATACCACTGCGTGATGAAATTCAGATTCCAGAAGATCGCGAGGTCGGTCTGCTCCTGGGTGCGCTCGCTGTTGACGTCGCTGCCCAGACGTTTGACCTCGTTGTAGTCCTTCGTGTACTTGCCGCTCTTCAAGGCCGGAGGTCCTGTCTGGGGGCGAAACTGTGCCGGACTGGTGAGCGTGAAGGGGGTCATGAAGGCGAGCCACTCATTGAGCATCGGAGCGCCGCTCGGAGGCGGCCCGGGGAGGTACGAAGGCGTCGGCCGCCAATCACCGGCGCCGGGGTTCGGCGGGCCGTTGAACGGCGGCAGCGGCGGATTCGGGAAGCTGCCGTCGTTGGCCCTCAGCGCGATGAGGCCTGCGGCGGCCTGCTGGCCGACGGCCACGCCGGGGTCGGTGATCAACAGATTGTTGGCGGCGAGGTAGGCCAGATACGTCGCGTCGAGCCCGGTGGGACCGGGGGCCTGAAGGGGAAACCGGTTGACGAGCACGTCGTGCGCCGCCGTGGCGGCCGCGGCGATGGACGAGCCCGAGGCGCCCGGGATCACGATCGCGTACGGCTCGTATTTTCCCTCGATCGCCTGCACGGCGTCGTTCACGGCAGCGTGGACCATCGCATAGTCGAGAATGATTGACGCACCTGGACGCATCACGGGACCCGCGGCGATCACCGCCTGCGAAGTGATGGCATTCCAGTCCGAGACGGCATCGGCCAGGACCGGTGTCGCCCACGTCAAACATCCGCAAAGCATCGAACCCAGGAAGAGCTTTCCATCTGGTCATGTGACACCCACTCCTTATTGGTCGTCGAATTGCGTTGAGCGGGACGCGCCCGCCGCAAACACCTCCTTTCTCTGGAGCACTTCCTGCCCTAACTCTGTTCATACGCCCGTTTGCCCCCGCCGGTAACTGGACCTTTCGGTCAGGTTTTCGTCAGGTTTCAACAGCGAGCCTCAGCGGATGCGCTCCGAGTGGGCAGTCGCTCGGCGATCTACGGCGGCCGTAAGGTTCATCGATGCAGGACGATAGCCACCAAAGCGCATCCGTCGAAGCAGTTCGGGGCGAGGTGGCCGCCGATCCGCGGCGCCGAGCGGAATTCGAGGCCGGGTCGGCTAGCTGCGCCCGCGCAGGTCTTTGGCGACCTCGCGCGCGGCGTTCGCGCCGGGGGCGCCGGTGACGCCGCCGCCCGGGTGCGTGCCCGAGCCGCAGAGGTAGAGGCCCTCGACGGGCGTCCGGTACTGCGCCCAGCCGAGCAGCGGGCGCATCGTGAAGAGCTGGTCGAGGGCGGGCTCGCCGTGGAGGACGTGGCCTCCCGTCAGGCCGTACGTCTGCTCGAGGTCGAGGGGCGTCAGGACCTGGCGGTGAGCGATCTGGGCCTTGAGGTTCGGCGCGTAGGCGGCGATCGCATCCACGACGGCGTCGCCGAGCGCGTCGCGCTTCGCGTTCCAGTCGCCCTTCAACTTGTACGGCGCGAACTGCGCGACGACGGACATGACGTGCTTGCCGCTCGGCGCGAGCGACGGGTCGGTGACGGTCGGGATCGTGACGTCGCAGTACGGGTGCGGCGAGAAGTCGCCGTACTTCGCGGCGTCGTACGCGCGCTCGAGGTCGTCGATCTCGGGCCCGATGTGGATCCGGCCCGACAGCGATCCGGAGGCGGTGGCGCCGGCGCCCTTGAGCGCCGAGAACTCGGGCAGGCCGTACAGCGCGAGGTGCACCTTGGCGATCGTGCCCATCGAGCGGTAGTTGCCGATCTTGTGGAGGAAGTCCGGGTCGAGGTCGACCGGATCGACGAGGCCGAGCAGCGTGCGCTTGGGGTCGGCGTTCGAGACGACGGCCCGCGCGAGCACTTCCTCGCCCGTCGAGAGGACGACGCCGGCGGCCGCGCCGTCCTTCGTCACGACGCGCGCGACGTTCGCGCCCGTGCGGACCTCGGCGCCGAACCCGCGCGCGGCGGAGGCGAGCGCCTGCGTCAGCGCGCCCATGCCGCCGCGCACGAAGGTCGCCGGTCCGGCGGCGTTCGGATCCGCGGCGGCCTGCATGATCACGTTCAGGCAGGTGCCGGCCGACCAGGGGCCGGCGAAGGTTCCGTAGATGCCGCGCGCGGCGACGATCGCCCGCAGCAGCTCGGTCTCGAACCACTCGGCGACGAGGTCGGCGACCGCCATCGGGCCCCAGCGCAGCAGCCGGAAGGCGTCCTTGCGGGGCAGTCCCTTGAACTTGCGGCCGACGCCGGCGAGGTTCCAGAGCTCCGAGATCGACGGGCTCGCCGATCGAGGGCGGCGTCATCGTCAGCAGCGGCGCGAGGACCCTGGCGATCTTGCCGAGGGTCTCGTGGAACGAGAGGTAGCCCTTCGCGTCGTGCGGGGAGAGCTTCTCGAGCTCCCGGGCGGTGCGCGCGGCGTCGCTGTAGAGCGTGATGCTGCGCCCGTCGGGGGCCGGCGCGAAGACGCGGACCTCCGTCTGGATGAAGGAGAGGCCGTGAGACTCGAGCCCGAGGTCGCGCACGATCGAGGGCAGGAAGGGCCCGGCCGCGTGGACGACCGACGAGGTCTTGAATCCCGGCGCGAACTCCTCGGTGACCGCGACGCCGCCGACGACGTCGCGCCTCTCGAGGACGATGGGCTTCAGGCCGGCCTTCGCGAGGTAGCAGGCCGCGACCAGGCCGTTGGGCCCGCCGCCGATGATGACGACGTCTTTCTTCTCGGCCATGTCGCTAGACCTTCCCGCGCTTCCAGTCTTCCAGCAGCTTCTCGGCGGCGTTCTTGCCGTTGGCGCCCATGATGCCGCCGCCCGGATGCGTGGCCGAGCCGCACATGTAGAGGTTCTTGATGGGCGTGCGGTACTGCGCCCAGCCCGGGGCCGGCCGCAGGAAGAACAGCTGTTCGAGCGACAGCTCGCCCTGGAAGATGTTGCCTTCCGACAGGCCCCACTCGCGCTCGATGTCGAGGGGCGTGACGACCTGGCGGTGCTTGATGATGCTCTTGATGTTCGGCGCGTGCTCGGCGATCGTGTCGATGACGGTGTCGCCGAAGGTTTCCTTCTCCTTGTCCCAGTCCGTGTCCTTCAGCTTGTAGGGCGCGTACTGGACGAAGCAGGACATCACGTGCTTGCCCGGGGGGGCGAGCGACGGGTCGGTCAGGGTCGGGATGACCATGTCGATGTAGGGACGGCGCGAGAATCGGCCGTACTTCGCGTCGTCGTACGCGCGCTCCATGTACTCGACCGACGGGCGAGATGGAGATGGCGCCGCGCAGGTGCGCGCCGGGGCCCGGCAGCGACGTGAAGTCCGGCAGCGCGTCGAGGGCGAGGTTGACCTTGCCCGAGGAGCCGCGGAACTTGTAGCGCTCGATGTCTTCGACGAAGTCGTCGGGAAGCTCCTTCTCGCCGACCATCTTCATGAACGTCAGGCGCGGATCGACGCTCGACGAGACGACCGTCGCGTCGATCTCGTCGCCGTTCTCGAGCACGACGCCCTTCGCCTGGCCGTTGACGAGCTTGATCTTCGCGATCGGGGTCTTGGTGCGGATCTCGACGCCGGCCTCGCGCGCCGCGTCGGCGATCGCGTTGGAGATGGCGCCCGTGCCGCCGCGGGCGAAGCCCCACGAGCGGAACGCGCCGTCGATCTCGCCCATGTAGTGGTGGAGCAGGACGTAGGCCGTGCCGGGCGAGCGCACGCCGAGGAACGTGCCGATGATGCCCGAGGCGGACATCGTGGCCTTCAGCACGTCGGTCTCGAACCACTGGTCGAGGAAGTCGACGGCGCTCATCGTCATGAGCTGGACCTGGTTGTACTGGTCCTCGCCCGAGAGCTGCTGGAAGCGCTTGCCGAGGAAGAGCAGGTCCTGGAGGCCCTTGATCGTCAGCTTCGTCGGGTCCGGCGGCGTCATGGAAAGGATCGGTTTGACGAAGCGGCCCATGTCGACCATCGCCTTGCCGTACTCGTCGTAGGCGTCGGCGTCGAGCTTGGAGTGACGGGCGATCTCGCGGCGCGTCTTGCCGTGGTCGTTGACGCGCCAGAGGTAGTCGCCGTTGAGCATCGGCGTGAACGTGCCGTCGAGCGGCAGGATCTCGAGGCCGTGCCGCGGCAGGTCGAGGTCGCGGATGATCTCGGGCCGCAGCAGCGAGACGACGTAGGAGCAGACCGAGAACTTGAAGCCCGGGAAGACTTCCTCGGTCACCGCCGCGCCGCCGAGGACGTGGCGCCGCTCGAGCACGAGGACCTTCTTGCCCGCCTTGGCGAGGTAGGCGGCGTGGACGAGCCCGTTGTGCCCGCCGCCGATGACGATGACGTCGTACTTTTCGCTCATGCGTTCCTGCGACTCGCCTTCGGTAATGACCCGGGGTTTCAATTGCGGCCTTGCCGCGAGCGCGCGAGCATACTTATAATCGCGCGCTCCGACAAGCTCCCTTGTGACCCCGCGTTCCGGCGGAGGCAAGGGGGAGGATGCGAGGATCCAGTGCCGATCGGGACCGCCGTACACGAGAGAACGTTTCCGCTCTGCGAGAGCCTGAACTACCGCGAGTGGTCCGGGTACTACGCGGTCAGCGCCTACGAGGCGCACCACGAGCACGAGTACAACGCGATCCGCAACGCGGCGGCGATGATCGACATCTCGCCGCTCTTCAAGTACCGGCTCACCGGCAAGGACGCCACGCGCCTGGTCGACCGGATCGTGACCCGCGACCTGAAGAAGGTGTCGGTCGGCTCGGTCATCTACACGCCCTGGTGCGACGAGCACGGCAAGGTCATCGACGACGGCACGGTCTCGCGCCTGGCCGAGAACGTCTACCGCTGGACGGCGGCCGACCCGAGCCTGCGCTGGTTCCACCAGAACGCCGCGGGCCTGGACGTCAAGATCGAGGACATCTCCGACGACGTCGCCGCGCTCGCGCTGCAGGGCCCGACCTCGGGCCGCCTGCTCAAGGCGATCGCCGAGGCGGACGTCGAGAACCTCAAGTACTTCAAGGTCACCTCCGGCAAGATCGCCGGGATTCCCGTCGACATCTCGCGCACCGGCTACACGGGCGACCTCGGCTACGAGATCTGGATCCCGTGGAAGGACGCCGTCAAGGTGTGGGACGAGCTGATGACGAAGGGCAAGGCCTTCGACATCCACGCCGCCGGCATGCTCGCGCTCGACGTCTCGCGGATCGAGGCGGGGCTGCTCCTGATCGACGTCGACTTCAACGGCTCGAAGAAGGCGCACATCGCCTCGCAGAAGTACACGCCGCTCGAGATGGGGCTCGGCCGCCTGGTCGCCCTCGACAAGGGGCGCTTCGTCGGCCAGGAGGCGCTGCGCCGCGAGGCGAAGACCGGCCCGGCCCGCGAGATCGTGGGCCTCGAGCTCCACTGGGACGCGGTCGAGGCGATCTACGAGAAGCTGAACCTGGCGCCGCAGATTCCGGCGGCCGCCTCGCGCGTCTCGGTCCCGGTCTACCGCGACGGATCGCAGGTCGGCAAGGCGACGTCCACGACGTGGTCGCCGACGCTCAAGAAGATGATCGCGCTCGCGACGGTCGCCAAGGGCTCCAACGCCGTCGGCACGACGCTCGAGATGGAAGTCACGGTCGAATCGGTGCGCCACCGCGTGCCGGCGAGCGTGGTGAAGATGCCGTTCTTCAATCCCGCGCGCAAGACCGCGACGCCCATTCAGTAGTCTCGGTTTGGGAGGGGTGATGGAAGCCTCGGTCAAAGAGATCCTCGACTCCTACGACGCGAAGGCCCCTCTCGAAGAGGCCTGGACGATCCCGGCGCCCTGGTACGTGGACGAGCGGGTGGCCGAGCTCGAGCGCCAGACGGTCTTCTCCCACACCTGGCAGATGGTCGGGCGCCTCGACCAGCTCGCGGAGCCCGGCCGCTACGTCACGACGGACCTCGCGGGCGAGCCGATCGTCGTCGTGCGCGGCGACGACGGCGTGCTCCGCGGCTTCTTCAACGTCTGCCGCCACCACGCGGCCCGGTGATGACCGAGCCCGACGGCAAGGCGCCGATCCTGCGCTGCCCGTACCACGGCTGGACGTACTCGCTCGCGGGCGAGCTGAAGGGCACGCCGGACTTCGACGGCGTCTGCGACTTCGACAAGGGCAAGAGCGGCCTGATGCCGGTCGAGACGGCGACGTGGGAGAAGTTCGTCTTCGTCCGCCTCGTGCCGGGCGGCCCGTCGCTCGCGCAGACGCTCGGGCCGCTCGTCGGCCAGTTCGCGCAGCTCGGCCTCGAGCGCTTCCAGTTCGTCGAGCGGCGCCGCTGGGTGTTCGACTGCAACTGGAAGGTCTTCGTCGACAACTACCTCGACGGCGGCTACCACGTGCCGCACCTGCACAAGGGCCTGTCGTCGGTGCTCGACTACAGCGAGTACACGATCGAGACGGGCGACAACTGGTGCCTGCAGTCGAGCCCGATCGACCACTCCAACGCCGAGGGCGACGTGGCCGCCGTGCGCGGCGGCGACAGGCGCTGTACTACTGGCTCTATCCGAACTTCATGCTCAACTGGTACGAGGGCGTCATCGACACGAACCTCGTCCGGCCGCTCGGCGCCGGCAAGGCCGAGGTGATCTTCGACTTCTACTTCACCGACGTGGCGACCCCCGAGGCGCTCGCGAAGTGCCGGGCCTCGATCGACGTCGGCAACCGCATCCAGGACGAGGACCTCGCCATCTGCGAGTCCGTGCAGCGCGGCCTCGGCTCGCGCGCCTACCGCGCGGGACGCCTCTCGGTGCGGCGCGAGGGCGGCGAGCACCTCTTCCACCGGCTGCTCGCGCGGGAGCTCAAGGCGGGGCTCGGCGCGGCCTGACGCCGCCCGCCAAACCTCGCGTCGGCATCCGTTTCCCGCCCCTTCCGGAATACTCGTAAACTTCACGCGGCGTTCGCGGGCCGCGGACAGTCTTGGGCCCGCGCGAGGGAGGACTCATGTCCAGCGGAACCGAAGGCCGCGGCAACGACGACGCCTGGAGGGACCGCTACCTCCTCTGCAACTTCCTGGTGGACCCCGCCCTCGCCTCCAAGCGCAAGCGGTTCGAGGCCCTCTCGCGTTACGTGCGCGACCAGCTCGCCGACCGCTGGGTGAAGACGCGGCGCGCGCGCGAGGCCGCCAACCCCAAGCGCGTGTACTACCTCTCGATGGAGTTCCTGATCGGCCGGACGCTCAACAACAACATCCTGAACCTCGCGGCCGAGCCGCTCGTCCAGGAAGTGATGGCGCCGCGAGGGCTGGGTGCTGTCGGACCTCGTCGCAGAAGGAGCCGGACGCGGGCCTCGGCAACGGCGGCCTCGGCCGGCTGGCGGCCTGCTTCATCGACTCGCTGGCCACGCTGCAGTACTCGGCGATCGGCTACGGCCTGCGCTACGAGTACGGGATCTTCCGGCAGTCGATCCGCAACGGCTACCAGGTCGAGGAGCCCGACAACTGGCTGCGCCAGCCCGACCCGTGGGAGATCCGCCGCGGCAAGCGTTACCCGGTCCGGCTCGGCGCGAGCATCGAGCTCGAAGGCTCGGCGATCCGCATCATTCCGAACCGGCCGTCCACGCTCATCGGCGTGGCCTACGACCGGCCGGTCGTCGGCTACGGCGCGCCGCGCGTCAACACGCTGCGGCTCTGGGCGGCCGCGGCGCCCGACGTCCTTCGACTTCGCCGAGTTCTCGCAGCGGCGACTTCGTCGGCGCGGTCATCGAGAACGTCGCGCGCCGAGTCGCTCACGCGCGTGCTCTACCCGGACGACTCGACCGAGGCCGGGCGGACGCTGCGCTTCCTCCAGGAGTACTTCCTCGTGAGCTGCTCGCTCGCAGGACATCGTCACGCGCTTCCGGCAGGCGGGAGGTCCGGACTGGTCCGCCCTGCCGGACCACGTCGCGATCCAGCTGAACGACACGCATCCCGTCGCTCGTCGGTCGCCGAGCTGATGCGCATCCTGCTCGACGAGGCGCAGGCTCGGCTGGGACGAGGCGTGGGACCTGACGCGTCCGCACGCTCGCCTACACGAACCACACGCTGCTGCCCGAGGCCCTCGAGAAGTGGCCGGTCGAAGCTCTTCGAGGACCTGCTGCCCGCGGCACCTCGAGATCGTCTACGAGATCAACCGGCGCTTTCTCGACGAGGTCGGCGCGCCGCTATCCCGGGCGACGCGGACCGGGCCGCGCGCATGAGCCTCATCGAGGAGACGCCCGTCGCGCAAGGTCCGCATGGCGCAACCTGGCCGTCGTCGGCACGCACAGCACCAACGGCGTGGCCGAGATCCATTCGCGACCTGCTGCGCACGCACCGTGCTCAAGGACTTCGCCGAGATGTTCCCCGAGCGGTTCAGCAACAAGACCAACGGCGTCACGCCCCGACGCTGGCTGCTGATGGCCAACCCCGCGCTCGCGCGCCTCATCACCGAGCGCCATCGGCGACGGATGGGTCACGGACCTCGAGCAGCTGCGCGGCCTCGCGCCGCTCGCCGGCGACGCCGCGTTCCGGGCCGAGTTCCTGATCGCGAAGCGGGCAGCCAAGACGCGGTTCGTCGACTGGCTCAAGGCGTCCGGCGGTCCCGCCGTCGATCCCGACACGATCTTCGACAGCCAGATCAAGCGCATCCACGAGTACAAGCGGCAGCTGCTCAACGTGCTGCACATCGTGGTCCTCTACAACCGGCTGCGCGCGACGCCGCAGCGCTGACGTGCCGCCGCGGACGTTCTTCTTCGCCGGCAAGGCCGCGCCGGCGTACCACCTGGCCAAGCTCATCATCAAGCTGATCAACAACGTCGCCGACACGCATCGACGCGCGATCCCGTCGTCGCGCGGCCGGCTGCAGGGTGCTGTTCCTGCCCGAGTACAACGTCAGCCTCGCCGAGCGGCTGATCCCGGCGAGCGACGTCTCGGAGCAGATCTCGACCGCGGGCTACGAGGCCAGCGGCACGAGCAACATGAAGTTCATGATGAACGGCGCGCTGACGATCGGCACGCGCGACGGCGCGACGATCGAGATGGCGCGAGGCGGCGGGCGAGGAGAACTTCTTCCTCTTCGGCCTGACCGCCGAGCAGGTCGCGGCCAGCCGCGGCTGGTACGACCCGCACTGGCACTACGCGCACGAGCCCGAGACGCGGGCGGCGCTCGATCTGATCTTCTCGGAGCACTTCAGTCCGGACGAGCCCGGCATCTTCGAGCCGATCCGCGACGCCCTGCTGACGAGCGGCGACCACTACATGCACCTGGCGGACCTCACGGCGTACGCCGAGGCGCAGGCGCGGGTGGCGACCGTCTACGCGGACCGGGAGGCCTGGGCGCGCAAGGCGATCCTGAACGTCGCGGCCTCCGGGAGGTTCTCGAGCGACCGGACGATCGCGGAATACGCCGCCGAGATCTGGAAGACGAAGCCCTGCCCGGTGGATCCGGTCTAGTTGCCCTGCCTCCAGAGCGCGAGCTCCTCCTGGAGCTTGCGGTCGACGCCGTCGATCGGCAGCGGGCGGCTGACCCAGTACCCCTGCATCTCGTCGCAGCCGTACTTCTGGAGCAGGTGGAACTGGTCCTGCGTCTCGACGCCCTCGGCGATGACACCGAGCCTCGAGCCGTGGGCCATCTCGACGATCGCGCGCACGATGCCGGCGTCGGCCGCGTTGGCAGCGAGGTCGGTCACGAACGAACGGTCGATCTTCAGCGAGGTGATCGGGAAGGTCTTGAGGTAGCTCATCGAGGAATAGCCGGTGCCGAAATCGTCGATCGCGATCCCGACGCCCATGCTGCGCAGCAGGTTCAGGTTGGCGACGACGATCTCCGCGCCCTCCATCGCGATCGATTCGGTGATCTCGACCTCGAGGTGCTTGGGCTCGAGCCCGGCCGTGGAGAGGGCGTCCTCGACGATGTGGACGAGCCCCCGCTCCCGGAACTGCTTGGCCGAGAAGTTGACGGAGATCCGCAGGTCGATGCCGGTCGCGTGCCAGGTCTTGAGCTGGCTGCGTCGCGGCGCGCAGCACCCACTCGCCGAGGGGAAGGATGAGGCCCGACTCCTCGGCCACGGGGATGAACGTGACGGGCGGCAGGAAGCCCTTCTGCGGATGCTGCCAGCGCACGAGCGCCTCGAGGCCCACCATCCGGCCCGTCGAGATGCTGACGAGCGGCTGGTAGTGCAGCAGCAGCTCGTCGCGGTCGAGCGCCTGCCGCAGGCCGCTCTGGAGCTCGAGCCGCTCGACGGCCATCGCGGTCAGCTCGGGCGTGCAGAGCTCGAAGTTGTTGCCGCCGAGGTCCTTGGCGCGGTACATCGCCGCGTCCGCGTTGCGCAGCAGGGTGTCGGCGTCCTGCCCGTCGGCCGGAAACGTGGCCACGCCGACGCTCGCCGTGACCTGGAGCGTGCGCTCGTCGATGTCGACCGGACGGTTGGCGAGGCCCAGCAGCTTCTGCGCGAACCGCGAGAGGTCCTCGCCCTGCCGCAGGTCCGGGCACGAGCACGAGGAACTCGTCGGCGCCGATCCGCGCGATGGTGTCGACCTCGCGCACGCCCCGCGTCAGGCGCAGCGCGAGCGACTGCAGCAGCCGGTCTCCGACGTTGTGGCCCCAGTTGTCGTTGACGAACTTGAACTTGTCGAGGTCGAGGTGGACGACCGCCAGCTTGCGCTCGTACCGGCGCGACTGGGCGAGCTCCGTCTCGAGCCGCTCCATGAACCGCACGCGGTTGGGCAGGCGCGTGAGCGGGTCCACGAAGGCGCGCTCGGCAACCTGGGCCTCGGCCCGCTTGCGCTCGGTCACGTCGAGCATCGAGCCGATGAGCGCGGCCCGGCCGTCGATCTCGCTGCCGTCTCGTGGACCTCCACGTCGATGAGCTCCCCGTCCTTCCGGATCGCCTGGAAGGTGTAGGGGCCCGAGAACCCGCCGGAGAGGCCCTCGCGGATGCGGCCGAGCACCGTGGGCCGGTCGCCGTCGACCACCAGCGTGGCGACGTCGGAGCCGACGAGCTCGGGCTGCGTGTAGCCGAGGATCTCGGCGAGCTTGGGGTTGGCGTAGCGGTAGCGGCCGTCCTGGATCAGGTACGTGCCGAGCGGGAAGCCGCTCGACGAGGGTGCGGAATTCGGGCTCGGCCGAATCCGTCTGCCGGGCGGGCTCCTCGGGCGCCACGCTTGCGAGGACCTCGTTGGCGCCCAGCCGGATGTCGAACTGCCGGCCCGCTTCGCGCGCCAGCTCCGCGAGCGCTGCGAGCTGCTCGGCGCCGAGCTCGCGGACGGCGATGTCCATCACCGAGATCGTGCCGATGGCGCCGGCCCGCGACGTGATGATCGGGGCGCCGGCGAAGAAGCGGATGCCGCGGGGATCGTCCGGCCCGCCGGCGAACCGTTCGTCCTGGCGGACGTCGGCGAGGTTCAAGACGTCCTTGCGGCGGATCGTCTCCGCGCAGAGGGCGATCGCGCGGGGGGTCTCCGCCGGGCTGACGCCACCCCGCGACTTGAACCAGTGGTGGCCGTCTTCGACGAGGGAGAGCGCCGCCGCCTGGCTCCCGCAGGTCTGCGCCGCCTGTCGCGTGATCTCGTCGAACAATGACTCCGCGAGGGCCACGAGTGTCCCGGCGCGATCCGGGGCCGTGGGCCGGGAGAACCTGCCGCTGTTATTCGGCGAACTCATTGCAAAAATAGGCTGTTGAGAGCCCATTCATTGTAGCAGGCGACGGGGTAGCAGGCGACGGGCCTGCCGGCGCAGGCTTCAAAGAGGTCCGGCGGCCGGGCCGGCGATCAGGCGCCGGCGGCGCGGCGCAGCGGGACGACCTGGGCGCTGCGGCGGGAGGCCGAGACGGCGGCCGCGCGCAGGGATCCGATCGGGGGCTCGAGCGCCGCGAGCAGGTGCTCGATCTCGGCCGCCTGCGTCACGGAGCCGCGCAGCTCGGCCTCTTCCCGGCTCTCGAGCAGCCGGCGCCGGAACTTGCGCAGGTCGTTCCACCGCATGAGCGCGCCCTCGAGCGCCGCTTCGCGGCCGGCGTGGGGGGCGGCGGGCGGCAGGCCGAGCGCGGCGAGATCCTCGGCGATGCAGCGGGCCCGGACGGCCGCGCGCCGGTAGCGGCGCAGCGCGGCGTCGTCGCGCCCCTCGAGCGAGCGCGCGAGCGTCGCTTCCAGCCGCTGGCGCGCCTTCTCGAGGCGCGGGATGGCGCCGTTGGATCCCTTGCGCGCGAGCCGCTCGAGGCGCCGCCGAAGGCGCTGGATCCGCGGACCGTCGGCGGCCCGCGCCGCGCGCCGCGCGCCCCGCGCGGCCTGCTTCTCCCAGCGCGCCGCGAGCGCCGTGACGGCGTCCGGCGAGAGAAAGCCGAGGCGGCCGATGCGCTCGAGGAATCGCCGATCGGTCTCGAGCTGCGCCTGGCGGGCGAGGGCGCGCGCGATGCGACGGGCTCCGCGCGCGATGGCGCGCCGCCCGAGCGCGCGCGCCGTGATGCGGACGTGGTGGAGCGCGTGGCCGAGCTCGCGAAACGCTTCGGGCTCCCCGCGCCGGGCCGCCTTGCGCGCCGCCTCGAGCGACTTGCCGCGGGCCTTCCAGACCGGAGCGCTTTCTTTCACGGGGCGTTATTATAGGGCGCGAGGACAAGGAGCATCACTTCACGCGTTCTTCACGTTTCCTTCACGCGGTACCGCCGCCCGGGCGGGACACTGGCGCCTCGATGAAAACCCTTGCCGCCATCGACATCGGCACCAACAGCATCAAGCTGCTCGTCGCCAACGTCGAGGAAGACGGGACCCTCGACGTCGTCGCTGCGCGAGAAGGAGATGGTGCGCCTGGGCAGCGAGACGCTGCGGACCGGCGTGCTCTCGCCCGAGGCCATCGAGGCGGGGGCCTCCACGGTGGAGCACCTGGCCAAGCTCGCCCATGGCTCGGGCGCCGAGGTGGTGCGCGCCGTGGCGACCTGCGCCGTCCGCGAGGCGACGAATTCCGACGCCTTCGTCGCCGCCGTCAAGAAGCGCACGGGCGTCCGCGTGGACGTGATCTCCGGCGAGGAGGAGGCCCGCCTCATCAACCTCGCCGTGCGCAGCGAGTTCCCGGCGACCAATGACCCGCTCTTCCTCGTCGACATCGGCGGGGGGTCGACCGAGTTCGTGGTCTCCAACGGCACGCGGGTGCTCCTGACCGAGAGCCTGCCGCTCGGCGTGGTCCGCCTGAACGACCGCCACGCCAAGAGCGACCCGCCGTCGGACCGCGACATCCGGGAGATGAAGAAGGCGATCCGCCGCGTCGCCAAGCGCGCCGCCCAGGCGGTCCGCAAGAAGGGCTTCAAGACCTGCGTCGGCTCGTCGGGCACGATCCAGTCGCTGTCGCTCGTCCACGAGGCGGCGGTCCTCGGCCGCGAGCCCAATCCGACGGGGCATCGGACGCTGACGCGCGCGGCCCTCAAGAAGGTCAACCGCCTGCTGCAGCGCACGAACGAGAAGGACAAGCTGCGCGTCCCGGGCCTCGACCCGCGGCGCCGCGACATCGCGGTCCCCGGCGGTCTGCTGCTCTCCTGGATCCTGAAGCGGACGGGGGCCGACGCGATCATCGTCGGCGAGCGCGGCCTGCGCGAGGGCCTGTTGCTCGACTACGTCGCCCGCCATGGCGAAACCCGCACGCCGGTCAACCGGGACATGCGCGCGCGCAGCGTGGACCGGCTGCTGCGCCGCGGCAACGCCGAGGTCCTGCACGCCGCGCACGTCGCGCGCCTGGCCCTCGAGATCTTCGACCAGACGCACTCGCTGCACCAGCTGACGGCGACCGAGCGCGAGTGGCTCCAGTACGGCGCGCTGCTGCACGACATCGGCTGCTACATCGGCTACTCGAAGCACCAGCGGCACTCCTACTACCTGATCACCCACGGGGACCTGACGGGGTTCTCGGCCGACGAGATCGAGGTGCTCGCGTCGCTCGCGCGGTACCACAAGGGCGGCCGCCCGAAGGAGTCGCACGAGAACTGGCGGCGCCTGAACCCGTACCTGCAGGCGATCGTCGAGAAGCTCGCCGCGATCCTGCGGATCGCCGACGGTCTCGACCGCAGCCACCGCCAGATCGTGACGGGCGTGACCTGCCGCGTGAAGGCCCGCCGCATCGAGCTCGACGCGGGGGCGCGGGCCGACTGCGAGCCGGAGCTCGACGCCGCGCGCAAGAAGGCAAACCTGTTCGAGCGCGTGTTCGACCGGTCCGTCGCCTTCCGGGCGGTTCCCGCCGGCAGCGGCGAGGCCGTGCACCAGAAAGACCTCGAGATTCTCTCCGCCGAAGCACTCTGGAACTAGCGCCAGCACCAGGAGACGGACCGTGAAAGTGCACTTTTCGGAACAACTCGAAGACCTGCGGCGCCAGCTGATCCTCATGGGCGGCGAGGTGGAACGCCAGATCCACCGCTCGATCGAGGCCCTGACCGAGATGGACGCCGAGAAGGCGCGCGCCGTCATCGCCGCCGACGAGGACATCGATCGGATGGAGCTGGCCATCGAGGAATCCGCGATCGCGCTGCTCGCCCTGCAGCAGCCGGTGGCCGTCGACCTGCGCTTCCTGATCGCCGCCCTCAAGATCAACAGCGATCTCGAGCGCATCGGCGACCACGCCGTCAACATCGCGGAGGGGGCCGAGCGCCTGGCCGGGCAGCGGCCGTTCAAGCCCTTCATCGACATCCCGTACATGGCCGAGGTCGCCATGTCCATGCTCAAGCAGTCGCTCGACGCCTTCGTCAACCGCGACGCCGAGCTGGCCAAGCGCGTGATCAAGAAGGACGACATCCTCGACGAGAAGAACGTCTCGATCATCCGCGAGCTGTTGACGTACATCGCGGAGTACCCGGCGCTGACGACCTACTGCATCGAGCTGATCTCGATCTCCAAGAATCTCGAGCGCGTGGGCGACCTCGCGACCAACATCTGCGAGGACACGATCTTCATGGCCGAGGCGCGCTGGGTGAAGCACCACGCCGCCGAGCTTCCCTGACGCGCTGAAGCGGGCCGCTCGAGACCCGCATCCGGCATACTGCGCCGGTGAGCATCCCGGACTTCCTCTGGGGCGTGTCGACCTCTTCGTACCAGGTCGAGGGCGCGCTCGAGAACGACTGGACCGAATGGGAGCGGCAGGAGCGGCTCAACGTCCGCGGCGAGCGCTGCGGCCAGGCCTCCGGCCACCGGTCGCTGTGGCGGGAAGACTTCGGCCTTCTTCCGAGCATCGGGGCCAACGCCTACCGGTTCTCGATCGAGCGCAGCGCCGTGGAGCCCGAGCCGGGTGTCTTCTCCGACGAGGCGCTGCTGCGCGAGCGGGAGCGCGTGGACGAGCTCGCGCGCCTGGGCGTCGAGCCGGTCGTGACGCTCCACCATTTCACCCACCCCGCCTGGTTTCGGGCCCAGGGCGGCTGGGAGAACCCCGCTTCCGTGACGGGCTTTCGCCGGTACGTTTCGGCGGTGGCGGCGGCGCTGGGGCCGCGCGTGCGCCTCTGGATCACGCTGAACGAGCCGATCGTCCTGCTGCTCGGCGGCTACGTCGCCGGCGTCATGCCGCCGGGGCACAAGAGCTTCCGGCGCGCGTCCAGGGCCTTCGAGCACATGCTCCATGCCCACGTCGAGGCGGCCGACGCGATCCGCGTGCAGGCCCCCGGCAGCCGGGTCGGCATCGCCCACAACATGCTCGAGTTCGCGCCGGATCGGGTGGGAAGCTTCCTCGACCGGCGCCTGTCGCGGTACGCAGAACGCCTGTACAACCTCACCCTCCTCGATGCGATCGCAACCGGCGACGTCGACTGGAGGTTCCCGGGCAAGGGCCGCGCGCGCTTTCGCGTGCCCGGCCTTCCCGCGGCGAATCACTTCATCGGCGTCAACTACTACAGCCGCGTCCACATCCGCTTTCGAGCGCGCCCCGGGGCCGTCGGCGATTTCGTCTATCGCGATCCGGAAAAGCGGGGGCTCACGGACATGGGATGGGAGATCCATCCCCACGGCTTCGGCCGGGTCCTGCAGCAGGCGGAGGCGGCGGGCCTGCCGATCATCGTCACCGAAAACGGCATCGCCACACGCGACGACCGGCAAAGGTGCGCGTTTCTCCGGGACCATGTCCAGGTCCTGGCCCGGCGGCGCGCGGCGGGCGCCCGGATCGACGGCTATTTCCACTGGTCCCTGATGGACAACTTCGAGTGGCTGGAGGGATTTCGCCCGCGCTTCGGCCTCTTCGAGGTCGACTACGCGACGATGGGCCGACGCCGCAACCCCTCCGCCGACCTCTTCACGCGGCTCGGCGCGCACCTCACGTCGGGAGCGGGTGGCGAACCTTCCGACGACCTTCCAGGGTGACGAACTCGACGACTCCGCAGGCGCGGGCGAGCGGCAACGTCCGGTCGTAGCCCCATCCGACTTCGGCCGGGGCGTGCGCGTCCGAGGAAAACGTGACCGGGATTCCCGCGGCGACGATGCGTCCAAGCAAGCCGGCTTCCGGATACGCCTCCCCGACGGGCTTGCGCAGGCCCGCCGAGGAGATTTCCACGGCGCAGCCCGCCGCGGCCGCGGCGGCGACGGCCGCATTCTCGGCGCCCGCCCTCGGCGTCGCGGGTCGGTGTCCGTGCTTCTTCGGAAGGTCGAAGTGGGTCAGAACGTCGAAGAGCCCGGTCCCGGCCGCGCGCGCCAGCAGGCGGTAGTACTCCTCGTAGAGGAAGTCGGTTCCCTCGCGCTCGAAGCGGCCGGGCGAGCGGGCCGGATCGTCGATCCAGTCGCCGGCAACCCAGTGGACGGATCCGAGCACGAGATCCCAGGCGGCGCGCGAGAGCCATCGCTGCAGGTCTTCCTCGTGGCCCTCGACGTAGTCGGCCTCCAGGCCCAGACGCACGGCGATCCGCCCGGCGAACTCGTCGCGCAACCCTTCGACCTCGCGGACGTAGCCGTCGAACTGGTCCTCCCGCATGGCGAGGCGGGGGTCGCGCCGCGCTTCGGGCAGAAAGTAGAGGGGAATGTGGTCGGTGAAGGCGATCTCGGAAAGACCCCTTCGGATCGCGGCGAGCACGTAATCGCGCGAGGCGCCGCCGGCGTGCCCGCAGCGGAACGTATGGACGTGGTAGTCGGGCAGGCCGGTCACGGGAAGATTATGGCCGGATCGGCCCGGGCCAGTTCCTTCATGCCAGCTTCATACCCTCCTCCTAGGCTCACGCGCATGCGAAACCTCGTCGGTCTCTGCGACTGCGGCAACGCGCTCGAGCTCGGAGGAGCGGCCGGCTCGGGAGCGAATCGAGAGGTCCGGTGCGCGTGCGGTCGACTCCACGACGTCGAGCTCCAGGCGGTCGGCTGGTCCTCGGTCGCGCAGCTGACGCCCGAGCGGTCCGTGCCGATCGCGGGGTTCTCGCGCGAGCTGCGCGCAGCGGCCGACGCCGAGCGATTCTGGTTCTCGTTTCCGCTGCGCGGCGACGTCGCGCTGCCGGTCCACATCCTCTTCTCGCGCGGCGCCCGGACGGCCGAGGTCAAGGCGGCGGACCTGAAGGTCCATCACTTCGAGAGCGTGGACCGGGCGACGGACGCGCGGCGGCAGTGGATCGGCTGGTGGCAGTCCACCCACCGGCCGCACCGCTCGCGAGGACCTTCTCCCGTGGTGCCGCGCCGAGTCGGCCGCCTTCCCGTCCTGCTCGTCCAGAGACGGTCCGCGCCGCCCGCCGGCCGCTAGTTCACGCCGTTCTTACGCGTCTTTCCGGCGATCTTCCGCCGGTGCTCGCCGGCGCTTTGCGTCTGGCGCGGAAAATGCAAATGCGATGAATGGCATGCTCCTCTGCGACTTCCACATCCACACGACCTACTCGGATGGCGTCCTGCCGCTGCCGAAGGTCGTCGACCTGTTCGGGCAGTCCGGCCACGACGTCATCGCGATCACGGATCACATCGTGAACAGGGACAGCGGTCTCGGCGAGGTCGCCCATCGGATCGGGAACAGCCTCGACCCCGAGAGCTGGAAGCGCTACTCCGAGGAGATCGAGCGCGAAGCCGAGCGCGCGTGGAGCACGTACGGAATGCTGGTGCTGCGCGGCGCCGAGATGACCCGCAACACGATCAACCGCAACACCTCGGTCCACGTGCTCGCGCTCGGCCTCGACGAGTTTCTCTCGGCCGACGGCGATCCGCTCGACATGCTCAAGGAGATCCGGGCCCGAGGCGCCATCTCGGTCGCCTGCCACCCGCACGAGATGAGCGAGTGGTTCGCCAACACGTGGTACCTCTGGAACCGCCGCAAGTTCGTGGCGCCGCTGCTCGATCTCTGGGAGGTCGGGTGCCGCTGGGAGCTGTACCCGGTCATCTCGAGGCAAAGCCTGCCGCATCTGGCCAACAGCGACTTCCACCGTCCCGAGCACCTCTACGCGTGGAAGTCCCTCCTGCATGCGGACAAGACTCGTGACAGCGTCCTGGCGGCGCTTCGGCGCGGGACGGGGATCGGCGTGATGCGCCTGTCCGAGCGAGAGGCGGCCACGGCGTGACGCCCGTCGCGGGCATCGCCCTGGCCGGGCTCGGCACCGCGGTGGGGCTGCACACGGCCGCCACGCTCGCCCTGCGGCGCCTGCGCAGGACGTCGCGCGGCGAAGTGGATTCCACGTTCGCCCCGGCCGTCTCGATCCTGAAGCCGCTCTGCGGTCTCGACGAAGGGCTGGAAGACAACCTGGAGAGCTTCTACAGGCTGGACTACCGCCGCTACGAGATCGTCTTCTCCTTCGCCGACGACGCGGATCCCGCGTATCCGATCGCCCGCCGTGTGGCCGACCGCCATCCGGCAGTCCCGAGCACGTTCGTCTTCGACGAGCGCGACCATGGCGGCAACGCCAAGATCGACCGCCTCGCCGCAGCGGTGGCCCGCGCGCGGCACCGGCTGATCCTCTGCTCGGACGGAAACGTTCGGGTGCGCCCGGATTTTCTCGCGCGGGCGACGTCCCACTTCGCCCGCAGCCAGGTCGGGCTGGTCTCGCACCTGTTCGTCGCGACCGGAGCGATCAGCTTCGCCTCGCGCGTGGAGTCGCTCTACCTGAACGGCTGCCTGCAGCCCGGCACCGCCGCCGTCGCGGGCATCCTCCGGATGCCGTGCGTGGTCGGCAAGTCCATCCTGGTTTCGCGCCCGGCACTCGACGCGATCGGCGGCTTCCCGTCGCTCGAGAACTTCCTGGCCGAGGATTTCCTGATCGGCCGGCAGGTGCGGAAGGCCGGCTACGGCGTCGTGCTCTCGGCCGACCTGATCGAAACGACCGAGATCCGGAAGAAGCTGCGGGCCGTCTTCGCGCGGCACCGGCGCTGGGCGATCATGCGCACGCGCCTGGCGGGGCCCCTTTATCTCTTCGAGCTCTTTTCGGGCTCGCTTCCGTGGGCGGCGGCGGCCGCAGCGGCCGGGGCGTGGGCGCCGGCAGCCCTCCTGCTGGCGTTGCGGTACGGGATGGAGGGCATGCTCGCCCGCGGCCTGGGTCGGCGGCTCGAGACGTCGGACTGGCTGCTGCTGCCCGTCCGGGACATCTTCGCCGTCGGCGTCTTCCTTTCGGGGCTGATCGGCGGGCCGCTGTCGTGGCGAGGCCGCGCCCTGCGCATCGGCCGGGACACCCGGATCGTGCGGCCCTCGCCCTCCGAATCCTAGAGCGCCGGGACTGCCTTCAGGCCGCGCCGCGCGAGGCGATCGAGCAGATCCTGTTGCGCGTCCCGCGGCGCTTCTCCGGCAGCGGGCCGCCGGCGGACGTAGGCGCCGTCGCTGTCGAGGTCGCGGGCGCGCGTGTTGTCCGCGTGAAAGGGCTCGAAGACCTCCTGGCGGATCTTCTCCTTCGCCTTGTCGTCCTGGATCGGGACCATGAGCTCGACGCGGGCGTAGAAGTTGCGCGGCATCCAGTCGGCGCTCGAGATGTAGATCTCTTCCTCTTCGCCGACGCCGAAGGAGAAGGCGCGGCTGTGCTCGAGGAAGCGTCCCACGACGCTCGAGACGCGGATCCCTTCGGAGACACCGGGAACGCCCGGCCGCAGGCAGCAGATGCCGCGCACGGCGAGCTCGATCGGCACCCCTGCCTGGGACGCGCGGTAGAGCGCGCGGATGACCGCCGGGTCCACGAGGGCGTTCATCTTGGCGATGATGGACGCGGGCTTGCCCTGGCTGGCCTTTTCGGCCTCGCGGTCGATCAGGCCGAGCACCTTGTCGTGCAGGAGGGACGGGGCCACGGTCAGCTTGCGGTACTTCGTCTTCTTCGAGAAGCCCGTCAGGAAGTTGAAGAGCTCCGAGGCGTCGTGGCCGAAGTCGGGGCGCGCCGTGAAGAGGCCGAGATCCGTGTAGATGCGCGCCGTGGCCCGGTTGTAGTTGCCCGTGCCCACGTGCACGTACCGGCGCATGGTGTTGCCCTCGCGGCGGACCACGAGCGCGATCTTGGCGTGGGTCTTCAGGCCCTCGACGCCGTAGGCCACGTGCACGCCGGCGCGCTCGAGCGACCGCGCCCACTGGATGTTGTTCTCCTCGTCGAAGCGCGCCTTGAGCTCCACGAGCACCGCGACCTGCTTGCCGTTCTCGGCGGCCCGCGCGAGCGCGGCGACGATCGGCGAATCCGTGCCGGCCCGGTAGAGGGTCATCTTGATCGCGAGGACGTCCTTGTCGGCCGCAGCCTCCTCGAGGAACCGGAGCACCGGGTCGAAGGAGTCGTAGGGCTGGTGGAGCAGGACGTCGCCCTTCTTGATCGTCTCGAACACGTTGCCCGGCGGGTCGAAGATCGTGCGCGCGGAGGGAAGGTACGGGACGTCCTTCAACTGCGGCAGGTCGAGCTTCAGGACCGCGATCAGGTCCGCGGCGCCGAGCGGTCCGTCCACGGCGTAGACGTCGTCGGGCTCGAGCTCGAGCTCGCCGCGCAGCAGCTCGCGCACGGTCTCCGGGCAGCGCTCCTCGACTTCGAGCCGGATCGCGGCGCCGAAGCGCCTGCGCCGGACGTTTTCCGCCACGCTGTCGAGCAGGTCGCCCGCCTCGTCCTCGCGGATCTCGATGTCGGCGTCGCGCGTGACGCGGAACGCGGAAGCCCCGAGGATCTGCATCCCCGGAAACAGCCGGTCCAGGTTGGCCTCGACGAGCTTCTCGAGCATGACGAACTCGAGCGTCTTGCCCGGAGCGCCCGGGACCGGGACGAACCGGCCGAGCGAGGCCGGCACTTTCACGCGCGCGAAGGCCGGCCGCTTCTCCTTCTTGTCCGTCAGCTCGACGGCGAGCGAGAGGGAGAGGTTCGAGACGAACGGGAACGGGTGGGCCGGGTCGAACGCGAGCGGCGTCAGGACGGGGAACACCACGCTCTCGAAGTAGGCGGAGAGCTCCTTGCGGCGCTCGGGCTCGACTTCCTCCCACGCGAGGATCCGCACGCCGGCCTCGGCGAGCTTGGGCTGCAGGTCTTCCTTGAGCGTCTGCATCGCGAGCCCCGCGTCGCGGTGCACGATCTCGCGGATCATGCGCAGCTGCTCCGGGGCGGACAGCCCGTCGGCGCTGCGCTCGGTGACCGAGGCCTCGAGCTGCTCGTGCAGGCCCGAGACGCGGATCATGAAGAACTCGTCGAGGTTCGAGTGGAAGATCGAGAGGAACTTCACACGCTCGAGCAGGGGCCAGCTCGGGTCGAGCGCCTCCTCGAGCACGCGGCGGTTGAAGGCGAGCCAGGAGATCTCGCGGTTGAAGTACAGCGCGTGATCGTTGAGGCGATCGTCGGGCGTGGCCGTCCCGCCGATGAATTGAACTTCGCTCATGGCCGTCGCACCCTCAGAAGAAGCGGCAGGGTACCACCGCGCCGCGAGCCGGATGTTAAGCCGGAAAGCGTGGCCCGGAGACCGACCCCGGGGGCGGCCCGTCCGCCTCCCGAACCCGCTCAACAGGGAAATCGACAGGTGCACGCCTTGCATAGAGGGAACTTGGGGGAACGAGAAGTGCGTTTACATTGATTTATGTCCATGAAAATATATAGACTAAATATGGAAGAAACGGTAAGACCGCCCCAGGTCAAGGAGCGCGTGGGGATGCAGCAGGCAGCCGTCGAAAGGTCCGTCGAGCCGCGCCTTTCGATCGGCGCGGTGGCCCGGGCGACCGGCCTGTCCGCCGACACGCTGCGCGTCTGGCAGAAACGCTACGGGTTCCCCGTTCCGCGCCGAAAGCCGTCGGGCCACCGCCTCTACTCGTCGGCCGACGTGCGCCGATTGCGCCGCATCTCGGAGGCGCTCGCTCGAGGCCACCGGCCGGGCCAGGTGGTGCCGCTCGCCGAGCCCCTGCTCGAGTCGCTGCTGACCGACCGCGAGTTCCTCCGGGTCGCCGGACCGCAGGCCCCGCCGGTCCTGCGATCCCTGATGGATCTCGTGCGCGGGCACAAGGGCCGCGAGCTCACGGCGGCCCTGCTCGCGGACGCCGCCGGCCTCGGCCCCGTCGAGTTTCTCCGCCTCCGGGCGATCCCGATGATCACGGAAGTGGGGGAGGGGTGGGCGACCGGCGAGATCGGCGTCCACCACGAGCATTTCTTCTCGGAGCGGCTCGAGGACGTGCTGCGGACCATCCGCCTTCCGTTCGAGCGCGCCGCGCCCGGTTCCGGGATCACGCTGGCTGCATTCAGCGGCGAGCAGCACGGGCTCGGCATCCAGATGGCCGCGCTCATCGCGGCGTTCGCGGGACTCCAGCCGCTCGTGCTCGGAACGGATACGCCGGTCGAGGAGATCGTGGCGGCCTTCCGGTCGCAGCGGCCGGCCCCCGTCGGCGTCAGCATCTCCGTCTCGACGGCGGGCGCGCGGTCGCGCGACCAGCTCGAGCAGTTGCGCCGCGCAATTCCCGCGGCGGTCCCCATCCTGGTCGGCGGCATGGGCGCGCGCCGGAGCCATCCTCCGGGCGGCTGCGTGATCGTGGAGGATCTCCAGGCCATGCTCGACTGGATGCGGCGGCTTGCGGTGGCGCCGCCGCGCTGAGGAGGATCCGGCCTCCGGTCAGCCTCGTTCGGCCAGGACCTGCCGCGCGAAGTCGGCGGGCGGCTCGGTGAAGAACGCGGCGCCCCTCTGGGTGAGCTCCCGCGTGCGCGCGTCGATCGTGGTGCGGATCGCCTCGGCCAGCGCCGGGGCCAGCGGCACGGCGCCCGAAGCCTGCCGCTCGACCAGCGCCGTCTGCAGAACGATGAGGTCCGTCACCTTTCCGAGCTCCTCGGCGAGGGCCGCGAGCGCCTTCTCGCGCTTCTTGAGCGCGGCGCTGCCCGTGGAGGCGAGCAGCTCGATCTGGTAGCGGAGCTCCTTGACGCGCTTGCGCCACTCGTGAAACGCGGCGCTCGTTCCCGCCTCGGCGGCCTGCGCGAGGGTGGTGCGAACGCGGCGGCAGCTGCGCGCGAGGCCGCGCGCCAGATCATCCATCGAAAACGCCTGCGGCAGAGTCACGCGAAGCACGTCCGGCAGCGGCCGCAGCACGCGGTTGCCGGTGGCCAGGGTTTCCGCGGCGCGCGCGCCGTCGCGCGCCTGCTCCTGCGACAACGCCCGCTCGACGATCGGGCGGGATGGATCGTCGGAGGCGACCGACCGCAGCGTCGCGATCAGGATGTCGGCGTCCCGCAGCGCCCCGGTGGCCTGGAAGGCGCCGCGCAGCTCCCCGGAGATTCCCGTCGCCGCGGTGCGGCCGAGGGCGGGGCGCAGCAGGGACACGAGCGCCCTGGCCCGGCGAACCGACTTGCGAAAATCGTGCAGCGCCTCCTCCGGCTCGAGCCCGACGTGGCGCACGGTGCCGCGCGCCGTGGCGATGATCGCCGTGAATGCTCGCAGCATGGCCTCGCGCAGGGGCACGCCGCGCGGCGCCTTGAGCCGGCGGCGCGAAATCCGGCGGCGTGTCTTCTTGACGAGCCGGGGAGAAGCGGGCGCCTCGGCCGTCGGGCCCGCGGAATCCTCCGGGATCGCGGCGGCGAGCAGCTGGGCGAGCTCCGCCTCCATGGCGGCGAGAGCGTTGTCGTCGGTCGACCCCAGGGCGACCAGCGCTTCCGACGTGTGCGCCGCGTGCTCCTCTTCGGGCTCGACGAACTCGATCCAGATCACGGCCGGGATCGTATCGCCATTTTGCCGCGAGGGGAGTTCTTCCGATTCACCGCTGCGTCGTGAGCGAAAGGCCGCAGGCGCCGATGAGAATGAGCGCCACGCAGCCGAGTCGAAGCGGGTTGAGCGGCTCGCGGAGCACCGCGAGGTCGACGACGGTGGCGCCGACGATCGAGAGCCCCATCCATCCCGCGTAGGCGGTCCCCATCGGGATCAGCTTCATCGCCATCGAAAGAAAGATCGCCGCGCCCAGGCCGAAGATCAGATAACCGGCCAGGGGAAGCCAGCGGTTCAGGCCGTCGGTCCGTTTCAGGCTGAACACCCACGCGACCTGGCAGAGCGATGCGAAGACGACATAGAGCCACGGCCGGACGGCATCGGGCATCAGCGCGGCTTCTGCGGTCGCGCGCAAAACCCCGGCCCGTCGATCGCAGGAGCTCCGGCGGCCGCGGGAGCCGCGGTGTGGGAGAGGAAGAGGAGGAAGGCAGCGATCGTCACCGGCAACTCCGAGAAAAAGTGGGGGCGGCGCGTCTGCGGCCGCCGCCCCCGCGCAGGATACGTCAGAACTCCGCGAGAGCCTGCCGCGGCCGTACGGTCGTTGCGATGAAGGCGACGTGAGGGCCTTCTGAAGCCGTTTCTTTACGCCGATTTCACATGCTTTCGGACGCGCCTTCAGGCCGCCGACGGATCGTCGCGGCACTGCAGCGCGCACGCACCCCTCCAACTGCCCCGAGCGATCGGGGCCTTTTTTTGCCGGATAGAATTCCGGCGGGATTTCGGAAAGGAAGGACCGGATGAGAAGGCTGATCATTCTTGCGCTCGCCTTCGCGGGCGCCGGTTGCGCGACGCTGACGCCCGGAGGCAAGAGCGTGAAGGTCTACCAGGCCGACGTCACGTCCGCCGACCAGCCCGCGCCGCCGCTGCCGGATGGATGCAAGCGCCTCAAGGAGTGGGGACCGATCGATCAGCAGCAGGAGGCGCGCGAGATCAGCGACCCGTACCTCCAGGAGCGCAACACGACGGCCGCCGCCGGCGGCAACGTCCTTTACCTGCGCTCCTTCCGTTTCAAGAACCTGATGAAGATCGATTGCCCCGTGGGAAACACCTCGCCCGGCTGCATGGATTCGGAGCAGAGCTGGTACAAGGTCACCTTCGAGTCCTACGCGTGCGACGCCGGCGCCCTCGCCGAGCTCGCGACCGCCCCGCCGCCGACCGTCGGCAGCATTTTCAAGTGGGAGCTCAAGAAGAAGACGCCGGCGGCGACGGTGGCTCCGCCGTCCGCAGCGCCCGCGGCGAGCGTGGCGCCTCCGCCGGCTGCGACGCCGGCGCCTCGTCCCGCCGCGGTCGCGGGAGGAGTCTCCGTCTCCGCGCTGAAGGCGAAGGTCCTCGACCTTCAGCACGAGGGTGTCGGAGCGGACGTCATCGTCTCGTACGTTCGCGCCAACCGTCCGTCGGCGGCGCTGACGGCCGACGAGATCATCGACTGGAAGAAGTCCGGGATCCCGGACGAAGTCATCCGCGCGACGTTTCCGAACTGAGGGTCACGCCGGACCCCGCTTCACCTCGATTTTACAGAGCCTTCCTTCTCCGTTGACCGGAGCCGCCGAGACTCGCGGCTCATTAGAGGAGGAAGAACAGTCATGAAGCACAGGTTCGGGTATTTCTCTGGAGCGTGCGCGGCGGCGCTGCTCATGTTCGGAGCGTCTGCAGCAGCTCGGGCCCAGGTCACGCAGGCGACGGGTTACACGCCGCCCGACGACACGCCCTCGGTCAACGTCGGCGGGACGATCTTCGCCGACTACACCTACATCCAGGAGCCGACCCAGACGGACGCGGCGGGCAACCAGATCCACTTCAACGGGTTCAACGTCACGCGGGCGTACATCAACGTGACCGGCCAGATCAACCACCTGATCCAGTTCCGCATCACGCCCGACGTCGTGCGCGTCGCCGTTCCGGCGAGCGGCCCGATCGCAGGCGTCACGGGAACGCTCGTCTATCGGCTCAAGTATGCATACGGGCAGCTGAACTTCAGCGACTTCACGACGAAGGGCTCGTGGTTCCGCATCGGCCTCCAGCAGACGCCGTACGTCGATTTCGAGGAGGGCATCTATCGCTACCGTTTCGCCGGCCCGATCCTCATCGATCGCGAGGCGTTCCTGACCTCGTCGGATCTCGGCGCCTCCGTGCACTGGAACGCTCCCGAGAACTTCGGCGACATCCATGCGGGCGTGTACAACGGCGACGGCTACACGAGCCCCCAGATCAACAACGAGCTCTCTTTCCAGGTGCGCGGCACGCTGCGCCCGCTGCCCATGATTCCGATCATCAAGGGCCTGCGCCTGACCGGTTTCTACGACCACGACGAGTATCTGAAGAACGCCATCAAGGAACGCGTGATCGGGCTTCTCACGTTCGAGAACCCGTACATCAACTTCGGGGCCCAGTACGAAAAGTCGAGGGACCAGACGACCTCCGGCGGAACCATCGTCGCCGAGAACGGCTACTCGATCTGGGCGACGCCCCGCCTGCCCGACTGCGGCCTCGAGGCCCTGATCCGCTGGGATCGCGTGACTCCCAACGACGCCAAGCCCGACCGCAAGCAGCGCCTCATCGCCGGGCCCGCGTACTGGTTCCCCGTGACCAAGGCTGGAATCGCGACCGCCGTCATGCTCAAGTTCGAGCAGACGCGGTACATGGGAGCGCCCCTCTCGAGGGCGACCGACGAGAGCTACGGGCTTTTCACGCTCTTGAACTTCTAGTTAACAGCTGATTCATACCGATTTAACGTCCGAACTTCATGTTCGTGAGCGAGGAGAAACGATGAAAGCGATGCGATACCTGCTGGTCCTCGTCTTCGGCGCCGTCGTGGCGCTGGCGGCCGGGACGGCGCAGGCCCAGACGGTCCAGATCAACGGGGCGGGGGCGACGTTCCCGTACCCGATCTACTCGAAGTGGTTCGCCGAGTACAACAAGATGCACCCCGAGGTCGAGATCAACTACCAGTCGATCGGTTCGGGCGGCGGCATCCGGCAGCTCTCCAACCAGACGGTCTTCTTCGGTGCGACCGACGGTCCGATGACCTCGGAGCAGCAGTTCGCGGCGCCCGGTCCGATCCTGCACCTGCCGACGGTCCTCGGCGCCGTGGTGCCGATCTACAACATCCCCGGCGTCGACACGCCCCTCAAGTTCTCGGGCAGCGTGCTCGCCGACATCATCATCGGCAAGATCACCAAGTGGAACGACGCCGGCGATCGCCGGCCTCAATCCGGGCGTGAAGCTTCCCGCGACCGACATCACGGTGGCGCACCGCTCCGACGGCTCCGGCACGACCTACATCTTCGTCGACTACCTCTCGAAGGTCTCGCCCGACTTCAAGAAGACGGTCGGCGTCGCGACGTCCGTCAACTGGCCGGTCGGCGTCGGCGGCAAGGGCAACGAGGGCGTCGCCGGTCTGGTGAAGCAGACGCCGGGCTCCATCGGGTACGTCGAGCTCGTCTACGCGCAGCAGAACAAGATCGACTTCGGCTCGGTGCAGAACTTCGACGGCGAGTTCGTCACGGCCTCCCTCGCTTCGGTCACGGCGGCGGCCGCGGCCGCGGCCAAGGCCATGCCCAAGGATTTCCGCGTCTCGATCACCAACGCGCCGGGCAAGGGCGCCTACCCGATCTCCTCGTTCACCTGGCTCCTCTTCTACGAGAACCCGGGCGACAAGAAGCGGGCCAAGATCATGGTCGACTTCATGAAGTGGGCGCTGACCGACGGCCAGAAGTACGCCTCGGAGCTCGGCTACGCGCCGCTGCCCCAGGAAGTCGTCACCCTGGAGATGGACGCCCTGAAGCGCATCTCGCTCTAGACGGTCCAGGTCCACGCGCCATGAAAGACCCCGTCCTCCCGCAGAAGCGTCGGACGATCGCGGCTTCCGGCTGGGGACGGGGTTTTTCGCCCTGCTCGTGGTCCTGCTCGTGGCCGGGATCTTCTGGGAGCTCTATCGCACCTCGCACCTCTCGCTCGCCAAGTTCGGGTTCCGTTTCTGGACGCGGGAAGACCTGGGACCCCGTCTCCGGCGAGTTCGGGGCGTTGCCGTTCATCTGGGGAACTCTGTACTCGTCCGTCCTCGCCATGCTCATCTCGACCCCGATCGCGCTCGGCATCGCGATCTTTCTCTCCGAGCTGTCGCCCAGGGTCCTCCGCACGCCGCTCGCGTTCCTCACCGAGCTGCTCGCCGCGATCCCCTCGATCGTCTACGGTCTCTGGGGCGTCTTCGTGCTGGTCCCGCTCGTGCGCCAGCTCGCAGGTGGTCACGCCCGACTGGATGCGGAAGATCCCGCTCTTCTCGGGGCCGCCTCTGGGCGTCGGGATGCTGTCCGCGGCCCTCATCCTCGCCGTGATGGTGATTCCCGTTCACGTCCTCGGTGGCCCGCGAGGTTCTGAAGGCGGTTCCGTACACGCAGCGGGAGGCGGCCTACGCCCTGGGCGCCACGCGCTGGGAGGCGATTCTCGCGGCCCTGCGCTTCGGCCGGACCGGGATCATCGGCGCCATCATCCTCGGATTCGGGCGGGCCGTCGGCGAGACGATGGCCGTGACCATGGTCATCGGCAACAACCCGCAGATCACGGCCTCGCTCTTCGAGCCCCAGTACACGATGGCCGCGGTGATCGCCAACGAGTTCACCGAGGCGGCCGACGACCTCTACCTGTCCGCCCTGATCGAGATCGGCCTCGTCCTGTTCGTCATCACGCTGATCATCAACGCGCTGTCGCGCCTGCTGATCTGGCAGGTCACCCGCGAGGTCAAGGTGAAGACGCCGCGGGCCGTCTCGACGATGGCCTTTTCGGCGCCGACGGGGGCCAAGTGAACCGGACGGCTCGCCGCAAGTTCGTCTCCGGGCTCGTCGTCTTTCTGTGCGGCGCTCGCGGTGGCCGTCGCCCTCGTGCCGCTCTTCTTCGTGTTCGCCTACGTGCTGCAGAAGGGCTTCTCGTCGCTCAACTGGGACTTCTTCACGAAGATGCCCAAGCCCGTGGGCGAGTCGGGCGGCGGCATGGCCAACGCGATGCTCGGGACGCTGATACCTGATCGCGATCGCCTCCGTCCTCGCGATCCCGGTCGGGGTCATCGCGGGGGTCTACCTCTCGGAGTACGGAAAGAAACCGTTCGGCTCGCTCGTGCGCTTCACCGCGGACGTCCTGAACGGCGTGCCGTCGATCGTCATCGGGATCTTCGCGTACGGCCTGGCCGTGCTGCCGGTGAAGCACTTCTCGGCGCTCGCCGGCGGCCTCGCGCTCGGCTTCATGATGGTCCCGATCATCACGCGCACGACCGAGGAGCTGCTGAACCTCGTGCCGGGGAGCCTGCGCGAGGGCTCGCTCGCCCTCGGCGCCACGCGCGCGCGGGCGGCCTTCTCGGTGATGGTGCCGGCGGCGCTGCCCGGCATCATGACGGGCATCCTCGTCGCGCTCGCGCGCATCGCGGGGGAGACGGCGCCGCTGCTCTTCACGGCGTTCAACAACCGCTTCTTCTCGACGCGCCTCGACCAGCCGATCTCGTCGCTGCCCGTGCAGATCTACACGTACGCGATCGCTCCCTACGAGGACTGGCACCGCCAGGCGTGGGCGGGCGCGCTCGTGCTCGTCGGATTCGTGTTCGTCTTCTCGGTGCTGGCGCGGGTCGTGACGCGCCGGCTCGAAAGGATGCATCGCACATGAGCGATACACTGGAGGCCAGCGTGGACGTTCCCGCAGAGCCGCAGACCGCGGCCCCGAATTCCGGCCGGGAGGGGCGTTCGGAGGCTCCGCGCGAAGGGCGCACGGCTCCGCATGGAGTCGCGCAAGCTCAACTTCTCGTACGGCCCGAAGCAGGCCCTGTGGGACATCTCGCTGCAGATCCCGGAGAAGACGGTGACGGCGTTCATCGGGCCCTCGGGCTGCGGCAAGTCGACGTACCTCCGCTGCCTGAACCGGATGAACGACATCATCCCGGACACGCGCGTCGAGGGCGAGGTCCTGCTCGACGGCAGCGACATCTACGGCCCCGGGACCGACGTCGTCGACCTGCGCCGCCGCGTCGGCATGGTCTTCCAGAAGTCGAATCCGTTCCCGAAGTCGATCTTCGACAACGTCGCCTACGGGCTGCGGATCAACGGGCTCTGCCCGCGGTCCGAGATTCCCGAGCGCGTCGAGAAGGCGCTGCGCCGCTCGGCGCTGTGGGACGAGGTCAAGGACCGGCTCGACACGTCCGCGCTGGGGCTCTCGGGCGGCCAGCAGCAGCGGCTCTGCATCGCCCGCGCGCTCGCGGTCGAGCCGGAGGTCCTGCTCATGGACGAGCCGTGCTCGGCCCTCGACCCGATCGCGACGACGAAGGTCGAGGAGCTGATCCACGAGCTCAAGGTCGACTTCACGATCGTCATCGTCACGCACAACATGCAGCAGGCCGCGCGCGTCTCCGAGTCCACGGCGTTCTTCATGCTGGGGCGCCTGGTGGAGCACGACCGCACGGAAAAGATCTTCACCAACCCCGGCCAGAAGATCACCGAGGACTACATCACGGGCCGGTTCGGCTAGACGCTGGACGGAAGCCAGGAAAGGTCCACAATGAAAGCCATGGTCACCAGAGGAAAAGACGGGTCCGCCACGCCGCGCAGCGAGGTCCACACGGGCTCGATGAAGCGCATCGCGCTCATCGAGGACGACGCCGACATCGCGTACACGATCCGGCTGAACCTGCGCAAGGAGAAGCGGTACCAGGTCGAGCACTACGTCTCGGGAATCGCGGCGCTCGCGGCGGTCCAGGAGAAGCCCTTCGACCTCGTGATCCTCGATCTGAACCTGCCCGACATCGACGGCCTCGCCCTGTGCCGCGAGCTGCGGCGCGCCGACGAGACGCGCAAGGTCCCGATCATCATGCTGACGGCGCGCGTCGAGGAGCGCGACAAGCTGCTCGGCTTCGAGATCGGCGCCGACGACTACATCACCAAGCCCTTTTCGATGCGCGAGCTGCTGGCGCGGGTCAACGCCCACCTGCGCCGCGTGGCGGCGTTCGAGACCTCCGAGGAGGAGGTCTTCCAGGACGGCGAGCTCCACGTGGACCGCGCGCGCTTCGAGGTCACTCTGAAGGGCGAGCGCGTGCACCTGACGAAAAAGGAGTTCGACCTGCTCTGGCTGCTCATCCGCAACCGCAGCCGCGTCGTCACGCGCGACGCGATCCTCGCGCGCCTCTGGGACTACGACGCCGACGTCGAGACGCGGACGGTCGACGTGCACATCCGCGCCCTGCGCCGCAAGCTCGGGGACCAGCGCATCGAGACCGTCGTCGGCCTCGGCTACCGCTACCGCGAAACCGCCCCCGCGAAGTAGCTCTGCATGAGGCTCCGCGCCCGCTTCACCGCGCTCTTCGCGATCCTGTCGGCGCTCGCCGTGGTGTTCCTCGTGCTCGTCTCCGACGCGACGGTCCGCCGGTCCGTCGAGGACCGGGTGTCCGAACGCTTCCGGCGCGAGCTCGACCACCTGGCCGGGGACCTCGCCAACGACGTGCCCGGCGCGGAGGGGCGCGACGCGTTCCTGCGCCGCGCGGCGGCCGCCCTCGAGTGCCGGATCACGTTCATCGCCGCGGACGGCAAGGTCCTGGACGACACCGACCTGCTGCCGGCCGACGTGCCGGCCATGGAGAACCATGCCAGCCGCGAGGAGGTCCGCGCGGCGGTCGCGACCGGCAGCGGCGTTTCGCGGCGGCTGTCCCCGACCGAGCAGAAGCCGATGCTGTACGTGGCCCGCCGGCTGCCGGAGGGCAGCGTGCTGCGGCTGGCCGTTTCGGCGGCCCGGCTCGGGCAGGTCGAGCTCGGCTATCTCTGGACGATGCGCGGCGCGATCGTCGGCGTCTGCCTGCTGCTCTTCCTCATCGGCGCGAGCGCCTCGCGCCGCTTCTCCGAGCCGATCGCCGAGCTCACGCGCGCGGCCTCGGCGGTCGCCGCGGGGGACTTCGCGCGCGACCTGCCGTCGGGCGGGAGCGAGGAGGTCCAGCTGCTCGGGGGCGCCATGCAGCGCATGAAGAGCTCGCTTGAACGAGGCGGTCCAGCGGGCGGAGGCCGAGCGGCGACTGACCGCGATGGTCTTCGAGCGCCTGCCCGACGGCCTCGTCGTCGTGGACGCGAAGCTGCGGGTGCTCGAGTGCAACAGCCGCTTCGCGGAGATGACCGGGATCGCGACGCCGGCCGGACGCGGCGTCTACGAGGTGCTGCGCGAACGGCCCCTCTACGACTCCTTCGAGGCGACCGTGCGGACCGGGGAGGCCACCGAGCAGACCGTGCACATCGCGGACGACCGCGTGTGGCAGGTGAGCGTGGCGCCGCTGCCGGAAGGCCACCGCGCCGCCGCGGTCGGCGTGCTGCGCGACGTGACGCGCCTGGAGCGGACCGAGGCGATGCGGCGCACGTTCGTCGGCGACGTGTCGCACGAGCTGCGGACGCCGATCGCCTCCATCGCCGCCGCGGCCGAGACGCTGGCCGACGGCAGTCCCGACCGGGCGGAGACCGCGGAGCTGACGGGGCTCATCCGCCGGCAGTCCGACCGGATGCGCGAGCTCATCGACGACCTGATGGATCTCGCACAGATCGAGAGCGGCGCGGTGCCGCTCGAGCGCGAGGAGATCCCGCTGAAGGACCTGCTGACCGAGACGGCCGAGGACCTCGAGGCGGCGGCGCGCGAGAAGAAGGTCGAGGTGCGGGTCACGGGCGACGCGGGCGTCTCGACCGTCGGGGACCGGCGGCGGCTCGGTCAGCTCGCCCGCAACCTGCTCGACAACGCCATCAAGTTCTCTCCGGAAGGGGCGCCGATCATGGTGCGGGTCTGGCGGCAGGCGGGGCGCCCCGGGTTCTCCGTCGAGGACCTCGGCCCCGGCATTCCGAAGGCGGAGCGCGACAAGATCTTCCAGCGCTTCTACCAGGTGGACCGGTCGCGCTCGAAGCAGCGGCCGGGCTCGGGCCTCGGCCTCGCGATCGTCAAGCACATCGCCCAGCTCCACGGGGCCACCGTGGACGTCGAGGGCGAGACGGGCCAGGGCAGCGCCTTTCTCGTGCGGTTTCCCGCCGCCGCGGCGTAAGAAGCGCGCGAAGCCGGCTGTAAAGCCGGCGTGAAGGCTGCGATACGATGGCGCCGCCTACGGGCGCCCTATGCTGAATTTCCTGCCGCGGGACGACAAGTACTTCGAGCGCTTCACGGAGCTGGCCGTCCGCATCCATAAGGCCGCGCAGATCCTCGACCGTTTCTTCAAGGGCGAGGCTTCGGTGGGCACAGTCGCGGACCAGATCAAGCGCCTCGAGCACGAATGCGACGAGATCTCCCACGAGATCCTGCGGGGCATCGACCGGACGTTCATCACGCCGATCGACCGGGAGGACATCCACCAGCTCGCCGTGCGGCTCGACGACGTCATCGACCTGATCGACGGCACGGTGCGGCGCGTGTCGCTCTTCCTGATCGACAAGCCGACGCCCCTCTCGACGTCGCTTTCGCGGATCGTCGTGTCGACCACGGCCGAGCTCGTCGAGGCCGTTTCCCTCCTGCGCCAGCAGAAGGGCGTGATGGCCCACGCCATCAAGATCAAGCAGCTCGAGAACGAAGGCGACGTCGTGTACCACGAGGCGATCGCGTCCCTCTTCCGGGACAACCTCCCCGCGATCGAGGTCATCAAGTGGAAGGACGTCTACGACAACATGGAGCGCTGCATCGACTCGTGCGTCGTGGTCGCGCACGTGCTCGAGAGCGTCGTGCTCAAGCACTCCTAGCCCCGCAGAGCCGTCTCACGAGCCTGCCATGATCTACGTTCTCTTCATCATCGGGATCGCCCTCGTCTTCGACTTCATCAACGGAATGCACGACTCGGCGAACTCGATCGCCACGGTCGTGTCGACGCGCGTGCTGTCGCCGTTGCAGGCCGTCTTCTGGGCCGCCTTTTTCAATTTCGCCGCCGCCTTCCTGTTCGGAACAGCCGTCGCCAAGACGATCGGCGCGGACCTGATCGACATCACGGTCGTCAATTCCGACGTCGTGCTCGGCGGTCTCCTCGGGGCGATCGCCTGGAACCTCATCACCTGGTACTTCGGCATCCCATCCTCGTCCTCGCACGCGCTGATCGGCGGTTACGCCGGCGCCGCGGTCGCGCGCGTCGGGATCCGCGCGATCGTGCCGGGCATGGCGTGGGTGAAGACGCTCTCCTTCATCGTGCTCTCGCCGCTCATCGGCATGACGGTCGGGTGGGCGCTGATGGTCGCGATGTCGTGGCTCTTCCACAAGTCGCCGTATGGATCCGTGGACCGCTGGTTCCGCCGCGCGCAGCTCGGTTCGGCGGCGGCGTTTTCCCTTTCGCACGGCACGAACGACGCGCAGAAGACGATGGGCATCATCGGCGGCCTGCTCGTCGCCAACCACGCGCTCTTCGCGGACCCGGCTTCGAAACTGCACTGGATGCACCTGCCGGATCTCGCGAAGATCCCCTGGTGGATCATCCTGTCGGCGCACGCCGCGATCGGGCTCGGCACGTTGACGGGCGGCTGGCGCATCGTGCGCACGATGGGCAGCCGCATCACGAAGCTCAAGCCGTTCTCCGGCTTCTGCGCCGAGACGGCCGCCGCGGGCACCGTGATCGCGGCCTCCGTCTGGGGCATCCCGGTCTCGACGACGCACACGATCACCGGGGCCATCATCGGCGTGGGCGCGACGCAACGCGTGTCCGCCGTCCGCTGGGGCGTCGCGGGCAAGATCGTCTACGCCTGGATCCTGACCATTCCCATGGCCGCCGCGATCGGCGCCCTCAGTTACGGCATCCTCTCGGCCCTCACCCACTGAGGCCGGCCCCTCATTCCAAAAAAGAAGCCCCTCTTCCGAGGGGCCTGAAGGAGGAGATCGTGTGTCTGCCTGTAATACGGGGCGGGGGCCGAAAGTGTTGAGGGTGTATTTTGGCGCCGCGATGCTGCGAGTAACCCCTTGATTCGCCTCACCCTGAAGCCCGGCCGGGAGGCCTCCGTCGCGCGCCGCCACCCGTGGCTTTTTTCCGGTGGCGTTGCATCGGCCTCCGGGGACGGCGCGGACGGCCACGCGGAGGTCGTGGACGCCGGGGGGCGGCTCCTGGCCCGGGGGGCGTACTCGCCGGACTCCCAGATCCTCGCGCGGCTCTGGACGTTCGATGGCCGCGTCCCCGACGGCGCGCTGTTTCGCGAACGGTTTGCGGCGGCCCGAAAGCTCCGCGACGAATGCCTGCCGCCCGGGACGACGGGATACCGCGCGGTCAACTCTGAGGGTGACCTCTGCCCGGGTGTACTGGTCGATGTGTACGGCGACACGGCCGTGCTCGAGCTCACGACGCGGGGCACGGAGATCTGGCGAGCGGAGATCGAGGCCGCGGTTCGCGAAGTGTTCGCGCCGTCGCGGTTGATCGTCCGCGAGACGGGCTCGAGCCGCGACCAGGGTGGGCGCCCCTCACCCCGACCCTCTCCCGCCGGGAGAGGGAGCTCGCAGAGCCGCGAGGCGCAGAACCCTCTCCACCCGGAGGGGGGAGAGGGCAGGGTGAGGGGGGCGAACGGATTCCCTTCCTCGAGAACGGCCTCCACTTCCTCGCCGACGTCTCCGGCGGCCAGAAGACCGGCTTCTTCCTCGACCAGCGCGACAACCGTGCCCGCCTGCGCGCGCTCGCCCGCGGCAAGTCCGTGCTGAATCTCTTTTCCTACTCCGGCGCATTCTCCGTCGCGGCGCTCGCGGGCGGCGCCGCGCGCTGCGTGGACGTCGACTCCTCCGCGGGCGCCCTCGATCTCGCGCGCGAGCACCGGCGCGCGAACGGATTCGCGGCCGAAGACACGGACTTCGTCCAGGCCGACGTCTTCGAGGACGTGCGCCGCCGCGCCGCGGCAGGGGAGCGCTGGGACGTCGTCGTCTGCGATCCGCCCGCCTTCGCGAAGAAGAAGGCCGACGTCGATCGGGCGGCGCGCGGCTACAAGGACGTCAATCGCGTCGCGATGGCGCTCGTCGCGCCGGGCGGCTGGCTGCTGACGTGCTCCTGCTCGGGCCTCGTGGATGCGGACCTCTTTCAGAAGATCGTGTTCTCGGCCAGCGTGGACGCCCGCGTCGCCTTCGCGCTCGTCGCGCGTCAGGGAGCGGGGCCGGATCACCCGGTCTCGCTCGACTGCCCGGAGGGCGAGTACCTGAAGGGACTCTGGCTGCGGCGGGCATAGGCCGGCGGGGGCAGCGGTTATCATCGAGACGATGAAAACGATCACGCCCCGCCGCTGGCTGTGGGCCCTCGCGGCCGCGGCCGTTCCGGTATTCGGCGCGGAGAACCCGCGCCAGGTGGTCGAGGTCGGTCCGGCCGTCTTTCAGCCCTCGGCCCCGCCGAAGGCCGCCCCCCGGCGTGCCGATCTCGCGGTGGCCGCGCCGCGTCTGCCGGAGAGCGCGAGGCACGACCTCGGCGCCCTGACGGCCGCCGAGCAGACGGAGCTCCGCGCGCCCGACCGCCGCGGCGGCGCCCGACCCAAGCGGCCCGCCGTGAAGGTGGGTGTCTCGCGGGACCTGCCGGCGCCGGTCGGTTTCAGCGGGCTGCCGAACACGCTCGCTGCGGGCGCGATCGAGCGCCGTTTCCGGCGGCCTTCTCGAGCGGTCGGCCGACGGAAGCCTCGACGTGGACGGCGTCGTTCTCCTCCGCGGGAGCCGGCGCGCTGCGTCTCTACATCCGCCAGGCGCGCCTTCCCGCCGGAAGCCGCGTGTACGTGTACGGCGAAGACGGAGAGATCCAGGGGCCGTACAACTTCTCGCCGGGCATCCGTCCGGAAGGGTTCTGGACCAATACGATCTTCTCCGATCGGATTTTTCTCGAGGCGCAGCTGCCGGCACGGGCGACGGCCGTCGGAGATTGCCAGTGCGATGCTCCTCGTCGGCGCCGTCGTGCATCTCGAGCACCCGGACTTCGCGCCTTCGGCGGCCGAGAAGGCGGCCGTCGCCCCGAAGTCCGACACCTGCTTCATCGATCGCAGCTGCGTGACGACCGCCGAGTTTCCGAACGTGGAGCAGGCTACGAAGGCGATCGGGCAGCTCACGTTCGTGGACGGGGGCTCGTCCTACGTCTGCACGGGCGGCCTGATGAACACGACAAACGGCAGCTCCGTGCCGTACCTCCTGACCGCGAACCACTGCTTCTCGAGTGATGCTTCGGCCGCCTCGCTCGAGGTCTTCTGGCAGTACCGGACCGCGACCTGCAACGGCGCCATCCCGGACGAGAACCTGTTCCCGCGCACGCTCGGCTCGACGCTGCTCGTGACGGGCGCGTCGCCGTCGAGCGACTTCACGTTCGTCCAGCTCCTGGAGGATCCGCCGGCCGACAGCGTGCTCCTCGGCTGGACGACGGCCGACGTCTCCCACTCGGCCGGGCTCATGCTCTACCGGCTGAGCTACGCCAACGGGAACCCGATGATCTACACGCGGGAGCAGATCGACGACTCGCCCGACACGCTGTGCGGCGACGCGCCCCGGTCCGCCTTCCTCTACGAGAAGGACGTCGCCGGCAGGATCGGGCGGAGGCAGCTCCGGCTCGCCGCTCTACCTCGAGGACCTGCGCGTGGTCGGGCAGGAGTACGGCGAATGCGGCTCGAACCAGAGCGACGACTGCGATGTCGTGAACAACGACACGGTCGACGGCCAGTTCCGCGTCACCTACCCGTCGGTGGCGCAGTGGCTTTCACCGGGAAATCCGGCCGCCTGCGTGACCAATCCGACGACGCTCTGCCTGAACGGCGGGCGCTTCCGGGTCACGGTGTTCTACGCCACGCCCGCCGGCGCGAGCGGGCCGGGGATGGGCGTCTCCCTGACGAGCGACTCGGGCTACTTCTGGTTCTTCGACGCGGCCAACATCGAGCTCGTCGTGAAGGTCCTCGACGCGTGCACGCTCGGAAATTTCTGGGTCTTCGCGGGCGGCCTGACGAACGTCGGCGTGACCCTGATCGTCGAGGACACGCAGACGGGCGCCTCCAAAACGTACAACAACGCGATCGGGACGCCGTTCGCCCCGCTCCAGGACACGAAGGCGTTTAGCTGCCCGTAAGGGCGGCGACCTGTCGACCGGCGGCCGTGCCGGTATACTCCGCCTCCCATGAATCTGGAGCTCACGGAGGAGCAGCAGCTGCTGCAGGCCTCGGTCCGCGAGTTTGCCGAAGGGGTCGTGCGGCCCCGTGCGGCCCACATCGACCAGACCGGCGAATTTCCGCGCGGAACCTTCGCGTCCGCGGGCGAGCTGGGCCTGGCGGGCGTGGCCGTGCCGACCGAGCACGGCGGTTCGGGCATGGACACGGTCTCCTACGCCATCGTGATCGAGGAGATCTCGCGCGCCTGCGCGAACATGGGGGTCATCCTCTCGGTCAACAACTCCCTCGTCTGCGACCCGATCGAGAAGTTCGGCAACGCGGACCAGAAGAAGCGTTTCCTGGAGCCGCTCGCCCGCGGCGAAAAGCTCGGCTGCTTCGCGCTGACCGAGCCGGACGCCGGCTCGGACGCGGGCAACCAGAAGACCCGCGCCGTGCGCGAGGGGGACTTCTACCGGATCTCCGGGCAGAAGGTCTTCATCACCTGCGGCTCGGACGCCGACGTCTGCCTGCTCTTCGCGATGGTCCACCCCGAGAAGAAGGTCCGGGGCATCTCGGCGTTCCTCGTGGACGCGAGCGCGCCCGGCTTCGACCGTTCGCGCCACCAGGTCAAGCTGGGCGTGAATGCCTCGGGCACCGTCGAGATCTTCCTGACGGACGTGAAGGTCCCCGTCGCCGACCGCCTCGGCGAGGAGGGCGACGGTTTCAAGATCGCGATGGCGACGCTCGACGGCGGACGCATCGGGATCGCGGCCCAGGCGGTCGGCATCGCGCAGGAGGCCTTCGAGGCCGCGGTCCGCTACGCCAAGGCGCGCAGGGCTTTCGGCAAGCCGATCGCGGACTTCCAGGTCCTGCGCTTCTACCTCGCCGACATGGCGACCGAGATCGACGCCGCGCGCCTGCTCGTGCGCCGGGCGGCGGCGAAGAAGGACGAGGTCAGGAAGTCCGGCGGCCGGTACTCGATGGAAGCGGCGACCGCCAAGCTGTACGCGGCCGAGATGGCGCAGCGCATCACCACCAAGGCGCTCCAGATCCACGGCGGCTACGGCTACACGAAGGAATATCCGGTCGAGCGCAACTTCCGCGACGCGCGCATCACCGAGATCTACGAAGGCACGAGCGAAATCCACCGGCTCATCATCGCGAGGGAGATCTTTCGCGAATCGGGCCTGGTGATCGGATGAAAGGGATCGGGGGACGAACCTAGACCCCCGGCAGGATTCGTATGGGCCAGACACGCATGTTCCGGGACCGAGTGGTCTCGATGGAACAAACCCTCGAGGGAGGCGAGAAGCACCTGCCGCTGCTCAAGGCGCTCTGCGCCGAGGCGCTGCCGGAGCTCGTCTTCCGCGAGCACTCGCTCGACCACGAGCGCGACATGTTCGTCATGGATTTCGACACGCCCGACGGCGGCCGCCGGCGGATCTCCTGGACGCGCATGGTGCTCTTCGACGCGGAGCGCATCCCGACGCTCACGGCGGATCCCGCCGCGGCGCTGCGCGCGAAGATCGTCGAGCACATCCGGGCCCAGGCGACGCGGCCCGAGATCCTCGTGACCTTCCGCCATCTCGAAGAGGGCTGGGTCGACACGCCCGAGCCGCGGCGCGAGAGCAGCCGCCGGCGGCGCAGAGGCGGCCGCGGCGCGCGCGCGCCCGAACGGGGGGGCGGCCCGGATCGGCGTCCCTCCGGGGCAGGCCAGCCCCAGCGCGACCGCGACCGCGACCGAAACCGCGAACGTCGTCCGGGCGGCGGTCCGTCTGCGGGCGGCGCTGCGCAGCAGCAGCAACAGCGGGGCCCGGCGGGTCCGCGTCCCGCGCAGCAGCCCCAGCAGCGGCGTCCGCAGGTCGCCGCGGCTGGTCCGGGCCCCGCGGCCGAAGCCGGACACGGGCGCTCCCGGGGTCAAACGCCGCCGTCGCCGCCGCCGTCGCGGTGGCCGCGGTCCGGGTGCCGGGCCGGGCGGTTCGCCGGCGGGCGCGCCTCCGGCGCCCGCGGGCCCGAAACCATGAACTTCGATCTGACCGAGGACCAGAAGCGGATTCGCGACGCGGTGCGCGCCTTCGCCGAGGCCGAGATCGCGCCCCACGTCACCCTCTGGGAGAACGAAGAGCGCTTCCCGCGCGAAGTCCTCGGGCGGCTCGGTGCGATGGGCGTGATGGGCATGATGGTGCCGGAGGCCTACGGGGGCGCCGGCGCGGACGCTCTCTCCTACGTGCTGGCGGTCGAGGAGCTCGCGCGCGTCTGCGCCTCGACGGCCGTGATCGTGTCGGTCAACAACTCGGTCGCCTGTTACCCGATCTGGAAGTTCGGCTCCGAGGAGCAGAAGACCTCCATCCTCAAGCCGCTGGCCTCCGGCGCGGCGCTCGGCGCTTACGCGTTGACCGAGCCGCAGTCCGGCTCGGATGCGGCGAACCAGAAGACCCGCGCCGTGCGCGACGGGGACGGATACGTGTTGAACGGCGCGAAGGCCTGGATCACCAATGCCGGCGAGGCGCAGTGGTACGTCGTCATGGCGATGACCGACCCCGCCGCCGGAACGCGCGGCATCACGGCGTTTCTCGTCTCCTCCGAGGACGCGGGCCTGCGCGTCGGCGCGGCCGAGGACAAGATGGGGCTGCGCTCGTCGAAGACCGCGGGGATCTCCTTCGAGGACGTGCGCCTGCCGGCCTCCCGCCGCCTCGGCGCGGAGGGAGAGGGGTTCACGATCGCGATGACGACGCTCGATCACTCCCGCATCGGCATCGCCGCGCAGGGGATCGGGATCGCCGAGGCCGCGTATGCCGCGTCCGTCGAGTACGCGAAGACCCGCGAGTCGTTCGGACGCAAGCTCGCCGAACACGAGGCGATCGCCTTCCAGATCGCCGACATGCGCGTCCAGCTCGACGCCTCGCGCCTGCTGACCTACCGGGCGGCGCTCAAGTCCGAGGTGCCCGGCGTTCGTTTCTCGAAGGAGTCGTCCATGGCCAAGGTCTACGCGACGGAAGCCGCGAACGCGATCGCGGCCCGCGCCGTGCAGATCTTCGGGGGATACGGTTACTCGAAGGAGTATCCCGTCGAGCGGTACTATCGGGATGCGCGCGTGACGACCATTTACGAAGGGACGAGCGAGATCCAGCGGATCGTGATCTCGAAAAACGTCCTGGCGGGACGGTGAAACCATGAACCCCGAAGACCCGATCCCGCCTCCCGACGAGCCCGACGAGGATGTCCTTGGCCTCGAGGTCGACGACGTGGAAGAGGACGAAGAGAGCAAGGAAGAGCTCGCAGCGCTGGTAGCCGCTCGAACCGGTTCCCGTTCCCCTTCCCGTTGCCGAGGCGATCACCGGCGCGCTGCCGAAGGAGATCGCTCCGGCGCGCAAGGCCGCGGCGCCGCGGCCCGACCTGACCGACCGGCGCGAACCGCTCTATCGCGAGTGCAAGGGCTACCGCCTCCGACTCGATCCGCCCGACCTCGCCCGGCTGCGCGAGCTGGCGGGCTCGCGCGGCAAGTCGGATGACGAGCTCGGCGAGGCGTTTTTCGACGGCCAGGCCGAGCGCCTCGCGGCCTCGATCGCCGACGACGTCCCCGCGCCGAGCGAGATCCGCGTGGTGGTCGATCCGTACTCGCGGCAGGCGTTCCTGGCGCTCGAGAACCGGATCCGGGGGATCCTGAGCTTCTAGATGTCTGCCGTGATGACGATCCGCGTGGCCTTCGTCAGTCTGGCCTTCTTCTGATGCGGATCGATCTCGACCGAGATCTCGCCCGGCTGGGCGCCGGCCGAGGCGAGCACGTCCGCCCAGGCCTCGGCGCGCGAGCGCAGAAAGTCTTCGGCGACGGCAGGCTCCTCGCGGCCCTCGAAATCGGGCATCGCCTTGAGCTTTTCGACGTTCGGCCGGTCGAGGACGAAGGCAAAGCCCTCTCGACTGGTCCGGTAGGTTCGGGAGCGGTCCGGGGAGTTTGGTTCCATATCGGGGAATTTTAGGGCATCCGGGACGTTTTTTGGCCCTGATGAATACGAAAATGCGCTCCAGGGGGCTCGGCCTTCTTCTCGCCGGTTTGCTCGGCGCCGCGGCCGCCTTCGCGGGCGAGGGTGTGCGCAACCACTTCGACACGGACACGGCGGGCCGCCCGCCGGGTTTCTTCGACCTCGTCGTGCTCGGCACGCCGGGCCCCGCGCGCTGGCTGATCCTCACGGACCTGAACCCGCCGTCGGCGCCGAACCGGCTCTCGCAGGTCAACCAGGGCCGCCCGGCCGATTCGATCGCCGCCGCGATCCGGCGCAGCTACGTCTTCCAGGACGGCACGGTGTCGACGTTCGTCAAGCGCGGATCCGGTCTCGAGGGGCTCATCCTGCGCATGGCGGACGAGAAGAGCTTTCTCGTGCTTCTCGTCGATTCGGGCTCCGGGGACGCCGTGCTCTCCGCGTATCGCGACGGCAAGGCGACCGAGCTCGGCCGCGGCCGCGCGAAGATGGAGCGCGGATGGGAGAAGTTCTCGGTCGTGGCCGCCGGGCCCGCGCTGACGGTGCTCTTCAACGACCAGAAGCTGTTCGAGGCGAAGGACCCGAAGCCCGCGACCGGCAAGACGGGCCTCGCGGCCGCCGGACCGGGCGAGGCTTCGTTCGACGAGTTCGTGATCGAGTCCGCCGACCCGCCCAAGTCCTGACGGCTACGGCGCGACCGAGTCGGCGAAGCGGAAGCGCCCGCCCTCGACGCGCAGGACCACGGCCGGCTTGATCGGGTTGCGGTCCGCGTCCATCGAGATCGTGCCCGTGACCCCCGCGAAGTCCTTCGTCGCGGCGAGCGCGTCGCGGATGCGCTTGCCCTCGGTCGATCCGGCCCGGGTGATGGCGTCGGCGATCAACCGCATCGCGTCGTAGGACGTGGCCGCGATCGAATCGGGCTCCGCGCCGTACTTCGCCTTGTAGGCGTCGACGAACTTGCGGACGGCGGGCGAGGGATCGTCCACCGAGTAGTGGTTCGAGAGGCACGCGCCTTCCATCGCCGCGCCGCCGATCTCGACGAGCTTGGGCGAGTCCCAGCCGTCCGCGCCGAGCAAGGTCGCCTTGATCCCGAGCCCGCGCGCCTGGCGCGCGATCAGCCCGGCGTCGGTGTAGTAGCCCGGAATGAAGAGCACGTCGGGGTTCGAAGGCGCGAGCGCCGTCAGCTGCGCCGAGAAGTCGCTGTCGCCCTCGGTGTACTTCGGCTCGGCGATCACGGTGCCGCCCAGCGCCGTGAAGGACTGGCGGAACGCTTCGGCCAGGCCGACGCTGTAGTCGCTGCGCGAGTCGATGAGGATCGCCGCCGTCTTCGCCTTGAGGTTGCGGCGCGCGAACGTGGCGAGCACCTTGCCCTGGTACGAGTCGATGAAGCACACGCGGAAGATGTAGTCGCCCTTCTTCGTCACCTCGACGTTCGTGGAGGAGGGGGAGACCATGGGGACCGAGTAGCTCTGCGCGATGGGCGCCGCCGCGAGCGAGCGGGAGGAGGCGTTCTCGCCGATGAGCGCCACGACGTGGTCGCGCGTGATCAGCTTGGAGACGACGGAGGCGGCCTCGGCGGCTTCGCCGCGGTCGTCCTCGGAGATCATGGCGACCGGCCGGCCGAGCACGCCGCCGGCGCGGTTGATCTCGTCGGCCGCGAGCAGGGCGCCGTTCTTGCCCGAGATCGCGAACGTGGCCGTGGGGCCCGTCAGCGCGCCGAAGAACCCGATCTTGATGCCTCCCTGCGACTCCACCGGTTTTTCCGCGCCGCACGCGGCAGCCAGGGCGAGTGCAAGGGCCGCCGCGAACCGGATCGGTCGTTTCATGCGTAGATTCTACGTTGCGGCGGCGGGATAGGATCCGCCGCGGAGAAAACGCCATGAGCCACATTTCCCTCGTCGGCCGTTCCCACGCGACGGGCGCCGCCCGCGAGGCCTTCGAGCGCAAGGTCGCCGAGCGCGGCAACATCCCCAACATGTACCGGGTCTTCGCGCACCGGCCCTGGCTGCTTTCGACGATGGACGCGCACTTTGCGGCCGTCATGGGCTCGGGCACGGTCCCGGTCAAGCTCAAGGAGCTGCTGGCGATCCAGACCTCGCTCGAGAACGAGTGCCGGTACTGCGCGGCGTCCCACACGGTGCTCGCCGAGCGGACCGGGGCCACGAAGGACCAGGTCGCGCAGCTGCTCGCCTTCGAAACCGGCCCGTACACGGATCGGGAAAAAGCCGCCCTGCGCTTCGGGCTGCAGATGACGCGCGACTCCAACCGAATCCCCGAGACCTCGTTCGCCGCGCTCCGGGCGCACTTCGAAGAGGCCGAGATCGTCGAGATCGCCGCGGTGGTGGGCCTCTTCGCCTATTTCAACCGCTTCAACAACGCGTTCGGCCTCGAGCCCACGAAGCCCGGGGAGGGCGTGGACACCTAGGACCGGCGCGGAAATCCGGGGCCCATTTGATAACCTAGCCGGCCCTTCGGTACAGAGAGGACCATGAGCTCAAACAAGACCTACGACCTTTGCATCATCGGTTCCGGGCCCGGCGGTTACGTCGCGGCGATCCGCGCGGCGCAGCTCGGCATGACGGTCCTGATCGTCGAGAAAGAGCCGCGGCTCGGGGGCGTGTGCACGCTCTGGGGCTGCATCCCGACCAAGGCGCTGCTCCACACGGCGGACCTGCTCGAGGAGGCGCGGCACGGCGCGGAGGTCGGCGTGTCCGCGCGCGAGGTGCGCCTCGACATGCCGGCGGCCATGAAGCACAAGGAAAAGATCGTCCGCCAGTCCACCAACGGCGTCGCGTACCTGATGAAGAAGAACCGCGTGGACGTGGCCGCGGGGTTCGGCCGCCTCGCCGGGGCCGGCCGGGTTTCGGTGACGGGCGCCGATGGCGCCGAGACGATCCACCAGGTCAAGAACGTCATCATCGCGACCGGTTCGACGCCGCGGTCCCTGCCGGGCATGGACATCGACGACAAGACGATCCTCTCCTCGACCTCCATGCTCGAGCTGACCGAGGTGCCGAAGTCGCTCGTCGTGATCGGCTCGGGCGCGGTCGGAGTCGAGTTCGCCTCCATGCACGCGCGTTTCGGCGCCAAGGTCACGATCATCGAGGTCCTGCCCCGGATCGTTCCGGTCGAAGACGAGGAGATCTCGCGCGAGCTCGCGGCCTCGTTCAAGCGCCAGGGGCTCGCGATCTACCCGGAGACGCGCGTCGAGCGGATCACGAAGAGCGAGGCCGGCGTCGAGCTGCTCGCGCGCTCGGTCGGCGACAAGACCGAGACGTTCCGGGCCGAGAAGGTCCTCATGGCGGTCGGCCGCCGGCCGCTGTCCGACGGCATCGGCCTCGAGGCGATGGGCGTGGCGACCGAGAAGGGGTACATCAAGGTCGACGCGACGATGCGCACCAACGTGCCCGGCGTCTACGCGATCGGCGACGTCATCCCGACGCAGGCCCTCGCCCACCTCGCCTCCGCGGAGGGCGTGCTCGCGGTCGAGCACATGGCGGGCAAGGCGACGCGGCCCATCAACTACGACCAGATCCCGGGCTGCACCTACTGCTCGCCCGAGATCGGATCCATCGGCCTGACCGAGGCGAAGGCGCGCGAGCGCGGCTACGACGTCGTCGTCGGCAAGTTTCCGTTCTCGGCGGTCGGCAAGGCCCGGATTCTCAACCAGGCCAGCGGCTTCGTGAAGATCGTCGCCGAGAAGAAGTACGACGAAGTCCTCGGCGTCCACATCATCGGCCCCTCCGCGACGGAGCTGATCGCAGAGGCCGGCGCCGCGATGAAGCTGGAGGCGACGTCAGAGGAGCTGGTCAACACCATCCACGCCCACCCGACGCTCTCCGAGGCGATCCACGAAGCCGCCGAAGCCGTTCAGGGCCACGCCATTCACATCTAGCCTCGACGCTCTCGACGCGGCGGAATGCCCCCCTCACCCGGAGCGCGCTCGCCCCGCGGGAGCGGAGCGGAGCGGAGGGGTCAGGCGTCCGGTCCCCGCACCCGGGCGAGCCGGCGCCGTGCGCCGCAGGCGCAGCCTCGCAGCGCAGCTCTCGCGACGCTACTGAGGAGGGTTTTGACCGTTCGTGGCGCTGGGGTTCGTCGGCGGGGAGCCCGGCGACGACTGCGTGGCGTTGGACGGCGCGTAGGCGTACGTCGCTCCGACCTTGTAGTCGTTGGCCGAGTTTCCGTACGCCTGCGTCTGGCCCGGAATGATGTCGCTGTAGAAGCCGGTCCCGAGGCCCGACTTGTCTTTCGGGGCGCTCACGGCGCGCGCGTTGGTCGGGCCGGCCTGCGTGCTGCCGCCCTGCATCGCGAGGTTGCCGATGAAGATCACCTCGTCCGCGGGGTTCTTGTCCTGGACCGCCGCGGCGCCGACCCGGGTGACCTTCTTCAGCTCCGCGCGACGCATGCTCACGAGCTCGCCGCTCGGGTACTTGTGGAAGACGACCATCGTGCCCCTGGTGACGGGCAGGTCCTTCGAGACGATGGTGCCGGAGGGGACGAGCTCGATCTGGTAGTAAGTCGGCTCGGCCGCGGGAAGGGCAAAGGCGCACGCCAGCAGGGCCGCGCCCAACATCGAGCGGTTCCTCATGACCCACCTCCTTGAGAAGACAAAAGGGTACCACGCAGGGGCCCGTCCCGCGCCGTCGCGCCAGGCGGCCAAACCCGGCGAAGCCTTCGTCGTATGAAGGAGATAGAACCCTCGCGGCCCGGGCCGGTCGCGAATAGAATGGCGGCCTCGACCCGGAGGACCATGAGCCAGGAAGCCCCCAAGCCGGCCGATCTGTCGGCCCTCCGCATCCACCGCGAGCCGGAACGCCGCAGCGGCGTGCGCGGCTGGCTGCTGCTCGGCGCGGTCCTCGTGGTGGCGGCGGGCGTCGCCGCCTACCTGGCAGCCGGGCGCGGCCTGCGGCCGAGGAAGGTCGAGGTCGGCACGGCGGCGGTCGTCACCGAGGGGCAGGCGACGACGCTGCTCTCGGCCACGGGCTACGTCGAAGCCGAGCGCAAGGCCGACCTCTCGCCCAAGATCACCTCGCGCATCACCCAGTTGAACGTCACCGAGGGAACGCGGGTCAAGACGGGCGACGTGATCGCCCGCCTGGATTCGACGGACCTCGATGCGCAGCTCGCCGAGGCGAACGCCAACTGGGTCAACGCCCAGGCCGAGCTGACGCGCCAGAAGAATCTCTTCGACCAGGGTCTCAGTACGAAATCCGCGCTCGATGCGGCCGTCGCCAGCGAGGCCGCGATGCGCGCCCGGGTGCGCTACGTGGACGCGCTGCTCGACTACACGATCATCCGCGCGCCCTTCTCGGGCGTGATCACGGCCAAGCGCGCGTTCGTCGGCGAGGCCGTGTCGCCTTTCGGGTCGTCGCCCTCCGGCGGCGGCTCGGGCGGTGCGATCGCGACGATCGTCGAGTTTTCGTCGCTTTACGTCGGCGCCGACGTCAACGAGGCGAACCTCTCCAAGCTCACCAAGAACCAGCCGGCCGAGATCACGCTCGACGCGGTGCCCGACAAGGTCTACCACGGGCGGCTGCGTCAGATCGTGCCGGCCGCCGACCGCCAGAAGGCGACCGTGCGCGTGAAGGTCGCCTTCCTCGATGCCGACGACGGCGTGCTGCCGGACCTCTCCGCGCGGGTGGCCTTCACGGCCGAGCCCACCCAGGGCAAGGAGAAGCGTTCGCGCGTCGTCATCCCGAAGGCGGCGCTGACGACGGTGGACGGGAAGTCCGGCGTCTTCCGCGTGGTCGAGGGCCGCGCGGTGTTCACGCCCGTCACGGCGGGCGGCGACGTCCAGGGCCAGATCGAAGTGACGCAGGGTCTGCAGGGCGGGGAGCGGCTGATCTCGCTGGCAGGCGGGGTGCAGTTGAAAGACGGCGAAAAAGTGCGCGTCGAAGGGCAGGAGAACTGAACATGGCAGAACCGCTGATTCGGATCGACCACGTCGAAAAGGTGTACCGCCGGGACCAGATCGAGGTCCCGGTGCTGCTGGGCATCAACCTCGACATTCCGGAGAGCGAGTACGTCGCGCTCATGGGCCCCTCGGGCTCGGGCAAGACGACGCTGCTCAACCTGATCGCGGGCATCGATTCGCCGACCCGCGGCAAGATCGTCGTCGGCGGCCGCGACATCGCGACGATGGGGCAGACGGAGCTGGCGCGCTGGCGCTCGAGCACCGTGGGCTTCATCTTCCAGCTCTACAACCTCCTGCCGGTCCTGACGGCTTTCGAGAACGTGGAGCTGCCGCTCCTGCTGACGCGCCTGAAGAAGTCCGAACGCCGCAAGCACGTCGAGACCGCCCTGTCGATCGTCGGCCTCGCCGACCGGATGGACCACTATCCGCGCCAGCTCTCGGGCGGCCAGGAGCAGCGCGTCGCGATCGCGCGCGCCATCGTCTCCGACCCGAAGATCCTGGTGGCCGACGAGCCCACCGGAGACCTCGACGCGAAGTCCGGCGAGGAGATCCTCGAGCTGCTGCGCCGCCTGAACGAGGAGTTCGGCAAGACGATCGTCATGGTGACGCACGACCCGAAGGCGGCCGGCCGGGCGCACCGCATGGTGCATCTCGACAAGGGCGTCCTGCACGCGGACGAGCGCGACGCGGCGCCATGAGGTCGGTATGAAGTACCTGAAGCTCGTCGCGCGCAACGTCTTCCGCAAGAAGCTGCGGACCGACCCTCACGGCGAGCTCGATCTTCCTGGTGCTCACGCTGATCGTGATCCTGACGTCGCTGCTGCAGGCGATGCAGGCCGATCCCTCCGGGGGGCGGGGCTCCAACCGCCTCGTCGTCCAGCACGCGACGGGCCTCGGCAATTTCCTGAACCTCTCGCAGCGCCAGCGGATCGAGCAGATCCCGGGAGTGGTGGCGGTGTCGCCGCAGACCTGGTTCGGCGGCGTCTACAAGGACGACCGCCCCGAGAACTGGATCGGGCAGCTCTCCGGCCGATCCCGAGATCTTCTTCGACAAGGTCTTCGACGACGCCACGATCGACCCGGCGATCAACGCGGAGTGGAAGAAGACGCAGAACGGCTTCGTCGCGGGCAAGAAGATCGCCGACAAGTTCCAGTGGAAGAAGGGCGACCACATCATCCTGAAGGGAACCTACATCCCGCTCAACCTGGATCTCGTGTACGTGGGCTCCTTCAACGCCGGCGACGAGACGAACATCTTCTTCCACAACGAGTACCTGAACCAGTCCGACTGGTTCGGCGCGAACAAGTTCACCGGCATCTACTACCTCAAGGTGGACACCGGCGAGAACGTGCCGCGCGTCGCGGCGGCGATCGACAAGATGTTCGAGAACAGCGACACGCCGACGAAGACGCTGACCGAGAAGCAGTTCCAGCTCTCGTTCATGGAGATGATGGGCAACGTCAAGCTGCTGATCAACGGGATCTCGCTCATCATCCTGTTCGCGGTGACGCTGATCGTGGCCAACACCGTGGCCATGTCGGCGCGCGAGCGGGTCACGGAGCTCGCCGTGATGCGCACGCTCGGTTTCGGCCGCGGCCACATCCTCGGCTTCATCCTGTCGGAGTCGGTGCTGATGTCGCTGATCGGCGGGATTCTCGGCGTGCTCCTCGCCAAGTTCGTCTTCATCCCCCTGCTGGTGGCCGTCGGCAACAAGACCTCCGTCTCGATCTGGCTCGTGAACTTCAAGGTCACCCCGCAGACGTGGCTGCTCGCCTTCGCCGTGTCGGTCGGCGTCGGGATCTTCGCCGGGTTCCTGCCGGCCATCCAGTCCTCGCGGCTGAACATCGTCGACGGCCTGCGGCGGGTGGTGTAGCCATGGCGATCCCGATCAAGTACAACCTGCGCAACCTCGTCGCCCGCAAGGTCTCGACCGGCATGACGGCCTTCGTCATCGGCCTCGTCGTGGCCGTGTTCCTGTGCGTCCTCGCGCTCGTCCAGGGCGTGACGCGGACCCTGTCGGTCACGGCCTCGAACCGCAACGTCATCGCGATGCGCGTGGGGTCCCAGGCGGAGATGCAGAGCGTCATCACGCGGGACCAGGCCGATCAGATCCAGGCGCTGCAGGGGCCCGAGCGGGGCGCGGACGGAAAGCCGGCGGTGTCTCCCGAGCTCCTGACGCTCATCAACGTGCCGCGCTCGGACGGCAAATCGAGCTCGAACGTCCAGATCCGCGGCCTCTCGCCCAACGGCCTCGCGGTCCACCCGGGCGTCAAGATCGTGGACGGCCGCATGTTCACGGCGGCGACCAACGAGGCCATCGTGTCCCGGAACCTCTCGAAGCGGTTCGCCCACATGCAGGTCGGCGACACCGTCAAGTCGGGCAGCTTCCGGTGGGTGATCGTCGGCCTCTTCGACGCCTCCGGCAGCGCCTACGAGTCGGAGATCTGGACGGACGTCTCGGATCTCCAGCAGCAGACGAAGCGCAACATCTACTCGACGGTCTTCGCGCGCCTGCCCGACGCGGAGTCCGCCAACCGGTTCATCGAGGCGATCAAGGGCGACCAGCGCCTGAAGCTCGAGGGAAAGACCGAGCGCAAGTACTTCGACGAGCAGATGATCACGGGCGCGCCCATCAAGGCCCTCGCCTTCATCGTCGGCTTCTTCACGGCGATCGGCGCCGCCTTCGGCGCGATGAACACGATGTACGCCCAGGTCTCGGCGCGCACGCGCGAGATCGGGACGCTGCGGGCGATCGGCTTCTCGCGCCGCTCGATCCTCGCGTCGTTCGTCATCGAGGCGCTCATGCTCTGCTTCTTCGGCGGGATCCTCGGCGTCGGGTTCACGTTCCTCGCGTTCAAGCTCTTCCTGACCGCGCCCACGGGCACGATGAACTTCCGGACGTTTTCCGAGGTGCTGTTCAACTTCCGGATGACCCCGCCGCTCATCGCGGGCGGCCTCGTCTTCGCGCTCGCCATGGGCGTCATCGGCGGTTTCTTCCCGGCCGCGCGCGCGGCGCGCCTGAAGATCACGACGGCCCTGCGGGAAGTGCATTGAGGCGGCTCGCCGTCGTGGCGGCGGCCTCGGCCCTGGCGATCGCGGGCGCGACGACGGCTTCGGCCGCCGTGCAGACGGTGACGATCGGCGACCTCTACGCGGGCGGGACGGTCAACCTCGCTCCGGCGGACACGCTCGAGGTCCGGCTGTCGCCCGGGCCGAACGGCTGCGCCTGGGGCGTGGCGTTCAACGATCCGTCGATCCTGAAGCCGGAAGCGGCGCCGGCGCCGGGCGCACTCTCGTTCCGTTTCCAGGCCGTGACGGCGGGCAGCGAGAGCCTCGGGCTCGCGTGCCGCAAGCCGTCGGACCCGAAGGCGCAGCCGGCGGGTCTCTTCCGGGTCCTCGTCACCGTGAAGGACAACGTGGCGCCGCGCGGCTTCATCCTCGAGGAGCCCGACAACGGCTCGGACATCTTTCTCGTCCAGGGCGACGCCGTCCAGGTGCGGTTGAACTCCAACCCCTCGACCGGGTACGCGTGGACCGTCGCCTCCAACGCGCCCTCGGTGCTCCAGCCCGCCGGCGAGCCGAAGTTCGAGCCGGCCGACAAGCCCAAGCCCGGCGCGGCCGGGACGCAGGCCTTTTCCTTCCGGGTCGTGGGCGGCGGCGGCGTCTTCCTCGAGCTCGTCTATGCGCGCCCGTCCGAGAAAGATGCTCCGCCCGCGCGGCGCTGGGGCATCTTCATCGCCGCCGCGGCCACTGGCCCCTAGTCGGAACTCCGGTGCGCCTCCACTTCTACGGAACGAAGGGCTACGTCCCGGAGTCCTCGCGGGAGCACGCGGGACATTCCGCTTTCGTGCTGGAGGCCGAGGGGTTCCGCCTCCTGTGCGACTTCGGTGAGAACCGCAAGGGGATGCTCGAGAAGATCCGCCCGGACGCGATCTTCGTTTCGCACGCGCACCCCGACCATGGCTGGGGCCTGTGGGAGGGGACGAGCCTGCCGGTCCACGCGTCGGCCGTGACCCACCGCCTGCTCGCGGAGCTGCCGCTCCTGAACCGGGTGACGCTCGCGCCGGAGCAGAGCGTTGCGATCGGCCCCTTCCGCCTGACGCCCCATCCCGTGATCCACTCGATCCGCTGCCCGTGCATCGCCGTGCGGATCGAGATCGGCGGCTTCGCGCTCGTCTACTCGGGCGACATCGTGGCGTTCGAGGATCCGGACGCGGCCCTGCGGGGAGCCGATTTCTACATCGGCGACGGCTCGACGCTGACGGGCAAGCTCGTCCGCCGCCACGAGAGCGGCGTGCTGCTCGGCCACACGACCGTCCGCGCGCAGCTCGGCTGGCTCGCGCGCCACGGGATCATGCGGGCGGCGTTCTCGCACTTCGGCAAGGAAGCGATCGCGATGGGCGACGACGCGTTGAAGGCCGAGCTCGAGCAGCTCGCCGCCGCGAATCCCCCGGGCTGCGCCGTCACGGCCGCATACGACGGCCTGGAGATGGAGGTCGGGCCCTACTAGCCCGGCGCGGGAGCTAGGGCAGGGGCGAGCGCGTGTGCGCCGGCAGCGCGGGGCCGGTCGGGGCGACGGGCGTCCCGGGGCTCGCGGCGACTTCGGGCGAGGCTTCCAGCACGGCCCGGCGGGCCTCCTTCGAGCGCTTGACGAAGGCGAGCAGGCCGCCGGCCATCATCACGTAGAAGCCTCCCCAGACGAGCGCGATGAGCGGCTTGTGCGTGACGTCCACCGAGAGCGATTCGACCGTGGCGGCGTGGATCTCGTCGGCGGGGTTCTTCGAGACGCCGGTCAGGCGCAGCACGATGGCGCCGTCGTTGGGCGAGACCGCGAGGACGCGCGCCTTCCCGTTCTCGAACCCGGGGATCGCGACGATCTGGGCTTCCTCGGGGCGGCCGTCCATGTGGTAGACGTACTTGATCGTCAGGTCGTGGTTGACGCCGTCGGGCGGCGTGATCGTGAAGTCGGCCAGCACCAGGATCGTCTTCTCGCCGCGCATCATCGCCGAGCGGTCGGCGTTGAAGTCGCGGAAGGTGAAGCCGGTGCCCTCGATGCTCGTCGTCGTCCCCTTCGTCAGGCGGACGTCGCGGCCGATCACCTGCGGCTGGCCCGGGTCGTACTGCTGCGGCGCGATGTAGAGATCCATGATCGCCGAGTTGCGGATCGACGGGATTGACCATCAGCTGGCCCGTCCGGCTGTTCTCGTACATCTTCGGGTACGCGTAGAAGACCTTGCCCTTCTCCGTCTCGACCCGGACCTCCATGGCCTGCTTGCGGTCGCCCGCGCCGGGCACGATGCGCAGGAACGTCAGCGTCGTGTCGCCCACCTTCTTCGGCACGTTGGTGGGCAGCGTGATGCGCTGGGACTTCGCGTAGGTCCCGGAGACGACGATGCCCGCGAGCATGATGCCGACCCCGACGTGGGCGAGGTAGCCGCCCGCGCCGCCGAGCTTTCCGTTGCCCGCCTTGCGGATCACGGCGCGCAGGTTCATGTCGGCGGCGAAGAAGGCGGTGAAGAGCAGGACGAGCGAGGCGGGCTGGTCGGCGCCGAGCGCGAAGGCCGCGCCCGTCAGGACCGCGGCGACGGCGAGCGAGCGGCGGGCGTTGCGGAAGAGTCCCATGCCGGTCTCGCCCTTCCAGCCGACGAACGGCACGAGCCCGGAGAGCAGCACGAGGAGCCAGCCCGCCGGCGTCGTGGTCTTGGCGTAGAAGCTCGTCTGCACCTGCGACGGCGTCGAGGTCAGGCGCGTCAGGATCGGGGCGGAGGTGCCGAGCAGGATCACGCAGGCGAGCGCGCAGAAGACCGCGATGCCGAGGATGAAGAAGACGCTGCGGGACAGGAGCGGCGACTCCTCGTCCTCCGTCCGCGGGATCGAGCGCCAGCGCCAGGCCAGCAGCACGATCGACAGGCCGATGAACGTCCCGAGGATCCCGACGAGCCATCCCGTGATGCCGAGGTCGATGAAGGAGTGGACCGAGAAATCCGCGAGCACGCCCGAGCGCGTCAGGAAGGTCCCGTACAGGATCGCCGCGTAGGCGGTGCACGCGAGCAGCAGGTTGACCTTCCGGTGGCGCTTGCGCGAGCGCTGGAGGAACATGCCGTGCACGAGGGCGCCCGTGAAGAGCCACGGAACGAGGCTCGTGTTCTCCACCGGGTCCCAGCCCCAGTAGCCGCCCCAGCCCAGCGTCTTGTAGGCCCAGTAGCCGCCCATCAGGATCGCCGTGCCGAGCGTCAGGAAGGTCAGCAGCGCCCACGGCAGCGTCCGCGTGATCCAGCCGTCCCAGCGCTTCTTCCAGAGCGCGGCGATCGCGAAGGAGAAGGGGACCGAGAGCGACGCGAAGCCGATGAACATGATCGGCGGGTGGATGACCATCCAGTAGTCCTGGAGCAGCGGGTTCAGGCCCACGCCGTCCACCGGCGCGGGCGGCGGCAGCAGCCGGAACGGGCTCTGCCGGCAGAGGATCGCGATCAGCCCGAGGAACGTCGAGAGGTACACGATCATGACCGGGGCTTCCTGCTCCTTGGCGCTCCTCCAGACGAAGAGGCCGATGAGCGATCCCCAGAAGCACCACAGCAGGAACGAGCCTTCCTGGCCGGCCCAGAACGTCGAGATCAGGAAGTGGAGCGGCAGGTCCGCGCCCGAGTACGAGTTGACGTACGAGACGTCGAACCGGTGCTGGAGGATCAGCGTCATCAGGATCGCCGCGGCCGCCACGACCGACACGGCGAACGCGGAATAGGTCGTCCGCGCCAGCGGCAGCAGGTCCCGGCGCCCGCGGTCCACGCGCAGGTAGGTGAACGCCGAGGCGAGGCCGAAGAGCAGCGCGCCCCAGATCGCGACGACGCCGGGCCAGACGTACATCAGGAGGTCTTGCCGGGGGCGGGCTTGGAGGCGTAGGCCTTCTCGACCTCCGCTCCCTGGTACTTGGAGGGGCACTTGACGAGCAGCTTCTCGGCCTCGATGCGGCCCTCGTGGTAGCGCCCGATCGCGACGATCGAGATCGCGTCCTTGAAGTTTCCGGGCCGCACGCCGCGGTACACGACGGGCAGGTGCCGGCCGTCCGCGTCCACGAGGTCGAAGCCGAGCTCCTCGGTCTTGGCGTCGTAGCGATCGCTCTGCTTGTCCAGCGCGCCCATGACCTGGACGACGCCGCGCGACTTCTTCGCCTCGTCGAAGGAGAGGTAGGGCGTCAGGGTCTTCTGAAACGCGGTCAACCCGAATCCGACGAAGGCGAGCGTGAAGGCGGCGGCGAGCCAGTAGCCCTTCTTCATTTCAGGACCGTTCCCTTTCCGAGACGCGGCGGTCCAGCCGCCAGAGGTAGGCGAAGAGCCCGACCCAGATGACGACGTTGACCGCGGCGAGGTACCCGAGGCTGTTCACCGGCTTGAGTCTCTCCTTCCCGGGCGTCCCATGCAACTGTCGCCGGGGACAGGTCGGCGTGCGTCACCTGGAATGCATCAGTGTCCTGTGCCTTTCCGGACCACCCGGCGCAGCCGGGAGGCCCGCGCGTCGATGCGAAAGGATCCAGAGGAAAAGGGCCGAAAAGCCCGCCATGGCTCCGAAAAAGACGACCCTCGTGGGGGTGTCCATGAGGATCTTGCCCTGGGGGTTGATGACGGTCTGGGGATGGAGCGACGCCGTGACCCGGGGCGCGACGAAGACGAGAAACGGCATCAGCACCACGGCAAAGAGGGCGTACGCGGCCGCGATCCGCGGACGCCGCTCGGGGTCCTCGACCGCGGAGCGCAGGAAAAGGTACGCCGCGTAGAGGAACACGAGCAGCAGGTACGAGGACTCGCGCGGGTCCCAGTTCCACCACGTCCCCCACATGATGTTCGCGAAGAGCGAGCCGGTGATGAGCGTCAGCACGCCGAAGAGCAGGCCGATCCGCACGGCCGCCGCGGCGACGTCGTCGTGCCACGGGTTGCCGCGGATCAGGTACGCGAGCGAGTAGGCGGCCGCGACGAGGAACGCCAGCGTCGACGTCCACGCGCACGGCACGTGGAAGAAGACGATCCGCGACGACTCGCCCAGGAACCCTTTCGCCGGCTCGGGCCACAGGAAGGCGGCTGCGATCACGGCGCCGAGGTAGGGGAGCAGGAGCAGCTTCAGGGCCTTCATGAGTTCGCGTCAGTCTTCCCAGGCGACCGCCGCCAGCATGTACGCCGCGCCGGTCGAGGCCCCATCGTATGCGATGAGGACCTTCAGGGGCATCACCGGAAATCCGCCGGCCGTCGCCTCGATCGTGGCGGCGATCGCCATGAGCAGCAGCGGCAGCACCAGGGGAAAGGCGATCAGGACGAAGAGCGTGTTGCGCTGACCTGCCCGCGCGACCAGCGCCGAGAGGAACGTCGAGACGACGGCCAGACCGTATCCGCCGGCGAGCATCGTCGCCGCGACGCCGGCCGCGTTGCCGACCTTCCAGTCGAGCAGGATCAGGAAGCCCGGGATGGTGACGGCCGCGATCGCGAGGAAGAGGGCCAGATTGAAGAGACTCTTGCCCGCGAGGACGAGCTCGGCCGGGACGGTCTTGCGCAGGGCGAGGCCCGTGCCCGCCTCCTCCTCGGCGACGAACGCGCGCGGCAGGCCGGTCGCCGCGGCGAAGAAGAGGATGATCCAGAGCAGCGCCGCCTGCAGCGCGGGACGGTCCTCCGCGGGCAGCCGGAACGGTCCGATCGCGAACGAGACCAGCGTCAGCGCCGTTGCCGCGAAGAAGAAGACCGCGACGATCGCCACCCGCCGCCGGAGCTCCTGCGTGGCGTCCTTGGCGCAGATCGCCCAGGCGCGCGCGAACGCGCTCACGTCGCCCGCGCCCCGGCGCCCAGCGCGATTCGCTGCTCGGGCGCGACGAAGTCCCGTTCGTCGTTCGACGCCAGGATCACGACGCCCTCGCGCCGCGCCGCCGCGATCGTCCCCGCGATCGTCTCGCGCCCCGCGGTGTCCAGCCCGATCATCGGCTCGTCGAGGATGAGGACCGGGGGATCGAAGAGGCGGGCGAAGGCGATCCGGAGACGCTGCTTCATGCCGGTCGAGAACTCCTCGACCCTCCGGCCCATGGCCTCCTCGGCAAGGCCGACCTCGGCCAGGCGGCGCCGGATGTCGGGCAGGGAGGCGTCGCGGCCGCCGGCGATCCGGAAGAACCGGAGGTTCTCCTCGGCGGTCAGCTCGCCGTAGAGATTGAGGTCCGGGCCGGCCCAGCCGACCGCCAGGCGGCGCTCGGAGCTCGAGCCGGACGGCTCGATCCGCACGCGGCCGGACGACGGGCGCAGGAGCCCGGCCAGGATCTTCAGAAAAGTCGTCTTGCCGCTGCCGTTGGGGCCGGACACGGCCACGAGGCCTCCGGCGGCCGCGAACGAGAGGTCGGAGAAGAGCGTCGTTGCCGGGAAGGACTTGGTCAGTTTCTCGGCGGAAATCGTCGTCGTCGGCACGGCCAGGCGGCAACATACCACCCGCTCCTCGCTTGAAAACGCGCGGACGGCTCCGATATGATCGGCCGGCTTTCGGAGGCTCCTGCGCGAGTGCGGCAGCGTCCCGGGAGCCCGACAGAAATCACAAAGGAGCTTTTTCGATGTTGAAGCGCGCCCTCTATCTCTGCCTCGTGACGTCCGCCACCCTCGTGCTTCTCGCCTGCGGCGGGAAGAAAGACGAGGACGCCCTGATGGAGGACGAAGGGGCCGCCAAGCCGGCCGCTTCGGCTTCGACGGCTGCCGCCCCCGCCGCGGCTGCCGCCGCCGCGCCCGCCGCTGGAGGCGCCACGGTCACCGGGAAGGTGAACTTCGAGGGAACCGCTCCCGCGATGGCCCCCATCAAGATGGACGCCGACGCTTTCTGCAAGTCCGAGCACAAGGAGCCCGTGTACGAGCAGGAAGTGGTGGTCAACCCGAACAAGACCCTCCAGTGGGTGCTCGTCTACGTCAAGGAAGGCGTGACGGGGACCTATCCCGTCGCCGACCGAGGCGATCACGCTCGACCAGCACGGCTGCCAGTACCGCCCTCATATCTTCGGCATGATGGCCGGCCAGCCCCTCAAGGTCCTGAACAGCGACGGCACGCTCCACAACATCCACGCCCTGCCGAAGAAGAACGCCGAGTTCAACATCGGCCAGCCGTTCAAAGGCATGGAAACGATCAAGAAGTTCGACAGCGCCGAGACGCCGATCCGCTTCAAGTGCGACGTGCACAAGTGGATGGGCGCCTACACGGGCGTCTTCACGCATCCCTTCTTCGCGGTGACGAACGACCAGGGCGCCTTCGAGATCAAGAACCTGCCGCCGGGCAACTACGTGATCGAGGCGTGGCACGAGAAGTACGGCACCCAGACCCAGAACGTGACGGTCACCGGGACCGACGCGAAAACGGTGGACTTCAACTTCAAGGGATAGTCCGGTACTCTAAGCCGCTGTGAACAACACAAAACGGTTTCCCCGCGCCGCCCGGACCCTCCGGTCGGCGCTTTTCTTTTTCGGCGCGGCGCTCGCGCCGGCCGCGGCGTTCGCGGACGCCTGGCCCACGTGGATGCGACTGCCCGAGCAGGCCTCGACCTACGCGCCGCAGATCGACGACATGTTCCACCTCATCATGTGGATCACGGGGGTCGTCTTCGTCATCGTCGAGGGGATGCTGCTGATCTTCCTGTGGAAGTACCGGCACCGCGAGGGCCGCGTCGCGACGTACACGCACGGCAACAACCGCCTCGAGGTCATCTGGACGATCATCCCCGCGCTGATCTGCGTCACGCTCGCGCTGCTCTCCCGCCGCATGTGGGAAGAGATCAAGGAGCACATGCCGCAGGACGCGATCCACGTCCAGGTCACGGGCGAGCAGTTCGCGTGGAACTTCCGCTATCCCGGCGCGGACGGCAAGTTCAACACGCCCGACGACCTCGTGACGCTGAACCAGCTCCACTTCCCGGTGGGCAAGCCGGTCATCGTCGAGCTGACCTCCAAGGACGTCATCCACTCGTTCTTCCTGCCGGAGTTCCGCGTCAAGCAGGACGCCGTCCCGGGGATGAAGACGCACATCTGGTTCGAGGGCACGAAGGTCGGCCACTGGGAGATCGCGTGCGCCGAGCTGTGCGGCCTCGGGCACTACCGGATGAAGGGCTTCGTCACCGTCGATACGGCCGAGGACTACCAGAAGTGGATGGTCGAGCAGGCCGCGTCCCAGGCGACGGAGCAGCCCGCGGCGGCGCCGCAGCCCGCGGCCCAGACGAGCCAGGCACAACCGGCCGCCGCCCCGGCGCCGGAAAAGGGGGTTTCTTGAGCACGGTCGCCAAGCCGCGGGAAGTCGTCCACCACGCCGGGGTCCACGCGGCCCCCACCTCCTTCTGGCGCAAGTACGTGTTTTCGCTCGATCACAAGGTGATCGGCATCCAGTACCTCTTCTACGCGCTCTCGATGCTCGTGGTCGGCGGACTGCTCGCGACGCTCGTCCGCTACCAGCTGGCGTGGCCCGGCCGCGCGCTGCCCTTCATGGGCAAGCTCGCGCCCGAGGGAATGCCCGGCGGGCTGATGCTGCCGGAGTACTACAACTCGCTCTTCACGATGCACGCGACGATCATGATCTTCTTCGCGATCATGCCGATCCTGATCGGCGCGTTCGGCAACTACGTGGTGCCGATCCAGATCGGCGCCCGCGACATGGCCTTCCCGAAGCTGAACATGATGTCGTTCTGGGTGGCGGTGCCGGCGGCCGTGATGATCATCTGGTCGTTCTTCGTGACGGGCGGCGCGGCCGCCGGCGGATGGACCTCCTACGCGCCGCTCTCGGCGATCCAGCCGAAGGGCCAGACGCTCTGGCTGATCTCGCTGCTGATCCTGGGCCTCTCGTCGCTGCTGACCGCCGGTCAACTTCATCACGACGATCATCAACATGCGCGCCCCGGGCATGACCTTCTTCCGGCTGCCGCTGACCGTGTGGGCGCTGTTCATCACGGCGCTCCTGCTCCTGCTGGCGCTGCCGGTCCTCTCGGCCGCGCTGATCATGCTGCTCTTCGACCGCACCCTCGGCACGACGTTCTTCCTGCCGGCCGGGCTGATCGTCTCGGGGCAGCCGTGGCCCAACGCCGGCGGCGGCCAGGTGCTCCTCTGGCAGCACCTGTTCTGGTTCTTCGGGCACCCCGAGGTCTACATCATGATCCTGCCCGCGATGGGCATCACCTCGGAGATCCTGCCCGTCTTCTCGCGCAAGCCGATCTTCGGCTACCGCGCGATGGTCTACTCGATGTGCGGCATCGCCTTCCTCGGCTTCATCGTCTGGGGCCACCACATGTTCCAGAGCGGCATGAACCCGATCCTCGGCACGACGTTCATGATCTCGACGATGGTCATCGCGGTGCCGTCGGCCATCAAGACCTTCAACTGGCTCGGGCACGCTGTGGGGCGGCAACATCCGCTTCACGACGCCGATGCTGAACGCGCTGTCGTTCGTCTCGATGTTCGTCATCGGCGGCCTGTCGGGCATCTTCATGGCCTCGACGCCGGTCGACATCTTCATCCACGACACGTACTTCATCGTCGCGCACATCCACTACGTGCTCTTCGGCGGATCGCTCTTCGGCAGCGTTCGCCGGGCTCTACTACTGGTACCCGAAGATGTTCGGCCGGATGATGAACGAGACCTGGGGCAAGGTGCACTGGGCGATCACGTTCGTGACGTTCAACCTCGTGTTCTTCCCGATGCACTTCCTCGGGATGCGCGGGATGCCGCGCCGCATCTACGACTACTCCCAGTACACGCACCTGAAGGGCCTGCAGCCCATGAACCAGTTCATGACGATCTCCCTCTTCGTCCTCGGGGCGGGGCAGGTCATCCTGGTCCTGAACTTCCTGCTGTCGTTGCGCCGCGGCAAGCTCGCGGGCCCGAACCCGTGGCACGCGAACACCCTCGAGTGGCAGACGAGCTCGCCGCCCCCGCACGAGAACTTCGTCGGGCGCGTTCCGACCGTGCACCGCGGACCGTACGAGTACAGCGCGCCGGGTCACGGTTCCGATTACTGGCCGCAGAACGAAGCCGCGGGGCCGGGGCCCGCGAAGTCGCATGGCTGAGTCGACGTTCACCCGGGGCGGGACGGGCGCGGGCCTGCACCGCTTCGCCGTGTTCACCGCGGCGGCGACGCTCTGCCTGATCGTCGCGGGCGGCCTCGTGACTTCGACGGAGTCGGGCCTGTCGGTGCCCGACTGGCCGACGACGTACGGGCAGAACATGTTCACGTTCCCGCTGTCGAAGATGGTCGGCGGCATCCGCTTCGAGCACACGCACCGGCTCATCGCCTCCGGCGTCGGAATGCTGACGGTGGTCCTCGCGATCTGGCTGGCGCGGCGGGAGCCGCGGCGCTGGGTCCGCCGCCTGGGCTACTTCGCGCTCGGCGCGGTCGTCGCCCAGGGGCTGCTCGGCGGCCTGACGGTGCTTCTCTTCCTTCCGCCCGCGGTTTCGGTAGCCCATGCGTGCCTGGCGCAGACGTTCTTCTGCCTCACCGTCGCGATCGCGGTCGTGACCTCGCGCTCCTGGAAGGACCGCGCGCCCGTCAGCCTCCGGGCCGCCTACGCCGCCAATCCGGTCGCCCGGATGGCCGCGGCCACGGTCGTCGCCGTGTTCCTGCAGCTGCTGATCGGCGCCGTCATGCGCCACACGAAGGCCGGGCTCGCGATTCCGGACTTCCCGCTCGCGCTCGGCCGGATCGTTCCGCCGCTGACGGCGTTTCCGGTGGCGATCCACTTCGCCCACCGGGTGTGGGCCCTCGTCGTGGCCGGGTGCGTCGCCGCGTGCGTCGTCCGGGCCTTCCGCTCCGGCCGTCGGGGCGTCCGGACGACGGCCCTCTGGCTGGCGGCGCTCGTGCTGGTCCAGATCACGCTCGGCGCCGCCACGGTCCTGACGGGCAAGGCGGTCCTCGTCGCGACGGCGCACGTCGCGACGGGCGCGCTGCTGCTCGGGTCGACGATCGCATTCGGCTTCGCGTCGCTCGCGCTCGCGCGGCGCCGCGGCAACGTCATTCCGATGCGCCCGGCCATGTCCGGGAGGGCGGCCGCGTGGAAGTAGCGCCCACCGCCCCGCTGGTCGTGTCGCCCTCGCGCGTCGCCGATTTCGTCGAGCTGACGAAGCCGCGCATCACGGCCCTCGTGCTCGTGACCGCCGCGGTCGGCTACGCCGTGGGCGGGGGAGCGGTCCTCCCGGCGTCGAACTTCCTGCTCTTCCTGATCGGGACCGCGCTCCTGTGCGGCGGCGCCTCGGCGCTCAACCAGTACCTCGAGCGGGACGCGGACGCGCGCATGACGCGCACGAGCCGCCGGCCGCTGCCCGCCGGACGCGTGACGCCGCCGGATGCGCTGGCCTTCGGGCTGACGATCTCCGCGGTCGGCCTCGTCGTCCTCGCGGGCGTGAACCTGCTGACGCTCGCGCTCGGCGCCGCGTCGCTGCTCTCGTACGTCCTCGCCTACACGCCCTTGAAGCGCGTGACCTCGCTCTGCACGGTCGTGGGCGCGGTCCCGGGCGCGCTGCCCCCGCTCATGGGCTGGGCGGCCGCGCGCGGCAGCCTCGGCCCGGCCGGGTGGGCGCTCTTCGCGATCCTCTTCCTGTGGCAGCTGCCGCACTTTCTCGCCATCGGCTGGCTCTACCGCGAGGACTACGCCCGCGGAGGGTTCCCGATGCTCGCCGTCCGCGACCGCGACGGCTCCTCGACGGGCCGCCAGGCCGCGCTCTACGCCACGGCCCTGCTGCCGGTGACGCTGGCCGCCGGCCTGCTCGCCGCGGCCGGGCACGCCTACCTGTGGGGCGCCCTGGTCGCTCGGCGTCGCGTTTCTCGGCTGCGCGCTGGCGTTTCTCTGGAAGCGCTCGATCGGCGCCGCGCGGCGGCTCTTTCTCGTGTCCGTGATCTACCTGCCGCTGCTGCTCGGCCTGATGGTGTTCGACCGATGAGCTCGAAGAGCGCGGCGAACCTGCGGCTGCTCTGGACCCTCATCGGGATCGGGTTCGCGCTCTTTCTCGGCTCGATCCTTTTCATCATCTCGCGCGCGGCGCACTGAAGGAGAACCGATGACGTCCGACGGCCACACGATTCCGAACTACATGGCGATCTTCTGGTGGCTGCTGGGGCTGACGATCGTCGAGATCGGCTGGGCGCTCCTGCCGCACCACTCGAAGCTCGTTCTCGGCGGGGGAATCGTCGCCATGGCGATGATCAAGGCCGTGCTCGTCGCGCTGTACTTCATGCACCTGAAGTTCGAGCGCAAGATCATGGGCATCCTCTTCGCGTCGACGCTCATCCTCGGAATGATCCTCGTGTCCGTGGGCATCGGCGAGCAGGTCCTGCCGAGGCCGTGAGCCGGTCGGCAGTCAGCAGTCAGCAGTAAGCAGAGGGAAAATGGAACACGCGGAAGCCATCACGTTCGACCCGCACCACGTCGAAGACGAGACGACGACCGGCATTCCCCACGACAAGATGGGGATGTGGATCTTCCTCTGCTCCGAGGTGATGTTCTTCACGGGGCTGATCGGCTCGTACATCGTGCTGCGGTTCGGGTCGACGTGGCCCGATCCGAAGACGGTCCTGAACATCTGGCTGACCGCGGCCAACACGTTCATCCTCATCTGTTCGTCGGTCACGATGGTCAAGGCGCTCGAGTGGATCCAGAAGGGCGACATGCGGAAGATGAAGCTCTTCATGTGCCTGACGCTGCTCGGGGGCTCGATCTTCCTCGGCGTGCAGGTCTTCGAGTACCGGCACCTGCTCCACGAGGGCTTCAACCCGCACGTGTCGCTCTTCGGATCGACCTTCTACACGATGACGGGCTTCCACGGCTTCCACGTCTTCTGCGGCGTCGTCTGCATCGCGTGGTGCACGGGCAAGGCGTTCCTCGGCAAGTACACGAAGGAGCACCACCTCGGCATCGAGACGCTCGGGCTGTACTGGCACTTCGTGGACCTGGTCTGGATCCTGCTGTTCGCGATCGTGTACCTGATCTAGACGGCGGACGGCGGCGTCCCTGGAAATCACCGATCTCCCGGCGGTCAACGCCACGCTGAACGCGACTTCGGCCGTTCTGCTCGTCCTCGCCTACCGCGCCATCCGGGCGCACGCCGTCGAGCGGCACCGGAAGCTGATGCTCGCGGCCGCGGCGGTGTCGACGGCGTTCCTCGGCTGCTACCTCTGGTACCACGCGCACGTCGGGTCGGTGCGCTTCACGGGGCAGGGGCCCGTGCGGTACCTGTACTTCGCGATCCTGCTGACCCACACGGTCCTGGCCGCCGCGATCGTGCCGCTCGTCCTGCGCACCCTCTTCCTGGGGTTGAAGCGCCGGGACCCGCAGCACCGGCGGATCGCCCGCTGGACCTTCCCCTTGTGGCTCTACGTCTCGGTCACGGGCGTCGTGATCTACGTGATGCTGTACCAGCTTTACCCCCCCGGCCCGATTCGGGTAAGGTGAGGGCGATGAAAACGGCCGTTCGCGTCGCCGCCGTGGTGATCCTGCTCGCCGTGCTCGTCCCGGCGATCGCCGCGGCCTGCCCGCTCTGCAAGGAGGCGGCGTCCGTGGCCGACAAGCCCGGCTCGTCCTCGATGTGGCGGGGGATGTACTGGTCGATCCTGCTCATGGTCGCGATGCCCTTCGCGATGGTCGGCACGATGATCTTCGCGGTCATCCGCGCGCGCCGCCGCAAGGAGGCGTCCCTGCCGCGGCCGGCCGCGCCGCTGCCCTTCCCGGATTCGAGCGGAGCGCGTTCCTGAGGCGGGTCGGGGCGCTCACGGCCCTGGCGGTTCTTCTTGCGGTCGCGCTGCGGGCGGAGAAGCCCGCGCCGATCTCGAAGCTCGCGCCCTCCGACGAGCTCGATCGAGCTCGTCGCGCGCGTCGCGGCGGAGACGGTCGAGGAGTTCGGCAAGTCCGGCCTGACGGCGGAAGGCATCTCGATCGCCGTCATCGACCTGTCGCCGGGGGCGGCCGCGGCGGCGCTGCCCGTCGGCCGCGTACCGCGGCGACCAGAACTACTACCCCTGCTCGGTCGTGAAGCTCTGCTACCTCTCCTTCTACGAATCGCAGAAGGAGGCGGGCAGGCTCTCGGACAACCCCGAGCTCGTGCGCGCCGTCAAGGACATGATCACGCTCTCCTCGAACGACGCGACCGGGTTCGTCGTCGACTCGGTCACCGGGACCACGTCGGGCCCCGAGATCGCCGACGCCGCCGAGTGGGCGAAGTGGAAGGCGCGGCGCGAGGTCGTCAACACGTACTACCGCGGCCGCGGTTACACGAACCTGAACGCCAACCAGAAGACGTTCTGCGAGGACGCGTACGGCCGCGAGCAGGCCTTCCGCGACGACGGCAAGAACCGCAACCGGATGTCCGCGATGGAGTCCGCGCGCATCTTCAAGGAGATCGTGCGGGGCGAGGTCGCCGGGCCGAAGCTCACCGAGGAGATGCTGGCGCTGCTCGCGCGCTCGACGGGGCCCGAGAAGCTCGAGGACGTCGAGCCCGAGGACGCGCGCCTGGCCGCCCAGGGCCTTCCGGAGGGCAGCCGCATCTGGGCGAAGTCCGGGGATGCGTTCGACTTCCATCACCTCGTCGCCCGCATCGTCCTGCCCAACGGCCGCGAGTTCATCGTCGCGGTCTTCACGAAGGGCGTGAAGGCCGTTCCCGAGATCATTCCGCGCGTGTACGAGAAGGTGGCGGCGCACTTCGCGGCCCCGCGCTCCTGACGGGGCGGCCATGCTCTTCTCGCGCATCGCGTCCGGCCTGATCGGCGGCGGCATCCTCGGCCTGCGCGCCACGATCCGCATCGAGGAAATCCACATGGAGCGCGAGCGGGGGCTGCGGGCGAAGGGCGTGCCCTTCATCTACACCCTCTGGCACGGGCGGATGGTCCTGTGCATCCTCGCCCACCTGCACGAGGACATCGTGACGATGGCCTCGCGCTCGAAGGACGGCGAGATCATCGCGCGCTGGCTCGAGCGAAACGGCTACGTCGCCGTGCGCGGCTCGACGGGCAAGGGCGGGCGCGAGGCCCTCCAGGAGATGGTCGACTACATCGGCGCCGGCCACCGGGCCGCGCTGACGATCGACGGCCCCAAGGGCCCGCCCCGCGCCGCGCAGCTCGGAATCCTTCAGCTCGCGCGCAAGAGCGGCGGCGTGGATCCTGCCGTACTCGAGCGCCTGCAGCCGGCCGTACTTTCTGAAGTCCTGGGACCGGTACCTCGCCCCGAAGCCGTTTTCCAGGTGCGTCGTGGTGTACGGCGAGCCCTTCCAGGTCCCGCCGGAGATGTCTTCCCGCGAGGCGCTCCAGCGCATCGGGGCCGCCGTGGACGAGGTCACCCGCGAGGCGGACCGCGCCGTGGGCGTCGTGCCGCCCCCGCCGTGGGAACAGTGAATAGGAGAAGATAGCGCCCATGCCGTTCAACCTTCGCAACCGCAGCGTGCTCGAGATGTCGGACTTCTCGAAACAGGAGATCCGCTTCCTGCTCGACCTGTCCCGGGACCTGAAGCGCGCCAAGTACGCCGGCACCGAGGTGCCCCGCCTGCGCGGCAAGAATCTCTGCCTCATCTTCGAGAAGAGCTCGACGCGCACGCGCTGCGCCTTCGAGGTGGCGGCGTACGACCAGGGCATGGGCGTGACCTACCTCGAGCCGTCGGGCTCGCAGATCGGACACAAGGAGTCGATCGCCGACACCGCCCGCGTGCTCGGCCGGATGTACGACGCCATCGAGTACCGCGGGTTCAAGCAGACGGTCGTCGAGGAGCTCGCCGACAACGCCGGTGTGCCCGTCTACAACGGCCTGACGGACGAGTCGCACCCGACCCAGATGCTCGCCGACCTGCTGACCATGGAGGAGCACTCCGAGAAGCCGCTCGACCGGATCGCCTACTGCTACCTCGGCGACGCGCGCAACAACATGGGCAACTCGCTCCTGCTCGTGGGCGCGCGGATGGGCATGGACGTGCGGCTCTGCGCGCCGAAGTCCCTGTGGCCGGCCGAGCCGGTCGTCGCCCGCGCGAAAGAGCTCGCCGCGGAGTCGGGGGCGAAGATCCTGCTGACGGAGGACCCGAAGAAGGGCGTCGCCGGCTGCGACTTTCTCCATACGGACGTCTGGGTCTCGATGGGCGAGCCCGCCGAGAAGTGGGCCGAGCGCATCAAGCTGCTCAAGAAGTACCGCGTGACGAGCGCGCTCATGAAGGCGACCGGCAACCCGCGCGCGAAGTTCATGCACTGTCTGCCGGCCTTCCACAATCGCGAGACCACCAAGGGCGAGGAGCTCTACCAGAAGTTCGGGATGGAGGGCCTCGAGGTGGCCGACGAGGTCTTCGAATCGCCGGCCTCCGTCGTGTTCGACCAGGCCGAGAACCGCATGCACACGATCAAGGCCATCCTGGTCGCGACGCTGGGCTGAGGAGGAACAATGTTCCTGCGGACGTTCCGCCTGGCCGTCCTGCTCGCGCTGGCAGGCGCCGGCGTGGGACTCGCGCAGTCGCCGGCGGAGCCGGCCGAAGCCCGGGTCCGTGCCGTGGTGAACGCGTATCTGGACGGCCTCAAGCACAACGACGTCGCCAGCCTGCGCAAGGCGTTCTGGCCGGAGGCCAGGCTTTTCTTCCTGAAGAAGGATCGAAGCCTCGGCCAGCTCACGCAGGCCGAGTGGTACAAGGGCTTCGAAGCGAACGCGGGCAAGGAAGAGGAAGGCGACTTGAAAATCGTCGCGGTGGACGTCACCGGCTCGGGCGCTGCAGTCAAGGTCGTCGAGGTCTACCCGGGGTCCACGTACACCGACTACCTCTCCCTCCTGGAAATCCAGGGCGACTGGAAGATCGTCAATAAGATCTACGTGGTCGATAAGCACTAAGAGGGCGGCGCAGTTGGGCGAAACGGAGCTTGCGCGCGAATTCGTCGAGCAGGCGAACCGGGCGCGACGCGAGAATCGGTTGGACGATGCCCGCCGCCATCTCGCCGAGGCGGTCGCGCTCCTCCGGCAGGCGGGGGAGCCCCGGGATCTGGCACCGGCGCTGAAGGGGCTCGGCCAGATCGAGCGGGATCTCGGTCATGCTGATGCGGCCCTCCTTCTCTACGAAGAGGCCGCCGTGATCTACCGCGCGACGACGGATCCGCTCGCCCTTGCGCACACGGTGCGGCACGTCGGCGACATCCATCGCGGAGCGGGCCGCCCGGACCTCGCGAGCGCCTTGCTACCGACGAGGCGCTGGCGCTGTACCGGTCGAACGATCGGACGGATCCGCTCGATCTGGCCAATGCGCTGCGCCCGATGGCGATTCTCGAAGAGGCCGCGGGCAACACGGAGGCGGCGGCCGCCCTGTGGCGCGAGGCGCGCGACCTCTACGCGCGCGCGAACGTGGCCGAGGGCGCCGCCGAGTGCGCGGCCCGCCTCGACGGACTGGGCGCATGAAGGCGGTGCGCGTCCACCGCTTCGGCGGGCTCGACGCGATCGAGTACGAGGAGGTCGCCGGTGCCGGCGCCCGGAGCGGGCCAGGTGCTCGTGCGCGGTGCGCGCGGCGGGCGTGGGGCCGTGGGACGCCTGGGTGCGCGAAGGCAAGAGCGCGCTGCCGCAGCCGCTTCCGCTGACGCTCGGATCCGATCTCTCGGGCGTCGTCGAGAGCGTCGGCCCCGGCGTCGCGGCGTTTCGTCCCGGAGAAGAGGTCTTCGGCGTCACGAATGCCCGTTTCACGGGCGCCCACGCCGAGTACGCGGTGGCGGAGGCCGGCATGCTCGCCGCTAAGCCGCGGCGTTTGACGCACCTCGAGGCGGCCTCCGTGCCGGTCGTGGCGAGCACGGCCTGGCAGATGGTGTGGGATCACGGGGCTGTCGGAGCCCGCGAAGGTCGTGCTCGTGCACGGGGCCGCCGGCAACGTCGGCGCCTACGCGGTGCAGCTGGCCAAAGCGCGCCGGAGCGCGGGTCCTCGCCACCGTGCGCGCGCGGCGACGCCGACCGCGTCCGCGCCCTCGGCGCGGACCGCGTCATCGACGTCGATGCAGAGCGCTTCGAGGAGGCGGCGCGGCCGGGTCGACGTCGTGCTCGACACGCTCGGGGGAGCGATGCAGACGCGGTCCTGGGACGTGCTCGCGTCCCGGAGGGATTCTCGTGTCCTCCGTCTCGCAGCCGGACCCGCAGGAAGCCGCGCGCCGCGGACTGCGCGGCGTGTTTTTCCTCGTCGCGGTGACCTCCGCGGGCCTCGTCGCGGATCGCCGAGCTCTTCGACGCGGGACGGCTGACTTGCCGAACGTCGGGGAAGTGCTGCCGCTCGCCGAGGCCCGCCGGGCGCACGCGATGCTGGCGGGCGAGCCGCACAAGCCGGGGAAGATCGTTCTCGTTTCCAGCTGAGGTGACGCATGGCCATCCGCATCGTCCGGCTCGGATCTCCCCGCGGAAAGGGAGAAGGCCTGCGCATCGGGACCGTGCGGCGCCCGCCGCGGGGCGTGCCGAAGCACGAGTTCGCGTCGCGCAATTTCTACGACGTGTGGCTGCCCAACCTCGCGCCGTCGGAGGCGCTGCTCAAGCGGGCCCTCCAGGCCGACGACGCGCAGGCGTGGCGGTCCTTCGTCCGGAGCTTCCGGTCGGAGATGAAGCGGCCCGAGGCGAGCCGGGTCCTGGACCTGCTGGCCGCGCTGTCGCACGGCGCCGACTTCTCGGTGGGCTGCTACTGCGTGGACGAGGCGCGCTGCCACCGCTCGATCCTGCGGGAGTTGTTCGAGCAACGGGCAGCAGACCTGGCCTGAGGCCGCCGCTCGAGCGGGCGTATGCTTTCGGTGTGAGCGCGGCGCCGTGAACCCGGACGGGTACCCGCGATCCGCGGCACGCCGGTTCTTCGGTCCCATCTTCGCGCCGGGCCGCTCGCCGGCAGCTTTCCTCCTGCGCAGCTGGCCGCTGGCGATGCTGCCCGGCCGTCCTCCTGGTGGTGGCCGTGGCCCTGATCGCCCGGCTCGCCGGCCATCCGATGCCCGTGATGCCGCGGCCGAAGATCGGCTTCTTCTTCCTCGTCGTCCTGGGTCCGATTCTCGAAACGCTGATGATGGTCCCGGTCCTCTGGCTGCTGCGGCGCATGTTTTCGAGCCGACTGACCGTCGCCATTCTTTCTGCGGCTCTCTGGGCGGTTCTGCATGCGCTGCAGTCGCCGGCGCAGGGCGTCAGCGCCCTCTGGGGATTCTTCGTGTTGTCGTCGGCGTTCCTGGGATGGCGGCAGAGGTCGCTGCTGGCCGCCTTCTGGGTTACGTGCGCGCTCCATGCCCTCAACAACCTCACCGTGTGGACGTTGCTGGCCAGCGTCCGCGCTCGGTGGAAATCAAGCCGGGCTCGTCGCGACGGCGCTCATCCTCGGGCTGATGGCGGGTGGCGTTGCGCTCGCACCTTCGCTGGAGGCCCGTTCTCGGCCGACCGAGTCGCCGGAAGTCGGGACCGGCGTGAGCGACGCGGTGGCGCCTGCCGTCGACCCCCTCGCGGTCAACGTGGCTCGCGCGAGCTGGGTGCTTCCGATCGTCGGTATGGCGATCGCGGCGTGGCTCCAGCAAGCCACTGGTAAAGGGTTCGCGCCGGGCGCCGTTGCCTTTCTCCTCGCGCCCGCGCTCGGACTGATGGCGGGCGTCGCAGCGCTGGCGCTGATCCCGTGGTTCGGCACCCGAAGGGTCCTGGCGCCCGCTTTGACGGGGCTTTTGGTCAACTCCATCATTTTGCTTGGGGCACTCGTGGGATTTCTCGTGCGGTACAACCGCGCGTCGACAGCGTTCCATCCGTAGGGCGGCAGCGCGGCACGGTGGCTCCGCAGGCATAATGCGCGCATGAAAATCGAACGACCCGCTCCAGCCGAATACCACAAGGCCTTCGAGCGCTACGTTTCGCTCGTGCCCGAGGACGACGTCCTCCCGGTGCTCGCAGCGCAGCCGGCGCAGGTGCGCGCCGCGCTGGAGAAGGTCCCGGGCGACCGCGCCGGATTCCGGTACGGGCCCGACAAGTGGAGCATCCGCGAGGTGGTCGGCCACTTCACCGACGCCGAGCGGGTCTTCGGATTCCGCGCGATGACCTTCGCGCGCGGTGACAAGTCGCCGCTGCCGAGCTTCGAGGAGAACGATTACGCCGCCATCGCCGGCCACGACCGTTACGCGCTGCCCGACCTGGTCGCGGAGTTCGAGGCCCTGCGCCGCAGCAACGTCTCGATGTTCGCCCATCTCGATCCGGCCGCCGTCGCGCGCGTCGGCACCGCCAACGGCAGCCCCGTCTCGGTGCGGGCGCTTGCCTTCATCATGGCGGGGCACGTGCGGCACCACCTCGGCGTGCTGAGCTCGAAGTACGGCGTGCCGGGCGCGGTCTAGTTGCCCGAGCGCCTCATCCGCCTGGGCTGGTATACGAGCCTCGCGGACGCCGACGAGAAGTTGCAGCCGCTTGCAGGAGGCCGGCCTCGACGCGTACGTGGCCGGAGAATCGGAGAGCCTCGCGCGATCCCGTCGACCTCCTCGTGCCGGAAAGCCAGATCGAGTCGGCGCGGGCGCTCCTCGGGGTCGAGCCCGAAGCGCCGCTGCCTCCGGAGATCGAAGCGGATCCCGCTCCCGCGGGCGTGGCCCGGAACGCGGCGATGTCCCGGACTGCCACTCGATCGGACGTGTACAAGCTGCCTCCCTACGCGGGCTGGGTCCTCGTCGGCTCCGCGGCCCTCATGGCCGCGACCGCGGCGCTGGGCTACGCGTGGATCGGCGGCGCCGGCCTGGCGATCGGATGGGTCGCCGTGATGCGGCTGAGCCGGCACACGGGCCACTACCGCTGTCGCGCGTGCGGCCGCGAATGGGAGCCCTGACTCTGACAGAATGCGCGGTACTGGCCACGGCTCATCGGGCGCGAGCGCGGCCCTTTTCCTGCGCCCAGGAGAGGTCTTCATGACGCGGATCGAACGGTGTCGTGTGCGCATCCTGCTCGCCCTCGGGCGTGGGCGCGGTCGTCCTGACGGGATCGGCCGCCGGCCAGGCGCCGAAGTATCCGAACTATCCGAGCGAGACGCCCGCGACGGTCAAGTCCTCCGACGCGGGCTTCGACTACGTGCGTCGCGACGTGATGATCCCGATGCGCGACGGCGTGAAGCTGCACACCGTCATCCTCGTGCCCAAGGGCGCGAAGAACGCGGGAATCCTGCTCACGCGCACGCCCTACGACGCCACCGCGCTGACGACCCACATCGAGAGCCCGCGCCTCGGGCCGACGCTCTACGGCTACGACAACGCCACCGACGTGATCGTCGAGGACGGCTACATCCGCGTCGTCCAGGACATCCGCGGCAAGTACGGCTCCGAGGGCGACTACGTGATGAACCGCCCTCTCCACGGGCCGCAGAACCCGACGGCCGTCGACCACGCGACCGACACGTACGACACGGTCGACTGGCTCGTGAAAAACGTCCCGGAGTCCAACGGCAAGGTCGGCATCCTCGGCATCTCCTACGACGGGTTCACGCCGCTGATGGCGCTCGTCAACCCGCACCCGGCGCTCAAGGTCTCGGTCCCGATGAACCCGATGGTCGACGGCTGGATGGGCGACGACTGGTTCCACAACGGCGCGTTCCGGCAGCAGGGCATGTCCTACATCTTCGAGCAGGAGGCCACGCGCAAGAACGACGCTGAAGTGGTGGCGCGGCTTCTACGACGACTACGACATGTTCCTGCAGGCGGGTCTCGGCCGGCGAGCTCGGCAAGCAGCGCGGGCTCGAGCAGGTCGGCTTCTGGCGCAAGATCCTGGAGCACCCGAGCTACGACGCCTTCTGGCGCGACCAGGCCATGGACAAGATCCTCGCCGGCCAGCCGCTCAAGGTGCCGGTCATGCTCGTGGACAGCCTCTGGGACCAGGAGGACATCTACGGCGCCATCGCCGTCTACAAGGCGATCAAGCCGAAGGACACGGGCAACGACAAGGTCTTCCTGGTCATGGGCCCGTGGCACCACGGCCAGGAGATCCTCGAGGGCAGCGCGCTCGGCGCGATCAAGTTCAACAGCGACACGGCGCTGACGTTCCGGCAGGAGGTGCTTCGCCCGTTCCTGGCGCAGTACCTGAAAGACGGCGCGCCGAAGGCCGACGTTTCGCCGGTCACCGCCTTCGAAACGGGCACGAACACGTGGCGCCATCTGACGAGCTGGCCGTCGGGCTGCGCGAGCGGCTGCGCCGTCAAGCCGACGCCGCTGTACCTGGCGTCCGGCGCGAAGCTCGCGCTCGCGACGCCTCCGAGCGGCGGAGCGGCGTACACCGAGTACGTCTCGGACCCGGCCCGGCCGACGCCCTACCGTCCCCGCCCGGTGACCAACAGCGGCAGCGACTGGGCCAAGTGGCTCTCGGACGACCAGCGCGAAGCCTCCGGCCGCACCGACGTCGCCGTCTTCATCGTCCGACGTGCTGACGGCGCCGGTCAAGATCAGCGGCCAGCCGGTCGCGAACCTGATCGCCTCGACGAGCGGCACCGATTCCGACTGGGTCGTGAAGGTGATCGACGTCTATCCCCCGCGAGGTCGCGGGCGACGCCGGCATGGGCGGCTACCAGCTGATGATCTCGGCGGACATCTTCCGGGGCCGGTACCGCGAGAGCCTCGAGACGGCCAAGCCGCTCGACGGCCAACGCGCCGCTGCTCTACCAGTTCGAGCTGCCCACGGCCAACCACGTCTTCCGCCCGGGCCACCGCATCATGGTGCAGGTGCAGTCGAGCTGGTTCCCGCTCTACGACCGCAACCCGCAGACGTTCGTGCCGAACATCTTCTGGGCCAAACCCGAGGACTACAAGGCCGCGACGCAGCGCGTGTACCACGCGGCGGACCACGCGAGCTTCATCGAGCTGCCGGTGGTGACGGCTCCCTAGGGACGGAGAGGCCGATGCGCTACATCGCCTTCCTGCGCGCCATCAACGTCGGCGGGCGCGTGGTCAAGATGGAGCTGTTGAAGCGCCTGTTCGAGGAGCTGCCGTTCTCCGACGTCGAGACGTACATCGCGAGCGGCAACGTGATCTTCACTTCGGCCGCGCGGACCGCCGCGCCGCTCGAGGCGAAGATCGAGGCGCACCTCGAGCGCCGCCTCGGCTACGCCGTGCCGGCGTTCCTGCGCACGCCGGCCGAGCTCACCGCCGCGGTCCGTGCGCGGCCGTTTCGCGACGTCGCGCTCTCCGGCAAGGGCGCCGCGCTCTACGTCGGTTTCGTGGCCGCGGAGCCGTCGGCGGGCGTTCGGAAGACGTTCCTCGGCATGAAGTGCGCGACCGACGAGTTCCAGATCCGCGGCCGCGAGGTCTTCTGGCTCTCCCACAAGCGGATGCTGGGGTCCGCGTACTCCGGGGCGCAGCTCGAGAAAGCGCTCGGCATGCCCGCGACGTTTCGGAACATCACCAGCCTCGAGAAGCTCGCCGCCCTGCACGGCTGAGGCGCGGCGCGGGCAGACCGCGGCGCGCTACGTCTGCGGCGGCGGCGGCTGGGGGCGCTTTTCGAGCCGCCCGATGGGCCCGAGGATGATCCATCCGAAGGCGGCGCCGAGGGTTGGGCAGCCACAGGTGGCCGAGGCCCGCTCCCGTCCCCACGGCGGCGATCAGCCAGATGCTGGCGGCCGTCGTGAGCCCGTGCACTTCTTCCCGGTCGCCGACCTTCAGAATCGCGCCCGCGCCGAGGAATCCGACGCCGGCGACGAGCCCCTGGATGACTCGGCTGACGTCGGTGGCGGTCGCGCCCGCCTCGATCGCCGCCAGGACGAAGAAGGCCGCGCCGACGCTGACCAGCATGTGCGTCCGCAGTCCCGCCGTGCTGTGGACGCGCTCGCGCTGCAGGCCGATCACGGCGCCGAGCATGGCCGCCAGGCCGAGTCGGAGGACGGAGACGAGGAGGATGTGGGTGCTCGGCCAGTGGAAGAACGGCAGATCCGTGGCGCCCATGGGGTCCGCTACTTCTCGTCCGGGCCGGTCATCTTCTCGGGTTTGACCTCGCGGTCGAATTCCTCGGCCGTCAGGTGGCCGAGGGCGAGGGTGGCTTCCTTGAGCGTCGAGCCTTCCTTGTGCGCCTTCTTGGCGATCTCGGCCGCCTTGTCGTAGCCGAGCTTCGGGGCGAGGCCCGTGACGAGCATCAGCGAGCGGCCGACGTGCTCGCGGATGCGCTCGTGGTCGGGCTCGATGCCGCGCGCGCAGTGCTCCTCGAAGGAGTCGGTGGCGTCGGCCAGCAGGCGGATCGAGCGCAGGACGTTGGAGATGATGAGCGGCTTGTAGACGTTCAGCTGGAAGTTCCCGGAGGCGCCGCCGAACGTCACGGCGACGTCGTTGCCGAAGACCTGCGCGCAGACCATCGTCAGAGCCTCGGACTGGGTCGGATTGACCTTGCCCGGCATGATCGAGGATCCCGGCTCGTTCTCCGGGATCCGGATCTCGCCCAGGCCCGCGCGCGGCCCCGAGGCCAGCCAGCGCACGTCGTTGCCGATCTTCATGAGCGCCGCCGCGAGGGTGCGGATCGCGCCGTGGGCGTTGACGAGCGCGTCGTGGGCCGCGAGCGCCTCGAACTTGTTGGGCGCGGTGACGAACCCGATGCCCGTGATCTTCGCGATTTCCTTCGCCACCCGGTGCCCGAAGTCCGCGGGCGCGTTCAATCCCGTGCCGACCGCGGTTCCGCCGAGGGCCAGCTCCTGCAGGTGGGGCATGGCCGCCTCGATGTGCTCGAGGCAGTGGTCGAGCTGCGACACCCATCCCGACATCTCCTGGCCGAGCGTCATCGGGACGGCGTCCTGGAGATGCGTGCGTCCGATCTTGACGATTCCCGCGAACTCGCGTGGCCTTCCGGTCGAGCGTCTCGCGCAGCGTCCGCACCGCCGGAATCAGCCGTCGCCGGATCTCGGCGACGGCGGCGATGTGCATGGCCGTGGGAAAGGTGTCGTTGGAGGACTGGCTCCGGTTGACGTCGTCGTTCGGATGGACGGGCTTTTTCGAGCCGAGCTCGCCGCCGAGGATCTCGATCGCGCGGTTGGCGATGACCTCGTTGGCGTTCATGTTGGTCTGCGTGCCGCTGCCCGTCTGCCAGACGACCAGGGGAAAGTGGTCGTCGAGCCGGCCCTCGATGACCTCGTCGCAGGCCTGGATGATGGCCTTGGCCTTCTCGGCCGCCAGGACGCCGCGCTCGGCGTTCGACGATCGCGCAGGCCTTCTTCAGGATGCCGAAGGCACGGATCATCTCGCGCGGGAAGCGCTCGCCGCCGATCTTGAAGTGGGCGAGCGAGCGCTCGGTCTGGGCGCCCCAGTACCGGTCGGCCGGCACCTCGACCTTGCCCATCGTGTCGGACTCGGTGCGGCGTCTTCTTGTCGGTCATCGCGCGCCATGTTATCGCGGGTCGGCGGCAGGGACCGGGAAAGGGCGGCGGTCGCGCGTGGGCTAGCCGGTGCCGCCGTCGCCGCCGCCGGCCCGGCGTCCGGCGGTCGCGCTCGCCTTCACGAAGTCGGCGTTCATGCGCGCGATGAATTCGACGCGGATGCCCTTCGGGCACGCGGCCTCGCACTCGCCGTGGTTGGTGCAGGAGCCGAAGCCCTCGGCGTCCATCTGCGCGACCATGTTGCGCACGCGGTCCCAGCGCTCGGGCTGGCCCTGGGGCAGGAGCGCGAGGTGCGACATCTTCGCCGAGACGAACAGCATGGCCGAGGCATTCGGGCAGGCCGCCACGCAGGCGCCGCAGCCGATGCAGGCGGCGGCGTCCATGGCGAGGTCGGAATTCTCCTTCGGGACCAGGATCGCGTTGCCGTCGGGCGCTCCGCCGGTCGGGGCGGAGATGAAGCCGCCGGCCGCGATGATGCGGTCGAACGCGCCGCGGTCGACGACGAGGTCCTTGACGACCGGGAACGCCTCGGCGCGCCAGGGCTCGATCGTCAGCGTGTCGCCGTCCTTGAAGCTGCGCATGTGGAGCTGGCAGACGGTCGTCTTCGCGCCGCGGGCCGTGCGGCCGGCCGTTGATGACGAACCCGCAGGTGCCGCAGATGCCCTCGCGGCAGTCGTGGTCGAAGGCGATCGGCTCCTCGCCCTTCTCGATCAGGTCCTCGTTGACGACGTCGAGCATCTCGAGGAAGGACATCTCGTCCGAGATCCCGTTGGCCGCGTAGGTGACGAACTCGCCCTTCGCCTTCGCGTCCTTCTGCCGCCAGACCTTCAGGGTGACGTTCATTTGTAGCTCCGGACGGCCAGTTGCACGTTTTCGAACGTCAGCGGCTCGACGTTGCGCATGGGCTTCTTCCCGTCGCCGGCGTACTCCCAGGCGGCGACGTTGCAGAAGTTCTCGTCGTCGCGCTTGGCCTCGCCGTCCGGCATCTGGTACTCGCGCGGAAGTGGCCGCCGCACGACTCGTCGCGCTCGAGCGCGTCGAGGCACATGAGCTCGCCGAGCTCGAGGAAGTCGGCGACGCGGCCCGCGTTCTCGAGCGACTGGTTGAGCTCGTCGCCCGCGCCCGGCACCGTCACGTTCTTCCAGAACTCCTCGCGCAGGCCGGGGATCTTGCCCAGCGCCGTGCTCGAGGCCCTTCTCGTCGCGCGCCATGCCGCAGTGCTCCCACATGATCTTGCCGAGCTCGCGGTGGAAGGACGTCACGCGTGCGCTTGCCGCCGATCGAGAGCAGGCGCTTCGTGCGGTCGGCGACCGCGGCCTCGGCGGCGCGGACCTCGGGGTGGTCGGCCGCGACCGGCGCGAGCTTCTCGCGGGCGAGGTAGTTGCCGATCGTGTACGGGATGACGAAGTAGCCGTCGGCCAGCCCCTGCATCAGGGCGCTCGCCCCGAGGCGGTTCGCGCCGTGGTCGGAGAAGTTCGCCTCGCCGAGCACGAAGAGCCCCGGGATCGTGCTCATCAGGTTGTAGTCCACCCACAGGCCGCCCATCGTGTAGTGCATGGCGGGGTAGATGCGCATCGGGACCTTGTAGGGGTTCTCGTCGGTGATGCGCTCGTACATCTCGAACAGGTTGCCGTACTTCTCCTCGATCTTCTTCTCGCCCAGGCGCTCGATCGCGGCCTGCGAAGTCGAGGTAGACGCCCAGCCCGTCGGGCCCGACGCCGCGGCCCTCGTCGCAGACCTGCTTGGCGGCGCGCGAGGCGATGTCGCGCGGCGCGAGGTTGCCGAAGCTCGGGTACTTGCGCTCGAGGTAGTAGTCGCGCTCGGCCTCGGGGATCTGGCCCGGCGCCCGCTTGTCGCCCTTGGCCTTCGGCACCCAGATGCGCCCGTCGTTGCGCAGCGACTCGCTCATCAGCGTCAGCTTGGACTGGTAGTCGCCGGTGACCGGGATGCAGGTCGGGTGGATCTGCGTGAAGCAGGGGTTCGCGAAGGCGGCGCCCTTCTTGTACGCGCGCCAGATCGCCGTCGTGTTGCAGCCCTTGGCGTTGGTCGAGAGGTAGAACACGTTGCCGTAGCCGCCGGTCGCCAGGCACGACGGCGTCGGCCATGTGGGTCTCGATCGCGCCCGTGACCATGTCGCGCACGACGATGCCGCGCGCGCGGCCGTCGACGACGATGAGCTCGAGCATCTCGTGGCGCGTGATACATCTCGACCTGTGCCCAGGCCGATCTGCCGCTCGAGCGCCTGGTAGGCGCCGAGCAGCAGCTGCTGCCCGGTCTGGCCGCGCGCGTAGAAGGTGCGCGAGACCTGGGCGCCGCCGAAGGAGCGGTTGTCCAGCCAGCCGCCGTACTCGCGCGCGAACGGCACGCCCTGCGCGACGCACTGGTCGATGATGTTGACGCGACACCTCGGCCAGCCGATAGACGTTGGCCTCGCGCGCGCGGAAATCGCCGCCCTTGATCGTGTCGTAGAAGAGGCGGTAGACGCAGTCGCCGTCGTTGTGGTAGTTCTTGGCCGCGTTGATGCCGCCCTGCGCGGCGATCGAGTGCGCGCGGCGCGGGCTGTCCTGGTAGCAGAAGCACTTGACGTTGTAGCCGAGCTCGGCCAGCGAGGCGGCGCCGCCGGCGCCGGCCAGGCCCGAGCCGACGACGATGACGGTGTACTTGCGCTTGTTGGCCGGGTTGACCAGCTTCATCTCGAAGCGGTGCTTCTCCCACTTCTTCTCGAGCGGCCCGGAGGGGACGTTGGATTCGAGCTTCACGCTACCTCACGATCCCGGCGAGCACCGCCAGGGGGAAGGAGATGTTGCCGATCACGACGATCGCCGCGAAGATCCAGGCCCCGACGTGGGCCATCCGGATGTAGCGCGGATGCGAAACGCCCAGCGTCTGGCACATGCTCCAGAGGCCGTGGCGCAGGTGCAGGCCGAGGGCGAGCATCGCGAAGATGTAGAAGGCGGAGACCCAGACGTTGCGGAAGCCCGCGACGAAATTATGGTAGACGTCGCCTTCGATGAAGCTCTGGTGCAGGGTCCCGGTCGTGAAGTGCAGCAGGTGGTAGATGATGAACAGCAGCAGGATGACGCCGCCCCAGCGCATGGTGCGGGAGGCGTAGGTCGACTCCTTCCACTTTTCCTTCCGGTAGCCCTCCGGGCGCGCGCGGCGGCTGGTCAGGGTCAGGGACGCGGCCGACCAGATGTGCAGGACGACCGCGACGAGCAGGACCACCCGCGCGATCCAGAGGCCCGTGCCGTGCAGGACCTGGCGCAGGAAGACGGCGTAGTTGTTCATCGCCTCGGGCCCGAGGTAGACCTGCAGGTTGCCGAGCATGTGGGCGAGGACGAAGCCGAACAGGATCGCGCCCGTGACCGCCATGATGACCTTGCGGCCGATCGTCGAACCCGCGAACCCCCGGGCCTGGCTCATCCACGCTCCTCGTCGGGCGGTCAAACGCGCCGCCCCCGGGATTATATGCAGGTGCCCGGAGCGTTTCCGTTGGTGATGGTGAAGTCACGCCCGCTGCGCGGGACGGCGCTCGCGGCGCTCGCATTTCTCGCGGCCGCGCTCGCGGGCGCGGTCGACGAGGAGCCGGCGCGGCCGCTTCCCGACACCGCCAGCCTTCATCGAGGAAGTCCGGCAGAACCTGCGCAGCGACCGGGTCGCTGCTCGAGCAGTACACGTTCACCGAGAAGCGGATCGAGCAGCGCCTCGACGGCAAGGGCGCCGTCAAGAAGACGAAGACCGAGACCTTCGAGGTGTATCCCTCGCTCGAGCCCGGCAAGATGTACCGCCGGCTGGTCTCGCGCGACGGCGTTCGCGCTCTCGGAAAAGGAGCTCGCCGAGCAGGACCGCAGGCAGGAGGAGCGGGTCGCGAAGGCCGAGCGCCGCCGCGCGGAGGACGACAAGGACCGGCGCGAAGAGGAGCGGGTCGTCGCCGAGCTGCCGCAGATCTACGACGTCGAGCTCGTCGGCCGCGAGACCATGGACGACCGGCCCGTGATCCTCGTGCGCTTTGCGCCGCACCCCGGCTACAAGGCGGTCACGGACGGGGGCAAGCTCCTCCAGAAGGTGGCGGGCCGCGCCTGGATCGACGAGGAGGACCGGCAGCTCGTGCGCGTCGAGGCGAATCTGCTCGACAGCCTGGGCGTCGGTCCCGCGGGCGTGGTGCGCCTGCAGAAGGGGGCCACGTCCTACTTCCACCGCCGCAAGATCAACGGCGAGATCTGGCTGCCCTCGGACGCGCGATTCTCGGGCGCGGCGAAGGTCCTTCTCTTCTTCGGCGGCGGGATCGACGCCTCGTTCCAGTACGGCGACTACAAGAAGTTCTCGGTCTCCACGGAATCGACGACCGCTGCCGAGCCGACCCCCAACCCCTGACGGGGACGCGGATCAGGCGGGGACGGGCTCGGGGCGCACGACGCGGCGGTACTCGGAGTCGCGCTCGAAGGGCTCGCGGCCCGACTCGCGGATGATGCGCTCGAAGTCGCTGCGGGTCATGCCCGAGGCGGTCGTGGCCCCCGCGGCGTGGGTGATGATCTCGTCCACGACCGTGCCGACCAGGTCGTCCGCGCCGAAGAACAGCGCCACCTGCGCGAGCTTCGTGCCGATCTGGATCCAGTAGGCCTTGATGTGCGGGACGTTGTCGAGCAGCAGCCGCGAGGCCGCGATGACGCGCAGGTCGAGCTGGCCGGTCGAGCTCGGCAGGTGGGCGAGCGGCGTGTTCTCGGGGTGGAACGCGAGCGGGATGAGCCCCGGGATGCCGCCGGTCTCGTCCTGCAGGTCGCGCAGCCGCAGCAGGTGATCGACGCGCTCTTCCGGCGTCTCGACGTGCCCGTACAGCATCGTCGCGTTGGTCCGCACGCCCAGGCCGTGGCACGCGCGCGCGACCTCGAGCCAGCGCTCGCCCGAGATCTTGTTCTTGCAGATGATGTCGCGCACCCGGCGCGCGAAGATCTCCGCGCCGCCGCCGGGGCACGAGTCCATGCCGGCGTCGCGCAACTCGCGGATCGCCGTCGTCGAGCGGGCGCCGCCCGATCTGCGCGATCCAGTCGAGCTCGACCATCGTCCACGCCTTGAGGTGCACGCCCGGGAACTTCGCCTTCAGCGCCCTGAGCAGCCCCGTGTAGTACTCGAACGGCCACGTCGGGTGCAGTCCGCCGACGATGTGGAACTCGGTCACCGCCTCGCCGTAGCCCTTGCCCGCTTCGGCGACGCACTCGTCGATCGCCATCTCGTAGCCGCCGGGCTCGTTGACCTTCTTCGCCCAGGCGCAGAGGGCGCAGTCCACCCAGCAGAGGTTCGTCGGGTTCAGGTACCGGTTGACGTTGTAGAAGGCGACGTTGCCGTGGCGCTTCTCGCGGACGTGGTTCGCCAGGCGCCCGAGCCCCAGGAAGTCCTTCGTCGCGAAGAGCGCGACGCCGTCCTCGAAGGAAAGACGCTCGCCGCCGAGGACCTTTTCCGCGATCGGCGCGAGGTCCGAGCCGCCGAAGCTCGAGAGAAGCTCCGTCACGGGATGGCGGGCTTGGTCACCGGCTGGAAAGGATCCTGCGACACCGGGGCGACGTCGTCGACGAACGGCGTGATGTACCGGTAGCAGTCCCAGCAGTACTTCTCTTCCGCCTTGAACTGGTAGTCGACGACCCTGCCGACGGCGGGAAAGTCGAGGATCTCCTTGCCACAGCGGTGGCACATGTCTTTTTGTCCCTTGATCAGCCGCCAGACCGGTCCCATGGTTGGTTACCCCCGACAGGGAATGCTATCAAGATTCGCGCCAGCGCATCCGGGACGTCCGGGCCCCGAAAATCGCCAGCGCGACGCTCGCGGCGAGCGCGATCGCCGCCCCGATCAGGAACGCGGCGTGCGGTCCGAAGGCCTTCCACCAGACGCCGAAGAGAACCGACGCCGGAAGCGACGCCAGGCCGATGCTCGCGTGGAATGCGCCGAACGCGCGGCCGCGGAAGTTCGCCGGAACGAGGTCGGCCACGAGCGCCCGCTCCGCTCCCTCGGTCAGGGCATAGAAGAGCGCGTAGAAAGCGAACAGTCCCCAGAGCTGCGTGGGCCCGGCGACGAAGGCGAAGCCGACGTAGGAGATCGCGTAGACGATCCACCCGGCGATGATCGTGCGCACGCGCCCGAGGCGATCCGCCAGCGCGCCGCCCGGCACGCCCGCGGCGGCCTTCACGGCGTGGAAGACCGCCCACAGCAGCGGCAGCTGCCAGAGGGGCATTCCCGTGTCGCGCGCGCGCAGCAGGAGAAAGGCGTCGGTCGAGCTCGCCAGCGTGAAGAGAACGAAGATGCCGATGGCGGCCCAGAATCGCGCGGGCAGCTTGCCGGGCGGCGGGGGAGCGCCCGGCGCGGGCGGCTCGACACGGCGCGGGGACTCTCGCAGCCGGAAGACGAGGAGCAGGACCGCCGCGAGGCCGGGAACCGCGGCGAGCAGGAAGACCGATCGCTCGTTCTCGAAGACGAACTTGAGCAGAAAGGCCGCCAGCAGCGGGCCCGCCACGGCGCCCGCGTTGTCCATGGCGCGCTGCAGGCCGAACGCGCTGTCCCCGGTGCTCCGGCGCGACCATGTCGGCGAGCAGCGCGTCGCGCGGCGACGTGCGGATGCCCTTGCCGACGCGGTCCGCGAACCGGATGGCGAGGACCTGGCCCCAGTTCGCCGCGAGGCCGACGAGCGGCCGCGCGATCGCCGCGATCGAGTAGCCGGCGACCACGATCGGCTTGCGGCGCGGGAACCGATCCGACCACCAGCCGGAGACCATCTTCATGAAGGAGGCCGTGGCCTCCGCGACGCCCTCGATGAGGCCGATGGCGGCCGGGCCGGCGTGGAGCGTGCGCGTCAGGAAGTCGGGAAGAAGCGGAAAGATCATGTCCGAGGCGACGTCGGACAGGAAGGAGACCCAGCCGAACAGCAGGACGCCAGGCTCGAATCGGCGTTTCTTCGCGTATTTCCATAATTTATTCGGCTAATATGACGATTTTATCGAATAATATTAGGAAAGCTTCTCCCGCCCGGCCTCATCATAATCGCCGCGTGCGGCTCCACTCCTCCGATTCCTTCATCCTCGGCACCTACGCGCTCAAGGAGACCGACCGCATCGTCTCGTTCCTCACGCGTGACGCGGGCAAGAAGCGCGGCGTCGCCCGGGGCGCGCGGCGCCCGAAGAGCGTCTTTTCGGGCGCGCTCGAGCCGATGACCGAGGCCCGCGTCGTGTACTACGAGAAGGAAGGCCGCGAGCTCGTCTCGATCAACGCCGCCGACCCGATCCGCCCGTCCTTCGCCCTGTCGAAGGACCTCGACAAGGCGCTGCTCCTCTCGACGCTCGCCGAGAGCCTCGAGACCTTCGTCTCCGAGTCCGACCCGGCCGAGCCGTTCTACCGTCTCGCCCGCCACGCCATGGACGCGCTCTTCGCCGGCGCCCCGGCCGCGCTCGCGGCGGCGTACTTCGACGTCTGGATCCTGAGGCTCTCCGGCCTCTTCCCGTCCCCGCGCGAGTGCGCCGGCTGCGGCCGGCCGCTCGAAGACGCCGACCCGCTCCTCTACGACGAGTCACGCCCCGGCTTCGTCGGCGCCGAGTGCCGCCGCGGCGAAGTCCTGCGCCTGACTCCCGACGCGCGGCGGACGCTCTTCACGTTTCTCTCCGGCCCGCTCGATCCCGAGTCCCGCCCGAAGGGCCTGAACGAGATCAGCCGCGTCGCGCGCCTGGCGCGCCGGCACTTTCTCGGGCACGAGCTGAAGTGGCAGCGCGTGCTGGCCGAGGTGCTCGGCTAGACCCCGGCCGACCGTCCGCGTCGGTAACTCAGGGACACGTGCCAAACGCCGCGGCATCCTGGATGGGCGCGAACGGCGTTCCTTCCGGGTTGAAATAGACCTTCGACCGTCCGGAGCGGGTATCGGTCACCGTCAGATTGACCTCGACGTCGGTCAACCCGGCGGCGAAAATCCAGAATCGTTGATTGATCGAGCAGCCGTCGAGGATCTTGACGACCATGTCGACGTTCGCGGGATCGAAGAACCAGAAGGAAGCGGTGGTCGGGGTGATCGCCGCGCCGTGACCCCGGCCTATGGCCCCGAAGTGGTTCTTCCAGTCCACCGTCACGGCAAAGCGACCGTCGTGGAGCAGGAAGGCTTCCTTCGGGAAGCAGGACGAGCCGTCGGCGCAGAACTGGATGATGGCGCCGGACACGCCGGCGAAATCGTCACCTGCCCCGGAAAACCACATCGTTCCGTCGGGGGGGAAGACGAATCCGACCGCCCTGAGGCCCTCCGGCACCGAGACTGTCGTGACCGATCCGCTCGGCGCGACGCGCATCAGAAATCCGTAGCCTCCGAGCCACAGGCTGCCGTCGGGGCCCGGGGCGATCGAGTTTGCTCCAAAAGGAATGGGATATTCGGTGATCTCACCGGCCGGCGTGATTCGGCCGACGTACCCCACCCCGCTGCCGATGGTCGTGAACCAGACGTTGCCGTCCGTCCCCGGGCAGATGTAGGTCGGCAGGCCTCCGCCCACCGGAATGCGGAATTCGGTGACGGATCCGGAAGTCGAGATCCTGCCGATCTGCGCGGCCGAGTCTTCCGTGAACCAGAGATTCCCGTCGGGCCCCGCCGCGATGTCCATGAGGCCAGCCGAACGGGTCGGCACGTCGAACCAGGTGATCTGGCCCGATGTCGTGATCCGCCCGATCCGATTCGCTCTGAAATCCGTGAACCACATGTTTCGGTCCGGGCCGGCGGCAATGTGCAGCGGCCAGGCGCCTGGATAGTTGAAAATCGTGAGATCACCAGCCGTCGTCATCCGGCGGATTCCGCCCTCGTTGGTGAACCAGATGTTGCCGTCGGCGCCCGCCGCCATGTCCATCACTTCTCTCTGTGTCGTCGGGAATTCCTCGAGGGTCCCGTTTTCGATGCGGAGGAACGTCCCCGCGCGCGCCGCGACCGTCCAGATCGCGCCGTCCGAGCCGAGGACGATGTCGGCCGAAACGTCCGCCGGAAAACTCTGCAGAACCTGGCCGAGTCCGGCGCGGCTGCACAGGAGCGCTGCGACGACGAAGAGGGCGAGCCGGAAGCCGAGCCGGAAGCGCGAAGTCATTGTGATCGACCTTTCTTGCGCGGTCATGGGCACGTCTCGAACGCGGTCGTGTCCTGTGGACCGGCGCGAAAGGTGTTGCTTGCGTGTTCGTGTAGGTCTTGCTGAGGCCGCTGAAGGTGTCTGTCACGGTCGTCGTGACCTCGACGTTGGTCAGGCCGGCCGCAAAGACCCATTCGTGCTGGTTCGTCTCGCAGCCGTCGAGGACCTTGACGATCATCTCGACGTTGGCCGCGTCGAAGAACCAGAAATACCCGGAGTTGGGTGTCAGGCCGACGCCGTGCCCGTGGCCGGTCGAGCCGTCGCCGGCTTTCCAGTCGGCCGTCACGCGGAAGCGGCCGCTGCCCAGGCAGAGAGTCGACGCATCCGTCACGCATCCAGTGGTTTCGGTCGCATCAGGGGAGAACCGAAGAATCTGGCGGCCCGGATAGTCGGTGACCCAGATCGAGCCGTCAGATGTGCCCGCCATGGCGTGAAGGGGTTGTATAAAACGGATCATCCTTCGTGGGGAGGGGAAACCCGGTCGACGAGCCGGACTGCGTCAAGCGGTACAGCGTGCCGCGACCGGTCACCCACAGGTTGCCGTCGGCGCCGGCGACGATCCCGTTTGCCGGCGCTCATGTCTCCGGCGTCGAACACCGTGGCGAGGCCCGCAGGCGAGAGTTGTCCCACCCGTCCCAGTCCCAATCGCCCCCGGCCAGGGTGAACCAGAGATTGCCGTCCGGGCGCGCGACGATTTTGTAGGGGAACATGTCGGGGTTGGGCAGGGCGAGCTCCGTGACGGCTCCCGCGGTCGTCATCCGGCCGATCTTGCCGCGCTCGGTGAACCAGAGGTTGCCGTCCGGCCCGGCCGTCAGACCGACCGGCGGTGCCGGCACGGGAAACTCGGTGATCACGCCGGCGGTCGTGATCCGGCCGATCGCGTTCGTTCCGGCCTCGGTGAACCAGACATTTCCGTCGGATCCCGGAGTGATGTCGTTCGGCCGCGACAGCGCGTTCGGCAAGTCGAACTCGGTGGCACTCCCCGAAGTCGTCATCCGGCCGATACGCCCGACGGACGTCGTGTACCAGAGATTTCCATCGGGCCCGGAGCCGATGCGAGATCGGGGAGCTGTGCAGCGTCGGGAACTCGCGGATGGTCCCATCGGCGTCGATGCGTCCGATCGTTTGAGGCACGTAGCTGGCGAACCAGATCGCGCCGTCCGGACCGACGGTGACGGCCGTCGGGGATGCGACCGGGAACTTCGTGGTGGACCAGGCAAGGGCAGTGGCGCACCAGCAGCAAGCCGATCAGTCCCGACAGTGGGAACCGGAGAAACCTGGATGGCGCTGGGCTTCTGAACATGACGGCTCCTTTTGCAGTGTTGTCGGGCTACGGACACGCGGCAAATGCCGCCGTGTCCTGGACCGGCGCGAAGGGCGTTCCCTGCGTGTTCGTGTAGGTCTTGCTGAGGCCGCTGAAGGTGTCCGTCACGGTCGTCGTGACCGCGACGTTCGTCAGTCCAGCCGCAAAGACCCATTCAGTGCTGGTTGGACGCGCAGCCGTCGAGGACCTTGACGATCATCTCGACGTTGGCCGCGTCGAAGAACCAGAAGTAGCCCGGAGTTCGCGGTGAGGTCGACGCCGTGCCCGTGGCCGGTCGAGCCGTCGCCGGCCTTCCAGTCGGCCGTCACGCGGAATCGGCCCTGGTTGAGGCAAAGCGTCGTCGCGTCGGCGACGCACGCCGACGTGTCGAGGGCGAACCGCAGGATCGCGCCGTTGTAATCCCAACCGTCTCCCGCGGTCAGCCAGATCGCGCCGTCGGGGCCGACGCCCATCCCCCTCGCGTTGGGGGGCGGACGGAATCCGGGCATGATATGCGGTGAGGGCGCCGCTGGTCGACATGCGCCAGACGTGCGCGTCGTCGCCGAGGAACCAGAGACTGTCGCCGTTGGCGACCGACGGCGTGGGACCCGGCCGGCGTCTGGAACTCGGTGATTTCCCCGCCGGGCGTGATTCGGCCGACCCGATTGTTCTGCGTGGCGTACCAGATGTTGCCGTCCGGACCGGAAACCAGGGCGGTCGGATGGCTTGGGGTCGGCAACCGGAACTCGGTGATGACGCCCGACGGCGTGATTCGTCCGATGGCGAGGGCGTCGAATTCGGCGAACCAGACGTTGCCGTCCGGACCCGGGGCAATGTCCATCAGCCCGGCAGAAGCGGTGGGGAGGGGAAACTCGGCGATCGGGCCGGAGATCGAGATCTCGGCCGATCTGGTTCGTGTCGTGCTCCGTGAACCAGATGTTTCCGTCGGGCCCCGCGGCGATCCGGTCGGACCAGGCGAGGACGCTGGCGGGAGGGAGGTGGAACTCGCTCAGTCTCCCGTCGACCGTGATCGAAGCGATGCGGGCAAGGCCCCCTTCGGTGAACCAGAGTTTGCCGTCCGGTCCAGGCGTGATGCCCCCGCCGCTCCAGGTCGAAAGCCGGTAACCGCTGACGGTGCCTTGCGGGCCGATGCGGCCGATCTGGTTGTCGCCCGAGTCCGTGAACCACATGGCGCCGTCGGGGCCCGCAACGATGTCGAGCGGTTCACTTTCCCAGGTGACCGGGATCGTCGTGACGATTTGGCCGAAGACGCCGGAGCACCACACGAGACCGATGGCGGAGAAGAGGCCGATACCCTTCAAGACACGCAACATGAGTTGTCCTTCTTGTTCGAAATGAGTGTCCTCATCGCTTTCTCGCCGTGAGATTCCCGTTCGCCTATTTCTGCTCCGTGAAGAACTCGGTGGGCGGAATTGGGTCGACGTCGTCGTTGGTGCGCTCGAAGGCGCGCGCGGAGCCGGTGATCCAGAGCTCGTTCCCGACGCCGAGACCGACTCCCGACGGGGTCCAGCTGTCGGCGTACTGGTTGGCCCTGGGCCCGCTGCCGCTCGCCTTCCTGAGAAGCAGGTGCACGGTGTTGCCGTCGCCCGGCGAAACGCCGTCGACGACCGAGTTGGCCCCGAACAGCACGAAGTCGGCGCTCGTCGACTGGAGAGTCAGGCCGTGGACATTGAGGTCGGCGCAATTCGAGGAGCTCGACTCGGAGAGCGCGTTCGGCCGGAATCCGCCGGTTGCGGACACGCCCGCGGCGAAACCGTCGATCGTGTCGTCGTTGGAGTGAATGTCGAGCGAGTTGAACGTCGAGGCTTTCGACGCCAGGCCGGGGATCGGAGCGGTCGTTCCACCGATCAGCGTCCAACCACTCGAACCGGGGGTCGCAACTTCGGACCGATACAGGTTCCCGATGGATTGGATGCTCGTTCTGGATCCGGTCACGGCGTCCGGCCTGCTGACGCCGCCGCTTGCATTCAGGCTGCCGCCGATGACGTTGCGCCGGAGCACGACCCGGACCTCGGAGTGGGAGGAGAAGTTGATCAGGAAAACGCCGTATCCGGCGCCCGGCGAGCGGACGATCGAGCGCTTCATCTCGATGAGGACCGTGGAACCGTCATGGGGAGGCGGATCGGAGCCGAGGTTCGGATTCTTGGTGATGCCGACGAGCGCCCGCCCCGTGGGCCCCTGCGGTCCGATCCCCGAGGGATTCGGGTTGATGAGTTCGCACTCCACGATGAGCGCGGAGACGAAGTCGCCCGGCGCCCTGGAAGACACGACGACCGGGTTTCCGGCCAGGGGCGGGCTTGCCGCCTGCCGGCCGAGGACGTCTTCGACGACGAGGTTGCGCAGCGTCGAGCCGTCTCCGAGCGTCAGGATGTCGCCGACCAGCGCGGCCGTGCTCCGGATGACGGTGCGGCCGGCGGGACCGATTCCCGCGGGCAATCCCGCATCGTCGAAGGTCATTTCGCCTTCGCCGACGAGCGTCGCGTCGTCCGGCACCGTGAGGGCCTGGGCCGTCTCGTACTCCCCGGCGCGAACGAGAATCCGCTTGCCCGCGTTGCCGGGCGTGAGCGCGGCCTGCAGCTCGGCGGTCGTCGTGACGACGATCGTGTTCGGCAGCATGGGCGCGGCCGCGCCGATCAGGGCCAGGGTCAGCAGTGCGTTGAACAGCTTTCGATGAGTCGAAATCATGGGTTCACCTCTGCAACGCACGCTACGGCTCCGAACCGGGCAGAGTCGTTGGGAGAACCCTCGAAAAAAGCTGTATTTGCGCTGGCGCCGGACAGCCCCGAAGCCGGGCTGCGCAATAATCGCGCTCAGCGCTGGAGGGACGATGCGGGTTCGGTTCGGAGAGTGTGTGCTCGACTCGGAGACGCGGCAGCTGTCCGTCGGCGGCACAACCGTTCACATGCAGCCGAAGGCGTTCCAGTTCCTCGAGCTTCTCCTCGAAAATCGGCCCAAGGCCCTTTCGAAGCAGCAGATCCACGAGCGGCTCTGGCCGGGGACCTTCATCTCGGACAGCACGCTGACGAGCCTTCTCGTCGAGGTGCGCGACGTCATCGGCGACGAGGCGCGGCACCCGATCTACGTGCGGACCGTGCATGGCTTCGGCTACGCGTTCTGCGGCGAGGCACGGGAAGAAAGCGACGTCGCCCGTTCCGGCCCCGCGCGGGGCTGGTCCTGCTGGGTCCTGCATGCGGGCAAGCGCACGCCCCTTCAGCCGGGCGAAGCCCTCATCGGACGGGACCCGGCGGCCGTTCTACTCATCGACCATCCGAGCGTTTCCCGCCGCCACGCGCGGATCCTCGTCTCGGACGGAAGCGCCACGCTCGAGGACCTCGGCAGCAAGAACGGCACCCAGCTGGACGACCGGAAGATCGAATCGACGGTCGCCCTTTCCGACGGCGCCCGCATCGTCGTCGGAACGGTCGCGCTGACGTTCCGGATGCTTCCCATGCCCCATTCGACCGAAACCGTCGGCGAGTCGTAGCGGCTTCCGCGAGGCGACGCCCGAAGGCCCGCGATTGACACCCTGGCGGCGTCCGGGCGACACTGACTGGCAAATCGGTCTACAGGAATGTCGTTCTCAGTGTCCTGGAGGGAGGCTGTGGTGCTCGGTTTCCGTCCTGGTGTGCGTGTCGTGTTGCTGCTGGCAGCCCTCGGTCTGTCGGCTGCCGCTCCCGCGTCCGGACAGGGCTGACAGCCGATCCGCTTTACGGCGCCCAGTTTGGGCGTCCAGAATGAGCCGTTCCTGCCCGCCACGCAGTGGCAGGCGCAGATCTCCTACCAGTACGGCAGCGCGAACGACTTCTACGTCGGCACGCAACGGGACGACTCCCTGGCCCGCCCTGCCGGCATTCCGCCGCACCGTACCGTCCACCTCATCAACCTCGACCTTCTCTACGGCATCAGCAACCGGTTGAGCCTGGACCTGACCGTGCCCTTCGTGATCGGGGCCGCCGCCGTCGATCTGGGCACCCCCGAGTCGCACGCCCTCTACAAGTTCAAGGCGTCCGGGCTCGGCGACGTTGCCTTCCAGGCCGAGTACTGGCTTTCGGACCCCGCGATCCCCTCGCGCATCACCGGCTCCGTTGGTATCGGTTTCCTGGCGCCGACGGGCAACGACAACGTGCAAGCCGATACCAGCGGAGGAGCCGGGGGGCCGCTGACACCGGTCGACGAGTCGGCTCAGCTTGGCACGGGCGGTTGGGCACTTCTTCTGCGCGCCCAGGGCACCGCTCAGATCGACGGCCCGTTCTTCGCCTATGCATCCGCACTCTACGGCGTGAGCCTGAGGGAGCACACCGAAGTCCTGAACATCGATGCGCTCCGTGGGGTTCCGGACTTCTATTCCGGACGCCTCGGAGCGGCGTACGTCCTCCCCAGGATCGAAGGCTTCGTCGTGAGCCTCGGCGGCCGCGTCAACGGCGTGACAGTCCGCGACGTCGTCGGCGGCGGTGACCTCTTCTGGCGCCGGCCGGGCTACGAGATCTACGTCGAGCCCGGCCTGACGTGGACACGCGGGCCGAACGCGGCCACCCTGAGCGTGCCCGTCCGTGCGTACGTCAACAAGCTGGACAGCCTTCTCGATGTTTCCAAGGCCAGGAAGTTCGGAGGGTCCTTCGCCCCCTATCTTCTGCTGGCGAGTTACGCTCGCCGCTTCTGAACTTCTTGGGCCCGGCCGGGCCCCGGGCGATAGGATCTGCGTCAGCTTGAAGTCTCTCCCAGCGGGGCGCCGCCTCGGTCCCTACGAAATCCTCGACGCCCTCGGCTCGGGTGGCATGGGAGAGGTGTACCGCGGGCGCGACACGCGTCTGGATCGCGAGGTGGCGATCAAGATCCTGCCGGGCGCGTTCGCCGACATTCCTCAGCGCGTGCAGCGATTCGAGCGCGAGGCGCGCTCGGCGTCGGCGCTCAATCATCCGAACATCGTCACGATCTACGAGGTCGGCTCCGTCGACTCCATGCACTACATCGCCATGGAGCTCGTCGGTGGCGAGTCCCTTCGGGCCCTGCTCCTCGACGGTCCTCTGCCGGTCCGCCGCATGCTCGACATCGCGATCCAGCTCGCCGAGGGACTCGCGATGGCGCATGCGTCCGGGATCGTGCATCGCGATCTGAAACCCGAGAACGTCATGGTTACGGAGCAGGGCCACGTCAAGATCCTCGACTTCGGCCTCGCCAAGCTGATGCAGCCGGACGTCGGCGGCGGCACACTTCAGAATTCCGCGGCCACCCAGGAGGGCGTCATCCTGGGGACCGTCGGGTACATGTCACCCGAGCAGTCGACCGGGGCTCCCGTCGACTTCCGCTCCGACCAGTTCTCCCTGGGCGCGATCCTCTACGAGATGGCGACGGGGGCGCGGGCGTTCCAGCGCGCCTCCGCGCCGCAGACGCTCGCCGCCATCATCCAGGACGAGCCGGATCCCATCGCGGCGCGGAATCCCAGGATTCCGGCGCCGCTGCGCTGGACGGTGCAGCGGTGCCTCGCGAAGAAGGCCGCGGATCGCTACGCTTCGACGGAGGATCTGGTCCGCGAGCTCGCGACGATTCGCGACAACCTCTCGGAAGCCTCCGCTCCAGGCGGCCTGTTCCCGGAGGCCGCGGCGCCGGTGAGCAAACGTCGCCGGTGGGTCCTCGCGGCGGTTGCCGGGGCGGTCCTGCTTGTCCTCGGCTTCGTGGGCTGGCGCCTTCGTCAGACCGACTATTTCTGGATGAACCCGCTCGCCGGCGCCGTCTTTACACGGCTGACGGACTGGGAGGGGACGGAGTTCGACGCGGCCATCTCGACCGACGGCAAATTCGTCGCCTTCATCTCCGATCAGGCCGGTCAGTTCGACGCGTGGGTGTCTCAGGTCGGGAGCGATCAGCTGCTCAACCTCTCCCACGGCTCGCTCCCGGTGACCCGGGGCAATCGTCGGCGCAACATCGGTTTCTCCGGTGACGACGCGCACGTCTGGTTCGGCGCGTCCGACCCGCCTAAGACGGGCCGCATCAGCGACCTCTGGATCGTTCCGACGATCGGCGGCGACGCGCGGCTGTTCATGCCCGGAGCCGTGACGGTCGCCTGGTCCCGCGACGGGTCGCGGCTCGTCTACAACACGGCCGACATCAAGCAGGAGATGTTCGTGGCCGACCGCGGCGGCGCCAACAGCAGGCGCATCCTCCTCAGCGAGCCGGGCGTTCGCAATCAGTATCCCGTCTGGTCTCCCGACGGTCGTTACATCTATTTCGCCCGCGGGATCATCAACCCGTACGACATGGACATCTGGCGCATTCCCTCCGACGGCGGGACGATCGAACGTCTGACGAACCATCACTCGCGCGTGTCCTATTCGGCGTTCCTCGACGACCGCACGCTGATCTACATCGCCTCGCGGCCGGACACGGGGTCGGGCCTCTATGCCCTGGACGTCGAGCGGCGGAACTCACACGCGGTGAGCCTGGGCTTCGAGGAGTTCAGCTCGGTCGCGGCCAGCAACGACGGCCGGCGCCTTGCGGCCACCGTCGCGAACCCGACTTCGCATCTCTGGACGGTGCCGATCACGGATCACGTCGTGGACGAGGCAGGAGCGAGTCGCCTTTCCATTCCGGTGGTGCGGGCGGAGGCTCCGCGTTACGGCCCCGGAGAGATCCTGTTCCTTTCGGCCAAGGGAGCAGCGGCCGGGCTCTGGCGGTTCAAGGACGGCGTCGTGACCGAGCTTTGGCGGGGGAGCGAGGGTGCCGTCACCGCTCCGCCGGACATTTCCTCCGACAACGCCCAGCTTGCCTTCGTCGCCCGCCAGGACGAGCGAGGCCGACTCTACGTCGCGGCTGCCGACGGCACCGGATCTCGCAGGCTGGCGGAGTCGCTCGATGCCCGTGACGCTCCTGCCTGGTCGCCCGATGGAAAGTGGATCGCGGTCGTCGCCACCGAGGGCACGGAGCAGCCGCTCTTCAAAGTCCCTGTCGCCGGTGGAGCTCCCATTCGCCTGACCGGAGGCATCAACATGAACCCCCTCTGGTCGCCGGACGGAAAATTCATCATCTACTGCCGGCAGAGCGCCGGACCTTCCTGCACGATGAAGGCGGTCTCTCCGGACGGGCAGCCGGTCCCGGTGCCCGAGATCCTGGGCGACTTCGGACGTGTTCGCTGGCGGTTTCTACCCGGAGGCAAGGCGATGGTGTTTCTGCTCACCAAGGAATACGGCTACGACTTCTGGCTGTTCGACCTCGCCTCCGGAAACCGCCGCCGGCTCACGGACCTGCGCACGGGCTACGAGATGCGTAGCTTCGACGTGTCGCCCGACGGCAAGCAGATCCTGTTCGACCGCCTTCGCGAGAACTCGGACGTCGTCCTGATCGACCGGCCGCTCTGAACGACGCTCTCGGCGCCTCCCGACGGTGGCGCGCCTCGCCCGCCGCCATCCGCCGGCACGAGCTGAGGAGCCAGCGCGTGCTGGCCGAGGTGCTCGGCTAGAAGCCGGGCGGCGAAGGCGAGAAGCGCTCGGCTGGCGGTGCCATGCGCAGCAGAGCCCACTGAGAGCCTCCGTCCCGGCTCTTGATCACGCCCGCGTGGGTCGCGGCATAAAGGGTCGAAGGCGATCGGGGATCGATCACGATCCGGGTGACGTAGAGCTCGTTCTTGAGCTCGACCCACGAGCGGCCACCGTCCGTCGACCCGTAGATTGCGGCGGCCGTTCCGACATAGAGCGTCGAGGGTGAGGAGGGATCGGTCGCGATCGCGAGAACGTTGCGGCTCCGAAGCCCGGCGCTCGAAACCGTCCACGTTGCGCCGCGATCGCTGCTGCGGAAGAAGCCGTCGTAGGTCCCGGCGAAAATCTCGCCGGAAGCGTGGTCCACCGACAGGGCCCAGACGCTCCCTCGGTTCAGGCGATCCGCGGGGCGCTTCCAGGTGAGGCCCCGGTCGTCGCTCCAGAGGACGCCCTCGCTGTTCGTGCCGGCGTAGAGCCGGCCGTCCGTCGGGTCGATCGCGAGCACGGAGAGGGCGACGCGGCCGGTCGGCGCTGGAAGCTCCTTCCATGTCGCTCCGCCGTCGCTGCTGCCGAAGATGCGGCCGGCTTCCCCCCGGCGTAGATGCCGCCCGGCCGCAGCGGGTCGATCACGACGGTCGCAACGTAGTCCGCCGTCATTCCAGCGTTCGCTGTACTCCAGTGCTCGCCGCCGTCCGTACTGCGAAAGACACCGGCGGTGCCCGTCGCGGCGTAGACCAGGGAAGGCGAGTGCGGGTCCACGACGACCGCAAGGAGTGAATGATCGCCGAGCCCGGAGCCGATCCGCCTCCAGTTCGCTCCCGCGTCGGTCGACTTGAACAGGCTGCGGGCGGTGGAAGCGTAGATCGTCGAGGGGGAGGACGGGTCGAGGGTGAACGCCGTGACGAGACCGCCCTCCCCCTGGACGTAGAGGTCGGTGCGCCTGACCCCGCGCGCCGGACGGGATCGACAGGGCGAGAGCCATTGCGGCGACGCTCGCCCGGCGAGCCAACCTTCGGCGAAGGACGTTCACGGGCACGTCGCGAATGCCGCCGTGTCCTGGATCGGAGCAAACGGTGTTCCCTGGGGATTGGTGTACGTCTTCGAGAGGCCCGAGAAGGTGTCGGTCACGGTCGTCGTAACCTCGACGTTGGTCAGTCCCGCGGCGAAGACCCATTGGTGGTGGTTGGACGCACAACCGTCGAGGACCTTCACGACCATCTCGACGTTGGCAGGATCGAAGAACCAGAAGTAGCCCGAGTTCGCGGTGAGGTTGACGGCGCGGCCGTGGCCCGTCGAGCCGTCGCCGGCCTTCCAGTCCGCCGAGACGCGGAATCGACCCTGGTTGAGGCAAAGGGTTCTCGCGTCGGCCACGCAGGCTGTCGTGTCGAGTGCAAAGCGGTGGATCCCTCCTGCATAGTCCCAGCCGTCTCCGGCGGTCAGCCAGATCGCTCCGTCCGGGCCAACGCCCATACCCATCGCGTTCAGCGGAGGGTCGAAGCGGGGCGAGAATTCGGTGAGAGCTCCGTCCGTCGTCACCCGCCAGACGTGCGAATTCGCCGCCGATGAACCATAGACTGTCTCCGCTCGAAACGACGTTTCCGGAGGCGGCCGGCGTCGGCGAACTCCGTGATCTCGCCGCTTGGCGTGATCCGGCCGACTCGATATGTCGTCGACCCGAACCACACGCTGCCATCCGGGCCGGCAACGAGCCCGGTGGGGTGGAAGGGAAGGGCAAACTCCGTGATGGTTCCGGACGGCGTAATGCGGCCGATGTTGCGAGCGTCCGACTCGGTGAACCAGACGTTACCGTCCGGTCCCGCGGCAATGCCCTGCAGGCCCGCGGACGCGGTCGGAACCGGGAAGTGGGCGATGTCTCCGGCTGTCGTGATTCGACCGATCCGGTTGGCGTCGTGCTCCGTGAACCAGAGGCTTCCGTCGGGTCCCGCGGTGAGTCGATCGGTCCAGGCGAGGGGGACCGCACCGTTGAGCGGAACTCGGTCAGGGTTCCGTCGGGCGTCATCCGACCGATCTGGTTGAGGCTGTTCGCCTCGATGAACCAGATGTTACCGTCGGACCCCGACGCGATGCCCGCGCCACCAGCGAATGCGCGAAGGGCGAAGGTTGTGACGGCACCGCTTGCATCGACGCGCCCGAGCGCCTTCTCGCCCGCGTCTGAAAACCACATGGCGCCGTCGGACCCCGCGACGATCCCGACGGGCTGGCTGTACCAGTCCGTGAACGAGAACGTGGTGACGGTTTGAGCGAGGCCGCCGGCGCACCAGAGCAGGGCGATCGCGGCCCAGAGACCGATCGTCAAGTGCCTGGGGATTGGAGAAGTGTGCGACATGATTCCCTTTCCTTTCGTTCGATACGGTCGGTGGCTGATGAGCCAGGCCCGTCGACCTACTTCTGCTCCGTGAAGAACTCGGCGGGCGGGCGCCGAACAGACTGCTTCGGGTTCATGGGCACCCTGCAAACGCCGCCGTGTCCTGGACCGGTGCGAAAGGTGTTCCCTGCGTGCTCGAGTAGGTGCTGGTGAGGCCGCTGTACGTGTCCGTCACGGTCGTCGTAACCTGGACGTTCGTCAGACCGGCGGCAAAGACCCATTCGTGCTTATTCGCCTCGCAGCCGTCGAGGACTTTGACGACCATCTCGACGTTGGCGGCGTCGAAGAACCAGAAGTAGCCGGAATTCGCGGTGAGGTTGACGCCGCGGCCGTGGCCGGTCGAACCGTCCTTCGCCGCCCAGTCTGCTTTGACGCGGAATCTGCCCGAGTTGAGGCAGAGCGTGTCCGCATCCGCAACGCATGCGGACGTGTCGAGCGTCATGCGGGCAATCCTGCCGGCGTAGAGAAAACCGTCGCCGATGGTGAACCAGAGCGAGCCCTCGGGGGAGAGGGCAAAGTCATTGGGACGCGGGCTGAGGCCGGACGGATATTCGGTCACGGCGCCGCTCGTCGTGACACGCCGAAGAATCGCGTCGAGGCCGAGAAACCACATCGCGCCGTCGGGCCCTGCGAGAGCCGTGGAGGATCCGCCGGACACCCGGAACTCCGTGAACTGTCCGGACGGCGTGATCCTTCCGACCTTAGGGGCGTTCCTGGCGTTTTCGGTGAACCAGAGGTTCCCGTCGGGTCCGGCCGCGATTCCCATCGGCGCCGCGCCTGGCGTCGGGACGTCGAACTCCGTGACGTCTCCGGAGCTCGTGATTCGCCCGATCTTGTTTCCCCACTCCTCCGTGAACCAGACATTGCCGTCCGGGCCCGCGGTCAGGCCCGCGAGCTTCGCGGACGTGGTCGGAATGGTGTATTCCGTGATGACGCCGGCCGGCGTGATCCGGCCGATCCGATTCGGGTTCGGGCCGGATTCGGTGAACCAGACATTGCCGTCCGGGCCCGCGGCAATTGCGCTGACGGAGGCGTTCGCGGTCGGAATGGCGAACTGCGAGACCACCCCGGAGGGTGTCATCCGGCTGACGATGTCGGCGCGCCAGTCGGTGAACCAGAGGTTCCCGTCGAGGCCGAGCGCGATCTTGCTGGGTTGGCTCTGCGTCGAAAATCCGGTGATGGCGCCGGACGCATCGATCCGTCCGATCTGGCCGCCGAAATCGGCAAACCAGATCGCGCCGTCCGGGCCCACGGTGATCCCGTTCGGCATGTACATGGTTTCCGGAACCGCAAAATACGCGACGTCCTGAGCGTGAGCGGCGGCATACGAGAGAAAACCGGCGACGATGGATGCGGCGATTCGCGCAGGCTTTGATAACGCGGAGATCCTCGACATGGATGCCTCCTGGTAGAAAAGCGGACGAAACGGCCCGTCGTCTTGATCGGTCTGCCTTAAGATGAATTCCCAATGGACACCGGCCGTTACACAGCTTCGGGAGCGTCCGGCGGCGCTCCGGCCGGCCTGCCGCCGGAGCCGTCGGATCTGGCGGGTTTTCAGACGTCCTTGCGCCTTTTTGCGGCCCGGCGGCTCGGAAACTGGACAGCGGCCGAGGATGTCGCGCAGGAAGCGCTCCGGCGCGGGCTCGAAGCGATACAAAATGGACGGATCGCAAGCCGCGAAGCGCTTCCGGGGTTTCTCTTCCAGACGGCGGTTCACATCTGCATGCACCGGGGACGCTCGGCCGGCCGCGAGGGTCGGGCCCTTCAGCGGTTCGCGGGGAGCCAGGAAGACGGCGCCGACAGTCCGCTCGGCGCGTTGATCTCGGCGGAGCGTCAGGCGAACGTTCGGAAGGCGCTCGATGAGCTCGAGCCGGACGAGCGCCGACTCCTCGAGCTGACCTACGGCGAGGACCTCGGCTCGGAGGAGATCGGCCGGCGGCTCGGCGTGAGCGCCGGAGCCGTCCGCGTGCGCCGGCATCGCGCGATCCGGCGCCTGTCCGAGCTGCTCGGCGTAACGAATCCCGGAGATCGGGAATTGAAGTCATGAGGTGCCGACAGTGATCGACTGCCCCAAGGGGACGGAGCGGGACCTCGCTTCGCTCTATCTCGCTGGAAAGCTTGGCGAAGAGGAGGCGGTCGCCTTCGAGGAACATTTCTTTGCCTGCGCGAGCTGCAGGCAAGACGTGGAGCGGGGCAGCGAGCTGCGGGCCGTTCTCGGAAAGGCGCCGATCGTGGCGGCGGCCCGCCCGGCCCGCTCCGGACGGACCTGGCTCCCGCTCGCCGCGGCGGCCGCGATCGCGTTCGTCGGCATCGGGGTCTGGCAGTTGACGCGGCGGACGGCGGAGGAGCGGGCCACCTCGGTCATGCGGAGCTCGTCCGCGGAAGTCCTCGAACTCAAGGTCAGTGCCGGGCCGCAGGGGAGCGTCGAGCTGAGCTGGCCGCCCCATGCCGATGCCGCGACCTACCGCGTCCAGATCCTCACTGCCGACGAAGTCAGCGTCTGGAAGACCGAGACCACGCAGCCGCGCCTGAGCATCGAGCCCCGCGTCCTCGAGGGCGGAAGGCGCCTGTCGGCCGAGGTCGAAGCACTCGACTCGATGGGCCAGGTCGGTCGCGAAGAGCGAGTCGATACCGCTGCCGAAGCCGTAGTCCTTCCACGAAAATGGCCCTCAAATTCCCTCGCGCCGTCCTCATTTTCCTGGCCGCAGCCACGCTCGCCGCTGCGCCGAAACCCGAGGCAACTTCCGAGGGCGTCGGAATTGTCGTCGAGGCGGCGACTCCGGCCTTCGAAGCCGCGAAGGCGGGGATCCAGGCCGGCGACATCGTGGCTTCCTGGGAGCGCGCGGCGAACCCTCCCGCGAACCCGACTCCCGCGAGCGGTCTCTTTCGTTCACCCTTCGACGTTCTGGAGGTCTACTTCGAGCAGGCGCCTCGAGCCAGAACGATGACGCTGGGACTCGTGCGAGACGGAAAGAAGACCCCGGTCACCATCGCGCAGTATCCGTGGCGACTGGAAACCCGGCCCGCGTTTTCCGGGAAACGTCTCGCGCGCTACGAGAAGGGCCGGCGCCTGATCGAACAAGGAGATCTCCCGAATGGCCTGGACGACTGGCGGCTCCTCGCGCGGGACCTTTCGGTTGCGAACGAACACGTCGATGCGGCATGGCTGTGGTCGCGCGTGGGGATGAGGCTCTCCGGGAACAAGGAGCCGGACGCGGCCCTTGCCGCCATCGACCAGGCGCTGGTCGCGGCGAGGCCCGCGGGGAGGCCCGAGATCGAGGCCCAGCTCTGGGGTCTGAAGGTCGATGTGCTGCGCGCGGCGAACCGAAAGGAAGAAGCGCAGAGCTCCGCTCGCCGCATGCTGGAAATCCGCGAGCGCACCGCTCCAGACAGCCTGAGGGTGGCCGTCGCCCTCTACGAGCTGACGTCGGTCATGGCGGACGAGCTACCCGAGTACGAGTCCGCCAGCCGAAGGGCCCTGAAAATTCGGGAGAGCCTCGCCCCGGGGAGCCGGGTGGAGGCCGACGCGCTGACGAACCTCGGGAGATTCGCCGAGGGGCAAGGCGAGACCCGGTCGGCGATCGAACTTCAGCGGCGAGCGCTTGCGATTCACGAGGGGCTGGATCCGTCGAGCCAGAGTGTCGCGAGGGGCTACTCCACTTTGTGTGCGTATCAGATGAACGGAGGCGACCTCGTCGGGGCAGAGAAGTCCTGCCGCCGCTCGATCGACGCCGCGCGCTCGCTCGGACCCGCTTCCCGTGCATTGGTCGGGCAGGCTCTCCACAACATGGGCGTCGTCGCGCGGCTGCGCGGCGAATTCGATCGCGGCGTGGGTCTCTTTGGCCAGTCGATGGAGATCTTCGGTCAGATCGACCCTGGCGGGATGATGGTTGGAGCCAACCATTGGGACATCGCCGTGACCGAGGCCGGCCGACGGGACGTCTCGAGGCTCGACGAAGCGGAGGCACACCTCCGTCTCTCGGACCAGATCTATGGCAGCGATGCCCGCCACGCCGCGCTGACCGCCCTCGTGCGCGCAGACATCGCGTACCAGCGAGGCGACCTCGCCGCCGCGGAGCTGCAGTTGCGGCAGGCGCTCCCGTACTTCGATCGGCTGGCTCCGGACGGCCAGATCACGGCGGACATCATCGCCTACCAGGGAATCGTTCTCACGGAACAGGGCAAGCTGACCCAGGCCGAGGAGCTCCTTCGGCGCGCGCTCGCCAACAGTCGGCAGTTTGCCCCGGCGAGCCAGAAGACCGCGGAGTTCAACTACCACCTCGGGATCCTCCTCTGGAGGGCGGGACGCCTGGCCGAGGCGGAGGTCGCGCTGCAACAGGCGCTGAACGATCTCGAGTACCAGGTCGGCAGGCTCGCCGGTTCCGACGAAGACTCGTCGTCGTTCAGCGCCCAGTATGGCGACTTCTACAAGGCCTACCTCGATCTGCTGATCGAGCGGCGCCGCGAGCAGGACGCGTTCCTGATTCTGGAGCGCTATCGCGCTGGCTCGTTCCTGAGAACCCTCGGCAAACGGGAGCTGGCCTTGCCGGCGGACGTTCCGCCCGAGCTGGATCGCGAACGCCGTCAGACGAACGAGGCATACGATCGGACGCAGGGGGAGATTCAGCAGCTCAATCGCAAGACCGACGCAGGCAGGATCGACGATGGGCTCGCCCGACTGGTGGAATTGCGTCGGAAACAGTCGGAGATCGCCGATCGCATCAAGAAAGCATCGCCGAGATACGGGGCGCTCCAATACCCGCAGCCCCTGGACCTGGCCGGAATCCGGGCGGCACTCGAGCCCGGCACCCTTCTTCTGTCTTACTCCGTTGGCAAGGAGAAGAGTTTTCTCTTCGCCGTTTCTTCAGACCCGAAGCGGGGGCCATCGCTCTCCATTTTTCCGCTTTCCCCGGGCGACAAGGCACTCCGTGAAACGGTCGAGGCGTTTCGCCGGCAGATCGGCCGGGGGGCGGTGTCGCCGGACCTGCGCGCTCGGAGCCGGTCGCTTTACGACACCCTGATCAAGCCCGCCGAGGCGCTGATCGGCAAGCACGACCGGCTCCTGATCCTCCCGGATGGGCCGCTGCACACGCTGCCCTGGGCAGCCCTCGTCCGGGGCGGGAAAGCCGACCGATCCGAGTATCTGGTCGAGTGGAAGCCCATCCACACGGCTGTCTCCGCAACCGTGTATGCGCAGTTGAAGAAGGCCCGCCCCGAGGGACAGAGCCGCACCGGGATCGAGCTGGCCGCGTTCGGGGACCCTCGGTATCCGGCGCTTGCCGCCCGGAAAACGGAGGTCACCCGGGGAGACGGGACTGAAGACGCCGAAGAAAGCCCCGGCGACGACCCGGAGCTCACTGCCGTCCTGCGCGGCGGCTACCGGTTCGAGCCTCTGCCGCGCTCGCGCGAGGAGGTCGAGGCGATCGCCCGGATCTACGCTCCGCAGTCCGAGACCTTCCTCGGCGAGCAGGCCACGGAGCAGAGCGCGAAGTCGATCGGCAAGGATGTGTCTCTCATCCACTACGCCTGCCACGCCTACGTCAACGAGCGGTTCCCGCTCGACTCGGCTCTGGCCTTCACGATCCCGGACAAGCTGAAGGAGGGCCAGGACAACGGCCTGCTCCAGGCCTGGGAGATCTTCGAGAAGGTCCGCATCGACGCGGATCTCGTGACGCTCTCCGCTTGCGACTCGGGGCTCGGCAAGGAGATGGGCGGCGAGGGGCTGATCGGCCTGACGCGCGCGTTCCAGTACGCGGGCGCGCGCACGGTGCTGGCGTCGCTGTGGAAGGTCGAGGACGCCTCCACGGCCGAGCTGATGAAGCGCTTCTACGGCTATCTGAAGGGCGGGAAGACGAAGGACGCGGCCCTGCGCCTGGCTCAGATCGACCTGATCCGCTCGCCCAACTACTCGCAGCCGAGAGACTGGGCCGCGTTCGAGCTGATGGGCGACTGGAAGTAGCGCCCGCCCGGCTCGTCCTTACTGCAGCCCGAACGTCCTGACGAGGAACGCCGCCATCTGCCCGCGGCTGACGGGATTGTCGGGGCAGTAGTTCCCCCCGCCGCAGCCGCCGGTGATGCCCTCATTCAAGAGCTGCTCGATCCAATCCACGGCAAAGGCGGGCGTGGGCGTGCACGCGACGTCGGGGAGGAGCCCTGAGCAGGCGGGCGGCGTGTAGCTCGGGCCGTGCTCGGCCTTGAGGAGGAGCACAGCCATCTGCGCCCGCGTCACGGAACTGCCGGGGCAGTAGTTGCCGCCGCCGCAGCCGCCGGTGATGGCTTCCGCGTAGAGCTGCTCGATCCAGTCGACGGCAAAGGCGCGCGTGGGCGTGCATTCGACGTCGTCGAAAACGCCCGTGCAGGCGGGCGGCGACGTAGGCGGAGCCGTGCTCGGCCTTCAGCAGGAAGACGGCCATCTGGGCGCGGGTGACCGGATTGTTGCGGCAGTAGTTGCCGCCGCCGCATCCCGCCGTGATGCCGTGTCGGAAGACCTTCTCGACGTCGGCGTGGAAGATGTCCGCCTGGGGCACGTCGAGAAAATCGGAGAAGAACGCGCCGACGAGAACGCTCGGAGCGGACGGGCCGAATGCCGAGTTCGTCACCTCGACATCGTTGAGCCGGCCTGGCGGAAGCGGCGGCGTCAGGGCGGTGATCTGCGTCGAGCCGAGGACGGTCACTCCCGTGGCCAGGGCCCCGCCGATCCGAACGCCGACGGTAGCCGAGAAGCCGCTTCCCGTGACGGTGACGGCCGTTCCGCCCGCGGAGGGGCCGGAGGTTGGCGCGATACCGGTCACCGGGGCGGGCGCGCCCGTGGCCAGGGAAAAGACGACGCCGGTTCCGCCAGTCCCGCCCCATCGCGTGGTGCCGAAGAGGTTGCCCGAAGCATCGGCGGCGAGCGCGGCCTGAGGGGAGCCTCCGTCTCCGGATTCGGAGTCGAAGTTGTGCAGTGTCGCCAGCGCGTAGTTGTTCGCGGCGTCGAGCTTGAAGATGGTGCCGGAGGGGGCGATCCCATCCGATCTGGACGTCGTTCCGTAGAGATTGCCCAGGGCGTCGGCGATCAGAGCGGCATATGGGTAGGCGCCGTCGGAGCCGCCGATGAACGTGTGCAGGGTTGCGAGCGAGTAGCTGTTCGCGGCGTCGAGCTTGAAGACGTTGCCGTAGGGGTTGGGCGCGTTGCCGCTGGACGACGTACCGTAGAGGTTGCCGGAAGCGTCGGCGATGAGCCCGGAAGGGTAGCCGCCGCCTTCGAGGCCCCCGAAGCTGTGAAGGGTCGTCAGCGCGTACGCGGTTGCGGCCTCGAGCTTGAACACGGTGCCGGAGCCATGTTGGCCGCCGCCGCGGGTCGTTCCGTAGAGGTTGCCCGAAGCGTCGGCGAGGAGCCCGGCGTCAGGATGTGTTCCTTCGGAGCCGTCGAAGCCGTGGAGGGTCGTCAGCGACCAATCGTTCGCGGCGTCGAGTTTAAACACGGTGCCGTACTCGCTCGGGTATTCGCCGTAGGTCGTACCGTAGAGGCTGCCCGAGGCATCGGCGATGAGCGCGGCATGCGGGTGCATGCCGTCGGAGCCGTCGAAGCTGTGCAGGACCGTGAGCGCGTAGGCGTTTGCGGCATCGAGCTCGAAGACGGCGCCCAGGCCGGCGGCGCCGCCGTCGCTGGTCGTTCCGTAGAGGTTGCCCGAGGCGCCGGCGATGACCGCGGCGACCGGGTGCGCTCCGTCGTGGCCTTCGAAACTGTGGAGGGTCGTCCGCGCGTAGGCGTTCGCGGGGTCGAGCTTGAAAACGGTGCCGAGGTCGTAAGGCCCTCCATTGGAAGTCGTCCCATAGAGGTTGCCGGAGACATCGGCGACGACCGCGGCGACCGGGTTCGCGCCGGTGCCGTCGAAGCCATGGAGCGTGGTCAGCGCGTAGCCCTTGGCGGCGTCGAGCTTGAAGACCGTGCCGGAATGATCCTGGGTGCCGCCCTTCCGGGTCGTTCCGAAGAGGTTGCCGGAGGCATCGGCGATCAGCGCAGCGAATGGGCTGGCTCCGTCGGGGCCGCCGAAGCCGTGGAGCGTGGTGAGCGCATAGTCGCTCGAGGCTTCCAGCTTGAAGGCGATACCGCGGTTGGCGGGGCCGCCTTCGGAGGTCGTTCCGTAAAGGTTGCCCGAGGCGTCGGCGACCAGCGACGCGACGGGGCTGGCCCCATCGGGGCCGCCGAAGTCGTGGAGGGTCGTCAGTGCGTAGCCGTTCGCGGCGTCGAGTTTGAAGACCGTGCCGGAGTCATCGAGGCCGCCGCGGGAAGTCGTCCCGTAAAGATTGCCCGAGGCATCGGCGATGAGGCTGGTCTGGGGGGATGCCCCGTCGGAGCCCCCAAAGTCGTGGAGGGTCGACAGCGCGTAGTTGTTCGCGGCGTCGAGCCTGAAGACGGTGCCGGAGTCGTAGAGGCCGCCGCCGGCTGTCGTTCCGTAGAGGTTGCCCGACTCGTCGGTCAGGACGGCCGCGTAAGGTTGAGCTCCGTCGGGGCTGCCCGAGAAGTCGTGGAGGTTCGTCCGCGCGTAGTTGTTCGACGCGTCGAGCTTGAAGACGGTTCCGGAGTTGGAGACGCCGCCGTTCGCCGTCGTTCCGTAGAGGTTTCCGGAGGCGTCGGCGACGAGCGCGGCGAAGAGCGATCCGTCGACGCTGTTGAGGAGCGTCGTCAGCGTGTAGTTGCTCCCAGCATCGAGCCGGAAGACGGTGCCGGTCGGGCCGATCCAGCCGGAAGTCGTACCGTAGAGATTGCCCGAGGCGTCGGCGATGAGCGCCGCGGCAGGATGGGCTCCGTCAGGGGCGATGTCGCTGACGACGAACGCGAAGAGGACCGTCATCGTGTAATTGTTCGCGGCATCGAGCCTGAAGACGGTGCCGGTGCCTGAGGGGCCCCCGCCCCAGGTCGTTCCGTAGAGGTTGCCCGCCTTGTCCGCGATGAGCGGCGCTGCAGGTTCTGACGCGCCCGTGCTAAAGCTGTGCAGGACCTGATACGTCTGCGCGCCGAGCGAGCAAGCGAGGAGCCAGACGAAGACCGCCGCCCCGATGGCCGTCGGTCGAGCCCATTCCTTAGGCGCGACCCCGGCAAATCCGCAAGTTCGCAAGTTGTGCGGCATGATCTCACTTCTCATTCCCGATGCGGCCAGCGCGTTACGGGCTCCGCCCGGGCCGCCCGGCTGAGATAAACTGCGGCCAGTGTTGTTCTTGGAAGAGGGCCGCTCCAGTGTCTAGCCGCCGCGGGCTTCCCCCCGGGACCCACATGAAGCACGACGCCCACTTCGTGGACACGCTCTCGGTGCGCCCCGGCACCTTCACCCTGCAGAAGCTGATCGCGGAGCTGACGGCATTCTGGGAGGGGGAGGGGTGCCTGATCGAGCAGCCCTACGACCTCCCGGTGGGCGCGGGGACGATGCATCCGGCGACCTTCCTGAGGGTGCTCGGCCCGGATCCGTGGCGCGCGGCCTACATCCAGCCCTCGCGGCGGCCGGCGGACGGGCGGTACGGCGAGAACCCGATGCGCCTCGGCAAGCACACGCAGCTCCAGGTTGTCTTGAAGCCTTCGCCCGAGAACGTCCAGGAGATGTACCTGCGCAGTCTCGAGCGGCTCGGCGTCGTGCTCGCCGAGCACGACGTCCGGTTCGAAGAAGACAACTGGGAGTCGCCGACGCTCGGCGCCTGGGGCGTGGGATGGCAGGTCGTGATGGACGGCATGGAGATCACGCAGTTCACGTACTTCCAGCAGGCGGGCGGGATCGATCTCGCGCCGGTGACGGCGGAGATCACGTACGGGCTCGAGCGGATCGCGATGTTTCTGTCGAAGGCGAACTCCGTCTTCGACGTGATGTGGAACGAGACGCTCTCCTACGGGCAGGTCCGTCACCGCGACGAGGTCGAGATGTCGAAGTACAACTTCGAGGTCGCCGACGCGGAGCTCGCGACGCTGATGCTCGACCGGCACGAGCGCGAAGCGCGGCGCTGCCTCGAGGCCGGCCTCGTGATCCCGGCCTACGAGGCGACGCTCGTCTGCTCACACCAGTTCAACATCCTCGACGCGCGCGGCGCCGTTTCGGCGACCGACCGCGTCGGGATCGTCCGGCGGATCCGCGATCTCGCCTGCGCCTGCGCGCGTGCCTGGGTGGCCGGCAAGCAGGGGCAGCGTTTCCCGCTCGCGGAGCCGGAGCCCGCGGCCGTTTGAGAGGTCGAGCCTCCAACCGATTTCGAAGCATCTGCGAGTGAACATCCAAGACTTTCTTCTGGAAATCCGAACGGAGGAGATCCCGGCGCCGGCGCTGCTGTCGGCGCGGACGGAGCTTGCCCGCCGCCTGGCCGACGCGCTCGCGGAGGAGGGCCTCGCGCCCTCGTCCTCGGAGTCGTATGCGACACCGCGGCGCCTCGCGGCCGTGCTGCGCGGGATCCCCGAACGCCAGGAGGACCGCTCCGCCGAGGTGCTCGGACCGCCGGCCTCGACGGCCTTCGACGCCGAGGGCAAGCCGACGAAGGCCGGCGAGGGATTCGCGAAGGCGCAGAAGGTGAACGTCGCCGACCTCGTCGTCGTGGATTCGCCGCGGGGAAAGACCGTGGCCGCCCGCAAGTCGATCCCGGGCCGTCCCGCCGAAGAGGTGCTCGCCGAGGTCGTTCCCCGCGTCGTCGCGGGGCTGACGTTCCCGAAGATGATGCGCTGGGGTGCCGGCGAGCGCGCGTTCGTGCGGCCGGTGCGCGGCGTGGTGGCGCTCTTCGGCGGGCACGTCGTCCCGCTCGAGCTTTTCGGCGTGGCCGCGTCCGACCGGACCCTCGGCCATCGCGTTCTGTCCGAGGGCGAGATCCACGTGACCGGGCCCGACGACTATCTCGTGAAGCTCCGCATCGCCTTCGTCGAGCCCGACGCCGAGGCCCGCCGGATCCGGATCCTCGAGACGGCGCGCCGCCTGGCCGCCGAAGTCGGCGGCCAGATCGAGGCGCACGCGGATCTGGCCAATACGCTCGCCGACCTCGTCGAGTGGCCGGGTCTCGTGCGCGGGTCGTTTGCGCCGGAGTTCCTGGAGCTGCCCGAGGAGATCACCGTCACCGCCATGCGCACGCACCAGAAGTACGTCCCGGTGCGCGGCCCGGAGGGCCTGCTCCCGCACTTCATCGCGGTCATGGACAACAGCGAGGACCGCAGGGGCTTCATCGCGAAGGGCAGCGAGTGGGTGCTGAACGCGCGGCTGGCGGATGCGCGCTTCTTCTTCGAGACGGACGTGCAGGACCGGCTGGAGGGGCGGCTGCCGCAGCTTTCGCGGCTGACCTTCCAGGACAAGCTCGGCGACTACCGCCAGAAGACGTCGCGGATCCAGGATCTGGCCGAGGAGATCGCGCGCCTGACCGGCAGAGCGGATCTCGTCGAGGCGGTGCGCACCGCCGGCCCTGCTCTCGAAGGCGGACCTGAACACGCTCGTCGTCAAGGAATTCACGGACCTGCAGGGCATCATGGGCGGCATCTACGCCCGCCGCGAGCGGTACCCGGACGCGGTGTGGAAGGCGGTCTACGACCAGTACCGTCCCGCCTCCGGATCGGACGATCCGCCGCGCGAAGCCTCCGGCGCGATCCTCTCGCTCGCCGACCGGTTCGACTCGCTCTGCGGGCTCTTCCGGATCGGGCTCGTCCCGACGGGATCGAAGGACCCGTACGGTCTGCGCCGCGCGGCCCTCGGCGCGGTCGCGATCGCGATCTCGCGCAACTGGCGCACGGACTGGCGCCCGATCGCGCGCAAGGCGCTGTCCCTGCTCCCGGAGAAGCTGGCCGGGCCCGACGACGAGCAGACGCTCGAAGAGCTCGGCCGCTTCTTCGCCGAGCGGATGCGCAGCCTGCTCGAACGGCGCGGGCACACGTACGACGAGATCTCGGCCGTCCTGAACGTCGGCGTCTGGGACTTCGCCGACACGGCGGACCGGGCACGCGCGCTCTCGGAGGCGCGGCGGCACATGGACTTCCGCTCCCTCATCATGGCCTTCAAGCGGATCCGCAACATCGTGGGCACCGAAAGCCCCGGCGCGCCGTCGCCCGCGCTCTACCGCGAGGACGCCGAGCGCGCGCTCGCCGCGGATTTCCTGCAGGCCCGGAGCGCCATCGCCGAGTTCGTCCAGGAACGCCACTACCGCGAAGCGATGGAGACCATCGCGTCGATCGCCCCTTCGCTCGACCGTTTCTTCGTGGACGTCCTGGTCAACTGCCCGGAGGAAGACCTGCGCCGCAACCGGCTCGCGCTGCTCGCGTCGATCCAGAAAGAGTTCACGAGCCTCGCGGACTTTTCCGAAATCGTGGTGGAAAAATGAAACGCGTTTACTCGTTCGGCAACGGTGTGGCCGAAGGCGCCGGCCTCGGCAAGGAGACGCTCGGGGGCAAGGGCGCGGGCCTGGCGGAAATGACCGCGCTCGGCATCCCGGTCCCGCCGGGCTTCACGATCGAAACGTCCGTCTGCGCCGACGTCTCGCGCGGCGCTTCGCTCGACGGCATCCGGCCCGAGGTGGAGTCGGCTCTGCGCAAGCTCGAGCACGACGCGGACAAGCACTTCGGCGATCCGACGAACCCGCTGCTCGTCTCGGTGCGTTCCGGAGCGCGCTCGTCGATGCCCGGAATGATGGACACGATCCTGAACCTGGGATTGACGTCCCGGACCGTGAAGGCCCTCGCCGCGCGCTCGGGCGACCGTTTCGCCTTCGACTGCCGCCGCCGGTTCGTCGAGATGTACGGCGACGTCGTGCTCCGCGTGCCGCGCCACGAGTTCGAGAAGGCGATGCACGAGGTGCAAGAAGGCGCGCGGCATGACCTCCGACACGGACCTGACCGCCGCGGACCTCGCGGAGATCGTGCGGCGGGACGAGCAGATCGTGCGGCAGCGGACCGGCCACGACTTTCCGGACGACCCGCGCGAGCAGCTCTGGGGCGCGATCTCGGCCGTCTTCCGCTCCTGGGACAACGAGCGCGCGAAGACCTACCGCAAGCTGCACCACATCCCCGACGACTGGGGCACGGCGGTCAACGTCCAGGCAATGGTGTTCGGCAACCGCGGCGACACGTCGGCGACGGGCGTGGCGTTTACGCGCGACCCCGCGACGGGCGAGCGCAAGTTCTACGGCGAATTTCTCCCGAACGCGCAGGGCGAGGACGTCGTCGCGGGCATTCGCACGCCCCGGCCCCTGAATTCCGACGCGTCCGGCCTTTCGCTCGAGGAGACGATGCCGAAGGCGTATGGCGAGCTCCAGCTCGTCCGCGAGCGGCTCGAGAAGCGCTTCCGCGACATGCAGGACCTCGAGTTCACGATCGAGGAGGACAAGCTCTACCTGCTGCAGACCCGCAACGGGAAGCGGACCGGGTTCGCCGCCGTGCGCATCGCGACCGACATGGTGGACGAGGGCCTGATCGACGAGGAAGAAGCGGTCGCGCGCGTCGAGCCCGAGCAGATCGTGCAGCTGCTGGCTCCCGTCTTCGACACGAAGGAGAAGACCGCCGCCGTGAAGGACGGACGGCAGCTCGGCAAGGGACTGCCGGCCGGCCCGGGGGCGGCATGCGGGCGGATCGCGCTGACGGCCCCGGGCGCCGTCGCCATGGCGGCCAAGGGGGAGCCCGTGGTGCTCGTGCGCGAGGAGACGTCACCCGAAGACATCGCCGGCATGCACGCGGCCGCCGGCATCCTCACGACGCGCGGGGGAGCCACCTCGCATGCCGCGGTCGTCGCGCGCGGGATGGGCAAGACCTGCATCGTCGGCGCGGGCGAGATCACCGTGGACCACGCCCACAAGGAGATTCGTTCCCGGGGACTGAAGGCCGCCGAAGGGGACTGGCTCTCGATCGACGGAACGACCGGAGAGGTTATTCTCGGCAAGCTCGCGACGCGCCCGTCCGAAGTGCTGCAGGTGGCGCTCGAGGGAACGATCAAGGCCGAGAACTCGGCCGTCTACCGCGCGTTCACGCGCATCCTCGAATGGGCCGACTCGCGGCGCCGCCTCGGCGTCCGCGCCAACGCCGACACGCCCAACGACGCGCGCATCGCACGCGTCTTCGGCGCCGAGGGGATCGGCCTGTGCCGCACGGAGCACATGTTCTTCGAGGCCAAGCGCATCATGACCGTGCGCGAGATGATCCTGGCCGAGACGCTCGACCAGCGGCGGGCCGCGCTCGCGAAGATCCTGCCCATGCAGCGCGAGGACTTTCTCGGCATCTTCCGCGAGATGGGCGACCGGCCGGTGACCATCCGCCTGCTCGACCCGCCCCTGCACGAGTTCCTGCCCCACGACGACGAGACGATGCAGAAGATCGCGACCGAGCTCGGCGTCCCGATCGAGAAGGTCCGCGAGCGGACGCATGCGCTCAAGGAAACCAACCCGATGCTCGGCCACCGCGGCTGCCGGCTCGGCATCACGAACCCCGAGATCTACGAGATGCAGGTCCGCGCCATCTTCGAGGCGGCGGCCCTCGCGATGAAGGAAGGCCTCCATCCCGACCCCGAGATCATGATCCCGCTCGTCGGCGCCCGCGGCGAGTTCGAGCGCCTGCGGACCCTCGTCGAGGAGGCCGCGAAGAAGGTCATCGCCGAGTCGGGCCAGCAGATTCCGTACAAGACCGGGACGATGATCGAGGTCCCGCGCGCCGCTCTGCGCGCGAACCGCATCGCCGTCAACTGCGATTTCTTCTCGTTCGGCACCAACGACCTCACGCAGATGACCTACGGCTACTCGCGCGACGACATGGGCACGTTCCTGCCGGTCTACATCGCCGAGGGAATCCTCCCGGAGGACCCGTTCTCGAGCCTCGACCAGTACGGCGTCGGCGAGCTCGTCGCGATCGGCACGCGCCGCGGGCGCGAGGTCAAGCCGAAGCTCAAGGTCGGCATCTGCGGCGAGCACGGCGGCGACCCGCGCTCGATCGAGTTCTTCAACCACGTCGGCCTCGACTACGTGTCCTGCTCGCCCTTCCGCGTTCCCGTCGCCCGCCTCGCGGCGGCGCGGGCCTCGCTCGCCGAGAAGAGCGTCGGGACTTCTTCCACCGCATAGGAGTTAGCATGCTGACGGCGCTCGCCATGACTGTCCTTCTCGCGACGACGGCCCCGCCGGATCCACCGGCCGACCTCGTGCTTCTGTCCGCGAAGATCTGGACCGGGGACGCGAAGAACCCCGAGGCGGAGGCCCTCGCCGTCCGCGACGGGCGCATCGTCGCGATCGGGATGGACAGCGACATCGCCAAGCTCAAGGGGCCGAAGACCGTCGTCATCGACGGCAAGTGGCGCCGCGTCGTGCCCGGCTTCATCGACTGCCACACGCACATGACGGGCGGCGGGTTCGACCTGCTGGCCCTCGACGTGCGGCACACGAAGGACGGCGCCGAGTTCACGCGCCTGCTGGCCGAGTACGCGAAGACGCGGCCGGCGGGGGAGTGGCTCACCGACGGCGTCTGGGACGAGAAGTGGTGGACGCCGCCCGTCCTGCCGACGAAGGCCCTTCTCGATCCGGCCACCGGCGACCATCCGACGTGCCTTTCGCGCCAGGACGGCCACATGATGGTCTGCAACAGCCTGGCCATGAAGATCGCGGGCGTCACCGCGGCCACCCAGGACCCGCCGGGCGGCGTCATCGTGCGCGACGCGAAGGGCGAGCCGACGGGAGTGTTCAAGGACGGCGCCATGGACCTCGTCTGGGAGAAGCGCCCGCCCCGTTCCGCCGCGCAGATGGACGCCGCGCTGCGCGCCGCGATGAAGCACGTCGCCAAGTTCGGCGTCACGTCCGTTCAGGACCTGCCCGGCGGCGAGGCCGACGTGCCCGCGTGGGCAGCCCTGCGCGACGCCGGAGCGATGACCGTGCGCGTCAACTACCGCCCGTCGCTCGGCGACTGGCCGAAGGCCAGGGAGCTCCAGTCTTCGATCAAGAACGACGACTGGTTCCGCATCGGCGGCGTGAAGGGCTTCATGGACGGCTCCCTCGGGTCCGGCACGGCCGTGATGTTCGAGGACTTCCGCGACGAGCCCGGGAACAAGGGCGTCTACGCCGCCGGCGCGATCCCGCTGTCGAAGATCGAGGAGCGGATCGCGGGCGCCGACAAGGCCGGCCTCCAGGTCGAGGTCCACGCGATCGGCGACCGCGCCAACGCAGAGCTGCTCGACATCTACGAGCGCGTCGAGAAGCAGAACGGCCCGCGCGACCGGCGCTTCCGCATCGAGCACGCCCAGCACCTGCGCGCCGCCGACATCCCGCGCTTCGCCGAGCTCGGCGTCATCGCGTCCATGCAGCCGTACCACGCCGTCGACGACGGCCGCTGGGCCGAGAAGCGCCTCGGCGCCGACCGCGCGCGCACGACCTACGCGTTCCGCTCGCTCCTCGACGACAAAGCCACCCTCGCGTTCGGCTCCGACTGGGACGTCGCCCCGATCTCGCCCATCCTCGGCATCGCCGCCGCCGTCACCCGCCGCACGATCGACGGGAAGAATCCCAACGGCTGGGTTCCCTCGCAGAAGATCACCGTCGAGGAGGCCCTCCGCGCCTACACCGTCTCCGCGGCCTACGCGGGGTTCGAGGAGAAGGAGAAGGGCTCGCTCGAGACCGGCAAGCTCGGCGACTTCGTCATCCTCGCCGCGGACCCGTTCCGGGCGAAGCTCGAGGACCTCGAGAAGATCGAGGTCGACACTACGATCGTCGGCGGACGGGTCGTCTACTCGCGGTAAGAGAACGCGCGGGCGGCCCGTCGAGCCGCCCGCAAGCTGCTGAAGTCGCATCGGTCACCACGGTCGCCGTCTGCTTCGCATCCGATCGTTTGGAAGTACCAGAGCGACGAGAGACGAGCGCTGCCGAGTTCGAGCGATGCCAGACGAGCCGATGCACGGCGTCGAGCTAAAGCGCGCCTGGCCTCGTCGCGGCGGCCGAAGGCCGAGTCCAGTGAGGCCAAGCCGGCGCATGATGCCAGCGGGACGACGTAATGAGTCGCGAAAGTAGCCGAAGCGCAGCTGCCTGGCCCCCGTCTCCGCCGAGGAGTCGTGGATCTACGAGGGCGATCGCGGCGGGATAGATAGCCGGACCTCGAGCGCGACTGACCAGCCGCAACAGCGAGAAGCGTAACCAGCCGGCGATGAGGCCCCGACATTGCCGACGGCGCCGTGATCGGCCTCTCATTCGCGCACCCAGAGTATGGAGTGGTTCCGGTCGATGTGCGGACGCGAGGCTTCAGGTCATTGGAGCGATGAAGTCCCAGGCGGCCGGGCTGTGGAGCGCTGTCGTGGGACGTCGAAGTGCGCCAAGATCGACATCCCAGTTGATGTTCTGCGCCCAAGGATGCGTCCTGGCCGCGGCCGACTCCGGACTCGAGCGGACTTCTCGATCCTCGCCGCCCCCGTGGGTCTGAACCTTGTCGTAAGGAGTTGGAGAGGTTGATCCAGATTGTCGATCCCAGCATTGCCGTGAGTCGGTAGGCCGGCACCGAAGGGCGTTCCAAGCGTGACGAAGTTGTCTACCGTCGTGTCCGAGGCCCATGTCGATGGCGGCGATCCCGACGTTGCCTCCGTGACTGTGCGCAATGATGTTCAGCTTCTCCGCCTGGCGCGAAACTGTAATGTCGGACGAAGTTGCGCAAGTGACCTCGCGGCCGCGAGCTCGAGACTGCGTGCGTTGTCGCCGCCTGACCATGGAACGCTGCGGTCGACACGGATCTCCGGAAGGTGCTGCGACACTGCTCGAAGAATACGCCTCCCGGCGTGAAGTCAGGATTCGGCGTCGCTGAGGAAACTGGGTACCGTGCGACGACGATCGTCAGCAGCCCGTCCGGATCGACGTACTTCATCGGATTCCCGAGCGTGTACGCATACCGATTCCAGCTCTGCGGATTCGCCGGCGTCCCGCCCACGCGATCCGGGCTCAGGAACCGCCCCAGGCCGTAGTCGTGCGTCCGCGCGTGGTCGTAGTACCGCGTGGCCCCGTCGTCTTTTTCCATGAGCGCGTACGCGAGGTGCTGGGTCGGGGGCGTCGCCGCGGTGTCTTCGCCGTACGGCCAGTGCTTGTGGCTCTCGACGAGCTGGCCGGACTGGTTGAACACGACACGCGGGCTGCCGAGATGGTCGGAGGCGGTGTACTGCCAGCCGGCAGGAGAGGCGACGTAGGAGGCGACGAGCAGGTTGCCGAGGAACACGTTGTCCCGGGTCACCGACAGGGTGGCCGTGGAGGAGCCGCTGGAGCCTCCCGCCATTTCCGTCACGATGCGATTCTGGTCGTCGCGCAAAGTATAGATCGAGCCCCGCGGGACCGGGTGGTACGCATTCCAGATCGGTATGCCGGGCGTCGCGCCGGGCGCCTTGGCGAGCCACACGAGCATTTCCCACTCGCCGACGTTGTTGCCGGGGCAGAACTGGAGCGGGCTCGCGCTGCAGCCGGCGGTGACGCCGTCGCGGTAGAGCTGCTCGATCCACGGAGCGAACGTCGAGTAGGCGCCCGAACAGGACACGTCGGTGAACGTGCCCTGGCAGGGCGGCGGCGTGAAGCCGTCGGGCTTGTAGGCCTTGACGAGGAAGACGGCCATCTGGGCTCGACTAAGCGGATTGTCGGGGCAGAAACGTGAGAGTGTCCGCGCTGCAGCCTCCCGTGATGCCCTTGGCGTAGGCGAGGTTGACGTGCCGCGCGTCGGGGTCCGAACACGGAACGTCGTTGAAGACCTGCGTGCAGGCCGGCAGCGACCAGCCCTTGGCAATGACGTTCGCCTCGGCGACGTAGCGGGCCATCTCGCGGCGCAGCACCGTGAACTTGGCCGGGAACTTGATGATGCTCTCGCCGGCGCCGTTGTAGAGCGAAACCCAGTCGCCCGAGCCGTTGCTGTTGCGGTATTGCCGATCGAGTGCGTCGTAGCTCATGGTGTCGCCGGCGTAGTACGTCAGGTCGCCGCTTGCGTCGTAGGACGCCGACCCGCTGGTCACCCGGTTGTGGACCGGGTCGATCGTGATCGTCGCGCCGTTCTGGGTGAGGTTGCCGTACCGGTCGTAGGCGAAGCTGCGCTGGCTCGATCCGTACTTGGCCGAGGCGAGGCGCGAGCGGGAGTCGTACGTGAACGTGTCGCCCGTCCCCATCTTGAGAACGTTGCCGGCGCCGTCGTAGACGTAGGTCCCGGTCGACCAGAGCGAGTTCGAGATGCTGGCGGGACGCGGGAGCATCGTCGCGTCCTGGGCGATGCTGGTGACGACGGGCGCGCCGGACGTGCCGGCCGTCCACGACGCGAGGCCGGCGGCGGGGTTGTAGGTCGCGGCGGTGACGATGGTCGCGCCGTTGCCGCTCAGCGCCGTGGGCAGGCCGTTGGTGTAGGTGCTGACGACCGGAAACAGTCCCGTCGAGCGCGGATGCCCGTGGTTGGTGACGACACCGAGGTTGCCGTAGACGAACGTCTGGCTCGCCGAGAGCGCGAGACCGCCGTTGCCCGCGCTCGTGACGAGCTTCGAGAGCCGTCCGCCGGCGTCCGCGTACTCGAACTGCTCGTCGACGACGGGCCCGGTCGTGGGGATCCGGTTGTAGCCCGTAGCGGCGGGTGAGCTTGCCGGCGGGGTAGGCGCCTCCGCCGAACCCGGCGCTGCCGTCCACGCACGTCGCTTTCCCGTCGTAGCAGTTGACGAGGTACTTGAGCCCTCCGGCATCCTCTTCGGTGAGTCGCCCCGCGAAGTCGAACGTGCGCGTCACGACGACGCCGCCGGGCCTCGTCTCCTGGCGCACGTTGCCGAGGCTCCCGATGGGCCCGTACAGGACCTGTCCCTCTTCGGGCGTCGTCTCGGAGCGCAGGAGACCCGTCGTGTCGAGCCCGAAGGTCCGCGTCTGGGCGCCCTGCGCGACGGAGACGACCTTGCCGTTGACGTCGTAGCCGTAGGTCGTGCTCTCGCCGGTGGGTTCGCTGACGCTGGTGATGCGGCCGAAGGCGTCGCGGCGCGTCCCGGTGACCGGGTTGATCGCGCCCGTCGAGCAGGTGGGCCCCACGAACGTCGAGAAGGTCGCGTTCACGCAGTACCCGGTGACCTGTTCCCACGTGTCGCTGTACGGCACTGCCGCCGTCCGAACGCGTGATCTCTGGCCAGCGACGAATGCTTGGCGCCGACGACCTCCTGCGGCCGCCCGAACGGGTCCCAGCAGAGGCGGTAGGTGCCCGGCGCCGCCGAGGGGCGCGCGGTCGCGACGTTGCCCCGGCGAACAGGCAGGTCGTGGAGACGTCGGAATTGACGGCCTCGCCGGTCGCGTTCGCCACCCACTCCGACTGGAAGTACGCGTGGCCCGCGCCGTCGATCAGCGTGAACCGCTTGGTGACGGCGGCGCCGGGCTGGAGCCGCTGCTCGCGCACGGTGCGCCCGAGGCCGTCGTAGTCGTAGTGCTCCCAGATCGTGACGTTCGGGTTCGAGCTCGCGACGGGGCACGCCTGCGCGGCGCTCGCCCGATAGGCCGTGGTGGACGTCGGCGAGTCGTAGCAGACGCGTGTCTTCAGCTCCGTGGCGGAAGGCGGCGCAACCTGCGTGACCCGCCCGAGGGCGTCGTAGGTGTAGGACGTCGCGAGGCCCGCGGCGTCGCGCGAAGAGGTCACCCAGCCCGTGGCGGCATCGCGCGTCTCGTCGCGGAGAAAGAAGGTCGCGGTCGAGGTCGTTCCGTTGACCCAGCGGGCGGTCAGCGGCTGGCCGTCCTGGAACGTGCAGGGCCTTGCCGAACATGTCGCCGTCGGACCCGACGTTCGGGAAGCTCGGATGGGTGCTGGAGCAGTAGGTGCGCGCCGGGGGCGAGCTCGACGCGACGGTCTTCGTGAGCTCGCGGTAGACGTTGCCGTCGCCGTCGTCGTAGCGGCAGCTCACGAGCGCGACGTCCTTCGCGGGGTCGTAGACGAAGGAGCCCTTCAGGAACCCGGTCGCGGTGTCGAACTCGAAGTAGCGGTCGGCGCATCGAGGAGCCCTGGGTCTCGGTGCGCTGCTTGAGCACGTTCGGCAGAGGCCGCTGGCCCGAGGGAGGCATGGACGTCCAGTTGACCGGCGTCCCAGTCGGTCGTGATCGTGCGGGCGTCGCCGCCGAGGTTGCCGGTGTGCGTCTCGACGCCATAGTGGCGGCCGTTGCCCTCCCAGGTGTCGGCCCCCGAGTTCGAAAACGTGACCGTGTGGCTCGCGCACCCGGAGCAGCCGCCGTCGGCGGCCGTCGGGCCGAAATAGGTCGTCTCCTGCTTGAGCCGGCGGTTACCGTCTCGAGGAGACCGCGTGTCGTACTCGTAGGTGCGCTGCACCACGCGGATCGCGTGCGTCACGCACAGCGCGTCGGCGCTCGAGCCGCAGAGCGGGTCTGCGGGAACGGGCCGATGAAGCCGGGATACGGATCGTGGTCGTACGTGGCGGCGCGGATGTCGGCGCCGACGCGGCCGCCCGGGCTCCCGCCCCCGGTCGTGCCCATGCGGGCGCCCCAGAAGAGCGTGGCGGTCGCGCTGCGGTGGCCGTCGCGGTCGGTGCCGGATGCCGACGATCGTGACCGTCTGCGGACCGTCGCTGTCGGAGACCGTGCCCTGCTCGCCGAACGGGAAAGCGTACTGTGCATAGTCCGTCACCGCGTCGACGTCGCGCCGTCCGCACGGTGAACGTCTCGGTCCGCGGACGACGCCTTGACTGCTCGTCGAGCCAGCGGTTGGGATTCTGCGGGGTGCAGTCGGTGCCCGGGATGTCGGGCGATCGGGCGGTCCACGCCGCCGGTCTTGACGCCCGCCGCGGGCGGCCGGACTGACGGTGTCCGCGTCGCGCCGTCCGGCGGCGCCAGGCCGGGCATCCCGGCCGAGCTGCCGCCGCGGCCGTGGTAGAAGCTGTACGCCCCCCAGAAGTAGGAGAGCACCGCACCGGTCGGCAGGGTGACGGTCTTCAGGAGCGTGGCCGCTGCGTAGGCCGCTGTTCCGGCGAACCGCCCGCATTCGTCGGCGGCAGGGTGAACGCATCTTGGCGGACGTTGGCAGGCACGCTGGAAGGCGTGGCGCAGCGTGTTGAGCGTCGGCAGGGTCAGGGTCGGGTCAGGTTGGGCTCGCCGCGTGTCACCGTGACGACCCCCGCGAAGCGAGCGACGGCGCATGCCCGACACGCCGGGACCGCGGCCGCGTCGATCGACGTGACCAGGTTCGTGATCCCGGGCGCGCCCGGGTCGGTCCCGAGATTGACCGTGAGCAGCGTCGTCGCTCCGCGCTTCACCGTGTGAAGGATCCAGGAGTTGGTCGCGGTCGGGCAGTGGCTGTCCAGCACGGGCTCGCGCTACCGAGGCCGCTGTAGTAGCCGAGCGTGATGCCGTTGCCGAACGGGTCCGTCAGGCTCGTCAGGTACCAGCCGTTGCGGCCCCGGCCGAGGTCGAAGAGGTAGCTCTGCGGCGGGGTCGTCGTAGCCCGTGACGTGCCAGTCGAAGACGTAGCGGTTGCCGTCGCCGTCCCACATCTCGAAGGCCCGGCCCCGCCGAGCGAGTGCAGCAGCAGCTGGCTGCCGTCGCTCGTGCGGAAGTAGTTCGCGGCCGGCGACTGGTCGAACAGACGCTCGGCAGCCGTCCGGGCCGACGTAGCAGATTCGAAGTTCTGGACGATGCCGCAAGGCTTGATTGCGCCCGCGAGCAGACTCCAGCCGACCGCGAGCGAGGGGTCCGCCTTGATCGGCTCGTACAACCCGACGTCGCTCTGGTCGTCGGGCCCGGGGTTGCCAAACTCCCAGACGACGGAGTTGTAGGCGAGCAGTGCCTGGAACTTCGAGCTTCGGACCGACGGGGTACGCGGGCCCGACGGCGATCGGGAGCGTGAGCGCCCCGTTGTAGACGTTGACCGAGTCGACGGAGGCGTTGTGGAAGACGCTCTTCGCGTAGCCGGGCGCCGCGTCCGGGTCGGCGTCGGGCCCGTTCTGTCCGCGGCTGACAGAATTGATTGTCACGATGGCGCAGAGGGCGAGCAGGGGCGCGAGTGTCCTTCTCATGTTCGAACTCCTTTTGCGGAGCTCGCCGGCGATCTCTAGTTATGGATTGTCGCGAGCGGGAGCGTGTGTCGCGCGCGGGATAAACTTTCCCGCCGTGCCGCGCATCCACCGCCTCGAAAGCCCCGTCATCGACCGCATCGCGGCGGGCGAGGTCGTGGAGCGTCCGGCCTCCGCCGTCAAGGAGCTCGTCGAGAACGCCCTGGACGCCGGGGCGTCGCGCATCGACGTGGAGGTGGACGGGGGAGGCATCGAGCGGATCCTCGTGCGCGACGACGGGTCGGGCATGTCCGCCGAGGACGCGCGGCTCTCGCTCGAGCGCCACGCGACTTCGAAGATCTCGACCGACGCCGACCTGCTCAAGGTCGCGACGTTCGGGTTCCGCGGGGAGGCGCTGCCCTCGATCGCCTCGGTCTCGACGCTGACGCTGACGACCTCGGACGGGACGTCACCCGAGGCGATCCGGCTGAAGATCGAGTGCGGCGGACCGGTCTCCGAGGAGGTGGCGGCGCGGCCGCGCGGGACCGACGTGCTGGTGGAAGCGCTCTTTGCGAAGACGCCCGCGCGCCGCAAGTTTCTCGCTTCCCCCGAAGCCGAGGCGCGCGCGGTGGCGGCCGCGGTCACGAAGGCCGCGCTCTCCAACCACACGGTCGCCTTTTCGCTGCGCTCGAACGGCCGCGAGACGCTCGACGCGCCCGCCGCCGTCGACCGCGGGGCGCGGATCCTCCAGGTCTTCGGGCGCTCGACCCTCGGGGAGCTCGAGTCGTTCGACGCGCGGTCGGGGCCGCTGCGCCTGTCCGGCTACGCCACGCGCGGCTCGATGACGTTTCCGAGCCGGCGATACCAGTACCTCTTCGTCAACGGCCGCCCGGTCGAGGACCGCGCGATTGCGCGGGCGATGTCGCAGGCCTCGCGCGACGCGATCCGGCTCGACCGCCATCCGGGCGTCTTCCTCTACCTGACGGCCGAGCCCGGCGCGGTCGACGTCAACGTTTCGCCCGGCAAGACGCAGGTGCGATTTGCCGACAGCGCCACGGCGTTTCGCCTCGTGTACCACGCGCTGAACTCGGCGCTGCTCGCGGGCAAGGAGGAGCGGCGCCTGCGGCCCGTTCCCTCGGGCTCGCTCGTTGCCGAGCCGCAGGCTCCCTACCGTGATCCGTTTGCCGCGCCGGGCAGTGTTCCGGTCGGCGTTCCGGCGCCGCCTCCGGAAGAGGGCGAGCCTTCGGCGGCGCCGGAGCCGCCCACGGTCGAGAAGAAGATCCCGGACATCGTGCCGATCGGCCAGCACCGCGAGTCCTTCATTCTCGCGTCGGGGCCCGAGGGGCTGCTCGTGATCGACCAGCACGCCGCGCACGAGCGGACGCTGTACGAGCGCATCCGCGACCGGGTGGCCTCGGGCCGCATGCTCTCGCAGCGGCTCCTGCTGCGCGTCCTGTTCGAGGCGACGCCGGAGGAAGTCGAGACGCTGGCCGCGCGCATGACGGACCTGGCCGCGTCGGGTTTCGAGATCGAGCCGATGTCGGGAAGGTCCTACGCGATCGCGGCGCTGCCCGCCGAGGCGACCGACCGGGACCCGGGCGAGACGCTGCACATGGCGCTCGCGGCGCTCGCCGAGACGGGAAGCGCCGACGAGACCACGCGCCGCGACCGCCTGGCGGCGAGCCTCGCCTGCCGCTCCGCCGTCACGATCCGCTACCACCTCGCGCCCGAGGAGATCCGCCATCTCGTGTCGGACTGGGCGAAGACCCGCGACCGCTTCACCTGCCCCCACGGCCGGCCCGTCGTGCTCTCGATGTCCGAAGAGGACCTCGAGAAGTACTTCAAGCGCCGCTAGAAGAGAGAAGCGGGAGACTTCCGTCTCCCGGCGTGGAGTACGGGGTAGGGCTGAGTGGCTGGTGCTTAGCCGAGGGACTTACGAGCTCCGCGGCGGCATCCCGACGCCCGCTTCGTTCCTGCGCCGCGCGCCCCGGACGTGCGACACGATCAGCACGAGGCCGAGCAGGATGAACGCTGCCGGCGCTCCCCAGCTGCCGATGATTTCCCAGAAGGCGTCGAGGTCGGCGTACTGGTCGGCCAGCCACAGGCCGCCGATGCCGACGAGGATGACGCCCCAGGTGAGCGCTCCCGTGCCCTGGGTCGCCTTGCGCATCTGCTGCTCGGGCGCGAATCCGGACTCGGCGACCTGGCCCCGGTTCATGGCCTTGGCCTGCCGGACCGCGTCGATGATCCCGAAGAACCAGATGAACGCGATGATCGGGCCGAAGAATTCGCCCGCGCGGCCGTGGGACGTCATCATGATGCCCAGCGCGAAGGCGCCGCCCACCGCGAAGGCCCGCGGGTAGAGGCCCAGATACAGATGCCCGAGGCCGGGGAACACGGACAGGAACCCTGCCAGTCCCGGCGACTTGCGATCCACGACCACGGTCTGCATGACCACGGGCGGCGGCGGGGCAGCCGTGGCCTGAGCCGGCGGGGGCTGGGGTGCCGCGGACTGTGAAGTGAAGTTGTCGTTCATCGTTTTTCTCCTCGTCGACTTCCGTCGTCGCTCTTACACACGAAATTGGGAGGGCAAAGGTTCCGGCTTCGCCGCTCCCGCGGTCTGAAAATCGCCGCCCTGCGCAGCCGCGCCGCCCTCTTTGCCGAGGCGGGGACGGCTCGGAGCCTTCTTCGACTCGGGCTTCCACACGATCGCGAGGGCGTTGGAGACGGCCGCGCGGCCGTAGCCGCCGATGTGGCCTCTCCAGACCGCGAGCGTGCGCGCGGCTTTCTCCTGGAGCGCGCCGAGCCGGTCGCCGACGGAGCTCTCCGCCACCGTGACGGCGTTGCGCGTGCTCTCGCCGAGGCTCGCGAAGCCCGTCCGCTTGACCACCGCCGTCGGGTTCAATCCGAGCAGCATCACCAGGACGGCAGCGCTGTACGCGTACGTGATGACGAGCTTTCCGGAGAACGCCCGTCGCCAGAAGGATTTCTTCTTCTCCGGCTTGGCCGCCACCAGGCGCGTCGCGAGCCACGGGGGCGGCTCGGGCGCGGCGAGGTCGCGCATGGCGAAGAGCGCGCCGGCCGCCTGCGTGCATCCGGCGCAGCGGGAGAGGTGCGACTGGAGGCGGCCCTCGTCGTTCTTCGCGAGCTCGCCCTCGAGCGCCCCGGCGAGGAGCATCTCGGCGCCTTCGCAGTTCACCGTCATCGAGGGGATTCGCAGGAGCGCCTGGCGCAGCTGCGGGCTCCATGTCGGGGCCTGCAGTCCGGTGGCCAGCGCGGCCGTGCTGTCGAGATCGGCGCCGAGACGCGCGCATTCCGGGCAGCCGTCGCGGTGCGCGCGCTGCTCCGATTCGGGAGATCCGGCGACGAAGAGCCGCTCGAGCTCGCGGCAGCTCATACGAGCCCCGCCGCCGCGATCGCCAGCGACGCGAGCGCGCTCGGCGCGCCCTTGCTCTCGTGGCGTTCGCGGATCTTGCGCGCCACTTCGGCGCGCGCTCGGAAGAGACGCGACTTGACGGTCCCCTCGGGAAGTTCCAGGGCCTTGCCGATCTCGTCGTAGGCCAGGCCGTTCAGGTCGCGCAGGATCAGGATCTCGGCCAGGTCCTCGGGGACGTCCGCGAGCGCCGAGAAGAGCATCTGCGTGCGCTCTTTCTTGAGCGCCATGCTCGCCGGATCGTCGTCGGACTTGAGCAGCGCCGTGACCGCGTCGTCCGAGACGAAGCGGAAGGACTTCTCGCGCTTGCGGCGCCGGTAACGGTCGATGCAGAGGTTGCGGGAGACCGAGAGGATCCAGGCCACGAGCGGGAAGCCCCCGTCGTAGCGGTGGAGGTTCTCGAAGAGCTTCAGGAAGATCTCCTGGGACAGCTCCTCGGCGTCTTCGCGCTTGAGCGTGAAGTGGTACGCGATCGCGTAAACCTTGTGGCCGAACCGGTCCACGAGCTCCCTCCAGGCATCGTCGTTGCCCTCGCGGCAGCGCGCGACCAGGTCCTTTTCGTCGGTGGTGCTGGTGCTCACGCTGTCCTCAGTGACACAAGACGCAGCCCGGGCAGGAATGTTCGCGGAAATTGAGCTCGGGATGGGCTCGGAAGTCTCTGAGCCACAGTCACTTACTTCGGCGACAGGACCGGGTTGCGGGCCTTTTCGGGGAAAAAGGCGTACCCGAGCATCTTGTAGCAGAGCTTGGCCACCATGAAATCCGGGGCCCGGTTGCCGGCCAGGGGGGCGTGCTCGACGACGTCGGCGCCGATGATCTTGCGCTCCGAGGCGACCCTTCGGATGATCGAAAGGGCCTGGTCGTAGGTCCCGCCGCCCGGCTCGGGCGTGCCGGTGGCCGGAACGAGGGCCCCGTCGAAGAAGTCGACGTCGAACGTGACGTAGACCTCGGCGGTCAGCTTCTGGAGCGCCCGCTCGATCCAGACCTCCGAGCGGTGCATCTCGCGGTTCGAGATGATCATCGTTCCGCTCTCGCGGACGTAGTCGATCTCCTCCTTCGAGATGGACCGGATGCCGACGTGGACCGACGGGATCCCGAGCTCCACCCAGCGGCGCGCGGCGCAGGCGTGCGAGTACTTCTGGCCCTCGTACGTGTCGCGCAGGTCGCCGTGGGCGTCGAAGTGCAGGATGGACATCTTCGGATATTTCGCGAGGTGCGCGCGGATCGGCCCGGGCGCGATCGAATGCTCGCCGCCGAGCGTCAGGACGAAGCGGTCCTTCGTCAGGAGCTCGCCCACGACCTTCTCGAGGCCGAGCACGCAGGCCTCGGGCTCCATGTTGTCGGGCAGCCACGCCGGCAGCGTGTGCACGCCGACCCGGTAGACCTCCTCGTCGAGCTCGTCGTCGTACAGCTCCACGTAGTGCGAAGCCTCGAGGATCGCCTGCGGGCCGTTCTTCGTCCCGACGCCGTAGGAGACCGTGCGCTCGTACGGGCAGGGCAGCACCGCGACGCGGCTCTTCGCGAGCGTGTTCTCTTCGGGAGGGATGCCGAGGAAGTTGGATGAGAGGAACATCGGCGGATTCTACGCCGGAGCGGGGCCGCGGCGGGGGCGGCCTCCGCGGCGGCGGCGGCGGCGTGGCGGTGCGGCGGGCACGGGCGGGATCTCTCCGGTCTCGCGCGCGTGCGCGATCTTCGCCTGGAGGGCGCGCCAGTCGCGGACGAGCTCCTGGCCGCGGCCGGTCGCCATCGCGGTCAGCTCGAAGATGTCGAGCGCGGTTCCGAAGGCGTCCCGGAAGGCGAGCCGCCGCGCCGCGAGCTTGCCGTCGGGACGGTGCGAGAGCTTGCCGACGATCGACAGCGCCTGCTTGATCCGATCGGTCGCCGCGCGCGGCAGCGACATGCGGAAGGCGAGCGGCGAGACGACCTCCTCGATGATCGTCGAGAGGGCGAGCAGGTCCGGCTCCCCCTCGGGCGAGGCGTCGCGCACGCGGGAGCGCACGATCGGCAGAAAGAGCAGCGCGAAGAGCACGGCGTCGTCGAAGACGCGCCCGCGCCGGCGCTCGGCGTCGAGCACGTCGAGCAGCGCCCAGAACAGGTGCCCGGTCCCGTGCGCGTGGTCCGGATCGATCTGCCGCAGGACGGCGGCGAGCTCCGGCATCAGCACGTCGAGCAGCCCCACCTCGCGCAGCAGCAGGAGCGTCGGCAGCGCGTGGCCGCCGCGCAGCGACTGCGCGAGCTCCTCGGTGACGCGCGGGGGCGCGGACTTCACGATCTCCTTGCGGTGCCGCAGGATCGCCTCGTAGGCGTCCGGCGTGATCGCGAAGCCGAGCCGGCTGGCGAACTCGACGGCGCGCATCATGCGCACCGGGTCTTCCTGGAAGCGGATGTCCGGATCGCCGATCGTGCGGATCAGGCCCGCCGCCAGGTCGTCGAGGCCGCCCACGTGGTCGATCACCGCGTACGTCGCGATGTCGTAGAAGAGGCCGTTGATCGTGAAGTCGCGGCGGTACGCGTCCTCGCGGGGCGTGCCGAACGTGTTGTCCTCGGTCTGCAGCAGCTCCGGGCCTTTGCCCTCGGGCACGGGCGGCGGCGGCCGCCGGAAGGTCGCCACCTCGACGACCTTGCCGTTGGCGAAGAGGATGTGCGCGAGGCGGAAGCGCCGGCCGATCATGCGGCAGTTGCGGAAGAGCTTGCGCAGGGCGGCCGGGTGCGCGTCGGTGCCGATGTCGAAGTCCTTGGGAACGCGCGAAAGCAGCAGGTCGCGCACGCTGCCGCCGACGAGGTAGCCCTTGTAGCCGGCGCCCGAGAGCCGGTAGAGGACCTTCAGGGCGTCCGGGTCGATGCGGGAACGCGAGATCGAGTGCTCGCCGCGCGGCCGGATGCGGGGGGCGGGCTCGGGGCTCGGAGCGGGGAGGGGGATGTCGGTCGGACGGGAGCTGGTGTCGCTAATGAAGTTGCGCCTCTCTCGGGGGGGCATTCTAGCCCAAGGAAACCAGCTTAAGCCATTGACAGAAAGGATGTTTTGACTTTCCGCCGCCCTCTGCGAAAGAATACGCCGTCTTTCCGCAATCCGGAGAACGAGGAGGCTCGATCATGAGGTTCCGTATCCTTGCCGCAGCCTGTCTGGCCGCCATTCTGGCCACGACGCTGTCCTGCGGCTCGAAGGGATCCCAGAAGGAAATCCTGATCGGCGAGTACGGCTCGCTGACGGGGGGAATCGCGACGTTCGGCATCTCCACGAAGCAGGGCTCCGAGCTCGCCTTCGAGGACATCAACAAGAAGGGCGGCATCCTGGGGCAGAAGATCAAGCTGCTCGTCGAGGACGACCAGTCCAAGCCCGAGGAAGCCGGCACGGTCGTCAACAAGCTGATCCACCAGGACAAGGTCGTCGCGATGCTCGGCCACGTGGCCTCCTCGCACTCGCTGGCCGCGGCGCCGATCTGCCAGGCCGAAAAGATCCCGATGATCTCGCCCTCCTCGACCAACCCGCGCGTGACGCAGGTCGGCAATTACATCTTCCGGGTCTGCTTCCTCGACACGTTCCAGGGCGCCGTGATGGCCAAGTTCGCCTACGACACCCTGAAGGTGAAGAAGGTCGCGATCCTCGTGGACGTGCGCAGCGACTACTCGGTCGGCCTCCAGACCTTCTTCGGCCAGGCCTTCAAGAAGCTCGGCGGGACGATCGTCACGGAGCAGTCCTTCAGCCAGGGCGACTCCGACTTTCGCGCCCAGCTGACGGCGATCAAGGGGTTCAACCCCGAGGCGATCTACGTTCCCGGCTACTACACCGAGGTCGGCACGATCGTCCACCAGGCCCGCGAGCTCGGCATCACGGTGCCGTTTCTCGGCAGCGACGGCTGGGATTCGCCCAAGCTCTGGGAGATCGGCGGCACGGCGCTGAACGGCTGCTACTTCTCCAATCACTACGCGACCGACGACCCGAACCCGGTCGTCCAGAAGTTCGTCAACGACTACAAGGCCAAGTACGGCCAGATGCCCGACGCGCTCGCCGCGCTCGCCTACGACGCCGCCCGGATCATGGCCGACGCGATGACCCGCGCCGACTCGACCGACGGCGCCGAAGGTGCGCGACAAGATCGCCGAGACGAAGGACTTCCCCGGCGTCACCGGCACCATCACGCTCAACGCGGAACGCAACGCCGTGAAGTCGGCTGTGATCGTCAAGGTCGAGAACGGGAAGTACCTCCTGACCGAGACCATCAAGCCCGATGCGGTGCAGCCGTAGGAGCCGGGCGATAGCGGAAGGCCCGGAGGCTCCCGGCTTCTCCGCATGACGACCTTCCTCCAGCAACTCGTCAACGGCCTGTCGCTCGGGTCGATCTACGCCCTGATCGCGCTGGGCTACACGATGGTGTACGGCGTGCTGCGGCTGATCAACTTCGCGCACGGCGACGTGTACATGGTCGGCGCCTTCGTCGGGCTACTACCTCTCGCGCAAGCTGCAGGGCAGCGAGCCGTCGATCGTCTCGGCGCTGCTCGTGATGCTCGGCTCGATGATCGCGTGCGCGCTGCTCGGGATCGTGATCGAGCGGCTCGCGTACCGCCCGGTGCGCCGCGAGGCCGCGGCTGACGCTGCTCATCACCGCGATCGGCGTGTCGCTCTTCCTCGAGAACGCTGGCGCAGCTCGTGTTCGGGCGCCGACCCCAAGTTCTTCCCCTCGCTCGCGCCGCGCGCGGACTTCATCGTCGCCGGCGTCCGGCTGACGAGCGAGCAGATCACGGTCATCGTCGTGTCCTTCCTGCTGATGCTGCTGCTGCGCTTCTTCATCATGAAGACGCGCATCGGCAAGGCGATGCGCGCGGTGTCGTTCAGCCTCGACGCGGCCACGCTGATGGGCATCATCGACCGACTGGGTCATCTCGTTCACCTTCGCGCTCGGCTCGGCGCTGGCCGCGGCGGCGGGCATGCTCATCGGCATGCAGATCCCGCAAGATCGATCCGCTGATGGGCATCATGTCCGGCCTGAAGGCCTTCGTCGCCGCGGTCCTCGGCGGCATCGGCAACATTCCGGGCGCGGTGCTCGGCGGCCTGCTGATCGGCACCTCCGAGGTCATGGTCGTGGGCTACCTCTCGTCCACCTACCGCGACGCGATCGCCTTCGCGATCCTGATCCTCGTCCTGCTCTTCCGGCCGCAGGGCCTCCTCGGGCGGGTGCAGAAGGAGAAGGTGTGAAGGGGCTGCTGGCCGCCGGCGGCGTCGTCGCCGGACGTGCTCCTGATCAACGGCCTGCTGGCGGGCAGCCTGATCCCCGGCGTCTCGATGTCGCCGTACATCCTGCAGGTCCTGTGTCTGGCGGGCATCAACATCACGCTGGCGGTCAGCCTGAACCTGATCAACGGCTTCACCGGGCAGTTCTCGATCGGCCACGCCGGCTTCATGGCGGTCGGCGCGTACTCCGGCGGCGTACTTCACGGTCACGTTCGGCGACCGGGTGCGGTCGCTGGTCGCGTTCCTCCCCGAGTTCGGTCGCGACAGCATCGTCCTGCTCGTCGCCCTCCTGATCGGCGCGGTCCTGGCGGCGATCGCGGGGTTCTTCGTGGGCGTCCCGTCGCTGCGGCTGCGCGGCGACTACCTGGCCATCGTCACGCTCGGCTTCGGCGAGATCATCCGCGTCTTCATCCTGAACATCGACGCCGTGGGCGGCGCGCGCGGCTACGGCGGGATCCCGAAGCTCACCAACTTCTTCTGGATCTACCTCTTCGCGGCGCTGACGATCCTCGTCGTCTACCGGATCGTGCACTCGTCCTTCGGCCGGGCCCTCGTCGCCATCCGCGAGGACGAGATCGCCGCCGAGGCGATGGGCGTCAACACGACGCGCTCCAAGGTCATCTCCTTCGTGGTGTCGTCGGCGCTTGGCGGGCGTGGCGGGCGGGCTCTTCGCCCACTACCTCATGTACGTGCACACGAACTCGTTCTCGTTCCTGCGCTCCTTCGAGATCATCATCATGATCGTGATCGGCGGCCTCGGATCGATCAGCGGCTCGGTCCTCGGCGCGGTCCTCTTCATCTCCCTGACCGAGGGGCTGCGCGAGTTCGCGCAGTACCGGATGGTGCTCTTCTCGCTCCTGCTGATCATCCTGATGATCGTGCGGCCGCAGGGGCTCCTGGGCCACAAGGAGTTCGTGACGTTTCTGACCAGGCGGCGCCGCTCGATCGGCGCGGCGCCCGGCACGACCGGGACGACCTAGGCGGAGCCCGCGTGTCCATCCTCCAGCTGTCCAAGGTGACGATGCGGTTCGGCGGCCTCAGCGCCGTCAACGAGCTCGAGCTCGCGATCGCGCCGGGCCAGCTCTACGGCCTGATCGGCCCCAACGGCGCCGGCAAGACGACCGTCTTCAACCTGATCACCGGCGTCTACACGCCGACCTCCGGCGCGATCGTGTTCGACGGCAACGCCGATCGCGGGCGAGCGCTGCGGCCGGATCACGCGCCGCGGCATCGCGCGCACGTTCCAGAACATCCGCCTCTTCGGCGAGCTGTCGGTGCTCGACAACGTGAAGGTCGCGCTTCGACTGCCGGCAGGCGACGACGCTGCCGACGGCGGTCCTGCGCACGCCGCGCCACCGGGAGGAAGAGGCGCGGATCGACCGCGAGCGCCGCGAGCTGCTCAAGATCTTCAAGCTCGGCGACCTCGCGGACGAGCGCGCCAAGAACCTGCCCTACGGCAGCCAGCGCCGCCTCGAGATCGCGCGCGCGCTGGCGACCGCGCCGCAGCTGCTGCTGCTCGACGAGCCCGCCGCCGGCATGAACCCGCACGAGTCGACCGAGCTGATGGACCTGATCCGCTGGCTCCGCGACGAGTTCGGCATCACCATCCTGCTCGTCGAGCACAACATGAAGGTCGTGATGGGCATCTGCGAGACCATGCACGTGCTCGACTACGGCGCGACGATCGCGATCGGGCCGCCGGCGCAGATCCAGAGGGACCCGAAGGTCATCGAAGCCTACCTGGGTGGCGCTTGAGCGCGATCCTCGAGGTCCGCGACCTGTCGCGTCTCCTACGGCGCGATCAACGCGCTCAAGGGCGTCTCGCTTTCGCTGTCCGACGGGCGAGATCGTCACGCTCATCGGCGCCAACGGCGCCGGCAAGACGACCACGCTGCGGGCGATCACGGGCCTCGTGCCGGCCGCGGGCGGCGAGGTGCGCTATCGACGGCGAGCCGACGCGCTCGACGCCGACGCACAAGCTCGTGCGCGACGGCCTCGTCCTCGTGCCCGAAGGCCGCGATCGTGTTCGCCAACCTCACGGTCCGGGAGAACCTCGAGATGGGCGCGTACTCGCGGCGCGACGGCGGCGTCGCGTCGGACTACGAGAACGGTCTTCACGCTCTTTCCGCGGCTGAAGGAGCGGCTCAAGCAGACGGCCGGCACGCTCTCGGGCGGCGAGCAGCAGATGCTCGCCATCGGCCGCGCGCTGATGTCCAAGCCGCGGGTCCTGCTGCTCGACGAGCCGTCGCTCGGCCTCGCGCCGATCGTCGTCCACGCGATCTTCGAGGCGATCGAGGAGATCCATCGCTCCGGCGTGCCGGTGCTGCTCGTCGAGCAGAACGCGAACGCCGCGCTCCGGCACTCCAAGCGCGCGTACGTGCTCGAGACCGGGCACGTGGCCCTCGAGGGAACCTCCGCGGAAGTCGCGTCGAATCCGAAGGTGAAAGAGGCGTACCTGGGAGAGTGATCCCGACGGGCGGGGGCGAGCCCCGCCCCTACGACACCTTCTCGATCGCCCTCGGAATCACCGGATCCAGCCCCGAAAACTTCGCCAGCCACTCGCGCCGCTCACCGCGCAGCTTGTCGATCAGCGCCTTGTACTCCTCGGCCGAGTAGTGCCGGCGCGGGTCGTACTTCGCCAGGTCGATCCCCGGGACGTCCTTCGGCACCTGGTAGCCCCAGTCGGGGTCCTTCTCCCAGGTGATGCCCTCCTTGGCGATCTGCTTCATGATCTCGGTCGAGATCTTGATCGTGATCTTCTCGCCCGCCGATCCGGCCTTCGCGCCGATCGAGCCCGTGTTCAGGATGTAGGCCTGCATGTCCGGGTTCTCGCGCAGGATCTTCAGGATCCGGTTGCCCTCTTCCGCCTCCACGCCGACGATGAACGGGTTCGTGCCGACCTCGCGCTTGGCCTGGCCGGCCTTGGTCGGGTCGCCGGCGGAGGTCTCGATGGACTCGCCGAGCATGAAGTACGCCGCGGCCTGCTCCGACGTCAGCTTCGCGCACACCGGGACGACGTCGTTGCGCCGCGTGATGAACACGATCTTGTTGGCTTTCTCGAGGTCGATGCCGTCGCCCGAGCCCTTGATGAACCGGCGCAGGACCACGCCGCGCCCGTTGGAGGTCAGCGACGTGTCGAGGAAGTCGACCTTGCCGTTCTCGCCGACCGCGATGTTCTCGTACGCGGCCGTCGGGTGCGTCGCCGCGCCCCAGAGGACCGTCTGCGAGGGCTCGAGGCCCTCGGTCTTGATGTAGAAGCCGTCCTCGGTGCCGAACGCGCGGCCGTCGCGCGAGAGCAGCACGACGTCGTCCTGCTTGATGATCGCCTTCTCGGGATCCTTCAGGCCGTGGTCGTGCAGCGTCAGCGTCGTCTTGCCGGTGCCCGAAAGCCCGAAGAGCAGGAACCCGACGTCGGCGAGCTTCCCGTCGGGCCGCTGGACGTGGAGGATCTTCGAGCCGGCGTGCAGGCCGAGGCCGCCCTTGCGCTTGATCCAGTACATGGCCTGGCGCAGCATCGACTTCTTCGCTTCGCCGGGGTAGTCGGTGCCGAGGATGTACGTGTAGCCCTGGTCGACGTCGCAGAAGATGAACGTCTCCGGCCAGTCGGGCACGTAGACCGAGATGAAATCGGGCTCCTTGCGAGGAGTCCGACGGGAAGAGCATGTTGTGCCACATGTACGCGATGCGCGCGTACTCCTTCGGCACGAAGAGCCGGCAGTGGATCGGGACTTCGGGGCTCATGCCCATGCGCTTGTCGACCTGGATCAGGTCCATCTTCGACAGGGCTTCCTGGACCTCGCGGATCTTCTCCATCGCCTTCGCAGCGTCGATCGGCTGCTGCATGATCCCGACCGGCACGTCGTTGACGATGTAGGTCTTCTTGGCCGACCGGTTCTTGATGCGGGTGGCGTAGACGGGAGAGCCGTACTCGGTCGTCTTCTCACCGGCGCGGGCCAGGGCGCGAAGCTCTTCGCCCGAAAGGTCTTTGGCGATCGATCGGGCGCGAATGGCCCTGGGGGACACCGTCTCGACTGTGCTCATGGCGGCAAGTCCTTCTATGACAGCGGGTTTGGGCTCCAAGGGGAACGGTATTTATACCAGATTCCGGGGCGAATGAAGCCTCCTAGAGGTCGATCTCCTCGGCGATCGGCTTCAGGGCCTCGATCAGGAAGGCCACGTGCTCCTCGAGGGGCACGCCGACGGCCTCGGCCCCGCCGTAGACGTACGAGCGATCCACGGAACGGGCAAACGCCTTGTCTTTCAACCGTTTGAGCACGGAGGCGGCCGGGAGGTCGGCGATCTTCTTCGTGGGCCGGACCTTCACGCACGCCCCGATGAAGCCCACCAGCTCGTCGCAGGCGTAGATCGCCTTCTTCATGGGGGTGTCCCGCGGGATCTTCATGTAATCCGCGTGGGATTCGATGCTCGAGACCATTTCCTCGGCGTAGCCCCGCTCGCGCAGGATGCGGCCGCCCACGTGCAGGTGCGTGTCTTCCGTGGGGTTCTGCTCGTAGTCGAAGTCGTGGAGCATGCCGACGATGCCCCAGCGCTCGATTTCCAGGGGGTCGGTGACCCCCGCGCGCCGCGCGCAGGCCCGCATGGCCTCTTCGACCGCGCGGCCGTGCTTGCGCAGGCCGTCGGATTGCGTGAATTCGAAGAGCAGGGCGCGCGCTTCGTCGCGGCTGGGCCAGCGGTCGGTCGTCACGCCCGAGATTGTAATTCGGGCCGGCGGAGGCCGGTTTTGTGCGTGATGCACACGAAAATGTGCAAATCAGGCCACTTTTCGGTGACAAATGTTCAAATTGGACCTTGCATTTAGCCAGATTGACCGTAAAATCCTGCTCCTACGTCACAAAAAGGGGAGGCGGCATGGCAAAGGCGAAGGTCTTGAAGTTCGACGCGGCGGGTCCGGGTCTGTCGAAGCCCGAGATTCTCAAGGTGTGCGAGGCGGAGAACGTCCGCTTCATGCGCCTGCAGTTCACCGACATCTTCGGCGTGATCAAGAACGTCGAGCTCCCGAGCTCGCAGTTCGCCAAGGCGCTCGACGGCGAGATCCAGTTCGACGGCTCGTCGATCGAGGGCTTCACCCGGATCGAAGAGTCCGACATGAACCTCGTGCCGGACCTGAACTCGTTCGCGATCTACCCCTGGGCGCACAAGAACGGCGAGAAGGTCGGCCGGCTGATCTGCGACGTCTACACGCCCGACGGCGTTCCGTTCGCGGGCTGCCCGCGCATGACGCTGAAGAAGCAGATGGACAAGGCCGACGCCATGGGCTACACGCTGGTGACCGGTCCCGAGGCCGAGTTCTTCCTGTTCCGCCGCGACGCCAACGGCGACCCGATCGTGGACACGCACGACGAGGGCGCCTACTTCGACCTGACGCCCGGTCGACCGCGGCGAGGAGGCGCGGCGCGACATCGTCCTCGCTCTCGAGCAGATGGGCTTCGAGGTCGAGGCCGCGCACCACGAGGTCGCCGCCGGCCAGCACGAGATCGACTTCAAGTACGCCGAGGCCGTCACCACCGCCGACCGCGTCTCGACCTTCCGCTTCATCGTCAAGAAGGTCGCCATGGACCACGGCCTGCACGCCACCTTCATGCCGAAGCCGATCTTCGGCGTCAACGGCTCGGGCATGCACGTCCACCAGTCCTTCCTCGACAAGAAGGGCAACAACGTCTTCTACGATGCCAAGGCCAAGTACCAGCTCTCGAAGACGGCGCATGCACTACACGGGCGGCATCCTGCGCCACGCGCGCGCCTTCGTCGCCGTCACGAACCCGCTGGTCAACTCCTACAAGCGCCTGGTGCCGGGCTACGAGGCCCCGATCAACGTGGCGTGGTCCATGCGCAACCGCTCGCCCCTCGTCCGCGTCCCGGCCCGCCGCGGCATGGGCACGCGCATCGAGGTCCGCATGCCGGACCCGTCCTGCAACCCGTACCTCGCCTTCGCGCGTCATGCTGGCGGCCGGCCTCGACGGCGTGAAGAACAAGATGGATCCGGGCGAGCCGGTCGACAGAACATCTTCAAGATGAGCGAGCGCGAGAAGCGCCGCCTGCGGATCGATCAGCTGCCGGCCAACCTCTCCGAGGCGCTCGACAACCTCGAGAAGGACGCGGTCGTGACGGAAGCCCTCGGCGAGCACATCCTCACGCACTACCTCGAGGCCAAGCGCGGCGAGTGGGCCGAGTACATCTCGAAGGTGCACCCGTGGGAGACGCAGAAGTACGTCGAAACGTACTGAAGCCTAAGAGCCTTCGGGCTCTGCAGTTGTGAAGCTAATTTAATAAGGCCAGAGATGACTCTGGCCTTATTTTTTTAGGCAAGTGTCAACGCCCGCACTGCGGCCGGCTGGGCTTTCGCGGGGACTGAATTGGCCGGGAGTGGACGCGCTGTCCCGTAAGGGCTACGTTGTCTTCGGGAAAGTCTTGGAAAATCCCTGTCGAAATCTGGCCGACGGTTTGCTACCTGACTGAGCAAGGCAAGCCGGAGGTGTTCATGGCATCCCGAACCTTTCTTCGGCCCGTCCTGGCTCTGTGCTTCGTCGCGACCTCCCTTCCGGCCTTTGCCCAGACCGTCCGCGAAAACGTCGCGGTCGAGGTGATCACGGTCCGCCTGACGGCCCGCGATTCGGCCGGGCGACGGGTGGAGAACCTGACCCTGGCGGACCTCTCGTTGACGGTGGACGGCAAGCCGGTCGCGATCGAGACGCTTTCGCAGCCCGATGCCGCGGCTCCCGCCGCCGCTCGCCAGGACGGGAATGCGAGCTCGCCGGCTGCGCCATCCGCGTCGGCCGCCGCGCACCCGGCGCCCCAGCGTCCGATCCAGACGCTCATCTTCATCGACACCGGCGGAACGCACGTCTTCGACCGGCGGGACGTCTGCGACGAGCTCGAGCGGTACGTCCGGGCGTCGGGCTCGGGCAACGAACAATTCCTGGTCGGCCGCTTCGACGGGGGAGGGCATGACGACGGCGTCCTCCTGGACGCGCGATGGCGCGGTAGTGGCGGCCCAGATTCACGAGATCGGCCATGAATCGAAGGAGAACCGGATCTGGAGCCCGAACTCCCTACCGCGCGACTCGGTGAGTGACGCCCGCCGTGGAATCCGCGATGCAGATCCAGATCCACCGGGAGAACCTGTTCGAAGCGCTCCTCGAAGCCTTGGCGACGTTTCCCGACGAGACCGCGGAGCGGCGTCTCCTTCTGGTCACCGGCGGAGCGGCCCTGCTCCGGCCGGACGCATCTCGCGGCGAGTGTTCAAGACCGCTCTGGCAACCGGTACGAGATTCCGCGCGACGGCGCGGACCACGCTCCCGGTGCCCCGAACGATTTCGAGGGCGAGCGGCGTGCGACCTTCGCCCTCTGGAGCCGCGCCGTGAACCCGTCCGCCGGGGACGCACTGACCATGTCCGACGTCACGGCCAAGGCGCTCGAGCGCGACGTCGCGGTGATTCCCGTCCAGGCGGAGGCCTTCGATCGGGGGGATTTCGACATGGGCAGACCTCCGGTGGCGCGGGGGCTCGTCGGGGCTGTCCCCGCACCTGAGCTGCTGGCCAGTCCATGACCGAGTTCGCCGAAAATACCGGCGCGGAGCCGATCCTGGTCCTGAAGAAGGCGTCGGCGCGCCTGACCGAGATCGGCGAACGTGCTGCCTATACGCTGACCTTCCGCGACCCCGCGGGCGATCACCGGAAACACAAGATCGAGGTGACCTGCAAGCGGCCCGGCGTCCGGATCAACTATCGCCGCGGGTTTCGTATTCCGACGGACGACGAGCGGGCCCTCGACACGGTGATCGCGCGCTTTCGCCGGCCCGAAATGGGAACCGATCCCATGGCCGTGGTCCTCGCGCCAGTCGCCCGACCGAGGGCAAGGGCGGCCACGCCGCGACGAAGCTCGACATCCGGTACGCCCCGCCGCTCGAGACCGGCGCGCTCGGCGAGCGCGACATCAAGGTCATCGCCGTCGGCGAGGACGATCAGGGCAATCGTACGGAGCCGATCCAGTGGAGCGGAACGGCGGATCGCGTCGAGGGCGCGTGCGACCTTCGAGGCGGCGATGACATGGGAGTGAAGCCGGGCACGTACACCTGGAGCGTCGCCCTGCGGGACGAGCCGACGGGGCTGACGTCGTTCGTGGTCGTGCCGGCGCTCGGCAAAAGCGCTGAGCTGTCGCGCCCGCCGGCTGGATTGCCGCGCTTCCGGTGATGCCGCTAAACTTCGGCGCATGGGCGTTCTCTCCAAGCGGTTCCTCGAGCGGCTCCGGTCCGGGCCGCCGATCGTGCTCGACGCGGCCATGGGCACGGAGCTCCAGCGGCGCGACGCGAACACGACGCTGCCGCTCTGGAGCGCGCAGGCGCTGATCGACGACCCGGAGCTCGTCTGGACGATCCACGGGGACGAGGTGGCTTCGGGCGCCGAGATCGTCACGGCCAACACGTTCCGCACGCACGGGCGGACGCTGGCGAAGGCGGGACTCGAGGCGCGAGCGGGGGAGCTGTCGGCGCTGGCCGTGCGGCTGGCGCACCAGGGGGCCTCGGTGCCGGGGCGCGACGTCTTCGTGGCGGGGTCACTGTCGCCGCTCGAGGACTGCTATCGGCCCGATCTCGTTCCCGAACAGGCAGCGGTCGAGCGCGAGCACGCCGCGCAGGCGCGGTTCCTGGCCGAGTCGGGAGTGGACCTGATCCTGGCGGAGACGCACAACTCGATCCGCGAGGCGGTCGCCGCGACGCGGGCGGCGAAGGAAACGGGAGTGCCGACCGTCGTCTCCCTGGTGACGGACGGATCCGGCCGGCTGCTCTCGGGTGAATCCCTGGGCGACGCGGCGGCCGCGCTGCTTCCTCTGGCTCCCGACGCGATCGGAATCAACTGCGTCCCCGCGGCGCGGCTCGCGGGAGACCTCGCGATGCTCGCGGCGGCGGCGCCGGGCGTGCCGCTCGTCGCCTACGGCAATCTGGGCCTGCCGGCCGACGGCCCGGGCTGGAGCTTCACCGAGGAGCTGGCGCCGGCGGACTACGCCGCGGAGGCCGCGCGCTGGATCGCCCTCGGCGCGCGGATCGTCGGCGGCTGTTGCGGGACGACGGGCGAGCACACGCGGGCGCTGCGGGAGCTGGTCCAGTCCGCCGCGGCTCAGGTCGCGCGGCCCTCCGTCTCGATCTCGTAGACGTCGATTCCCGTCCCGGCGCGGCCGAAGGCCTCGATGGGGCTCTTGCGCAACGCGCCCAGCCACCACGGCCGGCGCGACTTGCCGAAGATCGCGAGCGTGATGCGGTGCTCGCGGGCAAAGCGCAGCAGCTCGTCCGGGACGCGCTCGGCGGCGAGCCAGACGACCTTGGCGCCGAGCTCCATGGCGAGGGCGACGTTCTCGTTCAGCAGGCGGTGCTCGCGCGCCGAGATGCGCCGGGGGTCTTCCTTCGGCGTGCGGACGTAGACGGCGAACCAGTTGGTGTTGAGCTTGCCGGCGAGCGCCGAGGCGCGGCGCAGCAGCAGGCGCGTGGTGTCGGGGTTCGACGACATCGCGACCATGGCCTTCGTGCCGACGGGTTCGCTCGGCAGGGAACGGTCCGGGCCGCGCCGCTCGGCCTCGAGCCGGTCGGCGATCTGGCGCATGGCGAGCTCGCGCAGCGACGCGAGGTTCTCCTCGGTGAAGAAGTTCTGCAGCGCCGGGCCGATCCGGTCGGCCGGATAGATCTTGCCGGCCTTCAGGCGCTCGCGCAGCTCCTCGGACGGCAGGTCCACGTTGACGAGCGCGTCGGCCTGACGCAGCAGCCGGTCGGGCACGCGCTCCTGGACGTCCACGCCGGTGACGCGCGAGACGATGTCCTGGACGGACTCGAAGTGCTGGATGTTGACGGCCGTCATGACGGAGATGCCGGCCTCGAGCAGGTCCTCGACGTCCTCGTAGCGCTTCGGGTTCTCGGCGCCGGGCACGTTCGTGTGCGCGAGCTCGTCCACGATCACGACCTCGGGCTTGCGCGCGAGGATCGCGGGCAGGTCCATCTCCTCGAGCTCCCTGCCCTTGTATGCGAGCTTGCGCCGCGGGACGAATTCGAGGCCGACGGTCCGCTCGGCCGTCTCGGCGCGGCCGTGCGTCTCGACGAGGCCGACGACGACGTCGACGCCCTGCTTGCGCAGCGCGTGCGCGTCCTCGAGCATCTGGTACGTCTTGCCGACGCCGGCGGCGTGGCCGATGTAGATCTTGAGCTTGCCGCGGCGCGACTTCTCCAGGAGCCTGAGAAAGACGTCCGGGGAGGTGCGCCGGGACTCCTGCGGCATCATGGAATTCTACGGGCTGAGCCGGAATCTCGCGATCGAGGTCGAGATTCGTCAGGAGGACGTTGACGCGCGGCTCCCCGAGGATCCAGAGCGTGCGCGGCTCGATGTGCTTCCGGATGATCGCGGCCACCTTCTCCTCCGGGACGCCCCGCGCCCTCGCCACCCGTCCGGCCTGCCACAGCGCGGCGTCGGGGGACAGGTGCGGGTCGAAGCCCGAGGCCGAGGTCGTCACCAGATCCGCGGGCACGGGACCGGTGTCGCCGGGACGATCCTCGCGCGCCGCGGCCACGGCGGCGGTGATCGCCTTGGCCAGGTCGGCGCTCGTCGGTCCGAGGTTCGTTCCGCCCGATGCGGTCGCGTCGTAGCCGTCCTTGCCCGCCGCGGAAGGCCGGGAGTGCAGGTATTGCGGGCTCTTGAAGCCCTGGCCGATCAGCTCCGAGCCGACGACGCGGCCGCCGGCGGTCACGAAGGATCCGTCGGCCTTGTCTCTCCAGAAGAGACGCGAGACGCCGGTGACGGCGGCCGGGTACAGGCCGCCGAGCAGAACGGTCAGGACGACGACGTAGAGGGTCGAGCGGAGAGCGAGTTTCATGGTGTCCTCCTCAGGCCAGGTGCAGGGCCAGCACGATCCAGTCGATGAGCTTGATTCCCACGAACGGGACGACGATGCCCCCGATGCCGTAGATCCAGAGATTGCGGGCGAGGATGCGGGCCGCTCCCAGAGGGCGGTACTTGACGCCCCGCAACGCCAGGGGAATCAGCGCGATGATGATGAGCGCGTTGAAGATGACGGCCGAGAGGATCGCCGACTTCGGATTGCCGAGGTGCATGACGTTCAGGGCGTTCAACGCCGGGTAGGTCGCCGCGAACATCGCGGGCAGGATGGCGAAGTACTTCGCGACGTCGTTGGCGATCGAGAACGTCGTGAGCGAGCCGCGCGTCATCAGCAGCTGCTTGCCGATCTCGACGACCTCGATCAGCTTGGTCGGGTTCGAGTCGAGGTCCACCATGTTGCCGGCCTCGCGCGCCGCCTGGGTGCCGGTGTTCATCGCGACGCCGACGTCCGCCTGCGCCAGGGCGGGCGCGTCGTTGGTGCCGTCGCCCGTCATCGCGACGAGGTTGCCGCCCTCCTGCTCCTTGCGGATGAGCGCGAGCTTCTGCTCGGGGGTCGCCTGGGCGAGGAAGTCGTCGACGCCGGCCTCGCGCGCGATCGCGGCGGCCGTCAGCGGGTTGTCGCCGGTGATCATGATCGTCCGGATGCCCATGGCCCGCAGCCGGTCGAAGCGATCCCGCATGCCGGACTTGACGACGTCGCGCAGGGCGACGACGCCGAGGACGCGGGTTCCGTCGGCCACGAGCAGCGGTGTGGCACCCTCGGCCGAGATCCGGTTGACGCAGGTCGGAGATCACGGGGTCGATCGTTCCGTCCTGCGCGCGCACCCAGTCGGCCACGGAATCCCCGGCGCCCTTGCGGATCTGGCGGCCATTGAAATCCACTCCGGACATGCGCGTCTGCGCGGAGAACGGGACGAACTTCATGCCCTCCATGCGCCGCGCGCGCAGACCAAACTGGTCCTTGGCGAGGACGACGATGGAGCGGCCCTCCGGCGTCTCGTCGGAGAGCGACGAGAGCTGCGCCGCCTCGGCGAGGTCTCCGGGCAGAACGCCGGGCGCCGGGAAGAACTCGGTCGCCTGACGGTTGCCGAGCGTGATCGTGCCCGTCTTGTCGAGAAGCAGCACGTTGACGTCGCCGGCGGCCTCGACCGCGCGGCCCGACATCGCGAGGACGTTGTGCTGCAGGACGCGGTCCATGCCCGCGATGCCGATCGCCGAGAGCAGCCCTCCGATGGTCGTCGGGATCAGGCAGACCAGCAGCGCGATCAGGACCGGGGTCGAAGCCACGCCCTGCGCATAGAGCGCGAAGGGCCGCAGCGTGACGGTCGCGATCAGGAAGACGATCGTCAGGCCCGCGAGCAGGATCGAGAGGGCGATCTCGTTGGGGGTCTTCTGGCGCGAGGCGCCCTCGACGAGGGCGATCATCCGGTCGAGGAAGGTCTCGCCGGGGTTGGAGCTGATCTCGACGACGATCCGGTCCGACAGGACGCGCGTGCCGCCCGTGACGGCGGACCGGTCGCCTCCGGATTCCCGGATGACCGGCGCGGACTCGCCCGTGATCGCCGACTCGTCCACCGAGGCGATCCCCTCGACGACGGTGCCGTCGCCCGGGATCACCTGGCCCGCTTCGACGACGACCCGGTCGCCCTTGCGCAGGCTCGTGGCCGGGACCGACTCCTCGCCCTTCTTCGTCACGCGGCGCGCCATCGTCTCCGTGCGCCCGCGGCGCAGGGCAGCCGCCTGCGCCTTGCCGCGCCCCTCGGCCATGGCCTCGGCGAAGTTGGCGAAGAGCAGCGTGAACCAGAGCCAGAGCGCGATCTGGACGTTGAAGAGGACGTCCTTGCCCCGCGCGACGTCGCGCACGAGCAGCAGGCTGACCAGGATCGCGCCGACGAGCACGACGAACATGACCGGGTTGCGGGCCTGGACGCGCGGGTCGAGCTTGCGAAACGAGTCGCCGATGGCGGCGCGGACGATCGCGCGGTCGAAAAGGGCGGTGCGTCGGGGTTGCGCCACGGGCGTCCTCCTTAGAAAAGCGTCCCGGCCTTCATCAGCAGCTGCTCCACGACGGGGCCGAGCGAGAAGGCGGGAAAGAACGTCAGCGCTCCCACGATCAGGATGACGCCGACGAGCAGAAAGCTGAAGAGCGGGCCGGTCACGGGGAACGTGCCCACGGACTCGGGCACCTTCTTCTTGGCCGCCAGCGAGCCGGCGATCCCGAGGATGGGGATGAGCATGAAGAAGCGGCCGAAGAACATGTCGAATCCCAGCGTGGTGTTGTAGAAGAGCGTGTTGGCGCTCAGAGCCCGGCGAAGGCGGAGCCGTTGTTCCCGGCGCCCGACTCGAAGGCGTAGAGGATCTCGGAAAACCCGTGCGGCCCCTTGTTGGCGAGCGACGACAGGCCCGCCGGCAGCACCGAGGCCGCGGCGCTGAATCCCAGGATGCAGAGCGTGAGGACGAGGACCGAGAGCATCGCGAGCTTGACCTCGTGCGCCTCGATCTTCTTGCCGAGGTACTCGGGCGTGCGGCCGACCATGAGCCCCGCGATGAAGACCGAGAGGACGATGAACAGGAACATCCCGTAGAGGCCGGCGCCGACGCCGCCGACGATGATCTCGCCCGACGCGATGTTGGCGAGCGGCACCAGGCCGCCGATCGGCGTGTACGAGTCGTGCCAGGAATTGATGGCGCCGCAGGAGGCGTCGGTCGTGACCGTGGCGAAGAGGGCCGAGTCGCCGATGCCGAAGCGGACTTCCTTGCCCTCCATGTTGCCGCCGGTCCCTCCGTCCGTCGGCAGCGCGGCCACGCCGGCCTTCTGGTGGATGGGGTTGCCGCGCTGCTCGGCCACGCCGCAGACGACGACTCCGACCAGGAACAGGAACGCCATGGCCGCGAAGACGGCCCACCCGTGTCGGACGGAGCCGGTCATTCGACCGAGCGTGTTGGTCAACCCGGCTCCGATCGCGAAGATCAGCACGACCTGGAGGAAGTTGGTTCCCGGCGTGGGGTTTTCGTAGGGATGCGCGGAGTTGGCGTTGAAGAAGCCGCCGCCGTTGGTCCCGAGCTCCTTGATGGCCTCCTGGGAGGCGACGGGGCCCTGGGCGATCTTCTGCGCGACGCCCTCGACCGTCTTCACCGTGACGTCCGGCCGGAAGTTCTGCACGACGCCGCGGGAGACGAAGAACAGGGCGGCCAGGAACGAGAAGGGCAGCAGCACCCAGAGGATCGCGCGCGTGCAGTCGTACCAGAAGTTGCCGATGCCCTTCGCCTTCTCGCGGGCGATGCCGCGGATGATCGCGATGGCGATCGCGATGCCCGTCGCCGCGGAGAGGAAGTTGTGGAGGGCCAGGCCGGCCATCTGGGTGAAGTGGGACATCGTGGACTCGCCCGAATACCCCTGCCAGTTGGTGTTCGTCGTGAAGGAGACGGCCGTGTTCCACGACGAGTCCGGCGAGACCGCGCCGAAGCCGTTGGGGTTCAGGGGCAGGAACTGCTGCAGGCGCTGCATCGCGTAGAGGACGACGAGCGACGCCGCGTTGACGATGAGCATCGTCACCGTCCAGTCGACCCAGGTCTGGTCCCGGGACGCGTCGACGCCGCAGACCTTGTAGATGCCGCGCTCGACGGGCCGGAGAACGGGATCGAGCCAGGTGCGCTCGCCGGCGAACACCCGCTTCATGTAGGCGCCGAGGATCGGCGTGAGGGCGACGATGATCGCCAGGTAGACGAGGATTTCCAGAGCGTTCTTGCCCGTCATGACGTCAGACCTTTTCTGCTTTGAGCATGGCCGTCAGGAGGTACCAGAGCAGCGCCACGCTCACCACGAGACCCAGAATGTCTTCCCAACCCATGGCGTCCTCCTCAAACCTTGTCGCAGCGGCGCGTGTAGAAGATCGAGGCCCAGAAGAGCAGGACCGTGATCGCGATGAAAATGAGATCGGCCATGTCGGTTCTCCTCAGAACGTGAATCCGATTTCCACGAGGATCGCGTTGCCCTTCGAGTCGCCGTTCTTGATCGAATACCCGGCGTAGATCGTCCAGTCTCCGATCGGCACGGAAACGCCCGGCGTGAAGTAGCCGAGCGCGTTCTTGCCGCTGTACCAGTCGGCGATCAGGTTGAGGTGATCGTTGATCTTCTGCTCGAAGCCGAGCTGTGCTCCGGCCTGGGGATCGGGCGCGGCGTATCCGGACGAGGCCCAGTAGCCGCCTGCCGTGAGACGCGTCGTCGGTGTGATCTTGTACGAGGCCTCGCCGTACCCCATGGCGGCAGGGTCGCCGTCGCGCGAGCCGCGGAGATAGAAGAGGCCGAAGGCGCCTGTCGTGAACGCCAGCTTCTCGTTGTGCCACGGCTGCCACTTGATGTTCACCGTCGCGAACGGGACGGAGCGGCCGGTCGCGGCGAAACCGCCGAAGTTCGCCCCGGCCTCGATGTTCGACCCGAAGCCGTAGACGCCGCGCATCGTGAAGAGGCCGAACGAAGGATCCTGGGGCCGCCCGAGCGCGTCGGCTTCGAGGTAGGTGTGGCCCTTGTCGAGGACGTCGGCGGACGGGACGTTGAAGATCGTCTGCTGCGCCCGCGCCGCGGCGCTCGAGCCGATGAGAAACGCGATGGCCAGAGCGAAACGGGTCGTCCGGGCGATGCGGGTAGCGGGTCGCCTCTGCCGGCGGAAGACGCGATCGTCGGCATGCCACGACGCCATCGCCCGGCCGCCGCAGATGACGTAGCCGACGAATCCCGCCGCGACGGCGCGATCGCACAGATCCGGGAACGCCAGGGCCGCGGCGCACCCGGCGAGAAGCATCGCGAAGGCGAGGCTGCGAGGGCTGCGGCTTTCCGTTTCTCGTTCACGGGTGAGGATCCCGCGCGCGCCGGAAAGAAGTCCGGAAGCGGGGCGAAAGATTTGCGGAAGACCGCGCCGCTTATTCGGGCGAGAAGCGGTAGCCCACCCACGGCTCCGTCTGGAACCAGCGCGGGCGATTCGGGTCGTCCTCGAGCTTGCGCCGCAGGCCGCCCATGTGGACCCGCAGCGTGTCGGTGGTGACTCCGGCGGTCGTGCCCCAGACGGCGGTCATCAGCTGGCGGTGGGTCCAGACGGCGCCGGGCTTGGAGAGCAGCGCGAGGAGGATCGAGAACTCGAGGGGCGTCAGGTGCACGGGCTTGCCGCCCTTGCGGACCGACCGGGCCTCCGGATCGACCTCGATGTCGCCCCAGCGGGCGAGCGCGGGGCCCCGGGATGCGCCGGTCCGGCGCAGCAGGGCGCGCACGCGCGCGACGAGCTCCGAGACGCCGAAAGGCTTCGTCACGTAGTCGTCCGCGCCGGCGTCGAGCAGGCGCACCTTGTCGCGCTCCTCGTCGCGCACGGTCAGGACCAGGATCGGCACGGCCGATCGGCGGCGCACTTCGGCGACGAGGGTGTGGCCGTCCATGCGCGGCATCGCGAGGTCGCTGACGACGAGGTCGAACTCGCCGGCCTCGAACGCGTCGAGCGCCTCCTGTCCGTCGGCCGCCGCGACGACCTCGTGTCCCTCGCGCTCGAGGGCGTCGCGGACGACCTTGCGGATCGCCGCCTCGTCCTCGGCGAGCAGGACCCGGCTCACGCGCTCACCCGCGGCAGGACGATCTCGAAGAGGGCGCCGCCGCCCGGGCGCGTTGGCCAGGCGCAGGCGCCCGCCGTTCAGCTCGACGAGGCTCCGGGCGATCGAGAGGCCGAGTCCGCTGCCCGGGATCTCCTTGTTCTCGTCCAGGCGCACGAAGCGCTCGAAGACGCGCTCCCGCTCGCGCTCCGGCACGCCCTTGCCCTCGTCGGCCACGCGGAGGATCGCCTGCGCGCCCTCGGCGGTCGCCGAGACGCGGATCGTCGAGCCGGCGGGGGAATAGCGCGCGGCGTTCTCCAGTCCGTGCCCGAGCGCCTCGGTCAACTGCGCCGGGTCCACCTCCACCGCGAGGTCCGGCTCGGGCGGATCCAGGTACAGCGCGTGCCCCGACAGCGCCTCGCCGAACCGCGCGACGGCGGCCTCCACGATCTCGGCGCAGGTCACGCGCGCGGGGCGCGGCCGCGCGGTGCCGGAGTCGAGCCGCACGACGTCCATGAGCTCGCCGATGCGCCGGTTGAGGGCGTCGAGCTGGCCGCCCGCCAGGCGCGAGGCCTCCGAGCCGCCGCTGTCGGCCTCCCAGTTCTCGATGGCCCCCCGCGCCGCGGCGACCGGCGTCTTCAGGTCGTGCGCGAGCTGCGCGAGCAGCGTGGATTTCATCTGCTCGCTCGTGCGCGTCTCCTCGGCCGCCCGGGCCAGCAGCAGGAACCGCTCGCGCTCGACGGCGAGGCCGAGCAGGAGGGCGCAGGCCTCCGCCATCCGCTCGCTCGACCGCAGGCCGCGCGCGACGAGGACGCCCGCGCGCTGGAGCCCGACGGGAATCGGGAGGTAGATGTCCGTCCCGCCCAGATCCGAGGGAAACGCCGCGGAGTTGCCCTGGCGGTAGGCCAGGTCGGCGAGCTCGGCGCGGAACGATGCGCCGGGCGTCGCGATCGGCGGCGCGAGCTCGCCGTTCTCGCGCGCGAGCAACAGCGCCACCTGCTCGCTCTGGAGGGCCTGCCGCAGGCGGTCCGCGGCGACGCCGAGCAGCGACTCGCGGTTGGTGTCGGCCAGGAAGCCCTGGGAGAGCTGCGTCAGGGCGATCAGGTCGCGCCGCTCGGCTTCGATGAGCCGCAGCCGCTCGCGCGAGAGGGCGGAGAGCCGACCGATGAGCAGGCCGGACACCAGGAACACGAAGAGGGCCGTGACGTTGCGCGGATCGGAGATCGTGAACGTGAAGAGGGGAGGGATGAAGAAATAGTTGAAGGCGAGCGTCGCGAGCACCGCGGCGAGGACGCCGGGCCCGGACTGCCACACCGATGCGCAGAGAAAGACCGCGAGCAGGAGCAGCAACGCGACCGAGGAGATCGTCAACCCCGGAAACAGCCGCAGCAGCCCGACGGAGGCGAGAACGACCAGGACGGCCGCGGGATAGCCGATCCACCGGGACAGCGGGGATCTTCATCGCGCCGTCATTCTATCGGTCAGGCCACGAGCATGGCGTCGCCGTAGGAGTAGAAGAGGTAGCCCTCGCGCACCGCCTCGGCGTACGCCGCCAGGACCTGCTCGCGGCCGGCGAAGGCCGCGACGAGCATCAGCAGCGTCGACTGGGGCAGGTGAAAGTTGGTCAGCAGGGCGTCGATCGCGCGGAACTGGAATCCGGGCGTGATGAAGAGGTCGGTCGAGAACCGCAGGTCTCCCGGCGGCCCGTCCTCCCGCAGCGCGGCCGCTTCGAGGGAACGCGCCACGGTCGTGCCGACGGCGACGACGCGCCGCCCTTCGCGACGCGCGCGCGCGACGGCGGAGCGGGTCGCCGCGGGGATCGCGATCTCCTCGGGGTGCAGGACGTGGTCGTCCGTGTCGTCCACGGTGACCGGCTTGAACGTTCCGGCGCCGACCGCGAGCGTGAGGTCCGCGATCTCGACGCCGCGGGCGCGGATGCGCTCGAGCGTCTCCAGGGTGAAGTGCAGTCCCGCCGTCGGCGCCGCGACCGCGAGCGGCTCGCGCGCGAAGACGGTCTGGTAGGCGGAGCGGTCCTCGGCGCGGTCCGGCGCCCCGGGCGCGCGGCGGATGTACGGCGGCAGGGGCGTGTGGCCGATCCGCTCGAGGATCGCGGGCGTGAGCGGCCGGTCGAACGCGACCGTCCGGTTGCCGTCGTCGTGGACCTTCGCGACCCGCGCGACGAGGCCCTCGTCGAAGCGGAGCGTGCGCCCCTCCTTCGCGCGGCGGCCGGGCCGGGCCATCGTGCGCCAGCGCGTGCGCTCGGCGTTTTCGTTCGACAGGAGAAAGATTTCGACGAGGCGTTCCTCGGCATCGCGCGCGAAGAGCCGCGCCGGCCGGACGCGCACGTCGTTGCGGACGAGCAGGTCCCCGTCGCGCAGCAGCTCGGGGAGCTCCGCGAACCGCCGGTGGCCGACGGCGCCCGTCCTGCGGTCGAGCGTGAGGAGGCGGCTCGTTCCGCGAGGCCGCGCTTCCTGTGCGATCCGGTCGGCCGGCAGGTCGTAGTCGAAGAGGTCGACGCGCACGGCGCACAGGGTATGTCACCGGAGGTAACAGGCCGCCGGGCCAGCGGCCCTCCCCGGGATCAGGAGCTGCGGCGCACCTCCTGCCCGCTCATCGACTTAGCGCGATCCCGCGCCTCTGGCACCGGCCCTGCACTGACACGGTGCCGAGGGGGCTCGCAATGTACGCAAGACGATACCGATCCGGCCTGGTGCTGTTTCTCGCGCTGACGGCCGGACTGTCTCTCGGAGTGGTGCTCACGCTCGGCGCATCCGGGCTGGCCGCCCACTGAAAAAAAGACCCTGCGGCGCTGCGCCGCAGGGTCCGTCCTGGCTGATGTCGGTGTGTCCCTACTCGGACAGAATCTGGACTTCGACCCGCCGGTTCTCGGCGCGGCCCTTCTCGGTCTTGTTGTCGCCGATCGGATCGGCCTTGCCGCGGCCGGAAGCCGAGATCTTCGAGCCGTCGATGCCGTGGCTGGCGAGGTAGTCCTTGACCGCCTGGGCCCGCTTCTCGGAGAGCTTCAGGTTGTACGCGTCGCTGCCGATGCTGTCCGTGTAGCCGACGAGCGAGATCTCGGAGCCGGGGTACTTCTTGATGAAGGCGACCGCCTTCTGCAGCTCGGCGTCCTCTCCCTTGCGGATCGTCGCCTTGTTGAAGTCGAAATTGACGTGGAGGGCGAGCTTGTCGACCACGTGGGTCACCGTGACCGTCGTGGACGCGCTCCCGGGCGCGCCGTCGCCGGTGACGCCGAGCCGGTAGAGCGTCGTCGAATCGGGGCAAACCTGCTTCGATCCGTTGGTGCTGACGGATCCGATGCCCGGGTCGAGCATGGCGCTCGTGGCATTGGACGACGACCAGGTCAGCGTCGAGCACTGGCCCTTCTGCACCGAGGTCGGGCTGGCCGAGATCGAGGCGGTGGCCGCGGGCGCAACCGGCTTCGGAGCGGGAGCGGGAGCCGCGGGCGGCGGCGCCGGCTTGGCCGGGCACAGCGCGGCGACCTGGGAGGTCGCCTGGTTCGCGAGCTCGATCGCCTTGGCCGTGTCGCAGGGCTTGCAGATGCGGTACGCCTCGTTCTTCAGGTTCTCCGCCGCGGAGAATTCCTTGGGACATTCCTTGTCTTTGCCGGCGCTTCGCGCGGCCTCGACGGCGTTGTTGGCGGTGACCAACTCCTTGGGGGGCGCACACCCGACCAGGCCGCCCACGGCGAACAGGCAACAGCCATCAGGACTCTGGGTTTCGGCACGAACGTCAGCATGGTGCCTTCCTTTCTTTTGCGCCAGATCCTCTGCCGGCTGCATTGAGTTGGAATGAAGCTCCGGCCGGGGCTGACCTGTCTCTGTCCGGAGTCTATATTTCGGGCTTTTCGCGTTTCCAGCAAAAAGATCGCCCCGGGGCCGAAAAAGGCTCCGGAATCGGCCGGAAGACGCCGGCTTACGCGCTTGGGCGCTGAAGTAGTCTGCCGGCCATGGCAGGCGACTATCCCGAGGGCCGCGGGCGTGTCGGGATCGAGGCGGCCGGAATCCCGATCGAGGGCGTCTCGATCGCGGGGCACGAGTCCTTCTACAAGCTGCCGGGCTTCCGGACGCTGCTCGAGTTCGGCCGGGCTCCCGAGGACGTCCTCGGTTATCCGACCGTCTGCGTCTCGCACGGGCACCTCGACCACGTGGCGGGGCTCGCGCACTACGCCTCGCGACGCCGCCTGGCGCGCCTTCCGACGGCGCGCGTGTTCGTCCCGGCCGAGGTCACGCCGCTCGTCGCGCAGTGGGTCCAGGCCTGCGAGAAGCTCGAGCACATCGACTACGAGATCGAGGTCGTCGCGGCGGCGCCGGGCGACCGCGTCCGCCTGCGCAACGACCTCGAGCTGACGGTCCTGCCCGGGCGGCATCGGGTGCCGACGGTCGGGTACATGTTCTCGGAGGTCAAGCAGAAGCTCAAGGACGAGTTCGTGGATCGAAGCGGGGAAGAGATCGCGGCCCTGCGGGGCAGGGGCGTCGAGGTCACCCGGCGCGAGGAGATCCCGCTGCTCGCCTACCCGGGCGACTGCGGGCACGAGATCTTCGAAGCCTGCCCCGAGCTCTTTCGCGCCCGCGTGCTCCTGCTCGAGTGCTCGTTCCTGCTGCCCGAGGACAAGGACCGCGCCCGCGAGTACGCGCACATCCACCTCGACGACATCCTCGAGCGCGCCCACCTCTTCGAGAACGAGGCGATCGTTCTCACGCACTTCTCGCAGCGCTACCGGCCGGAGGAGATCCGCAAGGCCCTCGCCTCGCTCCCTCCTACGCTCGCGACGCGCGTCATTCCCTTCCTGCCTGAGCTATGGCCGCCTGCCAGCTCGCGGCGCGAATAGTCTCCCGACCGAAGGGAGGGAGGAGGTTCGCGCCGCGGGAGCGTGAGCGAGCGTAGCGAGCGGAAGCGACGGTTGGCTGTGGGGGGTGGAATCGAACCACCAACCTTCCGGTTAACAGCCGGACGTTGTACCAATTCAACTACCCCACAACGGCTCGATCATAGCTCCGCGATACCGCCGCCAACTCGCCTCGGTCGGAGACTTTGCGCCGCGAGCTGATGCGAGACGGTGGCTGAACTGGATCTCCCTCTCCACCCGTAGGGAGCGGGGCGGGAGCCTCAGCGCGAGGCGAAGCGGCTTTGATGTCGATCCAGTAGATGTCGGCGAGGCCGTTGCCGGGGGAGTGCATCAGGTCCTCGAACTTGTCGTAGCGGCATGGGGCCGACGGGAGGGTGGTCGAAGGCGCCCTTCTGGCTGGTGAAGTAGAGGGACTTGCCGTCGGGCGAGACGAGCGGTGTGTAGGGGGCGTAGTCGGCGTTCAGGCGCTCGCTGAGGTTCTCGGGCGCAGTCCATCCGCCGTTCTCCGGGTACGAGACGAAGAGGGCGGGCTCGGTGGCGCCGGGGCGCTTGGAGAAGAAGATGAGGTAGCGGCCGTCGGGCGCGACGTACTGGTTCGAGTCCTCTTCGCCGCCGTCGATCGGAGCGGGGAAGGGGTTCCGGGGTCGTGTAGCGGCCGTCGACGAGCTTCGAGCGGTAGAGGCGTCGGCCGGGGCGGTTTGCCTCGCGGGCGCCGGAGGCGAAGTAGAGGGTGCCGTCGGACGTCACGGAGGTCGTGGTCTCCGAGCCCGCGCTGTTGACCGGGGCGCCGAGATTGCGCGGCGCGCTCCAGCCGCCCTCGGTCTCTCTCGACGACCCACAGGTCGAAGTCCTTGCGGGGCGCCGTGCCTTCGGTCGGGCGGTTGGACGCGAAGAAGAGCTTCTTTCCATCCGGCGAGAGCGTGGGGTCGATGTCGGAGTACTGGCCGGAGAAGGGCGCGATCTCGGGGGTCGACCACTTGCCGTCGCGCAGACGGGAGACGAGGATCCACATCACGCGCTTCGCGCCGGGGCTGCCCTTCACGAAGTAGACCGTCTTCATGTCGGGCTCGAAGGCCGGCGCGAACTCGAGGTCGCCGGTGCTGATCACGCCCGGCGCGAAGAGGATCGGCGTGCCGGGTCCCGCAGCGATGTCGGGCCGGTCTGCGCGGAGGCCGCGGAGCCGGCGAGGGCCGCGAGCGCGGCCGCCGCGAGGCGGTTCCAGTTCACGAGAGGCTCCCTTCGTTCACGCCGATCGCGACGGAGGTCATGGAGATGGATCCCATCAGCGTCTCCGCGTTGAAGATCCTCGCGGGCTCGTCGTCGCCCTGGACAGCCAGGACGTAGAGCAGCGGCAGGTAGTGCTCGGGCGTCGGAACCGCGAGAGTCGCCGCGGCGTCGAGGGTCTCGTAAGCGACGAGCGCCGCGTGATCCCGCGCGAGGATGCGCTGGCGCAGCGTCTCGTCGAACCGCGCGGCCCAGTCGTACCCGCCGCGGCGGCGAAAGTCGATCATCGCGAGGTTGTGGACGACGTTGCCGCTTCCGAGGATGAGGACGCCCGCATCGCGCAGGGGCGCGAGCTCGCGGCCGAGGGCGTAGTGGAATGCGGCGGGGCGGCGCGTGTCGAGCGAGAGCTGGACGACGGGCACGCCGGCGTCCGGGTACATCGCGCGGAGCACGCTCCAGGCGCCATGGTCGAGGCCGCGGTCCGGGTCGAGCGCGACCGGAGCGGATTTCACCAGCGCCGCGAGCGTCGCGCAGAGGGCCGGGTCGCCCGGCGCGGGATACTCGACGGCGAAGAGCTCGTCCGGAAAGCCGTAGAAGTCATGGATCGTTTCCGGCCGCTGCGAGCTCGACACGGCGACCCCCGGGGTTTCCCAATGCGCGGAGATGCAGAGCACGGCGGAAGGCGTCGGCATCGCGCGCGCGGCGGCGGCCCAGGCGCGCCGGAACGGGTTGTCCTCGATCGCGTTCATCGGCGACCCGTGCCCGAGGAAGAGCGCCGGCATCCGCGTCATGTCGGCGGCGCCGCGCCGAAACGCCCGAGCGCGTAGCGCGCCATCGCGTCGGCCAGCTCCTGCTCGCCCATCACGGCCATGCCGACCTTGCTGTGTTCGAGGTACGCGCGCTCCGCGTCGCTGTGCGTGCGCACGGCGATGTCGATCGCGGGTTGGATCCGTCGGGCGGTGTCGATGATGGCGCGCGCCTGGAAGGGCTCGGGTGCGGTCACGACGAGCAGGCGCGCCTCCCGCAGCCCGGCGTGCCCGAGCACGCCGTGGCGCGCGGCATCGCCGTAAATGACCGGAAGGCCCTGTCTGCGCAGCGCGAGGGCCGTGGTGCGGTCCTGCTCGATGACGAGGTACGGGATTCCGTGACCCGCCAGGGCTTCCGCCACGCGGCGGCCCACGCGTCCGTGGCCGACGAGGACGACATGGTCGTGCAGCCGTCCGGCATCGAGGTCCGCCGGTAGCGCCGGCACGCGCGCCGGGGACGGCTCGAGCAGGCGGGCCAGTCGCGGCCGGACCTGCACCCAGCGTTCGACGGGCGCGATCAGCTTGAAGACGAAAGCGTTGAGCGTGATCGAGAGCAGGGCGCCGGCCACGATCAGGCTCTGTCCCTCCGGGGGCAGCAGTCCGAGCGAGACCCCGAGCGCCGCCAGGATGAAGGAGAACTCCCCGATCTGGGCGAGGCTCGCGGAGATCGTGAGGGACGTTTGCAGGGGGTGTCCAAAGGCGCGGACGATGGCGAGCGCGGCGATCGATTTGCCGATCATGATGATGAAGACGACGAGCAGCACCTGGAGGGGCCTGCGGACGAGGATCGTCGGGTCGAACAGCATTCCCACGGCCACGAAGAAGAGCACGGCGAACGCGTCCTGGAGGGGCAGCGCGTCGGCGGCGGCCCTGTGGCTCAGGTCCGACTCGCTGATGACGACGCCGGCAAAGAAGGCGCCGAGCGCGAACGAGACGCCGAAGAGAACGGCGGCGCCGACAGCCACGCCGAGCGCCGTCGCGAGCACGGCGAGGGTGAAGAGCTCGCGCGATCCGGTGCGGGCGACCCGCTGGAGCAGCCAGGGGACGACGCGCCGCCCGACGACGAACATCAGGCCGAGGAACGCCGCGACTTTGGCGAGCGTCACGCCGATCGCCGCGGCGAGGCCCGAGCCCGCTCCCGCTCCCGCGGCCGGTGTGCCGCCGAGAAGTCCCGCGAGGGCGGGAAGCAGCACGAGGACGAGAACGGTGAAGAGGTCCTCGACGATGAGCCAGCCGACGGCGATCTTGCCCTCCGCGGAGTCGAGCGCGCCGCGGTCCTCGAGGGCGCGCAGGAGCACGACCGTGCTCGCCACCGACAGACAGAGGCCGAAAACGATCCCCGATCCCCAGGACCAGCCCCAGAGGTGCGAGACCCCGGCGCCGAGGGCCGTCGCCGCCGCGATCTGGAACACGGCGCCGGGCACGGCGATCCCCCGCACGGCCATCAGGTCGCGCGGCGAGAAATGCAGGCCCACGCCGAACATCAGGAGGATGACGCCGATCTCGGCCAACTGCGAGGCGAGGTGCGGGTCGGCCACGAATCCCGGCGTGAAGGGACCCACGAGGACGCCGGCCACCAGGTACCCGACCAGAGGCGGAAGCCCGAGGCGGACGGCGAGAAAGCCGAAGACGAAGGCGAAGCCGAGCCCGAAGGCAAGGATCGCGATGAGGGCGGTCTCGTGCGGCAAGCGCGGTCCTATCGGCCGGGCGTCACGACGTCCATCGCGGCCTTGCGTTGCTCGATCGCCCAGAGTCCCAGGTGGCTGCGCCACGCGGACGCCGAGGCGCGCGTCAGGACGAACTCGAGGTCCTCGCCGTTGGCGCGGCCGAGGCGGAGGGCTTCGCGGCGAAAGAGCCGGCGGCCGTTCGACAGCCGGCTGCCGGTGACGATCTTCGACAGGCGCGGCGTGGCGATCGTCTCGGTCTCGCCGAAGACGCCGCGGAACTCGATGCCGCCCTCGGTCAGGCCGAGAACGCCGGGCAGCCGCCGGTACTTGCCCGCGCAGAGCTCGGCGCGCGTGAGCAGCTTGAAGGTTTCGCCGGAGTCCTCGAGCAGGCGTCTGGCCAGCCGGTCCTGCGAGCGTCCGAGCAGCCGCCGCGGGATGGTCGCGAAGAGCGCGAGCGCCGCAAGAGTGGCGAGCGAGATCCAGAGAGCAGTCACCAGGCGGTGATTATTCCCCAGAACGAAGGGGCGGCGAGGCTAGTGGAGGAACTTCTTCCGGTTGCGGATGTAGTCGGTGAAGAGGAACTCGGCGAGGTTGTAGGGCGAGGCGTAGTACGCGCGGCCCCGGTTGATGCGCGTGAGCTTGTCCACGAACTCGACGAGGTAGGTGTCCGTCGCGATCATGAAGGTCGTGATGGTGATGCCGTCGCGCCGGCAGGCGTCGGCCTCCTCGAGGGTGCGGTTGACGATCTTCAGATCCAGGCCGAACGGGTTCTTGTAGAGCCGGCCGCGCTCCCAGATCGCCGAGGGTTTGCCGTCGGTGATGAGGAAGATCTGCTTGTTGGGGTTCTTCCGGTGGACGAGGAGCTTGCGGGCGAGCGCGAGCCCGGCCTTGGTGTTCGTGTGGAACGGGCCGACCTGCGTCTTCGAGATCTCGGAAAGGGGGACGCGCTTGGCGTCGTCGCCGAAGAGCAGGACGTCGATCGTGTCCTTGGGGTACTTGGACTGGATGAGCTCCACCATCGCGAGGGCGACCTTCTTGGCGGGGGTGAAGCGGTCTTCGCCGTACAGGATCATCGAGTGGGAGATGTCGATCGCAAGCACCGTGGCGCAGGACGTCAGGTGCTCTTCCTCGTGGACCTCGAAGTCCTCCTGCTGCAGGGCGATGTCCTCCGCGTCGCGGCGCACGGCGTTGCCGATCGAGCGGATCCCGTCGATCGCGCTCGGGCTGTCGCCGAATTCGTAGGCGCGCGTCTCCGGCAGGAGCTCGCCCCCGGCGCCCGCGCGCGGCACGGCGTGGTACCCCGAGCCGGCGCGCGTCAACGACGTGAAGATCTCCTCGAGCGCCGAGCGTCGAATCCGCCGCTCGCCCGCCGCCGAGAGCGCGAGCTGGCCGCCGCGGTCCTCGACGATCTCGCTCTCCTGGAGCGCCTTGCGGAACTCCTCGAGGTCGATGCCCGGGTCGATCATGCCGCGGTCCTGCAGGTACTGCATCCACCGCAGCGCCTCTTCGACGTCGCCGCCGGCCTGGAGCACGAGCTGCAGGAAGAGCTTGATCAGCTCCTGCATGGTGAGCAGCTGGCGGAGCAGGTCGACCGGGTAGTCCTCGTAGCGGTAACGCATGGCTACTTCTTCGTCAGCGCCGTGCGCCAGGCCCGCGCCGACTGCGTGAAGAGGGACCGGTCGCTGGTCGTGAAGACGTGGTACCCCTGCGCGGAGAGCGCGGGGATCTCGTCGGGCGACCGCAGCATGATGCCGGCGGCCTTGCCGTGCTCGCGGGCGGTGGCGCCGACGCGCTCGACGGCGGCGCGGTAGCGGGGCTCCTCGTAGTGACCGGGAACGCCGAGGGCCTGTGAGAGGTCGTTCGGGCCGACGAAGAGGAGGTCGAGCCACTTCTCCGCCGCGATCGCTCGAGCGCGTTGAGCGCGCCGGCCGTTTCGATCTGGACGAAGACCGTCGAGCCCTCGTTGGCCTCGATCACCCAGTGGTCGAAGGGGACGCCGCCGTAGCGGTTCGCCCGGACGCCGGCGAGGCCGCGCTTGCCGACCGGGGCGTACTTGACCGATTCGAGGGCGGCGCGCACGGTGGCATCCGACTCCGCCCGCGGGAAGAGGACGCCGCAGGCGCCCGCGTCGAGGGCCCTTCCCGTATCCGCGGCCGCGAGACAGCTCGGGACGCGGACGATCACGGGCAGCGGCGCGCCCTCGGCGGCGCGCACCATCCGCTCGACCGACTCCGGGTTGAAGTAGCCGTGCTCGGTGTCGACCACGGCGAAGTCGAAGCCGGCGAGCGCGAGCAGCTCGAGCACGCCCTCGGTCGGCCAGGTCAGGAACGCGCCGAGCAGCGGCTCGCGCGCGAGGACCCGGGCGCGGAAGGAGCGTTCGGTCACGCTAGTTGGCCCTGTTCTTCACCAGGTTGAACTTGAGCATCTCGGCGTACGAGACGCGCGAGTCGAGGTCCTCGCGGGCGATCTTCAGGTGCTGGGTCAGGCCCTCGAGGACGAGCTCCATGCCGATCGCGAGCTCTTCCTTCGACGCCGGGGAGAAGTGCTCCTCGACCGCCTTCTTGAGTCCCGGCACGGCCTGGAGCGCCGCGAGGTGCTCCGCAAACGGCGTGTCGTCGGAGATCGTGATCCGGTTGTCGGCGGCGAACCAGGCCGCGATGGGCTCGTAGAGCGGATGGATCTTCTCGGCCGGGGGTGTCGGCGCCTGGCGGGCGCGCCGGACCGGTCCCGCCGTCGGCTCCTCGTCCTCGTCGATCTCGTGGCGGCGCCGCTCGCTCGGCCGTCCGGCGTCGGGCGCGGGGAACTTCGCGTCGAAGAGCTTCTTGACGGCCGTGCCGATGAGCTTCTTGGCGACGACCTCGGCGCCCTGCTGCTCGCCCTCGTAGACCATCTCGACTTTGCCGGTGATGGCCGGCAGCGTCGCGGGCAGGTCGCAGAGCCGCGGCGAGACCTTCGCCTCGCCGTTCTTCAGGCCGCGCCGCTCGAGGTTCGACGCCAGGATCTCGACCGCGGAGATCGGCATGCGCGCCGAGACGCCCGACGACTGGTCCACGAACTCGGAGGCGCGGGCGGCGAAGGCGATCTCCTCGACGAGCTCGCGGAAGAGCTCGGGGACCTCGATCGTCGGCCCGCCGTCGCGATCGATCCAGGCCTCCTGCGCCGTGATCTTCGCCGCGGTCTTCACGTCCTCCGGGTAGTGCGTGAAGATCTGCGAGGAGATCCGGTCCTTCAGCGGCGTGATGATGTTGCCGCGGTTCGTGTAGTCCTCGGGGTTGGCCGAGAAGACGAGCAGGATGTCGAGCGGGATGCGGATCGGGAAGCCGCGGATCTGGAGGTCGCGCTCCTCGAGGATGTTCAGGAGGCCCACCTGGATGCGCGGCTGCAGGTCGGGCAGCTCGTTGATGGCGAAGATCCCGCGGTTGGTGCGCGGCACGATGCCGAAGTGGATGACCTCCTCGTCGGAGTAGGAGCGCCGCTCGGTGGCGGCCTTGATGGGATCGATGTCGCCGATCAGGTCGGCGATCGTCACGTCCGGCGTCGCGAGCTTCTCGCGGTAGCGCTCCGCGCGCGGGATCCACGCGATCGGCGCGGCGTCGCCCTTCTCGGCCAGGACGCGGCGCCCGAACTTCGTGATCGGCGCGAAGGGGTCCTCGGAGAGCTCGCTGCCGGCGATGGCCGGGATCTCCTCGTCGAGCAGGTTGACGAGCATCCGCAGCAGGCGCGTCTTCGCCTGGCCGCGCAGGCCGAGCAGCAGGAAGTCGTGCTTGGACAGCACGGCGTTGTAGAGCGACGGGAGCACCGTGCGCTCGTAGCCGTGGATTCCCTCGAACGGGCTCTTGCCGAGCGACAGCGCGCGGCGCAGGTTTTCCCGGAGCTCTTCCTTGACGCCGCGGGACTTGTAGCCGGACGCCTTCAACTCGCCGAAGGTTTGAGGTTTTTTCACCAGGTCGCCCCCTAAGAAGGATGTGATCCGCAGTGCGAAAAGTCCCGGCTACCTGCCGGGGTTGCGCGAGCCTCAGCCGGGCTTGATCGCGGGAACGTGCTCGTCGGCGCGGAAGAGCGGGGCGGCCGGCCGGCCCGCCAGCGCGGCGGCGCGCTTGGACAGCCCTTCCATGCGCGCGCGATCGAAGCCCACGATGGTCTCCTCGACGACGCCGGTCGGACCGACGCGCAGCAGCGTCGGCACGTTGGTCACGCCGAGCTCGTCGGATGCCGTCCAGGGATCGAGGTCGAACGCCGTTTCGAGGCCGACACCGAGCCGCTTGTTGAACGCCGCCGTCGTGCGCGGGTCGTCCTGCGAGACGGCGAGGATCCGGAGGCCCGATGGGTTCGCCCTATGGATGCGGTCGAGGAACGGCCACGTCAGCTCGCAGGTCGGGCACGTCGTCTTGAAGATCGCGTAGAGCGTCTCGCCCGCGGGGGCATCGATCGTTTTTCCGCGTCCATCGGAGAGCGCGAGCGGCGGAAACGGGTCTCCGGGTTCCAGGGCGGCCACGGGCGCGATTATAGACTTCGGGCCGGTCGCGGCCCCGCGTCGTCGAGGTCGCGGGGAGGGTGCGTCCCATGAAGAAGGACCAACGCGGCCGGCTCTCGCGCCGGCAGTTCGTGAAGGCGGCCGGCAGCGCGCTGGCGGTCGGGGCGCTGCCGGGCCTCGCGTGCGGGCCGGGCGCGAAGAAGGCGCCAGCGGCCGCGAAGACGCTGCGCATCCTGCAGTGGAGCCACTTCGTCCCCGGCTACGACAAGTGGTTCGACGGGGTCTACACGAAGGAGTGGGGCGCCCGGCACGGCACCGAGGTCATCGTCGATCACATGGCGGCGACGGAGGTCAACGCGCGCGGGGCCGCGGAAGCCGCGGCGCGCAAGGGCCACGATCTCTTTCTCTTCATTTCGCCGCCGGCGGCCTACGAGGCGCAGGTCATCGACCACAGGGAGATCGTCGACGAGGTCGAGCGGCAGCACGGCAGGATGATCCCGCTTGCGCAGCGGTCCACGCTCAATCCGAAATCCGGGAAGTACTTCGCCTTTTCCGACTCCTACGTGCCGGATCCGGGCAACTACCGCATCGATCTCTGGAGCGACGTCGGCTTTCCGAACGGGCCGGACACGTGGGAGGACCTGCGCGCGGGCGGCCGGAAGATCAAGGAGAAGTTCGGCAACCCGGTCGGCCTGGGGCTCTCGCAGGAAATGGACTCGAACATGGTGGTGCGCGGCCTGCTCTGGTCCTTCGGCGGCGCCGAACAGGACGAGAGCGGCAACGTCGTCCTGAACTCGAAGGAGACGGTCGCGGCCCTCGAGTTCATGCGGGCGCTCTACAAGGAGACCGAGACGCCCGAGATCTTCACGTGGGACCCGTCGTCCAACAATCGGATGATGCTCGCCGGGCGCGCCTCGTTCATCCAGAACGCGATCTCCGTAACGCGCACGGCCGAGAAGGAAAACCCGGCCATGGCGAAGAAGATCGGCCTCGTGCCGGCGTTGAAGGGGCCCGTGCGGCGGATCGCTGCCGAGCACGTCATGAATTGCTACGTCATCTGGAAGTTCGCCGAGAACATCGACGGGGCCAAGCAGTTCCTCGTCGACCTCGTCGGCAGCTTCGGGTCGGTGTTCAAGGAGAGCGAGTTCTACAACTTCCCGTGCTATCCGCCGACCGTGCCGAACATCGCGGAATTGCTCGCCAACGACCCGAAGGCCGATCCGCCCGGCAAGTACAAGGCGCTGTCGGGCGTGCTCGACTGGGCGACCAACGTGGGCTACCCGGGATACGCGACCGCGGCGACGGACGAGGTCTTCAATACGTTCGTGATCCCGACGATGTTCGCGCGCGTCGCCCGGGACGAGATCACCGCGCAGGCGGCGGCGGAGGCGGGGCAGAAGGAGTTGGAGCGGATCTTCGCGAAGTGGCGGTGAGGGACGCCCCTCACCCTGTCCCTCTCCCGCCGGGAGAGGGAACCCTTAGTCAGAGCCTCACCCTTCAAGAACTCCCTCTCCACCCGGAGGGGGGAGAGGGCGCCCGGGGGTGAGGGGGGCGAACCAAAGAAAAAGTGCGCCCGCGGGCACCTTCCAGCGGGTGCCGCGCGGGCGCGGAGGACTGCACGTAGCGCCGGGTGCCATCCAGCGGGCACCCGACGCCGGGGGACCGATGCAGCGCCGTGGCGGTCATCCAGCGGACCGCCTCCGGCGCGGGGAACCTAGAACTGCGCGCTCTCGGTCGAGCCCTCGAGCGCCGTGGTGGATGTCTGGCCGGCGGCGATGACGTTGGCGACGTCGTCGAAGTAGCCGGTCCCGACCTCGCGCTGGTGCCGCGTGGCCGTGTAGCCGTGGGCCTCGCTCGCAAACTCCGCCTGCTGCAGCCGCGAGTAGGCGGTCATGCCCTCGTCGCGGTACGCCCGCGCGAGCTCGAACATGCCGTGGTTCAGCGCGTGGAAGCCCGCGAGCGTGACGAACTGGAACTTGTAGCCCATCGCCGCGAGCTCCTTCTGGAAGGTCGCGATCGTCGCGGCGTCGAGCTTCTTCTCCCAGTTGAACGACGGCGAGCAGTTGTACGCCAGCAGCTTGCCCGGGAACTTCGCGTGGATGGCATCGGCGAAGCGCTTGGCCTCGAAGAGGTTCGGCTCCGAGGTCTCGCACCAGATGAGATCGGCGTAGGGCGCGTAGGCGAGCCCGCGCGCGATGGCGGCGTCCAGTCCGCCGTTCAGGCGGAAGAAGCCTTCGGGGGTGCGCTCGCCCGTCAGGAACGGGCGATCGCGCTCGTCCACGTCGCTCGTCAGCAGCTGCGCGCTGTTGGCGTCGGTGCGCGCGACGATCAGCGTCGGCACGCCCGAGACGTCGGCCGCCAGCCGCGCCGCCGTCAGGGTGCGGATGAAGGCGGACGTGGGGATGAGGACCTTGCCGCCCATGTGGCCGCACTTCTTCTCGGAGGCGAGCTGGTCCTCGAAGTGCACGGCCGCCGCGCCGGCCTCGATCATGCCCTTCATGAGCTCGAAGGCGTTCAACGGCCCGCCGAAACCCGCCTCGGCGTCGGCGACGATCGGCGCGAACCACTCGATGCCGTTCTTGCCCTCGGCCGTGTGGATCTGGTCGGCCCGCTGGAGCGCCTGGTTGATCCGCTTGACGACGTGCGGAACGCTGTCGACGGGTAGAGGCTCTGGTCCGGGTACATGTGCCCGGAGAGGTTCGCGTCGGCCGCGACCTGCCAGCCGGAGAGGTAGATCGCCTTGAGCCCCGCCTTGACCTGCTGGATGGCCTGGTTGCCGGTGAGCGCGCCGAGCGCGGCGACGTACTCCTCGGAGCCGAGCAGATCCCAGAGGCGCGCGGCCCCGCGCTCGGCCAGCGTGTACTGGATCTCGACCGAGCCCGAGAGGCGCACGACGTCTTCGCGCCGAGTAGTGCGCTCGATCCCGGTCCAGCGGGCCTCCGAGCTCCAGTTGGCGGCAATGTCGGCGGCGTTGCGGGTGACCATGGCTTCCTCCCTATTCCGTTCTCGTGAGCTCTTCGTAAGCGGGGATCGTCAGAAAGTCCGCCAGAGCGGGTGCGGTCGCGAGCTCGTCGAAGAGGGCGGCCGCGCGCTCGTAGCGCCCGGCGCGCCAGCCGGCCTCGCCGACCTGGGCGCGCAGGGCGGACAGCTCCTCGTCCCGGATGGCGTCGTAGAGAGCGCGGGTCAGCGGGCGCCCGTCTTCCAGCACGACCTCGTGGCGCATCCACTGCCAGACCTGCGTGCGCGAGATCTCGGCGGTCGCGGCGTCTTCCATCAGGTTGTAGAGCGGCACGCAGCCCGAGCCGCGCAGCCAGGCTTCGAGGTACAGCACGCCGACGTTGACGTTCTGGCGCAGGCCTGCCTCGGTGATCGCGCCCCTGGGAACCTCGAGCAGGTCGGCCGCCGTGATGGCCTCGGGCTCGCTCCCGCGGTCGATCTGGTTCGGGCCGGGCATGCCTTCGTCGAAGATCCGGCGCGCGATCGGCACCAGCCCCGGATGCGCGACCCAGGTGCCGTCGTGGCCGGCGAGCACCTCGCGGCGCTTGTCGTCGGCGACCTTCTGCATCGCGCGGGCGTTGGCCTCGTCGTCGTTCTTGATCGGGATCTGCGCGGCCATGCCGCCCATGGCGTGGATGCCGCGCCGGTGGCAGGTCTGGATCAGCAGGTGCGTGTAGGACTCGCAGGAAGCGCCGCGTCATCGTGACGAGCGAGCGGTCGGGCAGGACGCAGTCCGGATCGCTCCCGGAATTTCTTGATGAAGCTGAAGATGTAGTCCCAGCGCCCGCAGTTGAGGCCGGCCGAGTGGTCGCGCAGCTCCTAGAGGATCTCGTCCATCTCGAAAGCCGCGAGGATCGTCTCGATCAGGACCGTCGCGCGGATCGTACCCGCGGGCAGCTTCAGCTCTTCCTGCGCCGCGCGGAAGACGTCGCTCCAGAGCCGCGCCTCGAGATGGTTTTCCATCTTCGGAAGGTAGAAGTAGGGCCCGGTTCCGCGCGCGAGCAGGCGGCGCGCGTTGTGAAAGAAGTAGAGGCCGAAGTCGAAGAGGCTCGCCGAGACCGGCCGGCCGTCGACGCGCAGGTGCGCCTCCTCGAGGTGCCAGCCGCGCGGGCGGACCATGAGCGTCGCGACGCGCTCGTTCAGGCGGTACGCCTTGCCCTCGGGGGAGACGAACTCGATCGTGCGCTCGATCGCGTCGATCAGGTTGCGCTGGCCCTCGACGAGGTTCTTCCAGGTCGGCGAGCAGGAGTCCTCGAAGTCGGCCATGAACACATTCGCGCCGGAGTTGAGCGCGTTGATGACCATCTTCCGATCCACGGGACCGGTGATCTCGACCCGGCGGTCCTGCAGGTCCGCCGGGATCGGCGCCGCCGTCCATGCGCCCCTGCGCACGGCGGCGGTCTCGGGCAGGAAGTCGGGCTTCCAGCCGGCGTCGAGATTCGCCTGCACCTCGCGGCGCAGCGCGAGCAGGTCGCGGCGGCGCTCTCCGAACCGGCGCTCGAGCATCGCGACGAACTCGAGCGCGGAGGGCGTGAGGATGGCTTCCGAGCCGGCAACGGGCGGGCAGCGCAGGGCGACTCCCTGCGTTTCGACATCGGTTCCTTGCATGCTCTGAATTGCCGTGCTCAATTTGCCTCCCGGGGTTTACAGATCATCGTCATTTGGATGCCTGAGTCAATAACTAGTTGCAGAATCAGTTGTTAGGTAGTTAACGTTCGGAGATGGATTTCTGTAAAGTGGTGTATTCTGTAAACCGCCAATGGCTCAAGCAACGAAATTCGGTCCGAAAATCAGGCTTCTGCGGCGGCGCCACAGCCTCCGGCAGGTGGATCTGGCGGAAAAGCTCGACATCTCCGCCTCGTACCTGAACCTGATCGAGCACGACCAGCGGCCGTTGACGGCCGCGCTGCTCCTGCGCCTGGCCGAGCTCTACCCGGGGGACCTGAAGAGCTTTGGATCGGACGACCAGGCCCGGGTCGTCTCCGACCTCCACGAAGTCTTCGGCGACGCGCTCTTCGAGGCGCACGACGTGACGACGACGGACCTGCGCGAGACGGCCTCGAACGAGACGGTATCGCGGGCGATCGTCAAGCTGTACCACGCATACCGCGACGCGCTCGAGTCCATGCAGGGCATGGCGTCGCGGGTCTCGGACGGCGGCGACCTGCTCGGCATCGACCCGGCGCGCCTGCCCTCGGAGGAGGTTTCGGACGTTCTGCAGGACAACCAGAACTACTTCCCCGGGCTCGAGGAGGCGGCCGAGCGGCTGGTGCAGGAGGCGGGCCTCGAACGCCCGGATCCGTATCCGGGCCTCGTCGCGTACCTGGAGCGGCGGGGGATCTCCGTCGCGATCACGCCGCATCCCGGGGACAAGTCGCCGATGCGCTGGTACGAACCGGCGCACAAGCGTCTCCACGTTTCCGAAATCCTCCCGCCGCACGCCCGCAACTTCCAGGTCGCCCACCAGATCGGCCTGCTGCATTTCACGGAAGACTTCGAGCGCGTCATCGCGAAATCGCGCCTCACGACTCCGGATTCCGTCGCGCTCTGCCGCGTGGCCCTGTCGAACTACTTCGCCTCGGCCGTGCTGATGCCCTACGAGCCCTTCCTCGAATCGGCCCGCACGCTGCGCTACGACATCGAGGTCCTCGAGCGGCGCTTCGGCGCGAGCTTCGAGCAGGTCTGCCACCGGCTGACGACCATGCGCCGGCCCGGCCGGGAAGGCGTGCCGTTTCACTTCATCCGCGTCGACATCGCGGGCAACATCTCCAAGCGCTACTCGGCGTCGGGCATCCGCTTCGCGCGTTTCTCGGGCCTCTGCCCGCGCTGGAACGTCCACAGCGCCTTCATGACGCCCGGCATCATCCGCACGCAGGTGTCGCGGATGCCCGACGGGACGACGTACCTGTGCGTGGCGCGGACCGTGCGGCAGACGCTCGGCGGCTTCGGCGCCGCGCACCCGCTGCTCGCGATCTCGCTCGGCTGCGAGGTCAAGCACACGCGCCACCTCGTCTACGGCGACAGCATCGACGTGAACAATTCGAGCGCGGCCGTGCCGATCGGCATCACCTGCCGTCTGTGCGAGCGCACCGACTGCGAACAGAGGGCTTTCCCGGCGATCCACCGCAAGCTCGGCATCGACGAGAACGTGCGGGGCGCATCCTTCTACCAGCGTCCGACTCCGAAGTCGGAACCGGCCTGACCGGAAGGCGCGGAGCCGGGAGCAGGAGGGTCGACATGACCTCGGAACCCGAGATCGGTGCCACCGCCGAGGCCGAGCTTCGCGTCCAGGCCGGCGACCTTGCCAGCGCCTTCCGGCTCGAGCCCACGGACGAGTTTCCGGCGGTGTTCGCGACCGCCCGCATGGTCGCCCTGATGGAGCTCGCGGCCGGGCGGATCCTGCGGCCGCACCTCGGTCCCGGCGAGCAGTCGGTCGGCGTGACGGTGGACGTGACCCATTCGGCAGCCACGCCGCAAGGCGCTCCCGTCCAGGCGACGGCCCGCTACCTCGGCCGCGACGGCAAGCTGCACCTCTTCGAGATCGTCGCCCGCGACGAGGGCGGCGAGATCGGCCGGGCGCGGCACGGCCGCGCGGTCGTGGCCGCCGACCGGCTGATCGCCGGCGCGCGAGCGGCGCAACGCGTCGGCGACCTGATAGGCTTTACGCCGTGATCGCGCGACGACGGGAGAAGCGGACGCTTGCGAGCGCCCGGGTCCTGGCAGGGTTTCTCCTGTCCACCGTCCTCGCGACCGCTTGCACGGACTACAAAGCCGACACGGAAGCCACGCACTCCATCCGGAGCGTGCGGGTCACGACGAGCGCCGCGGAAGTCGCCTCCTGCCGGTTGATCCAGCGCGTGGATTCGAGGGATTCCACTCTGGGCTGCGGCCTGACGGTGCAGCCGACCCCCGAGGAGTGTCTTCGGTACCAGGTCCGGCGAGTGGGGGGCGACACGCTCCTGATACGCGGCCCGGTCGGAGATGCGTATGCGTGCGCGGCCGCCGCGCCTTCGCCGGCAGCCGCGCCGGCTCCGACGAGCGCTCCGGTCGCGACGAACCCGCCGCCACCGCAGCCCGCCGCCGTCGTTCCGACATCGACGCACCGACGCCCGCCCCGACGCCCGTCGCCGGCGCCCGCGCCGAAACCCGCGCCGGCCCCGGCTTCCGTGCGGCTCACGGCCGACCGCGATGCAGCCCGCGGCTGCGTGTATCTGGGAGAGCTCGCGGCCTCCACGGCGTGCGACGTGAGCGGCGAGACGGCCTCGGGCGACTGCGCGGCGCAGGCGCTGCGCGCCGGCGGCGATCTCATCGTGCGCGACGCGGGCCGTGGGCTGATCTTCGCCTGCAAGGCGAGGCCCTGATTGGACGACGGCGCCCCGGACCTCGGACTCGATCTCGGCCTCACGAATCCCCGCGGCGCTTCGCTGCGCCGGGTTCCCGTGCGGGCGCGCAGCATGTCCGTGACGCTGGCGGCCTGGAGCCTCGCCGTGGCCGCCGACGAGGGCGAGGGAGCGATCGTGCTGCTGGAGCTGCCGGACGAACAGTCCTTCTTCCGCGGCGACGGACTGTGCCTGGGATGGCCGCAGGAGCGCCTGGCCGCCGCCTATGCGGCGCTGGCGCCCCGGGACGAAGCGGCGATCCTGGATCTGCCCCAGCTCGGCTGAGGTCCCGCGCTCAAAGGGCGCGCGCCGCTGCTTCGAGGGCCTGCCGTTCCGAGGCCGTCAACAGCGGCGCGGCCGCCGGATAGTAGACGTCGCGCACGCTGCGTTCGTGCGCGTCGAGGCGGCGGGCCAGGTTCTCGACGAGACCGAGGATGTCGGACAACGGCGCGCCGGCTTCGATCTGCATGCGCACGTGGCGCGTGAGCTCCCGCACCTGGACGAACTCGAGATTGAGCTCCCGCCGGGAATCCCGGCCGTCGATCGCGGCCCGGTCGAGCGCCGGCAGCAGCGCGCCTTCCTGCGCCGCGCTCCATCCGGAGAAGGCGCGCTGAAAGTCGATCAAGGCCAGGCGATAGGCGGGGCCGTCGCGCCGTTCGAGGGCCTGCCGAAAGTCGTCGAACCGCAGGCGCAGGTCGCGTTGCGCCGCGTGCAGCAGGGGCAGCACCTCCTCCACGTCAGACCCCGGCCAGGCCCGGCTCGAGGCGCTCGAAGCCCTCCCGGACCGCCCACAGATCGAGCGAGAGGCTGACGAGGTCGTCCACCTCCGGAATGGGCCGCGCGTCTTCGGAAAGATCGATCGACTTGACGTAACGCCGGCAGGTCTCGCAGGCCTCGATCCGGACGTTCGCGTGGGGCGGCGCCGTGAAGGACGGCAGCTTCACCGGGTCCGACTCGAAGCAGGACGGGCAGAGGATGCGGGCGAAAGACCACTCGCCGCCGCACAGCGCGCAGGCGAGCAGGCGGCGCGCGCCCTCCATCAGGGATCCTTCGCGCCGGACTCCCACCCACGGCAGTCCGCCACAGAACGGGCAGCGTCCCTGCTTGTGAAAGCGATCGGGTGGCGCGGGGATCGACCGGAGCGTCTCGACGTACGGCCGCAGGATCGCCCGCGACAGGTAGTCGTCGACGCTCGAGACGTCGCCCGACCAGTACACGAGCAGCCGGGTCCGGGCGGTCTCGGCCGGATCCTCGAGCCGCGCGCTCGCCGCCGGGACCAGGCCGGGCGGACCCGCGGCGGCCGCGTGGCGCAGGACTTCGTCGCCGCCGGAGAGGATGCGGTCCGCGTCGCGCTCGAGGTGTCCGGTCAGAGGCTCGGACGCATGGAGGCGCCCGATCCGCGCGGCGGCCGCCGCCTGCGCCCGGTAGAGGTCCGCCACGAAGCGCAACGGCTCCGCGGCGGCCGGGGAGCGGCCGAGCAGAGACTCGGCGCGGGCCGCGCGGTTTGCGAAGGCTCCGGCGACGCTCGTCGCGTCAGGGGCGACGGGAATCGTCTCCGGTCACGTCGCGGTACCAGCGGGGATGATGCAGCCGCGCCCAGGCCCGGGTGACCGTCCCGCGCGTCATGGAACCGAACGTGCCCGGCTCCGCCGCCGTTCCCAGGTAGACGTGGAAGACGAGCGACACGACGAAGCAGATGAACGTGAAGTCGTGGATCAGGTAGGCGGCTTCCCGCAGGACGCGCGGGAAGCCGCTCGGAAACCACATGATCAGTCCCGACAGCATCAGGCCCACGGCGCCGAGGCTCACGGCCCAGAAATACAGCTTCTGCCCGCCGTTGTACTTGCCCGTGCGCGGATCGTCTTCCTCGTACCGCATGTACCGGAAGACGCGCGGACCGAGCCAGTCCTTCTCCCACGCCTCGACGTGCATGTCGTGCATCCACTCGACGAACTGGGCCGCGGAGGCGAGGAAGAAGGCGACGCCCGCCCAGGAATGGACGACCCGGCACACGGAGAGTCCGCCGAACAGGGTCGCCATCCAGCCGAACACCGGGGTCCAGATGGGCATCCCCGTCAGCAGGCAGACGACGAACGTCACGGCCACGGCCCAGTGCATGTAGCGCGAGAACAGCCGGTGGCGGACGATCTCGTTTCCGACCACGACGTCCTCGCGCGTGCGCGCCACGGCGATCGCGGTGTCCATGGGCCGGCCAGGGTTGACGGCGCTCATGAGGCCTCCTCAGGCTCGGGGCAGGTTTGCGTCTTCCGCATCCGCGCCCTCGACCTTCTTCGGTCCGAACCGCGTGTAGTGCGCAAAGGCTCCCAGGACCGCGCCGATGATCGCCACGGCGCCGAGCGGGCGGAGAACGTTCTTCCAGAGCTTGACTCCCCACGGGACGTGCGGATCGGCCGGCAGGCCGTACCACTCGGGGTGATCGCCGTGGGCGAGCACGGTGACCACGCTGGTGCCGCCGACGCCCGGCGGGTCGTAGAGCGTCGCCTGCGCGAAGCCGTTGGCCTTGAGCTGGTCCGACGCGGCTGCTTGCCGAGCGCGACCATGTCGTCCTTGGTCCCGAAGTGCAGGCAGCCGGTCGGGCAGGACTTCACGCAGGCCGGCTCGAGGCCCACGGCGACGCGGTCGACGCAGAGCGTGCACTTGGACATCTTCCCGGTCGTCGCCGAGAACCGCGGCACGTCGAACGGGCAGCCGGTCTCGCACAGCTCGCAGCCGATGCACTGGTCGGGGTTCACGTCGACGATGCCGTTCTCGTACTGCACGATGGCGCCCGGCGCCGGGCACGCCTTGAGGCAGCCCGGATCGGCGCAGTGCATGCACTGGTCCTTGCGCATCAGCCACGACGATGCCGCCGTCGACCTCGTCCTCGTTGAACTTGATCAGGTTCCAGAAGTCGGCGTCGAGCGCGGCAGCGTCTGGTAGCTGCCGGTCTGCTCGCGTCGCGACCGGCTTCAGGTCGTTCCACTCCTGGCAGGCCACCTCGCACGCCTTGCAGCCGATGCAGGTCGTGGTGTCGATGTACTTGGAGACGATCGGGACGCTGCGCATGCCGGAGTGGCTTCCCCAGACGCGAGGCGGAAGAGCGGCGAATCTCGAGGCTCATGGCGCTGCCCCCCTCACGCTTTCTCGAGCTTGACCAGGAAGCGACTTGAACTCCGGCGTCCAGGTGTTCGGGTCCATGGCCGAGGGCGTCAGGAGGTTGGCCAGCGGGCCGGTGTGACCGGTGTCGCCCGCGGCGAAGCCCCAGTGGATCGGGAACCCGATCTGCCAGAGCTGCTTGCCGTCGACCTTGAGCGTGGGCAGCCGCTTGGTCACCATCGCGACGCCCTCGATCGAGCCGCGGGCCGAGGTCACCTTCACCTGGATGCCGTTGGCGATGCCCTTTTCGCTCGCGAGCGCCTTCCGGGATCTCGACGAAGAAGCCCGGCTGGAGCTCGTTGAGCGACCTGCGTGTGCTTGGTCCAGTAGTGGAAGTGCTCGGTCAGGCGGTACGTCGTGCAGACGATCGGGAAGTCCTTCGCGCGTGCCGTAGACGTCCTTGTCGGTCGAGAACTTCTTCGCGACCGGGCTCGAGGTGACCTTCGGATGCAGCGAGGTTGTCGACCGGCGACCTCGACCGGCTCGTAGTGCTCGGGGAACGGGCCGTCGTTCAGCGGGCCGTGAAGAGCCGGCCCACGCCCTCGGGGAGCATGATGAACGCGCCGTACTCGCCCGGCGGCGAGTCCGGCTTGATGTCCGGCACGTCGCCGACCCACTTCTCGCCGTTCCAGACGATGCCCGGGCGCTTGGGGTCCCAGGGCTTGCCCTGCGGCGTCGGCCGAGGCGCGGTTGTACATGATGCGGCGGTTGGCCGGCCAGGAGAAGCGCCCAGTTGTGGAACATCCCGAGGCCGGTCGGATCGGCGGTCGTGCGGCGCTGGGCGTTGTTGCCGGCCTCGGTGTAGACGCCGGAGTGGAGCCAGTTGCCGCACGTCGTGGTGCCGTCGTCCCGGAGCTGGCCGAAGCCGTCGAGCTGCTGGCCCGCGGTCTTGCAGCGTCTTGGTCTTGTCCTTCGGATCGGGGATGTCGGCGAGCGCCTTGCCGTTCATCTCCTTCAGCACCTCGCCGAGGTCGGGAGAGGCGGGGTTGGTGTACGCCCAGGAGACGTTGAGCACCTGCTCGGGAAGCGCGCCGCCCTCCTTCCGGTAGAGATCGCGCACGGCGAGGAAGAGCCGGGCGATGATCTCCTGGTCGGTCTTCGGCCTGGCCCGGCGGATCGAGCGCCTTCCACTTCCACTGGAGCCAGCGCGCCGAGTTGGTGAAGGTGCCGTCCTTCTCGGCGAAGCCGCGAGCCGGAAGCAGGTAGACCTCGGTCTGGATCTTCGACGCGGCTCGGCGCCGCCGTACTCGCTTGGGCGCCTTCCAGAAGGTGGCGGTCTCGGTCTCGTAGTTCTCGACGACCACCAGCCACTTCAGCTTGGCGAGAGCGCCGCGATCATCTTCGCGCGAGTTGGGGCCGATGCCGACCGGGTTCATCCCGAAGGTGATGAAGCCCTCCGGGCCCGGCTCCGTGCCGCCGACGCGCGACGAGCTGCCCCGGTACATGTCGTCGAAGATGTACATCCACGAGTAGTTGCCGTCGACCTTCGGAAGCCACGCGTAGCCGAAGTCGTTCTCCTTGGTCGCCGTTCTTGCCGTAGATCGACTTCAGCAGCGAGACCATGAACTTGGGGTAGTTGGACCAGTAGTTCATCGACGCCCACGCCTGCTTGTTCGAGCGTCGTCGGGCGTGGTCGCCTCGAGGTACTCCGCCAGCGTCTGCTGGGGCCCGGCCGGCGTCTTCAGGTAGCCGGGCAGGATCTCGAACGTCCCGGCGGTGTCGGTCGCGCCCTGGATGTTCGAGTGGCCGCGCAGCGCGTTCACCCCGCCGCCCGGCCGGCCGACGTTGCCGAGCAGGAGCTGGAGCATCGCCGCGCGCGCGGATGATCTGGACGCCCGTCGAGTGCTGGGTCCAGCCGAGCGCGTACGTGATGGTGCCGACCCGCTCGGCGTTGCCGGTCGAGGTCACGACCTCGGCGACCTTGAGGAACGTCGCCTTCGGCGTGCCGCAGATCCGCTCGACCATCTCCGGCGTGTAGCGGTCGACGTGCTTCTTCAGCAGCTGGAAGACGCAGCGCGGGTCCTCGAGCGTCGGATCGACCCCGTACGCCTTCGGTCTTCGGGTTCGGCTTCGTAGCCCCAGGCCGTCTTGTCGTACGTCGCGGCTTCTTCTCGTCGAAGCCCGTGAACAGCCCGTCGTCGAACCCGTACTTGTCGCGAGATCAGGTACGCCGCGTTGGTGTGCAGCTTGACGTACTCCTCGTGGTACCGCTTGTTCTCGATGCGCGTAGCGGATGATCCCGAGCAGGAAGGCGATGTCGGTGCCGGCGCGGATCGGCGCATAGACGTCGGCGACCGCCGCGGTCCGGGTGAAGCGCGGGTCGACGACGACGAGCTTCGCGCCGCGCGTCTTCCGCGCCTCGATCGATCCACTTGAAGCCGCAGGGATGGTTCTCGGCCGGGTTGCCGCCCATGGCGAGGACGACATCGGCGTTCTTGATGTCGACCCAGCCGTTGGTCATCGCACCGCGACCGAACGTGGCGGCCAAACTGGCCACCGTGGGGCCGTGTCAAACTCGGGCCTGGCTGTCTCGGTACGGCACCCCCAGGGCCGTGCATGACCTTCCACTGCAGGAAGTTGAACTCGTTGGTGTCGGTGCAGCCGCCGATCATCGCGATGCCCGGGGTTGCGGTTCACGACCTGGCCCTTGGCGTTCTTGGCGACGAAGCGTCCGGTCGCGGGTGTCCTTGATGTGGCGGGCGATCCCCGCGATCGCGTCGTCCCAGGAGATGTCCTCCCAGTGATCGCGAGCCCGGCCGGCGGACCTTCGGCGTCAGGAGCCGGTTCGGATTGTTGATGTCGTCGCGCGAGGGTCGACGCCCTTCGGGCACAGGCGTGCCGCGATTGATCGGGTGGTCGGGATCGCCCTCGACGTGGACGACCGACGGCGGTCGACGTTCTTCGCCTTGTCCCCGAGCGTGTGGATGATGACGCCGCAGGAGACCGCGCAGTAGGGACAGGTGCTGCGGGTTTCGGTGGTGCGCGCGATCTTGAACTCGCGCATCTCGGCGTCGGCCCGGCTGACGTCGAATCCCAGGGCGATGGTCGTGCCGAGCCCCGTGGCCTTCAGGAACCCCCGACGCGTGATGTCCATCTTGTCCCTCCTCCGGACTTCTCCGGTGTGGAACGGGGAGCACCCAGGGCGATTCAATTCCTCTCGCGAGGGGATGTCAAGAGGGCGGGAGCCTCGCGGCCCCCGCCCGGGCGATCGCTAGAAGTTGTAGAGACCCGAGAGAGCGAGCTGGGTGCCGTGTCCGCTTTTCCTCGAGCACGCCGACCTTGAGGTCGTCGTGCAGGTACTCGAAGCCGAACGCGAGCTGGCCGCACTTCCAGCGCAGCATGCCGGCGTACATCGTGTTCTTCATGCGGCCGGCCGGACCGACGGCCGCGAGGACGTCGGAGTTCTTCGGATCGTCGATGCCCCAGAATCCGAAGATGCCCCAGTTCGACGTGATGTCGAAGCCGACCTGCGCCCAGCCGCCCTGGCCCTTGATCTTGCCGAACTGCGTGATCATGCCGAACTGTTGCCCGATCGCTTGCCCCGTATAGCCGTTGCCCTGGATGAGCACGGGTCCGAGCTGGAACTTGGCGCCGATCTCGACGGCCGAGCCCGTGAGCTTGTCGTCGGTGACGCCGGGGCCGCAGGGGTTGGGCGTGCCGCCGCAGCCGGAGGCTCCGGACCCCGAGAGGTCCTTCTCGTCGATGTGGCCGACCAGGTAGGTGCTCCAGGTCCCCTTGTCGCCCAACTTGCCGCCCAGGTTGAAGCGCAGCTCGAACTGCGGCCAGGTGGCGTTGCCGGCCGTCTGCCAGTTGATGCAGTTGTTCGTCGTGTCGCAGGTCGGTCCGTTCCACGAGCCGGACATCACCGCGGCCTCGATGTCCGCATTGACGACCGAGTCCTTGGGCGTGAGCTTCTGGAACACGAAGAGGCCCACGAAGCGCCAGCCGATGTCGCCGGCCGAGCCGTAGCCCAGGGGAAAGGCGATGTGCGAGAGCGAGACCGCCGTGTTGCCGAAGAGGGGCGACCATTGCTGGCCCATCTGGATCGTCGTGCTGCCGTTGCTCAACTGGACGTAGCCGAGGCGCAACCGCGGGTCGGGCTGCTCGGCCGACGAAGGCGCTGTTGGTGCGTGCTGCCGTATCCTCCGAAGAAGTCCATCTCCACGACGCCGCCGGCCTTCCAGTCGCCGAACAGCCTCGGACCGTCGAAGGCGAGGGTCAGGCGCGTGTTGTCGGATGTCGCCACCGCCGAACCAGCAGTCGACCACGCACTGCGGGCCGGTCGGATGACTCGGCGTTCTGCCCGTTGCCGAACATTGAAGTTCTGATTCTGGGCGAAGGCGGTGGCGCTGATGAATCCCTTCAGCGTCAGTGTGCCGGCTCCACCGAGTTGGACCGTGGCTTGTGCGGACAGCACCGCGGTCGCGAGGAAAGCGCCGGCAAAGATCACGGCCAGTCGAAGAGGTCTCATGGGCTGCTCCTTTCTGCTGATCTGCGTTTTGCCCGTCGGAAGGGCTGCCGAGCGTGAGGAGTGGCGGACGATTGGGGGGAGGGACTCACGGCGGACGGTTCTCGCGGAACTCGCGCTCGGGCGGCGTTCGCCTCCAGCTGCTTCCCGGCGCACCCCTGGGTCCGTGCGCTACCGACATGCGTGTCGTGACTCCCGACGCCGTAGGTTAAACCCGCTTCGCGCCAACTACAGATTTATTTTACGGATCCGAACGTAAATCCGGCGATGAACCGGTCCAGGAAAATGTTGTAGACCACGCCCGTCGGTACGCTGGCGATCAGACAGGCCGCCATCAGCGACCCCCAGTAGTAGACGTCGCCCCGGACGAGGTAAATGGGCACTCCGACGCCCACGGTCTGGTTCGCCGCGGACGAGATGAAGGTCAGGGCGTAGACGAACTCCTGGGTCACGAGGGTGAACGAGAAGATGACGACCGTCAGGATCCCGGAGGTGGAGATGGGCACCACCAGCCGCAGGAACGACTGGAACCGGGTCAGGCCGTCCACCATGGCCGCGTCCTCGAGCTCGCGCGGGATCGACTTGAAAAAGCCCATCAGGAGCCAGGTCGAGAACGGAATGGTGAACGAGGGGTAGACGACGATGAGGGACCAGATCGTGTCCTGGATGCCGAGGATCGCCACGACGCGCGAGAGCGGGATGAAGAGGAGGGTCGGAGGCACCAGGTACGTCAGGAAGATCGCGATCCCCAGGCGTTCGCCCCACGGCCCCGCCAGGCGCGCCAGGGCGTAGGCCGCCGGCACGGCCAGCAGAAGGGTGATGGCCACGACGCAGACGCCGGCCAGCGTGGTGTTCCAGAGCCAGCGCAGGAAGAGCGTCTCCTGGAGCAGCAGGCGCAGGTGCTCGAGCGTCGGCGGCTCGTGGAAGAGAAACGGGCTGTTCTCGAGGTTGTAGAGATCGCTCGTCCGCTTGAAGCACGTGATGAGCATCCAGAGGAAGGGGAAGGCGAGCCCGATCGCGGCTCCGAGCAGGATCGTCCACCGGACCGTCGCCGCGAGCGCTCCGCGGGAACGCCGGCCCGGCTCCGTCATGCCATCTCCGTGCGGTGCGCCGTGCGCAGCATGCGCCAGGCGACCAGCACCAGCACGGGCAGGAGGAAGATCGAGATGGCCGCGCCCTCGGCCAGGTCGCCGCCGAGGATGCCCGTGAAGAAGGCCATCGAGGGCAGGACCTGGGTCGTGTCGTACGGGCCGCCGCGCGTCAGGATGTAGATCACCGTCATGTCGGTGAACGTGAAGACCATGCCGAACAGCAGGGCGACGTTGATGATCGGCAGCAGCATCGGGATCGTCACCTGGAAGAGGGTGCGAAAGTAGCCGGCGCCGTCGACCGCGGCGGCCTCCGGGATGTCCCTCGGGATGGCCGTCCAGCCGGCGAGCAGGATCACCGTCGAAAAGGGCAGCACGTGCCAGGTGTGCACCAGGATGACCGAGATCATCGCCAGCGTGGGCTGGCCGAGCCACATCGGCGGCGAGAACTTGTCCACGAGGTGCAGGTGGATGAGCGTCCAGTTGATCACGCTGTAGAGGCTGTCGAGCAGCCACTTCCACCCGATCGTGCCGATCGAGACCGGCGCGACCCACGGCAGCAGGATGAGGAACCGCAGGAGCCGGCGGCCGCGGAAGGCGTCCTTGAGGACGATGGCGAGCACGTTGCCGCCGATCAGCACGAGGACCTGCGAGCAGAAGGTGAAGACGATGGAGTTGCGCAGCGCCCGGCGAAAGGCCGGATTCTCCAGCACGGAAGCGAAGTTGTCGCAGCCCGACGAAGTGGTAGTCGGTCGAGCCGACCTTCACGTCGCCCGACCGCGTAGTAGAAGGCGAGCAGGAAGGGGACGCCGACGAGCGCGGCCACGTAGAAGATCGCCGGCAGGAGCATCGCCGGACCGAGCCAGCGCTGGCGGCGCGCGGACATCAGCCGAGCGGAACGCGGCGCGCGGCGCAGGCCCGATGCCGTTCTCGAAGAACTTCAGGTGGGCCTCGTCCACGCCGAACGCGCGCGGCGCGCCGTCGGCCGCGCATCGCGCGCGTAGCTCGCCGGCAGGCGCGAAACGACCGGCGTCCCGGAGAAACGTCCCCCTTCGAGCCGTCCGTACAGGATCCGCTCGGAGCCGAGGTACTCCTGGCTCTCGACGGCGGAAGGAGAACGGGACGCGCGCGCCCGTCCGCGGGGAACTCGGCCGGAACGCAGGTGCTCGGGACGAAAGCCGACGATGGCCTCGCCGATCTCGACGAGGTTCATCGGCGGCGAGCCGAGGAACGTCGCGACGAAGCGTGTCGGCCGGATCGTCGTAGACCTCGGTCGGGGTGCCGATCTGGCGGACCGATGCCCTTGTTCATCACGACGACGCGGTCGCCCATCGCCATCGCCTCGACCTGGTCGTGCGTGACGTAGATCATGGTCGTGCGCACGCGCCGCTGGAACTGCTCGAGCTCCTCGCGCGCCGAGGCGCGCAGCTTGGCGTCGAGGTTCGAGAGCGGCTCGTCGAGCAGGAAGACCGACGGGCTCCCGCACGATCGCCCGCGCCAGCGCGACACGCTGCCGTTCGCCGCCCGGAGAGCTCGCGGGGCTTGCGCTCGAGCAGGTGGCCGATGCCGAGCAGGTCCGCGGCCCAGCTCGACCTTCTGGCTGCGCTCGGCCTCGCGGCACGCCCTGCGCCTTCAGCGGGAAAGACGATGTTGCCGAGCACGGTCAGGTGCGGATACAGCGCGTAGCTCTGGAACACCATCGCGATCCGCCGCTCGCGCGGCGTCAGGTCGTTGACGACCTCGCCGCCGATCAGGATCTCGCCGGAGGTCGGCTCCTCGAGGCCCGGCGATCATGCGCAGGAGGGTCGTCTTGCCCGAGCCGGAAGGGCCCAGGAGCACCAGGAACTCGCCCTCCCGGCTCTCCAGATCCACGCCGACGACGGCGCCGGCCTGACCCTGCGCGGAAGACCTTGGTCAGCGCGCGGGTCTGGACGATGGCCATGCCGGCCTCACTTCCACTTGTCGAAGATCCGCTTGATCTCCTTCTCGGCGGCCCGGGCCGCTTCCTCGGGCGACATCACGTCCTGCGGCGGCCTTGGCGAACATCGTCGGGATGACGAAGGTGTTGAAGACTTCGTCGATGGCGGCCGTGGCGTAGCCCGGGATAACCGACGTTGGTGGCCCAGTCGAGGACGTTGCGCGAGCACCTTGTACTTGTCCGGCGGGTTGGCCTTCGGATCGTTCGAGAGCTGCTGGGCCAGGTCCGGCACCGTGGAGGGGAAGCAGGGGAAGTTGTAGAACTCGCTCGCCTTGAACGCGGCGCCGAAGTTGTCCATGTAGTCGACGAGGAACTGCTTGGCGCCGTCCTTGTTCTCGGCGAAGTCCCAGACCACGTAGCAGTCCATCACGTGCTCGGCCGCGATGCGGCGGACCGGCCCCTTGAGCGCCGGGGTCAGGAAGATCTTGGACGACATGTCCGGGTTGTCCTTCTCGGCCGAGCGCGTGACCGAGATCGCGTTGTCGACGAACGAGAGCTTGCCCGCGAGGATCGCCCGGTTGTTGGAGGAGGGATCCCACGTGAAGACCTCGGGGGTCTCGGCCTCCTTGTAGAGCGCCCGCATGTACTTGATGGCCTCGATCGTCTGCGGCGAGTAGATGGTGACGTTGCCGGCGGCGTCCTGCTCCGCGCCGCCGAAGGACCAGAGCAGCGCGCGCATGGCCATGTTCGTGTCGAGCTCCTGGGAGAGCCCGACCCCGACGGGATTGCCGAACTGGTCCTTGATCTTCTTGCCGCCGACGCGCAGGTCGTCCCAGGTGTCCGGCCCGTTGGGGAAGCCGACCTTCTCCCAGAGGTCCTTGCGGTAGTTGCCCGGGTCGGGGACGTAGGAGTCCGAGAAGGCGAAGTAGCGCTTCGTCTTCGGATTGAAGGTGGACTTCTCGGCGAGCTCGATCTTCTTGCCGTGCTTCTTTTCGACCGCCTCGTAGATCTCGCGGTGGTCGATCATCTGCTTCTCGTAGGCGGCCGGCGGCGACAGGAACATGAACAGGTCGTGGCCCTTGCTTCGCGGACACCTCGGCCGCGGCGCGCGCGTTGATCTCGCCGATCGCGATGTGATCGACGATGACGTTCGTGTCGTTCTTCTGGCGCCCCACTCCTTGGTGTAGGTGTTGTCGAACCACTTGTCGTAGCCGGGGACGAAGTGGCTCCACTGGAGGATCTTCAGCGTCTTTTCCTGCGCCGCGGCGCGCGCGGGAAACAGGAAGTTGGCGCCGAGGCCGGCCGCGGCCGCCCCGGCTCCCGTGATCTTCGCGAACTGGCGGCGGGTCATCCCGCCCCTGCGCTTCTGTGCCATGGCTGCCTCCTGCCTCAAAAATCCTGTCGGAGATCGCGGTCCTTCGTCTCGCGGATGAAGAGCGAGCCGATCACGAAGGTGATGAGGGCGACGATGATCGGATACCAGAGGCCGGCGTAGATGTTGCCCTTGGAGGCCACCATGGCCGTCGCGAGCAGCGGCAGCATGCCGCCGAACCAGCCGTTGCCGATGTGGTACGGCAGCGACATCGACGTGTAGCGGATCCGCGTCGGGAAGAGCTCGACGAGGAAGGCGGCGATCGGGCCGTAGACCATCGTCACGTAGATGACGAGGATCACGAGGATGAGGATCGTCATCGGCCAGTTGAGCTGGGTCTTGTCGAACTTCTCGGGATAGTTCGTGGTCTTGAGCGCTTCCTTGTACTTGGCCTCGTCGAAGCCGGCGAGCTCGACGCTGCCGATCTTCGTCACGACCGTCTGGCCCTCCACGGCCGGCAGCTCCGTGAACGAGAGTCCGGCCTTGGTCAGGAAGTCCTTGGCCTTGTCGCAGTCGGAATAGCGGGTCTTCGGGGTCGGGAAGATGTGCACCTGGCAGTCGGTGGCGGCGACGCTGATCGGGGTCGACGCCGAGAACGACTCGATGCGCCGGGTTGACGTTGTGCGTGAGCGCCTTGAAGAGCGGGATGTACGTCAGCGCGGCGATCAGGCAGCCGACCATGATGATCCACTTGCGGCCGATCCTGTCGGACAGGCGAGCCGAAGACGATGAAGAAGGGCGTCCCGATGATCAGCGAGATTCCGATCAGCATGTACGCCGTCAGGTAGTCGACCTTGAGGTAGAGCGTCAGGAAGAACAGGGCGTAGAACTGGCCCGCGTACCAGACGACGCCCTGGCCCGCGGTAGCGCCGAAGAGCGCCAGCAGGACGACCTTCGCGTTCGACCAGTTGGCAAAGCTGTCGGTCAGGGGAGCCTTCGATCCCTTGCCCTGGCTCTTCATCGCCTTGAAGATCGGCGACTCCTGCAGCTTGAGCCGGATGTACACGGAAAAGCCGAGCAGGATCAGCGAGATGAGGAACGGGATGCGCCAGCCCCAGCTCTTGAAGTCGTCGGGCGACATCTTGACCCGGCAGATGCCGATGACGATCAGGGCGAGCAGGAGGCCGAGGGTCGCGGTCGTCTGGATCCACGCGGTGTCGCGGCCCCGCTTGTGCTGGGGAGCGTGCTCGGCCACGTACGTCGCGGCGCCGCCGTACTCGCCGCCGAGCGCGAGGCCCTGGAGCAGGCGCAGCAGCACCAGCATCGTGGGCGCGGCGAACCCGATCTTGGCGTACGTCGGCAGCAGGCCGACGGCCGCGGTCGAGGCGCCCATGACGACGATCGTGATCAGGAAGGTGTACTTGCGGCCCACCAGGTCGCCGATCCGGCCGAACACCAGGGCGCCGAACGGCCGGACCAGGAAGCCGGCCGCGTAGGTGACGAAGGAGGCGAGCAGGGCCGCGGTGGCGTTTCCGGGCGGGAAGAAGAGGGCGGCGAAGAAAGGCGCCAGGGTCGCGTAGAGGTAGAAGTCGTACCACTCGAAGACCGTTCCCAGGGACGAGGCGATGATGACCCGCCGGCCCGCCGTGGTTTCGATGACGCCCGGGTCCCCTGTGACAGACGACATGCGCTCCTCCTTCGCTAAGTAGGGGTCGACAACTCTCGAATCGCGGATTGCGGGGACCGGTCGGGCCGCGCGGGGCCGACCGGATCGGGTGTCGCGCAGAGCGGAGGGAAGGGGAAACGCGGAGGGATCGCGTCGTTCCGGGCTCCATCGCCAGCCGTAGAAGCGGTGCCTACGAGAGTCACCATCCAGCTGCCCCTCGAATTGGGGGAAGTCTTTTGGAAGCGGCGCGTCATGTCAAGAAGATATGAACCCTCCGGCGCCCGGCCGCGCCCGGGCGCCCCTCCGGCCGCCTTGCCTGGGCCGACGCAGGGATAACATGGGCGCCACCCCGGAAGGGCTCGTCGTCGAAAGGAGTTCCCATGGCCGACTCCAACGAACGCATCCTCGAGGCCCTGCTCAAGGAGAACCGCCGTTTCGCGCCCCCGAAGGAGTTCGTCCGGAAGGCGCGCGTCTCGAGCGCCTCGGTCTACCGCAAGGCCGACCGGAACTTCGAGAAGTTCTGGGCGGGCTTCGCGAAGGAGCTCGACTGGTTCAAGCCCTGGAAGAAGGTCCTCGACTGGAAGCCGCCCAAGGCCAAGTGGTTCGTCGGCGGCAAGCTGAACGTCTCGGTCAACTGCGTGGACCGGCATCTGGCCGGCGCGCGGCGCAACAAGGCCGCGCTCATCTGGGAAGGCGAGCCGGGTGACCAGCGCACGCTGACTTATCGCGACCTCTACCGCGAGGTCGGCAAGTTCGGCAACGTCCTGCGCAAGCTCGGCGTGAAGAAGGGCGACCGGGTCACGCTCTACCTGCCGATGATCCCGGAGCTGCCGATCGCGATGCTCGCGTGCGCGCGGATCGGGGCGATCCACTCGGTCGTCTTCGGCGGGTTCTCGGCCGAGTCGCTGCGCGATCGCATCAACGACCAGGGCGCGAAGGTGCTCGTGACGGCCGACGGCGGCTGGCGGCGCGGCAACGTCGTGCCGCTCAAGCAGATCGCGGACGAGGCCGTCGCGGACGACGCCGACGATCGAAAACGTCGTGGTCGTGCGCCGAACGGGCACGCCCATCCGCTTCGACGAGAAGCGCGAGCACTGGTGGCACCGGCTGATGGAAGACGCGCCGATCGACTGCACGCCGGAAAAGATGGACGCGGAGGACCCGCTCTACATCCTCTACACCTCGGGCACGACGGGCAAGCCGAAGGGGATCCTGCACACGACCGCGCGGCTATCTCGTCGGCGTGTACGCCACGTCGCAAGTGGATCTTCGACCTGAAGGACGAGGACGTCTACTGGTGCACGGCCGACATCGGCTGGGTCACCGGGCATTCCTACGTCGTCTACGGGCCGCTCGCCAACGGCGCGACGTGCCTGATGTACGAAGGCGCGCCCGACACGCCCACGCGCGGCCGCTTCTGGGATCTCATCGAGCGGCACGGCGTCACCATTCTCTACACGGCCCCGACGGCCATCCGCGCGTTCATGAAGTGGGGCGCCGAGTGGCCGGCGAAATACGACCTCTCCTCGCTGCGGCTTCTCGGCAGCGTCGGCGAGCCGATCAATCCCGAAGCGTGGGTGTGGTACCAGAAAAACGTCGGGCGCGGGAAATGTCCGGTCGTCGACACGTGGTGGCAGACCGAGACCGGCATGATCATGATCTCGGCCCTTCCCGGCGTGACGAAGACGCGCCCCGGTTCCGCAACCCATGCCTTCCCCGGAGTCGAGGCGAAGATCCTCGACCTCGCCGGCAAGGAGGTCAAGGTCGGCGGCGGCTACCTCGCGATCACGCGTCCCTGGCCGGCGATGCTGCGCACCATCTGGGGCGACGACGAACGCTACGTCCAGACCTACTGGTCCAAGTGGGGCAAGGGCGTCTACTTTCCGGGCGACGGCGCCAAGCGCGACAAGGACGGCTACTTCTGGCTGCTCGGCCGGGTGGACGACGTGATGAACGTGGCCGGGCACCGGATCGGCACGATGGAGGTGGAGTCCGCGCTGGTCGATCATCCCGCCGTCGCGGAAGCGGCGGTGGTCGGCGTCGCCGACGATTTGAAGGGCACGGCGATCGCGGCCTTCGTCATCCTGAAGGAGAAGGGCAGGACGTCGTCCGCCGCGGAGGATCAGAAGCTGCACGAGACGGTGCGCGGGCACGTCGCCAAGAAGATCGGCGCCATCGCCAAACCGGACCGGCTCTTCTTCGTCGGGGACCTTCCCAAGACGCGCTCGGGCAAGATCATGCGTCGCCTTCTGCGGGACATCGCGGAGGGCCGCGTGCTGGGCGACACGACCACCCTCGCCGACTCGGGTGTCGTCGCGGCGCTCAAGGCGCAGTACGAGGAAAAAGAAGGTTGACGAACACGCCCGAGGCGTAGAATCGGTTCGGTGAAAGCATCCGGAAGCGTTCTGGACGGCCAGATACTTGGCCGGCTTGATCGCTGGCGGAAGGCACGCGCCGTCTTCGTCCGGCCTGACGGGCTGGAGGCCGAGCGCGCTGTCGCCGCGGCGTTCGGTCGGATCTGGGCGCGTGCCCCCATGTACGGACGGGCCCGGCGCCTGCTCATCGAGCGGACGCCCGAGCTCTTCCTCGAGGACCTGGAGAAGGGCGTCGGGGCCCTGGCCGATCGCGTCCGCGTGGCGCCCGAGGACATGCGCCAGACGAAATGGGACGCCATGAGTCACCTGACGACGCTGCCGCGCGCGCGGGAGGAGGTCCAGGCGCTCTGGCTCGCGGACGAGCTGACGATGGGCGAGTTCTTCGTCGAGTTCCAGCCGATCTTCGAGCTCGCGACGGGCGGCATCGTCGGGTACGAAGGCCTCCTTCGCGGGCGCGGCCCCGACGGCAACATGCGGCTGGCCGCCGACATCTTCCCGGCCGCCGCGTCGCTCCACCTCGAGCGGACGTTCGAGCGGTTTTCCTGGACGTGCGTGCTCGAGGCGGCCAAGGGTCTGCCGGGCGAGGCGCTCGTCTTTCTGAACATCAATCCCAAGCTCATCGAGCGCTCGGAGCACGCCCTCGTCGCGCTCGGCGAGGAGACCGAGCGGCGCGGCGTCCCGTTCTCGCGCCTGGTTCTCGACCTCGTCGAGGTCGAGAACCTGCCGTCGCCTCCGGATCTCGCCCCGGCGCTGACCGTGCCCCGCGATCTCGGCGCCACGATCGCGCTCGACGACGTCACCTCGGGCTACGGCACGCTGCAGTTCTGCCACGCGCTGCAGCCCGAGTGGATCAAGGTGGACAGCGAGGTCACGCGCGGCATCGCGCAGGACCCGCGGCGGCGCGCGATCCTGAAGTTCCTCTCGGACCTCGGCAAGGAATTCGCGTTCCGGCTCGTCGCCGAGGGCATCGAGACGGCCGAGGACCTCGACGTCTGCGCGGCCGAGGGCGTGGGCGCCGCGCAGGGCTATTTCCTGGCTCGCCCCGCGGCCGAGCCGCCGGGCGCCTCGTCCGCCTTCAAGGCCTGGATGGCCGCGCGCCCGGGCACGCTGCGCTCGGCCTGAAGCCATGGCCAGCGGCGAGAAGCCGGAGCTCTCCTCCATCCGCCTGGACGTCTGGCTGGACGTGGCCTGCATCTTCCCGACGCGTTCCCAGGCCAAGGCCGCCTGCGAGGGCGGCAAGGTCGACGTCGCGGGGGCGCGGGCCAAGGCGCACCGGGAGAGTCCGCGTCGGCGAGCGCGTGGGCGTCTCGGGACGCGACGGGACGCGGCGCGAGCTCGTCGTGCGCGGCCTGGCCGAGCGCTCGATTCCGAAGGCCGAGGCGCGCAAGCTCTACGAGGACGTGACGCCGCCGCCGGCGCCCGAGGTGGTCGAGGCGCGGCGGCTGGACCGCATGCTCGCCCCGCGCGGCGACGCCGGCCGGCCCGACAAGCGCGAGCGCCGCGAGCGGCGCAAGCTCAAGGGCTGGTGACGCGGCGTAGCCGCGTCAAACCGGATTAGACTCCCTGTCCATGAACGCGCGCCGCCTCCTCTCGCTGCCCTCGTCGGCGTCCTGCTTCTGATGGCGGCGGGCGCCACGGCACAACCGGTTTCGCCGACCCCGGCGGCGCCGCGAACTCCCGAGGAACGCGCAAAATCGATCGCGGCTCGCTGGAAGCCGCTGCTCGGTCTTTCCGACGATCAGACCGCCCGGTTCGAGGCCGTGGCGCTGACCGCCGAGAAGAAGACGGCGGAAGCCGAAACGGCCGCGGCAGGCGATGCCGCCCGGCTCCAGGAGGCCATGGCGGCGATCTTCAAGGAGCGCCAGGCGGCGGTCGAGAAGATCCTGACACCGCCCCAGTGGCAGCAGTACGAGGCCTACATGGCCAAGGCGCGCAAGGCGATCGGGAAGCCGATTCCGGCGCGGACGAAGGCTCCGGCGTAGACTCCCGGAATGGATTTCCAAGTCCTCTGCCCCTGCTGCAACGCGCGCCTCAAGGTCGACCCCGAGCTCAAGGCCATCATCGATCACGAGGCGCCGAAGACGCCCCGCAAGTACGCCTCCGTGGACGACGCCATCGGGGCGCTGAAGGGCGCCGACGAGGAGCGCGAAAAGAAGTTCGCGGCGTCGATCGAGGCGGAAAAGTCCAAGAAGGACGTGCTGAACAAGAAGTTCGCCGAGCTCTTCGAGAAGACGAAGGGCGATACGTCCAAACCCGTCCGCGACATCGACCTGGATTGAACCGGCCCTTCCGACGTCGCCTCGCCGGAAACCTCGCGGCCGTGTTCGCGCTCGGGCTCTGGCCCGCCGCGGCGCGCGCCTGGACCTACTCCGAGCACCGGCAGATCACGGCGCGCGGGATCGAGACGCTGGATCCGCAGGGCAGGGCGCAGCTCGACCGCCTGTGGGAGGTCTCCCGCGAGGGCCACGAGGCCCGGCTCTGCGCGGCGGCGGATGCGGGCGACCAGGCGGGGCGGCCCTCCTGCATCGACCTCGCGTCGTGGCCCTCGGTCAGCGGGGATCACGCGTGCTCTCCGGACGAGGCGCTTGCTTGTCATCCTCGACAGCGACTGGATCCTCAACGTGGCGCGGATCGCCGCGAAGTCAGGCGCCAGCGTCGCGAGCGCGCGCAACGAAAGCGAACGTCGCAACGCCCAGATGAACGGGGACCTGCGGCTGGAGCGGGCCGATCTGGACTACAGCACGCGCGCGGGGGCCAACAACGCGCATCACCTGCTTCCGCGCTACGGCGTCGATCTGCGCCAGTACATCGCCGACGTCGTCCGGGCGGGCGCCGAGCCCAACGTCATCGGCCTCTTCGTGATGTTCCACTCGGCGGCGCTGGAAGCGGCCGCGAGCTTTCCTCCGGCGTCCGCGTCGCCCGCCGAGCGCGCCGCGCAGATGCGGCAGATCCTGGCGCTCGAGTGCTTCGCCCTCCATTTCCTGGAGGACGCCTTCGCGGCGGGGCACGTCGCCGGATCGTGGGGCCCGACCGCGGAGCGCAAGGGGACCCACGACTACTACAACGAGCACGGGATCGAGGCGGACACCTGGGACAACGAGCCGGTGACCCTCTTCGGGGACGCGCACATGCGGCCGCCCGACCTCGAGCGGGCGGGCGAGTCCGTCCGGTTGTCGCTCGATCAGCTGCTCGCGGCGTTCGTGCCGGATTCGGACGTCCGCTGCGACGCCGTGCTGCTCCAGCTTCCCGAGGGTGTCGCGTCCGGCGCTTTCGACGCCTGCAAGGCGAAGGCACTGCCCGGTTGGACCGTGCCCGCGACGACCGTCGACGACCTCGTGGAGATCGTGCGGAGCACTCCGGTCCCGTTCCGCGGTCAGGGCTACGCCTCGCTGCCCAGGTTCCGCGCCGAGATCGGGCCGTTCGTCGGGATCGCGAGCGGCGTCATCGCGGAGGGGGCCGACGGCGGATTCTCGGAGAGCCGGACGGGTGGGCTGGTGGGCTCCCTCGACCTCGGGCTGCGGCTTGGCTACGGCATCGACGCCCTGCTCGGCGATTCGGGCGACGGGCAGGTCTTCGTCCAGGGCGGCATCCTGCTGCAGTCCCGGTCCACCGGAGGCTGCGGGACGGATTGCCCGTCCGACCCGATCCTCTCCCAGTTCGTTCCGGGACTGCCCGCGCGCTCCGCGTTGAACTTCCGGCTGCGCGCGCCGTTCTGGCTGATTCCCGGCGACCTGCTCCTGGCCGCGCCGATCCTCGCGTTCGTCAACCCCCGGCTGCTCGAGAAGATGGCGATCGTGTCCGCCGACGGGGGCCTGATTCCCTGGCAGACGAAGCTGGCGACGCCGATCGGGTCGCTGCAGTTCGTGGCGGGGCGGGAGATGTCCGTCAACCTGTTCGGATACCTGGGCGGCGAAGACGCCTTCCTCGCGGTCTCCGGGCGCTCGCCGGACGGCGCGCCGCTCTTTGAGCCCGTCGCCTTCCGGTCGATCGAGTGGAACTTCCCGATTCTCGAGCTGCGCCCGCTGCGCGAGTACGGAACCCGCTACAGCTTCTCCACGCTCGTGCAGTTCGGCGCGGGATTCGACACGCCGTTCGACGCGCGGTCGCTCGATCCCGGGGCAGCCGGTGCCGCCGCTCAAGACCCGCGTTTTCGGTTTCGTGCGGGTCTTCTTCGACGGCCGCCGGTACTTCTAGCGACTCACGCCTTCTGGTACGCCATCTCGCGCAGGAGCGCGATCCGTTTGGCGATCGGCGGGTGGGTCGAGAAGAGATTCGCGAACAAGCCGTCCTTCTGATCGAGCGAGCCGCCGCGCGGGTCCTCGATGCAGAGGTGCGCGATGCCCTGCTTGATCGAGGGCGTCGGCTCGACCGCCGCGGCGATCTTCTCGAGGGCCGAGGCGAGCGCCAGCGGATTGCGGGTCAGCTCGGCGCCGGAGGCGTCGGCCAGGTACTCGCGCTGGCGCGAGACGGCGAGCGAGACGATCTGCGCGATGATCGGCGCCAGCACGATCGAGACGACCCAGAGGATCGCGAAGAGGATCCCGAGCCCGCCTCCGCCGCCGTCGTTCGAGCTGCGGCGGCGGCCGCCCCAGCCGAGCCCCCGGCGGCTCCAGTCCGAGAGCAGGAGGATGGCGCCGGCCAGCGCGGCCACGACGGTCATGAGGCGCACGTCGTAGTTCCGGACGTGGGACAGCTCGTGGGAGATGACGCCCTGCAGCTCGTCGCGGTCGAGCTTCTCGAGCAGGCCGCGCGTGACGGCGATGGACGCCTTCTCCGGGCCGCTGCCGGTGGCGAAGGCGTTGGGGTCCGCGTCCGGGACGATGTAGATGGCCGGCTTCGGGATCCCGCCGGCGATCGCGACCTCCTCGACGACGTTCTCGAGCTGCCGCTGCCGGGGGTCGGACGGGTCGAGCGGGACGGCCGAAGCCGACTCGAGCACCGCGCGGTCGCCGCCGTGGAGCGACCACCAGGCGGACATGCCGCCGAAGGCGAGCGCGCCGAGCGTCGCGAAGGGGATGCCCGGCGAGAATCCGCCGGCGTAGAGGACGCCGTCGGCGCCGAGGCCGAGGAGAACGAGCAGCAGGACGAAGCCCGCGATGAAGAGCCGCGTGTTGGTGAGGTTGCGCTTTTGCTGGTCGAAGAGGTTCGTCAACTCAGGACTTGGTCTGGTCCGAGCGCACGTTCAGGTCCACCTTCGGCACGGCGCGCTCGGCCTCGTCCTTGATCTCGTAGCAGCTCGACCGGCTGGAAGTGGAACGTCTGGGCGATCAGGTTGTCGGGGAAGATCTGCTGCGCCGTGTTGAAGCGCGTCGCGATGTCGTTGTAGAACTGGCGCGCGAAGCCGATGCGGTTCTCCGTCGAGGAGAGCTCTTCCATCAGCGTCTTGACCTGTTCGTTGGCCTTCAGCGTCGGGTAGTTCTCGGCCAGGGCGAAGAGGCGCGAGAGGGTCTGGGTCAGCGCGTTTTCCTTGTCGGCCGTGTCGGCCACGCCGCGCGCCGCGACGGCGGAGTTGCGCGCCTGGATCACCTTCTCGAGCGTGTCCTGCTCGAACTGCATCTCGCCCTTGACGGCCGCGACGAGGTTCGGAATCAGGTCGTGCCGGCGCTTCAGCTGGACGTCGATCTGCTTCCAGCCGTTGCCGACCTGGTTGCGCAGCGAGACGAGGTTGTTGTACCGCCAGATCGCCCAGATCGCGCCGAAGACGGCGATCACGACCAGAAGCGTCAAGCACCCCCCGATTGCGGCCATCTTTTTGGTGTCCCTCTAAGTGTATTTACGCAACCGGAGGGCCAGTGTTTTCGTCCGTCGACTCAGGCGTTTAGCCCCTGCCGCAGCTCGCGCGCCAGGATCTCCACGCCCGAGCGGGTGCCGCCCGTCAGCTTTTCCTTCCAGACGGTGTCCGTCTCGAAGCGGCGGTCGCCGATCGACTCGGCCCACGGGCGCAGCGCGGCATCGAGCTCCCCGCCCGACCACACGTCGCCGCCGCGCTTGCGGACCATGGCGATGACGTAGGGCACGATGCGGATGAAGGCGCGCAGCGAGGTGGAGCTCTTGATCGAGTACTTGCGTCCGGCGAAGGCCGTCGGGAATGCCCGGGCCGCCGCCTTGAAGTAGTTGAGGAAGAAGCGCCGCGCGTTCTCGCGGAACTCGCGCGCGATCGCGTCCCCCGGCCGTGTCGATCGCGGCGAAGACGTCGCGCAGCTCGTCGGCGAGCGAGGCCTGCGTGACCGTGCCCTTCCCGATGCCGAGGACCTTGATCGAGCCCTTCAACGGCGAGCCCTCGTCCTCGTTGAGCGTCCGGATGACGTCGTGCGCGGCGGCGAGGTTGTCGTCGCGGTAGAGCCGGCGGCCGGCCAGCGAGATGAGGTGGGACGGGTTCAGCTTCGTGTGCTTGCTGTTGATGGTGACGAAGAGCTCGACGACCTGGTCCGCCGTCAGGTTGTCGAAGACGACGGCCGGCACCTGGAAGTCCTTCAGGCTGTGGTTCTCGGCCAGCTGGTGGAGGGCGAGCAGGCGGTGCTGTCCGTCGAGGGCGCGCAGGATGCCCGACTCCTCGGGCAGCTTGAGCGATCCCGCGTCCGAGCGGCCGCTCGAGGGCGCGAACTCCAGGCGCTTTTCCGAAACGAGCAGGACGCTGCCGGGGATGGCCGGCAGGGTGCCCGAATCCGCGCACTGCAGGTAGTAGGCGACGAGCTCGTCGATCTTCTTCTTGATGATCGGGCGCTGGAACGCCTGCTCCGAGGCGGAAATCCGACGCTCCAGGAACTCCCAGTTGACCTTTCCCTTGGCGATCTTGGACTTGCCCCGCGTCGTCTCGCTGCCGGGCCCGAAGGAAAGGACCTCGAACCCGACCAGGGACTGCAGGTCCTCCCCCGAGAGCAGGGCCTCGTAGAACCGTACGCCGAACTGGTTCAGGCGAAGCGAGGGAACCGAGATCATGGCCACCTCCAGCCCCAAGTTCCTTGCGGTCGTCCGGCCGGGCCCGAATCCCGGTCCGGGGCGGGGGAAAGGGTATACCGGCCGCCCCGGATTTGAGCCATGAGAAACGGGGAGTTTGGGCTCGAAACCGGGGCTCCTAGGGCGGGGCCACCGACTTCCAGTCCTCGCCGGCCATCATCTGGCCGTGGATCCGGCCGGCGCCGATGAGGATGCCCTTCAATTCGGCCGTCAGGATCGTGGCCAGCTCCGCCAGGGTCTCGGGCCGGGCGACCGGGACCGAGCACTCCACGGTGGACTGGCCGAGCGAGGCGAAGAAGGGGGAGGGACGCCGGGTCCAGTCGGAGTCGCTGCGCCGGTGCTTGGTCATGAGGAAGGCCGCCAGCCGCCGCTCGTCCCACGGCTCGGCCATCGTCCAGCAGAAGTTGGCCCGAAGCCCCTTCTGTTCGGCCGTAGGCGTGTCGTTCGCGAGGCCAATCGACATGAACCGCCATAAAAGATAGCATCCCGGCGTTCGATCGACACCGTGAAAAAAGCACTCTTGACGGGCTTTCTGCTCTGTGCCGGCGCTGTGGCCGCGGCCCGGGGCCAGGACAAGTCCTACGCGTCCCACCTGATGGTCGACCAGGAAGTGGTCGTGTCGTCCCGCATCGGCGGCATCGTCGAGACGATCGCGGTCGACCGGGGCAGCGCGGTGACGGCGGGCCAGGTCGCTCGCCACGCTCGATCCGCGCGAGGCGGACGCCAGCGTGCGCGAGGCCAAGGAAGACATGGAGCTGGCCAAGGCCGAGTTCGACCGGGCGCAGTCGCTGACGGCGTCCAAGGTCATGAGCACGGCCGACCTGGACCAGAAGAAGGCGCAGTACGCGGTCGCGGTGGCGCGGTGGGAGAAGGCCAAGACGCTGCGCGACTACACCGTCATCCGCGCGCCCTTTGCCGGCATCGTCACGGAGAAGTACGCGCGGATCGGCCAGAAGGTGATCGAGGACAAGGGCGAGCCGCTCTTCAAGATCACCGCCGTCGAGCCGCTGCTCGCGCGCGTCTACCTTCCCGAGGAGGAGCTGCTCAACGTGAAGCTCGGGGAGCGCGTCGACGTCGTGGCCGAGCGGTTCCCCGACGCGAAGACGACCGGGGAAGTCCAGTTCATCAGCCCCGCGGTCGATCCCGGCGAGCGGTACCTTCCAGGTCGTCGTCCGCGTCCGCCGCGAGGCCGCGCGCTCCGTGCTGCGGCCCGGGATCGCGGTCAAGATCCGCTTCACGCGAGCCGCCGCCCGCTGACGGGCGCGGGGAAAAGGCCATGGCCGCACCCTCGCCCCGAACCCCGTCGCAGCTGCGCTCGACCCTGGACAAGGTCCTCGTCCACGACATCAAGAACATCTCGTTCCGGCTGAGGCTGCTGCTCTCGAACCTCGACGACCACTGGGAGGACCCCGAGTTCCGCAAGACGGTCCGCGAGCTGCTCGCGTCGACGGTCGAGCGGCTGGAGGACATGGTCGGCCGCTTCGCGGCGCACGAGGACGCCGTGCTCATCAAGGTCGCGCTCGACGTCAACGGGCTGCTGCGCGGGCTGGCGGACAAGCCGGCGCGGCGGGGCCGGCCCGAGCGCGGCGCCGAAGCGCAAGCTCGCTCTGGGGGCCGTGCCGCGGATCTGGGGCGATCCGTTCTACCTCGGCGACGCCTTCGCGAGCCTGCTCGAGAACGCCTTCGAGGCCGCGGGGCCCGAAGGCACCGTGCTGGTGCGCAGCTATGCGGGAGGCACCGCGCGCCGCCCGCGCGTGCTCGTCGAGATCATCGACAACGGGGCCGGGATGACGGCCGAGTTTCTGCGGGACCGGCTCTTCAAAGCCTTCGAGACGACGAAGCCGGGGGGCGTCGGGCTCGGCCTCGCGACGGCGAGCCAGATCGTGCGCTTCCACCGCGGGACTCTCCGGGTCCTTTCGCACCCGGGCGGCGGGACGCTCGTCCGGCTCTCGTTTCCGGCGGTGGAGCCCGAGTGAACGCCCCGGCGGACCGGGCGCTCGGCCGGATCGTCATCGTGGACGACGATCCGTTTCTGGTCGAGCAGCTGACCTGGGCGCTCAAGGGGAGGTTCGTCGTCACCTCGGCGCGAGACGCGACGCAGGGCCGCGCGCTGTGCGGCCCGGAAGCCGATCTCTATCTCTTCGACCTGCGCCTGCCCCCGTCCAACGAGGTGCGGGAGGGGCTCGACCTGCTGCGCCACGCGCGCCGCCTCGATCCGGAGGCGACGGTCGTGATGATGTCGGGCGAGGGCGAGCGCGCCCACGCCCTCGAGGCGATCGCGCTCGGGGCGTTCGATTTCTTCCAGAAGCCCGTGGACCCGGCCGAGCTCGTCGTCATTCTCGAGCGGGCGGTCGAGCGCCGCCGCCTCGTGGCCGAGAACCGCGAGCTGCGGCGCGAGGCCGCCGCGGCGCACGGGCCGGCGCAGCTGATCGGCCGCAGCCCGGCCTTCCGGCGGATGTTGAAGGAGATCGAAAAGGTCGCGGCCAGCGACGCGACCGTCCTGATCCAGGGCGAGAGCGGGTCGGGCAAGGAGCTCGTGGCCCGCTCGCTGCACGCCGGCAGCCCGCGCCGCGACCGGGCCTTCGTCGCGGTCAACGTCGCGGCGCTGCCGGAATCCCTCGCCGAATCGGAGCTGTTCGGCCACGAGAAGGGGGCCTTCACGGGCGCCGTGGCTTCGCGCCCGGGCCGTTTCGAGCTGGCCCAGGGGGGCACGCTCTTCCTCGACGAGATCGGGACCCTTTCGGCGGCCACCCAGTCGAAGCTGCTGCGCGCGATCGAGAGCCGCGAGATCGAGCGCGTGGGCGGGCGGCGCGCGATCCCCGTCGATTTCCGCCTGCTCTCCGCGACCAACGAGAACCTCGAGGCGCGCGTCGCGGCGGGAAGCTTCCGCGAGGACCTCTTCTACCGGATCAACACGATCCCGATCGCGGTTCCACCGCTGCGGGAGCGGCCGGGCGACCTCGCGATGCTGGCCGAGCACTTCCTCGCGAAGTTCTCCGCGCGCGAGGGCAAGAAGACCAGGCGTCTGGCGCCCGGCGGTCCTCGAGCGGCTCGAGGCGCATCCCTGGAGGGGCAACGTGCGGGAGCTCGCGCACGCCATCGAAATGCTCGTCCTGTTCTCGGACGCCGACGAGATCGGCCTGGAGGACCTGCCGCGCGCGCTGCGCGACGACCGGACCGCGGACGCGGCCGGCGCGCCGCCCAGACCGTTCGCCGAGGCGGTCGAGGACTACGAGCGCAAGCTCCTGTCGGACGCGATCGCCGCCGCGGGCGGCGTGAAGGCCGAAGCCGCGCGAAAGCTCGGCCTCGACGCAAACCAGATCAAGTACCTGTGCAGGAAATACGGTCTCTAGTCCGTAGTTGAAAAATTCATCGCATGGGCCGGTAAATTTTCACCCTTGGCTGTGCCGACCGCCGAGTCGGAAACCCTAAATCGCTGAAAACAAAGACTGAACATCGGTTGTTTTGGAGGCTCCAAGCTGGCCCCGATATTGCCTTTATGACGGGGCAAGGGAGGAAGAAAAAATGGGTAACGAAGTCAAAATCAAGCTCACGGATGCTCAGAAGGCCAAGATCCGCCAGGCGACGGGCCGCGATCTTCCGGAGATTCGCGTCGAGAGTTTCGGTGCCAGCCCGGCCGTGTCGGCGCCCGCCGCCAGCTCTTCGCTGAAGGCCACGCGTGCAATGCGCGCCGCCAAGTCGATGCGCGCGGCCAGGGCGATGCGCGCGGCGAAGTCGATGCGCGCCGCCAAGTCGATGCGCGCCGCCAAGTCGATGCGCGCCGCCAAGTCGATGCGCGCCGCGAAGTCGATGCGCGCCGCCAAGGCGATGCGTGCCGCGAAGTCGATGCGCGCCGCCAAGGCGATGCGTGCGGCGAAGTCGATGCGCGCTGCCAAGGCGATGCGTGCGGCGAAGTCGATGCGCGCCGCCAGGGCGATGCGTGCCGCGAAGGCGATGCGGGCCGCCAAGGCGCTGTAAGCGTCTTCCCTTCGGGATCCCGAAACGCCCCGCGCAAGCGGGGCGTTTCCTTTTCACCACCAGATGACCGTCTGCAGCCAGTGGCCGAGGACCCGGCCGGTGCGCCACAGGAAGGACTTCTTCCCGAGCGAGATCTTGGCGTAGCCGGACATGCCGGGCAGGCTCGTCCCGTCCGCGTTGTCGAACACGACGATCGCGTCGAAGCGCTCGGGTCGCTCGGCCGGCCGCAGGACAGCCTGCGCCCCATCCGCGGTCCGCGGCAGATCGCGCGCCGCCGATCCGATCTGGACGATCGAGCCGTGGAGGATGTGTCCGGAACGCGCGCGCAGCTGCATCGCGACGGGAGCGCCCCTGCGCAGGTACGGGAGCAGCCGCTCGCTGATCGGGATCTCCGCCTTCAGGCGCGCGCAATCGCCGATCGTCGCGATCGGCGCGCCCGCGGACAGGAACCGTCCCTCGAGGTCCTGCATGCGCGGAGTCAGGACGCGGCCCTCGATCGGACTGCGGACCGCCAGCCGGTCGCGCCGGGTCTCTTCCCGCAGCAGGGCGATCTGCGAGGCGGCCTCGAGGCTCTCGGCCTCGTAGACGCCCGAGGCGTCGCCGGCCTCGCGCATCCGGTTGGACTGCTTGCGCAGGGCGTCGCGCGCGGCCGCGGTGTCGGCCAGGCCCGAGACGGCGGCCTGGCTGGCGAGCGCGGCCACGACCGCGCCCTTCGGGACGAGCTCGCCTTCGTGGGCGCGCACCTCGACGATCGTCCCGTCTTCCGGCGCCTCGAGGCGGACTTCCGTCCAGGGCCGGAGGACCGCGTCCGTGTCGATCGTCCATGGGGCCCACGGAATCGCGACCACCAGCAGCAGGGCGGCCGCGCCGCCGAGCAGGTACGTCCGCACGCGTCGGGACATGATCAGCTCCTTCTTGTCGAGATAGACCAGGCGGATCCCCTGGAGCAGCGCGCGCACGTCCTTCCGGAACAGGCGCAGCAGCGTCAGGATCAGCAGGACGATGGCGACGTTGGGGAAGTACTTCGCGAAGAAGTTGTAGAAGAGGTTGGCGATGAAATACATGATGAGCACGAGAAAGCCGAGCGCCAGCGGCGCATAGATCAGGTAGATGCGCCGCTTGCGGCGCGACAGCAGCGGCACCTCGACGTTCAACCGCAGGACGTGGCGCTTGAAGAGCGCGCCGAGGTACTCGATCGAGTCCTCGCGCAGCTCCGGGATCTCCAGGATGCTGGAGAGCGCGTAGTAGCCGTCGATCTTGCGCAGGGGGTTGATGTTGAAGAAGAGCGTCGAGACGCCGGTGAAGAGCATCAACTTGTAGGCCAGCTCGTGCAGCAGGGTGTCCGGGTAGGACGCCACCCACAGCGCCGTGGCGAAGCAGCAGATGATCGCCTCGATGTACATGCCGGCCAGCACGACCCAGAGCCGGTGCCACTTGCTCGGGAAGAGGAGGGCGTCGGTCGTGTCGCAGTAGAAGGCGGGCATGAAGTAGAGCAGCGCCGCGCCGATGTCGTGCACCTCGCCGCCGTAGAACTTGCAGACGTAGCCGTGGGCCATCTCGTGGACGAGGCCGATGCACGAGAGGATCGCGAAGAACTGCACGGCGTCCCAGAAGGGCTTGCGCAGGAACGCGTAGAGCTGGAGCGTCTCGCTCCAGATGGGTCCGAAGTGGGCGACGATCACGCCCGTCATCACGGCGATGAAGACGAGCGAGATCATCACGGCGGGAGGCCGCCAGAGCCACCGCACGTACTTCTGCGTGCGGTTCATGAACTCGTCGGGGTCGAAGACGTGGAACGGGATCAGGAAGATGTCGAACCCTTCCGCCTTCTGCGCGGCCGTGCGGCGCCGCGCGTCCTTCATCCGCGACAGCTCCTGCAGGTTGCGCTCGGCGACGGACTGCTGGAGCAGCTCCATCGAGCGCAGCATCTCCTCGTACTCCGGCACGAGCGTGGCCTCGACGACCTCGTCCGGGAACATCGCCTGGTAGGTCTCGTGGATCTCGGCGAGGGTGCGGGTGCCGTCGAAGAGCTGGATCAGGCCCCACGTCCCCTCGTCGAAGCTGTAGTACTTGGTGGCGTCGACGTTCTTCACGACCCACTGCGCCTCGCCCATCTGGACGACGCGCCGGGCCACGAGATTGGTCTTGAGGGCGGGGCGGTCCGCGGCGGCGCCGCGCCGCGCGGCCAGCGCGCCGACGCCCTTCTCGAGCGGCGCCGCCGACATGAGGACGGCCGGGCGGGGCCGGGCGCTCACGGGAGCAGGGGCCAGATCTTGAGCCAGATGTAGCGCACGGGCTTGCGAAACAGCGCCGCGCCCAGCCGGCGCGTGCCGGCCGACACCTTGGCCGTCCCGAGCATTCCGGCGCGCAGCGATCCGTCCGCGTTCGGCACGCGGGCCTCGGCGATCACGAAGCTCTCCTCGCCCTCCTGCCGCAGCTCCGCGCCGACGCGCTTGACCTCGCCGCGGAAGACCCGCGTGGGGAAGGGGTTCATCTTGAGCGCCACGGGCTCGCCCGCCTTCACGAGGGCCGCGTCCGACTCGGGCACGGCCACCTCGGCCGTGACGCTGCCGGCGTCGGCCACGATCGCGAACTCGGCGCCGCGCGCGAGCGCCTGTCCCACGCGCTGCTCGATGTGCGACGTCACGATCACGCCCGGCGGCGGGAGCGCGCAGGAGCGTCTTGCCCAGCTGCTCCTCGGCCAGCGCGCGGCGCGCCTGGAGCTGATCGCGCCGGGACCGGGCCGCGAACATCGCGCCGGCGTCGCCCTCCTGCGTGTGGAGGGCCATCTCGCTCTCGGCGATCGCGAGCGCGGATCGGGCTTCCGCGAGCGCCGCCTGGTAGGACTCGTCCTTGAGCGTCGCGATGACTTCGCCCGCCTCGACGCGGTCGCCCTCGCGGTGCAGGACTTCCTTGACGACGCCGTCGACGCCGGCCGCCACGACCGCCCGGCTGCCGGGCAGGAGGCGGACCGGGCCTTCGACCTTCAGCGGCCAGGGGACGATGACGAGGGCGAGCACGACGAGCAGCGCGCCGATGCCCCAGGCCTGGCGCCGGCGCACCGGGATGCCGAGGAACTGGCGCCGCCGCTCGAGCAGCGGCTGGAGGAACCCGGCCAGCGGGACCTGCTGGTAGAGCTGCGCGTTGCGGACCGAGACCGTCGCCTGGTTCACGAGGATCGAGAGCAGGTCCTTGGTTTCCTCGTCGAAGAGCAGCGGCTCCTTGCTTTCGAAGCCGAGGACGCCGAGCTTGCCTTCCTCGTCCTTGAGCAGCACGCCGGAGAACGAGCGCAGGCCCGTCTCCTTGAAGATCGCCCGGAATTTCTCCTCGGTCTCGGGCCGGTCCGCCGTGATCTCGCCGTCATCGGTCTGGGTGACGTCCGTGTCGGTGCCGGAGAGGAACACCCACTGCAGCAGCTCCTCCATGCGCTTGACGCCCGGGTCCTTGCGGTCGATCTCGGGCGAGCCCGAGACGGCCCCGAGGCGCAGCCGGCCCTTCTCGAAGATGCCGATGCCGCAGCGGTCGTAGGGGATCAGCGCCGAGGTGGCGTTGACGATCGTCTGCATGACCTTGTCGAGGTCGAGCGTGGACGTGATCTCGCGGCTGACGGCGAGCAGCGCGTCGAGCTCCTCGACCTTCTTTTCCGCCTCGTGCTGGCGGGCGTTGTGCAGGGCCCGGACGGCCTGGCGCGCGAGGTCGGCCAGCAGCTCCTCGTCCTCGCCCGAGAACTCGGGATGGCGGCCGCGCTTGTTGACGAGCACGAGCGCGCCGATCGAGACCTCGTCCTCGATGAGCGGCACGGCGAGGACCGAGTGGATCTTGTAGCCTTCGTTCTCCGAGGCCAGCTCGTCGTCGGCGGGGATGCGGTTGCGCCGCAGGTTCTCCTGGCCGGCGATGACGTCGCCGACGATCGAGGCGCCGACGGCCTCGGGCGGGGACTCCACGTCGTAGTTCTCGTTGACGGCGGTCGCCGCAAGGGCCACGTCCTCGTCGTCGAGCGTCCAGAGCGAGGCGACCTCGGCGGTGGCGAAGTCGACCGCCTTGCGGACGATCAGGTCCGACAGCTCGTCGAAGTCGATCGTCGAGCCGAACGCCTTGGAGAGGTCGTAGAGGTTCGTGAGGCGCTCGATCGCGTGGAGCATGCCGACGGTCTTGCGCTCGGAGCGCAGGGCGCGGCCCAGCGCCGGGGCGGCCTGCTCGAGGAAGCGCTCGAGGCGGGCCAGGACGGTGTCCGAGTCCGCGATTTCCGTGAAGAAGAGGGCGAGCAGGCCGACGATGATGCCCTCGGCCTCGAGCGGCACGGCGAGGCACGCCCGGAACTTCGGGGGCACGCCGCGCACGAAGGGATCGGCCGACGTCAGCTCCGCGCCCGTGAGAACGAGCGCCTGCCGATCGCGCACGAGCTCGTGGACGAATCCGCTCTCGCGCGGCGCGGATCGCCGCAGCATCTTCTCGACGCCCTCGCCCGAGGCGCCGATGCACAGGAAGAGGGGATTGACGGTGTCGGGCGCCCAGAGCAACGTCGCGTCGGCGCCGGCCATCGAGGCGCTCCAGCGGGCCGCCCAGCCGGAGGTCTGGGAGAGGTTTTCGCAGAGGGCGAGCTCCGCCAGCGCGGAGACTTCCGCCTCGCTGTCGTCCGCCGCTTCGAGGGTTTCGTCCTCGGGCTCTTCGGGTTCGTCCGCCACGCGTCTCCTTCGCCCGTGGGCGAGACCAAAGTGGGTTGACCCTGGCTAGAAGCTCGAGACCGCCGCCTCCAGGTCTTCGTGGATTTCGAAAACGGAATCGAGCTTGGTCATCTGGAGGAGCTTGCGCACCTGCGGGCCGGCGTGGAGGAGCTTGGCCGAGCCGCCCTCTTTCTGCGCCAGCGTCAGAGCGCGGACGAGGGCGCCGAGGCCCGAGCTGTCGAGAAAGCCCACGGCCGAGAGATCGACGAGCAGGTTGACCCGGCCCTCCTCGAGCAGCCGCGTGATCGTCTTCTTGAAGGTCGTCTCGGGCTCGCCGATGACGAGGTCTCCGGTCACGGTCAGGATCGTGATTTCCCCGTCTTCGCGGGTGGTCAGTTCCATAGGGTGGGCGGATTATGTCATCCGTCGCGTTCGCTCCGCTACGGGGTCTGCGCCCCTGCCGGGGCGCACCGGCGTCCGGCTCGCCCGGGTGCGGGCTCGACCGGACGCCTGACCCCTCCGCTCCGCGCCGCTCCCGCGGCGCGAACCTCCTCCCTCCCTTCGGTCGGGAGACTATTCGCGCCGCGAGCGACTCCACGCTGGGCGGCTGAAGAGCGGCGTCACGGCTCCTCGCCGCGGGAGCCGGACTAGAATCCGGACCATGACAATCGATCGTCGATCGCTCGTCGCCCTTTCCGCTGCATCGCTCCTGCACGCGCGCCTGTCCCGGGCGGCGACTCCGGCCGCGACGCCGTCGTCCAAGGAGATCAAGACCGCCGGCATCCGGATGATCACCGTCGACGGCAAGTACAAGGTCTGGACGAAGAAGGTGGGCGCCGGGAAGATCAAGGTCCTGACGCTGCACGGCGGGCCGGGCGTGACGCACGAGTACTTCGAGTGCTTCGAGGATTTCCTGCCGCAGGAGGGCGTCGAGTTCTACTACTACGACCAGCTCGGTTCCTTCTATTCCGACCAGCCCGACGACAAGAGTCTCTGGACGATCGACCGCTTCCGCGAGGAAGTCGAGCAGGTGCGCGCCGCCCTCGGGCTCGACGATTTCTTCCTCTACGGCCAGTCGTGGGGAAGCATGCTCGCGATCGAGTACGCGCTGAAGTACCAGAAGCACCTCAAGGGGCTGGTGCTCTCGAGCATGACGGCGTCGATCGCGTCCTACGTCGAGTACGTCAACAAGCTGCGCGCCGCGCTGCCGCCCGAGGTCCTCGCCGTGCTCGTCAAGTACGAGGAGAAGGGCGATTACGAGAACCCCGAGTACCAGGCGGTGATGTTCAAGGAGGTCTACGGCCGGCACGTCTGCCGCGTGGATCCGTGGCCCGATCCGGTCGCGCGGGCGTTCAAGCACATCTCGCCGCAGGTCTACAACACGATGCAGGGGCCCAACGAGTTCGTCGTGACCGGGACGTTCAAGGACTGGGACCGCTGGAAGGACCTTGCGAAGATCACCGTGCCCACGCTCGTCATCGGGGCGCGCTACGACGAGATGAACCCCGACGACATCCGGAAGATGGGCAGGCTCCTGCCGAATTCGCGGGTCGCGATCTGCGAGAACGGCAGCCACCTGGCGATGTGGGACGACCAGGAGGCCTACTTCGCGGCCCTGATCGGATTCCTCAAGGACGTCGACGGCGGCCGGTTCCCGAAACGTTCCTGAAGCCCCGGGCATCCAAGGGGGCATGAACATCCATTTATTTGGCCCCTCCCGGGAGGACGCCCGTAGCCGGCAAATGTGGGAATTGCTGTCCCGGTCCGCCGAGGCAGATCCGTCGGTCGCCGTCTCCGCGTACTACGGAGGTGACAGGCGAGGCCCGAAAGTCTCCTTCCGGATCCGGGGCGGACCGGCACGCGAGACTGGCGAAATTAAGTCCACTTCCATCGCGATCGGAAGGGGATAAAATCCCGGCCCGTCGGCCCGGCCAGTCGGAGGGTCGGGGCGGAACTCGGATTCGACGCGGGTAACTCGGCGTAGCCATGTCGGCTGGGCCGATTCGCATGGCGCCCCCGGAAGGGGGATGCAAAGGAGACGAGGATGAAAAAGGGTGATCTGACGACGAAGGCGATCGGGTTGGCGATCGCCGGCGTGCTCGCGGGCTCGGGCCTGGCGAGCGCGATGGTGACGGCGGGCGCGGGCACTCCGGCCAAGGCCGGCGACGAGAAGGCCAAGGACACCAAGGCCGCCTCGGACAAGCACGTCTGCAAGGGCATGAATTCCTGCAAGGGCACCGGCGGCTGCAAGAGCTGGCGACGCGGGTTGCGCGGGCAAGAACTCCTGCAAGGGCAAGGGCGGCTGCGCCTCGGCCGACGTGAAGCACTCCTGCAAGGGCATGAACGCCTGCAAGGGTCAGGGCGGATGCAAGACCGGCGACGGCAGCTGCGCCGGCAAGAACTCCTGCAAGGGCAAGGGCGGCTGCGCGGTTCCCGTCAAGAAGGCGGCCTAACTCCATCGCGTTTTCCCGGGGGCCTTCGGGCCCCCGGGTTTCTTCCCGCCGGAAAACCCGACACGTGAAACCCGAAATTCAGAATCACAACCGCTGGGGCCTGCCCGATCTCGGCATCGGCGTCGGCCTGCGCACGGTGCACTACCCGCACATCCTCGAGCAGAAGCCCGCGGTCGACTTCTTCGAGATCCTGTCCGAGAACTACATGGACACCGGCGGGCGGCCGCTCTGGGTGCTCGACCAGGTCGCGGAGCGCTATCCCGATCGTGCTGCACGGCGTGTCGATGAACATCGGCTCGACGGACCCGCTCGACCGCGAGCACCTCGCGAAACTGAAATCCCTCGCCACGCGCACGCGGGCCGCATGGGTGTCCGATCACCTGTGCTGGACCGGTGTCGCCGGGCGCAACACGCACGACCTCCTCCCGATGCCGCTGACCGAAGAGGCGCTGCGCCACGTCGTCGGGCGCGTGAAACAGGTCTCGGAGATTCTCGAGCGGCCGCTGATGCTCGAGAACGCGTCCACCTACGCGGAATTCGCGTCCTCGTCCATGCCGGAGTGGGAGTTCTTCGCCCGTCTCATGGCGGACGCGGACTGCGGGATGCTGCTCGACGTCAACAACGTCTACGTCAGCTCCTTCAACCACGGGTTCGATCCCGCGCAGTACCTCGACGCGATCGACCCGACCCGGGTCACGCAGTACCACCTCGCCGGCCACACGAACAAGGGCACGCACATCATCGACACGCACAACGACTTCGTGATCGACGCGGTGTGGGACCTCTATCGCCATTCGGTCGCGCGCACGGGCAACGTCGCGACGCTGCTCGAGTGGGACGCGGACATCCCCGAATTCGACGTCGTGCACGCCGAGGCGCTGAAGGCCCGCGCCTACCGGCGCGAGGGGAGGGCCGTTGCGGCCGCCTCTTGAGCTTCCGCTGCCGCGCATCCAGCGGTGGATGCAGGCCGTCATCGAGCAGCCCGGCACGGTGGACGCGGCCGTCGAGGCCGAGGCCGCGCGCGCGGAGCTCGATCCGGCCGACATCGACCGGGTGATCCTGCCCTCGAAGACGCTGACGCCCGTCGAGCGCGTCGGCGTCTATCAGGGGATGTACCTGCTGCGAATGATCGAGGCGCTGGAGGGCGACTATCCGGCCGTGGCCCACCTGCTCGGCGACGAGGAGTTCGCGGCGCTCGTGACGCGGTACGTGGCCGCGCACCCGTCGGTCAGCTACACGTTCAACCGGCTCGGCCGCGGCTTCCCGGAGTTCGTGCGCGCGTCCAAGGGGGTCCGCAAGCGGGCCTTCGCGGCGGACCTCGCGCGCCTCGAGCTCGCGATCACGGAGGTCTTCGACGCGCCGCAGTCTCCCGCGTGGCCGGCCGAGGAGATCGCGCGCATCCCGCAGGATGCCTGGATGGGGGCGGTGTTCCACCCGATCGCCGCGTTTCGCCTCTGCGCGTTCACGCATCCGGTCAACGCCTACCTCCAGTCGGTCAAGGACGACGACCACGACCACCCCGACACGGCGCGCAAGGCGACGTGGGTGGCGGTGTGGCGCAAGAACTACGAGGTGTGGCGCCTCGACCTGACGAAGCCCGCCTACGATTTCCTGGGAGCGCTCGCGAAGGGCAAGCCGTTCGGCAAGGCCGTGGCCGCCGCCGCGAAGGGACTCCAGGGCGATCCGGGTCAGCAGCTCTTCCGCTGGCTGCGCGACTGGGTCGCCGAGGGGATGTTCGCGTCCGTCGACGTCTCGCGGTAGCGGTCGCGCGCCGCCGGGCGCGGCAACGGCTGTAGGCTTCTCCCGCATGAACGATGCGTTGACGCGGGAATGGCTCGAGGCGGACGGGCTGGGCGGGTTCGCCTCGGGCACGTCGGCCGGCATCCGGACCCGGCGGTACCACGCCCTCCTGCTGACCGCGCGGACGCCGCCCACCGGCCGGCTGGTCCTGGTCAACGGCTTCGACGCATGGGTCGAGACCCCCGCGGGGCGGTTCGCAATTTCCTCGCAGGCCTACGTTCCCGACGTCACGCATCCGGACGGAGCGACCCGCATCGCCTCCTTCGATCTCGATCCCTGGCCGCGCTGGACGTTTGCGCTGCCGGACGGAACGCGCATCGCGCAGGAGATCTTCGTGCCGAAAGATTCCTCCGCAGTCGCAGTGTCCTGGAAGCGGCTGGCCGGAACGGGCGCGGCGGTGCTCGTCATGCGGCCGTTCCTTTCGGGCCGCGACTCTCACGCGCTCCACCACGAAAACCCCGCGTTCCGATTCGATGCGAGCGGGGAGCCCGGTGGTCTGCTCGCCTTCCATCCTTATCCGGACGTGCCCGCGGTCGTGGTTCGCTCGAACGGAGCGTACGAAGCCTCGCCCGAGTGGTATCGCAACTTCCTCTACGCCGAGGAGAAGGCCCGCGGTCTCGACAGCGCGGAAGACCTCGCTGCGCCCGGGACGTTTCGCTTCGACCTCTCCGCCGGCGAGGCGATCTGGCTCGCGGCGGCGCAGGGCCATGAAGCGGCGCTCGGCGTGGGGGGCGCGGAGTCGGCCCTGGCTGTGCTGCGCTCGAGCGAAAGCCGTCGGCGCGCGTCGCTCGGCGACCGGCTCGATCGCGCCGCGGATGCCTACCTCGTCCGGCGCGGCTCCGGGCGGACGATCGTCGCGGGCTATCCATGGTTCACCGACTGGGGCCGCGACACGTTCATCGCCCTGCGCGGGCTGTGTCTGGCGACGGGCCGGCTCGAGGATGCCGAGGGCATCCTCCTCGAGTGGGCAGGGACCGTTTCGGAGGGCATGCTGCCGAACTTCTTTCCGGACGCCGTCGAGCGAGCCCGAGTTCAACGCGGTCGATGCGTCGCTCTGGTACGTCGTGGCCGTGTACGAGTACTTCGAGGCGATGGCCGCCGCCGGGCGCGTCGGCTCGCGGTCGAGCGTGGCGAAGCTCGCAGGACGCGATCGAGGCGATCCTGGCGGGTTACGCCGCGGGGACGCGATTCGGAATCCGCGCCGACACCGACGGGCTTGCTCGCGGCCGGGCAGCCCGGCGTGCAGCTGACCTGGATGGACGCGAAGGTCGGCGACTGGGTCGTGACGCCGCGGATCGGCAAGCCCGTCGAGGTGCAGGCGCTCTGGCTCAACGCGCTCTGGATCGCGGGGGCGTTCTCGGACCGGTGGAGAGAGCTCCACGACCGTGGGCATCGCGTCCTTTCACGAGCGTTTCTGGAACGAGGCGGCGGGCTGCCTCTACGACGTCGTCGACCCCGATCACGTCGCGGGAACCGCGGACGCGACCGTTCGGCCGAACCAGATCTTCGCCGTCGGCGGCCTCCCGTTCGCGCTCGTCGAGGGGGAGCGCGCGCGCCGCATCGTCGACGCGGTCGAGGCGGCGCTCGCGACGCCCGCCGGCCTTCGCTCCCTCGTCTCCGGGAGGATCCGGCGTACCAGGGGCGATACGAGGGCGGGCCGCGCCAGCGCGACGGCGCGTACCACCAGGGGACGGTCTGGCCGTTTCTCGCCGGGGCCTTCGTGGACGCGTGGGTGCGGGCGCGGGAGGGCTCGGAGGCGGCGAAGTCCGAGGCGCGCGAGCGCTTCCTCGCGCCGCTCCTGGCGCACCTCGACGAAGCGGGACTCGGCCACGTCTCCGAGATCGCCGACGGCGATGCGCCGCATACTCCGCGCGGCTGTCCGTTCCAGGCCTGGTCGCTCGGGGAGCTGCTGCGGATCGACCGCGTGATCCTGGGTCCGGGCTCCTGAGGCCGTCCCGGCGGGCGTGTGGAGGGGAGCACATGGAGGTCGGACTGCGCCCGACCGTGAGGCGATTTGCACCCGCGCTGATCGTGACGGGCGTGCTCGCCGTCGGCGCCGCCGCCGCTTCCGCCCAGCAGCTCGAGCCGCGCGCCTACGCGCCGAGTCCCGTCGGCGTCAACATCCTCGGGGCGCCCTACGTCTATCAGTGGGGCTCGGTGATCACCGATCCCTCGCTCCCCGTTCAGAACGTCGACGCCAAGGTCGACGCCGTCGCGGCCTTCTACAACCGGACGTTTTCGTTCTTCGGGCGCTCGGCGAGCGCCCTCGTCGCGATGCCCTGGGTCTGGGCCAAGGTCTCGGGAGACGTCGGCGAGGAGCGGCGCTCGATCTCCCGGTCCGGGCAGGGCGACCTGCAGCTGCGCCTCGCCTCCAACATCCTCGGCGGCCCGGCCCTGACGCCGCAGGAGTTCGCACGCGAGGCCCCTTCGACCACGCTCGGAGCGAGCCTGACGGTCCTGATGCCGACGGGCCAGTACGACCCGTCGAAGCTGATCAACATCGGCACCCACCGCTGGGCCTTCAAGCCCGAGCTCGGCCTCGCGCACCCCATCGGCAAATGGACGCTCGAGGCCTACGTGGGCGGCTGGTTCTTCACGGTCAACGACGACTTCTTCGGCGGGCACCGCCGCGCCCAGGACCCCATCCTCGCGCTCCAGGCGCACGTCATCTACACGTTCCTGCCGGGCCTGTGGCTGAGCCTGGACGGCACGTGGTATTCGGGAGGGCAGACGATCGTGGACGGCGTGGCCGGGTTCGACCGGCAGCAGAACTCCCGGATCGGCGCCACGGCCGCGGTGCCGCTCGGGCACGGGCACATGCTCAAGCTCGCGTGGGCCAAGGGGGCTTCGGTCCGGGTCGGCCAGGACTTCTCGGCCGTCGGCCTGACCTACCAGTACCGCTGGTTCTAGCAGCTGCGACGCCGAGACGGGCCGGTCGCGCCGGCGCGGGATAGGCTTCCCCCAACTCGAACACCTTCCAGAAGGAGTCGCCCATGCCCACGTTGATGGATCGCGCGTCGCGGTTGCGCCGGTTGATTCACTCGGTTTCGAGAGGCCTGCGGTGGCTTCCGCCGACGGTCGCCCGCCTGACCGTCGGCTGGATCTTTCTTCAGTCCGGGTGGGGAAAGCTGCAGAATCTGCCGAAGGTCGTCGCGTTCTTCACCGAGCTCGGCATCCCGGCCCCGCAGTTCCAGGCGCCGCTCGCCGCGACGGCGGAGTTCGCCTGCGGCGCGCTCCTGCTGGCCGGGCTCTTCACCCGGGTGGCGACGCTGCCGCTGATCGCGACGATGATCGTCGCCATCCTCACCGCGAAGAAGGCCGACATCCACGAGCTCTCGGACCTCTTCGGCATGTCCGAGTACCTCTACATCGCCCTCCTCCTGTGGCTCGGGGCCTACGGAGCGGGCCCGATCTCCCTGGACGCCGTGTTCGCCCGCCGGCTCGAAAGCGGGGAGCGTCCGGTGCCGAGGCGCTGACCGACCCCAAGATTTTTCGGAAAAGTTGCAGTGGCCGCCCCGAAAGGGCGGCCGTTTCGTGTGCAGTGCCTGCGGCGTCCTCAAAACGTCCAAACCGCCGGACAGCGCGCGCTCGACCGTTTTGGCCGTCGCATGCGGGTCCCGGTGAGCGGTCCTCTCGTCGCCGCGCGCGCGCGTTCCGTCCCGGGTTTCGCGTTCGTCCAGCGGTTCCGTCGCGCTGAATGGCGTGTCCACGAATCTGGATTTTGCCGCGCGGGACGCTCGCGCGGCGCACGCGCCGTCCGCATCCTCCCGCGACTCGTCCTCGTGCATCGCGCTCTCGGCCCTCGGCGCCCGCTTTTCTGGCGTGGCACTCGCGTTGCTCTCCAGGAAGGACGCGCCGGCACCCCCGCGCGGCGTAAAGGAGGATCGGAAGAATGAACGCGAAGACGAGATCGAGTCCGGGCAAGGCTTGGAGGTGGGCGGTGCTCGCGCTGGCGATCGCCCTCGCCCTCGCGCCGGCGGCCCGGGCTCAAACGCTCACCGGCAACATCATCGGCAACGTCACGGACGAACAGGGCGCGCGGCTGCCCGGAGTGACCGTGACCTTGAGCGGCAACGGCGCCAAGAAGGTCCAGACGACCGACGCGCGAGGCGAGTACCGCTTCCCGAGCCTCTCGCCCGGCGTCTACACGCTCACGTACGAGCTCCAGAGCTTCACCTTCGTGACGAAGTCCGACGTGAAGGTTTCGATCGGGCAGAACACGGAAGAGAGCACGACGCTCAAGATCTCGAGCGTCGAGGCGACGATCACCGTCTCGGGCGGCGCGGCCCTGTTCGACACCCGCAAGGTCGAGACCGGCGCGGTCGTCGACCAGACGGAGCTGCAGGCGATCCCGACGGCCCGCGACCCATGGGTCATCCTCTCGACGGTTCCCGGCGTGCAGCTGGACCGCGTCAACGTCGGCGGCAACGAGAGCGGCCAGCAGTCGACTTACGTCGGCAAGGGCGCCGACTCGAGCCAGAACACGTGGAACGTGGACGGCGTCACGATCACGGACATGGGAGCCCTCGGCTCCTCGCCGACCTACTACGACTTCGAGTCGTTCGAGGAGATCCAGGCGTCGACGGGAGGCAGCGACGTCACGGCGGCGACGCCCGGCGTGCAGCTCAACCTCGTCACCAAGCGCGGCACCAACGACGTCCACGGTTCGGCCCGGTACTACCTCGCCGACGGCAGCCTCCAGTGGAACAACGTCACGCCGCTCGACCAGGCCCAGGGCGTGACGAACGGCGGCAACCGCATCAACGAGGTGCAGGACTACGGCATCGAGATCGGCGGTCCGCTCTGGAAGGACAAGCTCTTCGCGTGGGGCGCCGCGGGCCGCAACCAGATCAACCTGTTCAACGCGCAGGGAAATCCGGACAACACGACGCTCATCGACTACAACGCGAAGGTCAACCTGCAGCTCTTCGACGCCACGTCGCTGATGGGGACCTTCGGCAACGGCAACAAGGAAAAGATCGGGCGCAACGTCAGCTTCAACCGCCCTCCGCCCGCCTCTTGGAACCAGACGGGCCCGACCAACGTCTGGCGGGGTGAGATCTCCCAGGTGTTCTCGTCCTCGCTCTTCGCGACGGCGTCGTACTCGTCGGTGTCGAGCGGCTTCTCGCTTACGCCGCAGGGCGGCACCGACGTCAACGACCTGTACATCAACCCGCAGGGCCAGTACATCGGCAGTTACCTCTTCGCCGACACGGTCCGGCCCCAGCAGCAGGCCACGGCCAGCGGCTCGTACTTCTTCAACACCGGCTCGGTCGGGCAGGAGCTGAAGTTCGGGTTCAACTACCGCACGACGGACGTGTCCTCGACCTCGTCCTGGCCGGGCAACGGCAACTACGGCGACCTCGCCAACTTCGCCGCGCCGGTCGCGACCCTGACGCGGCAGGCGGTGGTCAGGACCGACCAGCAGTACCTGAGCGGCTACCTCTCCGACACGCTCACCCTCGGCAACCTCACCGTCAACCTCGGCGTCCGGTACGACCACCAGGACGGCAAGAACCTGACGTCGACCACGCCTGCCAATCCGGTCGTGCCGGACCTGCTCCCGGCGGTCACGACGATCGGCGGCCGCACCCCGTTCACGTGGGAAAACGTCGTTCCGCGCATCGGCCTGACCTATGCGCTCGGCAAGGACAACAAGACGCTGCTGCGGGCGAGCTACTCGCAGTACGCCGACCAGCTCGGCGCCAACGCCATCTCCTTCGTGAACCCGGGAGCGCTGGCGGGCCTCTACTACTACTGGAACGATGCCAACGGCGACCACGTCATCACGCGCGACGAGCTCAATCTCAACAATCTGATCGCCAGCTACGGCGTCGATCCGTCGAACCCCGGGTCGTCGATCTCGCCGAACAGGGTCGATCCGAACCTGAAGGCCGGAAAGACGACGGAAGTGATCGGCGGCATCGAGCGCGAGATCATGCAGGACTTCGTCGTCGGCATCAACTACACCTACCGCAAGTACACCGGCGCGCTCTATCCGCACCGGACGGGGCTCGATGAAAGCGACTACGAGGTCGGCGGAACTCTCACCGGCCGCCTCTACAACGGCCAGGAGTTCGATCAGCCCTACTACCAGTTGAAGCCGGGAGTCCCCGTTCCCGCGGGCGTCACGCTGAGCAATCGGCCCGACTGGGACACCACCTACAACGGCGTGGACCTGACCTTCCAGAAGCGCCTCACCAACAAGTGGCTCATTCGCGGCGGCGGCACGTACCAGAACTGGAACCAGCATGGCGGCGCCGGTTCCTGCTACGAGCCGACGAGCGACCGCGGCGGCAACAACGAGCTCTGGCCCGGCACCCCGGTCGGCATCCAGACGGGCTCGACCTGCGCGGGCGACGACATCGCGGCCCTGCCCGCGGGCGCGGCGAGCGGCGCGCGCAACGAGGTCTTCCTCAACTCGCGCTGGCTCTTCAACGTCGGCGGCCTCTACCAGCTGCCGTGGGATTTCGCCGTGGCCGCGAACTTCTTCGGACGCGAAGGCTACCCGTATATCAACTACTACCGGTTCGATCCGGGTGACGGCCTCGGCAACCGCGACAACATCATCGGGAAGATCTCCGACAACCGTTACGGCAACGTGTACGAGCTCGACCTGCGCATCGAGAAAGTGATCAACGTCAAGCCCGTCCAGGTCACGATCGCGGCGGACATCTTCAACGCCCTCAATCAGGGCACCATCCTCCAGCGCAACGCGAGGGTGAACGCCGGCGTGGGCGTCTACAACCAGATCATCGAGATGCAGAGCCCGCGGATCGTGCGCTTCGGCGCACGCGTCAGCTTCTAAGCCAGCCCTCCACTCGGTTTGCCCGGCGGCCCCTCCGGTCCGCCGGGTTTTTTCTTGTCCGCGCAACCTTGCTTCGCCCCGGCCGTACCGTCCTGCGGGGGTGCCCATGAAGCGAACCATTGCCGCCGTCGTTCTGCTGATCTCGCTCTGCGCTGACGCTCCGGCCCGGACAGACGGGGGACCGAAGGACCCGGAGACGGTCGTCGTGACGTACCACGTGCGCCCGGGCAGCGAAGCGCAGATGGAGAAGCTCATGCGGGAGGACCACTGGCCGCTGCTGAAGCGGCTCAACCTGGTCTTCGACGCGCCGCACGTCCTCGTTTCGGGAACCGAAAGCGGCGGAAAGCCCTACCTGCGCGAGATCCTGACGTGGCGCGACCACGACACGCCGGACAATGCGCCGCCCGAGGTCGAGGCCGTCTGGAAGCGGATGTACGACTACGTGGAAAAGCGCGACGGCAAGCCTTCCATCGAGATCGAAGAGGTCGCGCTGCTGGTCCCCGCCGGGCGCTGACGTCGGGCGGTCAGGCGTGGCAAGATAGGGCTCCTGAGCCGAGCAACATCCACGATCGCCGAATCCCCTCCGCCCGCCGAGCGGTTCGACGTCCTTTGCCTTCCGATCATCGACTGGGGCTTCCGGTTCCAGCGCCCGCAGCAGCTGCTCTCGCGCTTTGCCGCGGACGGGCACCGCGTGTTCTACCCGCGGACGGGGTTTCTCGGCCTCGATCGTGAGGCCGGCCTCGTGCGGGTCGCCGAGCGCGTCTTCGAGATCGCCCTTCCCGGGGAGCACGACTTCGACATTTACAGCCGGACGCTCGGCGGCGAGACACTGGAACAGGCCTTCGAGGCGATCGCAGGCCTCGCGGAAGAGCACGGATTTCGCGACCCCGTCGTCCTGGTGCAGTACCCCTCCTGGGAGCCGCTGGCGCGCCGCCTGCGCGAGCAGTTCGGCTGGCGGATCGTTTACGACTGCATGGACGACCACACCGGCTTCGGCACGCACGGCGCCGGAACCGCGGAGGACGAGCGGCGTCTGTTGACCGAGAGCGACCTCGTGCTCGTGACTTCGCGGCCGCTGCTCGATCGCGTGCGCGGGGTCCGGCCCGACGCGCTTTCGCTGCCGAACGCGGCGGATGCGAAGCGGTTCGCGGAGCTTCCCGCCCGCAGTGCGAGCCCGCTCGCGAAGTCCGCGCGTCCGGTCGTCGGCTACTACGGCGCGATCGCCGCGTGGTTCGACGGCGGCGCGGTCGCCCTGGCCGCCCGCAAGCACCCGGACTGGAGCTTCGTGCTCGTCGGCGACACGAAGGGCGCCGCGCTCGAGAGTCTCGAAGGCCGCCCCAACGTCCACCTCCTCGGCGAAGTGCCCTACGCGGAGCTGGCGGGCTACGTCGCCGGCTTCGACGTCTGCACGATTCCCGTTCCTGCGCACGCCGCTGACCGAGGCGACGAATCCCGTGAAGCTCTACGAGTACCTCGCGACGGGAAAGCCCATCGTCGCCCGGCGCCTGCCGGAGCTCGAGCCCTATGCCGACGTCATCGCGCTCTACGACACGGCCGACGATTTCGTCGCCGCCCTCGAGCGCCACGTCCGCGAACCCGACGGCGAAGCCGTCGTCGCCAGGCGACGCAGGATCGCCTTCGAGAACACCTGGGATATTCGCTACGGGACGCTGCGGGCGGCCCTCGATCGTATCGCCACCAGGCCCGCTGCAGCGCCCCTCACCCCGGCCCTCTCCCGCCGGGAGAGGGGGTCGGAGGGAGCCGTCGCGGCGCGCGCGCGGGAGATCCGCCGCCTCGACGCCGTCGTCCGCGAACAGCAGGAAGGCATCGCGTTCCTGCGCGAAGAAGTCGCCGTGCGCGAGCGCATCACCGCCGAGCGGGTGGGCGCCCTGGAGAAGGAGCTCGAGCGCGAGCGTTCGATCTCCGAGGCCCGCGAGCAGCACCTGATCACGGCGCTCGCGGAGCTGAAGCGTTGGGAGAACTCCCGCCTCGGACGCCTCCGCAAGGCCGCGGACCGCCTGCGCGGCGCGGCGGGACGGGCGACGGCGCCCGGCACGCCGCTCTTTGCCGCGGGCTCGAAACTCATGCCCCGGCCCCTCGCGCGCTGGCTGCGCCGCGTGGTCGCCCCCGTCGCGGGATCCGATGGCCTCGTCCAGCTCGAGGAGCGCGAGGCCGCGCCGGGTCCGCGCACGACCGACGCCGTCCCGATGGAGCCGTCCGGCCGCTACGACGTCGTCGTCTTTTCGATCATCGACTGGGACTTCCGCTTCCAGCGGCCGCAGCAGCTGGCCACGCAGTTCGGCCGCCACGGCCACCGCGCCTTCTACCTCTCGACGACGAAGTTCCTTTCACCCGGCGGCCCGGCCTGGGACCTCGCGCGCAAGGCCGAGGGGGTGGGGGAGCTGCGCATCCGGTCGCGCCGCGCGCTGAACGTCTACAGCGGCAAGCTGGAGGTGATCGACGTGGACGCGCTCGTCGCGTCCTTCGAGACCATGGCGGCCGACCTCGCGATCGGCGACGCCGTCTGCCTCGTGCAGATCCCCTTCTGGGCACCCCTGGCCGAGCGCCTGCGCGAGCGCCTCGGCTGGCGCGTCGTGTACGACTGCATGGACGAGTGGACGAACTTTCCCGGCTTCGGCGAGAGCGTGCTGTCGCTCGAAGAGAAGCTCGTCCGCGGCGCCGACGCGACCATCGTTTCGGCCGACCGCCTCGAGGAAAAGTGGAAGGACACCGCGCCACGGCTCGTGCTGGCGCGCAACGCGATGGACGCCGAGCACTACCGCGCCCGCTACGCCCCGAACGAGCTGCTCGGCAAGGTGCGCCATCCGGTCATCGGCTACTACGGCGCGCTCGCTTCCTGGGTGGACGTGCCGCTGCTCACGAGGATCGCCGAAGCGCATCCGGACGCCACGATCGTGCTCGCGGGCGGTCAGTTCGACGTGGACCTCACCCCGATCTCCTCGCGGCCGAACGTGCGCCTGCTCGGCCAGCGCCCCTACGACGAGATGCCGCAGCTGCTCTGGAACTTCGACGCCTGCATCATTCCCTTCCTCGTCAACGACATCACCGAGGCGACCAACCCCGTCAAGTTCTACGAGTACCTCTACGGCGGAAAGCCCGTCGTCGCGCCGGCGCTCACGGAGCTGCTCCCGTATGCCGACGTGTCCTACCTGGCGCGCGGGCACGACGAGTTCCTCGCGCAGCTCGCGAAGGCACTCGCCGAGCCGGCGGACGATCCGCGCCGCAGCGCCCGCCGCGAGGTGGCCGAGGAGAACGACTGGGCGCACCGCTACGAGGCGATCGACGAGGGCCTGACGGAGGCGCACCCGATCGTCTCGGTCGTCATCGTGACCTACGGCGGCCTCGAGCTGACGAAGGCCTGCCTGGCCTCGCTGCTCGAGCGCGAGACCTGGCCTCGCCTCGACGTGATCGTCGTGGACAACGCGTCCTCGGACGGGACGCCCGAGTATCTCGAGATGGTGGCCGCGGCGGACGTCCGCGTGCGCTGCGTGTACAACCGCGAGAACCGCGGGTTCGCCGCGGCAAACAACCAGGGGATCGCGCTGGCGATGGGCGAGGTCGTGGTCCTGCTCAACAACGACACCGTCGTGCCCCCCGGACTCATGGGCCGCCTCGCGGGCCACCTGCGCCGCGACGCCTCGATCGGCCTGCTGTGCCCGACGACCAACTTCTGCGGCAACGAGGCCCGCGTCGAGCCCGACTATGCCGAGATCACGGGGCTGCCGTCCTTCGCCGCCCGCCGGGCCCGCGATTTCCGCGGCCGCGTCTTCGACATCGGCGTCGCCGCCATGTACTGCGTGGCCGCGCGCCGGCAGGTCCTCGACGAGGTCGGACCGCTCGACGAGGCGTATGGCGTCGGCATGTTCGAGGACGACGACTTCGCCGTCCGCATGCGCGCGAAGGGATACCGCGTCGCCTGCGCCGAGGACGCCTACGTCCACCACGTCGGCCAGGGCGCCTTCCGCAAGCTGTCGCCCGAGGCCTACGACCAGCTCTGGAAGAAGAATCAGGCCTACTTCGAGAAGAAGTTCGGTGTGGCGTGGAAGGCGCACGTCCCGCGCAAAGGCGTCGCAGCGGTGGCATCGAAGGTGGGCGCGGAGTGAGGAATCAGCTCGCAATGGCCGCTCGGTCTCTTGCCTTGGTGGTTCTGATCCTTTTCGCGACGTTGAGCGTGGCAAGTTCACTGCCCTCGAACGGCGACGCGCCCAAGTGCTGACTGCGCTTTCAGCAACCAGTACTACTCGGGGTGGTGCAGAAAGACGATCCGGCTGCCGGAAGGGTCGACCCCGCAACAGGCGTGCGAGACCGTGCTGAGATGTCTCAACGGCGAGAACTCGGTATGCGAGGGAAACATCAACCCTTGTCACTCGCCGGAAATCCGGAGCGGCTGGAAACTGGAGGAGGCAAAGCCATCCGCTTCGCCGCGTTGACGGCGAGATCCCGCGAAGGCTTGACGGTGGTGGCATCGAAGGTGCAAGCGGAGTAAAGTCGAAACATGGAAGTCCCAGCACCCGCGCTCGCCGCGTCGCCCGATTCCACGGTCGCACCGGATCCAAGGCTGCCAAGCGCGCCAACTACGACCTGTACCTCGCCAACGTGGCGGCCGGGTCGCTCGAGGCGACCAACAAGCCCGTGCAGCTCTTCCTGGAAGTCAGCTCGCGTTGCAACCTGCGCTGCAAGAAGTGCGGATTTGCGTGGGATCCGTCGCTGGCCGCGAGCGGCAAGGACCTTCCGTGGCCGATCCTGTCCCGCATGGACGACTTCTTCGCCGCCGCGGTCGAGGTCTACACGTTCGGGTACGGGGAGATGTTCCTCTACCCGGACCTGGCGCCGCTCGTCACGGTCCTGAAGAACCACGGCTGCCGGCTGTCCGGCGTCACGAACGGGGTTCTGATCCGCCCGGCGGACGTCGTGTGGCTCGTTGCGACGGGCTACGACCACCTGGCGTTTTCGATCGACGGCGGAACCGAGGAGACGATGCAGAAGCTGCGGGGCGCGAGCCTCGCCAAGGTGCTGCGCGCCCTCCAGCTCATCCACGAGGAAAAGCAGCGGCGCAAGACGACGCTGCCGAACATCGTGGTCAATTTCGTGGCCCAGAACGACAACATCCGGGAGCTCCCGGAGCTGGTGCGCCAGCTGTCGCCGCTCGGGATCTACTTCCTGGGAGTGAATCCCCTTCACCACTTCTTCGGCATTCCGGGGCCCTACGCTCCCTACTACGAGGAGTTTCGCCTGGGAAAGGTTCTGCGGCCGGAGTTCGAAGCGATCATCGAGGAGTCTCGCGTCGCCGCCGAAGCCGCGGGCATGGTCTTTCAGAACTTCGTGAACGCGGATTTCGAGTGGCAGGAGGAAGCGCACACGGAAGCGGCGGCCGTCGCGCTCCACAACCACCCGCTGCCCGAGGCCGCGATCGAGGCCGAGACGACGCCGGCCCCGGCCGTGACTGCCGCGGCGCCCGCCCCGCCCCCCGAGGCGGAAGCGCCCGCCGTTGCCGCCCTTCTCCCGGTCGTCGACGGACCGACCCTGGCGCCCATGTACTGCCACTACCCCTGGACGACGCTGTATCTCTCGGCCGCGGGAAAGGCCCGCGTGTGCTGCTACATGTCGATTCACGAGGACCTCGGAGATTTTGCCGGCGAAGCCGGCGTCGGCTCCGCCTGGAACGGCCCGCTGCTGCAGTCGGTGCGCGAGCACATCCGCGACGGGCGCGTCCATCCCGCGTGCAGCCAGTGCGTGCCCCACAGGTCCTACGAGATCCACGCGGCGTCGATGAATCCCATCCGGGCGGAGCTCGGGATTCAGGCGGCTCCCGCCGCCGAGATCGTCCCGGAGCCCGCCGCTCCGGCTCTGCCTGCGGCGGAAGACGGCGCCCTGCGCAAGCTGCTCAAGCGCTGGCGCAAGCCGCCCCCTGCGGGCGACGGCTCGAGCCCCCGGCCTTAGCCGCTCACTCCCGGATCCGCATCCACAGGCTGCCGCCCCCGGGATAGACCCCGGGGACGGAGGGCACGAACGGCCGGAGCGCCTCGATGTCCGTCTTCTGGAGGAAGTACACGCCGAGGAGGATCTCGTACCTTGCGGCGTTGGCGAGCAGCGCCGCGAGCACGTACTGCTCGTTCCAGTAGCACAGCACGTCCTCCGACCACGCCTTCGGGTACTCGAAGGGAAGGCAGATGTCGTGGATGTGCACCACCACGCCCTTCGGGAGTCTCGGAAGAATCCGGAGAAACAGGTGGTTCACGTCGGACCCGGTCTTCGAAATGTGCGAGCCGTCGATGAAGAGGATGTCCGAGGGCGCGAGGCTCGAGGAAGACCGAATCCGGCGTCTCCTGAACGGGCTTCGCGACGACCTCGATCTGGCCTTCGAGCGCGCCCAGCCATTGGGGCGCATGCGGATCGATGCAGAGGATGCGTCCGCTTCCGTTCTCGCGGATCGCCCGGGACGCGAGCTTGGTCGAATGGCCGGCGCCGACCTCGACGACGCGCTGCGGCCGGAAGCGGCGGATGAGGGAGTAGTAGAGCGAGGCATCCGAGTGACTGAACTGGTCGTTGCCCCAGCAGAAGGTGGCCGGACTCTCGGGCGAAGGATCGAAGGGCAGAGAAGAAAGCTCCTTTGCGAAGGACGGGGTCTCGCGCAGAAACGCGCGCTGCCGTTCGAGGTCGAAGTCCCCGCAAGCCGGAAAGTCGCCGTTCCACACGGCGGCCGTCAGATCGCCCGGCGAGAAGACGGGCGTGTAGAAGAAATCGGGGATCAGCTGCAGGCGACTGGCGCGGGAGCGCCGGTGGAGCTCTCGCAGGGCAGGGGACCAGCCAGGATAGACCGTATCGAAGCCGAGTCGCCGGACGAGAAGATCGAACAACTCGTCGACGGAGGTGCCTTCCTCGACCGCGGGAGCGAAGGGATTTCGCTATACCGGGCCGAAGGCGTTTGAGAACGTCGCGAAGGGTCATGGAGCGCGGCCTACGGTCGATTCCGCAGGAGCACGGTGTCCTGGTGCTGCTGCAGCTGGAGCGGCTGGATGGCGAGAACGTCGAAGTGCTTTCCCCACTCCCGCCGGATGTAGTCGTGGCTGTGGAAGCTCGTCTGGTAGAAATCCGGCAGGTTGATGCTCTTTCCGTAGTTGAACCCGAAGTCGCTGTAGTAGAAGCCCTTCTCTTTCATGATGGCCAGCGGCTCGTCCGGAAACTTGCCGTAGTGCGTCTCGCCGTGCGTGGTCAGGACGAGGTACCCGCCCGGCTTCGTGATCCGGCGCAGCTCGCGGAGCCAGGAAAACTGCATGTCCTCCGGCAGGTGCGTGAAGACGCTCAGGCCGGCCACGAAGTCGAACGTGCGGTCGGCGTAGGGGAGCGGGGGCAGGTGGGGGGCCACGGCGAACGTTCCGAATCGACGGTAGTTCGCCGTCAGCCAGGCGATGGCCTCCCCATCGATGTCCGTTCCGTGGAGGTCGGCCGACGGCGCCAGCGACTTCAGGGCGCGGATGACGCGGCCGCAGCCGCAGCCGAAGTCGAGGATCGTCGGAAAGTCTGCCAGCTTCTTTCCGGCTGGCGCGAGCGCCATGCCGAGATCCTGGCAGATCGAGTAGCCGCTCTCGATGAACCCGGGAACGTATCCGCCGACGACCCGGACCTGCAGATGCTTCGGAGGCGGAGGCGGCCAGGATCCCTCGTGGCGCCAGATCGCCGCCCACTGCTCGAGGGTCGTGTTCGTTTCTTCCATCTGGCGGGCGAGCGGCTCGAGGAGGCTGTTGGCGACCTCGGCGGATCGGCGCGTCGCGGTCTCGTCGGCCGCGGTACGGGCGAGAGCCCGAATTCGTTCCTTCCAGTCCCGCTTGATCGATTTCGGGGTGTAGGACGAAAGGCGCTTCATCGTCGAGTGCGTGGACTATAGCTCAGAGTCGCGGGCGCACACGTAGCCGAGAACGGTCACCGCGACGGCCGCAGGCGCGAGCTGCGCGAGCAGTCGAAAGTACGCCTGCGCGACGTGCAGTTCCAGTGGCCACGTGGTGAACAGAAAGGGGACTGCGAGCACCATCGTGGCGAGCGAGGTCGCGATCGCCAGCGATTTCTCCCGGGCGCCGCCGCGCACGATCAGCACGATCGCCGCCGCGAGAAACGCGGGCCAGAGCAGCCCCCACCTCCGGAAGTTCGCGAGGTCGATGAGGCACAGGCGGGCGACGTGAGGGATGCGCCCGATCGCCATGCGCAGGTGCGAGGCGTCGACCGACCCGTAGGCATCGTCCGCCGTGTGGTTCCAGCGCAGATAGGCGAGGCGCAGGCCGACGAGGCAGGCCACGATGGCGATGTTCTTCGCTTCACGGCGGACCCTCGCGACGAAGCCCCACGGTTTCTCGAGCAACCAGAACAGGAGAATGCCGGCGCAGGCCAGGGCCGCGAGGATGGTGCCCTCCGCTTTGACCGCCGTCAGGCCCCCGATGAGCCACGGCAGGGCGCTGTCGCCCGGTCTGAGGCAGGCGGCCACGACGCCCGCCACCATGGCCGCCTGGGGCATGTCCGCGTAGGCGCCGGCGGCCCAACGGGTCGAGAGTCCCGGAACGAGCGCCAGCATCAGGGTCCCGACGGACGCAAGCCGATCGTTGGCGGCCGCGCGCAGGGCCGAAAACATCGAGACCAGCATCGAAAGGAAGAAGACGAGAAAAACCGGCTTCAGCCTGTCGAAGTCGAAGCCACCGCGCACGAGGCTCAGGAGCGCCTCGTAGAGAGGGACGAGCGGCGGATATCCGACATGACGGAGATCGTAGACGTCGGCGGGATACCAGTCTTTCGTCAGGCTGCCCCTGACGAAAAGCATCTGCGCCTTGGTCGCCCAGATCTGAAAACCGTCCCACGCGTAGTTGTACCGGAAGTTGAGCGCCGCGAAGCACAGGGCGACCAACGCGGCGAGGCCGAGCACCAGGCGGGACCCGGGGTCCAAGGATTGCTCGTCGCTCTGGGCCGCGGAGCGCCGGACGAGCCGGCGTGTGACGACCGTTCCGGAGGCCAGGAGCAGCAGCACGGCGGTCGCGAGAACGGCTCGGCCGGGAAGGATGAGCGAGAGCGGGAAAAGGGCCGCCGCGCACAGCCCCATTCCGACGAGGAGGGATTCGTTCCATGCACCGAGCCGATTCGACCGGCGGCGCAGGATGACCTCGCCGACGCACGCGAAACCGGCAGCGAGCGCGAGGGTGATCCCCAGCTCGAGCCAGGGGATCGTCACGGCTGGAGCTCGCCGAACCACACGCGGGCAGTCCGTCCCGGCAGCGTCCCGAGGTCCTCGTGGGCGCGGAAGCCGGGGTCGGGCGGAAGGTCTCCCAGAGAGACCGCGTGGTGAATCGCGTACTGGTCGCGAAACTGCTTCAGCTCGTCGGCGCGCAGGGGCTCGTAGCGGACGATGACGGTGTGCTCGGGATAGAGCGCCCGCTGCCAGAGTCGCGCGTGCCAGGCCTCTTCCGCCGGTGCGACCAGCAGGAGGGAGGCGCCCGCGGGCAGGGAGTCGCGCACCCTGCCGATCTGCTTCCGGTCGCGCGGCGTGAAGACGCTGGGTCCGGCGTCGCGGAAGGCCGTGTGGAGGTCGGCCACGATCGCGCTCGCCCCGGTGAAAAGTGACGCGCCGACGACGAGTGCCGCCGCCGCGACAACGACGAGCGAATTCGACCCGCGGGGACGCCGGTGACGATCGCGCGGCCAGAGAAGAAGCACCGGAGGCACTGTCCGGCATGATACGCCGCCGATCCGGCTCCGTTCGAAGGCTCGATCAGGGCGCCGGGGTTGCCCGGTCCGCGTAGGGCGGCAGGGTCCGATACGGGCCGTACGCCCGGATCATGTCCGGCGCGCCGCCCGACGTTTCGGTGTCCTCGAGGAAGAACGCGGCGATGCGGCGGGCGTGCTCGTCGAGCATTTCGCCCTCGATGTTCGAGAGCATCACGCAAACGAGCCGCGCGTGCGGGACCAGGACGATCGCGGAGCGTCCGCCGACGCCGCGGCCGCCGTGCCAGAGGACGCGGCGGCCGCGCTGGTCGGTCTCGACGTGCCAGCCGAGGCCGTAGCCGGTCCGGACACCGGCGCGCGTGAGCTGCGAGGTGAACATGGCGTCGAGGGTTTCGCGGCGCAGGATCTCTCCCCGCAGCAGGGCCGCGCCGAACCGCGCGAGGTCGCCCGTGGTCGAGAGCAGTCCGCCCGCGCCCCAGCGGCAGCTGGTGTCCACCTCGTGCGCCGAACGCAGCAGGCCGAACCAGCCGCGCTCGTAGAAAAGGGTGCGGCCGGGCAGGAAGCGCCGGGGGTCGTCGACCATGGTGAGGCTCATGCCGGTGGGGCTGGCGATGGTTTCGGCGAGGAGATCGCCGAAGGATTTGCCGGATGCCGACTCGAGCGCGGCGGACAGGAGCAGGTAGCCGGGGCGCGACTTCGCATAGGCCAGGCCGGAAGGCCGGACGAAGAGCTGCGGGGGCAGTCGGCGGACGGCGTCGCGGGCCGCGGCGCAGGGAGCGGGAGCGTCTTCCTCGTCTTCGAAGTCCCGGGCGCCGGACAGGTGCGCGGCGAGCGAGCGGACGGTGACGGGGGCGCCGCCGTCCTGGATTCCCGGCACGTAGCGCTGGATGGGTGCATCGAGGTCGAGGCGGCCCTCGTCGGCCAGGCGCGCCATCATCGTCGCCGTCAGCGGCATCGCGACCTCGTACACGCGGAACTGCGTCTGGCGCGAGACGGGCCGGTGGCGGTCCACGTCGGCGAAGCCGAAGGCGGTCGACCAGACGATCTCGTCGCCGATGGCGACCGCGACGGCCGTGCCGGGGTAGAGCTGGAGGACCTCGTCGAGCATCGCCCGCGAGCGCCCGATCGCGCGGGCGTAGGGCGGCTTGCGGGATTCGCCGCCGACGGTCGCCGCCACGAGCGCCGCGGCGCAGGCGAACGCGATGATGCGGACGCGCGTGCTCATGCCGGGGTCGCCATCCGCGCGGCCGAAACGCGCTCCGGCGCGCCGTGCGAAAGGGCCGCGGCCGGCGCGGCGACGAGCGGGATGCTCATCGCGACCTCGCAGCCGAGCCCCGGCGCGCCACGGAACGCGAACTCGTGGTCGTCGCCGTAGAGCAGCTCGAGTCGGTCGCGCGTGTTGCGCAGGCCGACGCCTTCGCCGCCGCCGCGGCGGCCGCCCTCGGGCGGGCCCGGCCCGTCGTCGCGGACGAGCAGGGACAGCCGGCCGAGCCCCGCGCGCCGCACGCGCACCTCCACCGTTCCGGCTCCCGGCTTGGCCGCGATGCCGTGCTTGATCGCGTTCTCGACGAGCGGCTGCAGGATGAGGTTGGGCACGAGAGCGCCGCCGAGCTCGTGCGGGACGTCGAGGCGCACGGTGAGCCGGTCCTGGAAGCGCGTCTTCTGGATCTCGAGATAGACCTCCAGCAGGTCGAGCTCCCGGCGAAGGGGGATCAGGTCGTTCGTCTCGTTCTGCAGCGAGAGCCGCAGCAGGTCCGCCAGGCGCACGACGGTGCGGCTCGCGGCCTCGCCGTCGCGGAAGACGAGCGGCAGAATGCTGTTCAACGTGTTGAAGAGAAAGTGCGGGTGCAGCTGCATCTTCAGGGCTTCCAGCCGCGCGCTCGTCAGGCGCGTCTCCAGCTGGGAGGCGCGCAGCTCGCGCTCGCGCGAGAGCGTGGCGTACTGAAGCATCCAGGTCGTGCCGACGATCCCCCAGAAGGTGATGAAGTGCGTGGGGAAGGCGAGCGGCAGCAGCTGGCGGACGCCCGCCAGCTGGACGGCCGGGACGGACGGAAAGCCCATGAGGAGCGGATAGGCCAGCTGGTACGCGGCGCAGTGCAGCACCGGAAAGGCGAAGGAGGCCACGCCGAGAAAGCCGATCGGCCCCACCCACTGCTGTCGCGCCGGCATGCAGCGGCGCGCGATCCAGACGATCGCCGGCGTGAAGGCCGCCCAGATGTACGCGGCGAGCAGGCACTGGGCCAGCGCCTCCCAGGCGCCGAACTCGAGGCGGCGAAGCTGGAACGGATCGCTGAAGTAGCGGTCGGCCGCGCGGAAGAGCCCGACGAGCGTCCAGGCGCCCAGCACCCAGACCGTCGCGCGCGCCCGCGCGGCCGCGCGTCGCGATCGAGCCGAAGCCCATGCCGCCGTCCTCACGCCGCGCCCTCCGCGGTGAGGACCGCCGGCGCGACGGAGAGGGGCAGCGTGACGAGGACCGCCCGGTACTCGGGCCGGTCCGAGAGGCTGACGGCATGCAGACCGGGATAGAGCAGGTCCAGGCGCAGCCTCGTCTTCCGGACGAACGCGTCGTCGATCGGGGCCGGCGTTCGCGCCGGGTCGAACGGGCGCGGCGCGCACCTCCAGTCGCACCGTGTCGGGCTCGAGCCGCGCGAGGATCCCGACCCGCGCGCCGCCGGCCCGCCCCGACGCGATGGCGCCTTCGACGAGCGGCAGCAGGAGCAGGCTCGGCACGGCCGCGTCGAGGGCTTCCTCGTCGATCTCGAAGGAGACCGCGAGCCGGTCCTTCAGGCGCGTTTGCTCGATCTGCAGGTAGAGGCGGATGTATTCGAGCTCCTTCCGGAGGGGCACGAGCTCGGTCGCCTCGCTGTAGAGCGCGAGGCGCAGCAGGTCCCCGAGCTGGACGACGGTGCGCGCGGCGGCCTGCGGCTCGGTGCGGATGAGCGGCGGAATCGCGGCCAGCGCGTTGAAGAGAAAGGGCGGATCGAGCCGCAGCTTCAACGCCTCGAGCTGCGTGCCGACGAGCTCGCGCTCGAGCTCCGAGGCCTGCAGCTCCTTCTCGCGGTACGTGTGAAAGTCGTCGATGCCCCAGGTCACGCCGGCGATGCCGAAGAACGTCGCCAGGCGCGCGGCGCCGCCGAAGGACAGTGTCGCCATGAACGTCGCGAAGAACTCCCGCGACCGCTCCGCGACGTCGGCGAGCTGCCAGAACAGGTTCGTGACCACGAGGTGCACGAGCGCCGCGGCGATTCCCGCGGCGAGCAGCATGGGCACCGTGCGGAGGATCCGCCCCCGCCGCGGGCGCAGCCGCCGCGCGACCTGCATCACGGCCGGGGTCATCACGGCCCAGATGGACGCCGCCACGAAGCTCGCCGCCAGCGCCATGCCCCACGGCATCGCCAGCCGCGGCTGCAGGGACGGCCCCCTCAGGTAGCGCTGCGTCGCGACGAAGAACGCCACGCCGCTCCACACGAGCGCGATCTCGAAAGCGCCCTGCCACCGCCCGGTCGGCAGGCGCGCGGGCCGCGCCGCGTCGCGCCGGGAGCGGGCCGTCGAGATCGCGGGCGCGGAGTTTCTCCGGGGCTGCGGGGCCCCGTCGATCTCGACCCGACGCTCTGCCGCCGCGCCCTGCATGCGTCTACACGGCGAGGCGGCGGAAGTCCTTCAGGCGCTCGCGGTAGGTGCTCGAGAGGGTCAACCGCGTCCCGTCCTTGAGCGTCACCGCGTAGTCGCCGTTGAACCAGGGATGCATCTCGCGGATCCGTTCGATGTTGACGATCGTGGAGCGGTGGATCCGGAAGAAGTGCTTCGGGTCCAGCCGCGCCTCGATGCCCGTGGTGGTTTCGTGGAAGACGTAGACCTCTTTGCCCACGTGCAGTCGCACGTTGTTGCGCGAGGATTCGATCCAGTCGATGTCGGCCACGCGCAGGAAGACGCTGCGCTCGTCCTTCTTGATCAGCAGCCACTCGGGATAGGTGCGCTCGCGCTGGATGTCCTCGAGCAGCGCGTGCAGGGCGACCTTGAGGTCCTTGGAAGAGCTCTTGTCGACCGCGCCGCGCGCGCGCTCCATGGCTTCGTGCAGGCGCTCGCCCGAGAACGGCTTCATGAGGTAGTCCACGGCGTGCGCCTCGAAGGCCTTGAGCGCGTAGCGGTCGAAGGCGGTGATGAAGATGACGGCCGGCAGGTTGGCCGGATCGACGCTCGCGAGCACCCCGAAGCCGTCGAGGCCGGGCATCTGGACGTCGAGCAGGACGAGATCCGGCTTCTGTTCGGTGATGGTCTTGACGGCCTCGAAGCCGTCGCCGCACTCGCCGATGATCTCGACGTCGGCCTCGTCCTGGAGTCCGTTGCGCACCCACTCGCGCGCGAGCGGCTCGTCGTCCACGATCAGGGTCCGGATTTTCATCCTGCACCTCCTACGATTTTTTGCAACGTCGCAGTGGCTGATACGTAAGGAAACACAGGGAGTTACGGTTTATGCCGAACTCATTCGGCCCAATATTCCGGACGAAACGTTCAAAAAGCGGAAGGAAGGAGACCTTTCGCCGACGGGCGACATGTCGTTGAGGACAAAGGCCGCATTTCGAGGGACGGGCCGGCGGACGACTGCGGGTCACTCAGGCGTCCGTCCCGCTGAATATTTTTTCTGCGTGGCCGCCCTGGCGGCTCTGGCGCTGCCGGGACGCAGCTGCGACGGGGAGCCGTCCCCTCCGGAGACGAGCTCAACCCCTGTCGCCGTCGCGATGAGCCCGACGGCGACCCCGGCGCCGGACCTCTTCCTGACATCGGTACGGCCGATGCTCGCGCAGAAGTGCGCCCCGTGCCACGAGCCCGGCGGAAAGCTCTACGAGAAGCTGCCCTTCGACGATCGGGCGGTGGTCGCCGAGCACGCGCCGGGAATGATGAAGCGGCTGAAGGGGGAGGATCGGGCGATCCTCGAAGCGTGGGTGGCGACGTTTCCGATCGCTCTGCGCCCGTAACGTCTCCCTCTCCCGGCGGGAGAGGGCCGGGGTGAGGGGCGCCCGCGTCGAGGATGGCGCCAGCGAGACTGCTTGCGAGCCCCCCTCACCCTCGCCCTCTCCCCCCGTCGGGGGGAGAGGGGACCTTGGATGTGAGCGTAAGCTCGACTCAGGACTTGCTTTCGCGTACACCCCGTCGAACTCGACTTTCCAGCTCTTCCCCGCGTCCGTCGACGATTCCCAGAGCTGACGCACCTTGCCCCCAGCCTGCGGCGTCCAGCTGATGCGCTGGCGCACCGTGGCGCCGCCGGCGGCCGGGCTGTCGCCTTCGAGGACCATCCTGCCGCCCTTGAATTCGCCGGTCAGCAGCAGCACCGTGCCGCCGTCGTCCACCCAGGTCTGGCGCCACTTGCGCGCGCCCGCGTCGAACATGTTGAGACTGGTCCCGTGCGTGCCGCTTGCGCCGGTCCACTCCTCGCGCAGCGCGCAGCCCCCGAGGATGACGGTGATGCGGTTGTGGCCGGCCGCCTTGCCGTCGGGCTTCGTGACGTCCCAGTCGCCCAGCCAGAAATCGAACTGACGGTGCTGCGGTGTCGCACAGGGCTTCGGGGCGGGCGACGCCTGCGGGGGCGGATCGGACGCGGCGCCGACGTCGCCGACCGTCAACGCCAGGACCCCGGCGAGCAGTTGGGGAAGGGCGATCATCGGCAGGTCCCTCCGTCGGCGCAACAGTATGGACGGGACACGGCGGGAGCAAGGTCGGGGGGACGAGGCCGGCGATTGCCGGGACGGGACGCTCAGCTCAGGCGCCGGAACGCGTGGGACTTGACGGCGATCCAGACGGCGAGGCCGGGCCTCAGGCCGAGCTCCTCGGCCGAGGCCCGCGTCAGGCGCGCCGTCCACTCGACTCCGGCGGCGGCGATGCGCAGCCAGGCCGTGGCTCCGGAAATCTCGCAGGAGATCACCTTGCCTGGATGGACGTTGCGCGCCGAGATGCCTTCGAGCGGCCGCGTCGACACCAGAACGTCGTCGGGAGCAACCGAGAAGACGGCGGCGACGCCGGGCCGCGCCGATTCGTCGGCGGGGACCACGAAGAGCGCCTCGCCGACCTGAAACGACGCCGGCTCGCGGACGCCGCGCGCCACGCCGAACGATCCCGCGAGAATGTTGTCGAAGCGCGCCTCCGGATCGACCAACGACGTCGAGCGCAAAGCCTCGTCGGGCTCGCCGGCAAACGTCAGGGCGCCCTCGCGCAGCACGATCGCTTCGCGCGCCACGGCGCGCGCCTCGCCGGCGTTGTGCGTGACGTAGAGAAACGGGATCTGCAGCCGGTCGCGCACGCGGAGCAGATAAGGCAGGATCCGGCCCTTCAGCGCCGGGTCCACGCCGGCCAGCGGTTCGTCGAGCAGCAGCAGCCGCGGCTCGGTCGCGATCGCGCGCGCCAGAGCCACCCGCTGGCGCTCGCCGCCCGAGATCGCGGATGGAAAGCGCGCAAGCAGCGGCGCGATCTCGAGGATGCCGACGACCTCGTCGAAGAGCGTGGCCGCGCCGTTGCCCGGCCGCATCCCGAAGCGAACGTTGCCGGCGACGTCGAGGTGCGGAAAGAGACAGGAATCCTGCGGAACGTAGCCGACCCGGCGCTTCTCGGGCGGGAGGAACACGCCCGCGGCCGTGTCCATGACGACTTCGCCCCCGAGCGCGATCCGCCCCGTGGCGCGGGGGCGTAGTCCGGCGATCGTCTCGAGAAGGGAGGTTTTTCCCGAGCCCGAGGGGCCCAGGACCGCCACGGTGTCGGCCGTGAGGCTGGCCTCGACGCGCAGTTGGAACCGTGGCAGCGGCAGCGTGACGTCGAGCTCGATCACGCCGCGCTCCTCTTCGAGCGGCGGCGCGTCAGGATCTCGGTCGTCCAGACGGCTGCGAATGCGAGGACCACGGTGACGCCCACCAGCCGCATCGCCGCGTCGTCCTGGCCGATGTGGGTGCGCTGAAAGATCGCAAGCGCCATCGTTTGCGTGCGCCCCGGGATGCTGCCGGCGATCATGATCGTGGCGCCGAACTCTCCGAGCGCGCGCGAGAAGGCGAGCAGGACGCCCCCGAGGATCCCGCGCCACGCCAGGGGCAGGGCGACGCGGCGAAAGACCGCGGCGGGCCCGCTGCCGAGCGACCGGCCCATCGCCAGCAGGCGCGGGTCGATCTCCTCGAAGGCGGTGCGCACCGGCCGGACGAGCAGCGGGAAGGACATGACCGCGGTCGCGAGGACGACGGCCTTCCAGGTGAAGAGGATCTCGATGCCGGCGCGGTCGAGCAGGCGGCCGAGCGGCCCGCGCGTGCGCAGGGCTTCGAGCAGCAGGAGGCCGACCGCCGTCGGCGGCAGCACGAGCGGCAGCGACAGCAGGGTCTCGAGCAGGGTGCGCGCCGCCCCGCCCCGGCGCGCGAGGTGCCAGGCCGCGTAGATTCCGAGGGGCAGGATCAGAAGCGTGGCGATCGCCGCCACGCGCAGCGTCAACAGCAGGATCGAGAAGTCGTCGGCGGTCACCGTTCTATGGGGTGCCGCGGATGACGAAGCCGCGCTTCTTGAATTCCGCGCGCCCCTCGGGGCCCGCCAGGAAGGCCACGAACGCCGCCGCGCCCGTCGGGTTCTTGGACGCCGCGACCGGGGCGAGCGAGTAGAGGATCTCGGGCCCGTTCGTGACGGCGAAGGCGACCCGCGCGGATTTCGCGATCGCGGCATCCGTGCTGTAGACGACGGCGGCCGAAACCGCGCCGCTCTCCACGGCCGCGAGCGATGCGCGGACGTCGAGCGTCGGGATCGACCTTCGGCTCGATCTTTTCCCAGAGGCCGAGGCCCGTGAGCCACTTCTTGGCGTAGACGCCGACCGGGACCGCGGCGGGATCCGCGATGGCGATCTTCGGGAGGTTCGCGAGATCTTCCGCGTTGGCGACCTTGAGCGTCGAGTCGGCGGGCACCATGACCACGAGGTTGTTCGAGAGGAACTCGCGCCGGTCCGCCGCCTTGACGAGGCCCGCCTTCTCGAGCGCATCCATCTTCGCCGTGTCGGCCGAGAAGAACACGTCGGCCGGAGCGCCGGCCTGGATCTGCCGCGCGAGATCGCTCGAGGCGCCGAAGGAGAACACGACCTTCTCTCCGGACTTCGCCTCGTACGCCTTGCCGAGGTCCTGCAGGGACTCGGTCAGGCTGGCGGCGCCGAAGACGAGGATCTCCGGCTTCGGGTCGGCGGCACGCAGGACGAATGCGGCGGCCAGGAGCGCGACGGACAGCAGGGACTTCTTCATCGTTCTCTCCTTCGCTTCTTTCAGGCCCGGATGATCATGACTTCGGTGGCTTTCATCGAGGGCGTAGGCGGCGGAGCCCTGTTTCAGGCCGAGCTGCTTGACCGCGGCCTTGGTGATGATCGAGGTCAGCGTCTGGTCCCCGACCCGGAGCGTGACCTCGGCGAGCAGGCCGGACTCCCGGATGCGGACGACCACGCCGAGCAGCTTGTTGCGGCCGCTGATCGCGTCCATTCCGACGGGGGAGGCGCCCTCGACGCTGGCCGCCCCGCCGAGGCGCCGGATCTCGCTCGCCGGGATCCGGTGGTGCCCGCCGGGCGTCCGCACGGAGCGGATGCGCTTGCGATAGATCCACTGCTTGACGGTCTGGTAGCTGACGCCGAGCACTTTCGCGGCGTCGGCCGGAGTCAGCGGTCCGCGGGGGTTCGGCTTCATCGGGCGGCGATCTTATACGATTTCATACGATTGAGATTTGCAATGAGCCGGATGAAACGAGATGCTCCGCGCCAGTTCAGCGAGAAGGAGCACATCCATGAAGACCAAAATCCTGGCGGCGGCGATCCTGTGCGGCTTGATGCTCGTCCCGGCCGCGCGCCGAGCCGAGCGAAGAGGGGCCCGACGCGGCCGTTCCGGTCGGATCAGGACAAGCCCCGCGGCCAGCCCCGGCCGAGAAGCCCTGGCCGGCCATCGAGTACGTCTCCGCTGCGGGGATTTGCCTTCCGCACGCCGGACAAGCTCTTCGAGCTCGCGATCGGGTTCAACCTGCAGACCCGCTTCACCCACTTCGACTTCGACGCAGGTGCCCAACGCCCTGTCCGACGCGGACGAGTTCCGCGTCCGGCGGTTCAAGCTCTACTTCACGGGCTACGCCTTCGACCCGAAGCTGACGTACCGCGTGCAGCTCGCGTTCGAGAACGTGAACAACACGCGGCTCCTGCTCGACGACGCCTGGATCAACTACAAGTTCATGGACGAGATCTCGGCGCAGATGGGACAGTCGAAGACGCCCTACAGCCGCGACGAGCTCTACAACGACGGCGTCATCCAGTTCCAGGAGCGCGCCCTCGCCGTGGACACGTTCAAGCCCGGCCGCGACACCGGCGCCGGCATCCTGGGCTCCCTGTTCGGCGGAAAGATGACGTACATGGCCGGCGCGTTCAGCGGAGACGGCCAGAACACGCTGCGCGCGACCGACCACGTGATGCCGGTGGTCCGCCTCGTCGCCACTCCCCTCGGTCAGTTGCCGCCGTCCGGCGGCGAGATGGACCTCGACTGCCACAAGAGTCCCGCCCTCTCGTTCGGCGTCGACGGCTTCACCAACACCCTGCGCAAGATCACGGACATCGCCTTCGAGCTCAACACCGAAAACTACGCGAGCCCGACCGGCTGGCTCGGCCGCAACATCGGGCTCTTCACGATCGGCGAGGACGTCTTCGTCGAGTCGGCAAGCGCCGACATCCAGTTCAAGTGGCTGGGCTTTTCGGCGCAGGCGGAGTACTTCGCCGGCCACGCCGAGGGCGACACGAGCGGCGTGCGCCTGCGCGCCAACGGCTGGTACGGCCAGGCTCGGCTTCTTCGTGATTCCCGGAAAGTGGGACCTGGCGGCCCGGTACTCGGTCGTCGACTACAACCAGGGCGCTCCGCACGACGAGACCAACGTCGTCACGGCGGCCACGGACTGGTACTTCAAGAAGAACAACGTCAAGCTCCAGTTCGACTACTCGCAGACGCACCGCCAGCGCCCCGGCCGGCCTGCCCGCCAACGACCAGCTGTTCCGCTTCCAGCTCCAGCTGATGCTCTGATCGCTCGCAAATTGCGCGCCCTGGCTTGATGCGGGCGGCCGCAAGGGCCGCCCCTACGGCACCGAAAACGCGGAATACGGCGTCTCTCGCGTCGTGCATCGGATGCGTGGGCATCATCACCCTGGATGCGGATTTCTTCGCTTCGTGCTTTGGTGCCGTAGGGGCGGGGCTTGGCCCCGCCCGGGCAACTCATCGGAACCCGGCTACGACCTCAGCCCGAACGTGACCGTCACCGTCAGGTAGACGCTCACGGCGCGTCCGTTCAGCGTCGCCGGCCTGTACCGCCACTGCCGCACGGCCCGCTCCGCCGCCGCGTCGAGGAGCGTATTCGCGGACCTGCAGGATGCGCACGTCGTCCACCGCGCCGCCGGCCGTGATCACCGCTTCGAGGATGACGACCCCGTCCTTGTGCGCGCGACGGGCGGCCTCGGGATAGTCGGGCTCGAGCTGCGAGAGCAGGACCGGGGCCCGCACGTCGCCGCCAACGACGCGCGGGCCTTCCAAGCGATTCCGCTTCGGGCACGACCGAAGGCGTCTCGCCGGTCCCGTTCTCGACTCCGTTCGGATCGCCCGGTATGACGCCGGTGTCCGGACCGGGGTAGTCCGGTCCTTCCGACGCCGTGCTCTCGACCGCAGGCTGCGGTTCCACCGGCAGCGCGATGGTCGGCGAAGCGGATCGGGGCTCGGGACGCGCGTGCGTCGTTTCGCGCACATGCCCGCCATCCCCCCGCGGAGGCGGCGGCGCCGCGGGCGGCGCGAAGAACGTCACCGGAATGACGGGCTCCGGCGGCTCGCCGACGCTCCAGACCGACGCTCCGACGAACGCCCCGATCACCGCGACGTGGAGCCCGATCGCCAGCGGCAGCCCCGCTCCCTTCCCGCGACCCTTCCGATCCGCACGCGACTCGAGCAATGCCGTGTCGAACATGGCGGGCCCTCCCTCTGTTCAGGAGAGAACCCGCGCGCGCGCCGTGGTTCCCGGCGTCCGTTTGGCGATAGTCTTTCGCCGGCGGAAGGCGTTGCCGCCGGAAACGAGGATGTCACCATGGAATTGAGCGCGCGCAATCAGATCCGGGGCCGCGTCACCTCGGTCACGCTCGGGACCGTCATGGCCGAAATCGCGATCGAGATCGGGGCGGGGCAGACGATCGTGTCGACGATCTCGCTGGCCTCGGTGGAGAGGATGAAGATCCGGGTCGGGGACGCCGTGACCGCCATCATCAAGGCGACCGAAGTCCTGGTCGGGAAGTAACGGACCGGGGCTACTTCTTCCTGCTCGTCTTCCAGGTTCCCGTGTCGACGACCTTTCCCTTGTACAGGGTGTCGAAATTGCCCGACAACGCGTCGCCGACCCTCCGGCCCGTGATCCGGGAGGAAGCCTTGTGGCCTTTCACCTCGAAGTCGTAGGCGGCTTCGATGGTGTCGCCCTGCACTTTCAGCGACGTCATCGGGGATTTCGTCTCCCGCCCGTCGAGGACGGCGACGACCTCTCCGGTCCAGGCGCCGTCGTGGCCCGGCGTCAGGGTGACCTGGTATCGCCCGCTCTTGCCCGCCTTGTTGGTGTAGTCGCCCACGTACGTCCCGGCGACACCGTCGGCGGCGCGGGAGGCGCTCGGGGCCAGCAGCAAGGTCGAGAGGCAGATCAACAGCAGGCGGCGCATGGGAGCGACCATACCATTCGATCGCGTCCGCGTCGGATCCCGCTAGCAGGCCTCCCTGATCACGCGGAGCAGATCCGGAGGAGAGAGAGGCTTCTGCAGGACGTGCTTCGCCTTCAGTTGAGCCGCCTTGAGCCGGGCGTGTCCGTCGGCGGTCAGAACGATCACCGGGATCGACGCCAGCTTCGGATCCTTGAGCTGCTCCTCCCGGAATTCGTACCCGTTCATCACCGGCATCATGACGTCGAGCAGAATCACGGAGAAGCCATCGGCTTCCCGCAGCGCCTCCAGTGCGACCTGCCCGTTCTCCGCCGTTCGGACGGCGTGGCCCTCGCTCTCGAGGATGTCGCGGAGCGCCTCGGTCGAGGGCGCATCGTCATCGACCAGGAGGATTCGCACGGGCGCCTTCCTTTCTCGTCGGCAGCTCGACGAAAAACTCGGCGCCCGGACCCTCGGCGTCGCTCACGCCGATGCGCCCGCCGTGCGCCGAGACGATCTGCCGCGCGATCCAGAGGCCGAGGCCCAGTCCCCCGAACGAGCGATCCGACACGCCCCGCTCGAACTGCCCGAAGATGCGCTCGCGGTCTCCGGGCTCGACGCCGAAGCCGTGGTCTCTCACGGTGACGCGAACGGAAGACGCCCCCTGCGGCTCGACCGTCACCTCGATCGGGCGACCGCGGCCGAACTTGACGGCGTTGGAGAGGAGGTTCGTCACGACCTGGTCGAGGGAGGCCCGGTCCCAGAGCCCGACGAGCGACGGCGGCGCGGACACTTCGATGCGGGAGCCCGCCATCGCGGCGTCCGCCTGCATCCTCGCGACGACGGCGTGGACCAGATCGACGAGGTCCATGGAGGCGAGCTCCGGAGTGAAGCCACCGGCCGCGATGCGCGCGACGTCCAGAAGGCGGCGTGGTCAGCGTCCGCGAGGCGGTCCACCTCGTGCTCGGCTTTCGTCAGCTTTTCGACGTGCGGCGAGCCCGCCAGCGCCCGCTGCAGAGCGTAGAGCTGGAGCTTCAGCGCGTTGAGCGGGGTCCGCAGCTCGTGACCGGCGACGGACAGGAACACGTCGCGAAGACGCACGCCCTGCTGGGCCTCGTTGAGCAGTCGCTCCCGCTCGGCTTCGGCGGACTTCTGCGCGCTGATGTCGCGGGCGATCTTCGCCGCGCCGACGATCTGCCCCATGGCATCCTTGACCGGGGAGACGGAGAGCGACACGGCAATCCGCCGACCTTCCTTCGAGACCCGGACCGTTTCGAAGTGCTCGACGCGCTCGCCCCGGCGGATGCGATTGAGGATGGATTCCATGTCGTCGTGGCGCTCGGGGGGCATCAGCACGGAAATCGGACGGCCGATGATCTCGGCGGCGGTGTACCCGAAGAGGCGCTCGGCGGCGGGGTTCCACGAGGTGATGATGCCGTTGAGGCTCTTGCTGATGATCGCGTCGTCGGACGATTCGACGATCGCCTCCGAGCGGTGCGCGCGGAGAATCAGCGCCTGCGGGCTGTTCTCGTCGAGCGGCTCGGCGGTGGTGTCGATCATCGGGTTCACAGGGCTAGCGCTGAGCACTCTACTGGATCTGAGCAAGACTCGTACCACCGACTCGCGGAAGGGCGCCGTGGGAGGGAGTTTGGAGCCGATGACCGGACTTGAACCGGTGACCTGCGGTTTACGAAACCGCTGCTCTACCAACTGAGCTACATCGGCCCGGGACGCGGATCTTACGGAAAGCGGGGGTCCCGGTCAAACGGGGCTCAGTCGAACCGCACCGACACGATCTTCGAGCAGCCGGGCTCTTCCATGGTGACGCCGTACATCACGTCGGCGGTCTCCATGGTGCGCTTGTTGTGCGTGATGGCGATGAACTGCGTCTCCTCGGTCATGTCGCGCAGCAGCTTCGTGAAGCGGTCGATGTTGGCCTCGTCGAGCGGCGCGTCGACCTCGTCGAGGATGCAGAACGGCGACGGCTTGAAGCGGAAGATCGCCATCAGGAGCGCGATCGCGGTCAGCGCCTTCTCGCCGCCCGAGAGCAGCAGGATCGACTGGTTGCGCTTGCCCGGCGGGTGCGCGTCGATCTCGATGCCGGACTCGAGCATGTCGTTCTCGTCGAGCAGCTTCATCTCCGCCGCGCCGCCCTGGAAGAGGCGCTCGAACATCTGCTTGAAGTTCTCGTTGATCTCGCGGAAGGCCTCGGCGAAGCGCTCGGAGGACGTCGCGTTGATCTTGCGGATGGATTCCTGGAGCTCGGCGATCGACTTCAGGAGGTCGTCGCGCTGCGTCGTCAGGAAGACGAGGCGCTCGGACATCTCCTTGTGCTCCTCGAAGGCGAGGACGTTGACCGGTCCCAGCCGCTCGAGCGAGGCGACGAGCTCGGCGACCTCGGTCTCGAGCGCGGCGAGCCCCTCGGGCGTGGTGTCGGCCGGGGCCTCGAGCTCCTCGGGCTCGACGCCGAACTCTTCGCGCGCCTGGGCCACGAGGTGCTCGAGATCGGAGGCGCCGCGCGTCGCGGTGACTTCGGCTTCGAACCGGGCTTCGCGCGCCGCGTCGAGCAGAGCGCGGTCCGACCGCGTCGAGAGCTCGGCCGCCTCGACGCTGGGCCGCCTTCTCCTTGGCCGCTTCGACCGCGGTGGCGTGGGCGACGGCCTTCTGCTCGCGTTCGCCGAGGTTCTGCTTCTGCCGCTCGCGCGCGTCGGTCTCCTCCTGGGCGAGCTCCGCGGCGCGGAAGGTGATGCGCGCCTCTTCCTCGGTGGCTTCGGCGAGGCGGCGTTCGAGGGTGGTGCGCGTCTCGAGCAGCGTGTCGCGGGCGGCTTCCATGGCGCGGCGCCGCTCGGCGGCGACCTCGGCCTCGGTCCGGCGGTGCGAAAGCTCGTCGGAGGCGGACTGCGCGAACGCGCGGCTTTCGGACAGCGCGGCCGAGAGCATGCCGATCCGCTGGTGCGCCGTGTCCTCGGCCCCGGCGTGCGCACGCTCCTGTTCCTCGAGGGCGCGCCGGCGCGTGTCGAGGCCGGCGGCCTCGCCGGTCAGCGCGCGATGCTCCTCGGCGAGGGTGTCCCGCTCGCGGCGCAGGCGGTCGCGTTCGGCCAGGCGCTCCTCGAGCCGCGCGGCGAACGCGCTGTGCGCCGCGCGCGCCTCGCGCTCGAGCTCGCGGAGGGGAGGCAGCTCGCCTTCGCCGCGCTGCCGGGCGGACTTGAGCTCCTCGACGCGGCGGTCCACGCCCTCGAGCGCGGCGCGCGCCTCGGCGAGGCGGCGCCCGAGCGCCTCCTCGTCGCGCCGCAGGGCGAAGAGACCGGACGCCTCGGCGGCGGGGCCCGCGACGCGCACGATCGGCCCGCGCACGACCTCGCGCCCGCGGGTGACGAACGTCGATCCGGGATGCCGCTCGGCCAGCGCGAGCGCCTCGGCGAGGTGTTCGACGAAGGCCGTCGGCGGCAGGGCCGCGCGCTCGGCCAGGGAGAGCCCGGCGTGGTTGTCGAGAACGGCGTCCCAGCCCATCGCGCCGTCCGGGCGGTCGGTCCGGGCCTCGTGGCGCCAGTCGGCCCGCACCATGCGCGCCGCCGGAGAGCGAGCGCATCGCTTCGACCGCGCGCGCCACGTCGCCGGTGGCGAGCAGGGCGTCGGTGTCGGCGCCGAGGACGAGTCCGACGGCGTCTTCCCAGCCCGCGCGCGGACGGATGCGGTCCGACAGCGCGCCGTGCGCGGAGAGGCCCGCGCCGCGGATCACGCCGGCGAGCTCGTTGACGCTCGTCTCCCGCGCGCGCAGCGTCTCGGCGATCGCCGCGAGGCGGTGCTCGAGCGCGCTGGAAGATTCCCGCGCCGCCTCGCGGGCCGTCTCGGCCTCGACGAGCGCGGCGGCGATGGACGTCAGCTCCTCCTCGATCCGGGCGACCGCGGCCGTCGCGCCGGCCGCTGCGGCGGCGAGCCGCGCGGCCTCCTGCTCGGCCTCGGAGGCCTCCTTCTCGCGGCCCACGAGCTCTTCGACGATCTTCGCCGCGGCCTGGTTCAGGCGCGCGAGCGACGCCGCGATCCGTTCGGCGGCGAGGTCCACCTCGTGGCGGGCGTTGCGCGTGGCGATCCGCTCGCCGGATGCCGAGAGGGCGTGGCCGCGCGTCTCTTCGAGCTCGCGCTCGAGCATCGCGCACGTGGCCGACGCGTCCGAGGCCTTCCGGTCCGCTTCCTCGCGGGCGAGCGAACGGGCGCGCGCCTCGGCGACGGCGCGCTCGAGGCGATCTTCGAGGTCCGTCAGGTCGCTGGCGGCGCGGGCCTGTTCCGCCGAGAAGTCGCGCCCCTCGCGCTCGAGGGCGGCGCGGCGGCCGGCCAGGTCGATCGCGGCCCGCCGGTTGGCGTCGAGCATCGCGTCGTCGCGGGCGATCGAGGCCTCGAGCGAGGCCAGCACCTCGCGCAGCGCGTCGCGCTGGCCGGTGGTCTCGTTGGCGTCGAGCCGTGCCGTGGCGAGCGCCGCCTCGGCGCGCGCGAGCGTGGCCGCGGCCTCGGCCTCGCGGTCGCGCCGTTCGTCGCGGACGCGCTCGGCCGCCCGGAGCGCATCGCGCAGGACGTCGCCGCGGGCGCGCATGAGCGACGCCTTGCGCTGGCGCAGCAGCTCCGACTGTTCCTTGTAGCGCGCGGCCCGCGAGGCCTGGCGCTTCAGGGACGTCACGTTGCGCTCGATCTCCGAGATGATGTCGGAGAGGCGCAGCAGGTTGCCCTTCGTTTCCTCGAGCTTGCCCTCGGCGAGGCGCTTCTTGAGCTTGTACTTCGTGATGCCGGCGGCCTCTTCGATCAGGCGCCGGCGGTCCTGGGGCTTGGTCGAGAGGACCTGGTCGATGCGGCCCTGCTCGATGACCGAGTACGCGCGCACGCCGAGGCCGGTGCCGAGCAGCTGGTCCTGGATGTCGCGCAGGCGCACCTGCTTGTCGTTCAGGAAGTATTCGCCGTCGCCGTCGCGGTAGACGCGCCGTCCCACGCGCAGCGTCCCGTCGGCGTCGCCCTTCTCGCTGTCGCCGTTGGAGGCGGTCAGGGTCAGGATGACTTCCGCCATTCCGAGCGGGCGCCGCTTGGCGGAGCCGTTGAAGATGACGTCGTCCATCTTTTCGCCGCGCAGGACCTTGGCGCTCTGCTCGCCGAGGGCCCAGGCGACCGCGTCGCTGATGTTCGACTTGCCGCAGCCGTTGGGTCCGACGACGGCCGTGACCGAGCCCGGAAAGGCCAGATCGACCTTCTCGTAGAAGGACTTGAAGCCCGAGATTTCGACCCGTTTTAGTCTGAGCATCTTCCGCGAAATGTAACAAAAGGGGCCAGAGGGCGCCACAAGTTATTGGGTACCGGGGCGGGGCGACCCCAATAACCGGTAGAGAGGCCCCGGCGGGTCGCCTGCCGCGTTCCACCTGCTACCATGCGCCGGCCGATGAAGTCCGACATCGAAATCGCCCAGGAGGCCAGGCTCAGGCCGATGGAGGAGATCGCCCGCGACGTCGGCATCGATCCGGCCGACTTCATCCCGTACGGCCGCGACAAGGCGAAGATCTCCATCGCAGCGATCGCGCGCCGCGAGGGCCGGCCCGAGGCGCCGCTGGTGCTCGTTTCGGCGATCACGCCCACGCCCGCGGGCGAAGGCAAGTCGACGACGACCGTCGGCCTCGGCCAGGCGCTCAACCGCCTCGGCAAGCGCGCGATCATCGCGCTGCGCGAGCCTTCGCTCGGGCCCTGCTTCGGCGTCAAGGGTGGCGCGGCGGGCGGCGGCTACTCGCAGGTCGTGCCCATGGAGGACATCAACCTCCACTTCACCGGCGATTTTCCGGCGATCACGGCCGCGCACAACCTGCTCGCGGCGATGGTCGACAACCACCTGCACCACGGCAACGCGCTCGGGATCGACCAGCGCGACATCCCGTTCCGGCGCGTGCTCGACATGAACGACCGCGCGCTGCGCGACACGGTCATCGGCCTCGGCGGCAAGATCAACGGCGTGCCGCGCGAGACCGGATTCGACATCACCGTGGCCTCCGAGGTCATGGCGATCCTGTGCCTCGCGCGCGACCTGAAGGACCTGAAGGAGCGCTGCGGCGCGATCGTCGTGGGCTACACGCGCGACGCCGAGCCGATCCGCGCGCGGGACCTCAAGGCCCAGGGCGCCATGGCCGCGCTGCTGAAGGACGCCATCCACCCGAATCTCGTCCAGACGCTCGAGGGCACCCCGGCGCTCGTCCACGGCGGGCCCTTCGCCAACATCGCGCACGGCTGCAACTCGATCCTCGCGACCAAGATCGCGATGCGCTACGGCGAGATCGCGGTCACGGAGGCGGGTTTCGGCTTCGACCTCGGCGGCGAGAAGTTCCTGGACATCAAGTGCGCCTACGCCGACATCTGGCCCTCGGTGGTCGTGCTCGTGGCCACCGTGCGCGCCCTCAAGATGCACGGCGGCGCCCCGAAGGACATGCTGGCCGTCGAGGACCTCGCGGCCCTGTCGCGGGGGGTCCTGAACCTCGAGCGGCACCTGGACAACGTCCGGATCTTCGGCCTGCCGGCGGTGGTCGCGATCAACCGCTTCCCGACCGACACGCCCGCCGAGCTCGCCTTCCTCGAGAAGCGCTGCGCCGAGCTGGACGTCAAGGTGGCGCTCTCGGAGGTCTTCACCCGCGGCGGAGCCGGCGGAGAGGACCTCGCGCGCCTCGTCCTCGAGGAGATCGCCGGGGGCGCCGCGCGCTACCGCCCGCTCTATCCGTGGGACCGGCCCCTGGCCGAGAAGATCGAGATCATCGCCCGCCGGCTCTACGGCGCCGGAGGCGTCTCCTTCTCGAAGGAGGCCGAGAATCGCCTGGCCCGCTACGAGAAACAGGGCTTCGGCAACCTGCCGATCGTCATCGCCAAGACACCGTACTCTTTTTCGGACGATCCGAAGAAGGGCGGCCGCCCGTCGGGGTTCACGCTGCACGTCGACAAGACGCGGCTCTTCGCCGGGGCGGGATTCGTCGTCGCGATCTGCGGCGACATCATGACCATGCCAGGACTTCCCAAGAAACCCGCCGCCGAAACGATCGACGTCGACGACGACGGACGGGTGTCCGGCCTCTTCTGACGTCGTGACTTTTCGGCCCGGAGTTTTTGCTTGATCCCTCGACATCTGTTGCACGCTCCGGACGAAAGTGTGTAAGGTGGAGTTCCTTTAGGAGACCTCCAGTCATGTTGACTCTCGAAGTTCGACGGCGTCCGGGTACGGGTGCGGAAATGCATCGCATCACGGGCCCGAGCGCGACCGTCGGCGCCTCCTCGGGAAACGAGATCGTCGTGCGCGCGCGCGGGGTCTACGGACGGCACCTGCGCCTGCTCGAGCGCGACGGCGCGTATCACCTCGACCTCTTCCGCGGCATCGGCGCGGTGCAGCTGAATGGCCGCGAGTTCTCCGGCGGCGCGATCGCGCCGGGCGACCGGATCACGATCGGCGAAGCGACGATCACCGTCGTCGACGCGGCGCCCGCGCCGCGGTCGACGCCGGTCGACGAGGCGCCCGGGGGCGACGGTCGCCGCGCCGCCTCCCGCGGCGCCGGCCGCGACCGCGCAGCTTCCGGCGACGGAGGTCGAGTACCGCGGGCTGCGCAGCGCCGCGTACCGCATCTGCCGCCAGGCGCGTTCGGCCGAGGACCTCGCCACGGAGCTGACGGATTTTCTCGACCGCGAGCTGCCGCCGTCGGAGTGGGCGGTCGGCGAGTTCTCCCCGATCGCAGGCTTCCGGCCGCTGGCTTCGACCTTCCGCGAGAACCCGGCGCTTCCGCCGCGCATGGTCCAGGACATCCGCTCGGGCGAGCGCCTGGCGCGCTCGGAGAGCGTGACCGGCGTCCTGACGCTCGTCGTCGAGCCGCCCGTCGAGGGCGGCGGCTGCGCCGGCATCCTGGTGCGCGAGTCGCCGCGCCTGGCGGCGCGCGCGGTCCTGTTCCTCGAGGAGCTCGTCCAGCTGGCCGGCGTCGCCTTCGCAGGCACGGTGGCGTCGGCGACGAAGGGGCGCCCGCCGTCCGACCGGCGCAGGAAGCGCCGATCGGCGCGGCCCCGCCGGCGATCGAGGCGAGCCCCGCCGAGATCGTGCTGCGCTCGACCGACGACCTGAAGAAGATCGTCGAGACCGTCGAGCGGGAAGTCATCGACCGCGCCATGCGCCGGGTCGAGGGCAATCAGAGCCGCGGGGCGCAGATCCTCAACATCTCCCGCGGGTCGCTGATCGCGAAGCTGAAGGAGTTCGGCGTGCCGGACTACCGGTACATGCGCCGGGAACGCGGCCGCCGGGGCTAACCCTTCCCGGACCTGGGCCGCCGCGGGTCGATTTCCGGCCGCACCAGCAGCCACCACAGCGCGAACGGCGCGGCGAAGCGGCCGGCGATCTGGTAGAAGTGAAAGCCTCCGGCCCAGAGGTTGCTCGCGAAGCTCCCGTAGTGCGCCTCGCTCCAGGCGCCCAGCCGCGTGGCGTAGAGCGACTCGACCTGGAAGACGAGCGCGAGGACGTGGATGGCCCAGAGACCCGCCGCCGCGAGCCAGAAGCGCAGGAAGCGCGCGGGCTCCAGGGGACGCGGGACGAACGCGAAGAGCGCCACGAGCAGGACGAAGTTGAAGTGGAGGTCCGCCGCCGGAAGCCCCGGCCGTCGGTGAGGCCGGCGGAAAGTCGGAGCGGTCCACGCGGATCTCGCCGCTCTGCGCCGAAAGCGACGTGACGGCGGGCCTCTCGAAGGTCCGGATCAGGAAGTTCGCCGCGGCGGCGACCGTCGTCTCGTAGGGCGCGGCGAAGGCGAACCAGAGGGCGAGCCCGACCGCGAATCCCGCGGCCATGCGCAGCCGCGGCGCGGCCGTCGAGCCGGAGCCGCGGTCCCCGCCGACGGGCTCAGCGGCCTTCGGACGGCCCATGCGCTCCGACGGCCGCGGCGGCCTGCGTCCGCTGCTCGCGCGACGCCCAGAAGAGGAAGAGGAGCACGCTGAAGAGCACGACGACCGACTGCCAGAGGACCGTGTGGGAGGAGGAGAAGAGCGCCGGCCGGTGCGCGCCGATCCAGAAGAGCGAGACGACGCGCACGAGGTTGAGCAGCTGGATCGCGGCGAAGCCGACGACGAGCCCGAGGAGCCGCCGCGCGCCAGGGCGCCGGGAAGGCGAGGACGGCCGAGCCGAAGAGCAGCGCCGCCTCGACGCCGTTGCAGCCGTTCTCGATGTTGACCGCGAACGCGCCGGAGCGGATCTCGGTGCCCGCGACCGAGACCTTTTCGCCGATCCCCGACAGGATCGCCGCCGAAGACGCGCGCCACGCCGGCGGTGAACGGGACGATCACCGCGTCGTTGACGGGCCGGGACGCGATGACGACGTAGAAGACGACGAGCAGCGCCACGAAGCGGACGAGGAAGAGAGCCGAGCGCCGGTTGGACGAGGCCCGTGTCGCTTTCTCCTTCATCGCGCCGGATTATCCAGCGAATCCTGGTGCTCCAGGATCGCGGCGCACAGGGTGCGCAGGCCGGACGGCAGCGTCAGCAGCAGCTCGCCCTGGGCGTTCAGGACGACCTGCTCGGTGACGGCGGAGGCGAGGAGGTTGCCCGCGTCGCTCGTGGATCTCGTAGTCCATGACGAAGCGCGCGACCTCGGGCGGCCGCAGCCGCGCCGTGACGCGGATCGTCTGTCCCGGCGTCGCCGGCGCGCGGTACTTGAGCTCCATCCGGGTGATCGGCACCTTGTAGCCCATGGCCAGGGCGCGCGCCGCCGTGAACCCGAACTTTCCGGTCAGCGTCTCGCGGGCCTGCTCGAGGTAGAGCGCGTAGTGGCCGTGCCAGACCACGCCGTAGGGATCGCACTCGGCAAAGCGCACGGGAATCTCGAGGGTCAGGCCGCGCAGCGGCTCGGTCCGCGGCGCACCGGCGGCCGTCATGCCGCCTCCAGGACCGCGGCGAGGAAGTTGCCGCCCGCGCCGAAGGAATTGACGAGCGCCCGCCGGGGACCGCCGTTGCCCGCCGACAGGGCGTGCGCGGCCGCGACGAGCTGCGCGCCGCCGGCCGCGGCCATCTCGCCGATCGCGTCCTTGACGGCGAGCTCGCGGCGGCAGCGATGCGCCGAAGATGGCGCGCATGACCTCGCGCCTCCGCGCGGTCCATCTCCTCGACGCCGTCGCGCGAGGAGAGCCACAGGTCGATGTCCGCGGGCCGCGCGCCCGCGTCGTCGAGGGCGCCGCGGATCGCGCGCCCGATGGCGGCGGCGTCGGGCGCGAAACGATACGGTTCGGATGGCGACGCCGGCCGTCGCGATCCCGGTCAGGCGCGCGAGCGCCCGGGCGCCGCGGGCCCGCGCGCTCTCCTCGTCCTCGAGCAGGACGACGAAGGCGCCCTCGCCCTGGACGATTCCCGAGGAGCGCTTCTCGCCGCGCAGCGCGCCGACGCGGTCGAAGCCCATCGCGTAGAAGAAGTTCCACTCGTCGACGGCCCCCGCGAGCATCGCCCGGGCGCGGCCCGAGGAGAGGGCGAGGGCGGAGTAGAGCAGCGCGTTCAGGGCGGAGGGGTCCTTCTGCGTGATCGTGACGTTCGGACCGAAGATCTTCAGCTCGATCGAGGTCTGCGAGGCCGGCGCGTTGGCGACCGTGTTCGGAAAGTGGAACGGCGGCGCGGCCTCCGGCGACTGGAGGAAGAGGACGCGCAGAAACTCGGTCAGCGCGCCGGCGCCGGCCGAGCCCGTGCCCATGGCGATGCCGATCGTCCTCGGGTCGATCGGCGATGCGGTACCCGGCCTCGGCCACCGCCTGCATGCAGGCGATGAGCGCGAACTGGCTGCCGCGGTCGAGCCGCCGCGCCTTCATCGCGGGGATCTCGGGCTGCGGCGAGAAGCCCTCGTAGCGCGCCGCGTGCGTGGCCTGCAGGTCCTTGCGCTCTTCGGGCGGGAGCGGCCGGACGGCGCGGTCGCCGGCCGTCAGGCGCGCGTAGAACTCCGGGGCGCTGCGGCCGAGCGGAGAGACCGCGCCGGTCCCGGTGACGAGCCCGCGCGACGCCATCAGGCTCCTTCGTAGCGCGCGAGGACGACGACCGAGCTGTTGCCGCCGAAGGCGAACGAGTTCGAGAGGGCGACGCGGACGTCGTGGTCGCGGGCCTCGTTGGGAACGTAGTCGAGGTCGCACGCCGGGTCCGGGTTCTCGTAGTGGATCGTCGGCGGCACCCGGCCGTCGCGCACGGTCAGGGCCGTGGCGACGGCCTCGATCGCCCCGGAGGCGCAGAGGCAGTGCCCGATCATGGACTTGATGGAGGAGATCGGGATCTGCCGCGCGCGCTCGCCGAGGGCCGCCTTGAGCGCCGCGGTCTCGGCGGAGTCGTTCTGCGGCGTGGCCGTGCCGTGCGCGTTGACGTAGTCGACGTCGCCCGGGTTGAGCCGGGCGTTGTCGAGCGCGGCCGTGATCGTGCGGCCGCCGGCGGTCCCCGAGGGATCGGGCGCCGTCATGTGGTACGCGTCGCGAGGTGACGCCGTAGCCGCGGAACTCCGCGACGACCGGAGCGCCGCGGCGGCGCGCGTGCTCCGCCTCCTCGAAGACCATGATCCCGGCGGCCTCGCCGATCGAGAGGCCCTTGCGGTCGCGGTCGAACGGGCGGCAGGGATCGGGATCCACCGACCGCAGCGAGTTGAAGCCGCCGTAGGTCAGGCGCGCGAGCACGTCCGAGCCGCCGGTGACGACGACGTCGGCGAGGCCCGCCGCGATCGCGTCGAAGGCGTAGCCCATCGCGTTGGCCGAGGAGGAGCACGCGGTCGTGATCGTGGACTTGATGCCCTCGAGGCCGAAGCGCTGCGCGACGCGGTCGGTGATCGAGTCGGGCAGGTGGTTCAGGACCTTCGAGGGACGCGCCTTGCGGCCGCGCAGGTAGAGCTCGAAGAAGGCCTCCGAATCGATGAGGCCCGACGTCCCGCCGCCGAGGATCACGCCCATCCGCGACGGGTCCTCGCGCGAGAAGTCGAGGCCCGCGTCGGCGATGGCCTCGCGCGCGGCGGCGACGCCCATCCGGTCCGCGCGGGACATCCGGCGCCGCTCGAAGGCCGTCAGGAACCCGTCCGGGATCTCCGGGACCTCGGCCGCGGTCTGCGTGCGGTAGGCGGAGGCGTCGAAGAGCGAGAGCGGCCGGATTCCGCAGGCGCCGTCGAGCAGGCCCTTCCACGACGACTCGAGCGTCGCGCCGACGGCCGTGACGGCTCCCATTCCGGTGATGACGACGCGTCGCTGTGGCCCACCCGGCGATTTTGACATAGCCGCCCGCGCGGGGCCGCGGTCCGTCCAGGCGCGGCGTTGACAGCCGGGGCATAATCGCGCCGATGGCCGAAGAACGCGTCGACTGGCACACCTACTTCATGAACATCGCGCGGCAGGTCGCGACGCGGTCGACCTGCCCGCGCAAGCACGTCGGCGCCGTCATCGTGCGGGACCGCACGATCCTCTCGACCGGCTACAACGGCTCGATCCGGGGCCTGCCGCACTGCTCGGACGTCGGCTGCCTGATGGAGGACGGCCACTGCGTCGCCACGGTGCACGCCGAGGCCAACGCGATCATCCAGGCCGCCAAGAACGGCGTCGCGATCCACGGCGCCGAGATCTACACGACCGCGAGCCCGTGCTGGCCCTGCTTCAAGCTCATCGCCAATTCCGGCCTCTCCCGCGTCTACTACGGCGAGTTCTACCGGGACGAACGGTCGATCGCGGTCGCCAAGGACGCCGGCATCGAGCTCATCAGTCTGGCCCCGCAAGCCTAGTCACGCGACACCGCGGCTATCGTTCGCGGCGCGAATAGTCTCCCGACCGAAGGGAGGGAGGAGGTTCGCGCCGCGGGAGCCGGAGCGTCCGTGAGGGTCAGGCGACCGGTCGAGCCCCATGGGCGAGCCGTTCGCCGGTGCGCCGGCAGGCGCAGACCGCTTCAAGCGCGGAGGCGACGTCTCCCGGAGCGAGGATCCGCAGGCACTCCTCCAGGTTCTGCCGCGACGTCGCCGAAAGCTGGAAGAAGCGGCAGCCGATGCCGTGGTCGTTGTCGCGCCCGAGGCGCACGACGATGGCCTCGGCGACGACGGTCTTGACGCCGCGCTCGACGGGGACGTCGAACGACACGTCGATGCGCGCCCCGATCGGCTGACGCGCCGTGGTCCGGACGAAGAACCCGCCGCGCGACAGGTCGCGGATCGTGCCGCTGTGCTGCATGCCGTCGCGCCAGAACGTGATCGACCACTCCACGGCCGAGCGGGCTTCCTCGCGGGGGACGACGTGCAGGAGCCGCCGGATCTCGCCGAAGAACGCCTCCGGATTGAGCGGCAGCGGGAGCGTGACGTCGGCGCCGGCGCGGCGCGCCGCCTCTTCCGAGCCCGCCGGCCCGACGATCGCGATGGGCGTGCGCACGAACGCGGGATCCGCCTTGAGGACGCGGCAGAGATCGTAGCCGGTCATGGGCGAGATTCCCGCCTTGACGACGATCATCTGGGGCTTCTCGCGCCGCGCGATGTCGAGCGCCTCCGTGCCGTTGGAGGCCGTCAGCATCTCGCAGCCGGTGCGCTTCAGGACCTCCTCGCCGGCTCCCCGGAAAAGGCCGCTGTCGTCGACGAGAAGGATGAACGGCATCGCTGAAAAAGTATAGCGGGGTCTGACCCCCGCAGGGGTCTGACCCCTCTTCGTGACTCAAACCACCCTGGGTCTGAGAACCACTTCTCCGTGCAGGACGTTGGGAGGGGAGGTCAACACGTACAACAGCGACCGCACGGCGTCCTCGATCCGCAGCATGTGCGGCCGGTCGAGCGTGGGCCGGAAGCGGTCGAAGAAGTCGGTCTCGACCGAGCCCGGGCAGATCGCGGTGACCCGGATGTTGGCCGGCTTGAGCTCCGCCGCGAGGGCGCGCGTGAAGCCGACGAGCCCGGCCTTGGCCGCGCAGTAGACCGTGCCCTCTGCGAACCCCTCGAGACCGCCGACCGAGGAGATGTTGACGATGTCCGACGGCGCGCTCTTCAGGAGCGCGTGCAGGCTCGCCTGCGTCATGTAGATCGCCGAGGAAAGGTTCGTCTCGAGCATCTCGGCGATCTCGGAGCGCCGCGTCTCCAGCAGCGGCGCGCGGAACCCGAGCCCCGCGTTGTTCACGAGGATGTCCAGCCGCTTGAAGCGCGAGAGCAGCACGTCGACGAGATCGTAGAGCGCAGGCACCGACCGCAGGTCCACCACGTGGTAGGCGGCCTCGCCGCCGGCCTCTGTGATCTCCTGCACCACCTCGCGCAGCTTTTCCTCGCGGCGGGCGACGAGGAAGACCTTCGCGCCGGCGGCGGCCAGGGCGAGCGCGAATCCCTTCCCCAGACCCGACGATGCCCCGGTCAGGAGCGCGACTTTCCCCTGCAGCGACTGGTCCACAGCGTCCGGAAATGTATCATCCGCCCGCGCATGGACACGATCTCGCACGGCATCGCGGGCTCCGTTTTCGCGCGCTCGTTCTCCGATCGGACGGGCGCGCGCGCGGCCTTCGTGCTGGGCGCCGTCGCGGCGATGCTGCCGGACCTCGACTTCGTGTTCTTCTCGACGCGGCTGGACTACCTGCGCGATCACCGCAGCTGGACGCATTCGTTCCTGGTGCTCCCGGTGCTCGCCCTCGGGATCGCCCTCGTCGGGAAGATGTTCTGGCGGACGGCGCGCCTGCGGACGCTGTGGCTGTTTTCCGCGATCGGCATCGCGACGCACATCCTCTTCGACTGGATCACCAGCTTCGGGACGATGTTCTGGACGCCCGTCACGCGGGCGCGATACTCGCTCGACTGGGTGTTCATCCTCGATCCCTGGTTCACGGGGATCGTGGTCGCGAGCCTCGTGCTCTCGCTCGTCTTTCGCAGCCGGCAGCGCCGGATCGCGGCGGTCGGCGCGGGCCTTCTCTGCGCGTACATCGCCTTCTGCGCGCTCGTGCATGCCCGGGCCCTGGCGATCTGGAAAGGGATGGACGCGCCCCCGGCCGGCGCGACGGTCGCGGTGCTGCCGCAGTTCCTGTCGCCGTTTCGCTGGCTCGGGCTTTCCGAGCGCGGCAGCGAGGTCCACGTGGCCTTCTTCGACGTCGGGCCGTTCGCGAAGGGTGTGGCCGACCCGAAGCCGCCGAAGAAATGGACGGAGATCCTCTCGAGCCTGCGGGACTTCTATCCGCCGCCGGAGCGCGCGAAGATCCAGATCTTCGAGAGGCCGCCCGCCTCGCCGGTCCTCGAGGCGGCGCGCGCCCTTCCCGAGATCGGCGTCTACATGGCCTTCGCGCGCTTCCCGCTCGAGACGGTCTACCCGGCTCCCGACGGCGGCGCGGAGGTCGTCGTGCAGGACCTGCGCTTCCTGCCGTGGTTCACCGGACCCTGGGAGCGCGGCGGGGAGGAAGGGATCCGCCGGCAGCCCTTCGTGTACCGCGTGCTGTTCGACGCGGCGCTACGCCCCGTCGAGCGGGGCTTCGTTCGCAGCGGCAGGCGGTGACGCGGGCGGGGCCGCGGAGCGCCCGGACGCGGCGTCTCCGGCAACGTACGAATACTCGGGCTCGGGCGCGCGGGTGAGGGCCTCGGAGATCCCGGCGTAGTAGCCGAGCTTGATCAGCAGGCGCACGAACACGAAGACCTGCTGCGTGAGGATGAGCGGCACGAGCGCGAACCGCGCCTCGCCGCCGGCCGAGGGGTCGAGGACCAGCCAGATCACGTAGAGCGCGGCGGTCGAGACCGCGTAGAGGCCGAGGATCCCGAAGAGGCGCAGGGGCCGTCCGATCGCGCCCCCGATGCCGAACAGGAACCGGGAGACCGGGGGCAGGTCCGGCCGCGCGACCCAGACCGTCCGCACGGAGTCGGCCAGCAGCTTGATGACCGCGAGCGCCACCAGAAGGGCCGCCAGGCGAAGCCCCGTCACGGCCAGCGCGGCCTGCTCGGTGTGGAGGTCCCGGACCCGATCGCGCAGCACTTCGCCCGATCGGACGTAGATCCACTCGTAGGCCCCGAACGCGGCCGCGAGCGACGCGAACGTGAAGACGAGGAAGGCCGGCATTCGCCGCATCCCCTCCCGGCCGAACGTCACGAGCGAGCTCGAGGGCTCGCGCAGCACGCCGAGAGCCCCTCCGAGCGCGAATGCGTGGAGCACCGTCGCGAGCAGCGCCAGGGAGAACGCCGTGGCCCCGATGCCGCGCATCCCCGGCAGCTCCGACCAGTGGATGCCCTCGGGCGAGAGCAGGCCCTGCGCGATCTCGGGGAAGTTGCCGAGCAGGTCCGGATGGACGCGGCGGACGGTCTCCCACCAGCCGTAGTCGGGGATGGCGACCATCTTCTGGCCGGCCGGCGAGCGGTCCAGCAGCGAATGGAGCGAGTTGCTGATGGGGAGGATCAGCGCGGCCGCCAGCATGAGCTGGATCAGCCACAGCGCGACGGCCAGGTAGGGCTTGGAGAGCGAGAGCAGGAGCCCGCGCAGGAAGCACCGGACGGCGCCGGGCCGGCCGCGGCTCACCAGGCCACCGTCATGAAGTCGATCATGTTCTGGACCCAGAAGACCGCGCGGGCGGTCCAGCGCGTGGCCGCGCGCGGATCGGGCTCGGTGCGCACGCCATTGTTCGTGCGGTCGACGTCGAGCAGGATCTTCTCGTCCGGATCCACCGTCGCATCGAGCAGGCGGGGCCCGGACGCCACGCGGAACTTCTTCCAGCGCGCCTCCCCGTCCCAGTGCGACCGGTACGTGCGCCCGCCCTCGAAGCGCAGCAGGACGTCGACCGGCATCGCCACGTCGCCGCTCCGCACGACGGTGACCGATGCTGTCGTAGCCCCGCACCTTCGAGAGCGCGGGCGGCGGGCCCGGCGCGAGCTTGCCGTCCTTCTCGAAGAGGCCGCGCGGGGCCACGGCGGGCTTGCTCTGGGCCTCGGCGACCGCGTAGTCCACGATGCCCGAGGAGAAGAAGGTCCGGTCGAAGAACCAGCTCCAGTCCGCGCCGGTCGAGTCGTTGACCGCGGCGATGAAGTCCCGGGTCTTCGGGTGCCGGAAGCGCCAGCGGTCGGCATAGAGGCGCAGCGCCTTGTCCATGGCCGGCGTGCCGAGCAGGCGCTCGAGCGTCGCCATCGTCAGCGCCGTCTTCGAGTAGATCTGGCTTCCGTACGAGCGCCGGTTGCGGAACTTCCAGCCTTCCGAGGCGAGCACGTCCCAGTCGGCGACCTCGAAGTACCGCCGGTTGGTGTCCAGCGGGGAGTGGATGTCGATGCCGAGCGGGAAGTGGAGGCCGAAGACGTCGAGGTCCACGTGGTTGGGTCCGTAGGTCGCGTTCATGACCCGGTCGGTCATGTAGGTGTTGAAGCCCTCGTCGAGCCAGGCCTCCTCGAACTCGTTGGAGGCGAGCAGCCCGTAGAAGAACTGGTGCCCGGCCTCGTGCACCGTCACGCCCTCCGGGCGATGGATGCTCTTCGGAGCGCTCCAGGACGTGCCGCCGGTGATCAGCGTCGGATACTCCATGCCGCCCGCGCCGTGCGCCCCCCAGGGAGGATCCACGATGGACAGCGTGGCGTAGGGATAGCCGCCGAGGATGCGGCCGTAGCCCGAGAGAGCGGCCCTGGCCGCGCCGAAGTACCGCTCGGCCTGGCTCGCGTGCTCGGGCTGCAGGTAGAGCAGGAGCTGCACGTCGCCCGCTCCGGCCTCGCGGAAGGCGTCCACGAGCACGGTGTAGCTCGGGTCGGCCGTCCACGCGAAGTCGTGCACGCCCTGCTGGCGAAACCGGTAGAGGACGCGTCCGGCCGAGGTCTCGCGCTCGTCGACGCGCTGCCCGGTGGCCCCGACCTTGCCCTTGTAGCGCGCGGGGACGTCGATGGAAACGTCGTAGTTGCCGAAATCCGAGAAGAACTCGGTGGACGCGTGGAACTGGTGGCAGTTCCATCCCTTCTCCTGGAAGACGCCGATCTTCGGAAACCACTGCACGACCATGAAGAAGTCGTCCTTGTAGCCGGTGCGCACCGACACGCGCGGCAGCAGCGAGACGAAGTCCATGGCCACCGAGATCGTCTCGCCGGGCTGCACGGGCCGGGGCAGGATGACCTCGGCGACGGTCCGGTCGTCCGGGTTGCCGTCGTCGGGAGCGATGAAGCGCATCGCGGGCAGCAGGTCCGCGCCGTCGGGGCCCGTCATCCGCGTGATCTCGATCGAGCCCCACGAATTCGGCAGGGACCCGTCGCGGTGCTCGCCTCCGGACTCGCGCCAGAAGGTCGAGAGGGTGTTGCGGAAGGCGTTCAGGTACAGGTGGAGGCGCAGCGTCGCCGCCGGGTGCGAGGTCGTGTTCTTCCAGGCCAGGACTTCCGTGCCCTCGACGGCTTTCTTCTCGGTGTCCAGGCGGCAGGTGATCTGGTACGACGCCACCGCCGGGGGAAAGGACTGGGCACGGAGCGCGGCGGCCGATGCCGCTGCGAGGAGCGCGAGGGCAAGGACCCGCACCTTTGCCGCGGACATTGCGGTGACTGTAGCATGCGCCCGATGGCGAAAAAGACCTCGCCTCCTGCACCGCAGGAGGCGGCCGCGCCGGCCGTCCCGGCGACCGCCGCGGCGCGCGCGCGCGTCGAAGCGCTGCGGGACGAGCTGCGCCGCCACGAGCGGCTCTACTACCTGGAGAACAGCCCGGAGATCACCGACGCCGAGTTCGACGTCCTCATGCGCGAGCTCATGGCCCTCGAACAGGCGCACCCCGAGCTCGCCAGCCCGGAGTCGCCCTCGCGCCGCGTCGGCGGGGAGCCCGCCGAGGGCTTCCCGACGGTGGTGCACGCCGAGGTCATGCTGTCCCTCGAGAACGCCTACTCGTGGGAAGAGGCCGAGGCCTGGCTCGCGCGGGCGACCCGCGTGCTCGGGCGCGAGCCGAGCGGGTTCGTCGCGGAGTTGAAGATCGACGGGCTCTCCATCTCCCTGCGCTACGAAGGCGGGCGGCTCGTGCGCGGCGCCACCCGCGGCGACGGCGCGCGCGGCGAGGACGTCACGGGCAACGTGCGCACGATCCGGACGGTGCCGCTCACGATCGCCGAAACCACGCCGCTCGAAGTCCGCGGCGAGGTCTACTACTCGAAGAAGGCGTTCGAGCGTGTCAACGCGGGGCGCGAGGAAGAGGGGGAGCCGCTCTTCATGAACCCCCGCAACGCCGCGGCCGGGACGATGCGCCTGCTCGATTCGCGCGTGACGGCCAGGCGCCGGCTCGACGCGTGGCTGTACGGAGTCGTCGAGGCGACGCCGATGCCGGACAGCCAGTCCGCGGTTCTCGCGCGGCTGAAAGAGCTCGGGTTCCCGGTCAATCCGCACTGGAAGCGCTGCGAGACCTTCGCGGAGGTGCGGGAGTTCGTGGAGGCGTGGCACGAGAAGCGCCGCGGCCTCGAGTTCGAGACCGACGGCGTCGTGATCAAGGTCGACGACCGCGCCACGCAGGAACGGCTCGGCGCGACGGCCAAGTCGCCCCGGTGGGCCCTGGCCTTCAAGTACCCGGCGGAGGAGGCGACGACCGTCGTGCGCGACATCGGCGTCAACGTCGGGCGGACGGGAACGCTGACCCCGGTGGCCCATTTCGATCCCGTGCTCCTCGCGGGCTCGACGGTCAAGCGGGCCACCCTCCACAACTACGAGGACCTCTCGCGCAAGGACGTGCGCGTCGGCGACACCGTCGTCATCGAGAAGGGCGGGGACGTCATCCCGAAGGTCGTGCGCGTGATCCTGGAGAAGCGGCCCGAGGGCGCGAAGCCGTTCCGGATGCCCGAGAAGTGCCCGGTCTGCGGCGACCCGGTCGTCCGGGAAGAGGACGAGGTCGCCACGCGGTGCGTGAACCCGGCCTGTCCGGCCGTCGTGCGGGAAGCCCTGCGTCACTTCTGCGGACGGCGCGCGATGAACATCGAGGGGCTCGGCGAGAAGCTCGTCGATCAGCTCGTGACGGCGGGACTGCTCGGCGACGTCGCCTCCATCTACGACCTCAAGGCCTCCGACCTCGTCGAGCTCGAGCGCTGGGGCGAGAAGTCCGCGGCGAACCTGATCGAGGAAATCGACCGGAGCAAGTCCAACGACGCGTCGCGGCTGCTGTTCGCCCTCGGGATCCGCCACGTCGGCGAGAAGGCGGCGAAGACGCTCATCGGGCATTTCGGCTCGATCGACGCCCTCGCCGACGCGAGCGAGGAGCAGTTGCAGGCGGTCGACGAGGTGGGCCCGAACACCGCCGCCGCCCTGCGCGCGTGGTTCGCGCACCCGCGCCACCGCGACCTGATCGAGAATCTGCGCCGCCACGGCGTGCGCTTCGACGGCCAGATGCGGGAGCGAGCGCCCGAGGGCGCGTTGAGCGGAAAGACGGTGGTCATCACCGGGACGCTGTCCGGGATCTCCCGCGAAGAGGCCGCGGAGCGTCTCGCGGCCGCCGGCGCAAAGGTCGCGGGCTCGGTTTCCAAGAAAACCGACTACGTGGTCGTGGGAGAATCAGCGGGATCGAAGCTCGAAAAGGCGAAGGCCCTGGGAGTCGCCACCGTCACCTGGGAAGAGATGCTGGAGATTCTCGGGAAGGAGTGAGTCGGACATGCCCTCGAAAGTCATCCTGTTCTGCCCGATGCTCGAGTACAAGAACAAGCCGGCGACGCTGATGACCATCTCTCCGCAGGGCTTCTACGAGTGCCGCGTGGACATGGCCGCCGGCAATCACACGGTCTATCTTCCGATCTCCGGCACCGCGCTCATCTTCACCGACGCCAACGTGATCGGGGAGATCCCGGCGGACATCGAGCGGTACGGCTAGTACGTCGCCTCCGCTCCGCGAAGGGATCTGCGCGCCTGAAGGCGCGCGCCGAACGGCTCGCGCGGATGCGCGCTCGACCGCCCGGCTGATCCCTTCGCTGCGCTCCGGCTCCCGCGGCGTGAGCCTCCACCCTCGCTCCGCTCGGGTGACTTCTCACGCCGCGAGCGATTCCGTCCGAGACGGCGATTCGAGAGCTTCTACGCGGTTCGGGCGGACAGCCTTCCGCGGTGGCCCTTCAGCCGGAACGCGAGGATCACGAGCAGCACGCCCCACGCGATCGCGAAGGCGCCGATCAGCCACATCACGGAGACCGCTCCCGCCTCGGGGTGGCGCATGAGCAGCATGCCGAGCAGGATCATGCAGGCCCCCGACAGGATCCAGAGCCACTCGCCCTCGACTTCCTTGCGCAGCCGGACGGCCGCGGCAATCTGCAGCGCGCCGGCGAGGATCGCCCAGAACGCGATGATGTAGAGCAGGGTGACCGCCGTGACGCCGGGCCAGAGAAACGTGATGACGCCGACCGCGATGCCGAGGACGCCCAGGAGAACGAGCGCGCCGTACTTCGCCCGCACGCCGGCGACGACCTCGAAGATGCCGTCGATGAGCGCGTAGGCGCCCCACAGGAGCACGAGGAACGCGATCGCCACGCCGGGCCGCGCGTAGGCCACGATTCCGAAGAGGATCGCGGCCAGGCCGCGCAGCAACAGAACCCACCAGTGTTCGGCCAGAGTGCGAATCATCGAGATCCTCCTCTCGCCCCCGCGGGCCTACTTCTTCTTCGCGGTCTTCTTCCGGGCGGCGGTCGCCTTCTCCGCCTTGCTCTTGTGCGCAAGGTCGGCGCGGTGCGCGCGCTCGTAGGTCTGGATGTCCTTGAAGCGACCCTTCGAGTCCCGGACGGCGTAGAGCTTCTTACCGGCGACGCTGCGGTGGGTGGTGCGAGTGGCCATGGGAGCCTCCTTTCGTCAAAACGCGGAACGTGGGACGGAGTCTATGCGAAGCCGGGAAACAAGGGGGTCAGCGCCCGGAGGTTGGGCACCCGGAGGACCCCCTCGGGCGCGGGACCATCCCCGATGAGGACGGGAACCAGGCCCGCACCGCCGGCGCCGACGACGTCGATCTCGTAGATGTCGCCCACGTAGGCGCACGCGGACGGCTCGAGCTCGAGGCGTGTGGTCGCCGCGTGAAAGATCCGCGGATCGGGCTTCTCGATGCCGAGCTCGGCGGAATCCAGGACGAACTCGAGCAACGGCGCGAGGCCCGCGCTCTCGAGCAGCCCGCGGACCCGCCCGTCCGCGTTGGAGATGACCGCCACGCGGTAGCCGCGCTCGATCAGGGCGGCGAGGGTCTCGGCGGCTCCGTCCGCCCCGCGGGACCAGAGGTTCGCGCGCGCGTGCTCGGCGGCGACGCGTTCGACCGCGGCCCGGCGGTCTTCCTGCCCCGCGAAGCCCAGGCCCGCCAGCAGCGTGTCGAAGTACAGCGGCACCCGCTCCGCGTCGGTCGACGCGGGGTGGGCGATCACGAGGCGGCGCACGGCGGCGAACGCCTCGGCCTCGGCGCGGCGGAAGAGCGCGGTGTCGTGGTCGAGCCCGACCGCTCGCGAAAGGCGCTCGGCGTCCAGGTGGATCAGCGTTCCTCCCGCGTCGAAGAGGACGGCCCGGACGCCTTTCACGCGCGGACCGCCAGGGCTTCGCGCGACGGTCGCCTCGAGCTCGTCGGCGATCGCCTTGACCTCGGCGGCCTCGGGACCCTCCACGAGGATGCGCAGCAGCGGCTCGGTCCCCGAGTACCGGAGAAAGACCCGGCCGCGCGCGCGCAGGGCCTCCTCGGCACGGCCGATCGCCAGCACGATGACCTCGACCTCCTCGATCGGAGCGCGCTGGCCGACGCGCACGTTGCGCAGCGTCTGCGGCATCTTCTGCAGCGTGGCCAGCTCCGACAGCTTGCGCCCGCTCGCGCGGACGATCGTCGCCAGGATCAGCGCGGTCAGGATCCCGTCGCCCGCCGGAGACAGGGGAGCCAGCAGCACGTGGCCCGACGCCTCGCCGCCGAGCGCGGCGCCGGTCTCGTCCATGACGCGCGCCACGTTGCGGTCGCCCACGGCGGACCGGCGGAAGGCGATGTTCTCCTGCGCGAGGGCCGCCTCGAGCCCGAAGTTGGACATGACCGTCCCGACGACGCCGCCCGGGGTCAGCAGGCCGCGGGCCTTCCAGTCGCGGGCGATGATCCAGAGCACGTCGTCGCCATCGAGGATGCGCCCCGTCTCGTCGGCGAAGATCGAGCGGTCCGCGTCGCCGTCGAAGGCCACGCCGAGCGCGACACCCGACTCGCGCGTCGCGCGCGCCATCCCTTCGGGATGGAGTGCGCCGCACGCGAGGTTGATGTTGCGGCCGTCGGGCGTGTCGTGGATCGCCGTCACGCGGGCGCCCGCGCGCTGGAAGGCGCGCGGCCCGATCCGGAACGCCGCGCCGTTGCCGAGGTCGAGCAGCACCGGAAACCCGTCGAGGCTCTCCGGGAAGGCTCGCCCTCAGGCGCGAGACGTAGGTCGCGACCAGGCCCGGATCCGGGTCGGGAGGCGCCGGCGTCGGCGGCGCGCTCGCCTGCGGCCCGGCTTCCAGCAGCTTGCCCTCGAGGAATTCCTCTTCCGCGTCGGGCCACTTGCGCCCGTCCGGGCCGAAGATCTTGATGCCGTTGTCCTCGTAGGGGTTGTGCGAGGCGGAAATCGCGACGCCGGCCGCCGCGCCGAGCTCGAGGACGAGCTCCGCCACGCCCGGCGTCGTAATGATGCCCGCTGCGGCGACGTTGCAGCCGCCCTCCACCAGGCCCGCCGCCAGGTCCGCCACGATGCGCGGCGTGGACTCGCGCGTGTCGCCGCCGACCACGACGCGCGCGGCCCGGCCGCCGGAGAGGCGTTTGCCGAACTCGCGGCCGAGCAGCCGCACCGAGGCGGGGTCGAGCGGGAAATCGCCCGCCTTGCCCCGCAATCCGTCCGTCCCGAAGAGTTTCACGTCTTTGCCTTTCTGCCGCGGCCCGGTGTCGGCCGGGGCGTCGGCTCGAGTGGGGCCGCCGGCCGGATCCGGACCCTCACGGTGACCACCTGTCCTTCGCGCACCCGCACTCCCGGCGCCTGGAGCGCGAGCACCGTCGTTTCGGAGAAGCCTGATTCGCGTCCCTCGACCGAGACCGGGTCGGTGGGAAGGGTGACGATGCGGGCCAGCGTCTTGGCCGGCCCGATGATACGTGCGTTCCTCGGTTCGGCGGTCACCTCGTCCAGATGTGCCCCCGGCGCGGGCTCGCCGGCGATCTCGGCGACGATCGGCACCGTCTTCTCGGCGATGGTGTCGAGGACGAAGCGGATCTCGGCCGGGGCGATGGCGATGACCTCGACCTCCTGCGGCACGTTGATGTCGCCGGGCGCGAGGGCGTAGCGCTTTTCGCCGGGGACCGTGTCGGCGAGGTCGATGACGGCCTCGAGCTTCCCGGGCTCGAGGCTGCGCAGGGGCGTGAACGCGCCGCGGATGCGGACGTCGATGGCGTCGGGCAGGGGCGAGACGATCATGGTCCCGGACGGCACGTTCACGACCGAAAGCGGGATGCGGTAGCTGCGCTCCGAGATGCGCTCGCGCCGCTGGCCCGAAAGGACGAACCACGTCGCGCACGCGATCGCGAGCGCCAGCAGCTTGGTGCCGGGATTGCGGAAGAGGATGCGCGACAGCTGCATGGTCGTGAGCCTACTTGTACGCCGCGAACTCGCGGAAGAGCAGGTCGCGCAGGGACTTCGCGTCCAGGTCTTCCTGGAGCTCCCCGCCCCGGGCGAGCGAGATCGTGCCCCGCTCCTCGGAGACGAGCAGCGCGATGGCGTCGGTTTCCTCGGTGATGCCGATGGCGGCGCGGTGGCGTGTGCCGAAGCGCTTCGGCAGGTTTTCCTTCAGCGAGAGGGGCAGGAAGCTCGCCGCGGCCGCCACCCGGTCGCCCGAGACGATGACGGCGCCGTCGTGCAAGGGCGTTCCCGGAGCGAAGACCGTCACGAGCAGTTCGTAGGAGACGAGCGAGTCGATGCGCGAGCCGTTCTCGATGTAGTTCTTGAGACCCTCGCGGCGCTCGAGCACGATGAGCGCGCCCACTCGCCGGGCGGACAGGGACGTCACGGCCAGCACGATCTCCGAGACGGTCTCTTCGGCGTGGTAACCGGAGAAGAGGGCGAAGAAGGGCGTGCGCCCGAAGGCGGCGAGCGCGCGGCGCAGGTCGTGCGAGAAGAGCACGATGATGGCGAAGGGCACGTAGAAGATGAGGGCCTTGAGCACCGTCGTCAGGGCGACGAGCTTGAGCAGGCTCGCCACGACGTAGACGAAGAAGATGGCGAAGAGCCCGAGGACCATCTGGACCGCGCGCGTGCCGCGGATCAGGCGCAGCAGCGCATAGGTGATGATCGCCACGATCAGGATGTCGAGGGCGTCGCGCCACCCGAAATTCAGGTGCGCGAGGGCGCCGAAGCGCGAGGCCAGCGACGGAATCACCGAACCGCGGCTCCGGCGGGCGCGGGCAGAGCCGCGCCGGCGATCGCCCGGGAAAGCCGGAGGAAGCGGACGGATTCCGCCACGTCGTGGACGCGGAGGATGGCCGCGCCGGCGTCCGCCGCGGCGGCGAGCGCAGCGAGCGAGCCGGGCAGCCGGTCGGCCGGGCCGGCGTCGTCCGCGACGCCCGAGAACCGCCGGACGAACGCCTTGCGCGAGGCGCCGACCGCGACCGGGAAACCGAGCGCGCGCAGGGCCGCCAGGTGGCGCAGCAGCACGAGGTTGTGCTCGGGGCTCTTGCCGAAACCGAGCCCCGGATCGATCGCGATCGCGTCGGCGGCGATGCCGGCGCCAGCGGCGCGGTCGACCGCATCGCCGAGCAACGCGGCGATGTCGCCGAGCGGGTGCGTGTACTCGAGGTCTTTCTGCATCGTGCGCGGGTCGGTGCCCTTCATGTGCATGAGAACGACGCCGCACCCCATGGCGGCGGCGGCCGCAAGCATGGCCGGGTCGAAACGCCCGGCCGTGACGTCGTTGACGAGGTCCGCCCCGGCCTCGACGGCCGCGCGCGCGACGCCCGACTTGCGGGTGTCGATCGAGAGGGGCTGTGCCGAACGCTCGCGGATGCCGGCGATCACGGGAACCACGCGCGCGATCTCTTCCTCGGGGGAGACCTCGACCGCCGTCCCGTAGGTCGAAGGTCGCGTGGACTCGCCGCCGACGTCCACGATCGCCGCGCCGGCCTCGAACATCCGCAGGGCGGCCTCCACGGCGCGGTCCCGGTCGAAGTGGATGCCGCCGTCCGAGAAGGAGTCCGGCGTGACGTTGACGACGCCCATGACGATCGGCCCGGCGGAGAGATCCAGGCGGCGGCCATGGGCCAGGGCCAGCCGCGCAGGCTTGCGGGCCAGGCGCTCGAAGGCCGTCTCGGCGCGGGATCGGAGGCTCGCGGGAAGGGCCTTCAGGCTCTCCGCGCGCCGGGCGCGGGAGAGGACGACCGGCCGGGAGCTCGATTGGGCGAAGCGGACCACGTCCACCGGGAAGTCCGCCGCGGCGAAGGTGGCAGGACGAAAGCCGTCCCAGGACGCGATCTCGCGCAGCGCGTCGGCGTCGCCCGCGGGGATGACCAGATCGGCGTCCATGCCGCGAGTTTAACCCGCGGAAATGGCCGCTTTGTTGATGTCCTCGGGGTCGAGAATCGGCCGGGCATATCCGTGCAGGGCCAGCGCGATCATGGCGCGGCCGACGGCCACCGTCGTCGTGATCCGGCCCGGCGCGACGCGCCGCAACAGGGGCAGGACCGGGCCGAGGACCGTGTAGGCCCACCGGTACGCCGGGGTCTTCGACCGCACGCCCTTGAGCGGCAGGATGAGGCCGGGGCGCAGCATGTACGCCGCCTTGAAGGGCATGCGCAAGAGAGCGTTCTCGGTCGCGCCCTTGACGCGGGCCCACATCATGCGGCCGCGCTCGGTGCTGTCCGTGCTGGCGCCGGAAACGTAGCAGAAGGTGAGGCGCGGACTGACCATCGCCCGCGCGGCGGCGAGCGTGAGGTCGTAGGTCATGTGACGGTAGGTCGCCTCGTCCTTGCCGGCGGCCGAAGTGCCGAGGGTGAAGAAGCAGGCGTCGAGACCGTCGAAGCGGGACTGGATGGCCGTGTAGTCGTAGAAGTCGGCGTGGAGGATCTCGGTGAGCTTCGGGTGCGTCCGCCCGCAGGAGCTGCGCCCGACGACGAGCACGGAGGTGATGCGCGGGTCTTCGAGGCACTCGAGCAGGACGCCGTCGCCGACCATGCCGGAAGCGCCGAAGATGACGACGTGCATGACAGGAGTCTATCGGGAGGCCCCTCACCCCGTCCCTCTCCCGCCGGGAGAGGGTGCGCTTCAGGGCGACCGGCCCTTGTGATTTCCCTCTCCCCCCGTCGGGGGGAGAGGGCAGGGTGAGGGGGCGCTAGACCCCTTCGTCCGCCGTCGGCCCGTAGATCGACGGCAGCGGCACGTCGATCAACCGCAGGTACACGCTCAGCTGCCCCCGGTGGTGGATCAGGTGGTTGAGCAGGATCCGCCGCAGCAGCGACTTGCGCTTGTGGCGGAAGAAGACCTCGCCGTTGGGCTTCAACACGGTGAACTCTTCCTGCATCTCGGCGTCGGTCTTGCGGGCGATCCCGGCGCGGGCCGCGGCGACGTTCTCGTCGAATCGCGCGAGGTATTCGGCAGCCGTCTTCATGGGAGGCGCCTTCTCGCTGCCGACCTGCCACTCGCGCGCCTCGAATCGCAGGCCCCAGCGGGGCAGCTCCGTCACGTGGGTCGCCATTTCGCCGAGACTTCGCGACTTCGCGTGCGGCTTCCAGTCCAGCTTTTCGGCGGGCAGGCGCTCGAGCAGCCGGCGCGTGGTGGCCATCTCGGCGTCGAACTCGGGCAGAAAGGCTTCGGCGATCGTCATGCCGGGTATTACGCGGCAGGGCGGGCCGGGGGTTCCGCTTTTCTGCCTAGGCCGGCTCGGGAATCAGCGGCCCGATCGTCCCGTCCACGATCTCGGGCGTCGCGCCCGGCGAGATCGGGGGCTTGGGCGGACCGGACTTGCGCAGCTTCGAGATGTCGGTTCCCGACTCGTCCGCGATGATCTGGAGCACCTCGTCGCCCTCGAGGACTTCCTTCTCGAGCAGCGTGCGCGCCAGGCGGTGCATGGCCTTCTTGTTGTCCGTGATGAGCTTCTTGGCCCGGTCGTACGCGGCGGTCACGATGCGCTTGACCTCGGCGTCGATCTGGTTGGCGGTCGCTTCCGAGTAGTCCTGCGTGCGGCCGAGGTCGCGCCCGAGGAAGATCTCCTGCTCGGGGCGGCCGTAGGTCAGGGGGCCGAGCTCGCTCATGCCCCACTCGCAGACCATCTTGCGCGCGAGGTCCGTGGCGCGCTCGATGTCGTTGCCGGCGCCCGTCGTCATGTGTCCGAGGAACTCCTCTTCGGCGATGCGCCCGCCCATCATCACGGTGATCGTGGACTCCAGGTACTCCTTGGTGTGGGAGTACTTGTCCTCGGACGGCAGCTGCATCGTCAGGCCGAGCGCCCGCCCGCGCGGGATGATCGTGACCTTGTGCACGGGATCGGCGTCCGGGAGGATCGCCGCGACGAGCGCGTGACCGCCCTCGTGGTACGCGGTGTTCTTCTTCTCTTCCTCGGTCATGATCATGGACTTGCGCTCGGGGCCCATCATGACCTTGTCCTTGGCGTACTCGAAGTCGATCATCTCGAGCTTCTTCTTGTTGAAGCGCGCCGCGTTCAGGGCGGCCTCGTTGACGAGGTTCGCGAGGTCCGCGCCGGAGAAGCCGGGCGTGCCCCGGGCGATGATCGAGAGGTCCACGTTCTCCGAGAGGGGCGTCGAGCGGGTGTGCACCTTCAGGATCTGCTCGCGTCCCCGCAGGTCGGGGCGGTCGACGACGACGCGCCGGTCGAAGCGCCCGGGACGCAGCAGCGCCGGGTCGAGGACGTCGGGACGGTTGGTCGCGGCGACGAGGATGACGCCCTCGTTCGTGTCGAAGCCGTCCATCTCGACGAGCAGCGCGTTCAGCGTCTGCTCGCGCTCGTCGTGCCCGCCGCCGAGCCCCGCGCCGCGGTGCCGGCCGACGGCGTCGATCTCGTCGATGAAGATGATGCACGGCGCGTTCTTCTTGCCCTGCTCGAAGAGGTCGCGCACGCGCGAGGCGCCGACGCCCACGAACATCTCGACGAAGTCCGAGCCCGAGATCGTGAAGAAGGGAACGTTGGCCTCGCCCGCGACGGCGCGCGCGAGCAGCGTCTTGCCGGTGCCGGGCGAGCCGATCAGCAGCACGCCCTTCGGGATCTTGCCGCCGAGCTTCTGGAACTTCTGGGGGTCCTTGAGGAACTCGATGATCTCCTGCAGCTCGACCTTGGCCTCCTCGACGCCGGCGACGTCCTTGAACGTCACCTTCTTCTGCGTCGGGGTCAACAGCTTCGCGCGCGACTTGCCGAAGGACATGGCCTTGTTTCCGCCGGCCTGCATCTGCCGCATGATCACGAACCAGATCGCGACGAGCAGGATCAGCGGCCCGTACATGACGAGCGCCGAGACGAAGGTCGAGTCCTTCAGGGGCATGATCTCGATCTCGACGCCCTTGGCGCGCAGGTCCTTGACGAGGTCGGGATACGTCGGGGCGTAGGTCTTGAATCGCGGCTCGCGCTTGGCGGCCGAGGTCGCGTAGACGCCGCTGATCTCTTCGCCGCGAATCGTGACCTTCTGGACGTGACCCTGGGCGACCTGGTCGAGGAACTGGGAGAAGTTGACCTCCTCGATGGTCGTGGCCCCGGTCTTGAAGACGTTCCAGGCCAGGATGATCAGCACCAGGATGACCATCCAAAGAAGCAGGTTCTTGATCGTGGCGTTCAAAGGGGTACTCCTTCCGCGGGCCGAACCCGGTCTCCCAGTCTAACGGACTCCGGCCGGGAATTATTGCTCGGGGACGACCTCATAGATGTCCGGCAGGTGGGCGTGCAGGCCCTCGTGCTCCATGCCATAGCCGGCAAACAGGCCCGCATCCTCGGCGGAAAACAGGGAAAAATCGACCGTGACGCTGGTCGTCCGGTCGATCGGCTTGTCGACGATGGCGCCCAGGTGCAGGGAGGCCGCCCCGTCCCCGCGCAGGTGGTCCATCAGGTAGGTCTCGATGATCCCCGTGTGGACGACGTCCTTCAGGAGGAGGACGTGCTTGTCCCGGACGGTGAAACCGCTCGCAAAGTCGATCTGGAGGACTTCCCGGACGCCCTCGGCCCGCCGCACGTGCATGAACTCGCAGGAAAAGGGGCCGCGCAGCTTGCGGGCGAGGTCCGCCATGAAGAAGGCCGATCCCTTGAGCAGCGACACGACGATGAGGGGCCGCTCACGCAGGTCCCGGTCGATGGCGCCGGCGACCGCCTCCACGCGTTCCGCGATCTGCCGCGATTCGAAGCGCCGCACGAGTTTCACGGACCGACCTCCGGTTTCCTGCCGCCTCTCGAGTTCCGATCGGGCGAATCGTACACCGGCCCGGGCGCGCGCGGCCGGATCGAGAGCGTCTCGCCGCGCCGCTCGAAGCGGATACGCCGGCCGGCCTCGAAGCGGAAGTCCGCGCCGCCGGCGAGCAGGGCGAGCACCTGCTCGCGCTCCTGCCCGGTCATGGGCGGCTTGCCCGGCCGGGCAAAGCCGGCGGCCAGCCGCGCAAGCGCGAGGCGCTGCAGCTCCTCGGACGAGCCCGCGAGCAGCGCCGCGTCGATGAGGACCGCGTCCGGCGCGATCCTTGCCGCCGGGAGGATGCGCGCTTCGTACTCCGACTCGAGCAGGCGCCGCTGGACGCCGAGCCGCGCGATCTCGAGGGCCATCGCGCGCAGCGAGTCCTCGCCCCCCGGCGTCTCCCGCAGGCGCGCGAGCGTGCGGCGCACGCGGTTGCGCGCCAGGCGCAGGTCGCCGTTGGTGGCGTCGCGGCGAAACGCGATGTCTCGCTCGGCCAGAAACTGCAGGATCTCCTGGCGCGACACCGACAGCAGCGGCCGCACGACCCCGTCCGCGCGGCTCTCGCGCGGGCCCGCGAGCGCCGCGAGCCCGCCCTGGCGCTCGCGCGCGAGCACGTGCGATTCCACCGCGTCCTCGTGCTGGTGCGCGGTGGCCACGATCGCCGCGCCCGCCTCGACGGCCATCTCCGCGAGCGCCCGGTACCGCACCTGCCGCGCCCCCGCCTCCGGGGAGAGACCGAGCTCCTTTGCGGCGCGGCGCGCGTCGCGTACGCCTCGAAAAGAAGGGGAGCCCGAGCCGCTTCGCATGCCCGGCGACGAACGCGAGATCGCGATCGCCCTCCTTCGGCCGCCACCCGTGGTGCACGTGCCCGACCGAAAGCCGCCAGCCCGTCTGCGCCGCCGCCTCGGCCGCGCCGTAGAGCAGCGCCATGGAGTCGGCTCCGCCCGAGACGGCGAGCAGCACGGCGCTGCCCGGAGGAATCAGGCCCGTCTCGGAGGCCCCGACGAGCGCGACGCGGATGGGGTCCACGGCGGAATGTTAGATCGGATTGGGGTGCCGCATTTCGAAGGCTGTGAAAAGGGCGACAGGCTCGATCGCCTGTCGCCCTTGGAAGGTCGGATTGCTGTTTCGTCTACGGACAGGAGCCCGGGAACGCGTTCGTGTCCTGGATCGGCACGAAGGCGACGCCCTGGGGATTCGTCTTCGTGTAGATCACGCCGGTCTGCTCGTCCTTGACGGTGAGGACGACCTCCACGTTCGTCAGGCCCGCGGCGAAAACCCAGTAGGCGCCGTTGCCGATGCTGCAGCCGTTCAGGACCTTGACGACGAGCTCGATGTTGGACGCGTCGAAGAACCAGAAATATCCGGAGTCTCCGGTCAGCTTGACGGCGGTGCCCGAGCCGGTGGTGCCGTCCGACTTGGTCCAGTCGGCCGTCACGTTGAAGCGGCCCCCGTTCAGGCAGAGCGCGGTGTCACTCGACTGGCAGATGGGCGGAACCCCGCCGATCACGTTCAGAACCTGCGTCGTGGTCGACTGGCCGTCGTTGTTGGAGACCGTCAGGGTCACCGTGTAGTTGCCGGCCTGGTTGTAGGTGAAAAAGGGATTCTGCGCGGTCGAGGTGTTCAGCGCTCCGGCCGTAGGGTCGCCGAAGTTCCAGAGCCAGGTCGTGGGGTTCTCCGAGGACTGGTCGGTGAAGCTGACCTCGTTGCCGCTCGTCGGCTGCGCGGGGCTCCACGTGAAGCTCGCCACCGGCTGGCCGGCGCGGGCGATGCCGGCGACGGCAAAGAGAGTCAGCGAGGGCGGTCCAGAGAATGCGGCGCCGAGAGGTGCGGAAAGCAGGATGTTGCATGGCGATGTCTCCCAAAAAAAGTTACGACAGAGCCCGACTACAGCACACGGAAAATCTTTTCTGCGCCTACGGACACGACGTGGGGAAAGCCCCGGTGGCCTGGATCGGGACGTACGCGACGCCTTGCGGGTTGGTGTTCGTATAGGTCGCCCCCGTCGCTTCGTCCCGGACGTTCAGGACGACCTCGCACGTTCGTCAGGCCGGCGGCGAAGACCCAGTAGGCGTTGGTGACTCCGCAGCCGTTCAGGACCTTGACGACGAGCTCGGTGTTGGAGGACTGGAAGAACCAGAAGTACCCGGAGTCGTTGGTCAGCTTCATGGCGTTGCCGTGACCCGACTGGCCGTCCGGAGTGGTCCAGTCGGCCGAAATGCTGAACCGGCCGTTGCCCACGCACAGGGTTTCGACCGTCGGGACGCACGGAGGGAATCCGGCGGAGGCGACGCTCACGGTCTGGGAGGTGCTCGAGAGCCCGTCGGAGTTGGAGACCGTCAGTGTCACCGTGTAGGTGCCCGCCGCGTTGTAGGTGAAGAAGGGATTCTGCTCGGTGGACGTATTCAGCAAGCCCGCCGAGGGATCGCCGAAGTTCCAGAGCCAGGATGTCGGGCCCTCGGTGGACGTATCGGTGAACGTCACCGTGGCGCCCGCGATCGGCGCGGTGGGATCGAACGTGAAGCTCGCGACGGGCTGCGCCGCGCGAGCGGCGCCGGCAGAGGCGAATGCGGCAAAAATCGCTGCCCAGAGCAATCTGCGGGTCGGGTGCGGCCGGGAAGAGTTCATCGCCCTCTCCTTTCCTGTTTTTTCTGGTTGGTCGCGCGAAAACAGTCCTCGTTTGGACAGTCTGCAAGGCGCGTGCCCGGGGATCCGCGCGAAGCAGGCGGACGAGGAAGGGCTTTGTTACCTCGCGGCGTAGTCGATGGGCGCCGAGCGGCCGATCACGACGGAGTCGTTCGGACCGATCTTCGCGACGAGCTCGAACCAGAACCGGATCGGTTGCTTGAGGCGCGGGTCGGACCAGACGCGCGCGAGCGGATAGCTCACGAGGACGGATCCGTGCGCGGCGGTCAGGATCGAATGGTCGGCGAGCCGGGGCGAGTGATTGAACGAGGTGCCGTCGGCGGCCTGGAACTGGGTCACGAGATAGTAGGTATCGGCCTGCTCCTGGAACTTGTCGATCGTGAAGGCCACGGTCGCCTCGACGACGGTCGATTGCTGGACCTGCGACCCGGCCGGCGGAGTGAGCGCTCCGACGGTCACGACCGCGGTCGAGTTTGGCGGGCTGCTCGCGCAGCCGGCGGCGAAGGCGAGCAGGCCGAGGGCCCGGACGAGACGTCGAGTCTGCATGGATCCATCTTCCCCCGAAACGGCGAAGCGTCCTAGGACTGTCCCATCGCCGCCATGCGCTTCTTCATCTCCTCGGGCGTGACGTCCTCGATGTGCGTGCCGACGTACCACTGGTGCCCGAACGGGTCCTCGATGCCGCCCATGCGATCGCCGTAGAACTTGTTCTCGACCGGCCGGTCGAGCCTCGCTCCCGCCGGTGACCGCGCGCTTGACCGTCGCGTCGACGTCGTCCACGTAAACGAGCAGCGAGAGCGGCGTGCCGCCCACGGACTTCGGCGAGCGCGCGCCCATTTCGGCGTTTTCGTCGGCGAGCATGACGTGCGAGTCGCCGATCTTGATCTCGGCGTGTCCGATGCGTCCGCCGGGAGCCGGCATCCGCATCACTTCGGTTGCGCCGAACGCCTTCTTGTAGAACTCGATCGCCTCCGCGGCGCCGTCGACGATGAGGTACGGCGTGACGTTGTGGTAACCCTCGGGAATCGGTTTCACTTTGGCTGGCATGGCGCGCCTCCTTTCGATTGACAGCGAAAATCTACACCCTTCGGTTGCGGGCCGGATCCGGGCGGGAACAAACTCCGCCCGAACGCGTAACTGCTTCCGTCGGCCAGCCCGTCCCCGGGCTCCGGAAGGGGTGCTGAATGCAAAGCCTCTGGCAGGACGTCCGCTATGGCCTCCGGGTCCTCGTCCGAAGTCCCGGTTTCACCGCGATCGCCGTGGTCACGCTGGCGCTCGGGATCGGCGCGAACACGGCCCTCTTCTCCGTGGTCAGCGGGGTGTTGCTCGATCCGCTGCCGTTTCCCGATCCGGATCGCCTCTACGCCGTGTACACGCGCACGCCGACGTTCGGGACGAGCTCGGTCAGCTACCTGAATTTTCTGGACTGGCAGAAGGACAACCGCGTCTTCTCGGGGCTCGGCGCCTACCGCTCCGACGACTTCAACCTGACCGGATCGGGCGAGGCGGAGCGCCTGCAGGCCTGCATGGTGTCGGCGGAGCTCTTCCCCTTGCTCGGAGTCAAGCCCGTGCTGGGGCGGACGTTTCTTCCCGAGGAGGACCGGCCGGGGGCCGGCCCCGTCGTCGTGATCGGCGAGGGCCTGTGGAAGCGCAAGTTCGGGATGGCTCGGGACGTCCCCGGCAGGAGCGTCACACTGAACGGCAAGTCTCACACGATCGTCGGCGTGGCTCCGGCCGGCTTCACGGTCGCGGACGATGCCGACGTCTACGTGCCGATCGGGCAGTGGACGGATGAGACGTTCCGAGACCGGCGGGTCAGTATGGGCATGCGCGTCGTCGGCCGATTGAAGCCCGGGCGGACGCCCGAGGAGGCGCGCGCAGACGTGGACCGGATCGGGCGCGACCTCGAGGCGGCATACCCGGAGGCGGACAAGGGGACAGGGATCGCGCTCGTGCCCTTGAAGAAGGACATCGTCGGCAACGTCCAGGGCATCCTGCTGGTCCTTCTCGGCGCGGTGAGCTTCGTCCTGCTCATCGCCTGCGCCAACGTCGCCAACCTCCTGCTCGCGCGGTCGACCGGACGGACGCGGGAGTTCGCCGTGCGCGCGGCGCTCGGGGCGAGCGCCTTCCGGGTGGCGCGTCAGCTGCTGACCGAGAGCGTCTTGCTCGCGATTGCGGGCGGGATCCTGGGTACCGTCCTGGCGAAATGGGGCACGCGGGCAATTCTGGCCGCCCTTCCGGACGCGCTTCCACGTTCGGAGACGATCGGCTTCGACGGCCGCGTGCTGCTCTTTACGCTCGGGATCTCCCTCGTGACCGGTGTTCTGTTCGGCCTGGTTCCGGCCCTTCGGCTGTGGCGGCCGGACTTGCAGGAGACGCTGAAGGAAGGGGCCCGCGGTTCGAGTGGCCGGCGGCATCGCACCCAGAGCATCTTCGTCGCCGCGGAGATGGGTATGGCCCTGGTGCTGTTGATCGGGGCCGGCCTGATGGTCCGCAGCCTGCAGGCGCTCTGGGCGGTGAATCCCGGCTTCGATCCGAAAGGCGCGCTGTCCTTCTCTCTCTCGCTGACGCCCGGAGAGGATCGGAGCGCGGAGCAATTGCGGGCGAAATACCGCGACGCCCTTCGGCACTTCGCGAGCGTGCCGGGGTTGACGGACGTGTCGCTGCAGGGGGGATCGCTGCCGATGACCGGCGACTCCGAGCTGCCGTTCTGGCGCGACGACCAGGCCAAGCCCGCGAATCAGAGCGACATGCCGTTCGCGCTCTTCTACCTCGTGACCCCCGGATACCTTCCAGCCATGCGGATCCCGCAGAAGCGCGGCCGGTTCGTGTCCGAGCAGGACGACGAGCGGGCCGCGGCGGTCGTCGTCGTCGACGAGGCGTTCGCGCGCAAACACTTTCCGAACGAAGACCCGATCGGGAAGCGGATCCACATCGCGCTACTGGACATCCAGCCCGAGATCGTCGGGGTCGTCGGCCACGTGGAGCACTGGGGCCTCGGGAACCGGGAGCACCAGAATCTGCAGTCCCAGATGTATCTGCCCATCTGGCAGCTGCCTGACAAGTTGTGGTCCCTCGCCTCGAGCGGCCTCGGCCTCGTCGCGCGGACGCCGGGCGCGCCGCTGGCCGCCTTCGCGGGGATCCGCCAGGCCGCCGCAAATTTCGACCGGAGCGCAGCGGTCTACGACATGCGGCCCATCGAGGACATCGTCGCGCGCTCGATCGCGCGGCAGCGGATGGCAATGATCCTTCTGAGCGTGTTCTCGGCCCTGGCGCTCGTGCTGGCCGCCATCGGAGTCTACGGGGTCATCGCCTACCTGGCCGCGCAACGGACGCGGGAAATCGGCGTGCGGATCGCGCTCGGCGCGACGCGGGCGGACGTGCTGCGCCTCGTGCTCGGCCAGGGAATGCGGATCGCGCTGGCGGGCGTCGGCGCCGGAATCGTCGCGGCCCTGTGGATGACCCGGCTACTTGCGAAGATGATCTACGGCGTGGGCGCGACGGACCCTCTGACCTTCGCGTGCGTCGCCTGCCTGTTGACGGCCGTCGCGCTGCTCGCGTGCTACGTGCCGGCGAGACGGGCGATGCGGATCGACCCGATGGCGGCGCTCCGTTCCGAGTAGCCACAGTGTCCGGAGGAAATCTCAGACCGTCCTTGGCCCGAAAACTGCAGTCGAGGGGACCATGGGCCAATGGCTGCTGCGTTGGAGCTGCGGGTGCGGCCGGACCGGCCTTGCTGCTGCAGAGGTCGGTCGCCGAGCCGGGTGAGCAGCTGACCTTCACGTGCCCGGTCTGCCTTTCGCCGGTCTTCTGCGCGACTTTTCCAGGAGACGCGGTCGGGCGCCCCGACGTGACGGTGGTCCGCTGGGACGCGGCCGTCGAGGCCATCGACATGGATCGCATCGGGGTTGGCGGCATCGATCTCGGGCCCAGGCCGCCGCGCGGGCGCGGACCCGCTCCGGCCGGCTGATCCGGAGAGACGCCGGGGAACCTTTGGCCGCCCGCCTCGTATCCGGTGGAAGAAGCATGGGCGGACTCTGGCAGGACTTCCGGCACGCGGCGCGGCTTGCTGGGCAAGAAGCCCGGCGTTCCCGTCGATCATGGTTCGTCACGCTCGCGCTCGGCATCGGCGCGACGACGGCCATCTTCAGCGTCGTCTACGGCGTGCTGCTGCGGCCGCTGCCGTATCCCGGCGCGAACCGGATCATGGCCGTCTTCGAGGTCAACGCGAAGGGCCGGCCGTCGCGCCTGGCGGACCCGAACTTCGACGACTTCCGCGATCAGAACCGCAGCTTCCAGGCGATCGCCAAGTACAGCGACTACGTCATGTCCGTCTCGGGGGCTTCGCAGCCCACGCGGACGGACGTGGCGCACGTGTCGTCCGGCTTCCTGAAGGTCTTCGACGTCCAGCCGGTTCTCGGGCGCGAGTTCGCCGCCGGCGACGCGAAGAAAGGGGCGGCCCCCACCGTCCTCGTCAGCGATCGCTACTGGAGGCAGCACCTCGGATCGCCGCAGGACCTTTCGCAGGCGCACCTGAAGATCGATGGAGCGATCTTTTCCGTCATCGGCGTGCTCCCCGCCGGGTTCCGTTTCCCCGCGGAAGCCGATCTCTGGGTGCCCGCCGAGCTCGACGGCGAGAACGCGAGCCGGACGTCGCACAACTACAGCGCGGTCGCGCGCCTGCGCGACGGCGTGACGGTCGCGCAGGCGAATCGCGACATCAGCGCGATCGCCCGGCGCATCCACGAAGAGTCGAACGAAAAGGGCGACTATCTGCTCAAGGACGGGACGGTCATGCCGCTCCAGGATGCGCTCACGGGCGCGGCGCGCCCGGCGCTGCTGATCCTGCTCGGCGCGGTCGGGTTCCTGCTCCTGGTGGCTTGCGCGAACGTGGCCAATCTGCTCCTGGCGCAAGCCTCGGCGCGGGACCGGGAGCTCGCGATTCGGAGCGCGCTCGGCGCGGCGCGGGGGAGGCTGGTCCGCCAGTTTCTCGCGGAGGCGTCTCTGCTCTCCCTGGCGGGCGGCGCGCTCGGGGTTCTCCTGGCGCTCGCGGGCGTCGCGGGACTGGCCGCGGTCGCGCCGGACAACCTGCCGCGGCTCGAGAGCGTCTCGATCAGCATTCCCGTGCTCGCCTTCGCATTGCTCCTCTCCACTGCGGTCGCCGCCGGTCTCGGCGTGTTCACCGCCGTGCGCGCGACTTCCGGGGACCTGCGCGACGGCCTCGGGGAGGGCGGCCGCGGACAGGCGGGATCGCGAGGCAGCCAGCGCATGGGCCGGATCATCGTGGCGGCGCAGATCGCGATCACGCTGGTGCTCGTGGTCGGCGCGGGGCTGCTCGGCCGCAGCATGATGAAGGTGCTCGAGGTCAATCCCGGGTTTCGCGTGGACCAGGTGGTCACCATGGACGTTTCCCTGCCGTGGCTGGAGGACCCCCGGGCCAGGGTCAGCCAGGGGATCTTCTATGCGCGGCTGATCAACCGGCTCGAGCAGATCCCGGGCGTCCGCAAGGTCGGTGCGACGAGCGGTCTACCGCTCGACGGAGGCCATCCGGACGGCATGTTCCTGCTGGCGACGCCGGACGACGCTCCGAAGACCATGGACGACTTCGGCAGACTCTGGCAGCAGAAGGAGCGTGTCGGGGTCGCGGACTTCTGCGCGGTGACCGGGGGCTACTTCCAGGTTCTCGGGATTCCCCTCGTGCGCGGGCGCGCCTTCGACGACCGCGACGGGGCGGATGCGCCGCACGTGGCCCTGATCACCGAATCGCTCGCGCGCGCGCGCTGGCCCGGCCAGGACCCGATCGGCCGCACGATCGAGTTCGGCAACATGGACGGCGATCTGCGCCTGTTGACGATCGTCGGGATCGTGGGCGACACGCACGAGTACGGCCTCGACGTCCCGGCGCGGCCCACGGTCTACGTCAACCTCTTTCAGCGGCCCAACTCCAGCATCACCCTGACGATGTTGAGCGACGCGGACACCGGCCTGGTCACGGCGTCGGCGCGCGGCATCCTCCAGGAGCTCGACCCGGAGATCCCGTCGAAATTCCGGACCCTCGCGCAGGTCTACTCGGCCTCGCTCGGCTCGCGCCGTTTCAACGTCCTGCTCATCGGGTTCTTCGCGGTCACGGCGCTCCTGCTCGCGACGGCGGGGGTCTTCGGCGTCATGGCCTATTCGGTCAGCCGCCGCACGCGCGAGATCGGGGTGCGCGTCGCCCTCGGAGCGAGCGCGGGCAACGTCCTGCGGCTGATCCTCGGCCAGGGGTCGCGCACGATCTTCATCGGCGTGGCGATCGGCATCGCCGGCTCGCTGGTCCTGACGCGCGCCGTGGCGTCGCTGCTCTTCGGCGTCACGGCCACGGATCCGCTGACCTTCGGCGCCGTGACGCTGCTGCTCGTCGGGACGGCGCTGCTGGCCTGCTACGTGCCCGCGCTGCGGGCCACGAAGGTCGACCCGATGGTCGCGCTGCGGCACGATTAGCCGTGCGCGTCCGCACCCTCGCGATCCCGGCCCTTCTGCTCGCGTCGACTCTGTTCGCGCAGACCGCCCTCCAGCGCCGGGTCGAGGGGAGCACGCTGATCTCGCCGGCCGACCCGGCCGTGTCGCTCACGTTCGACAAGGCGTTCGTCTACGCCGGCGGACAGTCGATCGACATCTTCAAGGTCGCCGGAGCGGAGCAGTACTTCTTCATCGACGCGGCGGCCGACCGTTCGGTCCGCCGCTTCTACTGGGTCCAGTTCGAGCACTACTATCCGGACAACAAAGAGGTCTACGACTACTCGAGCATCCCGCAGAAGCCCCTCGACCTCGGCCGCCTCGCGTTCATGGGCGACGTCCGCGTGAAACCGCACTACTTCACGATGGATGATCGCCCGGGCTCCGACTCCATGGCCGCCGCGAGCTTTCTTCGCGCCAGGGGCTATGGGCTCGACGGCACCTTCGTCACGCTTCGCCTCTTCCACCTTCCGGACGCGACGAAGCGCCGGGAGCTCATGGTCATCTACGGCGAGGTCCTGACGCCGGGCGCTCCCGAAGGCCCCGCAACGGCGCAGATCACGGCGCACGCGCAGGCGAACGTCGCGGTGCGCTGACCACGGCCCCAACCGGGCCGTTCGCGAAGCTGCACCGACTCGATATGATCCCCACCTCTCGGAGGTGAAGGAATGAGGAAGCTCCTTGTGATGTCGGCTGCGCTTGTGCTCACGGCAGGCGCCGCGGCGGCCCAGACCGCGGACGATCCGTTCGCCTGGCTCGAGGACGTGCAGGGCGACAAGGCGCTCGCGTGGGCCAGGGAGCGCAACGCGAAGACGCTTGCGGTCCTGGAGGCGCGGCCGGAGTACAAGCCGATCTACACACGGACGCTGCAGATCCTCGACTCCAAGGACAAGATCCCGACGCCCGAGCTCTACGGGGACGTCGTCTACAACTTCTGGAAAGACGACCAGCACGAACGGGGCATCTGGCGCCGCACGACGCTGGCGTCCTATCGCACGGCCGCGCCGCAGTGGGAGACCGTGCTCGACGTCGACGCGCTCGCCAAGGCGGACGGCAAGCCGTGGGTCTTCCACGGCGCGCAGTGCCTGGCGCCCGCGTACGTGCGCTGCATGGTCAGTCTCTCGCCGGGCGGCTCGGATGCGTCCGTCGAACGCGAGTTCGACACGAAGACGAAAGAGTTCGTCACGGGCGGATTCACGCTGCCGGAAGCCAAGTCCTTCATCGCCTGGCGCGACGAGAACACGCTCTGGCTCGGCACGGACTTCGGTTCCGGCTCGCTGACGTCCTCCGGGTATCCCCGGATCGTGAAGCTCTGGAAGCGCGGCACGCCGGTCTCCGCCGCCACGACCGTGTTCGAGGGCAAGACGGAGGACGTCGGCTCGGGCGGCCGCACCGAGATCCTGAGCGACGGACGGTACGACCTGATCACGCGGACGCCCGCGTTCTTCCGCGAGGAGACGTTTCTCTACGTCGGCGACCGGCTCGTCCGGCTGGACCTGCCCGAGGACGCCCGGCCCCGCCTCTTCTTTCGCGACCGGCTGCTCTTTTCCCTGCGCAGCGACTGGACGGTCGGCGGCAAGACGTACCGCGAGGGATCGCTGCTTGCGGGAACGGTCGCCGATCTGCTCGGCGGCGCCCACCGTTACGACGTGCTCTTCGAGCCGGGCGCGCGCGTCTCGCTCGCCGACGTGGAACGCACGCGCGACCGCGTGCTGCTCCAGACGCTCGACAACGTGCGCAGCCGCCTGACCGCCCTCTCCCTGAAGGAGGACGGCAGCTGGTCGCGCGCCGAGATCCCGACTCCCGGGATCGGCACGGCGGACCTGACGGCCACGAGCGACCAGTCGGAGTCCTTCTTCTTCACGTACGAGGATTTCACGACGCCGAAGTCGCTCTGGCTCGCCGAAAAGGGCGCCGCGCCCGTCCAGGTCAAGTCGATGCCGGCGTTCTTCGACGCGAAGGGAATGACGACCGAGCAGTTCGAGGCGACGTCCAAGGACGGCACGAAGATCCCGTACTTCGTCGTGCGGCCGAAGGGCGTGAAGCTGGACGGCACGGCGCCGACGCTCCTGTACGGCTACGGCGGCTTCGAGGTCTCGGAGGTCCCCAGCTACAACGGCGTCGTCGGCTCGGCGTGGCTCGCGCGCGGAGGGGTCTATGCGCTCGCCAACATCCGCGGCGGGGGAGAGTTCGGTCCCGCCTGGCACAAGGCCGCGGTCAAGGACCAGCACATGCACAATTTCGAGGACTTCGCCGCCGTGGCGCAGGACCTCGCCGCGCGCAAGATCACCTCGGCGCGCCACCTCGGCATCATGGGCGGCTCCCAGGGCGGGCTGCTCGTCTCCGGGACGCTCGCGCTCTACCCCGAGCTCTTCCACGCCGTCGTCGCGCAGGTGCCGCTGGCGGACATGAAGCGGTTCAGCCACCTGCTCGCCGGCGCGAGCTGGATGGCGGAGTACGGCGATCCCGACAAGGCCGAAGACTGGGCGTACATCCAGACGTGGTCGCCGTATCAGCTCCTCAAGCCGGACGCGAAGTACCCGACGCCGTTCTACTGGACGAACACCCGCGACGACCGCGTCCACCCGGCCCACGCCCGCAAGATGGTCGCGAAGCTGGAAGCGCAGGGCCACCCGGTCTACTACTTCGAGAACACCGAGGGCGGCCACGGCAGCGGAGCGGTGAACAAGCAGACTGCGCAGGTCAACGCGCTGCAGTACGCGTACCTGTGGATGATGCTGCGCTGACCGTCCGGTCGGTGTGGAACTGGACGAAAACAGGAGGAGCCATGATGAACCGCAGGCACATGCCTCGGGGCGGCGCTCGGATTGCTCGCAGGGTTGGCGGCCATCGCCTCGGCGCAGGGGCCTCCGCAAACGCGTCCGGAGCCCGGAAACAAACCGATCGAGATTCTTCACCGCCCGCGCCGTCCAGATGCAGACCGGCGCCGCGGGCGTCGTCGAGATTGCGATCACCCGCTGGTCGACGGACGCCGAGCGCGAGATGCTGCTCGGGATCCTCAAGGAATCGGGTCAGCCGGCCATGATCGCGGAGCTGCAGAAGCTGCCGCAGGTCGGCTACATCAAGATGCCCAACACCATGGGGGTGGCGCTCTTCTATGCCCGGACGAACACGCTGCCCGACGGCAGCCGTCAGGTCGTGATCGGCACCGACCGCTCGATCGGCCTGGCGACGAGGGCGCCCCAGCTGAGCAAGTACGACGCCACGGTCATCGAGCTGGAGATCAGCCGCGCGCGCTCGAGGAGTATCGCAAGGCCGAGAAGCTCGCCCCGGGGACTCCGGATCCGCTGCGCTCGATCGGCCGCGCCGAGATGCAGATGGGGCGCTGGCAGGACGCGATTCGGCACTACGACGAGGCCGAGCGCCTCGACCCCAGGAACGCGATCAACGTCGGGAATGCGGCCCAGCCGCTCACGTACCTGAGGCGTTGCGGCGAGGCGCGCCAGGCCGTCGCCCGCTCGCTCGCTCTCGATCCGGCGAATCTCTCGCGGGTCGCTCAGAAGCTAACGGCGCTGCTTTGCGAGGGCGACGTCGCCGCAGCGCGTGCCCTCGTCGCGGAAGCGTCGCGTCGGGTCGGCCCGACGGAGGCGGCGGCGTACTTCACGAACAACGGGATGGATTGGCTCCTCGACGCGGAGACTGTCGCTCTGCTGCGGCGCCTGACGCTCGCGGCCTTCGACGACGAGGAAGGCCTCTGGGCAAACGCCCAGGCGTGGACAGCCTGGCACGCGGGCGACGCATCAGCCGCCCGCGAGCACGCCGAGAAGGCGGTCCTTTTCGAGGCCCAGGTGCAGACCACGCCGAAGCTCGCCGGCTCCCACGTCTATCTGAGCTCGATGCTCGCCCTCGCGGGCCGGAAGGACGACGCGATCCGCGAAGCCGTCCTGGCGACCGAGCTCGACCCCGTCGCGACGTCGCCCTTTACCGGCGCCGAATCGTGCTCGATCTCGCGCAGACCTACATGCTCGTCGGAGAGCAGGACAAGGCGATCGACACGCTCGAGCGGCTGCTGAAGATGCCCTACCCGATGACGCCGGCCTGGCTCGCCGTCGACCCGACGTACGACTCGCTCCGGAAGAGCCCGCGCTTCCAGAAGCTCGTCGCGCCGTCGAAGGGGTAGCGGCGCCGGCCTCGCGTCCGCGATTCAGGGCGAGGGACTCTCGTCCTTCCTTCTCGCGAGCTCGAGGATCACCCTGTCGAGCTTGCCGGGGGCGACGGGTTTGACGAGATGGCGATCGAATCCCGGCCTCCCGCGATCGGCGGCGGTCCTCCTGCTGGCCCCAGCCCGTCAGTGCGACCAACCCCAGTTTGGATCCCCCCGGCAGCGCACGAATCTGGCGAGCGGCGTCGTAGCCGCTGATGTCCGGAAGGCCGATGTCCAGGAGGACGAGCTCGGGTTGAAACGTCTTCGCCGTGGAGACGGCTCCGGCCCCGTCGTTGGCGATGGAAACCTCGTGGCCGTCCAGGCGCAGAAGCTTCGCGAGGCCATCCGCGGAATCGACGTTGTCGTCCACGACCAGGATTCGAAGGGGGCGGGTCGTGGGTTTCGATTCCGGCGCCGACACCGCGGCCTCGCCCTCCGCGATGACGGGCAGCCGGACCACGAACTGGCTGCCGCGCCCGAGCCCCTCGCTCCTGGCTTCGACGGTCCCTCCGTGCAACTCCACGAACGAGCGCACGAGGGTCAGGCCGATTCCCAGGCCGCCCCGCACGCCGCTTCGGGGACGTTCGGCCTGCGTGAAAAGCTCGAAGACGGATTCGAGCATCGTTTCCGGAATCCCGACGCCCGTGTCGGTGACCCGGAGCTCGAGGATGCGGTCATCGCTTTCGATGTCGAGACGGACGACCCCGTCCCGCGGCGTGAATTTCGAGGCGTTGTTCAGGAGGTTCGAGACGACCTGCGACAGGCGAACGGGATCGGCGTTGATGAACAGGCGACGTGCGGCTCCGGTCGTCACGAGTTTTTGCCCGGCGCTCTCGAGCAGAGGCCGGCTCGTCTCGATGGCCGCTTCGATCACCGTGGCGAGCTCGACGCGTTCGCGCCGCAATGCGATCTTGCCGCTCGCGATCCGGGAGACGTCCATCAGATCCTCGACGAGCCTCGCGAGGTGCGCGACCTGACGATGGATGACGTCCCGTGCCCATCGCGCGTCGTCGTCTCCCGCGTGCGGAGAACTGAGAATCTGCTGGGCGCTGCGGATCGGCGCCAGCGGGTTGCGAAGCTCGTGGGCGAGAGTGGCCAGAAACTCGTCCTTGCGCCGGTCGGCCTCCGCCTGCTCGGCAAGGTGGGCGCGGATCTGGTATTGGCGCGTTCGCGAGCGCAGGGCGGCGAGGACCCCCGTGACGAGTGCCGTGACCCGCGCGGGCCGCTCGAGGATCGTGACGTTGCCGAGAGTCTCGATCGCGTGCATGACCGCGGGGGAGTTCGCTCCCGTGCTCGTCAGAAGCAGGACGGGCAGATCCGACCATGCCGGCTGGCGCCGCAGGAAGGCTTCGAGCCTGCTCCCGTCGCGCGTGATGGCTTCTTCGTCCGCCAGGACCGCCCCGGCGCCCGCCTCCAGGACGCCGATGAGGCAGTCGGCGTCCGCGCAGAGGATCGTTTCCACCCTCTCCCGCGTCAGCACCTCGCGGATCAGGGAGGCGTCGCGGGCCCCCGGTCCCCAGATGGCAACTCGCCCCTCGAGATCCGGCGCCGCGGTCGCGTTCACGGCCCCGGCGATTCGGGCAGGCCGTCCGACTCGAGGAGTCGTTCGGGAATCCCCGTCAAGACCCCGCGAAAACGGCGCAGAGGTTCACCGACGCGAATGCCGCCCGGTTCCAGAAAGAACTCCCGGATCGTGCGCTCGTGAAGGCCTCCGCGTTTCTTCGTCACCGAGATCGCCTGCCGCACTTCGCCGTCCAACTCGAAGTAGCGCAGCTGCAGGACCGTGTCGGCAAGGTAACTCGCGTCGATGGGGCTGTCCGCCGGGCCGATGAGCCCGTGCTGCACGCTGACCAGGACCGTGGCGACGCCCAGCTGTCCGAGGCAGGTCAGAAGCTCGTGCAGCTGCACGATGAGAAACTTTTCCTCCGGCATCGCGTGCAGATAGCCGTTCAGGCTGTCGATGACGACGACCGAGGCGCCATCCGATTGCGCCTCGGCGAGAACGTCGCGCGCGAATTCGCCCGGCGCGAGCTCGGCAGGGTCGACCTGGCGAAGGCGTACGCGCCCGGCGTCGACGTTTTCTTCGAGGGGGACACCGAGTCCCCGGGCCCGCATGAGGAGCGTGGTGGGACTCTCGTCGAACAGAAAGACGGCGGCGCTCTCGCCCCTCTCGGCCGCGGCCGCAACGATCTGGATCGCGAGGGAAGACTTCCCGGTCCCCGGCGGTCCCGAGACGAGGGTGGCCGTCCCGCGCTGGATCCCGCCCCCGAGCAGCGTGTCCAGGCCGGCAATGCCCGAGCCCAGAGTCCCGCGTTCGGAGGTCTTCCGGTCCAGAAGGGCAATGGGCCGGGGAAAGACGTCGAGCCCATCTTTGCGAATGGCGAAGTCGTGGAATCCACCGCGATAGGTCGTCCCCCGGAGCTTGACGACACAAAGACGGCGGCGTTCGGAGCCGTAGGCCGGATGCAGCTGTTCGAGGACGATGATTCCGCTCGCGACACTGCGAAGCTGCCGGTCCTCCTCGCCGCCGCTGCGGTCGTCGATCAGGAGAACGGTGCAGCCCAACCGGGAGAAGAACTGCTTGAGAGCCAGAACCTGGAGACGGTACCGGAACGGGTTGCCCGCCAACAACCGCAGGCCGGAGAGGGAATCGAAAACCACCCGCGTCGGCCGGGACTTCTCGGCTTCTTCGAGGATCGCGCCGATCGTCTCGCCGAGCTCGACCTCCGAGGGGTGAAACACGGTGTACTGCTGATTGGGGCGAAGGCTGTCCTCGGTGGGTATGAATTCGCGGAAAAGGACGCCGTCGAGCGACCAGCCATGCGAGGCGGCCGCCTGCACGGAGCTCTTCCTCCGTTTCCGAGAGCGAGATGTAAAGGGCCCGTTCGCCCTGTCGCACTCCTTCCAGCAGGAATTGCAGGCTGAGTGTCGTCTTGCCGGAGCCGGGCAGACCCTCGATGAGATAGAGCCGGCGGGCGATCAAGCCGCCATGGAGGATCTCGTCCAGTCCTTCCACACCGGTCTTCACGCGCTCCGGATCAGTTTTCCGGTCAGTTGTCTCGATCGGCATTCAGTCTCTGGGCCTCCCCGTCAAGGCCGGTTGATCCGGAATCTACTCCATTGCGTGGCGCGGGCGGATTTCCCCCGTCTGGAGCCAAAGCAAGACTGATGCCGTCGAAGGGTAATGCCCCGCGCCTGGCTGACGTCTGCGCGGGGTGATGGGGCGAAGTCAGTGTATTCGGCGCGCTAGAATGCCCGGGTACGACGACCGCATCGCTCACTTTCGCGACTCTTTATCTCGGCCTGATCCTCGGCGTCCGCCCGATCGAGGTCGTGGCGACGGGTCCGGTCGCCGATGTCGCCTTCGAGCTCGACGGCCGCGAGGTCGCGCGTGTGTTCGACCGGCCCTACCGGCAGCCGCTCGATTTCGGCGTCGAGTACGCGCCGCACGAGCTCGTCGCCCGGGCGCACGACGCGAAAGGCAAGGAGATCGCCGTCGCGCGGCAATGGATCAACCTCCCGCGGCCGCCCGCGGAGGTCCAGATCGTTCTCGAAAAGGACAAGTCCGGAAAGGCCGTCGCGGTGGGCCTCGCGTGGGCCAGCCGGATGGGCCCGCGGCCGACCGGCGTGGTGCTGACCTTCGACGGTCAGCCTCTCCCGGTCGACATCGCCCGGCACGCGCGGTTGCCCGAGTACGACGCGTCGCTCCCGCACGTGGTGAGCGCCGAGGTGGAGTTTCCCGGCGACCTCCATGGACGCGCGGACCGCGTGCTCGGGGGCGGGTCCGCGGACGAAGCCGGCAGCGAGCTGACGGCGGTCCCGGTGCGCGGCCCGAACGAACGGCCGCCCTCCGTCGAGAGCCTGCAGGGGCGGTTTCGAAAGAACGGCGAGGCCCTCCGCGTGGTCGCCGTCGAGCACGGGCCCGCGCTGGTCTTCCTCGTCCGCGATCCGGCCGAGAACAAGGAGGCGTTTCGGCGCTTCGGTCCCGTACGACCACAACCTCGCGAGGGCCGAGACGCGGCTCGAGATCGACGATCGCATTCAGCTCGTCTGGCCGCTCGCCACGGAGATCCCCGACCAGAGCGCGTCGAACGTGCTCTTCGACACCGCGGAGATCATTCATGGCGTGAGCACGAACTTCCTGTTCGCGCTTCTGCAGTCCGGGAGCGCGCGCCGCGGGCACGGGCGAACGCCGGTTCGCGGACGCGGTCGCCGTCGCGGGGGTCTCGGCGGCGGCGAACGGATCCCGCCGGGCCGTCGTGCTGGTCCTGGGAGAGGGCGACCAGGACCACAGCAGCCGGGCCCCGGCCTCGATCCGGCATTACCTGGAGCGCATCCACGTGCCGCTCTACGTCTGGTCGCTTTCCCGGGAGAAGCCGCCGAAGCGGCCGCCCGCGGCGGAATGGGAACGAGTTCGAGGACATCTCGACCGTCGGCAAGCTCCACGACGCCGCCAGCCGCGTGCAGAACGACCTGGCGCGGCAATCCATCGTGTGGATCGAGGGGCGGCACCTGCCCCAGGACATCACGCTCGTGGATGCGGGCGACGGGATCGGGATCGCGCGCTGAATCGCGGGCGGCGCTGCAGTCCCCGGAGTGGAATCAGCGCGACGGAGCGGCACCAGCGCGTACAACGTCCAGCGGGCGTCGCTCCCTCCCTGACGCCCGGAGCGCGGCGCCCGTATCATTGCCAGAACACGGGCCCGAGGCTTCGAGCTCGCACGGAGGTTGTTTGAACGGTCGCGCAGGACTCGAACGCATCGTTCCGGCGGTGGCGGCTTCCTTGGTACTTCTCTTCTGGAGCGCCACCGCGCTCGCCGGGGTCAATCGCTGGACATCCAGAGGTCCCGAGGGGGCGAGCATCCTGTCCCTCGCGATCGACCCGACGCGCCCCGACACTCTCTATGCTGGCACCGGCTCCTACGCCGTGGGTCACTACGACACCTCCGTCATCAAGAGCGTCGACGGCGGCCGAACGTGGACGCCCTCCGGCGTCGGGTTGACCACCGGGTTGATCGATCAGATCCTCGTCGATCCCATCAACCCCGATCGGCTCTACGCCAAGGCGCAGGCCGGCGACGGGAGCGTCTTCGTCTCGACGAATGGAGGAGCCCGATGGGAGCCCCTCGTCCCGACGGTTCCCGTCTATTGCCTGGCCGCCGGCCGCGGAGCGTCGCAGACCATTCTCTACGCCGGCGCGGGCAGCGGCGTCCTGAAGAGCACGGACGCCGGGGCGAGCTGGAACGCCTCCGGCCTCGCCGGCTTTTCGTTTCACCTCATCTTCGTGGACCCCGGCGATTCCAACCGCGTGTTCGCTTCGCCGGGCCCGTTCGGAAGCGACTCGTTCCGAACAATCGACGGCGGCGCGACGTGGCAGCGACTCGCGTCCGTTTCGGTGCTCGCGATGGACCCGGCGCACCCCCACACCCTCTACGCAAGCGGGCCCGGGACGATTCTGAAGAGCATCGACTCCGGAGACACCTGGTCGCCGACGGGATCCCTCACGTTCTCACCGATCTTGCTGGCCGTCGATCCCTCGGACGGTAACCGCCTCTACCTCTCGACCTTCGACGCGTTCTGGACGAGCTCCGACGGGGGAATGACGTGGGGGAGCACGAACAACCCGAGGAACTTCGACTACGTGACCTCGCTCGCCTTCGACCCGCGGGACCCCGCGGTGTTCCACGCGGGGCGGCGTCTGACCGGTCCGTACCGGAGCGCGGACCGAGGCGCTTCGTTTCAGGCGATCCACCACGGCCTCGCGCTGACCGACATCCTCGCCCTCAGGACGGGTTCGCGGCGCGGCGGGCCGCTCTACGCCGACGCTTCGTCGTGCCCGGTCAATCGCAGCGACGACGGGGGCCGGACGTGGTGCTGCGTCGGCCCGCTTCTGCCGGGCTACGTCGTGGCGGTCGATCCGGTCGATCCTTCCTCTGTCTACGCGTCCATGCAGGTCGCAGACGCGCTCCTCCTGCACCGCAGTCGGGACGGAGGTTCGACCTGGACGGTGCTCGCGAATCCCGATGCGAGCGTGCAGTTGCAGGTGGTCGTCCACCCAAAGGACCCGTCGGTGCTGTACGCGTTCCTCCCGGGCCTCTTTCGGAGCGGGGATGGCGGAGCGACCTGGACGTCCATTTCCGCGGGCCTGCCGTACGCGACGGGCCCGGCGGACAGGCAGACAGCACTTCGATGAGGGCTTTCTGAAGTCGATCGCGGACGATACGGAGCTCCGTCGTGCTTACGATCTGGCCGGCGACGCGCCACGGCGCCCAGGCTGCCGGACGAGGCCGGCCGCCCTGTCACGGCGCGTGGGCCGCAGAAATGGAAACGATCTTCTGGCGACCGGGTTTCTCCGCAAGTAGCATCAGTGTCGCGCGGACCGACGCGCCGTTGGACGTCCACGGCGTCACGCACTGGCTCCCAGCCATCGAAGCGGGCGACCAGGAACTCGTCGTTCGTCCCGGGCAGGCGTCCAGGAGTACGAGTTCGGGAATGCCGGAGCGACGATTTCGACGGCGCCGGGCGAGGACTTCCGGATTTCGCTCGAGGCCCGGGACCAAAGGACCGGCCGCACCAGTGCCGGGCTCGCCGTCGCGCACACGGACGACTTTGCCTGGTTCAGCCTGCCGGACCTGACCGGCAACACCGACAACCCGGAGGTCTTCGTCAAGGTGGTGGATGGGCGCGCCGTCAACGGAAACCTCTGGGTGTTCTACGGCGGGCTGACCGACGTCGAGTACACCGTCTCGGTCAAACAGGAATCGAGCTCGCTCCTGCGCACCTATCGGAAAGAGGCGGGCGGAGCCTGCGGCGGCTTCGATACCGAGGCCTTCCGCCCGCTCCGGCGGTCGCGGCGCCCTCGGCGGCTCCGGCGCCGCCTCCGGGCGAAGGCGAACTGTTCCTGAGCGCGGGCCGGAGCTTCACGGTTCGGCTCACGGCAACGGACCCGCGGACGGGAAGGACGACGAGCGGCGCGGCCGCGAACGAGAACGACTCCTTCGGAACGTTCAGCCTTCCGGACTTCACCGGCAACCTGTCCAACCCCGAAGTCTTCGTCAAGATCGTCGATGGCCGGCCCGTCAACGGCCACTTCTGGGTCTTCTACGGCGGCCTGACCGACGTCGAGTACACGCTGACCGTGACCGACGCGGTCACGGGAGCCGGGCACGACTACGAGAAGCCCGCCGGAAGCGCGTGCGGCGGGTTCGACACTTCGACGTTTTCGGAGTAAGGGCCTGCTTCGGGGCCGGGTCCGTCGATGGACGAAAGGTTGGTAGCGGCGCAGGGACTTGAACCCCGGACCTAGCGGATATGAGCCGCTTGCTCTAACCAACTGAGCTACGCCGCCACTGGGACGGCGGATGATAGCAAAAACCAGTAAGCAGTCGGCCGTAAGCAGTAAGCAGGGCTGGCGCCGCTTTTCGCGGCCCCGCTCATCGTCTACTGCTTACTGCTTACTGCTTACTGCCTTACCGCCTCCTGCCGTCCCCAGCCTCCCCGGCCTATACTGTCCCCATGTCCGGTTTCTCTGACCACTGCGTCACCTGCAACCAGGACTTCCCGTACGCCCTGCCGCTCTGCCAGACCTGCCGCAAGCCCGCCTGCGAGACCTGCATCGTGCGGATGGGGGGCAACATCTTCTGCGGAAAGCCCTGCGCGCACTCCTTCTTCTTCGGGGGGCAGGATGACGTCGAGGACGAGACCGACCTCGCGAAGCTCGAAGATGGAGAATGAGCGCTCCTGAGCCCGTCCCGCCGGCGCGGCCTTCGCGGTTCGGGCGCTTTTTCTGGCGCGATCCCAACACCCAGTTCCTGATCCTCGCGGCGGCCGCGGGGCTGCTCGGGGGCCTCGGCGCGATCGCGTTTCGATTCCTGACGCACCGCCTGACGCGGATGCTCATGGGGGCGGACGACATCCTGGTCGGCGCCCGGGCGCTCGGGCCGATCCTGCGCGTCGTGATGCCGGCGGCGGGCGGTCTCGTCGGAGGATTGATCGCCTATCTTCTTCTTCGGCGAGACGGGGCCGAGTGGCATCTCGCACATGATCGAGGTGGTCTCGCTCGGCCGCCGCACGGTGCGGCTGCGGCCGTCGCTCGCGCGCGGCGCCTCGTCGATCGCCACCATCGCGACCGGCGGCTCGGAGGGGCGCGAGGGGCCGATCATCCAGATCGGCGCGGCCTTCGCCTCGGCGCTCGCGCGGCGGTGGAAGGTCTCGCCCGAGCGCGTGCGGATCCTGACGGCCTGCGGCATGGCTGCGGGCGTGGCCGGCGCCTACAACACGCCCATCGCCGCGACGCTCTTCGTCCTGGAGGTCGTCGTCGGCTCCTTCTCGATGGCGCTGTTCGGGCCGGCGGTCGTCTCGGCCGTGGTCTCGACGATCGTCGTCCGCGCGGTGCTCGGCGACGAGCCGGTCTACCGGATGGCGCCGTTCCGGCCCGAGTCCCTCGTCGAGAGCCTGCCGTACGCGGCGATCGGGCTGATCGGCGGCTGCGCGTCGGCCTTCTTCGCGCGGGTGCTCTCGGCCGGCAAGCGGATCTTCAAGGCGACCGGGCTGCCCGTCTGGGCCACGATGGCGATCGGCGGCGCGCTCGTCGGGGCGATCGCGATCGGCATGCCCCAGGTCTACGGCAACGGATTCGAGGCCACCAACGAGATCCTCCACGGCAACCCGACCCTGCTGTTCCTGGTACTCCTGCTGCTCGCCAAGGCCGTCGCGACGACGGCGACGATCGGGTCGGGGGGAGTGGGCGGTGTTTTCACGCCATCGCTGCTGATCGGCGCGGCCATCGGCGGCGCCGTGGCCAAGATCGTGCAGGTCGCGCTGCCGCACCTCGCGGCGCCCGTCGGCGGCTACGCGCTGCTCGGCATGGGCGGAATGCTGGCGGGCATGACGCGGGCGCCGCTGCTCGCCGTGATCATGATCTTCGAGCTGACGCAGAACACCGCGGTCCTGCTTCCCATGATGGTGGTCTCGGTCCTCGCCGTGGCGGCCGCGCGGCTCTTCCAGAAGGAGTCGATGTACATCGAGAGCCTGCGCTCGGCCGGCATCGTCTGGGAGAAGACGCCGGAGGCGACGGCGCTCGCGAGCCTCAAGGTGGCGGACATCATGCGGCGCGACGTCGCGCTCGTGCCGCGCACGACGACGCTGCCCGAGATCGTCGCCGCGTTCCTGCGCTCGCGCAGCCTCTTTCTCTACGTCGGCGACGCGGAGGGCCGGCTCGAGGGCGCGGTGGACATCCACAACATCAAGGAGTCGTTCACGGAGAGCGAGCTCTCGCAAGCTCGTGATCGCGGCGGACCTCGCGACCGAGATCCCCTTCGTGACTCCGGAGGAGCCGCTGACGTCGGTCAACGAGAAGCTCTGGTTCCGCGACATGGGACAGCTGCCGGTCGTGGACTCGGTGGACGGGCGCAAGTTCCTCGGTGTCGTCACGCAGCGCGATCTGCTGGGCGCGTTCGACGCCGAGGTCCTGAAGCACAACCGCCTGCTCGCGCGCGTGCGGACGGTCGGCGAAGCGGGCGAGGTGGACTACCTCGAGCTGCCCGAAAAGCACCGGTTGATCGAGGTGGACGTCCCCGCGTCGATCGAAGGCCTCACGATCGCGGAGGCGGCGCTGCGGTCCCGCTACGGAGTGTCCGTTCTCGCCGTGAAGCGGCTGACGCGGCAGGGTCTCGAGAAGCGGTTCGTTCCGGAGCCCTCCGACCGCTTCGAGCACGGCGACGTGCTCGTCGTGCTCGGCAGCGAGGACGCCATCGCGCGCATCCGCGACGCCTCGCCGCTGCCCCTGCTCGCCGGTTCCTGACCGGCGGTCGGCCTGGCCCGGCGCCGCATGGCCGGTGCTATCCTGAGACCATCCTGGATAAACTCGACAAAGACCGCCAGGCCCTGTTGGCCAAGGAAAAGCAGAGCGAGCTGGTCGCGCTTCGCGGCAAGTGGTTCAAGGAGCGCACGCGCCTGTACGACCGGGAGACGGGGCTGCCCACGGTCGCGGTCCTGGTCGACGACCTGAAGAAACAGCTCGAGGAGCTCGGCAGCATCTCGGTCCTCGTCTTCCGTCCGAGCTCGGAGGGCGCCGTCGAGGAGGTCTGGGGCTGGGAGGCGTACGACGACCTGCTGCTCGACTTCGTGCGCCGCCTCAAGGCGTTCCAGACCGACGGCATCGTCCCCGGCGGCACGCTCTGCCTGCCTTACGTGCGCTCGGACGAGATCATCCTCTTCATCAACGCGGACGGCGGCGGCATGGTCGAGGGACCGACCGCGCTCGGCCAGAAGGCCGCGGAGCTCGACCAGCTGATCCGCGGATACCTGGCCGAGCGCGCGGACGTTTCGGCGCGCTTCCGCTCGTTCGTCGGCTCCTCGCGGATCATGAAGGACCCGAAGCACCGCATCGAGCGCCTGCTCTACCGCGGCGTCCAGGACGCGCGCGACCAGGTCACGCGCAAGACCGTCCGCGCCGAGATCCGGGGCGGGCAGCTGCTGCAGGACGTCATCTCGCGGCAGGACATCCGGCCGGTCTTCCAGCCGGTCTTCGACCTCGCGACCGGGAACATGATCGGCATGGAGGCCCTCTCGCGCGGCCCGCGCGGCAGCGAGTTCGAGAGCGGCGAGTCGCTCTTCTCGCTCGCCGACCGCACGGAGCTGCTGCTGCCGCTCGAGCGGGTCTGCCGCCAGCGCGCGCTCGAGGCGGCCGCGCCGGCCAACCCGAAGCGCCAGATCTTCATGAACCTCTCGCCCGCGGCGGCCTCGGACCCGGAGTTCCTGGGGCCCGTCTTTCGCGACCAGGTGCGCTCGCTCGGGCTCGAGCCCGACCGCATCGTGCTCGAGATCACCGAGCGCACGTACGCCGTCTACGAGGGCCTCTTCCGCGAGGTCCTCTCCAAGTTCCGTTCCCAGAACTTCCGCATCGCGGTCGACGACGTCGGCACGGGCTATTCGAACCTCTCGTCGCTGGCCGACATCGAGCCCGACTACCTGAAGTTCGACAACGTCTTCGTGCGAGGCATCGACCGCAGCAGGTCAAGCAGGACCTGCTCGAGGCGCTCATGAGCTTCGCGCGCAAGATGCACACGAAGGTCATCGCGGAGGGGATCGAAACCCGGGAAGAGCTGCGCGTGCTCCAGTCCCTCGGCGTCCCCTACGGGCAGGGCTTCCTGCTCGCCCGCCCGATGCCCGTCGAGGAGATCGAGCGCTTCGCCTCGATCGCGATCTAGTCGGCTAGGCTCGGGCCGCCGGGATCGCCCGGAGGCACGAGGACGAGGGGCGGCAGGTTGACCATCGCGCCCCCGATCACGATCGCCGCGAGCGGCTTGGGCGCCGTGAAGCCGGCGAACGTCGTGGTGAGCACGTATTTCCCTTCGGGAACGTCCTGAACGCTGTAGGACCCGTCGGGTCCCGTCAGGACGGTCTGGACGACCTTGCCCTGCTCCGTCTGCAGCGAGACGGTGATCGACGGCAGCGGGTTGCCGTTCCCGTCGACGGCAACGCCCCGCAGGGAGCCCGTCGGCGCGGAGGTGCTCGCGCAGGCGAGCGTGAGGGACAGGATCGCCAGCGGACCGAGCCGCCGCATCGGAGTCTTCATCGTTCTCAGTACCGCCAGCTCGTGACGTCGCCGCCCGGCGGCGCGGTCTTCAGGATGCCGCTCGACGATCTTCGGCGCGAACATCTGGTGGTAGCGCAGGCGCGAGATGGCGTTCGGGCGGGTCGGGTCGCCGTTCCAGCAGTGCTCGGCGCGGTCGCCGTAGGCGACCTCGCCGCCGTAGTGCGGGTTCTTGGTGCGTCTTGAGGAAGTCCTCCGACGAGGTAGACGGCGTTGTTCAGGTAGTAGTTGTCCATGTCGCCGACGTAGATGTGGATCTTGCCCTCGAGCTTCTTGCCGAGGTCCTTGGCCCAGTCGCGCTCGCAGGATGTGCGACGAGGTCGTAGTTCTCCTTCCAGTAGGCGGCGACCTCCTGGTCGATGACGCCGGTGCGCTTGTCCCAGATGCGCTTGCGGGTAGCCGTCGGCGCCGACGGGCGAGTAGACGGCCTCCCAGATGTCCCACTGCTCGCCGGAGCGGCTCTTGCGTGCCGAGCACCAGCTCGCGGCGGTTCGACGTCCTCGAGGGTGGTGCTGACGTGCCCGAGGTAGTCGCGCATGCGCCGGGCCGCGGCGACCTCGCGCCAGGGGCCCTCGGCGTAGTAGGCGTTCTTGTCCTCGTAGATGTTGACGACGGTGTAGGCGCGGAAGTCGATCGGGTCGGGGCAGGCGGCCCAGCAGCCGTTGTACTCGTCGGGGTAGAAGATCTGCGCGGCGAGCGCTTCCCAGCCGCCGGTCGAGCCGCCGTAGATGAAGCGCGCCCAGCCGGCGCCGATGGCCGCGGTACTTCTTCTCGAGGTAGGGGATCAGCTCGTAGGTGATCGCGTCGCCGTAGGGGCCGAGGTTGGCGGAGTTCACGGCGTAGGAGTCGTCGTAGTACGGGTTGGCGTGCTGGATCTCGACGATGAGCATCCGCGGGATAGTCCGGCCCGGTCCAGTCCTTGTAGAACTGGTAGGCGTGCTCCTGCTCGATGCGGTTGTAGCCCGTCCAGGTGGAACCGCTCGCTGTACGTCGGGCTTCAGGTTCGGATCCGGCGGCTCCTCGCGGAAGCCGTCGAACGTGTCGGGGAAGTGGCCGTGGAAGATGACGAGCGGGTAGCGCGCGTCGGGATGCGCGTCGAAGCCCTCCGGGCAGCAGGATGTGCGCGCCGAGGTACATCGGCCGGCCCCAGAACTTCGAGAGCCGCTCGCTCTGGATCCGCTCGTGCTTGATGTACTTCGTCGTGGGCGGGTCGGGGATCGGCGGGATGACCTTGTCGAGCTCGATCGCGAACGCGGCGCGGCTTGCCGGGCTCGATCGTGATCTCGCGCGGCGTGCTGTAGAGGTTGCCGGGCGCCTTGTTCCACTGCTGCCCCTCGCCGCGGTCCATCGGCAGCTTGACGACGTGCCCGTCGGCGCGGCGGAAGGTCTCGTAGCGGTGGAGCAGGGCCTGGACCTGGTACGTGCCCGGCGGGATCGCCGCGAGGCTCTCGACCGGATAGCCCGAGCACGTCGCCCTCGACGACGAGCGTCGCTGCCGGCCTTCCAGCCGTCGACGTCGACGCCGAAGATCTGCTGGGTCCTCGGATCGAGTCGCTGATCTGGTGCGCGGCTCGGCCGTCTTGTCCTTCGAGAGCATGAGCAGCAGGCGGCCGTCGAGCGGCTCCTGGCTCTTGTCGGTCTTGTAGGTGACGGAGAAGCGCAGGCCCGAGGGCCGGGTCGAGGGCGCGAGCCCCGCGATCGCGGTCAGCGCCAGCGCGCCCGGTCCCAGGAGAAATCCGAGAGCTTGCGGAAGCCGCATCGCCACCCCCTGCGTGGCGGGAAGAATACAGGAGGTTCGGGCGAGAAAAGGGGCGCGGGACGGATGCCCGCCCCGCGCCCCGGGATCGGCAAATCGGTCCTCAGTAGGGTGTCACGTTGTAGAAGCCCAGCACCTCCTGCTGCCACTTCATGTCCGCGATGTCCGGCCACGCGTCCTTGTCGAACCCCGGCGCCTGCTTCAAGCGCTCCTTGGGGACGTTGAGGATGAAGACGTGGTCGTTCGTGTCGAGCGTCATCGCCGACCAGGGAACCGCAAACAGCTTGTCCCCCATGCCGAGGAAGCCCCCGAACGAGAGCACGGCATAGGCGACCCTTCCTGTTCTCAGGTCCAGCATGAAGTCCTCGATCGTGCCGAGGTCCTCCTTGCGTTCGTTCTTGACGGAATTGCCGATCAGCGTCTTGGCCGTCAGCGTGTTTCGATCGATGTGTGTGGGTGGTTGCCATGAAACCTCCATGAAAGGAACCCGGATTTCCGGCGCGAACCATTCGCGCCCACCAAAAGAGTTAGCAAAAGTCGAGCCACTGCGACATTTGGCGCGAATCTTGAATGAGCGGACGCGGGGCGCTGTGTTTCGACGCGTGGCCCGAAGAGTTCAACGGAGGTTCCACGCATGATGACGGAAGACTTCACGAAGGTTGCGCTGGGCTCGCTGGTTTCCGATTCGCGAACAATCGTCCTTTGCCCGCTGTGCGGAAGGGCTGGCGCCCTCGAGTCCCGGTCCGACGGATCCCGACGTTGCGTTCACGTCGAGGCGTCCATGATCGGCTGGGACGGTCTGTGGGTGGACGCCCGGGACGTCTGCGAGTGGGCGCGTGCGACGCGGTTCTCCCAGGCCGGTCAGGTTCCGGATGCGACCAGCACGTCTTTGAACCGGGGTTGGTCACCGGGGCCACAGCCAGCCGAAGATGGCGCCGGTCAGGACCGCGAAGATCAGGGCGTCGAGGTTCGCCCTCACGGTCGTCGCCCACTTGCGCTGGTACCAGATCGAGATCGGCCAGAGGGCGAAACCGTAGCTCGCGAATGTGGTGAGACCGACGACGTGGAACACGCGGCGGAACTCTGCGCCCGGGGCCACCACGTGGATCGCCAGGAACGCTGCAAAGGCACTCATGACGATGGTGTAAGCGAACCACTGCCCGAAGAGTTTGCCCATTTCGAACTTGCCCGACATCAACGTCATCGAGAACGCGGGACCCGTCTTCAACTTCTCGTCGTACTCGGCCGACTTCATGTACTCCGTGTTGCGGGGTGCGGGACGATGTAGTCACCCCGCGGGATGTTGAACTTGCGCAAGGCTTCCATCACGGCGTCTTCGGAAGGGATCGCCGCGTAGTCGTGCTTGTGGTACCCGAGCACCATGTGGATGAGCGAGCTCGCGATGAAGACGGCGACGGCGGAAAGAAGGATCGGGGCCCAGAGACTGAGGAGCAGACCCATCTCGACCTCCCCGGCGCGGGAACGCGCCCTGTTGGCCCGAAAGATACTCCGTCGGCGGACGGCGGGTGCGCGGGCTTGCGCGAAGGCAGGGTGAGATTCGAGACGGGCCGGGTCGCGACGTGGCCGTGAAGCGCGATCCGGAATCCGGGGAGACGCTCGGGCACAAGCCGGCGAGCCCGACGCGCCTGCTGATCGCGCGCGCCTTCACGATCGTGGAGGACGTCGTCTACATCGTCCTGGGCGTGCTGCTGGCGGGCACGGCGCTCGCGCTGCTCGCCACGGGCGCGGCGGGATTCGGGCGCAGCGTCCTCGCGGGCGCGCCGCCGCAGGCCTTCGTCAATGTGCTCGATCAGATCCTCCTCGTCCTGCTGGTGATCGAGCTCCTCTACACGGTCAAGGTGTCGTTTCGCGAGCACTCCCTCGTTCCCGAGCCCTTCCTCATCGTGGGACTGATCGCCGTGACGCGCCGCATCCTCATCATCACCGCCGAGCTCTCCGCCCTCCTCGAAAAGGGCAGCGAGGTCCTGTTTCGCCAGGCAATGCTGGAGCTCGGTCTGCTGACGGTCATGGTCGTCGCGTTCGTAGGCTCCCTCTGGATGCTCCGCAAACGCAGCGCGACCCCGATCCCGGACCGCTGAACGTCCCGCGGCGCTACAAATCGGGCAAACCGGCTCGACGCGCCACGCAGTCCCAACCCGGAGCCCGCAGCGATCGCGCACCAGCGCGACGCGAGAAGGGCGACGGAGGATACGGTGCGCGGGAGGTTAGCTCAGCGGTAGAGCGGCTGCTTTACACGCAGTTGGTCGGGGGTTCGATCCCCTCACCTCCCACCACCGTCGCCTTCGCTTCGCGAGGAATCTGCGCCTGACGGCGCACCGGCGTCCGGCTCGCCCGGATGCGGGCTCGACCGGACGCCTGATTCCTCGCTGCGCTGCGGCTCCCGCATCGCGACCTCCTCCCTCCCTTCGGTCGGGAGACTATTCGCGATGCGAGCGGTTGGACCGGGGTGGCGGGTCGAGTCGAGTCCCTCCCTCGATCTCTTCTGGCCGTGCCCTTTGATCGGCGCGTCGTGGCGTTTGTCAGTCGGGAGGCAAGTGTGCTTGCCGATGTGAAATTCGAGGTTGCATGCGCTCGAATGGATGTAGATTGACAGAGGACGCGTCGTCAGTTCGACCTCACCGATCCGCAGGGTCTCCCGTGACGGGCGAGATCGAAGAGTGATCGGGCAACATCGACGCTCGTCGAGCATATGGGTGAAGCTGCAATGGCTCCCGCGGAAAGGCCGGCGCAAAGACGGCCCGCGACACGAGCGCCGCCCGATGGAGGCGCCTGTCGAAAGTTTGGCGGCGTCCGGGAACGGAATCATCCGCCCCCTGGACCCTTAACAAGAAGGAGCAACGATGGCAACGACGGTGAGACGGAGAGTAGCGAAGAGAAAGGTCCGCAGGGTCGTTCGCAAGGTGCGCAGGATCAAGCGCGTCGCGAAGAGGGCTGCGACCAAACCTGGAGTTCGGGGGGTCGTGGCCCGCGGACGGCTTCGCCGGATCGCCAGGAGAGTCTCACGCCGCCGAGCCCGGAAGGGCGCGAGGGTGCGCCGGGTCGTCGTCCGGAAGGCCGTGGCTCGCCGCGGTGTCCGCAAGGCGCGCCCTGCCGTCAAGAAAGCCGTGGTGCGTCGCCGCGTGCGGAAAGCGGTGGTTCGCGCTCGCGTCGTCGCGCCGTGAAGAGGACCGGGGCGCGCCGGGTCGACCGGACCGCGGAAAGAAGACCGGCCGCGGCCGAAATGTCGGGCTCGCCCCTGTTCCCGTCGCGCTGAATCTCATCGCGTCCACGTAAATGCAATCTGCCGCCGCGAGGCGGCAGATTGCTTACGTGGACGTCGCTCTTCGCACGTCGCCCTTCGCGCGTCGCGCTGCTGCGCGATCGCTGCGGGCTCCCGCATCGCGAACCTCCTCCCTCCCTTCGGTCGGGAGACTATTCGCGATGCGAGCGGTTGGGCCGGGGTGGCGGGATCGAGCCGCCTCCCTCCTGGATCTGCGGACATAATCTGCTTCCATGATCTCGCCCTCCTACAAGCCCCGAAAGAAGTTCATGGAGCTGGCCGTCTCGGAGGCCAAACGCGCCCGTGACCGGGGCGACTATCCGATTGGCGCGGTCATCACGCGTGTGACGAAGGCAGGAGAAGTGGTCATCGCCAGCGCCGGCAACCGGGTGAAAACCTCGGGGTCGAGCATCAAACACGTGGAGCTGGAAACACTCAAGTACGTGTCGAGCGGCTATGGCCGTTACCTGCCTGACTTCGTTCTCTACTCCACGCACGAACCCTGTGCCATGTGCGCCGGCGCATGCGTGTGGTCCCGAATTGGCGCGGTCGTCTACGGCGTTTCTCAGGAAGACATTGCCGAGTATGGCCGTGAGCGCGGGACCGAGGAGTACAAGTGGCGAGCGTGCCTGATCTCTTGCCGGTTCGTTTTCGAGAAGGGCAATCACACGATCCCGGTCATCGGCGGTTATCTCCGAGAGGAATGCCAGAAGCTATTCGGCTACAGGGCCCCTCGCGTCGGGAAGGATTCGACCTGAACGTCGCCCTTCGCGCGTCGCGCTGCTGCGCGATCGCTACGGGCTCCCGCATCGCGAACCTCCTCCCTCCCTTCGGTCGGGAGACTATTCGCGATGCGGGCGGTTGGGACAGGGTGGCACGGTCGAGTCGTCTGCGGCGGGTTCGAGAATCGTGAAACACGGTTTGCGTCGAGCTGGGAAATTGTAGACTCGCCGCGTTCTGGGGAGCGATTCCGGACACCCCACGGTTCGTAATCTTTCCGGCCCCGAGGCAGGGCCAGAGGAGATGAAGATGACGACTCGATCCATCGTTCGGACGTTGATGCTGGGAACCATGTTCGTCGCCATCGTCTTGTCGGCCGGGCCCGTGTTTGCCGCCGACAGCATCAAGGGGATGGTCGCTTTGCGGAGGTGCGCCGATTGCAAAGTCGACCGTAACCTTGTGGGAAGCCAGCGCCGACGCACCCAAACAACTCGATCAGACGAAGTCAGGCGACGATGGCCGCTTCGAGGTTCGCGCCAAGGGCGCGCGCGGCGACGGCGTGCTCTACCTCGTGGCTGCCGGTGGCGTGCCGAAGGCCAGCAAAGCGGGTAGCGACAATCCGGCGGTCGTTCTTCTCGCCGTGCTGGGGAGCAAGCCCCCGCAGCAAGTGGTCGTCAACGAACTCACCACGGTCGCCTCGGCTTTTACCGCCGCGCGATTCATTCGGGGCGAGTCCATTTCCGGGAATCCGCTCGGGCTGCGGATCGCCGCAATGAACGTCCCGAATCTCGTGAACCTGCAAAGCGGTGGTTGGGGATCCGTCATCATCGATGGGCTCAACCTCACGCGCAGCACGACGCTTGCGAACTTCAATACCCTCGCGTCCCTCGTCACCTATGCCGGCACGTCTGCCAGCAGTGACTGGCGCTCGCGGTTCTTCAAGGCGGCAACGCCAAGCGGAGGAACGACGCCGTCGAACACGCTGGGAGCGATAGCCGGCATTGCGCGTGAGTCGTGGGCACATCCCAAGGACCTCTTCGCACTCTTCGAGGAGGCCTATCCGCAGGCGAAGGAGGGTTTGCTGAACGCGGCGCCGTTTGTGCCTTACCTGCAGTACGCGCCCGAACGACTTCGCGCTCATCTTGCGCTTTTCGGGCGGTGGCAACTACGCACCGGGCCGGGTGATGTTCGACGCCGACGGCAATCTCTGGAGCGGTGTCGAATTGGATGCCGGGGTCGCAATCCAGCGCTGTGAAGGACATCGGCGGAGGCGTCGCGAAGTTCGGCCCTGACGGTTCCACGCTCTCTCCCCCGGTCACCGGCTTCATGGGTGCAGGGATCAACGGAATCGGATGGGGCACCGCCGTGACGCGGGAAAACGTCTGGGCATCGAGCTTCAACGGCAAGATCCTCGTGATGGACTTGCAGGGCCGTCCGGTGGCGACCGAGCAGGACTTTCCGTTTCGCGAAAAGCTGCACGGCCTCATGGGCATCGGCGTGGCGGCGAACGGCGATGTCTGGATCGCCGACGGCGAGGGCGATCAACTGCTCTTCTTCCCGGGCGGACGCGTGAAAGAGGGCCGCATCGTCAAAGTCGCCGGCCTCGCGGGGCCGTTCGATGTCGTCATCGATGACCAGAATCGCGTTTGGGTCTCGAATTCGCGATCCGATACGGTCAGTCGATTCCCGGCAAACGATCCGACCAAGGTGGAGACCTTTCGAGTCGGGGTGGCGCCCCGCGCCCTGGCCCTCGATTCGAAGAACAACGTCTGGGTCGTCAGCTTCCTGTCGCCTGACTTTCCGGGTCTGAAGCCACTCCCGCCGCACGCGACGATCATGGAAGAGTTCCAGGCGTTCCGCGCCCTCCTCGCCCCCCTCCAATCAGGGCGCGTGAAGTCCACGGGCTTCGTCAGCATGATTCGTCCGGACGGCACACAACTGCCCTCGGCGGGCAGCGGCTACAACGGCGATGGGGCCGTCAGCATTCCGTGGGGAGTCAATGTCGACGGCAACGACGACGTGTGGACGACCAACGGCTGGTCACGCGGGATCGTGTACATGGCCGGCGACAACACGAAGGGACATCCGGCCGGCACCAAGACCGGCGACGTTTTGCACGTGTTCACCAGCGGCGTCTTCGAGAGCTTCATCGACGTGTCCATCGACGCCGCGGGCAATGCCTGGTCGACCAACAACTGGAATGATCTCCCCGTCGCAACGGGCATGCAATGACAACCTCGCACGTTCCACGTGGGGCGGAGGGACCGGAATCAATGTCATCTATGGCGTGGCCGAGCCGGTGCTGCCGCCGCGCATGGGCAAGGTGCGACGGCCGTAGGAGTCTGAAACTTCGCGCGTCGCGCTGCTGCGCGATTGCGCGGGCTCCCGCATCGCGGACATCCTCCCTCCCTTCGGTCGGGAGACGATCCGCGATGCGAGCGGTTGGACCTGGGTTGGCGGGCGAGAGTCGTGCGGGGCGCCGATCGTTAGTGTCTCAGTCGGCGATGACGACGACGCCGGTGGGTTTGTCGAGTGCCTCGACGGTCCGGTCGGCGGCGCGGTCGATCTGGACGCGGGGCTCGGCGGGTGGCTGCTGCTCGTAATACGTGCCGGGCCCGTAGAACCGTCCATAGCGCAGCACGACGCCGTTCACGGCGAGAACGGAACGTTCCAGCTCGGCCACAGCGCGGGCATCGGGCCCGTCCGGCAGTTGCCAGGCGAGACTTTGCGCCAGGATTTTCGGGGTTCCGCTCAGGCGCGCAGCGTCGATGAGGTTCGCATTTCCCTCGGTGCGGATGCGGGCGTTCATTTCCGCATGCTCACCGATCTTGGCCTCATCGTCCGGGAGATCGGTCAGCTCGTTGAGGATGACGTCCGGCCGGAAGTCACGAACCGCCTGGATCAATGCCTCCCCGTCGAAGACATCGCAGACGATTGGCTCAGCGCCAAGACGGCTCAGTGATTCCGTCTTGCCGGGCGAGCGCGTCATCCCGCCGACGACGTGACCGGCCCGAATCAGCCGGGGAATCAGCCGCTGCCCGATCACGCCGGAAGCGCCAGCAAGAAAGATTCTCATGGAGTCACTCTAGGCGTTGCCTCATGACCACGGCAAGCGGCTCGTCTTCCCCAACTCCCGGCCAGTGCGGGGTCTATACTTCAAGCAGGTGCCCTCCCACTCCCCAGGCTGTTGCTTGGCTCCGGCGGCGGCGTCGTGCCGATCTGGAGCGGCCATGAGTAACGCATGAGAGTGCTGCGCCCATGAACAGTCCGGTGCCTCCGGGTTCGATCTTTCGTCGTGTGGCGGACGCGCCGATCGCGGCCATCGTTTTTTTCCTGGCCACGAGTGCGGCTTTCGGTCTGCAAGGGCGAGTCGTGATGGAGGCCACCGGGACTCCCATCGCCGGGGCAGAAGTCTCGGTGCTCGGCCTGACGGGAGCGCTGCGCACGGACACCGACGGCCGATTCCTCTGGCTTCCGGATCCGGTCGCGCCGTTCGAGGTGCTCATCATCCTGCCGGGCGGCCAATACATGAAGCCATTCCTGGTGACGTCGGTTCCCGCCGGCGGGCTGGTGACGATCCCCGTCCGGCCGCTCGTCGAGGAAAGCGTGACCGTCACGGCGGGGGCCGCGCCTTCGATCGAGTCGCCGCCGGCCAACGGGACGACGATCGTGCCGCAGCCCGACATCGAGTCGCGGCAGCCTGCCAATCTCGCCGAGACCGTCGAGAACGTCGCGGGCCTCTCGCGCGTTGCCGCGGCCCAGAACGCGGTTCCAGCCATTCGCGGACTTGCGCACGGGCGCAGCGTGATCCTGCTCGACGGAGCACGTGTGAGCTCGGAGCAGCGCGCCGGACCGGCTGCCAGATATCTCGACCCCTTCGTTCTGGGTGGCGTCGAGGTTTCGCGCGGCCCGGGCTCGGTCGCATACGGTTCGGACGCTTTCGGCGGCGTCATCTCCGCGCGGACGCGCGACGTCGCGCCGGGGGCTCCGCTCGGCGTCGAAGCCATCGGGGACTACGGCCTCGGGATTCCCGGCGGGCGAGTGGGATTCGCGGCGACGAGCCCCATCGGCCAGGACGGAGGGATTCTCGTCGGGGGTCACTACCGATCCTACGGAAACTACGACAGCCCGGATGGCGAGGTGCCCAACTCGGGCTACCGGGACAGCGGCGTCCTCGCCAGCGCGGCGTACAACCTCGGCCCCGGCACGCTGAAGGCGGGCTGGGAAGGGGACTACGCGCGCGACATCGGCCTTCCGACGTCGCCAGTGCAGCCCTTCCACACGTCTCTTCCCGAGGAGAACTCCAGCCGTTTCACCCTCGCGTACGAGACGCAGCCGGTCGGCGGCTTTTCGCGCATCGCCTTTCTCGGGTTCATCGGCTCCAACGACTTCAGCACGGCCCAGGTCACGCCCGCTTCGACCGACCGCGTCGACGTGTCGGCGAAGGACTTTCAGGTCCGCACGTTCGCCGAGCGGTTCGTCGGCCCCGTCCGGGTGGACGTCGGCCTGGATCTGAATGGCCGTTACGGACTGCACGCCGTCGACGACACGAACGGAACCGTGAAGACCTCGGTGGTCGACGCGCATCGCACCGACTTCGGGGTGTACCTGACCGCCGACGTGGCGGTCCTGCCGCAGCTTGCCTTGCAGGGCGGCGTGCGCGGCGACTTCATGAAGACGGCCAACGAAGGCGGCGATGCGGGCGACCACTCGACGTCCAACGACGCCGTCGCCGGAAACGTGGCGTTGACGGCGGGATCTTTCTGCGGCTTTTCCGCCACCGCCCAGTACGCGCACGGGTTCCGCGATCCCGTCCTCTCGGATCGATACTTCAGCGGGATCAACGGCCGCGGTACCATCACGGGCAACCCGAACCTCGAGCTGGAGACGAGCGACCAGTACGACATCGCCCTGCGGTACACGAACGCCGGGTTCCGCACCGCGTTCTACATGTACGACTACCGCATCAAAAATCTGATCGAGGTCTACTCGAACATGCCTAATCACTTCCTCCTGCGCAATCACCTGGCAGGGGCAAAGCTCCAGGGCCTGGAGCTCGAGGCGCAGGTGGCACTTCCGGCCGGCTTCGCGGTGGCGCTGGCGGGGCAGATCGAGCGTGGGGTGACGGTCGACGACGACAGGCCGATCGACGACATTCCGCCGGAGTCGCTGAACCTGCAGGTGCGCAAGAGCTTCGGTCCGGCCTTCGCCCAGGCCCGCTGGGTCGTCTACGCCGGCGACGACAACCCGGGGCTGACGGAGATCCGCCGCCCGGGCTACGGTCTGCTGGATCTGGGTGGAGGCTACAGCTTCACCGAGCACTTCGAGTTCCAGGTCTACGTCCGCAACGTGCTGAACAAGGCGTACTTCAATACGCCAATGGCCGCTTCCGCGCTCGCGCCCGGGATCTCGGCGACGCTGACCGGGTTCGTGCGGTTCTAGAGCCGCCCGATCCGGTGTCGCCGGTCAGCGGGGGAGCAGCGATAGCCAGTTGGCGGTCACGGCGATCGCGTCCGCGTCCTGGACCGGAACGACGACGACGGCGAGAAAGCGCTCCCCATCGGGCGTCACGTCGTAATCCCTCCAGCCTGCCGGATCGATTCGAAAGAGAGGCCGTGGCTGGCCGATCTCGACGTTTGCCGCCAGCCGGACGGGAACCGCGACCATCTCGTTGTCCGCGGACATGAAGTAGATCTCGCGGCCATCTCGCTTCCAGCGCGGACGAGACCCGCCGGACACCGACACGCGGATTCGTTCTCCCGGTTCCGGAAAAGAGGTGAGGAACACCTCCGAGCGGCCGGACTCCGGCGAGCAGTAGGCGATCCAATGGCCGTCGGGGGAGAACTGGGCGTAGGCCGGATCGGTCGTCCCCGGGACGAGCTTGCGCGGCTTGGGCTCGCCCTCGAGATTCACGACCCAGAGACCGCTGCCTCCCTCGGTGCGAGCACCAAAATAGAGAAGGAAACGGCCGTCGGGTGACCAGTCCTCGGCGCGCTGGATTCCGCCCGGCGGAAGGATCGAGGCCGGAGAGCCCGACCCGCGCAGGGCAAGCCAGTGCAGGATGCGAGGATCACTCCACGATCGAATTCCAAAGGCGATCCGAGCGCCGTCCGGCGACCAGACGGTTTGCGAATGGTCGGAATCTGCGTCGAGATCCAGCCGCGTGAGCACGCCTCGAGACAGGTCACCGATCATCAAATCCTTCAAACCCGAACGGGGGTTGGAACGGTTGACGGCGACTCTGAGGGAGTCGGGAGAAAGGCGCAGCGATTCGAATCCACCCGCCGGAGCGATGGAACCCGTCTCACGGCCGGCTCGGTCGACCCAGATCAGCCGAGCCGGGCTTGCGGGGCCCCGAGAGGCGAGCACACCATTGTTCGAGGCGGAGAAGGGGCCGGCGCCAATGAGCGCGTGTGGCCAGATCTCCTGCCCGGCGGGAATGGGATCTCCGACGAGCCGCAACTGCCGGCTGTCGAATGGCTGTGCCAGCAGGTTCCCGTCGATCGCGTAGAGCAGGTACCCGGATCGCACTCGGGCGGGATCGTTCGGATCGCCCGGGACGTACTCCGCACGCGAACTGTTCGCCAGCAGCGGAACCGTCTTGCCTTCCTGGATGCTCGCCAGACGGACATAAGGCCGCTTCTCCGTCGGGCTGCTCGCCAGGTAAAGGAAGTGGCGGCCGTCGGGAAGGAAGCTCGGAGACCGGATCGCCCTCTCCTTGCGCGAGGCATCCGCCTTCAGAACGACGTTGGGAGCGCCTCCTCCATCCGCGACGAGGCTGATGAACGGTTGCGTGGCAGCGCCGAAGAGAATCGAGTGCTCGCTTCCCCACGAGCCCGCCGGATAGTCGCCTCCAGCCTCACAAAGTGTGATCGGAGGCCCTCCCGACGAATCGATCTTCTTGAGCTTTCCGTCCGAGAAGAATGCGACCAGGCGGCTGTCCGGCGACCAGAAAGGAGCTGCAGCGCCTTCCGTGCCGGGAAGCATCACGGCCGACGGTTCGGAGAGCGACCGCACCCACAAGAAATCCCGTCCATCGGCGCTGCGCGCGACGAAGGCGATGCGACGCCCATCCGGCGAAACGGCGAACAGATTCTGCTGTGCGATCCACGCGAAACGGGTCCCGACCGGCGCTCGCACGGCAAACCGGATGGGCGCGGCGGGCGGGCTCGACGGGCGACGAAGCGCGAACAGCGCCGTCAACGCGGCGGCGGCCAGGATGCCAGCCGCGGCAAGACCCAACAGCCATCGAGGAGCGGAGGAGAGACTTCGGGACCGCGCCGATATCTGGTCCGTTCCACCCTTCGCAATCCACGCGAGCTGGACGCCGACGTCGGCAGCGCTTTGCCAGCGGCGGTCCGGCTCCTTGGCGAGACACGTCCCGATGATTCGGTCCAGCGCCGGCGGCGAGTCTGGAAGAATCTGCGAGACGGGCTTTGGGTCGTCGCGCAGGATCGCGGAGATGAGCTCCGATCGCGTGGAACCGAAAAACGCCTTCCTTCCCGTCGCCATCTCGTAGAGGGTCGCGCCCAACGCGAAGATGTCGCTGCGGCTGTCCGCCTCGGCCCCTGCCACCTGTTCCGGTGCCATGTATGGGAGGGTCCCGAGGACCGTGCCTTCCTGCGTGAGGTTGTCGGCTTCCCCGGTGACCGTGGCCAGAGACGAAGCGTCCGTCGTTGGCTTCACCGGCGCCATCGCCTTCGCGAGCCCGAAGTCGAGGAGCTTGACCCCCGTCTTCGTCACCATCAGGTTCGAAGGCTTCAGATCCCGGTGAACGATTCCCTGGCGATGCGCCTTCTCCAGGGCATTCGCGATCTCGATGCCATAGCGCAGCGTTTGCTCGAGCGGCAGCGGGTCCCTTGGCCAACCGGTTGGACATCGGCTCGCCCTCGAGATATTCCATGACGAGATAGTCGGTCTCGCCCTCCCGCCCGACGTCGTACAGCGCGCAGATGTGCGGGTCCGAAAGTTGCGAAATGGTTCGGGCCTCCCGCTCGAAGCGCTGCCGCACTTCGGGGGAAGAGCGCTGCTGCGCCAGGACCTTCACCGCCACGGTCCGGTCGAGGCGCGTATCCCGCGCCTTGTAGACCTCGCCCATACCGCCCGCGCCGATCGGGGCAAGGATCTCGTAGGGTCCGAGGCGTGTGCCGACAGTCAGGGGCATCAGCAGCGCGGATTCTATCGCGCGCGGCAGCGCTCAGGCGTGGGCGCGGTGGTGGTGTCGGCGGTCGCGCAGGCGCTCCGGGTCGACCGTGCCGCCGACGAAGAGCGCGGCGACGGCGAGGCCGCCGAGGGCGAGGACGGTGTCGACGCGGAACGCGTTGCTGATGCCCGCGGCGAGGTTCGGGGACGCGCCGACGATCGCGGTGTTGAGGCCGAGGCCGATCGAGCCACCGCCGATCTGGAACATGTAGACGATGCCGCCGGCCAGGCCGGCGCGCGACGGGTCGAGGGCGGTCACGGCGGCGGTCGTGACGGAGGAGTAGAAGAGGCCGACGCCGATGCCGAGGACGATCCGTTGATGACCCACTGCGCGTGGAGACGCGCGGCGAACGTGGCCTCGATGGCCGGGATGGCCACCGACAGGGACGTGAAGTCGTTGGCGATCACGAGGACCGCGACGCCCATCGCCGCAAGCCCGAGGCGGGCGGCGCGGTCGAGCGGGCCGGCCGTCACGAACGCGGTCGGGTGCGCGGCGAAGTATCGCACGCGATGCGCGCCGGACGGGGACGTCCGGCCCGGATCGCCCACGGCGCGTAGCTCATCCGCGCGGTAGCGCAGGGTCTCGATGCGGCACGGCCGGCGCGTCCGTGTCCGGCAGCCATTCCGTCTCGAGCGATTCCGCCAGGGTTGAGGCCGGCCGCAGGATCATCCACGTCGGCCGCGCGCCGCCGCTGACGAGCTCGAGCGCCAGCTTCGGGGCCGGAATCGCGTCGACGATCTTCTGGAAGTCGGCGGCGCGGCCCGGCCGCACGGTGACGTCGCGGCGGTCTGGAACGGAGCCCGCAGAGTCGGCAAGGGCCGGTTCGGGGCTCTTCCGTGCCGTAGACACGAGCTCGAGGCGAAGCGTGGCGATGCGGCGCGCCACGTTGATTCTCGTTGTCCGCGCCGTCCTCGGAAGGAGCGAACGGGCGCGTCGATCTCCTCGGGGCGAACGATCGAACGTGTCCATCGACGAACCAGCCGAGACGTTCAGCCGTGACGACGACGTGTCCACGCCGAGGCCCACGTCCGAGCGGTCGGCCGTGGCGGCGATGCCAATCGAGGTGCCGCTGGTAGGCGGCCAGCCTCGAACCGCTGCGGGTCCTTTGGCCGACCACGCGTGACGCGCGCGAGGCGGGCGGCGGGCGGCGGCGGGACTCCATCGGACGCGAGCGTGGCGGTCGAGCAGAACGAGTCCAGGGCTCATGACTCCTCCCGGGCGAAAACGATAGGGGAGGCCGGTCACAGTCCGTCCAATGAATTGTCTCGATGATGTAGATTCATCCTGTGAATCTGCGAGGCCCTGGACCTCAAGCCTTCTCGTGGCCGCTTGACGCGCTCCTGGCGGAGGGGAGCGTGGGCGGAGCCGCGCGACGCGTCGGCCTGTCCCAGCCGGCGATGAGTCACGCCCTGGGGCGCCTGCGGACCGTCTTCGGGGATCCGCTCCTGGTCCGGGTCGGTGCGCGCATGCAGCTGACGCTCCGGGCGGAGTCCGTCCGCGGGCCTCTCGGCGACGTGCTCGAGCAGGTGCGCGGCGTGCTGCGCGACGGCGCCTTCGACCCCACGTCGAGCACGCGCGTCTTTCGCGTGCTGATGTCGGACTATGCGAGCGGGGTGGTGCTGCCGCCCCTACTGGCCCGCCTGAGGCGCGAGGCCCGGCGGGTTCGGGTCGACGTCGCGCCGTGGCCGGGCCGCCACGGCGACCTGTTCGCGGCGGCGAGGACGGCCGACCTCGCGCTCACGTGCGATCCGGAGACCCCCGCGGGCTTCGGCGCAGACGCCTCTTCGTGGACCGCGACGTGTGCGCGGTCCGCCGCGGCCATCCGGGAGTCCGGCGGCTTTCCGAGCACGTTGGGCGCGCCCTTGGGCGGCACGATCGCCGGCGGAGAAGGGTTTGGAGCGACCGCGCTGGATCACGTGGCTGCCGAACTTCGGGTCCGGCGGCGGGAGCTGATCGCCGTCCGTCGTCGCGCGCTGGGTACCAGGCGTGCCGACGTGGTCGCGCACGCGGAAGTCGCGGCCGCCATTCCGGAGTCGCGCATGCGCGCTCAGAAGGCGCTCGTGCTTTCAGGCTCCTTCGACGGCGGCTGGACGCCGGGACGCTCGAGGACGACAGTCCCGCCGTAGGCGACGAGCCGGCCGGAGCGGACGCCCGAGTTCACCTGGTTTCGCCGGGCGTCGGGCGAGGGAGGTGGCGGCCGCACGACCTCGGGTCCGCCGCAGAAACCGAAGGCGACGGCGAGTCCAACGCGGGCGGGCCGGTGTCGCCCGGCTTCGTCATCGGTTGCGCGGTCGACGGCCTACCGCACGGCTTCGATCTCGCTCGGCCGCCACTCCTTCGTGAAGAACGGCTCGAGCGGGCTGTAGAGGCGCAGGATCGCGAACCACCCCTTGCCCGGCATGGTCTGGATCCAGTTGCCGCGCTTGATCCCGGCGGGCTGGGTGGGCGCGAAGTACACGGTCGTCGAGCCGTCCGCGTTCGCTTCGGCGGCGGGCGAGGGATACCCCTGGCTGCCGGCGCGCGGATAGCGCTGCGGCGTGTCGAGCATCGAGCGGGTCTGGTTGTCGTACAGCGTGAACGACCAGAACCGGGCCTGGGGGATGTTCGGAGGCAGCGTGACCTTGTAGGTCTTTGCCCCGTCGAAGTACTTCTTCTCCGCATCGAGCGTCGCGAAGAGGTACTGGGACCCGATGCCCGGGATCCGCATGCACATCGCGGGGGTGATCCCGGTGACGCCGTAGAAGAACGCGCTGCGGGCATTGAGCGTCGTCGCGCCGGTGGGCGGGTAGGGCTTGATGCCCTCGCGCGTCACCATCGGCGGAGGAGTCTGGAAGTCGAAGCCACTCACCCACATCATGTTCGTCCAGGCGGAGCCCGGGTAGTAGGAGAAGCCCTCGGCGCTGCGCGGGTTCAGAAGGAGGCTGCGCGAGGTCGCGTTGCCCAGCGCGGCGGCCTCGGTCAGGATCTTTTTCATGCGCGCGTCCGGCGCGAACGGTTTGCCCTTCACGACTCCCACCGCGGCCAGCTGACCCATCAGCTCGGGGTCGAGCGCGTCGGTCGGCTCCTGCTGCACGATGGCGTTGATCATTTCCCAGAAGCCGTAGTCGTTGGGCGGGATGGTGTTCATGACTTTGCCGCTGACGTTCACGAACACCGTCGCCGGCGGGGCCGTGGCTTTCGCGATCTTGTACTTGCCGGTCAGGACTTCCGCGATGCTCGTTCCGACGGCTCCCTGCTCGTACGGGTAGATCTTGCAGGTTTTCTTGATGAGCTCGACGGTGGGCTTCGGGTCGTTGTTCTCGATGAACGATCGGCCGAGGATGAGGACGCGCGTGGTGCGCGCGCGGGCCACGTAGAACCCGCCCTCGGGGACTGGTCCGTCGTAGCCGGGCGGCAGCACGAGGTACTTGCCGCCCTCGCCGCGGTCGGGGCCGGGCGCGCCGAAGTCGATGACCCACCGCCACCACATGTCGTCGAGCGTGCCGAGCGCGCCCGGCGGCGTCTCGAGCACCATCGGGCCCTTCGTCAGGTTGAGCATGCCGACGAAGTAGACCGTGTCGGCGTTGCCCGTCAGGAAGAGGGACTTCGCGTCCATGAGCTCCGGGAAGATGGCGATCTGGTTGTCCTGGACCCCGGCGGCGAGGAAGCCCTGATTGATCGCGTACGTGCTCGCGCCCTGGAAAGTGTCGAGGAATGCGTCCGTCGCGTGGGCGAGATCGAGGTTGTCGTAGACCTTGTCGACGGTCTCTTTGCTCGGGGCTCCATCCTTGAATTCGAGCGGGCCGATTCGCGTCTGCACGCGGTCGGGCGTCGTGATGGACACGGGAACGCCGCCGGTCTGACCAGCGGCACGATTCGGGAGAGCGAGGCTGACGAAGCTTCCGAGGACGAGGGCGATGCGCAGAGGCTCTTTTCATTCCGATCTCCATGTTGGTGGCGGAGAGCCTATCCCGAGATTGTCCCGTAGACTGTCGAGCGGGAGGCACCGCATGCGCATCCGCCTTCGCTCTGACGCTCACCGCGCCCTCGCCGCGCGCGACCGCGGCCGCGCAGGACGCCGGCGCCTCCGCGATCCACGGCAGCGCGCCGTCGATCTCACCGGACGGTTCGAAGATCGCGTTTCTCGCGGAACGCGACGGCGCGACGGACGTGTTCGTCATCGCCGTCCGACGGAACGGGCGAAGTGCGCCTGACCCGCACCCCCGAAGAGGAGAGCCAGCCCGGATGGTCGGCGGATGGAACGCGGATCTGGTTCACCGTGTTCGCCGACGGCGCGAGCCGGATCTAGTCGATCGGGCTGGACGGCGCGGATCGCAAGCTGCTCGGCAACGTCCCGGGCCGGGCGATGCGGATCTCGCCCGATGGCCGAACGGTCCTCTACTGGACGGGAAACTGGACCTCGATGAAGTTGTTCGCTTCCAACCTCGATGGCTCCGCAGCGCGGCAGCTCACCGACGGCAGCGGCGTGGTCTGGGGCGCGCGGTGGTCGCCGGACGGCAAGCAGATCGCTTTCGCGGACAAGGACGCGGCCGGCCGCCTGCAGATCTTCGTCGTGAATGCCGACGGATCGGGCCGTCGAAAGGTGAGCCGGCCGGAACCGGCCGATCTGCGCGAACAGATGCCGGCGTGGTCGCCGGACGGATCGCAGTTTGCCGTGCAGGCGGCCGTGGAGAAGGAGCCGTCCCACATCTGGATCGTGGACGTCGCGACCGGCGCGGGCCGCAGGCTCGCCGCGCACGCGGAGGCCTACCAGGACGAAGTGCCGGCGTGGTTTCCGGACGGCAAGCGCATCGCCTTCCAGAGCGATCGCACGGGTCGGATGGAAATCTGGGTGATGAACGCCGACGGCTCGCAGCCGCGCCAGGTCACGAAGTAGCCCGGGCGCCTGGCCTACAGGTAGCGCAGCCAGGCGTCGCCGCGCCGCGCCTTGAGCTCGCCCATCCAGCGGCACGGGACGTACAGGATCGCGACGACCACGAACGTGACCAGGTAGAGCAGCGGCAGCCCCCACGTGTACCCGTCGGGCGGGGGAGGGTTGCCCATCGGGTGATTCGCGAAGAGCCATGCGTCCGCGTGCCCTTCGCGCAGGAACGAGACGGCGAGCGCCGCGAGGTGAATGAGCGGGATGTGCAGGACGTAGTAGAAGAAGGGAACCCGGCCGTAGACGATCAGGATCCGCGCCAGCGCGCCGTGCGCCGTTTCGAGGAGCGGAACGGAGGCGATCATGGGTCCGAGCGTCATGAGAAGGAAGAGCAGCGAGGCGGGGTACTTGTTCGTGTTGAGGAAGCGCAGCAGCGGGGGCATCGGCGGGCGTCCCTTCGCGGCGTCGGCAGCGGCCGCCGCTGGATCCGGCGGCGCGTTCCACTTGCCGGGGTCGCCGTAGAGGTCCAGGCCGCGCAGGAGGAGGAAGAGCGCGATCGCGACGCCGCCGATCGTGAAGCACCAGCGGCGCCGGCGCGCGGCGTCCATGACCATGACGGGACCGAACGCGTAGCCGAGCGCCATCACGCCGATCCAGGGGATGAGCGAATACAGAACGGTCAGGCGCATCCCGAGGACGTCGATCGGGCCGCTGGCAAAGCCGAAGTAGAGGAGTCTTCCAGAGCCATGCCAGGCCGCGCTCGTTGAGCGTGTCGGCCATCTGCCAGAACTGGCGCGTCCATCAGGTTGTGCGCGGCGACGATCACCGCGCCGAGGGCGCCGACGGCCCCGACCGGCAGGAACACCAGCCCGGCCATCAGGATCATGCACAGGCCGATGACCCAGATGACGCCGGCCAGCGCGTAGTTCCTGTAGTCGAAGTTGAAGGTCCAGCTGAACCGGATGACCGTCAGTTCGAGGAGGATCAGCCAGGCGCCGCGCAGGAGGAGGAACCGCGCGAGCTGGCCGCGATGCGCGCGGCCGAGCTTGCGGCCGTAGAGGAAAATGCCCGTGCCGGCGAGAAACAGAAAAGCCGGCGCGCAGAAGTGCGTGACCCAGCGCGTGAAGAAGAGGGCCGGCGTGCGCCCGCCCGACGGGATCCCGGAGAACACGCGCACGTGATCCAGCGCCATGAGCACCATCACCGCGCCGCGGAGGATGTCGAGCGACGGCACGCGCGCCGGCGCGCTGCGGGCTGGAGGCATTGCTGACTCCTTTGCCCGCGGATGCTACATCCGCTTCTTTCGAATGACCGCGTCCAGGCTCCAGGGGCCGGCGCCGTACGCGGCCATGAAGAGATAGATGAAGCAGTAGAGGACGGCCCCCTCGCCGTGGTTTTGGATCGGCCACGTTCCGTTGGGCGCGTGGAACTGCCAGTAGGCCACCGCCATCTCGCCGGAGAGGATGAAGGCGACGGGACGGGTGAAGAGGCCGAGGGCGATCAGGGCGCCGCCCACGACCTCGAGGACTCCACCGATCCAGACCTGTGAAAGAACGGGAGGAGGCGCCCCGTTGGCGCCGGGCATGCCGCCGAACCACCCGAAGAGCTTCAGTCCGCCGACCTGGACGAACATCAGCCCGAACACGACTCGCAGCAGGGTCCAGGTGATCGTCAAGGCGCGTTCGCGATTCATCGGTTGCCCTCCTTCGCCAGGTATGCGGCCAGACGCGCGACGTGCTGGATCATCCCGACGTCGGCGCCGTAGTTCTCGATGACGAAAGCTTTCGCGGCGGCGGAAGGGAAGACCGAGGTCATCGTAAACCGGGTTTTGCTTCCCTCCGCCTCGAAGGTGATGGTCACCTGGAAGTTCACCGGCTCGGTGCCCGCTTCCCCGGTGTGCTTGTAGACGAGGCGCTCCGGCTCGACGACTTCGAGGAAGACGATCTTGTTCGGGTAGTCGCGGCCGTCAGGACCGTGCATGACGAGGCGGAAGACGCCGCCGGGACTCACGTTCATCTCCTGGATGGTGTTGGTGAAGCCGTCGGGCCCCCACCACTGTGCGACGTGCTCGGGCCGGGTCCAGACCTTCCAGACGAGCTCCCTCGGCGCGTCGAGCACGCGCGAGATGACGAGCTCGCGGTCCGCGGCGGGGGAGGCGTTCGCGCTCATGAGGCCCGGTCCTGCGAAATCGTTGCCATGAGCTCCGCGAGCCGGTCGAGGCTGGAAGACCAGCCCTCGGTCATTCCCATCTTGAGCATCGCGTCGCGGATGGCTTCGGATTCGAACCGTGTCCGTACGGTCAGCCGCGTCCTGCCGCCGAGGTCCTCGAAGGTCGCGGTGGTGACCAGCAGCCCCGCAGGGTTGGGATCGCTGCCCCGGTTCGGGTTGACGAGGTCGTGCCATTCGGCGGGGTGTCCCGTCGGGTCCATCGTCATCACGATCCGCTCGGGCGCGACGAGCTCGCGGATGACGCCGGCAATGGGGTACTCGACGCCGTCGTCCGAGCGCATGACGAGTCTGTAGGCGCCGCCCGGACGGGCGTCGATCGCGCAGGTCGTCGTGAATCCCCGCGGGCCCCACCACCGCGCCATGTGCGCGGGCTCGATCCAGGTGCGGAAGACGAGCGCGCGGGGCGCGTCGAGGATGCGGGTGATGAGGAACTCGGGCTCGGCGGGTTGAGGATTTGCGGCGCGGAGCGATTCACTTTTTGCGACGGGCACGTTTCTTCTCCTTTGCTTGCAGTTGCCGGAGGTACACCTCCAGTCGATCCAGGCTCTCTTCCCAGAACTTTCGGTAGTGGTCGACCCATTCCGCGACGTCCTTGAGCGGTCCCGCCTCGAGTCGCGAGGGCCGCCACTGCGCCTCGTGGCCGCGCGCGATCAGGCCCGCGCGCTCGAGGACCTTGAGGTGCTTGGACACGGCGGGCAGGCTCATCTCGAAGGGCCGCGCGAGCTCCGTCACGGTCGCGTCCCCCGACGCCAGGCGCGCCAGGATCGCCCGCCGGGTGGGATCGGCGAGGGCGGAGAACGTCAGGTCGAGGCGGTCGGGCTGCATCTGTGATTAACCATATGGTTAAATACAACGAGAAGGAGGGCGGTGTCAAGGGGCAACGGGAAGCCTCAGTGCGTGAACGTCCAGCGCAGCTTGAGGATGACCTGGTCCGCTTCCGGCACGAGCAGATCCGGCGCGCGCTCGAAGACCGGGTGCTTCCATCCGCGGTTCCAGACGAGGAACAGGTCGTTGCCGGGCTTGATCGTCCAGCGCAGCCGCGCGTTCACGCCGAGGTCCTGCGAGTCCGAGTCGTACTGGAGGAATGCGCTCAGGAGCAGGTTGGGATTCAACGCGAAGACGGTCTTCAGCTGCCAGAGCCGGAAGATGAAGTCGCCCTGCGGCAGATAGCCGTAGTCGTTTTCGTAGTTGAGCGCGAGCTGGAGGTGTCCGGAGCCTTCCGTCCACTTCACGAAGCCCTCGACCTGCGTGAGGTTGCCGCCGTAGAAGCCGCCGAACCAGACCGTGCCGCCGGCCGAGAGGGGCCGCGAGTCGGCGGACGCGACGTCCACGCGGAAGCGGTGGAACTGGTAGCTCCCGATCGGGATGACGACGCCGGGCGCGATCTCGAAGGGCTCCGTCAGCCGCTGGTACTCGGGAGCGTAGTTCGCCTCGTAGTGGTCGCCCGCCTGGGTCTGGAAGTTGATCGGGGCCAGGAAGGTGCGGAACGATTCGGTCTCTCCGTGGAGGTCCGTGATCAGGACCGGGTTGGCCTCGAAGAAAAACTGCCGCACCCCCGAGAAGAGCCCGCCCGAAGGCCGCGGCTGATACGCCGCGTACGCGGTGTACTGGCGCGTGCCCGGCCTCGGCAGGAAACCGAGCGCGGGATCGAGCGCGTCGCCGAACTCCTTGACCGACGCCTGGAGGTTCCAGAGATCGTTCGGATACTGGGCCTTGAGTCCCCAGCCATTCCGGTCGCCGGGGCCGACCTCGCCGAAGCTGCGCGCGGCCCAGAGTCCGAAGCCGAGGTTCTTGTCGCCCTGGAAGCTCGCGGTCTGCCACACCGCGTCGACGCCGGCGAGCGAGTTGGTCAGGCGGCCGCTCGGATCGCCGTTGGTCCCGATCGCCCCGACCCGCAGGTTGCGATTGACGTCGTAGGTCACGCGCCCCGCCGCCTGGTTCGCCGCCGGCACGCCGAAGGTGTCGCGGGTCTGCACGTCGAGGGCGCCGACGCCCCACGGACCTTCCCGTCCGACGGTCTTTCACTCCGACCGTGATCGGAATGATCCGGTCGTCGAAGAGGCCGACCCGGCGCGAGTAGAACGGAATGAACGTGTCCTGGAGATCCAGTCCGAAGTCGAAGAAGTTCGCGCCGTCGGTGAAGAAGGGCCGCTTCTCCGGGAAGAACAGCGCGAACCGCGTCAGGTTGACCTGGCGGCTGTCGGCCTCGACCTCGGCAAAGTCGGGGTTGATCGTGAGAACGGCGTCGAGCTGGGACGTGACGTGGTAGCCGACGTCGACGCCGGCCTGGCCCTGGGTGAAGCTGTGCCCCGTGACGTGGTCCTCCTGGTACCGGCCCAGGGCGTAGGGCGACACGGTCAGGCCCCAACCCTGATCGAGGCAGGCGACGCCGTCCAGGTTGCCGGCCCGGCGCATGTCGAGCAGGTTCGCGTCGAGCGTCGTCCCGGTCCAGCGCAGCGTCAGCAGCTCGCGCGCGACGTACCTCTGGATGTTGAAGCCCCACGGCCCGCCCGTGTGGTTGAAACGGATCGTCTGCGCCGGCAGGACGATCTCCGCGGTCCATCCCGTCGCCGTCCGGCGGGTCGCGACGTCCCAGATCCCGTCCCAGTCGAGCGAGGCGCTGTCCGCGTTGGGGTCCGAGATCAGGCCGTCGAGCCGGGCGCCGGCCGCATTGACCTCGAAGAGGTATCCCGTGCGGTGGTCGTGGAACGTGTCGAGCACGATCGAGATCGTGTCGTCGCCGCGCATGTCGCCGTCGCGCTGCATCGTGTGGACGGCGATGAGGCTCGGATCGGGATCGATGCACGTGATCCCGAAGTAGAGGTTCCCGGCGTCGACGAGGATGCGGACCTCCGTGCGGAAGGGCGTCGGCTCGCCGGGCTTCGGCGCCTGCTGGACGAGGTCCGCGATGACGCCGGCGTGGGCCCAGGCGGGCTCGTCCAGCACGCCATCGAGGCGGATCTGCCCCAGGGCGTCCCCGGCCGTGATGACGTTCGGCGGCGGCTCGGGCGCCTGCGCGCCGGCCCTGCCGGCGAAGATCGCGAGGATCGCCACGGGCGCGAGCCTCCGCACCCGGCGCGCGAGACGCCGCGGGGATCTCAACTACGGTGAAGCGTGTTGCCGGCGTAGGTGCGCGTAGAGGGAATCGTAAAGGAATTCGGCGCGCGCGAGAATGTCCGCGTCGTCGGCGCCGACGTCCGTGAAGCCCTGGCTGATCGCCCAGAGGCCGGCCGATTCGGGCGTCGTGTCGATCTGCCCGGGAAAGTCCGCGCCGTGCACGATGAGCGCGAGCCGCGCGAGCGCCGGATCGCCCGGAGAGCCGCTCGGCGACGAGCTGCTCGAAGGAGCATCGGCCCTGCGCATCCGCGTGGGGATGGCGGGCGCCGGGCGCGTCGAAGCCGATGGCGCCGTCGCGCTCCTGGATGCCGGCGACTTCCTCGGGCTCGACGAACAGGATCTCCGCCTTCGGGTCGAGGAACCGGCGAACGAGCCAGCCGGTCGCCGTGCGATTGACGTGAATGCGTTTGCGCGTCACCCATTTCATCGGTGGTCCTCCATGAGCCGGCCGTGCGAGGGAAGGTACAGCGCCGCCCAGAGCGTTCCGAGAACTCCGAGAGCCGCCGCCACGACGAACGTGAGGGAAGGGCGGATCGTCCAGAGCGCGCCGCCGATCGCCGCCGCGCCCGCGACCGCGAACCCGCGGATCGAATAGTAGAGGCCGACCGAGCGACCCCGCGCGGAGGGCTCGGACAGGTCCACGATCAGCGCCTTGCGCGCCGGCTCGCCGATCTCGCGCAGGCCGCCGATCGCATAGGCGATCAGGAGGTGCCCGAAGCTCCGCGAGGCGAGGACGGCCACCGGGAAGAGCGTGAAGAAGGCATACGTCAGGAGGACGAACGGCTTCTTCTCCGCCCGTCCCGCCAGGGCCGCGGCGGGAACGTAGGAGGCGATCGCCGTGGCCATGAGGACCGAGATGAGCACGCCGAACTGCGCCGGCGAGACCCGGACGACCTCGATCGCCCAGACGACGAGAAAGACGTCGGGCAGGCCCTCGCAGAGGCGGATGAAGCAGTCGGCGACCAGCAGCTGCTTCAGCGCCGGCCGAAGGCGGACGGCCGGCGCGGCCGTTTGCGACGGGTCGGGTCTGCTCGAGGGCAAGGCGCGCGCGAGGCCCGCCAGCATCGCGAGGGACAACACGATCGAGATTCCGACGCCGATCCGGATGCCGTTCGCCATGCCGTAGCGCTCGAGCAGGAGGCCTCCGAGCGGAGGCGCCAGGACGATGGGGATGCGCTTCAAGACGGCCTGGACCGTGAATCCCACGACGCGCCGGTCGCCCTGGAGCTCCTCGCCGACGAGTGAGAACGTCGCCGGAAGACCCAGCGAGGCCCAGGCCATGACGAAGAAGAGGCTGGCGAAGACGGCGGCGACCGAGGACGAGACGAAGAGGATGGCGAAGCCCGCCGTGGTCAGCGCGCCGAAGAGAAGCAGTGCGCGCCGCGTGCCGAGCCGATCCGACACGACCCCGCCGGGGTAGGCGTACGCGGCGTCGAGGAGGTCCTTGAGAGTTCCGAAGGCCCCGATGCCGAAGGCCGTGCATCCGAGCGTCCGGAGGTAGGCGGGCAGGAACCGGAACCACAGCTCCTGGCCGAAGCCGAAGACGAAGAGCGCGACGGCCAGCGCGGTGGCGCGGCGCGTGCCCGGCGACCGCATCAGGGGGCCCGGGTGGAGACGGCGACGCGATCGAGCGCGGCCTTCAGCGCCGCGCCGATGTTCTCGGGGTTGTCGAGGCCCCAGAAGTGCAGGAAGAAGAGGCGCGGCGTCTCCGACGAGCATGTGGGAATGGAGGGCCGTGACCTCGATGCCGCGCGATCGGAGCGCGTGGATGACCGGATTGACCTCGGATGCGACCAGGGAGAAATCTCCGGTCGTCGCCATCTTCTCGCCGACGATCTGGAAGTTCAGCGCAGTGGCCATGCCCATGCCGGTCGGAATCGGCATTCCGTTCTCCTGCACCGCTTCGGCGCGCGGCACAGAGACCTGGAGCACGCGCCCGGCCATGGCGCCCTTTCGTCCGAGGGCTTCCTCGATCCTCTGGAAGGCTTCGCGTTTCCGAGGGCGACGGGGCCGGAGCGGCGGCTGGACGGCGTCAGCGGCGTCGCCGTTCGCTCCAGCGCCGTCTTCAGCGCGGTCGCGATGGCGGCGGCGGAACCGGTCGCGGAGAAGTGCAGGTACAGAATCTGCGGCGTCTCGCCGATGAGGTGATTGTGGATCGCGAGGACCTGCGCTCCTCTGGCCTGCAGCGCGCTCGACGACCGGATTGACCTCGGTTCCGAGAAGGACGAGGTCGCCCATGGCCATGGCTTCGCCGTTCGGCATTGCCGCGAAGGCAGCCCAGGAGCCGAGCGCCAGCGTCGGCTCGATCGCGACGCCGTCGAGCGTGACGTGGAGGTCGGTCCGGGGCCATCCGAACCGCCGGACGCCGTCGGGCTGGACCTTCGCCGGCTTGCCGAAGATCTTCTCGACGGCCTCCCAGTCCGGGTCGATCCCAAAGGCCCTGGATCGGCCCAACACGAGCATGGCCAGGCCGGCGAGGAACGCTGCGCGAAGCCTCGAATGGTTCATGGGTTGTCCCTCCTCGTCTTCGATCGTGACGGCAGCCGGCGGCTGGCGCAGCCGCTGACGAAACGACGCGTAGAGGTCGTCGAAGAGGGCGAACCCTCGCTCGAGCCGGTCTTCGTCCGCGGGGCAGTCGAGGACGATGCCGAGGATCACCTGCCGGATCCCGGGCGCATCCGCCCTCTCGAACTTTCCGTCCTGAATGTCGATGTCGTGGACGATCTCGGCGATCTGCCGCAGGGCGGAGTCCGGCTTCCGGATCGTCCGCGCGAGCGTTTCGAACGTGCAGGCGTCGCCTTCGTGCGTGAAGTCGCCGCCGACCATGTCGAACCGCAGCTCGTCGGGGACCCTCTCCGCCTTCGGATCGATGAACCGGAAGCGCGCCGCGGGATCGATGAAGCGGCGGATCAGCCAGGCCGAGGCGATGCGGTCGATCTGAACCCCGCGGCGCGTCGTCCAGACGCGGCCCCTCCGCGCCCCGGCCGTGCCCGACGCTCTTCCCGCGCCTCTCCAGGGAGGCGAGCAGAGCCTCCGACTTGCTCCGCCCTGCGGCGCCGAAGAAATCGATCGCCTCGATCGCGGCGTGCCTCTTCCGGAGCCGCGCAAGACGAGCGGACGTCATGGAATCCGCGGCATCCCGGGCCTCGGCCGCGAGCGCGTCGTAGTCCGCGTCCCGCGCCTCGCGAAACCTGCGGACGAGCGCCTCCGTCGAGATGCCCGCGACGATGTCCGCGCTGGCCAGGTAGGCCTCGCCTCCGGAGGATTTTGCCTCTTCGACGATCCCCTCGAGGTCCACGAGGCGGGCGGGATGTCGGGGAAGCAGGTACACCGAGTTCTTGAGGGCGAGCGCGCCGAGCCGCGCGAGGCGCTCGCCGATGCGGGCGCGCAGGTAGATCGGCCTCGTCGGAAGCTGATGGATCAGCAGGTACCAGCCGGGAGGGGCCATCTGCTCTGATATCAGTTGATAGGTTAGTCCGTCAACCGATAGAAGTCAGTCGCCGTTCGCGGAAGAGACGGGCCGGGGATTACTCCCCGGCCCGCCCGGAAACCGTTACTTCGCTGCGTGCGTGCAGCAGCAGGACGTGACGACCTCGCCCGTGAGGGTGCAGATCATCTTGCCGTCCTTTTCGACGCAGCAGCACTCTTCGACCTGCTGGCCGGTGATCGTGCAGGTCATGGCGCCGCCGCCATCGTTCACGGCCACGCCCGGGCCCGCGGCCGCGAGGGCGAGGATCATCGAGGCGAGAAGCATCTTCATGGGAATCCTCCGCTTTCCGAGTTTCGATTCGAGGAAATGGAACCGGAAAGAGGAAGGGTCAGTTCCGCATCGGCCGCTGGAATCCGGGCGTCCTCGTGGCGAACCGGGCAAGGCGGACCAGCTCGGCCGCGTCGAAACCGGGAGCGGCGGCGGCAAGTGCGCCCGAGGCGGCCGCGAGGGTGGCGACCGGAACGCCTTCAGCGCCGGGACGGCGTTGATGTCCTTGCAGAAGACCGGAGCGCAGGCCGGGCATTTCGTGCCGCAGCATTCCAGCGGCGCCGCGCCCGATCCGGGCGCGACGGTCGCGAGAAACCCCGCCAGGACCGCGAGGGCGACCGTCTTCATACCGTCGATTCTAACCCCGCGCCGTGCCGTTCCATTCCTCCGTCAGCGCGCCGGCGCGGCCTGGATCTTCTTGATGGCGCGTGAAGCCGCCCAGGCAGGCGTCAAATCGATCACACCGCCCACATGGGGTATCGGCTTGGCGGCGATCGCCTCCAGGACGGGCAGCGCGGAGGATGCCGCCGGCCCGATTGCGCCGAGGGCGGTCGCCGATTCGCGCACGACCTCGAGCGCCTGACCCGGCGCCTTGCAGGCGGCGACGAGGTCGGGCACGGCCGATGACGCGCCGGGGCCGATCGCGGCGATCGCCATGGCCGACAGCCATGCGCACGCTCGCGTCGGAATCCTTCAAGCGTGCGACGAGCGCCGGAAGCGCCGGGGCGGCCGCCGGGCCGAGCTTCGCGAGCTCGAGCGCGCAGAGTCCGCGCACGACGGCATCGGGATCCGAAAGCGAGGCGGAGAGTGCGGCCACTCCCGTGGGGACGTTCGGCGCGCGGGTCGCCGCGGCGAGCTTCCAGCCCTCGGGTCCCGTCCGCGCGAGGATGAGGTTGTCCACGCCGAGCGCGTAGCCCGTCGAGGCCGCGTTCTTCCCGACGCAGACGAAGGTGACCGTGTGCTTGCCCTTCGTCAGGCGCGGCCATCCGATCTGGTAGTCCATGCCGACGTACGTCTCGTACGCGTAGCCGTCGAAGGAGAGCTGCGGCCGCACGTCCGCGCCCGGTTCGTGCTCGAGGACCGGCGCGACCGGCGGCTTGCCGTCGAGGAGCACCGTGTAGATGCCGTAGTCCGAGCCCTGGGCGACCTGGGTGTAGAGCTCGTAGTCGCCGGCCTCGGCGACGTCGAAAGGGATCGTGAGCTTCGAGCCCGGTCCCTCGGCCTGGAAGACGACGACGTCCTTCGACCAGAAGAGGTCGCGCACGAGCGTCGGCTTTCCCTTCTCGGCGGCGATCGCGTCCATGACCGTCTCGACCTCGAACTGCAGCGCGTTGCCCTGCGGCAGGCGCGCGGATCCGTACGGCACGGGCGGCAGGCCGGTGGCGATGCCGTCCTGGTACCAGAAGGAGACCGAGGACATGAGGTCGTTGCGCACGCCGTAGGCCGACTTGATCGCGCCGTCCTGGTTGTACGTCCAGCCCAGGTGCTCGATGTCGAAGACGAGCGACTTCGTGAACGGGATCGGGTCCCAGAAGTGCCAGCGGTAGCCCGTCATGCGCGAGCCGAGGCCCGTGCCGTCGGCGACCGTGACACCCGCGTACAAACCGTTCGTCACGTGCAGGCCCCACGCGTCGGTGAAGTAGTCCTCGGAGCCGGTGCCCATCAGCGAGGGCTTCTTCTCGCCGTCGACGAAGAACCGGTCGTCGCCCTCGCCGAACCAGCCCGCCTCCGGCTGGATCACCGAGAGCACCGTCCCGACGTAGAAGCCGCGGCCCTTCACGTCGAGAAAGACGTACGGGCTGCCGTCGTCGGGCGCGGGCAGCTCCTGGCGGTAGCGCGCGTGGAAGTACGCCGTGTCCGGCGGCAGCGACGGGACCTTCTCCCAGTCCACGTGGTAGTAGAGGTGGTCGACCTTGCGGCGGCCCTCGTTGGTCAGCGTGATCCGGCACGACTTGCGGAACGGCATCGGCCAGTAGCTGTTGCGGGCGCGGCCGTCCGAGCTCGCGCGGATCATCGAGGACTCGACCGTCCGCTCGAAGCCGTGGCCCACGCCGAAGAAGTCGCCGAGCGGCGCGTCCACCGACGCCTCGGCGCTGCCGTCGTAGTAGACGCGCAGGCGCATGAGGCGCGGCCAGCCGTACTCGTTGGCCGCGACCGTGATCCAGAGATGCGTGACCACGCCCGGGCCCTCGAGGTCGGCCAGGGTGACCGTCTCGCCGGCGATCGGGTGCTTGCTGTCGTTGTTCGAGGCCGGATCGGGACTGCTCGACGAGGACCGCTCGGCCTTGAAGTCCTTCAGCTTCGCGAACTCGAGCGGGTCCTGGGCGGCGGAAATGGAGGCAAGCGTTGCGAGCGCCGCCGCGGACAGGGCGAGTGCGCCGGTACCGAGTCTCATGTCGACCTCCGCAAAGCGTTCCCGGGGCGGGAAACGTGCGCGGATTCTATTCGACGCGCTCGGGCAATACTCGTGAGGCAGAGACGACCGCGTCGAGGGGTTTCGCGCGCCGCCTAGCCTCGCTCGAACCGTTCGATCTCCTGGAGCGCTCCATTCGCCGCGACGAGGCTGCGCCCGGCGATGGCGTCCATGAGGTGCCGTACGGCGGGGAATCGGCTCCAGCGATCACCGTAGCGCTTCGACAGCCACAGCATTCCGGCGAGGAACACGAGGCCGAAGAGCAGGTTGGCCGCCAGCCACTTCCCGTCCATGAACGCGTACGGGTCCAGCCCGGTCAGCGCGCGGAAGCCCACGATGAGCATCGGCGTCCACAGCAGCGGCGAGAGGAGCAGGATCCACTTGGTGGTCCGGATGCGGCCGACGCGCAGCGTGGCGAGCCGCTTCTGGATCTCGACGACCGGCGCGCCGTAGTCGAGCGTCCGGAGGACGACCCACTGGCGGATTCCCACGTTCAGGATCGCGATGGCGCACACGAAGAGCAGCGCGGCCGGCGCGGCCAGTCGCGGCTCCCCGATGTGATCGCCGAGGAACGAGCCGAGCCAGAGCACGGTCGCGACGTTGAGGATTCCCTCGACGGCGATCCCCCAGGACAGCGGCGCGAGCGCCCTGCCCACGCGGGCCATTCCCGACTCGCGCAGCAGCCGCGTGTTGAGCCGGATGCTCTTCTCGAGCTTCGCGTCCTGTTCGGCCCACTTCTGTTTCAGGTCATCGAGTTCCATGCGTCGGCCTCCGTTCATCCGTTTGCGGCCCGATCGAAATCGCTGCGAAGACGCTCCTTGATGCGCCCGATGCGCGTGCCGACGTTCGACGCCGTGATGCCGAGGATCTCGCCGATCGCGGCGTGGCTCTGTCCGTCGAGGTACAGGATGACGAGCGCGCGGTTCATCGGGTCGAGCGACGCGATGAAACGGTGGAGCTGCCGGATGTCGTCGGAGGGCTCTTCCGCGATCGCGCGATCCAGCGCCAGGATCTCGAGGGCGGGCGCTTCGACCAGCTCCGCGCGGCGCGTCCACCGGCCCTGGTTCCGGTAGAACGAGATCGCCACGTTCACGGCGATGCGGTACATCCAGGTGGAGAAGGACGCCCGGTCGTCGAACCTGCCGAAGCTGCGCCAGAGCTGCGCCACGATCTCCTGGACGACGTCCTGCCGCTCCTCCGGGTCCCGGCAGTAGGCGTTGGCGATCTTGTAGAGAATCGCCTTGTGCGCCTCGAGGAGCGTCAGGAATCGGTCCTGGTCCTGGGTGTCGGTCATCTGGGCTTCTGGCTCTCGGCATGTTATTCGCCGCGGAAGCCCGGAAAATCACACGGGGGGCGGGGCGATGGCCCCGCCCCCCGCGGTGCGTTCAGCGGCCGCGGATCCGCGTGGAGACGCCGTACACGTTGTTGCCGGTCACGCTGATGAAGTAGAGGCTGTTTCCGTCGTCCACGATCGATGGCCCGGCTGATCTCGTCGCCGTCCTCGTTGTAGCCGTGCGCGCGGCAGTCCGCGTCGACCTGGTACGTCCCGCTGCCCGTCTCGTCGAGGGAGAGCTCGCCGTCACGGACCACGTCCTGGACCAGCGTCAGGTGCCCGTGCCCGTCGTAACGTGATCCACCCGACCGCGGACACCGGCCCGTTCGGTCCGGGTCCGGTGCGGTAGAAGCCGTACGTTCCCTTCACGGTCATGTTGGTGCAGGGATGAACGTGGTCGTCGTCGGCGACGCGCCGACGACGCGAAGGCGAACGGAAAGCCGAGCGCGAGAACGAGGGCCGCGAGGGGGAACCGGTTCTTTCTGTTTTCCATGATCCTTCTCCTTTTCATGGTGCGTTGGGTTTCCGGCGAAGAGAGTTCTCAGGATTCGATACTGGATGTCCAGGGATTCGACAGGAACGTGTCCGCCCACCGAAGCCGTTCGAGAAAGCGTGCCTGTTTCGCATCAACTCCTTTCAATCGCTCGTTCCGTTTCCGCTAAGATGATTCGCAGAGAGACTCGAAGTCCTCAGGGCTCCCTACGCGTTGTCCAGGAGTTCTTCAGGAACATGCGCCTGCGCTTCGGCGATTGCGTTCTGGATTCAGGCACCCGCGAGGTGTTCCGCGGCGAGACGCTCGTTCGTCTCTCGCCAAAGGCGTTCCAGCTTCTGGAACTGCTTGCGACAAATCGGCCGAACGCCATTTCGAAGGACAAAATCCACGAAACGCTGTGGCCGGGTTCCTTCGTCGTCGACGGCAATCTCGCCAACCTGATCAGCGAGGTGCGCGAAGCCGTTGGCGACGACGCGCGCCAACCCCGGGTGATCCGAACGGTGCAGCGTTACGGCTATGCGTTCCAGGCCGAGGCCGAGGCGGATCCCGGACCGGACTCGATCGATCCGGGCTCCGCGGTTTACCGGTTGCTGTGGGGCGAGCGCGAGATCGCTCTCGTGCCGGGAGCGAACCCGATCGGGCGGGAGCGGGATTCGGTCGTTTGGATCGACGACTTCGACGTGTCCCGGCACCACGCGCGGATCGTGATCGACGGCGCGGGCGCGCGGCTCGCGGACCTCGGCAGCAAGAACGGGACGTTCCTGCGCGGCGAGAAGATTCTCTCGGAGGTCGTCCTCGCCGATGGCGACATCGTCCGCGTCGGCGGCGCCACGATGGTCTTCCGCGCATTTCTCCGGACGGGCCCGACGGCCACGGCCGCCAGCGTCCGGCTGCGGGCGCGCTGATGCTCTCGCCGGGCATGCGGCTGGGTCCGTACGAGATCCGGGAGACGATCGGCTCCGGCGGCATGGGCGAGGTCTATCGCGCGCGCGACGCGCGGCTCGAGCGGGACGTCGCCATCAAGGTGCTTCCCGAGGCGCTCGCGCGGGACACGGCCGCGCTCGGCCGCTTCGAGCGGGAAGCGAAGTCCCTGGCCGCCCTCTCTCACCCGCACCTGCTGGCAATCTTCGACGTCGGGAGCGAGGGCGATGTCGCGTACCTCGTGACGGAGCTCCTCGAGGGCCAGACGCTGCGCAGCCGCATCGCCCACCCGGCGCTCGCCTGGCGCGAGTCGGTCCGCATCGCGACGGGGATCGCGGACGGCCTGGCGGCGGCGCACTCGAGGGGAATCGTGCATCGCGACTTGAAACCCGAGAACGTCTTCCTGACCGAGGACGGCCACGTCAAGATTCTGGACTTCGGGATCGCGCGGCGCGAGGCGCCGCGTACGGCCGGTCCGGAGAGCGCGGAGACTCCGACCGCATTGACGGCGCCGGAGACGATCGTCGGCACCGTCGGTTACCTTTCCCCGAGCAGATCAGCGGCCTTCCGGCCGAGGCGCGCTCGGATCTCTTCTCGCTCGGAGCCGTGCTCTACGAGATGCTGAGCGGGCGGCGCGCCTTCACGGGCGGCTCCAAGATCGAGACCCTCTCGGCGATCCTCCGCGACGAGCCCGGGCCGATCTCGGATGCGGCCCATCCGATTCCCGCCACGCTCGAGGCGTTGACGCGCCGGTGCCTGGAGAAGAATCCGTCGAACCGGTTCGACTCGGCGCGGGACCTGTCGTTCGCCCTGAGGTCGGTGGCAGAGAACCCGGCGGCACGCCTGGCCGGAGCGCCCGCCGTACAGAGCCGGACGGCGTCGAGCCGCGCACCGGTCGTCGCGGTGGTGCTGGCGGTCGCCGTGCTGTCCCTCGCGGTGCTCGGCGTCGTCCGGACGCGCGGGACGTCGCGGAGTTTCGAGTCCCTCGCCGTGCTGCCTTTCTCGAACGCCGGGTCGAACGAATCCGCCGCGTACCTGAGCGACGGAATCACGGACTCGCTGATCGACCGGTTTTCGCGCCTTCCCGGATTGCGCGTGGCTTCGCGCGCGGCGGTCTTCGGCTACAAGGACAAGACGACGACTGCGCAGCGGGTGGGCCAGGAGCTCAAGGCCGAGGCCGTCTTGACCGGATCCGTCGAGGAGAAGGACGGCCAGCTCAGGGTCTCGGTCGAGCTCGTCGACTCTCGCGACGGCCGCCACATCTGGGGAGAGCGCTACGTCCGGAAGGCCTCGGAAGCTGCGTCTCTCGAACCGGAGATCGCCCGCGAGATCGTCGACAGCCTGAAGTTCCGGTTGAGCGGCGCCGACCGCACGCGCCTTGCGAATCAGTTCACGGTGGACGGGGAGGCATACCAGTTCTATCTCAAGGGCCGTTACTACTGGCGCGAGTCGGACCTCGATCAGGCCCGGGACTATTTCGAGAAGGCCATTGCGAAGGATCCGAGCTACGCACTGGCCTACGCCGGCCTCGCCGACACCTACTCCAAGCTCGGGCACGAGGACTGGGTCCGACCCGAGGCCGCCTTCCCGAAGGCGCGCGCCGCGGCGCTCGAGGCCTTGAAGATCGACGCCGCGCTCGTGGAGGCGCGCGTGGCCCTGTCCGGAGTCCACCAGTGCTTTGACTTCGACCTGAAGGAAGCCGAGCGGGAGCTGCGCGAGGCGATCGCCCTGCAGCCCGACTACGCGCTGGCGCACCGCCGGTACGCGTTGCTCCTCGAAGAGCAGCGCCGCTTCGACGCGGCGCTCGTGGAGATCCGCCGCGCCCTGGAGCTGGAGCCCTTTACTTCGATGAACCACGACATCGCCGCAGGCATCCTCCTGAACGCGGGGCACGCAGCGGAAGCGGCAGAGGAATCCCGCAGGGCCCGAGCGCTCGAGCCAGGCGAGGTGGAGGAAGGGAGCAGGTCGCCCGAGCAGCAGCAGGAGCGGGTTGCACAGGCCATCGCGGCATACGAAAAGACCGGTAAGGCCGATCCCGAAGCGCCCCCCGATCTCGGAGCCTGGGCCGATCTCGGATACTCCTACGGCGTGGGCGGTCGCAGGAAGGACGCCGAGCGGATCCTTCGAGTCATGGATCAGCTTTCCGCGCAGCGTTACGTTCCCGCGGGCCTTCGCGTCGTCGTTTACGACGGGCCTCGGAGATCGCGACCTGACCTTCGAGTGGCTCGACAAGGGACTGGCGGACCGGGAAGCGCTCGGGTTCGTCAACGCCGACCCGCGATTCGCGTTCCTTCGCGCCGATCCGCGCTTTCCGCAGGTCCTCCGGAGGCTCGGACTCTCCTGAGGCCCGGCGCTCTCGCGGCCGCGGTGCTCTGGATCTGCGGCGCGGCCGCGGCGCAGACGACGAGCGGCCGCATCGAGGGAATCGTTCGCGACGGCTCCGGCGGCGTCCTGTCCGGAGCCTCCGTGAAAGCGACGAGCCCGAGCCTGCAGGGCGTCCGCGCCGCGATGACCGATGCGCGGGGCCGCTTCCGGCTCGCGGCGCTGCCGCCCGGCGTCTACGTCGTCCGCGCGGAGCTCGGGGGCTTTCGCACCGTGGAAAAGCCGGCGACCGTTCTGCTCGACGCGTCGGCGACGGTCGACCTGGTCCTCGAGCCGGCCATCGCGGAGGCAGTCGCGGTCGGCGCCGAGGCGCCGCGGATCGACGCGACCTCGACCACCGGCGGGACTAACTACCCGGCGGCCGTCGTGGCGAAGCTTCCCGTCGACCGCAACTACGCCGACATCGTGCGGTCGAATCCGGGAGTCGGCACCGACCGCGGAGACACGCAGGGGCGATCGCTCGCGCTGACGATCTACGGCGCGACCTCCGCCGAGAACCAGTGGATCGTCGACGGGATCAACACGACGAACGTCATCAAGGGAATCCAGGGCAAGGCCATCAACAACGAGTTCGTCCAGGAGGTCGAGGTCAAGACGGGCGGCTACCAGGCGGAGTACGGCGGGGCGCTCGGCGGCGTCGTCAACGTCGTCACGAAGTCCGGCGGCAACGAATTTCACGGCGACGCCTTCGTGTACTACGACTCGTCCGGCACGACGGCGCAGCAGGTCTTCATCGAGAGCGAGGATTCTCCGTTTTCGCAGATGAGGGTTGCCGAAGCGGTCCGGCTCGACTTCGGCGCGGACCTCGGCGGATTTCTCGTCAAGGACAGCCTCTGGTTCTTCGGCGCGTACAACCGCGTCGAGCTCGACAGCCAGGTGTCGCGGTTCGAGGGCGGGGGAGACGTGACGCCGTCGGACCGGTTTCCAGTGGACACCACCGATAACCTCTATTCCTTCAAGCTCACCTGGAACGCCACGCCGTCGACCAGCGCCGTGGCCACCGTCTTCGCCGATCCCTCGAGGAGCGAGGGCGCGTCCGGCGCGAATCCCTACCTGGGACCGGCCAGCGTGACGCCGCCCGTGAGCCTCGAACATTCGACCTGGTACTCCTCGCGCGACATCGGCGGAACGGATTTCGGAGCGCGGGTCACGCAGCTCCTGTCGTCGCAGGCGATCGTGATTCTGCAGGGCGGCGTTCATCACGACAAGTACAGTCTCGGAGCCGCGTACGCGATTCGGCGCGAGGACTGGATGTGTGTTCCGGGCGACCCGCCGGGGACCCGCAAGACAGCCTGCACTCTGCCGGACGAACCCAATTTCGTCAGCGGCGGCTACGGGGGCGTTGCGGGCCGCGACGATCACAACTCGTCGACGCGCGAGCAATTCGGCGGCGTCCGTCACGTTCTACGAAGGCAGCCACCAGTTCCAGGCGGGCGCCGACTACCAGAACGGCCGCACGGAAGGGCTGGGGTTCTACTCGGGCGGCCAGTACGTTCAACATCGAAACGACTACGGCGTGCCCTACTTTGCGCACGTGTTCGTCGCCGTCGATCCGGACCATCCGACTCCCGTGCTCGGCTACCGGCCGCGGGCCTGGGTCGCAGGACTACGGCGCGTATCTCCAGGATTCGTGGAGGGCGGCGCCCGGTCTGACGCTGAACCTCGGTCTGCGCTGGGACGGGGAGAACACGAGGAACTTTGCCGGCGATTCCGTCCTCCGATTCTCCGACGGCTGGCAACCACGCATCGGGATCACCTGGGATCCGTGGAGGGACGGGCAGGACGAAGGTCTACGCGTTTGCAGGGCGCTTTTCGTACGCCCAGCCGACGATCCTCGCGATCGCCGAGTTCAGCGGCGTCACGATCCTCGAGACCGACAACCGGGATCCCGACAGCGTCGTCCAGGATCACACGCTCCGGCCCAACAACAACCAGCGGCTTCTCGTCGGAGGCGGCCCGATCGGGGATCGCGTCGACTCCGGAGTCGGAGCGATGTACCAGGACGAGCTGACATTTGGCATCGAGCGGGCGGTCGACCCGTCGCTGACCCTGGGCTTGAAGGCGACCTACCGGAGCCTCGGCAGGGGCCTCGAGAGCCGTTGCGACTTCCTGCCCGCCGACGGGTACACCAATTGCGCGATCATCAATCCCGGGTCTGACGGACAGTACGCTCGCGGGGATGCGCCCGTCACCAACGGCTACGATGAGCCCTTCGATCGTGAGGATCCCTCCGGCGGCCCCGCGAGCCCGGCCGCTAAGCGCATCTATCGCGGCATCGAGATCCTCGTTCGGAAGTCCATCGGCCAGAGCCTGTGGCTGCAGGCGAGCTACGTCTACTCATCGCTGCGCGGCAACTACGACGGCGCGGTCAATCAGAGCTCCTACGGCGGGAACTCGGTGAGCAGCAACATCGACTTCGACTATCCCCAGATGTGGCACGACGCCTACGGCAGGCTCGACCTCGACCGGACCAACCGCTTCCGCCTGGACGGATACTGGGTGACGCCGTGGGCCCTGACTCTCGGGCTCCAGGCGTTCGCGGAGTCGGGCGCGCCGCTCAACCGCACGGGATACTTCAACCAGAACTACGGCTCGGTCATCTATCTCGTGCCCCGCGGTTCGGCCGGAAGCCTGCCGGCGCTCTGGGAGGCGAACCTCACGCTCGCCTATCCGATCGTGCTCGGGCCGGCGACCGTGACGCTCCAAGCCTACCTGTACAACATCTTCAACCACCAGACTCCGACGCTGAGGGACCAGGTCTGGACGAACGGCCAGGTCGAGGGATACCCCTATTCGATCTTCAACGCCGATGTCCAGAGCACCAACGACGACTACGGCAAGAATCAGACCCGCTACGCCCCCCGCTCCTTCCGCGCCGCCGTGCGCGTGTCGTTCTAGTCCGCGAACGCCGCGCGCAGTTCGGTCATCCGGCCGCCAGCGCCTCGACGCTCTCGCGGAAGACGCGCGTGTGGAGGTCGACGTCGGCCGCGGTGGTCGCGGGGCACATCAGCGCCATGTTGTGGAACGGCGTCAGCAGGATCGCCGCGGTTGAGCGCCGCAGAGGTGCATGTAGCGATCGAGCTCGTGGTCGATCGACGGCCGCGGCTTCGGCGCCGTTGCGCGGGCGGGTCGGCGGAACCAGTACTCGGCGCGGCAGCCGAGCTGCGTGACGTTCCAGGGCAGCTCGTGCTCGGCGATCACGCCTCGCACGCCGTCGACCCAGCGGCGCGCGAGCGGGATCATGCGGGCGTAGGCTCGTCGGTCAGCACGTGCTCGAGCGTCGCCCGCATCGCCGCGAGCGACAGCGCGTTGCCCGCGAGCGTGCCGCCGATCCCGCCGGTGTCGGCCTCTCGTCGGTCGTCGCGGCGCGGATCCGCGTCGGCCAGCTCCGCCGATAGTCCGTAGACGCGCCGCGGGCATGCCGCCCGCGATCGGCTTGCCGATCGACGAGGATGTCGGGGTCGAGGCCCCACGCGCGCGTGCAGCCGCCGGGCCCGACCGAGATCGTGTGCGTCTCGTCGATCACGAGCAGCGTGCCCGTGCGGCGCGTGATCTCCCGCAGCGCCGTCGTGGAAGCCCGGGCTCGGGGATGCACGATGCCGATGTTGGTCAGCGCCGGCTCGGCGAGCACGCAGGCGACGTCGCCGTGCGCGAGCGCGGCCTCGAGCGCGTCGAGGTCGTTGAACTCGACGACCTTGGTGGTCTCGCGAGGGATCGACCGGCGGCCCGATGTTGCCGGCTGCGCGAGCCCGACGACGCCGCGCGAGCAGCGATCGCGAGCGTCTCGTCGACGGTGCCGTGGTAGCACCAGTTGAAGACGAGGATCTTCGACCGTCCCGTCACGTGCCGCGCCAGGCGGATGACGAAGCGGTTGGCGTCGGTCGCCGTCATCGTCGATCTGCCAGAAGGGCAGACCGAACCGGCGCGCGAGCTCCTCGCCGACCCAGATGGCGTCCTCGGTCGGCAGCATCGTGCGTGATGCCGCGCCGCGCGCGCTGCGGCGATCGCCGCGACCGTGGCCGCGGGCGAGTGACCGGTCATCGCGCCCGTGTCGCCGAGGCAGAAGTCGACGTAGCTCGTGGCCGTCGACGTCGATGAAGTGGGCGCCGTTCGCTTCCTCGACGAAGATCGGGAAGCCGCCGGGCCACCGTTCCATCCAGTTCATCGGGACGCCGCCGAGCAGGCTCTTCCGCGCCCGCTCGAACAGGGCCTGCGAGCGAGGGTGCGTCGCCGTGAACTGCTCCCGTTCGCGCGCCAGGAGGGCCTCGAGTCGGGCTCGATTTATAGTCATGGGGGCGGCCGGAATCTTATGCCGGCCGCTGAACTTCGGTCCCGTCCGGACGTATCAACCGCGAATACACACCACTTAAGGAGATTCGCATGCGCTCCGTCAGAAACCTGCTCGGCTTCTTCCTCGCCTCCGTCGCGGTCCTGGCCCAGGAGGGCGGACAGAAGGGCATCGAGCTCGCGGACATGAACCGCAACGTCGAGGCCTGCTCGGACTTCTTCGAGTTCTCCAACGGCGCCTGGAGGGCGATCAACCCCATTCCTCCGTCGATGTCGCGCTGGAGCCGCCGCTGGCAGGCGGGCGAGGAGTCCAAGGACCGGCTCAAGGGGATCCTCGAAGAGGCCGCCGCGGTCAAGAACGCGCCGAAGGGCAGCGTCGACCAGTTGATCGGCGACTTCTACGGCGCGTGCATGAACGAGGCCGAGTTGAATCGCCTCGGCGTCAAGCCGCTCGACCCGCTGCGCGCCGAGATCCAAGCGATGAAGAGCGCCGCCGACGTCCAGCGGATGATCACCCGCTTCCAGCTGCTCGCGATTCCGGTGCCGTTCGGCGTCGGCGCCGGCTCGGACAACCACAACCCGACCGACGTCCTCGCGCAGATCTACTCGAGCGGCCTCGGCCTGCCCGACCGCGACTACTACCTGAAGCCGGACGCGCGCTTCAAGGAGGCCCGCGAGAAGTACGTCGCCCACGTCGCGAAGATGTTCCAGCTGGCCGGCTCGACCGAGGCGCAGGCAACCGCGGCCGCGGCGACGGTCATGAAGATGGAGACGCAGCTGGCCGAGGCCTCGCTCGACAACGTCGCGCTGCGCGATCCCAAGGCGACCGACCACAAGATGACCATGGCGGAGCTGCAGAAGCTCACGCCCCGCTTCGACTGGGCGGCGTCCTTCAAGACGCTCGGCGTCGCGCCCGGCGACCCCAACGTGAACGAGCCGCGCTTCCTGCAGGAAGTCGACAAGCAGCTCGGCGCGATCCCGCTGGCCGACTGGAAGACGTACCTCGAGTGGCACCTGCTCGACTCGGCCGCGCCGTCGCTCTCGGACGCGCTCGTCCAGGAGGACTGGAACTTCAACGGCGCGTACCTGAACGGGTCGAAGGAAATGAAGCCGCGCTGGAAGCGCTGCGCCGAGTCCACCGACAACCAGCTCGGCGAGGCGCTCGGCAAGAAGTACGTCGAGAAGTACTTTCCGCCCGAGGCCAAGGCGCGGATGCAGGAGCTCGTCAAGAATCTGCGCCTCGCGATGGGGCAGACGATCCAGGGGCTGGACTGGATGAGCCCTGAGACGAAGAAGAAGGCAATCGAGAAGCTCTCGACCTTCAACCCCAAGATCGGGTACCCGGATAAATGGAAGGACTACAGCAAGGTGTCGATCACGCGCTCGTCCTACTGGGACGACGTGCTGGCCGGCCGCAAGTTCAACGTCGACGACTCGCTCGCGACGATCGGCAAGCCGGTCGACCGCGGCCGCTGGGGCATGACGCCGCCGACCTCGAACGCGTACTACAACCCGCTGCTGAACGAGATCGTGTTCCCCGCGGGCATCCTGCAGCCGCCGGCCTTCAGCATGTCGGCCAACGACGCCGTCAACTACGGCGCGATCGGCGTCGTCATCGGCCACGAGATCAGCCACGGCTTCGACGACCAGGGCTCGCAGTACGACGCGCAGGGCCGGCTGCAGAACTGGTGGAGCGAGGAAGACCTGAAGAAGTTCCAGCAGAAGACGGCGTGCGTCGTCAACCAGTTCGACCACTACGAGGTCGAGCCGGGCGTGCCGCAGCGCGGCAAGCTCGTGGTCGGCGAATCGATCGGCGACCTCGGCCGGGGCGCGGATCGCCTACCGCGCCTTCCAGATCGCGCAGCAGGGCAAGCCGCCGCTGCCGACGATCGACGGTTTCACGCCGGACCAGCAGTTCTTCATCGCGTGGGGCCAGTTTCGCGGCGACGCGACCCGCCCGGAGCTCGCGCGCACGATGGCCCAGGGGGATCCGCACCCGATCGGCAAGTACCGCGTCATCGGACCGCTGTCGAACCTGCCGGAGTTCGCGAAAGCCTTCGGATGCAAGAAGGACGCGCCGATGGTGCGCTCCGACGCCGATCGCTGCGACGTCTGGTAGAGGGAAACGGCAGGCGGGAGGCCCGAATCGGGGCCGCGGGTTGACTCGCGACCCCTTTCCGGTATCATGCGCCGTTCCTTACGCGGGGTCGTAGTTCAGTTGGTTAGAACGCCGGCCTGTCACGCCGGAGGTCGCGGGTTCGAGTCCCGTCGGCCCCGCCACTATCGACCGTCCTGACGGTCGCCGCTTCCGTTCTAGAATCTTCCGCAGTTGGCTCTCGCACCCAAGACCCGGCTCGGTCCTTATGAGCTCGTCTCCCCGCTCGGGGCGGGCGGCATGGGCGAGGTGTACCGGGCCCATGACCCGCGCCTCGGCCGCGATGTGGCGATCAAGGTCCTGCCCGCGGCCCTCGCGTCCGACGCGGACCGGCTGCGCCGCTTCGAAAGGGAGGCGCGCGCCGCGTCTTCCCTGAACCACCCGGCGATCGTCACGATCTACGAGATCGGCACGGCGGACGCCGTCACCTATCTCGCGATGGAGCTCGTCGACGGGACGACGCTTCGAGAGCTGCTCGCCGACGGGACCGCTCCCCGTGAAGCGGCTGATCTCGCTCTCCGCCCAGATGGCCGAGGGGCTGGCCAAGGCGCACGGGGCGGGGATCGTGCACCGGGATCTGAAGCCCGAGAACGTGATGGTCACGAAGGACGGCTTCGTGAAGATCCTCGACTTCGGGTTGGCGAAGGTGGCCGCCGCGGAGGCCGAGGCGGGCCAGGAAACGGCCGCGGCGACCGTGAGCGCGGCCACCGAACCGGGCGTCGTGATGGGAACCGTCGCCTACATGTCGCCCGAGCAGGCGCGCGGCGGCGCCCTCGATTTCCGTTCCGACCAGTTCGCGCTGGGCTCGGTGCTCTACGAGATGGCCACGGGCCGCCGGGCGTTCGCGGGCGAGACGCGGCCCGAGGTGCTCGCGGCGATCATTCGCGAGGAGCCCGAGCCCGTCGCGGCCGTCTCACCGAAGGTCCCGGCGCCGGTTCGCTGGATCATCGAGCGATGTCTCGCCAAGAGCCCGGGCGAGCGTTACGCGTCGACCGAAGACCTGGCGCGCGACCTGCGGTCCGCGGAGGCGCACCTCTCGGAGCTCTCGACCGTCTCGGGCGGGGGGCCTTCGGCCGTCGCGGCGCCGCGGCGAGGAGCGCTGCGCCTGGTCGGAGTCGTTCTCGCCGCCGGCATTCTCGCGGCCGCCGGGACGTGGCTCGTGGCCCGGCGCTCCGCGAACCCGCCTCCGCCCCCACCTTCCAGCGCGTGACGTTCCAGCGTGGCAACATTCTCCACGGCCGCTTCGCGCCCGACGGGCAGACGGTTCTCTACAGCGCCTCCTGGGAGGGCAGCCCGACGGAGATCTACTCGACGCGGGTCGACGGCACGGAGTCCCGGCCGCTCGGTCTCAAGAAGGCGGATCTGCTCGCCGTGTCGAGCGCCGGCGAGCTGCTCGTTCTCGTGGGGAGCGACACCTTGAAATCGCCGGGCGGCACCGGCACTCTCGCCCGAGTCCCTCTCTCGGGAGGAGCGCCGCGGGAGCTCGTCGAGCGGGTGCACAACGCCGACTGGCTGACCGGCGGCGCCGTCGCCGTGCAGCGGCACATCGACGTCGATCACGACGAGCTCCAGATTCCGGCAGGAACGCGTCGACTCGACTATTCCGGCTCGGCCCCTCGGTCGTCGCGCGACGGCCGACGGATCGCGATCGCGCGACGGACGTCGGCGGGCGGAGAAATCGTGGTCCTCGACGACGCCGGAAAAATCCTCTGGAGCGCGCCCGCGAACACCCTGCAGGTGGCCTGGCATCCGAACGGCGAGCTCTGGTACTCGCGGGACGTCGGCGAGGAGCCGGGGCTCTATGCCGTGTCGCGTGGAGGGCGGACCAGGCCGGTCCTCCGGGCGAGCGGATGGGTCCTGCACGACATCGCGCCGGACGGCCGGCTGCTGCTGGAGCGCGCCATTGCGAGGCAGAGCCTGCGCGTGCGGCTCGCCGGCGATGCAAAGGAGCGGGAGCTCTCCTGGCTCGACGGCTCGACGCTCGCCGGGGTCTCCACGGAGCGTCAGACGCTGCTCTTCTCGGAAACCAACGAGGCCGGTACGCGGGCCGGAGGGGTCTACGTGCGGGGCCTCGACGGATCTCCGGCCGTTCGGCTCGCGGACGGGACCGCCACGGCGTTCTCGGAGGACGGCCGATGGGCGCTGGTGCGAAGCGTCGGGACGCCGGCACGCTACTCGATCGTGCCGACCAGCGCCGGGCAGCCGATCGCCCTCGACCTCGGCGGCGCGAGTCTCGTGGCCGCGGCGTTCCTGCCGGGCCCGGAGCCTCGCCTGCTCGCGACGATCGGCGAAAGTGCGGACCGCGGCGAGGTGGCGATCGTCACGTCGAAGGGCGTCCGCAAGCTCGGCATCTCCCCGGGGTTCACGGATCTCGCGGTCGCGGTCTCTCCCGAGGGCGACGCGTTCGCGTACCGAACGGGCGCCCGCGAGATCGCCATCTGCCGGTTCGAGAAGCCCGGCTGTCGGAAGAGCCCGCTTGCGAGCGACGAGGCCCCGATCCAGTGGAGCGCCGACGGCCGGTTTCTGTATCTCCACGCATTCGGATTCGGCCTGATGCCCGTCCGTGTCTCGCGGTACGAGATCGCGACGGGCGCCGAGTCCGACTGGCTGACGCTCGGTCCGGAGGACCCGACCGATTTCATCGGAATCGGTGGAGTTTTCGTCTCTCGCGACGGAAAAGGCTACGCGTACGACGCCCAGGGGATCCTCGACTCGAGCCTCTTCGTGGTCGATGGGTTGCGCTGAGGATTCGCTCGGGTCTTGGAGCATTGTCGTATAAAGTTCGGCGAAAGCCGGCCGAATCCCAAGGCCGAGCCAAGAATAGGAGCGGATCATGACCACGCACCTCGTCAAACGGCTGGCCGCCATTCCCGCGATCCTCGTTCTTCTGGTTGGTTTCATCGGATGCTCCTCGTCGTCCTCGTCGTCGACCGTCGGCGCCGAAGGGCGGAACCTATGCCGTCGACGGACCGAAACCCATCGTCGCGTACACGGCCTGGGCGCTGAACATGCTCGGGGGCGGCGGCGGCACCACGGTCACGATCGGCATCTACCGCTGGTCCTCGGACGCCGAGCGCTCGGCGCTGATCAACATCCTGAAGACCGAGGGCAACGCCGAGCTGGTCGCCGACATGAGCCAGCTGCCGCAGGTCGGCTACATCTTTACGCAGGGCACGCTGGCCTACGCCCTCTTCTACGCCCGTGAAAATACGCTTCCCGACGGATCGAAGCAGATCGTGCTCGCGACGAACCGTCCGATCTCGTTCGGCGGCGCCATCTCTCCCGGCGCCCGGCAGAAGTACGACCTCGGCGTCGTCGAGATGCGTATTCCGAAGGACGGCGGCGATGGCGAGGGCAAGATCATCCTGCAGGGCATGGCCAAGTACGACGACCAGACCGGCAAGATCGAGGTCGAGAACTACAGCGGCCAGCCCACGCGGCTGATGCAGATCAAGCTCCAGCGGCCCTAGTCTTCCCGCGCTCGACGGATTCGCGCGCTCCGCGGCGGCGGTCTTCCGCTCCGCGGGGCGCACCTCCGGCCGATTCCCAGCTCGCCGATGCCTTCCGCGGCGATTCCGCCGCGTGTCCGGGGCCGTGCCCGGCGCTGCGGACCTAGGGTGTAGCGCCCGCTTCGGCTCGTGCTTTCTTGCGCTCCGTCTCCGCCTCCTCGACGAGCTTGTACGCGACGTAGTACTTGAAGATGTTCGCGACGTAAGTCACGGTCTCGCGGCCGATCTTCACGGACGCCACGACCTCCACGTTGTCGAACCACGCGTTCGGATCGAGCCCCATTTTGTGCCGCCTCTCTTCGGAGACGCTGGATTGCGGGTCGGGCCGCCGTTGTAGGCGGCGAATGCGAAGAGGCCCCTGTTCAAGCGGTCCATGGGCTCGAGGGAGAAGTACCGATCGACCAGCAACCGCATGTATTTGACGCCGGCGTGGATGTTCGGCTCGAGCTTCGTCACGTCTCCGACCTTCATCGACTTCCCCGTCGACGCCGTGAGTTGCATGACGCCGACGGCCCCGGCGCGGCTTCGGGCTTGCTGGTTGAGCCGTGACTCCTGGTACCCCTGGGCGGCCATCAGGAGGGGATCCATGTCGTACCGGTCCGAGTACTTCTCGAATAACTTCTCCATCCGGTGAAACTTCGCCATCTCTTCTTTCGACGCGGCGTTCGTCACGAATTTCGTGCTCTTCAGATACGTCTGGAAGAGCACGTTTCGGGTGGCCGAGCGTGCCGGATAGGCGGCCAGGAAGGCATCGAGTTCGGCCTTCAGCAGGGGGCTGTTCTTGCGCATGGCCCATGCGATGTCCATCCCGGAGCGAAGTTTGGCTTCGGGGTAAAGCCTCAGGCCCGGTAGGACGGCTGCCCAGAAGCGCGCGAGCGTGTCGGCGACGACGATGTATTGGACCAGCCCCGCGTTGACCATCTCCAGCAGGTCCTCGTCCTCGAGAGCGTCTGGAGCGAGGCGCAGCGTCACCGGAGGCCGGCCTCGTCGGATGAGGTCTGCGTTCAGTCGTTCGAGGCTTTCGTAATAGATCGAATCCCGCTGGACGAAGACCTCGCGGCCCGACAGATCGTCCACGCTCGCAATCGCTTCGGAAGCCGGCCCCGCCACCACGATTTCGGACACGTTCCTGAAGTTCGGGGTCGAGAAGTCGAACTTCTCCTGCCATTCCGGAGTTACGGTGATGCTCGCCGCCGCGACATCTCCCTTCCCGTCGAGCAGTGCGCTGGCGACGTCGCTGCGCCGAATCGGAATGAAGGCGACGTGAATCTGCAGGTGTCCCGTCTTGTACTTCTTGTTGATGCGGGCTTCGAACATCTTGAATGCATCGTGCACGAGCCCCCGCGGTGTGCCCCGATCGATGAAAAAGCTCGTCTGGTTGAATGGAACGAGGACCCGGACGAGGCGGCGCTTTCTCATGGCATCGAAATCGCCGAGCTCGACGTTGGCCGTCGGCAGGGTGAGCCGCTGCGTCGACGGCTTCTCCTGGGCCGCGAGCGGCGTGGCGAGCGCCAGAAGGCCGATGAGGGGAAAGGCAGCGATCCGATCCAGCACGATCGGGCGCGGCGAGATCTCGACGAGAAACCGCCCCACCGAGCTCATGGGGCACGTCCTCCCGTGAACGGGGGACAGCGCGACAGGCGACGCGGCCGCTGGTCGTGGGCCCCACCGGGAAGGGCACCGAGCCGCGCGTGTGGCCGATCAGGCATCTCGAGATTCTCCGAAGCCCGGCGATGATACGCCCGCGCTTCCCTTGAGCGTTGCCATCCCCTCGAGGTTTACGTCGTGGCGCACCTGATCATTGAGAACCGGTTGGCCGGGGCGCTGGGCGGTTGCCTGTTCGCCGGGTTCTCGGGCAGCTTCGCCGCTACGCGATCGCGCGCAGTCTCTTCGAGGCCACCAGTCTGCCGCGCGCCGTTGCGCGCCTCGGCTTCGTCCAGGCCGACCCGATGCGGGCGCCCGCCCGCGCACAGGATCTGATCCTCGCGCATCGAGTCGAGGGCTATCGCGCCGGCGATCTGGAGCGCCGCTACCCGCGCCTGGCGATCGAGGAGGCCTTCTTCGTCAACTACGGCTTCCTGGCGCGAAAGAGTCTTGCGTTGCTCCATCCGCGCGGAGAGCGGCGGAAGTGGAACGCCCGGATGCAGTCGCGCGCCGGGGAGGTGCTGGACTTCGTGCGTCAGAACGGTCTCACGCGAGCCAGGGACTTGCAGGCGCACTTCGACCACGGCCGCATGAAGCGGTGGGGCGGCGACCTGAACGTCAGCGGGCATCTGCTGGAGGGCCTGCACCATCGCGGTCTTCTGCGCGTGGCGCGGCGCGAAGCCGGCGCACGGGTCTACGAGGCGATCGAACACCCGGCGCAGGACGACGGTCCCGAGGCCCGGCTCGCGCGCGCCGGTCGGTTGCTGGACATGGTCGTGCAACTCTACGCGCCGCTGCCTGCGGCCAGCCTCGGATACCTGTGCCTGCTGCTGCGCCATGGGGTGCCTCACCTGGCCGCCGCGTTGCGACAGGTCCAGGAGAACGCCCGGTCCCGCTACGGCCATGCCGAGGTCGGCGGCCGGCTGTGGTTCTGGCCGCGGCACGAGAAGCCGGCCGGCCCGGCACCGGATCGACGACCGGTTGTACTTCCTCGCGCCCTTCGACCCGGTCGTCTGGGACCGGCGGCGGTTCCATCTGTTCTGGGACTGGGAATACAAGATGGAGGCGTACCTGCCGGCCCACAAGCGCCGCAGGGGCCACTACGCGATGCCCATGCTCTGGGGCGAGCAGGTGCCGGGCTGGATCAACCTGAAGGTGGTCGAGGGCCGGCTGCAGCACGACCTCGGCTTTGCGGGGCAGCGGCCGCGTGGCCGCGCGTTTCGGCTGGCGTTGGACGAGGCGTTGGATCGGATGCAGGCGTTTCTGCAGCTCGAGCCGGCCGTGGAAAGCGTCTGATACCGGATGCGCCGGCCAGAGCGCCGAACAATATGAGCTAACGCCGTCCCGCGGAGATCTCTCGACATCAGGAACCCGAGCGCGGCGACGCCGATGCCCTTGACGAGGTCGGGATGCTGAGCATAGAAACCGGCGGCCTTGTCCATGATCGAGGGATCTTTCCTGGCCGCGTTCTGGGCGAGGACCTCGACGGCCTGCGGCGACACTTGCTCCGCCTGCTGCGGAGTGACCACTCCACTGCCGCCCTTGAGCAGGTTGGTGAGCGCCGCCATGCCGCCCGCCGATGCGAGCGCCTGCGCGGCCGCCGGACCGAGTGATCCGAGCAGCTGATTCAGAAGCCCGGCTTTCTGTTCGGGGCTCGACTGGCTGAAGAGGCCGGCCACCATTTGATCGAAGGCGGGAGTCTGATCGGACTTGAACGTGTGCGAGATCGCGTCGGAGAGCGACCCCTGCGGCGACTGCCTGCACGACCTGGTCGTAAGCGGTGTGGGTGTCGGCCGTCGAGGCGTTGCCGCTCGCGGCCTGCTGGATGAGACCCTCGAGATTGTCTAGAAGACCCATGACTGCCTCCTCTCGGCCGCGGCGGTTTCTCGCGCTTGCCGCTCCGGATCGAGCCTATCAGCCGGGGATGGGCAGCGTTCAGCGCGGCGAGCTCGCGGGTTCACGGGGCGTGTACTATCTGCCCGAATCCTTTTCCACAGTCGAGGTCCATCCGTCTAGAGGCCCATCCACAGGAGACGATCTTGAGACTCCAGAGCCCGCGAATCCCGATCCTGGTGGCCGCTCTGGCCGCGGTCTGCGCCGGCCGGTACGCCCTCGCCCAGCAGGTCGACCGCACCGTCCTCCCGATTCCGGAACCGCCGCCTCCCGTCATCACCGAGCTCTACGCGCGCGACGTGAAGGCGCCGCCGCGCTTCGAGGTCAAGGCGCCGCAGGGCGCGCCCAACGTCGTCATCGTCCTGCTCGACGACATCGGCTTCGGGCAATCGAGCGCCTTCGGCGGCCCGATCAAGATGCCGACGCTCGACAAACTGGCGGCCGAGCGGCCTGCGCTACAACAACTTCCACACCACGGCGCTCTGTTCGCCGACGCGCACGGCGCTGCTGACCGGCCGCAATCACCACGTCAACAACGCCGGCGCGATCATGGAACTCGCGACCGCATTTCCCGGCAACACCGGCATCCGCCCGCAGAGCGTCGCGCCGCTGGCCGAGATGCTGCGGCTGAACGGCTACAGCACCGCCGCCTTCGGCAAGTACCACGAGACGCCGCCGTGGGAGGTCTCGGTCTCCGGTCCCTTCGACCGCTGGCCGACGCACTCGGGCTTCGACAAGTTCTACGGCTTCATCGGCGGCGAGACCAACCAGTGGGCGCCGGCCATCTTCGACGGAACCGTCCGCGTCGAGCACGCCGCACGACCCCGACTACCACTTCACCGTCGACATGACGAACCAGGCCATCGCCTGGATGCAGGCGCAGCACTCGCTGACCCCCGACAAGCCCTTCTTCGTGTACTTCGCCACCGGCGCACTGCATGCTCCGCATCACGTGCCCAAGGCATACATCGACCGCTACAAGGGCAAGTTCGATCAGGGCTGGGACGCGCTGCGCGAGGAGACCTTCGCGCGCCAGAAGAAGATGGGCATCATTCCGCCAGAACGCCGAGCTGACGAAGCGGCCCAAGGAGATTCCTTCGTGGGATTCGCAGACGCCCGACCAGAAGAAGCTCGAGGCGCGGCAGATGGAGACCTTCGCCGGCTTCGCCGAGCACACCGACGAGCAGGTCGGCCGTCTGGTGGATGCCCTGCAGGAGATGGGCGTCATGGACAACACGCTCTTCATCTACATCGTCGGCGACAACGGCGCGAGCGCCGAGGGCGGCCCGGAAGGCGCCTACAACGAGATGATGGCGCTCAACGGCATCATCAACACGGCCGCGATCAACATGCCTCACCTCGAGGACTGGGGCGGACCCGACGCACGTTCCCGCACTACGCCATCGGCTGGGCCTGGGCGGGCGACACGCCGTTCCAGTGGACCAAGCAGATCGCGTCGCACTACGGCGGCACGACCAACGGCATCGTGATCCATTGGCCGGCGCGCATCAAGGCCAAGGGCGAAATCCGCTCGCAGTTCACCCACGTCACCGACATCGCGCCGACCGTCCTGGAGGCGGCCGGCCTGCCGTTTCCCGAAGAGCGTCAACGGCACGGTGCAGCGGCCGTTCGACGGCACCTCGATGGTCTACACCTTCGACAATGCCAAGGCCAAAGAGACGCACACGACGCAGTACTTCGAGATGTTCGGCAACCGCGGCATCTACCACGACGGCTGGGTCGCGGCCGCGCGCCACTCGATTCCCTGGCTGATGGTGCCGACTCCGCCGCTGACCGCAGGACATGTGGGAGCTGTACCACGTGGCCGAGGATTTCAGCGAGGCCGCACGACCTGGCCGCGCAGAATCCGGCGAAGCTGAAAGAGATGCAGGACGCTCTTCATGAAGGAGGCCGATCGCGAACCACGTGCTGCCCGATCGACGACCGCCGGTCCGAGCGCTTCGACGCCGCCATCGCCGGACGACCCGACCTGATGGGCGGGCGCACCTCGCTGACCGTCTATCCCGGCATGATCGGCATGACCGAGAACGCGTTCATCAACGTCAAGAACCGCTCCTACACGATCACGGCCCCCGTGGAGCTGCGCGACGCGCAAGACCAACGGCGTCATCATCGCGCAGGCCGGCGCATTCGGCGGCTGGACGCTCTACATGAAGGACGGAAAGCTCCATCACGAATACAACTACTTCGGCGTCGAGCGCACCAACATCGCCGGACCCGCCGCACTCCCCGCCGGCAAGCACGAGATCAAGTACGAGTTCATCGCCGGACGCTCCCAAACCGGGCACCGGCGGCAAGTGCGACGCTCTTCGTCGACGGCAAGCAAGGTCGCGCGAAGGACACATTCCCAAGACGCAGCCCTTCGCCTTCTCCGCCGACGAAGGCGCCGACGTCGGCATGGACGGCGAAACCGCCGTCTCGAACGACTACAAGCCGGCGGACAACAGGTTCACCGGCAAGATCGTCAAGGTCACGATCGACGTGAAGCCCTCCGGGATGGACGCTGCGGACAAGAAGGCCGTGGAGGACGCGGAGGACGCGGCGGCCATCGTCCAGGACTAGGGGAGACCTTGAAGCCCTTCGACGCCGCGCTCGCGAAGATGCGCAAGATCTGTCTCTCCCTGCCCGACACGAAGGAGACTCCCACCTGGGGCCAGCCGCACTTTCGCGTCGGCGAGAAGATCTTCTCGGGCCTCGGGGAAGAGAAGGGCGTGCTCACCGTCGGCTTCAAGCTGGAGATGGACCATGCCGATGCGATGGTCCGTCGGCCGGGCTTCTCGCGCGCGCCGTACGTGGGCCACAAGGGATGGGTCTCGGCCGACGTCGAGCGCGTGAAGGACTGGGACGAGCTCGGCGCCCTGATCCACGAAAGCTACCGCCTCATCGCACCGAAGAAGACGCTCGCGAAGTGGCAGGGCGAGGCCGCGGCGAAGCCTCCGGTGGCCCCCGTCCGCAAGGCGCGCAAGACGACGCGCCGGACGAGCACTCCAGGGAAGAAGAAGCGGTCCTGACGCGCCGGGCGCGGGAGGGTCTCAGCCCTCCTGCGCGGCGATGAAGCGCAGGTAGTCCGTCCCGGTCGCCTTCCTGCCGAGCTGCCGCAGCAGCGTCGCCACCTGCCCGCGGTGGTACGTGCCGTGGTTGGCGAGGTGGAGCAGCGTGTCGCCGAGCTGCGCGCGTGAAGTGATCTCCGGCGACGCTCGTGAAGGAGAGCGGCTCGGTCATGCGCGCCTGCGTGAGCGACGCGATGAACGCGTCCTGTCCGGCCTCGACCTCGCGCCACTTTCGCGCGAGGCCCGCGAGCTCGGCGATCTCCTCCGGCAGCGGGGAAGGCCCGCGGCGATCGCCCGTGAAAGCGCTCGAGCCAGATCCAGTCGGACTCGCAGAGATGGATGAGCGTTCCCTTGACCGAGCCGAAGCTGCCTCCGATCGGGCGGGCGTATTCCTCGGGCGTGAGCGCGGCGACCGATTCGAGCGTCATGCGGTTCGCCCAGCGGCCGAAGGCGAAGAAGTTGCGGAGGGTCGAGAGGTCCTGGGGCATGTTCAGCTCCTTCTGGTTTTTCGAGATCGGGTGCGATCGGGGCGATGGAGCAGGGACGCGGCATGGGCTTCGAGCGCGTCGCGCAGCGCCGGCCGGACGGCGGATGACGAAGGGGAAGGAGAGCCGGGCGAGCTCTCGCGCGAACCACGGCAGCTCGTCCACCTGGCTGCGCAGCACGACGCCCTCCGCGGTCTCCTCGAGGACGCCGGCGGCCGGGAAGAGCTGCCGGCGCGCCGTGGCGAGGTCGGTCTCGAGAAGCACCTCGACGGCAAACGCCCGCGGCAGCGTCGCGATCGAGAAGGTGAGGTGGGCGAGCGCATCGAAGCCGGGCGGCTTCGAGAAGCCCTTCTCGAGCGCGCGCACCGACGCGACCCGGTCCAGGCGAAAGGAGCGCAGCCCGCGGCGCAGGTGGCAGTGGCCCACGGCGTACCAGTGCCCGCCGCGGTACACGAGGCCGTACGGGTCGAAATCGCGCTCGGCTTCGTCTGCCCGCGCGGCGCGGTAGCGCATCCGAACGCGCGTCTGGGATTTCGCCGCGGCGGCGAGCGCGCCGAGCATGAGGGTGGCGGTGTCCGCGTCGGAGGAGCGCGAGAGGTCGAGCGTCACGGTTTCGTCGATCGAGCGCACGCGCCGTTTCAGGTTGGACGGCATCACGCGCTCGAGCTTGGCCTGGGCGCTGCCGACGGCGGCCGCGCCCTCCGCGAGGCCGAGCCCGCGCGCGGCGAGCAGGCCGATCGAGAGGGCGAGCGCCTCGTCGTCGGTGAACATCATCGGGGGCAGCTTGTAGCCGGCGACGAGCATGTAGGCGCCGTCGCGACCGCGCTCGGCCGTGACCGGAATGCCGAGCTCCTCGAGGGTCCCGATGTAGCGGCGCACGGTGCGCGGGTCCACCGCGAGCCGCCGCGCGAGCTCCGCGCCGCTCATCCGGCCGTGGGTCTGGAGCAGCTCGAGCATCGCGAGGACGCGCGTCGTCGGCCGGGGCATGAAGAAGAGTGTAGTTCGAAATAGGGCGGTTTTAGCCCTATTAAGCACGTAGCGTGCTCGGCAGGGAGGCAAAGCCGATGGCACAGCATGACGGGGCGCGCGATTTCGATTTCCTCATGGGCAGGTGGACGATTCACAACCGCCGGCTGCGCCGGCGACTCGCGGGCTCGACGGAATGGGAAGAGTTCGAATCGTCGTGCGTGGCGCGCGCGCTCCCCGGCGGGCTCGGCAACGAGGACGAGTTGCGCATCGCCCATGCCGGCGGTTACGTCGGCATGTCGTTCCGGTTCTTCAATCCGGCGACGCAGCGGTGGGCGATCCACTGGGCCGACAGCCGCCGCGGCGCGCTCGATCCGCCGGTCGTCGGCGCGTTCGCCGACGGCACCGGAACGTTCGAAGGCGCGGACACGTTCGAGGGCCGGCCGATCCTCGTACGCTTCGTGTGGTCGCGCACGCGGACGGAAACGCCGCGCTGGGAGCAGGCGTTTTCCGAGGACGGCGGCAGGAGCTGGGAGACGAACTGGTTCATGGACTTCGCGCGGGCCGAAGCGGCTCCGCAGGTCGCGCACCTGAAGGACTTCCAGGCGATCGAGCTGCGCCGCTACAAGGTCCGCGAGGGACAGCGCGAGACGTTTGCCCGGTACTTCGAGAGCTTCTTCCCCGAGGCGTTCCAGCAGATCGGCGCGATCGCGTTCGGGCAGTTCTTCGAGCGTGCCGATCCGGAGCGGTTCACGTGGCTCCGGGGCTTCCGGAACATGGACGCGCGCGCGGCGGCCAACGGGGCGTTCTACTTCGGCCCGCTCTGGAAGGAGCACCGGTCCACGCTCAACGAGCTGATCCTCGACAACGACGACGTGCTCCTGCTCGAGCCGCTCGACCCCGAGCGGGGCATCGCGGTTCTGCCCGCGGTCGATCCCGTGCGCGAGGCCGCCGGCGCGCGAGGCGTCGTCGTCGCCCAGATCTTCGCGGTCGAGCCGGGCGGCGTGCCCGCGCTGGCGCGCGCGGCGGAACCCGCGTTTGCCGCCTACCGGGCCGCGGGCGCGCGCGAGGCCGGCGTGCTCGTCACGCTCGACGTGCCCAACAACTTTCCGCAGCACCCGGTGAGGACGGACGGTCCCTACCTCGTCTGGCTGGGAATCCTCGAAGGGGACGGGGTGCTGGAAGAGCGATTCGCGCCGCTGGCCGACAGGTCCTCCCGGGCGCTTTCCGCGACGGGCCTGCTCCGTGGCGCGCCGGAGCTGCTCGTCCTCGACCCGGCTCCGCGCTCGCGCCTGCGCTGGCTCTGAAGCAACGCAGTCGCGGACGTTTGGTATCGTGCGCCGATGCAAACACTCGCCATCGCGCTTTTCGTCGTCGGTCGTTTCCTCGCCCAGGCCGCCGCCCCGGCGGCCGCGCCGCTCGCCGCCGACACGCCGACGACGACCGTCCTGGGCAACACCTTCATCGCGCCCGCCGGCTGGACCGTCAGCGTGCGCGGGCCGGCGACGATCCTGGCGTCGCCCGAGGGCGATTCATGGATCGCGCTCGTGGACGTCGACGCGAAGGACGCCGATGCGGCGATCGCGGCGGCATGGGCCGCCTACAAGCCGGACGCAAAGTGGCCGCTCAAGGTGTCCAACGACGCGCCGGACAAGGACGGTTGGTCGAAGCGCAAGTCCTACGAGTACCAGACCTCGCCCAACGAGAAGCGGGGCGTGCAGGCCCTCGCGGAGTTCGCCAACGGCCACTGGACCGTCATCCTCTACGACATGGGGGATGCCGTCGGCGAGAAGCGCGGCGCGCAAGTCGCCCTGGTCTTCGGCCGCCTTCTGCCGAAGGGCTACCAGCGCGAGACCTTCGCGGGAAAGAAGGCGAACGCGCTGGACGAGGCCCGACTGCAGGAGCTCTTCAAGTTCATCAAGACGGGGCAGAAGGAGCTCGGCATCCCGGGTGTCGCGCTCGGAATCGTGCAGGACGGAAAGGTGGTCTTCGCCGGGGGGTTCGGCGTGCGCGAGCTCGGCAAGCCCGAGGTCGTCGACGCCGAGTCGCTGTTCATGATCGCCTCGAACACGAAGGCGCTCACGACGCTGCTCCTGGCGAAGCTGGTGGCCGAGGGCAAGCTGACCTGGGACACGCCCGTGACGACCCTCCTGCCGACGTTCCGGCTCGGGGACGCGGAGACGACGAAGCAGGTCAACGTGCGCCAGTTGATCTGCGCGTGCACCGGTCTTCCGCGCCAGGACCTGGAGTGGCTGTTCCAGTACGAAGGGGTCACGCCGGCGACCGCCCTCGAGACCCTCGCGACCATGCAGCCGACGAGCAAGTTCGGCGAGCTCTTCCAGTACTCGAACCCGATGGCGGGCGCCGCCGGCTTCACGGCGGGTCACGTCCTCTATCCGGACATGGAGCTCGGCGCCGCCTACGACAAGGCGATGCAGGTCGAGGTCTTCGATCCGCTCGACATGAAGTCGACGACCTTCGACTACGCCCGCGCACTCGCGCACGACCACGCGGATCCGCATGCTCCCGACGTCGACGGCCGTCCCGCGCGCGCGGGCATGGAGGTCAACTACGCCATCATCCCGCTGCGCCCGGCGGGGGCTGCCTGGAGCAACGTGCGGGACATGCTCCGGTACGTCTCGATGGAGCTGGCCAACGGAAAGCTGCCGGACGGAAAGCAGTACATCCCGAAAGAGCCGCTGCTCGAGCGGCGCGTCCCGCAGGTCGCGATCAGCAAGGACGACACCTACGGCATGGGGCTGATGGTCGACTCGGCGTACGGCGTGCCGGTCGTCCACCACGGCGGCGACCTGATCGGGTACCACAGCGACATGATCTGGCTGCCGGAGCAGAACGTCGGAGCGGTGATCCTGACCAACGCGGACCCCGGCTGGATCCTGCGCAGCCAGTTCCGCCGCAAGCTGCTCGAGGTGCTCTTCGACGGCCATCCCGAGGCGGACGCGCAGGTCGAAGCCGCCGCGAAGACGTTCCACGAGCAGCTCGCCGCCGAACGCAAGCTGCTCACCGTGCCCGCGGACGGGGCGCAAAGCGCGGCCCTCGCGGCCCGCTACGCCAACCCGGCGCTCGGCGAGCTCGCGGTCAGCCGCCCGGGCGGAAAGACCGTCTTCGATTTCGGCGAGTGGAAGAGCGAAGTCGCCTCGCGCAAGAACCCGGACGGCACGATCTCGTTCCTGACGATCGCGCCCGGGATCTCGGGCTTCGAGTTCGTGGTCGGCGCGGGCCCGAAGAAGACCCTCGTGACGCGCGACGCGCAGCACGAGTACGTGTTCGAGGCGCGGTGACGCCGCCGGCCTTCAGGGGTCGGATGTAGGATCACCCCGCAGCAAGGGAGGTCCGGGATGTCGTTCTACGTGCTGGCGTTCCTGATCGGTGTGGTGGCCGGGCTGCGCACGATGACGGCTCCGGCGGCGGTGAGCTGGGCCGCGCGGCTGGGCTGGCTGAACCTGTCCGGAACGCCGCTCGCCTTCATGGGCGCCGCGGCGACGCCGTACATCTTCACCCTCCTCGCGCTCGGCGAGCTCGTCAACGACAAGCTGCCGAAGACCGCCAGCCGCAAGTCGCCGCCGCAGTTCATCGGCCGGATCCTGAGCGGAGCGCTCTGCGGAGCCTCGATCGGCGCGGCGGCGGGGGAGGGCCTCGTGGCGGGCCTCATCCTCGGCATGCTCGGCGCGGTCGCGGGAACGCTCGGCGGCTACGAGTTCCGCTCGCGCCTGACGCAGATGATCGGCGGACAGGGCTTGCCCATCGCGCTGCTCGAGGACGCGATCGCGATCGCCCTGGCGCTCTGGACCGTCAGCCGGCACTGAAGCCGGCGTCCCGGCCTCAGGGGCGCAGATCGCCGAGCATCGTCGGGACGAGCTCGGACACGGTCGGGTGGATGTGCATCGCCCGCTGGATCAGGGTGTAGGGCGCCTTCGCGTACATGACGTCGAGGATGGAGTGGATCACCTCGTCGCCTCCGACGCCGAGGATCGCGGCGCCCGAGGATCTGCTTCGTCTCGGCGTCCACCACGACCTTCATGAAGCCGTGCGTCTCGCCCTTTTCGACCGCGCGCTTGACCTTCGTCATCGGCCGCTTGCCGACGAGGATCTTCCGGCCGGCCTTGCGCGCGGCCGCCTCGGTCATGCCCGACGCGCCCGAGCGGCGGGTCGATGAAGAGGCGCATAGGTGTCGATGCGGTCGCTCAACGCGCCGCGGGTCGTCGTCGAGCAGGTTCGCCGCGACGATCTCGAAGTCGTTGTAGGAGGTGTGGGTGAAGGCGCCGCGGCCGTTGCAATCGCCGAGCGCCCAGATCCCGGACACGTTCGTGCGCAGCTGATCGTCCACCGTGACGTAGCCGCGCGCGTCGACCGCGATGCCGGCCTTGTCGAGACCGAGGTCGTCGGTGTTGGGGCGGCCGCCCGACGGCGAGCAGGATGTGCGTCCCATCCACGGCGGGCTCGCCGTCCTGGCAGCTGACGCCCACGCGCACGCCCGACGGCGTCTTCGCGGCGGAGATGCACTCGGCGCCCGTGCGCACGACGACGCCCTCGTCCTCGAGGATCTCGCGGATGGCCGTGGACGTGTCCTCGTCCTCGCGCGCGATCAGGCACGGCGACATCTCGACGATCGTGACGCGCGCTGCCGAAGCGGCGGTACATCTGCGCGAACTCGAGGCCGATGTAGCTGCCGCCGATGACGACGAGGTGGGGCGGCACGAAGTCGACCTCCATCATGGAGGAGTTGTTCAGTACGGCACGTCGGCGAGGCCCTGGATCGGCGGAATCGGCCGCGCGGCCGCCGACGTTGATGAAGATGCGCTCGGCGGTCAGCACGTCGTCGCCGACGCGCACCGCGCGGCGGCGACTCGAACCGGGCATGGCCCGTGTAGACGGTCCCGTTGGGCAGTCCGCGCAGCCACGCCTCGACGCCGTCGCGCGACCCGCCCGAGATCAGGTCCTTGCGCGCCTTGACCTTCTTCATGTCGACCGTGATCGGGCCGCCGGCCGACACGCCGAACTCCGGCGCCCGGCGCACCGCGCTGCGCGGCGGCGGCGCTCGCGACGCAGCGTCTTCGTCGGGATGCAGCCGGTGTTGACGCAGGTGCCGCCGAAGGACGCGCGCTCGACGATCGCGACCTTCATGCCCGGCCGCCGACAGCCGCGCCGCGAGCGGCGGCCCGGCCTGGCCGGTGCCGATGACGATCGCGTCGAAGGGCTTGCTCATCGCGGGGCCGTCATCGTACCGCGCCGTCGCGCGAAGAGTCCGGGGGTCGGAGTCGTCATCAGCCCTTCTTTGCGCGCTTGCCGCCGGCGGGTTTTGCGAACTTCCCGGCGATCCTCGGGCTCGTGAGCTCCCGCAGCGCGCCCTTGCCGATCCACCGGCGCGTGGCATCGGGCGACGCGGCCAGCCGCCGCGAAAGCGCCACGGAGGCCGCGTGGAGCGCGGGGCTGCGCCGGCCGACCGCGCCGAGCGCCATGTTCACGGCCTTCTTCACGAAGTTGCGTTCGTCGCCGGCGGCCTTCTCGATCAGGCGCAGTCCCCGGAGAAACGGCGCGTCGCCCGAGGTCTTGTCGTGCAGCGCGAGGGCCCAGAGAAGCGCGAAACCTGCGCGCCTGGCGAACTCGCCGCTCTTTGCGCTCCAGGGCTCGACCTTCGACCACGCCGCCGCGGTGCGGTCGAAGAGATGGAAGCAGAGGGTGTCGACGATGGCCCAGTTGTCGAAGTCCCGGCACCACCGGTCCATCTGCGCGCCCGTGACGCGCCCGGGCTCGTCGACGAACGCCGTGAGCATGCGCGCCTCGTAGCGGTCTGTGGCCCAGAGCGCGGCGGCGAGCTCGTGGCTCCTGCCGAGGCGCTTGCCGAGCACCTGGATGTTCGCCATCGAAACGCCGAAGGCCTTCTCGGAAGAAACGCCGTACCGCGCCATTGCCTCGCGGCCGCTGCGGCTGCCGTGGCTCTCGAGCCACGCGAGCGCGGTGCGCAGGTCTTCGTCGACGGAGGTCGTGAGGGATGGCATCTGGCTCTCCGGCCGCTTCTTTATCCCACGGCCCCGAAACGGGTCAACGCGAATCGGGCCGCGGGAACTCGCGCGCCAGCCGGGTGTCCCTTCCGGATAGGCGGACGGAGAGTCGATCCGCCGAAAGGCAAGGTGCCCCATGCTGGCAGTCACGTTCCTCGCGCTCGCGCTCTCGGCCCCCGCGGCAACCACCGGAGCCGCTGACCACGATGCCGACACGGTCGAGATCGTCGGTCTCCTCCTGAAGGATTTCCTCGGGTCGCGGGGAGAGGCGCCGGCGGGCGACTACCTGGTCGTGGTAGCCGAAACGCTCGTAATCTGCCCGCCCGACCGCGAAGAGGACGATGCCTTCTCGGTGGCGTCCGCGATCCGCGAGCCCGATCTGGCCGTCGACCGTTCCGGAATCCATGCGGCGCTCGCTGCTCTGCGACCAGGAGGTGGGCATGCTGCCGACGGCGAATCTCGAGAACGCCCGCGTCGTGCTGTCCTCGGAGATCGACGCCATCTTCACCGGCGAGCGGCTGGTGGGACGAGTTCTACGCAACGTACCCGGGTTCGCGGGGCTTCGTCCAGTTCTCGGCCATCGCATACTCGGAGGACGGCAAGCAGGCCTTCCTCTATGTCTCGCACTCCTGCGGCGGACTCTGCGGCACGGGCTGGATCGTCTCCCTGTCCCGGCGCGGCGAGCGGTGGCAGGTGGCGTCGAAGCGGATGCTCTGGATCAGCTGAAGGAGAAGGAGGCGGCCATGTCGTTCAATCCCGTCGAATGCTGGGGCTGCGGAGGCGCCGACGATCTGGCGGTGATGGCAGTCTTCGCCCTGTTCTGCGCTGCGCCGATGGCCCTCCTCGTGTTCTACCGGCAGCGCCGGCCGCGCCCGGGCGTCGAGAAGATCTTCAGCGCTCCAGCAGCGCCACCGTCCCCAGGCCGCCGTCCGCGCACACGCTGACGATCGCGCGGGTCCCCGGGGGCATCGCCGCGAGCTCGCGGAGAGCCTGGGAGAGGATGCGCGCGCCGGTGGCGGCGAAGGGATGGCCGAGGGCGACGCTTCCGCCGTTCGGGTTGACGCGCTCGCGCGGGAAGCGGCCGAACGTGTGCGGGACGCCGGCCTTTTCCTTCACGTAGTCCGCGCTCTCGAGCCCCGCGAGGTTGCAGAGGACCTGGGCGGAGAAGGCCTCGTGGATTTCCCAGAGGGCGACGTCTTCGTATTTCAGGCCATGCCGCGCGAGCAGGCGTGGGATCGCGGCGACCGGCGCCATGAGCAGGCCTTCGTGGAAGAGGTCCACCGCCGCGATCTCGTAGTCCACGAGGCGCGCGCGGGGCAGCGAGGACGGAAGCCGCGCGAGGCCCGCCTCCGTCGCGACCCAGACTCCCGCCGCCCCGTCGGTCAGCGGCGAGCTGTTGCCAGCCGTGATGGTCCCGCTCGATCGGTCGAACGCCGGCCGGAGGGCCGCGAGCTTCTCGAGCGACGTGTCGGGCCGCGGGAACTGATCGCGGTCCAGGCCGTCGACCGGGACGAGTGCCTCGGCGACGCCGGCCCGCTGCGCCGCGATCGCCCTCCGGTGGCTCTCGAGCGCGAGCTCGTCCTGCTCGCGCCGGCCGATCCGCCACGTCTTCGCCATCTCCTCGCAGTGCTCGCCCATGCTCTTGCCGGTGGCGCGGTTCTTGACCTCGGGAACGTAGAGCCGCACGTCCTTCGGGCGCAGCGCCCCGAGCGCCGAGAGCCGGCGCGCTGCCGTCCTGGCCTGGAGGAGCCGGCGCAGCCAGACCGACAGGCTGCTCGGAGAGTCCGATCTGGACGCGGCTCGCGCTCTCGGATCCGCCGACGAGCGCGAGGTCGCGGCCCGGCCGGCCGAGCATCCCGGCGGCCTCGAACGCCGCGACCATGCTCGTGCAGCACTGCAGGATGGTCGTGAACGCCGGGACGTGCGGGTCCAGACCGGCCTCGAGCCAGATCTCGCGCGCGAGGTTGCTGTAGGCGAGGTTGACCGCGACCGAGCCCCAGATCGTCAGGTCCACGGGACCGGAGGCCTGCCGCGCCATCGCGCGGACGACCGGCACCGCGAGGCCGAGCGCGTCGCGGCCCGCCAGGGGGCCGTCCACGCGGGCGAACGCGGTCCGCATTCCGGCCGCGAGCCAGGTCGCCGGCTGCTCCATGCGTGGATTCTACGGTCCGCGATAAGCTCTCGCGAAAAAAGGGGAGCCAGTGTCGGCCACCACGGACCTCAAAAGCACCACGCGCCGCTGGACGGACGCCGTCTTTCGGGAGCGCCCGCGCGCGTCGGGGACGCTGACCGTCGGCGTCCTTCCGGGCGAGGGCGTCGGTCCGGACGTGATCGCCGCCGCGCTCGCGGTCCTGTCCGCCGTCGAATCCGTGTCGGACGCTCGCTTCGAGACCCGCACCGGAGGGGCGATCGGGCGCGCCGCGGAGGCGTCGTCGGGCCGGGCGCTCACGGAAGACGTCTGCGGTTTCTGTGACGAGGTCTTCGAGCACGGCGGCGCCGTCCTCGCGGGTCCGGGAGGCGGCCGGTTCGTCTACGACCTGCGCCGGCGCTTCGACCTGTTCTGCAAGATCTCGCCCCTCCAGCCGATCGCGGCGTTGCTCGGACGCCGGCCGCTTGAAGGCGCAGAGCGTGGCGGGCGCGGACATCCTGCTCGTGCGCGAGAACGTCGGCGGCGTGTACCAGGGCGAGTGGCGCGAGACCGCGGACGAGCGGGAAGGCCGGCTCTGCGAGCACTCGTTTCGGTACAGCGAGCGGCAGGTGCGGCGGATTCTCGGCGTGGCGGCGCGGCTGGCGGCCATGCGGCGCGGCCGGCTGTCCGTCGTCATCAAGGATTCCGGAGTCCCCGGCATGAGCGCGCTCTGGCGCGACCTCGGCCGCGAGGAAGCGGCGTCCGCCGGTGTCGAGGTCGGGTTCGTCGACGTCGATCTCGCGGCCTACCGCCTGATGCAGGAGCCCCTGTCCTTCGACGTGATCGCCGCGCCCAATCTCTTCGGCGACGTGCTCGCGGACCTGGGCGCCGTGCTTCTGGCCTCGCGCGGCATGTCTTTCTCGGGAAACTTCTCGGAGGCCGGCGCGGCCGTCTACCAGACGAACCACGGCTCGGCGCACGACCTCGCGGGCCAGGGCCGCGCGAATCCGCTGGGGCAGGTCGCTTCGCTCACGATGCTGCTGCGGGAGAGCTTCGGCCTGGTGCGCGAAGCGGGCTGGATCGACGCCGCCGTCGAGGCGGTGATGCGCCGCGGGTTCCGGACGTTCGACGTCGCGGAGCCGGGGACCACGGTGGTCGGCACTGCCGAAATGGGAGAGCGGATCGCCGCGGCCGTTCGAAAGCAGGCCCGCCCCGAGTAGATGAAGCCGCTTCTGCTCCTCGTCGATCTGCAGAAGGACTTTCTCGGCGCGGCGGGGCTCGAGCCCGCGGCGGCCGAGGTCGTCGCGAAGGCGGCCCGCCTGCTCGCCGGCGCGCGCGCGAGCGGCGTGCCGGTCGTCCACGCCATGACGTCGGTCGACGCCGCCGCCGACGATCGCATGCCGCACTGGAAGGCGGCCGACCGCTGGAAGTGCGTGCCCGGCACGCCGGGCCACGCCGCGCCGCCGGAGCTCGCGCCGGAGGCCGGCGAGCCGGTCGTCGCGAAGAGGTTCTTCTCCGCTTTCGACGCGCCGGAGCTCGGTCCCGTCCTCGCGGGCTCGGGCGCCGATACGCTGATCGTCGCCGGAGTGCACCTGCACGGTTGCGTGCGCGCGACCGTTCTCGACGCGTACGCGCGGGGGTTTGCGGTCGTGGTGGCGGAGGACGCGGTCGGCAGCGACGACCCGCTCCACGCGGCGGTGACGCGCCGGTACCTGGACGGCCGCGCAGCGCGGTTTGCGACGGTCGAGGAGCTGCTTGCGGCGATCGGCGGCGGGAGCGAGGTTTCCGGGCCGTGGAGGGCGTGTCGGAGGTTGCGGGTGTGGTGGCTGCCGCGCGCTTTGCCGGCCGGCACTGGCGCGCCGTGTCCTGGGAGAAGCGCCAGGCCCCGCTGTGGCGCATGGCCGACCTGCTCGGTGCCGCGGCCGAACGGATGGCCCGGCAGATCGCGGCCGACGTCGGCAAGCCCGTGACACAGGGCGAGGGAGAAGTCCGGCGCGCTTCGACGCTCGTGCGCAACGCGGCGTCGATGCCCTCGAGCGGAACGCAGGCCTGCGGCCTGGAGTCGGGATTCCGGCGCGTGCCGCTGGGCGTGGTCGCGGTCGTCACTCCCTGGAACAATCCGATCGCGATCCCGTGGGGAAAGATCGGTCCGGCGCTCGCGCTCGGCAACGCGGTGGTGTGGAAACCGGCGCCGTCCGCGACGAACCTCGCGCTGCTGACGCTCGCGCTCGCGAAGGAGGCGGGGTTGCCCGACGGCCTGATCGGTCTGGTGACCGGGGACCACCGGAGCGCGGCCGCCCTGATGAGCGATCCGGGCGTGGATGCCGTGTCCCTCTCGGGCTCCTCGCTCGCGGGCTGGACGGCGCAGGAGATCTGCGCGCGCCGGCGCATCCCGCTCCAGGCGGAGCTCGGCGGAAACAACGCCGCGGTCGTGTGGGAGGGCGCGGATCTGCCGCGCGCCGCCGCGCTCGTCGCTCACGGCGCCTTCGCGTTCGCGGGGCAGCGCTGCACGGCCAACCGCCGCGTGATCGTCGCCGCGGGACTCTTCGACGCGTTCCTCGAGCAGCTGGCGGCCGCGACGGCGGCGCTGCCGTGGGGCGACCCCCTCGACCCCGCCACGCAGGTGGGCCCGCTCGTCTCGGGCGCGGCGCGGGATCGCGTCGCGGGTCTCGTCGCGCGGGCGGCAACGGCGGGAGCGCGCATCCTCACGCCGCACGCCGCGGCGCCCGCGCGTCCTGGCGCCTTCCATCCGCCGACGATCGTCGTCGAGCCGGCCCACGACAGCGAGATCGTGCAGGAGGAGTCGTTCGGCCCGGTCCTCTGCGTCGAGCGCGCGCGGGACTTCGAGGAGGCGCTCGACCTCGTCAACGGCGTGCGGCAGGGGCTCGTGGCGGCGCTCTTCGCGGGGCCGGGCCGCTGGCGCGAGCGCTTCGAAGAGGCGGTGCGCGCCGGCATTCTCAAGTGGGACAGCTCGACCGCGGACGCGGACGCGTTCGCGCCGTTCGGCGGGCTGGAAGTCCTCGGGGGTCGGCCCGCCCGAGCACGGGCCCGGCAACCTCGAGTTCTACACGCGATACCAGGCGATCTACGGCGGAGCCTGACGTGCGGTCCCCGCTCGTGATGCCGGACGGCGCGGACTACGTTCCGTTCGAGAAGGCCGAGGTCGAGGGTTCGGTCGGCGCGCGGTTTCGCAAGGTCGCGCAACGATTTCCGGATCGCGCCGCCGTGCGCGACGCGGGCCGCGTCACGACTTATGCCGAGCTCGCAGGCTCCGCCGGGCGGATCGCGAGCGGAATCCTCGCGCGGCTCGGGACGAAGCCGGGCCCCGTCGCGCTGATGTGCGAACCCGGCGCGCCGCTCTTCGCGGCGATGCTCGGCGCGCTGGAAGCCGGGCGCTTCTACGTGCCGCTCGACCCCGGTCTGCCGGCCGCGCGCCTGGAGGCGATCCTGCGCACGCTCGACGCGGCGGCGATCGTCGCGGGCGACGCGTGGATCGAGCTCGCGCGGCGTCTCGCAGGGCCGGGGACCGTCCTGCCGGTCGCGGAGCTGGACGCCGGACCTGCGGCGCAGGGAGCCGCGGCGCGTGTTCTTCCCGACGACCTCGCGTACGTCCTCTTCACGTCGGGCTCGACCGGCGCCCCCAAGGGCGTGATGCAGAGCCACCGCAACGTCCTGCACAACGCGCTGAAGCTCGCCCGGGGTCTGGCGATCCACGCCGAGGACCGGTTGACGCTGCTGTCGTCGCCGAGCTTCGGCGCATCCGTCTCCAGCATCTACGGCGCGCTGCTGACCGGGGCCTCGGTGTGTCCGTACGCGCTCGCCGGCGATGGCCTGCGGCGCCTTCCCGAATTCCTCACACGCGAGCGCATCACCATCCTCCATGCGGTGCCGAGCGTCTTCCGCTGCTTCTCGTGGACGCTCGACGGCCGCGAGGACCTCTCGGCACTGCGCGTCGTGAAGCTCGGCGGGGAAGCGGTGTTCGCCTCGGACTTCGACCTGTACCGCAACCGCTTTCCGCGCCGCTGCGTGTTCCACGTCGGCCTCGGCGCGACCGAGATGCACGTGATCCGCCAGTGGTTCGCGGACCACGACACGCCCTGGCCCGGGGCGTCCCCGCTCGGCCACGCCGTGGATGAGACGGAGGTCGTCCTGCTCGACGACGCGGGGCGGCCGGCGCGCGAGGAGGGGGAGATCGCCGTTCTCGCGCGCACGCTCGCCGTCGGCTACTGGAAGGACCCGGAGCAGACCGCGGCGGCGTTCCTCCCGGTGCCGGGCCGTCCGGGCGTGCGCATGTACCGCACGGGAGATCTGGGGCGGCTGCTCCCGGACGGTTGCCTGCTGTACGCCGGCCGCAAAGGATCGCGGCTCAAGATCCGCGGGCATCGGGTCGAGGTCGGCGAGGTCGAGGGCCTCCTGCTCGGGATCGCCGGGATCCGCGAAGCCGTCGTGGATGCCGTCGGCCGCGCCGAGAGCCTCCGCCTGGTCGCGTGGATCGTGCGGGAAGACCGATCTCTGCCGTCGATCGACGAGATTCGTGACGCGATGTCCAGCGCGCTGCCGGCGTACATGGTGCCGGGCGCCTTCGTCTTTCTCGATCGGCTGCCGCGCACTGCGTCCGGCAAGGTGGACCGCAAGGCACTGCCCGATCCGCTCGCGGACCCTCCGCCGTCCGGGCCGCCCGGAGGGACGGGGTCGGTCGGGGCGGCGGACCGCCCGGCGGAGGCCGCGGTGGCGGGTGTCTTCGCGCAGGCGCTCGGGCGCGGGCGCGTCGGAGTCGGCGAGGACTTCTTCGAGCTCGGCGGCGACTCGCTCTCGGCCGTCGAGGTGCTCGTCACGCTCTCGGAGCGATCGGGCATCGAGCTCTCCGCAGCGGACCTGCTGGAAGCGCCCACGCCCGCGGCGCTCGCCGAGCGCATCGCGTTGCGGGGTCCGTTGCCGCCGGACGCCCTCGTGCGCATCCAGGCGGGCGAAGCCGCGCCCGTCTTCGTGGTGCCGGGCGGCGCGGGCGACGGCGAGGATCTCTTCGTGGCGCGCCGCCTGGCGCGTCTGACGGGAGACGACGTGCCGTTCTACTGCTTTCGCTCCGGCCCGGCGCCGCACCCCACGGTGGAGGAGCTCGCAGCGCGCTGCGTCGCGCAGATGCGCGCGGCCGCGCCGCGCGGTCCGTACAGGCTGGTCGGCGACTGCGTCGGCGGGGTGCTCGCGTTTGCGATGGCGGCGCAGCTCGAGCGCGACGGCGAGCGCATCGCGCTGCTGGCCCTGCTCGACACGCCGTACCCGGGACTCGGGCGGCAGTTTCACTCGCGCGTTCTGCGCCGCGTCCCCGCGACGGATCGTCTTGCGAGGCGCATCGCCTATTTCGTCAGGCGCCTGCGCTACCACCTCGGCGTTCTGCGCGCCCTGCCGCACGGCCGCCTCGGGTACCTGGCGCGGATGGCGCGCGTCGGCGCGAAGGGTCTCGAAGCCCCCGTCAGCGCGCGCCGCCGCGAGACGCTCGAGCGCCGCGCGTCCTACGTCGGTCGGCTGATGGCCTGGACGCCCGCGCCGCTTCGGATGACGATCCACCTCGTCGAGAGCGAGGAGGGGCGGCGCCGCGGATTTGCCGCGGGCTGGAGCCGGCTCTCGACCGGCGGAGAGATCGTGCGCGCCCCCGGCGACCACGCCGGATTCATCCTGGAGCACGGCCACCTCGTCGCGGCGGCGCTGCGGCGCTGGCTGGGCGAGAGCGGGACCGCGGACCGCTGAGGCGCTACCGCTTGCCCCACTTGTCTTCGTACTTCCTCCGGTTCTCCTCGTAGAGCCGGAAGTACGCGTCCTTGCCGAGCTGGCGGAACGATGCCTTCTGCCAGTGGTGGACGAAGGCGTCGCGGGCGCAGAGGACTTCCCATCCGGCCGCGCGAACGCGGCGGTTGTAGTCGCCGTCCTCGAACATCCCGGTTCCGAAGCGCTCGTCGAGCGGCCCGACGCTCGCGAAGACCTCGCGGCGCATGAGGACGCAGAAGAACGCGAGCATCGGAATCTCGAACGACTCGCCGTCGTGCTCGCGGACCCAGGCGCGGGACCAGCCGGGCAGCTCGCCCAGGTTCCCGTATCCGACGTCGATCCGCGCTTCGTTGGCGATCGCGTTGGTGACGGGGCCGACGAGGCCGAGCCTCGGGTTGCGCACGAGGTGGGCCGCGAGCGCCGCCGCCCAGCCGCGCGTGACGACCGTGTCGTTGTTGAGCAGGCAGAGGTATTCGCCGGCGGCCAGGGCGAGACCGGCGTTGCACGCGGCGGGAAACCCCCGGTTCTCGTCGAACTCCAGCACGCGGAGGTTCGGGTGGCGGCCCGCGAGCTCGCGAAGCAGGTCCGGCGTGCCGTCGGAAGAGCCGTTGTCCACGACGATGACCTCGAGGTTGGGCCACTCGGTGCGCGCGAAGAGGCTCTCGAGGCACAGGCGATTCATCTCGCGGTTGTTCCACGTGACGATGACGACGGAGAGCAGCGGGAAGGCGCGCGCGAGCCCCTCGGGCCGCTCGACCGCCGGCCATCCGCGCTCCTCGCGAAATCGGTCCGCGAGCGCGCGCCACGACGGATCGGGCACGATGGAGATCGTGGCGCCGAGGCCGAGGTCGCGGCGGGTCCGGTCGAGCGATTCGAAGCTCAGGTCTCCGGCCGCGGGAAAGAGCACGCGATGCCCCTCGACGGTCAGCCGCCGCAAGGCCGCGGACTCCTGTCCGCCGGGAAAGCAGACGACGTCGAAGCGGTTGTCGGCCTCGATCGGGCTCGCGCGGGAGATCGCGGCGCGCGCTGCGTCGGGTCCGGCCCAGTCGGAGGGCGGCCGTCGGAGGACCGCGCGCGCCGCTCGGCGCAGTCCCGCGATCATCCGGCCGACACCGCGCTTCTCGCTTCCCGCCATCTCGTCGGTGATGTTAGCTGCTGCGCCCGCGGCGGACGACTTCCACCCGCGTGATAGTCTGAACTTCTCCGATCTCCCTCGACGGGTTCCTTCGCCGGCATGTGGCCGCCCGTCGCCGGCCATTCGGCGAGAAAAACAAGGGTGCGTAATGGCCTCGGTCGGGTCGCCATGAAGAAGCAGGAAGTCATTTCGATCAAGTTCAGCCGCCTGCCCAAGGTGGACGAGACGCCGGGCCTGGTGACGCTCGCGATCGCCTCCGACGGGGCAGCGCCGCCCCGCCGGCTGGGGGCGCTGACCGACGTGGCGCTGCGGGGCAGGCTCGCGCACTACGACCTCCACGGGGCCAACGAGGTCGCCGCGATCCGCGCGGCCCTGCGCACCGACAACGGGCAGATCACGGTTCGCGAGAGCTGGTCGGGCTTGAACAGCTGCCTCCACTTCTGGCACGACTTCGTCGGCTCGCAGATCCGCCCGGTCGAGTGGACGTGCGAGAAGTGCTCGGCCGTCAACCGCGAAAACGTCGGCGCGAGCGTCGGCGAAACGTTCTCCCGCGCGTGCAAGTGCGGGAAGATCAAGAAGATCACGACGGCGGCGCACCTGCCGCCGATGAAGTAAGCCGCCGGCGCCGGATCAGGGCGCCGGTTCGGGGCTGCCGGCGCCGACGGGCGGCACCTCCAGCGACTCGCCGTTGTCGAGGATGACGAAGTGCGGCGCCGCGTCCGGCGCCGCCGCGAGGACCTCGCGCAGGACCGCCGGGGGCTGCAGCTCCGCGTCGTCCCCGTTGGGGAACGTTCCGAAGTGCATCGGCACCGCGGTGGCGGCGCCGAGCTCGCGAAAGGCCTCGACGGCCGCCTCGGGCCCGAGGTGTCGCTCGTGCATGTACCAGACCGGCAGGAACCCGCTGATCGGAAGGAGCGCGAGACGCAAATGGGGAAAGTGCGCGCCGATCGCCGCGAAGTGGGCGCCCATGCCCGTGTCGCCGGCGAAGTAGACCGACCCCGAGGGTCCCTCGATGACGAAGCCGCACCAGAGCGTGCGGTCGCCGCCGGTCACGCCGCGGCCCGAGTTGTGTCGCGCGGGCACGGCGGTCAGGATCACGCCCGGCGCGATTTCGGCCGTCTGCCACCAGTTCGAGATCGCGGGCGCCCGAAATGCCCTGCCGCGAAAGGAAGCGCGCGTTGCCCATGCCCGCGTAGATCGCGGGCCGGAACGCCGACTGGAGCCGGATGAGCGTCGGCAGGTCCATGTGGTCCTGGTGGTCGTGGCTGACGAGGACGACGTCGATCGGCGGCAGCTCGTCGAAGCGCAGTCCCGGCGGCCGCCGGCGCCGGGGCCCGACGACGGCGACCGAGCGCTTCGGCCCACGTCGGGTCGGTCAGGATGTTGACGCCGTCCATCTGGATGAGAAACGTCGCGTGGTTGACCAAGGTCACGCGCAGGCGGCCGTCGGCCACGCACACCGGCGGCGGCGGACCGGGCGGCGTATCGGTGAACTTGCGCCACGGCCCGCGGCGCGACGTCGTGGTGCGCTTCAGCCAACCCTGAAAACCCGCGGTCAACGGCTCGGGCTGGTGGTACCGGTGTCCGTCGAAATACGCGGGATCGTTCCACGTGCGCAGGGGGGGCGCGGCGATCGCGATCGCCGCGAATCCGACTGCCGCCCACGAGACTTTTCGGCTCACCATCCGCCTCCAGTTTACGGGCATGGCGCGTGCTAGATTTCGCGCTGCCCGAGGCGGCATGCGCCGCCCGCATTCAGGAGGAACACCCGATGGCCCCTCGTCTCTTCCGGTCCGTGTGCCTCGCCCTCGTCCTGGCGTCGACGCTCGCCGCCGCGCCCTCCGACGGACCCTACGCTCCCGACGTGCCGGAGGCGGGCTCGGTCGAGGCCATCGCGAAGTTCACGACCGAGAAGCGCTTCGGAAATCCGTGGGTCGCCTACGTGCCCGCCTCGGCGACCGTGCCGTCGCCGACGAAATACCTGGGCCACGTCGCCGGGGCCGCGGGCGAGCTGTCGCGGACGTCGCAGATCTACGGCTATTTTCGCGAGCTCGCGAAGGCCACGCCGCGCGTCAAGGTCAGCGTGATCGGGAAGTCGGAAGAGGGGCGCGAGATCCTGCTCGTCGCGATCGCCGACGAGGAGGGGATCGCCAACCTCGACCGCCTGAAGGCGGCCACGGCGCTGCTCGCCGACCCGCGCCGGACGACGCCCGAGGAGGCCGAGAAGATCATCGCGGCCGCGCGCCCCATCTACTACTTCAATGCCGGACTCCACTCGACGGAGACCGGCAGCCCCGAGATGGTCATGGAGCTGGCCTACCGCCTCGCCGTCTCGAACCAGCCGATGATCGAGGCGATCCGCAAGAACGTGGTCGTGCTCATCAACCCGGTCTCGGAGCCCGACGGCCGCGACAAGGCGGTCGACTGGTTCTACCGCTTTCTCAAGGGCAAGACGGACTACGAGAACCTGCCGAAGATGTCGCCGCCGTACTGGGGCTATTACGTGTTCCACGACAACAACCGCGACACGCACCAGAAGGCGCTGAAGCTGACGCAGGCCGTGCACGCGATGTTCTACGAGTACCACCCGACGGTCGTTCACGACCTGCACGAGTCGATCCCGCTGCTGCACACCTGGAACGGCACCGGGCCGTACAACGTCAACCTCGATCCGATCGCGATCAACGAATGGCTCGAGACCTCGTTCCACGAGGTGGACGCCCTGACGGCGCTCGGCATGCCGGGCGTCTGGACGTGGGGCTACGGCGAGTCCTGGGGCCTGCACTACCTCGATTCGGTGGCCTCGAACCACAACTCGCTCGGGCGCGGCTACGAGACGTTCGGCAACCACACGGCGGAGACGGTCGAGCGCACGCTGCGCTCGTCGCACAAGTACGTGGACCGGCCGGTGACGGACCGCGAGTGGTACCGCGCGTGGCCGCCGGAGAAGAAGTTCATGTGGTCGCTGCGCGACAACACGAACTACATGGAGACCGGCTGCCTCTCGATCCTCGACTGGACCGCGAAGAACTCGCACGAGGTCCTGCGCAACTTCTACCGCAAGGGCTACAACTCCTGGCAGAAGGGCGTGAAGGGCAATCCCTACGCCTTCATCATCCCGGAGAACCAGGGCGACCCGCGGCGCGTGGCGCAGATGATCGAGGTCCTGCGCGGCCACCGCATCGAGGTATCGCGGCTCGACGCCCCGGTCACCGTGAAGGAGGGCACCTTCGAGAAGGGGAGTTTCGTGGTCAAGCTCGACCAGCCCTATCGCAACTACGCGGTGGACCTGCTCGAGCCGCAGAAGTTCCCGAGCGAATCTCCCTACGAGCCCTACGACGACGTGTCGTGGGCGCTGCCCGTGCACTACGGCCTCGAGGCCAAACGCATCGACGACGAGAAGATCGTGTCGGCCGCGCTCAAGCCCGTGACGGCGGCGCCGATCGCCGTCGGAAAGGTCGCGGGCTCCGGCCCGGTCTTCCTGCTCCGGGACACGGGCCAGGAGGCGCTGCTGGCGGCGCGCTTCCGGTTGTCGAAGTTCCAGGTGTCGATCGCGGAGAAGCCGTTCAAGGTCGGCGGGACGGAGTACCCGGCGGGCTCGTGGATCGTGCCGGCGCAGTCGGGCGTCGACGCCGCGCTCACGAACGTGGCGAGCGAGCTCGGTCTCGTCTTCGAGAGCGTCGCCGCGGCGCCGGACGTGGCCGCGCACGCGTCGCCGATTCCGCGCATCGCCGTCTGGCACCTCTGGTCCGACACCGAGGCCACGGGCTGGCTGCGCCTCGCGCTCGACCAGGAGAAGATCCCGTACGACTACATCCGCGACGAGGAGATCCGCGCCGGCAAGCTCCGCGACAAGTACGACATCATCCTGTTCGGCGACAACGACGAGAGCTGGAAGAACATGGTGCAGGGCGTCGACCCGAAGTGGAGCCCGATGCCCTACGCGAAGACGCCCGAGTACCCGAGCCAGGGAGTCCCCGACTCCTCCGACGACATCACGGGCGGGATCGGCTGGGGCGGCATGGCGAACCTGCAGGAGTACCTGAATGCGGGCGGCCTGATGATCACGCTCGGCAACGGGTCCGCGCTGCCGCTCGAGGGCGGCCTCGTGCGCGGCGTGCAGCGCGGCGGCGGCGGCGTCTACACGCCGGGCATCGAGATCAAGGCCAGGTTCAGCCGGCCCGACCACCCGCTGGCGTACGGCTATCCGACGGAGACGTCCGCGTTCCGCACCGACCTTTCCGTCTATTCCGTGCGGCCCCGCGAGCAGGGCTACGTCGTCCTGCAGTGGGGCCTGCGGCCGACGAAGGAGGAGCGCGACTTTGCCGAGGGCTCGGACAAGGGCGCCGCCAAGGACGAGGACAAGGACAAGGACAAGGCCGGCAAGTCGAAGGACACCTCGATGGTCGTCTCGGGCGGCGGCAAGAAGCTCGAGGAGCTGGAGGGCCGGCCGGCGATCCTGGACGTCCCGGCGGGCAAGGGCCGCGTGATCGCGTTCAACTTCAGCCCGATGCACCGCGACCTGAACCATTCCGACTACCGTTTCCTCTGGAACGGCATCCTCAACTGGAACGCCCTGCCGCCGGCGCAGCCGTAGGCCGACGGGAGTAGGATTCGCACTCGAACGCATTCATAAGGAGACCCAGCCATGAGAACCCGTCACCCTCGCTCGTCGCCTGCTGCGTCCTCGTCGCCGCGATCGCGGCCCTCGGAGCGGGCAGCACCGCCCCGGCCGCCGGTTCCGCCGCGCCGGCCTTCACGCTCACGAACAACAACGGCGATCCGACCAGGCTTTCCGACTTCCACGGCAAGTGGGTCGTTCTCTACTTCTACCCGAAGGACTTCACGAGCGGCTGCACGCTCGAGGCGCACAACTTCCAGGCCGACCTGAAGAAGTACGAGCAGCTCAATGCCGTCATCCTCGGGGTGAGCGTGGATACGGCCGCGTCGCACAAGGATTTCTGCGCGAAGGAAGGACTGAGCTTCAAGCTGCTGTCCGATCCCGACGCGAAGGTCTCGAGCGAGTACGGCTCGATCATGGAGTACGAGGGCAACAAGCTCTCGGCGCGGAACACGTTTCTCATCGATCCCGAGGGCAAGATCGCGAAGGTCTACATGGGCGTCAAGCCCGCGGCGCACAGCCAGGAAGTCCTCACGGAGCTGGCCGCGCTCGAGAAGAAGTAGCGATCGGGGCGCGCGGCCGGCGGTCGCGCAGTCCGACGTAGATCCGGACGGCGAAGAGCAGGGCGAGCACCGCGGCGTAGACCGCGGGCTCGCTCACGTCCTTCTTCACGCGCAGGAAGAAGTGGATGACGCCGAGGATGGCCGCCACGTAGGCGAGGCGGTGGAGGCGCTTCCACCGGACGAAGCCGAGGCGCTGCACCGAGGCCGCGGTCGAGGTCACCGCGAGCGGCACGAGCAGGACGAACGCCGCGAAGCCGACGAAGATGAACGTGCGCTTGGTGACGTCCGCGAAGATCGGCCGTCAGGCGCAGCCCCTGGTCGAGCCCGATGTACGTCGCAGAAGTGCAGGCTCGCGTAGAAGAACGCGAAGAGCCCGAGCATCCGCCGCATGCCGATCGGCCACGTCCAGCCCAGGACCTCGCGGACCGGCGTGCAGGCGAGCGAGGCGACGAGCAGCACGAGCGCGATCAGGCCGAGCTCGTTCAGGGCTTCGGCGATGGGGTTGGCGCCGAGCGCGCCCCGGGCGGCGCGCGCGAGCAGGACCGCCAGCGGCACGAGCGCGCCGGCGAAGACCGCGGGCTTGAGCCAGGGGCGCCGTCCGGCGGCGCGCGGTGCGGCGGTCATGCGGATGCGTCAGAAGTTCCGGCGCAGGTCCATGCCGGCGTAGAGCCCGGCGACCTGTTCGGCGTAGCCGTTGAACGGGAGGGTCGGCCGGCGCTCCACCTCGCCGATGCGCCGCTCGGTCGCCTGGCTCCAGCGCGGATGGTCGACCGCCGGGTTCACGTTGGCGTAGAAGCCGTACTCCTCGGGGCCGGCGATGTTCCACGTCGTCGGGCGGCTGGTCTCGCGTGAGGCGGATCTTCACGATCGACTTGATGCCCTTGAAGCCGTACTTCCACGGCACGACCAGGCGCAGCGGCGCGCCGTTCTGGCCCGGCAGCGGCCTGCCGTAGAGGCCGACGGCGAGGATCGCGAGCGGGATGCATCGCCTCGTCGAGGCGCAGGCCCTCGACGTAGGGCCAGTCGAGCACGCCGGCGCGCTGGCCCGGCAGCTGCTCGGGATCGAGCAGCGTCGTGAAGGCGACGTACTTCGCGCGGCGGAGGTCGGCTCGACGCGGCGCGAGCAGGGCGGCGAGCGGAAAGCCGACCCACGGGATGACCATCGACCAGCGCCTCGACGCAGCGCATCCGGTAGACGCGCTCCTCGAGCGGGAACCACCGCAGCAGCGTGTCGATGTCGACGGTCTGCGGCCGCCGCACCTCGCCGTCGATCGCGACCGTCCAGGGCCGGGGCTTGAGCGTGCCGGCCAGGCGCGACGGGTCGCCCTTGTCGAGGCCGAGCTCGTAGAAGTTGTTGTAGGTCGTCGCCTGCTCGTACGTCGACATGGGCTCGTCCGTGCTGTACGGGCTCGGCCGCAGCGCGCCGAGCTCGCCGGCCGCGCCGGGCGTCGCCGCGGCGCGGGGGCCCTGGCCGCGCCCGCGCGCTCCGCCCGTCAGCCAGACGAGCCCGCCCCCGACGCCGGCCGCCGTGGCCGCGAAGAGCAGGGAGCTCTTCAGGAACCGGCGCCGGTCGGCGTAGGCCGCTTCCGGCGTGATTTCGGAGGAGGGCGGGGGCTTGGGGACGTTCGTCACGGGCATTCCTTTGATGGCGGCCGGGGCCGCGACGTTACAACGGTCCCGTCCGCCGCTCCCATTCTCGCCCGGAATGCCGGGCCGCCGGCAATTCGTTAGAGTGGCTTCAGGAGGCCCTCGAATGAAGAAGGTTCTGATTCTGGGAGCGTCGGTGTGGCTGGCCGCCGCGGCGGCCTCCGCGGCGGAGATCCACGGCACGGCCAGCGAGAACGGCAAGCCGCTGCCGGGCGGGGTGGCCGTCAAGCTCGAGTGCGGCGCCGATTCCGCCACGGCGAAGACCGACGACTTCGGCTCCTACAGCGTCAAGATCGCGACGACCGGGGAGTGCAAGCTGTCGCTCGACTACAAGGGCGCGAGCCCTTCGCTGAAGGTCACGGTCTACGAGCGGCCCAGCCGCTACGACGTCGCCGTCAAGGACGAGGGCGGCAAGCTCGTGCTGACGAGGAAGTGATGGGCGAGTCCGAAGAGGCGGCCCCGCCGCGCCGCCGGGACGCCTGGGACAAGGCCTCGATCCTGCTCCATCCGGTCGGCGGCCTGCTGACCGCGCTCGCCGTGGCCGGCCTCGGATTCTGGACGTCGAGCTACCTGCGCGAGCGCGAGGCGCGCGAGGCGGACCTGCGCGAGCGGATGCAGACCGGCGAAACGAACGCGCGCCTCTACTCCGAGCTCATCAGCAAGCGCGAGGAGTCCGAGAGCGCGCTGCGCAAGGACATGTTCACGTCCATCATCACGTCCTTCCTCGGCGGCGGCGCCGGAAACCTCGAGCAGAAGGTGCTGAACCTGGAGCTGCTGGTCTACAACTTCCACGAGTCGCTGAACCTGAAGCCCCTCTTCCTCCACATCGCGCGCCTCGTGCGCGACAGCCCGCAGAAGGCGGAGTACATGGGCCGCCTGAACCGCGTCGCCGAGGAGGTCGCCCAGAAGCAGATGCTCGTGATCGAGGAGGGCGGGGCCGTCTTCGACGCGTCGGTGGACGGCAAGGCGCTCGCGCTCGTCGGCCCGGACGGCGAGAGCGAGGTGCCCTTCGTCGCGCGGGACCTGGTCGTGGACGGCGTCGCCCGCAACTTCAAGCTCGAGGTGCTCGGCTTCGATCGCGCCAGCGAGCAGGTGCAGCTGCGCGTGACCGTGCGCACGGCGGAGCCGACGGGCGCCGAGACGGTCTCGACCGAGTTCTGGCTCGGGCACTTCGACTTCCCGATGATCGACAACACGCGCCTGCCGCACGACCAGCGCCTGGCCGTCGTCCTCAACAACTTCGACGGTCCGGGCGGCCGGGCGGACCTGACGCTCGCGTACTTCCCCGGCAAGTACGCGGGTCTGCGGGAAAAGCCCTACTACGACGAGGTGCTGGCCAAGCTGCTCGCGGCCAACCAGGGGACGGCGGCCGCGCGCAAACCGTAGAGCTCCGTCTCCCGTCGACCCTCGGTCTACCGGTTGCGCATCCGGTCCTCGACCTCCTGCGCGCGCTTCTGCGCGGCCGCGAGGGCGTCGGCCGCCGGCGTGTGCTCGCGGCGCCCGTACTCGGCGTTGGCGAAGGCCACCCAGTCGGGCATCTCGATCCCGAAGGCCTCGATGTCGGCCTCGTTCAGGAGCTCGATCGAGAAGTGGTGGCCGTTCCAGTGGAGCGCGCGCGCGCGGACCAGCTGCGTGCCGAACGGCGCCTGCCGCAGCAGCTCGACCCAGTGCGCCGGAGGCGTCGGCGAGGGCTGCCACGACACCAGGAAGCTCGTGGCGAAGTCGTCCTTCGTCAGCCCGCCGGACTTTCCGTCGATCGGCGACCACGTGCGGCGTCACCCGCGGCGCCCCCATGCGGACGTGGATTTCCGTCGCCGCGACGTTGGCCTCGTTCTCGCTTTGAAAGGGCTTTTCTTCGAGCGGCATGGATGCCTCCTTGTTCAGGCCCGGGGAAACGTCACGATGTAGAAAATCGCGAACACGAGCATCACGCACGCGACGACGAGCAGGCCGACGCGGGGCGCGAGCACCTTGAACCGCTGGGAGAGGGCGGTCAGCAGCAGGACCGTGGCGAGGATGACGGTGATGCGGATGTAGTCGTCGCCGGTCTCCCGGGTCGCGACGCCGCGCTCGTAGAGCTCCTGCGCCTTTCTGGCGAGCTCGTGCGACGCCTCGACGTGGGCGTTCCTGTACTCGGGCACGAAGCTCGGCCCGGCCGGAGCATGGGGATCCTCGAACGGGTTGGTCCGCATCCACGCCGCGAACGCGGTCGCGTACTCGGGACGGAACCGGCGCTCGAACTTCGCGGCCAGGTCCTTCTCTCCGCGGTGCGTGGCCTGGAGCCACGAGCCGAAGGTGACGATGTCGTAGAGGTGGTCCTGTCCGGCCAGCGTCTGCTGCTCCTGCGCCTTGACGGTCGTGCCCGAGGCGGCCGCGTACGCGGCGGAGCTCTTCGCGTCCCAGCGGGCGGCCTGGTAGCCGCTCCACGCGGTCAGGATGGCGACGGCGGCGAGGACGAGCGCCTCGAAGATTTCGATCAGCTCCTTGCGGCGGGAGGGCGGACCGTCGTCGTGGTGGTGCCCCTGCTCGTGGATGCGGTGCGCCATCTCGATGTTCGATGTCGTCTCGGCCATGCCTGCTCCTCCGGGGCTCTCGCGGGCGAGGATATCCGAGCCGGGGCCGTTCCCGCGCGGCGCTCAGGCCCGGGGGAACGTCAGGATCCAGTAGACGGCGAAGACCAGCATCACGGAGGCGACGCCGAGCAGGCCGATGCGGGCGGCCCGGATCTGGAAGCGCTGGGCCAGGGCGGTCAGCAGCAGGACGGTCGCCAGGAAGACCGTGATGCGCACGTACTCGTCCCCGGTTTCCCGGGTCGCCACGCCGCGCTCGAAATCGGCCCGCGACTGCTCGCCGAGCTCGCGCGCCCGGTCGAGGCGGGCGCTCTTGTACTCGGGCATGAAGCTCGGCCCGGGAGGCGCCTTCGGGTCGTGCAGCGGGTCGGTCTTCATCCAGGCGTCGAAGGCGACCGCGAACGGAGGGCGGAAGCGCCGCTGGAAGGCCGCGGCGAGGCTTTCGTCGCCGCGGTGCCTGGCCTCGAGCCACGAGTCGAACGTGATGATGTCGTAGAGGTGTTCCTGGCCGGCCAGGGTCCGCTGCTCCTGGGCCTGGACCGTCACGCCCGACGCCCGCGCGTAGGCGGCCGCGCTCTGGGCGTCCCACTTGGCCGCCTGGTAGCCGCTCCAGGCCGTCAGGACCGCGACGGCGGCGAGGACGATGGCCTCGAGGATCTCGAGCCACTCCTGCCCGTGGCGACCCGGCCCGCCGCGGTGGTGCCCGCTCTCGTGGATCCGGTGCGCGAGCTCGATGTTGGACGTCGTCTCGGCCATGCACGCTTCCTCGTCCGCCGTTTTGCGGGCGAGGATATCCGAGGGCGGGGCGGGCGCGGGTTCTGCCGAGGCTAGGGCGCGATGTGGATCGTGCCCAGCATCATCTCGTGCGTGGCGCCCGGGTCGCCGCCCGCCGGGGTGCAGCCCGAGTTCGTGCAGTTGAAGTCCACGTCGGGAACGCCGCCGGCCGGGATCGTGATCGTGATGGGCGGCAGGATCTCGCTCACCTGGAGCGTCGTGGCGGGCAGTCCGATCTCGGGGTGCCCGTTGATCTTGTGGGGCTGCGTCTGGTCGCCACCCACGGGGTCGCCGTTGTAGAGCGTGAGCTGGTAGGAGCAGCCCTCGTGCAGCGTGATCTCGTTCTTGCCGTGCGTCCCGGGGCCGATCTCGTAGGGGCAGGCGCCCATCGTGCAGGCCAGGAGGGGATCTCCCTGGTCGGACGACGGACAGAAGTCCCACTGCCAGGAGATCGATCGCAGGGTGATGGACGTCGGCCCTGTCGGCATCGGCGTGGGGGTGACGGTCGGCGCCGCCGTGGCGGTTCTGCGTCGGTGTCGGTGTCCTCGTGCGCGTCGGCGAGTTCGTCTGGTTCGGCGCGTTCGTGGGCGTGGGTGGCGCGGCCGTCGGCGTCGCCGCGGGGCCGCCGGGCGTCGGCGTCGCCTGGAACGGGAAGCTCTTCAGGTCCCAGCCGCCGCAGGGATCCGATCCCGTCTTCGCGTAGACCTGGACCTGGTTGGTCACGACGTCGCGCACGGTCATCGTGTACTCGAGGCTCGTCATCGCGCTCCAGAAGATCCAGTAGTGGCCAAAGGTCGGGGCCTCGAGGACCTTGACGGTGACCTCGGGGTTGCCCGGATCGTTCGTGAGCCCGGGAAAGCTGAACCAGCCGAACCGGTCGCTGATCGCGATGGCCTGCGCCGGCGAGGCCGACCCGTCGCCCGGGTCCTTCGCGTCGATCGAGATCTCGAAGGGATGGGCCGCCAGCAGGCGCAGGGTCGTCTCCGCCGAGACGGTGATCGTCTTTTCCGCGCTGGCGTCCTGGGCATTCAACCGGACCGTGTACGAGCCGGCCTCGCTCCAGGCGTGCGACGGGGAGGCGGTCGAGGCCGAGGCGCCGTCGCCGAAGTCCCAGCTCCACGAGGTCGCGGCCCCCGGGGACGTGTCGCGCAGGCGGATCGTCTGCCCGGCCACGGGGTTGGGCGGGTCCACCTCGAAGGTCACCGTCGGTGACGCCGCGGCCCGCGCGAGCCAGGCGACGGTCAGGGCAGCGAGCAGGAGGGCAGCGGCACGCCCGGGTCTGTGTTTCATCGGCAGCGGTGGATCCAGAAAAAGGGGGCGGCCATGGGCCGCCCCCCGTGCGAAGAGACTTCAGCACCCCGCCGGCGGGGCGCCCAGGAATCCGAGGTCCATGGTCGGGAAGTTGTCCTTGTTCGGGAACACTGCGCCCATGTCGAGGTCGGCCACGCCGAACCACTTGGCCAGCGTCGCGCCGTACTGGTCCGACCCGCTCGTCGGGATCCAGCGGCCGCGGCCGTTGCTCAGGCTGTTCGTGGTGTCGTCCAGCGAGCCGGGGGTGAGCGTCGGGAAGATCAGGCCGGTGTCCTGGTTCGGCGTGCCGTAGAAGTTGTTGCCGCTGACGGCGTCGCCGATCACGAGCTGGTGGCTGCCCCATCCGTGGTCGGAGCCGATCGAACCGCCCGAGCCCGAGGGCTGCAGCGTGCGGCCGAAGTCCGAGTGCGTGAAGGTCGTGATGTTGTTCTGGAGGCCGAGCTCGACGGTGGCGTTGTAGAAGGCGCTGAGGGCCTGCGACAGGTCGAGGAAGTTGTTGCCCTGGTCGGTCAGCTGGTTCTGGTGCGTGTCGTAGCCGCCCTGCTGACACGAAGAAGATCTGGCGCGAGAGGTTCAGGCCGGGCGCGTTCTGGATCAGCTTGATCACCTTGGCGACCTGCTTCAGCTGGTTGGCGAGGCCCGTGTTCGGGAACACGGTGTTGATCGTCGGGTCGGTCGAGAAGTCGGCGCTGATGTCGATGGCCTGCTGCGTCGTGGCGCTCGCGGCCGCGTTCATGGTGGACGCAATCGTGTCGATCGTGCGCAGGTAGTCCATCGAGGTGCGGCGGGCGATGTCCGTGGAGGAGCCGCTGAAGCCGCTCAGGGCGAGGACGCTCGTCAGCGAGCCGGTCCCGATCGAGAGCGGCCGTTTGAGGCCGATGCAGAAGGTCGAGGAGCCCGCGATCGAGGTGATCGTCGGGAAGCCGCCGCCGGCCGCGTTGCAGTCCGCGACGGCGTCGGCAGAGCGGCCGCCCCAGCCGGTCGAGATCTTGATGTCCGAGCGGCCCGACTGCCAGGCCTGGACCTGGTCCGAGTGCGAGAAGAGCGCATAGGGCTTCTTCTTGCTGTTGCCCATGTACTCGGACTGCTTCAGCGGCTCCACGAGCGGGCCGACGTTGGTCACGACCGCGAGCTTGCCCGAGTCGTAGAGGCCCTTGATCTCGGGCATGTTCGGATGGATGCCGAAGCTCTGGCCGGGGGTCGACGCGGGGCTGGCGTTGAACGCGAGGACGCCGTTCGGGCTGCCGGCATTCGGCAACGCGAGGCCGGGCCGGGCGCCCGCGTACGCGCCGTAGGTGCCCGCGTCGATCGGAACGATCATGTTGTTCGAATCGCTGCCACCGTTCAGGTACACGCAGACGAGTGCGCGGTAGTTGCCCGTGACGGCGTTGGGAGTCGCCAGCAGGTTGGCGAGCCCGAACTGCCGGACGGTGCCCTGGAAGGCCGCGGCGCCGAGCGTCGCGCAGGTGGTCCGGATCAGGAAGTCCCTTCTGGAGTGCGACATGGCGTTACCTCTGCACCTGGTACTGCGACGAGGTCGCGACCAGATAAAGCGCCTGGCGGGCGCGTTTCAACGTGTCGGTCGGCGGCGAGACGGCATTGACGGCGGTGACGATGGAGGCCCGCATTTCGTCGGACATCGTGCCGTGCAGCAACAGGCGGTTGAGCTTGTCCACGAGGTTGGCCGGCGTGGACGCGAGCTGCTGGAGCTCCGTCATGTCGATCGACGGTTCCGGACGGCACGAGACACTGCGTGGCGCTGCAGTTGACCCCGATGCTCGAGAAGACCATCGTGTTCATGAAGTTGGCGCGCTTGAGGGACGTCGAGGCGTCCATGACGCCGAACTCGGGACCGAGCAGGCCCGCCGAGGCCGGCGGCGCGTAGTAGTCCTGCGGGAAGTAGCTGAAGACGGTGGGCGGCTTGAAGATCTCCTGGCCCTGGTCGCGCGTGCAGTTGCCGCACGGCGAGAGATAGCCGTCCGAGTTGACGCTGCGGTTGGCGGACATCGCATTGAACGCGCGCAGGATGCCGAGCTCGAAGAGGGCCGGCTCCTTGAGCTTGCCGTAGGTCGACGTCGCTGGGGGCGTTGCGCGCCTCGGGGTCGAGCAGGATCCCCTTGACCATGGCCCAGAGGCTGCCGCGCACGCCCGAACCGTTGTCGTTGTAGAACCCCGCGACGCGCTCGACGTAGGCCGGGCTCGGGTTGGACGTGACGAGACTGTGGATGAGCTCGCGCGCGAGGTACGGCGCGACGTTCGGGTGGTAGAAGAGCGCGTCGATGGCCTGGGGCAGCTCGACGTCGCCCGTCTGGCCGGACGGGATCACGGTCGGCGTCCCTTCGCCGTTCAGGTTGGGGAGGAAGCCGACGAACAGGCTTTTCACGTCGGCCGTGTTGTGGTTCGAGGACTGCAGGGCCATCGGGTTCAGGTAGTCGCCGCTGGTTTCGCCGCTGTCTCCGGCCAGGGGCGGCACGGTCACCGACGGGATCTTCCAGCCCGTGAGGACGAGCTTGAGGTTGTCGATGACCGTCTGGTCGTAGGACGGGAGCGGGAGACCCGAAATCGCGTCGTTCTGCGTGGAGCCGTCCTGGTTGAGCAGGTCCGTTCCGATCGAGAACAGTTGCATGATCTCGCGGGGGTAGTTTTCGTTCGGGTTGTTCTTGGTGGACGTGTTCATGTTGAGGAACGCGCCCATCGCGGGATTGAGCGTGAGGTCCTCGAGGATGTCGCGGTAGTTGCCGAACGCGTTGTTCACCAGGATGTTCAGGTACGGGATGTACTGGCTCGGCCGGCCGACGCTGTTCGTCGAGATCACGTCCAGCTTGTGGAGCGCGAAGAAGACGCGCTGGCGCAGCTGGTCGGGCTGGTACAGGGCGTGCGTGAAGAACGTCGTGTACAGGGGCCACGTCGAGTAGTTGTCGCGCCGGCAGTTCGGGGGCGTCGCGCCGGTGCCGTCACCGCAGTTCGGAGGGCGTCGAATCGGGCACGAGGTTCTGGGGCGGGTAGATCGAGGCCGGCAGCGAGTACTGCGTGGCCATCCAGGGGAGATACCCGACGCCGAGCACGCCGCTGATCTCGGAATCCTTCGGTCCCCAGGTCGCCTGCTCGAGGAAGCGAGTGGCTTCGGGGCGGTGGAACGTCTTCGCGAGGAAGACGGCCATCTGTCCGCGCGTCACGGCGTTGGACGGGCAGTACTGCGACCCGCCGCAGCCGCTCGTGACGAAGAGCCGGGCCAGCTCCTCGATCCAGGGCGCGAGCGGCAGCGAGGTCGGCACGTCCGAGAAGACGCCGGTCGCCGTCGGGGGCGCGTAGCCGTTGCCGTGGTAGATCTTGAGCAGGAAGGCGGCCATCTGTCCGCGGGTGACCGAGGACGTCGGGCAGTAGTTGGGTGGCGAGCCCCCCTGGCAGCCGCCCGTGATGCCTTCGGCGTAGAGCTGCTCGATCCAGTCGGCGCCGAAGTCGCCCTGGTGGACGTCGCCGAAGATCGCGCCCGTCGCCGGGGGCGGCACGTACGCCGCGCCGTGTTCGGCCCGCAGGAGAAAGACCGCCATCTGCGCGCGCGTGACCGCGGCCGCCGGGCAATAGTTGCCGCCGCCGCAGCCCGAGGTGATGCCGTCGCGGATGATCGTCTCGACCGGCGCGTGGAACGGGCTGGCCGAGGACACGTCGCCGAAATCGGCGAACCAGCCCTTCGGCAGAACGCCCGCGGACGCGCCGTTGTCGATGATGACGTCGTAGAGCGCCCCGGGCGCAAGCGCCGGAGAGGTCAAGCCGATGCGCGTCGAGCTCGTGACGATCGCGCCGACCCCGTGGCCGCCGATCGTGGCGGTGGCACCGGGCGCGAACTGGTTGCCCACGACGTTGATCGGCGTTCCGCCGGCCGCCGGGCCCGAAGTCGCGTACATGTAGGCGACCTGGAACGGCGTCGCGCTCGTCGCGCCGAAGGCCATGCCCGCGGACGCGAGTCCGAGGGTCGCGAGAAACGCCGCGCGCCGTGCAGCATCTCTCGTGAAAAGGGTAGAGAAAGGCGTTCGGGGAGAGGGTCTCTCTCTCATCGGCATATGTCCTTTCTGACAGCCGCCAAAAACATGTAGGTTGTGCGAGTGCCGGAATTGTAGGGGCGAGCTTTCGGCGAGGCGGTGACCTGCGTCACAGGGCCCTTCGATTTGCGCGTCACCATGCCGGCGAGAGTACGTTTTTCGCTCGCGCCGGGACGACTGCCCGGCCGGCCCAAATAAGGACAGGTCCGCGCCGCGCGCGGTGTCGCTGTTCGGCCGGTCAGGTGTATTGCAGGCGGGGTCCGCCCCATAATCATTGCCTGACGACCCACACACGGAAAGCGTTGACACGGAGGCCGCGATTTCTTTTCGCGGCGCTCGCGGGAATCCTCGCGTCCGGCGCCGCCGCCGCGCAGTCGATGCCCCCGCGCCTCGAAGCGGGTCTGCCCGCGCCGGGGCCGCTCGCGCCGGCGACCAACTGGTGGAGCGCCGACGTGTCCGCCGCGCCGGTCGATGCCGGCTCGGCCGGGTTCATCGGCTACGTCAACAACGGCGCACCGCGCCACCTGCATCCGGACTTCGGCGGCACGCTCGATGACGGCGTCAGCATCTACGGCTTTCCGTTCATCGTGGTGGACGGCAACCAGCCGAAGAAGACGGTGCAGTTCGCCGAGCCGGGGGAAAGCGACGGCGTCACGCACCCGGCCGACGTCTCCTATCCCTTCTACCCGATTCCCGACGCTGCGATCACGCAGCCGCACTGGGTCGAGGGCGGCGACCCCGGCAACATCGACGACACGGGCGACATCGATCGGCACGTGCTGATCCTGGACCGCGACCACCGGTATCTCTACGAGCTCTACAACGTGTGGTGGGACGGGGCGCAGTGGCAGGCATACTCGGGCGCCTTCTTCGACCTGAACACCAACGACCGCCGGCCGGAGGGCTGGACCTCGGCCGACGCCGGCGGGCTCGCGATCCTGCCTGGCCTCGTGCGCTACGACGAGGTCTACGGGCCCGACGAGATCCGGCATGCGTTTCGGTTCACCGTGCGCCACACCCACGGGTACGTCTACCCCGGGTCGCACCAGGCGGGGTTCCAGGATCCGCCCGCGCTGCCGATGGGAGCGCGGCTGCGGTTGAAGGCCGGCAAGGACCTCTCGGGTTTCGCGCCGGAGATCCAGAAGATCTTCCGCGCGATGAAGCGGTACGGGCTCATCGTGGCCGACAACGGCAGCGACATGTACATCAGCGGGACCTGGGACGAGCGCTGGGACAACGACGTCCTCAATCCCGCCTTCGACGCGTTGACGGCGAACGACTTCGAAGTCGTCGAGCTCGGCTGGCAGCCGCCTCTCGCCCCGGCCCTGGCGGTCGACGCGCACGCGGGTGCCGCGTCGAACCAGAACGGCATCCTCGAGCCGGGCGAGACCGTCGCCGTGGAGCCGGCGTGGGAAAACCCGCCCACGGCGTCCGTCGCGCTCGCGGGGGTTGCGTCCGGATTTGGCGGTCCCGCGGGTGCGACGTACACGATCACGGATGCCGCGGCGGCCTACGGTTCGCCCGCCGCAGGGCAGCCGGCCAACTGTCACGACGCGGGCGGAGACTGCTATGCGATGTCGGTTTCGAGCCCCGCCACCCGCCCCGCACCGCACTGGGACGCGGGCTTCACCGAGACCGTCAACGGCGTCGCGGCCAGAACCTGGACGGTGCACGTCGGCGAGAGTTTCCCCGACGTGCCGTCCTCGAACGCCTTTTATGCGAAGGTCGAGACGCTCTTTCACCACGGAGTGACGGCCGGCTGCGCCGGCGGCAACTACTGCCCGACCGCTTCCGTCACGCGCGCGCAGATGGCCGTGTTCCTGTTGAAAGGCAAGCTCGGGTCGGCGTACGCGCCGCCGGCGGGCTCGGGCTCGGTGTTCGCCGACGTGCCACCCGGAGCGTTCGCCCTCGATTGGATCGAAGACCTCGCGGAGTCCGGAATCACGGCCGGCTGCGACACGTACCTCTACTGTCCGGACCGCCCGGTCACGCGCGCGCAGATGGCGGTCTTTCTCCTGAAGGCGAGGCACGGCAGCACCTACGCGCCGCCGCCCGCCGTCGGCATCTTCGACGACGTGCCCGCGTCGAGCGCGTTCGCCCCCTGGATCGAGCAGCTCGCGGCCGAGGGGATCACCGCCGGCTGCGGCGGCGGGAACTACTGCCCCGACGGCGCGAACACCCGCGCGCAGATGGCGGCCTTCCTGGTGGGGACCTTCAATCTGGAGCTGAACGGGCCCTGACCCGGCGGCCGCTGCCGCCGAAAGGCCGCGATCCGGGCATGGACGGCGAGGACATAATCCCGCTGTGACCGAGTCCCCCGATCGCGCGTCCGCGAACAAGATCGTCGTGCTGGCCGTGGTGCTGGCCGCGGCGGCCCTGCTGTCCGTAGAGCTTCTGGCGCCGCCAGTCATCGGGCTTGCCAACAACGGCGATTTCGAGCGCGTGATGGGTCCGGTCGGGTTCCAGTATCTGACGCAGGAACGGTCCGAGAAATATTTCTACTGGATCAACACGAAGTTTGCCTACGCGCCGGCCGGCTGGTACTCGAGCGGACTGATCACCTCGGAGCTGATTCCGGCTCGGGTCGCGCGCGCGCTCGCCGAACCCTTCGCTTCGGGCGGAACGTTCGACATTCGGGTTCTCGGCGCGGTGCACATCCTGTTCCTGCTCGCGGGCCTCGGCCTCCTCGCGTCGGGCATGGCCCCGCTGCCGCGGCCCGCGCAATGGGTCGGGGCCGTCCTGCTCGTCCTCGTTTTCACGGACGTCGGATACGCCGCGCCCTTGAATTCCTTCTACAGCCAGACCGCTTCTCTTCTGTTCCTGCTGCTGACGCTCGGCGTCCTGGCTCGCTGGATCGCGCGGCCGGGCCCGGATCCGCGTTTTGTGGCTCCGTTCTTTCTCTTTGCCGGCCTTTTCGTTCTTTCGAAGCCGCAGGAGGCGATCCAGGCTCCGTTGCTGGCGCTGGCGGGGCTGCGGCTGGCGATGGCGGGCGAGGGCCGGGCAAAGGCTCCGTGGCGGCTCGCGCCGCTCGCCGCGGCGGCTCTGCTCTGCGTCCTGGGCGCGTGGTACTACCGGCAGACTCCTCCGGAGATCGCGGATGTCGCGCGGTACCACAAGGTCTTCATGGAGCTGCTTCCGGATTCACCCGACCCCCGCCAGGACCTCGCGGACCTGGGTCTCGATCCGTCCTGGACCGCGGCGATCGGGAAGACGGCCTATGTGCCGGCGGGCCCGTTCAACCAGGCGGCATTCCGGGCGGCCTTCCTGGAGCGTTTCAGCTATGCGCGGCTCGCGCGCTTCTACCTGACGCACCCCGCGCGCCTTTTCTCCGCGGTCCGGCGCGGAGGGCTTGCGGCTCTGCGCCTGCGTCACCCGCGGTTCGGCAACTTCGAGCGCAGCGCCGGATTTCCGCCCGGGACCCGGACGCGCACGTTCGCCTGGTGGAGCGACGGCCGCCTTGCGCTTCCCGGCCACCCCCTGGTCTGGATCGGGCTGCTCTTCCTCGCGAACGCGACCGCAGTCGCCGCGACCTGCGGCCGCGTCTCCTCGGCCGGCCGGCTGGCGCGAGAGGCGATCGTCCTCCTCATGGCGATGGCGTCGACCGCGTTCGCCGTCTGCGTGCTTTCCAACGCGCACGCGGACCTCGCGCGACACTTCTACGTCTTTCATGCGCTCTGCGACCTCGTCGTGATCGCGGACGCAGTGTGGGTCGCCTCGAGCCTGTCGGGGCCTTCGCGCGCTCCGGCCTCCTGACCGCGGCGCCGTCAGAATCGCGGAGCGGCCTTCTTTCCACGCCAGTACACGATGACGCCCACCCCGAGCATCACCACGGTCAGGCCGACGACCTTGATGACGGCGAAGAGTTTGTTGGGATCGTTCTCCGCGGGAAAGAGCGAGAGGCCGATGGAGGCGATCGTCGTCAGCAGGCCCACGACGCCGAGGACCGCGATGCCGGCGCTGCCGCCCGGGATCCGGAACCCCGGGATGCGCGCCTCCGCCCGCAGCTTGATCGCAGCCGAGAAGAGGTAGAGGAACGGGATGAAGTACCAGATGATCGTCATGCTGACGAGCGCGTCGTAGGCGCCGCGCACCGACGTTCCCGCCTGGCCGAGGAAGACGAACACGCCCGTGATGAGGGCCTGGGCGAGCAGCGCGACCCAGGGCGTGCCCCACTTCGCGTGCACGCGGCCGAACGACTCGGGCAGGTAATGATCGATTCCGGCCACGAACGGGATCCGGGCGACCGAGGCGAGCCAGGCGCCGACGCTGCCGAGGGCAGTGATCGTGATGAGGATCGCGGCGACCGGTGAAAGGCCGTAGAGACCGATGCGCGCCTCGGCCCGCTGGATCGCCTGCATGATTCCCTGCATGCTCGTGATCTCCTCGGCCGGCAGCGCGACCAGCACGCTGATCGTGCCGGCGAGGTAGAGGACCATGATGATCGGCAGCGAGACGAGGATCGCGCGGGGCACCGTGCGGTTCGCGTCGCGGATCTCGTCGCCGAGAAACGACGCGGACTCGAGGCCGGTCAGCGCGAAGGCGATCGTGGACCAGAAAATGATGTCTTTCAGGTGCGAGGTCGGCATCAGCGTCTTCGCCGTGAAGTGGGTGGCGGAGCCGAACTTGAGGTACGCGGCGACCCCGACGACGAGGAGCAGCGCCGTCGCGAGCCAGCGCGCGATCGCGCCGACGTTGGAGAGCCACTTGCCGACCTCGAGGCCGACGACGTTGACGACCGTGCCGAAGGCGAGGCCGATCAGGGACGCGCCGATGAAGTAGGGCGCGCTCGAAGAGTAGCCGGTCCAGCGGCTGCCCCCGGCGTACAGCGCGTTGCCGGCGGCGAAGTACAGGACGGCCGGGAAGTAGGGCAGGTTCGACATCCAGTACGCCCACCCGGTGATGAAGCCGGCGAAGTCTCCGAACGCAATCTTCGTCCAGACGTAGAGCCCGCCCTCCTCGGGATGTCGCGAGGAGAGCGCGATGACGCAGATGCCGAGCGGCAGCGCCATCGCGAAGAAGCCGATGAACCAGACCGTGATCGAGGAGGCGCCGCCGGCCGCCGCGGTCGCGACCCACTGCAGGTTGGTCCCCGCGGTGATGATGAAGAAGAGGACGTCCCGGAACCCCATCGCCTGATGGAGACCCGCCGGGTGCGAGCCGGTTTCGCAGCGGTCGTTGGGCGGGAGGTCGACGATGGCCGGAAGCCTAGCAGACGCCGCGTTACGGCTTGAGCGCGCGCGTCAACAGCGCGTGGAAATGGTGCAGCCCGTTTTCGCGCATCACGGAGTAGCGTCCGCGGTCGTAGGTGCGCGAGCGCAGGCCCTTCTGCACGGCCTCGCAGATCTGGATGTCCTCCTGCTGGACCTGGTCGCTGAAGGCGAAGGAGCGCGCGAACTCCTCGGCCACGCCGGGGCTGTTGGGCTCGAGGACGTACCACTCGAAGCGCGTCAGCGTGCGGTCGGGGCCGAGCGGAAGGATCAGGTTCGTCTGCAGGTTGTCGGGGTAGAGGTTCAGCATCATGTTCGGGAAGATCCAGTAGTACAGCGCCTCGGGCTCCGCGCCCTCCACGAGGTTACGGCGGTAGAGCGAGTCCTCGTTCTTCGAGCGGATGGGCGCGTGCTGCTTGGAGTGGTACTCCGCGGTCTCGACCTTGTAGGCGCGGTAGTCGAGCTCCTTGAAGAGCTCCGGGTGGACGATCGGGATGTGGTACCCCTCGAGGTAGTTGTCCACGTAGACCTTCCAGTTGCACGCGACCTCGTAGTCGATCTTCTTGAAGAGGCTCATGTGCTCGAGGGGCAGGTGGCTGGTCTCCGCGGGGATGGTGCCGAGCACCTGCGGCAGCGGCGGCACCTGCGGGTCGAGGCACACGAAGAGAAACGGTCCCCACGTCTCGACGCGGGCGGCCGGGAGGTTCTGCTGCGTCTTCTCGAAACAGCGCACCCCGTCCCACTCCGGTGTCGACTGGAGCCGGCCATCGAGCGTGTAGGTCCAGCCGTGGTACCCGCACATCAGCGCCTTGCGGTGGCCCGCGCCGCGCGCGACCGGGCCGGCGCGGTGGCGGCAGACGTTGGAGAAGGCGTGGATCGCGCCGTCCTCGGCACGCGTGATGACGAGGGGCTCTTCGGCGACCGTGCACGTGAAGTAGTCGCCGGGCAGCCGCACCTGCTCCGTATGGCCGACGAGCTGCCAGGTCTTCGCGAAGATCCGGTCCTGCTCGAGGGCCGCGAGCTGGGGGTCGCGGTACCAGGTGGAGGGGAGCGTCGCGGCGGAAGAGAGGTCGACGTCGAAATCGAAGTCCGCGAACCCCATGGCTACTTCTCCTTCCGGCCCCTCTTCGGGGCCGCGGCGGACCGCTCGCCGATCGCTCCCTGGAGCAGGTCCAGGAACTGCGCGATGCGCCCGGCCGTCTTCTCCGGGCGATTGCCCTGGCGCGAGAAGAGGCCCGGGTCGAGCTCCTCGGTCAGGAGCGCGTCCTGGAACCGCTCGACCGTCCATTCCACCATGGACACGATCATCGCCTCGTCGATGTCCCTGCGCACCTCGCCGCGCTCGACGCCCGTGTGCACGAAGGCGGCGGTACCGTACGGGTCCCGGTCGCGGAGGAAGCGGTTGATCTCGTTGCGCACTTTCAGGTCCGTGCCGTAGTTGCCGAGCAGCGCCATCCGGTAGGGGATCCAGTTCTCGCGCACGAGCCGGTCGGTGCGCTCGAGCCAGTAGCGCAGCGTCGCGAAGAATCCCTTCGCCACGATCTCCGGCGGCGCGGCGAGGTAAGCCGGAAAGGACGTCACGGCCTTCTGGTAGCCGGCGAGGAAGAGGCCCTCCTTGCTGCCGAAGTGCTGGAAGACGGAGCCCTTGGCGATCGAGAGCTCCGTCGCGATGTCCTCGATGCGCGTGGCGTGGTAGCCGCGCTCGGCGAAGTGCCGCATCGACGCCTCGAGGATGCGGGCGCGCTTGGCCTCGGCGCGCGGACGGGCCGCGGCGGAGGGCGGCGGAGCGGGACGGAGCTCGACGGACTTCATGACTTATGGTCATCCTATAAAACGGACTCACCGGAAATCAACCTGTGCTAGCGTAAAAAGGGTCAAATAGACGTCATGACTGCCGATCAAACGCGGGTCGGATCCTACGACGCGATCGTCGTGGGCGGGGGGCACAACGGCCTCACGGCCGCGGCCTACCTTGCCCGCGCCGGGCTGTCCACGCTCGTCGTCGAGCGGCGGGGGATCGTCGGCGGCGCCTGCGTGACCGAGGAGATCGCCCCCGGCTGCCGCGCCTCGACGACGTCCTACATCGCCAGCATGCTGCGGCCCGAGGTCATCCGCGACCTCGACCTCGCCGGGCACGGCCTGAAGATGGTCCCGTGCGACCCGGCGCTGCTGGTCCCGTTCGCCGATGGAACGGTCGCGCCCTGGTGGTCGGATCGCGAGCGCACCGTCCGGGAGCTCGCGAAGCTCTCGCCGGCCGACGCGCGGACGTTCGTGCGCGTGGACGACGAGCTGAAGCGCCTGGCGCGCTACCTCCAGCCCTTCTTCCTCGAGCCGCCGCCGGACGTCCACACGCGGGGGTTCGCGGGCGTGATGGAGGCGCTGCGCGTGGGCAGGCGCTTCAGCGGGATCTCGGGCGACGAGATCGCGCGGATGGTCTCGTTCATGACGGGCAGCCTCGGCGACTTTCTCGACCGCAACTACGAGTCCGAGAAGGTCAAGGCGCTCTTTCTCGCGAACAACGTCTACGGCAAGCACGGCGGCCCGTACTCGCCGGGGACCGCCCTCGGCCTGCTCTTCCACCTCCTGTCGGGCGGCGAGCACGACCTGCAGGGCTTCTACGGCCACGTGATGGGCGGCATGGGCGCGATCACGCAGGCGATGGCCTCGGCCGCCCGCAAGTTCGGCGCCGAGATCCGCACGTCGTCGCCCGTCGGCGCGGATCCTGGTGCGCAACGGCCGCGCGACCGGCGTGGCGCTCGAGGACGGCACGGAGATCTCCGCGAAGGTCGTGGTCTCCAACGCCGATCCCAAGCGCACGTTCCTCGGCCTCGTCGAGCGAGAAGCAGCTGCCCGAGGACTTCCGCCGCGCGATCGCCGGCATCAAGATGGACGGGCCCTGCGCGAAGGTCAACTTCGTGCTGTCCGAAGAGCCGCGCGTCAACGGCATGCCGCGCGAGTTCGAGAAGTCGCAGCGCGCGCTCTTCACGCTCGTTCCCTCGCTCGAGTTCGCCGAGCGGTGCTACGACATCGCCAAGCTCGGGCGAGATCCCGGAGGAGCTCTGGGTCGACTGCGTCGTCGCGTCCAACGTGGACCCGAGCCTCGCGCCCGAGGGGCGGCACGTGATGACGTGCTTCATCCAGTACGTCCCCTACCGCTGAAAACAGGGACCTGGGACGAGAACCGGGAGCTGCTCGGCGACCGGGTCGTCCGCAAGATCGGCGAATACGCGCCCAACGTGCCCGGCTCCGTCGTCGCGCGGCAGGTCCTGACGCCGCTCGACCTCGAGCGCACCTATGGCCTGACCGAGGGCAACATCTTCCACGGCGACCTGAACCTCGAGCAGCTCTTCTTCATGCGGCCGGTCGCGGGCTACGCGCAGTACCGCACGCCCGTCGAGGGCCTCTACCTCTGCGGCGCCGGCGCGCACCCGGGCGGCGGGGTGACGGGCGCGCCCGGGCACAACGCGGCCCGCCGGGTCCTGAAGGACCTGCGGCGGCGGTTCGAGTGAGCGGCAACCTCGACGGGACCGCGGACGTCGTCGTCCTCGGCGCCGGCGTGATGGGCGCCTCGATCGCGTTCCACCTCGCGCGCCGCAAGGCCGGGCGGATCCTCGTGCTCGACAAGGGCGACGTCGCCGGAGGCGGCAGCGGCCGCTCCTCGGCGCTCGTGCGGATGCACTACAGCTTTCCGCCGGAGGTCGACCTCGCGGTCAAGAGCCTCGCGATGTTCCGGAGCTGGAAGGACTACGTGGGGCGCGACGGAGACTTCCGGCAGACCGGCTTCGTCCGGATCGTGCCGGAGAGCGAGCTGCCGCGTCTCGAGAAGAACGTCGCGATGCAGTGCGCCCACGGCGTGGATGCCAGCGTGGTCACGCGCGCCGAGCTCGCGGCGCTCGTCCCCGACTGGGACGTCGACGACGTGCCGCTCGCGGCGTGGGAGCCCGGCTCCGGCTACGGCGACGGCGCGGGCGTCGCGAACGACTTCCTGGAGCGGGCCCGCGAGATGGGCGTGTCCTACCGGTCCCAGACGCGCGCCACCGGATTCCTGACGTCGGGCGGCCGCGTCACGGGCGTCTCGACGGACCGCGGGGACGTCGCCGCGCCGACCGTGATCGCCGCGACCGGACCGTGGAGCCGCCCGCTCTTTGCCGGCGTCGGCTTCGACCTTCCGGTGGAGGGCGAGTACCACGAGGTGGCGATCCTGAAGAACCCGGCCGGATTCCGCGGCGTGGGGCCCGCCTGCATCGACGGCATCACGACGACGTACTTCCGATCCGAGGTCGGCGGCCTGACGCTCGTCGGCGACTTCTGGGGCAAGCGCGGCGCCATGGCGAATCCGGACACGTTCGCGCAATCGGCGACCTCCGACTCGCTCGCGGGACTCGTCGAGCGGATGGTGCGCCGCGTGCCGGCGCTCGCCGACGCCGAGATCTGGCGCGGCGTGACGGGCGTCTACGACGTCAGCCCGGACTTCCGGCCGCTCATCGGCGAGGCGCCGGGCACGCGCGGCCTCTACGTCGTGTGCGGATTTTCGGGGATGGGGTTCAAGATATCGCCCGCGACCGGCCTGGTCGTGTCGGAGCTCGTGCTCGACGGGCGTGGAAAGACCGTGGACATCTCGGCGTTCGATCCCGAGCGCTTTGCGAAGGGCGCGCCGATCAAGGCGGAGTGGGAGTACGGGGACGAGGAGCCGGCCGCGTATACGTAGCCGGGAAAGAGGAGAACAGTGGCAACGAAGAAGACGATTCTCGAACGGTTGAAGGACGGCCCGGTCCTGGGCGACGGCGGCTACCTGCTGGAGCTCGAAAAGCGCGGGTGGGTGCGCGCCGGCCCGTTTACGCCCGAAGTCGCGCTGACCAAGCCGGAGGCGCTCAAGCAGCTGCACGTCGAGTTCCGCGAGGCGGGCGCCGAGGTCCTGCAGGCCCTGACGTTCTACGCCAGCCGCGACAAGCTCGCGACGGTCGGTCTCGAAAATCGCCTGGAGGATCTGAACCGCGCGGCCGTCCGCATCGCGAAGGACGTCGCCGGCGATCAGTGCCTCGTGGCGGGCAACCTGTCGCTCACGTGGAAGTACGAGCACGGCAGCCCGTCCTCCTACGACCGGGTGCGCAGCACGTTCGACGAGCAGCTGGCGGTGCAGGTCGAAGAGGGCATCGACTTCGTGATCGGGGAGACCTTCTCGTGGCTCGGCGAGGCGCTGCTGGCCGTCGAGAGCGCGAAGAAGACGAAGCTGCCGGTCATGGTCACGGTCTGCTTCGAGAACAAGCCGGTCACCTCCGACGGCCAGACGGCGGCGGACTGCGCCCGGGCGCTGCAGGATGCGGGCGCGGACATCGTCGGGATCAACTGCCTGCGCGGCCCGGACACGACGCTGCCGCTGATCGAGGAGATGCGCAAGGCCGTCAAGGGCTTCATCGCCTGCCAGCCCGTGGGCTACCGCACGACGGCCGAGAAGCCGGACTTCACCAGCCTCGAAGCGTTCCCGTTCGAGCTCGACCCGCTCCAGCATTCCCGCCGCGAGATGGCCCGGTGGGCCCAGCAGGCGCGCGACCTCGGCATCGACTACATCGGGTCGTGCTGCGGCTCGGTCGCGATCCACGTCCGCGAGATGGCGCGGGCGCTCGGCAAGCTTCCCCAGGAGAACCGCAAGTGGAACGTGGACTACTCCAGGCCCATGTCCGCGTACGAGTACTACAAGCACGAGGGCAAGTAGGGCTGCGGATGACGCTCGAGAAGTCGCTCCCGAGCGAGTACTACCTCTCGGAGGAGATCTTCGGGCGCGAGCGCGAGCGGATCTTCTCGCGGGAGTGGTTCTGCGCGGGCCGGGCCGACACGCTGCCGGAGCCCGGCGCCGTGCGCGTGCTCGACCTGCTCGGCGAGAGCATCCTCGTCGCGCGCACGGGCCAGGGGAAACTGGTCGCGCACTACAACGTGTGCCGGCACCGCGGAGCGCGACTGTGCACGGGCGACGTGGCGGCCGCGACGATCCGGTGTCCGTACCACGCCTGGACATATGGCCTCGACGGCAAGCTGCTCGGGGCGCCATTCCTGAACCAGGACCCGTCGCTCCGGCAGGAGGATTTCTCCCTCTACCCGGTCGGGATCCAGCTCTGGGGCGGCTTCTTCTTCCTCAACCTCTGGCCGGCCGGCCCGGTCGCGCGCGACTTCCCGGCCGCGCTCGGCCCCATCCCGGAGCGGCTCGGCCGGTATCCCCTCGCCTCTCTCGCGACGGCGAAGAGCATCGCGTACGACGTCGCCGCCAACTGGAAGGTCGTCGCCGAGAACTACAACGAGTGCTACCACTGCGCGGGCGTCCACCCCGAGCTGTGCGAGGTCGTGCCGGCCTTCAAGGAGGGCGGGGGAGCCGGGCTCGACTGGGAGCACGGCATCCCGCACCGCGACGGCGCCTTCACGTTCACGAAGAACGGCACCACGACGCGCGAGCCCTTCGCCGGCCTCTCCGAGCAGGAGAAGGTCCGGCACAAGGGCGAGCTCGTCTACCCGAATCTCTTCCTGTCGCTCTCGCCCGACCACGTCGCGGCGTTCCGCCTGACGCCCGAAGGGCCCGGCCGCACGCGCGTCGTCTGCGATTTCCTGTTCGATCCCGCCGAGATGGCGCGCCCGGAGTTCGATCCTTCCGACGCCGTCGAGTTCTGGGACCTGATCAACCGCCAGGACTGGGCCATCTGCGAAGAGGTGCAGCGCGGCATGGGCTCGCGCGTCCACCAGTTCGGCTACTACGCGCCGATGGAGGACCAGAGCCTGGACATCCGCCGGTACGTCCTCGAGCGGCTGGGAGAGACTCCTACTTCGTCTCGATCCCCGCTCTGACGCGCTCCTCCAGGTACCCGTAGAACGGGTTGCAGTTCAGCCGCATCCACTGGTCGATCGGCACCGCGAGAACGCCGCGCTCGCCGCGGGGAGCCATCAGGCCCAGGCGCGCCCCGTAGTCCACGTTCATGTCGGGCGCCAGACCGAAGAGCGGGTCGTTCGGGCGGAACGGCACCGCGAGGTGGGACAGCGAGAAGACCTGCGGCGGCCAGGCCGCGGGCAGCGGCGTCTCCGTGACCGCGGTCGAGCCCGGCGCGAGGGTCTTGACGACGACGTCCGGCGTGCCTGCTTGCGCGTTGGTCACGAGCGCGAGCCGGTAGTGGCGGTCGGGCTTGGCGAGCAGGGCGGCGAGACGCTGGTCGAAGTTGTCCTTCAGGAAGCCCATCGCCATCGCCGAGCGGTTCACGTCGAAGAGCACGAGCTCGCTGCCGTTGTCCTGCAGACGGCCGAAGAGCGCGTCGACGGTGGACCAGGTGTCCACGGTCGAGTCCACGAGCGACGAGAATGCGAGGATCGGCGGCAGCGACTTGATGCGTCCGCTCGCGGCCTCGCGCTCGATCGAGGCCTGGATGTCCCGCGTGATCTCGACGGTCTGCTGGCCGGCGAAGGCCGGAAACGAGTTGTACTTGAACGGGTTGTACTCGGGCTGGACGTCCATCCAGCGCGACTGCGCGAAGTAGGGAAGGCTGCCCACCGCGGTGACCATCCTGGCGATGACGGCGGCGGCGCCGGAAAAGCGCGTGACGCCGATCATCGGCGACATGACGACCACGCGGTCGGGCCTGGGCAGCGACGGGTCGCCGAGCGAGTCGAGCGCGTACTGGACGGCGAGCGCGCCGCCGTTCGAGTAGCCGACGACGTGGAAGGGCAGCGGCGCCGGCACGCGGCCGCGGACGTGGCGGGCCCCGAGCCGCGCGGCCGCCCGCCAGTCCTCCCACTTCGCCACCGTCAGCGCGCCGGGGATCGTGCCGTGGCCGGGCACGCGCAGCGACAGGGCGTAGAAGCCCTCCTTCGCGTAGATCTCGGCCTCGGACCGGACGCTGTACGGCGAGTCGGTCAGGCCGTGCATCAGCAGCACGCCGCCGCGGATCTCGCCGTCCGGAACCAGCTCGAACGTGTGGTTCCAGTTCCTCGGAGAAGCGCGTCGGGTTGACGACGCCGTCGGGCGAGTAGCGGTTGTAGCGGCCGTGGTCGGAGGGAGGGACCTTCGCGATGACCTCGCGCTCCATCTGCGCGAAGACGGCTTCCTCGATCTTCAGGTAGTCGGCGAGCGTGGACTTGTCGGTGGCGTCCTTCGCCCGGAATTCGGCGGACAGCGTGCCGTGCCAGGGCTTGAGCGGCGGCTGCCGCCGCGCGTCGAAGGCCCGCATCAGGATGATCGTCGCGACGACGAGGAACGTCCCGACGACGATGCGGAAGGTCCACTTGAAGAGCTTTTTCATTGCGCGAGAGTCTATGCGAGGCGATCGGACCCGGTGCGGGCGGCCGCAAGGGCCGCCCCTACGGCACCGCGGAGTACGGGTCGTAGGGGCGGGGCTTGTCCCCGCCCGCCCGAGCCGAAGCGCTACTTCTTCCAGAAGAACGTCGGCGGCGGCTCTTCCTTCGGCCAGACCTTCTTCATCGTCTCGCCTTCCCACATCTCGCCGTTCTTGACCACCCAGCGGATCTTCAGCGTGTTGTGGATGTCCTCGAGCGGATTCGCGTCGAGGACCATGAAGTCCGCGAGCTTGCCGGTTTCGATGGACCCGAGGTCCGGCTCGAAGCCGATCTTCTCCGCGGCCAGGATCGTCGAGGCGCGCAGGGCCTCCATCGGCGTCATCGCCCAGTTCTTCTTCGTCGCGCCCTCGCCCGCCATCGCCCACACCTCCCAGTGCGGTCCGAGCCCCTGGAGCTGGCCGTGCGCGCCGAGCGACACGTTGCCGCCCGCCCGGAGCACCTCGGCGGCGCCGTGCGCGACGGTCGGGAAGTGGTATTCCGCCGGCCAGATCCAGGGATGCCGGCGCGCCATGCGGTCGAGGCCCTCGTGCGGGACGAAGCGATTCAGCTTCGGATCGTCGTGCGGGTTCGCGTTCTGCCAGTAGTAGAGCTCGCCCCACGGCCCGCCGTACGCGACGAGCAGCGTGGGCGTGTAGAAGGTGGTCGACTTCGCGACGAAGTCGACGACGTCCTTTCCGAGCGCGACGGGCAGCGCGTGCTCCCACGCCGTGAAGCCGTCCGTGACCATCGTCATGTCCGTCTGGAGCTCTCCGGCGCCCTCCGCGGTCAGGAGCATGTGCAGCTCGCGGCAGGCCTCGGCAAAGTAGATGCGCTGCGAGCGGCGCGGCTGCTGGTAGACCTTGATCATCCGCGCGCCGTACGCCTTCATCCGGCGGACCTGGTGCCGGGCGTCCTCGAGGTTGTTGACCTCGGCGAAGATGCCGGCCTGCTGGCCGCCGTACAGCACGTCGCCCGACGAGTAGACGCGCGGGCCGACCATCAGCCCCGCTTCCACGTCTTCGCCCTGCGCGAACACGTCGAGCGAGGGCGCCGAGGGATCGTAGACCGTGGTCACGCCGTAGGCGAGGTTGGCGACGTACTCCCACTTGGCTTCGGGGAAGAGCTCGAAGCCGGAGTAGTGCAGGTGGGCGTGGGTGTCGATGAAGCCCGGGATCACGGTCTTGCCGGAGCCGTCGTACACCTTCGCGCCCGCCGGCACCTTCAGCGACCCGGTGGGGCCGACGGCCGCGATGCGATTGCCCGTGACGAGGATGTCCGCGTTCTCGACGACGGCGTCGCCCTTCATCGGGATGACGCGCGCGCCGCGCAGCAGGAACGAGCCCTCCGGCGCGGGCCGCGGCGCCGTCAGCGCGATCTCGATCGTCTCGGACTTCGGGACGCGCGCCTCCTGGACCTTCTCTTTCTCCTTGTCGGCTTTTTCCTTCTCGGTGTCGGGAGCGTCCTTCTTCGCGTCCTCCTCCTTGGCCTTCGCCTCGGCCTTGCGCCGCTCGGCGCGGGCGAAGTCGACCGCGGAGGCGATCGGGAGGCGGTAGAAGGTGTTCGCGAGCGCCCACGTGATGGTCTTGCCGCCGTCGGCCCAGCGCACGTAGCCCCCGGCGTCGTCCGAGAGGCGGTACACGGGAACGGCGCCCTCCTTGAGCCCGACTTCCGCCGGCTCCTTCGTCAGCACGCCGGGGAAGGCCGTCACGTACACGTTGTCGCGCGACGTGAAGACGATCCACTGCTCGTCGGGCGAGGGGACGAGGTCGTCCACGGCGGGGAAGCGCAGGTACGTCTTCTTGTCGGTGCCGTCCGGTCGCACGGAGACGAGGTCGTTCTTCGGATCGTCGGTCGGCTTCTTCGCCTCCACCGGATCGCGGTAGTAGATCCGCGTTCCATCCGCGTTCCAGAAGGCCTGCGGGTGGAAGTGCAATCCCTCGCCGAGCTTGATGGTCGTGACCGGACGGATCTCGCCGCCGGACGCGTCGAGCACGCCGAGCTCGAAGAAGTCTTCCTCCTCGGGCTGCTTGCCGCGGAACTCGAGCCCCGAGCCGCGCAGGATCGCGATGTGGTCGCCCTTCGGCGCCCACGCCGGGTTGACGTAGTGGCCGGGGTGCCGCGTCAGCTTCACGGGCGCCGAGCCCGGGACGGCGGCCGCCTTCCACACCTGGCCGCCCTCGGCGTCGCTCCAGGAGACGTAGACGATCGACTTGCCGTCGGGCGAGAAGGCCGGCGCGTACTCGCGGTGCGGCAGCGTCGCGTCCTCCTTCGTGAGGCGGCGCGGGCTGCCGACGGTCTTGCCGCCCGAGATCTCCTGCAGCCACACGCGCCCGAAGGCCTCGAACGCGATCGTCTTGTCGTCGGCCGACTGGCTCGGCCACCGGAGGATCCGCGCCTTGACCGGTCCGCTCTCGACCTTCTCCTGCCAGGTCACGCGGGGCGCGACGAACTGCTCGACGGCCGCCGTGAACGGGATCTCCGTGATGGCGCCGGTCGCGACGTCCATGCGCGAGAGCTTGCTCGCGTTCGAGAAGACGAGCGACTTGCCGTCGGGCGTGAAGGCGTAGTTGGGCCAGAGGTCCATCTGGGCGAAGCCCTCTTCCTCGTCGCGCGTCACCGCGCGGGCGAGGATGCGCTCGGATCCGGAGGCGAGGTCGCGGGCGACCATGACCGTGTCGTCGTCGCGGCGCGAGATGAAGACCAGCGTCTTGCCGTCGGGCGAGAGGGCGGGCCGCACGGCGCCGCCAAAGCCGCCCGTGACCGGGAAGCTCTCGGCGAGCGCGCGGTCGTAGCGGAAGATCTGCCAGAGGCCGTCCTGCAGGTTCGGGATGTAGTTGAACTTGCGCTCCCGGGCCGCGTAGTAAATGGACTTGCCGTCCTTCGAGGCCACGGCGCCGCCGGCATTGCTGACGTCGTCGGAGGACGTCAGCTTGATGCCGCCGCCGCCCTCGTGGTGGTAGATCCAGAGCTCGACCGGCGGGATGCCGCCGCGCTTGCCCTCTTCCTTGCGCGCGATCAGGTAGTTGCCGTCGGGCGTCCAGGCGGCGCTGCGCACGTAGGAGTCCTTCTCGGTCGTGAGGGCCTCCGGATTCTTGCCGTCGGCGTCCATGAGCCAGACGTTCTCGATGCCGCTGCGGTCGCTCGTGAAGGCGATCGTCTTGCCGTCGGGCGAGAAGCGCGGGTGCGAGTCGTAGGCCGGTCCGCTCGTGATCGCCTTCGCCGCGCCGCCCGCGACGGGCACGGCGTAGATGTCGCCGAGCAGATCGAAGACGATCGTCTTGCCGTCGGGCGAGACGTCGACCGACATCCACGTGCTCTCGGTCGCTTCGAAGGTGATCTTGCGCGTATCGGCGCGCGGCTTGTTGATGTCCGCCGCCGGATCGGGCTTCTTGTCCTTCGCGTCGTCCTTCGGCGGATCGGCGGCGAGGGCGAGCCCGGCGAGTCCGAGACCGATCAGCGTCCAGAGCGTGAGCACCGGCTTGCGCATGCGTGTCTCCTCGAATCCAGGGCGGTTGAAGCGACGATCAGGCCTATCGAAGAAGGAGCGGATTATCCGTCGCGCCGACGCCGGCTTGTCAACAGGGAAGTGATTGGGGCGACAATGGGGCACCCATGCGGCAGCGAACCCTGGCGATCCTGGCGGCGGCGGCGCTGCTCCTGATCGCCCTGCGCCATCCGCTCCAGCTGCGCCTGCTGTCCCACCGGGCGGCGGCGCGGCCGGACGTTCGCGCCGAGCCCGCGCAGGATTCGCGCGACCGGATTCCGTTCGACTTCCTCGCCGGGTGGCCGCCGATACAGGCTGACGCCCCGCTTCGCGTGGGATCAGTCGGCCCGCGTCGTCGGCGATCGGCCGTATCGTTTTGGCGCAGCCGCCGCCCTGATCCCGGAGGACCTCGCCCTCGCCTGGGGCCCGCTTCTCGCGGCGCCCTTCAAGGGCCGGATCTCCTACAGCCAGTACTCCCGCTTCTTCTTCTGGCACACCAACGACGGCACCCTCGACCGCGGCACGATCGTCTCGCACGCGGCGAACGTCCACGTGATTCCGGCCAGCCCTCGCCTGCGAACGGCCGTGCGCTGCGTGTCCGAGGGTGACGACGTCCGGCTGGAGGGCTGGCTCGTGGACGTCGACGGCGTGAGCGACCCCGCGTTCCACTGGGGCACGAGCACGACGCGGGAGGACGAGGGCCCGGGCTCGTGCGAGACCGTCTACCTCGAGCGACTGACGATCAACGAACGGGTGTACGAGTAGGGGACGCTACTCCGCGAAGACGCCGTTCTCGGTGAAGAGCGTGAACGCCTCGCGCCCGGGTTTGGCGCGCTGCGTCGAGAAGGCGATGACCGACGTGTCCCGGAAATGGATGGCGACGCACGACCCGGCCTCGACCGACACGTGCGAAACGGGCTTGTCGATCTGGCCGATCAGCGCGTTGGCAAACCCGATGTCGCCGCTGACGTGCGACGCGCCGTCGACGACGACGGTCACGGGAGTGTAGATGTTGAGCAGCGGATCCAGGTTGAAGTGGAGCTGGACGTAGTCGTAGAGAAACGCGACGCCCGACAGGCTCTCGGCGGCGATCGTGGAAAACCATTCGACCGCGACCACTAGACCTCCACGACCGTCATCCGGCAAGGTGCGGCATTCCTGTCAATGTGTACGGCGCGCGGCCGGAGTTCGTTGGGCGATCGCATCGCGGCCATTGTGCCGAGGATGCGGCGGATTTCAGCCGGAATAGGTGCGGACTAGTAAAACTCCCAGTCGGCCGGGCACTCACCGCCGGAGCCGCCAGATGCCGACCGCGAGAATCAAAGCCGCCATGGTGGCGAGGCCGCGCGCATCGAGCGCGGGAATCGCCGACGTCGCGTCGAAGGTGAAGGATGTCGAGCCGGCCTCGAGGGGAGGGTCGCAGCTGAGGAGCGTCGCCGTGACGTCGTAGTCTCCCGGCGTGAGCGGATGGACGAGGAAGGTCTGCTGGAAGGTGCCTACGACGGCGAGGCACTGGCACCGGTCCGGAGGCTCGGAGCTTTGCAGGGTCAGGCGGATGTGCGAACCGAGGATCGTGAATTGCGGATCGTGCGGATGGCAGCCGGAGTAGGAGCCGCACACGGTGATTGCGACCGATTGCCCGCCGGCCGGCGTCGCCGTCACCGTCCATGGGAAGCCGCAACTCTGGGCCGAGCTCTTCGTTGTCAGGGCTGTGAACAGGATGAGGCACACGATCCCCATGAGGGACTTCTTCACGACGGCCTCCTCAGGATTGGGGCGGATCGTCCAGGAACTCGACGACCCCGGTCTCCAGCGAGTATTCGGCGCTGAGCACGAGGAGGCCGTCCTTCAGGATCAGCTCCTCGAGAATCTCCGAACCGTGCCGCAGGTGGCGCGTCGACTCGCGGATGTTGGCGCGGACGGCCTCCCGCACCAGCGCCTCCGGATCGCGCGCCAGATCCGTCGCGAGGAGCGGCTCCACGGACGGCCGGACCCGGTCGACGATGGCGCGCAGATTCCGGGACCGGTGGTCCGCCGGCTGCCCCAGCTGTTCGAGCGTGGCCGAGATGGCCCCGCACTGGGTATGCCCCAGCACGACGACCAGCCGCGTGGCAAACCGCGCGGCCGCGAACTCGATGCTGCCGATCTGCGATTCCGCGACGATGTTTCCGGCGACACGGATCACGAAGAGGTCGCCCAGCCCCTGGTCGAAAACGAGCTCGGCGGGCACGCGCGAGTCCGAGCATCCGAGGATGATCGCGAACGGCTCCTGGCCCATCGCCAGCTGGGTGCGCCGCGTCCGGCCGGTGAGCGTGTCGCGGTTCAAGGCGTCCTGCGCGAAGCGGCGATTGCCTTCGCGGAGTCGTTCGAGGGCTTCTCGGGCGGCGACCATAGACGGTGCATCCTCGCATGACCGACGGTCCGTGCGTCAACTGCGAAACGCGCTTGCCCGCGCGCATCAGGGGCATGGAAATGCGGAGGAATCCTGGACCGGCTGGAACGGCGAGCCCAGGGCGTTGGAGTACGGCTGCGTCACTCCCGTTCGCGTGTCGGTGACCTGCAGCAGGACATTGACGTTGGTCAGCCCGCCCGCGAACGCCCAGAACCTGCCGTTGACGCTGCAGCCGTCCAGGACCTTCACGACGAGCTCGACGTTGGCGGGATCGAAGAACCAGAAGTACCCGGTGTCGCCGGTCAGCGAGACGGCCGTCGCCTGCACGGGCAGGCCCTGGGGCGTGTCGGTAAAGGAGGCCGTCACGGCGAAGCGGTGGTCGTTGAGGCACAGCATGTATGCGGTGGGAGTGCAGGCCTCCACGACGACGCTCGTCGTCCCGAGGACGATTGTCTGGCTGCCATCGTTCAGGACCGCGGTCACTCCATAGGTTCCGGGGGCGAGGGGCGCCACGAGGACCGTGTGGTTCGTGACGTTTTGCCCCTCGATGCATTGGGAGGTGTCCGGTTCGGCTGCCGTCAACGACACTTGGATCTGATCGCCGACGACGGTGAACTGCGGGTCGTGCGGCACGCATCCGCTCCAGCTGCCGCAGAGGTGGACGGCCACGGTCTGGCTGTCGACAGGTGTGGCCGTGACCGTCCAGGGATAGCCGCAGTTCTGAGCGCGGGCCGATCCGGACAGGCAGGTGAGGATGGAGAGAAAGCTCGAGGCGACGAGGGTTCGGTTCATTGCGCCCGTCCTTTCACGATCGCAAGTCTCGACTCGGATTGGAGTGCCTCAGCGCGGGTCCGCATCAGGGGCAAACGAAAGCGGACGAGTCCTGGATGGGCTGGAACGCGGAGCGAAGCGGCGATTGCCTTCGCGCAGGCGTTCGAGAGCCTCTCGGGCGGAGATCATTTCCGGTGCATCCTCACATGACCGAGGGGCGGCGTCTCAACTTCGAAAATCTTCATGCGCTCCGACGGCGGATCTGCAGCCTGCGAGTGTCAGGAGCGCTGAGCACGGCTGAAGTGCCAACCCGCAATGGCGATACCTATCAGCAGGGCTGCGAGCCCAGACGGCCCGAGGAGCGGCACAGCGGCGACAGCGCCGCCGGCGAAATGCAAGGCTGGGCAGCAGACCGCGAGGGGAACGTGAGTCGCGGTTCCGAGTTCGAGATCGGCGGTCCAGAGCTCCGACCCATCCTCGAAGAAGAGTCGGCGCGCCAGAGGGTCGAACCCGATGGGAGCTGCGGTGAGTGCACTGGCACCGGTGGAGAGGAGTGGGGTCGTGTCACCGGTGGCAGGATCGATCGCGAACACCTGCACTGTCGTCTGACCTGGAAGAAGGCCAAGACCCAGGAGCAGATTCGCCCGGCCGTCGTACTGCAGGTACGGGCAACAGACCGCAAGGGGAACGCGAGTCGCGGTTCCGAGTTCGAGATCGGCGGTCCAGAGCCCCGACCCGTCCTCGAAGAAGAGCCTGCGTGTCAGAGGGTCGAACCCGATGGGAGCTCCGCTGAGCGCACTGGCGCCGGTAGAAAGAAGCGGAGTCGTGCCACCGCTCGCGGGATCAATCGCGAACACCTGCACTGTCGTCTGTCCCGGAAGAAGGCCGAGACCCAGGAGTAGATTTGCGCGGCGGTCGTACTGCAAGAACGGGCAGCAAACCGAAAGGGGAACGCGCGTCGAGGTGCCGAGTGCGAGGTCTGCGGTCCAGAGCCCCGACCCGTCCTCGAAAAAGAGCCGACGTGTCAGAGGGTCGAACCCGATGGGAGCTCCGGTGAGGGCACCGGCACCGGTGGAGAGAAATGGAGTCGTGCCGCCAGTGGCAGGATGAATCGCAAACACCTGCACGGTGGACTGACCGGGAAGGAGCCCCACACCGACCAACCCTTGACCAAGTGCCAGACCGCAGCCTCCCACGATCAAGAATGTCCAGAGCACGCCAGCGCGCCTTGCAGGAACGGTGATTGCCAAGAGCGCGTGGACCTTGGCGGGCAGCCTCATGTGTCCTCCTCCCTGACGATTGGGAGGAGTATATGCTATAGCAGCATAGACGCTGTCAACTGGTTTCCCACCGCCTGGCGACCCGTCGGGCGACGACGAAGAAGAGGACGCCGAGGCCGGCGAGGACGAGGACCTGCGGCCAGATCGACCACAGCGGCTCCTCGCGCCAGAAGATCTTCTGGAAGCCGTCGATGGCCCAGGCGTTCAGCGTGATCAGGCCGAACTTCTGCATCTTCTCGGGCATCAGGAACCGGGGGAACATGCTGCCGCCGAGGGCGGACATCATCAGGATGGAGAGGTTCGAGAGCGCGACCAGCTGCATCCGCGACCGGCAGATCGAGGCGAGCAGCAGGCCGAAGGCCGAGCACGCGATCGCGGTCGCGATCGTCATGATCAGGAATCCCGGGATGTGGCTCGCGAGCTCGACGCCGAAGAAGAGGGCGCCCCAGGTGAACATGACCGTCAGCTGGGCGACGCCGATGCCGGTCAGGTAGAGGAGCTTGCCGAGCAGCAGGCGCGTCATGGAGACGCGGGTCGAGAGGATCCGGTCGAGCGTGCCGCTCTCGGCCTCCTCGATCAAGCGCGCCGCCCGCGCCCGCGGCCGAGAAGAGCAGGAACATCACGCCGAAGCCGGCGGCGTAGAAGGCGACCGTCGGATTCTTCTTCTTTTCGCCGACGACGTCGCGCACGGCGACCGCGACGAGGCCACCGTCGGCGCCCGTCGTGGCCGGCGCCTGCGCGGATGGCGCGGTCTCCTTCTCGAGCGCGCCGAGCGCGGTTTCCATGCGCGTCTTCTGCTCGGGCGTCAGGCCGCCGCTCCACTTGTCCACCTCGGCCAGGCCGCTGCGCGCGAGGGCCGAGGGCATCGAGGTCATGGCGACCTTCTGGACCAGCCCGGCGAGGACCTGCGGGGCGATGGGATCGGCGCTGTCGGCGAGGATCGAAAGCTTCGGCCGGTCCGCTGCCGGACCGAAGGCGATCGGATTGGCCCCGAATCCCTTCGGGAATGATGAGGGCGATCGGGACCTCGCCCTTCTTGACGGCCGCTTCGGCGGATGCCGCGGTGTAGAGCGGCCCGGCGGGGTCCTTCTCGTCTCCGGGCTTCAGGCCGACGGACAGGCCGGCCTCGGCCTGGAGGCCCGCGACGAAGCGGCGCGAGCCGTCGCTGCCGTCCTCGTCCACCACGATGACGGCGACCTTGCGCGTCGAGGCCTTTCCCGAGCCGCCGAAGATGCCGGCGAAGATGGAAAAGAACGCGACGGGCAGGACGAAGGCGAGCACGAACGCCGCGCGGTCGCGCCGCAGGTTCATGAGCCGGTTCTTCGCGACGGCGAGGATCATGTTCATTCGCGCAGCTCCCGCCCGGTCAGCTGCAGGAAGACCTGCTCGAGCGTGGCGCTCTTCAGCGTGAGGTCGCGGACGGGCACGCCGGCGGAATGGAAGAGCCCGAGGATCTCCCGGATCTGCTCGGCCGGATTCTCGACGGACAGCTGCACCTTCGTGGCGTCCACCGCCGCGCCGCGCTGGACCAGCTTCTCCCGGAGGGCGGCCGGGATCGGCGCGCCCGCGTCGATCGTGAGCGCCTCGCGGTTGCCGATCGTCGTCTTCACGAGCTCGTCCTTGGTTCCCGCGGCGATGATCTTGCCGTGGTCGATGATGGCGATGCGGTCGCAGAGCCGCTCCGCCTCTTCCATGTAGTGCGTGGTGTAGAGCAGCGAGACGCCGCGGCCCTTGAGCTCGCCGATCATGGCGTAGATGCGCTCGCGCGACTGCGGGTCGACGCCGACGGTCGGCTCGTCGAGCAGCAGGACCCGCGGGGCGTGGATCGTCCCGGCGGCGATGTTCAGACGCCGCTTCATGCCGCCCGAGAGCTTGTCCGTCTTCTCGTCGGCGCGGTCGGCCAGGCCGATCCAGTCGAGGCTCGACCGGATCCCGTCCAGCAGGCCCTGGCCCGAGAGGCCCTGGTAGCGGCCGAAGGTCCACAGGTTCTCGCGCGGCGAGAGCAGGGGATAGAGGGCGATCTCCTGCGGGCACCCACCCCCGGACGGCCCGGGCGCGGTCGTCGGCGGGCTCGAAACCGAGGATCCGGAGGGTGCCGCCCTCGGGCTGGACCCGCCCGGCGACGCTGCGGACCAGTGTGGTCTTGCCCGCGCCGTTCGGGCCGAGCAGCCCGAGGATCTCGCCCGGCGCCAGGTCGAGCGACACACCGTCGAGCGCCCGGCGATCGCCGAACGACTTCGAAAGGTTCCGGACTTCGAGGGGGGCGGCGGGCATCGGCGCCAATCCTAGCCGATCGGGTCATTCCTTTGTGGCTTGCCCCGAGCTGAGTTAATCTGCGCCGCTTGCCCATGAGCTCCCTGACGTTCGTCCTTCTCGTCGTGGCGGGAAGCCTCGGCATGCTGCTGTCGTTCTCGCAGGCGCGCTCGCGCGCGGTCTTCGCGGAGGACGGCTTCGAGGAGCCGGGGCGCCGCGCGGTGGCGGTGGGGCTGCTCGCGGGCGTCCTGCTGCTGACCGTCGCGATCCCGTTCGCCGGCGGCCTCGCCGGCGCGCAGCCGGAGACCCGGGAGCTTTCGCTCGTGTCGGTCTTCGCCGTCCACGGCATGCTGCTCTTCTTCCTCGCCTGCTACTACGCGCTGTCGGGCCGCCACTCGTTCTCGGAGTTCCTGAAGCTGACGAGCCCGAATCCCGCCAAGGACGTGGCGCGCGGCGTGGTGATCGGCTTCGCCGGATGGATCGTGACCCTCTTCTCGGCGGCGGTGTTGCTCGGGATCTGGTTCATCGTTTCGAAGGGCTTCCGCGGCGAGCCCGCGGCGGCGGGGTCCGTCTCGCCTCTGATCGTGTGGCTCGTGTCGCGGCCGCTGTGGATGAAGCTGTCGATCGTCTGCTCGGCCATGGTCGTCGAGGAGCTGTTCTTCCGCGGGTTCCTGCAGACGCGGGTGGGCCCGGTGGCGGCGACGCTCATGTTCACGGCGGCGCACGGCTCCTACGGCCAGCCCCTGATGCTGATCGGGATCCTCGTCATCTCGACGGTGCTTTCGATCACATTCGTGCGGTATCGCAACGTGCTGCCCTGCATCGCGGCGCACGGCGTCTTCGACGCGATCCAGATGTTCGCCGTCATTCCCTGGTACCTGCACCAGCTGCAGGCCGGATAGACCGCGGCGCCCGCGCGCCGGCCTGTTAAAATCGGCCATGCGCGGCTCGGATCGAAGGGGAGGTCGCCGGCGCGACGGGCCGGGCCGAACGCGTCGCCCTCGTCGTGTTCGGGTTCCTTCTCGGTCTGCCGCTGCCGGCCCTCGATCCCCGAAAAGCGATCACGCAGTACGCGCACCAGGTCTGGAAGACCGACGCGGGCCTGCCGCAGAACTCGATCCAGGCCATCCTCCAGACGCGCGACGGATACATCTGGCTCGGCACCGAGCGTGGCCTCGTGCGCTTCGACGGCGTGCAGTTCACGGTGTTCGACAAGGGCAATACGCCCGGGATGCAGAACAGCAACGCGCAGGCGCTGTACCAGGACCGCGCCGGCAACTTCTGGGTCGGCACGTGGGGCGGTCTGCACCTCTTCAAGGACGGGCGATTCACGGCCTACACGACGAAGGAAGGCCTCTCCAACAACCGCGTGCTCGCGATCTGCGAGGACCGCGATGGCGCGATCTGGATCGGCACGGGCGGCGGCGGTCTGAATCGCCTGAAGGACGGCCGGATCACGGCGTACACGACGAAGGACGGCCTTTCCAACGACCGGATCTGGTCCATCCAGGAAGACCGCGGCGGCGACCTGTGGATCGGCACCGACGGCGGCGGACTGAATCGCCTCCGCGACGGGCGCTTCACGGTGTACACGAAGAAGGACGGCCTGCCCTCCGACATCGTGCAGTCGGTGTTCGTCGACAGCCGCGGGGACGTCTGGGCCGGCACCGACGGCGGCGGTCTGGCCCGCTACCGCGACGGCCGGTTCACGGTCTACACCGAGAAGGACGGCCTGGCCGGCGACACGGTCGAGACCCTCCAGGAGGATCGGGACGGGAATCTCTGGATCGGCAACCAGAGCGGCCTGTCGCGGATGACCGACGGCAAGCTGACGAAGTTCACGCCGGCCGAGGGCCTCTCGGACGACACGGTCCTCGCGATCTTCGAGGACCGCGAGGGGAGCCTCTGGATCGGGACCGTCGCGGGCGGCCTGAACCGCCTCAAGGACGGGAAGTTCACCGCCTTCACGCACAAGGAAGGCCTCGTCAGCGACCGCGTCCGCACCATCTACGAGGACCACGAGGGATCCATCTGGCTCGGGACGCGCGGCGGCGGCGTGAGCCGCTACCACGGCGGCGCATTCACGGCGTTCGGCCCGAAGGAGGGGCTGTCCGGGGACTTCGTGCGCTCGATCGGCGAGGACGGCGCCGGCCGCCTCTGGGTCGGGACCTGGGGAGACGGGCTCGACCTGCTCGAGAAGGGGCGGTTCCGCGCCTTCCACCAGAAGGACGGGCTGCCGAGCGAGATCATCCGCAGCATGTACCGCGGATCGGGCCGGCAGCCTCTGGATCGGCACGGACTCCGGCGGGCTCGTCGAGGAGCGCGACGGCAAGTTCACCGTGTACGGCGCCCGCGACGGCCTCACGGCGGCGACGGTGCTCGCGATCCTCGAGGACCGCGACGGCAATCTCTGGCTCGGCACCGAGGCGGGCGGGCTGTGGCGGTTCGCCCACGGGCGCTTCACGAACTTCACGACCAGAGAGGGGCTCTCGGACGACACGGTGCTCGCGCTGTACGAGGACGCCGACGGCTGTCTCTGGATCGGGACCGACGGCGGCGGCCTCAATCGCTACAAGGACGGCAGGTTCAGCCGGTTCACGCGACGCGAGGGCCTGTTCGACGACGTGCAGTACGCGATCCTCGAGGACGGCCGCGGCAACCTCTGGATGAGCTGCAGCCGCGGGATCTTCCGCGTGCGCCGCGCCGAGCTCGAGGAGCTCGCCGAGGGCAAGCGCGCGGCCGTCGTGTCCCAGGCCTTCGGGCGCGCGGACGGGATGCGCTCGGCCGAGTGCAGCGGGTTCACGCAGCCGGCCGGCTGGAAGACGCGCGACGGGCGCCTCTGGTTTCCGACGATCGAGGGCGCGGTGGTGATCGACCCCGACCGGATCCGGACGAACACGCTGCCGCCGCCCGTCGTCATCGAGCAGGTCCTCGTCGACCGGCGCGTGCTGCCCCGCGGGGACGACTCCGAGCTCGAGCCCGGCCGGGGCGACCTCGAGTTCCACTACGCGGGCCTTTCCTTCGTGGACCCGGACCGCGTCAGCTTCCGCTACATGCTCGAGGGCTTCGACCGGGAGTGGATCGAGGCGGGCTCGCGGCGGACCGCGTTCTACACGAACATCCCGCCCGGCCGGTACACGTTCCGCGTCAAGGCCGCCAACAACGACGGCGTCTGGAGCGACACCGACGCGGTCGCGCGCTTCTCGCTGCGGCCGCATTTCCGCCAGACGGCCTGGTTCTACGGGATGTGCGCGGTCGGGCTGGTGCTCGCGGGCTTCGGCGCCGCGCGCGTGCGGGCCGCGCGGGCGAAGGCGCGCGAGCGGGAGCTCGAGCAGATCGTGGCCGAGCGGACGCTGCAGCTCGAGGAGGCCAACGCCCGGTTCCAGCAGCTCTCGGAGGTCGACGCGCTGACCGGCATCGCGAACCGCCGCCGGTTCGAGGAGACGCTGGCGCGCGAGTGGCGGCGCGCGACCCGCGACGGGCTGTCGCTGTCGCTCGTCATGATCGACATCGACTACTTCAAGGACTTCAACGACGCGCTCGGCCACCAGGTCGGCGACCAGTGCCTGCGGCGCGTGGCCGGCGAGATCCGCGAGGCGCTGACGCGTCCGGGCGACCTCGTCGCGCGCTACGGCGGCGAGGAGTTCGCGGCCGTGCTGCCGTCGACGCCCTCCCGCGGGGCCGCCGCCGTCGCCGAGGTCCTGCGCCTGCGCGTCGAGAGCATGGCCACCCGCCACCCGCGCGCGCCCTCGGGGATCGTGACGATCAGCCTGGGTGTCGCGACCGCGTCGCCCGGGGACGCGTCCTCGCCGGAGTCCCTCGTCGCGATGGCGGACGAAGCGCTCTACCGCGCGAAGCGAGCGGGGAAGAACCGGGTCGAGGTGGCCGAGGGCATCGCGTCGGTCCTCGGCGCCTGATCGCTCAGAGCTCCGGCACCTTCGCCATGCCGTTGGCGACGACGACGTCGCGTCCGCCGCGCTGAACGACTTCCGCTCCCGCGGACCGGCCGCTTCGCGCGGGCCTTCTTGAGCGCCTTCTCGAAGCGCGCCGAGCTCAACCCGTCCTCGAACCGGATGTGCCAGAGGTACCCCATGCCGCCGCCGGGTGTCGCGAAGAACGCGATGCGGTCGCCGCGCCAGCCGGTCGCCGCCTTGCCCGCCTCGTCCTCGGGCAGCGCGCGCCCGAGCAGGAAGCGCAGCGTCCATTCGCCGAGCGTGTCGGTGTAGATGAGGCGCCCGGGAAGCAGCGTCGCGACGTTGGACGGCAGCAGGCCCTGGACGGGCGGCGGGTAGGGCGCGCCGTGGAGGATCTCGGCGCTCGACTCGGGCGGGTTCTTCCAGAGGCGGTCGATCTCGGCCCAGCCGCCCTTCTTGAAGGCGGCGCGGACGTACTCGGTTCCCTCCGCGTACGGGAGGAAGAGCTGGTCGGCGAAGTACGCGGGAACGTCCTTGGGGACGTTGCCGCGCTCGAGGCTTCCCGCCGTCAGCAGCGGAGCGAGCTCCTCCTCGACGTCCTCGCCGGCGTTCGGGAGGCTCTTCATCATGACCTTGATCATCACGAAGGTGGCCTCGCCCTCGAGGAGGCACTGCAGGGCGAGGCCGCGGTCGCTGTCGTCCTTCAGGGCCTTGGTCCGGCTGTCGAGCCGCAGGGTCTCGTCCTGCAGGGCGTGCATGAGCTCGTGGGAGTAGACGAGCGACTCGGCCATGGCGGCCATCTCGAGGCCCTCGACCTTCATGCCGGGGCTGTCCTTGACGACGAAGAATCGCCGCGGCTCCGGGTCGTAGAAGGCGACGACCTGCGAGGCGTAGAAGTCGATCAGGTGGTCGAGCAGGCCGCGGGGTCTCGTCGATGAGACCGAGCACGACGAGCGAGCGGAGGGCCTCGTCCACGGGCGCCGGGAAGCCCTCGCCGATCTTCGCGCGCAGGAGCTTTCGGGCCTCCGCCATGTCGATCTCGGTCGCCGGGACGGGCCGTTCGAACTTCCGGCCCCGGACCTCCTCGACCTGGCGGGAAACGGCGGAAATGCGCTCGGGCAGCAGGTCCGTCGCGGCCGGCAGCAGGGCCGCCCCGAGGGCGAGCCCGGCCGCCGCGGCGAGGCGTTTGGGGCGCATGACCGAGGGTAGCATGCCGGATCGGGCGCCCCCGTGCGGGCGCGGATCGGGGTTGCGGCGCCGCCGCGCCAACCTGCTAAGATCCGCCGGACTCTAGAAGTCCGTGAATGAGCGCATTGCGACCGTCCAGCAAAGCCGGCCCGATCCGGATGTCTCTCTCCAGCCGTTTCGAGAACATCGAAATGGTGCAGCACCTGTGCTCGAAATTGCTGGAGGGGCGCGAGGTCCCGGAGGAGCTGCGCCACTGGATCCTCATGGCGCTGCGCGAGGCGCTGGCCAACGCGATCAAGCACGGCAACCAGCAGGACACCTCCAAGCACGTGCACCTCGAGATGGACGTCGTGGCCGACACGCTGGCGATCTCGATCCGCGACGAAGGCCCGGGCTTCGACCCCGAAGCGGTGGCCGACCCGCTCGCTCCGGAGAATCGCCTGAAGACGTCGGGCCGGGGGATCTTCTACATGCGGACCTTCATGGATGAGATCCGCTTCCAGCGTCACCCGGCCGGTGGGATGGAAATCGTTTTGAAGAAGAATCTGGGCGCCATTAACGAGAAGGAGGAGAATCCAGCATGAAAACCAACGTTCGGGATGCCGGTGGAGTGCAGGTGGTCGAGCTCAAGGGCAAGATCACGATCGGTTCCGGGGACGTGCAGCTGCGCGAGACGATCAACAAGCTGGTCGACTCGGGCAAGAAGAACATCCTCGTGGACATGAACGAAGTCACGACGATCGACTCGTCGGGCATCGGCGAGCTCGTGGGTTGCTACACTTCGGTGACGAACAAGGGCGGCAAGCTGAAGCTGCTCCACCTTCCGCCGAAGATCAACGACGTGCTCACCGTGACGCAGCTGATCACCGTTTTCGACGTGTACGAGTCGGAGTCGGAGGCGTTGGCGAGCTACCGCGGCTAGGAAACCGGTCCTGAAGGGTCCTGCCGCGGGGGGCGGCGCGTTCGACCGGTTCGCCGCGTCGGCCCGCCCCGCGCTCGAGGAGGCGCTCCAGCGAGGCCTTCCGCCTCCCGCCGTCGCCGCGGAATCGCTTTCACTCGCCATCGCCGAGGCGGCGCTGTCGCCCGGAAAGCGCCTGCGCCCGCTCGCGGCGCTGGCCGCGGGCGAGCTCGCGCGCGCCGACGCCGTGGCGTCGACGGCCGTGGCGGTCGCGGTCGAGTACGTCCACGCGGCTTCCCTGGTGCTCGACGACCTGCCGTCGATGGACGACGCGCCGCGCCGGCGGGGACGGCCCGGCGCTCCACCGCGTCCACGGCGTGGCCACCGCGGAGCTGGCGGCGGTGGCGCTGCTCGCCCGCGCCTTCGAGGTCGCCGCGGACGCCCCCGGCATGACGCCGGCCGCGCGCGCCCGCGTCGTCTCCGAGCTCGCGGCCTGCCGTCGGCGCCGCCGGCTGCTGCGCCGGGCAGGCGGCGGACCTCTCGGCCGACCCGGCCGCCGTCGCACCTCGACGACCTCGAGGCGATCCACGCGCGCAAGACCGGGGCGCTCTTCGTGGCGGCGGTGCGCTGCGGCGCGATCGCCGGCGGGGCGGGCGGGAGCGTGCTCGCGGGCCTGACGCTCTACGCCCGCAACCTCGGGCTGGCCTTCCAGATCACCGACGACCTGCTCGACCTCGAGGGCGACCCGAAGAGGATGGGCAAGGACGCGGGCCGCGACGCGCACCGCGCGAACTTCGCGACGGTCCTCGGCGCGGAGTCCTCGCGCCGGCTCGTCGAGGAGCTGCTCGCGGCGGCGCTCGGCGCGCTGGCGCCCTTCGGGCGGCGCGGCGAGGTGCTCGCGGATCTGGCGCGCGTCGTCCGGGATCGCCGCTCGTGACCGCGCGGCCGACCCTCGAGGAGGCGCGCGCCCGCTTGAGGGAGCTCGGATACCTCGACGTGGGCGTGTCGCGGCTGCTCTTCCGGCCGCTCTTCGAGGGCCGCGTCGGCGCCTTCCTGCCGGCGGTCCTGCTCGGAGCGTTTGCCGCTGCCCTGGCGGCCGTGGCCGCGGTCGAGGCGGCGGAGCCGGGGTTCGGCGGCTCGCTGTCGTCCGTGGCGGCGCTCTTCTTCCACGTCTTCCTGGCCGACCTCGCTGCCGGTCGCCGCCGCCGCCCTCCTGATCGGCTGGGTGTCGGACCGCGCGCGGCGGCCCGGCATCGCCGCGACCGTGGTGGGCCTGGCGGCGGCGGGCGCGGTGTTCGTGCGTCTGGATCGCCGGAACCTACGGCCTCGCGCGCGAGATCTCGGCCCGTTCGCTGCTCTGGGGGATCCCGGTGGCGGTGGCCGCGCTCGTCCTGGCGGCCGCGGTGCGGCTCGGCTTTCTCGCGCGCGCCTTCGCGCGCTCGGGCTCGCTGCCGGTGCGGGCGCGGCGCCCGGTGTTCCTGGCGGCGTGCGCGGCGGGGCTGCTCGTGGCCATCCTGCTCTTCTCGGCGCGGCGCGAGGCGCCGACGGCCGACGCGCCGCGGCCCTCGCCGCGGCAGATTCCGATCGTCGTCCTCGCGGTGGACGGGCTGGACCTGGACGGTCCGGGCAAGCCCGCGCGCGCCGCGGAGCTGCTCGCGGGCGGCGCCACGGGCTGGTGGCCGGCCGAGAGGCTTTCGCCGCCCGAGATCTGGACCGACCTCGCCACCGGCGAGCCGGCCGGGCGCCACGGCGTCCGGGCGCTCGCGCGCGTGCGGCCGCTCGGGTCGGCGCTCGCGCTGCGCCCGCCCTACGGGACCTCCTGGTACCTGCGCGGCGTGGGGCCGCGCCTGCACCTGGTTTCCAACGCGCCCGTTTCCGGGGCGGACCGGCGGCGGCTGGACTTCTGGGAGGTCACGGCGTCGGCCGGGATCCCGAGCCTGTCGATCGGGTGGTGGGCCGCGGCGCCCTGGCCCGGCGCGACCGTCGTCGAGAATCGCGCGATCTTCGCGCGCGCGGGCAACGGCGTCGAGGCGGACCGCGCGGCGATCGGGCTGTTCTCGGCCGAAACGCGAAAGGGATACGGCCTCTCGACCGTGTACCTGCCCGGCTGCGACATCTCGCGCGACGACCCGGCCGCCCGCAGGGCCGCGGTCGAGGCGGTCGTGGCGCTGCTCGAGGACTGGACTCTGCGCGCGTCGAAGGGCGAGTGCGTGCTCGTCGTGCTCGCCGTCGACAGCCATCCCGTCTCGGAGGCGGCCCTCGGCCGGATGGCGGTCTTCGACGCCAACCTCGTGCACGGAACGGTGCGGATCCGCGCGGAGGACGTCGCGCCGTCGATCCTGGCGCGCGCCGGCGTTCCGGCGGCGGGCGATCTGCCCGGCAAGCCCGTGGCCGCGCTCTTTTCCCCCGGCACGCTCGAGACCTCTTCCGTGGCGACCTACGGTCCCCGCGTCGTGCCTCTGACCGCCGCGGCGCCCGAGAGCGACCGCGAGTACCTGGAGAAGTTGAGAAGTCTGGGGTATTTGAAATGAAAGCCATTTTCTTCACGCAGCACGGCGGCAACGAGGTGCTCCAGTACGGCGACCGGCCCGATCCCGGTCGCCGGGGCGGGCGAGGTGCGCGTGGCCATGCGCGCGGCCGCCTTGAACCGCCTCGATGTCTTCGTGCGCAACGGGATCCCGAATGTTCCGCTGCCGCAGATTCCCGGGGCGGACGGGGCCGGGGTCGTGGACGCCGTCGGCGAGGGCGTGACGGGCGTCGCGGTCGGCGACCGCGTCCTGCTGCAGCCCGGCCTTTTTTGCGGCGTGTGCGAATTCTGCCGCGCCGGCGAGCAGAGCACCTGCGTCTCGTACAAGATGCTGGGGGAGCACACCGCGGGGACCTTCGCGGAGCGCGTCGTCGTTCCGGCGCGCAACGTCTTCCCGATCCCGGCGGGCTTGTCCTTCGAACAGGCGGCAGCGTTTCCCCTCGCGTACCAGACGGCGTGGCGGATGGTGGTCGGCCGCGCGGCCGTGCGGGCGGGGGAGAGCGTGCTGATCCACGGCGTCGGCGGAGGAGTCGCCTGGGCGGCCCTCGAGATCGCAGTCCTCGCGGGCGCGCGCGTCGTCGCGACGACGTCCGACGAGGCGAAGGCGGCCCGCGCGCGCGAGGCGGGCGCGGAGCTCGTCGTGAACTACCGCACCGAGGACGTCGCGCAGGTGATCCGGCGCCACACCGCCAAGCGAGGCGTGGACGTGGTGGTCGACATGGTGGGCGAGGCGACGTGGGTGACGTCCGTGCGCGCGGCAGCCAAAGGGGGGCGGATCGTCACCTGCGGCGCGACGTCCGGCCCGCACCCGATCGAGGACATCCGTCTGATCTTCTGGAAGCAGCTTTCGATCCTGGGCTCGACGATGGCCAACGACCACGAGTTCCGGGCCCTGTACGCCGCCGTCGCGGCCGGCCGGCTCCGGCCCCGGGTCGATCAGGTCTTCCCGCTGTCCCAGGCGGTGCGGGCCTACGCGCGGATGGAATCGGGTGAACAGCACGGCAAGATCGTGCTCGTGCCCGACGGCGTAGCTCCCGACGGGCCCGACGGGGACTGAGCGCGGGCGGTTCGGACGCGCTCCCGGAGCAGGTCAGCGCCGGAACAGCCAGAGGAGCAGCGAGGCCAGCAGCGACAGCAGCAGGCACGTAACGATCGGAAACGCCAGGGTCCAGCCCTCCCGGCGCACGACGATGTCGCCGGGAAGCCGGCCGAAGTGACGCGACAGGATCGGCCACGCGAGGCCGATCGCCAGAAACGCGGTTCCCAGTGCCAGGAACACGGCGCGCCACGGGGGCTGTACGGGGCCGTCCATCCGTGCGATTATGACCGGGTCCTCCCCGGGTCGCGGGCGTTTCGCCGCCGGCGACGAACCATGACCGAACACTCCACGCGACGGGTCTTCCGCATCTGCGATCTGCCATCCGACGAACGGCCGCGCGAGCGGCTCCTGCGCCTCGGCCCCGGGGCGCTCACCAACGAGGAGCTGCTGGCGCTGCTTCTGCGCACCGGGATCCCCGGCGAGAGCGCGCTCGATCGCGCCCGCAGCCTGCTCGCGACGCGCGGGGGGCTGCTCGGCCTCTCGGGCTCCGCGGCCCCGGAGCTCGCCTCCGAGCGCGGCATCGGGCCCACGCGCGCGAGCGCGATCGTGGCCGCGCTCGAGATCGCGCGGCGCCTTCCGGCCGAGACGCTCTCGGGACGCGACCTGATGAACGAGCCGCGCCTGGTCAAGGAGTTCCTGCGCCAGGCCCAGTCGGACGACGCGCAGGAGCGGACGGGGGCGCTGTTTCTGAACGCGCGCAACCGGCTTGCTCAAGAACGACGCCGAGATCTACCGCGGCACGCTCGACCGCGCGGTCGTCGAGCCCCGCGAGATCCTGCGCCGCGCGCTGATCGGCAAGGCGGCCGGCGTGATCCTGTACCACAACCACCCCTCCGGCGACCCGACGCCGTCGCGCGAGGACCGCGAATTCACCCGGCGCCTCGCCGCGGCCTGCGAGGCGGTCGGCGTCCGCCTGCTCGACCACATCGTCGTGGGCCGGGAGGGCAGCGTGTCGTTCCGGGAGGCGGGTCTGCTCTGAAATTCTGAGATATCTTTCGCCTTCCGCATGAAGACGTTCTACGCGACCACTCCGATCTATTACGTCAACGACCTGCCCCACATCGGGCACATCTACACGACGGTCGTCGACGGACGTGGTCACGCGCTTTCGCCGTCTCGCGGGCGAGGAGACCCGGTTTCTGACCGGCACGGACGAGCACGGCCAGAACATCGAGAAGGCCGCGGCGACGCAGGGCATCACGCCCCTCGCAGCTCGCCGACCGGGTCGTCGAGCGCTACCGGGAGCTCTACCGGACCTTCGAGATCTCGCAACGACGACTTCATCCGCACGACCGAGGCGCGCCACCGGCGCGGCGTCGAGGCCCTGATCGCGCGCATCGCCGCCGCGGGGGACTTCTACACCGCGAAGCACGAGGGCTGGTACTGCTCGAGCTGCGAGGCGTTCTACACCGAGAAGGAGCTCGACGCCGACAAGCGCTGCCCGGTCCACGGCACGGCCCACCGTGTGGGAGTCCGAGGAGAACGTCTTCTTTCGCCTCTCGAAGTACGCGGCGCCGCTGCTCGCGCACTACGAGCGCCATCCCGAGTTCGTGCGGCCCGAGAGCCGGCTGGCCGAGGTCGTTTCCTTCGTGAAGGGCGGATTGAACGACCTCTCCGTCTCCCGCTCGAAGGTGCAGTGGGGGATCCCGTTTCCGGGGCACCCGGGCCACGTCGTCTACGTCTGGCTCGACGCGCTCGCCAACTACATCACGGCGCTCGGGTTCGGATCCGAGGACGACGCGACACTACCGGCGGTTCTGGGACCACGCGGACGCCGAGCGCGTCCACTTCATCGGCAAGGACATCCTGCGCTTCCACACCGTGTTCTGGCCGGCCTTTCTCCTCTCGGCCGGCCTGCCGCTGCCGACGACCGTCTGGGCGCACGGCTGGTGGCTGCGCGACGCGAAGAAGGTCTCGAAGTCCGTCGGCAACGTCGTGCGGCCCGACCAGCTCGTCGGCCGACTTCGGCGCCGACGCGCTGCGCTACTTCCTGATGCGCGAGATGGCCTTCGGCCAGGACGCGAGCTTCTCGGACGAGGCGTTCCTGGCGCGCTACAACGCGGATCTCGCCAACGACCTCGGCAACACCGTGTCGCGCGTCGCCGCGCTGTGCCGGCAGTCCTTCGGCGGCACGCCGAACGCGGTGTCGGTCGACGGCGAAGTGCAGACCGCGTTCGTCGAGGCCGCGGCGGAGTGGCGCGCGGCCATGCGCGAGTGCCAGTTCCACCGCGCCCTCGAGGCGGTGTGGAGGCTGCTCACGGCGGTGAACGGCCACGTCGTGTCCCGGGAGCCCTGGAAGATCCGCAAGGAAGAGGGCGTCGGCTCCGCCAACCTCCACGGCGTGCTGTACGCCGCGGCCGAGGGCGTGCGCCTCGCGGCCGTCATGCTCTCGCCGTTCGTCCCCGTCACGAGCCGGAAGATCTTCGAGACCTTCGCCCTGCCCGCCGCCGACCCGGCGCCCGCGGACCTCGGCTGGGGAAGGCTGCCCGTTTCGACGCCGATGCCGGAGGCGCCCGCGCTCTTTCCGCGCGCGGACGCCGCCGCTTACTTCAAGGAAAAGGATGCCGCCATGAACGAGCCCGCCACTCCCGCCGCCGCCCCGGCCGCGCCCGCCGCCCCGGCCGACGACCGCATTTCCATCGAGGACTTCCAGAAGATCCGCCTGCGCACGGCGAAGATCGTCGCCGCCGAGCGCGTGCCCAAGTCGAACAAGCTGATGCGCGTCGAGGTGGATCTCGGCGACGAGCGCCGGCAGATCGTCGCGGGCATCGCGGCGCAGTACGAGCCCGAGGCCCTGATCGGGCGCAACGTCGTCATCGTGGCGAACCTGAAGCCGGCCAAGCTGATGGGCGTCGAGTCCAACGGCATGGTCCTCGCGGCCTCGGTCGGCGAGGCGGGAGCGCCCGTGCTGCTCGACGTGCCCGCGGAGGTTCCGCCCGGCAGCAAGGTCAAGTAAGTTGCTCGCCGATTCCCACTGTCACCTGCAGATGGGGGACGGCGCGGACGAGCTGCTCGCGCGCGCCCGGGCGGCCGGCGTGTCGCGGTTCCTGGTGCCCGGCACGACCCTGGCGGATTCCGCGGCGGCCGCCGAGCTCGCCGCTGCCCGCGAGGGCGTCTTCGCCGCCGTCGGCGTCCACCCGCACGAGGCGAAGGATTTCGACCCGTCCCGCGACGGCGCGGCCTTCGAAGCGCTCGCGCGGCGCCCGAAGGTGGCGGCGATCGGCGAGATCGGCCTCGACTTCCACTACGACCACTCGCCCCGGGAAAAGCAGCTCGAGGTCCTCGAGTGGATGCTCGACTGCGCCCGGCGGCTCTCGCTTCCGGTCCTGCTGCACAACCGCGAGAGCGGCGCCGAGATGCTCGCCGCCCTGGCGCGCCGCGGAGCGCGGGAACGGGCCGGGGTCTTCCACTCGTTCACCGAGGACGCGGCCTACGGCGCGAAGGCCCTCGACCTCGGGTACCTCGTGTCCTTTTCGGGGATGATCACGTTCCGCGCCGCCGAGAACATCCGCGCGGCCGCCGCGGGCCTGCCGCTCGAGGCCATGCTGGTCGAGACGGACACGCCGTTTCTCGCGCCGGTGCCGCACCGCGGAAAGCCCTGCGAGCCGGCCTTCGTCGTCGCGACCGCGAAGAAGCTCGCCGAGGTCAAGGGCGTCGGCCTCGACGCCGTCGCCGCCGCCACCACGGCCAACTTCGACCGCCTCTTTGCCGCCGCGCCTCCCGGCGGCAAGGAGCGGCGTGAGGGAGCTCTCTGCGCGGGATTTCGAGTCCTGCGTCGAGGAGGCGCTCGCGTCGGTCCCGCCCGTCTTTCGCAAGTACCTCGAAAACGTCGTCGTGGTCGTCGAGGAGGAACCCTGCCGGGAGGACTACGACGAGTCGGACACGCCGGAGTCGGAGGAGCTCTTCGGGATCTTCCGCGGCATGCCGTTCTTCGACCAGGCGACCGCGGTCTCGGCGCTGCCCGCGCAGATCGCGATCTTCCGGGGACCGATCCTGCGGCTCTGCGAGACGCGGGGCGAGGCCATCCGCGAGATCCGCGACACGGTCGTTCACGAGATCGGCCACGTCCTCGGGCTCGAGGACGACGAGATGCCTTACTGAGTCGGAGTCCGTCCCGCGGTGAAAAGAGGAGCAGCCCGTGCGGCGTTTCACTGCGCGCGAGCGCGGGGTCCGCGTCGAGGCGCCGGATCAGCTCCGCCATCTCGGCGGCGGTGAACGGGTAGGGGCTCGCGCCGGGAGCGAGGAGCACGGCCTCGCCGGGAGCGAGCGGATGCGCCTTGTCGAGCACGCGGCGGCTCGGCCGCGTCGCCGCGCGTGCGGATAGAGCGTGTCCTGGATCGCGGACGGGCCGCGTGCCGAGCGCGGCGAGCGACGGGCGCCGATGTCGCCGGCCGCGGGGTTCGCTCGCGGGAACGTGTAGCCGGCGCCGTCGAGGGCGCACACCGCCGAGGACCAGGAGCGCGCCGAGTCGCGGCGGCGCGGCAAGCGTTCGCGCGAGGCGGCGTCAGCCCGTAGGCCGCCCCGATGAACAGGAACGGGCAGGACGGACAGCGAGTAGTAGATCGCGAAGTCGCGGAGCGGCCGGTAGTCCGCGGCCCCGTAGGGGACGAGCTGCGGGAGGGCGGCGACGAGGCCCTCGGGCCCGGCCAGCGGGAGAAAGAGCAGCGGCTCGAGCAGGTGCGGGATGCCCGAGTGCGCGCAGCGCCCGGGCGAGCGCGAGCGGATGGCGCAGCCATCCCGAGCGGCGGCGCGCGGCAGCGAGTCGCCCCAGCTCGACCAGTAGTGACGCGTACCAGGGCCGATCGGGCAGGCCTCCCGCGAAGTGCGGCACGACGAGCGCGGCTCGTGACGAGAGAGGACGCCGCGCGGCGGCCACCGACCGCGGCCGCGAGCCGGTACCTGCGGTGGAAGAGCGCCGCGACGACGGCAAACCCGATCAGCACGAGCAGGGAGTCCTCCTTGACGGAGATCGCGAGCAGGACGTCCCGGCGGCGACGAGCCAGGGGCGGCGCGCGAGCAGGCCGAGCCAGAGCAGAAAGATGGCGAGCGGGTAGAAGGCCTCGACGTGGAAGCCGTACTGCACGGCGCGGGCCGTGTACCCGTTCGAGCAGGAAGGCGCCGGCGAGGAAGGCGGCGGCGAGGTCGTCTCCGAGGATGCGCCGCAGCGACGAGGAAGCCGGCGGCGGCTCCCGCGGCGAGCGCGAGCGGCCTGCGCCGCCAGCAGCCAGAAGGGACTCGGCCGCCAGCGCATAGAGGGGCGTGAAGCGCGAAGAGGAGTAGCTGCCGTGGATGCCGAGGTAGCTCGCTCCGGTGTAGTCGCAGAAGAGCGGGCGGCCCGAGAGGGTCGCGGCGATCGGGCTGGTCGAAGAAGAGGATCGTGTCCCAGGAGCTCAGCTCGAGCGAGCGCGTAGCGGGCGAAGACGACGCGCGCGAGGAAGGCCGCGGCGGCGAGCCGCCGCGAGGCCGAGCGAGCGGCGCGAGACGGGGGCCGATGCCCGTCGCGCAACAGGCCGGCGAGCGCGCGACGCGACGCCGGCCGGGACGAGCGCGAGCAGCGCACAGGGCGAGCGCGGCGGCCAGCGCAGGGGTCAGCCGGTCCAGATCGCGGCCGGCGACGCGCCACGGGGCCGTCAGGGCGAACAGGACGGGCAGGGCGGCGGCCAGGCCGAGCCAGAGCCTCAGTCCGCGGGGCAGGGGCGCCGGCAGCGTCACGGGCGGGGATTCTGTCAGAGGTCGGGTTGTAGACTCGGCCGATGCGGATCGTCGCCGGCGCCGCCGCGGCGCTCGTCCTGCTCGCGCTCGGCGCCCGGCGATCGGCGCCGACGAGCCCCGCCGCGCGACCCCGAGCATGGCGCGCGAGGCGGCCGAGGAGAACTCGAAGACGCCCGCGGGACGGCGCTACCAGACGGCCCTCGACTCGAGCCTCGACAAGTGGCTGCGCACGACGATCGAGCGGTGCGTGAAGGGGGTCGCGAAGGAGCAGGCACTGACCTTCAATGCCTACGTCGAGGTCGGGGCCAAGGGCGATGCCGAGGACGTGCTCTTCGAGCCCGTGACCGACGTGACCCGCTGCGCCGAGCCGGATTTCCGGGGAGCGAAGTACCCCTCGCCGCCGGAGCCGTCCTGGTGGGTCCGGATCGAGATCCAGCTCAAATGAAAAGGCGCGGCTTGCGCCGCGCCTCGAATGGAGACTCTTTCGTGCGAAGCTAGCCGCGGCGCGGGCCCCTCGGTCCGCCCGGCCCGCCCGGACCGCGGTGCTCGCGGTTGAAGTGGCCGCGGTGCTCGCCCTGGCCGCCGTCGCCGCGTCCCTCGTCCTCGCCGCCGCCCACCGGAGCCAGCGCCATCTCGGCGTCGAGCTCTTCCTTGGACATGGCCTGCTTGCGCGAGAGCTTGATCTTGCCCATCGGATCGACGGCGATGATCTTGACCGTGACCTCGTCGCCTTCCTTGACGACGTCGGTCGTCTGGCGCACGCGGTAGGGGGCGAGCTCCGAGATGTGCACGAGGCCGTCCTGGCCCGGCATGATCTCGACGAAGGCGCCGTACGCCTCGACGCGGCGCACCTTGCCCGTGTAGACCTTGCCGATCTCGGGCTCCTGGGTCAGGCCCTCGATGATCTCGATGGCCCTCATCGCCGCGGCCTCGTCGGAGGACGCGATCGACACCTTGCCGGAGTCCTCGACGTCGATCTTGCAGCCGGTCGACTCGATGATCGAGCGGATCGTCTTGCCGCCGGAGCCGATGACGTCGCGGATGCGGTCCTTGGGGATCTGGATCGTGAAGATCCGCGGGGCGAAGCGGGAGATGTTCGGGCGCGGGCTCTCGATCGCCTTGGTCATCTCGTTCAGGATGTGGAGGCGGCCGACGCGCGCCTGCTCGAGCGCCTTCTCGAGGATGTCGCGGCGCAGGCCCTTGATCTTGATGTCCATCTGGAGGGCGGTGATGCCGGACTTCGGAGCCGGCGACCTTGAAGTCCATGTCGCCGTAGTGGTCTTCCTGGCCGGCGATGTCGGTCAGGACCGCGAAGCGCTCGCCGTCGGAGACCAGGCCCATCGCGACGCCCGCGACCGGGGCCTTGATCGGAACGCCGGCGTCCATCAGCGCCAGCGTGCCGCCGCAGACGGTCGCCATCGAGGACGACCCGTTGGACTCGAGGATGTCCGAGACGACGCGCACGGTGTACGGGAACGCGTCCTCGGACGGCAGCATCGGCGCGAGCGAGCGGCGCGCGAGGTTGCCGTGGCCGATGTCGCGGCGCGAGGGGCCGCGCATGAACTTCGTCTCGCCCACCGAGAAGGGCGGGAAGTTGTAGTGCATGAGGAACGTGTGCTCGCTCTCGCCCTCGTACTCCTCGATGATCTGGGCGTCGTCGGAGGTGCCGAGCGTCGCCGTGACCAGGGCCTGCGTCTCGCCGCGCGTGAAGAGCGACGAGCCGTGCGTGCGGGGCAGGAAGCCCGACCTCGCAGGTGATCGGGCGGATCTGGGCGAAGTCGCGGCCGTCGAGCCGCTTTCCGCCGAGGATGGTCTCGCGGGTCAGGACCTTGACGAGGTCGTCGGCGGCCTTGGCGACCTGCTTGCGGCGCTCGGGCTCGGTCTCGGGAACGAGCGAGGCGGCGGCCTTCTTGACGGCCTTGATCTCGGCGTAGGAGGCGATCTTGTTGGGCAGCGTCATCGCCGCCATCATCGGGCCTTCCCACGCGCGGCGGACCTCGGCGAAGAGGGCGGCGGGGTAAGCCTCGGGCGCCTGCCACGACGGCTTCTGGAAGCCGCCCCGGCGCTGGAGCGTGAGCTGCGCGCCCACGATCTGGCGCACGGCGTCGTGGCCGAAGAGGATCGCGTCGATCAGGGTCTGCTCGGAGACCTCGCGCGCGCCGCCTTCGACCATGACGACGGCGTCATCGGAGCCGCAGACGATCAGGTCGAGGTCCGACTTGTCGCGCTCGGCGTTGGTCGGGTTCAGGACGAACTTGCCGTCGAGCCGGCCCACGCGCACGGCCCCGATGGGCGTGTAGAAGGGGATCGACGAGCAGGTCAGGGCGACCGAGGCGCCGTTGATGGCGAGGATGTCGGCGTCGTTCTGGCCGTCGGAGGACAGGACGAAGGCGACGATCTGCGTCTCGTGGTTGAAGCCCTTGGGAAAGAGCGGGCGGCACGGGCGGTCGATCAGGCGCGAGGTCAGGATTTCCTTCTCGGTGGGACGGCCTTCGCGCTTGAACCAGCCGCCGGGGATCCGGCCCGCGGCGTAGGTGGGCTCGCGGTAGTCGACGGTGAGCGGGAAGAACTCGGCGTTCTCCTTCGGCTCCTTGTTGAAGACGGCCGTCGCGAGGACGACCGTGTCGCCGAAACGCACGACGGCGGCGCCGTCGGACTGCTTGGCGAGCTTGCCGATCTGGATTTCCATGGACTTCGAGCCGACGGGGATGGAGATCTGGTCGATCATGGGTTCTACCCTTCTTGTGAATGGCGTCGGAAAGCGACCGTCCGGATGGGAGGGTCCGCGAGATCCCGCGGTCAACGGCCGCGGCAGCGCGCTCCGGCGCCGGTCGGACTACTTCCGGAGGCCGAGGCGCTCGATCAGCTTGTGGTAGCGGCTGGCGTCCTCGCTCCGGAGATACTCCAGGAGACGGCGCCGGCGCCCGACCATCTGCAGCAGACCGCGACGCGAGTGGTGGTCCTTCGCGTTCGTCTTGAAATGCTCGGTGAGGTACGTGATGCGGGTCGTCAGCAGCGCGACCTGGACCTCGGGCGAGCCCGTGTCGGTGTCGTGGGTCCGGTACTGCTGGACGATGTCCGTCTTGCCGGACTGGTATTCAGTGACGTTCACTCGATCCTCCAAACGACTCGAAAACTCACACTACTTTTATTAAGCCGCGAAGACTACCACAGGTGGAACGGGTCTGTCAGGGGGTGGGGGTCAGTCCGCCAGGACGATCCGGGGCTTGATCATGGCCACCCCCCGGTCCCCGATGGGGTTGACCTGCCCGAGAGCCAGCATGTCCTCCGCGGGGCCCAGCAGGGTGACCCAGTCGCCGTCGCGGGCGTTCAGGAGGCCCCTGGCGGGGACGGCCTGTCCCCGGCGGATCTTCCAGGCCTCGAGCGACGCGAGCTGGACCCGCGGGAACGGGAACGGCACCCGGGACAGCGGCATGGCGTGGGGGGCGGCCATGCGCTCGGCCGGGGAGAGGGCCTCGAAGCGCTCGAGCGTCACGGCGTCCTCGGCGCGAAACTCGCCGATGCGGGTGCGGCGCAGGGTCTCCAGGTGCGCGCCGCAGCCGAGCTTCTCGCCGAGCTCGCTCGCGATCGAGCGGATGTAGGTGCCCGAGGAGCACGAGATCGCAAACGGCAGGCACCCCTCGACCGGGTCGCCGAAGGTCAGGTGCGAGACGCGGACCTTCTTGGGCAGCGACGGGACCGCCTCGCCCTTCCTTGCCATCTCGTAGAACTTGCGTCCGCCGACCTTCTTGGCGGAGTAGGGGGGCGGCGACTGGAGGAACTCGCCTCGGAACGCCGCGGAGGCCTCGGCAACCTGCACCGCGGTCACGCCCGAGGCGTCGCGGTCCGGCCCGACGGTCTCGCCCTCGCGGTCGTACGTCGCGGTGGCGCGGCCGAGGCGAATGGTGCCCTCGTAGGTCTTGTCCATCAGCGTGAAGAAGCCCTGCAGCCGCGCGGCGCCCCCGGCGCAGAGCAGCAGCAGACCCGTGGCCATCGGATCGAGCGTGCCGCTGTGGCCGATGCGGGAGACACCGGTCGCCTTGCGCACGCGCTCGACGACGTCGTGCGAGGTGAGCCCTCCGGGCTTGTCGAGCAGGAAGAGGTGTCCGCGCTTGACCGGGTCCGGTCCCGGCCTCACGACTCGTCCTCGTCCGTCTTGCGCGGAGCATCCGCCGTCTCGTCCAGGTCGTCCGAAGCGGCCGGCAGGACCTGGTGCAGGAGCTCCTCGATCCGCGCGCCGCGCTCGAGCGAGCGGTCGAAGATGAAGTGGAGCTCGGGCGCGTAGCGCAGCTGGCAGCGCTGCCCGACCTCGCGGCGCAGGAAGCCCGCGGCGCGGCGCAGGGCTTCGGCCGCCTTCTCGCGCTCGTCCTCGCCGCCGAGGCAGGAGTAGAAGACGCGCGCCGACCGCAGGTCCGGCGGCATCTCCACGTCGGTGATCGTCGCGAGGTGGAGGTCCTTGTCGTGGGCCTCGAGCAGGATCAGGCGCGACAGCTCCGCCCGCACGACGTCGGCGACGCGCTGGCTGCGGCGGGAGTCTTTCTTCATCGCGCGTCACACATGGATGAACTCGTTCCGGTATTCGAGGATCTCGCCCTCGAGGTTCTCTTCGACGAACCGCAGGACGTGCTGCAGGACGGCGTCGAGCGTCGGCTGGTCGCCGCCGCACGCGGCCACGCCGATCGCGGCGCGCTGGAGCAGGTCCTGGTGCGCGATCTCGGCCGCCGAGATTTCGAACTCGTTCCGGATGCGCGCCTTGAGGCTCTTGACGATCATCCGCTTTTCCTTCAGGCCCCGGCATCCGGGCAGGTGGAGGTCGAAGAGGGCGTAGGCGATCACCATGGGAGACCGGAGGCGGGAGACGGGGAAGGGTGGGAGGCGCGTCTAGCGTCTCCGGCTTACCGTCTCCCGGTCCTCACGAATTCATCACCCCGGCGACCTTCTCGACCTGGAACGCCTCGATGATGTCGCCGACCTTGATGTCCTGGTACCGGTCGAGCCCGATGCCGCACTCGAAGCCCTGCTTGACCTCGGAGACGTCGTCCTTGAACCGGCGCAGCGAGCCCACCTTGCCCTCGTGGATGACGCGGTTGTCGCGCAGCAGGCGCAGCTGCGCGGTGCGCGGGATCGTGCCCTCGGTGACGTAGCAGCCGCCGACGACGCCGAACTTCGGGACCTTGAACGTGTTGCGCACTTCGGCGCGTCCACGGATGACTTCCTTCAAGGTCGGGTCGAGCAGGCCTTCCATGGCCTTCTTGATCTCGTCGGTGACGTTGTAGATGACGGTGTGGAGGCGGATCTCGACGCCGACTTTCTCGGCTTCCTCGGCCGCCTTCTTCTCGGGCCGCACGTTGAAGCCGACGATGATCGCGCCGGAGGCCGAGGCGAGCAGCACGTCGTTGATCGTGACGGCGCCGACGCCGGCGTGGAGCAGCGAGATCTTGACCTTCTCGTTGGAGAGCGCCTTGAGCGACTGGGACAGCACCTCCATCGAGCCCGAGACGTCCGTCTTCAGGATGATCGGCAGGTCCTTGACCTTGCCTTCCTGGATCTTGCTGAAGAGCTGCTCGAGCGAGAGGCGCGAGGAGGAGGCCATGGCCTGCTCCCGCTCCTTCAACTGGCGGAAGGACACGATCGAGCGGGCCTTGGACTCGTCGGCGACCACCTGGAACGTGTCGCCCGCCTGCGGCAGGTCCTCGAACCCCGTGACCTCGACCGGCGTGGCCGGCCCGGCCGTTTCGATCTTGATTCCGCGGTCGTCCTGCATGGACCGGACGCGGCCGAAGACGGCGCCGGCGAAGAAGACGTCGCCGACCTTCAGCGTCCCCGACTGCACGAGCACCGTGGCGACGTTGCCCCGGCCGGCCTCGCGGCGGGCCTCGAGCACGGCGCCCTTGGCCTCCTCGGCGGCCGGAGCCGTGAGCTCCTGCATGTCCGCGACGAGCAGGATGAGCTCGAGCAGGTGCTCGATGCCCTGCTTCTTCAGGGCCGAGATCTCGGCCGCGGGCGTCTCGCCGCCCCAGGACTCGAGCAGGACGTTCTGGTCGGCCAGCTCTTTCTTGACGCGGTCGACGTTGGCGTTGGGCTTGTCGATCTTGTTGATCGCGACGACGATCGGGACCTTTGCGGCCCGGGCGTGCGCGATCGCCTCGATCGTCTGCGGCATGACGGCGTCGTCGGCGGCCACGACCAGGACGACGATGTCGGTGGCCTTGGCGCCGCGGGCGCGCATCGACGTGAAGGCCTCGTGGCCCGGCGTGTCGAGGAACACGATCGGCTTTCCGTTGACCTGGACCCGGTAGGCGCCGATGTGCTGCGTGATGCCGCCGGCCTCGCCCGCGGCGACGTTGGCCTGGCGGATCACGTCGAGCAGCGACGTCTTGCCGTGGTCGACGTGGCCCATGACGGTGACGACCGGGGCGCGGGGAACGCGCGGGGCGCCCGGGGTCGCGCCCTCGACCGCTTCCTTGGCCGAGCGGGAGAGATCGAGCTCTTCCTCGAACGACACGACCGCGGCCTCGACGCCGATCTCCTTGGCGATCTGCACGGCGGTGTTCGCGTCGAGCGTCTGGTTGACGGTCGCCATGACGCCGCGCTGCAGGAGCAGCCGCTGGATGTCGCGGGCGAGCACGCCGAGCTTCTCGGAAAGCTCCTTGACCGTGACGCCCTCGGTGAAGAACACGGGTCCGGTCGGGGCCGGCTTGCGGAACTCGAGCAGCTTGCCCGAGTCGTGCGCCCGGGTCTCCTTGGCCGCGCGGCGAATGGCGGACTTGGAGGCCGGGCGCGGGCCGGCGGCCGCCTCGCCTTCCTCGCCGGTCTTTTCGATCAGCGGCAGCGAGATGTCGGAGTAGGTGTCTTCCTTGTAGGTGCCCACGAACTCCCGAAGGTCCACCTCGTCGGCGACGGTGATCTTCGGGCGCGCGCCGCGCTTGCCGGCGGCCGCTTTCTTCTGGTCTTCCTTCTCGTCCTTCTTGCGCTTGACCGGTCCGCCGCGTTCCGGGCCCGCCGGAGCGGTGCGGCCGACCGGAGCGCCGGGACGCGCGGGCCCGCCCATCGGACGCGCTCCCGGGCCGCCCGGAGCCGGGCGGTAGACCGAGGGGCCGGAAGGCCGGGGACCCATCGGGCGCCCGGCCGCGGGACCCATGGGACGGTTACCCGAGGCCGGTCCCATCGGACGCGTGCCGGAGGCCGGGCCCATGGGACGGACGATCGGGCCGCCGGCGGGCCGGGGCGCTCCCGCCGACACGGTGGGGCGCGGCGGAACCACGGGACGCGGCGGCAGAATGATCTTGCGGGGCAGCGCCGGCGCCGGGGGCGGCGTCGGCTTGGTCGCCTCGGCCTCGGGCTCGGGCTCGGACACGACGGCCGTTCGCGCGGGCTCGGCCGCGGCGGCCTTGGCGGCGCGCGCTTCGGCGGCGCTCTTCCTGGCGAGGGCGGCGTGCGGCGGCGCCGCCGGGGTCGCCGACGTCGACGCGGGGGAGGAGACGGCTGCGGTCGGTGCCGCTGTCTCGGGCTCGGCCGCCTCGGCCTCGCCGGCGGGCGGCTTCTCGATGACCTTGATGCGGTTCAAGGCGCTCTTCTGCGGGCGCGCGGCGCGCGCCTCGGTGTCGCGGACGATCAGCTGCTTGGGCGCGTGCGTGCGCCCCTGCAGGATCGCCAGGACCGTGGACTCGTCCAGCGCGGCCTGCGCCGACTTGACGTCGACGCCGATCGACTGGAGCAGGAACAGGACTTCTTTGCTCGGAAGCCCCATCTGCTGGGCGAGCTCTTCGACGCGGATCTTTCCCATGCGGCTTCGCTACTCCCTGACGCCCGTCTCTTCGGGGGCCTCGGCCGGAGAGTCTTCCTCCGACCCGGATTCCATTTCACCTTCCTCCTCGTCGGAGGAATTCTGGCTTGCCTCGACCGCGCGGGCGGCTTCGAGGATCTTTTCAGCGGACTTTTCTCCGATGCCGGGGATCTCGGCGAGCTCGGCGGCGGACTTTTCGAGCAGGTCGCCGAGGGTCGTGACGCCGGCCTCGACCAGGCGCTCGGCGGTCTTCTCGCCGACGCCCGGGATGTCGGCCACCGCGACCTGGCGGCGGCGCGAGGCCTCGAGCATCCGCGAGAGGGCCTGGGCCACCTCGCCCTTGACCTCACTCTCGCCCTTGATCTCGATCTTCAGGCCGATCAGCGCGGAAGCGAGGCGGACGTTCTGCCCCTTCTTGCCGATCGCGAGCGAGAGCTGGTCGTCCTCGACGACGCAGTCCAGACTCATCGCGCCGTCCTCGTGGTGAATGGGCGACACGCGCGTGATCTTGGCGGGTGCCAGCGCGTTCTGCGCGAACGTGATCAGGTCGTCCGAGTAGAGGATGACGTCGATCTTCTCGCCGTGGAGCTCGCGCATGATCGACTGGACGCGGCTGCCGCGCATGCCCACGCAGGCGCCGACCGGATCCACGTCCCGCTCGCGCGAGCGCACGGCGACCTTGGCGCGCTCGCCGGGCTGGCGCACCGCGCCCTTGATGACGACCGTGCCGTCGTAGATCTCCGGCACTTCCATCTCGAAGAGGCGGATGAGCAGCCGCGGGTCCGTCCGCGACAGGACCAGCTGCGGTCCCTTCGGGTTCTTGTGCACGTCGTAGAGGATCGCGCGGATGCGCTCGCCCTGTCCGTAGCGCTCGGCGCGCGACTGCTGGTCGCGGGGGATGATCGCCTCGCTCTTGCCGAGATCGACGACCATGTCGCCGCGCTCGAAGCGCTTGACCGTCCCGTTCATGAGCTCGCCGACCTTCGGGAAGTACTCGTTGTAGACGTTGTCGCGCTCGGCCTCGCGGACCTTCTGGTAGAGAACCTGTTTGGCCGTCTGGGCGGCGATTCGTCCGAGGCCGATGGTCTCGCGGTAAATGCGGACCTCGTCGCCGAGCCGGACGTCGTGGACTTCCGTCGAGGGCTCGCCCTCGGCGGCGCCCGGCCGCAGCACGCGGACGTCGCCCTTGGTGCCTTTCTCGGCGACCAGGGCCTGCGCCTCGTCGAGCAGCGTCTGGGGCGGCGGCTCCTCGGACTCCGTGTCGAGCTCGGCCACGACGGTCCGCGGCGAGTAGACGGTCATCGCGCCGGTCGTCCGGTCGATCAGCGTGACCATCGCCTTGTCGTGGTAATACTTCCGCGCGGCCGAGGACATGGCCTCTTCCAGCGCGCCGAACATTTTCTCCGCGTCGATGTCCTTCTCGCGCGAAACCTGTCGGATGACCGACGGATCGATGATCATGGCAAAACCCTTTTTCTATCGCCCCCGCTCCGGCCACTCGAAGTCGAGCCGGGCGAGTCGAATATCGCCGAAACGGACATTATAGATTCTGCGTTCGGCCTCATCAACGACGGTGAGGACATCGCCGGCGACGCGCTCGAGCAGTCCGCCGAAATTCCGGGCCGGGGGCAGCAGCGGGTCACGCGCTCCCGGCGCCGCGACGGGTTCGGGGGTGATCAGCGCGTCGGTCTTGACGCGCACCCGGCGGCCGACGAAGCGGGCGGCATCCTCGAGACTGTAGAGCCGGCGGTCGAGCCCGGCCGAGGAGACCTCGAGCGTGTACTTGTGCGAGATCTCGTCGGAGGCGTCGAGCACGGCCGAGACGTCCCGCGAAACGGACTCGCAGTCCTCGACCGTCACGGCGGCGCCGTCCTCGCGCTCGAGGACCACCCGGAGCACGGAAAAGCGTCCGGCTCCGGCCGACTCGATGGCCAGCAGCCGGCACCCCTTCTCCCGCGCGATAGCCCCGATTTCGAGGGTCGTTTTTTCACCCAAAGTCGTTTTCATCGAACAAAAAAGCGGGCCAAGCCCGCAATACCCGAAACAGGGGGTTTATATCAGAAGGTTGGGAAGGGGGCCAAGCCGCCCCAACGCGCGGACCGGCCCTCCGACGGGTGGTCAGGCCTTCGGTATCTGCGCCTCCCGGAGGGCGTTTTGCCAGGCCTCCCGGGTGGGAAAGCTGCTGAGCATCGCCGCAAGGGCGAGGGCAAAAAGGGCGGCGGCCTGCAGGATCGGCGCCCCCTGGAAGCCGATCAGCAGTCCGAGCATGGCGATGGCCTCGGCGGAAGCGGCGCGCAGCAGAAAGTAAATGCGAGCGCGGCCGGCGGGTTGCCCGATGGGCGACCGGAGGCGTCGTCGGGCGATCACGGAAAAGACCGCGAACTGGACGACGCCGAAGACGAGCATGGGGAGAAAGAGGTTCATCCGGGGCACGGGGACCGAGACGTTCGCGCTCATCCGGGCCCGGGTCCGGGCAAGCAGAAGTCCGTACAAAGCAAGGGAAGCGAGCAGCGCCAGGTGGATCTTCACGGAGGGGCGCCGCTCGGTCTCGACGGGATCCACGGGCGGAAGTCTACAATCCCGAGAATCCCGGCGTGAAAGCCCGTGTTGTAAACCTCTGGCGCCCCTGACGTCCTGAGGAGAGTTGCGTGTCCGAGCCCGAAGAAGAAGACCTTCCGTTTCAGCGCAGCTCGATCGGAGCGATCGGCGCGCGGAAGCGTTGGCACTTCTTCGGCAAGGACGAGGACGAGGGCGACCCGACGCCGTCCGGGGGCGTCGAAGACGACGGCCCGCCGGGCCAGAGCATGCTCGGCAACCTCGCCCGGCAGGCCGGCCCCCCGGAGCCCGCGACGGCTCCGACCTCGCTGTTGTCGCGCGGCAAGGCGAACGATGACGGCCCGCCGTTCCACAGCATGCTCGGAGACCTTGCCAGCCACAGCGGGCCGGTGCCGGAAGTCGAGGCGGTCCAGGGCTCGCTCTTTTCGGCCGGGGAGGTGAACGACGACGCCCCGCCGTTCCACAGCATGCTCGCAGACCTCGCCCGCCAGAGCGGGCCGACGCCGGAAGCCGAGGCGGGCCCGAAGTCGATCCTTTCGCTCCAGCGCGGAAGCGTGCCCTTCCTCGACGACGGGTCCTCCGCGCTCCCGGAGCACCTCACGCAGCACAGCACGATCGCCGAACTGGCTGGCCTCGAGGAGCATGAGGTCGGGACCTTCCCGATCGAGCGCGGGATCCTCATCTCGATCATCTTTCACCTCCTGCTCGTGATCGCCATGCTCACGATGCCGCGCATCAAGCCCGGGTCCAAAGAAGACTTCTTCGCCGCCATGGTGCCGCAGCCGAAGGACGACACGCCGATTCCGGTCATCTTTTCGGAAGCCCCGGGCCCGGCGCGGCCCAACCCGAAGAAATCGCCGCTCTCGGACGCCGACCGGCGCGCGAGCGGCGGCGACAAGTCGCGCCCGAAGGCCGACACGCCGTTCGTGCCGCCCTCCAACGGCATCGCGGGCCTCGCGCCCGGGCCCAGGGCGCCGCGCGTTCCCGGAAGCGACGTGCCCGCGCGCCAGGCCGCCAAGGCCGAGGCCGAGCGGCGCGCCGCCGAGCAGAAGACCGAGGAGAATCAGAAGGCCGCGGAGTTTCCGACCACGGCGCGGCCGCAGACCTCCGGGCCGCGCGAAGTGGGCAAGCTGGCCGGCCTCGACCGCGCGATCGCGGAAGCCGCGCGGGGAACGGTCGGCGGCGAGGGCGGATCCCCGCCCCCCAACCCCGACGGCGGCTACGTGGACAGCGGACCCCTGTCGTTCGACACGACCTGGTACGACTGGGGCGCCTACGCGGCGGAGATGATCCGCCGGATCAAGCTGCACTGGGACGTGCCCGAGCTCGCGCGCCTCGGATGGAAGGGCAGTCTCACGGTGCGCTTCTACATCCGGGCCGACGGCACCGTCGAGGACGCCAAGATCCTCCGCCAGTCGGGCGTTCCGCCCTTCGACAACGCGGCGTTCCAGGCGATCATCAAGTCGTCACCCTTCCGGCCGCTGCCGGCCGAGCTGCACGAAGACCGCGAGGGCGTGACGATCACGTTCTTCTACAACATGCGCGTCGAGCAGGAAGAGCCCCGGGGCAAGCCATGAACGATCCCGCGCGCATCCGCGCGGCCCTCGAGTCGGCCCGGACCGTGGCGGTCGTCGGCTGCTCGCCCAACCCGGATCGACCCTCCAACGAGATCGCGCGCTACCTCCAGCGCCAGGGCTACCGCGTCGTGCCGATCAACCCCGGGCACCGCGAGATCCTGGGCGAGCAGTGCTACCCGTCGCTCGCGGCAGTCCCGGAGGAGGTCGCGATCGACATCGTGGACGTCTTTCGGCGGTCGGAGTTCGTGGCCGAGGTGGCCGCGCAGACGATCGGCCGCAAGGTGCCGTTTCTCTTCATGCAGCTCGGGGTCGTGGACGCCGCGTCGGCCCGGCTCCTGGAGGCGGCGGGGACGGGGGTCGCCATGGACCATTGCATCCTCGTGGAGCACCGGAGGCTCGGGATCCCCCCGAAATCAAGGAATGCAGGGGGGGCTCGGGCGTTACTCCCATGTCCCGAAACGGGATGAAAGATTGAGGAGAAACAGCTTCATTATGGAAAAGACAACGAAACGCGCCCTTTCCTTCTCCGCGCTCATCGCCGCCGCCGTCGTGTTCGGCATGGTCGTCGCGAGCTCCATCAACATCACGCCGCGCTCGGAGGCCCAGCGGGAGGCCCCGCCCGCCAAGGTCCGCGCCGGCTCCGCGGTGCTGCCGTCCTTCGCCGACATCGCGCAGGAAGCGATGCCGTCGGTCGTGTCGATCACGTCGACCGACATCGTCAAGGGAAGCCAGGGCCGCCGCCAGATGAACCCGTACGGGGGCGAGGGCGATCCGTTCGAGTTCTTCTTCGGCCCCCCGGGCAACCGCCGCGGGCAACCGGACGACGAGGAGCACAAGCAGGTCCAGGGCGGCACCGGATTCATCATCTCGGAGGACGGCTACGTCGTGACGAACAACCACGTCATCGACGGCGCCGACAAGATCGAGGTCCGGATCAACAACAAGGAAAAGTACACGGCCAAGCTCGTCGGCCGCGACACGGCCACCGACCTCGCCCTGCTCAAGGTCGACGTCAAGCAGCGCCTGACGCCGCTGCCGCTCGGGGATTCCGAGAAGCTGCGCGTCGGCGAATGGGTCATGGCGATCGGCGATCCGCTCGCGTTCGACAAGACCGTCACCGTCGGCGTCGTCTCCGCCAAGGAGCGCTCGGGCCTGACGGGCGATCCGGCGACCCGGTCCTTCGAGAACTACATCCAGACCGACGCCGCCATCAACTTCGGCAACTCGGGCGGCCCGCTGATCAACGTCAACGGCGAGGTCATCGGCATCAACACCGCGATGTTCCGGCCCGCGCAGAACATCGGCTTCGCGGTGCCCGTGAACACGCTCAAGCAGATCCTTCCGCAGCTGCGCGAGAAGGGCAAGGTCACGCGCGGCTTCCTCGGGATCAACATCGTCAACGTCGACTCGGACCGCGCCACGGCCTTCAACCTGAAGACCGAGGACGGCGCCTTCGTCGAGTCGGTCGAGCCGGGCAAGCCCGCGGACAAGGCGGGCGTCAAGCCGGGCGACACGATCGTCAAGGTGGACGGCGTGGCCGTCAAGGACACGCGCGACCTGATCGGCTACGTCTCGGTCAAGGCGCCGGGCAGCAAGGTGCAGCTCGGGGTCATCCGCGACGGCAAGGAGATCAACCTGACGGCGGCGCTGGCCGAGCGCAAGGACGAGACGGCCGACAAGGGCGACCCGGAGAAGGTGGCCTCGGAGGATTCGCACGAGCGGATCGGCATCCAGGTCGCCGAGCTCACGCCCCAGATGCGCCAGATGCAGCGCATCAAGGCCGACGTCGACGGGCTCGTCGTCATGCGCGTCAAGGAAGTGTCCGCCGCGGCCGATGCGGGCATCCAGGAAGGCGACATCATCACGCAGGTCAACGGCCAGAAGGTCGGGACGACCGAGGACTTCGGCAAGATCGTGGGCAAGGCGAAGAAGGGCGAGATCCTGAAGCTCTACGTCTACAACCCGCGCGCCAACGGCTCCCGCTTCGCGCTGGTGAAGATCGGCGACTGATCCCCGCACCGGTTCGGCACGCAAACGCCCGCCTCTGGCGGGCGTTTGCATTTGAGGGCATATTGCAGCCGGGGGCGCCGTTTCGGAGGGCGTAGATGGCACAACGCATCCTGGTCGTCGACGACGAAGCCGCGATCCGCGACACGCTGCGCATGGTCCTCGAGTACGAGGGCTACGAGGTGGCGACGGTCGGGGACGGCCGCGCGGCGCTCGCCGAGCTCGACGGCGGCCCGGCCGCGGCCGTGCTGCTCGACATCAAGATGCCCGGCATGGACGGCCTCGAGACCCTCGACCGGATCGTCGCGCGCGAAGGCGCGCCGCCGGTCCTCATGATCTCGGGCCACGGCGACATCGCCACCGCGGTCGAGTGCACGCGGCGCGGCGCGGCGGATTTCCTCGAAAAGCCGCTCCAGCGCGAGCGCGTCCTCGTGTCGGTGCGCAACGCGCTCTCGGGCAACCGCCTGAAGGCCGAGAACGACGAGCTGCGCAAGCGAGTCGAGCAGGAGACCGAGCTCGTGGGCGACAGCGAGCCCGTCCGGCGCCTGCGGGCCGAGATCGCGCGGGCGGCGCCGACGGCGGCCACGGTCCTGATCCTGGGCGAGAGCGGCACGGGCAAGGAGCTCGTCGCGCGCGAGCTCCACCGCGCCTCGAAGGTCGCCAACGGCCCCTTCATCCAGGTCAACTGCGCGGCGATCCCGGAGGAGCTGATCGAGTCCGAGCTCTTCGGCCACGAGAAGGGCTCCTTCACCGGCGCCGTGCGCAAGCAGATCGGCAAGTTCGTCGAGGCCGACGGCGGAACGATCTTCCTCGACGAGGTCGGCGACATGTCGGCGCGCGCCCAGGCCAAGGTCCTGCGCGTGCTCGAGGTGGGCGAGGTCGAGCCCGTCGGCGCGGCGAAGGTCGGCAAGGTCAACGTGCGCGTGATCGCGGCCACGAACCGGGACCTGACCGAGTCGATCCGCGCCGGCCGGTTTCGCGAGGACCTCTACTTCCGCCTGAACGTCGTCCCGCTGACGACGCCGCCCCTGCGCGAGCGGCCCGCCGACATCCCGGTGCTCGTCGGGCACTTCGCGCAGGCGTTTGCCGCGCGCGACCACCGCAAGCCGCGGCGCTTCGCCCCGAGCGCCCTCGGCCTGCTCGCCGGACGCGCGTGGCCGGGCAACGTGCGCGAGCTGCGCAACCTCGTCGAGCGCGTGCTGATCATGACCGACGCCGAGCCGATCGAGGCCCGGGACCTGCCCGCCGAAGTGCGCGTGCAGCCGGCCGAGATCTCGAACCGCGGCCTGGAGCTCGCGACCCTGTCGGATTTCAAGGAGTTCGCCGAGCGCGAGTTCCTCGTCGCGCGCCTGCGCGAGAACGGCTGGAACATCAGCCGCACCGCCGAGGTCATCCAGACGCCGCGGTCCAACCTGTACAAGAAGATCGAGCACCACAAGATCTCGCGGGATCGGATAGCTAGACGTCGCGAGCACTCGCTCGCCGAACTGCGCTCCCTGCGTCCACCCGTGCGGTGGCGAGCCTCGACCGCACGCTGATCCCTGCGGTCGGCATCGCTCCCGCGGCGCGAAGCTACTCGGGTCGGGGAGTGCCGCGAGTTGTCTTAGACTGCGCGGCGATGATCACGCTCAAGGACTTCGAGGACACGGGCGCCCTGCTCAAGGGCCACTTCCGCCTCTCCAGCGGCCTCCACTCCGATCGGTATCTCCAGTGCGCGCGGCTGCTGATGTGGCCGGACCGGGCGGAGCATGCGGGGCGGGCGCTGGCGCACAAGCTGAAGGCGTTCGGGGCGAAGGCGGTGGTTTCGCCGGCGCTGGGCGGCGTGGTCATCGGGCACGAGACGGCGCGCGGGCTGGGATTGCCGGCGATGTTCGTCGAGCGCAAGGACGGCGTCTTCGCGCTGCGGCGCGGCTTCGCGCTCGATCCGGGCATGCCCGTCGTCGTGGTCGAGGACGTCTTCACGACCGGGAAATCCACGAAGGAAGCCGCGGCGGCCGTCGAGGCGGCCGGGGGCAGAGTCGTCGCGGTCGGCTCGATCGTGGACCGCGGGGTTCCGGCGGGCGCGTTCTCCGTGCCGGCCATGTCCCTGCTGTCGCTCTCGGTGCCCTCCTGGCCCGAGGCCGAGTGCCCGCTCTGCCGGCAGGGCGTGCCGATCGACGCGCCCGGCAGCCGCTTCGCCGCGCGCTAGCGCGTCGCCGGCCTCAGGCGGCCAGAGAGCGGGCGAGCTCGCGCAGCAGGCCGCCGCCGTCTCCGCGCCAGGCGCTGCCGTGCATGCACGCCAGCGTGGTGGGCTCGGTCGCCGCGAGGGCCTCGAGGATCGGGCCGGCGTTCTTCGAGTGCGAGTAGTAGTCCATCGCCTTGCGAAACGCCTCGCTCGGCCCGAGGATGTCCGACTCGGTCACCGGCGCGTCTCCCGTGCCGCCCTGCGTGAAGAGGTCGCCGCAGAACAGGGTGCGCGTGGTCTCTTCGAAGAGCAGACCGGTCTCCCAGCCGTGCGGCACGTGCGGCGCGTCGAACCAGCGGACCGTGCGTTTTCCGAGCCGCAGCGTTTCGCCGCCGGCGAGCGGCCGGGGCGCGCGGTCGGCGAAGTCTTCCACCGAGACCATGGCGGCGACCTGGCTGCACACGGCGACCGCGCGCGGCGCGGCGGCGAGCAGGGGGTTGAGCGCCCCGCACTCGTCGGCCTCGAAGTGCGAGAAGGCGATGTAGCGGAGCCGCTCGACCGGAAGGACCCGCTCGATCGCCTCGCGCACGAGCGGGAACGTGCGTTTGAGGCCCGTGTGAAACAGCAGCGGCTCCTCGTCCACGACGAGGTACTGGTTGAACGAAAAACCTCCGGGCACGAGGGAGAGGGGCGTGTTGATCCGGTAGATCCCGTCCGCGATCTCGTTCACGTTGGTGCCCGATTCGGCGTTGGTGATCATGCGGCCTCCTGTTCCCGACCGGCGGGGACTGTAAGATATCGAGAATGGACTTGAAGAGCATCTGCGTCTACTGCGGGTCGAGCCCCAACACCGACGCCGGCGTCGAGACGGAGATCCGGGCCTTCGGGCGCGAGATCGCCGGGCGCGGGATCCGGCTCATCTACGGCGGAGCTTCGCGCGGGCTCATGGGGGCGATCGCGGACGAGGTCATCCAGTCGGGCGGCAAGGTGACGGGCATCATCCCGAAGGCGCTCGAGGGCCGGGAGTCCGCCCACCGGGGCCTCTCGGAGCTCAGGGTCGTCGGCTCGATGCACGAGCGCGAGCAGCTCATGTTCGATCTCTCCGACGCCTTCGTGGCGTTTCCGGGCGGCTTCGGGACGATGGAAGAGATCATCGAGATGATCACCTGGAAGCAGATGGGCATCCACGGCAAGCCGATCGTCATCGCGAACATCGGCGGCTACTTCAACCCCCTGCTCCAGCAGTTCGAGCTCGCCGTCCAGCGCAAGTACGCGCGCAACGAGGACCGGATCCTCTTTGCCGTCGCGGACACGACGAAGGCGATCCTGACGTTCCTCGACGGGGCGCCGGTGCTGTCGCGAAAAGCGGGGGACTGGGCCTAAGCGCGCGTTGCGCGCGAGCAGTAAGCGGTAAGCCGTCAGTTGCGCTAGTCGGCTCAGGCGCGTCGCGCGCGACCACGACCCGGAAGTAGGACTCCACCCAGCCCTTTTCGAGCAGGTGGTCCTCGAGCGCGATCAGCCTGGAAAGAATCCCCGTCGCGTCCTCGCGCAGCCGCGCCATGTCCATGCAGGGAAACACGAACCAGAGGATGTTGCCGCCGTAGGGCCGGTCCTCGACGACGTCGAAGAGGCGGCGCACGGCGGGCAGGATCGACGACGACCGGATCGATTCGGAGGGATCGTCCATCGGCAGCGGGATCGCGAGGTCCGGGCGGTTCTTCAGGTCCAGGGGCAGCGCGTCGAAGGCGCTGCGCGCAAAGCCCCAGTGCGCGTCCGTCCACTCCGCGCGCGCCGGGCCCATGTACTCGTCGAGCAGCAGGAGTCCGCCCGGCTTGAGCGAGTGGCGCACCTGCTCGAGCACGTGCTCGACGTTGCGGATGTGGTGCAGCGAGCCGTGGAAGAGGACGATGTCGTAGCGGCCGGCGGGCAGGCGGATCGCGTTGATGTCCTCGACCCGGTAGTCGAGCCGGCGGGCGAGGCCCGCTTCCTCGGCGCCGCGGCGCGCCTCGGCGATCGCTTCGGGCGAGAAGTCCACGCCCTCGATCCGCTCGCAGATGCCCTTGGCGAAGACGTCGCGCTCGAGCAGTCCCGTGCCGCAGCCGACCGAGAGACCCAGCGGCAGGGGGGTCGGGACGTAGCGGTGGGCGAACCACTCCATGGGCCAGACGTTCGGGTCGCCCGTCACGCGCCGGTTGATCGCGCGGCGCACCAGCGGCTGGGAGCCCCAGTAGCGGTCCTCGGGCTCGCCCGGGGCGCCGGCGTCCCAGAACTCCCGGGCCGCGGCCGCGTCGGCCCGGGCCGCGCGCAGGGCCCCCCAGCGTCTGGCAATCGAGTCGATCGAGGTGCGGATTACGGATGCCATCAGCGGGTGGAGACAGTGTAAAGCAGAAGGTCGCCGGCTTCCGAAGATCGCCGATCCTCCGTCGATCCTCCGGTTTGCCCCGCCCCCGCCCCCTCTGGTACATTGCGCGATCCCGGCGGCAGGTCCGGCCGGGGAATTGATCTTTTCCAATCAGGGACGAAGGCCGGGATGCAAATGCCCTCGCGGGCTTCCGGCCGGTAGCCCCCCGGGAAACCGGGATCGAAGAACAGGCTCGTAGCTCAGGGGGAGAGCACCACATTGACACTGTGGGGGTCAGCGGTTCAAATCCGCTCGAGCCTACCAGTCTTCTTCGAGCTTCAGGCGCTTAGCTCAGCTGGGAGAGCGCTTCCTTCACACGGAAGAGGTCAACGGTTCGATCCCGTTAGCGCCTACCATGACGTCCATTCACAACGCGGGGAAACCCGCGTTTTTCATTTTTGGAGAGCAGGAGACAATGGAAGCCCTGGCGGAAACAGTCACGATCACGCTGCCCGACGGCTCGACGCGGAAGGTTCCCGCGGGGACGAGCCTGCGCGGGATCGCCGAAGGCATCGGCCCGCGCCTGGCCAAGGACGCCCTGGCCGGCAAGATCGACGGCCAGGTCGTGGACCTCGCGGCCCCCGTCGTGCGCGACGCGAAGGTCGAGATCGTCACGCCGAAGTCGCCCGACGCCCTCGAGCTCTACCGCCATTCGACGGCGCACCTGACGGCCAACGCGGTCAAGCGCCTCTTCCCGACGGTGCAGATCGGCATCGGCCCGGCGATCGAGAACGGCTACTACTACGACTTCAACCCGGAGCGGCCCGTTCACGCCCGAGGACCTCGCGGCGATCGAAGCGGAGATGAAGAAGATCGTGGCCGAGGACAACCCGGTCGAGCGGCTGGAGATGTCCAAGGACGAGGCCATCAGGATCTTCGAGGGCCAGAACGACACGCTGAAGGTCGAGATCATCCGCGGCATCCCGGACGACCGCGTCTCCTGCTACCGCCAGAAGGACTTCATCGACCTCTGCCGCGGCCCGCACGTGCCGTCGACGGGCAAGCTCGGCGTCTTCAAGCTGACGCACACGGCGGGCGCCTACTGGAAGGGCGACGAGAAGAACCCGATGCTCCAGCGGATCTACGCCGCCTGCTTCGTCTCGCAGAAGGAGCTCGACGAGCACCTGAAGCGGCTGGAGGAGGCGCGGGCCCGCGACCACCGCAAGCTCGGCAAGGAGCTCGACCTCTTCTCCTTCCATCCGCTCGCGCCGGCGTCGCCCTTCTTCCACCCGAAGGGCGCGATCCTCTACAACGGCCTGATCGCGTTCCTGCGCGAGGAGTACCGGCGCCGCGGCTACGAGGAAGTCGTGACGCCGCAGATCTTCGACGCCGAGCTCTTCAAGATCTCCGGCCACTACGCCAACTACAAAGAGAACATGTACTTCACCGAGGTGGACGAGCGCGAGTTCGGGGTCAAGCCGATGAACTGCCCCGGCCACTACCTGCTCTACCAGACGCGCCTGTGGTCCTACCGCGACCTGCCGGTGCGGTTCGCCGACTTCGGGCGGCTCCACCGCTACGAGCTCTCGGGCGTGACCGCGGGCCTGACGCGCGTGCGCTCGTTCTCGCAGGACGACGCGCACATCTTCACGCCGCTCGAGAAGGTCGAGTCCGAGATCTTCGCCTTCCTCGAGTTCGTGGACTTCGTCTACGGGACGTTCGGGTTCACGGAGGTCGAGATCTCGCTCGGCCTGCGGCCCGGAGAAGCGCATCGGCGCCGACGCGCTCTGGGACCGCGGCGAGGCCGCGCTCGCGCGCGGCGCTCGAGAAGGCGGGGCGCCCGCACGTCGTGACGCCGGGCGACGGCGCCTTCTACGGCCCCAAGATCGACTTCCGCGTGCGCGACGCGATCGGCCGCCCCTGGCAGCTCGGCACGATCCAGTGCGACTTCTCGCAGCCCGAGAACTTCGACCTGACCTACATCGGCGAGGACGGCGGCAAGCACCGGCCGGTGGTGCTCCACCGCGCGATCCTCGGCTCGCTCGAGCGCTTCCTCGGGATCCTGATCGAGCACACGGGCGGCAACTTCCCGTTCTGGATCGCGCCCGTGCAGGCGGTGGTCCTGCCGGTGTCGGACCGCTTCGCGGAGAAGGGCCGGGAGGTCGCCGCGAAGCTGTCCGCGGCGGGCCTGCGCGTCGAGTGCGACGACCGCAACGAGAAGCTCGGCGCGAAGATCCGGCGCGCCGAGATGAAGAAGGCCCCGTGCATGCTCGTCGTCGGCGAGAAGGAAGCCGAGGCGGGCACCGTCGCGGTGCGCCTGCGCCACGGCGGCGATGCCGGTACCATGTCCCTCGACGCATTCCTCGCGGCCGCCGGCCGCGCGGTCGCGGCCAGAGTCCAGGAACTGACGACGGAGGTGAAAGATCGATAAGAAGAGCATTCGCGTCAACGAACAGATCCGGTGGAAGGAAGTGCGCCTGATCGGCGCCGAGGGCGAAGCGGTCGGCGTCGTGACGATGGCCGAGGCGCTCCAGAAGGCCCGGGAGGCGGGCCTCGACCTCGTCGAGATCGCGCCGACCGCGCAGCCGCCCGTCTGCCGGATCATGAACTTCGGAAAGTTCATCTACCAGCAGAAGAAGAAGCAGCAGGACTCGAAGAAGAAGCAGAAGACGACGCAGGTCAAAGAAGTGAAGTTCCGGCCCAACATCGACGACCACGACTACGAGTTCAAGATGAAGAACATCGAGAAGTTCCTGGCGCACGGCGACAAGGTCAAGGCGACGGTGCAGTTCCGCGGCCGCGAGATGGCGCGCCGCGAGAACGGCCAGCGGGTGCTCGATCGGCTGCTCGTGGACCTGACCGGCAAGGCGATCGCCGAGTCGCGCTCGGAGATGCTCGGCAACCGGCTCTACCAGATCCTGTCGCCCGTCAAGCACGAGAAGGCCGGCACCAAGGCGGCGGGCTGACGACGGACCGAATCAACCGACGTCACGATTGGAGCAAGACGATGCCGAAACTGAAGACCCACCGGGGCGCCGCCAAGCGGTTCAAGAAGACCGCCACGGGCAAGTTCAAGAGGGCGTACGCGATGAAGAGCCACATCCTCACGAAGAAGGCGCCGGGACGAAAGCGCGGGCTCGCCAAGGCGACGACCGTCTCCAAGAGCGACACCAAGCGCGTCCGGGAGATGCTGCCGTACGCGTGAAGCCGAGCGCGCGTCACACCGACGAACTGCCAACGTCACGGACGGAGAGAACGATGCCTCGTGTAAAGAGGGGACCCAAGAGAAAGAACCGCCGGGCAAAGACCCTGGCGCTCGCCAAGGGCTACTACGGAACGAAGTCCAAGTCGTACCGGATGGCCAAGCTCCAGGTCGAGAAGTCGCTCGTCTACGCCTACCGCGACCGCAAGGCGAAGAAGCGGGACTTCCGGGGGCTGTGGATCGTCCGCATCAACGCCGCCGCGCGCGAGAACGAGATCTCGTACAGCAGGCTGATGGACGGCCTGAAGAAGGCGGGCAACGAGATCAACCGCAAGATGCTCGCCGACCTCGCCGTGTCCGATCCCGGCGGCCTTCACCGCACCTCGTCGGCGTCGCCAAGCAGGCGCTGAAGACCGCCTGACGCTGCGCGGTGAGCGAACGGTCGACGACGCGTCGGACCGCTCCTGCGACTCCTTTCGCGCGGCAGATCGCGCGGGGCGTCGCTCGCGCGGGCCGACTACGAGAGGCTCAAGGGCGCGTTACCTCGGGCGCGAGAAGGGGCTCGTCCCCGGCTCTCTTCGCGGACCTCAAGGATCGCTGCCGCCGCAGGAGCGCGCGGGCTTCGGCGCGCGCGCGAACGCGGCCAAGACGGGAGATCGAGGCCGACGATCGGACGGCTCGGCGGAGGAGCTCTCGCGCCGCGAGGCGCAGGCCCGCGGAGCGCGCCGCCGCCGTCGACGTCACGCTGCCCGGGCGGCGCGCCGCGGACGGGAGCGCTGCATCCGTTGACGATCGTGCGCCGCCGGATCGAGGACATCTTCCTGCGGATGGGCTACTCGATCGCCGATGGGCCCGAGGTCGAGAACGACTTCCACAACTTCGAGGCCCTCAACTTCCCGCCCGAGCATCCCGGCGCGGGACACGCAGGACACGCTTCTTCGTCGACCGGCCAGGCGGGCTCGCCGCTGCTGCTGCGCACGCACACCTCGCCGGTGCAGATCCGCGACGATGCGCCGCGCACGGCGCGCCGCTGCGCATCCTCGTGCCGGGCCGCGTGTACCGCAAGGACGAGGTCGACGCCGACGCACTCGCCGGTGTTCCACCAGGTCGAGGGCGCTCGTGGTCGACCGCGGGCATCTCGATGGCGGACCTGAAGGGCACGGTCGACGTCTTCCTCGCGGAGCTCTTCGGCACGGAAACGCAGGTGCGGTTCATCCCGACGTTCTTCCCCTTCGTCGAGCCGGGCGTCGACGTCGACGATGAGCTGCATCTTCTGCAAGCGGCGCGGGCTGCGGCAAGTGCAAGGGCTCGGGTGGATCGAGATCATGGGCGCCGGCATGGTGCACCCGCACGTGCTCCAGGGCGTGGCGATCGACCCCGAGGAGTACACGGGGTTCGCGTTCGGCCTGGGCATCGACCGCGTCGCGCTGCTGCTCTACGGGTTCCCGGATCTGCGGCTGCTCTTCGAGGGCGACGAGCGATTCCTGTGCCAGTTCGCGGGGCCGCTGGAAGCGCGTGAAGTTCTCGCTCGACTGGCTCGCGGAGTTCGTGGACACCGCCGCCGCCGGCGGCGCCGAGGGCGTCCGCGCGCTGCTCGATCAGGCGGGCATCCCGATCGAGTCGGTGCGAGACGGCGCCGGCGCCGACGACGATCCTCGACGTCGAGATCACGCCGAACCGGCCGGACGCGATGGGCCACCGCGGCCTCGCGCGCGAGATCGCCGCGATGTCCGGCCACGCCGATGCGGGACCTCGCGGCCCGCTACGCCGAGCCCGCCGACGAGCGGGGAGTCGACCGAGCAGCTGGCCTCGATCGTGATCCAGGTGCCCCGCCTCTGCCGCCGCTTCGGCGCGCGGCTCGTCCGCGGCATCGGTCCGCTCCCGCGCCCGGACGCGGTGCGCGCGGCGGCTCGCCGCGATCGGCGCGCAAGTCGATCTCGGCCCCGGTCGACGCCACCAACTACGTCGCTCTGGGAGCACGGGGCAGCCGCTCCACGCCTTCGACTTCGACAAGCTCGCCGGCGGGACTGCTCATCGTGCGGAAGGCCCGCGCGCGGCGAGAGGCTCGTGACGCTCGACGGCGTCGAGCGCGTGCTCGAGCCCTCGGACGTCGTCGTCGCGGACGCGGAGCGCGCGGTCTCGCTCGCCGGCATCATGGGCGGCCTCGACACCGCGGTGACCGCGGCGACGCGCAACGTGCTGCTCGAGGCCGCCTGGTGGGATCCCGTCGACGGTCCGCAAGACCGCGCGGCGCCTCGGGCCTGCACACCGACGCGTCGCACCGCTTCGAGCGCGGCGCGGACATCGACGCGATCCCCGGGGCGCTCAACCTCGCGGCGCGGCTGCTCGTCGAGAGCCGCCGGCGGCACGGTCGCGCCGGGCCTGCTCGACGCGCGCGGCAGTGCTGTTCCGGGTCCGCCGCACGTCGCTGCGCCTGTCGCGCCTTCGCCTGCTCTCGGGCGATCCCGCGGCTCGGCGCTCGGAGTTCGCGGAGGAGGCGCTCGCGCGGCTGGGGTTCTCGGCCGAGCGCCGCGGGCAAGCGCCTCGCGGTCGGATTCCGCTCTTCCGCGCCGACGTGCGGCGCGAGGACGACCTCGTCGAGGAGGTCCTTCGGGTCTACGGCTACGACCGGCTGCCCGTCGCGCCTGCCGCCCGGCCCGGGCGCCGGGCGAGATCAAGGAGCCTCTGCGCGGCGGTCGAGGAGCGCCTCGCGGACGCGGCCGCGGCGGCCGGGCTCTTCGAGACGATCAGCTATCCCTTCGTCGACCGCGACGCGGACGAGGCACGCGTTCGGCGACTGGCTGCGGGTGACGGAGACCGCGCTCGAGCCGCTCGCCATGCTCAATCCCCTCGACGCACTCGCCGCGCACCTGCGCGCGACGCTGCTGCCGGGCCTGCTCGACGCGCGTCGCGCGCAACCTGCGCCACGGGGCCCGCGAGTCGGCCCTCTTCGAGATCGGCCGCGCGTTCGGCTCGCCGCGGCGAGATCCGACCAGCCGGAGTCCTACGAGTCCCGCCGCTTCGCCTTCGCCCTCGCCGGGCGACGCGCCGTTCGCACTGGAGCGTCCCGGAGAAGCTGCGTCCGGCGCGGATTTCTTCGACGCCAAGGGCCTGGTCGAGCGCCCTGCTCGGCCCCTGGGTGCCGGCGTCGGAGCTCGTCTGGAAACCCGTGCGCGTCGAGGCGTTCACCGAGGGCGCGGCCGCGACGGTCGAGACGCGCGCCGGTGCGCCTCCTCGGGATCGCCGGCCTCGTCTCGGGGCCGGAGCGCGAGCGACGCGGCCTGGCCGCTCCGGTGTTCGCGGGCGAGATGCTCGTCGACGCGATCCCGGCCGAGCGGCCGGCCGTTCGCTACTTCGAGGAGTTCTCGACCCTGCCGGCGATCAGCGCGGACCTGTCGTTCGCGCAGCCGAAGGATCTCTGCGTGGAGAGATCTCGAGGCGCTCGTGCGCGTGCCCGCGCCTCGCGCATCTCGAGTCGCTCGCGTGCGTGGATCGCTACGAGGGCCCCGGCGTCGCCGCGGGGCAGGTGAAGACGACGATCCGGCTGACGTTCCGCTCGCCGGACCGGACCCTCGAACAGGAAGAAGTGAACCGGGAAATGCGGCGCCTGGCGGAGGAGCTCGCGTCCCGGCAGGGCATTACGTTCGCGTAGGACAGGACAACAAGAGGAGAGCATGGACAACGTCAGGGTCTTCGACGCGCTGGACAAGAAGATCGAAAAGCTGCTCGGCCGCCTGAAGCAGCTCGAGACGGACAACGAGAAGCTCAAGACCGACCTCGCGACGGCCCGCAAGTCGGAAAAAGAGGCCGGTGACTCGAAGGGCGTGGTCGAGCGGCTCGAGCGGGAGCAGGAGACGGTGCGCGAGCGCCTGGAGAAGCTCATCCACGCGCTCGAGGGCGGCCGACGAAAAGAAGTCGTAATGCTGCCGGGGGTTAGGGCTAAAGCGTTGACTCCCTTGGCCTAGTGGAAATAGACTCGCGGCGGAAAGGAGTCAGTGCTCACGATTGGATAAGCGGGGCAGTGTGACTCAGGTCGAAATCTTCGGGCAGACGTACAGCGTCCGCGCCGACGGCGAAAGCGGCTACATTCACGATCTGGCCCGCTTCGTAGATTCCCGTATGAAAGAAGTGGCGGAACGGACGGCGACGGTGGACACCACGAAAATCGCGATCCTCGCCGCCCTGAACATCTCGGACGATCTTTACCAGGCCGAAAAACGTCGGCAGGGCGACCCCACGGACTCGAAGGCCCGTGTGGAACGCCTGATTCGAAAATTGGACGACGCCCTGGGCGCCTGAAGGCGAGGCGTCGGCACCCCGAGCGATCGGGGACACGCGAAGGAAATTGAGTGGTCCTGTGGAAGGGTCTGGCGAATGATGCTTAACCCTCGTCGGAAGAGACTCTTCCGGTTCGTCGTGTAGCCGTACCTGCACCTTGAGAGCGCCCCCCGGGCTTTTTGGGGGGCCGAATGAACACAACTTTCGCGATGGCGGCCGCGGCAGGCCTGGTGGTTGCCGTGGTGCTGCTGGCCATCGGCTTACTTCTTCCTGCGCAAAAAGGTCGGGCAGGAGCGCCTCGGGCATCCGCACGGAGGCCGAAAAGGCCCTCGCCGACGCCCGCAAGCAGGCCGACTCGAAGCTTCGCGAAGCCGACATCGAGGCCAAGGAAAAGGTCCTCGCGGCGCGCGTCGAGTTCGACAAGACGGTCCAGGCCCGGCGCCAGGAGATCGCCACCCTCGAAAACCGCGTCCAGCAGAAGGAAGAGAACCTCGACCGCAAGCTCTCCCAGCAGGAGCGCCGCGACGAGGAGTTCAGCCGCAAGGAAAAGGCCGTTTCCGAGGCCCAGAAGAAGGTCGAGGAGACCCAGGCCGAGGCCCTGAGAGTGGTCGAGGAGCAGCGTAAGCGGCTCGAGCAGATCGCGGGCCTGACGGCCGTCGACGCCAAGCGGGACCTCGTCAAGTCCGTCGAGAGCGAGGTCCGCATCGAGACGGCCGGGCTCGATCCGGCGCATCGAGGACGAGGCCAACGAGCAGGCCACCCAGAAGGCGCGGCGCATCATCGGCATGGCGATCCAGCGCGCTCGCCTCGGACTACGTCGTCGAGACGACGGTCTCGGTCGTCGATGCTGCCCTCGCGACGACATGAAGGGGCGGATCATCGGCCGCGAGGGCCGCAACATCCGCGCCCTCGAGGCGGCGACCGGCGTCGACCTGATCATCGACGACACGCCGGAGGCGGTCATCCTCTCCGGCTTCGACCCGCTGCCGCCGCGAGGTCGCGCGGCATCGCGCTCGAGCGGCTGATCGTCGGACGGCCGCATCCATCCGGCGCGCATCGAGGAGATCGTCGAGAAGGTCAAGCGCGGAGTTCGAGCAGAAGATCCGCCAGGAGGGCGAGGCGGCGCTGCTCGAGGTCGGCATCCCGGGCCTGCACCCGGAGCTGATCAAGCTGCTCGGGCCGGCTGAAGTACCGCACCTCCTACGGCCAGAACGTGCTCCAGCACTCGCAAGGAGGTCGGCTGGCTCGCCGGCGACCATGGCCGCCGAGCTCGGCGCCAACGTCAAGGTCGTCCGCGCGCGCGGGCCTGCTGCACGACATCGGCAAGGCGATCGACCGCGAGATGGAAGGCACCCACCTCGAGCTCGGCATCGACGTGCTGACGCAAGTTCGGCGAGACCGAGCGAGGTCATCCACGCGATGGCGTGCCACCACGGCGACTACGAGCCGCAGACGATCGAGGCGGTGCTGGTCAAGGCGGCCGACGCCCTGTCGGCCGCGCGGCCCGGCGCGCGCCGCGAGATCCTCGAGACCTACGTCAAGCGGCTCGAGAAGCTCGAGCAGATCGCCAACTGCTTCAAGGGCGTGCAGAAGTCGTTCGCCATCCAGGCCGGACGCGAGGTGCGCATCATCGTCGAGGCCAACCGCAGATCACGCGACGACGAGGCGCTGTGGCTGTCGCGCGACATCGCCAAGAAGATCGAGGCGGAGCTGCAGTACCCGGGCCAGATCAAGGTCACGGTGATCCGCGAGACGCGCGCGGTCGAGTACGCGCGGTAGCGCGGCCAGCCGATGCAGCATCCTCTTCGTCGGCGACGTCGTCGGCGCGCCCGGGCGGCGCGCGCTCGCCGAGCGGCGCTCGACCGGCGTGATCGACCGGCACAAGGTCGACTTCACGATCGTGCAACGTCGAGAACGCGGCCGGCGGCTTCGGCCTGACGGTCGACCTCTTCGAGGACCTCTCGAAGATGCCGATCGACGTGCTTCTCCTCCGGCAACCACATCTGGGACAAGAAGGAGATCTACGACACGCTGAACTCGTCGGACCGCCTCCTGCGGCCCGCCAACTACCCGCCCGGCAACCCCGGCCGCGGCTGGACGGTGCAGACGACCGCGTCGGGCATCCCGGTCGGCGTGCTGAACCTGCAGGGCCAGGTCTTCATGCCGGCCAACGCCGACTCGCCCTTCCGCGTGGCCGACGAGGAGCTCGCGCGCGCGGGCGACGTGAAGGTCATCTTCGTCGACATGCACGCCGAGGCGACCTCCGAGAAGTCGGCGCTGGGCTGGTACCTCGACGGCCGCGTCTCGGCGCGTGGTCGGCACGCACACCCACGTGCCGACCGCCGACGAGACGATCCGCCCGGCGGCACGGCGTACCTCTCGGACGCCGGCATGACGGGCGCCTACGAGGGCATCATCGGCTTCTCCAAGGACCGGATCATCGAGAAGTTCCTGTCCCAGACGCCGCGCTCCTTCGAGACCGCGAAGAAGGACATCCGCCTCTCCGGCTGTCGTCGATCGACGTGGACGAGGCGACGGGCAAGGCGCGCGAAGATCGAGCGCGTCCAGGTGAGGGTCGACTGAGCGGGCCGCCGGAGCGATGCACTGACGCCGGTCTCGGCCGCTCTCACGGCGATCGTCACCACCCTCAACGAGGAGGTCAACATCCGCGGAGTGCCTGGCGAGCCTCGCGTTCGCCGACGAGATCCTGCTGGTCGACTCCTTCTCGACGGACGCGCACGGTCGAGATCGCGCGGTCGGTCCCGGGCGTGCAGGTCGTCCAGCGCGAGTACTTCGGCTCGGCGGCCCAGAAGAACTGGGCCATGGACCAGGTCGACGACGCCGTGGCTGCTGATCGTCGACGCGGACGAGCGGATCCCCGAGGCGCTGGCGCGGGAGATCGTCCGCACCCTCGAGCGGGGCCCCGAGGCGGACCACTACTTCATCCGCCGGCAGAACGTCTTCCTCGACCGCGTGATCCGCCACTCGGGCTGGTCGACCGACAAGGTCGTGCGGCTGATCAAGCGGGGCACCGCGCGCTACCCGAACCGGCGCGTGCACGCGGACCTCGTCGGCGACGGGCCGACGCCGACGCTGCTCGCGCCGATGACGCACCACACCTGCCGCTCGCTCGGCCAGTACCTCGAGAAGCTCCACCGATACGCGACCTGGGGCGCGGCCGACGCGTTCCGGCAGGGGCGGCGCGCCGGCCCGATCGAGCTGCTGTTCCGGCCGTGGTGGCGCTTCGTCCGGATGTACGTCATCCAGGCCGGGTTCCTCGACGGGCGCCACGGCCTCGTGCTCTGCGCGCTGCAGGCCTGGAGCGTCTTTCTCAAGTGGGCCAAGGTCTGGGAGTGGGGCCGGTTCCGCGACAACGGCTGGACCTTCGAGCTGCCCGCGTATGATGAATCCCCGGAAACCTGGGAAGGCAACGGGGACCGATGATCGGAATCCTGAAGTCCATGTGGAGGAAGCCCATGATGTTGAACGTCGGAGACACGGCTCCCGCCTTCACGGTCCAGGACCACACGGGAGCGACGCGCCGGCTGTCCGACTACGCGGGCAGGTCCGTGGTCCTCTGGTTCTATCCGAAGGCCGACACACCCGGTTGAACGATCGAGGGTTGCGGGTTCCGCGACCTCTATGCCGAGTTCCAGAAGAAGAACGCCGAGATCCTGGGCGTCTCGTTCGACACGGTCGAGGAGAACGCGGCCTTCGCGAAGAAGTTCGACTTCCCCTTTCCGCTGCTCTGCGACGTGAAGCGGGAGATCGGCGTGGCCTACGGCGCCGCGGACGATGCCGGCGCCGGCTACGCCTCCCGGATCACGTACGTGATCGGGCCGGACGGGAAGATCGCGCAGGCCCACCCGAAGGTCTCGGTCAAGAGCCATCCGAAGGAGATCCTGACGTCGCTCTAGGCGGGGGCGGCGTCCCCGATATACTTCGCCCATGGTCGATCCGGAGCTGCTCGCGATTCTGGTCTGTCCCAAGACGAAGGGCCCGCTCGAGCTCGTCGAGTTGAAGGAGTCCACCCGCAAGGCCCTCGTCGACAAGTACCGGGACAAATTCCGCGACGAGGAGCCCGTCGTGACCCAGGGCCTCTACTCGAAGCAGGCCGACCTGGTCTATCCGATCGTCTCGGACATTCCGGTCATGCTGATCGACGAGGCCCTCCCCGGCTCGGAGGCCGCGGGGCGCTGACCCCGATCGCAGATCGGGTGTCCCTGCGCCGGTCCGCCTTCGCCCTCCTCCTTCTCTTCGCCTTCCTGACTCCGTTCATCGCGCCGGCGTACATCGCCGCCGGGCTTCTGCTCTCGGTGTGGACGGCCTCGCTGGTCCGGGAGCGGCGCAGGCCCGAGAGCCTGCGGTCGCCGATCGCCTTCGTCCTGCTGGTGCTCGCGCTCCTGACGATCGCCTCGGCCGTCTTCTCGCGCGACCCGGCCGCGAGCGCGCGGCACCTGCCCGGGCTCTCGCTCTTTCTGCTCGTGCCGATCGCGATGGACCTCTGCGACACCCCGGCCCGGGCCCGGGCGGTCTTCCTGGCGCTTTCGGCATCGGCGACGATCCTGGCTCTCTACGGGATCTGGCAGTTTCTCCACGGGGGCGACGACCTCCAGAGCCGCATCCGCGCCACCCTCTCGCACTACATGACGTTCTCGGGGCTGGCGGCCCTGTCGGGCTGCCTTTTGCTCGGGTACGCGCTCGAGGCGAGAGGCGGCTGGCGCGCGCTCGGGTTTCTCTGCGTCCTGCCGCTCACCGCGGTTCTGCTGACGTACACGCGCGGCAGCTACGTGGGCATCGTGGCGGCGCTCGTCTTCTATGCCGCCGTGCGGCGCCCCCGGATCCTGCTCTGGGTCGCGCCCCTGCTCGTCGTCGTCTACCTCGCCGCCCCCGCCGGGATCCGCGACCGCATCCGCTCGACGACCGATCTTTCCGATACGACCAACCGCGATCGGATCGCGATGGCGCGTGCGGGCGGGCGGATGGTCCGGGACTTTCCGGTCTTCGGCCTCGGGCCCGAGATGGTGAAACGCTACTACCCGCTCTACCGCGACCCCGACGCGCCGCGCTGGAGCGTGCCGCATCTGCACGACAACGTCATCCAGATCGCCGCGGCCAACGGAGTCTTCGCCGCGGCCGCGTATCTGGCGCTCGTCGGCCTCGTCCTCGCGCGCGCGGCGGCGCTCGCTCGCCGCGGCGACGGCCCGGACCGGGCGCCGCTCTGGGCGGGAGCGCTGCTCGCGGTCGCGGCGCTGACGGTCGCCGGTTTCTTCGAGTACAACTTCGGCGACACCGAGGTCGAGATGGCGACGCTCCTCGTCTTCGCGATGCCCTTTTCGGGCGCCGCGAAAGCGGGCGGAGATTAGAATCGCGCGATGCTCCCGCGCCCCGTTCCGATCGCCGCGCCGCCGCGTCCGTACACGGTCTCGGAGCTGCTCGCCGAGGTGTCCGGCGTGCTCCGCGACCACGTGGCGGGACGTGTCGGTCGTCGGCGAGATCGGCCGCTTCGACCTGCGCGGCGGGCACGGCTACTTCGCCCTCAAGGACAAGACCGCCTCGCTGCCGGCCATCATCTTCGCCTCGGACCTGAAGCGGGTTCCCTTCAAGATGGAGCCGGGCCTGGAGGTCGTGGTGCGCGGCGCGCTCGACCTCTACGCCCCGCAGGGCAAATTCCAGATCAAGGCCTTCGCGGTCGAGCCCGTGGGCCGCGGCGCGCTCCAGCTGGCCTTCGAGCAGCTCAAGGCGCGGCTGGAAGCGGAGGGCCTCTTCGAGCCCGCCCGCAAGCGCGCGATCCCGCGGCTGCCGCGACGGATCGCGGTGGTGACGTCGCCGTCGGGCGCCGTCGTCCGCGACATCCTGAACGTGCTCGCGCGCCGCTTCGACGGGCTGGCGATCACCGTCTACCCGGTGCGCGTCCAGGGAGAGCTCGCGGCGCTCGAGATCGTCGCCGCGCTCGCGCACCTGAACCGCCGCGGCGGCTTCGACGTGCTGATCCTGGCCCGCGGCGGAGGGTCGCCCGAGGACCTCGCCCCGTTCAACGACGAGCGGCTGGCCCGCGCGCTCGCGGCCTCGATCATCCCGACGATCTCCGGGGTGGGCCACGAGACCGACGTGACCATCGCGGACCTGGTCGCCGACCTGCGCGCCCCGACGCCCTCGGCGGCCGCCGAGCTCGTCGTCGAGCGCAAGGACGAGATCGAGCGGCGCGTGGGCAACGCGCGGCGAGCGGTCCTGCGCGCCCTGCGCTCCCGGCTCGTCCTCGAGCGGGCGCACCTCTCGGGCTGGGCGCGGTCGGACGCGGTCCTCGGGTTCCCGCGCCGGCTGGAGGAATGGAAGCAGCAGATCGTCCAGAGCCGCGACGCGCTCGTCACGCTGCTCGCGCGGCGGCCCGCGGAGTACGCGGCACGGGTCGCGGCGGCCCGGCGCGTGCTCGAGGACTTCCCGCGTGTGGCGGAGCTGGCGCGCACGCGCGACCGGGTGGCGAACCTGAAGTCCACGCTCGGCGAGCGCGCCGGGCGCCGGCTCGAGCGGCGTCGCGCCGGTCTCCAGGAGCTCGCGCGTCGCCTCGAGATCCTGAGTCCGCTCGCCGTGCTCGCCCGCGGCTACGCGGTGGCGTTTCGCGAGGGCTCGGCGGCGCCGATCATGGCAGCCGCGCAGGTGGCGGTGGGAGAGCGCATTCGCGTCCGGCTCCACGAAGGGGAGCTCGGCGCCGTGGTTCGCGAAGGGGGGCGGCTTGCCGGCGCAGGGCCGCTGTTCGACGACCGGGAGGAGGAATCGTGACAGCGCGTCCAAAGAAGGATCGGAGCTTCGAGGAAGCCATGGGCCGCCTCGAGGCGATCGTGGCGGAGCTGGAAGGGGAGGACCGCGGCCTCGACGCCCAGTTCGCCCTCTTCCAGGAGGGCATGGAGCTCGCGCGGTTCTGCGAGAAGAAGCTCGGCGAGGTCGAGAAGTCGGTCGAGATCGTGCTCAAGGAGTCGGAGGGCGAATGGAAGACCGCGCCTTTCGACCCGGATCCGGACCGCGCCGGGGAGGACGACGATGACGAGCGCGACTGAGGGCGTCGCCGGCTACCTCGCGGCGCGGCGCGAGGAGGTCGACCGCGCGCTCGACCGGCTGCTGCCGGCGGAAACGGCGTGGCCCGTCAATCTGCACCGCGCCATCCGCCACTCGGTCTTCGCGGGAGGCAAGCGCCTGCGGCCGATCCTGTGCCTGGCCGCGGCGGAGGTCCTCGGCGCGCCCGCCGAGGACGTGCTCGAGCCCGCCTGCGGCCTCGAGATGATCCACACGTATTCGCTCATTCACGACGACCTGCCCGCCCTCGACAACGACGACCTGCGCCGCGGCGTGCCGACCTGCCACGTCGTATTCGGCGAAGCGACGGCGATCCTCGCCGGCGACTCCCTGCTGACGCACGGCCTCGGGGTGTTCGCGCTCTATCCGAAGGCCGAGAAGCACGCGGCCGCCAAGGTCCGCGTCCTGCAGACGGTCGTCGAGGCCATCGGCACGCAGGGCATGATCGGCGGCCAGATGGCCGACATCGAGGCCGAATCCGAGGCCTCGCCGACGGCGGAGCTGCTGACGCGCATCCACGAGAACAAGACGGGCCGCCTGATGCGCGCCTCGCTGCTGACGGGCGCGATCCTCGCCGGCGGCGACGCGGCGACGCTCGCGCGCGTGGACCTGTACGGCCGCCGGATCGGGCTCGCCTTCCAGATCAAGGACGACCTGCTCGACGTGGAGTCGGACGCGGCGACGCTCGGCAAGGCTTCGAACAAGGACGCCGCGGCGGGCAAGGCCACGTTTCCGGTCGTGTGGGGCGTGGATCGATCGCGTTCGTTGCTCGCCGAGAACATCGCCGAGGCGGTGGCGGCGGCCGAGGCGCTGCCCGGGAAAGGCGGCGTGCTTCCCGATCTTGCGCGCTTCATCGGCGCAAGGAAGTCGTGAAGGCATTCGTCCAGTCCGGGGTCGGCAGGTACGCGCAGGAGGAAATCGAGCGGCCCCGGCCGGCCGCCGGAGAAATCGTCCTGCGCGTGGGCACGGCCGTGACCTGCGGGACGGATCTCAAGCTGCTCGCGCGCGGCCACGCGCGCATCGGCCTGCCCGTGACCATGGGCCACGAGCTCGGCGGTGAAGTCGCCGAGGTCGGCGAGGGCGTGCGCGGCTGGACGGTCGGCGAGCGCGCCGTGCCCGGCGTCTCGGGGCCCTGCGGACGGTGCGCGGACTGCGCGTCGGGGCGCGCGAACCTCTGCGCCGCCGGACATGCGGACCGGATGTGGGGCGCGTTCGCCGAGTACGTCCGGGTTCCCGCGGGCGTCGTCGCCGCGAACCTCCATCGGATTCCCGAGGGCCTCGACGACGAGGTCGCGGCCTTCCTCGACCCGGTGGCCTCGGTCTTCCACGGCTGGAACCGTCTTCGCGCGCCGTCGGGCTCGATGCTCGTCTACGGCGCCGGCGCGCTCGGATTTCTGTGGGCGTCCGTGGCGTCGCGGCGCGGTCTGGAAGTCGTGATGGCCAGCCGGCGCCCGGAGCGCGCGGCCCTGGCGCAGCGGTACGGCGCGCGGTTCGTGGACCTCTCGCGGGAGAGCCCCCCGGCCGCCGACGTCGCCGTGGACTGCACGGGGCAGAGCACGGTCTGGGAGCGGCTCGCCGAGCTCGTGCGGCCGGGCGGACAGGTGCTGCTCTTCGGCGGCTGCGCGCCCGGGGCGCGGGTCGGCTTCGACGCCGCGCGGCTCCACTACGGCGAGCTCTCTCTGGTCGGCGCCTTTCATTACACGCCGGACGATGCCCGCGCCGCGCTCGAGGCGCTGGCCGCCGGCGATGTCGATCCACGGCCGCTCATCGCGGAGCGTGGAACGTTCGAGGATCTGCCGCGCTTTCTCGAAGCCCAGGCGAGGGGCGAGGGCGTGCGATACGCGATTGCCGTCCGGTCGTGAGCCCGGCGGGTCGGAGCGACGGCGCGCGATGAACGCTCGGGCCCTGCCTGGCAGCCCCGCATACCGTAGGATCTACGCCGTGGTCTCGAAGATTCCCCGCGGCCGCGTGGCCACGTACGGGCAGGTCGCCGTGCTCGCCGGGCTCGCGGGCCGCGCGCGGCAGGTCGGTTATGCGCTGCACGCGCTGCCCGAGGGCAGCGGGCTTCCCTGGCACCGGGTCATCAATGCGCGCGGCGAGGTCAGCGAGCGCTCGGACGGCGGCCCGGCCGGCCGGGTCCAGCGCCTCCTGCTCGGGCGGGAGCGCGTCCGGTTCGACGCGGCCGGCCGCGTCGCGCTCGAGCGCTTCCGCTGGCGGCCGTCGCGCCTGCGGGTGGACCGTGATCCGGCCGCTGGTCCTCGCGCTGCTGCTCGCGTCCCCGCCGTCCGGGCCCGTGTCGTTTCCGGACGCGACCGAAGCGAAGGACCCGACAGGCCGTTACGCGGTGGTCGAAGCCGCGGCTTCCGGCAGCCATGCGCTGGACCTCCGCAACCTCAAGACCGGCGTCGCGCGGCTGCTGCAGCCCTACGGCCTCGCGGCGCTCGTCCTGTGGTCCCCGGACGGCGGCGCGGTGGCGGTCACGGATCGAGACAACCGCGAGACCTCTTCGGCCCGGGTGTTCTTCCCCGACCGACCGGGGGCGCCGGTCGACCTCGGAGCCGAGCTCGAGCGGGCGTTTCCGGCGATGGGGGAGCGGACGGGCAACAGCCACGTGTACCTCGAAGCCGTGCGCTGGCTCGACGCGAAGACGCTCCGGTTCCGGCTCCGCGGCTACGGCGCGCGCGATCCCGGAGGCTTCGACCTGCTCTTCGACTATGCGCTCGGCGGCGCCGTCCGGCGCGCGCGGAGCGTCTGAACCGGCCCCTCGTCCGTTGCCTCCGGCAGCTCGTCCCGAAACGCTGGACCGTCGGGACCTGGAGCTTTAGCGTCCGGCTCATGAAGACCATTCGCATGGCTCTCTGCGCCGCAGCCCTCTTCGTTCTCTGTGCCTCGCGCTCGCCGGGCGAGGGCCTGCCGCAGAAGGCCTACGAAGTCGTCCAGCTCGCGGACGGCGTCTACGCGTTCGTCTGGAAGGACCCGATCGAGAACCTGATCGAAAGCAACTCGCTCTTCGTCATCAACGATCGCGACGTGCTCGTCGTGGACACGGGGATGGTGCCCTCCACGGCGCGCGTGATGGCCGCCGAGCTGCGCAAGCTGACGGATCGCCCCGTGCGGTACGTCGTGACGACGCACTGGCACGACGACCACCATGGCGGCAACGAGGTCTACCGCGAGCTCTGGCCCGGCGTCGAGTTCGTCGCGCACCGCGACACGCGGGAGGACGTCCTCGCGCAGACGTACGCGCCGCGCCCGAAGGAGATCGCGGATCTCGAGGCGCAGGCGAAGAAGTACGCCGGGTGGGCGCAGACCGGCAAGGACGACGACGGCAAGCCGCTCGAGCCGACCCGCCGCAAGCGGGCGGCCGAGATCGCGGCGCTGGACCAGGCGCTCGCTCCCGAGCTGCGCGCGATCCGCGAAACCCCGCCGGACTTCACGTTCACCGACCGGCTGGTGCTGCACCGGGGCGGCCGGACGATCGAGATTCTCTGGCTCGGCCGCGGGAACACCCGCGGCGACGTCGTGGTCTTTCTGCCGAAGGAGCGCATCGCCGCGACGGGCGACCTCTTCGTGCAGCCCGTGCCGTTCGGCATCGGCTCGTACTACGAGGAGTGGGTGGCCACGCTCGGCAAGGTCGACGCGCTGGCGGCCGACGTGCTCGTTCCCGGGCACGGCCTCGTCCAGCGTGACCGGGCGTACCTGCGCCAGGTCCAGGCGCTGCTCGCGGCGCTCGTCGATCAGGTCCGGGCGGCGGTGGCCGCGGGCGCCACGCTCGAGGAAACGCGGGACCGGGTGAAGCTCGCCGAACTGGAAGACGAAATTCGCCGGCGACGACCTGGCGAAGCAGCGCGCGTTCGACGCCTTCTTCGTCGCCCCGGCCGTCGAGCGGGCGTGGAGGCAGGCCAAGGGGGAGCCGGACGCGCCCGTCGAGCGGTCTCGGCGGCTGAGCCGCGCGCCCGGAGCTAGAATCCGGGCGTTTGCCGGCAACCATCGATCGCGCCGTCATCCTCGCCGCGGGCCGCGGCACGCGGATGCTGCGTCCCGACCCGTCGGCGCGGCTGGACGCGGCCCAGGCCGCGGCCGCCGACGCCGGCGCGAAGGGGATGGTGCCGTTCGGCCGGCCGTTTCTCGACTACGTCGTGTCCGCGCTCGCCGATGCCGGCATCCGCGAGGTCGCGATCGTCGTCGGGCCCGGGCCGAGCCCGATCCGCGATCACTACGCGGCGGCGCCGCCCGCGCGCGTCCGCGTCGCGTTCGCGATCCAGCCCGAGCCGCTGGGCACGGCCGACGCGCTGCTGGCGGCGGAGGCGTTCGCGGGCGCGGGCGACTTCCTGGCGCTCAATTCCGACAACTACTATCCGGTCTCCGGCCATCCGCGCGCTCGCGGAGCTCGGAGAGCCGGGGCTGCCGGTCTTCGAGCGGGAGGCCCTGCTCGCGCGAAGCAACTTTCCCGCCGAGCGCGTGGCCCGCTACGCGGTTCTCGTCGTCGGTCCGGACGGCTATCTCCGGCGCATCGTCGAGAAGCCCGACGCGGACCTTCTCTCCGGCGCGGCGGGGACGCACCCTGCTCAGCATGAACCTCTGGCGGTTCTCGCCCGCGATCTTCGCCGCCTGCCGGCGGGTCCCGGTGTCGGCCCGCGGCGAGCGCGAGCTGCCGCAGGCCGTGGACTACGGGATCCGCGAGAGCGGCCTGCGATTCCGCGCGGTGCCGTGCGGCGAGGGCGTCCTCGATCTGTCGACGCGCGGCGACGTCGCCGCGGTCGCCGAGCGGCTGCGCGGCATCGAGGCGCGGCCGTGACCGGCATGGGCATCGACGAGCGGCTGCGCGCCGAGGGGCTGCTTGCCGGCCGAGGCGCGCCGCAAGCGCGAGCTCTTCGCCGACGTCGACGCGGCGCTGCGCGGCCTCGGCAACGCGGGCGGCGCCGCCCCGCCGGTGGTTCGTGCCGGGCCGCATCGAGGTCCTCGGCAAGCACACCGACTACGCGGGCGGGCGAAGCCTGCTCTGCGCGATCGGCCGCGGGTTCTGCGTGAGCGCGGCGGCGCGGGAGGACCGGACCGTTCGGATCGCGGACGCGCGGCCGCGGCCTCACGGCCGAGGTGCCGCTCGACGCCGGGCTCGTGCCTTCGGCGACCGGCTGGACCGTCTACGCGCAGACGGTGGCGGCGCGGATCGCGCAGAACTTCCCGGGCCCGCTGCGCGGCGCCGACATCGCGTTTGCGAGCGACCTGCCGCGCGCCTCCGGGATGTCGAGCTCGAGCGCGCTGGTCGTCGGCCTCTTCACGGCGCTCTCGGACGTGAACGCGCTGCCCGGGCGTTCCGAGTACGCCGCGGCGATCCGCGGCCCCGAGGACCTCGGCGGATACCTCGGGTGCCTCGAGAACGGCCGCGGCTTCGGCGCGCTCGGCGGGGACCGGGGCGTGGGCACGTTCGGCGGCAGCGAGGACCAGACGGCGATCCTGTGCTGCCGCGCCGGCGAGATCGCCCAGTACGCGTTCTGTCCCGTGCGCCACGAGCGCTCGATGCCGCTCGAGGGCGACTGGAGCTTCGTCGTCGCGTCGAGCGGCGTCGCCTCCGACAAGACGGGGGATGCCCGCGAGCGCTACAACCGCCTCTCGCTGGCCGTCTCGGCGATCCTCGCGCTCTGGAACCGCTCGACGGGCCGGGCCGACGCGTCGCTCTTCGCCGCGCTTTCGGAGACCGCGGACGCGCCCGCGCGGCTGCGGAGCCTGCTGCGCCTGCTGCCGGTGGAAGGGTTCCCGCGGGAGTTCCTCGAGGCGCGGCTCGACCAGTTCCTGGAGGAGACGGTCCGCATCGTTCCCGCCGTCGGAGACCTGCTCGAAAAGGGCGAGGTCGGCATGGTGGGCGAGCTCGTGGACCGTTCCCAGGCGCTCGCCGAGCAGGCGCTCGGCAACCAGGTGCCGGAGACGATCGCGCTCGCGAGGCTGGCGCGCGAGCTCGGGGCCGTCGCCGCCTCGGCATTCGGCGGGGGATTCGGCGGCAGCGTCTGGGCGCTCGTGCGGACGGAGACGGCCGATGCGTTTCGCCGCCGCTGGGCCGACCGCTACGCGGCCGCGTTTCCCGCGATCACGGAGCAGTCGCGGTTCTTCGTCACGCGGCCGGGGCCGGCGGTCGTGACGCTGTAGGACGCCCCGGGACTACCGCCCCGCGATCGCTTCGGCGAGCGGCGGCGCGGCTTTCGGGTTGAACGCCTGCCAGTCCTTGCCGAGCAGGCGCGCGACCGTGGCGGCGATCTGTCCCTGCGTGACCCGCGCGGCGTTCTTGCGCTCGCCGGTCCCGGGCGTGTCGGGTCCGAGGACCGCGATCCACATGTTCTCGGCGCCCTCGACGTTCCAGTCGTGGTGCTTCCAGTTCTCGGGTCCGTCGCCGCGGCCGTGGTCGGTCGTGATGATGAAGGTGGTCTTGTCCTTGTACTGGGGCATCGCCTGCATGGCCGTCCACAGCTCGCGGATGAATCCGTCCACGTTGTGCGCCGACTGCAGGACGAGGTCGTAGCGGCCGTTGTGGGCCCACTCGTCGGTCTCGCCGTACCCGACGAAGAGCAGGCGCGGCTTGTTCTTCGCGACGTAGTCGAGCAGCGTCTGCTGCAGGAACGCATCCCAGGGCATGTCCGAGAACTCGTGCGTGGTCGTGCGGTAGAGGGTGTTGAGCAGCTCCTCCTTCGGCGTCGCAGGGGTCGCGACGGGTGTGTCCCACCCGGTCCGCATCGGCAGGTGGCTGCGCTCGCGGTTGAAGATCGCGGGGAACACGTCCCAGCCGCCGACGACGGCGACGCGCTCGCGGAGCTCGGGCGTGCCGTTCAACCACTCGAAGACCGACACGTTGGGGTTCGGGCCGTACTCGTTCTTGTCGATGCGCGGGTCGCCCGCGCCGGTGATGATCTCGTTGTAGCCGGGGTAGGAGAACTTGTAGCCGTTGGTGACCTGCGACGCGCTGCCGATGTCGGCGTTGCCGTAGATCTGGCCGTCCTTCGCGACGGTCGTCCAGAGGAAGGGGAGAAGCGCCTCGCGGCGCTCCTTGCGCGGTCGGGCGCCAGAACGCGGCCTTGGTCGCATTGACGTCCTCGACGCCGCCCGGCTTGCTCGCTGACGAGGCCGGTCTCGGCGCCGCGGAAGACCTCCTGCCAGCGCAGGCCGTCCGTCACGATGACGACGACGTTCTCGGTCTTGAACGCGGGCGCGGCCCACGCGGCCTGCGCCGCGGCGGCGGAGGCGAGCGCGAGGCCGGCGAAGGTCCGGGCGAATCGGTTCATGTTCCCCTCACGAAGTCCTCCGAGAGCACGCGGTCGAACGCCGCGAGCGCGCGGTCGGCGTCGGCCTCGGAGAAGGTCAGCGGCGGTTTCATCTTGATGACGTTGTGCTCCGGGCCGTCGGTCGAGAGCAGGATGCCGTGGTCCTTCATGCGCTCGACGACGTAGGAGGCCGCCTCGGCCGCCGGCGACCGCGCGGCGCGGTCGCGGACCAGCTCGATCCCGAGGAAGAGCCCGAGCCCGCGGACGTCGCCGACGATCGGGTGGCGGTCGGCGAGGTGCCGCAGCCCGTCCTTCAGGCGGCCGCCGACCGACGCGCGCCCGCTCCTGCAGGCGCTCGTCCCGGATGACGTCGAGGACCGCGAGGCCGATCTCGCACGACACGGGGTTGCCGCCGAAGGTGTTGAAGTACTCCATGCCGTTGGCGAACGCTGCCGCGATCTCGGGCGTGGTGACCACGGCGCCGAGCGGATGGCCGTTGCCGATGGGCTTGCCGAGCGTGACGATGTCGGGGACGACGCCCTGCGTCTCGAATCCCCAGAAGCGCTCGCCGACGCGGCCGAAGCCCACCTGCACCTCGTCGGCGATGCAGACGGCGCCGGCGGCGCGCGCGTGACCGTAGGCCGCGGCGAGGTAGCCGGGAGGCAGCGCGATCTGGCCGCCGCAGGACAGCAGGCTCTCGCACAGGAAGGCGGCGGGCCGGACGTTGGCCGCCTTCAGCTCGGCGAACGCCTCGCGCACGTGCCCGGCGAACTTCGCCCCGCGGTCGGGGTTGTCGCGGCGGTACAGCCCGCGGTAGTCGTCCGGCATCGGGGCCTTGCGGGCCCACGCCGGCAGGCCCTGTCCGCCGGGTCCCTCCGCCTTGTAGGGGCTGACGTCCACGAGCCCCTGCGTGTTGCCGTGGTACGCGCCGTCCAGGACGACGACGCCGCGGCCGCCGGACTTCGCGCGCGCCATCCGCAGCGCGAGCTCGTTGGCCTCGCTGCCCGAGCACACGAAGAAGCAGACCGAGAGCGGCTCGGGCAGCGTCGCGGTCAGCCGCTCGGCGTACCGGACGATCGAGGGGTGGAGGTAGCGCGTGTTGGTGTTCAGGACCGCCATCTGCCGCGCGCCGGCGCGCACGACGCGGGGGTGGCAGTGGCCGACGTGCGCGACGTTGTTGACCATGTCGAGGTACGTCCGCCCGGTCGCGTCGTAGAGGTAGGTGCCCGCGCCGCGCACGATCTCGAGCGGGGCGCGGTAGGCGAGCGAGAGCGAGGGCCCGAGGCGCCGCCGCCGCTCGGAGGCGAGGCGCTCGCGCGCGTCCGGCGCGGCGCGAAACCGCGCCGGTCCGCCGAGGACGAGGTTGGGGTCCGGGCACAGCGAGAGCCACGCCGCACGCGCGCTCGCCGTCGCGACGCCGGGAAAGTCGCCCCGCATGTCGAGCATGTCGGCGATGACCTGGAAGTGGACGTGGGGCGGCCAGTCGCCGTTCTCCGGGGCGGGGCCGATCGTCGCGATCTGCTGACCGCGCTCGACCCGGTCTCCCGCGGCCAGGCGCGCGACGGAGGCGCGCGTCAGGTGCCCGTAGAGCGTGTAGAAGACCGGCGCGTCGGGGGGCGCGTGCTCGAGGATCACGGTCGGGCCGTAGTCGAGGCGCGCGGCGTTGTCGCGGACGCTGTGCACGCGTCCGGGCAGCGGCGCGAGGACGGGGGAGCCGGGCTCCATGAAGATGTCGATCGCGATGTGCACGGTCCGCCGCTCGGGGTGCTCCCCGCCGGATCCGGCGAACGCGTCGCTCATGTAGAGCAGCCGCGCCTCGTCGTAGCGGCCGATGCCGATCGCGGCGCCCCGGGCGCGCATGGCGCCGAACAGCTTCGCGGTCATGCCCGCGGTGTCGGTGGTCTCGGCGGGCGTCGCGAAGAGCGGACTGCCGACCGAGAGGTCGAAGACGACGGACCGGTCGAGCGGCCCCTGGACGACCGGCCCGATCTCGGCGCGGTGCGCGCGCAGCCACGCCTCGATCGCGGGCGTCTGCGGACAGGGCGTGCGTCCGCACGCGGCGCGGAGGCGATAGTGGGCCAGCCGCGGATGGACCGCGCGCATGCGCTCGAGCGCCTCCCACGCCGGGGCCTCGCTCACCATCAGGTAGAGGTTGTCGGGCTCCGCGGTGCGGCGGTGCGCCGAGAGGCAGACGCTCGTGCACAGGCGGATGGCGGTGAAGCTCCAGAGCGCCTCGAGCTCGGGGTCCGTCAGCGGGCGCATCCGGTCGTATCCCGCCGCGAGGTGGCAGGCCGCCGCGAGCGGGTCCTCCTTGCCGAAGATCGCGTAGGCGATCGCGACCGCGAGCTCGCACACCGTCCAGGTCTCCACCATGTCGCCGAAGTCGAGCAGGCCCGCGACGGGCCGTCCGGCCGGCGCCGGGTCCCCGACGAGCACGTTGTAGTCGTTGGCGTCGTTGTGGATGATGCCGCGCGGCAGCCGCCCCGACAGCGGCACGACGGAGCGCGCGTGCTCGGCGACGAAGCCGTCGACGAGCTCGCGGCGCGCCGGATCGCGGATCGCGTCGCGGTGCTGCGCGATGATCGCGAGCGCGCGATCGGGATTCCAGAGCAGGTCGCGGCCGTGCGCCGCCGGGTGCGCGAAGCCGTCGAGCGCCCGGTCGAGCTCGCCGAGGAAGCCGCCGACCGCGCCGAGCAGCGCGGGCGTCTGCGGCTTCGCGTCGGCCAGGATGGCGCCGGGCAGGTACGTGAGCAGCCGCACGAAGCGGCCCTCGGCCTCTCGCGATGGCGGTCCCGGCGGTCGTCGGGACGAGGCGCGGCAGGGGCAGCGCCGGCGCCCGCGCGGCCAGCCACGCGAGGGCGTCGTTCTGGAGATCGAGGACCTCGCGCTTCTCCGCGGCGCCCGAGATCTTGAGGACGAACGCGCCGCGCTCGGTCGCGAGGGCGAAGTTCTGGTCGCGCTCGCTCGGCAGGGGGCGCGCCGCCGCGGCGAGTCCGTAGAGGCGCCGCGCGATGGCGATCGCATCCTCCTGCGTGAGCCGGGTCAAGGCAGGCGCTCCGGGGGCAGCTCGCCCAGGGCCCGGGCCGGACAGGCATAGGAGACGAACACGACGTCGTACCACGCGCCGGTGCAGGGCGGACAGTCGGTGATCGGCGACGCCGCCGGGCAGCTCGAGCATTGCCGTGGAACGATCATCTGCGACAGGACGAGCAGGACGTTGCCGCCGGCGGCCGCGGTTTCCTCCCGCTGCCGGGCGTACGGGTCGCGGACGCCGGTCATCGCGAGCTCGGTCCAGGGCGCGGCGGGCTGCCGGGAGATTTCGTCGCACCCCTCGGGCATCCGGTGGCTGGTGGCCGGCTCGTCGAGGGGCGCCGCGTACACGGGCACCTTGCTCGCGGCCGGCGAGGGCGGCGCGCTCGCGCAGCCGACGAGGGCGGCCGCGGCGAGGAGGATCGGGATCGTCCTTTGCCTCATGTCGGGACTCCTGTGATTCCTGCCGCGAAGAGTAGCCTGATACCCTTCGGGCCGCCATGCAGACTTCCAGCCGCGAAGCCGTCCTCGACGTGAAATCGATTCGAAGCCACTTCCCGGCGCTCGCGCGCGTCCACGCGGGGCTTCCGGTCGCGTACTTCGACGGCCCGGGCGGCACGCAGGTGCCGCAGTCGGTGGTGGACGCGATGTCGGACTACCTGCTGCACCACAACGCGAACACGCACTGGCGGTATCCGAGCTCGGTCGAGACCGACGCCGCCCTCGACGCGGCCCGCGTGGCCCTGGCCGACTTCCTGAACGCGGACGCGATGGAAATCGCGTTCGGCCAGAACATGACCACCCTGACGTTCCACCTGTCGCGCGCGCTCGGACGCCAGTGGGGGCCCGGGCGACGAGATCGTCGTGACGGAGCTCGACCACCACGCCAACATCGATCCGTGGCGGGCGCTGGAAAAGGATCGGGGCGTCACCGTCCGGACGGTGAAGATGCGGCCGGGGACGGGCGATCTCGACTGGGCGGACCTCGAGCGATCCATCTCGGGCCGCACCAAGCTCGTCGCGATCGGCGGCGCCTCGAACGCGCTCGGGACGATCAACGACGTGCGCCGCGCCTCGGAGCTCGCGCATGCCGTCGGCGCGCTCGCGTTCGTCGATGCGGTGCACTACGCCCCGCACGTTCTCGTGGACGTCCGCGAGATCGGCTGCGACTTCCTCGCCTGCTCGCCGTACAAGTTCTACGGCCCCCACCTCGGCGTGCTGTGGGGGCGGCGCGAGCTGTTCGAGACGCTCGACGTCCCCCGGCTCGAGCCCGCGCCCGGACTGGTCGCCGGAACGCCTGGAGACCGGGACCCTTTCGCACGAGGCGATCGTCGGCGCGGCGGCGGCCGTGGATTTCCTGGCCTCGCTCGCCGCGGCGCCGGGCCTCGGACGGCGGGCCGCGCTCGCGGCCGCCTTCGCCGAGCTCCATGCGCGCGGACAGGGGCTCTTCGAGCGCCTCTGGGACGGCCTCGGCGCGATCCCGGGCGTCACGCGATACGGCCCTCCTCCCGGCGCGCCGCGCACCCAGACGGTCTCCTTCGCGGTCGAGGGGCGGACGTCCGACGAGGTGGCCGAGGCCCTGGCTCGCCGCGCGGTCTTCGCGTCGAGCGGCGACTTCTACGCGCTGACCGTGATCCGCCGCCTCGGCCGCGAGAAGGACGGAGTGGTCCGGGCGGGCTGCGCGTGCTACACGACGGATGCGGAGATCGAGCGGCTGCTGTCGGGCGTCGCGGAGATCGCTTCGTCGGGCTCGTAGGGGCGGGGCTCGTCCCGCCCGCCTCTGCGGCACTGCGGCTATTGCGGGCGGCCGCAAGGGCCGCCCTACGGCACCCCAAAACGTTGAGGAGATCGGGGTGATCGCACGCTAGGTTCGTTCGAGCAGCGCGATCCCGCCGATGCGCCGCATCTTCTCCCGGCCCTTGCTTCCGGAGAGCCTTCCGATCAGCCGGTAGAACCACGCGCCGCGCATGTGGCGGCGCAGGCGGATGCCCTCCTCGAAGGTGGAGCGGTATTCGGTCTCGCGCCAGCCGTACGTTCTCGAAGAAGGCCGTCCCGTTCTCGGGAGCAAACTGCAGGACCGCGCGCCCGGCGGCGAGCGTCGGCGCCCACTGTTTGTTGAGCCGCGCGAGCAGCTGCGGGGCGACGATGTCGATCGCCCACCACCGGAAGCTCTCGGGCGCGTGCAGGTCGACCGCGAGCGCGGCAACTTCCTCGGGCGTCAGGTAGACGAGCAGCCCCTCGGAGAGGACCAGCGTCTTCTTCGAGTCCCGGCCGATGCGCTCGAACAACGCGCGGCGAACGGCCGCCTCCGTGAGATCCGCCGCGACCGACTCGACCGCGCAGGCCGCGGGCTCGCCGGCGAGGCATTCCCGCTTGTAGGCGAGGATCTCCGGCAGGTCGACGTCGATCCAGCGCAGGCTGGCCGGCAGGCGCATGCGCCAGGGCCGCGCGTCGAGCCCCGAGGCGAGGTTGACGACCGTGTCGGCTCCCTGTTGCGTCACGGCGCGCGTGACCAGGTCGTCGAACGCGACGGTGCGGACGACCATCGGCCAGAGCCCCGCCTGGAACGCCGGCAGGGTCCGGGCGATGTCCTCGCCGCGGGCTCCGGCCAGGCGGCGCGCGAAGGGATCGCGGAAGTGCGCGTCCGGCCGTTCGCTCTCCATGGCCCGGTAGAGGGCGACCCACCGCGCCGTGTCGCTGATGTTCCCGATCGAGGGTTCGCCCATGACGACGCCAACGTATCCCGTCTGACCGATAATCCCCTCCGTGAAGGCCGTTCGCATCGACGCCGGCGGGGCCGTCGACGGTCGTCGAGATGCCCGTGCCGGCGATCGGGCCGGGCGAAGCGCTCGTGCGGCCGCGCGTGTCCGGGATCTGCGGCTCCGACCTGCTCGACTGGTACGCGCGGCGCAAGGCCGGCACCGTCCTCGGGCACGAGCTGGCCGGCGAGGTTCTCGCCGTCGGCGAGGGCGTGACCGAGTGGTCGCCCGGCGACCGCGTCGTGCCGCACCACCACGCGCCGTGCTTCGCGTGCCGGGAATGCGAGGCGGGACAGTACGTGCACTGCGCCACGTGGCGGTCTTCGCAGCTGGATCCGGGCGGCATGGCCGAGGCCGTCCGGATCCCGGCCGGGAACCTCTCACGCGATACGCAGAGGATCCCCGACGGCGTTTCGGACGAGGAGGCGAGCTTCACGGAGCCGCTGGCCACGGTGTTGAAGGCCTTCCGGCGCGGTCGGTTCGCGGCGGGGCGGTCCTTTCTCTGCGTCGGCCTCGGAACCGCGGGCCAACTCGCCGTGCGCGTGGCCCGCGCCTCCGGCGCGATCGGGGTCGCCGCCGCCGACCGGGTCCGTTCCCGCCTCGCCCTCGCGCGCGCGAGCGGGGCGGACGGCCTGGTGGACGTCGGTGGCGAGCCGCTCGCGGAGGGAGCGCGCCGACTCTCGCAGGGGCGCGGTTTCGACTTCGTGTTCGTCTGCCCGGGCAAGTCCGAGGTCATTCGCGAGGCCCTCCAGTCGGTCGCGCCGGGCGGGACGCTGCTCGTCTTCACGATGGCGCCGCCCGGGGAGATCTGGCCGGTGGACCTGTACGAGCTCTACTTCCGGGAGATCGCCGTCGTGCCGTCCTACTCGTGCGGTCCCGACGACACGCGCGAGGCCCTGGCCGCGATCGCGAGCCGGCGCATCGCGGTCGCCGACCTCGTCTCGCACCGCTTCGGCATCGCCGACGCCGTCGCGGCGTTTGCGCGCGCGCGGGAGCCCGAGGGGTCGATGAAGGTCGTGATCGCGCTTTGAAGTCGAAGCGGCGCCTCGATCTGCTCCTCGTCGAGCGGGGCCTCGCGCCGACGCGGGAGAAGGCGCAGGCGCTGATCCTCGCCGGCCTCGTCGAGGTGGACGGGCGCCCGGGGGCCAAGGCGGGGGCGAGCTACGACGAGATGGTCGAGATCGCCGTGGCCGGGCCGCCGCATCCCTACGTCTCGCGCGGGGGCGTGAAGCTCGCCGCGGCCCTCGATCACTTCGGCATCGATCCCGCGGGTCTGGTCTGCCTCGACGTCGGCGCTTCCACCGGAGGCTTCACCGACTGCCTGCTGCAGCGGGGCGCCGCCCGGGTGTACGCCGTGGACGTCGGGCACGGCCAGCTCGATGCGCGCCTGCGCTCCGATCCCCGCGTCGTCGTGCGTGAGAAGGTGAATGCCCGCGCGCTGTCCGCGGCCGAGGTCGGCGAGCCCGTGGACCTCGTCGTGGCGGACGTGTCGTTCATCTCGCTGCGCCTGATCCTTCCGGCGGCCGTCGCGCTCGCGAAAGCCGGCGCCGCGATCGTGACCCTCGTCAAGCCTCAGTTCGAGGCCGGCCGGGGCGAGGTCCCGCGCGGCGGCGTCGTGAAATCCGAGGAGGTCCGTCGGCGTGTGGTCGGGGAGATCGAGGAGGCCGGGCGCAGGCTCGGCCTCGCGGTGCTCGGCTCGATCCGGTCGCCCATCCAGGGCGCCCGCGGCAACGAGGAGTTTCTGCTCGGATTTCGTGTAAATTGAGCAGGATGAAGGGTTCACGCCGCCCGGTCGCGAAGTTCCGCCGGGTGGGGATCGTGGCCAAGATCGGGTCCGCCTCGGCGGTGGGTCTGGCCGCGGTTCTCGAAAAGGCGCTCAAGCGCCGGGGACGCGGCGTGGTCTTCGACAACGAGACGGCCGAGGCGCTGCGCCGCCCGGGCGGAGTCGCCCGGGCGCGGATCGCGCGGGAGGCGGACCTCGTCCTGGTTCTCGGCGGCGACGGCACCCTGCTTTCGGTCGCGCGCGCGGCGCCCTCGGGGACGCCGTTGCTCGGGGTCAACCTCGGTCTGCTCGGCTTTCTCGCCGGGCTCTCGCAGAAAGAGGTGACCGGGCGCCTCGACGATGTGCTGGCCGGGCGGTTCCGGGAGGACCGGCGCCGGCGGATGGACGTCTCGATCGCGCGCGGTCCGTATCACGGAAGGTACTGCGTTCTGAACGACGCGGTTCTGAATCGCGAAGCGCTCGCCCGCATCTCGACCTTCATGATCGCGCTCGACGGCAAGCCGGTGGCCGAGTTCCGCGCCGACGGCGTCATCGTCTCGACGCCGACCGGATCGACCGCCTACAACCTCTCGGCCGGAGGGCCGATCCTCCACCCGGCGCTGCCGGCGATCGTCATCACGCCCATCTGCCCGCACTCGCTCGGGCAGCGTCCGCTCGTCGTGCCGGCCTCGACCCGCATTCGCGTGAGCGTGCTCGGGCCCGCGCGGCGCGACGGCGGCGTGTACCTGACCCTCGACGGCCAGGAGGGATTCCCGGTGCTCGCGGGCAGCCCGGTGGACGTGCGGTCGAGCTCTTCGTCGGTGACCCTGTTGCGCCCCGCCGAGTCCGATCACTTCGATCAGCTCGCCGGGAAGCTGTCCTGGGGGGTTTAGATCACGATGCGCCAGGGGGATGAGGCGCCGCACGAGGCGCAACCTCTCTCGACAGCCCGGCTCTTTCTCGTCGTCGTCGTCTTTCTCGTCCTGGCGGGCTACGCGATCTGGAACTCCGACCGGTTCCAGTCGCTCTTCCAGGGCGTGTCCGAGCAGCGCCTCTCGGAGCTGCTCCAGCGGCCGGTGAGCTTCCGGCGGGTGGATTTCACGATCTTTCCGCCGTCCGTGCACCTGGCCGACGTGCGCGTGGGCAACGACCCGCGCGCGCCGCAGGGTCCGCTGCTCGAGGCCGAGGAGCTGACGATCGGCGGCGGCGTCTCGGTGACCGGCGGCGAGCTGCGCTTCGGGCGCGTGCGCGCGCTGCACCCGAAGATCGCCCTCGTGCAGTTTCCCGACGGGAGCTGGAACCTGCCGCCCGGCCTGTCGCGGCCCGCTTCCAAGGGCGGGTTGTCGGTCAAGATCGGGGAGCTCGTCGTTCAGAGCGGGACCTTCGAGTTCGAGGGCCGCAAGTCGGACATCGACGGGCGCCTCGAGAATTTCGCCGCCGAGCTCGCGTTGCTGCCGGGCAACAACTACCGCGGGTCGCTGGCCTGCCGGCGGACGACGCTGCGGCTTGCCCGGCGACGAGCCGCTCGTCTTCGGCGTGGACCTCGGTTTCCGCGCCGGCCCGGAGTCGGGCCTGCAGATCGACACCCTGCGCATCGTCGGCGATTTCGGCGAGCTGCGCGCGTCCGGCTCCGTCGAGGACCTGAAGAACCCGGAGGTCCTGCTGCGGCTGGCGGGCGAGCTCCACGTGGCCGAGGTCGAGCGCGTCTTTCACTCGGCGCTCGGTTTCGCGGGCGACGCCCGCGTGGACGCCGAGCTCTCGCTGCCGCCCCAGGGAGGCTTCCGGATCGCGGGCCGTCTTTCCGTGGCCACGCTGGACGCCAAGGGCTTTCCGATCGAGGGGCTCGAGGGCACCGTGCTGGCGCGACCGGAGGCCCTGATCGCCCACATCGAGAAGGGACGCTACGCGGGGGGCGACCTTTCGGGCCTCTTCCGCATCGAGAACCTCGCCGGCGGAAACGGGCGCCCGTCGCCGATGACGCTCTCGCTCGATGGCAAGGGGATCCAGGTCGAGCGCTTCTTCGGCGACCTGAAGCTGCCGGGAACGGGGCTCTCGGGAGCGGCGGCGCTCTCGGCGACGCTGCGCTGGTCCGAGAGCGGGATTACGCACGCCAACGGCGCCGCGCGGCTCTCGATCCAGCCCGGCCCCGCGGTCTCGATCGTCCGCGGCCGGTTCGGGATCCCGATCGGCGGCGGCGGCGACCTCGCGGTCGTGGACGGGCGGATCGGGTTCGACGGGACCGCCTTCCGTTTCCCGGCGTCCACGCTCGACGCGACGGGGGGCCTGCGCATCGGCGAGTGGATGCCCGACTTCGACTTCCAGCTGCACTCGCGCGATCTGGTCGAGATCGACCGCCTCTTCCAGAACTTCGTCGGCGCGTCCGGCTCGGCGCCCAGCCCCCTCGGCTTCGGCGGCAGCGGGGACATCGAGGGGCACATCGCGAAGTCCTGGGGCAATCCCGAGGTGACGGCGAAGTTCTCGGCCGAAAACGCGCGCTACGGCGGGGTGCTCTTCGGCAGCGTGCGCGGCGCGGCGGACATGCACGACGGCGCTTTCCTCTTCCATCCGCTGCGCGCCTACGAAGGCAGCGCGACGATCTCGCTCGAAGGGACGGTGCGGTACCGCAAGGACCCGGCGCGGCCCACGCTGGATCTGGCCGTGACGGCCAAGGACTTTCCCGTGTCCCGCTTCCTGCAGTACCTCGACCTCGACTACCCGATCGAGGGCCGACTGACCGGGAGCTTTCCCATCGTCGGCAATCCCTCCGAGGGCGTCACCGGCTCCGGCGCGGCGGCCCTGGACGACGCCGTGATCTGGGGTCAGAAGGTCTCGCGCCTCACGGGCCGCATGGACCTGACGCCCGGGCATTTCACGCTCGACGACGTGCGCGCCGATCTGGGCGGCGGCATGATCGGAGGCCGCATCGCGATCGCGTACCGCGAGAAGACGTTCGAAGCGCGCGCGGCAGGCGACGACGTTCCGCTCGAAGCCCTCCGGCTCATGGCGTCGGCGCCCGACGTCTCCGGGCGCATCTCGTTCGAGCTGGCCGGTGCGGGCCCGTTCGACAAGCCGGACCTGACGGCATCGGCCTCGCTCTCCGACGGGGTCGTCTACGGCCACCCGATTCCCGCCGCGATGGATCCGCGCCTGTCGGTGCGCGTCGTCCACGGCGACCTCCAGGGCGAGCTCTCCGTGCCGGAGCGTTGGAAGGTGTCCGCCCGGGGGGATCTCTCCGCAACGCCGCTGGCGTTCGACGTGGGGGTGGACGTGCGCGACCTCGCGGCGCTGCTGCTCTTCACGCCCGCGGCGATGCCGGCCGGCGACGGCGGGGCGCTCGCGGCGCACGGCCAGGTCCGGCTTCGGCACCGGCGAAGGGACGAAGCCCTCGGCCGAGTTCGTCGTGACCGAGGTCCGCCTGGACGCGCGCGACCGGCCCGGGCTCGTGCACAGCGCGTCGGACGTCCGGGTCTCCCTCGCGAACGACCGCATCGTCCTCGGCGACGTGCACGCGGTCGGCGAGGGCGTGGACCTGCGGCTGCACGGCTCGCTCGACCTCGCGGCCGAAAAGCCCATCGTCGACGCGAAGGTGACCGGAAGCGCCGACGCGACGCTGCTGGCCCTCGCGATGCCCGACCTCGGCCTGACCGGCCGGCTGCTGATCGACGTCGCGGTGGCCGGGCCCTCCGAGGCCCTGGCCTGGAACGGATCGGTCCGCATCGAGAACGGCCGTTACCGGGCCGCCGGCTACGCCTTCGACGACATCGAGGGCGGCGCCCGGCTGATCGGTTCCGGCGGCGAGATCGAGGGCCTGCGCGCGAAGGTGGGCGAAGGAGAAGCGTTCGTGGCCGGCACCTTCCGGCTGGCCGGCAGCGCGGTCAAGGATTTCCGCCTGACGCTCCAGGGTCGGCGCGTCGCCGTGCGCGCGGTCCCGTCGATGCGCCTGACCGTGGACGCCGATCTCGTCCTGTCGGGCGACGACTCCGGCAACCAGCTGCGCGGCCAGGTCACGCTGCTGCGCGGCACCTATTCGAAGGACGTCGAGCTCACGCTCTCCGACCTGCTCGAGCGCAGCCGGCCCGGGGGCGCCCTGGCGGCCCGCGAGCCCTGGAAGGAGCGCACGACGCTCGACGTCCGGATCGTGTCGGCGGCGTCGCTCGAAGTGCGCAACAACCTGGCGAGGCTCTCCGGAACCGTCGACCTGCGCGCACGCGGGACCGTCGAGGACCCGGTGCTCATCGGGCAGGTCATCCTCGACGAGGGCGGGCGGGTCGTCTTCAGCGACATCCGCTACGAGATCGAGGCCGGGACGCTCACCTTCACGAACACGGCCCGCATCGCGCCGTTCGTCGATCTGCGAGCGCGCGCCGAGGTCAAGGGCTACAACCTGATCGTCCTGCTCGCGGGCACATGGCCGCGCATCACGGCCAACTTCACGTCGGACCCGCCGCTCTCCAACGACGCGATCCTCGGCCTGATCCTGAGCGGCACCGCGCCCGACACGCGCGCCCAGGCCGACACGACGAGCCAGCTCGTCTCCGCGGCGGGCGGGGCCATCAGCGGCGCGGTGACCGGCGGCATCCAGAAACAGACGCAGAAGCTCTTCAAGCTCGACCGGTTCCAGATCGACCCGGTGTTCACCGGGGGCCAGCTGACGACCGTCCGCTCGACGATCGGCAAGCAGATCACCCAGGACCTCTCGGTCACGACCTCGATCGCGCTCGACTCGAGCAAGGAGCCCATCGTGCGCGTCGAGTGGCAGGCCACCGACACGATCCTCGTGCAGCTGATCCGCGACGACAACGGGATCCTCTCGATCAGCTTCCGCCGGCGCCAGCGCCTGTGATGCGGAGCCTCGCGCCCCGGCTGCTGCTCGCCGTGACCCTCGGGTTCGCCTCCGCCCGGGGCGCGGCGCAGAGTGTGGCGCCCGAGCTGATCGGGCGCACGATCGAGTCGGTCTCTTTCACGTGCGACGGTCCCGCCGACGCGGAGGAGATCGCGACCCTCGTCGACCTGCGCGCGGGCCGGACCCTGACGCGGGACGAGACGGGCGCGACGATCGAAAATCTCTTTGCCACGCTCGACTTCTCCAACGTGCTCGTGGTCGCGGAGGCGACGCCCGACGGCGGTGTGGCCGTGACGATCCACCTCTGGCGCTCGTACCGCGTGGCGCACGTCGTCTTCGACGGATCCAGCTCTCTGTCGCGGGAGGATCTGCGCCGCGCCGTCCCGTTCTCGGAGCGCGACCCGTTCAACCGGACCTCGCTGGCGGAGGGCGCATCGGCGCTCGAGCGCAAGCTCGCGACCGACGGCTACGTCCGTGCCTCCGTCGAGCCGGAGGCGACCTTCGATGCGACGAACTTCACCGTCGAGGTGGTCTACCGGATCGCCGCGGGTCGGCGCGCCCGCGTGGCGACGCCGATCTTCGACGGCAGGATCGAGCCCTTTACGCCCGAGCGGCTGCTGGCCGGCTCGAAGCTCAAGGTCGGATCGGCGTACCGCGAGTCGAAGGTGCGCACGGCCTCCGAGAAGCTGCAGAAGTTCCTGCTTCAGCAGGACCGCTTCAAGGCGGCCGTCGAGTTCATCGCCGCCGAGCCGAGCGAGGACGGCAGCACCATTCGGCCGGTCTACCGACTGACCGTCGGCCCGCCGTACGTCATCGATGCGGTCGGGATCAAGGCGAAGCAGGCGCGCAAGGAGATCCTGGCCCTGCTCGAAGGGCAGGCCTTCGACGAGGATCTGCTCGAACAGTGGACGAGCTCGACGCTGGAGGCGCTGCAGCGTTCCGGGCGCTACCGGGCGAAGGTCACGGCCGCCGCGGCCGGAACGGACCCGGTCACCGTGAAGGTCGCGGTCGACGCGGGCGCGAAGTACTCCGTCGAGCGGCTCGTCCTGTCGGGCAACGCCTCCGTTTCCGACGAGACCCTCGAGTCCCTCATGGTCACGCGGCCGAGGGGCCTGCCCCTGATTCAGAACGGCCGGCTCATCGACGTGAACCTCGAGTCCGACACGAGCGCCATCCTCGGCTACTACCAGACGCATGGCTGGATCTCCGCGAAGGTGGAGAAGCCCGCGGTGACCGAGGGCTCGAAGCCGGACCGGCTCGACGTGGCCATCACCGTCGTGGAGGGCCCCCGGACGTACGTCCAGACCCGCCGGGTGGACGGCGTCGAGCACCTCGTGGCCTCCGAGCTCGACGCGCTCATCCTCGTGAAGGAGGGAGAGCCGTTCAATCCGAGCGCCGTCCGGCAGGACGTCGCCACGCTCACCGCCCGATACTGGAACACCGGCTGGCGCGAGGCGGCCGTGCGCGACCACTGGACGCTGTCGCCGGACAAGACGAAGGTGGACGTGGTCTACACGGTGGACGAAGGCGACCGCTCGTTCTTCGGCAAGACGATCGTGCGCGGCAACGCGGTCACCGATGCCGACCGGATCATGCGCCAGGTCGCCTGGAAGGAAGGCGAGCCCTTCTCGGAGGAAAAGATCGCGGACACGCAGAAGAACCTGGCCCGGACCGGCGTCTTCCGGTCGATCGAAGTGCGCCCCCAGGCGGTCAATCCGGACAACCAGGAGCACAATATCGACATCACGCTCTCCGAAGCGCGGCGCGTTTCGCTCCTGTACGGCGTCGGCTACCAGTACGCCAACGGCGCGTCGCCCTCGAGCGACCCCTTCCTGACGCTCGGCGTCTCGTACCGCAATCTCTTCGGACGGATGCAGTCGGCGTCGTTCGAAGCGCAGTACGCGCCCATCTCGCAGCGCGGTTACGTCGTGGCGAACCTGACCGAGCCCTACCTCTTCAACTTCGACGTGCCCCTGACGCTGGCCGTCTTCGCGAGCCGCGAGCCGATCCAGGACATCGACATCGAGCGCTTCGGCGTCTTCCTCGAGTCGGCCCGGCAGTTCGGCGCGCTGCGCGTGGGCATGCGGTACTCCTACCAGCAGATCGCGCCCAGCAACCCGCAGGACCTCTCGACGATCGTCCTCGAGAAGTTTCCCCGATCCGCTTTCCCGATCAAGCAGTCGGCGATCGGCCCGAGCGTTCTCTACGACCGCCGCGACGACGTCCTCAATCCGCAGAAGGGGTACTACGTCACCGTGGCGGGCAACTACGCGTTTCCCTTCCTGAACGCGGACGCGCACTACGGCAAGGTCTCGGGACAGGCGGCCTGGTTCGCGAGCGTGTTCGGGGGCGTCCTCGCCGCTTCGGTGCGCGTGGGGGGCCTCTTTCCGGCAAATGCCGGGGCGAGCGAGACCGTTCCGATCGCCGAAAAGTTCTTCGCGGGCGGCTCGTCCACGGCCCGCGGGTTCGACACGGACCTCGAGGGAATCCCGGCCCTGCCCAGCGGGAACGACTCGCAGGTCACCGTGGACTACAACACTCAGGCGACGCTCCACTCGGGAACGGGCACCGGGTCCTGCGCCGAGCTCTATCCCACCCTGCCCCAGTACGACTGCAGCCCCGGACCGCGCATCGTCGGCGGCAACGGGTTCATGGCCGGGGGGCTCGAGTACCGGCTGCCCATCGCCGGCAACCTGGGCATCTCCATCTTTTACGACCTGGCGCAGGTCTGGGCGACTACCGGCGACATCCATCTCGGGATCGAGGGGCGGACGGGATTGCGGCAGTCGATCGGCGCCGGGCTGCACTACATCACGCCCATCGGCCCGCTGCGCCTCGAGTTCGCTCAGCCGGTTCAGCTGCGGACGATCCCGTTCGAAGTGACGTCGACGGTGAACGCCGACGGCTCGCCCTGCGATCCTTCGCCGTGCAAGCTGGCCACGGGCTCGACGAAGGAGAAGGGCCGGGTGCTGCTCTCGATCGGGTATCCGTTCTAGTCAGAGCAGTAAGCAGTAAGCAGTAAGCAGTAGGAATTGGCGCATGCCGCTCTTCGAGTATCGGTGCCGCGGGTGCGAGAAGCGCTTCGAGGAGTTCGTCCTGGGAGAGGCGAAGCCGCGATGCCCGGCTTGTCAGAGCGGGAAGTTGGAGAAGTTGCTCTCGGTGTTCGCGGTCGGCTCCGGCGGCCCGAGTCCCCGATCGGCGGAGCCGGCGGGCGGTTGCGGTTCCTGCGGGGACCCGCGCGGCCCGGGCGCCTGCTCGGTCAACTAGCGCCGACTCCGGCCGGCGTCTCGGCCAGCGTGCGCTCCTCGGCGGAGAGCGCCCGGCGCAACGGCTCGGCTTCCTCCTGCGTGGACGCGGAGAGGCCCGCAAACGGCGCCTCGGCCAGCGCCTGGCGCCACGGCAGCGACGGCAGGCCTCCGTCGCGCAGCGCGTGGATGAGCTTGAGTGTGCGGAAGGCGTCGAACCACGTGTGGAACCGGCGGCGCATCGTCGCGCCGTCGCCGGAGCCCGCGATGGCCTCGCGCATCGCCTCGATCGCCTTCATCTTCTCGAGCGCCCCGAGCAGCGCCTCGGTCTTGAAGAACGGGTTGCCGCGGGGCAGCTCGTCGAGCGCGGCTTCCATCTTGCCGCCCGAAGCGGCGACCGCGTCGAGCACGCGCAGCCACGCGGCGAGGTGTCCGAACACCGCGGGGTGGTAGAGCTTGAATCCGGAAAGCGCCTTCTTCTTCGAGATCAGGTCCGACAGCGCCTTGCCCGTTCCGAAAGGGACGCGGTCCGAGAGGCGTCCTTCGAGCAGCAGCGGCGTGCCCGCCAGGCGCGCGATCGTGCCGACCTTCGCGAGCTTGTCGAGGACGTAAAAGTCCTCGGCCGCGTTCTTGCGCGGGAAGCCGCGCACCGCCGCGTAGGCTTCCGGGCGCACGGCGATGCAGCTGCCCATCGCCTCGTAGGCATACGGCGACCCCGCCCAGGCCAGCCCGAGCGTGTAATAGCGCAGCGAAATCTCGTAGAGCCGGCCGGCGAGGGCGAGGTCTTCGTCGTCGGCGAACCGGTGCTCGAAGAAGTAGAGCGCGGCCGCGCTGCCGTCCGCGGGGATCGGCTCGGTCTGGTCGAAGTAGTCGTTGGCCAGCAGCGTATCCGCGTCGGTGTTGTGGATCCACGACGCTTCGATCCGTCCCGCGGCGTGAAGGGAGAGCGCGAAGTCGTTGCCGACCTTGCGCGCGAGGCCGACCCCCTGGCCCTCGGGAAGGAAACGCCCGGGCAGAGCCCGGTCGATCAGGACGACCGTGCCGTAGGGATACCCGAGCTGCAGGATCGCGTGCCCGCCGCCGAGGTCGGTCGCCGAGGAAGCGGCCTCGGTCAGCCGCGCCCGGGCGGCGGCGTTGGCCGCGTGCGCGGACGCGGGCGAGGCTTCGCGGGCGTTCAGGACGACGACGATCAGCGTGTCGCCCCGGGGCCCCCGCGGCACCGAGCCGAGCGTGTCGAAGAGGCTCTGTCCCTCGCCGTAGGCGGGCACGACGAGGACGTGCCCGAAGGAGCCGGACAGCTGCGCGGCGGAGGCGGCCTCGGGCTCCGCGTAGCGGGAGAGGTACTGGGTGACGGGCCGGGTCGTGATCACGGGCCGCCGACTATAGGACAGGCGCCTCAATAAAGGGAGGCGCGGACCGGCAACCCCGACATCACGCGCGCTTCCGATCCGAGCAGCTGCTCCAGTCGCGACGGCGACCTCCTCGTCCGGGAAGTAGAGCCGCGCGAGGTCGATGTACATCTCCTGGTGCCGGACCTCGGAGCGCGCGAGCTCGCGATAGAAGTCCTTGAGCGGCCCGTCGGGCAGCGCCGCCGCGACCAGGCCGAAGCGCTCGCACCCGCGCGCCTCGACGATGCCGGCGGTCAGCAGGCGATCGAGGAAGTACGGTTCGCTGCCCTCGCGGAATTCCCTGCGCAGGCGCTGCAAATACTCGCTCCGCGTGTCGGGCCCGAGGGCGAGGCCCCTCTCGGCCATGCGCGCCTGGACCTGCCCGAAGTGCTGCAGCTCCTCGATGGCGAGCGCGATGCAGCGCTCGACGAGCTCGGGCCGGTCGGGGTAGTGGACCACGAGCTGCATCGCCGAGGCCGACGCCTTGCGCTCGTTGGCGGCATGGTCGCGCAGGAAGGCGTCGAGGTCCGCGAGGACGGCCGCCGTCCACGCCGGCGGCGTCGGCGCCTTCAACAGCATCAGCCCCCGCTGACGGCCGGCAGGATGGCGATCTCGCAGCCCTCGGGCACCCGCGTCTGGAGCCCCCGCGCGTCGCGGATGTTGACGTCCTCGACGAACACGTTGACGTGCGGCCGGACCTCGCCCTGCTCGGTCACGACGCGGTCGCGCAGTCCCGGGTGAAGCCGGGCCAGCGCCGCGAGCGCGTCGGCGACGGTTGCGGGCGAGGACTCGAGCGCGATGGCCGCGCGCCCGCCGGAGAAGGGCTGCAGCGGTCCCGGGATGAGGAAGCGCACGGCCATCAGGCGGCCTTCCGCGCCCGTCGTGAACGGACGCCCGCGGCACGTTGCGGCTTGACGTTGTCGGCGATGCCGGCCTTGACGCAGACGATCGGCGGCAGCCCCTCGCGCAGCAGCTGCCAGGTGCGGCCCTCGTCGCGCGAGCCGTAGAGCTTCCCGCTGCGGGTGCCGAAGTAGACGCCGGCCGACTCGAAGCCGTCGACCGCCATGCGCGTCGCGGACGACCGTCTCGAAGGCGTCCTTCTGCGGCAAGCCGCGCGTCATCGCCTGCCAGGACGCCCCGGCGTCGCGCGTGCGGTAGACGCGCAGCTTTCCGTCGGGCGTGCAGCGGAAGCCGTCCGAGTGCAGCGGCACGATGAACGCGGTGTCCGGATCGCGGGGATGCGCGCCCATGCAGAAGCCGAAGTCCGAGGGGACTCCGTTGGCGACGTCCTTCCACGAGTCCCCGCCGTCGTCGGAGCGATAGAGCCCCCAGTGGTTCTGGAGAAAGAGGCGCCCGGGTTTGGCGCCATGCGCGATCTTGTGGACGCACTGGCCGAACTCGGGGTGCGGGTCCGGGTAGAACTCGGCGCGGACGCCCCGGTTCCTGGCCTGCCAGGTCTTGCCGCCGTCGTCGGAGCGGTAGGCGCCGCCGGTGGAGGTCGCGACCGTCAGCCGCTTCGGGATCGTCGGGGTCGACCAGGACGGTGTGGAGGCAGAGTCCGCCGCCGCCCGGATTCCACTTTGCGCGGTGGGGGTGGTTCCAGAGGCCCGCGTTCAGCTGCCAGGTCTTGCCCGGCGTCCTTCGACTCGAAGAGCGCGGAGGGCTCGACGCCGCAGTAGATCGCGTCGGGTTCGTCGCCGCGGCCGGGAGTGATCTGCCAGATGTTCTTGAGCGACGCCCCGGCGCTCTCCGGAAAGCGAACGAGGGGTGTCGCGGGCCGCGACCAGGTCTTCCCGAAGTCGTCGGTCCAGGCGAGCTCGGCGCCCCAGTGCATGCTCGAGGGCGCGGCCCAGATGCGCCGGCGACCGGCGCGCGTGTCCATCGCCGCGCCGTAGACGGTCGAGCCCGGGAAGAAGGGCCCGACCTCGTCCCACCGGCGGCGATCGGGCCGCGCACGCAGCAGGAAGAGTCCCTTCATGGTGCCGACGAGCAGGATGGCGTCCCCGTTCTTCGCGGGAAGGCCGGTGGAAGCGGGCGGGGGCAGCTTTTTTGCGGGCATGTCAGAAGTCTACGGGAAAGTGGCTGCCGGGTTCAGGGGGCCCAGCCCCGGAAAACCGCCTCGACTTTGCGGCGCAGGTCCTCGAGCGTGCCGTCGTTGACGACCGTCTCGGTGACCCGGGCGCGGGCGGCCTCGGGCGGGATCTGGGCCGCGATCCGCCGCCGCGCGTCGTCGGCGTCGCCGCCCTTCTCCTCCCAGCGCCGCAGGCGCTCGGCCTCCGGGGCGACGACGAGCAGGATGCGGTCGTAGTCGGCCTCGGTCCTCGCCTCCAGAAGCTGCGAGGCTTCGGCCACGGCCACGCGCGCGCCGGACTTCTCGGCGTCGGCGAAGAGGCGGGCGCGCGCGGCCCCGACGAGCGGATGGATGCGCGCCTCGAGGGCGTGCCGCGCGGCGGGATCCGCGAAGACCCTCTCCGCGATGCGAGCCCGGTCGACCTGGCCGTCCGGGCCGAGGACGTCGTCGCCGAAGAGCTCCCGGGCCGCCGCCGCGCCCGCGCCGCCCGGCGCGTAGAGCCCGCGCACGATCGCGTCGGCGTCGAACACGACGGCGCCGAGATCCCGCAGGATCCCGGCGACGGTGGATTTTCCCGAGGCGAGACCGCCCGTCAGTCCGACGCGCAGCATGTTGCCTTCAGACAGGGAAGGGCGCCCCTCACCCCTTCCCTCTCCCGCCGGGAGAGGGGGTCTGTGAGATCACGCGACCCAAAGCATTTCCCTCTCCCCGGGGGGAGGGGAGGGTGAGGCGTCACCGGCTCGGACCCTTCACGACCTCGCCGCCCTTCATGACCCAGTCGATGTCGGTCAGCACGGCCACGTTCTGCAGGGGATCGCCCTTGACGGCGACGAGGTCGGCGTACGCGCCCTTCTCGATCGATCCGATCTGCCCCGCCATGCCGAGCAGCTCGGCGGCGTTGGTCGTGGCCGTGCGGATCGCGTCGATCGGCGTCATCCCGAGCGCCACCTCGTACTCGAATTCTTTCGCCTGATTGATCTCGGTCCACGGAAACCCGCCCGCATCGGTGCCGAAGACGATCTTCACGCCGGCCTTGCGCGCGTTCTCGAAGGAGTGCGCCTGGATCTTCGCGGACTCGGCGCAGATCGCGCAGCCGGCAGCCGCCCGCGGCCCCGAGACGTAGTGGACGACGGTCAGCGTCGGACAGAACGCGATGCCCTTCTTCGCCATCTCGGCCGCCATCTCGGGGCGGATCGAGTCGCCGTGCTCGATCGAGTCGACGCCGGCGGTGACGGCGATGCGCAGCCCGCTGTCCGAGCGCGCGTGCGCCGCGACCTTGACGCCGTGCGCGTGGGCCTCGGAGACGACGGCCTCGATCTCCTCCTTCGTCCAGTTCGGAGGCGAGTCGACGTAGCCGTCGGGCGTCAGGCGCAGGCCTCCGGTGTTCGCGTAGATCTTCACCCAGTCCGTGCCGTACGAAAGCTGCTCGCGCACGGCCTTGCGGCAGGCGTCGGCGCCGTCGCACGTCATGACGCCGACGGGAAACTTCCAGTCGGGGCGAAAGTGGGTGATCGGGTAGGAGCCCGTCGTCGACAGCGCAGGTCCGACGACCTTGAGGCGCGGTCCGGGGACCACGCCCTCGTTGACCGCGTCCCGGATCGCGACGTCGTCATAGCCCGCGCCCTCGGTCTCGAGGTCGCGCATCGTGGTGAAGCCGTGGCCGAGGCCGATCTGCATGGCGCGCACGGCGCGCACGACCCGGTGGGCCGGGTACTCCTTCAGGATCTGCTCCTCGTACTCGGGTGCGGTCGCGTCGCCCTGCAGGAGGATGTGGGTGTGGACGTCGGCCAGGCCGGGCAAGAGGACGCGATCGCCGAGGTCGATCACGGTCGCCCCGGCGGGGACGGTCGTGCCGACGCTCTCGATCCGGTCTCCGGCGACCACGACCACCGGGTGCTCCACGTAACGGCCCGACTTGACGTCGAGCAGCCGCGCGGCGCGGATGGCGACCGGGGGCTTCGCGGCGGGCTCGGCGGCCGGGGCGGCGGACGCGGACAGGGCGATGGCGGCGAAAGCGGCGAAAACGGGTCGTTTCTTCACGGTGCCCCCTCTTTGCGGGAGAGCCTATCCCGCCCGCGAAAAAGAAATTTTCGCTCTCCCCTAAACAATCTACAGGAAGCTCCGTAGACTCCTGTAGAGAGCCTAGAGGAGGGCCGATGACCCCATCCCGCAGCGACCTTTTGCAGGGGACCCTGGACGTCCTGATCCTGAAGACCCTTTCCCCGGGGGCGATGCACGGCTGGGGGATCTCCCAGCGGATCCAGCAGCTGTCGCAGGACGTGCTGGCCGTCAACCAGGGATCGCTCTACCCGGCCCTGCACCGCCTCGAGCTCAAGGGATGGATCGAGGCCGAGTGGGGCAGCTCCGAGAACAACCGGAAGGCCCGGTTCTACAGCCTGACGCGCTCGGGCCGCCGGCAGCTCGCCGAGGAGACCGAGAGTTGGGAACGCTTCGCCGCCGCCGTGGGGCGCGTCCTCGCGGCGACCTAGGAGAAGAGATGCTCAGAAAGATCGCGGGCAGCATCGGGTCCCTGTTCGGCTCGCGCAAGGAGCGCGAGCTCGACGAGGAGCTCGCCTTTCACATCGAGAAGGAAACCGAGGAGAACGTCCGGCGCGGGATGCCGCCCGGGGAGGCGCGCCGGGCCGCGCTCGTGCGATTCGGCGGCGTCGCCAAGACCAAGGATGAGACGCGCGAGGCGAGCCACGCCGTCTGGCTCGACACGACCCTGCAGGACGTGCGCTACGGGCTGCGCTCGCTGCGCCACAATCCGGGCTACGCCGCCGCGGCAGTCCTCACGCTGGCGCTCGGCATCGGCGCGAACACCGCCATCTTTTCGGTCGTCCACGGCGTCCTGCTCCAGTCGCTGCCGTACGGCGCGGGCGAGCGTCTCGTGCGGATCCGCGTCGATGCGCCGGGCGCGGGAATCAACGACGGACGGTTCTCGCCGCCCGAGATCCGGGACCTCCAGGAGCGCCCGCGCAGTTTCGCCGACGTGGTCGAGTACCACTCGATGTGGTTCGTGCTCCTCGGCAAGGCCGAGCCCGAGCGCGTCCAGACGGGCGTCGTTTCCGCGAGCTTCTTCGACCTGCTCGGCGTGCGCCCGCTGCTCGGGCGGACGTTCCTGCCGGGCGAGGACAAGCACGGCGCCGAGGCGGTCCTGGTGTTGTCCCACGACTACTGGATGCGCGCCTTCGGAGGCGACCCGTCCGTGGTCGGGCGCGTGTTCCAGATGAACGACCGGCCCCACACGGTCGTCGGCGTCCTGCCGCCGATCCCCGGCTATCCCGCAGGACAACGACGTCTGGATGCCGATCTCGGCGTGTCCCTTCCGTTCGGACCCGGAGATGGAAAACGACCGGGACGCCGGCATGCTCGGAGCGTTCGCGCGGCTGAAGCCGGGCGTCACGCTCGCCGACGCGCAGCGGGACCTGAGCGACCTCGCCGGCAAGCTCGAGGCGGACTATCCGAAGAGCTATCCCAAGACGGTCCGCCTGGCCCTGTCTCCGGTGGCCCTCTCCGAGGAGCTGACGCGGACCGCGCGCCCGACGTTCCTCATGCTCTTCGGAACCGTCGGTCTCGTGCTGCTGCTCGCCTGCGCCAACGTCGCCAACCTGATGCTCGCGCGGCTGACCCGCCGCCGGCAGGAGCTGGCGCTGCGCTCGGCCCTCGGGGCAGGGAAGGGCCGGCTCGCCCGGCAGCTGCTGACGGAAAGCGTGCTGCTCGCGCTGACGGGCGGCGCCCTCGGCCTCGTCGTCGCGGCGGCTGGCCAGAAGATGCTCGTGCACTTCGCGGAGCGCTTCACGCCGCGAGCGACCGAGATCGGCCTGAGCGTGCCGGTGCTGCTCTTCTCGCTCGGCGTGTCGCTCGTCGTCGGCGTCGGCCTCGGCCTGATCCCCGCGCTCTCGCCGCGGCGCAGCCTGACGGAATCGCTGCAGGAAGGCCGTGAGCGCACCACCTCCGGGGCCGGCCGGCTGCGCGCGCGGAATCTGCTGATCGTCACGCAGGTCGCGATCTCCTTCGTGCTGCTGGCCGGGGCAGGCCTGATGCTGCGCACGCTGTGGAAGCTGTCCCAGGTGGACCCGGGCTTCCGCACCGAGCGCGTGCTGACCTCGCGCCTGGACCTGAACTTTTCGCGCTACAAGTCCGACGACGAGCAGCGCGCATTCCACGCGAGCCTGCTCGAGCGCCTCCAGGCGGAGCCCGGAGTGCTCTCGGTGGCGCTGGCCGGCAGCTTCCCCCTGAACGAGCGCGGTCCGGCCAACGGGCGGTTCCGGATGGAGGGCAAAGCGCCGGTCGCCCCCGAGGCGCTGCCCCGCGCGGATTTCCAGCGCGTCAGCCCCGACTACTTCAAGACCATCGGCGTTCCGATCCTGAAGGGCCGGAGCCTCGAGCCCGCGGACCGCAAGGACGCCCCGCTGTCCGCCGTCGTCAACCAGTCGATGGCGCGCCGCTTCTGGCCCGGCGAGGACCCGATCGGCCGCCGGATCGGCGTGGACGGCCGCGAGCCGGGCGAGATTCAATGGGTCACGATCGTCGGCGTCTCGGGCGACGTGCGCCAGTACGGCCTCGCCAACCCGCCCGTCGAGCAGGTGTACTTCTCGCTGCTCCAGTTCCCCGGCCTCTCGACGACGTGCCTGCTGCGCACGGCCGTGGACCCGTCGCGGATGGAGCGCCTCGTGCGCGCCGACGTGCACGCGATCGGACCCGAGCAGCCCGTGGACCACTTCCGCACGCTCGCCGAAGTGCATTCCGGCGCGCTCGCCGCGCCGCGGCTGACGGCGATCCTGCTGGCGGCGTTCGCCGGTCTCGCGCTGACGATCACCGCCACCGGCATCGCCGGCGTCATCGCCTTCTCGGTCGGCCAGCGCCGGCGGGAGTTCGGCATCCGCATGGCCCTCGGCGCGCTGCCCTCGAGCGTGCAGCGGATGGTCCTCGGGCAGGGGATGCGGCCGGTGCTGGCCGGTCTCGCGTTCGGCCTGGCGGGCGCGATCGCGCTGACGCGGATCTGGGCGAGCCTGCTCTACGAGGTGTCGCCGACGGATCCGCCGACGTACTTCGTGGTGGCGTTCGTGCTCGGCGTGGTCGCGGTGGTGGCGTGCTTCGTCCCGGCGCGGCGGGCGACGGCGGTGGATCCGATGGTGGCGCTGAGAGGGTAGGGCGGGAGGCAGGATGCGGGAGGCGGGAGGCAGGTCATGAAGGTGCGAGTCGTGATGGCTTTGGCGCTCGTCGGCGTGTTGGCAGTTTCGAAGCCCGGGCGATCGGGCCGGCGGCGGCGCGGGAGCGCAACGTGGCCGTCCTGATCTTTCCGGGCGTGCAGATCATCGACTACACCGGGCCGTGGGAGGTCCTGGGCCACGCGACCGTGGATGGTCAGCGCGCCTTTCACATCTACTCCGTGGCGGCGAAGGCCGGGCCGCTCACGACGTCGATGGGCATGATCGTCAGCCCGAACTACACGTTTGCCGACGCGCCGCGGCCGGACGTCCTCGTGGTGCCGGGCGGTGGCGTGGACCCGCAGCTCGAGAACGCGGCATTGATCGACTGGGTCCGCACGAGCGCGAAGAACGCGGAGGTCGTCCTGTCGGTGTGCAACGGCGCGTTTTTCCTGGCGCGGGCGGGATTGCTCGACGGGCTCGAGGCGACGACGTTCGCAGGCCTGATCGACGACCTGCAGGCGGCGGCGCCGAAGACGAAGGTCGTGCGCGACAAGCGCTTCGTCGACAACGGCAGGATCGTCACGGCCGCGGGCCTCTCGTCGGGAATCGACGGCGCCCTGCACGTCATCGAGAAGCTGTACGGCAAGGGCGCCGCACAGGTCGCCGCCGTGAGTCTCGAGTACGACTGGCGCCCGGACTCGGGCTGGGCGCGCGCGAGCCTGGCGGACCGGCACGTCGCCGCGGCCTACGGGGCCGTCCGGGAGTTCTCGCGCACCGTCGTGCGGCACGAGGGCACGCGTGAGCGTTGGGAGACCTGCTGGGACATTCGGACGACGGCCGGCGCCGCCGACGTGCTCGGCCGCTTCGATTCGGCCATGTCCTCCGGCAGCGGATGGACGCGCGAGAAGGCCGCAAAGGTCGGAAGCTCTTCGGAAAGTCATTGGCGCTTTCGGGACGAGGCGGGCGCGGCCTGGACGGAGACGACGCGCATCGAGCCGCTGAAGGGTCAGAAGGGGTTTCGCGTCACGGTGACCGTCGCGCGCGCCGCGAGCGCCTGAAACTCGCGACCGCCCGATCTCGTAGAAGCACCGGGGGGCGCATGGCGAAATTCGCGATCACGGTCAACGGGCGCGCGCAGTCCGTCGAGTCGGGCGACCCGGACGTCCCTCTGCTCTGGGTGCTGCGCGACACGCTCGGCCTGACCGGCACCAAGTTCGGCTGCGGCGCGGGCGTCTGTGGCGCCTGCACGGTTCACGTCGACGGCAAGGCCATGCGCTCGTGCCAGGTCCCCCTCCAGGCCGCCGTGGGACACCGGATCACGACGATCGAGGGGCTCTCGGCGGACGGCCGCCATCCCTGTCAGCTCGCCTGGCTCGCGGAGGACGTGGCCCAGTGCGGCTACTGCCAGCCGGGAATGATCATGACGACGGCGGCGCTCGTCGCCGGTTCGAAACCCGCGGGGCAGCAACAGGTCGAGGCGGCGCTCGCGGAGCACATCTGCCGCTGTGGAACCTACGGGCGCATGCAGAAGGCGGTGGCGCGCGTCGTGGCCGGGGCGAAATCGTGAGCGCGACCCGGCGGCAGTTTCTCAGGGATGCTTCGCTCGGCGCCGCGGCCCTCGCGCTGCCCATCCCGCTCTTCGGCCAGGGCGCGCGACCCGGCGCCGCGGGGTTTGCGCCGAGCCAGTGGCTGCGCATCGGCGCGGACGGACGCACCGTGCTCGTCGTCGCGCACTCGGAGATGGGACAGGGAGTGCGCACCTCGCTCGCGATGATTCTCGCGGAGGAGCTCGAGGCCGACTGGAAGACCGTCGTGATCGAGCAGGCATCGCCCGGTCCGCTGTTCACGGACACGGGAACGGGAGGCAGCGACAGCGTGACGGCGTCCTGGAAGCCGCTGCGCCAGGCGGGCGCCGCGGCGCGCGAGATGCTGGTCGAAGCTGCGGCGAAGCAGTGGGGCGTCCCCGCCTCGTCGTGCCGCGCGGAGACGGGTGCGGTGCTCCACGCGGCGTCGGGCCGCAAAGCCGCTTACGGCGAGCTCGTCGCTGCGGCGGCGGCGCTTCCGGTCCCGAAGGAGCCCCGGCTGAAGGACGCGAAGGACTATCGACTGGTCGGGACCCGCGTGCCCCGGATCGACGGGCCCGCCATCGTGTCGGGCCGCGCCGTCTACGGGCTCGATACGCGCGTGCCGGGCATGCTCTTCGCGGCGGTCGCCGTCAGCCCGGTCCGGGGCGGGAAGCTCGCGCGCCACGACGCGGCGAAGGCCAGGGCGGTCGCCGGCGTGAAGGACGTCGTCACGCTCGGCAGCGGCCTGGCAGTGCTGGCCGAGAATTCCTACGCGGCCCTGTCCGGCCGCGACGCGCTCGGTGCGGTCTGGGACGAAGGGGAGAACGGCAGGCTCACGACCGAGGAGCTCTGGAAGCGCATCGACCGGGCGGCGGAAAACCCCGGGCGCTCGACCCGGAAGGCCGGCGACGCGGCCGCCACGCTCGCCGCCGCGCCGACGCGGCTCACGGGGAGCTATCGGACGCCCTTCCAGGCGCACGCCACGCTGGAGCCCGGGAACACGATCGCGAAGGTGGAGGCGGGCGCCTGCGAGATCTGGTCGCCCACGCAAGCGCCCGGGCGCGTCCAGAAGGACGTCGCGAAGCTGCTCGGGATCGCGCCGGAGAAGGTGACCGTGCACGTGACGCTCGTCGGCGGCGGCTTCGGCCGGCGCCTCGGGGCCGACTACGCGGTCGAGGCCGTGGAGATCGCTCGGGCGGCGAAACGGCCCGTCCAGCTCGTCTGGTCGCGCGCCGACGACTTTCTGTTCGACCGCGTTCATCCGGCCGCGCGCGTCGACCTCGCTGCGGGCCTCGACGCATCCGGGCGCCTCGTCGCGTGGACGCACACGGCGACCACGTTCCACCTTTCGATGTTCGGCGAGTTCGATCCGAACGAGGACCCCGACGGCAACCCGTGGGGCGGGTACGACAACCCGTACGACATCCCCAACCTCGCGGTCGGCTGGAACGAGATCGAGTCTCCGATCCATACGGGAGCGTGGCGGGCGGTCTACTACCCGGCCAACGTCTTTGCGCGCGAGTGCTTTCTCGACGAGGTCGCCGCGAAAGCCGGCAAGGACCCGCTGGCGCTGCGGCTCGCGCTGCTCGGGGGGCCGTCGCCCTTCACCTACGGCAAGCGCAAGGTGGACCGCGCGGGGCTGGCCCGCGTGCTGAAGGTGGCGGCCGAGAAATCGGGATGGGACGAGGCGCCCGCGAAGCGCGAGGGCCGGCGGTCGGGCCGCGGCCTCGCCTGCAACATCTACCACGGCAGCACGTTGATCGCCCAGGTCGCCGACGTCTCGGTCGGGCCCAAGGGCGACGTGCGCGTGCACCGCGTGGTGACCGCGGTCGACTGCGGCCAGGTGGTGAATCTGTCCGGCGTCGAAGGCCAGGTCGAGAGCGGCGTGATCTGGGGTCTGTCCTACGCGCTCAAGGGCGAGGTCACGATCGCGGCGGGCCGCGTCGCCCAGACGAGCTTCGCCGACTATCCCGTGCTGCGGCTCGACGAGATGCCCCGGCTCGAGACGTACACCGTGCCCGGCAATCCAGCCCCGTACGGCATGGGAGAGATGCCGGTGCCGTGCGTCGCGCCCGCGGTCGTCAACGCGGTCGCCGCGGCGACCGGCAAGCGCGTGCGCCGCCTTCCGATCCGGCCCGCGGACCTGGTGGCATAGTCTCTTCCGCCATGGAGATCCGCAGCGTCGCCGGGCTGCTCGACTACTGGGGAAAAGTCCGCGGCCGGACGCAACGCGTCGTCGATTGCATTCCACCGGACCGTCTCGAATGGACCTGGCAGCCCGGCAAGTTCACGCTGGGCGACTTCGTGCGTCACCTCGGCGCCATCGAGCGCTTCATGTACGCGGAAAACGCGCAGCGCCGTCCCTCCCTCTATCCGGGCCACGGACGCGAGCTCGCCGACGGCATCGAGGCGGTTCGCGGCTATTTCGAGCGCTGCCACGCGGAGTCGATGGCCATTTTCGGCCGACTCTCCGATGCGGACCTCGACGAGAAGTGCGTGACCCCCGCCGGGGCGTCGATCGCCATCGGCAAGTGGCTGCGCCTCATGGTGGAGCACGAGATCCACCATCGGGGACAGCTGTACATGGCTCTCGGAATGCTGGGCGTCGCGACCCCTCCCATCTACGGATTGACCTCCGAGCAGGTTCGCGAGCGGAGTCCCCGCGGCTAGCCGCGGTCAGGAGGCCTGGGGAATCCGCGCCGGGGCGTCGGACGCCGCCTGGCGCAGAGCGAGGTGCGCCAGCGTCAGGGGGATGCGGAGCCGGACGTCGCACCCGCCTTCGGGCGCGGGAGCGAGCTCGAGCAGGTGCGCCCCCGGGTAGAGCGCCTCGAGCCGGCGGCGCGTGTTGCGCAGGCCGATCCCGCTGCTCTCGTCGTGGTCGTGTCGGGGGCCCGGTCCGTTGTCGCGCAGGCGGATGGCGAGCTGCCCGTGGTCGGCCCGCGCGACGATCGAGATACAGCCCCGTCCGGCGCGACCGGCGAGGCCGTGCTTGATCGCGTTCTCGACGAGGGGCTGCAGCAGGAAGCTCGGAACGTTGGCCGCGGCCACGCCGGGTTCGATCGCGATCTCGACCTCGAGGCGGTCGCGGAAACGCACCTTTTCGATCGAAAGGTACTTCTCGAGGATCGCGATCTCCTGCTCGAGCGTGACGAGCGGCGTGTCCTCGGACCGCAGCGAGAGCCGGAGCAGCTCCCCGAGGCGCACGACCATCTGGCGGGCGCGCTCGGGATCCTTGCCGATGAGCGGCATGATGCTGTTGAGCGTGTTGAACAGAAAGTGCGGGCGCAGCTGGAACTGGAGCGCGTCGAGCTGCGCTTCGACGAGCGCCGTGCGCAGCCGCTCGCGCGCCTCGAGGCGCCGGACGCGCAGCCGGTAGCCGAGCACGACCGCAAACGCGGCGCAGAGCAGCGCGGCCGCGCGGAACCAGGCCGTCTGGTAGAAGTGCCGCGCGAGCGCGATGTCGAGGGAGGCTCCGGCCCGGCTCCACACTCCGTCCTCGTTGGCCGCGAGGACGTGGAACCGGTAGTGGCCCGGCGGAAGATTCGTGTAGAACGCCCGGCGGCGCGTCCCGGCGTCCACCCAGTCGCGCTCGAAGCCCTCGAGCCGATAACGGAAGCGCACGGCCTGCGGGCTGCGGAAGGAGAGCGCCGTGTACCCGAACTCGAGCTTGTCCGATCCGGGCGGCAGGGCGATGCGATCGGGCGCGTCCAGTCGCGCGCCGCCGGACACCACCTGTTCGATGACCACCGTCGGCGGCACGGGGTTGAGCTGGATGCGGTCCGGATCGACCATCGCGAGGCCCTTGACCGTCGCGAACCAGAGGCGGCCGTCGCGGTCGCGCCAGGCGCCGTGCTCGGTGCCGTTGCACTCGACGGGAACCATGCGCGTGGCGGTCGAGAACGTCACGCGGTCGTTGATGCGGCCCGGCGACTTCGCCGCGGCCGCGAGCTCGGCCTGGGAAATCCGGAACACCCCGCGGTTGCTGGTCAGCCAGAGGTATCCGCGGCCGTCCTCGAAGACTTTCTGCGGGGCGTCGTGGAAGACGCCTTCCTTCTGGCGGAACGTCGTGAAGCGGCCGTCGCGGTAGCGCGAGAGGCCCCCGCGCGTCGAGAACCAGTACGTGCCGTCGCCGTCCTGGTACGTCGACGTGACGACGTCGTGCGCCAGTCCGTCGCGCGTCGTGAACGTCCGGAACTTTCCGTCGGCGAAGCGGCTCACGCCGCCGCCGAACGTGCTGATCCAGACGGCGCCGGCGCGGTCCTCGAAGAGCGAGAAGATCGTGTCGGAGGCGAGGCCGTCCCGCGCGCGGTAGGTGACGAACCGGCCGCCCTCGAAGCGGTTCAGGCCGGCGGCCATCGTCCCGGCCCACACGACGCCCTGTTGGTCGACGAGCACCGAGGCGATCGCGTTGCCGGATAGCCCGTCCTTCATCGTGTATCGCTTCTCGTTCTTGCCCTCGAGGCGCACGAGGCCGGCCCCGCGCGTTCCGATCCAGAGCGCGCCATCTGCGCCCTCGGCGATCGCCAGGACCGCGGCGCCGAGCACGGCGAAGCGCTCGAACCGCTCCTTGCCGGGGGGGCGGCGGCTCAGGACGCCGTCGGCCGTGCCCGCCCAGAGGTTGCCCCGGCTGTCTTCGAACACGGCCCAGAGCTTGTCTTCCGAGAGCCCCTCGCGCTCGGCGTACATCGTCATGCGCCGGGCCTGGACGCGGTCGAGCCCGCCGTCGGACGTGCCGACCCACAGGCTGCCTTCGCGGTCTTCGGCCAGGGAGAGGATCCGGTCGCTCGAGAGGCCGTCGGAGGCGCCGTGGCGCAGGAAGCGGCCCTCGCGGAACCGGAAGATGCCGCCGTCGGTGGCGAGCCAGAGATTCCCGTCGGCGTCGCGGCGCAGCGCCCGGACGACCGTGTTCATGAGAGCGGTCCCCTCGCCGTACAGCGTCGTCGCGAGCCCGTCGACGTGGGCGAGCCCCCGACCCGTGCCGACCCACATTCCCCCCTCGGGGTCGGCCAGGATGGCCAGGGCCGCGCCGGGAAATCCGTCGGACACGGTCCAGGGGACGAACCGCTCGCCGTCCAGGCGCGCCGCGCCCCACTGGCCGCCCACCCAGAGCGTTCCGGACGAGTCCTCGCCGATCGAGCGCACCACCGGCCCGGCAAGCCCGTTGCAATCCGTGAAGGTCCGGACCGATCCGCCCGCGATCCGGGTCGCGCCGAGATTCGACCCCGCCCAGATCGCGCCCCGCGAGTCTTCGTAGAGCGCGCCGACCTGCGCGCGGTCGATGCCGCCCTCCGTGAGCGTCTCGAACTTCCGGTCGTGCATGTGGACGAGCCCGCTCACGGTGCCGATCCAGAGCGATCCGTCCCGCGCGGCGGCCAGGGCCTGCACCCAGTCGTCCGGGAGCTCCGGCGTGTTGCGCGTGTCGAAGATCGTGAAACGGACCCCGTCGAACCGGACCAGGCCTTCCTGCGTCCCGAGCCAGAGGTACCCGTCGCTGGTCTGGGCGATCGCGAAGACCGAGTTCTGCGGAAGCCCCGAATCGCTCGTCCAGGCATCGTGGCCGTATTGCGACGGCGGAATTGCCGGATCGATCCCGGCGGCGGCCCCCGCGTGGAGCAGGGCAAGGACGGCGAGCGTGAGAATTCCGGCTCCACGGGCGGGCACGGACACAGAAGATCCCGAGAAGCACCCGAGGTTCAATGGGGCCGGGACGGCCGGCCCGCGGAAGGGGACGAAGTCCGGATTTCCCGGGACGAATCCTAGGGCGTGCGGCGCCAGCTCCACTGCTGGGAGGCGGGCTTGCCACCGAGCGTCCCCTCGATCTTCGCCCGGAGCGAACCGTCCTCGCCGAGCCAGTACAGGACCCGGCGCGGGTAGACGTGGTCGGGGTTCTCGAACACGGCGCGGTTCGGCGCGCTCTCGACCAGACGAAACGGCGTCGCTGGCTTTCCCTGCGGGCTCGCCCAGTAGGTGACGCCGTCCGACCCCGCCTCGATGCGCAGGAACTCGAATCCGACGGTCCGGCCGCCGGAAACGTCCCGGTGGATCGCGAGCATGGAGCCTCCCGCCGGGGCGATCCAGACCTCCTCGGCCGCGACCCCGTCCTCGACGCCGCTCCAGGAGCCCGTGAGGAATGCGAGCGCGGACAGATCGCCGGGAGGCGGCGGGGCGGCCACGAGCGAGGCAGTCAGAAGGACGAGCAGGAAGAAGGCAGTCGCGGATCGCAGGCGCATGAGATCTCCTTTCACGTATGAGCCGACGATCGAAAGTCTAGGGACGCTTCCCGCCCGCGTCTTGAAGGAATGCGACATCCGGTCCCTCGGGCCGCAGGAGGGCTTCGAGCCGGCCGGGCTCGACGAAGTGCCGGGCGAGGTCACCCTCGGCGGCGCGCCGTTCGGTTGGCGTCGCGCCGGCAAACTCCCGGAACTCGCGCACGAGATGCGCCTGGTCGGCATAACCGCAAACCGCCGCGAGGTCCGACCAGCTGCGCGCCGCGTTGCGCCCGGAAAGACGCAGGAGGTTCTGGAAACGGGCGATGCGCGCAAGGGTCTTCGGCGAGATGCCGACGCGTCGCTGGAACTCGCGTTCGAGCTGTCGGCGGCTCCAGCCGGAGCGTCGCGCGAGCTCCGCGACGCGCATGCGTCCGCGGCGCCGCAGGAGGGTCCCGGCCGCGGCCGCGAGCCGGCCGCCGTCGAACCGCGACGCATCCAGCCGACGCGCAAGGAATTCTTCGAGCAGCGCCCGCCGCGTGCCGTCGTCCGGCGCGTTCAAGACCGCGTCCTCCACGCGCCGGCCCTCCCCGGCGCTCCAGACATCGCGCGTCGGCACGAACGCGCCCGTCAGGCCGTCGAGCGGAAAGCCGACGAAGGGATGCGCGCCGCCGGGCCGGAATCGAATTCCCATCGTCTTGACCGGACCCGTCGGCGCGATCCGCAGCGGCCGCGTCATCTGGCCGACGAGAAGACTCGCGGGCTGCACGGCCGCGGTCCCATCCGTCCGGAGCGCCTGGTACGGCGCGGCCAGGTGAAAGATCCACTCGAGGCAGCCGTCGGGCAGGACGCTCTCGAAGGCCGTCGCCGCCGGGGCGGGCCCCGATGCGACCCAGATGCACTCGACGAATGGCGCGAGGCGGGGCGGCGGCTGATGCTCCGCGTAGTTCATGCGGCCTTGAGCGGCAGCCGCAGCCAGGCGATGCAGCCGCGGTGCCCCTTGCGGTTCTCGAGCGTCAGCGTGCCGCCGTGCGCCTCGGCGATCTGGCGCGACAGCACGAGGCCGATGCCCGAGCCGCCGGGCTTCGTCGTGAAGAACGGGACGAAGAGGTTGGTCGTGTTGGGCAGACCCGGCCCGTCGTCGGCCACCCAGATTTCGAGGCGCGGTCCGGTCCGCTTCCAGCCGAGCGCGACGCCGCCCTGCGTCTCGAGCGCGGCGTCCGTCGCGTTGCGCACGAGGTTGATCAGGAGCTGGTCGAGCTGATCGGAGTCAGCCTCGAGGACGAGCGCAGGGCCCGGGATGACGCCCACCGGGAGGCGGGTCTCGAGGCCGGCGGCGCGGCGGACGAGCGCGTCGACGGCGACGGGCGCGGGCCGCGGCGGGGGAAGGCGCGCCAGCTTCGCGTAGGCGGTCGTGAACCGGGAGAGCGCCTCCGCGCGCGAGGCGATGATCGAAAGGCCCTGGCGCAGGTCCGCGCGCCAGTCCGCCGGCGGCTCGGGCTCGGAGGAGAGCTTCTGGAGGCTGCCGGCGATCGACTGGATGGGCGCGAGCGAGTTGTTCAGCTCGTGGCCGAGCACGCGGATCAGGCGCTGCCAGGCCTGCCGCTCTTCCTCGCGCAGCGGGCGGCTCACGTCGGCGAGGACGAGAAGGCGGTGCGGCGCCCCGCCCTGCCGGAAGGCGCTGCGCCGGATCTCCCAGCGGCCCGCGCCGCCGGGAAATCCCGCCTCGAGGATCTGGGGCGCGCCTTCCTCGAGGAACGCCTTGAGCCCCAGCTCTTCCGCGCGCCGGCCGCGCAGACGCGGCTCGGGCTGACCGAGCAGGCGCTCGCCGAAGCGGTTGACGAGCTGCAGGGCGCCGTCTCCATCGAAGGCGAAGACCGCGACCGCGATCTCCTCCATGACGCGGGAGAGCAGGGCCGTCGCTTCGAGGGCCCCGAGGCGCTGCTCGCGCAGAGTCTCGGCGAGGGCGTTGACCTCGATGAGCACTTCGCCGAGCGGGTCGTCTCCCCGCGCTCCGCGGGCCCGGATCGAGAAGTCCTCCTCCCGCATCGCCGCGAGCAGGTTCGAGACGGTCTGGAGGGGTCGGATGACGCGTTCGCGCAGGGCCTGCGTGAAGCCGAGCCACGTGAGCACGATCAGGACGGTGAGGGTCCAGCGGACCTTGGAGGAGTAGTCGCCCGTCCAGAGAATCGCGAGCGCCGTGACGATGCCCGGAATCGCGGCCCCGAGCGCGAGCAGGACGACCCGCCGATCGTGCGCCACGGGCCTCATGGTCGTCTATCCGTGCTTCTCGAGGCGGCGATAGAGCGCGCTGCGGGAGATCCCGAGCGCCTTCGCGGCCTGGCTGACGTTGCCCCCGAAGCGCTCCATCGCCTTGCGCACGAGCAGGCCCTCGACTTCCTCGAGCGACAGGTCTTCGAGCCGGCCGCCCTCGCCGCCGCGGCGCAGCGCGAAGTCCGCCGGGCGGATGCGGTCGCCGGCCGCCATGAGGACGGCGCGCTCGACCGCGTGGTCGAGCTCGCGCACGTTGCCCGGCCACGGATGGGCGAGCAGCGCGTCGAGGGCCGCGCTCTCGAAGCCGCCGAGATTCTTGCGGTAGCGGCGCGCGTAGATCTCCAGGAAGTGCTGGGCCAGGCGCGGGATGTCCTCGCGCCGCTCGCGCAGGGCGGGGACGCGGATCTCGATGGTGTTGAGGCGGAAGAGCAGGTCCTGGCGAAAGCGCCCCGCCGCCACCTCGGCGCCGAGGTCGGCGTTGGTCGCGGAGATCAGCCGCACGTCCGAGCGGATCGTGCGCGAGGAGCCCACCCGCTCGAACTCGCCGGTCTCGAGCACGCGCAGCAGCTTGCCCTGCTGCGAGGGCGGCACGTTGCCGATCTCGTCGAGAAAGAGCGTGCCGCCCTGCGCGAGCTCGAACCGCCCGACGCGATCCGCCCGCGCGTCGGTGAACGCGCCGCGCACGTGGCCGAAGAGCTCGCTCTCGAAGACGCCCTCCGAGATGCCCCCGGCGTTGAGCGTCACGAACGGCCGGGCCGCGCGCTCCGAGGCCGCGTGCAGGGCGCGCGCCACGACGCCCTTGCCGCTGCCGTTCTCCCCGGTGATGAGCACGTTCGCGTCCGCGGGGCCCACGCGCGCGATGACGTCCAGCACGGGGCGCATCGCGGCCGAGCCGGCGATCATCGCGGGCTCCGCCTCGTTGCGCAGGATCCGGTTCTCGGCCTCGAGGCGGTCGCCGCGGCGCAGCGCGCGGCCGAGGGCGATCTGCGTGCGCAGGGTCGTGAGCAGCCGGGTGTTGTCCCAGGGCTTCTGCACGAAGTCGCGCGCGCCGCGGCGCATCGCCTCGACGGCGAGGTCGACGGTGCCCCAGGCCGTCATCACGAGCACCGGCAGGTGGGCATCGAGCTCGCGGACGCGGGCGAGCAGGTCGAGACCCTCCTGGCCCGAGGTCGTGTCGCGGGCGTAGTTCAGGTCGATGAGCGCGGCGTCGAAATCGCGCGCCTCGAGGGCGGCGAGCGCGGCCGGCGGGGGAGGAGGCCGTCTCGCACTCGAGCCCCTCGCCCTTGAGCAGCAGGCGCAGGGCCTCGAGCACGTCCTTCTGGTCGTCCGCGACGAGGATCCGCCCCGCGCCCTTCACGACGAAAGTCCGTGCACGCGGTGGCCGGCCGAAGCGAGCGCCGCGACCGCCCGGTCGAGCGCGTCCTGCTTCACGAGCACGTAGTCGGTGTCGTAGGTGGAAACCGCGAAGATCGAGACTCCGGCTGCGGCGAGCGGCGAGGCGAGGGACGCGAGGACGCCGGTCAGCGCGAAGTCGAGCGTGCCGTCGACCGCGATCGCGCGCCAGCCCCGGTTGGCGGTGACGGCCGCCGGGACGGACGCATCCGGGCACACGATCGAGAGCTCCGAGGCCGTGCGCGTCACGGCGCGAAAGCTCCCGGCGCCCGCCCACGGAGGCAGGGCGTCGTCGGGCCCGAGGCGGCACACCGCGAGCGTTTCGGGCAGGACCGAAAGCGTGAGCGGCTGCACGTGCCTACTTGGGCCGGAAGTCCAGCGCCGCCGAGTTCATGCAGTAGCGCAGACCCGTGGGCTCCGGCCCGTCGTCGAAGACGTGGCCGAGGTGCGAGTCGCAGCGGCGGCACAACACTTCGGTGCGTGTCATGTAGGCGCTTCCGTCCTCGTGGGTCTTCACGCTGGAATCCGCGGCCGGCGTCGAAAAGCTCGGCCAGCCGGTGCCCGAGTCGAACTTGGCTCCCGACTCGAAGAGCGGGTTGCCGCAGGCCGCGCAGGCGTACTGCCCCGGGGCGTGGTGGTTCCAGTACTTGCCGGTGAAGGCGCGCTCGGTCCCCTTCTGACGGAGCACCCGGTACTGCTCCGGAGAAAGCCCCGCGCGCCACTCCTCGTCGGTCTTCTCGACGCGGTCGGCCCTGTCCTCGACCACGGCGGGAATCTACCACTAACCGGCGGCCCGACTCAGTCGGCGCGCAGGGACGCCATCGGGTCCACCCGCCGCGCCTGGCGTATCGGGCCCCAGTGCGCGGCCAGCGCCACGAGGGCGAGCAGCGCGCCGGCGCAGGAAAGGGTGACGGGATCGTTCGCGCCGACGCCGAACAGGACGGATCGCAGGAGCCGCAGCAGGACGAACGACGCGCCGAGCCCGGCGAGCAGTCCGAACGCGACCGTGGCCGCGCCGGTCCGGAGCACGAGCCGCTGCACGTCCCGCGGCGTCGCGCCGAGGGCCATGCGGATTCCGATCTCCCGGCGCCGTTCGGCCACGGCGTAAGCGACGACGCCGTAGAGCCCGATGGCCGCGAGGGCGAGCGCGAGCGCGGCGAACGCCGAGAGCAGGCGCATGACGAAGCGCGGCTCGGCGGCCGCGCGGGCCACGAGGTCGTCCATCGTCGCGACGTCGTAGATCGGAACGGTCCGGTCGAGTTCGCGGACCACGCGGCGCAACGGGGCGGCCAGACGGCCGCGGGTCGCGCGGCGCGGACGACGAGGACGAGGAAGCCGTCGGTCACCTGCGCCTGGGGCAGGTACATCTGGAGTCCCGGCTGCGCCGCGAGCCCCGCGTGGCGCACGTTGCCGGCCACGCCCACGACCGTTCGCCAGTCTCCCGAAGTCGCGCCGCCGATGCGGACGCGGTGTCCGATCGGATCCTGTCCGGGCCAGAGGGCGTCGGCGGTGGACTGGGAGACGACGACCACCGGGAGCGAGCCGGCCCGATCCTCGTCGGTGACGAGGCGCCCGCGCTTCAGGGGGATTCCCATGACGCGGAAGTAGTCGGCCGTCACCGAGTAGCGCTCGACCGCCGGGTCTTCCGCGGGATTGGCGGCGATCCTGCCCTCGATGTGAAATCCCCAGCTGTCGCCGTTGCCGCCGAGCGGGATCTGTCCCGACCAGGGCGGCCGCCTCGACGCCGGGAACCGCCCGCGCGCGCTCGAGCAGGCGCTGCTGGAACGCGACGACCTGCTCGTCCTTCTCGTACGCGTTCCCGTCGAGCGAGAGCGCGAGCGTGAGCACGCCCTCCGGCCGGAAGCCGAGCGGCGCCTCGAGCAGGCGCCCGAGGCTCTTGAGCGAGAGGCCGGCCGCCGCGAGCAGCACGAGGGCGAGGGCGAGCTCGGCGGCCACGAGGGCGCGGCGTCCGCGCGAGGCGGAGCCGCCCGAGCTCTTGCGGCCGTCGAGGGCGAGCGCGCCGGAGAGTCCGGCGGAGGAGGCCTTGAGCGCCGGAGCGATGCCGAAGAAGAGCGCCGATCCGATCGTCAGCGCGCAGGCGAAGATCAGCACCCGCGGGTCGACCCCCGCGTGGTCGATGCGCGGCAGCGTCGCGGGCGCGAGCCGGATCAGGGCGGCGCCGCCGAGACTGGCCAGGGCGACGCCGAGCGCGCCGCCGGCCGCGGCGAGCACGAGGCTCTCGATCAGGAGCTGACGCACCAGCCGCCCGCGGCTGGCGCCGAGGGCCGCCCGCACCGCCATCTCGTGCCGCCGGCGCAGCGAGCGCGCGAGCAGCAGGTTGGCGATGTTCGCGCAGGCGATCAGGAGAACGAAGCCGACCGCGCCCGCCAGGATCGACGAGCGCGGGCCGCACCGGCCCGGCGAGCTCGTCGCGAAAGGGAACGACCGCCATCGATCCGGCGGGATAGTCGGCGGGGTGCTCGGCCGCGAGCCGCCGCCGGATTCCGTCGAGGTCTTCGCGGGCCTGGGCGAGGGTGACGCCCTCTTTCAGGCGACCGATCGCCTTCAGGTGCTGGCAGCTGCGGCAGGCGTTCGGCGTGGTCGCGTCGTAGCCGAGCGTCGCCCAGATCTGGGCCGGCTTGTAGAAGTGCGCCGAGAGCAGCGGCTCGAAGGAGGCCGGCATCACGCCGACGATCTCGAAGTCCTGGTCGTGCATCCGGATCTTCCGCCCGATGACGGCGGGGTCGGAGCCGAAGCGGCGCCTCCAGAGCGCGTCGCTCAGGACGATCTTGCGCCACGTGTCCGGCCGGTCGTCCGCCGCCTGGAACCCTCGGCCGAGCGCCGTGCGGACTCCGAGCAGGTCGAAGTAGTTCGCGCTGACCCGCATGCCCGGGATGCGCTCGGCCTCGCCGCCCTCCGACAGCGTCGGCTGCCACAGGCGGATGACCGCGGACGACTGAAGGGCGCGCGACTGGTCGCGAAAGTCGACGAACGTCGCAAAGCCGACGTTGTTGGCGCGGCCCTCCGGCTGCCGGTCGCCGAAAAGGACGAGCCGGTCCGGCGCGGGATAGGGCAGGCGGCTGGAGGAGCGCCGCGTCGAGGACGCTGAAGATCGCCGCGTTGGCGCCGATGCCGATCGCGAGCGTGGCGAGCGCGATCGCCGTGAACCCCGGGCTCTGTCGCAGCGACCGCAGCGCGTAGCGCAGGTCCTGGAGGATCGAGCTCATCTGGTATGCGTCCTCATTGGTTCGTCAGGCTTAGCGGAAATCCGGGTCGACCGTCACTTCCGGTCTCCTTCAGTCAGTCGTTGCGCAGCGCGTCGAGGGGATCGATTCGGGCCGCGCGGTGCGCGGGCAGGTATCCGGCGAACAGGGCCACGGCGGCCATCAGCACCAGGCCGAACGCGAACACGGGGACGTCCGAGGCATGGACGCCGAAGAGGATCGACTCCACCACCCGCGCCACGGCGTAGGAAACCGGCAGGCCGATCACGGCGCCGACGACACGAAGCGCACGACCTCTCCCAGGATCAGCCGGCGCACGGCGGCCGGGTTGGCGCCGAGGGCCATGCGCACGCCGATCTCCTGCCGGCGCTGCGCCACCGCGAAGGCGAGCACGCCGTAGATGCCGATGGCCGCGAGCAGCGCGGCGAGGCCGCCGAACGCGACCGAGAGCATCATGATCAGCCGCTCGGTCAGCAGCGATTCCTTCAGCTGCGTGGACAGGGTCTTCAGGTCGTCGACGGGCAACTGCGGGTCGAGCCGTTTCACCGCTCCGCGCAGGGCGGACGCGAGCTGCGCCGGGTCGCCTTCCGCGCGCACGTAGAAGTTGAGGTCGCCCAGCCGCTCGTTCTGAAGGTAGGGCAGGTATGCGAAGGGGTTCGGGTCCTCGCTGACCTGCGAGCCCTTGCTGTCGCGCACCACGCCGACGATCTCGGTGTCCGGCTTCGCGTCCAGGCCGCCGCCGACGCTGATGCGCTGGCCGATGGCGCGCTTGCCGGGCAGCACCTTTTTGGCGAAGGTCTCGTTGACGACACAAACCTTGGGCGCGTTGGCGTCGTCCGACCAGGCGATGGCCCGCCCCTCGAGCAGCGGGATCCCGAGCGTGACGAAGTAGTCCGGCCCGATGTAGTTCATGCGGGAATGGGGGGCGTCCGCGGTCTTGTCCGCGCCTTCCAGGACGACCGAGCTGCCCATGTCGTTTCCGGCCAGCGTGCCGAGCATTGCCGCGGTGACCGAGCGCGCACCGGGCACGGCCTTGAGGTCTTCGGTGAGCTGCCGCGCGAGGGCCGCGGTGCGCTCGGAGGTGTAGCCGTTGAGCTTCGGCGCGATGGAGAAACCGATGACGTGGTCGACCTTCACGCCGAGCTCGACGCGGGAGAGGTTGCGCAGGCTCTGGGTGAAGAGGCCGGCCGCCACGAGCAGGACGAGCGTCAGGGCCACCTGCGCGATGACCAGGCCGTTGCGCAGGCGGAGAGCCTCGCGCCCCGGCGTCGTCGAGCCGCGGCCCTGGCCGCGCAGCGTGCGCGCGGGGTCCAGGCGCGCCGCGCGGTACGCGGGCCCGACGCCGAAGAGGATGCCCGCCACGAGCGACAGGCCGGCGCCGAAGCCGAGCACGCGCGGGTCGATCTGGGCCGCGATCTGGCGCAGGTCCGCTTCGGCGGGAAACGCGGAGAGCAGGCCGTTCAGCAGCCAGGCCGCGAGCAGCAGGCCGAGCGCGCCGCCGACCACCGAGAAGACCAGGCATTCGACGATCGACTGCCGCAGCAGCTGCGCGCGGCTCGCGCCGATCGCCAGCCGGATGCCGTACTCGCGCTGCCGGGCCGCGCCGCGGGCGGCCAGCAGGCCCGCCAGGTTCGAGCAGGCGATCAGCAGAACGAGCCCGACCATCCCCATCAGGGAGGCGAGCGGAGTCCCGAATCCCTGCTGGAGGTTCCGGCGTCCGCGCGCGCCGGAAAGCAGCTCGATCTTCTTGTTGAGGAACTCCTTCTTGCGCACGTCGTTCCACCCGGTCATCCGCGGCAGCAGCTGCTCGAGGATCGGGCGGTAGGTCGCCACGAGCTCGTGCTCGGCCGCCGAGCGGGAGAAGCCGGGCTTCAGGCGTCCGACGATCTGCAGCCAGTAGTCCTTCGGATCGTCGAGGCCGTCCCAGAACGGCGTGATCTGGGGCTTCATCATCATCGGCACGAAGAGGTCCGCGCGCCGGCCGGCCTGGATGCCCTCGAAGGTGCGCGCCGCGACGCCGACGATCGTGAAGGACTGGCCGTTGACGGTCACCGGCTTGCCGAGGACCGACGGATCGCCGCCGAACCGGCGCTGCCAGTAGCCGTGGGAGAGCACGGCGACGGGATGCGCGCCCTTGGTCTGGTCGTCGGCCGGCGTCAGGACGCGGCCGGCCGCGGGCGGGACGCCGAGGACGCCGAAATAGTTGCCCGTCACGAGCTCGCCGGAGGCCCGCTCGGTCTCTCCGCGCGCGGCGATGCTGGCGGAGAAGGGCACCTCGCCGATCAGGCCCGCGAAGACCTTCGATTGCTCGGCCAGCTCGCGGTACGTCGGATAGGCGAAGCAGAAGGCGTCGTCGCCGTCCGCCGAGGTCCGGCCCTGTTTCGGTCCGGGCGACCGCAGGAGCACGAGCTCTCCGGGGTTGACGACCGGCAGAGTCCGGATGAGCACCCGGTCGACGAGGGCGAAGATCGCCGCGTTGGCGCCGATCCCGAGGGCGAGCGTCGCGACCGCGACCGCCGAGAACGTCGGGTTCTTGGTGAAGGCGCGCAGGGCGTAGCGCAGATCCTGGAGCAAGGGCGACATCGATGTCTCCTCAGTCGTTCACGATCCATCCGTCGCGCAGGCGGAGGATCCGGTTGCCGTACGTCGCGTTCTCTTCGGAGTGCGTGACCTGCACGATGGTCGTGCCTTCGGTATTCAGCTTCTTGAAGAGGCGCATGATTTCGCGCCCCTGGTCCGAGTGGAGGTTGCCGGTGGGCTCGTCGGCGAGCAGGAGCTTGGGCTTGGCGATGAGCGCGCGCGCGACGCCCACCAGCTGCTGTTGTCCGCCGGAGAGCTGGTTCGGGAAGAGGTCCTTCTTGCCGACCATCTGGAAGCGATCGAGCGTGTCCGCGACGATCGCGGCGCGCTCGGAGCCCTTGACGTTGCGGTAGGACAGCGGCACGTCGAGGTTTTCGGCGACCGTCAGGTTGTCGAGCAGGTGGTACTGCTGGAACACGAAGCCGACGTGTTTCTTGTTGAGCTCGATGCGGTCCTTCGGCTTCAGCGCGTGCACGTCGTGGCCGAGCAGCCGGTACTCGCCCCGCCAGTCGTGGTCGAGCATGCCCAGGATCGCGAGCAGCGTGGACTTGCCCGCGCCCGAGGGGCCCATGATCGTCAGGAACTCGCCCTCGGCGATCGCGAGCTCGATCCGGCGCAGCACGAAGGTCTCGCCGGCGCGTGTCGCGTAGGACTTTTCGAGGTTGGAGAGGGTGATCATCGTGTTCCTTCTGCTCGGCGTGTCAGTTCGCCCGCAGAGCCTTCAAGGGGTCGAGCCGCGAAGCGCGGCGGGCGGGGATCCAGCACGCGGCCAGGGCCGCGGCGAGCAGGATCACCGCGACGCCCGCGTGGGTCGCGAGGTCGGTTGGGGGCACCTCGAACAGAAGGCCCCGCAGCAGTCGCGTCAGGGCGAGTGCGGCGCACAGTCCCAGGCCGAGACCCGTGAGCGCGAGGCGCAGGCCGTCGCGCAGCACGAGCGCGCGCACGTTGCGCGCGTCCGCTCCGAGCGCCATGCGGATCCCGAGCTCCCGGGTGCGCTGCGAAACCGCATAGGCGGTGACCCCGTAGATGCCGACGGCGGCCAGCAGGAGGGCGATCGCCGCGAAGGCGAGCAGCAGGGACATGAGGAAGCGCGGGCCGGCAATCGAGCGCGCGACGACCGCCTCCATGGGCTCGAGCTGGGTCACGGGCAGCTCGGGATCCAGCGCCTGGACCTCGCGTCGCACGGCCGAGGCGAGGCTGCCCGGCTCCTGGGAGCTCTTCAGGACGACGCTGAAAGCGCCGACCGGCGCCTGCTCAAGGCTCCCGTAGAACTCGGGAACGAGGCCCTGATCGAGGCCCTGGTCGTGAACGTCACCGACGATGCCGACGATCTCTCCCTCCAGGCGGACGTTGCCGGGCCGGGCTCCGAAGCGCAGCCGCTGGCCGATCGCGTCTCCGGCGGGGAAGAACTTCGCGGCCGCCGAGCGGCTGGCCAGGATCGCGACGGGGGCGCCGCGCGTGTCCGCCGGCGTGAACAGGCGGCCGGCGACCAGCGGGAGACCCACCGTCCGGAAGTAGTCCCGGCTGGCCACGCGCACCTGGGCCGAGGGCTCGTACGCGGGATCGACCTCGTGCCCCGCGACGCGGAACGTGCTGTTGAACCGGAAATCCGTCAGCGGCAGGCCGAAGGTGGCGCCGACTGACTGCACGCCGGGCAGAGCGCGCATGTGCGCCAGAAGCGTCTCCGTGAAGGCCGCGATGCCGGCATCGTCCGGGTAGCGGGCGGCCGGAAGGGACAGGTCGAAGCGCAGAACGCGCTCGGCCGAGAAACCCGGGTCCACCGCCGAGAGTCGGGCGAGGCTGCGCACCAGCAGGCCCGCGCCGACGAGCAGGAGCAGCGCGACGCCGACTTCCGCGACGACCAGCGACCGGCGCAGCCGGGCGGGTCCGGGCTGGGCCGCGCGTCCGCCCCCGCGACCTTCAGCGCGGCCATGGGCGCGCGCGCGAAGACGCCGGCGATCGGAGCGACTCCGCACAGCAGGACCGTCACGATCGTCCAGAGCGCGGTGAACGCGAGCACGCCGCCGTCGACGGCGACCTCGGAGAGCCTGGGGATCGTTCCGGGGCTCAGGCGGACGATCGCGTCGACAGCGGCTTCCGCCAGCGCGGTCGCGAGCAGCGCTCCGCACACGGCGAGCACCAGAGTCTCCGTCAGGAGCTGACGCGCGATCCGCCCGCGCCCGGCCCCGAGCGCCGTGCGGATCGCGAGCTCCGGGCCGCGGTGAGCCGCCCGGATGAGCAGAAGGTTGGCGACGTTGGCGCACGCGATGAGCGTGACGAAGCCGACCGCGCCGAGCAGCGTCAACAGCGCCGGCCGGATCGCCTTCACGAGGGAGTCGCGCAGAGGCGTCGCCGTCGCGCCGTGGCCCTCGTTGGTGTCGCGGTACTTCCGGGCGAGGTCGGCGCCGATCGCCTGCAGATCGGCCTGCGCCTGCTCGAGCGTGACGCCGGACTTCAGCCGGCCGACGACCGACAGGTAGTGCGCGCCGCGCTGTGTGGAGACGTTGTCGGAAAACGTCAGGGGCACCCATGCATCCGGGCCGTCCTCCGGGAATCGAAACGTGGCCGGCATGACGCCCGCGACGCGATACGCGTCGCCATCGAGGAGGATGGTCCTTCCGACGACCGCGGGGTCGCCGCCGAAACGGCGCTGCCACACACCGTGGCTCAGGACCGCCACGCGGTCGCGGCCGGAGACGAATTCGTCCGGCGCGAAGGTGCGCCCTGCGGCAGGCGCCACGCCGAGGGTCTCGAAAAAGTCCGCCGTCACCAGGGTCGCGCGCAGGCGCTCCGGTTCGCCGGCCTCGGACAGGGCGATGTCGCCGGTCGTGTAGGCGGCCATCGAGGAGAAGCTGTGGCTCCGGGCCTTCCAGTCCATGTAGTTCGGAGGCGACGCCACCATCGCCGTGTATCCCCGGGCCGGGTAGGTCTCGTTGAGCGCCACGAGCCGCTCCGGCGCGGCGAAGGGGAGGGCGCGGAACAAGACGCCGCGGACCAGGCTGTAGACGGCGGTGTTTGCGCCGATCCCGAGCGCAAGCGTCGCGATCGCCGCGATCGTGAAGCCGGGACTGCGCAGGAGCGATCGGACCGCGTACCGAAGATCGGACAGGAAGGTCGTCATGGCGTCAGTCGGCCCGCAGGGCGGCCATCGGGTCGATCTTCGACGCGCGGCGCGCGGGCAGCCACGCGGCCAGCAGCGCGCACGCGGCGAGCAGGGCGGTCACGGCGACGAAGGTGAAAGGGTCCGCCGGCGAAATACCGAAGAGGAAGCCGCGCAGCGCGAATGCGGCGGCGGCGCCGAGGCCGAGGCCGAGGGCGAGGCCGAGGCCCACGGGACGCGCGCTCTGCGCGACGACGAGGGTGCGGACGTCGGCCGCGCGCGCGCCGAGCGCCATGCGGATGCCGATCTCGCGGGTGCGCCCCGCGACGGAATAGGAAATCACGGCGTAGATTCCGACGGCCGCGAGCGCGAGGCAGAGCAGGCCGAAGACGCCGAGCAGCGCCGCGCCCAGGCGCTGCGGCACGAGCTGTCCCGCGAGCTCCGCCGCGTAGGGATGGACGTCGCCGACGGGAAGGGTCGGGTCGAGCTCGCGGATCTTCGCCCGCACGAGGGAGCCCACGTCCGTCCGGGAATCGTCGCCACGCACGACGAGGGTCATCGTCTGCAGGCCGGCGGTCGGACCGCCCTGCGCCAGCGGCATGTAGATCTGGGGTGTCGCGGCGTCGCGCAGGGAGCCGGTCCGGAAGTCACGGCTCACGCCGACGACCGTGCGCTCGGCGCCGCCGACCTGGATGCGGCGGCCCACCGCGTCCCCGTCGGGCCAGTAGCGTTTGGCCATCGACTCGTTGACGACCGCCACGGGCGCCGAGTCGGCACGATCGAGCCGATCGTCGAACTCGCGGCCGGCGGCCAGAGGGATCCCCATCGTCCGATAGAAATCGGCGGCGACGAGGTTGATGCCGGCTTCCGGATGCTTTCCCGTCGGCGACTCGGAACGTCCATCGATCGAGAAGGTCTCCACCCACTCGCCGCCGCCCATCGGTACCAGCCCGGCCCAGGTGGCGGCGCGCACGCCAGGAACGGCGGCGACGCGCTGCCGGAGGTCCCGCAGGAACGCATCCGCCCGGGGAACTCTCGTAACGCTGGAGCCCGAGGTTGACGGAGGCGAGGGTCAGCCCGCGCGGCTGGAACCCGACGTCGATCGCGAGCGCGCTCTGGAGGCTGCGCCCGAGCAGCCCGGCGCCGACGAGCAGCAGCAGGCAGAGCGAAAGCTGGGTCACGAGCAGCGCCCCGCGCGCCGTCGAACGGGGAGCGACGGAGGCCCCGGAGGATTTGAGGGTGGCGCTCACGGCGTGGCCCGAGGTCTGCAGAGCCGGAATCAGTCCGAATGCGAGGCCGGTCCCGATCGAAAGGAGCAGGGAGAAACCGAGAGCGCGCGCGTCGAGCGCGGGCGCGAAGACCGCGAACGAGAAATCGCCGGGCAGCGGCATCCGCGTGATCAGGCCGATCGACCAGCTCGCGACGACGAGCCCCGCGGCGCCGCCGAGGATCCCGAGCGCCACGCTTTCGGTCAGGAGTTGCCGCACGAGACGCCCGCGGCTGGCGCCGAGGGCCTGCCGCACGGCGATCTCCTTGCGGCGCGCCGCCGCGCGCGCGAGCAGGAGGTTCGCGAGGTTGGCGCACGCGATGGCGAGGGCGACGCCGGCGGCGCCGACGAGCATCGCGAGGAACCCCACGGGATTGCCCGACTGTCCGAACCCCGCGGCATTGCGCAGGGTCGGCTCGAGCGTCCGCTTTTCGGTCCCGGGATCGCCGTCGGGAAACGCGGCGGCTTCCTGCTGCACCGCGAGGTCGAGGGAGGCCTGCGCCTGCGCGAGCGAGACCCCCGGTTTCAAACGTCCGAAGACCGTGAGCCAGCCCCACCCCCGCCGCTCGAGGTCGAGCGTGCGGAACTCGCCGGTCGCCAGGTGCGGCCACGCGCCGATCGGAACCCAGAGATCGGGCGCCACGCCGAAACCCGTTCCGCGCAGCCCGGCCGGCGCCACGCCGACCACGGTGAACGGGGAGCCGTTCAACTGGATCGTCTTGCCCGCGATCGCCGGATCGGAGCCGAAGCGCGATCTCCAGAGCCCCTGGCCGAGGACGACGAGGGCTTCGCCGGAGGTCTCGTCGGCCGGCGCGAGCAGGCGCCCCGCGGCCGGACGCGCACCCAGCACGTCGAAGTAGTTGCCCGAGACGACGACGCCGCGGACCCGGGAAGGGGCATCGCCGCTCGAAAGGCTCATCTCGCGCTGCCGCCAGGCGGCCAGCCCCTCGAAGCTCGTCGCCGTTGCGTCACGGACCGACCGGTACCAGGGGTAGGAGGCGGTCTGGCCGCCCACGTCCACGAGCGCATGCGGCCGCGCGACGGCCGGCAGGGGATGGAGCACGACCGCATCCATCAGGCTGAAGATCGCGGTGTTGGCGCCGATCCCGAGCGCGAGGATCACGATCGCGGCGATCGTGAAGCCGGGGCTTCTCGCAAGGGTCCGCGCCGCGTAGCGCAGGTCCTGGACGAAGGTCCCCATCAGCGCACTCGGTATCCGCTCTCCCTCAGTTCCTCTTCCGAGTGCGCGCGCTCCTCGCCCTTTTCTTCCTCGACGACGCGGCCGTCGAAGAGAAGGATGGAGCGGCCCGCGTGCTTGGCGAAGCGCGGATCGTGCGTGACCATGCAGATCGTCGCGCCGGCGCGGTGGAGGTCCTGCAGCAGGTTCATGACGGCCTCGCCGTTGACCGAGTCGAGGTTTCCGGTCGGCTCGTCGGCGAGCAGGATGAGCGGCGAGCCCGCGATCGCGCGCGCCACGGCGACGCGCTGCTGCTGGCCGCCCGAGAGCTGCGACGGGAAGTGCTTCATGCGGTGCGCCATGCCGACCTTCTCGAGCGAGTCCTGGACGCGCTTCTTGCGCTCGTGCGCGGGCATGCCGCGGTAGGTCAGCGGCAGCTCGACGTTCTCGTAGACCGAGAGGTCGCCGATCAGGTTGAAGCTCTGGAAGATGAAGCCGATTTCGCGGTTGCGGATGCGCGCGCGCTCGGACAGCGTCAGCGACTCGGCGGGCTTGCCGTTCAACGCGTACTTGCCGCTGGTCGGCGAGTCGAGCAGGCCGAGCAGCGAGAGCAGCGTCGACTTGCCGCAGCCCGAGGGCCCGGCGATCGAGACGAACTCCCCGTGCGCGATCTCCAGGTGCACGCCCGACAGCGCGTGCGTCTCCACTTCGTCGGTGAAGAAGACCTTGGTGACGCCGTCGAGCTTGATGACCGGGTGTCCGTTTGCGTTGGCACTCATGACTCGCTCCTCCTGCCTTACTTCAACCGCACGCGGTCGTAGGCGTCCCACGCGCTCATGTCCGAAAGAATCACCTTGTCGCCCGGCTTCAATCCCTCGAGGATCTCCACCGTGTTGACCGAGCTCTTGCCGAGGCGGACCTTGACGCGCACGGCCTCGTCGCCGTCCTCGTTCACGCGGAAGAGGCCGACCTGGCTCTTCTCCTGCCCGAACGCCGGCCGCCCGACGAAGAGAACGTCCTTCAGACGATCGAGCTCGATCGTGCCGTCGACCGAGAGGTCCGGGCGCGCGCCCTGGGGCAGCTCGCCCTCGAGGGCCACGTCGACGGTGACCGTGCCGTTCTGCACGGCCGGGTCGATGCGCGAGACTTTCCCCGCCACGAGGCCGTTGCGCGTGTCGATCGAGGCCGGCTGGCCGATCTGCACGTCCTTGGCCTGCGTCTCGGCGATCTTCAGCTGCGCCTTCAACTTCGTCGGTTCGGCGACCTTGGCGAGGGTCGCCCCGGGCGTCAGCTGCTGGCCCACCTGGACCGGCAGCTCCTGCAGCACGCCGGAGATGCCGGCGCGCACGTGGAGCGCTTCCTTCTGCGACCGCTTGAGCGCGGCGAGCGCCTTGAGCTGCTCGACGTGCGCCTCCTGGACGTTGACCTGGGCGGTCGCCGCGTCGGCCACGCTGGCGACGCGGCGTTCCTCGATTCCGTTGCGCGTCGAGAGCTCCTCGGCGCGCACGCGCGAGAGCTTGACGGTCAGCTCGGCGATGAGGCCCTCCTTGTAGAGGCCCTCGTTCGTCGCGGCCTGCAGCTCGGCCTGGTGGAAATCGGAGCGCACGGTCGCGGCGGCGGCCTGCTGGTCCATGACCTGCCGGTCGGCCTGCGCGCGCACGTTGACCAGCTCCGCCTGCGCCGCGCGCAGCTGCGATTCCGCGTCGAGCGCTTCGCGCTCGAGCACGGGATTGGAGAGCTCGAGCAGGATCGAGTCGGGCGTGACCGGCGCGCCCGGCAGGATCACGAGCCGCTCGACGCGCCCGTCGGTCGCGGCCGAGATGTACCGGATCTCCTGGGGCACGAGCGTTCCGGGCCCGCGCACCTGGCGCAGCATCGGGCCGCGCTTGACCGAATCCATCCAGATCGCGCTCTTCTCGACGGTCGGGGCGGCGGGCTTCAACTTCGAGAGGCCCAGCGTGATGAGCAGGATCGCGGCCGCCGAGGCCGCGGCCATCACGATCCGCTTCTTGCGTTTCTTCTCGGCGACGTCTTCTCTGAGGATGTCCACGGTGAGGTTCATAGGGCGAGAAGCGTGCCAGGGATGCCGATGGCTAAACGACTGAAATCAAAAAGCCTTGCTCGTTGGTCGATGGGCTGGATTGCGCGACTGCGGGACGGGAGTGTTCGATTCCGAACAGTCGGTTACTTCGGGTCGGTCGAGGCCGCTACTCCCGCCACCACGCCCGGTCCACGTCTCGCGGCGCCGTCGCCGCGACGTATTGCGCCATCATCTTGAGGCGCTCCGGCAGCGTGAACGGGCCGACCCAGCAGTGGGGCTGGCGCGGGCCGTACGTGATCGAGCCCGCCCACGCCGGCGAGCTCGTGGTCTTCAGGTAGTTCTCGAGCAGGTAGACCGCGTCGTTCAGGTAGTACGTGTCCATGTCGCCGGTCCAGATGTGGATCTTTCCGGCGAGCTTCGGGCCGATCTCCTTCCAGCGCCGCTGCAGGTACGCGTTGAGGTCCGTGTGCTCCTTCCAGTACGCCGCGACGCCGTGGTCGATCGCTCCGGTCGCGGGATCGAAGAGCGGCTGGAAGAATCCCGTGTCGGACGCGGGCCCGTAGACGGCCTGCCAGCAATCCCAGTCCTCGCCGGAGCGGCCGTTGGTCCCCATGGCGCGTTCGTAGTTGAGTTGCTCCTTCATCGTCGAGAGCACGAGCCCGTCCGGATCGCGCTGGGCGGGGATCGGCGTCTTGCGCCACTCGTCCTTGCGGTACCAGGCGTTGTCCCACTCGTAGATGTTGACCATCTCGAAGTAGTGAAAGTCGACGGGGTCCGGACAGTAGGAGAAGGTGCCGCCGAAGTAGTCGGGATAGAAGATCTGCAACGCGAGCGACTCCCAGCCTCCGGTCGACCCGCCCGAGAGGATGCGGGCCCACGGCTGCGGGATCGCGCGGAAGTGCTTCTCGATGTACGGGATCAGCTCCGTCGTGATGGCCTGGCCGTACGGGCCGTTGTTGGGCGAGTCGATGGCGTAGGAGTCGTCGTAGTAGGGCGTCGGGTGCTGGAACGTGACGAAGAGCATTCGCGGGAACGAGTCCCCGAGCCACACCCGGGTGAATTCCTCGCGCCGCCGAGCGCGTTCCTTCTCCTTCTCGGTGGCTCCCGGCGGCAAGGGCGACCGCCTCGGCGAAGCCCCCCGGCGCGTCGAGCGAGAAGTGCCCCTGCTCGTAGTTGACCGGATACGAGACGCCCGAGTCGCGGTCGTAGTCCTTCGGAAGCAGGATCGTGGCCCCGATGAAGATCGGGTGTCCCCAGAACTTCGAGAGCAGCGGGCTCTCGAAGCGCACGTGCTTGACGTGCGCCGTGTCCTTCGGGATCTCGATCGGCGGGATCGTGTGGTCGAGGACGAGCGGAATCGTTTCGTTCGCGGAGGGATCGAGATGGATCTTCCGCGGAGCGCTGTAGAGGTTGCCGGGCGAGACCGGGAAGTTCTGGCCTTCCCACTGATCCATGTGCATCTTCACGACGTGCCCGTCCGAGCGTCGAAAGGTCGTGTAGACGTTCAGGAATCCCTGGACGTAGTAGTCGCCCGGCGGGAGGTCGCCGAGATGGTCGAGGGGGTATCCGTCGGAGCGGCCGTCGACGACGGCCTGCTGGCCCGGGGCGAGCGCATCGACGTTCTCTCCGAAGAACGGCATCGACCCGTACTGGCCGCCGGGCTTGCCGAACTGGAGGCGCGGCTCGGGATCCGCCTTGCGCGTCACGATGACGAAGACGCGGCCGTCCACGGCCTCGCTCCGGACGGCGGCGGGAAAGGAGAGCTGGAAGCGCAGCCGCGCGGGCTGATCGGCCGCCTCGGAGGCAGGTCGCGAGGAGGGCCGCCGACGCGGCGAGGCCGGCTGATCCTAATAAAATTAGGAAAAATCACTAAGTCTCCTTATTTTCTATTGGATCTAAGGCCAGCGGCCTTAATCGTATTGCTGAGCAGCAGTGCGACCGTCAGCGGCCCGACGCCGCCGGGCACGGGCGTGATCCAGCCTGCCACCGGGGCCACGTCGTCGAAATCCACGTCGCCCACGAGGATCCGACCCTTCTCCGCAAGGGCTCGTCGGATCCGTTCGGAGCGCTGGAGGCCCGCGGGGGCCTCGGCGAGCGAGGACACGCGGTTGATGCCCACGTCCACGACGGCCGCGCCTTCCCGGACGAAGTCGCGCGTCACGAAACCGGGCCGTCCGATGGCCGCGACCAGGATGTCCGCTTCGCGGCAGACCGCGGCCACGTCCCGCGTCTTCGAGTGGCAGACCGTGACGGTCGCGTCGCGCGCCGTCAGCAGCGCAGCCATCGGCTTGCCGACGATGTCGCTGCGCCCGAGCACGACGGCGCGGCGTCCCGCGAGCGGGATTTCGTAAGCGGCCAGAAGCTCGATGATTCCCGCGGGCGTGCACGGGACGAACCGGGGCCTGCCCTGGTGCAACAATCCGACGTTTTCGGGATGAAACCCATCCACGTCCTTCAGAGGGTGGATCGACTCGAACACGCGCGCGGAGTCGTGGCCGGAAGGCAGTGGAAGCTGCACCAGAATGCCGTCGACCTCGGTGTCTCGGCCGGCGCGCAAGACTTCTTCGAGGAGTCCCTCGGGTGAGATCTTCGCGTCGAGACGACGAGTGTCCGCTCGGATCCCGGCCTCGGTCGCGGACTTCGCCTTGGAGGCGACGTAAGCCTGCGAAGCCGGATTCTCACCGACGAGGAGCACCCGGAGGGAGGGGGGGGCAGAATGTCGGGAGATTTCGGCCGCCGCCTCTCCCGCGCGCTCCCGCAGGGTCCTTGCCAGGGCTGCGCCATCGAGCAGGACGCTGCCGGCCGAGGCCGCCGTCACGGAGAGACGGCCCCTCGGTCCGTTCGCCCGTTCGCCGGCCTTCGGAGTCCCTCCGGGCGGACCGGAACACAAAGCCCCTCGGCCCGTAGAGGAGGGCCTCGGCCAGGCCCCGTAACCCTTCGGAATTCCAATGGGTTCGTGGTAAATTGGGCGTTCCGCAGGAGAGAAAACTCGACCATCCAGTGGCACTTCCCGCCGCGTGGACATCGGAAATGCGAGCTTTCGGACGGACGTTAATCCGCACGACGGGACGAGGCTGACAGTCGCGAGCATGAACGGAAAAACGAGAAAAAGATATGGGTGATCGAGCGCGTGTATCGCCTCCGGACCGGTCTGCGCCCTCCCGCGGGAGCAGGACGGTCATGAAGAGGCTTCACGCGGCCATCCTACTCTCACTACTGATGGTCGTCCCCCGGGTGACCTGCGGCGCGTCGCCCGAGGACCAGTTCAACCTGGAGCGGCTCAAGTCGGGTCAGAATCTCTATCTCGAGAAGCGCTATCTCGACGCGATCGCTCAGCTTCACGTGGCCGCGTTCGGGTACCTGAGCAAGCCCGCACCCCTGTCCGAATGTCTGGTCTGGCTGACGCTCGCGCAGACGGCGGCCGGAAGGGCTGCCGACGCCGATGCGACGATCGCCCGGTTTCTCGAGGTCGAACGTCGGTTCCCGTCGTATCCGGCGGCAAGCCTGCCGCCCGAGATCCGGGCCGATTTCGGAGGTTGCTGGAGCGGCGGGTTGACGCGCTTCTCGCCTCGATTCCCTCGCTCGCGCCTGTCGTCGAAACCAAAGAGCAGAAGTTCGCCAAGCTTCCCCGCCGAGCGGAAAAAGGCGCTCGAGGCTCAGGCGCGGGCGGAGCCCGCCTCCGCAAAATGGCCGGTCGCTCTTTCGCAGGAGGCCCTCGCCGAAGGAGACCTGAAAGCCGCGGATCGTTGGGCAACCAAGGCCCTGACGATCGAAGGCAACAACCCGACGCGCTCGCGGTCCGGGCCCGAGCGCGCGAAGCGCAGGGCGAATATGCCGGTGCCCTCGCGGATCTGGCGCCATGGCCCCGGGAGAGCTGGAGAAGAGGCCGGAGCTCTATGCCGTCAAGTTCGTGTGTCTCGTCGCGACCGGTGATTGGGCCGGCGCGGACGACGCGGCCAAGCACGTTCCCGAGGGGCTGGCGGCGCGAGCGGATGTGGCCGACGCGAAGCGCAAGCTGACCGCCGAGCTGCAACGCCGCTACCAGGCGGCAGCGGCCTCTGCGAAGCCAGCGCCGAAGACGACCAGCTCGACGGTTGCCGCCAGTGCGACCGTCAGACCGGCGCCGGCCCCGCCGCCTCCTCCGGCCCCGACGAAGGCGCCCGCGTCGGATTCTTCTTCCGCCGGTCGACGTGACGGCCCGGAGCGAGGCCGCTCTCGCCGAGAGCCGCCGTCTCGTCTCGTCTGGCAAGGCCGGGGACGCCGAACGGATCCTGACCGACGCGGTGAAGGCGGATCCGAGCAACCGGGACCTGCGGCTCGCCCTTCTCGAGGCGGCCTGCCTGACGCGCTCCTACAAGACCGGGATGGCGCAGATCGCCGTCCTCGAGCCGTTCGGGGAGGTCGAGGCCCCCTCGATGTTCTATGCGGCCGTGGTCCTTTACGATTCGGGCCACCCGAAGGAGGCTCGAACCTATCTGGAGCGCTCGGCCAAGAAAGTTTCCGGGCCGCTCGTGGACGAGTACTCGAAGAAGATCCTCGGACCGAACTGAGGGTGCCGATGCGAACGAAAGAGGCAACCGTGGTGGGGCGGCGCCGTGCGGCGCGCTTCGGCGTGGCACTTGCCCTCGGCGTCGCTTTCGGAATCGGCTCGGCCCGAGCCCAGCTCGTCTCGGATGTCGTCCCGAGGGATCGGATCATTCCGACGAAGGAAGCGGTGGATACCGACATGGCCAACAGCCGGTTCCACCTCGGCCCGGTGCGTTTTCTTCCGGGATTCGATGTCTCCAACGCGGGGTACAACAGCAACGTCTTCGGGCATCCTCAGAACCCGGTCGGCGACTGGACCGCGACCGTCAACGTCGGCTCCAAGCTGATCGTGCCGTTCGGCGGGAAGTTCTATTTTCTCGCCGATTTTTTTCCCGGCTACACGTGGTACGCAACCTACACCGATCTGAGCAATTTCAGCGGGACCGCGGGAGGTTCGTTCGCCGGATTCTTCAACCGTCTGTCGTTCGAGGTCGGAGCGCGCGCCACCGAAGCCATCGTCGTCCAGACGTCCGAAGTCCAGGCGCCGACGCTCGCGAAGACGGGTCATGCCTTCGCGAAGGTGGATGTGGATCTGTCGTCGGGCTTCGCTCTTTTCGTCGACGCCGAGGGCGCGCAGGTCCGGGAGTCGCAGCAGGGAGTCCCCATTCCGGATCGGTCCTTCGTCCAGCGGTACAACCGCACGGACGAGGCGATCGCCGGGGGCGTGCGATATGCCGCCGGATCGGGGTGGACGATCGCTCCGGAAGTCCAGTACACGACGACGCGTTTCGTGCTGAGTCCCGAGGAACGCAACAACACGAGCCTCGGGTACCTCCTCGGCGTCAGCTTCAACCGGCCTCGTTTCTACCTGAACCTGGTCGGCGGTTATCGCGAGGGGCGTCCGTACCAGGGGTCGGCGTTTCCGGATTACGCGACGCCCGTCGGCTCGTACTTCGTCTCGTACTTCATCCGTCCATGGCTCGAGGTGCGAAGCTTCGGAGCGAGACGGGTCGCCTACAGCATCGATTTCGTCAATCCTTACTACTTCGGGATGGGGGTCGGCGGCGCGCTCAACATTCAGGTGGCCTCCCGGGTCTTGCTGAAAGTGATTCGGCGGGGTCGGCCAGAGCAAGTATCCGATCGCCCAGCCGTCCGGCGGCGTCGACGTCCAGCGACTCGACAAGCTCACCAACTACGGCGGGGGCGCATCCGTGATTCTGACGCGCCGCCTGACCCTGACAGCCATCGCGACCCAGAGGAATGATGTCTCGAACATCCCCTCGGCCAATTACTCGATCCTCCAATACTCGACGTTCCTCACCTTTACGGGAGAATTCTTGCGATGAGTCGCCGCATGAAAGTTCTGACGGGGTCCCTGCTTGCGCTTGCGCTCGCGCCGTGGAGCGCGTCGGCCCAGACCTCCGGAAACGACTACCAGATCGGCCCGAAGGATCTTCTGGAGATCCGGGTCCTGGAAGTCCCGGAGCTGAACGTGGAGCGACGCGTCTCCGACAACGGTTCCCTGGAGCTTCCTATCCTGGACGTGCTCAGCGTGGCGGGGCTGACGGCCCCCGAGGTTCGCGACCGGATCGAAAAGGCGCTGACCTCCAAGTACGTCAACCGCGCCAACGTGTCGGTCGTCGTCAAGGAGTTCACGAACAAGCCGGTCTCGGTCCTCGGTGCGGTCCAGAAGCCCGGGTCGCTGTCGATCTCGGGACGCTGGACTCTGGTCAGCGCAATCACGGCCGCGGGCGGAATCACGGGCTCCGCAGGCCGAAAGGTCCTGGTCCTGCGTCGCGCCGACAACGACCTGACCGACGCGCTCGAGATCGACACGGACGATCTTTTCGGGGGAACGACGCCGTTCGGCAGCATCCCCATCCTTCCGGGAGACGTCATCAACATTCCACCCCGCAAGACGCTGATGGTGTTCTGCCTGGGCGAAGTCAAGACGCCCGGGGCGCTCCAGTTCGACAGCGATGACCGGCTCACTTTGCTCTCCGTGATCGCCAAGGCGGGTGGTCTGACGGATCGCGCCTCGAAGACCATCCGGATCAAGACCAAAGGGCCGGATGGCCGCGACGTCGAGAAGGCCGTGAATTTCAAGCGGATCGTCGACGGAAAAGACCAGGACCCCGTCATCGAGCCCAACGACGTGATCATCGTCAAGGAGTCTTTCTTCTGATGACCGAACCAGCCGATTCCTTCGGAGAAATCTCGGGTCTGGATCGCCCAGAGCCCGAGGCGCATCTTTCCGACTACTGGAAGATCGTCGTCAAGTATCGGCGGCTCGTCATCGTGTGCCTGCTCGGCGCCCTGATCGCCGCGGCGGTCTTCACGATTCTCTCCACGCCCCTCTACCAGGCCGGCGTCGTTCTCGACGTGACCCGGCAGGGCAGCAGCTCGCTGGGACTCGGGGGCGACGTGCCCGTGGAACTCGGAGCGGAATTCCTTCCGAGCCAGGTCGAGGTTCTGAACAGCCGCGACGTGGCCGAGAGGGTGGTGCGCCGGCTCAATCTGCTATCCAACAAAGAGTTTCTCGAGGCCTATCCCGATCTCGCGCCGGATGAGCCGGATCCCGCCAAAGGAGCCAAGCCGGCCCCGCCGAAGCCGCCGTCACCCCGGAAGATCTCCGGGGCGGCCTTTGCGATTCAGGGCGACGCCGACGCCTCGATCGTCAAGGCGACGAGCCTCATCCGCGTCACTTTCGAGGCGCCGTCCGGCCAGCTCGCCGCGGATGTCGCCAACGGAATCGCCGACGCATACATCGAATGGAACATCGAATCGCGGTTCCGGGCGATCGTGCTCTCCGCGCAGTTCCTGGCCACGGAGATCGAGCAGGCCAAGCGCGACATCGACGAGAAGGAAAGGTCGCTTGCCCTTTACGCGAAGCAGAACGACATCGCGCAGGCGCCTCCCAGGGCCAGCACCTCGGCCGAGAGCGCGGACCTGTTCAACCGCGACTATGCCGTGGCCGCCGCGGATCGGGTGGACAAAGAATCGCGCTACAAGGAACTCCAGAACACCCCCTCCGAGAATGTCGCGGAACGGGAGGCGGGCGGCCTTCTCGCTCAACTGCGGAGCGATCAGGCCAAGCTCGAGCGCGACTACACGGACAAGCTCGCGCTCTACAAGCCGGAATGGCCGGCGATGCAGCAGCTCAAGAGCCAGGTCGAGGAGGGCCGGCAGCGGCTCGCCGCGTCGATTCGAGACACGGCCAACAAGGTTCGGGAGGCCGCGCACAGCGAATATCTCACGGCACTGCGTCGCGAGACGAGCATGCAGGCCATGATGCGCTCGAAGCAGTCCGAGGCGCTCACGCAGGTGGCCAGCTCCTCCCAGTACAACAATCTCCGCGTCGAGATCGACACGAAGAGAGCGCTTCTGGACACCCTGCTCAAGCAGCAGGGAGAGGCCGAGGTCCTTTCGCGCTTGCGGGAGCAGCAGTCGACGAACATCCGGATCGTCGACCGCGCCCTGACGCCGCATCGCCCCTACAAGCCCTCCTGGGTGAAGAACATGGCCATCGCCTTCATTCTGGGCAACGGCCTGGGGCTCGGGCTCGCATTCCTGCTTTCTTATCTCGACCGCACACTGCAGTCGACCGCCGACGTGGAGCAGTACGTGCAGCTGCCGCCCCTCGGCTCGATTCCGATGGTGGGCCCTGCGACGAAGAAACGGTGGTGGAAGAGAATCCGCTTCCGGCGGGCGAAAGCCGACTCCTTTCCGAAGACGGGCATCGAGCTCCTGCCGCACGAGAACACGCGCTCGGCCGTGTCGGAGGCGTACCGGGCTTTCCGGACCTCGCTGCTGTTCTCCCGGGCCGGCGGAGTGAAGATCGTCGCGGTCACGTCGGTGCTTCCGCGCGAGGGCAAGTCGGCGACGGCCGCGAACCTGGCCATCGTCCTGGCCCAGCTCGGTCGTCGGGTCCTGCTCGTCGACGCGGACCTCCATCGGTCCCGGATCCACACGCTGTTTGGCGTTCCGAACCGGGCCGGGCTCGTGTCGATCCTCGCGGAAGGCGTGGAGCCCTCGCGGGTCATCGTCAAGACGAAAGTTCCCGGGGTTTTCGTGGTTCCGGCGGGCCCCGAGACGCCGAACCCCTCGGCACTCCTGTCCTCGGATGCCATGCGGCAGTTTCTCGATCTGGCCGCGTCGAATTTCGATCACGTCGTGATCGACACGCCCCCGGTCCTGGCCACGTACGACGTTCTCGTCTTCGGTCAATATACCGACGGCGTCGTCCTCTGCGTACGAGCCGGGCAGACTCCGCGAGATCAGGTCCGAGAGGTGCGCGACAAGCTGTTGCGCGGAGGGGTGTCGATCCTCGGAGTGGTGTTGAACGGCCGGAAGCTCGAATCGGGCTATTACGAGTACCGTTACCTGAACTACGGAGAGAGGCCGCCGGCGGCGAAGGGATCGCTGTCGGCGGAGCAGGACCTCCGGGACAAATCCGAGGTCGTGCCGGCCGGAGGGGCCATTTCGGAAGGGTAGGGCGTTCGTGGCGCCGCCTGTTCTGGGGCATTGCCTCGAAATCCGACCTCTCCACGGCGGACCGGCGCCCCGGAACTGAGCGGGGGTCTGGACCTCAGGGAGGGCTCTCTTACTGTCCTTTTGGGCAGTTTATCGGCTGTCCGAAGGACATGATTCCGTGATTTTCGAGCCGCCCGCCGTGTTATTATTTGCCCTCGCAAAATTCAAGTCGCCCGGCGAGTCGGGTTGCCTGCCGGGCAAACGGGGAGAAGGCTACGATGCCGCTTCTGAAGCGAGAGGTGGAGATGTCTCATCCGAGCCTCTTCGAGCTCTCAGAGGTGGAGCGTCCGTGGTGGGTCGCCCACACGCGGAGCCGCCAGGAGAAGGCCCTGGCCCGGTACCTGCTCCCCCTCGAGATCCCGTTTTACGTCCCCCAGTGTGAAAAAAAGGCCCGCCGGGCAGGCCGGAACTTCGTCTCCTACCTTCCGCTCTTCCCCGGGTACGTCTTCTTTCGGGGATGCGCGGAAGACCGGCATGCCGCGCTCCGGAGCGGCCTGCTCGTCACGATCCTCGAGGTTCCGAACCAGCGACTTCTCCAGAGCGAGCTCGTTCAGCTCTGGCAGCTTCAGCAGTCCGGCGCCCAGCTCGTGCCTTACGACGAGCTGCGGCCGGGCGATCCGGTGCGGATCACCCAGGGCCCTTTCGAAGGCTATTCCGGAGTCGTTCTTCGGGGGCAGGCACGCCTGCGCCTCGTGGTTTCGATAACGATGCTCCGCAAGACCGTCGCGGTGGAGTTCGATCGGGCGGCTCTGTCGCCCGCGCGTCCGTCGCGCCGGTTGGACGGGGAAACGCGAACCGCCGTCGCCTAGGGGGTCCGTCGGGCCCTGCAGGTATCGGCTTCGTGTCGGCGGTGAACCCCCGTTCGGAGGTACACCGAAGGGGGCGAAGCCTTGTCGTACGAGAGAGGAGTGCCTATGTCAGCAACCGACGTCTTCTGCCAGCCTTTCTGCCCAGCTTCAGGCCCGGATCGAGGAGCGCACGGCGCTCGTCGGGATCATCGGACTCGGGTACGTCGGACTTCCGCTTGCGCTGACGTTCGCAGAACGTCAGTTCCGGGTCGTCGGATTCGACGTCGACAGGGCAAAAGTCGACGCGCTCCACGCCGGCAAGCCTTACATCCGGCACCTGGACTGGGGACGCGTGACGGCGGCGGCAGAATCGGGCCGCCTCCAGTCCACGAGCGATTTCGCCCGGCTGAGCGAGCCCGACGTCCTCATCATCTGCGTTCCGACGCCGCTGACGCCGCAGCGGGAGCCCGACATGAGCTACGTCGTCGGGACGGCGCGCCAGGTCGCCCAGGGCCTCCGGCGAGGCCAGCTCGTCGTCCTCGAGTCGACGACCTACCCGGGCACGACCGACGAGCTCGTGCGGGGAATCCTCGAGGAGACCGGGCTGGTCTGCGGCAGCGACTTCTTCCTGGCCTTCTCGCCGGAGCGGGAAGACCCGGGAAACGCGAACTACGGGACGGCGACGATCCCGAAGGTCGTCGGCGGCGTCGACGAGACCTCGGGCGATCTGGCGCAGGCCCTCTACGCCGAGCGTCATTTCGAAGACCGTGAGGGTGTCCAACGCGCGGACCGCCGAGGCCACGAAGCTCGTCGAGAACATCTTCCGCGCGGTCAACATCGCCCTCGTCAACGAGCTCAAGATCGTCTTCGACCGGATGGGAATCGACGTGTGGGAGGTGCTCGACGCCGCGTCGACCAAGCCGTTCGGCTTCATGCGCTTCAATCCGGGCCCCGGCTGGGGCGGCCACTGCATCCCGCTCGATCCCTTCTACCTGACCTGGAAGGCCCGGGAGTACGGCGTCACGCCAAAGTTCATCGAGCTCGCCGGCGAGGTCAACGAGCAGATGCCGCACTACGTCGTCGAGAAGCTCCAGCTCGCGCTGAACGATCGGGGCAAGGCGGTCAAGGGGAGCAAGATCATCGTGTTCGGCCTCGCTTACAAGAAGAACATCGACGACGCGCGGGAGAGCCCCGCCTTCGAGATCATCGATTCGCTTCTCCAGCAAGGCGCCGTGGTCTCCTACCACGATCCGCACGTCCCGAAGGCGCCGTCGGTCCGCAACTGGCCCGACCTGCCCGCGATGACGTCGATCGCGCTCGAGCCCGAGACCCTCGCGGCCTGCGACGCGGTGCTCATCGTGACGGACCATTCCGCCGTCGATTACGCGCTCGTGGCCCGAGCACGCCCCGCTCATCGTCGACACGCGCGGCGTCTACCGGGATGCGCTCCCCAACGTCGTCAAGGCGTGAAGCGACGTGAAAAACAGGAACGTCACCGGCTCGCCCGAGGGTCCCTCGCCCGACCGGGCGCGCGCATTCGTCGCGGGAGCCGAAATGGATGGCCTGAGCGACGAGGCCTCGCGGTGAACTCCGTTGGACTGAAGCCGGCGCCTGAGATCCCGACGGTCCATCTCCATCCCAGTCATGGCTGGACATCTCTCCGCCTCAAGGAGGTGTGGGAGTACCGCGAGCTGCTCTATTTCCTGACGTGGCGGGACGTCAAGGTGCGGTACAAGCAGACTTTTTTCGGCGTGGCCTGGGCCGTTCTTCAGCCGCTCATGACGATGCTCGTTTTCACGATTTTCTTCGGCGGACTCGCCCGAGTCGGTTCCGATGGTCTTCCGTACCCGCTTTTCTCCTACGCGGGGTTGCTTCCCTGGACATTCTTCGCCCAGGGTCTGAGTCAGTCGTCCAACAGCCTGGTCGGTTCTGCCAACCTCATCAAGAAAGTCTTCTTTCCGAGGCTCGTCGTTCCTCTCTCGTCGGTTCTCGGGGGCCTGGTCGATTTCCTGGTCGCTTTCGTGGTTCTGATTGGACTCATGGCGTACTACGGAACCTGGCCTTCGCTCGAGGTGGTTTCGCTCCCGTTCTTCCTCCTGCTCGCGACAGCCGCCGGTCTGGGTGTCGGATTGTGGCTCTCTGCGCTGAACGTCGAGTACCGGGACTTCCGTTACGTCGTCCCTTTCCTCATTCAGATCTGGCTGTTCGCCACGCCGGTGATCTATCCGGCCAGTCGCGTGCAGGAGAAATTGCGGAGCATGGGACTTCCGGCCTGGCTGTACGGCCTCAACCCGATGGTGGGGGTGGTCCAGGGATTCCGGTGGGCCTTGTTCGGCCGCGCGAGTTTTCTCTCCGTCGCGGACCTCGCGGCGAGCGCGGGCGCGTCGGTGCTTCTTTTGATCTCGGGCGCATTCTTCTTTCGACGTATGGAGCGGACGTTTGCGGACATCGTCTGACGGCCGCCGGAATCGCCGCGATGGGCGGGGAGGCCGACCCTGAACGACGTGGCCGTCCGCGTGGAATCTCTCGGCAAACGCTTTCGGATCGGCGCGAAGCGGAAGACGTACAAGACTCTCCGCGAGAGTCTCGTCGGCGCGGCTGGCGTTCCCTGGCGCTTCGCACGCAGGCTGGGAAGCCGATCATCGGCCCAACCGCGACGAGTACTTCTGGGCGTTGAAGGACGTGTCCTTTGAGGTTCGCACGGGCGAAGTCGTGGGAATGATCGGGCGCAACGGAGCCGGGAAAAGCACGCTGCTGAAGATCCTGTCCCGGATTACCGAGCCCACGGAGGGGTCCGGTGAGATGCACGGACGGGTCGGCTCTCTTCTCGAGGTCGGGACCGGATTCCACGGAGAGCTGTCGGGGCGCGAGAACGTCTACCTCAACGGCGCGATTCTCGGCATGAAGCGCGTCGACATCGCGCGCAAGTTCGACGCGATCGTCGCTTTCGCCGAGGTCGAAAAGTTCATCGACACGCCCGTCAAGCACTACTCGAGCGGAATGTACCTGCGCCTGGCGTTCGCCGTCGCGGCCCACCTGGACCCGGAGATTCTCATCGTCGACGAGGTTCTGGCGGTCGGGGACGCTTCGTTTCAGAAGAAGTGTCTCAACAAGATGCAGGACGTCGGTCAGGAAGGCCGCACGGTCCTTTTCGTCTCGCACAACATGGCGGCCATCACGCGCTTGTGCGAGCGCGCGATCCTCCTCGACGGGGGCCGGGTCTTGAAAGACGGCCCCGCGACCGAGGTCGTCAACGCCTACCTCAAGGCCGGCCTCGGGACGACGGCGGCCCGTGAGTGGTCCGAGGGGGAGCGGCCGCATAAAGACATCGTGGCCCTCTGCGCGGTACGGGTGCGCGACGACCAGGGGGCCATCGCGGAGTCGATCGACATCCGCCGGCCCGTTCTGCTGGAAATGGAGTACGAAACCTGGATGCCCGATTACGTGCTGATGCCGTACTTCGCGCTGTCGGTTGACGAAGGGGTCGTTGCGTTCACGTCCAACGACGTGGATCCCGAATGGCGCGGCCGGCCTCGGCCGCTGGGAAGGTACGTCAGCACGGGTCCGGATCCCGGGGAACTATCTGGCCGAGGGGACGATGTTCGTGACAGCCGGGCTGACGACCATGAACCCCGACCAGAAGCAGTTCCTGCAGAGAGATGTCGTGGCGTTTCAGGTCGTGGACAGCCTCGATGGAGATTCCGCACGCGGTGACTTCGCCAAGCAGATGCGCGGTGTGGTGAGGCCGCTTCTGGACGTGGAGCGACGGATCTTCGAGGCCGCGACCCCTGACATGAAGCTCGTTCCGCAGCGTCCTGCGGATCGCGCGAGTTCGGACGCGACGCCTGCGGCGGAGCGCCGTCATTCTCAGCTACCACCGAGTGGCTGACGTCGACGCCGATCCGTGGGACCTGGCCGTTCGACCGGACCGACTTCGGCGAACAACTGGATGTGATCGCGCGTCTTGGCCGGGCGACGCCACTTCGGGATCCTCGTCCGCTCGATGAACGCCGGCCGAGTCCCGCGCGGCGCGATGCGGTGACGTTCGACGACGGCTACGCCGACAATCTTCTGCAGGCCAAGCCACTGCTCGAACGATTCGACGTTCCGGCCACGGTGTTTCTCTCCGCTGGAATCCTCGATGCTTCGAGGAGCTTCTGGTGGGAACGGCTCACCGACCTTCTTCTTGACGGCCGGACCCTGCCCGGACGATCTGGAGATCGAAGTCGAAGGGAACGTGCACCGGTGGGCGCTTGCCGGAGCCTGCGAATACAGCGCGAAGATGCGCAACGTGACCGTGATTGGCGCGGGTGGCACGCGGAAGCGCCGACCCTCCGGCATCGGATTTACCTCGAGCTCTACCGCCTTCTCCGGCCGATGCGCGAGGAGTCGCGAGAGACGATCCTGGACCAGACTGCAGGCTCTGGGCGGGACGCAGGCCCGATCCTGGACCGCCGTCGCCACCGCACGGGCTCTCTCGACCCGCGAGGCGGCTCTTCTCGGAACCGGAGCGGATCGAAGTCGGCGCCGCATACCATGACGCATCCGCGCCTGTCGGTCCTGAGCGCGGCCGACAAGGCCCACGAGATTCAGGAGAGCCGGAGGACGCTCGAGCAGATCGTCGGCCGGCCCGTCACGAGCTTCGCGTATCCCTACGGGCAATCGGGCGACTACGACGCGCAGAGCGTCGCGATGGTTCGGACAGGCCGGTTACACGCTCGCCTGCGCCAACGTGCCGGGTACCGTGACCCGGCGAAGCAATCCGTTCGAACTTCCTCGATTCCACGTTTCGGACTGGAACGGTGATGTTTTCGAGCGGAATCTCGTTGCATGGCTGAACGCGGCCTAGATTCCTCCCGGGATCGCCGAGTCGCGGCAGCGGAAGCGCCGGGGGTCTCGGTCGTCATCACGACCTGGAACCAGGCTCGATTCCTCTCGGACGCCATCGAGAGCGTGCTCGGCCAAACCGTGCCTGCCGACGAGATCGTCGTCATCGACGACGGCTCGACGGACGATGCGCGCGGCGTCACGCCGCGGTATGCCGCCGTGCGATACGTGCGGCAGGAGAACCTTGGCTTGTCGCGCGCGAGGAATGCCGGTCTGCAGGCCGCCCGAAGCCGATTCGTGGTCTTTCTCGATGCCGACGATCGGCTGTCTGCCGGAAGCGCTCGAGGCCGGAATCGCCTGCATGGAGGCGCACCCCGAATGCGCGTTCGTCTCCGGGCATTACCGGATGATCGACGGGGAAGGGAGGCCCATCCCCTCGGGGTCCCGGCCCAGCGTCGCGGTCGACCACTACCTCGAGCTCCTTCGGGACAACTACATCGGGATGCATGCCACCGTTCTCTACCGACGCGAGGTGCTCGAGCAACTGGGTGGCTTCGACCCTGCCTTTCGAGCCTGTGAGGACTACGAGCTGTACCTCCGGGTCGCCCGGACTCGGCCCGTTCGATGCCACGAAAAGCTCGTGGCCGAGTATCGCTGGCACGGGGGAAACATGAGTCGGCGCCGGCGTTTGATGCTTCGAACCGCGTTGCGGTGTCTGCGCTCCCAGAGGCGGTACCTTCGGGGAAGTCCGGCTCGGCTGGCCGCGTACTCGAGCGGGGTCCGTTTCTGGCAGGGGCACTGGGGCGACCCGCTCTTGACCGAGACCCTTGCCGATCTTCGCGAGCCGAGACGGTGGGGAGCCGCAATGCTCGGGCTTTGCACGCTGGCTCGTCACTACCCTCGGGGCCTGTGGAACCGTATGATCGAGAAGATCGTAGCCGCGGCCGGGATTCGCAGGAGGCGAGCCTCCCATCCATGACTCGAGATCCTCGCCATCGGATTTCGAGTTCCGGTTGATTCGGGAATGATGCGACTCGTGCCCGCAACGGTCCGAAAGGTTCTCCGGCGATTTCGCAGGAGCACCCCGCCGACGCCGGCGGTCGGGCGGGTGGAGTTTGGCGACTTTCGCCGAACTCGACCGATGAGCCGAGATTGGGGCTACGACCGCGGCTTACCGATCGACCGTCACTACATCGAGGCATTTGTCGGTCGGCACTCGGCCGACATTAGTGGCCGCGTCATGGAGATCGGAGACGACGACCTGACGCGGCGTTTCGGTGGCGCCGCCGTCATCTGCGCCGACGTTCTGAACGTCGCGCTCGGCGATCCGAAGACGACGCTCGTGGGCGACCTCAGTTCCGGTGACGGTCTGCCGTCAGATCGGTTCGACTGCATCATCTTCACGGAGACACTGCACCTTCTGTACGATTTTCGGGCGGGCCTTCGGACGCTTCATCGGATGCTCAAGCCCGGGGGCGTGCTCCTCGCGACGTTCCCCGGCATCACGAAGATTGGTCGGCCGGATGACTGGGGAACGTCCTGGTATTGGAGCTTCACCGAACTGGCCGCAGGCCGGCTCTTCGCCGAAGCCTTTCCGGAGGGCGAGGTGAAGACCGAAGCGTGGGGCAATGTTCTCTCGGCGACCGCGTTTCTGTGGGGCCTGGCGGCGGGCGAGCTCGTGGACGAGGAGCTGAAGTATCAAGGACCCGGAAATCCCGTCACGATCGGTGTCCGAGCCGTCAAGGCGGCGCAAGTCCATGAGAGCGAGAACGCACCGCCAGAGCCTCGCGACCGACGTGGCGCGCGCAATGCGCGGTCCCGATTCTGATGTACCACCAGGTGACCCCGACCCCGCTGCCGGAGTTTCGCAAGTACGCAGTGACGACCGAGGCGTTTGCCGCCCAGCTCGACTGGTTGGCGGCCCGGAACTACGTTCCGGTCAGCATGGCCGCGCTCTCCGACTACCGCTCCGGGCGAGGGCCATTGCCGACACGTCCGGTCGTCCTGACGTTCGATGACGGATACCGCGACTGCCTCGAGTACGCGGCGCCCATTCTCAAGTCCCGCGGCTTCACGGCGACCTTCTACGTCCTGGGGCGACTCGCCGGACAAACGAGCCGATGGCTGCTTGCGGAGCGCGGCATCGAGTACCCGCTGATGGACTGGGATGCCGTCCGGGAGTTGAGGGCGGCCGGAAATGAATGCGGTTCGCACAGCATGAGCCATCCCAGGCTGAGCCAGCTGTCTCCGGACGCCTGCCGCGAGGAGCTGGTCGATTCGCGCAAGCTGATCGAAGACGAGTTGGGGACGGAAATCCGGCACCTCGCCTATCCCTTTGGCGACTACGACGAAGGCGTGCGGGCGATCGCCGTGGAGAGCGGATACGAGACGGCGTGCTCGGTTCGCCCGGGCTGGTCGCGTTCCGACGACGATCTCTTCGCGCTGCATCGGATTCACGTTCTCGGGTCGGCGTCGCTGGAGGAATTTGCCGCGGCATTTCGACGCCGGCGCAGCGCCCGGGAGATGCTCAAGACCGGCGCGCGCTCCCTGGCGCGACGGCTGGGGGTCCGGTGAGCGTCTCGTCAGACCCGTGTCCCGAGGTCAGCGTCGTCATCCCGACCTATCGCCGAAAGGCCTCGGTCGAGAGGGCGCTGAAGGGCCTGTGCCACCAATCGCTGCCTCCCGAGCGGTTCGAGGTCGTCGTGTCGATCGACGGTTCCGAGGACGGGACGCGCGAAAGCGTCGCGGAGTTCCGGGCCCCCTTTTCTCTGCGGGGCCTCTGGCAGCCCAACGGCGGCCGTGCGGCGGCGTGCAACGCCGGGATCCGCGCGGCCCGGGGCGCCCTGGTCATTCTGCTCGACGACGACATGGAACCCGCGCCCCATTTCGTGGCGAGCCATGTCGAGGCGCACTTGCCGGACCAGGCCCCGGCCGGCCTGCGCGGCGTGATCGGGGCCGTACCGGTGGTCGTCACGCCGGACTCGTCCCCGGTCGTGCGGTACATCGCCGAGGGGTTCGCGCAGCACCTCGAGAAGCTCGCGCAGCCCGGCCGCGAGATCGGGATTCGGGACTTCTACAGCGGAAACTTCTCCGTTGCCCGCGAAGCGCTCCTGCGCGTCGGCCTCTTCGACGAATCCTTCCGGGAATACGGAAACGAGGATGGCGAGCTCGCCATCCGACTCCGTGCCGCCGGCGTCGCGCTGACCTACAGCCCCGAGGCACTCGCCTGGCAGCACTATCAGAAGGATTTCCCCGGGCTCGCGCGCGACAAGATGGCGTCGGGCCGGACGTCGGTCGTGAGCGCCCTGCGTCACCCGGAGAGCGTTCCCGCGATGCGCATCGGTACCTATCGACGGGGACAGCCCAAGTGGCGGCTTCTTTCGAAGCCTCCTGATCTCCGCCAGCCGGCCTCTCCCGTTCCTTCCAGCCTGGGTCCTCGCGTGGATCCGGCGGGGCGAACGGCGCGGGTCGCCGCGTCTGAAGGACTTCTACTTTCTGGCCCTCGACTACTTCTACTGGCTGGGAGTTCGTTCGGCTCTGCGCGAACATCCCGAGGCTCGCGGCAGGCTGCTGCATTGAAGCGAGGACCGGTGACGCAAGAAGGGACGGACGGTCGTCCATTACACCGACGCCTCGGCGTTCGGGGGCGCCGAGCAGATGATCGTCAACCTCCTGTCGGCTGTCGACCGGACGGGCTGGAGTCCCGTCCTCCTGCATCACGAAGAGGCCGGTCTGGGCGAGTTGATCGATCGGGCTCGCGGATCCGAGATCGTGACGGCCGAGATCCCCCGGCGCAACGGGTGGCGGGGGATCTGGAAGTTTCTTCGGACGGCGCGGCCGGCGGTCTTTCACGCCCACCTGAACTGGCCCCTCGCCTGCTCCGGCGGCATCCTGGCCGCCGCGCTCGGCCGGACGCCCGCGATCGTCGCGACCCAGCAGCTCTTCGCCCCGATCCAGTCGCGTCGCCGAAGGCTCCGCCAGAAGCTCGTGTCCGCGATGGTCGATCGATACATCGCCGTCTCCGAGGACATGGCCGGCCCGGCTTCGGGAGGCCAGCCTTTTCGGCCGGGACCAAAGTCTGCGTCGTCCGCAACGGGGTGGCGCTGGCGCCGTTCGAGACGGCCGTTCCGGGATCTCTGCGAGCCAGCCTCTCGAAAGACGGCAACGGGCGCCCGATCGTCCTGACTCTCGCCCGCCTGGCGCCGCAGAAGGGCATCGAGCACCTGATCGACGCGGCGGTCTCCGTGCCCGACGCCCTCTTCGTCGTGGCCGGGGAGGGACCCGAGCGCGCCGCTCTGGAGGCGAAGGCCGTGGCGCGGGGCGTTGCGGATCGTGTCCGATTCCTCGGGCACCGCCGCGACGCGCCCGAGCTGCTGGCGAGCTGCGACCTTTTCGTGCTGCCATCCCTCTACGAGGGCCTTCCGGTTTCGCTGCTCGAGGCGATGGCGTCCGGGCGGCCGGTGATCGCCACTCGCATTGCCGGTACCGACGAGGCCGTCGAGAACGAAGTCACCGGTCTTCTCGTGCCGCCCGCGGATCCGGAAGCGCTGGCCGGCGCGATCCGGCGGCTGCTGGCGGACCCTGACCTGGCCCGGAGCCTCAGCACCCGGGCGCGGTGCCGCGTTCGCGCCGGCTTCTCGTCGGAAATCGTGGCGAAGCGCACCATGGCCATCTACGAAGAGCTCGTGGGGAGCGCGTGAACGCAGCCGCCGAAAACCTGCAAGCCGGACCGCAATCCGTCTCCGAAGCGCGCCGGAATCGTCTTCTGCGTCGGGTGGATTGGAGATTTCTGCTGCCCGACCCGAGCCCTCGCAAGACGCTCTGCCTTTCGGACGGCCCTCTGGTCGAGTCGTTGAGGCTCGTCTCGGAGACGGTCGTCGAGGGGTGGAAGGGAGAGCGGGCCGAAGGATGCGATCTGGCCGTCGCGATGTCTCCGGACCGCAAGTCCCTGGCCGCCGCCCTGACGAGCCTGCGGCCGGGCGGAGTCCTCTACTGCGAGTGGACGGGGCTTGCGCGGCCGTCGGCACTTCGGCGGCGGCTCGAGGATGCCGGTTTCGAAGGCGCGGCCTTTTTCCGGCCGGACCTCGATCCCTCCGAGGAGAACCCTGCCGCCTGGATTCCGCTCTCGGAACCCGGCGCGTCCCGACATTTCTTTCTCGAGAACCGGGGCCAATCGCGAAGCGCGTGGCGCAGGGCCGCCCGCAGGGTCATGCGATCCGCATCTCTGGTCCGATCGCGCTGGCGACCCGCGGGTCCCCTCTGCGCATGGACTCGGAAACCGGCTTCTCCAGCGGGGGCGTTGCCCGGCGACGTCACGCGTCTGGTGATGGAGCGGTGGGAAAGCCTGAGTCTGGGGCCGAAACCGATGGGTCTTTCCCCGCTCCTCCTGACGGGAGGCCTGCGAAGCGAGAGCAAAGTCATCGTTCTGCTCTTCCCGGACTCGGGCTCGCGCCCGGCCGTCGCCCTCAAGATTTCGAGAGTCCGGGAGTCGGCCCCCGCCATCCGAAGGGAGGCGGACATCCTGAGGCGTCTCGTCGAGCGCGCCGAACGCGGATCGCCGGAGGGCATTCCGAGGTTCCTGTTCCTGGACGAGATCGGCGGAGTCCCGGTGCTGGGGGAGACCGCCTTCTCCGGGGTTCCTCTCCTGTCGGCGTGGACCGACGAATCCTACGGAGATCTCGCGATGAAGGCCGCGGCCTGGCTGGCGGACCTGGCGGAGACTCAGTCCCCGCAGAGACCCCGCGAGCCGTGGAGGAGTCGTCTCGTCGATTCCGTTCTGGACCGGTTCGCGCGATCGTTCGGGCCGGTCGTGGATGCCCGTCTGCTCGACGAAGCCCGACGCCTGCTCGGGGAGCTGCCCGACCTGCCGCTCGTCTGCGAGCAGCGGGACTTTTCCCCATGGAATCTTCTGCTGACGCCGTCGAACGAGCTTGCCGTGGTCGACTGGGAATCGGCCGAGCTCGACGGGTTGCCGGGCCTGGATCTGATTTACTTTTTGGCGAACCTCTGCTTTTCGCTCGACGGCGCGAGGCGGACCGGCCGGTACCGGGCGTCGTACCGCTCGATGCTCGATCCGACTTCTCCGCGAGGAGCGCTGGCGAAGCGATGTCTCGCGTTCTACTGTGACCGCGTGGGCCTGGGCCTCGACTCCCTCCGCCCCCTTCGGATGCTGACCTGGCTCGTGCACTCGGGGGCGGAGTTCACTCGACTGCAGGCCGACCACGGTACCGCTCCCGACCGCGAAGTCCTGCGAAGCGCAGTCTGTCTCCAGCTCTTTGACGAAGAGATCGGCCGCGGTCGTCGAAAAGGCGGGTCCCCGTGTCTAAAGCAATCTCCGGAAACGGAGGGGGCCGCTCGACGGTCGATCACGCAGAGGGGCTGGCGCGTTCACCCTCCCGTGCCGCGCGATGGGTCGCCCGGGGCCGTCGAGCGCTGGCTCGTCGGCTGCGGGCTGCTCCTCCGGCGCCCCTTCGCGAGGCGGACTGGCGATTCCTGCTGCCGAATCCGGCGGGCGCTGCCTGGGACCACGTCGTGCTCCTGGGTGGATCCTCGGAGCTCGCCAGGCTTCTGATCGAAGCCGGGATCGCGAAACGGGTCTCGTCCGACATTCCGGGGGAGCCCAGCGCGGATGCTCTGATCGTCCTTCGAGAGCGGGCACGGGATCTGGAGCGCGCTCTGGCGTGCCTGTCGCCTTCCGGCGTCGTCTACGCCGAGATCGCGGTCTCGATGCTCGGGGCCCGGCGACAGGCGGAACGCATCCGCCGAATGTTGAAAAACGTCGGTTTGAGCGGCGTCCGGACCTACGGAATGCATCCCCGCTCGAGCCGGCGCGAAGCCTACGTCCCGCTGGATGCGGCCGGCCCGGCAACGTGGTTTTCCGAAAACGGGCTCGGCGACGGGTCTTCGCGACGCGACCTGGCCCTGACCGCCATCGGCCGAAGTGCGCAACCCCTGCCGTCGCTTCTCGGCCATTCGGCGGTGCGGGCCCGTCTGGAATCGACGGAATCGCATGTGCTGGTCCTGACCGGGGGCCGCGTCACGGACGCCTTTCGCCGCGTCGTCCTGCTGCCCTTCGCGCCGGGAGCGCGCGCGCCGCAGCTCGTTCTGAAGCTCTGGAGATCGCCCGAGCGAAACTTCGATACGGTCGAGGAGCAAAGGATTCTGGAGCAGATCCGTTCGGTCGGATCATCCGGCGCTCCGGGATCCGTTCCCGAGCCTCTGGGCTCTTTTCGCTGGGGAACGTTGAGCGTTGCCGCGGAGAGCTATTGCCCGGGCCGGTCTTTCGCCGCCCGGAACCCTCGCCGGAGGGCGCAAGACGACCGGAAGCTGGACGATCTGAGAAGCGTCCTGTCCGGTCTGGCGCTCTTTTCCGGGGACGCGGTGATCGAGCGCAAGCCCTGGAGCGCCGGAGACATGGGCGGTCGGGCGGAGCAAGCGCTTCGGACATACGAGGAAGAGTTCGCTCCGGCTCCGGAGCAGGAAAGGCTGTTCGAGGCGGTGCGCGATCGATCGGAGTCTCTGTCGAGAGAATCTCTTCCGGTCGTGTGGTCTCATCCCGACCTGGGGCCGAGCAACGTGCTGATCCGACCGGCGGGGATCACGATCATCGACTGGGCCAGGGCCGCGCCCGGATGGCCCCTCCAGGACGTCCTGTACTTTCTGCTCGTCGCCGGCTTCGACATCTGCGGCGCGCGAAACGAGAAAGAGCGGCTCGAAGTCTTTCGCCGATTGTTCCTCGAGGCGGACTCGGGCGATCGGCTGGCGGCCGTTGCGCAGGAAGGCGTGGCGCGCTGCATGGATTCCGTCGGCGCCGATCGGAGATTCCTGCCGGTCCTTCTCGTTTTTCTCTGGGTCAATCGGTCGCTCGGACGGCTCGCGAGGTCACGGGAGGTCGCTCGCGGCGCCGCCGGAGTCAACGCGAAGGAGGGAAACCCGTACCCGGCCTACGTCCGGATTCTGGCCGAGCGATCCGGCGCGCTGATGCGCCGTGACGGCCTGCCGGACGACCTTTGATGACGATGTTGTCCTCGACTCGAAACTTCGCTGGAAGGGTGTGGCGCCGGCTGCGTTCGGACCACTCGCCAAAAGCGGCGCTGCGGCTCTGCGACTGGCGATTTCTGCTGCCCACGCCGGAGGGGGGAGTCGTTCGAACACCTCGTCCTCCTCGGCGCGCCGCAGGGGCTCGGCGAAGCGATTCTCAAAGCCGAAATCGCCCGGCGCGTGAGCGAAGACGTGCCGCCCGAGCGCTGTGCCGATGCGCTGATCGTTTTAGGGCGTTCCAACGCCTCCATCGAACGGGCGGCGCAATGCCTTCGTCCGGACGGGGTGCTGTACTGGGAGATCGATCGCCGGCGGTTCCGGCGTTGGTTTCTCGCGGTCGGCGGGGCTTTTCGCGCCGTGCGCGCCGCGGGTCTGTCGCCGATGTCCGCCTATTGGGTCCGACCAGGATTCCGAAACCCTCAGGTGTACCTTCCCCTCGGCGACGACTCGGCGCTCCGGTGGTACCTGCGAAATCTCTACACGGCGACGACTTTCTGGCAACGGACCATCGAGGTCCTGCTGCGGCTGTCGTGGGTGCTCGGGGTCGGCTTGCGAGAGCGGTTGATCCCCGCCTTCGCCCTCACGGCCGTGCACGGGACCGAACGGAAGGCTCCCTCCATCATCGGGCATCCGGATCTCCACCGCGACCTCTGGCGATCGGTTCGGCGACCGCGCGGGAGCGGACGGCTCTCGGATCTGGAGCTGCTCCTGCTGACGGGCGGGCGGGACGACTGGAATCGGGTCGTCGCGATGCCGTTCCCCATCGGCGGGCCGGACCCGCTGGCGGTGCTCAAGCTGTCGCGGGTGAGCGATCGGAACGTCCACACCGAGAAGGAGCAGCGCGTCCTGAGCGAGATTCGGGGCGCGGTCGACGCCGAGATGCGACGAACCCTTCCCGAGGGATTCGGGACCTTCTCCTGGAAAGGCCTGACGGTCGGGATGGAAAGCTACCTGTCCGGCCGTCTGCTCGCGGCCACGAGCGTTCGGTGGGGTTACTCGCTGAGCCGGAAGATCGACGATCTCAATCTCGCGGTCCAGTGGCTCATCGAGTTTCACCGGCAGACCGAACTCCGCCGGCCGCCGTGGGGCGCTTCGGAGCTCGCGAACTGGACGATCGGCGCCTTCGATCGGTACGAGGAGGTGTTCGGTCTGACTCCCTCGGAGCGGAAACTCTTTGCCGGCACCCGCCAACGCTACCGGGAGCTGGCCGGTTCGTCGTTCCCCATCGTCTGGTATCACTACGCGTTCAGCACGTGGAACATCAATCGCCAGAACAACGACATCGGCGCCTTCGACTGGGAGAGCGCCGACCGCGGGCCCGCGCTGTTCGACCTCATCTATCTCGTGTTTCGCTGGAATCAGGAGCTCGGCCACTGGCGGGGAAAAGGCGGCCCCCTTCGCGCGTGCCGGGAGCTCTTCCTGACCGCGCCCAACGGCCATCCGGCGGCGCGGGCGATCCAGAAGGCGATCCAGCGGTACCACGCGGCGCTCGACCTCGACCGACGGGCGTTTCCGGTCGCGCTCGTATCGCTCTGGTCGTTCCATGCGATCACCCGGGCCGAGCGCGCCCGACGCTTGTCGCACGCCGGCGCGGACGTCCGCCGGGAAAACGCCTACGTGAGTTGTCTGGGCGTCCTGGCCGAAGACCCGGACGCGCTCTTCCGGTTGTGGTGATCGCGAGTGCATGCCACCGTGACTGAAACCCGAGGATTGCGCGTCGCTCTGTACGAACCTTCGGGAAGGGGAGGCGTCTGCCATTACACGTACGCGCTCGCCGAGCATCTCGTCCAGGCCGGCGCCGACGTGACTTTACTGACGACGGAGGACTACGAGCTGGCGGGCCTCGTCTGGGAGCAATACGTAAACCTACGCAGCAGCA
>CAWJKC010000002.1:0-522815 GCA_963843325.1 uncultured Acidobacteriota bacterium
GCTAAGGAAGTTCATGCGACCTAACACGCGCATGCAGCGGACTCGTTCATCGCCTTCGGCTCTTCGCTCGCCGCTGATGCGCTGGCCGTTAGGCGCGCGGGTAGTCGCGACGATTGGCTTGGTCTTACTCCAGCTCGCGCCGTCGTACCCCGTGCGCGGAGAGATCCCCATGTCTGGCACTCCCAGCCCCGCCGGGGCAACGCTTCGCCTTATCGCAACGGGCACGCCCAACGCCGAGTCGATCGCTGCCCAGGTCGTGGAAGCGGCGGAGAAGTCGTACTCGTATCCGCTAATGCCTCGCCTTCTCGATGTCTTGGAGGCCTACTCAAGAGAGGGGGAGGAAGAAGGAGATCGCGTGTCGGCGGCCCTCGCGATAGCAGAGGAGCACGTTACCAAGACCCGTTCCAAGGATGAAATACGCGCCGCCGCCGAGAGTCTTCGATTGCGGCTCAAGAATAGGCCTGAAAGTGTGACGCCCGATCCCCTCTGGTTTCACTACAGCCGTGACATTCCCCTCGACGTACCGCTCACAGCTACCTCGCAGGCGGAATGGCCGATGCCCGTATTTGCCAACAGAATGGCATACCTCCTTGAACAGCACTTGCCACGGGCCGATCGCAAGGAATATGTCCGGCTGGCGTTTGAGGCGTTTCTGGCCACGACCTGTGAGACATTTTTAGCGGGTGAGGTCACGTCGACCTGTCATGAGGTCGGCCTCTTTCCAATGCGCTACCAGGTCCTCGCTCTCGCGTTTGGTGGCTTGGGTTCCGACGGGACAGACCCGGCGGTCGCGGACGTGTATCTGTCGCAGGATCCTCGAACACTCGACGAAGTACTTGAGAAGGCTGCCATGATCCTCCCGGGCGGCTTCTCTCGTCAGTGCCGCATCATCCAAAAGTGGAGGCAGAAGGCACCCTCGCGCTGGGAGGTCTGGGCTGACCTTGAACCGACAATCTAGGAAGCCAGGCGCGCCTAACACGCGCATGCAGCGGACTCGCTCATCGCCTTCGGCTCTTCGTTCGCCGCTGATGCGCTGGCCGTTAGGCGGCTAGGATTACGGCATGATCCCATCAGAGCTTGTAGCTGCGACCCTGCTTAGCTTGACGATGACCGAGACGCTTCCCTCTCTCACTGATCTGTATTGCCGGTCGGAGTCGGTGGTGTACGCCGTGGCGACGGTCGCTGACCCGCAATGCGATAGTGAGGGAACGCAAATGAACGGTACCGAGTTCCGGGTGGTTACAATCTCGAAGGGGTTTCTGGAGACTGGTCAGCTTGTTTACGTGATTGACCGCCAATTCTATTCCGTTGGTGCGGAGTATCTTCTCTTCCTGCGCCAGCCGGAACAAGTCGAACTCAGTACGCACAAGACTCGCCCTACGACATATGAACCAAGCAAGGCGACGCGCGTCGTTACCGGCCTTGGGGTAGCGATACCAGTGAAACTGGGCGTCGTCGAGATCGACACGGAGTACATCGGGCCGGATGGGTGGCTACTGGCTGCTGAGGAGGTGCTCGCCTTGAGGAAGACCCACAAACCGTTTCGCGTGCGGAGATCGACGCTCGACGGTGCATTTCGGCGCATGTCGACAAAGTGCGCTGTCGCGAGAAGAGCCGCCTAACATGCGCGTGCAGCGGACTCGTTCGTCGGCTTCGCCTCCTCACTCGCCGCTGACGCGCTGCCCGTTAGGCGTCACCGAATGAGCCTCTTCTCAAGAGCGCCCACAAGTCCGTTGGCGTCCATTGACGCGCCGGGCCCCTCACCCTGGTATCTGCGCGGGCGTACCCTTCCGAGTTCACGCGGAGACCTTCGTTGGGAAAAGGCGGCCGGTCAGTCTGGCGGGGCGACGGATCTTTTGGATTCTAAAGGAGTGGTCCTCGCTAGGTGCAGCTTCTACTGCTATGTCTTGCCCCTTGAGCGCACGTCCTTTCTCGTATGGGCTCTTGAAAAGAGCGGCCCGGCTCAGGACGTCCGGCTCCAAGTGATCGACGCTGATGGATTGGAACCACTGAAGCCTGAAGTCACCCCCTCATCCTCCTTACAGGTAAACGTCTCGAGCGAGAATGACACGCGTATCTCGGCGCTCTTGCCAGAGGGGGAGCACGCCGTTGCTCTGCCCTCGGGCCTCCAGTCTCTGCCGGAACTCCTGATGTGGGTTCAGCCGAATGATCCATCAGAGACACCACTCAGGCTTTGGTCACTAGTCCCGGGCTCAGGAAGGGTGAGGGTCACTCGACAGACTTGGTTCGATTCGAGCAGCTACGACCTGGGGTATCAATGGCCTACTCGCGTATGGCGCGACGCACATTCTGGTCAAGTGATCGGAGAGGGAATTCGCATGGGCGTCTTCAAGTTGAACGCATCTTGCGATGCGGTAGATGAATGGCTGATTCAGGACCCATTTTACGGACCTCGCGGATGACGCCTAACACGCGCATGCAGCGGACTCGCTCATCGCCTTCGGCTCTTCGCTCGCCGCTGATGCGCTGGCCGTTAGGCGGCCGAAGTCTTCTTCGCGTTGGGCTCGCCATGATGGCCGGCGTTGCTTTTCTTGGCAGCGGCTCTCCACCAGACGCTACCTTCGTGTTCGACAACCGCACTGGATCGCCGGCCCTCGTGTCGTACACGCTCAAGCCGAAACAGGAATGGCCGGCGATCACGACGCCGGCCATAGCCAAGTCGCCGTCGGGCGATGGAGGGTGGCGAGAACTCAAGCCAGGCGAGTATTTGGCGAGCTCGGACGGGCGAACAAAGACGATTGAGGTAAAAGCAGGGGAGAGTCTTCGGATCGCAGTCGTCGAGCGGTACGCAGGGCACGGTATGAGAGGTCTGTGGATGTTTCCCGTGAGCTCACTTCAGCTTGCAGACGCTCACTCTAAGACAGCGGCTTCGTTGGCTCGGGAGAGCTGTGAAGCACTGCTGTCGTTCGAGCGATGGAGCGACTCTCTGTACGTTCTACAGGCAAAACTCGCAATTCCCATTCCTGGCAAGTGACGGTGGCCTAACACGCGCATGCAGTGGACTCGCTCATCGCCGTCGGCTCTTCGCTGGCCGCTGATGCGCTGGCCGTTAGGCGGCGGGATTCGCGATAGTGCCCAAGCTCTCGCGATCGTGACGTGGCTTGCGTTGGCGAGTGTGGCATGCACGACTACGACAGGCTCGAAGGACTTACCGGTATGGCGAATTGAACTCTGGAACACGCAAGGGGATTACCAGGGCGCTGTGCTCGTGGAATTGACGGGGCATCGGGCGACTGGACCTGTTGCAGACGGCGGTGAGATCGGCCGCGTTCTAGAAGCGCCTTCAGGCGTACGGGGGATTGGGAAGGAGGCGGAGGTATCAATTAGTCGAAGTCGGTTCCGGATAAACCTGTACCTCGGCCAGGTGGAAGGATTGCTGCTGTTGGACGGAGAATTTCAGGGCTCTGTAGCGTCGGGAGAAGCGGTCTTGATTGGCTACGTTGGTTTCAAGCAGGGTACTTTCAAAGCGCGAAGGGTGTCGTGATGTCGCCGCCGCCTAACACGCGCGTGCAGCGGACTCGCTCATCGCCTTCGGCTCTTCGCTCGCCGCTGACGCGCTACCCGTTAGGCCGGCGGAAGTGACAGGGAAGCTGATGCATCGGTGGTTGGTTAGGGCCATCGTGGTGTTTGTCTTCGTTCTGGTCGCGTTGGTTGCTGCGGTCATGGTGCGCGTCGCGGCAGTGTCGCTGCCGATCGATATGGACTACGAGGTCGGCACGCTGCTTCAGGTCGCAGTCATGATCGCTGTCGCGGTTGGGCTGGCATTCATCGCCGCGCGCGCGACGGGCCGGTCGCTAGCGCGCAGGTACGGCATCTCCGATAGCCTCTGGCCTTCGCGCAGGATACGGATTGTCCTGGTGGCGGCTTACCTAATTACGTGGGCGTTCGGTATCCCTGCTGTTCAATCCTCGCTCGACGCCGCGGCGGTTAGCGCCTTCAAGCGGGTGAATGAGGGCCGACCTATTAACCTTGAAAGCGCGCATCCATGGTTCGAGTCCTTCGTGTCGTTTCCGCTCCTGCCGGGCGTCGTCGCTACGTACCACGAGTCCCAGATCGCGATGTTGAGCGGATGGGGTGGTTGGCGGGTTCACGTCTGGTACGGTTTGGGCGTTAGAGAGGTGTGTGCGTGGCGCTTTTGGGTGTCCTAGGCCGCCGGCCTAACACGCGCATGCAGCGGGATCGCTCATCGCCTTCGGCTCTTCGCTCGCCGCTGATGCGCTGGCCGTTAGGCCGCGCTGTGGCGGTTGCACTGCTTGTATTTGTTCATGCGGGCGGCACGGCACTCTGGGCCGCCCAGCCCGTTGAAGTGCTTAGCGTGGCCCGCGATCTTGACGGGAATGGAACAGCGGATACCATGGTGATTCGCCTCGTCCGCGGCCGTAGGTATCTAGACAACGAGCTCTGGTGCGGGGGCGGCCAGCCCGAAAAGGTCGAAGGCTGTTTGAAATCTGCGTACGATTGTCAGGCCAGCCCGCCGTTTGCGGACGCCCTCTCTACGGCCTTCTTGTTGACCCGGTTGACCCGCATCGTGGCTCTCCAGACCGGACAGACTCGCTGATGCAATTTCCGCTCTGGTTTCGCGCGGAGCCGTGGTCCCTGGAGTTTAGGGACTACAACCATGATGGCAGCCCTGATTTCGCGAGTTGGGCAGTACGGGGGTTGTCGGGGCTGGGAATACACGATTCTGACCGTCCGAGCATCTGGCAGTGTGGCTCGGATCCTCGATGAGCGGTTGTTTGTGAAGGGAGCATTTGGGAACTCGACGTCCTTTGAGGTGACCTCCACAGGGTTTCGCCACAGCGCTTGGGACGACAGCATGTAACGACTACTTGTGCCAAGAGTATGGCCATGCGACAGTGCGGGGGTGCTTAAGCTCGTGAGGGAAGCTCATGGTGCCTGCTCAGAGTGAGGCGCGGCCTAACACGCGCATGCAGCGGACTCGCTCATCGCCTTCGGCTCTTCGCTCGCCGGTGATGCGCTGGCCGTTAGACGGCCGAGGTCAAATGGGCGGTGAAAGTACGTGAGCCAAACCGTCGTCCGATCGGCGCGCGATTTGAGGTTCAGGGACTGGTTGGCGCTTGTCGTCGTCGGGCCGTTGCTTGGTTGGTGGCTCATGGTCGGAAGAGCGGGGCTTCCAAGCAAAGGGGAGTGGACCCGGGACGCGCTCCGAGCTGGGCTGGTCGAGTGTCAGAGCTTTGCCCGGTTGCTGGGCGGTTTAGCCGTGATCGGTGTCATCCTTGCCATGATCACTCCAAGGCTGCGCGGATTTGGAGCCGTATCCATAATGGCGCTGGTGATCGCGTTCGTGGTGAACGACTATTTCGTCGATAGTGAGAAGCACAACGTGATCGGCGTCGAGATTGTGTTGTACGTTATGTTCACGGCGTTCGCGGTCTTTGTCAGCTGGGCGTTCACCGACATTCTGCGTTTCGCGCGGGATCGGCGGCGAGAAGGGCGAGCGTGATCCTGATCTGCCCGCGGCCGTCTAACACGCGCATGCAGCGGACTCGCTCATCGCCTTCGGCTCTTCGCTCGCCGCTGATGCGCTGGCCGTTAGGCGCCCGAAGGGTCTCTGTTGGCCTCTGAGTTTCAGGTGTCGTTCACGTACACGCCGGCTATGGCGCGGCGCGCTTACCTCGCGCTCATGTGGGAGCTCCGTGCCAGCCTTATCGTGGTGTCGCCCATGATTGTGGTCTGGGCGCTGTTCTATCTGGGGTCCAGGGACTACGCACCTCTTGCCGGGTTCGCGATCGGGGCAATGGCCATGGTATGGCGCTCGTGGGCGTCGGCCTACCGGTTGGTTGAGCGAGCTGCTGCAGGAAGTCCTGATGTCACGCTCGTTCTGGATGAGGAGGCCTGCACCTTTAGGACACTCGAGGCGGAAGCGACTGTTCGGTGGCCGGGAATCTCAACAGTGTATCGGCTCAAGGAGTTTTGGGTATTCGAGCGAAAGCGGTCGGCACACGCGAGCTTTGTCCCGGCAGAAAGGCTGTCGGCGGAGGCTCGCTCTTTTGTTGAGACGAAAGTGCGACAAGTAGGAGGCAGGCTGAGGTGAGCTGGTGAAGCGGGCGCCTAACACGCGCGTGCAGCGGACTCGCTCATCGCCTTCGGCTCTTCGCTCGCCGCTGGCGCGCCGCCCGTTAGGCGGACGCGGGCGATAGCATGGGCCTGGATCCGACCTTTCTCAGGGCTCTACGTTGGCCGGCGCCGCTGTTCGGGATCTTTCTCTTGCTCGTGGCTCTCGGATGCATCGTGGGCCTTTCGCTTGGGCCTCCAGGGTCGAGTGGATTGGGGTTTGGGATGTTGTTGTGGCTCGCCGCCCCTCTGGGTTTCGTATTCCTGCTGGCAGGCCTGATTCACGCCGTTGGCGAAGAGCGGAAAGACAGCAAAAAGAGAGGCGCCGACTAACACGCGCATGCAGCGGACTCGCTCATCGCCTTCAGCTCTTCGCTCGCCGCTGATGCGCTGGCCGTTAGGCCCCGTCTCGAAATTCGGTGAGCACAGCCATGAGTATCGCTAGATCTATCCTTGCCGTTGTTGCCGGCTACGTGATCTTCGCGGTGTCGGCATTCGCGTTCTTTCGGTGGTCCGGGCAACTGCCCCATCAAACGGCACCCCTGCCTACAATGCTGAGCAGCGTTGCTGTTGGTGTGGTCTTCGCCTTGCTTGGTGGGTACGTTGCAGCCTGGATCGCCCGTCGGCGGCCCCTGGCTCACGGGGTAGCCGTAGCCATTCTGCTTGCACTTGGAGCGGCCGTGTCGTTGGTGAGTACACTTGGGCATGGGGCAATCTGGTCACAAATTGCTGCCTTGGTTCTCATGGCGCCAAGTGCGGCTCTCGGAGGTTGGGTGCGTGCAAGGCGGTCGTCCGGGGCCTAACACGCGAGTGCAGCGGACTCGCCCCTACGCTTCGCTACGGGGCTCGCCGCTGACCCGCCACTCGTTAGGCGCTCGCACGAAACCGTATCGGGGGTGAAAGAATGGTCACGCTACAGTTGGTTGCCACCAGTCTCGCGTCTCTCGGTGTGAGCGGTTTATTTGGCGCGTCGCTCTATGACGCCGTCGTTCTCGCGCCCAACCTCAAAGGCGGTCCGGCGACTCTCGCGCACGGGCGATTGTTCATGGTAAACGCAACGCCGGCGAATCTCTTCCGCGTCCTGTCCCCCACAACACAGGTTCTCTTGCTTGTGGCTGTTGTCGCCAACTGGTCTGGCCCTGAACGCAGATGGCCTCTGATCGGCGCACTTGTGGCCCTCGTTCTCTGTGACGTGATCACGTTTACATACCACTATCCCCGACTCCGCCTAATGTTCGAAGCGCCGCCCGGCGTAGCGGCAGAGCGTGTGACTCTCGCGGCGAAGCAGTGGGCCGCGGCGAATTACATACGTCTTGGGCTGGTGCTTGGAGGTTGGTGTGCAACCCTGTTCGCCCTCATGCGGCTCGTTCAAGCGATGCATCCAGGGTCGCGCGCCTAACATGCGCGTGCAGCGGACTCGTTCGTCGCCTTCGCCTCCTCACTCGCCGCTGACGCGCTGGCCGTTAGGCGGAAACCGAAAATCAAGGGAGACGCACAGATGACCAAAGTGACACCTTTCCTGATGTTCAACGATCAGCTCGAAGCTGCCATGGCGTTCTACACCAGCACATTTCCGGATTCTGAGATCAAGAACGTCGCCCGCACTGGCAAGGACGGCCCCATCACTTCCGCCGAATTCGTCATCGGTGGTCAGTACTTCATGGGCTACAACGGCGGCGCGTACTTCAAATTCTCCGAAGGCTTCTCGCTTTTTGTCGACTGCAAAGACCAGGAAGAAGTTGATGGGTACTGGAACAAGCTCATCAGCGCCGGCGCAACCCCATCGCAGTGTGGCTGGATCACCGATCAGTTCGGCCTCACCTGGCAGATCGTCCCAAGGCGTTTCATGGAGCTCATCAGCAACAAGAACCCAAAGAAGGTACAGGCTGTGATGGAAGCGATGATGAAGATGGTCAAGCTCGACGTGGCGGCACTGGAAAGAGCATACGATGACGCATAGCAGGCCAAGTCGGCTGCGGCGTGCCGGCCTTGCCCCGCCTAACGCGGGCATGCAGCCGACTCGCTCATCGCTTTCGGCTCTTCGGTCGCCGCTGATGCGCTGGCCTTTAGGCCTTTCCGGCGATAGCGGCGGAGGAATCTGGCGAGTTGTCGCCGCGGTGGCGCTCTTGTCGGCAGCGGCCTCGTGCTCGAGGAGCGGCCAGCGCTTCGTGGATATCCGTCTCGACGACAACACGGTATTCATTCAACAGGTTCGGCGTGTACCTGCTGATGGAAAGATGGGGGCGAGTGGGCAGCTCTGCCACGCCGCCAAGCTAACGCTGGACGCCAAGTACGACTACTGGATCACAGTTCCGACTGGCAGGCGGCCCGAAGTGCAGGCGGGCGAAGGCGAAGAAGTTATTACCGAGACGATCAAGATGTTCAAAGGTCCTGCCCCAACCGACGATCACCACGCGATGGATGCCCACCTTATTCAGCGAGCCTGCGATCGCCAGCCGTGAACGGTCGGCTAGCGAGCTTTGAGAGGCCTAACACGCGCATGCAGCGGACTCGCTCATCGCCTTCGGCTCTTCGCTCGCGGCTGATGCGCTGCCCGTTAGGCGAGCAAAAGTGAGCGTTCGGTCACAGCTCCGGTCATACCTGTCGTGGCCAACCGAGGCTTTGTTGGTTGGTCCCAACACCTCCTCAAGTCGGAAGTGGGCTGCATGGGGAGCCTCGTTCGCTGCGGGCCTTGGCCTGGGCTTGGTGTCCTGCAGGATGGTGGGTCGAGCCGCGTTCACCATGAGCTCGCGCGACAACCTGTTCTCGATCGTTCTGATTAGCATCGCGATGCTGTTTCTCCCGCTTGTCTTCATGGCGTTCGTTCTTCCTCGGCTCGGAGGCCCGTTGCTTGTTCTCGGCTCGGTGGTGATTGCGCTGACAAGTCTGCCGGCCGCCGAATTCAACGTTCCGGCGGCAGCCTCCGTCATGGCCCTGGTCGCGCTACCGATGTTCCTGGTAGGAGCTGGCTTCACGTGGTCGGGGCTCAGGCCGGAAGGGCAGAAGGAAGAGAATGGTGGGCTCGCCTAACACGCGCATGCAGCGGACTCGCTCATCGCCTTCGGCTCTTCGCTCGCCGCTGATGCGCTGCCCGTCAGGCCGCTCGAAGGGGCAGTCGTGACTCGGCAGCATTTGCCGATCGGTACGCTGGTGCGTATCAGCCCTGACTACGACCTCCAGGCTGGAAGGATTGGCCGCGTTGGCGATCCGCCTCCGGACATTAAGAGCCACCAGGAGGCTCATGGGCTGGGGCTGTATCAGGGCCACGTGCGATATGACCCCTCCGGAGCTGCGCTGTATTGGGTTGAGTTGGAACCCGCAACTGTTCCCGGGCAGGCAGAAGCGGCCGAAATCGAGGAGCTGGCTCTTGACGTCGTGTCACGTTAGCGGCGAGCGGCCCAACACGCGCATGCAGCGGACCCGCTCGTCGCCTTCGGCTCTTCGCTCGCCGCTGATGCGCTGCCCGTTAGGCCGCTGGGCATGAAGGTTACAAGATCCGTCTCGTGCGAAGATCCCGCGAGCTCTGTACGACCGCGGCTTGAAGCCCATCTGACGTCGCGAGGTTTCAGGATCGAGCCCTCCGGCCCGAGCGCATTGTTGGAGGCAGCTCGCGGCTCCCGGGTTGGTTCGCTAACGTCCTTTTCGCCCAAAAAATGGGGGGCTCGGCTACGCGTCGCTGAGCCTGAGAATAGCGTCTATCGCCTCGAGTGTGACGTCAACACCACAGGTCAGAGAGTCACTGAGGGCGAGATCAAATTCTGGGATGCCGAGATCGACGGCATCGGGAACGTGATCCTGTCGGGCGACGCTCAGCTGGGCGATATCGATCGAGTAACCCGCAGGGCCGCTGGTCGGGCGCTGAAGGCTATGGTCGGTTATGCGATCCTGTTCGGGGGGATCGGGTTCACGATCGATTCCTTCAACCTGCGCCACGGCCGAGATTCTTCGTGGGCCACTCTTGGCTCGGGAATAGGTGCCGGAATGGGTGCCACATGGGCAGCCAAGAAGTCGCGAAAAAGCAAGTAGACCATGGCGCGCAACCATGCGCGGCCCAACACGCGCACGCGACCGATTCGCCTTCGGCTAGTCGCTCGTGCGCTGGCCGTTAGGCGGACCGAAGCACCATCGAATTTGACGTAGCCCCGGCCGGCATGCGAGCGAGGCCGGCCGGGGCGAGCAGCGCGCCGAGGTCAGCCGTGAGGACCGATTGCCCGTGCGCTGATGATGTGCCACGAGGGATCGAGGTCGAGACCATTCAGCCATGCGGCCGACCGCGAGATCGACGAGTTCATGGCCTTCCCACGCTCGCGCCCAGGGTGACGAGAAGCTCGTCGAGTTGCTCGAACGTCTCTCCCATCGCATCCGCCGCCCCGGTGCCGGCGGCGTCGAGAGCTTCCTTCGAGGGATAAAGCTCGTGCATGACCAGCAACGTCTTGCCGCCTTTTTCAGCGAAGGTCACCGTCGTGACGGAACCCTCGTCACTTTCCTCATTGGTCCAGACGAGGCGCGAGTGCGGTGTGACTTCCTTGTACGTGCCGAAGAACGCCGACTGTGAGTCCCCGTGTGCGAACTCCAAACGGTACCTGCCCCCGACACGAACATCCATTTCGCAGGAAAGCAGGGACATTCCCATCGACTTCGGCACCCACCACTGCCTGAACAGCTCGGGCTTGGTCCACGCCTCGAACACGAGGCGCGCCGGGCCGTTGAAAGTTCGCGTGACGACGAGCTCACGCTCGGACTTTCGCTCCACCGTCGTGCGGTTCTTCATGGGGGCAACCTCACTCTCTCTTCTTGCGTCCATTGACCTTCTCCTTTCGTTTCAATTCCTCGACAACCTTGTCCAGCTCGTCGAAGCGTGCGTCCCAAAGCTGGCGATACCTCTCGATCCAGGCCGTCTCTTCCTCCAATCGGCGCGGACCGAGCTTGCAGGTCCGCACGCGCCCGAGCTTTTCCGTGGCGACGAGCCCGGCCTGCTCCAGGACGCCGACGTGCTTCTTCATGCCCGTGAGGGTCATGTGGAACCTCTCGGCAAGGTCCGTGATCGAAGCGTCGGAACGGCCGAGCTGCTCCAGAACGCCGCGTCGGGTGGCGTCCGAGAGCGCGGCGAAAGAGGCATCGAGGCGGGCGGGCGAATACTGAACCATACGGTTCAGTATAGGACGCATGGGACCGGCATGCAAGGGGAGCCCAACCGCGGGCTGCGTTTCGACAGGGGTCGTCCCCGGGGGCGCACTCCTCTTCTCGGGGACAACCGGCGTGCGGCAGCAGTTCGGCGCCCGCAACTCTAGATCCATCAGAGGATGGGAACCGTTGAGATAATCGCGGTGTCTTAAACCTGAGCACGCGAATGAGCGAACGTGGCGAAAGCCTCGACCCGGTCAGGATGCAAAACGTCGCATCGTGGCGGAAGCTGCGGGACATGCCGTTGCAGCGGACTCGGCTCCCGCGCTTCGCTTGGTCGCTCGCCGCTGAACGGGCCCGTAAGGCAGCCTTGAGTGTTAGTGATGGCGAGTGGGAGAGCATGGAAGAGCATCGTGGGTTGCTCGCTCGGGCCCGCGGTCTTGCCTGCCTTGCACTGGTGGCCCCTCTGCCATAACTTCGATGCGACGTTTCCGGTTGGCCAGTTCCCGTCGTCGATGCGAGACGCGCTTCACCAACTCTTGATCAGGCAACTGCTCCTCTCGGTTGTGACGGCCATAGGTCTTGGAATGCTACTTTGTGTCGTGATCGAGCACCGCCTGGAAGCGAAACGGCCCCTCTGGGCTCGTATCCTTGTCGACATTGGTGCTCTCGTGAGCGTGGCTGTCACCCCGTGGCTTGTTGCTCGGACGGCCTTTGGGTCTGGCGCGGCTGGCGTTCTTGACCTATGGACCGATCTCGGTGCACCTCTACTTCCGGTTCTCTCTGCGTTGCTCGCCGCCATCTCATTCTCGGTGATCAGGAGGCGTACGCTTGGAAGGTCTGTCGTCAGGGCTGCCTAACACGCGCCTGCAGCGGACGCGCTCATCGCCTTCGATCCTCCGTTCGCCGCTGATGCGCTGGCGGTTAGGCGGCGATCACAGCACCGCCGACGGCCCATAGCCTACCGGGAACCGCATGGCACGTCTCATTCTCTTCGGCGCAACAGGATCACTCGGGAGCCACGTGCTTCGCCAAGCGTTGGCTGCAGGGCACGAGGTCACCGCGCTCGTTCGTACTCCGTCGAAACTGTCGCCAGAGTCTCAGGCTCGAGTGTCCGTGCACCGCGGCGACCTCAACGCCATCGCTCCTGCTGACCTGGCGCAGATCATGAGCGGACACGACGCGCTCATCAATTGCGCCGGCCTCGTCACGGAGGGTCAAGCCTTCGTCGACCTGTTCGACAGACTCGTGACCGCCGTAGAGTCATTGCCCGATGCGGCTCAGCCGGTATGCTGGTTTCTCGCCGGTGCGGCGCTGCTCGACCTCGACCAGCATGGCCGCAGAGGCATCACGCTACCCAAGGTGAAGTCCACATACTGGCCGCACCAGGCCAACTTCGAACGCATCAGCCGGTCCAACCTGGACTGGCGACTTCTCTGCCCTGGACCAATGGTGGACGAGCCGGCGCTTGGCATAAGCAGGCTGCGTATCTCGCTGGACAGGGCGCCGGTTCACGTTCCGGCGTTCGCGCGCGTGCTCCCTGGACCGTTACTTCTGCCACTCTTTGCATACATGATTCCCGAGATGATCGTGCCCTACGCGGACGCGGCCGCTGTCATGCTTGCTGACCTCAATCGCGGCGGCGCCATGGCGCACCGCCGCGTCGGGCTCGCACTACCACGGGGTATGCGAGGCAGGAAGTCACAATGGGCAGCCAGGCCACGAAATGCCGCTTAAGTCAGTTGGTCGAGCGGAGCGCATGTCATCGAGCGCCGCGCCGCCTGACACGCGCGTGCAGCGGACTCGTTCGTCGGCTTCGGCTTCGCTCGCCGGTGATGCGCTGTTCGTCAGGCCGCGAAAGGAGGGATCGGTGAACGTTCTCAAGTGGATCGTCGTCGCGCTAGTTGCCTCAGGGCCTTTGCCGATAGCGGCCGCGCCCGACGAGGCACCCGAGATCCGGGTGACGTTGCATCCGGCGGGAGACTATGTCCCAGCCACCGGTCGTGCGGCTGACGCCTATACCTTCAAAGTGATTGCGTCTCTGGGAGAAGTCAACGAATCCAAGATCGGCGTATCTACTGAGGTCGTGCTTCAGCCGGGGCACACCAAGCGGGTGTATCACGAGAACGGACATCTGAGTCTCGCAGGCAGCGCGAAGGTGGACGAGTCGGGTCAACTGATGTACCGACTCACGCTGCGACGCGACGGAATGCGGCTCGCGACTGCAACCTCGGCGGTAACCTGGGGTGGCGGCGACGGTCGATACTCTCTTGAGCCCGCGCCACGGTGAGAAGGTCTCGGCATAACACGCGCGGGCAGCTCAGTTAGCCCCGTCCGGCCATGGGCCGAACGAGGTGGAAGGCCCGCGACGACGTCCGGCGTTCAAATTGCCGGATCGTCGCATTTGATCGAAGCGTTACACGCCACAGCAACTTAGGGGAAGAGAGTACGTACTTGTCTCAGCGGGCGTTCGCGTCCGAACCCTGAGGTGACGCCAACGGCAGCCCGGACGGAGTGAGACGATGAAGATCAGCCGCCGATCCTTTCTCAAAGCTGCAGCAGCAATCGGTGCTTCGCTCGCATGGGTCGGACCGGCTCGAGGTTCGCGTGTCCACTGGCATGAGCGGCGTGATCTCTATCCCCAGGGGGTCGCCTCGGGCGATCCCGATCCGCACAGCGTCATCCTGTGGACGAGGCGTCCGTTTGCCGAGGGCACACGCCAGCTCCTGACCGTCGAGGTCGCCGAGGATGAGGCATTCCGCCGAGTCATTGCGCACGCGCAGGCACCGGTCTCGAGCGCCGCGGACTGGACCGCGCGCGTTCTGATTGGCGGACTCAAGCCGGCGCGCACTTACTGGTATCGGTTTACCGACACCGACGGAAACGGCAGCCGGGTCGGCCGCACGATCACCGCGCCGTTGCCAAACGATCCGCGCACGGTGAACTTCGCATTCGTGAGCTGTCAGGATGTCAATGAGGGCAAGCTCAACGCCTATCGCCGGATGATTTACGAAGATGAACGCGCTCCCGCCGCCGAGCAGCTCGACTTCGTTCTGCACCTGGGCGATTTCATCTACGAGGTGGTCGAGTATCCCGACGAGGTGAAGACACGCTACGACCGCACGATCTATGAGGTTGCGCGCATCCCGGACGGCCACAAGGTCGGCAACTTCCACTTCCCGCTGACCGTCGATGGCTACCGGGCCATCTACAAAGGCTATCTCGCCGATCCCGACCTCCAGGACGCTCGCGCGCGCTGGCCGTTCGTCGCCATGTGGGACAACCACGAATTCTCGTGGCAGGGCTGGCAGAGCATCCAGAAGGCCGGCAAGGCGCGGCCCGGCCAGAGCATCAAGGTCGCCGCCAACCAGGCATGGTGGGAATATCTGCCATCGCGTTGCAAGAAGGTCAGCGGACGCCTCGCTCGAAAGCTTCGATCCGCCCGCGGTGACGGATGTCGCAATCGAAAAGTGGGACGAGAACGGCCTTGGCGACGAGCCAAACAACCTGGCCGCGATCAACAGCCTGATCGGCTACCGCTCTCATCGCTACGGCAAACACCTCGACCTCATCATCACCGACCAGCACAGCTATCGCAGCGCCGACCCGTTCAGCGACCCGGCGGCCGGAAGCTTCGGGCCGGAGTTCACGGACATGTTTCCGGAGGACGTGGCGCAGGTTCTCGACGGCGGCCGTGCGTTCAACGGCGGGAATCCGCCGGCGGAAGTCAGCTTCAACGGCGCGCATGTTCCCAATTCGCAGCGCAACGCGCCGCCGCAGACGATTCTCGGGGCCGAGCAGAAAGCCTGGTTCAAAGACCAGCTCCGCAAGCTCAACCGCGACGTGGAAAATCTGGGGCAATTCGCAAGGCGCACTCGACTCGCGCGCCGACCCGCAGAATCTGCCGCCGGGCCTGACCAAGGAAACGTGGCCGAAGACCACCTATGCCTCGCTCCCCACCGGCGATTACGGCACGGCCTACAGAGAGCGCGCCGAGATCTACGACCTCGTGCGCGACGCAAAGATCACCGGCTTCGCGATCGTTTCCGGCGACCGCCACAGCTTCTGGGCGGGCTACGCGACCTCGGAACTGCCGCCAGGCAAGTTCGATCCCGTCGGCTTGAGCTTCGTCGGCGCCTCGCTCATCAAGCCCGGGAACCATGGAAGCCCTTGAGCACAACTTGTCCAAGACCGATCCGCTGCGCCCGCTGTTCCTCGCCGATCGGCCGGACGGCGCGAAGCCCGACTGGACGCTACAACATGCTGCTGAAGCACGGCGTCCGTTCGTGCCTCGAATATGCAAAGAGCTTCGACCTCGAAGCGCGCACGGTCGCTGTCCAACCCGGATCTCGCTCCGCACCTCGAGTTCGTCGATCTGGGAGGACACGGTTATGCGAAGGTCCAATTGTCGGCCGATGAGATGCGCACCGAGTTCGTCTGCATCCCGCGCCCCATTGCGCGCAGCGAAAGACCGGACGGCGGGCCCATCCGGTATCGGGTATTACACACTGCTGCACTGTGGAAGAGCGGAGAGCGCCCGCAGCTGAAGACATCGGTGCTCGAAGGCGACGTTGGACTGGCGATTTGACGGACTCACGGCGCTGGTTTTAGCCAGCTTGACTGGTTTCGTCGAGCTCGTAGGAAGGGACCGGTCGGTCGATCGCTGGTCGGAACAGAATAGAGTTAGGCGTGGACATGAGGATGCGAGGCTCCGGACGCCGGAGCCACGTGGCGTTTATTCTGGGACTGCATCGTCCGATTGGAGGAATTCGTATGCGTAGGATTTTGATCGGTTGTGGTTCGTTGGTGCTCGTCCTCGCCGTTGCCGCCAGCCCCCTGTGGGCTCAGCAGGACAAATCCAAGCGACCGAGTCCACCCGCTACGGCAAAGTGCGAACTTGCCGGCGGAAAAACAGTCACCATCGACTATTCCAGCCCGCGCAAAAACGGCCGCAACGTTTTCCCGGATGTCGTGAAGTATGGCGAAGTGTGGCGAACTGGAGCGAATGAAGCCACGACCCTCGTCACCACCGGTGACGTCATGGTCGGCGGTGCGCACGTTCCGGCGGGCAGCTACACACTTTTCACCGTTCCCGGCAAGGACAAGTGGACGCTCATCATCAGCAAGAAGACCGGCGAGTGGGGCACGAACTATCCCGGTGAAAAAGAAGATCTCGCGCGCGTGGAAATGAAGGCCGGAACCGCTAGCGACCCCAGTCGAGAATTTTACGATTTCCTTCGAGAAAGCTGACAAGGGTTGCAACCTCAAGCTCGCATGGGATACCAGCACTGCCTGGGTGAGTGTAGGGGCGATGTAGCGCAGCCTCCAAACTGCGACCTTAAATCGGTCTGGGATGCTCACATTCGCTGGTCTACCGCGCTCGGGTCGCCGGCCGTCGCCTAACAGCCGCGTGCAGCGGACTCGCTCAGTTCGCTTCGCTCGCACGCGCTCGCCGCTGACGCGCCACCCGTTAGGCGGCAAGTGGCGAGAGCCGCGCGGCGGCTCGTGGTTTCCCGAGCAACCCGCAATGGTTGGCGGCGCGTCACGATGAATCGATTCAACGACCAGAGAGCCGGCCAACGATCCCCAGGATCTGGAGCGATTGTTGGTAGAGAGAGAGAACGCGGGAGATGTTACTGGCATGACGGCGCTGTTCGAGCCAGACGCGGTCGTCGACATCGGCGGTGGAACGTTCCTGCGTGGCAAAGAGGCCATTCACGAGTTTTTTACCAAGCTCCAGGTTACGGGGTTTGGACCGGAAAAACGAAAGTTCGAGTTCGGAGAACAGCGACCGGCGCTCATTTGCGGTGATCTTGCCCTCACCTCGACGCGCAGCCGTAACGGTACCGTGACCTCGGAAGTTGCGCGGCGCCAGAAAGATGGAACCTGGCTATGGGTGATTGACAGGTATTCCGTCTCTTGGTGATTGGCAGACCGAGCCGGCACGCGAAGCGAGCGGGTGCGCTGCTCGCGAGGCGGCTGACGTCGTGACCAATGCCCGCAGCGTGAGGCGACCCAGCACTTGGAAGACCTTATCGGTGGCGCTAGCCGGGTGGATTGTGCTGGCGTGCGCATGGGGCGGAATACCGCCTGGTTGGGAAAAGCTGTCAGTCACACTGGTGGTCGTAGTCGTCGCCCTGTTCGTAGCCGCCGTTCGCACAGAGCTCCACGAGCGGGCAGGCAAGAATGTGCAAAAATAGGCCGCCTAACACGCAAATGCAGCGGACTCGCTCATCGCCTCTGGCTCTTCGCTCGCCGCTGATGCACTGCCCGCCAGGCGCTTTCGCATGAGCAGCAGAGACTCCTGGGCCGCGGAGACGGGAAGCGACGATCTGGTAGTCGTTTATCGAACGCAGCTCCTCAATGAGGCCGACGTGGTGGCCGAAGCAATGGGGGGCGCGAAGATGCCGTTCGTTCGACGCCTGGAGACGATCGGTGGTTTTTCAACGGCGATGCCGGTGAACCCACCGCCCGGGCTGCTGCCGGGTAGCCTGTGGGCGATCGCAGTACCGCAGAGCTGGGCCGGACGCGCGGAAGCCTTCATCGCGCAGCTGCCGGTGTCCCAGGGAATCCGCTCAACCCGTCAGATGCCCGGAGTCAGGGAGATGTTCCGGGGGTGGACCTGGATCTTCGTACTGGCGATCCTCCTGGTTCTGGTGCTGGGCGTCATACGGATGTACCTGTTGTGACAGCCAGACCAATTCACGGCGCGCCTGACATGCGGATGCAGCGAGCCCGCTCATCGCCTTCGGCTCCTCGCTTGCCGCTGATGCGCCCTCCGTCTGGCGGCTGCAAGTGACGCTCTTCCGCAAGCTTCTGATTACGGTCGGCGCTGCGTTCGGTTCGGCATTCGTGGTCAGTGCACTGCGCTGGTGGGTGCTCTATCCGCTGACCGGGCTGGGAATGGCAAGGGGGTCGCCGGCGCAGGCCCTGTCGTGGTCGATGGGGGTCGGCGTCGCGGTGGCGATCATGGCAGGGGTCAGCGCGGGTATCGCCCTCGAGGTCGCGAACGGGACCGGATGGTCGCTCCTTCTCGGTGCCCTGGTTGCGCTCGATGCAGGGACCGGGATCAGTCGTGGAGTCTTCTCAGGTGCGCTCAGCCAGGCTAGTGCCGAAGCGGCGTCGTTGGCCCTGGCGTCCGCCACGTCCATCGTGGCGTTCCACATTACGAGAGGCCGAGTCTCTAAAGGAGCAGCTCGTGCAGCCGCCTGAGACGACTGCCAACTCTAAAGCGGCAACGCTGCCCAACGCGCGCGTGCAGCAGACTCGCTTCTCGGCTTCGCCTCGTCGCTCGCCGCCGGTGCGCTGCCCGTTGGGCCGCCCTTGGCTCCAGAGGCACGGATGAGGAGCAAGGGCCGGGTGCCATTCTTCAGCATCGGAGTAGTTGCCCTCATGGTGTATCTGACACTCGATCGACCTGTTTACCCAGGGTCGCGCCTTTTCTACGCGGCGTTCATTCTGTTTTTCGTGGGCGAGGTCGTAAAGATCTGGCTGCTGAGCCGCCGTGCCTCCCATCCAGCGACGCCGGCGATCCTTCCTGCCAGAGAATGGCGATTGCTCGCGGTGGGCCATGGCATCAGCGCGCTTCTGGTCGCGGTGGCAGGGCTCTACGGCCTCGGCGCCTGGTGGTCATTCGCAGGGGCCTCTATTTATGGGTTGGCCGGGCTGCATTGTGTCGTGAGGGCTCGGAAGGCGGCTGAAAATGCTGTGGCCGCCTGATGCGCTGCCCGTCAAGCGCCACGTACGATGGGACCTCATGCTGAAGCGAGTCTTGCTTGGCTCGGCCCTCGTCGCAGTGGGGTTTGCAGCAGGCGCCTTCTTTGGTTATCGGTTTTTGGTCAGACCCTATGTATGGCTGGGAAGCGTTGGGCGGTCGTTCACGGTCAGTCAGTACGCTCTCATGCAGGCCCGGGAGGCTGCGTATCCAGAGGCTAAGGAAGCACTGGAGGCCTACATTCGGTACCTGAACCAGTCGAAGCCCGTGGCGGATCCATGCCTTGCTGGCGAGAGTCCCTGGTTCGATGCGCGAGGCCTGCGTTTTGACAAGACATTGGCCTGGGTGAGGCTGGCCGTCTTGCATGAGAAGTACGGCGACGCCGAATCCGCAGAGGCGGCATGGCGCGAAGTGGATGCTCTCGCTGCTCAGGGTACCTGGAGAGATCGAAGCCATCAGCACTTCCGGGATCTCGTCGCGAACATGGATCGGGCGTATCCGGCGCCGGTGGCGAAGGTCACGGAGAAGTCAGGTGGCGCATAACAGGCGCATGCAGCGGACTCGCTCATCGCCGTCGGCTCTTCGCTCGCCGCTGATGTGCTGCCCGTTCGGCGGCTCTTTGGCGCTGCCGTGAGCGCATGAGCGTCGCGGCGGCAGTCGTGGTTGTCGCGTTTGGCCTCTCCCTCATCGCATTCGCCGGCGTGGCCTTTGCGAAACCGGCGATTGCCGAGCGATTCTTGACTGCGTTTGCGAGCTCGGCGCGAACGCACTACGGAGAGCAGGTTGTTCGCGTGCTCGTCGGGGCGGCACTTGTCGTACGCTCGCCGAGCATGTGGCAACCCAACATGTTCCGGCTCGTCGGGTTGGCGATCGTCGTTAGCTCTGCGGTGTTGCTGTGCATTCCGTGGCAGTGGCACCATCGATTGGGAAAGCGGGTGCTACCGCTGCTCGTTCGCCACCTCAGTTTGTACGCCGCAGGGTCATTCGCGTTCGGCTCACTGCTGCTTTACGGGGTGTTTGCCGGTGGCGGAGCCGCCTAACGTGCGCGTCACCGGAATCGCTCACTCCGGCACCTTCGGCTCTCCGCTCGCCGCTGACGCGTGGCCCGGTAGGCAGCAGGGTTGGCCGAGATCGTGCACGCGGACAAGAGAATGGTGAAGGCGCCAGGCAGGCGGCACGGAGCTCGCGCGCAAAAGCGTAAGTCGGGGAGCGGTCCCATCAGAATCATTGCCATCTTCAAACTGGTGAAGGCTCTGCTGCTCGTTGGCGTAGGTCTGGGCTCTTTGAAGCTACTCAACTCTGGAGCGGCAGAAACCGCGGACCGTTGGGCCTCGGCCCTGGCCTGGCGTCTCGGTCCGCGAGCCGCTTCGGCTGTTCAAGATGGCGTATCGAGCCTGAGCGATTCTCGGCTGAAACTCATTGGGATCGTTGCATTTCTCTACGCCTGCCTGTTCGGCGTAGAAGGGGTCGGCCTTTGGATGTCGAAGCGTTGGGCGGAGTACCTCACGATCATTGCAACGACCTCGTTCGTGCCGTTCGAAGCATACGAGCTGATTCGGCACGCAAGCTGGCAGCGTGGCGCCACGCTCGGGATCAACCTGCTCGTGGTGGGTTACCTGGTGTGGAAGGTCAGGAAACGTGCCGCCTGACACGCGCATGCAGCGGACTCGTTGAGGCGCTGCCGTTGGGCGGATCCCTTGTGGCACCCCCTTACAAGAACCTGGAGAATGAGATGGCAGCCAGCTCCGTAGACGCGAAGATCACACCAGAGGCCCAGCTTCGATCCCTCATCGAGAGGTTCGATCCCAAGTACCAGAAGTTCATCCGCTCGATCCGATCTGCCGTGCGCAAGCGATTACCGAGCGCCAACGAGCTGGTGTACGACTACAAGACCTTCTTCGTCATCGCGTATTCGCCGACGGAGCAACCCCCGGATGCGATCCTCGCAACCGCCGCGCGTCCTGACGGAGTGCGTCTGTACCTCATGCAGGGACCCCGATTGCCCGACCCGAAGAAGCTGCTGATGGGATCGGGCAAGCAAGCCCGCTTTATCCGGCTGGAGGCTGCCAGGCGGTTGGCGCATCCGGACGTCGAGGCGCTGATTGCCGCTGCGATTGACCGTGCTGGTGTTCCGTTGCCATCCAAGGGCCCCGGAAGACTCGTCATCCGAACGTTTGGTGGGAAGAAGCCGCCTCGTCGGAAGCCGGCGAAGTGACCGCAGACGCTTCAAGCTGCCCGTCAGGCGTCGCTGAATGAGCACCGCGGCCAATTCGACCAGCCGTCGCGAGAGTACTGGAGGCACCGATCAGGCGAGGCCCCCCACGCTGCTCCGCGATTCCCTTCTCGTCGTCGGCGCGTCGCTGGCGGTCCGCGCCGCCTTCATCTGGTTCAAGGGCCCCGAGTCATATTCGGCGGATCTCGCAGCCTGGCAGAAAGCCGGGGAATTGCTGGCCGCCGGGCGCAATCCGTATCTCCTCACCACGTTTTTCTCGTGGCCGCCGGTCTGGATCCAGATCGTCTTCGTGCTTCAGCGCATCGGCAGTTACCTGGGAGTCTCGCTGATCTGGATCATTCCGATCTTCTTGATCGCAACGGAGTCGGCCCTGATCGTGGCCCTCCTCTGGCTTCTCCGCGACCTGGGCTACAGGCGCCGCCGCGCGCTCGTGCTTGTTGGAATTGCGCTGAACCCTGTCTGCGTCGTCCTCGTCTGTCAGCACGGAAACTTCGACGTCCTGGTGGGGCTTCTCGTGTTGCTTTGTGTCGGGTGGCTGATCCGATTCGAACGGTTCCACATGTCGGAGGACTGGTTGTTCGCGTGTTTCTGGCTGGGCCTCGGAATCGCGCTCAAGAGCGTCCCCGTGCTGCTTCTTCCTTTGTTGCTGTCCGGGATCCGCCGGCTCACCCTGCGGGCCCGCTGTCTGGGAGCGGTGCTCGCGCTCGGTCCGACCATTTATGGGCTTGGCCTTCTTCACGTGCTCCGTGCCGCGAACGTTCGGACGCAGATCCTCGGCTATCGATCCGTGTCGGGATGGTTCGGTGTCACCGGTTGGCTTCACTTGATTGGCCGAGACTCCTGGATCGACTCTTATGCCGGCGCGTTTACGTCGGTGATCGCGGCGTTGAGCATCGTGCTCGCAGCCGCGGCATACCTGGACAGGATCGCGACGCCCGAGCGATTGGTCGCGAGTGCCAGCTTGATGCTGGTCCTCGTTCCCGCTCTCGGTCCGGGCTACGGGCCTCAGTACTTCTACTGGTTCTTGCCGGTTCTGCTCGTCGCGTACGCGCTCGGATCGGCCAGTTTCCGCAGCTGGGCCCTGGGATTCGGACTCGTGGCGGCAGCTACGTACGTTGTCGAGTACGCCCTCGCGCCTGTTCTCGGCGCTTTTCTTGCGATGCGGTTTCCCGCGACGAAGAACTTTCTGTTCCGGCCCGGCGCCTTCCGGATGTTCACGGTCGTTGGAACGCCGTTGTGGTTGGCATACCTCGGATTGTTGATTGCCCTTGCGAGGCAGTTCGGAGAGTCGGCGTCGTTGCCGCGGCGGTCGGACGTTGCTGGATCGCAGGCCTGGAGCGAGTGATCACCATGAGCGTGCGCTGCCCGGTGCCCTGGTCAGGCGGCCTCGCGGCTCAGGCAAGCGTGCGATGAAGGGCGCGCCCAGCCCCGGTGTGAGGCCTGCCAGGCCTTACTGGAAGCTGGCGTTCCAATCGGGACCCAGCCTGCGCCGCACGAGGCGGGGGAGGCTAGTTTGCCGCCCCGGAGCCGGTGATCGTGGGATGGCCCGGCGCGATCATTGCATTGAAGAGTTCCTTCGAATCGAGGGCGGGCGTTTTCGAGACGCCAGGAGTCGTTCTCGAGAAGGACGGTCAGTGGCGAGTCGGTCATTACCTAACGAACTGACAGGCAGCGCCTCGATGCGCGACGAGTCGAGCCGCACCAGGGCGATGGCGTACGTGACCGTGTTGAGTACTGACAATTACCTGCCGGGTGTCCTCGCGCTCGATCAATCGTTGCGCCTGTGCAAGGCGGCGTACCCGCTCCACGTCCTGGTCGTCAGCGGAGTGAGTGAAACCGCGCACGAGACGCTTGCAAAGGCAGGAATACCGACGATCCGGGTGCCTCCGATCCAGATGCCGGAGCAGATCCGGCAGGCGAACATCGCCAGCGACCATCATCGGCACTGGGCCGGTGTGTTCGAAAAGCTCCTGGTCTTCTCGTTGTCTCGGTTTCACAAGTTGGTGCTTCTCGACGCCGACATGATCGTCATCAAGAACATCGATGAGCTGTTCGGAAAGCCGCATATGTCGGCGGTGATCGCCGACATTGGTCCTGGTCGGGAAGCCTCCCGCGATCTCAACGCGGGGCTCATCGTGATCGAGCCTGCTGCCGACCTCACGGACCGGCTGATCGCGATTCTCCCGGAGGTGTTCGAGCAGGAGAAACGCTGGCGCAGGGCCGCTGGCCGACCCCCAAGCATGGGGATGCAGAGCGTCGTCAACGCCTTCTGGCACGACTGGATCACGAGACCCGAGCTACGTCTCGACAGAAAATACAATGTGATCGCGAACAACCTGGATTATTTCGTGCGATCACTGGGCTACAGATGGCGCGGTTCCGACGGCATCCACGTGCTTCACTTCATCGGCGAGATGAAGCCATGGATGAGGACCGGGATGGGTTTCGTCCGCTGGGCAGGCGGCCGGCTCATGCGCGGCCGAATCTGGGAGCTCGCCGCATCCGTGGCTTTCACGGCGATTCTGGGACGTGCACGGCGACACCTTCGAAGGTCGGTTACGAAACCTTGATTCGTCGTCATCAAGGGAGGGAGCCTCCATGACGGCCGCGGCAGCCCTCGATCTGCTCGTCGCCGCCGCAGGGACGAGCAAAGCTGCTGCGGTTGCGTCGCCCGAGGGACACAGGCACGACGCGAGAATCGTTCCGGGAGTTCATCGCTGGGGGTCTGGTGCGTGCGTTGATGAGACTGGGGGTTCCAATGTCAATCAAGCGTTCAGCCAGGGCGGCCTTCGGGTTCGCACTCCTCCTGTTGTCGGCGGCGGGTGCCGGGGCACAGTCCGCGGGCAGGGCCGAGCCGCGGATCGTCCCGATCCATCCCATGGCCGAGGACGTCGAAATTCTCTACGGCGATCCCGAGAAGCCGGGCGAGCCATTCGTCATGAGAATTCGCGAGCTTCCGGGCGGCATCATTCCCCCTCACAGGCATCCCGTGGACGAGAACATCACCGTGCTTCAGGGAACCTTGTACTTCGCGGTCGGCGACAAGTTCGACCGCAGCGTGATGCAGGAGCTGAAGGCGGGGAGCTACGCATTCATCCCGAAGGGGAGCACGATGTTCGGGTGGACGCCCGAGGCCGCCATCGTCCAGGTCCACGGTGTTGGCCCGTTCCACATTCACTGGCGGGATGGAGCCACCTGGCGCGACGAGCTGAAGACGTTGGACGATGCGGACGCGGCGTCCGTCTTCAAGTTCAAGAAGGGGCAGCGCGTCGTCGCAACGCGGGGAGCCGGCCGCATCCGGCAGGGATACGATTCTGGCGAGATGATCGGGTACGAGATCGAAGCCGACGACGGACGCCTCTTTGCGGCGGAAGAGAGCGAGCTCAAGCCTGCGGCCGAGCGGTGACCACCCCTCCCTGGCCGCCGCCTGAGGCGCGCATGCAACGGATTCGCGGCCCGAGGCGGGACGACACGAGGTCAGAGCGTTTCGTCGGCTCCGCCTCCTGACGAAAGGAACATCGCCATGTCGAAGGTCGTCGCACTCATGTCCATGTCGCTCGACGGCTACGTCGCCGACCGCAACGACGGCGTGGCCGAAGTGTTCGACTGGTACATGAGCCTCGGGGAACGTCGAATTCCACACCGGAGGGGCCGACCCCATGACGTTCAACGTGTCCGAGCCGAGCGCCGAACACCTTCGCGGTCTCTGGTCCGAGCTCGGTGCCGTGCTCACCGGCCGACGCACTTTCGACGTCGCCGGAGGCTGGGGCGGAAATCACGCCTGGGGACCAGCATTCGTGCTGACGCACCACATCCCCGCCGGATGGCCGCGACCCAACTCGACCGTCCACTTCGTGACCGACGGCATCGAAAGCGCCGTGAACCAGGCCAAAGCCGCCGCCGCCGGGAAGTCCGTTGCGGTCCACGGCGCCGACACCATCCAGCAGTTGCTGAATGCCGGCCTCCTCGACGAAATCCACGTCGACATCGCGGCGCTTCTTCTTGGCTCCGGAGTTCGACTCTTCGACCACCTTGCCGGCACGCCAGCCATCCTTGGCAATCCGACGGTGATCGCGGGCGTCGGCGTGACACACCTGCGCTACCCGGTACGCAAGGCGTAGTCCTGCGTCATGCGACCTCTTCGGTATTCCATCAACGTCACGTTGGACGGGTGCTGCGATCATCGCGCAGGGATCGCGGACGAAGACTTGCATCGTCACGCGAGCGAGAACATCGCCCGGGCCGATGCCCTCCTGTTTGGCCGGGTGACTTACGAAATGATGGAGGCAGCGTGGCGGTCGCCGCGGCCGGGAGCGATGCCTGATTGGACGGAACCCTTCGCCCGGACGATCGACGCGGCAAAGAAGTACGTCGTGTCGAGCACCCTGGACCGGGTCGATTGGAACGCGGAGCTCGTGCGCGGGGATCTGGGGACGGCCGTTCGAGAGCTCAAGCAGCAACCGGGTGAAGGACTGTTCACGGGAGGCGTGACGCTCCCGCTGGCGTTGGCGGAGCTGGGATTGATCGATGAGTACGAATTCGTGGTGCATCCCAGGCTCGTGGGCCATGGGCCGACGTTGTTCGCGGGGCTGTCGAAGTCTATCGACCTGAAGCTCGTGAGCCGGCTGGAGTTCGGCTCGGGGGCGGTGGCGATGCGGTACGAGCCGAGAAAATAGTCCACCGGCGCTCGGCGCTGGTGCGTTGACCGCTGGGCGCTCATTCCGGATCGGGTGAAATACGGGCGTGAACAAAGGCATTCTTGATGCCGATGGGTCCTGGGAATGAGCGCTTCTACCATGGCGCGCGGGCGGCGCTGAGGCCGGGAGACCTGATCGAACCCGGCCATCCTGCCGACGCCGGTGAGCGGGACGGGATGGCAGCCCATGTCTATCTGACTCGCAATCTTGACGAAGCCATTTGGGACGCGGAGCTCGCAGTCGGTGAGAGCCCTGGCAGAGTCTATGTAGTGGAGCCCATCGGGCGGGTTGGAGAAGCCTCCGACCTGACCGACTGGCAGTCTCCGGGCCATCCGTCGATGTCGTGTTGTTCCCGCGAGCCGTTGCGGGTCATGGGCGAGGTCACGGAATGGTCGCTCTACCATGGCACGCGGGCTGACCTGAAGCCGGGCGACCTGATTCAGCCTGGCCATGACTCCAACTTCGGCAAGACGAAGTCGTCCCATGTCTATCTGACCCGCACCCTGGATGCGGCCACGTGGGGAGCGGAGCTGGCCGCCGGCGCAGGTCGCGGCAGAATCTACGTCGTGCAACCGACTGGACCGATTGAAGATGATCCCGATCTGACGAACAGGAAGTTTCGGGGCAATCCGACGAAGTCTTATCGATCTCGCGAGCCGCTGCGAGTCACGGGCGAGATTGCGGATTGGCAAGGGCACTCCCCCGAAGCGCTCAAAGCGATGAAGGACGGCCTCGAGCGGCGTGAGCGGCTTGGTGTCGAACCGATTGATGATTGATGACTGAACCAGGGCCACGGCCAGCGAGATCCCCCATGGATTAGGCTCCCTGTGGCTGCCCTTCAGGCGGCATGAAGGAGCGGAGTCGGTGATGTCACCATTGGTAGGTCAGTGGCGTTTGGTTCATACGGAGGGACCAGCCAACTTCGAGCACGTGACGATGGAGTTCAGTGCGGACGGACGCCTCCAATACTCGATCGAACTGCCCGACCGGATCCAGATCATGAGCCTTACCTATTCCGTGTCGGGTGACGTCATCATCAGCAACCAGCCGTCGTCGCCCGGTGAGGAGCGAACGCGGTTCAAGATCGAAGCCGATGGGAGGCTCGAGCTGGATCACGGTGGCTCGCGGTCGTGGTTCGAGAGAGTGAAGTAGCGTGCACCGAGTCCGAAACGCCTTGGAACGGCACTTTCCGGGAGGAGGCCACATCATGTCCACTCGTTGCACTCGAATCGCGTTGCTGCTTGCTTTTGGATGGGTACTTTTCAGGACTCCGATCGCTTTCGCTGCGCCCCCGGCGCCATGTCAGATCCTGCCAGCGGAAACCTGGAGCAGCATCATGGGGTACGCGGCGACCGCCACCCCGGGCGACATGAATTGCACGTACGAAGGCCCGGGCAAGGCCGGTGCAGGCCAGTTCAGGATCATTGCCGTCGTCGGATCCAGCGCGGAGGCGGAAGCCAGTGCAAAGCGCATGCGGGACCACCAGCACGGGAGCAGTCATGACTCGAGGCTTGGGGTCGTCGAATCCCAGGGCAACGTCGTGTTCTCGATAGCGTTGTTTCAGCATACGGCGACGGACAGCACGGCCGCACAACTGCAGAAGCTCGTTGCTGCCGCAAAGCAGCGTCTCGCAAAATAGCGGGCCACCCTGACGCGCATGGAAAAGCCGAACATCCGGATGGCCATTGATCGGCATTGGGCGGCATCCGCCGCCGGTGATCAGGTTGCCGAACACGACATTTATCTCGATGACGCCGTGTGTGAGTACCCACAGTCAGGCGAGGTCATTCATGGTCGGCGCAACCTGCAAGCCCTTCGCAGCCATCACCCTGCCAGACCCTCGGGGTTCGAGGTCCGCCGGATCGTCGGAGAGGGCAGTGTCTGGGTTACCGAGTATGTGATTACTTACGAGGGAAAGCGCGTCTACACCGTCAGCATCATGGAGTTTCGCGACGGCAAAGTGGCGCACGAAACTCAGTACTTCGGCGATCCTTTCGACGCTCCCGCCTGGCGCTCTCAGTGGGTTGAGCGTGAGGCTTGATCGACTTCGCGCGACGAGATAAGCAGGAGGCAAAGATGGCAAAGGTGACCGGAATCGGCGGCGTCTTCTTCAAGAGCACGGGCGACAGCGCCGCACTGGCAGAGTGGTATCGAAAGCACCTGGGCATGAAGCTGGAAGACTTTGGCGGCGCGATCCTCAAGATGGCCGGACGACAAGGCCGAGGATCGAGGCCTGACCGTGTGGAGTGTCGCGAAGAAGGACAGCAAGTGGTTCAGCCCAAGCAACTCTTCCTTCATGATCAACTACCGGGTCGACAACCTCGACGAGCTGCTGGAGCAGCTGCGCGCGGGGGGTGTGGAAATCATCCAGGGACCCGATTCGGACGACAACGGCAAGTTTGCCTGGATCATGGACCCGGACCAGAACAAGGTCGAGCTCTGGGAGCCGAAAGGGAAAATAAGAATAGAGGCGCTTAAGAGCGTCGCCTGACAATGGGAGGCGTCCTCGTGAACGATGCGCCGACTCCTGGTGGTTCTCATCCTTCTGCCTCCAGGCAGGCGCGCTCGCAGGCCAGTCCTCCGCATCGGAACACGCACTTCTCGAGCGGCTCGGCGGTTCATGGGTCCTCCGTGGCACGCTCGCCCGCAAGGTGACGACCCACGACGTCACCGCGGCATGGATCCTCGACGGTCTGTATCTCCAGTTGCACGAGACCTCGCGCGAAACCGATGCCAGGGGCAAGCCTCAGTACGAGGCCGTCGTTCTCCTCGGCATCGACCCGGCGACAAACGAGTACCAGTGCCTGTGGCTGGATTCGACGGGCGGCGGCGGGCTCAGTCCCACGGCCTTCGGCCGCGGCAAGCGAGCCGGCGATTCCATTCCGTTTCTGTTCCGTGATGCCGACGGGACGATTTCCTTCAGCAATACGTTCTCGTACGACGCGGCCGCGCAGGCATGGACCTGGGAGCTGGATAACGTCCGAAAAGACGGGACTCACGTGCCGTTCGGCCGGGTACGCCTGACCCGTCAGTAGTCTGTGTCTGCCACCAGATGACGACGCGGCCGGTTGTCAGCAATGGCGGCCGGCGCTTCGAGCTCGGGAACCGGTGAGATGATCGGGGTGTCCCCTAAACCCAGGAAGACAGAATGAGCGCGTATGGCGGAAGCCTTCGTCCTCTGGAGATGCCGTTTGCATCTGGGCGAAACGTGCGCGCTCGCGACCGGCACGGTCGTCGCCGGGCACAATGGGTCGCCTGGGTTGCTCTCCTGGTATTTGCGCCGGTCGGCGTGGTTTGGGCCGACGACCTCTGTTTCCACTCGACGGGTGGGCACGACCAGCGCGCCTTCATGGCGCTTGCAGCCAACGGCCGCTACGTCCGATTCCTTCGAAATGGGCCGAGGCTGCTGTGGATGGACCAGGGCTCCTGGAAGTCTCTCTCTTCGGATCGCTTTTCCCTCGCATCGGATCTCGACGCCTGGTCGATCCAGACGAAGCGGATTTCCGTCAGCCCGCACCGGCTCTCGAATCTTCCGTTGCTCGCCGAGCTCCAGTACGCCATCGAGGTGTTCCTGAGCGCGCAAGCGCTCGACTCGTCCTTCACCGCTCAGCAGATTCTCGACATCCTGGTGAGGGGCGAGACTTGCCCGCCTGAGGATTCGTACGTCTGCGGTGGCCCGTGCAGTGGGCCGTGGCATTACATCGTGAACACGGACCCGGTGTTCGAGTACCCGCTTCGGCCTTTTACGCGAGCGGATCTCGAGGAAGTGAGCCGGGCCATCGACGAATATGTCGTTCGGAAGGACCTCAACGTATTCGGCTTCTCGCTGCTGAAGTATCGAGGGTCCACCGTCGCGGTGTGGGATCGGTCGGATGTAGGCTGGGAGTTCCGGCGATCCACGTCGCAGGAGGTGCGCGAGCAGATCGACGCGGCTCGCGAAATGAGCAGTTTCATGCCGAACGCGGGCCCGGCGCTCCTGGTGACATGTCCCTGTTCGCTTTTCGCCTCGGAGACTTCGGACCTGGCGCTTCCACGCTCAGCGCCGCTGCTCACGGGTGGCGAGAGCACCCCGCGATGATTCGCCGTTGATGCGCTGCCCGTCTGGCGGCACCCATTGATTCAGGCGGAGAGAGAAGCGAAGGAGTTCTTCGTTGCGGCGATCCAGGGAGGCGCGCTGCAGCTTCGTCGAGTGCCGGTTCTGGTGGTGTGGGCGTGCTGTGCGTCGACCCTGATGGCGCAAGGCTGGAACGACGACACGGCCAGGGAAGTGCTCGCGAAGCTCGGTGAGCCGCAGCTCGAAGTGCCAGGGCCGGCGTCGGAGGTGTACCGAGCAACTTGGGTCCCCACGTTCTCGCACCCCACGTCGGTCAGATTGGAGCGTCACGGATCTGCGTGGTCCCTGGTAACCGCTCGGCTCTCCGGCTCTGGCGGCTACGGGCTTGGCCGACTCAAGTACGTGAAGCGTCGCAAGATCTCCGAGTTGCAAGTGGCTGCAGTGCGCCAGTTGGTTGCAGAAATGGGCCTCTTCCAGGCCCCGGCGCACGAGGAGGAGGCCCTCTGCCTTGATGGAACGATCTATCGGTACGAAATTGTTGCTGATGGGAGGTACCACTCGTGGACACGGTACTGCCCGCAGATTCCGCCGTCCGATCGGTATCTCGAATTCGGCCGTGCCCTGCTGAAATTGGCGCGGCTCGACCCGGATGACGTGGAGTAGCGTCCAGCCCACCCACCGCCGATGCCGGGGAAGGCGTCGACGGGGTCAGCGCGGAGGCGTCGAAGCCTTGGCCTCTTCCAGTCTCCAGCCGCTGCGGATGTTCTCGGCGTTGCAGTAGTTGGACTCGCAGGCGTTGCCGTTCAGGCAGCTCAGGACGGCTTCGCACGCCTGCTTCGGCGTCGTGCCTTTCTTCATCGAGACGGTTTGCCTGCACCACCCGGAGTACCCCGGGTTGCTGAAGGCGCAGTCGGCCTTGGGTGGGTCGGTCTTCGGCGGCGGCGATCCGATCGCTCGGGTCGTCGAGAGCAGGAGCAGCGCCATGACGGCGAGCGACCAGGCTGGGATCCGTAGGTTCTTCAAGTGATTCCTCCGTCTTCTGCGGAGCGCAGGGTTCGCGCGTCGAGACTGGCATAATCTTCTCACGCAATAGCCTCGGTTTCCGCGCTTCGCGCGCCGGCGCTCAAGGAGAAATCCATGCAAACTGCCCGTCGGCTCGCCTGTGTGAGCGTGTTGAGTGCCGCGTTGCTCTTGCGCCCTTCCGCGGCTTCGGCGCAAAAAGTGGATCTGCGCGACCTCGACGCCTTCGTCGCGAGGGTGCTGAAGGAGTATCAGGTCCCCGGCGCTGCCATCGCCGTCGTGCAGGACGGAAAGGTGGTCCTGGCCAAGGGGTACGGCGTGCGGGATGTGACGAAGCCGGGCGCGGTGGATGCGAACACGATCTTCCAGCTCGCGTCGGTGACGAAGAGTCTGACGGCCGCCGCCGCCGCGACGGTGGTCGATGAAGGCAAGCTGGATTGGGACACCCCGGTCTTCAATTACCTGCCCGAATTCGTCGGCTACGACCCGTACATGACCCGCTGGCTCACCGAGCGCGATCTGCTGGCGATGCGCACGGGCTGGCCCGAGTTCCAGGGGGACATGGTCGACAGCTTCGGCTACGACCGCGGGGAGATCCTGCGCCGGCTGCGCTACTTCAAGCCGCGCTACAGCCTGCGCGAAGACGCGCAGTACTCGAATCCCGGAATCTTCGTCGCGGGCGAGGTGGCCGGCCGTGCCGCGAATCAGTCGTGGAACGCCCTCGTCGAGGATCGGGTGCTCAAGCCGCTCGCGATGACGCGTTCGGGGACCGTGGTGAAAGGGCTCCGGGATGACAATCGCAGCGCCGCCCACGCGATGGTCGGCGGCAAACTGCAGGTGGTCGAGCCGACGATCCTCGACACGACGGGCGCCGCCAGCTCGGGGACCTCCACGGCATCGGACATGGCGAAGTTCGTGCAGCTCCTGTTGAACAAAGGAACGCACGACGGCAAACGCATCCTGAAGCCCGAGACGGTCGCAGAGATGTTCAAGCGGAGCATGGTCAGCAAGCTGGGGTTCACCGAGCTGCCGCCGATCAGCGAGACGACCGGCTTCTACTATGGCCTGGGCGTGGACAGCTACGACTACGCGGGGCGCCAGGTGATCGAGAAGGCCGGTGCGCTCGCCGGGGTGCGAACGGTGATCACGCTCGTTCCGGCCGCGAACGCGGGCATCTTCGTCGCAGCGAACCTCAACCTCACGACGTTCCCGGAGGCCGTGCGCGCGCGCTTCCTGAATCAGCTCTTCGGCATCGACCTCGAGACGGACCAGAAGGCGATCCTGGCGTTGGATGCGCAGATCGCAAAGCTCGTCGCCCCGCCTCCCGCGCCGACCGACCCCGGGAAATTCGTTGGCACGACGAGAATCCCTCGTCGGCAGTTACGAAAACGACTACTACGGGCGCTGCGAGATTCTGCTCGATGGAGCCGCGCTCAAGGTCGAATGCGGCCCGGCGAAGTATCCGGCGACGTTGAAGCACTGGAACAACGGCGCATTCATGATGCAGTTTCCCGGCGCGACGCAGGCGCCGACGCTCACGACGTTTGCGATCGGCGAGGATGGCAAGGCGGAGAGCTTCACCCACGAGGAAATGGGCACCTTCACGCGCGTGCGGGAGAAGCAATGAATTCCGGATGGCTGTCCGGCGCCGCTCTGAGACCGGGGGCGCTGGTTGGCTGCCAGGGACCGGCGCACGCGGAGAGGGCCACACCGTGACGCGGATCTCGTCGCGGATGACCTTCTACTCGAAACGCGTGTTTCCAGTGGTGTGGTTCGGCTTTCTGGCGATCTTCGTCTTTGCGGCGCTGTCGGCGAGCGGTGGTCGCGGCTTTCCACCGGCGTTCCTGATCATGCCTCTGGTCATGGCCGTCTTCGGATACTTCTTGATGAAGAAGCTCGTCTTCGACCTGGTCGACGAGGTGTGGGACGACGGGACCGATCTCGTCGTCAAGAACCGCGGTCAGGTCGAGCGCATCCCCCTCTCGAACATCATGAACGTCAGCTACATGGCGCTGAGCAACCCTCAACGCGTCACGCTGACGCTTCGCAATCCGGGTCTGCTCGGCAAGGAGGTCACGTTTTCGCCGCCCGTCCGCTGGATTCCCTTCGCGCGCAGCCCGATCGTGGATCAGCTGGTCGAGAGAATCGACGCGGCGCGGTCGCGATAGGCGAGCGGGGCCAAGTGATGCTCAAAGCCGGGGCGATCGTCTTGAGTCATCTGGAGCGGCTTGAACCTGCTTCTGGCCGGCGCCATCCTCGTCTCGATGACGATGTTCGGCGGCAAACGCACCGGGGTTGCGAATCCTGTTCGATGAGGCGGCGGTGCGCGGACTCGACCCACGGGCTCTGGCGACCGTCAACGCTCTCGCCATATTGTTCAACGCGTGCGCGCTGGCGTTCTGCCTGCTGATGCTCTACGTGACCTGGTCGAGGGTCGCCGTGGGAGTGAAGTCGGCGTTCTGGACGCTGGCGATCGCCTCGGGTTCCGTGCAGGTCTTCGGCTTCAAGAGCGACGCTTACCTCGGAGGCCGCAATCTTCTCGCGAATGTCGTCTCGTCGGCCGTCCTGCTGGTCGGTCTCGTCTTGTCGGGTCTCGGGACGTATCGTGGTCGGGCGGGCCTGACACGCGCCCGCGCACAGGAGGTGTAAATGCCGCTCGTTCGAATCGATGTTCTCCCCGGACGGACACCCGAACAGCTGCGCGCCATCGCGGACGGCGTGCATCGTGCGTTGATCGAGGCGATTGGAATTCCGGAGGCGGATCGTTTCCAGGTGATTTCGCAGAACACCCGGAGAGCGGCCTGGTGTTCGATCCCGCGATACCTCGGCATTCGTCGCACGGACGGCGTCGTCTTCGTGCAGATCACGATGAGCAGCGGTCGCACCCTCCAGCAAAAGACAGGCGCTCTTTGCCGCGATGGCGCGGAATCTTGCGGCGGATCCTGGCGTCCGGCCCGAGGACGTGTTTGCCAACCTCGTGGAGGTCGCTAAAGAGAACTGGTCGTTCGGAAATGGGATCGCGCAGTACGCGTCGTGAGCAGCGGCAAATGGCGTGAGCCGGGTGCGCCTCTGAAGGGAGAGAGCCCGTGGCGATGAAAGAAACGGTCGGTTCGCTGAGGGCTTACTTCATCCTGTCCGGCCTGGGCAGCGGCGCTCTGAACGTCGTGGCGTTGCAGCGTGCCGAGCCGGCGGCGGCGAAGATGATCGCCATCGTCGGGATCGGGTTCGCCCTTGCCTATGTCTACGCGGGTGTGCGGCTGCGGCCGCTGATCGCAACGTCGCCTGCGCGCGTTCTCTGGCTCCTGATCGCCGGCGGGCTCTTCCTGGCGCTGCTCTTCGGCATTGATCTGCTCTACGGCGCGGCAATGGCTGCGTTGCCGAAGATCATCCTGGGGCTGCTCGTCACGTGGTACCTCTTTGCCAACGTCCGGCGGCTCGCGGCGGAATCTCAGGCGGCCCCGGTTGCGCCGGTGCATCCGTGACGGGCTCGCTGCTGCGTTCGCGGTACTTCCTGGTTGGCGCTCTGCTGCTGGTGTGCGGGACCGGCCCGCTCCTGGTCGTGATTCTCCTGGCAAGCCTTGGGCTGACGAGGGATCCGAACCCGAATCCGGTAGGCTTTGGAATCCTGGCGTTTCTCACGTTCTGGCCGGGCGTGATCCTGTTGGTTCTGGGCTTCCTGACGTCGAGGCGTCGGCGGGCGTGAGCGGGTCGCCTCGGGCGGCCGAAGGGGGACTCGTGACGATGGATCCAGTGACCCGAAAAGCAGTTCGTACCCCGATGTTCATGGCGGGCAGCCTGATGTTGCTGGCCGGCCTGGTTCCGTTGATCGTCGTCCTGACTTCGGGTTGGAACGGCGCATCGGCGGTCGCCTGGCTCTCGGTCTTCGCTCCGTTGGGCGCGATCCTGATGTCCGTGGCCAGGTCGAACGCATCGCAAGCGTGGAAGCAGGGCCGATGACGTCGCGGCTACGCTGGCTGCGCGCGCTCGTGCTCGGCGCGATCGCGGTCGTTGGCTGCAGCTCGACGAAGCCGGCGGCAGCGCCGCGAGCGGCGTCGCCGGCGAAGCCGAGCTTCGGCCAGAGCCTGAGTCTCTCCATGTCGTTCGGAAGCAGCCTGGCGGCGGGGGACACGTCGGTGACGGCGAGCTTCACTCTCAGGAACAATGCGTCGTCGGCGTTCGACGGCTGCTTCGGGCCGTCGTGGGGCGTCAGCGTGATCGTCGGGGGCGACCACGATTCGGGTCACATCGTGCGCGCCGAGCATCCAGGCTGCGTGGAACGGTTTTCGCTCCTGCCGAGTCAAACGATCGCGTGGTCCAGGAAGGTGCCGCTCAACAGTCTGCGCGCCGGCACCGCGAAAGTGACGGGCTGGGTGAAGCTCGTCGATCCGGCTGCCTGCGATCCGGCCCGCGGCTGCCACGAAGCGTCGGTCGCGACTCCTCTGATGACGGTCGCGATCGGAGGCCGGTAGACGGAGCGGAAAGGAGGGCGGGTCATGAAGAAGGGCGGATCCGGGAAAGAGGCGCTCTCCCTCTCGGATGATCGACGAGCGGATCGAGGAGCTCGGCGACTGGCGCGGGAAGACGCTGTCGAAGTTGCGCGCGTTGATCAAACAAGCGGATCCGGACGTGGTCGAGGAGTGGAAGTGGAACGTCCCGGTCTGGTCGCATGACGGACTGATCTGCACGGGCGAGACGTACAAGAGCGCCGTGAAGATGACCTTCGCGAAGGGGGCCGCGCGTCGCGGACCCATCCGGCCTCTTCAACTCCAGTCTCGAGGGCAACACCAGGCGCGCCATCGATTTTCACGAGGGCGAAAAGATCGACGAGAAAGCGTTGAAGGCCCTCATTCGCGCGGCCGTGGCGCTGAACGTGGTTCGCGCCCGCGGCTGATCGAGGAACCAATGGACCAGAAACCAGCCTTTCCCTATGCCACGCACCTCGACGTCAAGTTTCCTGCCTTGACACTCGTCGATGTCCCTTCGCTCGTCGAGGCTTGCACGGACAGCTGGTACAACCAGACGCTCTGCAGGGTCAACGAGTCGGTCATCCGTCTCGGCGTCATGCAGGGCGAATATCACTGGCACAAGCACGACGATGACGACGAGTTCTTCTTCGTGCTCGATGGCCACTTCATCGTCGACCTCGAGGGAAGGTCGGTGGACCTGCGGCCGCGCGAAGGCTTCGTCGTCCCGAAGGGTGTCCTGCATCGCACGCGGGCGCCGGAAAAGGCCGTCATTCTCATGGTCGAGACGGCGGCCATCATTCCCACGGGCGACGCCTAGCACGCCCATCGGCGATCGGACGCGCTGAACTTCGAGCGGCGGCAGCCGTATGCTTTCAACGAGGCCATGAGCGAGAGCGGCACCGGCCGAAGGACGATACGGATCGCGAGCATCGGTCACGCGGCCTTTGCCGCGACGATGATCGGCTTCGGGATCCAGGGCTTGATCAAGCGCGACTTCGCTCCGATCTGGGAGCCGGTGCCCGAGGGCGTGCCCGGTCGGCTGGCGCTGATCTATCTGTGCGCCCTCGTTCCCCTCGGAACCGGCATTGGCCTGTTCTGGCGACGCTCGGCCGCAGCCGCCTCCCGCGTGCTGCTCGGCTTTCTCGTGCTGTGGTTGCTGCTCCTGCGGCTGCCCTACATGGTCGCCGCGTGGTCCGTGGGCGTCTGGTATTCGAGCTGCCAGACCGCGGTGATCGTGGCAGCGGCCTGGGTGCTGTACGTCTGGCTCGCCGGCGACCAGGACCGGCAGCGGTTTGGTTTTGCCACCGGCGAGAACGGATTGCGCATCGCGAGGGTTCTCTACGGCCTGGCTTTGATTCCCTTCGGACTGGGGCACTTCCTCTATATGGAAGCGACCGCCCCGCTGGTGCCCGGCTGGCTTCCGGCGCACGAGGCCTGGGGGTATTTCACGGGCGCCACGTTCATCGCGGCGGGCATCGCGGTGCTCATCGGTGTGTGCGCGAGGCTCGCGGCCACGCTCTCGGCGGTTCAGATCGGTCTGTTCACGCTGCTGGTATGGGTTCCGATCATCGCGTCGGGCAAGGCCGACGCCTCCCAGTGGAGCGAGTTCGTCGTCTCCTGGGCGCTGACGGCCGCGGCGTGGGTGGTTTCGGAGTCCTACCGCGGCAGACCCTGGCTCGCGCCGGGCAAGCGTTAGGAATCAGGAAGGAGAAACGTCGCGATGGTCACGATTTCGAGGGCCGCTCCGCAATTCCTCGTGACTGAGCTCGGCGATGCGCTGACGTTCTACGAGGACCGCCTCGGCTTTCGGCGCGACTTCGTCTACGAGGACTTCTATGCGAGCGTCTCGCGCGGCGGCGCAACCATCCATCTCAAGTGCGCCCCGAAGCTCGCCGAGGAGCGTGCGCACCGAAAGTCCGGCGAGCACCTCGACGCCTTCCTGTACGTCTCCGGGATCCACGAGCTGCACGACGAGCTGATCGGGCGCGGTGCGTCGATCGCGAAGCCCCTGGAGGAGCAGCCCTGGGGCACCCGAGAGTTCCACGTCGAGGATCCGGACGGCTACGTCCTTTGCTTCTCGGAAGCCGTGTGACCGCGCGATGAAGAAGGGGCAGCGTTTCATCGTCGCCGGCATGGCCGCTTGCGCGGTCTCCCTGATCCTCGGCCGGTTTCATCTCGATTTCCTGTCAGGCGTGAGCCTGGGGATTTCGCTCGCGTCGTTCTTTCTCGGCTTCAGGGCGTTTTACCGGCGCGATGGCGGAGGAACGTCCCAATGACCAGACCCGAGGTGGCCGGGATCGCGCCGTTCTTCATCGTGCGCGACGCGGCGGCCGCCCTTGCGTTCTACCGCGACCGGCTCGGGTTCGAGGTCCTCTTCCAGGAGCCGGCAGACGACCCGTTCTTCGCCATCGTGCACCGGGGAAACGCGATGATCATGCTCAAGGCGGTCGGTGTCGACCCGCTGCCGAACCATCGGCGCGAGCCGTCGGCGCGCTGGGACGCGTACTGCGCCGTTCCCGATCCCGATGCGCTCGCGGCAGAGTTTGCGTCGCGCGGCGTCGAATTCTCGAAGGGGCTCGAGGACACGCACGACGGCCTGCGAGGGTTCGAGCTCGAGGACGCCGACGGCTACGTGCTGTTTTTCGGCCGTCCGCGGGCCTGAGCGCCGGAGCGGCCAAGTAGAATGCTCGCGCCGTCAGGCGGGGAGGGATCATGAGCGAGTGGAAACCCTACGATCCGGCGTGGCTGGTCGAGCTGGCGAAGGCGCAGGTTCCGGAAGAGGCCTGGCTGCCGGCGGCCCTGGCCGCTTGCACGATGGCGAGGCAGGAGAGCGAGGCGTACATCCACTTCGTCCATCGCCCCGACTCGGACGAGCCCGACTCCGAGTGGGAAGCGCAGACGGACATCGTTCTCAAGCATCCGACCGAGGGCGAGCTGGTCCTGGACATCCTGGAAGGAAACCGGGTCGGCGGCGTGGAGTTCCTGTCGAAGCTGGGCGGTGACACCTAGCCCGCGGGAGACCGCGCATCGGCGCGCCGTCGGGGGCCGCGTGACGAATCCTCGAAAGATCGTCGTTCGTATCGCCGCCAGCGCGGACGGTTACATCGCGCGCTCGGATGGGGACCTCGAATGGCTGACGTCGCGCCCGAAGCCCAAGGGCTTCTACGGCGTGAGCGCCTTCATGAAGTCGATCGACACGCTGATCTTCGGCCGGAAAACCTACGACGTCAGCCTGACCCTGGGCGCGAAGTTCGACTCCGGAGAGCGCAACATCGTTTTCTCCCGGCACCCGCCGCGGGGCAACGTCCCGCCCCGAGTCGAATTCGTGAACGAGGCGATCGGGCCTTTCGTGCGGAGACTTCGGGAGCAGCCCGGCAAGGACATCTGGCTCATGGGCGGGGGCGAGCTCATCGCCTCCTTTCTCGACGCGCAGGCCATCGACGAGTTCGTCATCGCCGTGGTCCCGGTCTTTCTCGGCGAGGGCATTCCGCTGATCGCGCGCCGCCGCCGCCAGGTGCCGCTGGAGCTGCTCTCCACGGAGCGCTTCGACGATGGCGTGGTGCAGCTGTCCTACCGCGTGAGGAGCGCAGCGGCGTGAGGCGGCAGTCGCTGGTCGGCGTGCGGCCGGTCGAGCGAAGCGACGCGGCGGCGTGGCTGCGGCTGCGGCAGGCGCTGTGGCCCGAGGGCTCGGCCGCGGAGCATGGCCGGGACATCGAGGACTTCTTCTCGCAGCGCGCACTGGAGCCGCACGCCGTCCTCATCGCGGACGACCAGAACGGCCGGCAAGTCGGCATTGCCGAGCTGTCGATCCGGCCGTGCGCGGAGGGTTGCCTGACCAACCGGGTGGCCTATCTCGAGGGCTGGTTCGTCGTGCCGGGGGCGCGAAGGCAGGGCGTCGGAAGAGCGCTGGTCGAGGCGGCGGAGAAATGGGCTCGCGTGCAGGGCTGCAGGGAGCTGGCGTCGGACACGCAACCGGACAACGGCGTGGGCATTGCGGCCCACCGCGCAACCGGTTTCACGGATGTCGGGACGATCCAGTGCTACCGGAAGGAATTGTGAAGACGCCATCACGCAACGCGTTCGCGATCAAAGTCGAGGTCGGCGACCCGAAGGCGAAGACGTTTGCGTTCCGCGCGCAGAAGACGATGTACGGCGGCAAGCGCATCGCCCGGGGCGACGAGATCTTCGTCTTCGCGAGCGAAAACGAGGGCGGCCCGGGTCTGGTCGCGAGCGGCATCGTCACCTCGGCCGAAGCGACTCCGAGGAAGCGCGGGATCGCCCGCCAGACGCCGCGCGTCAGCATCGCCGTCCGGCGGACCGCGCTCGCGAAGCGTCGCCTGGGCCGCAGCGAGCTCAAGCCCTTCTCCGACTGGAACGACGGCCGGCCCGAGACCGAGCTGAACTTCAAGTTCTATCGCCAGGCGACGAACAAGATCGTGGGCATCTCGGATGCAGACGGCGGCGTTTCTCCGCGGCTTCTTCTAGAGCGGCCGGCTCCCGAATGACGACGCAGCCTCGCTGGGTTCACGCGCTGATCCTGGCGGCCGTCCTTCTCGCGTTCGGCGTCTCGTTCTGGTTGCTGAGCGGGGTCATCGGCATCGCGTCGCCGTGGCTCGTTCTGCTCCTCATGTTCTACTTTCTCGCGGTCGCCAAGGTTGCCGAGCCGCTCGTCCGGCTGAAAGTGCCGGTGGGATGTGAGGCCGCTTCGTCCGTGGGAGCGCAGCAGAGACGTCCATCGCCGACTTCGCGTATTGAGCTTCGGCAGGCTCCTTCGGCACAGTCCGCTGAGCTGGCTCAACTCCGCCGTGTACCTCGATCGCGGGGACGAGGACCCTGCTCGGGTTCGCCTTCACATCGAGTCTTCGGAAGCAAATCACTTCTGGGCGGCCGTTCTGTTCACGCCGTATGTCGTGTTCGCCGGAGCGAAAGGCATGTGGGGCGTGGTCGCCTGGTTCCTGCTGGCGCAGCTGCTCCTCAACGTGTACCCGATCCTGCATCTTCGATACGTCCGCGGACGCCTGGACCGCGCCTTCCGCAGGAGCGACGTCGCGCACGCGTCGTAGACTCGAGAAGGTGAACGTGACGCGCTCCCGGGTGCTGGTGTTGCTCACGCTCTGCGCTGCGGCCCTCCGTGCGCCGTTGGCCGAGGCGCAGGGGCGCATCGTCGTCGAGACGCTTCACTCGAAGGCGTTGCGGGGCAACCGGATCGGCGATACACCCGACCGCAGGATCACGATCTACCTTCCCCCGAGCTACGACCGCGAGCCCGCCAGGCGCTATCCCGCCGTCTACCTGCTTCACGGCTCGACGTCGGACCCCCGGGAGTGGCTGGACGGGTCGTACCAGGGATTGAATCTCGCGCTCGCGCTGGACGCTCTGGCCGCCGCGGGTCTGCCGGAGTACATCGTCGTCATGCCGCGGCGGTCCCGCTCGCGCTGGCAATCGGCGCCGGCACGGACGTCGTTCCGCTGCGGCTGGCGGTCGTCGGCTGCGTGGCCAGCGCCCTGCCCGATGCCGACGCGGTGGGGTACTGGATGGGCGTTCCCTACGATTCGCTGCTGGGCCATCGGGGATTGACCCACTCTCTGGCGTTCGCGGTGGTGGTGGCGGCGTTCTGCAGCGCCTTTGCCGCGCGTCTGGGAGCGGCGGCTCCGTTGGTGTTCGGCGTCGTGTTTCTCTCTGCACGGCCTCGCACGGCGTCCTGGATGCCATGACCACGGGGGGAATGGGAGTCGCGTTCTTCAGCCCGTTTTCAAACCAGCGCTATTTCTTTCCGTGGCGGGTGATCGAGGTCGCTCCGATCAGCGTGCGCCGATTCATCTCGGAGCGAGGAATCGCCGTGCTGAAGTCGGAGCTGACGTGGGTGTGGCTGCCTTGCGCCGTCCTGGCCCTCTTCGGCGCTGGAGTGCGGCGGATGACGAGAGCTCCAGGGAGGTCGTGATGCCGAGGGTCATCGTGTCGACGGACGAAGCGCCGCGCTCGCCCGTGTACAGCCAGGCCGTCAAGGCGGGCGGCCTGGTCTTCGTCTCGGGGCAGGGACCGCTCGACCCGGTGACGGGCGAGCTGGTCGGCCAGACGATCCAGGAACAGACGGCGCAGTGCCTGCGCAACGTCGAGGCGATCCTCCGGGAGGCCGGAAGCTCGCTCGACCGGGTCGTCAGCGCCACGTTTCTGCTCGCCAACCCGGACGACTTCACCGGCATGAACGAGGAATGGGTCCGGTGGTTCCCATCGGATCCTCCCGCCCGCCAGGGCGCGAAGCTGCCGATCGACCGCAAGGGCTTCCGGCTCTCGGTCGCGGTCGTCGCCGAGGCGCCGTGAGGAATGCGTATTGGAAATGACGCGTCCGATTTTCGGATGCCGCCGCGAACAAGGAGCTGAGCCATGACACGAGTCCTGATGGTTGGGTACGACCCGGAGACCGTCGATTACTCCGACCCCGCTCTGCCGCCGGGCATGACCGCCGAGAAGATCCACGCCGGCATCGCGGTCGCGGTGAAGTCGTGCGTCGACCGGGGCTGGGACATCGATCTCTGCTACCTCCGGCCGGAGATTCCCGCCGGGCCGGTGGTGGAGCGTCAGCTGGCCGCGGCGAGCTACGACTGTGTCGTCGTCGGAGGGGGAGTCCGCCTGCCGCCCTCCCAACTGAAGGTGTTCGAGGCCGTGATCAACGCCATTCACAGGGCGGCGCCGCGCACGGCGATCGCCTTCAACACGACACCGCACGACAGCGCCGATGCCGCCGCCCGATGGCTGCCGGGTGCGCAGTAGGAGGAGCCTCCATGAAGATGACCCGGTTGATACCGATGTTGCCGGTCAAGAGCATGCCCGCGAGCGTGGACTTCTACTGCGGGAAGCTGGGGTTCGAGGTCGAGAAGAAAAACGACGAGTGGGGCTGGGCGATGCTTCGCTTCGACGAGTGCCGGCTGATGGTCGATCAGTCGATCAACGCGCACCCGGCCGGCTCCCGGGATCCCATCGTCTATCTGTATCCCGACGACATCGTCGCGTATCACCGGCAGGTCCGGCAGAACGGCCTGGCCGCGCCGGAGCTCGAGGTCACCTTCTACGGGCTGAGTGGCGCGAAAACACGACGCACACGGGCGAAAACGTTGGAACGACGGAGGCGCGGGCCATTGCATCGAGTCGAACCGTGTACCCGGAGACGGGAACCGTTTGTGGATCGGCAGGACAAGTCGGCGACCGACTGATCGCCGCGGCTCAGAGGTCGAGCGCGAGGAACTTCGTGCCCGGAATCGGGTTGAAGACGTAAGGCTCGATCGGAACGAACCCGAGCGACTCGTAGAGCGACTGCGCGGAGGCCATCATGGGAAGGGTGTCCAGGCAGATGCGGGCGTAGCCGGCCTGCCGGGCCTCTTCGAGAAGCCGCTCGACGAGCCGGCGCCCGAGCCGTTCGCCCCGCGCCTCGGGTCGGACGTAGAGGCGCTTCATCTCGCAGGTGGCGCCTTCGAGGGGACGCAGCGCGATCGACCCGACCGGGCGATTTCCGCTCCAGGCGAGGAGCAGCCGGCCCGCCGGCGGCGCGTACTTGCCGGGCAGCTCGGCCAGCTCTCGTTCGAAGCCCTGGAACCCGAGGTCGATGCCGAGGCTCTCGGCGTACTCCGCGAAGAGCGCGCGAACGGCCTCGAGATCGCGCGGTAGCTCTGCCGGTCGAATGTCTGTCATCATTCCGCCCCTGTCCGCAACGGAGAGGAGATCACGAGCGATGGCAAAATTTCTCATCGAAGTTCCGCACCCGGAGGAGACGGTGGCCTGCGCCCGGGTCGTCGACGTGTTTCTGAAGACCGGGTCGCATTATCTGACCGGCGCCGACTGGGGATGCAAGGACGGCGTGCACAAGTCCTGGATGCTGGTCGACGTCGACGGCAAGGAGGATGCCCTGCGCATCGTCCCGCCCGCGTTTCGCGCCCAGGCGAAGGTCGTCCAGCTGAACTCGTTCTCGATGAATGAAATCGACAGCATCCTGAAGAAGCACGAGGCCTGAGCTCGCGCCCATTCCGCGCTCGCGGCCGACGTCCTTGATCGAGGAGGCCCGCATGTTCATCGGCGCACACGCGATCATCTCCAGCAGGAAGCCCGAGGCGGACCGCGCCTTTCTGCGCGACGTCCTCGGCCTGCCGCACGTCGACGTCGGGGGCGGCTGGCTCATCTTCGGCCTGCCGCCGGCGGAGCTGGCGGTTCACCCGTCGAAGAAGAACGACGTCCACGAGTTCTACTTCATGTGCGAGGACGTCGGCGACTTCGTCGCGGCCATGAAGAAACGGCGCGTGCGCTGCAGCGCGATTCAGAACCTCGGCTGGGGCATGCTGACGCAGGTCACGCTGCCCGGCGGCGGCAAAGTCGGCGTCTACCAGCCGCGGCACGCGCGGCCCGAGTCCGTCCGCCCGCGCAAGGCGAAGAAGCCCCGCAGCACTCGAAAGCGCGCGTCCGCCTGACATGGGCGTCGAGCGCGCGCGGCATCCCGACCTCGCCGAGACACTCGTCGCGGCCTGGCGGACCAACAACGCGGTCGACGTGTTTCTCGTTGCCTCCATCCCCGCCGAGCTCTGGGCGGCGCCGCTGCCCGGGGTCCCACGCAAGACCTTTCGCATGGTGGCCGCCCACATCCACAACAGCCGGTGCACGTGGTTGAAGATCCTCGGCCGGCCGCAGGGCATACCGGTTCCGGTCCTCGTGGACCGTCGCAAGGTGAGCCGCCGCGAGTTGATCGCCGCGCTGAAGCGGAGCAGCCGGGGCATGGAAGAGCTCCTGCGCCTGGGGATCCGCAACGGCGGGAAGGTTCCGTCCTCGCCGGCGTACGTGTGGCGGAACCTGCCGCTCGACGTCGGCCACGTGCTGTCCTATTTCGTCGCCCACGAGGGGCATCACCGCGGCCAGATCGTGCTGGCGGCGAGGCAGCTCGGCGCCCGCCTGCCGGCGGCGGCGATCAACGGCCTGTGGCAGTGGACGAAACGCGCCGCGGAATGACCGGCATGGACGATAATTCACGCCAATGACCCAGACATCACCGCGCGCGAATCGACCTCCGGAGGAAAACGACGCGGGCGAGCCGAGCAGCGTGCAAGGCCACGCGCGCTGGGTCCGGGTCTCGCACTGGATCGTGACCGCTGAGCGTCCTGGTGCTCGTGTTCAGCGGGTTCGAGATCCTGATGGTGCATCCGCGGCTCTACTGGGGCATCGCGGGCAACGACCTCACGCCGGCGCTGCTCGAGCTGCCGATCAGCCGGAACTACAAGCACCGCGGGTACGACACGCCCAGGCCCTTTTTCGAGAATGCAGCGGGCCCGGTCAGCGCCAGCCGGACGTACGAGATCTTCAACCAGAACGGCTGGGGGCGCAGCCTCCACTTCCTGGCGCGCGTGGTTCCTCGTGTTGCCGGGCATCTGTACCTGCTCGCCGGCCTCTTCGGCGGCCACTTCCGCCGGCACATCTGGCCGAAGCTGAGAGAGCTCGCGCCGCACCTCGTCTGGCGCGACGTCGTCGACCACCTGCGCCTCCGGGTTCCGCCCGCGGGCGGCGGTCCGCAGTACGGGCTGCTCCAGAAGGTTTCGTACTCGTTCGTGATCTTCGTGGCGGCTCCGCTGATGATCCTGACCGGCCTCACGATGTCGCCGGCCGTGACGTCCGCGTTCCCCGTCCTGCTCGCAGGTCTTCGGCGGCTACCAGTCCGCCCGCACGATCCATTTCTTCACGTCCGCGGCGCTCGTGCTGTTCGTGATCGCGCACGTCGTGATGGTCGTCCGGTCCGGATTCCGGCGGCAGATCCGGGCCATGACGCTGGGGGAGTGACATGAAAACCACCGGACTCATCACGCGCCGCGGGGCGATCGTCGCGGGGCTCGCGACCGTCGGCGGAATCGCCGTCGCGCGCCGCTTCCCGAAGATCCTGCCGCCCACCTGCGGCAACGTGCTGCGGGCGGGCGACTCCTTCACGTACGGCATGCAGCGCGCGCTGCTCGGGCAGTCGCTGGTGAAGGAGTACAGTCTCGCGGACCTCACCTCGTTTCCCGCGACCGGCACGACGGATCCCGGCGCGACCACGAAGCCGGAATTCGCGGAGCTCAGCGAGTCCTACCGCCGCCTGCGGGACGGCGGATTCGCCGACTGGCGACTGTCGGTCGAGGGCAGCGTCGCGCAGGCCGCGCTCGTTCTCGCTCGCCGACCTGAAGCAGTTTCCGGCGCGGACGCAGATCACCCGGCACACGTGCGAAGAGGGCTGGACGGCGATCGGCCAGTGGACGGGCGTGCCGCTCTCGGCGGTGCTCGATGCGGTCGGCGTCCTGCCGGCCGGCCGCTTCGTGGTGTTCTCCTCGTACGACGACTGGGTCGACAGCATCGACATGCTCGACGCGCTGCACCCGCAGACGATCCTCGCCTACGGCATGAACGGCCGCGCGCTGCCGCTCCAGCACGGCGCGCCGGTGCGGCTGCGGGTCGAAAGGCAGATCGGTTACAAGAGCATGAAGTACCTCGCGCGCATCGTCGTGACGGACAAGTTCGACGACGGCGGCAAGAAGGGCAACATCCAGAACGGATGGGCCTGGTACAACGGCATCTGACCGGGGCAGCCGATGAACGGGAAGATCGGCGCCGTGGCGGTCGCTGCATCGGCGCTCTTCGCCTTTGCGTGCCACAAGGAAGGCGCGAATCCGGGGCACGCGGTCGTGCGGAATCCGGACTACTTCGCCGCGCGGCCGATCCAGCGCGAAGCCGACGCGGAGCACACGATCCAGGTCGAGCTTCCTTATGCCGGCGCAGGGGTCGGGTATGCGTCGGACTCGCCGCTGCTCGATCTGAACTCGATCGTTCTCGAACGCGTCGAGTTCTCGGGCGGAAGAACGAGCCTCGCCGGTGAAGCGACGCTCTGGCTTCCGCTGAAACCGGAGGCGAGCCAAAGGCTCGACGCGTGGTCGGCGCAGCACACGGGCGAGTACCTGGGCATCTTTTTGAGGGGACAGCTGGTCTCCGCGCCGCGGATCCAGAGCAGGATCTCGGGCGGAATCCCGCTGCGGGTGCCGAGCAAGGGCGAAGGAGACGTCGTGTTGAAAGAACTGCGCGGCGGCGGCCTGCCGGCGCCGGCGCGGTAAGGAGGCAGCGCCATGTCGCGATTGCTCGTCCGCAGCTTCTCGATCTCGATCGACGGGTACGGCGCCGGGCCGCGCCAGGACCTGGAGAATCCGCTCGGCGTCGGCGGCCCCGCGATGTTCGACTGGTTCTTCCACACGCGCACCTGGCGGCAGATGCAGGGGCAGGAGGGCGGCGAGACGGGCGCCGACGACGCCATCGCGGCGCAGGGGTTCGAGGGGATCGGCGCCTGGATTCTGGGCCGCAACATGTTCGGCCCGGTGCGCGGTCCGTGGCCCGACGACAGCTGGAAGGGCTGGTGGGGCGAGGAGCCTCCGTACCACGTGCCGGTCTTCGTCCTGACGCACCACGCACGCGCGCCGCTCGCGATGAAGGGTGGAACGGAGTTCCGGTTCGTCACCGGCGGAATCCACGCGGCGCTCGAGCAGGCGCGGGCAGCCGCGGACGGGCGCGACGTGCGGCTCGGGGGCGGCGTGTCGACGATCCGGCAGTACCTGAGCGCCGGGCTGATCGACGAGCTGCACCTCGTCGATCTCGCCCGTGCTGCTCGGCGTCGGGCGAGCATCTGCTGCAGGGCCTCGACCTGCCGGCGCTCGGCTACGAGTGCGCGAAGCATGTCTCGGGGTCGCGCGCCGCCGCGCACGTGTTTCTTCGCAAACGGGCGTGACCCGGCGTCGCCCTGCGACGCCGCGCGGGTGATAGTCGGCGGCCTGACGAATCGGCCGGTGACCGCGGCGCGAGGTGGCCCGCTCGCGCGCAGGCGTCCCGGGACATAATCACGAGTCCCGACATGGACTTCGACCTCGGCCTTTCCGCACGCGTCCTTTCGAGAACGCCCGGCGTCCTTCGGGCGCAGCTCGGCGGGCTCCCCGATCCGTGGACGCGGACGACGGAGGGGCCCGACACGTTCAGTCCCTTCGACGTCGTCGGCCACCTGATCGACGGCGAGGAGACGGACTGGATCCCGCGGGCGCGCATCATCCTCGCCGGGGGCCCGGACCCGCGCTTCGAGCCGTACGATCGCTTCCGGCACCGCGCGCGCAATGCGGGGCGCGCGCTCGAGGAGCTGCTCGAAGAGTTCACGGTGTTGCGCAGGGCCAATCTCGAGCTGCTGGAGTCCTGGCGCCTGACGACCGAGTCCCTCGACCTGCCCGGCATCCATCCGAGCCTCGGCAGCGTGACGCTGCGCCAGCTGCTCGCATCCTGGGTCGTCCACGACCTCGGGCACCTCGCGCAGATCAGCCGGGTCATGGCCAAGCAGCTGCGCGTCGACGTCGGTCCGTGGGAGCCGTTCCTGCCGGTGCTCACCGACCACGAGACGCCGCGATCCTAGGAGGAGAGAGATGATCCGCAAGCTCCCGTCGGGCCAGTACCGGTTGTACTCGCGGAAGAAGGATCCGAAGACGGGCAAGCGCAGGAACCTCGGCACGTTCAAGACCCGCGCGGCGGCCGAGAAGCACGAGCGGGCGGTCCAGTATTTCAAGCGGCACTGAGTCGGCCGCAGCGGAGGTGCACCATGGCGGAATCCAATACGGCCCTGGCGAGAAGGTGGTTCGAGGAGGTCTGGAACCAGCGGCGCGACGACACGGTGCGGGAGCTGCTCCACGCGGAGGGGGTCGGGCACCTCGAGGGCATGGACGTGCACGGGCCGGAGGAATTCCTGGCGGCTCGCGCCGCGCTGCTCGCCGCCTTTTCCGGGATGCGCGTGACCGTCGACGCGACGGTGGCGGACGGAGAGGACGTCGTGACCCGGTGGTCGGCCCGCGGGACGCACGACGGCGACGGCCTGGGCATTCCGGCGAGCCAGCGCCCGGTGACCTTCGAGGGCATCACGTGGATGCGCGTCCGGGACGGACGCATCGTGGAGGGATGGGACCGCTGGAACCTCGGCAGCCTCCTCGAGACGCTGCGGGCCCCCGCGCTCGCGGCCGGCGGAAGGAATGCCGGCGCGAGCTGACGCCGGTCCGCATGAGCAACAAGGAGCACTGGGACGCGGTCTACCGGACGAAGCCGGCCGACGGCGTCAGCTGGTTCCGGCCGCACCTCGAGCGCTCGCTCGCGTTCCTGGAGGCCGCGAAGGTCGGTCTCGACGCGCGCGTGATCGACGTCGGGGGAGGCGCATCCACCTTCGTCGACGATCTGCTGGAACGCGGGTACACGAACGTCACGGTGCTCGACCTGTCGCAGGCGGCGCTCGACGCGGCGCAAGCGCGCCTGGGCGAGCGCGCGGCGCGGGTCCAGTGGCTCTGCGCGGACGTCACCGATGCGCGGCTGCCGGAGGCGGCCTACGACTTCTGGCACGACCGCGCCGTCTTCCACTTCCTGCGCGATCCCGCGGCGCGCGACCGCTACGTGGACGCCGTGCGCCGGTCGCTCGAGCCCGGCGGCCACATCGTCGTGGCCACCTTCGGCCCGCACGGCCCCGAGAAGTGCAGCGGCCTCGAGGTCATGCGCTTTTCGGCGGAGGCGCTGCACGACGAGTTCGGGCCCGACTTCGCCCGCGAAGCCGACGCGACGGAGATGCACACGACTCCGTGGGGGACCGAGCAGGAGTTCGTGTACTGCTACTGCCGGCTGCCGAAGTGACCGTTCTCGACACCATCGGGAACACGTCGATGGTGCGCCTGCGCAAGGTCGTACCGCCGCGCTCGGCGCGCATCTTCGTGAAGCTCGAGTGGGAAAACCCGACGGGCAGCATGAAGGATCGGATGGCGCGGGGCGCGATCGCGCGGGCCGAGGAGGACGGGCGGCTGAAGCCCGGCGACACCGTCGTCGAGTACACCGGCGGCAGCACGGGCACCTCGCTGGCGCTGGTGTGCGGCGTCAAGGGCTACCGCCTGCGCATCGTCACCTCCGACGCGTTCAGCCAGGAGAAGCGCGACCACATGGCGGCGCTCGGCGCGGAGCTGACGCTGGTCCCGAGCGAGGGCGGTCTGGCCACCCGCAAGCTCTTCCTGGACATGATCGAGACGGCGCGCGGGTTGAGCCGTGAGCCGCGCACGTTCTGGTTCGATCAGCTCAACAATCAGGACAGCATCGCCGGCTATCATCCGCTCGGCGAAGAGATCTGGAGCCAGACGGAGGGAAAGGTCGAGGCCTTCGTCCAGTGCGCGGGCACTGCTGCTTCGTCCCGGGGTGTCGCCACCGTCTTGAAGCGGCACGAGCCCGGCGTCCGGCTCGTCGTCGTCGAGCCGGCGGAGTCCGCGGTGCTCTCGGGAGGCCCGCCCGGCGCCCACGGGATCGAGGGCATCGGGATTGGCCTGACGCCGCCGCTCTGGGACCCGGCCATCGTCGACGAGATCCAGCCGGTCAGCACGCGCGACGCGGAGGAGATGGCGGGGCGACTCGCGCGGTCGGAAGCGCTGTTCGCGGGGACGTCCTCCGGCGCGAACGTCGTCGCCGCGTTGCGCGTGGCCGAGCGGCTGGGGCCGGAGGCCACGGTCGTCACGCTCATGATCGACTCGGGTCTGAAGTACCTGAGCACCGACGTGTACCGGAGACGGTGAGCGCCCCATGACGACCGCGGTCTTTTTCTCGACCGCGGCGACGGTCCTCGCCCTGCTGCCGGCTGCCCGGGTGAGGCTCTGCCTGCTGGCGGCGGTCGCCGCGCTCGTCGCGTCTCCCGCGCTCGCCGAGACGGGGTTTCTCGACCGCACGGTCGTCCGTCGGCGCCGAGCAGTACCGCTACCAGGTCTACGTGCCGTCGGACTACACGGCGTCGACGGCGTGGCCGGTCATCGTGTCGCTGCATGGCAACGGGCGGCAGGGCTTCGACGGCGTGCTGCCGACCGGGACGGACTTCGCGATCCGCATCCGCGAGAACGGCGCTCCGTTTCCGGCCATCGTCGTCTTCCCGCAGGCGCGCCCGGGCACGCGCTGGTTCCATCCGCAGATGCAGCGAATGGTGATGGCGGAGCTGGACCGCACCATCGCGGAGTTCCATGTGGACCCGGCGCGCGTCTATCTCCACGGCTACTCGATGGGCGGCGGCGGCGCCTATCGGCTGGCCTGGAAGTGGCCCGAGCGCTTCGCGGCCGTCGTCGTCGTGGCGGGGCGCGTCGAGCCCGGCGACAACTACACGGCCGCGGAGATCGAGCTGGACGACGCGACGAATCCGGCCGCCGGGATGCCCGACCCCTTTGCGGCGTTCGCGGCCGGGCTCAAGACGACGCCGCTGTGGATCTTCCACGGCGACGCCGACGCCGTGGTGCCCGTCGACCAGTCGCGCAGGCTCGTCGCGGCGCTGAAGAGTCTCGGGCGCGCCGGTGCGGTACACCGAGCTGCCCGGCGTCGACCACACGGCCGCTCCGGCGCTGGCGTACGCCGATGCCGGCCTGTTCTGCTGGCTCCTGAGCCAGCCGGCCGCGCGCTGACCGCGCGCCGAGGGCGTGCGGGCGATCCAATATGATCCGGTCCGCCGGATTTGACGAAAAGGAGAGCGCCATGGGAGAAAACGCCCCGCCCCTGCCACCCCACGTCCAACTGATCCAGATGGGTACGGCCTACTGGATTTCCCGCGTCGTCTACGCGGCGGCGAAGCTCGGGCTGGCCGACCGGCTCGCGGACGGACCGAAGAGCGCCGCCGAGCTCGCGGGCCCAACGGGCACGCACGCGCCCTCGCTGCACCGCTTGATGCGCACGCTCGCGAGCCTGGGGATCCTGACCGAGCGCGACGCGCAGAAGTTCGCCCTGACGCCGCTCGGCGAAGCGCTCAAGACCGGGGCGCCGGGCTCGGCGCGCGCCTCGATCCTCACGCTCGGCGGGCCTTTCGGATGGCGCGCGTGGGAACAGTTGATGTATTCGCTCGAGACCGGCAAGACCGGTTTCGAAAAGGCCTTCGGCATGGGCGCCTTCGAGTACCTGGCGCAGCATCCCGACGAGGCGTCGCTGTTCAGCGAGACGATGATCGGCGTCCACGGCGCGGAGCCGGATGCCGTCGCCGCGGCGTACGACTTCTCCGCCTTCGGGACCGTCGCCGACGTGGGCGGGGCCAGCGGCAATCTGCTCGCCGCGATCCTGACGCGCCACCGCGCGCCCCGCGGCATCCTCTTCGATCTTCCGCACGTGGTGCGCGACGCGCCGGCGCTGCTCGAAAAGCGCGGCATCGCGGACCGGGTGTCCATCGAGAGCGGCAGCTTCTTCGAGACGGTTCCGAAAGGCGCCGACGCCTACGTGCTCTCGCACATCATCCACGACTGGTCCGAGGAGCAGTGCCTCACGATCCTCGGCCACTGCCGCAAGGCCATGAAGCCGGAGAGCAAGCTGCTGCTCGTCGAGATGGTGCTTCCGCCGGGCGACACGCCGCATTTCGGGAAGATCCTCGACATGACGATGCTCGTGATGCCCGGCGGCGAGGAGCGGTCGGAGGCCGAGTACGCGACGCTGCTCGGCAAGGCCAGGCTGCGCATGACGCGGGTCGTGCCGACCGAGTCGGCCGTCAGCGTGGTGGAAGCGGTCCCGGCCTGACGCTGCGGCCATGATCGTCGCGCTCGCGTCGCCGCGCGTCGCCTCGAGCCTCGACGAGGGGCTCGAGAAGGTTCGGCGGTTCATCGCGGAGGCGTCGGCGCGCGGAGCCGGGATCGTGTGCTTTCCCGAGGCGTACCTGCCGGGGCTGCGGGGCCAGGAGCACGCGGTGCCGCACTACGGTGAAGCCGAGCAGGAGCGCGCGCTGCGCGCCGTGTCGCAGTGGGCGCGCGAACACAAGATCGCGGTGATCGCCGGCCTCGAGAGGATCACGCCGGCGGGCCGCCAGGTCGCCGCGTACGTCGTCGACGCGTCGGGCCGGGTGCAGGGATTCCAGACGAAGAACCAGGTCGACCCGACCGAGGACCCGCACTACGTGCCGGGCGACACGCGCAGCCTCTTCGAGGTCGGCGGCGTGAAGTTCGGCGTGACGATCTGCCACGAGGGCTGGCGCTATCCCGAGACGGTGCGCTGGGCGGCGGTGCGGGGCGCGAAGATCGTCTTTCATCCCCAGTACACGGGGAGCGATCGCGCGGGAGTCCGCCTGACGCAGTGGGGCGCGGCCGACGGGCCGTACTACGAGAAGGCCATGATGATGCGCAGCCGCGAGAACACGATCTACTTCGCGAGCGTCAACTACGCGCTGCGCTTCCAGGAATCCGCGACGAGCCTCATCGCGCCGTCGGGCGAGTGCCAGGCGCACCTGCCCTACGGCGAGGAGGGTCTGCTCGTGCAGGAGATCGACGTCGCGAAGGCGACGGGGCTGCTCGCCGCGCGGTACGCGCCCGAGCGCTACCGGGAGCTCGCGGTGAAGTGATGGCGTCGCCGATCACCGTGCGTCCGATCCAGCCCGGCGACCGGCCCGCCTGGGAGCCGCTCTGGGAGGGCTACAACGCCTTCTACGGCCGCTCGGGCGAGACGGCGTTGCATCCGGAGATCACGCGGGTGACGTGGCGGCGCTTCTTCGACGCGAACGAGCCGGTGTTCGCGCTCGTGGCCGAGTCGGAAGGCCGGGTCGTCGGACTCGCGCACTACCTGTTCCACCGCAGCACGACCCGGATCGAGCCGACGTGCTACCTGCAGGACCTCTTCACCGCGGAGTCCGAGCGGGGCCGCGGCGTCGGGCGCGCGCTCATCCTCGGCGTGTACGAGCGGGCGAAGGCCGCCGGCGCGCGGCGCGTCTACTGGCAGACCCACGAGACCAACGCGGCCGGGCGGCTCCTGTACGACAAGGTCGGCCGGCACGCCGGGTTCATCGTGTACGGACAGGACTTCTGAGGAGGGGAGCATGCGAGGCGAGAAGTTCGAGACGATCGGCGCGTATCTCGCGTCCCTGGACAGGCCGAAACGGGCGGCGCTGCAGAAACTGCGCAAGGACATCCGCGCCGCGGCGCCCGGGGCGGTCGAGTGCATCAGCTACGGCATCCCCGCCTTCCGGCTCGACGGAAAGATGATCGTGGCGTTCGGGGCGTCCGCGAAGCACTGCTCGTTCTACCCGGGCGCGCATCCCGTGAAGGCCCACGCGAAGGATCTCGCGAAGTACTCGACGAGCAAGGGCACGATCCGGTTTTCGGCGGACGAGCCGTTGCCGACGGCGCTCGTGCGCAGGCTGGTCCGGACGCGCGTCGCGGAATATCGCCGGTAGAAGAATGATGCGCGCTTTCTGGATGTGCGCTCTCGCCGTGTTCTCGAGCGCGGGCTGTGCGTCGTCGACGGCAGCCGGCCCGCCGCCTGGAGCGTGTCAGGGGAGTCCCGTGCAGTTCGGTACGGTGACGAGGAGCGGGCTCGGGCTCCGCGTCGTGACCGAGGCGGGCAGACCCTTCGTTGGTATCTGGGTGAGGTGGCGCCAGTACTCGTACATTCTCTCTTCTGGCCCCTGGTCCGATTGGATGCAGAGCGATGCCGACTCAGAGGGATTGTTCGGGATCACGGACATGGAGGACGGCGTCTACGAGATCGAGATCTGCCCGCCTGGCTGCGAGCCGCTCCACGGCTTCATCGACGTGCGGCACGCGACTCCGAACGAGTCGTATCCGATTGCGCCGATCGTCGCCCGGATGGGTCCCGACGCACTTGCCGCGGCTGAGCACTGCGGCGTGCAACTCGGGGAGGGCGTCTCCGAGGCGCAGGCCACATGCATCGCGCTCACGGCGGGTCTGCCGGCCGGGCTGAAGCCTTGGATTGCCCGGATCGACCCGGCTCAGCCGGGACAGAAATCCGCGCGATGGGAGATTCTCAGCACGACCGACACCGGTCTGGAGTGTCCGTCAGGCGAGGAAATGATCGTCGATACGCGCGACGGGGGCGTGATCGGCCCGATTCCCTGGAACTGCCATCTCAATGGTTCCGTGCGGAGGGACGCGATGAACAGCGTCGAAACCGAACTGCGCGAGACTGTTGCGTCGGTGACGCCGCGCCTGCTGGCCCTGTCGGAGGCTGAGGCGAGTCGGCCGCCGGCGCCGGGCAAGTGGTCGCCGAAGGAGGTGATCGGCCACCTCATCGACTCCGCCTCCAACAACCACCAGCGCTTCGTCCGCGCCGGATTCACGGAAGACCTCGTCTTCCCGGGCTACCAGCAGGAACAGTGGGTCGAGGCGCAGCGGTACGCGAGCGCGCCGTGGACGGAGCTCGTCGGGCTGTGGAGCAGCTTCAATCTCCATCTCGCCCGCGTGATCGAGGCGACGCCGGCTTCCGCGCGGCAGAAACCGCGCGTGCGCCACAACCTCCACGAGCTCGCCTGGAAGGCCGTGCCGCAGAACGAGCCCGCGACGCTCGAGTACTTCATGCGCGACTACGTGGACCACCTCCGGCACCACATTGCGCAGATCATTCCGCCCGCATAGCATCCGGGCAAAGCGAAAGGAAGGCGAATGGCACTCTCCCCGCGCTGGCGCTTTCTTCCTCCGGTCCTCCTGCTCGTCGGCGGCGCCTGGGCCATGCGGGCTTCTGCGCCCGAGGCGGCACAGACGGGACGCACGCCGCAGTTCGAGAACGACGAGGTTCGTGTGTGGAAATCGGTGATCCTGCCCAACTCCCCGCTGCCGCCGCACCGCCACGAGCACCCGCGCGTGCTCGTCGCGCTCACGGGAGGAACGATGAAGATCGTCGACCAGGATGGAACGTCGACGACGCACGTCTGGGAAACCGGCAAGTCCTACTGGCTGCCGTCGAACCCGCCGGGCACGCTGCACTCGGACGTCAACGCGGGGGAGAAGCCCATCGAGGTCATGGTCGTCGAGCTGAAGAAGGCGTCCTGAGCGCGGCGCAGCCGCGGCCGAAACAGTAAGGAGGTCCGCATGGCTCCAGTCCTGGCGGCGTTCCCGTTCGTGCTCGCGATGCTCGCCACGCCTGCGTCCGACCGCCCGTGGCCCGCGCCGCAGGCGCCCGTGATCCCGGCTGCCGACGGCTACGTCGTGATTCCCGGCGCCGCGGTGCCGCCCGACAAGGCGCAGAAGTACCAGGCGATCTTCGACGCCACGAAGGCGGCCGGGAAGCCCACGGAGCTGCTGCCCGCGCTCAACATGGCCGGCTCCGAGCTCAATGCGTTCGGGGTTGCCGGCGTTCCCGCCGCCAACGTGCGGTTCGTCGTGGTCTTCCACGGCGCGGCGATCGACGGAATCCTCGACGAGGCCCACTACCGCGCGAAGTTCGGCGTGTCCAACCCGAACCTGCCGGTCCTCGAGCAGTTCCGGAAGGCGGGCGTCGAGATCTTCGTCTGCGGCCAGAACCTCGCGTTCGCGCACATCGATCCCGCGACGCTCGCGAAGAGCGTCACCGTGGCGAGCGACGCGCTGATCGTGCTGATGACGTACGAGAACCGGGGCTATGCGCTGCTCGGATTCTGAGGACCGGAGCGGGTCGTGACGGGTCCCGTGCGCGCCCTGGTGCCGATGGCCCACGTCCGCAGCGTGGCGGCGTCGATCGCGTTCTATGCGCGGCTCGGGTTCGAGGTGGACAATACGTTCGCTCCAGCGGGAGGCGAGGATCCGTCCTGGGCGTATCTCGGGTCCGACCGGGCCCAGCTCATGCTGTCGAAAGCGGACGAGCCGGTCGTCGCGAGCCGGCAGGGCGTCCTCTTCTACGTCGTATTGCGACGACGTGCCGGCGCTGCGCGAGCGCCTGGTGGCCGACGGGGTCGCGGCCGGCCCGATCGCGCATCCGTTCTACGCGCCGGACGGCGAATTCCGGATCGAGGATCCGGACGGGTACGTCATCATGGTCACGCACACCTAGGAGGACGGCTATGACGACCGCCGCCAGCCTCGCCGTCGCGTTCGTCGCATTGCTGCACGCGGGCTTCCTCGTGCTCGAGATGTTTCTCTGGAAGAAGCCCATCGGCCACCGCGTGTTCGGTCTGCCGCCCGACGTGATGGCGGCCGCGGCGCCGCTCGCGGCGAACCAGGGCCTGTACAACGGATTTCTCGCGGCCGGGCTGGTGTGGGGTCTCGTGCTCGGCGCGGCGGGCTTCGACGTCAAGGTGTTCTTCCTCGCTTGCGTCATCGTCGCGGGTCTCTTCGGCGCGGCGACGGCCAAGCGTTCGATCCTGTGGTTCCAGGCCGTGCCGGGGGCGATCGCCCTCGCGCTCGTCTACCTCGCGAGGTGAGGATGGCGGGAAAAACTGGAAAGGCGCGGCCGCCCGCCGTGAAGACCGTGGACGAGTTCATGGGCGGGCTCGATCACCCGCTCGCACCGGCGCTGGTCCTCGTGCGCTCGACCATCGGGGCGCGAGCCCGCAGATCGCCGAGGGCATCAAGTGGAATTCGCCGAGCTTCTTCCTGAAGAAGTCCGAGGCGTACTTCGCGACTGTCAACGTCAACACGCGCACGAAGGGACGGGACTGCGTCAGCGTGATCTTTCACCAGGGCGCGAAGGTCAAGAACGCGCCCGGGCCGAAGATCGACGACCCGGACGGGATCCTCGAGTGGCTCGGCAAGGACCGGGCGGCCGCGTGGTTCTTCGACCTGAAAGAGGTCAAGGCGAAGAAGACGGCGCTCGCCGGCGTCGTGCGGCAGTGGATCGCACAGATATGAAGTCTCCGTCCGGGCGTCGCTCCTGTTCGCAGCCGCGGGCCTGATGGGATTCGCCGCGCTGGTCAACGCATTCGTCGGAGTGCCGCACCTCCAGGAGGACCTGATCGAGATCCACGTGCGGCCGACCTGCTTCGCGCCGTCTCGGTCGCCATGCAGTTCGGCGCGTACGCGATGTTCGCGTTCACGCTCATCGTGCTCCACGCCGCCACGCGCGCGGCGCGCGGTGAGGCGACGGCGAGGCTGCCGCTCGCGTTCATCGCGATCCTCTATGCCGCGTTCGGAATCACGGGCTTCCTCGCGACGGGATCGCCGCACGCGTTCGGCTACGCGCTGCGGGTCTGGCGGTCGGCATCGCGGCGGCGGCGCCCGAGCCCTGAGCCACGACGGATGACCGAATCGCCGGAGTTTCGCGACGCCGTCGAGGGGCTGCTGCGCGGCGACTTCTCGCGATCCGAGCCGCTGTTCGAGGGCGAGCCGTGCCCGATCCTCGCGTGGGCCGGGCAGGGCGCCTTCGACGGCGAGCCCGCGGCGCTTGCCGAGGCGCTTTCCTGCGCGTGCTTTCTCGGCCGGACCGCCGTCGCCGCGGCGCTGCTCGACCGGGGCGTCGATCCGCTGGCCGGCGCCGTGACCGGGCTGAATGCCTTTCACTGGGCGGCCAACCGCGGGCAGCTCGACGTGGTCCGGCTGCTGATCCGGAAGAAGGTGCCGCTCGAGGTGAAGAACATGTACGGCGGCACGGTCCTGGGAACGGCCGTGTGGTCGGCCGTCTACGAGCCGAGGCCCGATCACGACGCGATCATCGACGCCCTGATCGCGGCCGGCGCGCGGCGCGACGCCATCGGCCATCCTTCCGGCGATCCGCGCGCCGACGAGGTGCTCCGGCGGCATGGAGGATGATCGGCGCGTGAGCCTGCCGATCGTGACCGAGCGGCTCGTCCTCAGACCGTTGCGCGACGAGGATCTCGACGCGCTCGTCGCTTACCGCAACGATCCGGAGGTCGCGCGGTACCAGGACTGGGAAGAAATCTCGCGCGACGACGCGCTTTCCCTGGTCCACGCGCACGACGCCGACCGCTCTCTCGGAGCCCCTGGCCGGTGGCAGCAGATCGCCATCGACCCGGGACGGCGAGCTCGTCGGAGACCTCGGGCTCTTTCTCGCCGCCGACGGCCGATCTGCCGTCCTCGGGTTCACGCTGGCAAGGCGACACCAGGGACTCGGGCTCGCGCGCGAGGCCCTGGGGGGTCTCATCGAGGCGCTCTTCGAGCGAGGGGAGCTCGAGCGTCTCGAAGCCGTGACCGATACGCGCAACGCCCCCGCGATGGCGCTGCTCGAGCGGCTCGGCTTCACGGTCGCCTCCACGGCCGACGCGAACTTCAAGGGTGGCGTGTGCCGGGAACATACGTATGTCCTGCCCCGGCGTGCCGACGGGCCTGCGGTTTCCGCGTTAGGCTTGGGCGCGAGAGGTCGGGTGGCGCCATGCGAATCAAGCTCGCCAGCGTGATGGTGGACGATCAGGACAAGGCGCTCGCGTTCTACACGGGCGTCCTGCGGTTCGTCAAAAAGACCGAGATCCCGATGGGGCGCCGCCCGGTGGCTGACCGTCGTCTCGCCCGGAGGGGCCGCCCGACGTCGAGCTGCTGCTCGAGCCGATGATGTTTCCGCCGGCGGCGAGCTACCAGAAGGCGCTCCACGAGGCGGGCATTCCGGCGACGTCCTTCGCGGTCGACGACATCGCGGGCGAGTTTTCCCGGATGACGGCGCGCGGCGTCGCGTTCAAGACGCCGCCGACGAAGGCGGGCCCGGTGACCATCGCGGTGTTCGACGACACCTGCGGAAACTGGATCCAGATCTACCAGGCCTGACGTTCGGAGGGGCGAACATGCTCGATCGCATCGCGGAGGGGCGTACCGATCTGGTGTTCGAGTACCTGGCGGACGGATATCCCGCGAACTCGAAGTCACGGAACGGGGCGTCGCTCATGGAGCTCTGCGCCTACTACGGCGACGTCGGCGCGGTTGCCTTCCTGCTCGAGCGTGGCGAATCACTGCAGTCGCTCGGCGAGGATCTCGGCTTGAACGCCGCGGCGTTTCACGGGCACTGGCGGCTCTGCGCAGTTCCTGCTCGAGCGAGGCGCCGACGTGAACCGACCGCTGGAGGACACCGGCGAGACGCCGCTGCACGCCGCGCTGTGCACGTCGGACCGGACCGCGCACGATCTCGTGCTGCACGTCCTGCTCGACGCGGGCGCCCGTCCCAGTTGCGCGACGAAGGCGGGCGTTGCGACGGGCGCGTTCATGCGCGACTGCCGCACGCGCGGCGAGACGCCGCTCCACCGCGCCGCGGCCTTCGGAACGGAGGAGACGATCCAGATGCTTCTCGACGCGGGCGCCGCGAAGGACGCGCGGGACGCCAACGGCGACTCGCCGCTGTCGTGGGCGAGCTGGCACCTGCGTCCGGACGCGATCCTGCGGAAGCTGTGCTTCGGCGAGTTCTCGATACGCCCGGACCGAAAGTCCATGAGGGCCTACCTGCTCGGAACGCCGCGGCCGTGAGCCGTCGCCTACTCCGATCGCTACTGGCGGCCGGCCTCGCGCTCGTTCTCATCGGGGCGCTGGGCGGCCCGGTCGGCGCGCTGTTGAACGCGCCGGGCCTGCTGCTGCTCGCCGGCGCGCGACGGCTCGGCGTCTCGCCGGGCTCCGAGCCCTCCCTCGGCGCATGGCTCTGGCTCGGAACGGGAATCAGCGTGGCGTTCTGGGGCCTCGCGGTCTACGCGATGCTCGCGGCGCGGGATCGGAGAGCTGCGTGAGCCTGAAGATCGAAGGGCTCTGCCCGCTGCTCCAGGTCTTCGACATGCCGGCGTCGCTCGCGTTCTATCGCGACGTGCTCGGCTTCGAGGTCGTCGCGCAGGCGCCGGCCGAGAGCGACGCGTGCGACTGGGCCTGGCTGCGCCAGGGGAACGCCGAGCTCATGCTCAACACGCGCTACGAGGCGGACGACCGGCCCGCCGTCCCGGATCCGGAGCGTGTCGCGGCGCACGACGACACGGCGCTCTACATCGGTTGCCCGGACGTGGACGGCGCGTTCCGGCACCTGCGGAGCATGGGGATCGAGGTCGAAGCTCCGACGGTCGCGCCGTACGGCATGAAGCAGCTGTACCTGAAGGACCCGGACGGTTACACGATCTGCTTCCAGTGGAAGGTGCGGTAGGTTGAGGCGGGCGGCCGCAAGGGCCGCCCCTACGACACGTTGTGCGGTACTGCGGTTCCCGGTGTCGTAGGGGCGGGGCTTGCCCCCGCCCGTATCCCTCATCGTGACGCGTTTACCGCACGCGACGCCACACGGAGACCGGCACCGTCCCGTCGGGAGTCGCCGGGACGCGGTAGCTCAGCTCGTCGCCCTTGAGCTCGAAGGGCCGTTTCTGGTCGGTGCCGTCCCAGTTCGCGAACCCGGCGCGCTCGATGTGAAAGGTCAGCGTGCCGGTCTTGAAGTCGACGGCGCACGTGCCGTAGTGCGTGCTCATCGCGAGCGTCGCGGCCTGGTACTCCTCGGGCGTGCCCTGGCGCTTGTTGCCGGAGGCGAACTTCGCGCGGTCGGAGCGGTAGATCTGCAGCGAGTAGCGCCCGTCCTTCTCGATGATCAGCAGGCCCTGCGGATTCGGACCGTACGCCGGAGCGCGGGTGCCGTCGGGCTTGAGGTCGTCGGCCGCGACCAGCGTCCAGGTTCCGGCGAGGGAGGGCTCCGGGCTCGGGGCGCCGCGAAGGTGGATACGGTCGACGCGAGCAGGATGGTGCCGGCGAACAGGGCGAGTCTTCTTCATCCGGCGAGACTACCGGCAAGGCGCCGCGCGAGGCAATGCCGGGCGTATAGACTCCGGCCATGCAGGAAAGGTCGAAGCGCCCCGCCGGCATCGCGTTCCTCGTGCTCGGAATCGGACTCCTGGCGATCGGGATATCCGGCCAGCGCGCCTTCATGGGCACCGGCGTCGTGTTCCTGGTGCTCGGCATCGTTTTTCTTGCGCGCAGCGCGAAAGCCTGAGGCGGCGATCGTGACGATGCGCGCGACCGGACCCTTCGACGTGAAGATGACGCCCGAGGCGGCGGATACCGAGGGGGAGGGATCGGCCCTCGGCAGGATGGCGATCGCCAAGACGTACCACGGCGACCTCGAGGCGACCGCCCGGGGCACGATGCTCACGGCCGGCACGAGCGTCGAGGGCTCGGCCGCCTACGTCGCGGTCGAACGCGTCACCGGGACGCTGCACGGTCGCCGCGGCACGTTCGCGCTCCAGCACATGGGGACGATGACGCGCGGCGAGCCGAGCCTGACGATCACCGTCGTCCCCGACTCGGGGACGGGCGAGCTCGCGGGCCTTGCGGGCAAGCTCGCGATCGTCGTCGTCGGCGGGAAGCACTCCTACGAGCTCGAGTACACGCTCGCGGCGCCGTGAAGGCCGTCTACTTCGCGACGCCCGCCGACTTCGGCAAGTGGCTCGGCAGGAAACACGCCACCGAGACCGAGCTCCTGGTCGGCTTCTACAAGAAGGGCTCCGGCAAACCGAGCATGACGTGGCCGCAGTCGGTGGACGAGGCGCTCTGCTTCGGCTGGATCGACGGCGTCCGCCGGCGCGTGGACGACGAGCGCTACACGATCCGTTTCACGCCGCGCAAGGCCGGCAGCATCTGGAGCGCGATCAACATCCGCCGCGTCGAAGAGCTGACGCGGGACGGCCGCATGCGCAAGGCCGGCGTGAAGGCCTTCGAAGCGCGCAGCGAGACGCGGTCGCGCGTCTACTCGTACGAACAGAAGCACGATGGGCTGAGTGAGCCGTACGCCGGCGCGCTGAAGAAGAACGCGGCGGCGTGGAAGTACTTCGAGTCCCGGGGGACCTGGTACCGCAAGAAAGCCAGCTGGTGGGTGATGAGCGCGAAGAAGGAAGAGACGCGGCAGGCGCGGCTGGCGAAGCTCGTCGCGGCCTCGGCCCGCGGCGTCGAGCTGTGACGTCTCGATGAAGATCGCGGAGAGCGATCGCTCGGGCGTGCGCGTCTTTCCGCCGCTCGTCTTTCTCGGCGCGGGCGGGATCGCGTTCGTGATCCACAGGTTCGCCCCGCTGCACATCCTTCCGCTGGCGCGCGCCGCGCCGCTGCGGATGTTCGGCGCCGCCGTCGCCGTCGCCTCCGTTTTGCTCGCGATCTGGGCGGTATCGACGTTCGGCCGCATCGGCACGACCGCGAACCCCGCGGGCGGGACGACGGCGCTCGTCTCCGAGGGGCCGTACCGGTTCTCGCGAAACCCGATGTACATCGGGCTCGCGCTCCTGACGACGGGAGCCGCGCTCTTCTTCGACTCGCTCTGGCCGCTTCTGTTTCTGCCGTTCGTCGTGCTGGTGGTGCGGGCGCACGTCATCCTTCCGGAGGAGCGCTACCTGGAAGTCGAAGTTCGGACAGCCGTACCGGGACTACAAGGCCCGCGTGCGGCGCTGGATCTGATGGCCGTCGAGGTCCGCATGCTGCAGAAGGGGGACGAGGCGATCCTCGCCCGCGTTGGCCCCGGCGTCTTCGACGATCCCATCGATGCACGCCGGACGGCGGAGTTTCTGGCGGATCCGCGGCATCACCTCGCCGTGGCGGTCGAAGACGGCGTGGTCGTCGGATTCGTCTCGGCGGTTCACTACGTCCATCCCGACAAGCCGGCGGCCGAGATGTGGATCAACGAGGTCAGCGTCGGGTCCACGCACCGGGGGCGCGGCCTGGCGAAGGATCTTCTGCGCGCCGTCTTCGGCGTGGCGCGGCAGCTCGGGTGCCGCGAGGCGTGGGTCCTGACGGACCGGTCGAACGCGCCGGCGATGCGCGCGTACGCCGGAGCCGGAGGCGTCGAGACGCCGCCCGATTCGGTGATGTACACGTTCTTCCTGGACCGGGAGACGACGCGTTGAGATCGGAGGGCCGGTGAAACCGAAACACCTCTACCTCATGGGTTGCCTTCTGGGCACCGTCCTTCCGTACTCGCAGTTTCTGCCGTTCGTGCGCGAGCACGGCCTGGACATGCGACTCTTCGTCGAGCAGCTCTTCGCCAACCGCATCAGCGCGTTCTTCGGGATGGACGTGCTCGTCTCGGCCTGCGTGCTCTGGATCTTCGTGCGGGTCGAGGGCCGGCGCGCGCGGGTCCCGGCGCTGTGGGCGCCGCTCGCGGCGCTCGTCACGGTCGGCGTGTCGCTGGGGCTGCCGCTCTTCCTGTATCTGCGTGAACGGCGGCTCGAGGATACGATCGTCGGATGAGGATCGGCGCGCTCCTGGTCGCGGCCGTTCTGGTCCCGTCGGCCGCGCTCGCCGTCGACGAGCCCGGGCACGCGGAGTACGCGGTGCGCTGGGATCCGTCGCAGGGAGGTCCGGCGAACGTGACGCGATCTGCTGGCGTTCCTCGGCGCGTCGGGGGGCGGCGGCCATGCGTACGAGGTCCGCTACTTCGACCTGCCCCGGCCGGAGGGCGCGCCTGCCGGCGCGACGCCCATCCTGCGGCTGCGCATCGCCGACGACGGCGAGCGCGGAGGTCCGTCTCAAGTACCGCACGGAGCAGCCGCTGGAGGGGCGGTGGGGCTGTCCGGCCGGAGCGTCGTTCGAGAAGAGCGAAGAGGTCGACGTCACTTTCGCGGCGAGCGCGGTGCCCGCGCGGATGTACGCCTACAGCTGCACGCTCGACGCCAGGTCGCCGCCGATGTTTCTCGCGGCAACGCCCAAGTCCTGTGCGGCGCGCATGGTCCGGTACAGGCACGGAGACGACAAGATCGAAGAGTGGACGCTGCCGGGCGGAGGAGTCCGCCTGGAGGTGTCGCGCACGAAACCGGGCACCACGAAACACGAGAAGAAGTTCCGCGAGCTCGTCGACCGCCTGCGCGCGCGGGGCGTGAAGCCGCTCGACGAGAGCAAGACGGAGCTCGGAAGCCGCTGTCCGGAAGCGAAGCCCTGAGCAGAGCGAGGAGGCGACCGTGGGCGATCTTCTGACGCGACGCCGCTGGGCGGGCCTGACGGCGATGGCGGGCGGCCTCGCGGCCGCGAAGCCCCTGGCGGCGATGGCGCCGGCGCCGCCGGCCGCGGAGGTCGATTTCACGGGGGATGGCATCCCGCTGACGCCGGCCCGGTACGCGGACCTGCTCGCGCGGCTGGCGTCCGGCGGCGCGGTCGTCGAGGACGAGTACTCGCGCGGCGGCGCGGTCGCGGCGCTCGAGGCGCAGTTCGCGGCACTGCTCGGCAAGGAGGCCGCGGTCTTCATGCCGTCCGGCACGCTCGCCAACCAGCTCGCCGTGCGCAAGCTCGCCGGTCGCGCGGCGCCGCGTCGTCGTCCAGGAGGCGAGCCACCTGTACAACGACACGGGTGACTGCGCCGAGCAGCTGTCGCAGCTCACGCTGCTGCCGCTCTCCGAGGGCAAGGCCACGTTCACGTGGGAGGACGTCGAGCGCGCGCTCGCGCGGACCGCCTCGGGGCGCGTCCAGGCCGAGGTCGGCGTCATCGCCATCGAATCGCCGGTCCGGCGGCTGCACGGCGAGGTCTTCGAGTTCGGAGAGATGCAGCGGATCTCGGCGGCGGCGCGTCAGCGCGGCATCGCGCTGCACCTCGACGGCGCGCGGCTGTTCGTTGCCGCGGCCTACGGCGGACGGACGCCGGCGCAGTACGCGGCGCTGTTCGACACCGTGTACGTCTCCCTGTGGAAGTGCTTCAACTCGGGCGGCGGCGCGATCCTCGCGGGGCCGAAGACGACGCTGGCCGACATGTACCAGCTGCGGCGCATGTTCGGCGGCGCGCTCTGGAACGCGTGGCCGTACGCCGCCGTGGCCGGGCACTATGCCGAGGGTTACCTCGGCCGACTGCAGGCGGCGGTCCGGGTTTCGGAGGAGCTGCTCGCGGCGCTTTCCGCCGACCCGCGGTTCGGCGTGGAGCGGGTGCCCAACGGAACGAGCCTCTTCCGGCTGACGCCCCGCGTGGCGGACGCGGGGGCCTTTCGACAGCGCCTGGCCGCAAAGGGAATCACGATCCCGCCGCCGGACGCGGGCGCGTTCTGGCTGAAGGTGAACGAGACGCTCAACGGGGCGTCGGCCGCAGCGCTGGCCGATGCGTTCCGAGTCGGCCCTCGCGTAGGTATGATTCCCGCCATGCCGGGACGCATCGAGGACCGCCTGAAAGAGCTCGGGATCGAGCTGCCCGTTCCGAGCGCGCCGGGCGCGAACTACGTGCCCTTCGTCCGCACCGGCGACCTCGTGTTCCTGACGGGCCAGCTCTCGCAGTGGAACGGCGAGCGCAAGTTCATCGGCAAGCTCGGGCGCGAGTTTCGCGTCGAAGAGGGACAGCAGGCGGCGCGGCTGTGCGCCCTGAACCTGATCGCGCACTTGAAGACGGCGCTCGACGGGGACCTCGACCGGGCGCGGCGGTGCGTGCGGGTGGCCGGGTTCGTCAACGGAACGCCCGACTTCCTGTCGCACTCGCAGGTCTTGAACGGCGCGTCCGATCTCTTCGTGCAGGTCTTCGGGGACGCGGGGCGCCACGCGCGGATGGCGGTGGGCGTGAGCGCGCTGCCGTACGACGTGGCGGTCGAGGTCGAGGCGGTGTTCGAGGTCCGCTGAGCGACGACGAACAGGGGGTTCCATGCGCAACCGACGTCACGGTTCGCTCGCATTCCTGATCGGACTCTGCGTGGCGACGACCGCCTTCGCCGCGGCGCCGCGGGCGGCCATTCTCGGGACGTGGAAGGGCACCTCGACGTGCGTCAAGAGCCCCGAGTTTTCCTCCTGCCACGACGAGGTCGTCGTGTACGAGTTCAAGGAGTCGGCCAAAGGCGGCGACGCCGCGACGGTCGACGCCTTCAAGATCGTCGGCGGCGAGAAGCAGTTCATGGGCGACCTGGAGTTCAGCTGGGACGCGAAACAGGAGGCGTGGGTCTCGGAGCTCACGACGCCCCGCGTCCACGCGCTCTGGACGTTCTTCGTGCATGGCGACGACATCACGGGAACGCTCGTCGACCTGCCCTCGAAGCACCTGATCCGCAACGTCGCCGTGAAGAAGCAGAAGCCGTGACGGAAGTCGTCCTGAAGGCATTCGACGCGCCGGACGAGACGCGCTTCTTCGAGAAGGGCCGGCTCGACCTGGTCCACTTCGGATCGCAGACGATCGGCCGCGCCTCGTACCAGCCCGGCTGGAAGTGGTCGCTCCACGTCGGACCGCTCGTCGGGGCGGCGCGGTGCGAGGTGGAGCACGTCGGCATGGTCGTGTCCGGAGTCGCGACGGTCGCGTTCGAGGGCGGCCGCGTCATCGAGCTCAAGCCCGGCCAGCTGTTCCACGTCCCGGCGGTCCCGCACGACAGCTGGGTGGTGGGCGACGAGCCCTACGTGTCGCTGCACTTTCTGGGAGCGCAGGAATACGCGCGCAAATAGCCGCACCAGGAGGTCCGGACGTGGGGAACGCGAGAACTGAAGACGACGGAAACCGGCGCGAGCGTCGCGAAGTTCGTGGATTCGGTCGAGGCGTCGCGACGCGCGGACTGCACGGCACTCGTGAAGACTCCTGGAGCGGGCGACGAAGGCGAAGGCCAAGATGTGGGGAACGAGCATCGTCGGCTTCGGCGATTACCACTACAAGTCCGAGAGCGGCCGCGAGGGCGACTGGTTCGTCGCGGGATTTTCTCCGCGCAAGAAGGCCCTGGTCCTGTATCTCATGGCCGGCGCCCAGCACGAGCCCGCGCTGATGAAGAAGCTCGGCAAGCACAAGGTCGGCGGGGGATGCCTGTACATCCAGCAGCTCGCAGACGTCGACACGAAGGTGCTCGAGGAGCTCATCGTCCGCAGTGTCCGACGCCTGAAGAGCCGCGCATGATGCGGCGGCGGCTCCTCGCTCTCGTGGCGATCGCCCTGCTGCCGCGCGTGCTGGCGGCCTCGGCGCCGACCCCGGCTCCGACGCCGCAGCCATCCATCCAGCTGCCCGCCGGAGCTCGCGCGCGTGCTCACGGATTACGAGACGGCGTGGCGCGCCCGCGATGCCGCCGCGCTCGCGAGGCTCTTCGCCGAGGACGGCTTCGTGATGTCGAGCAATCAGCTGCCCGTGCGCGGCCGCGCGGCCATCGAGAAGCAGTACACGGGATCCGGGGGGCCGCTGTTCCTGCGCGCTTTCGCGTACGCGACGGAAGGAAGGACCGGCTACATCCTCGGCGGCTTCACGAATCGCCAGGGAGGCGCCGACATCGGGAAGTTCACGCTCACGCTGTCGAAGGGCGCCGACGGACGCTGGCTCATCTTCTCGGACATGGACAACGGGAACCGGCCGTAAGGATCGTCTGAAGCACCGGTCGTTCTGGCTCCAGGAGGTCGCGGGCGACGCGCCGGATGCGCCCGCGCTCATGGGCGAGACGCGCACGGACGTGGCCATCCTCGGCGGCGGATACGTGGGGCTCTGGACGGCCCTCGGCGTGAAGCGGCTCGAGCCCGCGCGCGACGTCGTCGTGCTCGAGCAGGACATCTGCGGCGGGGGCGCGTCGGGAAGAAACGGCGGCTTCGTGCTCTCCTGGTGGCCCAAGCTCTCTTCGCTCGCGAGGCTGTGCGGCGAGACGGACGCGGTGCGGGTCGCGCGCGGCTCGGAAGCCGCGATCGACGAAATTGGCGACTTCTGCGCGCGGCACGGGATCGACGCGCACTTCCGCAAGGCCGGGTGGCTCTGGACGGCGACCTCGGCCGCGCAGATGGGCGCGTGGGACGGAGTCGTCGCCCTCTGCGAAAGGCTCGGCGTCGGGACGTTCCGGCGGCTGCCCGCCGGAGGAGATCGCGCGGCGCTCGGGCTCGGCGTTCCACCGCGCGGGCGTCATCGAGCTCTCCGCGGCGACGGTCCAGCCGGCGGCGCTCGCCCGCGGGCTGCGGCGGGCCGCGCTCGACGCCGGCGTGCGGATCTACGAGAACACGCGCGTCCGCTCGTTCGACCGCCGCGATCCCGGTGCGGATCGTCACGGACCACGGCACGGTCGCCGCGGCGCGGATGGTGATCGCGACCAACGCCTGGGCTGCTGGCATTCCGGAGCTCTCGCGCGCGATCGTGGCGATCACGAGCGACATGATCGTCACGGCGCCGGCGGCGGAGCGCCTCCGCGCGCTCGGCTGGTCGGGCGGCGAGTGCATCACCGACTCGCAGACCATGGTCGACTACTACCACGTGACGCGCGGCGGCCGGGTGGCGTTCGGCAAGGGCGGGTGGGGGATCGCGCTCGGCGGCCGCATCGGCGCGGATTTCGACCGCAACGCGCGGCGGGCGAAGACGGTCGAGGCCGATTTCCGGCGCTACTACCCGGGTCTCGCGGACGTTGCGGTCACGCACGACTGGTCGGGCCCGATCGATCGGACGCCGAACAGCCTGCCGCTGCTCGGAAGGCTCGGCGGGCGCGAGCACATCGTGTACGGCGTGGGGTGGAGCGGCAACGGCGTGGGGCCGAGCGCGGTCGGCGGCAGGATCCTCGCGAGCCTCGTGCTCGGCCGCGACGACGAATGGTCGCGGCACCCGCTCGTCGGTCGCTCCGTCGGGAGCTTTCCGCCGGAGCCGATCCGGTACGTCGGCGCCCACGTCGTGCGCGCGGCCGTGGCGGCGAAAGAGCGGGCGGAGATGCGGGGGCAGAAGCCGGGCCGCATCGCGTCGCGGCTGGCGCGGCTGGCGCCAGCGGGGCTGGAAGACAAGAAGTAGACCCTGCCACGACTTCAAAGGGTTCGGGTAGTCTCTCCTCTTCCAGGAGGTTCGACATGCCAGAGCCGAAGATCATCGCCGTGGTGGGCGCGACGGGCGCGCAGGGAGGCGGGCTCGCGCGGGCGATCCTGGCCGACCCGGCCGGAGGATTCAAGGCGCGCGCGCTGACGCGCAAGCCGGACTCCGACAACGCGAAGAAGCTCGCCGCGCAGGGCGCCGAGGTCGTGGCCTGCGACCTCGACGACGTCGAGTCGGTCAAGAACGCCTTCGCGGGCGCGCACGCGGCGTACTGCGTCACGAACTACTGGGAGCACTTCTCGCCGGAGAGGGAGCTGGCGCAGGCGCGCGCGATGGCCGCGGCCGCGAAGGCCGCGGGCGTTCGCCACGTCATCTGGTCCACGCTCGAGGACACGCGAAAGTGGGTGCCGCTCTCCGACGATCGCATGCCGACGCTGATGGGGCGGTACAAGGTGCCGCACTTCGACTCGAAGGGCAGCGCGGATCACGTGTTTACGGACACGGGCGTTCCGACCACGTTCCTGCTGACGTCCTTCTACTGGGAGAACTTCATCTATTTCGGATTGGGACCCAAGAAGGGGGCGGACGGACGGGTCACGCTGACGCTTCCCATGGAGGACAAGAAGCTTCCCGGGATCGCGGTCGAGGACATCGGCCGCTGCGCCTACGGCATCTTCCGCCGGAGCGGCGAATACGTGGGCAAGACGGTCGGCATCGCGGGCCAGCACCTCACGGGCGTGCAGATGGCGGCTTCGCTCGGCAAGGCCCTCGGCCAGGAGGTCGTGTACAACGCCGTGCCCCACGAGGTCTTCCGCGGCTTCGGATTCCCGGGCGCCGAGGACCTCGGCAACATGTTCCAGTTCAAGTGCGACTTCGAGAACTACTACTGCGGCGCGCGCAGCCTGGCCGTTTCGCGGTCGCTCGAACCCCGCGCTGCAGATCTTCGACGACTGGCTCGCGCAGAACGCGGGCCGCATGCCGCTGGAGTAGGCCGATGATCCAGGGACTGCGCACGGTCATCTACAAGGTGCCGGACCTCGCGGCGGCGAAAGCCTGGTACGGCCGGGTCCTCGGCATCGAGCCGTACTTCTCGGAGCCCTTCTACGTCGGCTTCCAGGTCGGCGGATTCGAGCTGGGCCTGGATCCCGACATGGGCGACGCGGCGCCGGGCGGCGGCGTCGTGCCGTACTGGGGCGTCGCGGACGCCGATGCGGCGCACCTCGAGCTCGTGGCGCGGGGCGCGCGGCCGTACGAGCCGGTGCGCGACGTCGGCGGCGGGATCAAGGTCGCGGCGGTCAAGGATCCCTTCGGCAACGTCTTCGGCATCATCGAGAACCCGAACTTCTCGACGGCCGACGTCCGTTGATCGGGACCGGCCATGCGGATTCGACTGGCCACCGCCGAGGACCTGCCGGCGTTGAAGGCGCTGATCCCGCTCTCGGCGCGCGCGCTGTCGCGCGGCTACTACTCGGAGGAGCAGACCGAGGGCGCGATCCGCCACGTGTTCGGGCCGGACAGCCGGCTGATCGCCGACGGGACCTACTTCGCGGCCGAGGAGGACGGCGCAGCTCGCCGGCTGCGGCGGCTGGAGCCGGCGGCGGACGCTCTTCGGCGGCGACCAGATGAAGTCCGCGGAGGACCCGCTGCTCGACCCCGCGACGGAGGCCGCGCGGATCCGCGCGTTCTTCGTGCACCCGGCGTTCGCGCGGCGCGGCGTCGGCTCGGCGATCCTCGGCGCGTGCATGGACGCGGCGCGGGCGGCCGGCTTCCGGCGCATGGAGCTCGCCTCGACGCTGCCCGGCGTGCCGCTCTACGAGGCGTTCGGGTTCGAGAAGCGCGAGCCGATCGACGTCCCGCTGCCGGACGGCGTCGTGCTGCCGGTGATCCGGATGGAGCGGGCGCTCGATGGCTGAGAAGGCGCGGATCGGGCTGGTGGGCTTTCGCTGGGACGAGAACTCGTCCTTTCTCCGCGGCGCGGCGGACGCGCCGCCGCTGATCCGCCGGGCCTTCGCGTCGGAGTCGGCGAACTCCTGGAGCGAGCGGGGCATCGAGATCACGCCCGGCGACTTTCTCGACGCCGGGGACTTCGGCCCGGGGCCGGGCATCGACATGCCGTCGGCGATCGAGGGGGCGGTCGGCAAGCTGCTCGACATGAACCTGCGCGTGCTGTCGCTCGGCGGCGACCACGCGGTGACCTACCCGATCCTGCGGGCGTTCGCGCGCCGGTACCCGAAGCTCTCGATCCTCCACTTCGACGCGCATCCGGACATCTACGACGAATTCGAGGGCAACCGCTTCTCGCACGCGTGCCCCTTCGCGCGGATCATGGAGGAGAAGCTCGTCCAGCGCCTCGTCCAGGTGGGGATCCGGACCGCGACCGCGCACCAGCGGGAGCAGATCGCGCGGTTCGGCGTCGAGTCGATCGAGATGAAGGACTTCCGCGACGACCTCGCGCTCGAGTTCGACGGGCCGGTCTACGTCTCGTTCGACATCGACGGCCTCGATCCGGCGTTTGCGCCGGGAGTGTCGCACTGGGAGCCGGGCGGGCTGTCGACGCGCCAGGCGCTCGACGTGATCGCGCGCGTGAAGGCGCCCATCGTCGGCGCCGACGTCGTGGAGTTCAATCCGAAGGTGGACCGTCGGGGCTGACGGCGATGGTGTGCGCGAAGCTCGTCAAGGAGCTGGCGGGGAAGATGCTGGAGGGGGATAGTGGGTCGTGGAGACCTGGACGAGCATTTCGGTGCCGTAGGGGCGGCCCTTGCGGCCGCGCCGGGCGACTAACCGGGACCGGCTGCCGCATGTCGTCGCCGAGGCGGGCGGGGCAAGCCCCGCCCCTACGGCACGAAGACGGCGTAAGAACGTGCAACTCCGCTTCCTCTACCGCGGCCTCCGGGCCCGGTTGCGCGACGAGCGCGCCGAGATCGCGGCGCTCACGGGCGCGATTCGCCCGGGAGACGTCGCGGTGGACGTCGGGGCGCACAAGGGCAGCTTCCTGCCGTCGCTGTCGTGGGCCGCGGGGCCCGGAAAAGTCGTGGCGTTCGAGCCGCAGCCCGTCCTCGCGGAGTACCTCTTCCGGGCCTGCCGCGCGGCGCGGCTGACCAACGTCGTCGTCGAGGCGTCCGGGGTCTCGGACGCCGCCGGCACCCTGACCCTGAACGTCCCGGGGGCGAACGCGGCGTCGCCGGGCGCGTCGTTCGAGCCGGCGGTCGCGGGGCTCACGCCGGGGCGCGGCGTCGCGGTTTCGGTCGTCACGCTGGACGACTACTTCCGGGGCGAAACGCGGCGGATCGCGGCGCTGAAGATCGACGTCGAGGGCCACGAGCTCGTCCGTCCTGCGGGGCGCGCGCCGGACGCTCGACCGTCACGCGCCGCTCGTCGTCGTCGAGAGCGAGGTCCGGCACGTCGGGGAGGAAGGAGTGCGCGCGGTCCTGAGCTTTCTTGCCGATCGGGGTTATCGCGGGCACTTCGTCCGGCGGGGCCGGCTCGTCGCCGCGGAGGAGTTCGATCCGGCGGTGCACCAGAAGGCCGCCGGCGGGCGGTTCTGGGACTCGAAGGACTACTGCAACAACTTCGTCCTGCGCAAGAGCCCCGGATAGTATTCGGCTCTCATGAACTGCTGGAGCTGCGGCGCGATGAACGACCTCGAAACGGCGCAGACCTGCGCCGCGTGCGGCGCGCCGCTCGTCAAGAGCCGCGCCGTGTTTTCGAAGCCCGTGCTCTGGGGCATCGTCATCGTCGGGATGCTGCTCCAGGCGTTCTGCGTCCTGCCCCGACTCTTCTTCCGATGACTCCTCCGGCAGCGTTCACGCTCGACGGCGAGTCGGTGGACGTGCTGCGCACCGCGATCGAAAAACTCGAGGAAGGCTTCGCGGGCCTTCCGCCGGCCGACGCGGGCGCGCCGGACGCGGCGGCGATGGAAGCGGTCCTGCTCGAGGCGGCCGAGCGGCTGAAGGACAACTTTCCGTACTTCCACCCGCTGTACGCCGGGCAGATGTTGAAGCCGCCGCACCCGGTCGCGCGCCTGGCCTACGCGCTCGCGATGTGGATCAATCCGAACAACCACGCGCTCGACGGCGGCCGCGCGAGCTCGGCGATGGAGCGCGAGGCGGTCGCGGGCATCGCGCGGATGTTCGGATGGGACGCCGATCACCACCTCGGCCACCTCTGCGGCGGCGGCACGATGGCCAACCTCGAGGCGCTGTGGGTCGCCGGGCAGCTCCACCCGGGCCAGGCGGTCCTCGCTTCGTCGCAGGCGCACTACACGCACGGGCGCGTCGGCGGCGTGCTGGGTCTCGCGTTCGAGGAAGTCGCGTGCGATGCGCGCGGACGCCTCGACGCCGGCGCGCTCGCGCGGCGGCTCGACAAGGGCGGCGTCGGCACGGTCGTCGCGACGATGGGCACGACGGCGACGGGTTCGGTGGATCCGCTGCCCGAGATCCTGGCGTTGAGGGAGCGGCGCGGTTTCCGCGTCCACGCCGACGCCGCGTACGGCGGCTATTACGGCCTCGCGGACAACCTCGGCGCAGCCGCGCGGCGCGCCTTCGACCATGTCGGGGAGGCCGACTCGATCGTGATCGATCCGCACAAGCACGGCCTGCAGCCCTACGGCTGCGGCTGCGTCCTCTTCCGGGACCCGGCGGTGGGGCGGCTCTACAAGCACGACTCGCCGTACACGTACTTCAGCTCGACCGACCTGCACCTGGGCGAGATCAGCCTCGAATGCTCGCGCCCGGGCGCGAGCGCCGTGGCGCTCTGGGCGACGATGCGCCTGCTGCCGCTCGAAAAGGGCGGCGAGTTCGCGGGACGCCTGTCCGCGTCGCGCCAGGCCGCCCTCGCGCTCCACGCGAAGCTCGCGGCGGACCCGCGCTTCCTGGTCCCGTTCGAGCCCGAGCTGGACATCGTCGTCTGGGCGGTTCGCGCCGCGACCGCCTCCGCATCCTCGGCGCTCGCGCGCGGGCTCTTCGAGGAGGCGGCGCGCCGCGGCCTGCACCTCGCGCTCGCGGAGCTGCCGGCGAACTTCTTCGACCTCGCGGGCGCGGGCATCGCGCGCGATCGCGAGACGATCACGTGCCTGCGGTCCGTGCTGATGAAGCCCGAGCACCGCGAATGGCTGGACCGGATCTGGAGCATCCTGGATGCCTCCGCGGGGGCCGTGCGATGAGCGCCCGTGGCGGGAACGTCGTCGTCCGTCCGGCCGTGCCCGGCGACCGCGCCTTCGCGCTCGAGACCGTGATGCGTCTGGGGGCGTTCGGGCCGCCGCCGTGGCGCACGTCGGACGAGATCGGCGAGGCCGACGCGCGCGTGGTCCGCACCTTCTTCGAGAGCGCGCCCGCGGGCGCCTCGCTTCTGGTCGCGGAGTCCGACGGGTCGCCGCTCGGCTTCATTTATCTCGAGACCCTCCGCGACTACTTCGTCGGCGAAGAGCACGGCCACGTCGGAATCCTCGCCGTGACCCAGGCGGCCGAGGGCAGGGGCGCCGGGGGCGCTCTGATGCGGGCGGCCGAAACCTGGGCGCGCGGGCATGGGTACAGCAAGCTGACGCTCAACGTGTTCGACGGAAACGCGCGGGCGCGGGCGATCTACGACCACTTCGGATACCGTCCCGAGACCCTGCGCTACGTGAAGCTGCTGTGAAACGGGCGGGGGGATCGGACCTGCGCGCGTTTCTCGGGGCGTTCAGCCCGGAAATCGCCCAGATCGCGCTGCGATTGCGGACGGTGGTGCTCGACCAGGCCAAGGGCGCGAGCGAGTTCATCGACGATGCGGACGGCGGCGTCGCGATGGCCTACGCCCTCACCGAGAATCCGGCCGACGCATTCTGCCGCCTGGCGATTCACGGCGATCGGGTGGACCTCGAGTTTGGCCTCGGATCGGACCTTCCCGACCCGGAGCGGCGGCTCAAGGGGAAGGGAAAGCGGAACCCGGCGCCTGAGCATGGCGAGCCTCGACGACGTGCGCGACGCCTCCGTCGGCCGCTTCCTGCGCGCCGCCATCCTGGCGGGAGAACAGTCGAAGGATCAGACGGGGAAGCGCTCGGCTCCGCGGCCGGTCGTGCGGGGGGTGTACGCGGGGCCGGCCGGACCGAAGAAGGACGACGTATGAGACAGGCCCCAAAGTAGCCGGGCGCTTCCCTTGAAGTCTCCGCCCCTCCCGTCCACCCCGGCGATCCGGATGCTGCGCGCCGCCGGCGTCGCGTTCACGCCGCGCTTCTACGAGTACGTCGAGCGCGGCGGGACGCGGCATTCCTCCGAGGCGCTCGGCGTTGCCGAGCACGAGGTCGTCAAGACGCTCGTCATGGAGGCGCGCGACGGGACGCCGACGCCGAAGCCGCTCATCGTCCTGATGCACGGCGACCGGGAGGTCTCGACGAAGCAGCTGGCGCGCCAGATCGGGGCGCGCGAGGTCGCGCCCGCCAGCCCCGCCGCGGTCGAGCGGTACACGGGCTACGTGCCGGGCGGTGTGAGCCCCTTCGGGACGCGCAAGCCGCTGCCCGTCCACCTGGAGCGCTCGATCCTCGCCCTCGAGCGACTGCTGATCAACGGCGGTCGCCGCGGATTCCTCGTGGAGCTCGCGCCGGCGGATCTCGTGAAGGTCCTGTCGCCCGTGACGGTCGACGTGGCGATCGAGCCGTGAAGCCCGCAAAGAACGGCCTCGGCATCGTGCTCGCGCTCGCCGCGGTCAAGCTCGTGGCGCACCTGCTGGTTGCGTCGCGCTACGGGATCTTCCGCGACGAGCTCTACTTCCTCGCCTGCTCCGAGCACCTGGACTGGGGCTACGTGGACCAGCCGCCGCTGATCGCGGCGATCGTCTGGGTTGCGCGGCACGTGTTCGGCGAATCGCTCCTCGGCCTGCGGCTGCTCCCGGCCGTTGCCGGAGCGGTCAAGGTCGTGCTCGCGGGCCTGCTCGCGCGCGCGCTCGGCGGTGGACGCTACGCGCAGGGTCTGGCCGCCCTCGCGGTCCTGGTGGCGCCGATCTACCTCGGCATCGACCACCTCCTGACGATGAACGCCTTCGAGCCGCTCTTCTGGATGGGCGCGGCGCTCTGCGTGATCCGATGGATCCAGACGGGCAACGACCGGCTGTGGATCGGCTTCGGCGCGCTGATGGGCCTCGGTCTTCTCAACAAGCAGACGACGCTCGTCTTCGGGTTCGCCGTCGTCGTCGGCCTGCTGCTGACGCCCGCCCGCCGCGCGTTCGCGAAGCCGGGAATCTGGATCGGCGGCGCGCTGGCCGGGCTGATCTTCCTGCCGAACTTCGTCTGGATGGCGCGCCACGGCTTTCCGATGCTGGAGCTACTGGAGAACATCCGCCGCAACCAGCGCGACGTGGTCCTGAAGCCGCTCGCGCTGCTCGGGCAGGAAGCCCTGGCGATGCTTCCGCTGACGGCGCCCATCTGGATCGCGGGGCTCGCGTGGCTCTTCTTCGCGCGCGAGGGGCGCGCGTACCGGTGCCTGGGTTGGACGTTCGTGGTGTTCCAGGCCGCGCTGATCCTGACGGGCGGGCGCATGTACTACGCGGCTCCGATCTTTCCGCTGTATCTCGCGGCCGGCGGCGTGGCGCTCGAGCAGTGGCTCTCCGGGCGCGGGCGGGCCCTCGCCTTCGTCAAGCCGGCTTACGCGGCGCTCCTCGCGCTCGGCGGCGTTGCGCTGGCGCCGATGTTCCTGCCCGTTCTTTCCGAGGAGGGCTACATCCGGTACGCCGAGCGGATCGGGATGCAGCAGCCCCGGCTCGAGAACCACGAGATGGGCCCGCTGCCCCAGCTCTATGCGGACATGCACGGCTGGAAGGAGATGGCACAGGAGGCCGCGCGCGTCTACGGCGCGCTGCCGCCGGCCGACCGCGCGAAGGCCGCGATCCTCGGCAACAACTACGGCGAGTCCGGCGCGATCGACTTCTACGGCCCCGCGCTCGGTCTTCCCAAGTCGATCGGCGTCCACCAGAACTACTTCTACTGGGGGCCGCGGGGGGCGACGGGCGAGGTCCTGATCGTGCTCGGCGAGGGCGAGCGGGCCGCCCTGGAGGCCAAGTGCGCCTCCGTCGAGGAAGTGGCGGTGCTCCAGCACCCCTACGCCATGCCCTACGAGAACAAGCCCATCTACGTCTGCCGGGGCATTGCCCTGCAGTCGCTGTGGCCGCAGCTCAAGAAGTGGGACTGACGCGCTCCGGGCATATGATTCGCGGCAAGCAACCAGGAGGAACAAGATGACGTCACGCATCGCGAAGGGGATCCTCGTTTGCGCGCTGGTTTTCGCGGCGCGCGCCGCCTCGGCCGAGGACGCGGGCTCCAAGGGCCTCGACGCCTCCTGGAAGAAGGCGATGCTCTCGGGCGACATCGAGGCGATCGCCGCCAACTACGCCGACGACGCCGTGATGTGGCTGCCGAACATGCCCGAGGCGCGCGGCGGCAAGGCCATCCGCGAGGCGTACGCGGGCTTGATGAAGGACTACTCCGTCACCGACGTGACGCTTTCCAACAGCGTCTACGAGACGTGGCAGAACACTTCGGCGGGGTGGGGCAACTTCTCGATGACGCTGCAGCCGCGCGCGGGCGGCGCGCCGGTCGTGATGAAGGGGCGGTACACCGAGGTCGCCAGGCAGATCAAGGGCAAGTGGCTCTACGTGGCCGACCAGGCCTCCGCCGACCCGGCGCCGCCGGCGCCCGCAGCGGCGAAGCCCTAGCGGCCCATCGCGGATGAGCGCGCCGGCCGAGGAGAAGGAGACCGGACGGATCGAGGCGTTCAGCGACGGCGTCTTCGCGATCGCGATCACGCTGCTCGTCCTCGAGCTGAAGGTCCCGCACCTCGAGGACGGCGGCGCGAACGGATCGCTGACGCGGGCGCTGCTCCGGCAGTGGCCGTCGTACGTGGCGCTCGTGACCAGCTTCTTCACGATCCTGGTGATGTGGGCCAACCACCACCGGATGTTCAACGTCGTGCGGAAGGTGAACGCGCGGTTTCTCTACTCGAACGGCCTCCTGCTGCTGCTCGTGACGGTCGTGCCGTTTCCGACCGCGGTGCTGGCCGAATACTTCGAGAAGCCGGGCGCGCGCGTCGCCGCGGCCGTCTACGGAGGGACGTTCGTCCTGATCAGCGTGGCCTTCAACCTCCTCTGGCGCTCGGCCATCGCCGGCCGCCAGCTCCTCCGGGCCGGCGTGTCGGAGGAATCCATCCAGGAGGTCAGTCGGAGGTACTGGCTGGGGACGCCCGGATACGCGATGGCCGCCGTCGGCGCGTACTTCAGCCCCTCCGTGACGGTCGCGATCTGCGTCACGCTGCTGATGATCTGGATCGGCGTCTCGATAAAAGTGTGACCCACAAGGAGGATCGGGGAATGCCGGATCGACGGATGTTACGGGGACTCTTCGTTGCGGCGGCATGGATGGCGGCCGCCGTCCTGCGCGCGCAGCCCGCCGCGGCGGGCAAGCTCAAGGTCTTCATCTCGGCCGACATGGAGGGCGTCGGCGGCGTCAGCACGTGGAGCGTGCAGGCGAACTCCAAGGGCCGCGAGTTCGAGAAGTTCCGCCAGCTCATGACCAAAGAGGTCAACGCCGCGATCGCCGGGGCCTACGACGCCGGGGCCACCGAAGTGGTCGTGGCCGATTCCCACGGGGACGCCCAGAACATCGACGTCGAGGCGCTCGACAGGCGCGTCCGGCTCATCCGCGCCTGGCCCCGCCCGCTCGGCATGATGCAGGGGATCGACGCGAGCTTCGGCGCGGTCGTGTTCGTGGGGTACCACGCGGCGGAAGGGCGGGAGGCGGCCGTCCTGTCGCACACGTTCAGCGGCACGATTGCGCTCGAGCTCGACGGCGTCGCCGAGCCCGAGGCGGGCTTCAACGCAGCGATCGCCGGCGACTTCGGCGTGCCGGTCGTGTTTCTCTCGGGCGACCAGACGATCTGCGAGGATGCGCGCAAACTGCTCGGGCCGATCGAGACGGCGGCGGTCAAGGAGGCGACGGGCTTCTATTCCGCGTCGATGATGCACCCCGAGGAGGCGCAGAAGCTGATCCGCGAGGGCGTGAAACGCGGCGTCGAGCGGCGCGCGGAGCTCAAGCCCTACCGGGTCGCGCGGCCGGTGAAGCTGAAGATCCGGTTCAACGATTCGGTCAACGCGGAGGTCGTCTCGTACCTGCCGGGCGTCGAGCGGCCGGCGGGCAACGTCATCGTCTTCACGGGGCGCGACATGATCGAAGTGTCGCGGTTCTTCCAGGCGGTCGAGAGCATCAAGCCCTAGAGAACGCGAAAGAGGAGGAAGGCGCCATGCTCCCACACATCCACTGGTTGCCCGTCATCGGGTCCGCGATCGCGGTCTTCGCGATCGGGGCGCTCTGGTATTCACCGTTTCTCTTCGGCAAGGCGTGGGTGAAGGCCCACGGGCACACGCCGGAGAAGCTGGCGGCCATGCGCTCGAGCATGGGGCGGGCGTATGGCGTATCGTTCGTCTGCTACCTCGTGATGGCCATTGCCATGGCGGTCCTGATCAAGCGGATGGACGTGTTTTACGTGCGCGGCGGCGTCAAGCTCGGCGCGCTGATCGGCGTCGGCTTCGCCGCGACGGTTGGCCTGACCGGCAACATGTTCTCCGAGAAGCCGCTCGCGACCTGGCTGATCGACGCGGGCTACCAGATCGTCTACCTGATGGTCATGGGCGCGATCCTCGTGGCGTGGCGCTGAGGCGATGACGCGGCGAACGCTGCTCCTCGGCCTCGTCCTGCTCGGCGGCGGACGCCTGGTCCTGCTGCCGCAGGCGGCGCCCGCGGCCGTGTCCGTGCCGTCGGCGCGGCGGGCGATCGCGACGACGGAGGCGCTGATCGCCGCGGAGATGGAGCGCACGGGTGCGCCCGGCGTGACGATCGCCGTGTCGCGCGCGGGCAAGCTCGTCTGGAGCGCCGCGATCGGTTGCGCGGACGTCGAGCTCGACGCGCCGGTCTCGAAGACCACGCGGATGCGGATCGGCAGCGTCTCGAAGCCCCTGACGGCCGCCGCGCTCGGGCTGCTCGTGCAGGAGGGCCGCCTCGACCTCGACGCGCCCGTGCAGCGCTACGTCCCGGACTTCCCGCAGAAGCAGTGGCCCATCACGACCCGGCAGCTCGCCGGACACCTGGCGGGCGTCCGACACTACAAGCCGGGGGAGTTCGAGAGCCGCACGCACTACGACACGGTCCGCGCAGGGCTGATCGTGTTCGAAAACGATCCGCTGCTCTTCGAGCCGGGCACGAAGTTCTCGTACTCGTCGTACGGGTGGAACCTCCTGTCGGCGGTCCTCGAGGGCGCGAGCGGCGAGAAGTTCCTCGACCTCATGCAGAGGACGGTCTTCGGCCCGGCCGGGATGACGCACACGAGCCCGGACGACGCGGCGGCGATCGTGCCGGGCCGCGCCCATTTCTACACGCGCGACGACGAGACGTGGACCATCGTCAACGCCGGTTTCGTCGACAACAGCGTCAAGTGGGCCGGCGGCGGGTTCGACTCGACCGCGGAGGACCTCGTCGCGTTCGGCAACGCGCTGCTGGAGGGCCGGCTGATGAAGCCCGAGACGCTGCGCCTGCTCTGGACCTCCCAGAAGACCGCGGACGGCAAGGACACCGAGTACGGCATGGGCTGGACGGTCGACAAGGATTCGCGCGGGCGCCGCCGGGTGCGCCACTCGGGCGGGGCGCAGGGCGGGACCGCCAATCTCGTGATCTACCCCGACGAGGCGCTGGTCGTCGCCATGATCGTCAACAGCGACGTTTCCTTCACGGGAAAGACGCCGCACATCGCGGAGGTGTTTCTCGATGAGCAGTAAGGCGGCCTCCAAAGACCCGACCGCCCTCGGATACGTCGTCCTCATCTCGTGCGTCGCCGCGACGGGCGGGTTCCTCTTCGGATACGACACGGCCGTCATCAACGGCACGGTCGGCGCGCTCGAGCGGCACTTCCAGGCCGATGCGGGCCGGCTCGGCTTCGCCGTGGCCTCGGCGCTGCTCGGCTCGGCCGTCGGCGCGCTGATCGCGGGCCGGGTCGCGGACCGCGCCGGCCGCGTGCGGGCGATGCGCCTGACGGCCCTGCTCTTCGCCGCCAGCTCGATCGGCTCGGGCATCGCGCAGAGCCTCCTGGTGTTCTCGGTGTGGCGCTTCCTCGGCGGCATCGCGGTGGGAGCGGCCAGCGTGATCGCGCCGGCTTACATCGCCGAGGTCGCGCCCGCGCGCATCCGTGGACGCCTCGGCTCGCTGCAGCAGCTGGCGATCGTCACCGGCATCTTCCTGGCGCTCGCGATCAACGACCTGATCGCGCACGCGGCCGGCTCGCCGGATGCGCCGTTCTGGTTCGGGGTGCCCGCGTGGCGCTGGATGTTCTGGGTGGAGGTCTTTCCTTCGCTCGTCTACGGCATCGGGGCGTTCTTCGTTCCGGAGTCGCCCCGGCACCTGGTGTCCACCGGCCGCGCGGCCGAAGCGGCCGTCGTGCTCACGCGGATCGGCGAGCCGGACGTGGCGGCGCGGATCAAGGACATCCAGGCGACCGTGGGCGCGGACCGGCCTTCGCGGATCTCGGACCTGCGCGCGCCGAAAGGCCTGTTCCTGCCGGTGGTCTGGGCCGGCATCGGGCTTTCCGTCTTCCAGCAGTTCGTCGGGATCAACGTCATCTTCTACTACAGCACCGCGCTCTGGCATTCGGTCGGCTTCACCGAGCAGGACTCGATGCGCATCAGCTCGATCACCGGCGTGATCAACATCGTCACGACGCTCATCGCGATCGCGTTCGTGGACCGGTTCGGGCGAAAGCCGCTGCTCCTGATCGGCTCGGTCGGCATGACGCTGACGCTCGGGACGATGGCGTGGCTCTTCGCGAGCGCGCCGCTCGACGCGACGGGCTCGCCGGTGCTTTCCGGGATCCACGGGACGGCCGCCCTCGTGGCCGCGAACCTGTACGTCTTCGCCTTCGGCTTCTCGTGGGGCCCGATCGTCTGGGTGCTGCTCGGCGAGATGTTCAACAACCGCATCCGCGGCGCGGCGCTGGCGCTGGCCGCGGCGGCGCAGTGGGTCGCCAACTGGCTCGTGACGCTGACCTTCCCGCCGCCTCTCGAAGGTCGGCCTCGGACTGGCGTACGGGCTCTACACGGCGGCCGCGGCGCTGTCGTTCTTCCTCGTGTGGAAGTTCATTCGCGAAACCAAGGGGCGCGAACTGGAGGACATGTGATCACCGACCGGCATGCGACCGTCGCGGAAGGATTGGCGAAGCTGCCCGGGCCCGCGGGCGAGCGCTGGGCCATCGTGCTCGAGCACGGCACGCTCGAGGTCGAGATCTACGCGCCCCGCGGCACCGACCCGCAGAAGCCGCACACGCGGGACGAGCTCTACGTCGTCATTGCCGGGCACGGGGAATTCGTCAACGACGCCAACCGCGCGCGCTTTGCGCCGGGCGACGTGCTCTTCGTGCCCGCCGGCGTCCCGCACCGCTTCGAGGACTTCTCGGACGACCTCGTCGTCTGGGTGATGTTCTACGGGCCGGAGGGCGGCGAGGCGCGACTGGCGTCGGCGCCCTGAACGGGTTTTCATCCCGCATTGCTGCGGGAGAGGAGGGGACCATGGGTCTCATCTGGACGATCGTGGTGGGGTTTCTTGCCGGAGTCGTGGCCAAGTTCATCTTTCCCGGGAAGGAAAGCATGGGCTTCCTGATGACGACGATACTGGGCATCGCGGGCGCGCTCGTCGCTTCCTTCCTCGGGAAGATGCTCGGCTGGTACGAGCCGGGCGAGGGCGCGGGCTTCATCGGCGCGATCGTCGGCGCGCTGCTGCTGCTGTGGATCTACAGCAGGATGCAGAAGAAGACGGCGTGACGTTTCGCCGCGCGCTCGGTTACGCCGCCGCCCTGCCGGTCTCGGCAGCGGCGGCGGCGGTTCTTCCGCTCGTCCTCGCGACGGGCGGGCGGGTCCGGGCGCGCGACGGCGTGCTGGAGGCGGAGGGCGGCGTCCTCGGGCCGCTGCTGCGCCACGGCAATCCGTGGTTTCCGATCGCGGCGATCACGCTCGGCCACGTCGTGCTGGCGGTCGACGCGCGCGCCCTCGAATCGACGCGCGCGCACGAGCGGGTCCACGTCGGGCAGTACGAGCGGTTCGGCTTCCTGTTTCCCCGTGCTCTACGTCGCGTCGAGCCTGCGCGCGATCGCCGCTCGGCGGACGCGCCTACCGGGACAACGCGTTCGAGAAGGAGGCCTGCGCGCGCTCGGCCGATACGGCGGCGGCGTGAAGAAGCGCCTCGTCCTCGAGGAAGTCGCCGCCGAGCATCGCGCCGCGATCGAGGCGTTTGCGCGGACCGCCGAATCGGTCGACCCCGCGGCGTGGAACCTGCCGCGGGCCGAGGGCAAGTGGACGCCGGCCCAGGTCGTCCAGCACGTGATCCTGGGGTACGAGGCGGGCCTGCGCGAGCTCGACGGCGGCGCGGGGATGACCGTGGTCGTTCCGTGGTGGAAGCGCGCCGTGCTGCGGTGGACGATCCTGCCGCGGATCCTGGCGGGCCGGTTCCCGGCCGGCGCGCGGGCACCGAAAGAAACGCGTCCGAAGACGGCGCCCGAGTCGCCGGAAGCGGGCGTCGGGCACCTGCGCGCCTGCGCCGAGCGCTTCGCGGCCGGGATCTGCGAAGCGGACAGCGCCGCGTGCCTGACGCATCCCTATTTCGGCAGGCTCGAGGGCCTGCAGATCCTCCGGTTCCTCGCCGCCCACGCCCGGCACCATCACCGGCAGCTGCCCGCGTCGCCGTCCGGCTGAAGCGGCCTGCGATATCGTTCGCGGATCGAGGAAGGGAGAACCTACCCATGATCGAACGCCTCAAGGAAAGCGGCACGCAGGCCTTTGGATTCAAGGTCACCGGCAAGGTGACGGCCGAGGAGGTCGCGGCCTTTCTGCCGCAGATGGAGTTTGCGCTCGCCGAGCGGCACAAGCGGCCGATCGGGATCCTCGCGGACCTGACCGCGATGGAGGGGGCCGACTGGAGCGCGCGCTGGAAGGAGATCCAGTTCCTCTCCAAGCACGCCGACCACATCGCCCGCGTGGCCGTCGTCGGCGCGCACAAGTGGGAAGAGCTGAAGGCCGAGATCCTCGGCGGCACGGTCCTGATCCAGGCCGAGACGCGCTACTACCACGGCCCCGACATCCTCCACGCGTGGCACTGGGTGAAGACGGGAGATCGCCGGCGCGGCCCCGGGCCGCACGATCCTGCCCAAGGACAGCCTGATGGCCGGCTACGTTCCGGAGTACATGGACGTCTGATCCGTGAGCGGCATCGCGATCTCGAGCATGGGCGCGTCGGACTGGGACGACGTCCGCCGCATCTACGCCGAGGGGATCGCGACCGGCAACGCCACGATGGAGACGGCGCCTCCGCCGTGGGAGTCCTGGAACGAGGCGCACCGGCCCGACTGCCGGCTCGTCGCGCGCGACGGCGGCCGGATGCTCGGGTGGGCCGCGCTCTCGCGCGTGTCCGAGCGGTGCGCGTACGGGGGAGTCGCCGAGGTCAGCGTCTACGTTTCGCAGGAGGCGCGCGGCCGCGGCGTCGGACGGCAGTTGCTCGAAGAGCTCGTGCGCGCGTCGGAGGAGGCCGGAGTCTGGACGCTGCAGGCCGGCATCTTTCCGGAAAACGCCGCCTCGCTTTCGATTCACCAGCACTGCGGGTTCCGCGTCGTCGGCGTGCGCGAGAAGCTCGGCAAGCTCGGGTCCGCCTGGCGCGACGTGGCGCTGCTCGAACGGCGCAGCGGGCGCGTCGGTACGTAGCATCTCGTTACAGGTCAAGGGATTGCGTGTAGTCTTGATTTACGCCTTTTTTACGCCTACGCTGCCTGTCCCGTGCCCGACAAGCGCAACCGTCCCTCGGGAAGTCCGCCGGCGATGCCTCCTTCGCGCAACCTCGGCGTGGGCAACGCGAGCTGCGGGGGACACGCCGATCCCCTGGCGCTGATCGTCTCGGCGGGAGCGCGCAAGGAGAAGCTGCGGCAGCGCGAGTTCGCGCCCGGGCCCCCGCGCTCGAAGCCGCTCGCCTACGTCGAGCTGCGCGCGGCGTCGGCGTTCTCGTTTCTCGACGGCGCGTCGCTGCCGGAGGATCTCGTCGAAGAAGCCGCGCGGCGCGAGATCCCCGCCGTCGCGCTCGTGGACGCGAACGGCGTCTACGGCGCGCCGCGGTTCTACAAGGCGGCGAAGGCGGCGGGGGTGCGGGCGGTGGTGGGATCCGCCGTTTCTCTCGGGGCCGTAGGGGCGGCGCGCTTGGCCGCCGCCCGGGCGGCGCGCAAGGCGCCCGCCCCTACGGCACGACGGAAATGTTGGACCGCCTCACTCTTCTCGTCGAAAACCGGACCGGCTACAGGAATCTCTGTCGTCTCGTCTCCGTCCGGCGCGCTCGGCAAACCGAAGGGCCAGACGAGCGTCACGTGGGACCAGGTCGCCGCGCACGCGGAAGGGCTCCACGTGCTGACGGGCGGCGACGAGGGGCCGGTCGCGCGGGCGCTGGCGCAGCGGCGGGCTCGACGCGGCGCGCGGCGAGCTCGAGAGGCTCGCGGCGATCTTTCCCGGGCGCGTCCACGTCGAGCTCCAGCGCCATCACCTGCGCGAGGAGGAGCACCGCAACCAGGCGCTCGTCGATCTCGCGCGGCGGCTGCGCCTGCCGCTGCGTCGCCACCAACGGCGTGCGCTACGCGCGCGCGAAGGACAAGGAGCTCCACGACGTCCTGACGGCGGTCCGCAACCACACGCCGCTCGACCGGGCCGGCGCGCCTGCTCGCCGCGCAGCGCGAGCGGCACTTCAAGGGCGCCGCCGAGATGGCCGAGCTCTTCGCCGATCTGCCGGAGGCGGTCGCCGCGCCGTCGGAGCTCGCGGCGCGCCTCGACTTCACGCTCGCGGACCTCGGCTACCGGTTTCCCGAATACCCGCTGCCGCCGGGCGAGACGCCGTCCTCGCACCTGCGGCCACTGACCTGGAACGGCGCCCGCGCGCGCTTCCGGCCGCTCACGGCCAAGGCGCAGCGCGCAGATCGAGAAGGAGCTCGCGATGATCGAGAAGCTCGATCTCGCGGGCTACTTCCTGATCGTCTGGGACATCGTGCGCTTCTGCCTGCGAGAACGGCATCCTCGTGCAGGGGCGCGGCTCGGCCGCCAACAGCGCCGTCTGCTACGCGCTCTCGATCACCGCGGTCGACCCGGTGAAGATGGAGCTGCTCTTCGAGCGCTTCCTCTCCGAGGAGCGCGGCGAGTGGCCGGACATCGACCTCGACCTGCCGTCGGGCGACCAGCGCGAGCGCGTCATCCAGCACGTCTACGCGCAAGTACGGCCCGCACGGCGCCGGCATGACGGCCAACGTCATCACGTACCGCGACCGCTCGTCCGCGCGCGAGGTCGGCAAGGCGCTCGGCTATTCGCCCGAGCAGGTGGACGCGCTGTCCAAGCAGCTCGGCGGCTGGAACTTCGGCGAGATCCGCGACCCGCCCGAGGAGTTGAAGCGGCGAGATCGCCGCGGCCGGCCTCGACCCCGACGAGCGGCGCGCGCGGCACTTCCTGCGGCTCTTCCTGCAGATCCAGAACCTGCCGCGCCACCTCGGCCAGCACTCCGGCGGCATGGTCGTCGCCGCGGGCCGCCTCGACGAGGTCGTGCCGCTCGAGCCCGCGTCCATGCCGGGCCGCGTCGTCGTGCAGTGGGACAAGGACGACTGCGCCGACCTCGGCATCGTCAAGGTCGACCTGCTCGGCCTCGGCATGCTCGCCGCGATCGAGGAGGCGATCCCGATGATCCGCACGCACGAGAGGATCGAGGTCGACCTCGCGCACCTGCCGCAGGACGACCCGACCGTCTACCGGATGCTGAACGCCGCCGACACGGTCGGCCTCTTCCAGGTCGAGAGCCGCGCGCAGATGGCGTCGCTGCCGCGCAACGCGCCGAAGTGCTTCTACGACATCGTCGTGCAGGTCGCGATCATCCGGCCGGGGCCGATCGTGGGCGGCATGGTGCGTCCGTTCTTCGAGCGCCGGCAGGGGCGCGCGCCGGTCGAGTACGCGCACCCCTGCCTCGAGCCGATCCTGAAGCGGACGCTCGGCGTGCCGCTCTTCCAGGAGCAGATCCTGAGGATGGCGATGGTCGCGGCGGGCTTCACCGGCGGCGAGGCCGAGGAGCTGCGGCGCGCGATGGGGTTCAAGCGCTCGGTCGAGCGGATGGACTCGATCGAGGCGCGCCTGCGCACGGGCATGGCCGCGCGCGGCATCGGTCCGGCGGCGCAGGACCAGATCGTCAAGTGCATCACGTCGTTCGCGCTCTACGGCTTTCCCGAGTCGCACGCCGCGAGCTTCGCGCTGATCGCGTACGCGAGCGCGTACCTGAAGGCGCACCATCCGGCGGCGTTTCTCGCGGCGCTGCTGAACGCGTGGCCGATGGGCTTCTACCACCCGGCCACGCTCGTCAAGGACGCGCAGCGCCACGGCACGCGCGTGCTGCCCGTGGACGCGACGCGCTCGGGCTGGATGTGCCGGTGGGAGGGGGGCGCCGTGCGGCTCGGCATGCGCTTCGTGAAGGGCCTGCGCAGCGAGGCGGGGGAGTCGGTCGAGCGCGCGCAGTCGGAGCGCCCGTTCGCGACGATCGACGACCTCTCGCGGCGGGCGGAGCTGCAGGCCCGGGGACCTGGAGCTGCTCGCGCACGCGGGCGCGCTCGCGGCCTTCGGCAGGACGCGGCGGGCGGCGCTGTGGCAGGTCGCGAAGGTCGCGCGCAAGGCCGGGCCGCTCTTCGCGGAGGTCCCGACGGACGACGCCTCGCCGCTGACCGACATGTCGCCGATCGAGGAGACGCGCGCCGACTACGTCGCGACCGAGATGACGACGGGACCGCACATGCTCGCGCACCTGCGCGAAGGATTGCGCCGGCGCGGCGTGACCTCGGCGGCGGAGCTGCTCCAGCACGAGGACGGCGAACGCGTCACGGCGGCGGGCGCCGTCATCGTGCGCCAGCGGCCGGGCACGGCGAAGGGCTTCGTCTTCCTGACGCTCGAGGACGAGACCGGGATGCTGCAGGCCATCGTGCGGCCGGACCTCTTCAAGGCCCAGCGCGCGGTGGTCGTCGGCTCGGGCGCGCTCGTCGTCGAGGGCCGGCTCCAGCGCCAGGACGGCTCGATGTCCGTCCGGGCGGAGCGCTTCTGGACGGTCCCGGAGTTCGAGCGGATGCCGAGCCACGATTTCCGGTGAGCGAAACCTCGGGTCATCCGGCCCCGCCGGTAACTTTCGGCCCTCCGTCCCGTAGGATCCTCTCAATGCGCTCTCCGCTCCATCGCCGTCCTGGCCGTGCTGTGCGCGTCCGGGCTCTGGCCGAGGAGCCGGTGCCGCCGAAGATGACCCTGCCGCGGATCACGAGCCCCATCACGATCGACGGGGACTTGTCGGATCCGGGTTGGAACGAGGCCGCCGTCGTCGAGACGTTCTACGAGTTCCAGCCGGGCGACGGCACCGTGCCGCCCGTCAAGACGATCGCGCGCGTGGGCCGGGACGACAAGTTCTTCTACGCGTCCTTCTGGTGCGAGGAGCCGGACGTCTCGAAGATCCGGGCGCCGTTCGTGGACCGCGACGGCATCACGGACCAGCAGGACTACGTCGGCGTGCTGCTCGACGTGGACAACGCGCGGCGCGCCGCCGTCGACTTCTGGATCAGCCCGCGCGGCATCCAGACCGACTCGATCCTGAACGAGTCGCCCTTCGGCGAGGACAACGCGCCGGACTACTTCTGGCAATCCGCCGGCAAGATCGGCACGGGCTCCTGGACGGCGGAGGTCGCGATCCCGCTCGCCTCGCTGCGGTACCCGAACAAGGACCCGCAGGACTGGGCGCTGATGCTGTACCGCGTGTGGCCGCGCGAGTACAACTACCAGTTCTACAGCGTCCGCATGCCGCGCGGCTCGAGCTGCTTTCTCTGCTGGTCCGCGACGGTCGAGAAGATCGCGGGGCTGCCGCAGGGGATGCACTACGTCTTCGCGCCGTTCGCCGCGGGGTTCTCCGACCAGGTCTACCCGGGCACGGACGGGTACTCGGGCGACGGCACGGTGACCAAGGGCAAGGTCGGCATGGACCTCAAGTGGCTTCCCGACGCGGGCACGATCGTGGACGCGACGATCAATCCGGATTTTTCGCAGGTCGAGGGCGACGTCGTGCAGATCGGCGTCAACGAGCGGTTCGCGCTCTTCTACCCGGAGAAGCGGCCGTTCTTTCTCGAGGAAGTGAACCTGCTCCAGACGCCGATCCAGGCGATCTACACGCGGACGATCACCAATCCGCTCTGGGGCGCGCGGCTCACCAGCCGCTCCGGACAGAATTCCTACACCGTGCTCGCGACCGACGACCGCGGCGGCGGAACCGTGATCATCCCGGGACCGGTCTTCTCCGACGCCGCGCCGCAGGACATCAAGTCGTACGTGGGCATCGGCCGGGTCCAGCACGATCTCGGGCCCTCGTTCGTCAGCGCCCTCGGCACGGCGCGCGTGGGCGTGGACGGGTCGTACAACTACGTCCTCGGCAGCGACTTTCAGTGGCGGCCCAACGACGCCGACCTCGTGACCGGGCAGTATCTCTACAGCTTCACCCAGGTTCCCGACCGTCCGGACCTCTACGCGGGATGGAACGGCCAGAAGCTCTCGGGCTTCGGCATGACGGCGAACTGGAGCCACTCGAGCTACCACTGGGACTGGCTGGCGCAGTACGACAACTTCGCGACGGGCTTCCGCGCCGACGACGGCTTCGTGCCGCAGGTCGGCTACAGCCAGGAGACGTGGGGCGCGGGCTACCGCATCTATCCGACCGGCTTCTTCTCGCGGCTGCGCTTTCTGACCGGCGGCAACTACGCGACCGAGCGCGACGGATCGCTCATCTCGCGCAAGGCCTTCCCGGGGATCTCGTTCCAGGGCGGCGGCAGCCTGCGCGCCGAGTTCGACTACAGCTTCGAGTCGGTCGCGATCGACGGACAGAACCTCGATTACGACCGCTTCATCTGGACGATCACGGCGTCGCCGACGGGATTTCTGCCCGTCGTCGGCGTCGCGGGCAACTACGGCAAGCAGCCCGACGTGGCCAACGTGCGCGTCGGGACGGGCGGCGACATCCTCCTGACGGCCCTCATGCGGCCGACCGACCACCTCGGGCTCGACATCCGCCTCGAGCGGCGCTGGATCGACGAGACGCTCTCGGATCGCTCCGGCCGGCTCTTCACCGCCGACGTGGCGCGCCTGAAGGCCGTGTACGTCTTCACGCCGCAGCTGCTCCTGCGCTTGATCGGGCAGTACGAGGACATCACCAGCGATCCCGCGCTGTGGATCGATCCCGTTCCGCGACACGACGGCGGCTTCGCGGGCTCGGCCCTGCTCTCGTACAAGCTGAACTGGCAGAGCGTCCTCTTCGTCGGCTACGGCGATGCGCGGGCCCTCGACGAGACGGGATTGCTCGTGCGCGCGGGCAAGCAGTTCTTCATCAAAGCCTCGTACGCGTTCCAGAACTGAGGCGCGGGCGCCTCGATCCGGAACTCCTGACGACAAGCGGTGTCCCGTCTTGACAGAATGCTGGAAGTGTCTTCCCGCCCGACCCTGATCCGCGTCGCCGTCCTGCTGGCCGCCCTCGCGGCCCTCGCCGTCGTTCCCGTCCAACGCGCTCCCGGGCCCGTCGCCACCTGGGCCGAGGTGGACGCGCTCGTCAAGGAGCAGAAGTTTGCCGAGGCGGAGAAGAAGGTCGACGGGATCCTCGAGGCGGCGCAGAAGCGCAGGGACGAGGCGGAGTGGACGAAGGCGCTGATCCGCAAGGTCCAGCTGGAGACGGGGCTGCACGGATACGAGACGGCGGTGCGGACCCTCCGGGAGGGACCGTGGCCCACGGGGCTTCTCCCGCAGACGACGCTCGACCTCTTCTATGCGCAGACGCTCGTTCAGTACAGGGAAACGAACTCGTGGGAAGTGTCCCAGCGGGAAAAAGTGGAGTCGTCGGGGCCGATCGATCTCAAGGCGTGGACCGGCGGCGAGATCGTGGAGGAGGCCGAAAAGGCGTATCGCCGCGCATGGGACCGGCGGGTAGACCTCGGGAAACTTCCCGTCGGTGCGCTCGCCGAGTACGTCGAGCCCAACAATTATCCCCCGGACGTGCGCGGCACGCTGCGGGACGCCGTTTCGTATCTCTTCGTCGAGCTGTATGCCGACTCGTCGTTCTGGACGCCGCAACAGTCCAATGAGGCCTATCAGCTGGATCTCGCGCGTCTGATCTCTGAAGACGGCCGAGGCGCCCAGGCGCTCGTCGCGGACGGGCGCGCTCACCCGATCCAGAAACTGGTCGCGATCCTCGGAGACCTCGAGTCCTGGCACGGTGCGGAGGGTCGGCGCGCCGCCGAACTCGAGGCGCGTCTCGAACGACTGCGGCGGCTGCACGCGCAGTTCGGTCGGGAAGCCGAGCGGGCCGCGATTCGTAAGGACCTCGAGGCGCGGCTGCCGCGCTACCGCGGCGTCTCCTGGTGGTCGATGGGGATGATCGAACTCGCCGACTTTCGCCGCGCCGAGGATGTGCCCGACGGCCTGATCCGAGCGCGCGCGACGGCGCTCGAGGCCTTCGAGGCGTACCCGAATTCGCCGGGCGGGCGACGCTCGAGCGATCTCGTCGCGAGCATCGAAGCGCCCGACTACTCGGCGACGTCGATGTCCTCGGACGGGCTCGACCGCCGGTCCATCCGGATTACGCACAGGAACCTGTCCGCGCTCTCGTTCCGCGCCTACCGGCTGACCGTCGAGGCCCAGATTGCGGCGAAGAACGGCCCCAACCTGCTTCCCGGCCCCGATGAGGTGCGCGAGCTCGTGCGCCGCGGCGCGCCGGCAGCGGCGTGGGAGGTCGCCCTTGCGCCGACGCCGGACTTCAGGCCGCACGCGACTTACGTGACGCCGCCGATCCAGGAGCCAGGGGTCTACGTGATCGTGGTGTCGGTGCGTTCGGACTTTGCGGAAGCTGACAACCGCGTCAATGCGGTGAGCATCGTGCTTTCGGACCTGGTGCTCGTGACCCATCCGGAAGGTGCGGCCGTGGAAGTGCGCGCCGTGCGCGGATCCACGGGCGAGGTCGTTGCGGGCGCCGACGTCGAGCTCTGGGCCTACGACTGGAGCGTCCGCGGCCATCATCGCGTTGCGTCGGAGACGTCGGATCAGCGAGGGCTCACCCGCTTCGCCTGGCAGCTTGGCGGTCAGCCGAACTACTTCCTGCTCGCGCGCAAGGGCTCGGACGTGGCACTCGAGTCGCAGCACATCTTTCTCTCCGCGCCGACGGAGAGTCCCGCGGAGACGCGCGCGCTGGTTTACACCGATCGCGCGATCTACCGCCCCCTGCAGAAGGTCCTGTGGAAGGTGGTTGCGTACCGGGGTGCGCCGGGCTCCGGCACATACCAGACGGCGGCGGACCAGGCGGTCACGGTCACGCTCGGGACCCCAACGGCCAGGCCGTCGCGTCGAGAGTGACCTCGACGAACTCCTTCGGCTCGGCGGCCGGCGAGTTCGTCATTCCGGCGGGCCGGGCCCTCGGTTCGTGGAGCGTCGAGAGCTCGCCTTCCGGCGAGGCCGGCGTGCAGGTCGAGGAGTACAAGCGTCCGACCTTCGAGGTGAAGTGGGAAGACCCGAAGACGCCGCTGCGGCTCAATCAGCGCGCAGCGATCTCGGGTTCGGCGCGGTACTACTTCGGGCTGCCCGTCACGACCGGCACGGTGCGCTGGCAGGTCCTGCGCGAGCCGCAGTATCCCGGTGGTGGTGGCGCTGGGGGCCGCGCACGGGAGGCGAGTCGCAGGTCGTGGCGCAGGGCACGTCGCCCTTGAAGGACGACGGGACGTTCGAGGCGAAGTTCCTGCCGGAGGCGGACGAGCGTCTGGCCGAAGGCGCGAACGAGGTCATCTACCTCTTCGGGGCGACCGCGGCAGTGACCGACGAGGGCGGCGAGACCCGCGAGGACGCGCGGAGCTTCCGGCTCGGCGTCGTCGCCGTCGAGGCCACCGTGCGAATCGACGCGGGATTCGTGCGGGAGGGCGACTCCGCCCGCCTGACGATCGCGCGGACCGATCTCGATGGCGCGCCGAGCCCGGGCGAGGGGAGCTGGCGGCTGTTGAGCGTCGTCCAGCCGGGACGGACGCTGCTCCCGCGGAGATGCTCCTCGACCAGCCGCCCGCGCTCGATGACGGCTTCGCAACTCCGGGCGACCGGTTGCGTCCGCGCTGGGATACGAGCATGTCGATCGAGGCGGCGATGCGCCATTGGCCCGACGGTGAGGAGAAGGCCCGCGGCCACGTGTCCCACGACGCGAAGGGTGAGGCGGAGGTCCGGCTGTCGGCCCTGCCTCCCGGGCCGTGGCGGTTGCGCTACGAGACGCGGGACGTTTCGGCGCCCGCTAGAGACGACGAAGGACTTCTTCGTCGCGGGCAAGCGCACGCGCATCGCGCTTCCCGAGGTTCTCGTGGCCGAGCGCGAGTCGGTCTCGCCGGGTGAGATGGCGCGCTTCCTCGTGGCTTCAGGCCTGCCCGATCAGGTCCTCTACTTCGAGGTCCTGCGTGGCGGCAAAGTCGTCTTGCGCCGCTCGATCCCCTCGCTGCAGAGTGGAGTGATCGAAGTCCCCGTTCCCGAGGAGTATCGGGGCGGCTTCGCGGTGCGGCTGTCGCTCGTGCGCGATCACCAGTTCCTGACGCTGGGCAGTTCGGTGCTCGTGCCGTGGGACGACAAGAAACTGGAGGTCTCGTTTGCGACCTTCCGGGATCGGATCCGCCCCGGCGCGAGAGAAACCTGGCGCGTGACCGTGAAGGCGCCCGCTGGAACGCCCTCCGAGGGCCGCGCTGCGGAGTTGCTGGCGTACATGTACGACCGCAGCCTCGATGTGTTCGGAGAGCCTCAGCCTCCGCAGCCCCTGTCCGTCTACCCCGACGGCAGCGGGGACAGCGGCCTGTTCTCGAACCTCGGGCCGATCCGGTGGGAATGGGTTTCCGGCCGCGACTTCGGCGCGAGCCCCGTTCGCGAAGCCCTGCGCGCCGACCAGCTGAAGTTCGAGGAGGGCTACGGCATCGGGGGGCCCGGCATGCGGATGGCCGGGGTCGGGATGCTGGCGAAAACGCGGGCGGACGCAACGGACGCGCTCGCGGCTCCCGCAATGGAGGGCGGCTTCGCGGTCACGGCGCAAGAGACTGTCGTGACGGTGACGGGGGAGTCTCCGGCGATCATGGGGCACGGGGAAGCGGCCGCCGCGCCGCCCGTACTGCGCAGCGACTTTTCCGAGACGGCGTTCTGGAAGCCCGCAGCTCCTGACCGGGCCGGACGGGTCCGCCGTGATCGAGTTCCAGGTGCCGGACTCCGTGACGTCCTGGAACGTCTGGGTCCACGCGATCACCCGGGACTTCAAGTCGGGCTCGCTCCACCGGGAGACGCAAAGCGTCAAGGACCTCATGGTGCGGCCGTACGTGCCGCGCTTCCTGCGCGAGGGGGACTCGGCGGAGCTTGAAGGTCGTCGTCAACAACGCGTCGGCGAACGCGATGTCCGGCACGGCTGACGCTCGACATCCTCGACACGGAGACGAACACGAGCGCGCTGGCGGCATTCGGACTGACGCCGGAGAAGGCGACGGTCCCGTTTTCCGCGGCGGCCGGCGGCAGCGCGAATGCGACGTTCGCGATCCTGACCCCGAAGCGGGTCGGCTCCTACGCGATCAAGGCGACGGCCGTGGCCGGCGACTTCTCGGACGGCGAGCTGCGGCCCGTGCCGGTGCTGCCGGGGCGGATGCAGCTGTCGCAGTCGCGGTTCGTCGCGCTGCAGGAGGGCGAGCGGCGCACGATGACGTTCGCCGACATGGCGAAGACGGACGATGCGAGCCGGATCGACGAGCAGCTCGTCGTCACGGTGGACGCGCAGCTCTTCTACTCCGTGCTGCAACGCCCTGCCGTATCTCGTCAACTACCCCTACGAGTGCACCGAACAGACGCTGAACCGCTTCGTGTCGACGGGGATCGTGTCGTCGCTGTACCGCGACTACCCGGCCGTGGCGAAGATGGCCGAGGAGATGTCGCAAGCGCGACACGCCGCTCGAATCCTGGGCGGCGCCGGACCCGACGCGGCGGATGGCGCTCGAGGAAACGCCGTGGCTCGAGGCCGCGCAAAGGCGGCCGCGGACGCCGGATCACGGGCTCGTCAAGGTGCTCGACCCGCGCATCGCGAAGGCCGAGCGCGAGGCCTCGCTCGCGAAGCTGCGCAACGCGCAGACGGCCGCGGGAGCCTTCCCCTGGTGGTCCGGGCGGTCCGCCCTCGCCGTACATGACGCTCTACATCCTCTACGGGATGGCGAAGGCGTCCGAGTTCGGCGTGGACGTCCCGAAGGACATGGTGGCGAAGGGCTGGGGCTACCTCGCCGCGCACTTCCGCGACGAGTATGCGAAGCGCATGGCCGAGGACAAGTGCGACTGGGAGTGGCTGACGTTCCTCGACTACGTCGCGACCTGCTATCCGGATCCGTCCTGGATGGGCGACGCGCTGACGCCGGCCGAGCGCTCGTCGATCCTCGCGTTCTCGTTCAAGCACTGGAAGCAGCACTCGCCGTACATGAAAGGCCTGCTCGCGCTGACGCTGAAGCGCTCGGGCCGCCCGAAGGACGCCGCGCTGGTCTGGGCGAGCGTCATGGATTCCGCGAAGACCGACCGCGACCTCGGCACGTACTGGGCGCCGGAGGACCGCTCCTGGCTCTGGTACAACGACACGATCGAGACGCAGGCGTTCGCGCTGCGCACGCTCATGGAGCTCGATCCGTCGGACTCGCGCCGCCACGGTCTGGTGCAGTGGCTCTTCCTCAACAAGAAGATGAACCAGTGGAAGTCCACGCGGGCGACGGCCGAGGTCATCTACTCGCTCGTCTGGTACCTGAAGAAGGAGGGCGCGCTCGGCGCCCGCGAGGACGTGTCGGTCGAGGCCGGAGGGCAGAAGACGACGTTCGCGTTCGAGCCGGACCGGTACACCGGCAGGCGCAACCAGGTCGTCGTTCCGGGCGAGAAGATCGACCCGACGACGGACGCGACGGTCGCCGTCTCCAAGGGCGGCAAGGGTCTCGCCTTCGCGTCGGCGACGTGGAACTTTTCGACCGAGAAGCTCCCGGCGGAGGATCGCGGCGACTTTTTCGCCGTGTCGCGGAGGTACTTCAAGCGCGAGGCGTCGGCCTCGGGCTTCACGCTCACGCCGCTGTCCGAGGGGGCGACGCTCGCGCCCGGCGACGAGGTCGAGGTCCAGATCTCGCTTTCCGCAAAGCACGCCGCCGAGTACGTCCACCTGCGCGACCCGCGCGCGGCGGGGCTGGAGCCGGGCGTCGTCGTCTCGGGCTACAAGTGGGACCTCGGCATCTCCTGGTACGAGGAGACGCGGGACTCCGGGCACGAACTTCTTCTTCGAGCGGCTGCCGGCGGGGCAGTACACGCTCAAGTACCGCGTGCGCGCGAACATGGCGGGGACGTTCAAGGTCGGCCCGGCGACGGTGCAGTCGCTCTACGCGCCGGAGTTCAATGCGTACTCGAGCGGGGCGACGGTGACGGTGCGGTAGACCTGCGGCACTGAGTGCTTCGCGGGGCCGTAGGGGCGGCCCTTGGGCCGCCCGGGCGACTATTCGCAAACCGTGGCGATAGTCGCCCGGGCGGGGCAAGCCCCGCCCCTACGGCCCCTTGCGCCGCGACCCGGTTCGCCAGCAGCGTGATCTCCACCGTCACCATGTTGCCGACCGCCGTCGCCTCCGTGTTTCCGGTCCACTGCCATCCCGTACTGACGGCGGTCGAACTGGAAGCTCGCGTGGAGCCCGATGTGCTCGTCGGGGTTGGGGTCCTCGAAGCGGCCCTCGATCGTGAAGGGCAGGGTGATGTCCTTCGTGACGCCGTGGAGCGTCAGCGGGCCGACGGCCTCCCACTTGTCGCCGACCCTGCGCACCGAGCGGCTCCGGAACCGGATCTCCGGGTATTTCGCGGCGTCGAAGAAGGCGGGCGTCTTCAGCTTCGCGTCCCACGCGTCGTTGCCGGTGTCCACGCTGCCCATCTCGATGACGGCCGTGACGCTCGCCTGCGACAGGTCGGGGTTCTTCCCGGCGTGCACCGTGACGTCGTACTTCACGAACTTGCCGGTCACCTTCGACACGACCATGAGCGGGACGCTGAACTGGACGTTGGAGCCGGCGGTGTCGATCGCGTACTCCGCGGCGTGGAGCGAGGCGCTCGCGAGGAGAAACGCCGCGGCGAGAACCAGCCGGCGGCTCACTCCGGCGCGGCCGTCTTCGTCGAGGCGCCGGCGCTCGCGGCGCGAAAGACGAGCGTCACGAGGCCGAGCCGGACCGCGTCGCCGTCGGTGAGCGGCGTCGGCCTGTCGATGCGCCGGTCGCACACGAACGAGCCGTTCTTGCTCCCGAGATCCTCGAGGGTCGCGGTGTCGCCCGTGAGCATGAGCCGCGCGTGGCGGCGCGAGACGGAGGCGTCGGGAATCGCCCCGCGCGGTCCGGGGTCGCGCCCGAGCACGTTCTCCCCCTCGTAGAGCGGGACCTCGACGAGGCCCCAGACGAGTCGGGCGCCGGAAGCCGCCGCTCCCGGCTCCTCGAAGGCGTAGCCGAACCCGTGCACGGTGCGGATCAGCCGCGGCTCCCGCGCCGACTCGCCGAGCCCGGCGCGCAGCTCGTTGACGAGCGTGGTCAGGCTCGTATCGGAGACGAAGGTGTCGGGCCAGAGCGCCTGCTGGAGCTCGTCCTTGGACAGCGCGCGGGGACGGTTGTCGGCCAGCAGGTGCAGGAGCTGAAAGGCCTTCGCGGAGACGTGGAGCGGTTCGTCGCCGCGGAAGACCTGGCGCCGGTCGGTGTCGAGCGTGACGGGGCCGAGGGAGAGTCGCATCAGAGAAAGTCGTGAGGATTCTACAAGCGCAGTCGTTCTACGGCATCAGACCGTACTTCGCGAGGAACGCGCGGATCGCATTCCAGCTCCGGTCGTCCTCGGCGGGCGCGAAGCCGCCGTGGTCGCCGCCCGCGATCGTCACGAGCTCGTTGGGCGAGCCCGCCTTCGCCAGCGCGGCGTGCAGGCGTGTGGCGTCGGAGTAGGGGACGAGCTTGTCGACGTCGCCGTGGATCGTGAGGATCGGAGGAAGGCCGGCGCGCACCAGGTTGATCGGGGACACACGCCGGGCGAGCTCCATCCGGTCCTTCATGCTCCCGAACCACTCGACGGCGTAGCCGCGGACGTTCGGGCCCTCGAGCATCCCGGCGACGTCGGTGATGCCGTACCAGTTGACGATCGCGGCGACCGCGGGAGGCGGCGGTTGCTTGCCTCCGACCCAGCGAAAGTCGGTCGGGCTCGGACAGCTGCGGTCGAACTCCGAGTCCGCGGGGAGCATGCCGGTCGTCAGCGCGAGGTGACCTCCCGCCGACGCGCCCGTGACGACGATGCGTTTCGGATCGAGCTTGTACTCCTCGGCGTGCGCGGCGACCCACCAGAGCGCGCAGCGGCAGTCCTCGACGGCGGCCGGCGCGAGGGCGCTGCGCCCGAGGCGGTACTGGACGTTGACGACGGCGTACCCGAGGGCGAGGTAGGGCAGCGCGCCGAGAAAGGCCCCTTCCTTGTTTCCCTCGACCCATCCTCCGCCGTGGATCAGGAGGACCGTCGGCACCGGCGCCGTGCGCGGCGGCAGGTAGAGATCGAGATTGAGGTCCTTGTTTCCCGCGGTGCGATAGTGGACGTTCGCCATGACGTCGTACTGGTCGCCGATGCGGTCGGCCCAGGCGCCGCCGGCAGGCGCGGGCTGCGCCTGCGCCAGGGTCCACCGCGCCGCCAGAAACACGAGCAGGGCTGCGAGGGCCGGGCGCCCGGCGGATCGAATCGACATGGCTTCTCCTCCCGGATCGAGTTGGGAGGAGTCTAGCGCGATCCGCTCGCGTCCTTTTTCGCCGGCCGGTAGATCGCGTCGAAGCCCTTGGTCCAGGTTTTCCCGTCGTCCTGCGACGTCTCGATCACGTGGTGCACCGTGCCGTCGGGAAGAGGGGTCAGCCGGCAATGGGTGAGCTTCTTCTTGCCGTCGGGCGTGATGTTCTCGCCGGCGTAGCGCATCTCGCCGTCCTTGACCTCGCCCAGGTACCAGACGACGCCGCCGTTCTCGTCCACCCAGTTCTGCTTCCACTTGCCGACGGCCGGATCGAAGTAGTTGAGGCTCTTTCCGGACATTCCGTAGCCGTCGGTCCAGTTCTCCATGATGAGGCAGCCCTCGAGCTGTCGCTCGATCCGGTTGTGCCCGACCTGCTGCGTGCCGGAGAACACGTCCCAGTCGCCGACCCAGAAGTCGAACGCCCGGTAGCGCGCGTCGTGGACGCAGGGATGCGCCTTGTCCTCGGCCTTCTTGCGCAGGGCGGCGAACCGCGGGTCGGACTTGAGGGACGCCATCGCGGGATGCGTGTCGAGAACCTGGACCGGAAGCCCCGCGTCGACGGCGCCGTTCAGCGCCTGGAACGCGCCGTCGGCGTCGCCCGACAGCGCTTTCGCGAAGCCGAGCGCGGCGAGGCCGCGCGTCGGCGAAATAGCCGAGGTCGAGCGCCTTCTGGAGGGACGCGATGGCTTCTCCGTACTGTTTCAGGCCGCGCTGCGCGACCCCGAGGCGGAACCAGGCGTCCGCGTTCTTCGGCTCGGCGGCGACGATCCGCGTGTAGGCGGGCGCCGCGGCCGCCCAGTCGCCGGCGTCGAACGACTTTTCCGCGTCCGCGGCCGACTGCGCGCCGGCCGCCGAAGCCAGCAGGAGCAGTGCGAGACCGATCATCGGCCCGAGGTTGTGGCGCTTCGAGTGCATTTCGCCTCCTGGTTCTGCCCTGGATACGGAAAGCGGGCGGCGGGGTTGCGTCCGGTCCCGCCCGGATCGGCTTTCGTCCCGGGCACGGGATAAGATCCGGCCACTTTTTCGGAGAGAACACATGAAACGTGCCCTCGCGATCCTCGCGCTCGCCGCCCTTCCCGCGTCGGCCCAGGTGCTGCCCGGCCATCGCCTCCCCGAGGGGCCGGAGCGGCCGGTGCGGGATCGGGCGTACCACATCAAGAGCTACAAGGCGGAGCTGCGGTTCGACATGGCCAAAGAAGAGATCGCCGGCGTCGCGACGGTGACCTTCGAGTCGCTGCGTGCGTCGCTGACCGACCTTTCGCTCGACGCGGCGCGCCTGCGCATCGACAAGGTCGAGCGCGACGGCAAGGCGCTCGCGTTCACGCTCGACCCGAAGGCCTTCCGCCTCAACATCGCGCTCGGCGAGCCCGTCGTGCTCGGCCGCGACGCGACCGTGAAGATCGCGTACGCGGTCAACCCGCGCGTCGGGATGTACTTCTTCCCGAAGTCGGAGGGGCACGAAGCGCAGGCCTGGAACTACGGCGAGGGCGGCCTGCACTACGCCTGGCTGCCGATCTACAACGACACGAACGACCGCTTCGCGGTCGAGTTCGTCGTGACGGTGCCGCGCGGGTTCACGGCCGTGGGCAACGGCGTGCTGGATCCGCCGCGCGAGAACGCGGACGGCACGCGCACCTTCCGCTGGGTCGAGGAGAAGCCGATCCCGAACTACCTCGTGACGATCGACGTCGGCAATTTCGCCCGCGTTCCCCTGGCCGACGCGAAGGTCGGCTCCGCCGCCGTGCCGCTCGCGGTCTGGGGCAGGCCCGGGATCGAGGAGGCGGCGAAGTACACGTTCGGCAACACGCCGCAGATGGTCGAGTTCTTCTCCGAGCGGATGGGCTACCCGTACCCGTGGGTCAAGTACGACCAGGTGCTCCTGCGCGACTTCGCGGTCGGCGCGATGGAGACGACGACGATGACCGGCCTGGGCGAGTCGCACCTCCACCAGAAGGGCGATCCGTTCGACTCCTCGCCGGGCTACGAGGAGGCGCTGCCGATCTTCACGTACGAGGACACGATCTCGCACGAGCTCGCCCACCACTGGTTCGGCGACATGGTGACGTGCCGGTCGCTCGGATCGATCTGGCTGAACGAGTCGTTCGCCACCTTCTGGCACACGGTCTGGAACGGCCACGCGCACGGCGAGGACGACCTGACGTACCAGCGCTGGTGGTACCTCAACAAGTACGTCGACTACGTCCGCGTCCACGGGCACGGTGCGGCCCATGGAGTTCCTGCACTACCGCGAGCCGACGCAGATGTACCAGACCGAGTCGACGTACGTGAAGGGCTCGCTCGTCCTGCACATGGTGCGCCACTTCATGGGCGATCCCGATTTCTACCGGATGATTTCCGAGTACCTGCGCCGGCACGAGTTCTCGTCGGTCGAGTCGGCGGACCTCGCCGAGGCGATCGAGCTCGCGAGCGGGCAGAACTTCTCCTGGTTCTTCCAGGACTGGGTCGTGGGCGGCGGCGGGCATCCGCGCTTCGACGTGTCGTACCGCTGGGTCCCCGAGCGCAAGCAGGTGGACCTGACGGTCAAGCAGATCCAGGCGGACCTGCCGTTCGAGAACGAGTTCCGCCTGCCCGTCGACGTCGAGATCGCCGACGCATCGGGCGTCAAGACGCACCGCGTCGAGCTCTCGGGCTGGTCCACGACGGTGGCGCTGCCGGCGGCCGGCAAGCCGAGCCGGGTGACGTTCGACAAGGGCGGCTGGCTCGTGTGCGAGGTCAAGTACGAGCGGCCGATCGGCGAAGTGCTCGACGAGCTCGCGCACGGGGACCTCGCGGCGCGCCTGCGCGCGGCGCGGCAGCTCGCGAACGACTACTCCCGCGATCCGCGCGCCGTCGCCGCGCTCGCGGGCGTTCTGGCCGACGCGTCCACCCACTGGGGACTCAAGCAGGAGGCGGCGCTCGACCTCGGGCGGATGGGCGGACCGGCGGCGGCCGCGGCGCTCGAGAAGGCGCTCGCGGACCCGGACCCGCGCGCCCGTCGCGCCGTGGCGATCGCGCTCGGCGAGTGCGGGGCGGCATCCTCCGCGCCGGCGCTGCGCCACACGATCGAGACGGACAAGGCCGAGGACGTGATCGGGGCGGCCGAGATCTCGCTCGGCCGCCTGGGCGCGGCCGGCACGAAGGATTACCTGACCCGCCAGCTCTCGCGTCCGTCGCGCTACTGGGACTCGATCCGCATCGGCGCGCTGGTGGGGCTCGGCAAGCTCCAGGATCCGGCGCTCGTTCCGCTCTTCGACTCCTACCTCGACCCGAAGTACGTCCAGGAAGTGCGCGCCGCAGCCGTCGCCGGCTGGACGGCCGCGGCTCCCGACGACCCGAAGCTCGCCGAGCGCCTGCGCGTGCTCACGAGCGACCGCAACCGCCAGATCCGCGAAAACGCCGTCGAGCGCCTCGGGGCGCTCCACCGCGAGTCGGACATCGCGCTGTTGAAAGAGCTTTCGACCGACCCGGACCCGACCGTCGCCGAGTTCGCCCGCGCGGCGATCGAGGAGACCGAAGGCTTTACGAAGAAGTAGGAGCGCCCCTCACCCCAACCCTCTCCCGCCGGGAGAGGAGAGCGCTCCAGCCCGTAGGGAGACGTCAAGCTCGCCCTCTCCCGCCCGCGGGGGAGAGGGGAGGGGTGAGGGGCGGCGTCCGGCGACCGTTAGGCCGCGACCGCGCTGTCGCTCACCACGTGCCCGTCCCGGATTTCGACGACACGCCCCGCGCGGCGCGCCAGCGTCATGTCGTGCGTGATCACGACGAGCGTCGAGCCCTGCTGCCACAGTTCCGTGAACAGGCTCATGATGTCGCCGCCGGCGGAGGTGTCGAGGTTTCCCGTGGGCTCGTCGGCGAGGACGACGTCCGGCTTCATCGCGAGGGCGCGCGCGATCGCGACGCGCTGCATCTGGCCGCCGGAGAGCTCCGTGGGCTTGTGGTCCATGCGCTCGCGCGAGGCCGACCTTGTTCAGGAGCTCCTCGACCCGCTCGCGGCGCTTCTTCGGCGGCACCCCGCCGAACAGGAGAGGCAGCTCGACGTTCTCGAAGGCCGAGATCTGCGGCAGCAGGTTGAAGCCCTGGAAGACGAATCCGACGCGGCGGTTGCGCACGTCGGCGAGCTCGTCGCGGGTGAACTTCGAGACGTCCTCGCCGCCGAGCCGGTAGCGGCCCTCCGAGGGCGTGTCGAGGCAGCCGATGAGGTTCATCAGCGTGGACTTTCCGGAGCCGGACGGCCCGACGATCGCGACGAACTCGCCCGGCTCGACCGCGAGGTCGATGCCCTTGAGCGCCTCGACCTTGACCTTTCCGGTGTCGTAGATCTTCCGGATCCCTTCCATGTGGATGATCTCGGGGGTCGTCTTCGGTGTCGTCGTCACGTCGTCCTCTCTATTCGTAGCGCAGCGTGGAAGCCGGGTCGATGGCGGCGGCGCGGCGGGCGGGGAAGTAGCCGGCGGCGAGCCCGCAGACGCCGAGGATGCCGATGGTCGCCAGGCCGATGGGCCAGGACAGCGTCGGGTGGCCGAGGAACTCGAGCACGTCGTTGCCCTCGAGCTTCACGAAGCCGAGGCCGGTCACGATCACGATCGCGATGAGCGCGCCGAAGAGGCCGCCGAGGAACGTGTAGACCATGCCCTCGAGCACGAAGGGCCCCGTGATCCACGCGCTGCGCGCGCCGAGCGCCATCTTCACGCCGATCTCCTTGGTGCGCTCCTTGACGACGGCGTACATGATGTTGGCGACGCCGACCCCGCCGATGATCAGCGTCAGCGCGCCGATGATGCCGAAGAAGATCTCGAGGCCCGTGAGGATCTTCCCGCTCATCTTCTGGCCCTCGACCGTGTTCCAGACGCCGAACGCATGCGAGTCCTCGGGGTCGAAACCGAGGCGGGGCCCGAGCACCTGGCAGAGGTGCACGAGCGCGGCGTCCATGTCGGCCGACTTCTTGACCCGGAAGACGACGACGTTGACGCGGTCGTTGCCGAGGACCGCCTTGAAGGTCGACTGCGGGATGACCGCGTGGGTGGCGTCCGGCCCGCCGTAGGTCGAGGACTGGCGCTTGCGCTGCATGACGCCGATGACGGTGAAGGGCGAGTTGTTGATGAGGATCGTCTTGCCGAGCGGCTCTTCCGTGCCGAAGATGTCCTTGGCCATCTCGTTGCCGAGGAACACGACGCGGCGCTTCTCGTTCTCGTCGTCCGGGTTGATGAATCGGCCCCCGGCCTTCGGGAAGTGCTTGCGGGCGTCGCCGTAGTCGGCGATCGTGCCGATGACGCGTCCGTTCACGGTCTTCTTGCCGTAGGCGAGCGCCGTCCTCCACGAAGTGAACTCGGCCCAGATGGCGTCGAGCTCGGGCATGCGCTCGCGGGCGAAGTCCACGTCCTCGATGCGCGGCTGGACGTGGTGTCCGGGCGGCAGCCCCTTGTAGGGCTTCGTCGTCTCGCCGGGCCAGAGGATCGCGAGGTTGTTCCCCATGGCCTGCTCGTTGGCGGTCATCTGCCGCTTCAGGCCCTCGCCGAAGGCGAGCAGCAGGAGGATCGTCACGGTGCCCCACGCGAGCGCGGCGATCGTGAGCGTGGCCCGTTTCTTCTGCAGGCGCGCGGACAGCAGGAAGAGCTGCAGGATGAGCGAGAGGTTCTTCTTCACAGCTTCATCGCCACGACGGGATCCAGGCGCGACGCGTCACGCGCCGGGAAGTAGCCGGCCGCCAGCCCGGTCAGGCCGAGGACCGTGGCCGTGAGCAGGGCCACGCCGATCGAGACGTCGGGATCTCCGACGTACTGCGTGACCCCGAACTTCGGGAAGATCGCGCAGACGGCCATCGAGATCCCGAAGCCGATGAGGCCGCCCATCGCCGTGATCAGGAGCGTCTCCATCAGGAACTGCCGGAGGATCCAGGGCGTCTTCGCCCCGAGCGCCATCTTGATGCCGATCTCCTTGGTGCGCTCCTCGACGACGACGTTCATGATGTTCGAGACGCCGATGCCGCCGACGATGAGCGTGAACGAGCCGATGATGCCGAGGAAGAGCCGGAAGGACAGGAAGAACGTTCCGAGGAAGGCGAACTCCTCGGTCGTGTCCCAGACCGAGAACGCTTCCTTGTCGTCCGGGTCGAACCGCTGCCGGCCCGCCAGGACGCGGCGCACGCCGTCGGTCACGGCCTTGCTGTCCTTCATCACGGCGGGCTGATAGATCAGGTTGTCGACCCACTTCGTTCCGGTCAGGGCGCGGAACGTCGTGCCCGGGATGAAGCCCTTTCCGTTGTCGCGGCCGCTGTAGCTCGACTGCTGGATCTTCTCCTCGAGGACCCCCACGATCAGGAAGGGCGAGCCCTTGAGCATCACCGTCTTGCCGACCGGATCGGTCTTGCCGAAGACCTGCTCGGCGAGCTTCCAGCCGATGAAGAGGACCCGGCGCTGCTCGGCCATGTCGGTCGGGTTGATGAACCGGCCGCCCGCGTGCGGGTTGATGTTGCGCATGCCGCCGAACTCGGGCGCGACGCCCGAGATGTCCACGGCGACCGTCTTCGCCTCGTAGTTCAGCTTCATCGTGTCCGAGTACTCGCTCGAGATCGCGCGCAGGCCGGGCGCCTGGCGGCGGATGGTGTCCACGTCGTCCTCGTTGACCCGGATCTTGCGTCCCTTGCCGAGGCCCTCGAAGGGGACGGACGTGAGCCCCGGCCACGCGATGCAGATGCCGTCGCCGATGCCGGCGGCGTTGACGACCATCTGGCGCTGCATGCCCTTGCCGAAGGCGAGCAGCAGCGTGACCGAGACGGTGCCCCAGATGATGCCGAAGACGGTCAGGAACGTGCGCAGCTTCTGGCTGCGCACGTCGCGCCACATCTGCCGGAAGGCGTCGCGAAGGGAGAGCATGGAGGCGCGGCCTTCGGCGTCAGTCGACGGCCGACGTGAGCTTCTTGGGCGGCCGCTCGATGACCTTGGCGCCGACGGCCAGGCCGTCCACGACCTGCGTGCTCAGCCCGTCCGAGACGCCGAGCTTGACGGCCACCTTCTTGGGCGCTTCCTTGGGGGTGGCGCCCGGCAGCTCCACGAAGGTCTTCTTGCCGCCGTCCTCGAAGATCACGACGCGCTCGGGCAGCGTCGGCACGTCCTTGACCTCGCGGATGATGAGGTCGGCGTTGGCCGAGTACCCGGCGCGCAGGACGATGTTGCTGGTCGGCTCGAGCTCGATCTCGACGTCGAAGAGCGTCGCGCCTTCCTTCTGCTGGGCCTGGGGAGCGATGCGCGAGACCTTTCCGGTGACGACGTCGGTCGGCAGCGCGCCGACCTTGATCCGGGCGGTCATGCCCGTGTGCAGCTTGCCGACGTCGATCTCGTCCACCGTGCCCTTGAAGATGAGGTCGCTCATGTCCGCGATCGCGGCGAGCTCCGTGCCCGGCTGGTACGAGGTCAGCGGCACGACGGGGTCGCCGGGATTGACGGAGCGGGTCAGGATCGTCCCGGCGGCCGGCGAGCGGATGATGGATTCCATGCTCACGCCCTCGGCGGCGATGCGGCCGTTGCGGGTCAGGTCGCGCTGCTGCTCGGCCTTGGCCACGGCCACCTTGGCGAGCTCGAAGGCTTCGCGCTTGACGTCCATGTCCGACTTCGGCAGCACGCCGTCCTTGGCGAGCTGCTGCGAGCGCTCCCACTCGGCGCGGGCCCGCTCGTAGGAGGCGCGGGTGGAGTCGAGCTGGCGGTCCACGTCGGTCAGCTCCTGCGGGGTCGGGTCGGGCGCGATCTCCAGGATCGGGTCGCCCGGCTTCACCTTGTCGCCGACGTTGACGAGGCAGCGCTTCACGAGGCCGGAGATCTTGGACTTGACCGTGAATTTCTGCCGCGGCTGGATCTGGCCGACGGCCAGGGCCTTCTCGGTGATCGAGCCCTTTTCGACCGTCACGATCTTGTTTTCGCCGTCGCCGCTCTTGTTGCCGCGGGTCAGCGCGTAGAGGCCGGCGGCCGCCGCCACGAGGACGACGAGCAGCAGCAGTGTCTTGAAGAGTTTGGACATCCCATCCTCCCTGGAAAGGAAACGCCGGATCGCGCCGCTCATGACGGGGCCTTTCGCCTTGTGCCTTCGAATTGGAGTTACGCACCACGCCGGACGAAGTTCCTCGCCCTCGCGAACGAATCCCACGGCGGCGGGGAGGCCCGGGGGAGGCCCGGATCGGATATCGTTGCAGCGGAAAGGGTTGCGCGTGATCCGAGCCGAACGTCTCTATCTGCGATCCATCGAGCGGGACGACCTCCAGCGTTGCCAGGACTGGATGAACGACGAGACGCTGACGGCGACCCTCGCGCAGCGCTATCCGGTGTCGCTGGCGCGGGAGGCGGACTGGATCGAGCGGGCGACCCGTGGGCAGGACACCTCCGAGCTGCACTTTGCGATCTGCCTGGCGCAGGGCGACCGGCACGTCGGCAACTGCGGCCTCGTCGCGATCGACCGGGACAACCGCACGGCGACGCTCGGCATCTTCATCGGCGAGAAGGACTGCCGCGGCCAGGGGTTCGGCGAGGAGGCCGTCCGCGCGCTGTGCCGGTTCGCGTTCGGCGAGATGAGCCTGCGCAAGATCCGGCTGGACGTCCAGGTCGCCAACGCGTCGGCCATCAAGACGTACGAGCGCGTGGGCTTCAAGAAGGAGGGCGTCCTGCGGCAGGAGGTTTTCCGGCAGGGCCGCGCGCTCGACGTCCTGCGCATGGGGCTGCTCGACACCGAAATCTCCTGAAGCCATGCCGGCCCCCGAGTACCGCTTCCGGACCGAGTGGCGCGTCGCGGGGACCGTCGATGAGGTGGCCGGGGTGCTCTCGGACGTGCGGGAGCTCGGGCGGTGGTGGCCTTCGGTCTATCTGAGGGTCGACGAGCTCTCGGCCGGCGACGAGAACGGCGTCGGAAAGCGCGCCCGCCTCCACACGAAGGGATGGCTGCCTTACACGCTCGACTGGGAGCTGACGGTCGTGGAGTCCCGCCACCCGCGCGGCTTCACGATCGAGGCGCGAGGCGACCTCGCCGGACGCGGCGTCTGGGCGCTCGAGCCCGCGGGCGCCGGGACGCGCGTGACCTACGACTGGGTCGTGCGGGCGGAAAAGCCCCTGCTGCGGGTGCTTTCGCCGCTCTTCCGGCCCCTGCTGGCGGCCAATCATCGGTGGGCCATGCGCAAGGGGGAGGAGAGCCTGTCCCTCGAGCTGGCGCGCCGGAGGGCCTCGACCCCGGCCGAGCGGGCGAGGATCCCGGCGCCGCCGCAGCCCGCGGGGACGTCGCCGGTGCTCGTGATCGGGGCCGGCGCGGCGTTGGGGCTGGCGGTGTATGGGCTGCTGCAGGCTGGTCCTTCCTCGCCGCCGCCGCCGGCGCTGGTCCACCCCCTCTCCCGGCGGGAGGGGCTGGGGTGAGGGGCGCCCCGCTTGACCCTGATTGTGTCCGCGCAGCCGCCCTGCGTCGGCGGCTGTGCCAAGCCCCTCACCCTTCCCTCTCCCCTCAGGGGAGAGGGTCGAAGTCGGGAACCCGGGTCTCCAATTCGCGAAACGCGCTCGGTGCGGGAGTACGATTACCTTCCCTTGAGCATCGACCTGAACGCGGACGTCGGCGAGGGAATGGACGACGCGGCGCTGATGCCGTTCGTCACTTCCGCGAACGTGGCCTGCGGGCTCCACGCCGGAGACGCCACGGTGATGGACGGGACCGTGTCGCTCGCGCTCGCCAACGGCGTCCGCGTCGGCGCGCATCCGGGTTACCCGGACCGCCAGCACTTCGGCCGCCTGCCGGTCGAGATGCCGGCCGACGAAGTCGAGAACCTCGTGCTCTACCAGGTCGCGGCGCTCGACGGCTTCGTGCGCTCGCGCGGCGGCACGCTCACGCACGTCAAGCCGCACGGCGCGCTGTACCACTGCGGCGCCGAGTTCCCGGACGTCGCGCGCGCGATCGCGGAGGGCGTGCGGCGTTTTCGTCCGAGCCTCGTGCTCGTGGGCGCGGCCGCATCGATGCTGATCGAGGCCGGGCGCGACGCGGGTCTCGCCGTCGCGGAGGAGGCGTTCGCCGACCGCCGCTACCTGCCCGACGGCTCGACCGTGCCGCGCGGCGACGCCCGCGCGCTCATCACCGATCCGGACGAGGCCGCGGAGCAGTCGATCCTGCTCGCGCGCGACCGCGTGGCCATTGCCGTGGACGGGACCCGCGTCGCGGTTCGCGCCGACACCCTGTGCCTGCACGGCGACACGCCGGGCGCGGAAAGGATCGCGCGCCGCATCCACGAGCGGTTCCGCGCCGAGGGGATCCGGATCGCGCCGCTCGAGCCCGGCCGCGCCAGCCGCCGGGAAGGGGTCGTGATTCCGCCGGGCTGACCCGTCGGAAGCCCGACCCTGTAGACTATTCAGCTCCCATGAGCACCGAAGAGGCGGAGCTGCCGGGCGAGGAAGACGAGCGGGGCTGGCGCGAACGGCTCGCGCAGGTGACCGCGGCCGGCCGGCCGCTGCTGGCGACTCGCCTCGAGATCCTGCGCGAGGAGCTCGCCGGCAAGGCGATCCTCGCCGGCAAGGGGCTCGTCGGCGCCGTGATCGCCGCCGCCCTCGCGTTCGGGGCGCTGCTCCTGCTCGCGGCGCTGCTCGCGGCCGTGCTGGCGGGGCTGTTCAAGAGCGTGGTGCTCGGGATCCTCGTGGCGGTCGTCCTGTATGCCGCGGGCGCGGTCGGCGCGGCATGGTTTGCGTTCCGGTCGCTGGCGCGTGTGCAGCCTCTCGACTATCCGGCCGTGACGGAAGAGCTCGCGCGCGACTGGCGGGCGGTCGCGGATTCGCTGTCCCCGGAACCCGAGCCCGATGCGGACGACGACGGGCCGGACGCGCCGATCGACGACATCGAGGAACGCTTCCGGGCGGGCGCCGAATGAGCCCGCGCGAGGAGCGGATGGACGCCCTGCGCCGGCGCGCCGCGCTCGAGCGCGAGGACCTCGCCGAGGCGCTCGCGACCGCGCGCGACGGCGCGGCCTCGTTCCGCAACCGGTGGCGGTTCGCGGGCTGGGCGGCTTCGGGTGTCGCGGCGATCGCCACCACCGGCTGGAAACTGTTCGGCAGAAACTCGCTGGCCGCAAGGGCCGGCCGCATCGCCTCCGCGGCGTCGCTGCTGCTCGGCATCGGCCGTGGAGTCCAGCGCGTGCGCCGCTTCTGGTAGGCGGGCGAGCGAGGACTCCCCTGTGCGCGCAACCGGGCCGTCTCCCTGGACCTCCGAGGAGGGGCGCGAATTTCTCCAGGGTCGGACCGGCGATTTCGCGCGGACGATGTTCTGGGTCGCCGCGAGCCTGGCCGTGCTCAGCATGATCATTTCGCGGGCCTTCCCCGTGCGGGGCGCCGCGACGGGCGCGTTCAGCGAGGCGCAGGTCCTGAACGTCGTGATCGCGCTGGTGTTCCTGATCGAGTGGACACTGCTGCGCCGCGCGCCACTGCCCCTGGAGGTCGTCCTCGTCGCCGACTCCGGCGGAACGTTCCTCGTCGCCGCGCTCGTCAGCGCCATGCCGCTTCACATGCCGATCGAAATCCGCCCCGAGCTCGTTTCGCTGATCGGCCTGATGGGGATTCTTCTCTATCGCGCGGCCGTCGTGCCGGGCGACGCGACTCGCGCCTTCTGGATCGGCCTCGTCTCGGCCGCGCCCCTGCCCGTCGTCACCTACGTGATTTACTCGAAAGCCGCCCCCGGGTCCACCGTCTCCTCGCCGGCGGGCTACGCGGCGTGGGTCTTCGTATGGTGCACGTTCGCCGTCCTCCTGTCCTCGGCGACCGCACGCGTGATCTACGGGTTGCGGCAGAAGATCAGCGAGGCGCGCCGGCTCGGGCAGTACACGCTCGAGCAGAAGATCGGCGAGGGCGGCATGGGCACGGTGTATCGCGCAAGCCACGCGATGCTGCGCCGGCCCACCGCGATCAAGCTGCTCGCGCCGGAGCACTCCGGACAGATCGACCTCGCGCGCTTCGAGCGCGAAGTGCAGATGACGTCGCAGCTGGCGAGCCCCCATACCGTCTCGGTCTACGACTACGGGCGCACGCCCGACGGGATCTTCTACTACGCGATGGAGTACCTCGACGGCATCACGCTCGAGGACCTCGTGCGGCGCGACGGACCGATGCCGCCCGCGCGCGCCGTGCACGTGCTCGCGCAGGTCTGCCGCGCGCTCGAGGAGGCGCACGGCGTCGGGCTGATTCACCGCGACATCAAGCCGGCCAACATCCTCCTCTGCGAGCGCGGCGGCACGCCGGACCTCGCCAAGGTCGTGGATTTCGGGCTCGTCAAGAACGTGATGGCCTCGGGGGCGGCGGGCGTGACGCTCGAAAACGTCGCCGTCGGAACGCCGCACTACATGGCGCCGGAGGCGATCTCGTCGCCGGACCGCATGGACGCGCGCAGCGACCTCTACGCCGTCGGCGCCGTGGCTTATTTCCTGCTGACGGGAAAAGTCGTGTTCGAGGGGCCGACGGCGATGGACGTTTTCACCCAGCACCTGCGCTCGGTGCCCGTCGCGCCGTCCGTGCGCCTCGGACGTCCCGATCCCGGCCGGGCTCGAGAGCGTCGTTCTCGCGGCGCTGGCCAAGGAGCCCGATCAGCGTCCGGAGAGCGCGCGCGCCCTGCGCGAGGCGCTGCTCGCCTGCGGCGACGTCCCCCCGTGGAAAGAAGCCGAGGCGGCGGCCTGGTGGCACGACCGGGGACGCAGGTTGAGACGCGCGCCGGGCGATCCGGAGTCGCTCGATCCCGAGGTGCGCACGGTCGTGGTAGATCGTGCCGCGGGCTGAGCGTCGGCTTCGGCGACCTCTCGTCGCTTCCGCTCGCTCGCCTCGCTCGCTCACGCTCCCGCGCCGCAAACCTCCTCCCTCCCTTCGGTCGGGAGACTATTTGCGGCGCGAGCTGAGTCAGAGGGCCGCGAATGTACTCCCTCTCCCGGCGGGAGAGGGTTGGGGTGAGGGGGGCCTACGACGCGACTTGCAGCATGCGGCGCGCGATCTCTGCGTAGGCGTCGCCGTTGGGATGGTAGTGGTCGGCGGAGAGGCGGTCCGGGCGGCCCTGGAAGAGGTCGAACGTGGGGATGACGCTCACGTTCGGGAAATGCGAGGGCGGTCTCGGCGATCAGCGTGTTCCACTGGAGGATCACCGAGGCGCCGATGCGTTCCTGCGCCTGGTCGCCGCCGAAGGGATCGTAGAGGCCGAGGACGCAGATGCGCGCCGTCGGGTTGGCCTCGCGCAGCGTCGCGAGGATGGCGCGCAGGTTCTGCGCGTAGCTCGTGCGCGACGCCGTCACGGCCTCGGCCACGTCGGTCGGCGCGGCGCCGCGGGTGATGCTGTGGGAGAGGTCGTTGCCGCCGACCGAGACGAGGATGAGGGACGCGCCGGCCGCGAGCGCGCGGACGTTCGCGCTCTCGACGAGCGCCAGGACCTCGGGGGACTCCATCCCGTTGACGGCGAGGTTCGTGATCTCGGCGCGCCCCTTCTTGCGGAAGTCCTCGAGCACGTTGACCCCGAAGCCCTTTCCGGTCTCGTCGCCCGTGCCTTTGGCCAGCGAGTCGCCGACGACGAGGATGCGGAAGACGCCGTCCTTCGGGGCGGCAGCCGCGGCCGCGGGCGCGAACGGGAGGCGGCGCGCCGAGAGGCCGACCCGCGGCGCCGCGCAGAGCGAGCACGAGCCCCGTGCCGAAGAGAATCGCCGCCGCGATCCCGACGGACAGGGGAGCGGTCCAGAGCCAGAAGCGCGACAACCCGCGGGCCATGCGAGCGGGGATGATACGTTGATTCGGTGAGCACGGCGGCCGTTCTGTCGGGGTCTGCGGGCGAGATCGTGCTCTCGGCCGAGCACCTGACCAAGCGGTTCGGCCGCCGCGAGGCCGTCGCCGACGTGTCGTTCGACGTGCGCGCGGGCGAGGTGTTCGGCTTCCTCGGGCCCAACGGCGCGGGCAAGACGACGACGATCCGCATGCTCGTCGGGCTCGCCCGTCCGGACCGGGGGCGCGTGCGGATCCGCGGCCTCGACCTCGCGCGCGATTTCGAGAAGGCGATGGGGCACGTGGGCTGCATCGTCGAGGCGCCCGACCTCTACAAGTACCTGACCGGGCGCGAGAACCTCCTGCACTTTTCGCGGATGCTGCCCGCGGGCGCGGCGGAGCGGATCCCGGAGCTCGCGCGCCTCGTGGTGCTCTCCGAGCGGCTGGACGACAAGGTCTCGACCTACTCGCTCGGCATGCGCCAGCGCCTCGGCATCGCGCAGGCGCTGCTCGGCAATCCGGACATCCTGATCCTCGACGAGCCCGCCAACGGCCTCGATCCGGCCGGCATCCGCGAGATCCGCCAGCTCGTCCGCCACCTCGCGTCCGAGCGCGGGATCGCGGTCTTCGTGTCGAGCCACCTTCTGTCCGAGGTCGAGCAGACGTGCGACCGCGTCGCGATCATCCACCGCGGCCGCACGCTCGCGAGCGGCCCCGTGCGCGAGCTGGTCGACCGGGTCGCGTCGGACCGCCTGCGGCTGACCGTCCGGCCGGCCCGCCGCGCCGTGGAGGTCCTGGAGCCGTTCGGCGCGGCCGAAATCGCGGGCGAGGGCGCGGGCGTGGAGGACGAGGGCACGATCGACGCGCGGATCCCGAAGGCGAAGGTGCCGGACGCCCTGCGGGCGCTGACGGCGGCGGGCGTGGACGTCTTCGCCGTCGAGCGGTCGCTCGCCTCGCTCGAAGAAGTGTTCCTCGAGGTCACGGGAGGAGAAACGGTATGAGGTTTCCGGGGCTCGTCGAGAACGAGATCCTGAAGTTCGCGCGGCAGCGCCGCTTCCGCGTCGTGATGCTCATCCTCGTCGGGCTGATCGGGCTGATCGCTTCGCGCAGTCGCGGGGCCGCGATCGCTTCCTCGCCGGCAAGGACTGGCACGTCGCGACGCAGGAGCGGATGGCGCGGATCCAGAACGGGCTGCGCGACGGCCGCATGCCGCCGACGATGCAGCGGTGGGCGCGTTTCGAGCTCGACCGCCTCCAGTACCACCTCGAGCGCGACGTGAACCCCGACGCCATCTCGGGCCCGCTCTTCGTCCGCGGCTTCGCCAACGCGTCGAGCTACCTGCTGCTGCCGCTGCTCGCGATCGTGTTCGCCTCCGACGTCGTCTCGGCGGAGTTCGCGCAGGGCACGATCAAGCTGCTGCTGACGCGCCCCGTCGGCCGCGCGCGCGTGCTCGCGTCGAAGCTCGTCGCGGTCCTGCTCGCGATCACGCTGACGGTGCTCTTCGGCGGCATCGTCGCGTACGTGTTCGGCGGGATCGCCTACGGGTACGGCGGATGGGCCGCGCCCGTGCTGACCGGGTTCCGCTCCGCGGGCGAGCGCCTGGACCCGGCGGCCGTGCGGTCGATCGCGCTCTGGAAGGACACGGTCCTCGCGTACGGGCTCGCGTGGTTCGCCGCCCTCTGCGTGGGAACCCTCGCGCTGCTGACGAGCGTCCTGCTGCGCTCGACGGCGGCGGCGATGGGGACGATGCTCGCGGCCCTGATCGCCGGGACGATCCTGCCGCGGCTGGCGCCCACGTGGGAGACGCAGAAGTTCCTCTTCGTCACGAACCTGCCGCTGCCCGACTACTACTCGGGAAGCCCCGCGCCGATCCAGGGGCTGACCGTCGGTTTCGGCGCGGCGACGCTCGCGGTGTGGGCCGTGGCCGCCCTCGCCACGGCCTTCCTCGTCTTCGTCAAGCGGGACGTCCTGGCCTGATCGACTGGTATAGACTCCCCGGCCCTTGGAGGAAACCATGAAGCTCGACCCCAGGCAGTCCCACTACGTTCTGCAGACGCTCCTCGCCCAGCGCAAGGTCGGCGCGCGGCACGTCCAGGCGATCCTGAAGGACTGGCGCAAGGAGATCGCGGCCCTTCGCGAGCGGCTCGCGACGCTCGAAGAGATCGGGGTCCGCGGCGTGGAGAAGGCCGGGCGCCGGGTCGCGGTGAAGGCCGGCCGGGCCGAGGTGCGCGTCCAGCGCCGCCTTTCGCCCAAGGTCCGCGCGCTGCGCCGCCAGCAGGGCCGGTACATGGGTCTCGTGCGGCGCCTGAAGGCGGACCAGAAGGCCCGCGTGAGCGCCGTGCGCGAGAAAAAGGGCCTCCCGGCGGCCATTCGAGCTGGCTCTCTCCCTCGGCCGGTAGAGCTCTTGCAGCAGCGTTGGAACCAGCCTCGAAACGGGGTACGCTTCCTTTTCCAGGTCTGATGGCAGAGAGAAGGACAGATCCGCCGGCCTCCGGCAAGTCGAGCCCGCCGGCGCGCAAGCTCAAGCCGGAACAGTACGAGCTGAAGATCCGGTGGGAGAAGGCGCGCCAGGTCCTCGACGTTTCGCCGACCGGTGTGCGCTTCGACTTCGACACGGCCCTCAAGGTCGGCACGAAGTACCCGATCAGCCTGACGGCGCCCGGCGTGTCGTTCTCGACGACGCTCGAGGTCTCGCGCTGCCAGCTGACGGTCGAGCCGCCGAGCGGCCGCTTCTTCCGCGTGACCGGGCGGTTCTTCCCCTACGTGGAGTGACCCGGCTTTCCGAACCGGTACGCCACGTGCCACGCGGATAACCGCGCTTCCCGGTCGTTGACCAGCCCTTCCTTTTCGAACGCCTTCTTCAGGTCCCCGAGCTCGATCCGGTGGATCGCCGGCGTGCGAGGGCCCGACACCTTGCGCAGCGCGGTCACGACCCAGAGTCGTCCCTCCGGCGCGAGCTTCTTCAGCGCGGCGTCGAACACCGCGCGCGAGCCGACGCGGCTTTCCTGCCACAGCAGGATGAAGTCGAACGGATTCCTTGATCGAGCGGACGTAGCGCGCTTCCGAAGAGCGGATCGACTGGCCGGCCGAGGCGGCCGCCGTCACCATCGCCTCGAGCTCGGGCGGCGGATCGACGAGCAGCACTTCGGTCGCGGCGGCGAGCTCGAGGCGGCCGGTGATCTCGGCCGCGCCGCGATAGGGAATCATCGGGCGATTGTACGTGCCCCGGGCTGCGGCATACTTTCGGCTTGCCCGAGATCCGCTTCGGCACCGCGAGCTTCGCGTACGAGGGTTGGAAGGGGCTCGTGTACCACGAGCGCTACCGCGCCGCGACGTTCAAGGTCGAGTGCCTGCGCGAGTACGCGCGCTACGCGCCCTTTCGGATCGTCGAGTTCGACTTCCCGTTCTACCGGCCGCCTTCGGAAGCGCAGCTGGCCCGCTACGCGAAGGTGCTGCCCGAGGGGTTTCCGGTCGTCTCCAAGGTCTGGGAAGAGATCACGATGCCGCGCTTTCCGGAGCTGCCGCGGCACGGCCCGCGCGGGGGCGCCGACAATCCGCGGTACCTCGACGCGAACGCCTTTCGCGAGGAGGTGCTTCCGGCGTACGAGAAGGCGTTCGGCGGCCACACGGGCCCCTTCGTCTTCGAGTTCCCGACCGAGTGGGATCCCACGCCGGCCCGGCGCGCCGAGTTTCTCGGACGCCTGGACGGGTTTCTCGCCGAGCTGCCGGCGCCGCACGCGTACGCGGTCGAGATCCGCACGCCGGCGTACTTCGTCCGGGACTACTTCGACGTCCTGCGCCGGCGCGGCGCAACCCACGTCTTCAACTGGTGGACGCGGACGCCGCCCCTGCTCGAGCAGTGGGAGGCGGCGCAGCCGCTGCCGGGCAAGCTGGCCCTGGCGCGCATCCTCGTCCCGCCCGGCGTCCCCTACGAGCAGGCCGTCGCGCGCTTCCAACCCTACGACCGCATGCAGGCGCCCCGCGAAGACATGCGCCGCGACGTCGTGCGCCTGATCCGCCACATCACCGAGGCCGGCGCGGACGCCTTCGTTCTCGTCAACAACCGCTCGGAGGGCTGCGCGCCGCTGACCGTGCGCGCCCTCGCGCGCGAGCTCGGCATCGAGATCCCGGAAGACCCGCCGCGGACTCTGTTCTAGACGGCGGCCGGCGTCACTTGCGGGCGCGGACGAAGATCCAGGCGAGGTAGGCGACGAAGCCGGCGCCGGCGATCAGGACGACGAGGCTCGTGCCGGGGGACATGCGGCGGACCATCGTGTAGAGCAGGTAGAAGATGCCGGCGAAGATCGGCAGCGACAGCAGGCCGATGACCGTGACGAGGGACCGGGACTTGCGTCCCGCCTCGATCGGCACGACCTTCATGAGCTCGAGCTTCTTCGAGAGGTCCGTCGGCAGGGCCGGCCGCTCGACCCACTTGAGGCCGTCCGGGGCTTCGTGGCCCTGCTTGAGCTCGGCGGGAAACGCCTCGCCGCAGTAGACGCAGTGGTCCAGCCGCCACGCCGCCAGCGGTCGGCGGCACTTCGGGCAGCGGGGTCCGGCGGTTGGGGCGCTCATGCTTTTCCTGGTCGATCGGGGACGTTCGATTATACGGTTGCCCGAGCAATCAGGCTTCGAAGGAGGTCCGGGTGAAGGGCAGCGGCAAGGCGGTGGACTGGAAGGGCTGCGGCACGGCGCTCGTGACGCCGTTCGACGAGAAGGGCCGCATCGACTTCGGCGCCCTCGAGGCGATCGTGGACGAGCAGATCGTGGCCGGCGTCGACTTCCTCGTGCCCTGCGGGACGACGGGCGAGTCCGCCACGCTTTCGCGCGACGAGCGCAAGGCCGTCACCGCGGCGGTCGTGCGGGCCGCCAACGGACGGGCGCCGGTCGTGGCGGGAGCGGGCGGCAACCACACGGCGCGCGCGGTCTTCTGGGCGCGCGACGCCGCGGCGGCCAAGGCCGACGGCATCCTGTCGGTCACGCCGATGTACAACCGGCCGAGCCCCGAGGGCCTCGTGCGGCATTTCTCGGCGATCGCCGACGCCACCGATCTTCCGATCCTCGTGGGCAACGAGCCGGGCCGCACGGCGATGGACCTCGACGTCGAGACGATCCTGCGCCTGTCGGAGATCCCGCGCGTCGCGGGGTTGAAGGAGGCCTCGACCGACTTCGGCAAGATCGCCCGGCTCATGGCGGCGGTCCCGCAGGACTTCGCGGTCTTCGCCGGAGAGGACGCGACGGCGCTCGCCCTCGTCGCTCTCGGCGCGCGGGGCCTCATCTCGGTCGCCGCCAACGAGATTCCGAAGGCGATGTCCGAGCTCGTGCACGCGGCCCTCGACGATCATCGCGGCGCGGCCCTGGAGCTCCAGCGCAAGTACCTGCCGCTGATGGAAATGAACTTCCTCGAATCCAATCCCGGGACCCGTCAAGTGCGCGCTCGCGCTGATGGGCAAGTGCGGCGAGACGCTGCGCCTGCCGCTGGTTCCCGTTCAGGACGACGTGCGCCGGCGGATCGAGAAGGCGCTGGCCGGCTACCGGCTCCTGCCGAAGAAGGCGGGACCGCGACCGCGCCGCTGACGCGGTGGCGGAGAGTCTCCGGGCTTCCCGTGGTGCCGTAGGGGCGGGGCTGTGCCCCGCCCGGGCAACCGGCGCGGCAATGCTGGTTCTCGGATAGTTTCGCGGTGAGTCGCCCGGGCGGCCCAAGGGCCGCCCCTACGGCACCGGGACGCGACTTACTTCGCCGGCGGCCGGACCGGGCGGCAGGTTCTCCATCAGGTAGCGCGCGAGCAGGGTGTGGAGGTGGAGGGACGTGCCCTCGCCCTCGTTGATCGCGTGCGTGCGGTTGGGGTAGTCCATGAACGTGAAGGGCTTGTTGAGCGCGATCATGCGGTTGACGAGGCGCTCCGAGCCCTGGAAGTGGACGTTGTCGTCTCCCGAGCCGTGGACGAGGAGGAGCTTTCCCTTCAGTCCCTCGGCGAACGTGATGGGCGAGCCGTTCTTGTATCCCTCGGCGTTGTCCTTGGGCAGGCCCATGTAGCGCTCCTGGTAGATCGTGTCGTAGAGCGTCTGGTCCGGCACGGGCGCGACCGACATGCCGACCTTGTAGAGATCGGGCGAGCGGAAGAGCAGGTTCAGCGTCATCGATCCGCCGCCGCTCCAGCCCCAGGACGCGACGCGCTCCGGGTCGAGGTACGGCCGCGTCGCGAGCAGCTGGCGCACCGCGGCCGCCTGCTCCTTCGAGGCCAGCACGCCCACCGCGCCGTACACGACCTTGCGCCACGTCGCGTCCCTTGGGCGCCGGCGTGCCGCGGTTGTCCACGCAGCCGACGACGTATCCCGCGTCGGCGAGCGCGCGGTGAAAGAGGCCCCGGTCGCCGCGCCACGAGTCGACGACCTCGACGCCGGCGGGCTCGCCGTAGACGTACATGAGCAGCGGGTACTTCTTCGCCGGGTCGAAGTTCTTCGGCTTCATCATCCAGCCGTCGAGCTTCACGCCGTCGCCGACGTCGACCTGGAAGAACTCGATCGGCGGAGCCATCATCGGCGCGACCGCCGCGGCGAGCGCGGCGTTGGATTCGAGCATCGCGGACGCTCTTGTGGCCGGGCAGCGTCACGAGGTCGATGACGGGCGGCCGGTCCGCGGTCGAGTACGTGTGGATCGCGAAATGCGTGTCGGGCGAGATCTTGTAGGCGTGCGTTCCCGGCTGATTCGCGGGGGTGACGCGCTCGGCGGCGCCCTTGCCGTCCAGGCGCGCGCGGTAGAGGTAGCGGCGGACCGCGTCGTCGGGCGACGCGATGAAGTAGAGGTATCCGGCCTTCTCGTCCACGCCCTCGACCGAGAGGATGTCGAAGTTGCCCGGCGTGAGCAGCCGCGCCGTGCCGGGCTGGCGCGGGATCGCCCAGGCGTGGCGCCAGCCGTCGCGCTCGCTGACCCAGAGCAGCTCGGAATTGCCGGGCAGCCACTGCCAGGCGTCGACGACGTCCACCCAGGCCTTGTCTTCGTCGCGGAAGATCTTGCGTCCCTGGCCGGTCGCCGGGTCCGCCAGCCAGACGTCGTTGGTGTTCTGGAGCCGGTTCATCTGCTGGATCACGATCTCCGTCGGGCCCTCGGCCCACTCCATGCGGGCGACGTAGTGTCTCGCGCGGGTGGCCCGGCAGCGAGATGCCCCGGGGCGTCCCGCCGGCGGCGGAAACGACGTCGATCCGCACGGAAGGGTTGGTCGTGCCGGCCGTGGGGTACTGGATCTTCGTCACCACGGGATAGGTGCGTGTCGGTGTCGTTGACGAGCGAGAAGTCCCCGACGTGCGCCGTGTCGAAGTGCCAGTAGGCGATGTTCTTGCCGTCGGGGCTCCAGCGGAATCCGTCGCGCACGCCGAACTCCTCTTCGTACACCCAGTCCGAGGTCCCGTTGATGATCAGGATCGTCCCGTCGGACGTCAGGCGCGTGACCTTGCCCGAGCCGATGTCCTCGACCCAGAGGTCGTTGGCGCGCACGTAGGCGACGCGGCCGCCGTCGGGCGAGAACTTGGCGAACATCAGCGAAGAGTCCGCGCCGCCCGCGCCGAGCTTCCTGAGCTTGCCGCTGCCGAGCTCGAGCACCCAGTAGTCGCCGCGCGTGTTGTGGCGCCAGACCTTCTTCGTGTTCGTGAAGAGCAGGAGGCGCTTGCCGTCCTTGGACCACGCGTAGTCGTCGATCGCGAGCGGCTTCTGCCCCGGCGCGGGCACGAGCGCGGAGGCGGGAACGAGGACCTTGCGCGCGCCGCGTCGCCGTGTCGTAGCGGACGATGTCCGACGCGGCCGGGTCGGAGGCGGACGGCTCGACCGTCGTGTAGGCGCGGCCCTCGTCCATCCAGCTCGAGGGGCCGAACTTCTTCGCCTCGAACTCCTTCTTGCCGAAGATGCGCTCGAGCTGCGCGGCGAGCGGATCGGCGGGCTTCGTGTCCGCCGCGCTCGCCAGCACGGCGCCGAGCAGAACGATGCCGACCGCGGCGAAGAGCTTCTTCATCGGACCCTCCGGGCGGGGTCGGCCCGCCCCGACGATTACTTTGTGTTCAGGTCTGCGATCCGCCGGAAGTAGTCGGCAAACGCCGCCATACCGCCCTCGGCCTGCGGCCAGTCGAAGTTCTCGTTGGGGGCGTGGTAGCCGTGCTCGGGCAGCGACAGGCCGAGGAAGAACACGGGCGCCTTCAGGACCTTCTCCATGGAGAGGACCGCGCCGATCGAGCCGCCCTCGCGCACGAAGACGGGCTCCTTGCCGAAGGCGAACTTCATCGCGCCGCGAATGGCGTCGGCGTACGGGCCCGTCGTCTTGCCCTGGTAGGCCGGCAGCTCGTGCTCGGCCGAGACGACGACGTCGGGATTGCGCTTCTTCACGAAGTCCTTGACGAGCTTCACGATCTTCTTGGGGTTCATGTCGGGCACGAGGCGGCACGACACGATCGCCGTGGCCTTGGGCGGGATGATCGTCTTGACGCCCGGTCCCTGGTAGCCGCCGGCGATCCCGTGGACCTCGAAGGTCGGCATCATCCAGATGCGCTTCATCACCTCGAGCGCGTCGTTGACGCGCAGCGAGCGGAAGAGGTGGTCCCGCTTGAAGTCCTTCACCGTGAAGCCGCACTTCTTCAGGTCCTCGAGCTCCTTCTTCGTCGGGGCGACGACGTCGGAGTAGAAGCCGGGGATCTTCACGCGGCCGGTCTTGCCGTCCACGCACTCGGCGATGAGCGCGCAGAGCTCGGTCACCGGGTTGCGCGCCGCGCCGCCCGCCGTGCCGGAGTGCTGGTCGGTCTCGCCCGTCTGCAGCTCGAAGCGGAAGCCCTGCAGTCCGCGCAGACCCGCGGGGGCCGCGGGACGCGTGCGCGACACCCAGACGGTGTCGGACACGACGACCGAGTCGGTCGCGAAGTCGGCCGCGTGGGCCCGGATCGTCGTCTCGAAGTTCGGGCTGCCGATCTCTTCCTCGAGCTCCCAGAGGAAGTGGATGTTGACGGGGACCTTCTGCTCGTACGCGTAGCGCGCGCCGTAGAGGGCCGTGATGGCCGGGCCCTTGTCGTCGGTCGTGCCGCGGCCCATGTACTTGTCGCCGTCCCTGGCGAAGTCGAAGGGCGCCGTCCGCCAGTCCGGCCCCTCGGCCGGCTGCACGTCGAGGTGGTTGTAGATGGTGACCGTCGGGTACTTCGGATCGCGGTCGAAGCGGCCGTGGACGATGGGGTGCCCCTTCGTCTCGTACAGTTTGGCCGTGCCGCCGAAGGACTTGAGCAGCGAGACGGCGTACTCGGCCGCGCGCCGGGTGTCGGCTTTGCGCTCGGGCTCGACCGACACCGACGGGATCTCGACGATCTTCTCGAGCACGCTCTCGTACTCCGCGCGCTTGCCGCGGGCGTAGGACCGCAACTCCTCCCGCGAAAATCCGGTAGGCATCCTGGTCTCCTCTTTTTCTTACTTCTTTTTCCGGGGTTGCGGCTTGCGCGCGGGGGCCGCCGGCTTCTTCGCCGCTTTCTTCTTCGGTGCGGGGGCGTGCGCGGCCTTCGGGGCGGGCTTGGCGACGGCCTTGGCGCCGGCCTTCGCCTTGGCCGGAGCCGGGGCGGGCTTCGCCTTCTCGGCGCCGAGGCCGGCCGCGGCCCGGGCGGCGGCGCGCGCGGCCTTCTTGGCCTGCGCGGCGGCTTCCTTCTTCTGGCGCGCGCGGGCCTCCGCCTCCTGCTCCATCTGCGCCAGGCGCGCCGAGAGCTCGGACTCGGTCACGACCGTGGCGTTGGGAAGGCGCTTCTGCGCGTTCTCCAGCCGGTCGGCCTGGACTCGCAGGAGGAACATCGCCGCTTCCTTCGTTTCCTTGGCCTTGGTCAGGTAGTCGGCGGTCTCGAGGGCGTGGGACGGGGCGCTGGAGAAGTCGATCGCGATCGCGAAGGGTTTTTCGCGCTTGGCGAGCTCGAAGAATCCGGGCCAGCGGGGCTCGGCCACCACGATGTGGGCGCCGCTCTTCTGCAGTTTGACGAGGCGGTTTTGCCGCTCGTTGGTCTCGAAAGCAAGGTAAAGAACGCTCATAAGGGCCGGACTATAACGCAGGGGGAGCCTAGCCATCGACCGCGGTAGTGGCACCCCTTGGAAACCGGGTTGTCGGCGGCCGCGCGGTGGATGGCCAGGGCCGTCTGGACCCCGTTGCGCAGGCCGAGCAGGGCGTCGGACATGGTGCCGCGCCGGTAGAAGTTCTCGATCTCCTCCCGCAGCTCGCCGAGGATGCGGCCGGCCCGGTCCAGCCGCCGCTCCGAGCGCATCAGGCCGACGTAGTTCCACATCGTGTGCCGGATGACCATCCAGTCCTGCGCGATCAGCGCCGGGTCCACGGGCTCGTGCTCGGGCTCCCAGGGGCGGGCCTGCGCCAGGGGCCGGCCGTTCTTGCGCGCGGCCTCGCGGGCGGCGGCCTTGCCGGCCCTCCAGCCCCACAGAAGGCCCTCGAGCAGCGACGTCGAGGCGAGCCGGTTGGCGCCGTGGACGCCCGTGCAGGACACCTCGCCGACCGCGCGCAGGTGGCCGAGGCTGGTGCGGCCGTTGCCGTCGACCGCGACGCCGCCGCACGCGTAGTGGGCGGCCGGCACGACGGGGACGGGCCCGGCCGTCAGGTCGAAGCCGAAGTCGAGGCAGCGGGCGACGAGCTCGGGGAACCGGCCGCGGATCCACGCGGCGGGCTTGTGGGAAATGTCGAGCAGCACGTGCGGCTCGTCCTTCTCGAGCAGGCGCTGGTGGATCGCGCGCGCGACGACGTCGCGGGGCGCGAGCTCGCCGTCGGGATGGAAGTCCGTCAGGAACGGCTTGCCGGAAATGTCCGTGATGCGCGCGCCTTCGCCGCGCAGCGCCTCGGTCAGCAGCAGCCGCCCCTTCGGGTGCACGAGCGCGGTCGGGTGGAACTGGACGTACTCGAGGTTCAGCAGGCGCGCGCCCGCGCGCCGGGCCATCGCGAAGCCGTCGCCGCGCGCGCCGGAGGGATTGGTCGTGTGCAGGTAGACCTGGCCGAGACCGCCGGTGGCGAGGATCGTCTCGCGCGCCAGGTGCGACGTCACGGCGTCGCTGCCGCGCGAGAGCAGGTGCGCGCCGATGACGGCGGGAGGGTAGTAACGGTCGGCGACGTCGGTCGAGTCGTGCGAGAGCGTCAGCAGGTCGACCGCCGTCGACTGGAGCTTCCAGCGGATGTTCGTCTCCTTGCGGCACGCCTCGATCAGCGCGCGCTCGATGGGAGCGCCGGTCGCATCCTTGACGTGCAGGACGCGGGGCACCGAGTGCGCGCCCTCGAGCGTCCAGTGAAATCCGTCGCCGTCGCGGTCGAACGGAACGCCGAGCTCTTCGACGAGCAGCGACTGGACGAGGTCCGGGCCCTCGCGCGCGATCAGCGCGACGGCCTCGGGCGAGCAGAGCCCGTCTCCCGCGCGCGCGATGTCGGCGGCGAGCTTCTCGGGCGTGTCGCCCGGCGGCCGGGCGACGATGCCGCCCTGGGCGTAGTACGTGTTGGACTCGCGCGCCTCGATCGGCCCGCGTCACCAGCGTGACCGACGCCCCGTCGCGCGCGGCCGCGAGCGCCGCCGCGCAGCCGGCGACCCCCGTCCCGAGGATGAGGACGTCGGTCGTCTCGGCGCTCATACCGTGAAGAGCTCGAGCGAGACGTCCGCCGCCGTCACCGAGTGCGTGAGCGCGCCGACCGACACGGCGTCGACGCCGGCCAGCGCGTAGGCGCGCACCGTGTCGAGGCGCATGTTGCCCGAGGCCTCCAGAAACGGCGGACGCCCGGCCTGCCGCGCGAGCGCGCACCAGCGCGCGACGGTTTCGGGGGACTGGTTGTCGATGAGGATCCGGTCGGCGCCGGCCGCGACGGCCTCGGACAGCTCGGCCTCGGACTCGACTTCGACCTCGACGGGCGTTGCCGGCGCGGCCGCGCGGGCCGCCGCGACGGCGCGGGCGACGCCGCCCGCCAGCCGGCGGTGGTTGTCCTTGATCAGCACCATCTCGGTCAGATCGTAGCGGTGGTTCACGCCGCCGCCGTCGCGCACGGCCTGCCGGTCGAACGGGCGCAGGCCCGGCGCGGTCTTGCGCGTGTCGAGGATCCCGCAGCCCGTGCCCTCGACCGCTTCGACGAAGCGCCGCGTCGCGGTCGCGATGCCGCACATGCGCTGCAGGAGGTTCAACGCCACGCGCTCGGCCGTGAGGATCGCGCGCGCGCCCCCCGAGAGGTAGGCGAGCGGCGTCGACGGGGCGACCTTCACGCCGGCCGCCGCGGCTTCCTCCCACGCGAGGTCGGGGTCGAGCAGGGCGAACACGCGCCGGGCGACGGGCAGCCCCGAGACGACGCACTCGGACTTGGCGACGAGCTCGCCGCGCGTGCGCGTGCCGGAGGGGACGGTCGTTTCGGTGGTGACGTCGCTGAGGCCGATGTCCTCGGACAGAAACGCGCGCAGCCGCTCGTCGAGATCCGCCCCCTCGAGCTCCTTCACGCGCTCACGACAGCTCGAGCATGCGCAGCAGGGGCTTCTCCGCCGCAAGCCGCATCTCTTCGGGCAGCACGATCTCCGGCTTCTCGTCGCGCAGGCAGAGGTAGAGCTTCTCGAGCGTGTTGAGCTTCATGAACGGGCACTCGTTGCAGCGGCAGCCGTTGTCCGGTGGCACCGGGATGAACTCGCGGTCGGGCGCGAGCTTCTTCATCTGGTGGATGATCCCTTCCTCGGTCGCGATGAGGAACGTCTTGAACGGCGCCGTCGTGACGTAGTGCAGGATCGAGCGGGTCGAGCCGACGTGGTCGGCGTGCGCGAGGATCGGCTCCGGGCACTCGGGATGCGCGGCCAGCTTCGCGCCGGGGTGCTGCACCTTGAGACGCACGATCTCGCGCTCGGAGAACTGCTCGTGCACGATGCAGGCGCCCGGCCAGATCGTCATGGGGCGCTTCAGCGTCTTCGACAGGAATGCCCCGAGGTGCCGGTCGGGAGCGAAGAGGATCTCCTTGTCCGGCGGGACCGAGCGGACGATCTTCTCGGCGTTCGAGGAGGTGACGATGATGTCCGAGAGCGCCTTCACCGCGGCCGAGCAATTGATGTAGGTCAGAGACACCGCGCCCGGATGCTCTTCGCGCCAGGCGCGGAAGGCGTCGGGGGGACAGGAGTCCTCGAGCGAGCAGCCGGCCTCGTAGTCCGGCAGGACGACTTTCCGGGTCGGATTCAGAATTTTGGCCGTCTCGGCCATGAACCGGACGCCGGCGAAGGCGATGATCGAGGCGTCGCTGGCCTGGGCCTTGCGGGACAGGTCGAGGGAGTCGCCGACGAAGTCCGCGAGGTCCTGGATTGCCTCTTCTTGGTAGTAGTGGGCCAGCAGGACTGCGTTTTTTTGTCCCTTGAGCTTCCGGATCTCCGCCTCGAGGTCCAGCCGCGGGTCGATCGACGAGATGTCCGGGGCGGCCGGATGCGGCAGCCGGAACGACGGAAATGCTGGGATTCGCTCAGCCTCGCTCATGGGTCGTGGAGCATAACAAGGGCCGCGCGTAAACGTTCCGGCCCCCGGACTCGTAACTCTCGTGGGTGGCATGAGTTCTGCTACCCATAAAGAGCATAGCCATGGAGAGTCTGCAGTCCAACCCGAGGCCGGACGTCAAAGCCGTCCTGTTTCTCGTCGTGACCCTCGGCCTCGCGGCCCTGGAGCTGTGGGGCCTCGTCAAGCTCTTCTAGCCCGTCCCTTGGTATATTCGCCCTGCGATGGCGACCGAGGTCCGCACCGACAACACCCAGGGGCTCGACCGCGGCACCCTCGTCGCCGCCTACCGCAACATCTACCTGTCCCGCCGCGTCGACGACAAGGAAATCCAGCTCAAGCGGCAGAACAAGATCTACTTTCAGATCAACAGCGTAGGCCACGAGGCGGTCACGACCGCGGCCGGCATGATCCTGAAGCCCGGCTACGACTGGTTCGACTGCTATTACCGCGACCGCGCGCTGATCCTCCAGCTGGGTGTAACCCCCTACGAGATGTTTCTCCAGTCGGTCGGGGCCAAGGACGATCCGGCCTCGGCCGGGCGCCAGATGCCGGCCCACTGGGGCCACAAGAAGCACAACATCATCTCCAAGTCCTCCTGCACGGCCATGCAGTTCCTGCATGCCGTCGGCGCGGCGGAGGCGGGCTGGCGGATGGGCCGGATCGCCGAGCTCGCGAAGAACGGCGCCTTCCACAACGACGAGGTGGTCTTCGTCTCGGGCGGCGAAGGCCAGACCTCCGAGGGCGAGTTCTGGGAGGCGCTCTCGACCGCGAGCAACCTGAAGCTGCCGGTCCTCTTCCTGATCGAGGACAACGGCTACGCGATCTCGGTTCCGGTCGAGGTCAACACGCCCGGCGGCTCGATCTCGAAGCTGGTGCGCTCCTTCCCGAACCTCTTCGTCACCGAGGCCGACGGCACCGATTTCCTCGAGTCCTACGACGCTCTGCGCTACGCCGCGGAGTACTGCCGCAAGCGCATGGGCCCGGCGCTCGTCCACGCGCGCGTCGTGCGCCCGTACAGCCACTCGCTCTCGGACGACGAAGCGAACTACCGGCCCAAGGCCGAGCGCGACCGCGACGTCGAGAAGGATCCGCTCCAGCGGCTCTCGCGCCTGCTGCTCGAGCAGGGCATCCTCGCGCAGGTCGATCTCGACAAGCTCCACGCGGAGGTCGACGCGGAGGTCAACGACGCCGCGGACCGCGCGCTGCAGGCGGAGCTGCCCAAGCCCGAGTCGGCGTACGACTTCGTGTACTCGCCCGACGTGGATCCCACGAGCGCGGACTTTTCGACGGCGCCCGTCTTTGCGGAAGGCGCGACGCCCACGACGATGGTGGACCTGTTGAACGCCTGCATGCGCGACGAGATGAAGCGCGATCCGCGCATCGTCATGTTCGGCGAGGACGTCGCCGACGCCTCGCGCGACGCGGTGCTCGCCGAGTGCAAGGGCAAGGGCGGCGTGTTCAAGGTGACGGCGGGCCTCCAGCGGCTCTACGGCGGCGACCGCGTGTTCAACTCGCCGCTCGCCGAGGCGAACATCGTCGGCCGCGCGATCGGCATGGCCGTGCGCGGATTGAAGCCGGTCGTCGAGATCCAGTTCTACGACTACATCTGGCCGGCGTACATGCAGATCCGCAACGAGCTCTCCAACATGCGCTGGCGCTCGGGCAACACGTTCTCGAGCCCGGTCGTCATCCGCGTGGCGATCGGCGGCTACATCGGCGGCGGCGCCGTGTACCACTCGCAGTCGGGCGCGGTGCTCATGACGCAGATCCCGGGGCTGCGCGTCGTGATGCCGTCCAACGCCCTCGACGCCAACGGCCTGCTGCGCACGGCCATCCGCTGCGACGATCCCGTGCTCTTCCTCGAGCACAAGCACCTCTACCGCCAGACGCACAACAAGGGCGTGTATCCCGGCCCGGACTACATGGTGCCGTTCGGCAAGGCGGCGAAGGTCCAGGAGGGCGCCGACGTCACGATCGTGACGTACGGCGCGACGGTCTACCGGTCCTGGCAGGCCGCCAAGGCGTTCACCGAGGAGACCGGCAAGACGGTCGAGATCCTCGACCTGCGCAGCCTGAACCCCTACGACTGGGAGGCGATCGCGGCCTCGGTCGAGAAAACCTCGCGCGCCATCGTCGTGTATGAGGATACGATGTCCTGGGGATACGGCGCGGAGATCGCCGCCCGCATCTCTTCCGAGCTCTTTTCGCATCTGGACGCTCCGGTCGAGCGCGTGGCCGCGACGGATACGTTCGTCGCGTACCAGCCCCAGGTCGAGGACTTCATCCTTCCGCAGGCTTCGCACGTTCGGAAGGCCCTCGACCGGATCAGTCGGTTCTAAAGTCTCCGACCTCACAAGAGGACTGTTTTTGCTGGTTTGGCGACACCGCCGGGGTGGGCGGGCGCGTGCAAGTGGCGCGTTGTGAGCGTTTGCGGTTCGGGTACGGGTCGTGCTTTATCCAGGTGTGGATCGAAAGGAGATGGGAATGATCAAACGGGAATCGACCGCGCCCGCCGACGCTGCGGTCAATGCGCATCACCGGGCCCTGCGCCGGTGCCACGGCTGTGGAAACTACGCGCGGCCCGCGGCGGAGGCGTCGGAGGGCCGGCTGCTCTGCGAGAAGTGCTTCGGCAAGGCCCGGCGCGCCGGGGAGAACGTCGTCGAGCTGACGATCGCGGAAGCCTGATCGGCTCCCGAACCGGACTCGCATAGAATGCGCCCTCGGTGAAGGCCGACCACCGCGCGACGCTGCTCCAACGTCAGATCTTCTCGCCCGGCCTTTTCTCCGTCACATTCCACTGTCCCGATCTCGCCGGCTCGACCCGCGCCGGGCAGTTCGCCATGGTGGACGTCCCCGACCGGCTCCGTCCCTACCTGCGGCGCGCCTACTCGGTGGCGGACGCGGACACCCAGGCGGGCACGGTCGAGTTCCTGCTCAAGACGATCGGCCGCGGGACGGCGGCGCTCGAGGAGCTGCCGATCGGCGCGCCGGTGCGACTGCTGGGGCCGCTCGGCAACGCGTTCACGGTCTCGGACCTCGCCGCGCGGATCGCGCGTGGCGATCGTGGCGGGCGGAATCGGCGCGGCGCCCTTTCCGGCGCTCCTGAAGGCCCTGGCGAGCGCGGGCGCCTCGGCCGACTTCTACTTCGGCGGCCGCAACGCGCGCGAGCTCGCCCTCGCGCAGCGGTTCGCGGGCGCCGTGACGGGCGAGACGATCCTCTCGAGCGACGACGGATCGCTCGGCGAGAAGGGCTTCGTCACGCAGGCGCTCGCGCGGCGGCTCGCGGCCGGCGCGGCGTACGCGCGCGTCTATGCCTGCGGCCCGATGCCGATGTTCGCGGCCCTCGCGAAGGTGGTCGGACCGGCGGGGATCTCCGTCGGAGTTCTCGACCGAGGCCGAGATGGGCTGCGGCTTCGGCGCGTGCCTGGGGTGCGTCATCCCGGGGACCGAGAAGCCGTTCATCGTGTCGTGCAGCGAGGGGCCGATTCTGAGCGCCGGAGAAGATCCAGTGGTGAGCGAGTGGAGCGCCCCTCACCCCGTCCCTCTCCCGCCGGGGAGGGGGGCAAAGCTTGCTCCCTCCTCAATTAGCCGCAGAGCATTTCCCTCTCCCCCCAGCGGGGGAGAGCGGGGTGAGGGGGGCGAGACAGTGACCTCCCAGGCCGTGCAACTCGGTCCGCTCGCCCTCAAGAACCCGATCACGACGGCGTCGGGCACCTTCGGCTACGGCCTCGAGTTCACCGACTTCGTCGACCTCGCGGCGCTCGGCGGCCTCTGCACGAAGGGGCTCTCGCTCAAGGCCGCACGCCGGCAATCCGCCGCCGCGCATCTGCGAGACGCCCGCGGGGATGCTGAACGCGATCGGCCTGCAGAACGTCGGCATCGACAACTTCCTCTCGGAAAAACTGCCGAAGCTGCGCGCGCTCGGCGCGACGGTGATCGCCAACGTCTGGGGCGACCTCGAGGACGACTACGTCACGGTGGTGCGCGCTCTCGAGGGCGCGGAGGGGATCGCCGCGGTCGAGCTGAACATCTCGTGCCCGAACGTGCGGCAGGGCGGCATGCTCTTCGGCAACTCGCCGCCCCTCACGCACGCCCTCGTCGCGAAGGTGCGCGCGGCGACCGCGCGGCCGCTGATCGTCAAGCTGTCGCCCAATGCGCCCGACCTGATCGAGTCCGCCCGCGCGGCCCACGAGGCCGGCGCCGACATCCTGTCGCTCGTGAACACGTTCGTCGGCATGGTCATCGATCCCGAGACCGCGAGGCCGCGCATCTCGTTCGGCACGGGCGGCCTCTCGGGGCCGGCCATCCGGCCGATCGCCGTGCGGATGGTCTACCAGGTGGCCAAAGCGCTGCCCGGCGTGCCGCTCATGGGGATCGGCGGCATCGCGGAGCTCTCCGACGTGCTCGAGTTCCTGGCCGCGGGCGCGACGGCGGTGCAGGTCGGCACGGCGAGCTTCAAGGATCCCGGCGTTTCGGGGCGCCTCGTGCGGGAGCTCGCCGCATACTGCGAAGCGAAGAAGACGACGGTCGCCGACCTGGTCGGGCGCGCACACCGCGCGGGGAAGGTCGGCGGGGAAGCGGGGGCCGAGGGATGAGCACGCCGGGCGCCGAACGGGTCTGCATCGCGCTCGATTTCGGATCGCGCGACGAGGTGCTCACCGCGGCGAAGCGGTTCGCCGGGCGGGTCGGCTGGATGAAGGTCGGCCTCGAGGCCTTCGTGGCCGAAGGCCCGTCGCTCGTCGCGGACGTCGCCGCCGTGGCCGGCGGCGCGAAGATCTTTCTCGACCTCAAGTTTCACGACATCCCGGCCACGGTCGCGGGCGCCGTGGCGTCGGCCGCGTATTCGGGCGCATCGATGGTCAACGTCCACGCCTCCGGCGGCCGCGCGATGCTCGAGGCCGCGCGCCAGGCGGCCGAGCGCGCCGGGCTCAAGCGCTTGATCGCCGTGACGCTGCTGACCTCGATCGACGTGCCCGCGCTCGCGGAGCTGCCGATGGTGGGGGAGCCCGCCCACGTCGCCCGCCAGCTCGCGCTGCTCGCGAAGGGTTGCGGGCTCGACGGGGTGGTGTGCCCGGCCGTGGATCTCGAAGCGATCCGGGAAGCTTGCGGCCCCGACTTCTTCACCGTCGTCCCGGGCATCCGGCCGGCGGGGGCCGACGTGCAGGACCAGAAGCGCATTGCCACGCCCGCCTCCGCGATCGCCGCCGGGGCGGATGTCCTCGTGATCGGCCGGCCGGTCACCGGGGCGCGCGACCCGGATGCGGCCCTTTCGGCCATCCTCGAGGAGGTCGCCGCGGCCGTCCCTCGTACATAATGCGGGCCGCATGAGCGAGTGGAAAGAGCCGCACGGCACCTGGATCGTCGGCCACCGGGGCGCGCCGCGGCGCGCGCGCGAGAACACGATCGAGAGCCTGGATTTCGCCGAGAGCTTCCACGTGGACGCCGTCGAGTTCGACCTGCGCCAGACGCGCGACGGCGAGGCCGTGCTCTACCACGACGAGGACGTCGTCCTCGGCACGCAGCGCATTCCGGTCCGCAGCTTCACCTGGCGAGAGCTGGAGCGGCTCTCGATCCCCTCGGAGTTCGGCGAATACCGGATCCCGCGTCTCGAGACCGTGTTCCACCGCTACGGGCGAAACCTGCGGTACGTCGTCGAGGTCAAGAGCGGCGCGGGCATGCAGGCCGGCACGATGGCGCGCCGCGTGGCGAAGCTCGCGAGCGTGTTCGGCGTCGGCGACCGCTGCCTCGTGGCGTCGTTCGATGCCGATTTCCTGAAGCGCATGCGCGAGGCCGCGCCCGCGATCGCGACGAGCTTCCTGTTCGACCACCCGGTCGCGCTGCCCTCGCCGGCGCAGCCGACGCCGCTCTTCCCGCCCGTCGACGCCATCGGCCCGAAGCGGGATCTCGTCTCTCCGGCGCTGCTCGCGCAGGCCGCGGCGGCGAACCTCTCGGTCCACCCGTGGACGGTCGACGACGCCGACGAGATCCGCAAGCTGATCCTCGCGGGGATCGCTTCCATCACGACGAACGCCCCGGACGAGGCGCTGCTCATTCGCAGTGGCGCCGACGCCCACGAAACGGGTCTCGCGTACTCCGGAGTCCGGCCGGCCTGACGATGCACATCGTGGGTCTGCTCGCGGTCGGCCTGCTGGCCGGGATCTCGGCCGGGATGTTCGGCATCGGCGGCGGCCTGATCATCGTGCCGGCGCTCGTCTTCTTCTACGGCCTCTCCCAGCACGCCGCCGTCGGCACGTCGCTCGGGGCGCTGCTGCTGCCGGTGGGCGCGTTGTCGGCGTACGTCTACTGGAAGAACGGCAATCTGAACGTCGGCTACTCATTGCTCATCGCGGTGGGCCTCTTCCTCGGCGCCTACCTCGGCGCGCGGCTGGTGCAGCCGGTCTCGGACCTGACGCTGCGGCGGCTGTTCGCCGGATTCCTGATCGTCGTGTCGATCCGCATGTTCTGGGAAAAGTGATTCGCCGGGAGAGGGAGATTCTGGTCACGCTGGCGTTCTAGGGTTCCCTCTCCACCCGTGAGGGGGGAGAGGGGCAGGGTGAGGGGGATTCATGCTTGCTGTACTTCTACTCGCTGGCGCAATCGCGACCTGGGTTCCCCAGACGAGCGGCTCGACGTCCGAGCTGCGCGGACTTTCCGTCCTCGATGCGAAGCACGCCTGGGCGAGCGGCTCGGGCGGCACGGTCCTGCGCACGAAGGACGGCGAGCACTGGGAGACGCTGAAGGTGCCGGGCGGTGAGGCGCTCGACTTCCGCGACGTCGAAGCGCTCGACGCGAACACCGTGGTGCTGATGAGCGCGGGACCGGGCGATGCCTCGCGCATCTACCGGTCGACCGACGCCGGAACGACCTGGAAGCTCGTCCACACGAATCCCGACAAGGACGGCTTCTACGACGCGATCGCGTTCTGGGACGCGCAGAACGGTCTCGTCGTCGGCGACCCGGTCGATCACCGCTTCGTCGTGCGCGTCACGCACGACGGCGGCCAGACGTGGGAGAAACCCGAGAACCTCTCGCTGGCGCCGATGTTTCCGGGGGAGGGCGCCTTCGCGGCGAGCGGCACGTGCCTGACCGTCGTCAAGGGCACGAACCTTGCGTGGTTCGTCACCGGCGGAGCGAAGGTCTCGCGGGTGTTCCGCACGCACAATCGCGGTCAGAACTGGAGCTCCGGCGTCACGCCGATCAAGGCGGGCAACCCCTCGTCGGGTCTCTTCTCGGTCGCGTTCCTCGACCCGCAGCGGGGCTTCGCGGCGGGGGGCGACTACAAGCAGCCGAAGTTCGAAGGCCTGAACGGCGTCCGCACCCAGGATGGCGGCAGGACCTGGCGGCCGGCGCCCATCATGGCGACCGGTTTCATGTCCGCCGTCGTCGCGATTCCGGGAACCACGAACGACCTCGTCGCCGCGGGCCTCGCCGGCGAGGCGATCAGCCACGACGGCGGACGTACGTGGACGCCGATCGGGGACGTGCCGGTCAACGCGATCGGCTTCGCCGACGCGCGAACGGGCTGGGCGGTCGGGCCGAAGGGGACGATCCTGCGATACGCCGCCGGGAGGCTACTTCCAGTCTCCGATGAGTTCGAACGCGGCCCAGTCCTTGGGCTTCGAGTAGTCGGTGGAGTGGATGAGGTCGACCTGGGCTGAGGCGGAGGGCTTCGTCTTTGGTCTTGCCCGACTTCAGGTATGCGTAGAACCGCTTCATCAGTTCCGCCGTCGACTTGTCCTCGACCTTCCAGAACGAGGCGAGCATCGAGCGCGCGCCGGCGTACTGGAACGCACGCGTCAGGCCTATCAGCCCCTCGCCGCCCATTTCTTTGCCGAGGCCCGAGTCGCAGGCCGACGTGACGAGATCCGCATCGATGCGGACCTTCTCGAAGATCTCCCAAGCCTGGAGGAACCCATTGTCCTGGCCCTTCCTCGGGTGCTCCGGGATCGTGAACACGAGGGCCGAATCGAAAGGAAAGCGCTCGTTGACGATCGCATGACAAGCGAAGTGAATGAGCGGGACATCTTTGCCGATCGCTTTGGCGCGCTCCTCGGTGGCCTGCTCGCCTAGAAAGGTTTCGGCTTTGGGGGCGTAGAGGCTGGCGATCGTCTCGACTTCCTGGCGCGAGCGGGGTAGTGGTTCGAACTTGTGGCCGCCCCGAACGACGGCGTCGACCGCCGGGTCTCCGCAGCCATTCCCTTCTATTTCATCTGCACCGTCGCCTCGCCTGACGGCGGCTGCCGTTGTGGCGAGCGCGGGATACCGGGGATCACCGAACGCTGCGACCTCGAAGGTCGACCGTCGCGTGTGTTCACGCCGCGTTTTCTTGAGCTCGGCGTAGACAGTCGCGGAGACCGCTGTGTGGATAGGCTTCCACTCGACGACGTGTTGAGGTTGGCTGCCCTTTACATCTCGGATCAGGGAAGCCCACGGCGAGCGTGTGTAGCGGCCCGTCGGGCAGGATCAGCAGGCGGTCGCTCTTGCGGATCAGCGACTCGGCCGGTTTGAGAAGCGTGACGTAGAGCGACCGGCTGCGTGAGAGTAGTTCTGACGGTCGTTGATTCCATTCGATCAACGTCCGGAAGGCTTCCACCGATTCGCGCAGGTCCTTCTCGCTAACTCCCAGCGTGAAGACGGACAGAGGAGGGCCATGCCTGAGGTCCGGCGACACAACAAAGAGGAAAGACTTTTCCTTGCCGACTGAGTATGAAGGAGAAGGGTTCCCGGATCCAGTACCGCCCTTGTTCCAGCGAGGTCTAAGAGCTTCGGATACTTCAGCGCGGCATACTTCGGCGACATTGTTTTGATTCGCTCAGCGATCTCGACCTGCTCCTCGCGCAAAGTACGCATTCGCCCCAGCAGAGCCACCAACTGCGTTCCTTCTTTTTCAGGGCTCAATTTCGAAAGCTCCGCCTGCGCGCGCTCGTAGTCCGCATCGGCGTGTCGCCGGTCCGGGTCAAGAGCCTCCGGCACGTCAGCCGAGAACATGACGTCTCGCTCTGCCAGCATCGTCAGCATCGAATGCGCACGGGATCGCTCCGAGAACGTCGAAAGCCTCGACGTTACGCGCGAGCGTCGACAGAACCTCGAGCTCATCGAGGTAATAGGTTCGGTGACTTGTGAGAAACGATGTCTTCGCCTCCTCGGTCCCCCCGAGCGTCTTCTCCTGCGACTCAATGGCGAGTCGGGCAGAACGAAAGAATCCCGCCGCCTCTTGCAGCTGATGCTGTTGTCTCGCGAGGAGGCCAAGGCCGTGAAGCGTCTCAGCGTGGCCAGGGGCGCTGGGGGCGAGCCTCTCGAATACAGCCGCTGCTCTTCTGTAGTCGCGTGCTGCTCCGGCAACGTTTCCTCCCTCGCGTTCGACATCCGCGAGTTCCCTGAGGTTCCTAGCCACGATGAGACTGCCGGGCGCCAGTCGTTCCCTGATGGCAAGCGCCCGCCGCAAAGAGACCTCGGCGGCTTCGGGGTCCTCGACATCGGCCGGCACGCGGCCGATGCTGTTCATCACCGCGGCGGCGTCCAAAGTGTCGGGAGCGAGCTTCTCGACAATCGTGAGGCTTCGCGCGTACGCTGCTCTCGCTGAGCCGATGTCTCCGCGAGCAAGCGCCAGATCCCCAAGGCGAGTAAGGCTCGTTGCCGCTCTTCACACTGTTGGAATTGATCTTCTCCCTGATCGCCAAGGCATGCAGGAACAAGTCTTCCGCCGCTGTCAGGTCGCCTCGATCTTGAGCAAGCCGACCGAGCTCGTCGAAACTGTCGCTCAGGTTGTCGTTATCTGGAGCTCTGAATCGTTGCTTGATAGCGAGAGATCGCCGGTACAAACCTTCTGCCGACGCAAGGTCGCCTCGTTCGCGTGCGAGTTCACCGAGGTTCTCGAGCGCGAACGCGGTGAACATCTCGCCGGGTGCCCGTCGTTCCGCCAGTGCCATCGAACGACGATGCATGGCCTCTGCCGCTCGGAGGTCGCCGCGCTCAGCAAGCAGACCTCCTTCCAGGCCTAGGAGGGCGACGAGACCGCGAGACTGTGGGTCGACTGTCTCGAAGATCGCCTGCGCGCGACGGCCGTAGCGCTCGCCGGCATCCAGGCTACCGAGAAACAAGGAATTTAGCGTGAGGCTCACGAGCGTTGACGCAACGGCCAAGCTTCCGGGCGCAAGCCTGTCCTGAGTACCAGGGCTCGCTGAAATACCGGGTCCGCGGCGGCGAAATCTAGCTCGGTTATGAGGTTCGATCCCAACGCTTGGAGAGTTCTTGCCGTGGCAAGGTCTGAGCCGTGAGGGATTCGCGGATTCGAAGAGCTTGACGCTGAGCTTCAGTGGCCTTGGCCGGAATGAGCTGCGTGTCGGCTTTGGCTCCCCAAACGAACGCTTCGATACTCGGTTCGTCGAGTATGCGTGCTTCGATGAGCGCGGCGTCCAGAGGCGGCTGACTCTCGGCTGAGCGAAAATCATTCCCGATACAGGCCCAGCCGGAACAGCATCCATGCCGCGGCCTTGTGCTCGCCGCGGCTTGCCCAGGCCAAAGCGAGCGTGCGCCACAACGCAGTTGTCTTCTCGAGGCCGTCGGATTTCAGCGCCTCGAGGCCGAGCAAGTAGGTGGCGAGGTCGGGTTCCTGGACGTTTGGCCGTGCCAGAGGAAGGGGGGCGCTGGCCGGAAGCGCGACCGACAGTCGCTGACTTCCGCGCTGTAGAAGGAGCGTAATGGGGCCGCGAGGGACCTGTTCAAGGTTCACCTCCAGGACGTCGAACGGAGATAGAAACTCAGCCGTGCGTCGTGTCGGGATTAGCGGTAGGCTTGGCAATCGCTTCCACGAGAGCAACAGGTCGCCGACCTTGACCCCTGACTTTTCAGCGAGAGACAGCGGATCCATCTGTTCGACCACCACGCCCGGAAGAATGGCGGCGGGGTTGCGAGCTCTTTCGACCGTGGTGGCGAGGTCCGCCGAGAGACAAACGACGGCTAGACCATGGATCACCGACGGCACAAGAGCAGAAGAAGAGAGTGTGGTGGCGAGCAGGCGAATCGGGACCATTACCATAGAGGCCTCCCGTCGCTGGACAATCGACTAAGGGATGGCCAACGGCTTCAGCTCGCTCCTGGCAACAATACGACTTGTCGCGTCCCGCGCTTCTACTCTTGCGAAGAAGGATACATCTGGGGAGGGAGGGGGAAGGTCGTTGAGCTCAACTGAGACGTTCGTCTCCAACGTCTCCCGCTTCCACACGACTATCCCATCGGAAGAGAAGATCCGGACGACGTAGGCACGCGTGGCGTCGACGGCAGGCCAGGAAGCCGAATCAAGCCCCTCGACCTTGCGACGATCTCGAGAGGCAGATCGGTCGACGCCTCACCTCGATAGGTGGGACTCGACGGAGCGATGTCGGGGCGCGCGGCGAGTTGCCGGATTCCGAAGGCGACCATCGCAACGGCCGCGGCGGCCGCGAGGATCGACCAGAGTTCGCTTGGAGCTCCACTCGGGCGGCCTCTCGGAGAAGAGAGGAAGGAGGATTCGCCGAGCGCCGTCCGAATCTCACCGCCTCGCTGGATATCGCTCCAACAGCGCTCGCACCCAAAGTAGTGAGCCTCAAAAGCTCTTGGCTTCGCTCTCCGGCAGCTTTCCGGCGAGATAGAGAGCCGCGAGGTCGTGTTGCTCGGCGTACGTGCAGTCGATCTCCTTGAGGGTCATCTCTCTAGTCCCCGATCTTCGCCTTCCGTTACGCCGAGAAGCTGGGCGAGCCGTTGCAGAGCCCGGTGGCGTCTCACGCGGACGTTCCCCTCTGTAATGCCCAGCCGACGAGCAATTTCGGAAGAACGGAGCGCCTCGACGTAGGTCAAGGCCAGAAGTTCTCGGTCGCCGGGATCGAGCCTTTCGAGCGCCTCGCGGACTCTGGCGCGACGTTCGGCGGAGATTAGCGATCCAAGCGGGTCTACATCGTTCTGCTCGGCCGCCGGGCGGTTCATGGCGAACAGCCGAAGTGCTCGCTTCTCGCGGCCGGCTGATAGAGCCCGATGCTGGCAAATGTGTTCCGCCGTCTGAAAAAGAAAGCTCGATAGAGCCTTGGGATCCTCGACACGTCCGGCCGTGAGCGCCTCGAGCGTCCTTCGCAGCGCTTCTTGGGCGACGTCTTCCGCCTCCGCCCAGTCCCGGAGCCGCCGCGCTGCGAAGTAGCGCAGGCGGTCGCGGAATCGCTCGAGGTCCACTCCTGGTGGGCTTGAGTCGGTCGGGGACGGCTCTCCGGAGGTCTCCGTTGCGGGACTCTTCGAGGGATCCCTCGCCATCGTGACTGATGCTAAGCCAGTTTGGTGTTCGAGCGCTCGACTTCGCGTTGTCCGCCCCGGGTTTGTAACGATCTCGCCCTTGCGAGGACTCATCTTCAAAACCGCTCCCGCGCACGCGGGACAGGAGGTGGGTGATGACGGTTCGTTCCTTGTTGCCTGGCGTTCGTGTGACTCTGCTGGCTGCTGCGCTGAGCGGGATCTTGCTTGCGTCGATCACTTCGGCCGAGACGGCGGCGGCGCCTGCGACGCCCGCCCCCGGCTGGACGACTGGAACCGTCGACAGCGCCGGAACGGTCGGCTTCTTCAGACTCATTGGCATACAGCCCCGTCACCGGATTCCCCGCAATCGGCTATTCGGACGAGGGCAAGGACGACGTCAAGCTCGCGACGTGGAACGGTGCCGCGTGGGCCATTCAGACCGTCGATGCGGGAAAGGACGTTGCCGAGGGCATTTCCCTCGCGTTCGATGCGGCCGGTAATCCTGCTCTCAGCTACGGCGCGGGGCCACTCAAGTTTGCGCGATGGACGGGAGCGGCGTGGGCCATCCAGACGATCGAGAGCGGCAATGCCGAAAACGCGGTGACGTCTCTGGTTTTCAAGGATGGTCAGCCGTCGATCGCCTACGGCTACAGCACAAGCCGAGGAAACAAGGTCTCGGGCCAGCTGAGAATGGCCCGCCTCGTTGGCTCGTCCTGGGTGATCGAGACGGTGGACACGCATAGCGTCCAATACATGTCGCTCGCTTATGCGCCGGACGGCAACCCATCGATCGCTTACTCGATCGACGCCGATGGAAACGGGAATGATCGACACGCTGGAGTTCGCCCACAAGACCGGCTCGACCTGGACGATTCAGACCGTCGAAACGGGTGTCGCGGGCTATGGCGTCTTCGCCAGCCTCGCCTACGACCCTCTGACCGGTTATCCGACGATTTCTCACAGCAACGGCAGTCCGACCGGCCTGAGATTCGTGCGTTTCGACGGTTCGCAGTGGGTCGTGGAAATCGTAGCCACCGGTCAGGCGACCTATTCCTTCCTCGCCTACGATGCGGCGGGGGTCGCCGCTATCAGCTACGACTTCGCCTCCGGACCCAACGGTTTCAACCAGCTCTGGATCGCACGGCGGACCGGCTGCTCGGGCTCCTGCTGGGACACGCAACTCATCCAGGACTTCGCGCCATCCAATCTGCTCTGGCGCACGTCACTCGCATTCGGCCCGACAGGGGGCGGCCTCGATCAGCTTCGGCAACTACACGACCCACGATCTCCTGTTCGCGCAGCAGGTGCCTTAGCTCCTACCGGCGGCCGAAGGCGATTGTTTCTGTCCAGTTAGGCCATGGAATTCGTTTACCCCAAGGGGCTAGCGTCGGATCAAGGCTCGAAATGCCCGCATTCGCGCAGCCGGAAAGGGAGATTTGCCTTGGAGTTCGACGCTTGCTTATAAAACAATGACCAAGCCGGCGTCCCAGACTTGCTCTACCCTTGGCGACTCGACGCTCGGTCCTTGGTTGGAATGACAGCCTTTTTGAACGATTTGCGCTCTCCAAGACAACGGATATCTCGTCTGCGCAGAAACAGACCTGTCTTTTTGCGGACGATGGTCGATTGATCGCGGGAGGAGACGTGGGTAAAGGACGGAGGCGAACCAGGAGTGCGCAAAGCGCACAAGCGGAAAGCGAGCCCGAGGCCGACCTACGCGCTCGCTTCAGGTTGACGAGGCTGAGGCGGGGGTCGTTCTCCTGCTCATGGAAGGCTTGGCCTACGGCGAGATCGGCGATCGTCTCAAGGTTTCGTACCACACGGTTCACTCTCTACGTGAAGGTGATCCACCAAAAGATGGGCGTCGCGACGAACCTGCGCCTCCTGGTCGGATCCGAGAGATGGGCGTCAAGTGACGTTCAATCCGACTCCCCGAGTTCTCGGGACGGTGCCCCTTTCGACGGGCAGATATCGTCCCGCTCAGCGATCCGCTGCTCAGTCCGTAGACGTTCTCCAATCGAGCGAGGGGAGGATTCCATGCGCAAGGAGGCCAGGGTGATCGCGTCGCTGCTCGTTCTCATCTCGGTGGTGGCTGTCCACGCCTTTCCCAGAGCTCTTCCTCGACCACCATCGGTGATCCTCTCGAGGCGGCACGGGTAGTCGGCGACCTTGCCATCAGGGCGCTCCGGGACTTTCCGGATCGCGCGGGTCCCACGTTGCGAATACCTCGACCGGGCAGGCCTCTCAGAGTATCGGGGGCACCCGTGGTACCCGTCTTCTCCTCCCGAGGCCAGTCAGTCCAGCGGCGTCAAAACCTTCTGCGCGGTGAGATTCGGGGACGGCTTTGTATACGAGGCTGGATCGGCACGGATAGAACTTCGGCCGCTCAGGGCGCTGCCGGCCACGGCAATTGTTCGACCCAATGGCGTCGGCTATGCCCAAAGCTTTCCAGAGCATAGATATTCTGCGACTTGTGGGTGGTCAGGGGAACGTCGCGGACGATTTTGCGGATTCTCGATGCCGGCGCACCCAGCGTTCTGGAGTTCGAAGTGCTGGCGTTGAAAGGTGTCATATTATGTGTTTGTTCCGAGAAGTCGGTGCACTTCTTGCTGGACACGCCGCCGGGTCAGACGACGGGGCTCCCGTCCACTCTTGTGTTGGGGGCACCGCGGCTCGTTGACGCTGCCGGCAAGCAATCTGACTCGGCTGGTTGGGAAGTTGTCTACGCAGACGACGGACAGGCTCGGCTCCTGCGACTGAGGGTTAACACGAGGGGTCTCAGTTATCCGATTCTTGCGGCACTTTCGTTCGGATCGGGTGGAGCTCCGAGCCATCCCATGAATCCCTCAGATGCCGCTGTTCCCAAGAACCTGAGAAGGAAGGTGTCCGCCGGTTTGATCAGCGGGCAGATGATTGATGGGAATGGCGCTGGGGTTCAGGGGTATGTGCAGGTGGTTGACTCGGGCGGCCAGTTCGTGTCCAACGCGTCTCCGGACGGGAACGGCAATTGGACGACGAGCACCGGTCTATTGACGGGGACGTACTACGCATTGGCCTCCGCGAGCCTGAGCGGATATTCACCGCATCAGCTTCTCTACAACGGAATCGATTGCAGCGCGGGGTGTGACGTGACGACGGGGGCGCCGATCGCAGTGACGGAGGGGTCAACGACCCCGGGGATCAACTTTGTCTTTACGGCTCCTGGCGCGATATCCGGGAACGTGATCGACGCGACGACGGGGCTACCGGTTGGGGGTGTCGAGGTTTACCTCTACACCGCGTCTGGTGCCTTTGCGGCATATGGCTATACGAGTCCGGACGGCAGCTACACCACCTCTCCCAACGCCCCCGTGCCCACCGGGACGTACTTTGCCCGAACCAACAACTTCTCAGGCTACGTGAATCAGGTCTACGACAATATCGCCTGCCAGAACTGCGACCCAACCACCGGCACGCCGATCCCCGTCGTCGGCGAAGCCGTTACACCGGGAATCAACTTCGCGCTCCACACCGCCGGTTTGATCAGCGGGCAGATGATTGATGGGAATGGCGCTGGGGTTCAGGGGTATGTGCAGGTGGTTGACTCGGGCGGCCAGTTCGTGTCCAACGCGTCTCCGGACGGGAACGGCAATTGGACGACGAGCACCGGTCTATTGACGGGGACGTACTACGCATTGGCCTCCGCGAGCCTGAGCGGATATTCACCGCATCAGCTTCTCTACAACGGAATCGATTGCAGCGCGGGGTGTGACGTGACGACGGGGGCGCCGATCGCAGTGACGGAGGGGTCAACGACCCCTGGGATCAACTTTGTCTTTACGGCTCCTGGCGTGATATCCGGGAACGTGATCGACGCGACGACGGGGCTACCGGTTGGGGGTGTCGAGGTTTACCTCTACACCGCGTCTGGTGCCTTTGCGGCATATGGCTATACGAGTCCGGACGGCAGCTACACCACCTCTCCCAACGCCCCCGTGCCCACCGGGACGTACTTTGCCCGAACCAACAACTTCTCAGGCTACGTGAATCAGGTCTACGACAATATCGCCTGCCAGAACTGCGACCCAACCACCGGCACGCCGATCCCCGTCGTCGGCGGAGCCGTTACACCGGGAATCAACTTCGCGCTCCACACCGCCGGTTTGATCAGCGGGCAGATGATTGATGGGAATGGCGCTGGGGTTCAGGGGTATGTGCAGGTGGTTGACTCGGGGCTGGCCAGTTTGTTCAACGCGTCTCCGGACGGGAACGGCAATTGGACGACGAGCACCGGTCTATTGACGGGGACGTACTACGCATTGGCCTCCGCGAGCCTGAGCGGATATTCACCGCATCAGCTTCTCTACAACGGAATCGATTGCAGCGCGGGGTGTGACGTGACGACGGGGGCGCCGATCGCAGTGACGGAGGGGTCAACGACCCCTGGGATCAACTTTGTCTTTACGGCTCCTGGCGCGATATCCGGGAACGTGATCGACGCGACGACGGGGCTACCGGTTGGGGGTGTCGAGGTTTACCTCTACACCGCGTCTGGTGCCTTTGCGGCATATGGCTATACGAGTCCGGACGGCAGCTACACCACCTCTCCCAACGCCCCCGTGCCCACCGGGACGTACTTTGCCCGAACCAACAACTTCTCAGGCTACGTGAATCAGGTCTACGACAATATCGCCTGCCAGAACTGCGACCCAACCACCGGCACGCCGATCCCCGTCGTCGGCGAAGCCGTTACCCCGGGAATCAACTTCGCGATGGGAAGCGGGTCCTGTTTGCCGATCACGATCCTGCCGCCCAGTCTGGGGAGCCTGGCCGTCGGCGGTTTCTACAGTCTGGTTCTGTACGCAGACGGAGGCGCCAGGCGATACACGATCAGCCGAGTCTCCGGAGCACTGCCCGACGGTCTCTCGTTGAATCCCTCTTCCGGAGTGCTTTCCGGAATGGCGACCACTCCCGGGACCTTCACGTTCACGGTTACAGCGACGGATCAGAACGGGTGCGTCGGTCGCCGAACATACACGGTTACAGTTTCCGCCTGCCCCGCGGCGACCGTGATGCCATCGGGCGGCACCGTCTTCTGCGTGGGTGGGAGCGTGACGCTCACGGCAAACGCGGGGTGCCGCCCACCCGTGGTCGAACGGCGCCACAACGCAATCCATTTTCGTCACGACTTCCGGTAGTTACTTCGTCGCGGTGACCTATGGAAGCGGGTGCACAGAGGTCTCGAATGCCGTGAACGTCGTGGCCAATCCGGTTCCCTCCGCGGTGGTTGCGCCCGCCGGCCCGCTTTCGATTCCCTTCGGGGGCAGTGTCACGCTGACGGCGAGCCCGGGGACGTCGTGGATGTGGTCGAGCGGGCAGAGGACGCAGGCAATCACTGTGTCCAATGCCGGCACTTACTCCGTCGTCGTCGGTAACGAATTCGCGTGCTTTTCGCGATCGGCGGACGTCGTCGTCGCGATCTCGTTGACCTGTGGACCGACTCCCGATGAGTTTGCGGTGTCCCCTCCTGCCCTGCAGCAATCCGGTCAGCATCGTTGCTGCTCCGGATGGCGCCCTGTGGTTCACCGTGACGAACACCAACAAGATCGGCCGCATGAACGTCTTCGGTTCGATCACCGATCAATTCGACGTACCGACGGCCAACAGTTCTCCTCAGAACATCGCGGTTGGCTCGGACAACGCCCTGTGGTTCACCGAGGAAAACGCGAATCAGATCGGCCGGATCACGCTTTCCGGCGTGATCACGGAATTCGCGATTCCGACCCCCGATAGTCACCCCCGCGGCATAGCCGCAGGTTCGGACGGCGCCCTGTGGTTCACGGAGTTCACGGGCAGCAAGATCGGCCGGATAACTACAACAGGCTCCATCGCCGAAATCGCGATACCGAATGCGAACAGTGATCCCTGGGCATTGCTGCCGGGCCCGACGGTGCTCTCTGGTTCACCGAAAGTGGACCCGCGAAGATTGGCCGGATCGCTACCGACGGGACAATGACCGAATATGCTGCGCCCGGCGGTACGAAGGTCGATATCGTTGCGGGCTCGGATGGGGCTCTCTGGTTCACGGAGAGTCAGCAAGACGTGAATAAGATTGGCCGGATCACGACCTCAGGCGCTGTTACCGAATTCGTCGTCCCGACGGCGAATGCCACTCCATGGCGAATTGCGGCGGGCTCCGATGGGGCGGTGTGGTTCACCGAGAGCAACAGCAACAAGATCGGGCGGGTCACGGCATCCGGCGTAAGCGAATTTGCCGTCCCAACGACGGTTAGTCTACCCCTCGGGCATCGCCTCGGGACCGGACGGCGCCCTCTGGTTCGCAGAGTTCTTCGGTCATAAGATCGGCCGCATCTGCACCTCGGCGGTGCCGAATCCCTCTCCGACTCCGACGCCTTCCTACACGCCGACCGGTACGCCAACGCCAACTCCGACGAGTACGCCAACGAGCGCGCCAACGCTCACACTCACGCCAACTCCTACGGCGACTAACCCGCCGACGCCAACAGCGACACCGACCCAGGGCTTCGACGAGGACGCCAACAAGCGTCCCCACGCCGACTCCCACACCGACGAGTTCGGCCACACCCGTCAACACCGCAACGAACACTCCGACGCCGACGCGTACGCTCACGCCGACACGTACTTTGACGCCGACAATTACCCTGACGCCTTCACGCACTCAGACGCCTACGCGAACCGTTCCTCCGACGAACACGCCGAAAACGTCGAGCAATACCCCGAAACCATCGAACACTCCGAAGCCGAGCCATACGCCCAAGCCGACGCCGACTCCCTGACATGGTGTTGGAGCTCGCTCGAGGAAGCGGCGGATCTCCAGTAGCGGTTCAACTCCGCTACTGGATGCCCGGCGTTCGGGGGCTTTCAGAGAGTCAGGAGAAGGACCGATACCTCGTCGACTAGGAGTCGGTTAATCCCGCTCTCGTCGGCCTGCGGTTTCGAGGGCGAGGCCCCCTGCACCTGAACCCCCGCCGCCTTCCGCGCCCTTCTTCTCCCACTCTTCGCGGGTGAGCAGCTTGATGGCTGTCCTTGCGGCGAGGGTGGAGTTGATGCCGGGCAGCTCCTTCGCGGCCCAGGCGTCGAAGGCCTTGACGACGTCGGCCAGCTCGCGGGCGAGGGCCGATCGGCGCGCTCGACCTGGGTCTGTGAGGGACGACCCTCGTAGAAGACGACATTGCCGTAGAGGTCGGCGAGGTACTCGCGCAGCCGCTCCTCGCCGGTGATCATGCCGCCTTCCTTGGTCGCGACGATCTTCTTGCGAAGGGCATCCGCCTGCGTGGACGCGCTGCGGAGGCTCCGGCTAGGGGGTCGCCCGCCGGAAGCTTTCCGGCACGCTCGTCGAGCGCCAGCGCGTACGCCGTTGATCCGGTCGACTGCGTACGTCATGTCGCCGAGCGAGGTGGTAGAGCTTCATGGAGAGATCCAACTGCGCCTTGCGGTCTTCCGCCGTGTGCTTCGCGCGCGGATCGGGCACGACGCTGAAGTTTCGTGGTGTAGACCTTCTTGTCCTTGGTCATCTTCACGGTGTACGTGCCCGGCAGCACGCGCGGACCCGGCGGCGCCGCCGGCCGCGGTCGCTGCCGCCGGCACGCGGGGGGGCTTCAAGCGCATCGACCAGGTGGCGCGCGGAGGCCGCGCCGCTTGCTCGTCGGGAACGTGTCGAGGAGCTTGCCGTCGCGTCGAGGATCTCGATCTTCAGGTCGCCGAAGATGTGCCGCTTCTTCTGGTAGTAGGTGATCATGCGCTCGTCGGGCGGATTCGGGCCGACGAACGCGGCGTCGCCGTTGACCCATCCGCCGCAGGCGGGGATCCGCTGGACGACGGCCTCGAGCGGGCAGGAACGCCGACGTCCTGCGCGAGCATTCGCGGCGTCAGCGCGCGCAGCGGCGTGATGTCGTCGATGATCCAGATGCCGCGCCCGTGCGTGGCGAGGACGAGGTCGTGAGTCGCGCGGGTGGATCGACGAGATCGCGCACGGCGACGTTCGGCAGCTCGCCGCCCTTGTACTGCGCCCACTGCTTGCCGCCGTCGAGCGAGATCCAGAGTCCGAACTCCGTGCCGAGGAAGAGGAGGTTCGCGGTTGACGAGGTCTTCCTTGACGACGTGGGCGTAGCCCGCATCGAGCCGTCCGCGGGCGCCAGGGCCGTCCACGTCTTGCCGAAGTCGGTCGTCCTGTAGACGTACGGCTTCATGTCGCCGAAGGTGTGCAGGTCGAAGGTGGCGTAGGCGGTGCCGTCGTCGAAGTGGCCGGCCTCGACGGACGAGACCCACGCGTTCTTCGGCAGGCCCGGCACGTTGCCGACGACGTTGGTCCAGGTCTTGCCGCCGTCGCGGGTGATCTGCAGGTTGCCGTCGTCGGTGCCGACCCAGATGACGTTCGGGTTCTTCGGCGACTCGGAGATCGCGTAGATCGTGGTGTGCATCTCGGCCGACGGAGTTGTCGACCGTGACGCCGCCGGACTCCTCCTGCTTCTGCTTCTCGGGATCGTTCGTCGTGAGGTCGGGCGAGATGCGCTCCCACGTCTGGCCGTGATCGCGCGAGCGGAAGAGGAACTGTGCGCCGATGTAGATGGTGCCCTTCTGCGTCGGGGCTCAGATGGATCGGCGTGTTCCAGTTGAAGCGGAGCTTGCCTTCGCCGTAGCCGGGCAGCGGCTTGATGGCGCGCGATCTCGTGCGTCTTGCGGTTGACGCGGCCGATGTTCGCCGCCCTGCGCCTCGGCGTAGACGTAGGTCGGATCGGACGGGTCGGCGAACATCCAGAAGCCGTCGCCGCCGTACATGTTCTCCCAGTGCGCGTTGGTGATGCCGCCGGGGTACGCGGAGGCGCCGACCCAGGAGCTGTTGTCCTGCAGGCCGCCGTAGACGTGGTAGGGCTCGTCCATGTCGACGCTCACGTGATAGAACTGCGAGATCGGCAGGTTCTCCGCCTTCCACCAGCGTGTTGCCGCCGTCGTAGGAGTACCAGACGCCGCCGTCGTCGCCGGCGATGAGGTGGTCGGTGTTGTCGGGATCGATCCAGACGTCGTGGAAGTCGCCGTGCGCGCCGCCGCCGACGGTCGCTGAAGCTCTTGCCGCCGTCGGTCGAGAGCGATGAGCGATCAGGTCCGGCTTGTAGAGCTTGTTCTCGTCCTTCGGATCGACGATCAGGTTGGCGAAGTAGAACGGGCGCCAGACCATGAACTGGCTGCGGTCCAGTGGCCTGCCAGGTCTCGCCGCCGTCGTCGGAGCGGAAGAGGCCGTTCTTCGGGATCGCCGCCTCGATGAAGGCGTAGACGACGTTGGCTTTGCCGGGCGCCACGGCGACGGCGATGCGGCCCCAGGGCTTGGCGGGGAGGCCTTGCGCGCTCTGCGCGTCGAGCTCGGTCCAGGTCGTCGCCGCCGTCGGTGGACTTGAAGAGGCCGCTCGCTCGGGCTCGGCGCGTCGCCGCCCGAGCGGAAGGTCCAGCCCTTGCGGCGGAAGTCCCACAGGCCGGCGTAGAGCGTGCTCGGATTCTGCGGATCCATGGAGATCATCGAGCAGCCGGTCGAGCGGTTGCGCGCCCTTCAGGACCTTCGTCCAGGTCTTGCCGCCGTCGGTCGTCTTGTAGACGCCGCGCTCGTCGCTGTCGCTCCAGAGCTTGCCCGGCGCGCAGACGTAGACGGTGTTCGGTCCTGTGGGATCGACGAGGATCTTCGACGATGCGCTCGGAGTCGCCGCAGGCCCACGTTCGTCCAGTTCTCGCCGCCGTCGGTGGACTTGTAGACGCCGTCGCCGATCGAGACGCTGTTGCGCGTCCAGGCCTCGCCGGTGCCGACCCAGACGGTCTTCGGGTTCTTGCGGATCGATCGTCGACCGCGCCGATCGACTGGACGGGCTGCTTGTCGAAGACCGGCTTGAAGCGTCGTGCCGCCGTTGACCGACTTCCAGACGCCGCCCGAGGCCGCGCCGATGAAGACCGTCAGGCGTCGAGCCCTCGCGCACGGCGTCGATGGCCGCGACGCGGCCGCTCATCGTGCGCCGAGCCGATGTTGCGCGCCCCGAGGCCCGAGATCGTCTCGGAGTCGACCTTGACCGGGGCCGCGGGTTCCGCCGCGACGGGCGGCCAGGGCGGCGCCGAGAAGTCCCGCGGAGATCCCGAGCAGCATGCGTCCGCTCATTGCGCCCCTCACTTCGCCACCGCCGGCGCCGCGGGCTGCTGGAAGAGCGTTTCGGCCATCGGGAGGTTCGCTTCGATCTTCGAGTAGACGGTCTTCGACCTGTTCTGGCTGCCCTTGCGGCCCTGCTCGATCGAGTGGGGCAGGAACCAGCCGGCGACTTCCTTGTAGTCGCCGAGCGTGGTCTCGGACTCCCGCTCGGCCCCGCGGATGATGCGCTTGAACTCGATCTTGATGGGGACGAAGTAGTCGGTGTCCATGTAGTAGAACTGGACGTCGCCGTTCTTCAGGGTCAGCTTGAGCTTCCAGGCGTCGGTGCCTTCGACCGGCTCGCTGCCGACGAACTCGAGCGTGTTGCCCTTCTCCTTGTAGTGGATGAGCTGGCCGTCGAAGACCGAGTCCTCGACGATGCCCTTGAGCTCGTCTTCGCCGAGCGGCTCGGGGTCCTTCTTGCCCTGCCACGGCTCGATCTTCCAGCCCGTCTTGCCGTCGTACGCGGTCACGCCGGTCATGCCCTGGAAGGTGATCTCCTGGCGGACCAGGTCGGGGCGCGCGTTCTGCTCGAGCACCTTCGCCTCGAAGCCGCCGCCGCCGGTGAACTTGCCGGTGCGCGTGAGCGTCTTGACGGCCTCGATCTTCTCCATCCCGCCGATGGTCTTGATGTACTTCGCGACGATCTCGTCGGCGGTGGGCGCCGGGGCGGGCGCCTGGGCGAAAGCGAGCGGCGCGGCCAGCAGCGCCAGGAAGGCGAGTGAGCCGTTGCGTCGAAGCATCGATCCTCCTCCGTCAGAAATGGAAACGCGCCCCGACTGGGGCGTTCGAGAGTATTACGACGGGACGGGGGGGCGGGTTCTGGTTCGATGGGGTCCGTCCTGAGGATCTTCTGAGGTTTTGACGAGGACATGGCGGCGGCGATCGGGACAGGATCGCTCCGGGGTGGTTTCCACCCTTTCCTTTCCGAATGGAGGGGGCCATGCGCTTCTCAATGGTTGCCAGGTGCCTTCGTGTCGTGGTCGCGGTCGCTGCTTTCGGCTTGCGCGCCCGGTGCGCGTTTGCCCAGGTGATCACCGAATTCCCGATGCCGGAGCACCGGTGGCTCCCCGGAAGGGATCGCCGCGGGTCCCGATGGCAGCCTGTGGTTCACCGAGCTCTTCTACGGCACGATCGGGCAGGGTGAGCACCGACGGAACCTTTTCTCGTTTTACCGTCCCGACCCCGCGCGCCTGGCTCACGGCGAATCACGGCGGGGCCGGACGGGAACCTCTGGTTCACGGAAGCTTCGCATTCGGGGGTAGCCTCGGCCAGGGCAAGATCGGGCGGATTACGCCTCTTGGAGTGGTCACGGAATTTCCGACTCCGAGTCATCCTGAGCTCCCCCGACGCGATCACGGCGGGCCCCGACGGCAACGTCTGGTACTGCGACTCATGGAGTGTTTGCAATCGGCAGGGTCACGCCGGACGGCGTGATCACGGAGTTCCCGCTCGCGGCGCGCGCGTCCAAGGGGATCACGTCCGGCCCGGACGGAAATCTCTGGTTTACCGAGCTCTCGGCGAACAGGATCGGTCGCATGACCCCTGTCGGCGAGACCACCGAATTCAGCCTTCCGGCTCAAAGTTGGCCCTTCGACATCACCGCCGGCCCCGACGGCGCCCTCTGGTACACGGAACACGAACAAGATCGGCAGGATCACGACCGACGGAGTTGCGACGGAGTTTCTGAGCGGGCTCAACTGCCCCGATCGGCATCACCGCGGGCTCCGATGGCAATCTCTGGTTCGTCGAGCGACGCAAACCGAAGGTCTGGCGCCTCACGACCGACGGAGTCGGAACGTCCATACGCGATCCCGACTCGGGCGCGATTCCCAACCCCATTTCATAGCGCCCGGGTCCGACGGGGCCCTGTGGTTCACCGAGTACCATGCGAACCAGATCGGAAGGATCACGACGCTGCCCCCGCCGCCCGTGACGGTTCAGGGGATCGCTGCGTCCTCCGGGTCGAGCGCCGGAGGTGCAGTCGATCTCCATCGCCGGGTCCGGGCTTTCAGACCGGAGCGACCGTCCCTGTCGGCGTCTCCCGCGACCGACGTCGTCGTCGTGAGCGAAACACAGATCACGGCGACCGTGCCTTCACGGGCGCCGGGAACGCTGACAGACGTCGTCGTGACGAATCCCGATACTGCGACGGGCACGCTGACCCAGGGATGGTTCGCCGATTTCCTCGACGTCGACGGGTCGGACGGATTCCACGACTTCGTCGAGAAGATCTTCCGAAAGGGGATCACGGCCGGCTGCGCGAGGAGGCGACCTGTATTGCCGCAACAGCCCGGCTTCGCAGGGCGCAGATGGCCGTGTTTCTCCTGAAGACGGAACACGGCGCGGCCTACGCGCCGCCCGATTGCGCGGGAGTCTTTCCGCGACGTGGCCTGCCCGGGCCTGTTCGCGAACTGGATCGAGCAGCTCGCGTCGGAGGGAATCAGTGGCGGGTGCGGCGGCGGCAACTATTGCCCGGACGCCGCCGTCTCACGCCAGCAGATGGCGGTGTTCCTGCTCAAGACCGAGCACGGACAGAGCTACACACCCCCGGGCTGCGCCGGTCTCTTCGAGGACGTCGCCTGTCCGGGCATGTTCGCCGACTGGATCGAGCAGCTCGCTGCGGAGCAGGTCACGGGCGGTTGTTCGGCAAGCCCGTCCCTCTATTGCCCGGTAAGCCCGGTCACCCGCGGGCAGATGGCGGTCTTCCTCACGAAGACATTCGGGTTGCAGTAGACCTTGTCCCGCGCGCTGGCTCGATTCGAGTAAACGCCGAGCTCAACGCCGGCTCGCGCCGGCGTTGCCTCGACGTTGCCTACTGCCGCGGGTCTGCCTTTGGTGGTCGGCTCCACCTTCCGTAGCCGGGCTCCGGGTTACGGCTGGATCACCAGGTGGGTCCCGCCGAAGATCTCCAGGGTGGACCCGGTGATGCCCGCGGCGTCGTCGGAGGCCAGAAAGAGGACGGCCTTGGCGACGTCGCGGGGCCAGAGCTTCTCGGCCAGCGGCTCACTGTGCTCGGCGGCGCCCTCGTCCTTCTTGTTCTCGACCGTGCCCGGGCTGACCGCGTTGACGGCGATGTTGTGGGAACGGAACTCGCGCGCGAGCGCCTGCGTCAACCCGATCAGGCCGAACTTCGCGGCGCTCTGGGCGACGACGTTGGCGTCGCCGCGCACGCCGTGGATGGAGGCGACGTTGACGATGCGGCCGCTGCGACGCTCCACCATTCCCGGCAGGACGGCGCGGCAGAAGGACGCGGCGCCCGTCAGGTTCGTCGCGATGACGCGGTCCCAGTCCTCGGGATCGAGCTTCAGGAACGGCCGCCACACGAAGATGCCCGCGTTGTTGACGAGGATGTCGACGGGCCCGAGCCCGCGCTCGGTGCGCGCGACGCAGTCCTCGGCCACGCCCCGCGTGGTGATGTCGCAGGGCAGGGCGAGGCTGCGGCCGCCCGCCGCACCGATCCGCCGCGCGGTCTCCTCGATCTCGGAGGCCGTGCGCGCGACGAGCGCGACGCGGGCGCCCTCTTCGGCAAAGCGCAGCGCGATGGAGCGGCCGATGCCGCGTCCGGCGCCGGTGACGAGCACGGTGCGATTCTGGAATCTCATTCGGCGTGGGCCTTTCCGAGCTCCGCGAAGAGCTCCTCGGAGAAGAGGCGTTGGGCGTCGCGCCCGGCAAACGTGGGCCCCGTCAAAAGCGAGACGTCGCCCTCGGACTCCGCCGGGCGGTCGAGGCGCACCCGCTCGATCTTGAGCGGGAAGATCCGGCGCGCGGAGTCGGTGGTCGACACGTGCCCGCGGCCGGCGCGCGCCTGGATCGAGGCCGTCATCTGCCGGTTGAGGTAGAGGATCGTCGCGACGCCGCGCCGCACGAGGTTGAACGCCGTGCGGCTGCCCCCGAGGACGGCGACGGCGAGGGCGGTCGCCGAGTTGGCGCGCACCTCCGCGAGCGTCAGGAGCGCGACCCGCGGAAAGCTCTGCGGGTCGGTCGTGATGAATGGCAGGACGAGGCGGCGCCGGCGGCGAAACCCTTCGCCCGACAGCGCCAGCTGAAGGTCCCGGGGCATGCGGCTGAACTCGGGCACTCGGGTGAGTTTAGTCGACAGTGGGCCGGCGGAGGCCGCGGTTCGAGGGCGCCCGGAAATATGATCGTGGCCATGAGGCGCAGGGCGATCGGCGTCGTCGTGCTTCTGCTCGCGCGCCGGAGCCGTTCCGGGCGCGCCGGCGCCGGACCCCCGAGTTCATTTCGAGACGGTCGCGACGGCTGCGCTGCCGTCGCCGGCAGAGGTGCTCGTCGTCACGCCGCCCTCGTATGCCTCTTCTCCCGGGCGCCGCTACCCGGTCCTCTACTTCCTGCACGACGGGTACGGCGACGGGCGCACGCTCGCGCGCCGCGGCGTGGCGGAGGAGGCGCTCGCGCGCATGGCGGACGGCCGGCTCCCGGAATTCCTCATCGTCGCGCCGGACGGGCCGGGCACCTGGTTCTCCGACTCCCACGACGGCAAGCGCCTCTTCGAGCGGTTCCTGACGGGCGACCTGCCGCGAGCGATCGCCGAGCGGTACCGCGTCCTGCCCGGTCAGGCGTCGCGCGGGATCACGGGCATCTCGATGGGCGGCTACGGCGCCGTGAAGACAGCCCTGCGGCATCCGGAGCTCTACGGGTCCGTCTCGTCCCTGTCCGGGGCGCTGATTCCGTTCGGCTGGGACGAGCTCGCGCGCTACAGCTTCGTGGCGCGCTACACGTTGAAACGCGTCTTCGGCGATTCGCGGCAGGACAACGTCCTCGACGCGAACGACGCGTGGCACGTGCTGTGGGGCCTGTGCTTCGAGGTCCCTCCCTTTGCGGTCGAGCTGCGCGCCGGCACGCAGGACGTCTACGGGCTCGACGGCGTCGCCGCGCAGTACGGCATGCTCTTGAACGAGCGCGGCGTGCCGACGACGGTCGTTCTCGAGCCCGGCGGGCACGACTGGGACTACTGGAAGCACGCGATGCTCGACATCCTGGCGTGGCACGGCGCCCGCTTTGAATATGATCGGCAGTGACATGGCAGAGAGCTCCAACGGACACCGCCTCGTTCTCTGGGACATCGACGGGACGCTCCTCTCGGCGGGCCGGGTCGCGCGCGACGCGATCCTGCTGTCCCTGAAGACCTCCTTTGGCTGGAACTACACGCCGGACCACGAGGACCGGGGCAAGTTCGATTTTTCGGGCAAGACCGACCCCCAGATCGTGCGGGAGCTCGTCATGGAGGACGTCGGGCGCGAGCGCTTCGAGAGGGACCTGCCGCGCGCGCTCGAGCTCTACCTCGAGGAGCTCGAGCGCCAGTTGAAGCCCGACACCGTCGTGCCCAAGCCCGGGGTGACCCAGCTGCTCGAGCGGCTGGCCGCGGATCCCCGTGTGACGCTCGGACTGCTCACGGGCAACCTCGAGCGCGGCGCGCGGCTGAAGCTCGCGCCCCCGGGGTTCAACCGGTACTTCGCGCTTCGGGGCCTTCGGCAGCGACTCGGCCGACCGGTACGAGCTTCCGCCCGTCGCGGTGGAGCGCGCGCTGGCGCACACGGGCCGGCGCTTCACCGGCAAGTCTGTCGTGGTCGTCGGCGACTCGATCCACGACGTGGCCTGCGGCCGCTCGATCGGAGTCCGCGCCGTGGCGGTGGCGACCGGCATCACGAGCGTCGCGAGGCTCGCCGCCGAGAAGCCCGACGCGATCTTCGAAGACTTCACCGAAACCGACCGGGCGTTCGCCGCGATCCTCGGATGAGGATGCACGGTCTTCTCGCCGTCCTTCTCTGCCGGCGTCGACCGCCGTCGCGCCGGCTGCGCCGACGGGAGCGCGCGCGCCCTACGACAATCCGCCGGTCGCGGGGGACACGGTGACGATCGCGCTCGATCTCGACGCGGCGCGCCGGATCCTGGCGCTGCTGTCCGCGCCGGCGTTCGACCTCGAGGCCGCGAAGGCGCTCGAGACGCTGCCGGCGGTGCAGGCCGCGATCCGGGATTCGAAGCGGCCCGCCCGACGTCTTCGAGCACGACCTCGCGGCGGCCTTCGAGAGCAAGACGCGCGTCACGGGCTTCGACTTCCGGAAGATCCGCGAGGACCGCGCCCGGTGGGGAGACCTGCTCACGATGATCGCCGGCCGCGAGAAAGAGCTCACGAAGCTCACGTCCGACCGCGCGCGCGGCCCTGCTGCCCGCGGACCGGCCCGTGTCCGTGTCGATCGCGATCGCGCTCACGTTCGGCCTGCCCGGACGGGCCGATCACATCGCCGTGCCCGACGCGGAGGGATCGGGGTGGTCGGTCGTCGTGGACCTGTCGCGCGCCCTCTCGGACGTGCAGTCGTCGCCGCCCACCGAGCAGATCACGCACCTCTCCCGCCTGATGGCCTCGGAGGCCTACCGCCGCGCATGGGCGGAGTACAGGGCGGGCAGCCCGGCCTGGCAGCGCCGCGACGGAAGTCTCGGCCAGCTCGAGCCCCTCATGCACCGGGTCGCGGAGGCGGGGCCGGTGGCGATCTACAGCGTGGACGAGAATTTCTTTCCGCTCGCCGTCTGGCTCAAGCAGTCCATGCGCGAGAACCTCGACGAGCTGAATCGCGTCGCCGACCGCCTCATGTCGGCCGAAGGCGAGCTCGAAGCGCGGATGGCCATCGCCGCCGAGATCCAGAAGCCCGAGTTCACGGCGACGATCGCGGGGCCGTCCGGCGCCTTTCTGAGCGACGGGATCATCCAGGCGCTCGGCCTGGACGCCTATCGCGAGGCGCTGGCCGGCGGTCCGCGCGCCTTCTTCGTCGCCTACGGGAAGGCGGCGGACAAGAAGGGCAGCGGGCTCATGCCCCTCGGCAAGGCGATCCGCGAGCAGCTGGCGGCGCCGCCTCCCAAGTCCTGAGCGGCGCAAGGAGACGAATTGGATTCCTTTCTTGCGCTGGAAAAAATGCTGCTGCTCCTGTGCGCGGACCTCGCGATCATCATCGGCTCCGCGCGCGTGTTCGGCTGGCTCTTCGGCAAGGTCGGGCAGCCGCCGGTCGTGGGAGAGATCCTCGCCGGCGTGATCCTCGGGCCCTCGCTGCTCGGCCGGCTCTATCCGGGGGCGATGAAGGCGTTGCTGACGCCGCAGACGACGCCGGTTCTTTCCGCGATCGCGCAGATCGGACTCGTGCTGCTGATGCTGCTGATCGGGCTCGAGTTTCCGTTCGAGCGGCTCCGCCAGGCGGCGCGGGCGTCGACGCTTCGTGGCGGTCGCCGGGATCGCGGTGCCGTTTGCCGCGAGCTATGCCCTGGCCGGCTACCTCTTCCGGTCTCGCCGCCTCCGGCGCCTCGGAGCTCGCGTTCCGTCTCTTCTTCGCCACGGCCGTCTCGATCACCGCGATCCCGATCATGGGGCGCATCCTCATCCATACCGCGCCTGACGCGCACGCGGATGGGCCTGACCTCGATCACGGCGGCCGCGATCGACGACGTCCTCGGCTGGACGCTGCTCGGCGCCGTCGTGTCCATGGTGACCCACGGGCGCGCGGACCTGCTTTCGCTGGCGCTGTCCTTCGTCGGGGTGGCCCTGCTGTCGGTGGCGTTCTGGGCGCTCGGGCGCTTCGGCCTCGCGCGCCTCACGTTCCGGCGCGCGGAGTCGGGCGGCGTGCCGCCGGGCACGCTCGCGGGCGTGCTCGTCGTCGTGTTCGCGTCGGCGATGGCGACCAACGCGCTCGGCGTCTTCTCGATCTTCGGCGGATTCCTCTGCGGCATCGCGGGCTCCTTCAACCGCAACCTCGCGGAGGGAATCCGGACGTCCATCGGAGACCTCGTCGCCGTCCTGTTCCTGCCGATCTTCTTCGTCTTCTCGGGGCTGCGCACGGACATCGGCTCGCTCGGCTCCGATCCGCGGCTCTGGGCGGCGCTCGGACTCGTGATCCTCGTCGCCTGCGCCTCGAAGTTCGGGGCGACGGCGCTGGCCGCGCGCGCGAGCGGCCTGCCCTGGAAGGAGTCGCTCTCGATCGGCCTGCTCATGAACACCCGGGCGCTGATGGCGCTCGTCGTCATCAACATCGGCGCCGACATGGGCGTGATCTCGCCGACGGCGTTCTTCTGGCTCGTGACGATGGCCCTCTTCACGACGGTCATCACGACGCCGATCCTGACGCGCCTCTACCCGTCGCCCGAGGCCGCCGGCGGCTGGGGCGAGGCCGAAACGCGCTCGGCCGGCTCGCGGTAGCAGGCTGCTGAAAAAGGGTGTGGGATGACGTTACGAGCGCCGTGGGGTCAGATGCAAGGAAGCGCGACGACGGCGATGCCTTTGCATCGTCGAGGAGCGATGACGCCGCAGATGGCCCCACGCCGCCGTAAGGGCGCCCGCATCCATTTTTCAGCAGCCTGCTAGAGTTCCCCAAACCCGTACTCAACAGGAGGATTCGCATGCGGTTGTCCCGAGGATTTCTGCCGCGCGTCGCGGCCGCCGTGCTGGCGGGCGGAGCGTTCGCGGCTGCAGCGGCGGCGTCCACGCCCATCACGATCGCCGTCGACGCGAGCGACGCGCCGCGGCGGATCTTTCACGTCAAGGAGATCCATCCCGGCCCCGGCCGGGACGCTGACGCTCGTCTACCCGAAGTGGATTCCGGGAGAGCACAGCGCGGCGGGCCCGGTGACGGACTTCGTCGGGTTGAAGGTGTCGCTGGCGGGCCGTCCCCTCCCGTGGAAGCGCGTGCCGACCGAGATGTGGAGCGTGCAGTGCGAGGTCCCGGCCGGCGGCGGCACGCTCGACGTCGCGTTCGACTACGTGCCGCCCCAGCACGCCTGGACGACGGCGACGGCCGAGATCCTCGTCGTCAACTGGTGGCCGGTCCTCCTCTACCCGCAGGGGCCCAACGACAACGCGACGATGTTCAACCCGTCGTTGAAGCTGCCTTCCGGGTGGAAGTACGGGACCGCGCTGCCGGTCACGGGTGAGGCGGGCGGCGTGATCACGTTCGCCGCCACGTCGCTCGTCATGCTGATCGACTCGCCCGTCCTCGCCGGGGCGTACTTCAGGACGATCGACCTGACTCCGGGACAGAAGCCGGCGCATTTCCTGCACCTCGCCGCCGAGAGCGCGGCCGCGCTCGAGATCTCGGAGGAGGACATCGCGCACTACCGCCGCCTGGTGGCCGAGGCGCTCGCGCTCTTCGGCGCGCGGCACTACAACGACTACCACTTCCTGCTGACGCTGTCGGATCACATCCCTTCCAACGGCCTCGAGCACCACGAGGCGAGCGACAACCGCGGCCTCGAGCGTTCGTTCACGGACGACTCGGCGAAGAAGGTGCTCGGAACGCTCCTGTCGCACGAGTACGTCCATTCCTGGAACGGCAAGTACCGCCGGCCCGAGGGGCTCGTGTCGGGCGTCGCGGCCGATTACCAGGAGCCCGTGGACAGCAGCCTGCTCTGGGTCTACGAAGGGCTGACGGAGTACTACGGCGACGTGCTCGGCGCGCGCAGCGGCCTGCGCAGCCCCGAGCTCTACCGCGAGAATCTCGCGCTCTACGCGGCCGCGATGGACAACACGGCGGGCCGCGCGTGGCGCCCGCTCGAGGACACGGCCGTGGCGGCGCAGCTGCTGTACGACGGGCGCCCCGACTGGGCGTCGTGGCGGCGCGGCGTCGACTTCTACACCGAGAGCGAGCTGATCTGGCTCGAGGCCGACACGATCATCCGGCAGGCGTCGGGCGGCAAGAAGTCGCTCGACGACTTCGCGCGCGCGTTTCACGGCGCGCCCGGCGGGGCTCCCGCGGTCAAGCCCTACAAGTACGAGGATGTGATCGCGACGTTGAACGGCGTCGCGCCCTACGACTGGAACGGCTTCTTCGAGGCCCGGGTGCGCCGCGTGGCGCCGCGCGCGCCGCTGGGCGGCATCGAGAACGGCGGCTGGAAGCTCGTCTACACGGACGTCCAGCCGGAGTTGCTCCGCGCGACGGAGGAGCAGACGAAGACCTACGACTTTTCCTGGTCGCTCGGGATCGTCGTGCAGGGCGAGGGAGGATCGGGCAACGCCGAGGACGGCGTGATCCGCGACGTCGTTCCGGGACTGCCGGCCGCGGCGGCGGGCGTCGGTCCGGGAATGCGGATCGTGGCCGTCAACGGCCGGCGCTACTCCGAGAAGGGGTTGCGCGAGGCGCTGCGCGCGGCCAAGGCCGGCAAGGAGCCGATCGAGCTCATCGTCGAGAACGTCGAGACCTTCAAGACGGTCAAGGTCGACTACCACGGCGGCGAGCGGTATCCCCACCTCGAGCGCGACGCGTCGAAGCCCGACCTGTTGTCGGCGATCGGGAAACCCCTGGCGCCGGTGAGCGCGAAGTAAGGCAGAGCCCGTGGGCAAGTCCGGCGAAGAGGGGCCCGCGCGGAAAGCAGGAGGCGCTGCGGGCGATTCTCGCGCAAGTGCCTCTGGTTCTCTGGACGACGGACGCGGAGCTGCGCTTCACGGACACCATGGGCGCCGAGCGCGCGCTGCTGGACCAGGAGCCCGGCGACGTGCGCGGGATGAGCCTCTTCGCGTATTTCCGCACGACCGACCCGGAGTTCGAGCCGATCGCCGCGCACCGGCGGGCGCTCGGCGGCGAGTCGGTCACGTACGAGGCGACCTGGAAGAACCGGACGTTCCAGTCGCACGTCGAGCCCCTGCGCGGCGCGGACGGGGCGATCGGGGGCGTGATCGGCGTCGCCTTCGACGTGACCGAGCGCAAGCGCGCCGAGGAGGACCTGCGCCAGTCGATCGCGCTGCTGAAGGCGACGATCGACGCGACGGCGGACGCGATCCTCGTCGTGGACGCGGCCGGCGCCATCGTGAACTTCAACCGCCGCTTCGTGGATCTCTGGGCCATCCCCGAGGACGTCGTCGCGCGCCGCGACGACAGCCTGGCCATGGCCTCCGTGCTCGACCGGCTCGTGGAGCCCGCCGCCTTCGTCAAGAAGGTCATGAGCGTCTACGCCCATCCGGACGTCGGCAGCCACGACGTCGTCGAGTTGAGGGACGGGCGGCTCATCGAGCGGGATTCGCTGCCGCAGGTCGTCGATGGCCGCGCCGCCGGGCGCGTGTGGAGCTTCCGCGACGTGACCGAGCGCAAGCAGGCCGAGGAGGGCATCGAGCAGACGCTCTCGCTGCTCAAGGCGACGGTCGAGGCGTCGGGCGACGGAATTCTCGTCGTCGACAACGGGGGCCGCATCGTGAGCTTCAACCGGAAGTTCGCCGAGATGTGGCACATCCCCGACGACGTGATGGCGGCGCGCGACGACCAGGAGGCGATGGCCTTCGTGCTCGACCAGCTGCGCGACCCCGAGCGCTTCGTCCAGAAGGTGAAGGCCCTCTACGCGCAGCCCGAGGCCAAGAGCTACGACTGGCTCGACTTCAAGGACGGGCGGATGTTCGAGCGCTATTCCTCGCCCCAGAAGGTCGCGGGCCGCACGGTCGGGCGCGTCTGGAGCTTCCACGACGTGACCCGCATCCGCCTGATGGAGGACACGATCCGGCGCCATGCGCGCGCCTTCGACCACATCAGCGACGCCGTCATCACGCTCGACCTCGAGGCGCGCATCGTGGACTGGAACCCCGGCGCCGAACGGATGTTCGGTTACTCGAAGCAGGAGATGCTCGGCAAGACGCCCGACATCCTGCGGCCGGCCGGCGCGACGGCCACCGCGATGGACCTGCTCGCGACGATGCGGCGCGAGGGCCGCTGGACCGGCGAGGCGCGGTTCGTCACGAAGGCCGGCGGCAAGGGGATCGGCGCCATCGTCCTCGTGCCGCTCTTCGACGACTTCGGCCGGGTGCTCGCGGCGCTCGCCGTCTGCCATGACGTGACCGACCGCAAGGACCTCGAGGAGTACCGCCGCCGGGAGACGAACCTCGTAGCGATGGCGCAACCCACGCGCCGGGACCGCGCCCACGCGGTGACGGCGGGCTTCCTCGGCTGGACGATGGATGCCTTCGACTTCTTCGTCGTCGTCTTCCTCGTCGACACGCTGGCCGAACGCTTCGGCGTCACGAAGAAGGACATCATCTGGACGATCACCGCGACGCTCGCCATGCGGCCGGTGGGCGCCGTGATCTTCGGCCTGCTCGCCGACCGGTACGGCCGCCGGATTCCGCTCATGGCGAACCTCATCTTCTTCTCGGTCGTCGAGGTGCTCTGCGGCTTCGCGCCGAACTACGCGACCTTCCTCGTCCTGCGCGCCCTCTTCGGCATCGGCATGGGAGGGGAGTGGGGCGTCGGCGCCTCGCTCGCCATGGAGAGCGCGCCGCGCCGGTGGCGGGGCATGCTGTCCGGGATCCTGCAGAGCGGCTACTCGATCGGCTACCTGCTCGCCGCGGTGGCCGCGCGGCTCGTGCTTCCGGTCTGGGGCTGGCGCGCGATGTTCTGGATCGGAGGGCTGCCGGCGCTGCTCGCGTTCTACATCCGGTGGCACGTGCCCGAGTCGGAGGCCTGGAAGCAGCACCGCGCGCCGACGGTCGACGGCGATCTTCGGGACCGTGCGCCGGTTCGTGCCGCGCCTCGTCTACCTCGTCGCGCTCATGACGATGATGATGTTTCTCTCGCACGGCACGCAGGACCTCTATCCCGATTTCCTGAAGATCGCGCACGGCATCCCGGGCCAGACCGTGGCCCTCGTCGCGATCCTCTACAACGTCGGCGCGGTGATGGGCGCGATCGGCTTCGGCCACGCCTCCGAGCGCATCGGCCGCCGGTACAGCATGGTCGCCGCGCTCGGCCTTTCGCTCGCCGTCATTCCGTTCTGGGCTTTCGGAGGTTCGCTCGCGATCCTCGCGACGGCGGCGTTCTTCATGCAGATGGGCGTCCAGGGAGCGTGGGGCATCATCCCCGCCCACCTGAACGAGCTGTCGCCCGACTCGACCCGCGGCCTCGTCCCCGGACTCGCGTACCAGCTCGGGATTCTCTTCGCGTCGCCGGTCAACTCGATCGAGTACGCCCTGCGCGACTGGATCGGCTACGGCTGGGCGCTGGCCTCTTTCGAGACGGCGACGATCCTGATCCTCGCGACCCTGCTGCTCCTCGGCGCCGAGCAGAAGGGGAGAAGCTTCGTGGAAGAGCCGGCGCTGAGCGCCTAGTTCGGCTCGGCCGCGCCGCCCGCGATCCGCAGCAGCACCGACGCCACCATCCGGTCGCAGCGGCTCCCGAGAAACGAGAAGGCGAGGGGCAGCTGGCCGCCCGCCTTCGCGAGCAGGGCCTTCTGCAGGGCGGCGCGCGCGCGGTGGAGTCGCGTCTTGACCGCCTCCTCCGTCAGCTCGAGCAGCTCGGCGGTTTCGGCCGTGGAGAGCTCCTCGACGTGACGCAGCATGAAGACCGTGCGGTAGCTCTCCGGCAGCGACCCGACGGCGGCCTCGAGGAGCGACCGCATTTCGCCCCCGAGCGCCTCCGTCTCGGGATCCGGGCTGGTCGATGTGGGCATCATGTCGTCGCCCTCCCGTGCGCCGTCCGGCGCGATCGGCTGGAGACGCCGCGCCCGGCGCGAGCGGGCCCAGGCTTCGTGAAGCGCGATGCGGCTGAGCCAGGTCGGAAACGCCGCCCGTCCGGCGAACTGGCCCAGGTGCTCGTAGGCCCGGACCCAGGCTTCCTGGGCGACCTCCTCGGCCTCGTGGTCGTTCGGCAGGACCGAGCGCGCCAGGCGGTAGACGCGCTGGTTGTAGCGGCGCATGAGGACCTCGAAGAGCTCGGCCTGGCCGGCACGGACTCTTCGGACGACCTCCTCGTCTGAGAGGACATCCTGCTTCTCTCCTGATTGGCTGACGGGTTGCCTCACGGTGGCGCCTCGTTCAGGTCATTAGAGCCCCGGATCGCCGGATGGTTGCACGAATGTTGCAACGATTCTGCCCCGTGGGCCTCTAGAAGGGTGAAAGGGGGAACGAATGAGCAAGGAGCTCGATTCGGCGTGGTGGGCCCTCCGCATCGGCCTGGGCCTCGGGCCGTTCCTGGCGGGCCTCGACAAGTTCTTCAACATACTGGCAAATTGGGAGATGTACCTGAGCCCGACGGTCGTGAAGCTGCTGCCTTTCAGCGGCGGAGACCTTCATGCGGGTCGTCGGAATCATCGAAATGATCGTGGGCCTGGCGATCCTGACGCGCTGGACTCGGCTGGGCGCCTACGTGGCCATGGTCTGGCTCGTCGCGATCGCCATCAACCTCGCGACGACCGGCATGTTCTTCGACCTGGCGGTCCGGGACATCGAGATCGCGATCGGCGCGTACGCCCTCGCCCGGCTGACCGAGGTCCGGGAGTCGACGGCCGTGTCCGCCGGTTCGACGGGCGGCCCGAAGCAACGTACTCGCCAAGCGCTGCGCGCTGAGGCGAAGTGCATTCACCGAACGAACGGAAAAGGAGAATCGAGATGAAGAAAATCCTGTGCCTGATCGCCGCGGCCGTCGCGCTTCCCATGGCGCTCCACGCGGAGACCTGGAAGAACGTTTCCCTGATGGACTCGATGTGCGCTGCCAAGGCCGAGGCAAAGGCCAATCCCGACGCCCACTCCAAGACCTGCGCCATCCAGTGCGAGAAGAGCGGCTACGGCATCGTGACCTCCGACGGCGGATTCCTGAAGTTCGACGCGGCCGGCAACAAGCAGGTCGAGGCGGCGCTGAAGGCGACCAAGAAGACCGACCACCTGCGCGTCAACGTCGACGGCGATCTCAAGGGCAGCGAGATCGCGGTCAAGACCGTTTCGCTGGACTGAGCGTCTTCCGCTTCGGTTGTGGTTGAATTCCCGCCATGAGAACGCTCGTGGCGGGTCTTCTCTTTTCCGCGGCTCCGCTGCTCGCGAGCCCCGATCCTCCGCCGACCCTGAAGTCGGTCCTGCTCGAGCAGTTCAAGACGACGCACAACGATCAGGACTGGTTCGTCCCGGCGAGCAAGGCCGTCGAGGGGATGACGGCGGAGCAGGCGCGCTGGAAGGACGGCAACGCGAACCACTCGATCGCGCAGCTGGTGAGCCACCTGATCTTCTGGAACCAGACCCAGCTCGCGCAGCTCCAGGGCAGGAAGCCGCCGGCTTACAGCGGCAAGAACGACGAGACGTTCGACTTGAACGTGGACAAGGGCACGTGGGAGTCCATGGTCAAGCAGCTCGACGACGTGCTGACGGAATGGGAAAAGGCGATCACGGCGGCGGACGAGAAGACGCTCGCGTCCTGGGCTTCGACGATCGCCCACGTCAGCACGCACAACGCGTACCACACGGGCCAGATCCTCTACATCCGCAAGCAACAGGGCTCGTGGAACCCGGAGAAGGGCGTCAAGTAGAACGCGGGCGCTTCGCCCGGGAGGAGATTCCATGCTGCATTCCGCGATTCTCGCCGTCCTGCTGCTGACGCTCCAGACGACGCCGTCGCCCGCGCCGCAACCGCGCGATCCATCCCTGCCGCCTTCGGCCGAGCAGGCGAAGGCCGCGCTGGATGCGTCGCCCCGCCACGGCGAGTACGTCGACGTGCCGGTCGCGGGCGGCCCCGCGCTCAAGACCTGGATCTCCTATCCCGAGCGCAAGGACAAGGCCGGCGTCGTCATCGTCATCCAGGAGGTGTTCGGGCTGACGGACTGGCTGCGGGGCGTCGCCGACCAGCTCGCGAAGGAGGGCTTCATCGCGGTGGCGCCCGACATGGTCTCCGGCCTCGGGCCCAACGGCGGCGGAACCGACTCGGTGGCCAGCCGCGACGACGTCGTCGCGCTGGTGCGCAAGCTGTCGCCGGCGGACGCCGACGCGCGGCTGAACGCGGTGCGCGACTGGGCGCTGAAGATTCCGTCGGGCAACGGCCGGATCGCGACGGTCGGCTTCTGCTGGGGCGGCGGCCACAGCTTCGCGTATGCCGGCATCCAGCCGTCGCTCGCTGCCGCCGTCGTCTTCTACGGCGTGTCGCCGGAACCCGCGTTGATCGAGAAAATCCAGGCGCCGGTTCTCGGCCACTACGGCGGCGACGACGAAAGGGTGGACGCGACGATCCCGCCGGCGCAGGAGCAGATGAAGAAGCTCGGAAAGAGCTACGAGGTCCACATCTACGACGGAGCCGGCCACGGCTTCCTGCGCGACCAGGCCGGGCGGGACGGCGCCAACATGAAGGCGACGCGCGAAGCCTGGCCGCGCACCGTCGCGTTCCTGAAGGACAAGCTGAAGTCCTGACGGACTGGCGCAGGATCGCGGATAAACGCCGTGTTAGCACGGGCTCGGCTACGCTGCGAGCCTGCCTCGGGGAGGCGGGTCGCTGGTCGGGTCGAACGCCCGATGGGGACGGCGGTCGAAAACCACTGTGCCGGAGGCGGACGGGATTCGAACCCCCGGTACCGTTTCCGGCACAGTGGTTTTCAAGACCACCGCCTTAAACCACTCGGCCACGTCCGGTTCGACCCGACCAGCAGAGGCCGACCCGCGGCAGTAGGGAACGCCGTGCGCAGCGCGGCGTTTATCCCTCCTCCTCCGCCAATCTGCCAGCCGAAAATTTCGACAGCGGTGCCTGCCGCCTCGCTGTAGAGTCCATTCGTTGCCCACCGCTCGAGGACTCCGGCTGCTGCTGCTTTCGGCGCTCGCGACCGTCAGCCTCGCCATGGGTTTCGCACCCCCGGCACAGGACGCGGCCGCCCCGCCGGCGCAGGCCGCCGCGCTGAAGGGGATCGTCGCGAGCGGCCGTCTCGCGGACATGCGGTGGCCGGATTTTTCCGACTACAAGGTCCTCGTGGACGGTTTCTACGCGCCCGGCTACGCGCCGGCCTGGACCAAGGGAGGCCAGCCGTCCGCGTCGGCGCTCGCGCTGATCCAGGCCTTCCGCGACGCCGGGAAGAGGGGACTCGAGCCCGAGGACTACGACGCGTCCCGCTGGGACGCCCGCCTCCAGGCGCTGAAGGGTCCGAACGCCGATGTCGCGCGCTTCGACGCGGCGCTCACGATCTGCGCGATGCGTCTGGTGTCCGATCTGCACATCGGGCGGATCAACCCGCAGCACTTTCACTTCGGTCTGAGCATCCAGGGGAAGAAGTACGACCTGCCGCGCATGCTCCGCGAGCAACTGATGGCGGCCGCGGACGTCTCCGCGGTGCTGGACGGAGTCGAGCCTCCGTTCGGCGGTTATCGACGGACGCGGGCGGCGCTGGGCCGCTACACGGAGCTGGCGCGGGGCCCCGCCCTGGAACCGCTACCCGTCCCGGCGAAGGCCATCAAGCCCGGTGAGAAATACGCCGGCGCGGCGGCGCTGGGCAAGCGCCTCGTCCTGCTGGGCGACCTCCCGGCCGACGCGGCGCCGGCCGCCAGCGCCGACGTCTACGGCGGCGCGCTGGTCGCAGGGGTCAAACGCTTTCAGGGCCGCCATGGCCTCGATGCCGATGGCCAGCTCGGACCGGGCACCGTCAAGCAGTTGAACGTCCCGATCGCGGATCGCGTCCGGCAGCTGCAATACGCGCTCGAGCGCTGGCGCTGGCTGCCGGCCGAATTCTCGGCGCCTCCGATCGTCGTGAACATCCCCGACTTCCAGCTGCGCGCGGCCGACGCGAAGGGCAACGTCGCCATGGACATGCGTGTCGTCGTCGGCAAGGCGGCGCCGACCCAGACGCCGGTCTTCTCGCGGGACATGACTTACGTCGTGTTCCGCCCGTACTGGAACGTCCCGCCGAGCATCCTTCGGAACGAGATCGTGCGCGCGATCACGAAGGACCGGAACTACATCGCCAACAAAAACTACGAGGTCACGACCCCGGACGGCAAGGTCGTCACCGACGGTCCGATCTCCGACGACGTCCTCGCGCAGCTGAAGGCCGGCAAGCTCGCCGTGCGGCAGAAGCCCGGCCCGGCCAACGCCCTCGGGCTCGTCAAGCTGATCTTCCCGAACGAGTTCAACGTGTACCTTCACAGCACGCCGGCGCAGGCGCTGTTTGCGAAGAGCCGGAGGGACTTCAGCCACGGCTGCATCCGCGTCGAGAAGCCGGACGAGCTGGCCGCCTGGGCGCTCCGCAACAATCCCGACTGGTCGCTCGAGCGCGTGCGCGCGGCGATGCAGACGGGGCCGGACAACGTGACCGTGAAGCTCGAACGGCCGGTGCCGGTCTTCATCGTCTATGCGACGGCGCTCGCCTACGAGAACGGCGAGGTGCACTTCTACGACGACATCTACGGCCACGACGCCGACCTCGCGAAGGCGCTGGCCAAGGGCTACCCCTACCCGGTGAACTGAGCGGTCCCTTCGCGGGGGTCCTACCAGCGCCGGACGCGCCCGACGTCCACGTGCACGAAGTCGGAAGCGGCGTAGTACCCGACTCCGCCGCGACCCAGACGCAGCGCGGCATCGCGAAGCTCCGCGGTCGGCACGCCCGGCACGCGGATGTCGATCGCCATCGCCTGCATGTGCATGCTGTGCCGCGCGACGTCGTGCCCGCCGTTGCCGCAGGGACTCGTTCGTGGCCGGCGTGCGATAACCGCAGATCACCTGGATCTCGGCGTCGGGCCGCCCGATGGAAGCCAGCAGATCGCGGAGCAGATCCAGCACGCGCGGGTCGTACGGATGGACGTCGTCCTTGCGCCAGTCGCGCAGGAGTCGATCGACCCGGGCCAGCGCTTCGGGATCGTAGCCAACCGCGTTCCGGTACACGACGTCGAGACGCTCCCCGGTGTGGAGATGGTGAAAGCGCAGGCGGTACGTCCCTCCCGCCGCGGGTTCCACGCCGGAGACGGCAGGTGCCGTCGCGACGAGAATGCCGATGAGGCCGGCGAGGGCCAGGAAACGCCGAGAGAGGTTCGAGCGCGACGATCGCAAGGAGAGCACCCCGGATGGGAGAGTCGCGGCCCGAGGTTCCGAGCGCGCGCCGGTCGAGCCGGGCCGCGGAGAATACCACGGCCCAGCGGCTCCTCCCGGACCTGGTCGGAACGGGCGGTGCGGGAACAAATCGCCCCCGCCCGGGTTTAGGATTTCCCCATGTCCGCCCTCGGCCCGTTCCATCCGGCAATCCGCGAGTGGTTCACCGCGCGCCTCGGAGCGCCGACCGGCGCGCAGGAAGAGGGGTGGGCCCGGATCCGGGCCGGCCGCGACACGCTCATCGCGGCGCCGACGGGATCCGGCAAGACCCTCGCCGCATTTCTTTCGGGCCTCGACATGCTGATCCGTCAGGGCGCGGCCCTGCCCGACCAGACGCGGTTGCTCTACGTCTCTCCGCTGCGCGCCCTCTCGAACGACGTTCAGAAAAACCTCCAGTCGCCCCTGGCGGAGATCCGCGCGCTCGACCCCTCCGTTCCGGACGTGCGCGTGCTCGTGCGCACGGGCGACACGACGGCGGCCGAGCGGGCGACGATGACGCGTCGGCCGCCGCACATCCTCGTCACGACGCCGGAGTCGCTCTACATCCTGCTCGGCAGCGAAGGCGGACGGGCGATGCTGCGCACCGTCGGCGCCGTGATCGTGGACGAAATCCACGCGCTCGTGCGGGACAAGCGGGGCAGCCACCTCGCCCTTTCTCTCGAGCGCCTCGATGCGCTGACGGGCGGGCGCCGTTCAGCGGATCGGGCTGTCGGCGACGCAGAAGCCCCTGGAAGAGGTGGGCCATTTCCTGGTGGGCGCCGGCCGGGAATGCGCGCTCGTGGATGCGGGGACCTTTCGCGAGCTCGACCTCGGCGTCGAGATTCCTCCGTCGCCGCTCTCGGCGGTGTGCTCGCACGAACAGTGGGAAGAGATCTACACCCGCATCGCCGAGCTCGTGCGCGAGCACCGCACGACGCTCGTCTTCGTGAACACGCGCAAGATGGCCGAGCGCATCGCCGCGCAGCTCACGAAACTCCTCGGTGAAGAGGCCGTCACGAGCCACCATGGAAGCCTCTCGAAGGAGCGGCGGCTCGACGCCGAGCAGCGGTTGAAGGCGGGTCAGCTGCGCGCGCTCGTGGCCACGGCCTCTCTCGAGCTCGGCATCGACATCGGCGACGTCGACCTGGTGATCCAGGTCGGCGCCACGCGCTCGATCGCGACGTTCCTGCAGCGCGTGGGTCGGGCCGGTCACAGCCTCGGGCGCGTGCCGCAGGGTCGAATCTTCCCGCTCACGCTCGACGAGCTCGTGGAAAGCGCGGCGTTGTTGCGCTGCGTGCGCGAAGGGCTGCTCGACCGCACGCCCGCTCCGCCGAAGCCGCTCGACATCCTCGCCCAGCAGATCGTCGCCGCCTGCGCGACCGAGGCGTGGTCCGAAGACGAGCTCTTCGACCGGGTGCGTCGCGCATGGCCCTACCGCGACCTGCCGCGGGCCGATTTCGACGACGTCGTCGCCCTGCACACGCGCGGCCGGCGCGCGCTGCTCCATCGCGACGGCGTCCAGGGCCGCCTCATGGGCACCCGCCGCGCGCGGCTCGCGGCGCTGCTTTCCGGCGGCGCCATCCCCGACACCGCCGACTACCAGGTGCGGCTCGAGCCCGAAGGCACTCTCGTCGGAACGGTCAACGAGGACTGGGCCGTCGAGTCGAACGGCGGCGACATCTTCCAGCTCGGCAACGCTTCGTGGCGCGTGCTCCGCGTCGAGCCCGGCGTCGTGCGGGTGGCGGACGCAAAAGGGGCGCCGCCGTCGATTCCGTTCTGGCTCGGCGAGGCTCCGGGACGCACGCGGGAGCTTTCGGCCGAGATCGGACGCCTGCGCGAAGAAGGCGTGGAGCGGGAGGAGCGGGCGGCCGCGTACCTCGTGGAGCAGTGCGGCGCGGCGCTGCCGGAGGGCGCGGCGACGCAGATCGCCGAATACGCCGAGGCCGGGCGCCAGGCGCTCGGGGCGGTGCCGACGCCGACGCGCGTCATCCTCGAGCGGTTCTTCGACGAGAGCGGCGGCATGCAGCTCGTCGTGCATGCGCCTTTCGGGTCGCGGATCAACCGGGCCTGGGGTCTGGCGCTGCGCAAGCGCTTCTGCGTGGGCTTCGGCTTCGAGCTGCAGGCGGCGGCCAACGAGGAGGCCATCGTCCTGTCGCTCGGCCCGCAGCACAGCTTCGAGCTGAAGGACGTCTTCGACTACCTGCACCCCAATTCGGCGCGCGAGGTGCTGATCCAGGCGGTGCTCGGCGCGCCGCTGTTCGAGACGCGCTGGCGCTGGAACGCCCAGCGCTCGCTCCTGCTCGAACGCTCGCGCGGCGGCAAGAAGGTCCCGGCGCCGCTCCTGCGGATGCGGGCGACGGACCTGCTGGTCGAGGCGTTCCCGCAGATGCTGGCCTGCCCCGAGACGCTGCCGGGCGGTCCGATCGAGGTCCCGATGGAGCATCCCCTCGTCCGCCAGACTCTCGAGGACTGCCTGACGGAGGCCATGGACGTCGAGGGCTTTCTGGAGGTGCTGCGCGGCCTGCACGACGGCTCGATCGAGAAGAAGGCGATCGACACGCCCGAGCCGTCGGCCTTCGCGCGGGGAATCCTGAGCTCGCAGCCGTACACGTTCCTCGACGACGCGCCTCTCGAAGAGCGCCGCACCCAGGCGGTCCTCTCGCGCCGCATCCTCGACACGCGCACCGCGGACGAAATCGGAATCCTCGACGCCGAAGCGATCGCGCGGGTGCGCGGCGAAGCCTGGCCTCAGCCCGAAACCGCCGAGGAGGTCCACGAGGCGCTGCTCTGGATGGGCTATGTCACGGCCGAGGAGGGCCGGCCCTGGGGCGCCTGGCTCGAAGAACTCGCCGCGGCGGGGCGCGTGGTCCGGGACGGCGACCGCTGGTTCGCGACCGAAGCGACGCGCGATCCGCGCGCGATCCTGCGCGGGCGTCTGGAAGCGCTCGGCCCGATCGTGAGCGACGATCCGCTCCTGCTGGAACTGGAGGCCGCGGGCTCGGTCCTGCGCACCCGCATCGACGGCACGGACGCCTGGTGCGACCGCCGTCTGCTCGCCCGCATCCATCGCTACACGGTCGAGCGTCTGCGCCGGGAGATCGAGCCCGTTTCGGCGGCGCAGTTTTTGAGATTTCTGGCCTGCTGGCAGCATGCCGATCCGGAGTACCGCCTGGAGGGCCCGCGCGGCGTCGCCCGGGTGCTGACGCAGCTGGCCGGCTTCGAGGCGCCGGCGGCCGCCTGGGAAGCGAGCATCCTGCCCGCCCGGGTGCGCGGTTACAAGCGGGAGTGGCTCGATCAGCTCACCAGCTCGGGCGAGCTCGCCTGGGGCCGCTTCTGGGGCGAGGGCGCGACCGCGATCCGCCGTACGCCGATCACTTTCACGCCGCGCGAGGACCTCGATGCATGGATGACCCTGGCCGCGGAGAACGTGCCGGCGGGCGAACCGGGGCCGGCGGCGCGCGAGATCCTCGAGCTCCTGCGCCGCCGCGGGGCGATGTTTCTGCAGGACATGGCGCGCGAGACGAAGCAGCCCCCGTCGTTCGTGGAAGAGGGGCTCAAGGAGCTCATCGCGCGCGGCCACGTGACGTGCGATGCCTACGGCGGTCTGCGCTGGTTCCTGATCCCGACGTGGCGGCGCAAGGCCGGCAGTCTCGCGTCCGGGCGCTGGAGCCTGACGGAGCGCCGCGCCGGAACGGTCTCGCCCGAGTTTGTCGCGCGCCGGATGCTCGCCCGCACGGGTGTGGTGTTCCGAAAGACCCTCGCCCGCGAGAAGCAGCCGGTCCCGTGGCGCGACGTCGCCCGCGTTCTCCGATCGCTCGAAGCGCGGGGCGAGGTGCGCGGCGGGCGGTTCGTGGCCGGATTCGACGGGGAACAGTACGCGCTGCCCGAGGCCGTCAGCCTCCTGCGGGCGATCCGCCGGCGCTCGGCGTCGGACGCAAGCCCGGAACCGGTGCGCGTCGCGGCGGCGGACCCGCTGAACTTCCGCGGCATCCTGACGCCGGACGAACGGGTCTCCCCGGGTACGCGTGAAATGGTCCAGGTCGCCTAGAGCTGCTCGTCTCTTTCACGGCGCCGGCGGCGGCTTACTTCGGGGGCGCCTTCGCCGCTCCCACCGGCTTGAGGTCGAACTTCCCGCTGCTCTGGATGAAGAGCTCGCATTCGGAAGCCTTGTCGCAGGCCGAGATGTGCTTGTAGCTCCCGCCGGGCTGGAATGCGTACGAGCCCGGTCCGAGCCGAACCTCGGGCTTGCCTTCCGGGGTCTGCATGTACGTGCCCGACAGGACCACGATCTTGATGGCGTTCGTGTGCGTGTGCAGCGGGGCCACGAAGCCTGCCGGAAACTTCAGAAACGCGCCGAACGCGCCGCTGGCGTGATTGCCCCACACGTCCGCGATCTTGACTCCCGGAGCACCCGTGGGATCGAGGTCGGTCCACTTCACGTCGCCGGCCGGCTTGAAGACGGGCGTGCCCGCCTTGGCGCCCCCCCCGGGCGCCTGCCCCAGGACGGCCGACGCGAACACGAACGAAACGGCTAGCACCCAACTGGTTCTCGACGTCATCACAAACCTCCTCATGGTCGGGGAAACCCCGCTCGAAACTATCAGATGGAAACGGCTCCGGTCTCCGGGACGCTAGACTTGGTTGCGGGGTGACCGTGCAAGCGATTCTCGGAAAGGTTCTGTCGGTCAGCGTCGGCGGCGCCCGCGAGTTCGAGTACCACGGCCGCCCTGCCCGGAGCGCGATCTGGAAGACGCCGGTTTCCGGCCGCGTCGCCGTCCGCGGGGTCAATCTCGCCGGCGACGACCAGGCGGATCGCCAGGCGCACGGCGGCCCCGACAAGGCGGTCTACGCCTACGCGGTCGAGGATGCCCGCTGGTGGGAGCAGGAAGTCGGGCGGCCGTTTGCCTACGCCGAGTTCGGAGAGAACCTGACGACCGAGGGCGTCGACGTCAACGGGGCGCTCGTGGGCGAACGATGGGCGATCGGCTCGACCGTTCTCGAGGTGTCCGAACCGCGCGTGCCGTGCTGGCGGCTCGGCGTGCGCATGAACGATCCGGCGTTTCTGCGGCGGTTCACGTCGGCGCTGCGTCCGGGCGCCTACCTGCGGATCGTCTCCGAGGGCGACGTGGGCGAGGGGGACGCGATTCGCGTCGTGGGCAGGCCCGGGCATGACCTCACCGTCCGCGACGTCTTTCGCATCTACACCCGCGACCGGGGCGAGTGCGCGCGCCTGCTCGCGGTCCCCCAGATGTCGCAGGCCTGGAAGCGGTGGGCCGAGGACACGCTCCAGCGCGCCAAAGACGGCGCGAGGAGCGTGGCCGACCCCGGTTGTTGCGAGGAGCCCGCGGGCTGACGAACGATTCGGACGCGGCCGTCGTCGGCGGCTAACCGCCGCTCACGATCGCCAGGATGTTTCCGTCCGGATCCTTGAACCACGCGGCGCGCATGGCGCCCGAGACGTGCACGTCGCCCTCGCGCTTCATGTCGGGAAAGTCGTAGTGCTCGAACGCGACGCCGCGGGCCTTGAGGCTCGCGGCGAGAGCGTCGACATCCTCACTGATCCACGTAGCCGCGGTCGCCTTGTTGGTGCCGGCAAACCGGGACTCGTACACGAAGACGCGCGTGGCGGCGCTGGCGTAGGTCGCAACTTCGTCGCGGACGTCTTCGGGCTCGAATCCCAGCGTGTCCTCGTAGAACTTTCTCGCCTCCTTCAGGTTCTTGACGCCGATCGTGGCGACGGCTTCTCCGGCCGCGAGCCTGGGCCTCACGGATTTCCTGGTGGCAGTGTTGGGCATCCGGATCCTCCTTGCTGAGTGCTCGATACACCTCGGCGACGCCGTCGTCGACGCCGTCGGTACCGAACCGTTCCAATCGTTGCAAGACACGTGCCTCGCACACCGATCGGTCAGCGGTCCAGCGCCTCTCGGCGGCCGCGCAGGTAGGTCTGCTCGGCTGCGTTTTCCGTCAGCGCGATCGCGGTCTCGTACGCCGCGCGGCTTCCGCCGTCCGGCCGAGGCGTCTCAGAAGCTCGGCGCGGATGGCGTGGAAGAGGTGAAACATCGGAAGGTTCGCGGCGTCGACGAGGCGCAGCGCCGGTTCCGGCCCTTCGACTTCCGCCACCGCGACGGCGCGGTTCAACGCGACGACCGGACTCGGATCGAGCTCCAGGAGATGGTCGTAGAGTCGAACGATCTGTGGCCAATCGGTGGCCGCCGCGGAGCGCGCCTCGCTGTGCACGGCCTGGATCGCGGCCTGGATCTGGTACGGGCCCGGGGCGCTCTTTCGCAGGCAGGCGCGCACGAGCGCCTGGCCCTCCGCGATGAGCTGCCGATCCCACTGCTCGCGGTCCTGCTCGGACAGCGGCACGAGGGCGCCGTCGGCGCTGGTGCGGGCCGGCCGCCGCGACTCGGCGAGAAGCATGAGCGCGAGCAGACCCATCACCTCCGGCTCGTCGGGCATGAGCTCGGCGAGCAGGCGCGCCAGGCGCACCGCCTCGGCGCAGAGGTCGGCCCGGATGAGCTCGGGCCCCGAGCTCGCCGCGTAGCCCTCGTTGAAGACGAGGTAGACGACGGCCAGAACGGATCGCAGGCGGCCGGGCAGATCGTCCGCCGCGGGCACGCGGTAGGGGATCTTCGCGTCGCGGATCTTGCCCCTGGCCCGGACCAGCCGCTGCGCCATCGTCGCCTCCGGAACCAGGAAGGCGCGCGCGATTTCCGCGGTCGACAGGCCGCCGAGAAGGCGCAGCGTGAGGGCGACCTGGGCGGGGCGGTTGAGCGCGGGGTGGCAGCACGTGAAGATCAGCCGCAGACGCTCGTCGGCGACCGGGCCTTCCTCGTCCGGCGCAGCCTCGTCGGCGGCGTGGAGCAGGACCGCCTGCGCGTGCCGGTCGGCGCGCGACGCCTCGCGCCGCAGCCGGTCGATCGCGCGGTTGCGCGCCGTGGTGATGATCCAGCCGGCAGGACTCGGCGGCAGTCCTTCTTCGGGCCAGCGCTCGACCGCCGCGACGAACGCATCGGCAACCGCGTCTTCGGCGACGCCGATGTCGCCGAAGACGCGGGTGAGGACCGCCACGGCCCGGCCGTGCTCCGCGCGGAACACGTGCTCGATCTCGCGGAGGCGCGCGGGGTCCAAGCGGCGTCAGGCCTCGGGGCGGTCCTGGAAGGGACGCACCTCGATCGGCAGCGTGATGGCCCGCGCCGCCTTGCGCGCCCAGCCGAGGGCCGCGTCGAGGTCGGGGGCCTGGATGATCCAGAAGCCGCCGACGTGCTCCTTGCCCTCGAGATAGGGGCCGTCGCTCGTCACGACGTCGTCGCCCTGGAGGCGCACCACGGTCGCCGTGTCCGGGTCGTGCAGCCCGCGGCTGAAGACCCAGGCTCCCGCGGACTTGAGCTCCTGGTTGAGGACGTGGAGGTCCTTCATGACTTTTCCGAGGACCTCGGGTGCCGGCGGCTCGCCGTCGGGCTGGTAGATGCTGAGCAGGTAATGCGTCATCGTCGTCTCCCTTCACCCCCTATACGAACGGCGACGCCCCGAATCGACATCGCCTGCTCAGCGGTTCGACTCCCGGATCTTCCGGGAGATCGCGGTGGCGAGATTGCGGGGTGTCGCGCGCAGCGCCTGGACGAACGCGCGGTTCGCGGCTCCCGGGACGACGACGCGCTTGCCGCGCAGCATGCCCTCGTAGCCGGCGCGGGCGACGGCCGCCGCGTCCATGACGAGCGGGCCCGGAAGCGAACGCGCCGCCTTGAACTCCGCGCGTCTGCGAAAGTCCGTCGCCGTCGGACCGGGGCAGAGCGCCGTCACCGTGACGCCGGTGCCGGCGGTCTCGTTGCCGAGCGCCTCGGAGAACGACAGGACGTACGCCTTGGTCGCGTAGTAGACGGCCATGAGGGGCCCGGGCTGGAAGGCCGCGGTCGAGGCGACGTTCAGGATGCGGCCGCGGCGGCGCTCGAGCATTCCCGGAAGGAAGAGCTTGGTCAGCTGCGTCAGCGCCGCGACGTTGACCTGGATCATCGCGAGCTCTTTCTCGAGCGACGTTTCGGCGAAGAAGCCGTAGACGCCGAACCCGGCGTCGTTGACGAGGACGTCGATCGTCGCCTTGCGCTCGGCGAGCGTGAGGAAGATGTCGAGCGGGCGCGGCCGGGTCCGAAAGGTCCGCGGCGCAGCGCGGTCGCCGCGACGCCGAACTCCTCGCCGAGGCCGCGGGCGATCCCATCGAGCTTGTCGCTCCCGCGCGCGACGAGCACGACGTCGTGACGGTTCTTCGCGAGCAGCGTCGCGAGCTCGAGCCCGATTCCGCTGGAGGCGCCGGTGACGAGCGCGGTCGGCATGGAGGGGACGATATGCGAGGGGGAGGCTCGCGGAAGCGAAGGGGACCCCCCTCACCCTGACCCTCTCCCGCCTTCGGGGGGCGAGGGAAATCCGTCTTAGGGCTCCCTCTCCCGGCGGGAGAGGGACGGGGTGAGGGGGCCGCTACCGCGCCGAGGCGCCGTGCGGCTCGGTCGCCGCGGCGGGCGCCTCGACGGGCTTGCCGATCGGCCGCGGCTTCACGACGTACGTCCATGCGTTCGCGAGCTCGGCCTTCCACCAGCGCAGCAGGCCGTGGAAGAGCATGACCCACATGGCCGCGCGCACGGAGAAGCCGACGAACCTGGGCCGCTTGCCGGCGTTGTGGTTGCCGTAGATGCCGAGCGCCATCTTGCGCTTCGCGATCGACGACGAGCCGGCGGTTGTAGAAGCGGATGGGGTAGTACCCGATCTCCGCGCCGTCCTCGAAGAAGGGCGGCACGCCGAGCCGGTCGTGCGACCAGCGGTAGATCGGCATGATCGCGGCGAAGTAGTACAGCGCCGTGTCGAGCAGGAACGCGATCGTCATGGTGTCGTAGTCCCCCATGACGTAGTACTTGTCCTTGTAGATCGCGTCGTAGAAGTACTTGAAGAAGCGGTCGTAGCGCTTGTTGTGGAGCGCGTGCTCCTTCTCCTGCATCTCCGGCGCTTCGCCCTCGAAATCCTTCAGGATCATCCGCGTGCGCGTCCAGACCGAGAAGGACATCTGGTCGAGGCCCGGCGAGTAGAAGGGATCGAGGAATCCGCCGGCGTCGCCGACGCACGTCCAGCCGCGGCCGATGAACTTGTCGACGAAGTAGGGCAGGTGCGCGTAGTAGCGGCAGTCGCCCTCGACGACGACCGCGCCCTCGATCATCTGCTTCGTGAGCGGGTTCGTGTCGAGGAAACGCGTGAGCTTGTCGAGCGGCGTCGTGCCCTCGGGGGTGACGAGCCGCTTGTCCCAGACGAGGCCGACGCTCATCTCGCCGTCGTGCAGCGGGATGAACCAGATCCAGTAGCCCCAGCCGGTGAAGTGGTTGGTCGCGAGCCGCCGCGGCGCGATGACGGCGCGGTGCCACGGATCCGCCGGGTCGGTGCCCGCGAGCGCGATGCCGTCCATGTCCTTGACGTCGTTGTAGCGGACCCAGATCGCCGCGGTCGGGTGCGACTCGATCGGCGTGACGCCGCCGCGCTTGCGCGCGAGCATGGCCTGGCGGCCGGTCGCGTCGACCAGCCAGCGGCAGGAGACCGTCGCGGTCGTGCCGTCGCTCTTTTCGACGGTGAGCGTGTTCGTGGCCGCCCCGGTCGCCTCCGCCAGCGTCCACGCGGTGACCTTCGCCGGGCGCCAGAGCTCGGTGCCTTCCTCGCGGGCGGTCTTCAGCAGGTGCTCGTCGAGCTTGGCGCGGTCGAGCTGGAACGACGGCGTGCGCGCGAGCTGCGTCGGCCCGGTCTCGGAGGCCTCGCGCAGGCACGTGACGTCGTCGTTGAAGAACCAGTAGCGGAAGGCCTGCTTCGGAAGCTGGTCGCGCACGAGGTGGGACCACTGCTTGAGCACCCGCGTCAGGAAGTACGACGAGACCTCGACGGTCGACTCGCCGACCTTCCAGTCGAAGCGCTCGGTCTTCTCGACGACGAGGATGCGCAGCTTCGGGTTGCCGCGCTTGAGCACGATGGCGGTCGAGGCGCCGGCGACCGCGCCGCCGACGATCACGACGTCGTACTCGCCGGCTCCGTGTTCCCGCATGGGCTCCATCGCTTGCGAGTTTACTGCGGCCGCGCGCCGAAAACCTGGACGACCGCGGTCCTCGTCCACGACGATCGTGCGGTCCACGGCGTCCACGGGGCCGAGGTCCTGGACCTTCCCGGACGGCCACGTCACCGCAAGCCCTTCCAGGCGAGTCGCCTTGCCGAGTCCGAGGTGGACGATGGGACTGCCGGTCGAGAGGTATCCGCTGGCGTTGGCGTTCTCGGTCACGATCGTGCGGCCGCCCGGAAGCTTCGCCGCGATGCGCGCGCCGATGCCGTCGCGGTTGTCCTTTCCAGGGGATCCCTTCAGGCGGAGGCGCAGGTAGTGCTCGTCCGCGCTCCGGGACCCGAGGAAGAGGGCCTCCGGAGCCCCGACCGAGCGGATGTACAGGTCGAGCGCGCCGTCGCCGTTGGCGTCGAAGGCGACGACCGCGCGGCCGTTCGACTCGAGGTCGAGGCCCTCGAGGAAGGCCCGCTCCTCGAAGAGGGGCGTCCCCGCGGCTGCGCCCGCCGCGGTTGTGAAAGTAGCGGTCGCGCTCGATGCCGTTGATGCCCGCGCCCTTGCGGTCGAAGGTCTTCGTGCCGGCGACGTAGTCGTCCCAGTACGCGAGCGTCTGCCACCAGAACTCGAGCTCGACGTCGCGGTCGCGGCCGTCGCCCCACATGCCGTTGGTGGCGTAGATGTCGGGCCAGCCGTCGTCGTCGAGGTCGGCGGCGACGGAGCTCCAGTTCCAGCCGGCCTTCTGCGCGCCCGAGCGCGCCGTCGCGTTCTCGAACGTGTGGTCGGGACGCTGGAGCAGCAGCGTGTTGCCCGAGGCCATGTCCTCGCACCACTGGATCGCGAAGGGCAGGAACAGCCGGCCGGCCAGGCCGACGGGAATCGCCGGGTACTCGTGGAGGAAGTACCACTGCGTGTCGGTGCCGGTCGTGTAGAGGTCGGGCCGGCCGTCGCCGTCGAAGTCGGCCCACGTGCCCGACATGCCGTACGCGCGCGCCTGCGTTCCGGTCTTCTTCGCGACGTCGACGAAGCGCTGTCCGTTTTCGTTGTGGTACAGGTTCTTCAGCCCGAAGTCGTTGGTCGCCATCAGGTCTTCGTGGCCGTCCTGGTCGTAGTCCTGGAAGAGCGTCGAGAGCGTCCAGCGCGTCATCCCTTCGAGGCCCCAGGCCTTCGTGGCGTCGGTGAAGTGGCCGTGGCCGTCGTTCAGGTACAGAAAGTTCTGGCGGCCGTCGTTGGCGTCGAAGGCGGGGTCGGGCATCTGCGTGTAGTAGTCGCCGGTCACGCCCACGAAGAGATCGAGGTCCCCGTCGCCGTCGACGTCGGCGAAAGCGGCCGAGCGCATGTTCTCGGGAACGGCGATCCCGGACGCGGCGGTCGTCTCCTCGAACGTGCCGTCGCCGCGGTTGTGGAACAGGCGCGCGGGTCCGAAGGCGTTCGTCACGAAGAGGTCGGGAAACCCGTCGCCGTCGACGTCGCCCGCGGCGAGGCCGGTCGCGGGGATGCCCTCGGTCGCGGACTTCGCGAGGCCCGGCCTTCTCGGTGACGTCCGTGAAGTGCCCCTGTGCCGTCGTTGCGGTAGAGCACCGAGCGCACGCCGTCGCCGACGAAGAGGTCCTCGTTGCCGTCCTGGTCGTAGTCGAGCACGGCGACGCCCGAGCCCGGCCAGATGTCGTTGATCAGGTGGTTCACCTTCTTGATCGGCGGATCGTGCCGCGGAGCGCCGAGGCCGGCGTCGGCGGTGGCGTCGTGAAAGCGCGGGTTCGTTTCGATGCGGTTCCAGAGCGCGCTTCTCGAACTGCAGCGAGAATCGACTCCCTCTCCCGGCGGGAGAGGGTTGGGGTGAGGGGCGCTCCTCCGTCTCTTCCGTCACGATCGCGCTCGCCGCCCGTTCGACGCGCGCGCCGTCCGCGCGGAACCCGCCCACCGTGAACGTGACGCGTCCGGTCGTCTTCTCGCGGTCCTTGCCGATGTCGTGCGTCGGCTTCTCCACGCGGTACTCCACGTACGCGAGCCGCTCGAGCCCTTCCCAGGCCCACGCCCGCAGCGCGGCGACGCCTTCCGGGTCCGCGGCGGTCGCCTCGCGGCTGCGCAGCGCGCGGCGGATCGCCTCGTTGGCGTCGCGCCACCGCTCGAGCCGCGCCATCCACGGCCGGAACTCCGCGCGAAGACGCTCGATGGAGGCGTTCTTGTAGAGCCACCAGCCGGCCGCGAGCGCGAGCAGAAGCGCGAGGAGGACGAGGGTCTTGCGCAAGCGCCGGGATGGTACCGCGAGGGATCAGTGGCGGAGAGGACGGGATTTGAACCCGTGGTAGAGGTTTAAGCCCCTACGGCGGTTTAGCAAACCGCTGGTTTAAGCCACTCACCCACCTCTCCGCGAATGGTCAGGACCGCCGATACTAGTGGATTGAGGCAGGAGAGAACTGTCCCGATAACACCGGCCTTCAGCCGCGTCTGTCCGGGCTCCCGCCGGGAGAGGGGACCCTTAAGTCTCCCTCGCCCCCCGGAGGGGGGAGAGGGCTGGGGTGAGGGGGCTTCCGCCGTCACGGGCACGAAAACGCCTTCGTGTCCTGGACCGCCTGGAACGCCGTCGACTGGGGGTTCTTGTAGGTGTTCGTGGTCCCCGTGACGACGTCGGTGACGGTGAGGTTGACCTGGACGTTGGTCAGGCCGCTCGCGAAGACCCATCGGTATCCGTTGACGCCGCAGGCCTCGAGGACCTTGACGATCACCTCGACGTTGCTGCTGTCGAAGAACCAGAAGTAGCCGGTGTCGCCGGTCAGCGCGACCGCGTGTCCCTGGCCGCTCGACGCGTCCGGCTTGGTCCAGGTCGCCGTGACGCGGAATCGGGCGTCGTCCAGGCAGAGCGTCTGTTCGTCCGGCGTGCAGGTGGTCGGGACCTCCCGCGCCGGCGAGCGTGTAGACCCCGATCGACGTCGCCGCGTAGAGGATGTGGCCGCTGTCGGAAAGCGCGAGGCGGACGGCCCCGAGCGCCGGCAGATACAGATTCGACCAGTCGGCGCCCCCGTCGACGCTCGCATACACCCCGCCCTTCGGAAAGGTGCCTCCGAGGTACGCGGCGCAGGCGTAGACGCGCGCCGGCGCGACCGAGTCGATGGCGAGGTCGCTCACGTACACGCCCGTCGAGGCTGCTCGCGGTCCACGTGGTTCCCGCGTTCGTGCTGCGATACACGCCGCCGCACGTCAGGCCGCCCGCTCCGAGCAGGCCGGCTCCGGCCACGAAGACCGACGCGTTGGTCGGATCCACGCGCAGCGCATTCATGCCGGCGCACGGAAGCGGATTTCCGATGGAGGTCCAGGCGCTCCCGCCATTGACGCTCTTGTAGACGTGCGTGGGGCCGTAGGCAAAGAAGGCGCCCCCGGGCCCGGTGGTCAGGCGCGTGGGCTCCGCGAAGGGAGCGGGCGCCTCCAGCCAGGTCAGGCCCGCGTCGCTCGTCCTGTAGAGGTGCGTGCCGCAGGCGACGAGGACCGCGCCCGCGGACGTGCCCGCCGCAAACGACGGAACGCAGTAGGAAGGGATCGTCTGGCGCAGCGACCACGTCGTTCCGCCATCGCCCGTGCGGTAGAGCCGGGTCGTGCCATTGAAGAGCGCACCCGCGAGGATCGTGGACGGGTTGGCAGGATCGACGAGGATGTCGCCGTAGAACTCGCCGGGGTCCGCCTGCACGAGCGCGTTCCAGCGGCGGCCGGCGTCGACGCTCCGGAAGATCGCGGCCTGGGAGGCCGCGTAGTCGGCGCCTCCCGCGTAGACGGTGAGCTCGTCTGGTCCGACGGCGACGGCGTTGACCTGGAAGAGGGAGGGCCCGTACGTCTGCCACGCGGGCGTCTGGGCGAGCGCGCCGGCCGAAGCGCCAGCGGCGAGGAGAAGTGCCGCCAGGACGGCGCGTCGTGCCCGCATCGCCTCGCATTGTACGGGTTAGGATGGCGCTTATGTCGGCCAGCTTCGGTGTGCGCCTGCGCCGCTACTGGGTCGCCGGCATTCTGGTTCTGGCGCCGACGGCCCTGACGCTCTGGGTCGTCTGGAAGCTCTTCAAGTTTTTCGACGACATCCTGGGCGGGCAACTGCGCGCGCGCGGCATCTCGGTCGTCGGCCTCGGGTTCGTGCTGTTGAATGTGGTGCTCCTGCTGCTCGGCTTCGTCGCGGCGAACTTCTTCGGCAAGCGGGCCTTCGCGCTCTGGGACCGGCTCATGCACCGGGTTCCCCTCATCAACAAGATCTACGCCACGCTGCGCCAGATTGCGGAGCTGCTGCTCGGCCCCGCGCGCGTCGGCTCCTTCGGCAAGGTCGCGATCGTGGAGTTCCCGTCGCCGGGATCGTGGGGCATCGGGTTCGTGACTTCGACGGCCGCGGGCGAGGCCGGCGAGAAGCTGGACCGGAAGGTCTGCAGCATCTTCATCCCGAGCGCGGTCAATCCGACGACGGGATTCCTGCTGGTGGTGCCGGAGGAAAAGGTGACCTACCTCGACATGACCCCGGAGCAGGCGATGAAGATGATCGTCTCGGCCGGCGCGCTCGTGCCGCCGGCGCGCTAAACGCCGGTCTTCCGCGCGGTCACCAGCAGCTGCTCGCTCGCGAGCATCGCCGGGCGCATCATCCAGCCGAAGAGGTCCTCTTCGCCCCGCGCGTGCGCGTCGCCGCCGCGGTGGCGGCGCGTCTCGATGCGCGTCGAAATCCAGACGAAGGGGTAGAGCAGCAGCAGCCAGGCGTGCTTCCACTTGAACTTCGTGAAGTCGAGGCGCTCGACCGTCAGCCCCGCCTGCCGCAGCAGCGTGTGGAGCAGCGGAAAGTCGATCGGGTTGATGTGGTACGCGTAGAGGTCGTCGGGCGAAAGGTCCCAGCCGGCGCGGCGGCGGATGAGCTTGTGCGTCCCCGTGAAGAGGAAGTGCCAGCGCGAATGCAGGCGGGCGACGTTGGGCGTGGACATCACGAGGCGGCCGCCGGGCGCCAGCACGCGCCCGATCTCGTGGATGACGGGAATCTCGGTCGGCAGGTGCTCGGCGACTTCGCAGAGGACGACGAGGTCGTACGCGGCGTCGGGATACGGCAGCGGCCGCGTCAGGTCGACGTCCGGATCGATCGTGACGGCGTCGGTGTGGAGCGGCCCCGACTGCGCGGTCAGCTTGTAGTCGTCGGCGCGGAAGTGCGTCCCGCGCACCGTGCAGCCGTCGCCTGCGAGCGCGGCGGCGATCTCTCCGCGGCCGGCCGAAAGATCGAGCACGCGCAGGCGCGGGTAGCCGGGGATCCGGCGCGCCGCGGCGAGGACCGCGTCAAAGACGTGCGGCTGGGGCAACGATCTCCGTCTGGCCGCGCATGTAGGGCTGCAGCGCCTTCGGGATCGCGACGGACCCGTCGGCGCGCTGGTAGTTCTCGAGGATCGCGACGAGGGTCCGGCCGACGGGCAGTCCGGATCCGTTCAGCGTGTGGACGAACTCGGGCTTCTCGCCTTCGGCGCGGCGCAGGCGGATCGACGCGCGGCGCGCCTGGAACGCCTCGAAGTTCGAGCAGGAGGAGATCTCCTTGTACGCGTTCATCCCGGGCAGCCAGACCTCGAGGTCGTAGGTCTTCGCGGCGGCAAAGCCGAGGTCGCCGGTCGACAGCGAGACGACCCGGTACGGAAGCTCGAGGCGCTGGAGCAGCGCCTCGTTGTGCGCGGTCAGCAGCTCGAGCGCGGCCGCGGAATCTTCCGGCCGCGTGAACATGACGACCTCGACCTTGTCGAACTGGTGCTGGCGGATCATCCCGCGCGTGTCGCGGCCGGCCGCGCCCGCCTCGGAGCGGAAGCAGGGCGTGTAGCGCCGTGTAGAGCAGCGGGAGCCTGTCGGCGGGCAGGATCTCGTCGCGGTGCAGGTTCGTGACCGGGACTTCCGCCGTCGGGATGAGGTAGTAGCCCTCGCCGGTCTGAAACAGGTCGGCGGCGAACTTCGGCAGCTGCCCGGTGCCGAAGAGCGAGTCGGCGTTGGCGAGAAACGGGCGGCAGGACCTCCCGGTAGCCCTGCTCGTCGACGTGGACGTCGAGAAAGAGCTGGATGAGCGCGCGCGACATCCGCGCCGCCGCGCCGGAGAGCACGGTGAAGCGCGCGCCGGCGAGCTTGACGCCGCGCTCGAAGTCGAGGATGCCGAGGGCGGGGCCGAGGTCCCAGTGCGCCTGCGCCGGAAACGGGAACTGCGGCGGCGTTCCCCACGCGCGCTCGACGACGTTGGCCGTCTCGTCCCGGCCGCGCGGCACGGACGCCTGGGGCACGTTCGGGACGCTCTTCTCGGCCGCTTCGAGGGTCTGGTCCGCCTGCTTCTCGCGCTGCTCGAGCTGGTGGATCTCCTCCTTGAGCGCCTTCATCTCCGTGAGCGCTTCCGGGGCGGGCTTGCCCTTGAGGGCGCTCAACTCGTTGCGGCGGCGGCGCCGTTGCTCGAGCGTCGTGACCGCGTCCCGGCGTTCGCGGTCGAGCGCGACGTACGTATCGAGCCCGGCGTTGCCGAAGCGCTCCGGCATCTCGGCGAGCAGACGCTCGGCGTTTTCGCGCAGGTACTCGCGTGGTAGCATCGCGACAGCGATTTCATATCGCGCACGCCGATCGAGTCAACCTTCAAGCGTTTGAGCGGCGCCCCTCACCTTCCCGACGTGGACGCCATCGTGGTCAACCGCGACGGCGGCGATGCCCTTTTCCGGGCGCTGGCCTCGCTCGAGCGCCAGGAGGGCGTGGCGCTCTCGCTGCTCGTCGTGGACAACGACTCCGACCCCGGCGAGCGCGCGCGGATCGGGCGGGAGGTGCCGGCCGCGCGCGTGGTTGCATTTTCCCGCAACCTCGGTTTCGCCGGAGCGGCCAACGAGGGCATCGCGCGCACGCGCGCGCCGTTCGTGCTGCTGCTCAACAACGACGCCGTGGTCGAGCCGGACTACGTCGCGCGGCTGGCCGCGCGGCTCGAGTTCGACGGCCGGCTGGCTGCCGTCCAGGGGCTCGTCCTGACCGAGGACGGGCGGCAGATCGACACCGCGGGCCTCGAGTGGAACGACCGCGGGGAGGCCCTGCCGGTCCTCTCGGGCGCGGACGCTTCGGTCGCGCCGCGCGAGCCCTTCGAGGTTTCGGGCGTCTCCGCGACGGCGGCGCTCTACCGCCGCGAGGCGTTCGAAGCCGCGGGCCCCGCGGGAGCCGCGTTCGAGAGCGCGTACTTCGCGTACTACGAAGACGTGGACCTGTCGCTGCGCCTGCTGCGCAAGGGCTGGCGGTTCGCGTGCGATCCGCTCGCCTGCGCCCGGCACGAGGGCTCGCTCACGGGGCGCCGCACGCCCTTTCGCCGCGCTTTCTGGACGCTGCGCAACCGGTGGCGGACGCTCTTCCGCAACTTCACGCCGTCGCTTCTCGCGAAGAGCGGGACGGCACTCCTGCGCGCGGACCTTTCGCACGTGCGTGCCGTCGGCCTGACCGGGCTCGTGCTGCCGCTGCTCGTCTGGCCGCGGCTGCCCTTCCAGGCGCTGCGCTCGCGGCACGAGCCGGGACGGCTGGCGCAATGGCCCGGCCGCCCGTGAGCGTCCGCGAGATCACGGCCATCCTGGTTTCCTGGAAAGACGCGGAGGATCTGATCGCCGCGGTCGCTTCGCTGGCGGCCGCGCGGGCGCGCGTCGCGCCGGGCGGGGTCGCCGTGTCGCTGATCGTCGTGGACAACGGCGGCGGTCTTTCCGAGCAGGCGGTCCGCGCCGCCTGGCCGGATGCGACGGTGCTCGTGAATGCCGCCAACCGGGGGTTCGGCCCGGCCGCGAACCAGGCTGCCGCCGCGGCGCGCGGCGACGCGCTGCTCTTTCTCAATCCCGACACGCGCGCCGAGGGCGAGCCGTTCTCTCCCATCGCCCGCGCGCTCGACGCCGACGAGCGCGTGGTCGCGGTCGCGCCGCGCCTGGTGGAAATGGACGGTGGGGTGCCGCCGGCGGGAACGCTGCGCCTGGCTCCGCCCGGCCGCGAGGACCAGGCGACGTTTCAGTTGCGCCGTCTGCCGACGCTCGGATCCGACGCCCGCGAGCTCCTGCTGATCGATCACCTGTCGCCCAACCACGCGGCGCGGAGGCGCTTGCGCTACGCCGACGCGAATCGCGACGCCGCGTTTGCCGTGGAGCAGGCCGCGGCGGCCGCGTTCGCCGTGCGCCGGGAAGCGTTCGTCGGGTGCGGCGGCTTCGACGAACGCTACGTCCCGGCCTGGTACGAAGACGTCGACCTCTGCGCGCGCCTCTCTTCCGCGGGGACGATCCTGTACCTGCCCGAAGCGCGCTTCCGGCACCGCGGCGGCGAGTCCGCAGCGCGCCTCGGCTATGCCCGCTTTCTTCCGGTCTTCTACCGCAACGCCCTGCGCTATCGCCGCGACCGCTACGGCCTGGCCGCGCGCCTGACGTACCGCGTCCTGCTCGCCAAGGGAATGGTGCTGCGCCTGTTGCTGCTTCCGTTTCGCGCCGACGTGCCGCGGCCCCGGCCGGAGGCCGCCCGCGCCTACCTCGCGGTGCTGCGGCTGGCGTTGGGCCTGGGCGGTCCGCATGCGTCCTGACGTCTCCATCATCGTCGTCTCGAAGGACGACGCCGCGGACCTTCCGATCTCGCTCGGGTCGGCGGTCGGACAGCGCGGCGTGGCGTGCGAGACGATCCTGGTCGACAACGCGTCGCAGGACGGCTCGCGCGAGGTGCCGGCGCAGTTCGGAGGGGCGGTGCGCCTGCTGGCCAATCGCGAGAATGTCGGGTTCGCGGCCGCGATGAATGCCGGCATCGAAGCTACGGCGGGCCGGTACGTTCTCGCCCTGAATCCGGACTGCCGCCTGGAGCCGGATTTTGCGGCGACGCTCGTGCGGCGCCTCGACGCTGCGGACGCCGCGGACGTGGGGTCGGCGTCGGGGCGGCTCCTGCGCGCGCAGGGGGCGGCGCTTTCTTCGAGCGACGTGCTCGACTCGACGGGCATCGTCTTCAAGGCGACGGGCCGTCACTTCGATCGCGGCGCGGGACAGAGGGCGGCCGGCCGGTTCGAGCGGGAGGAGGAGATCGCGGGGACTTCCGGCGCGGCCGGCTTCTACCGGCGCGCGGCGCTCGAGGATGCGCGGATCTCGACCGGTTGCTTCGACGCCGACTTCTTTCTGTACCGCGAGGATGCGGACCTCGCCTGGCGGCTGTCCAGGCTCGGCTGGCGCTGCCTCTACGTGCCAGCGGCCGTCGCCAGCCACCGCCGGCGCAGCCTTCCCGAGCGGCGCCGCCGGATGTCGGCGCTGGCCAACATGCACTCCGTCAAGAATCGTTTCCTGCTGCGCATCAACAACCAGACGGCGGCCCAGGCGATCGCGACGTGCGTGCCGACGCTGGCGCGCGACCTCGTCGTCCTGGGGGCGTGCCTGACCGTCGAGCGCAGCTCGCTGCCGGCGTTCGGGTGGCTGTGGAGGAACCGGAAGCGGCTGTGGGCGAAGCGGAGGGAGATCCAGGCGAAGGTGCGGGAGCGGAGCGCCCCTCACCCTGCCCTCTCCCGCCGGGAGAGGGAACCGCTTAGGCCGCTCTCGGCCCTCTGCGAGTCGTCCGCTCTTCGCCACTGCGATAGCTTCCTCACCGATGAGAATCGGCATCCTCGGCACCCGCGGCGTTCCGGCCCGCTACGGCGGGTTCGAGACGCTCGCCGAGGAGCTCTCGGCGGGCCTGGCCGCGCGCGGCCACGACGTGACGGTCTACACGCGGTCGCGCTACGCGACGCCGGGCCTCTCGACGCACCGCGGCGCGAAGATCCGCGTGCTGCCGACGATCCCGACGAAGTACCTCGACACGGTCGTCCACGGCGCGATCTCGGGCGTGGACGCCGCGTTCGAGCGCTTCGACGCGGTCCTCGTCTGCAACGCGATCAACGCGGCGACGTCGTTTCTCCCGCGCCTCTCGGGCCGGACGCGCGTCGTGCTCAACGTCGACGGGCTCGAGCGCCACCGCCGCAAGTGGAGCGCCTTCGGCAAGCTCGCGTACCGCGTCTCGGAGTGGCTCTCGACGGTCATTCCCGACGCCATCGTGACGGACGCGAGGGTGATCGAGGACTACTACCGGACGCGGTACGGCATCCCGTCGGTCTTCATTCCGTACGGAGGCGACCTGCCGCAGCCCGCGGGCCGCGCGACGCTCGACCGCCTGGATCTCGCGCCGGAGCGGTACGTCCTCTACGTCTCGCGCCTCGAGCCGGAGAACAACGCGCTCGCCGTCCTGCGGGCCTACCGGGGCGTGCGCGGCGACGTGCCGCTCGTCCTCGTCGGCGACGCGCCCTACGCCGCCGCATACATCGCGCAGCTGCGCGCGCGAGGCCGATCCGCGCGTCCGGATGCCGGGCGCCATCTATGGCGAGGGGTACCGGGAGCTGCTGGCCAATGCCGCCGTCTACGTGCAGGCGACGGAGGTCGGCGGCACGCATCCGGCGCTGGTCGAGGCCCTGGGCTACGGCCGCGTGGTCTGCTACAACGCGACGCCGGAGAACGAGGAGGTCGCCGGGGGCGCGGCGCTGCCGTTCGACGCCCTCGACCCGTCCTCCCTGACGCGGCTGCTGCAGGGGATCCTGGATGATCCGGCCGCCCACTCCGTATGGAAAGAGAGAGCCACGCAGCGCACACGGGAGCGATATCGTTGGGACGATGTGGTCGATCGCTACGAGGCCGTCCTTGAAGGTCGCGAACGTCATCCAATAACATCGGGAGCGGCCGTTAGACCCTGCCGTCGGAAACGCCTCATGTTGAAGCAAAAAGCGCGCGCCATCGCTCTCGGGGTCCTCCTCGCGGACCTCGCGTTGACGGCGTTGTCGCTGCCGGTGACCTGGGCGCTGCGCCAGGGGTTCCTGCGGACGGCTCTGCCCGGCGCTCTTTCCGCTTGCCGCTCCACCCCCTCGACGAATACCTGCTGCTGCTGCTCTTCATCCTTCCGATCTGGGGGCTGCTGCTCTCGGCTGCCGGCTTCTACCGCAGCCACCGGACGCTGCCGCTCGGCGAGGAGATCTGGGCCGCCGGCAAGGTGGCGTTCGGCGGAACGGCGATTCTCGTCCTGCTGATCTACGGACTGCGCCTGGACTTCGTCAGCCGCTGGTTCCTCGTGCTCTTCGGCGTGCTGAATTTCCTCTTCCTCGACCGCCGAAAAGATCGCGCTGCGCCAGCTCTCGCGCTGGGTGCGCTCGCGCGGGTTCAACTTCCGCACGGCGCTGATCGTCGGCACGGGCCCGAAGGCCGCGCAGTTCGCCGACTTCCTCGAGGCGCACCCGCACTGGGGCTTCCGCGTGGTCGGGTACCTCGACGACGACAACGGCGGCGAGATCGGCCTGGGCGACCGCTGGCCCTGCCTCGGCACGATCACGAACATGGAGGCGGTGCTCGGCGCCGAGGTCATCGACGAGGTGATCTTCGTCATCGAGAAGGGCAAGCTCGCAGAGTACGAAGACGCGCTGCTCGTGGCCGAGCGGCACGGGGTGCGCGCGCACGTCTCGCTCGACATCTTTCCGCACGTGCTGGCGCGGCCGGTGCTCGAGGAGCTCGACGGGATCCCGCTGCTCTCCTTCACGACGACGCCCTCCAACCCGGCCGAGCTCGCGGCCAAGCGCACGATCGATCTCGTGCTGGCGCTCGTGCTCTTCGTCGTCACGCTTCCCGTCCAGATCCTCGCGGCGCTCGCGATCCTGCTGCTCTCGGGAACGCCCGTCTTCTTCCGGCAGGTGCGCTGCGGGCTGAACGGCCGGCATTTCACGCTGTTGAAGTTCCGGACGATGGAGTCCGGACGCCGAGGACCGGCTGGCGGAGATCTCGCACCTGAACGAGATGACGGGCCCGGTGTTCAAGGCGCGCCGCGACCCCCGGCTGACCGCGGCCGGCAAGCTGCTGCGCCGCCTGTCGATCGACGAGCTGCCGCAGCTCTGGAACGTGATCGTGGGCGACATGAGCCTGGTCGGCCCGCGCCCGCCGCTGCCCGACGAGGTCGTCGCGCTACGAGCCCTGGCAGAGGCGCCGGCTCAGCATGAAGCCGGGCCTGACGTGCCTGTGGCAGGTCTCGGGAAGAAGCGAGCTCGACTTCGACCGGTGGATGGCGCTCGACCTGAAGTACATCGACACCTGGTCGCCGCTGCTCGACCTGAAGATCCTGCTGAAGACGGTGCCCGCGGTGCTCTCGGGCCGGGGCGCGCGGTAGGGCAGTCCCGGCGCGCCGTTAGGCGCCGTTTACCTGTTCCCGCCGCTCTCGTCGGCCGGGCCGTCGGAGGCCTTGTACATGTACTTGATCGAGGCCTTCGGCAGCAGCAGGTTCGGGCCGTTGTCGCGGTTGACCTTCAGGCAGGCCTTGTCGTACCACTCGATCCAGCCCTCGATCTTCTCGCCGTCGGTCAGCACCACGACCATCGGCGTCTTCGCCGCCATCTGCTTGAGGTAGTAGTAGCTCTCGGCGTTGGTCTGCTCGGGCGGGACCTGCTTGCGCTGGGCGAACGAGCGGGTCGGATAGCGGTCCGCGAGCTCGGACAGGTTGGGACGAATCAGTTTGCGGTTGGCGGCTGTCTCGTCGTCGCTACGGAAGGCACCGCCGGAACTGTTGCGATTGGCCACGGCTGTCTCTCTTCGTCCCGGTAAAGGTTCGGGACGTCTTGACAGCTCAAACCGGCATGTCGGCCGGAATATTCTGGGTCTTCTTCGGAGGCGCCGAGGCCCGGTCCGGGCCCTCGTCCTCGTAGGCCAGGCAGCACATCAGCCGCCCGCACATCCCCGAGATCTTGGAGGGGTTGAGCGAGAGATTCTGGTTTTTCGCCATTTTGATGGTTACGGGGTGGAACGACTTCAGGAACGTCGAGCAGCAGAGGGTCAGGCCGCAGGGGCCGATCCCGCCCCGCATCTTGGTCTCGTCGCGGGGGCCGATCTGGCGCATCTCGATGCGGACCGGGTGGGCCATCGCGAGGTCCGCGACGAGCTTGCGGTAGTCGATCCGCGATTCGGAAGTGTAATAAACCGTGACCTTTCGGCCATCGAAGCTCTCTTCGGCCCGGACGAGCTTCATCGGGAGGTGCTTCTCGGAGGCCAGCGTGCGCGTGTCGTCGAGGAACCGCTTCTCCCGGTCCACCTTGGCCCGGTAGGTGTGGAGATCGGCGTCGTTGGCCACCCGGACCAGGCGCTTGGAATCGCGCAACTGGCACTGCTTCAGGATCATCGGGCGCAGGTTCGTCACCTCGGCGAACTCCAGCCCCTGGTCGCCCTCGACCACCACCCGCAGCTTGCGGGTGACCTCGATGCCCATCGTGTCGCAGAGGACGCTACGGCCGTCCTCGTGTTCGTTCATCCGGATACCGACGTACTGGCCGGGGTTGTACGCGTTTCCGACCCCGCAGCCGCCACCAGTGCCACAGCCACCCATGTCAGGACCCCCAAAACGCTGAAGTTACCATGACCGGGAGCCCCCTCCCGGGGCCCGTGGGCCTGCCGGGGACCCGGCCTTCCTGTCCGTTTGGCCCAGCCGTCGAAAGGGGAACCTGTCCTTGTTGACAGTACAGGCCCAAATGGGTACCTTTCGCCCACCGAATCTCGAAAGGCGGCAAAAAATTATGAAGCGTTTCTTCGTTGCCATTGCGTGTCTTGCCCTCGCGTCGCCCGCATGGGCCGCGAAGAACCGGAGAGTTCTTGCTCATCCGGCCACACCGCTCGCTCCCGTGACGGCGACCATCGCCGGAAATCCGCTCACCATTGTCGTCGGCGACGACACGTCGACGCAGGTGACGAACAGCAACGTCCCGGGCACCGGCCAGTTCTTTCCGCCGGACTGCAGCGCGGGGCAGACGGCCGACAACGGGATCTTCGTCGGCAACGGCGGGATCGTCTACGGGCCGGACTTCGACAATCATCCGTGCGGCTCGGCCGCGAACACCTACAACGCGTGGGTCCCCGTCTCCTTTTCCGGCGTGACCGGCACCGGGACCGCCGGCGATCCGTTCAAGGTCGTCATCGTGGTCCAAGCGGGCGCAACGGGTCTCGTCATGACGGAGACGCTGACGTACGTCAACGGAGCCTCGCGGTCGAACATCTCGCTGGCGTTCTCCCAGGCCCAGCCCCCGTCCGGTCCGGCGGGAAACCTGACGTTCAGCGTCTTACAGGCAGCGGATCTCTATCTTGCCGACAACGACGAAGGCTTCGGGCTGCTGCAGGGCCCCTCGGTCGGCGGCCGCGCCGTGGACTCGAACTGTTCACCGCTCGCGTACTCGATCCTCATCACCGGGGATACGCCGCCGAGCACCTGGAGCGCTACCGGCTACGGCAGCATCTGGGACGAGGTTTCGGCCAATGCGCTGGGGGACAACGTCGATTCGACGGTCTGCGAAGACAACGGCGCGGCGCTCTTGTGGGCGAACCAGACCGTTCCGGTCACGATCGAAACGGGCGTGAGTTTTGCGGGCTCCGCGGTGCCGCTCGGCGCAACGGTGCCGGCGCTGTCGCCCAAGGCCCTTGCATCTCTCGTGCTTCTGCTTGCGGCGGTGGGTTACGTGCTCGCGAGGAAGGCCTCGCCGGGGGCGTAAGGAGGAGGGCCGCGGATTTTTTCCATCCGCGCGCGCTTTCGGGGCGGCCGTTTCGGCCGCCCTTTTCTTTTGTGGCGGCCGCGCGCTAGCTCCTCGGCCGACAGAGCGTGCGCGATCGCGTGGAGCAGGCCGGCCGGCGACGCGGCCTCGATCGGCTGCACGCGCGGAGGGGCGGAGACGGACGCGGGGACGAAGAGCGGCGGCGCGCCGGGATCCTCCTCGTGAATCGCCGCCGCGGTGGCCGCCGGTTCGCCGTCGCCGAGCAGCAGAACGGCGTCGATGCGGCGGTTGCGCGCGAGCTTCTCGAGCGCTTCCTCCGTGCCGGCGGCGGTCATGACTTCGATCGACGGGTCCTCGTCTGCCGGCGAGACCAGGGCCGCCGCGGACGCGCCGACGACGAGGATCGTGATCACGGCGCCCCCGCCTTCTCGACCCACAGCACCGCGGCGCCGCCGGGCCGGGCCTTTTCGCGGGCGCCGGAGGTGTAGATCACGATCGTCCAGAGTCCCGCGGCGCCCGGCGTGAAGCGGAAGGCGAAGTCGTTTCCGGGCCCGACGCGCACGATGTCCTGCGTCTCGGAGCCAACGACGCGGTAGGACGTCATGCCCTCCGGCACGAACGCGAGGCGCGGCTGCCGGAACTCGTAGTGGGAGCGCGCATTCACCTGGCTCCGGGTCAGGGTCTTCGGGCTCGGCTCGTGCGCCAGCGTGACGAACGCGAACTGGCTGTCCGAGCGGGTCTGGCCCTTCACCAGGACGGTCGTCGGGTTGCCGGCGGCCTGCTCGAGCGTGAGCCGGGCGAGGTGGCGCACGAGAAATTCCTGCGCCATGCGAAAGCGGCCGCTGCCCTGCGCCCACCCGACCCCCACGTGCGTGGCCTCGGGATCCAGGATCGTGCGGCGGTGGCCGTCGTTGGGGGGCTTCTCGCCCATCATCCCTTGCTGGCCCGCCAGGGCGAGCTCGAGGGGCGTGTCTTCGAAATTGGCGCCCGTCGTCGTCCAGGCGACGACGTTCTCGGCATCCATGCCGAAGACCCCCGCCAGCGCCATGCGGGCGTAGGGTGGAAGGCCGTTGAGCAGGAAGTGGCCGCGTGTCTGCTCCTGGATCTGCCTGGCGCAGAAGGCGTCGGCGACGCGCGACGCAGCTTCGTCCCAGGCCACGGGAGTCAGTCCGGCGGCCGCCCGGTCCGCGTTGATGCGCTTCCAGACGCCGAGTTTGACCGGGTCCTCCGGCCTGGACGTCGCCGGGTAGTTCTCGGTGAGCGGGTGCGCGAGGTCCGGCGCCCGGATCTCGAGCTGCGTCGGCGGCCGATCGGGGGACGGCGCGAGCGACGGCGCAGCCGGCGGCCGCGAGCAGAACCACGCCCGCCGAACGCTTCGTCAGCACCGTGCGCGCGACTTTACCGCAGCGCCCGTCCGCCGAATCCGGTTGATTTTCGGGAGCGCTTCGGGGATTCTGGCTGGCGAACCCATGAGCTATTCGATCGAAGCCCTGCACGGCCGCGAGATCCTCGACTCGCGCGGAAACCCCACCCTCGAGGTCGAGGTGCTGCTCGACGGCGGCTCCTCCGGCCGCTTCGGCGTTCCCTCGGGCGCGTCGACCGGAACGCGGGAGGCCCTCGAGCTGCGCGACGGCGACAAGAAGCGCTACGGCGGCAAGGGAGTCCTCAAGGCCGTCGCGCACGTCAACGGCGAGATCGCCGAGGAGCTCGCCGGGGCGGACGCGCGCGACCAGGCGCTGATCGACCGGATCATGATCGAGCTCGACGGGACGCCGAACAAGGGGCGCCTCGGAGCCAACGCGATGCTCGGCGTGTCGCTGGCGGTGGCGCGGGCGGCGGCGGAGGCCGCGGGCCTTCCGCTCTATCGCTACGTCGGCGGCGCGGGGGCGACGACCCTTCCGGTGCCGCTCATGAACGTCATCAACGGCGGAGCGCACGCCGACAACCTGCTCGACCCCCAGGAGTTCATGGTCTGTCCCGTCGGATTTCCCTCGTTCGCGGAGGCGCTGCGCGCCGGGGCCGAGGTCTTTCACACGCTCAAGGGGATCCTCAAGAAGAAGGGCCTCTCGACCGGCGTCGGCGACGAGGGCGGCTTCGCGCCCGACATCGCGTCGTCGAAGGAAGCGATCGAGCTGCTGCTGACGGCGATCGAGTCGGCGGGGCACAAGCCGGGCCGCGACATCGTGATCGCGCTCGATCCGGCCGCCTCCGAGTTCTACGAGGGCGGCAAGTACGTCCTGAAGGGCGAGAAGAAGACGCTCTCCTCCGACGGCATGATCCGGTACTGGGCGGACCTCGTCGCGGCGTATCCGATCGCCTCGATCGAGGACGGCCTGGCCGAGGGCGACTGGAAGGGCTGGCAGGCGCTGACGAAGGAGCTCGGAAAGAAGATCCTGCTCGTCGGCGACGACGTGTTCGTGACGAACCCCGAGATCCTCGCGCGCGGCATCGCGGACGGGGTCGGCAACGCCCTGCTCGTGAAGCTGAACCAGATCGGCACGCTGACCGAGACGCTGGACGCGGTGCGCATGGCGCAGACGTCCGGCTACCGGACCATCGTCTCGCACCGTTCGGGAGAAACGCCCGACGACACGATCGCGGACCTCGCGGTCGCGGTCAACTCCGGCCTGATCAAGACGGGCTCGGCCTGCCGCGGCGAGCGCCTCGCGAAGTACAACCGCCTGCTCGCGATCGAAGAGGAGCTCGAGGGCGCCGGGACCTTCGCGGGCCGCGCGGCCTTTCCGCGATGAAGGCGGACGACGACGCCGACGCGCCCCACGGTCCCCGGCCGATGACGGCCTTCCTGATCTCGCTCGCCATTTCGTCGGTGATCATGGGCGTCCTGCTCCTGTCGGATCGCCGCGTGCTCGAGCTGCGGCGCGCGCGCACGGAGGTGCGGACGCTGGACAGGCAGATCGTCGAGCGGCGCGCCGAGAACGAGGCCCTGAAGGCGTCGATCGAGGCCGCGAGCCGCCACGAATTCCCGGCCGAGAAAGTGGCGCGCGAAGAGCTGCACCTGGTTCAGCCCGACGACGTCGTGCTGCTCTACCCGGCGGGCAGCCTGACGAAGCCGGTCGGCACGCCCGGCCCCGCCGCTCCCGCGGTTCCCGCGGCGGCGCCCCCCACGCCCGCCGCTCGTCCCCACTGAGCCTCCCGGCATAGAATCCCGGCGTCGTCCGGCGAAAACCTCTACTCCGCAAGCGTCGTCGTTCGGAAGGAGCGCGTGAGGGCATGAGCACGGCACCGGCTTCGGGTCCCGGTCGAGACGTCGTCCTGGTCGCGAGCGGGGACTCGCGGCTCTCCGCCAACCAGCGCTGCTGGCCCGCGCAGGAGGCGCTCGAGACCGCCGTCGCCGCCGCCTTCGCGGACGCGGGCGCGCGCGTCGTGCGCGGGCATCCGTACGACCCCGGCAAGAAGCACGGCTTCATCGACGGGCAGGCGCGCGGCATCGAGCTCTTCCGCAAGATCGACCGCGACGCGCCGCTCGTCGTGGCGGAGGCCGTGTGGGAGTACACGAGCCACGTGCTCGCGGGGCTGACGAAGCACCGCGGCCCGATCCTCACGCTGGCCAACTGGAGCGGGCTCTGGCCGGGGCTCGTGGGCATGCTGAACGTCAACGCGTCGCTCGCGAAGGCGGGCATCCCGTTCAGCTCGATCTGGAGCGAGGACTTCGAGGACGGCTTCGCGCGCGGAGGCGATCCGCGCGCTGGCTCGAGTCCGGCCGGATCGACCACGACCGCAGCCACTCGCGCGCGATCGACGACCGGACCTTCGGCGTCGAGCTCGAGGCCGACCGCGTGCGCGGCTTCGCCCTCGGCGCGGCGCTGCAGAACGACCAGGCGATCCTCGGCGTCTTCGACGAGGGCTGCATGGGGATGTACAACGCGATCGTTCCCGACGAGCTGCTCCACGCGCTCGGGCTCTTCAAGGAGCGCCTCTCGCAGTCCATGCTCTACGCCGCCATGCACGAAGTCCCCGACGAGTCCGCGCGGCTGCACTACGAGTGGCTCCGGCGGCGCGGCATGCAGTTCCAGCTCGGCCGCGACGAAGCGAGCGAGCTGACCGAGAGGCAGGTGCTCGAGGGCCTGAAGATGTACGACGCCGCGGTGCGCATGGCCGCGGACTTCGGCTGCGCCGCGATCGGCATCCAGTACCAGCAGGGCTTGAAGGACACGTGCGTCGCGTCGGACCTCGCGGAGGGGCTTCTCAACAATCCCGATCGCCCGCCGGTCGCGGGCGCGTCGGGCGGGGCCCTCTTCGACGGGCTCGCCGTGCCGCACTTCAACGAGGTGGACGAGTGCGCGGGCGTGGATGCGCTGATGACCAACCGCGTCTGGACCGATCTCGGCATCGACCCCTCGACGACGCTGCACGACGTGCGCTGGGGCGCTCCCGTCCAGGAGAGCGGCGTGGACGCCTTCGTCTGGGTCTTCGAGATCTCGGGCGCGGCGCCCGCCAGCCACTTCATCGACGGCTACGCCGGAGCGCGCGGCGAGCGGCAGCCGCCCATGTACTTCCCGCGCGGCGGGTCCACGCTGAAGGGGATCTCGAAGCCGGGCGAGATCGTCTTCTCGCGCATCTACGTCAAGGACCACGCCCTGCACATGGACATCGGGCGCGGCGGGGTGGTGCGGCTCTCGAAGGAGGAGACCGAGCGGCGCTGGGAGGCGACGACGCCGCAGTGGCCGATCATGCACGCCGTCCTCTACGGGATCTCGCGCGACCAGATGATGGCCAAGCACATGGCCAACCACATCCAGGTGGCGTACGCGCCGGATGCCGCGACGGCCCGGCGGGCGCTCGTCCGCAAGGCCTCGATGGCGCGCGCGCTCGGCCTGCGCGTCAACCTCTGCGGCGATTTCGAGGACTCGCTCGAGCGGCACCAGGCCGCGAAATACCGCGCGTGACGCGAGGCTGCGCGCTCGGCCTCGACTTCGGGACCGCTTCGGTCCGGGCCCTGGTCGTCGAAACGGAGACCGGGCGCGAGCGCGGATCGGCGGTCGTGGACTACCGCCATGGCGTGATCGACGCGGCGCTGCCGGGCACGGGCGCGCGGCTTCCGGCCGACTGGGCGCTGCAGCATCCGGGCGACTACATGGAGTCCACGGCGCAGGCGGTGCCCGCAGGCGCTCGCGGCGGCCGGCGTCGGCGCGCAGCGACATCGTCGGCGTCGGCGTGGATTTCACCTCCTGCACGATCCTGCCGGTGGACGCGCGCGGGCGCGCGCTCTGCCTGCAGTCCGAGTGGGCGGCGCGGCCGCACGCATGGGTCAAGCTCTGGAAGCACCACGCCGCGCAGCCCCAGGCGGACCGGATCAACGCGCTCGCCGCCGCGCGCGGCGAGGCGTTCCTGTCGGACTACGGCGGAAAGACGTCGTCCGAATGGCTGTTCGCCAAGGCGCTGCAGGTCCTCGAGGAAGATCCGGAGGTCTTCGCGGCGGCGTGCGGCTTCGTGGAGGCGGGGGACTGGCTCGTGCAGGAGCTCTCGGGCGCGCTCGTGCGCAACTCGTGCGGCGCGGGCTACAAGGGGTTCTGGAGCCGCGAGCGCGGGTTTCCCTCGTCGGAGTTTCTCGCCGCGCTCGATCCGCGCTTTGCCGCGCTCTCGGAGAAGCTCGGCGGCGAGATCACGCCGCCCGGCCGCCGCGTGGGCGGCCTGACGGAAGCGGCGGCCGCGCGCCTCGGGCTCGCGCCGGGCACTGCCGTGGCGGCGGCGATCATCGACGCGCACGCCGCGGTGCCCGCGGCGACCGTCGTCGAGCCGCGGCGGATGGTCATGGTGATGGGAACCTCCACGTGCCACATGCTCCTCGCCGATCGCCACGCGGTCGTCGAAGGCGTCGGCGGCGTCGTGCGCGACGGGATCGTCGAGGGCTGGTTCGGCTACGAAGCGGGGCAGCCCGCCGTCGGCGACATCTTCGGCTGGTTCGCGAAGCTCGTCGGCGCCGGCGACTTCGCGGCGCTCGAAGCGCGCCGCGGCGCAGTGTCCGCCGGGCGGGCGGGGGCTGCTGGCGCTCGACTGGTGGAACGGGAACAGGTCCGTGCTCGTGGACGCGAATCTCTCGGGACTGATCGTCGGCCTGACGCTCTCGACGACGGCTCCGGAGATCTACCGCGCGCTGATCGAGGCGACGGCGTTTTCGACGCGGAGGATCCTGGAGGCGTTCGAGGCGAGGCAGATCCCGGTCGAGGAGCTGATCGCCGTGGGCGGGCTCGCCGAGCGCAGCCCCCTGCTGCTCCAGATCTACGCCGACGTGACCCGCCGGCCGATCGCGCTCGCCGACACCGCCAACGCGTCGGCCCTCGGCGCGGCCATGCTCGGCGCGGTCGCGGCGGGCGCGCAGGGCGGGGGCCACGCGTCCTTCGTGGACGCGGCGCGCGCCATGGCGCGTCGGCGCGGCGCGCGGATCGAGCCGGACGCGAGCGCCGCCGGGGCGTACGACGCGCTCTATCGGGACTGGCTCGAGCTGCACGACCACTTCGGCCGCGGCGGCACGGACGTCATGGCGCGGCTGCGGCGGGGGCGCGGGTGATGGGCGCTTCGCCCCCCTCACCCTGCCCTCTCCCCCCGCCGGGGGGAGAGGGAGCTTGCACAGGCGGCTGACGGAGCTTGCCAGGGCAACTCCGGCTTTCGAACTCCCTCTCCCGGCGGGAGAGCGGCGACGGGGTGAGGGGCGCCCCATGACCTCTCTCCTCGAAGCCCGCGGCATCTCGATGAGCTTCCCCGGCGTCCGCGCGCTCGACGGCGTGGACTTCGACGTCGTCGCCGGCGAGGTCCATGCGCTCATCGGCGAGAACGGCGCGGGCAAGTCGACGCTGGTCCACATCCTGACCGGCGAGATCGCCGCCGATGCCTACGAGGGCGAAGTCCGCCTGGACGGCGCGATCCAGCGCCTCGCGACGCCGCGCGAGGCGATCGAGAGCGGGATCGCCGTGATCCCGCAGGAGCTCCAGCTCGTCTCGACGCTCTCGGCCGCGGAAAACATCTACCTCGGGCGCGAGCCGCGGACGCCTCTCGGATTGATCGACGTCGGCGAGCTGCACCGGCGTTGCGCGGCGGAGCTCGAGGCCGTCGGCGAGACGCGCGCGCGCCCGTCGCAGAGGATCGAGCGGCTCGAGCCAGGACAGCGGCAGCTCGTCGCGATCGCGCGGGCGCTCTCGCTCGATGCGCGCCTGATCATCATGGACGAGCCCACGGCCGCGCTCGGCGCCGAGGAGGCGGGCCGGCTCGAACGTCTCGTCCGGCGTCTCTGCGAGCGCGGCGTCGCGGTCGTGTACATCTCCCACAAGCTCGACGAGGTGCGCCGGCTGGCCCACCGGGTCACGGTCCTGCGCGACGGCTGCCGCGTGGCGACGCGCGAGGCGGCGGGCCTCGACGAGGCCGAGATGGTGCGCCTGATGGTCGGCCGGGAGATCCCGCGCGTCGACCTCGCGCCGCCGCCGCCCGGGTCGCCGGAGATCCTGCGCGTCGAAGGACTTTCGGTCGCCGATCCCGACCGGCCGCGGCGCCTTCCGTGTCCGGGACGTCTCGCTGTCGGTCCGCCGGGGCGAGATCGTGGGCCTGGCGGGCCTCGTCGGCGCGGGGCGCACGGACCTTCTGCTCGCGCTCGTCGGCGCGTCGTCCGGCGCCGTTTCGGGGCGCGTGCTCGTCGACGGTCAGCCGGTGCACGCGCAGAGCCCCGCGGAGGCGCGCGAGGCGCGGCCTCGTGCTGCTGCCCGAGGAGCGCAAGGCGCAGGCGATCTTCCCGGACCTGGCCGTCGGCCGCAACGTCACGCTCGGCGCGCTCGAGAAGGTGAGCCGGCTGGGCTGGATCGACGGAGCGGCCGCGCGGGAGGCCGCGGAGCGCGGCATGCGCGCGACCGGCGTGCGCGCGGCGTCCGCGGCGACGCCCATCGGGACGCTCTCCGGCGGCAACCAGCAGAAGGCGATCCTCGCGCGCTGTCTCTTCGCGTCGCCATCCGTGCTGCTGCTCGACGAGCCCACGCGCGGCATCGACCTCGCCGCGAAGGCCGAGATCTACGCCCTGCTGCGCAAGCTCGCCGCCGACGGGTTCGGAATCGTGCTGTGCTCGTCCGAGATGTCCGAGATCCTGACGCAGTGCCACCGCGTGGTCGTGTTCCGCGGGGGCCGCGTCGTGGCCGAGCTCTCGCACGAAGATGCGACCGAGGAGCGCATCCTCGCGGCAGCCGCGGGTACGGGCGCGCACGCTCCGATCGGCGAGGAGCCCGGAGGCAAGCCCGGCGGCCGTCCTCCGGGCGCGCCGCCCCGGCGGCACCGGCTCGCGCGACTGACGAGCGCGCTCGGCCTCGCGGTGGTCGTGCTGCTCTCGATCGTGTTCTCGCCCATGCGCGGCGGCCGGCCGGTCTTCCTCGACATCGGCAACCTCACGGACATCCTCCGGCAGGTCGCCGAGAAGGGGATTCTCGCTGTCGGCATGACGGCCGTCATCATCTCGGGGGGCATCGACCTGTCGGTGGGCTCCGTGCTGGCGCTCGCGGCCACCCTGACCGCGTGGCTCTTCATGAAGGGCGGCGTCGGGCTCGGTCTCGCGGCGCTGGCCGTCCTCGGCGTCGGCGCGGCCTGGGGCATCGGTCAACGGATTCGTCGTCGCGCGCTGGCGCCTCCAGCCCTTCATCGCCACGCTCGCGACGATGAGCGCCGCGCGCGGCGTCGCCCGGTACCTGAGCGGCGGCACGGCCATTCCGCTCGGGTTCGGGCCGGGCGGCGCGCCCGAGTCGATGCGCTCGATCGCCGGCGTCCTGGTGCCCTACGTCCCGGTGCCCGCCGTGATCTTCGTCCTGACGGTGATCGCGATGCACGTGTACCTCGCGCGCACGCGCGCGGGCCGCTACGTCTACGCGATCGGCGACAACGAGGCGGCGGCGCGCCTTTCGGGGATCCGGGTCGGCTTCCACAAGGCCTCGGTCTACGTGATCGCGGCCGGGCTCGCGGCGCTCGCGGGTCTCGTGCACTGCGCGCAGCTCGAGCAGGGCAACCCGAACGACGGCGTGGCCTACGAGCTCGATGCGATCGCCGCGGTCGTCATCGGCGGGACGAGTCTCTCCGGCGGAATTGGAACGGTCGGCGGCACGCTCGTCGGCGTGCTGATCATCGGAGTCATCAACAACATCATGGGGTTGAACAATGTCGATGCGAACCTGCAGCTCATCCTCAAGGGCGTCATCATCCTCGGTGCCGTCTGGCTCCAGCGCCGGCGCCGCTAGGGCCGCGTTGAAGGCTGTCGTGCTCGCCGCGCTGCTCGCGGCGGGGCTCGGGTCGGCCGGCTGCGGTCGCGCGCAGAAGGGCAAGCACCTGATCGGCTTCTCCCAGTGCAACCTCGGCGAGCCGTGGCGCGTCGCGATGAACGCCGACGTCGCCGCGCGCGCCAAGGACTTCCCGGACATCGAGATCGCGTTCGCCGACGCGCAGCAGGACAACGCGAAGCAGGTCGCCGACGTCGAGAACTTCCTGCGCCAGAAGGTCGACCTGCTGATGATCTCGCCGAACGAGGCCAGGCCGCTCACGCCGATCGTGCGCAAGGCCTTCGAGCAGGGGATCCCGGTGATCGTGCTCGACCGCGCGATCGAGGGCGACAGCTACACGGTCTTCATCGGCGCCGACAACCGCGAGATCGGCAAGGCCGCCGGCAAGTACATCGCCCAGCTCCTGAACGGGAAGGGCCAGATCGTCGAGATCAAGGGCCTGCCCGGCTCGCCGCCCGCGCGCGACCGCAGCGAAGGCTTCCGCGAGGCGATCCAGCCGTTCTCCGGGATCCAGATCGTGCACGACCCCGTCGCGAACTGGCTGCGCGAGGAAGCGATGGCGCAGATGGAGTCGGCGCTCGCCGCGCACGAGCACATCGACCTCGTCTACGCGCACAACGATCCGATGGCGATGGGCGCCTACCTCGCCGCCAAGGCCAAGGGCCGCGACGGCGAGATGAAATTCATCGGCATCGACGCGCTGCCGGGCCTGGACGGCGGCCGCCAGATGGTCGCCGACGGCAAGCTCTCCGCGACGTTCGTCTACCCGACCGGCGGCCGCGAAGCCGTCGACGCCGCCGCGCGGATCTTCGCCGGCGAGAAGGTGCCGCACAAGATCGTGCTGCCCACCCTGATGATCACGAAGGAAAACGCGCTGGCTCCGCCGGCCAAATGACGAGTCCGCGCCGACGCGCGCGAGGAGGATCGATGAAGAGGTTCGCTCTCCTGTTGCTTCTCGTTCCCGGGTTCGCCTCGGCGCAGGCGTCACGAACGCCCGCGGCCGCGACGGGCTCGGTGGCGGGCCGGTGGAACGTCACCGCCGAGTTCTACGGCATCCCGTCGTACTTCACGCTGAAGCTCGAGCAGGCGGGCGAGAAGCTCACCGGCGACTTCAGCGGGGACAAGCTCGAGGGGACCTTCTCCGGCGGGTCCATCCGTTTCATGGCGAAGGACGAGGAGGGCGGCTCTGAGGAGCTCCAGGGCGTCGTCAAGAACGGCGTCATGTCCGGAACGATCGTCTTCATCGACGGCAGCGATCCGACGCATCCGCAAACGCGCCCGTTCACCGGGGCACCGGTCCCCCCGCGCCGCGACGGTCCGCCGCAGCGCCATGAATTCACGCCGACGACGTTCTATCGGCAGTTCTCGCCGGCGAACAAGCCGGTGCTGACGGTCTCGGCGGGCGACACGGTGCACACCACGACGGTCGATGCGGGCGGCACGGACGAAAAGGGCCAGAAGCGAGTCACCGGAGGCAACCCCCAGACCGGGCCCTTCGCCATCGAGAACGCGGCGTCGGGCGACACGCTGGTCGTGCGCGATCACGAAGCTTCGCCTGAATCGGGACTGGGCCATCAGCGACGACGCGATCGTCGAACGCGGCCTGGACTCCGACCTCGCGGTGAAGATGAAGGACGGCGGCAAGGACGTGCGCTGGCACCTCGACGCGCAGCAGGGCGTGGCGACCCCGGAAAAGCCGGGCGAGCACCTGGCGCGGTACTCCGTTCCTCTGCGCCCGATGCTCGGCTGCGTCGCGGTCGCGCCCGGGCCGCGGCAGGCTGCCGCCGGGCACAGGAGATTCCGGCCGCTACGGCGGGAACATGGACTTCAACGAGATCGGAGAGGGCACGACCATTTACCTGCCGGTCAACGTGCCGGGCGCGCTCCTCTACGTGGGCGACGCGCACGCGGCGCAGGGCGACGGAGAGCTCAACGGCAACGCGCTCGAGACGTCGATGGACGTCGAATTCACCGTCGACGTCATCCCGGGCCCGCACCGGGGCGGACCGCGGATGGAAACGGCCACCCACATCATGGCCATGGGCCTCGACGGCTCGCTCGACGGCGCCTTCCGATCCGCCACTTCGAACATGGCGCAGTGGCTCGCCGACGACTACAAACTGACCCCGTCCGAAGTCGCGCAGGTGCTCGGGACCGCCTCCGAGTACAGGATCAGCGAAGTCGCCGACCGCAACGCCGGAATCGTCCTGAAGATCAGCAAGGAGCGCCTGAAAACCCTGACCCCGCCGGCGAAGTGATCCCGCTGTGCGGGCGTGACTTGACGACGCACGCCCGCTCCGATAAGGTGCGCCCTCTGCCGCGGGGTGGAGCAGCCTGGTAGCTCGTTGGGCTCATAACCCAAAGGTCGTAGGTTCAAATCCTACCCCCGCAACCATGATCCTCAATCGCCGGGAGCAAGCTCCCGGCGTTCCTGTATCTAGACCACCACGGGGGGTAGGAATTGAACCTACGAACCCGCCGCAGCAGCGGCGGGTAGGTTCGGGCGCCGAGGGCGGCCGAAGGCCGCGTCGGCGCCAACGCCGGGCGTAGCCCGGCGGTAAATCCTACCGGCGGTGCTCCGCCAGAACGCAACACGCAGCGTGCGTTGCCAACGCCGGCCGTAGCCCAGCGGTAAATCCTACCCGACCGTGCCCCGCCACGAACCCTCTTGGACGCGGACGGCCATAGACGATAGCCTTCCGCCGTGCGCTCCCGCCCTACGGTCCTCGCGCTCCTCGCGGCCCTCGTCGCGTGCGCTGCCGCGGCAAATCCGGCGGATTCCGGCTACGACAAGCCGCCGCAGAACGTGCTCGACGTGCTGCACGCGCCGTCGCCGCCGCAGCCGTTCGTGAGCCCGACGCGCGACCGGATCCTGCTCGTCGTCGTGGGTCGAGTACCCGTCGATCGCGCAGGTCGCCGAGCCGTTCCTGAGGCTCGCGGGCGTGCGCGTCGAGCCGCGGACGCGGCGCAAGCACGACACGCCGGGCGGTTACGGCGTCGCGCCGTGCGCGCAGAGCTTCACGCTCGTCGACGTCGCGACAGCAGCCACGAGACGCCGGTGACGCTGCCGCCGGGCGGCTGCGTCGACGGCATCGCGTGGGCCGCCGACGGCAAGCGCTTCGCGTTCCGCAACACCGTCGACCGACGCCGTCGAGCTGTGGATCGGCGACGCCGCGACCGGCGCGATCCAGCGCCTCGGCGACGCGCGGCTGAACCCGATGCTCGGCAGCTCGCTGCAGTGGATGCCCGACCAGAAGACGCTGCTCGTGAAGCTCGTGCCCGAGCAATGCCGGGCCGCCGCCGGCGGCTGCGGTCGCCGCGGACGGCCCGAGCATCCAGGAGACCGACGGCCAGACCGGCGAGAGCAGCACGTACGAGACGCGCGACACGCTGACGAACAAGCACGACGAGGATCTCTTCGACTACTACGCGACGCAGCCAGCTCGCGCTCGTCGACGCGCGACCGGCGCGGTCGACGCGCGCTCGGCAAGCCCGGCGATCATCACCGACGTCGACGCCGCGCCCGACGGCGAGCACATCCTCGTCGACGACGATCCGCAAGCCGTACTCGTACGTCACGACGTACGACGCTTCGCGCACGACGTCGAGGTCTGGGACCGCGCCGGCACGCCGACGCACACGCTCGCGTCGCTGCCGCTCGCCGATCGCGTGCCGATCGCACGGCGTGCCCGACCGGTCCGCGCGACTTCGAGTGGCGGCCGACCGAGCCGGCGACGCTCGTCTGGGCCGAGGCGCTCGACGGCGGCGACTGGAACGTCAAGGTGCCCGCGCGCGACAAGGTGATGATGCAGACGCGCGCCGTTCACCGGCGCCGCCGGTCGAGATCACGCGCACCGAGCAGCGCTTCGCCGGCTTCGACTGGACGCGAGCAGCCGCGACGTCGCGCTGCTCCACGAGTACGACGAGAACCGCCACTGGCAGCGCACGTTCCTCGTCGACGTCGACGCACCCGACGGCCAAGCCGCGCCTCGCTGTGGGACCTGTCGAGCGACGAGCACTACAAGCGACCCCGGCCAGCCGGTCTACCGCGTGCTGCCGAACGGCGCAGTGGGTCATGCGGCAGGACGGCGACGCGATCTTCCTGCGCGGCGACGGGCGCGTCGCCCGACGGCGATCGGCCGTTCCTCGATCGCGCTCGATCTCAAGACGCGCAAGTCCGAGCGGCTGTTCCGCAGCGACAAGAACGCGCTCGAGTCGTTCCTCGCGTTCACCGACCCGACGCGACACGACGTTCCTGACGTGGCACCAGTCGCCGACCGATCCGCCGAACGCGTTCCTGCGCACGCTCGGCAGCCGGTCGGCGCACCGCCGGCGAGGCCGCGTCGCGTCGACGGCGCGCCGTCACGCACATCCCGGATCCGACGCCGGCGGTGCGCGCGATCAAGAAGCGCCTCGTCAAGTACAAGCGCAAGGACGGCGTCGACCTGTCGTTCACGCTGTACACGCCGCCCGGACTACAAGCGAGGGCACGCGCGCTCCCGGCGATCCTCTACGCGTATCCGCTCGACTACGCGAGCGCCGTCGACGGCCGGGCAGGTCACCGGCTCGGAGCAGGACGTTCACGCGCCTGCGCGACTACCGGCTGCTGCTGCTCGCCGGGCTACGCGATCATCGACAACGCGGCGTTCCCGATCGTCGGCGATCCGAAGAAGGCGTACGACACGTACCTCGAGCAGCTCGTCGACGACGCGCAGGCGGCGGTCGACAAGGCCGTCGAGCTCGGCGTCGTCGATCGCGATCGCATCGGCGTCACCGGCCACAGCCACGGCGCGCTGATGACGGCGAACCTGATCGCGCACACCGACCTGTTCCGCGCCGGCGTCGCGACGAGCGGCTCGTACAACAAGACGCTGACGCCGTTCGGCTTCCAGAACGAGCGCCGCTCGGTGTGGAAGGCGCCAGAGCGTCTACCTGAAGGTGTCGCCGTTCTTCTTCGCCGACAAGATCAAGCTGCCGCTCCTGATCATGCACGGCGCCGACGACGCGAACCCGGGCACGACGCCGCTGCAGGCGGTGAAGCTGTACGAGGCGATCCGCGGCAACGGCGGCACGGCGCGCCTCGTGATGCTGCCGCACGAGCCGCACTGGTACTCGGCGATGGAGTCGAACGAGCAGCTCGCGTACGAGGAGCTGCGCTGGTTCGACAAGTACGTGAAGAACGCGCCACCCCCGGGGAAGGCCGCCGAGCCGAAGGCGGGGGGCGCGGCCAAGCCTTAGCGCCCGGCCTCCAGAGGCGCGTGCGCGCCGCCGCGATCCGAATAGAATCCCGGTTGCGATCGCCCGATGACACTCCCAGCAGGCACGCGCCTCGGGCCCTACCAGATCCTGTCGCCGATCGGCGCGGGCGGGATGGGCGAGGTGTACCGCGCGCGCGACGAGCGCCTCGGGCGGGACGTGGCGATCAAGGTCCTGCCGGCCAGTCTCGCGGAGAACGCCGAGCGTCTGAAGCGGTTCGAGAAAGAAGCGCGATCGGCCTCGGCGCTGAACCATCCCAACATCGTCACGATCTACGACACCGGCACGACCGGCGGCACCGCGTGGATCGCCATGGAGCGCGTCGAGGGCGAGACGCTGCGCAAGCTCCTCGGCGCGGGGCCGATGCCCCTGAAGAAGCTGCTTGCCGTCGCGACCCAGATTGCCGACGGCCTGGCGAAGGCCCACGAGACGGGGATCGTTCACCGGGACTTGAAGCCCGAGAACCTGATGGTGACCAGGGAAGGCACGGTCAAGATCCTCGACTTCGGCCTGGCGAAGCTGACCGCACCGACGGAAGAAAGCGGGGAGCGGACGCAGTCGCCTACGATTTCGGTGGGGACGGAGGCAGGCGTCGTCCTCGGGACGGTCGGTTACATGTCGCCGGAGCAGGCGCTCGGCGAGCCGCTCGACTTCCGCTCGGACCAGTTCGCCCTCGGATCGATTCTGTACGAGATGGTGTCGGGCAGGCGGGCGTTTGCGCGGGCGAGCGCACCGGAGACGATGGCGGCGATCATCCGCGAGGAGCCTGCACCGCTCGCGACGGCCGCTCCCGATACGCCGATTCCGCTGCGCTGGATCGTCGAGCGCTGCCTCGCCAAGGACCGCGAGGAGCGCTACGCGGCGACGAAGGACCTGGCCCACGATCTGGCGCGGCTGCGCGAGGGAGTCAGCGGAGGAAGCCTCTCTGCCGCGGCCAGTGCGGTGCCGGGTGCCCGGCCGGGGCGGGCGCGTACCCTCGCCCTGGCGGCAGCCGTTGTTCTCGCCGCCGGGGTCGGCATCGGCATCGTCGCGACGCGAAAGCCGCACCCGGGCTCCCCGACATACCGTCCCCTGACCTTTCGACGCGGGACTCTTTACACTTCCCGTTTCGCGCCCGACGGCGAGACCGTCCTGTACACCGCCACCTGGCAGGGGCGTCCGGCGCAGCTTTACTCCACGCGCCTCGACAGTACGGAGTCCACCGCGCTCCCGCTCCCGAACGAAACCGTGATCCTTTCGATCTCAGGCTCCGGCAAGCTCGCGATTCTGCTCGACCGAAATCCGCCCGTAATCGCCGAAGCGTCGCTCGCGGGCGGGGCGCCGCGGGAGCTCGTGGAAGCCACGGGCGGTCCCATCGCCGCCGACTGGGAACCTGGCGGGGACCGTCTCGCGGTCGTTCGCGGGGGCCGCCTCGAGTTTCCGGTCGGGAAGGTGCTCGTGCCTGCGTCGGCCGAAGGCCGGGTGCACGCCCTCCGATTCTCGCCCGACGGACGACGCATCGCGTTCCTCGAGAAACGGGGCCGGATCGATGACGTGGCGGTCGTGGATCTGAATGGCAACAAGACGATCCTCTCCAAGGGATGGAATTCGGCGGCTTCCCTCGCGTGGAACCCGACGACGGGCGAGATCTGGTTTTCGGCCCGCGAGGGCGGCGGCAGGATGGGGGTCATCCAGCTGTACGCCGTCTCGTTGTCCGGTGTGCGGCGCACGGTGGCCCAGACCCCGCAGCTGCTGATCCTGCAGGACATCGCCCGCGACGGGCGAGTGCTCGCGAAAAGCGACGACTGGCCCATGACCATGATGTGCCTGCCGCCGGGGGCCCCGCGCGAAGTCGACCTGACCTGGCTCGATTTTTCAGCCGGCCGGGCGCTCTCCGACGACGGTCGCGACCTCGTCTTCACCGAGAGCGGCGCCGGCGCCGGGGCCACGGGCGCAACCTACATTCGCAAGACCGACGGCTCCGCGCCCGCCGTGCGGCTCGGAGACGGCCAGACGGCCCAGGACCTCTCACCCGACAAGAAGTGGGCATTGCAGGTATGGCCGGACCGGCTCGTTCTGCTTCCGGTCGGACCCGGCGAGTCGAGGACGATCCAGGACCCGAGCCTCGAGTACCGGAACGCCATGTGGTTTCCGGACGGGAAAAGGCTGGTCGTCGAAGCCTCCGCCCCGGGACGCCCGCCTCGCGTTTACGTGCGGGACCTGGACCGCGGCCCGCCCCGTCCTCTGACCCCCGAGGCGACCGCAGGGGCACGAATCTCTCCCGACGGAAAGCTCGTCGCGGCCGTCGATACGAAGAGCGGCCGGTGGGCCCTCTACCCGGTCGAGGGCGGGGAGCCCCGCCCCGTCCCCGCGATCCAGCCGGGCGAGTCCGTCGTTCGCTTCGATGCCGGCGGGACGAGCCTCTTTCTGGCTTCCCAGGGCCTGCCCCTTCGCATCGACCGCCTCGAGATCGATTCCGGCAAACGCACCGCCTGGAGAGAGATCGTGCTCGCCGACCCGACGGGCGCCGATTCGATCGGCGACTTCCAGCTCACTCCCGACGGCAAGAGCTACTGCTACAGCTTCATGCGCGCGCTCTCGCGGCTCTACGTCGTCCAGGACCTGCGCTGATCGGCAGGCGCAGGGGAAGTCGGGACGGAACCCGGCCCCCCCGCAACCTCTTCACTCAGTCGGCGTCACGCTCGGGATGCGACGCGGTCCGGATGTACCCGTGGACGTTGCCGTCCGTGTCGATGTAGTCGCCGACGATCGTTCCCTGCGCATTGATCGAGAAGGCATCGGTCTCGAGCGCTCCGGGGTACTCGATGTCGGTGAAGCCCCTGCCGGTCAGAAGGAAGCCGTGATCGGCGCCGTCCTCGAGCGTCCACACACCGACGATCTGGCCGAGGATGTTGATCGCCCGGGCGGACGACGCCGTGGCGCCCGGATAGTCGATCGTCTTGAACGCGCCGAACATCAGGGTGTAGGCGTGCACGACGTCGTCGGCCGTGGAGTAGTCGCCCGCCATGATCCCGAGGTCGTTGATGTCCCAGACGTCGGTCGTGGCGCTGCCGGGATAGGTGATGGTGTGGTAGCCGCGGGCGTCCTTCAGGAAGCCGTGCTCGATGCCGTCGCTGAGACGATAGTTGCCGGTGATGCGGCGCAGGTCGTCGATCCCCCGCGGGCGCGTGTCGACCGAGCCCGGAAAGTCGAAGCTCGTGTAGACGCCCTTGGAGAGCAGGAATCCGTGGCTGACGGAGGCCTGGTCGATGTATCTGCCGGTAATGTCTCCGAGGTTGTTGATGTCGCGCGGGGCGGTGAAGACGGCGCCCGGGTAGTCGATCTGCGTGAAGTGCTGCTGCCGGAGCAGGAAACCGTGCGTGTTGCCATCTGCGTCGTCCCAGCGGCCGACGATGTCGCCGCGCTCGTTGATGGCGAAGGCGTTGGTGTTGAAGCCTCCGGGGTAGTCGAAGGATTGAAAGGACTGGGCGCCCGCGGTGCTGGCGAAGAACAGCAGTGCAGCGAGAGAGACCAGAACGGGAACGTGGCGGCGTGCGTTGGAAACCAGGGTCGTCATGGGGAACCTCCTTTGCGGGCCACGATGCCGGCTCAGGGGTCTCGAAGTCGCAGCGCTTTTGCACCGCTTCGATGGCTTTCCGGCGCCCGGCCCGCAGAATGGAGGACGTCGAGGTCGACGAACCTTCGCGCCGCTTTCAGCTCGCCTTCAAGTGCCTTTGTTAGTTTCGGCGGATGTGGCGGACTCCCTGGTGACGACCGACGAGCGCGATGCCGAGGGCGGCCGGGAACGCGAGCAGACCAGCGACACGCTGAGCACCAGCGGAGCCGCGCGGCACCCGTGGCGCTGCAGGCTGGGGCATGAGAACCGGACCTCGATTCCATCGGAGTCGCGCGAAGGTCCCCGCCGGCGCCTCGTTCTGTGGTGCTCCGAGCCCGGCTGCGCGGAACACGCCGCGGTCTTCGCGGGCTCGTCGAAGGGCCCGGTCCTGCCGGGCGCGCGGGCCCGACGGCGTCGCAAGACGGCCGCGAAGGCGAAGACGTGACCGTCGCGAAGACCTCGAAGCGCTGGCCGTTGACGTGTCCCGAGTGCGCGGATCGGGTCGTCGTCGAACTGCCTCACAAGCTCGAGCCCGGACACACCGGCACCGTCACGTGCCCGCGCCGCCTGCATCCCTTCCTCTTTCAATATGACGGCAGAACGGTCGAGGTGATCGGGGGCCGCCACGTGCGCGGGCGTCATCGGGGATGAGCGCCCGGAAGTCGGTCCGGGGCTCGGAGTCGCCGATGTCGCCGCCCGTCCGGTCCTGCTTCCCGCAAGCGGCGGTCACCCGCCGCTGAATCTCTTACCTCGCGACCGGCATCTGCCGTGTCGCGCGCCGGCGATCGGGCATGGTGTGGTCGCAGCGAGGGCAGACGAAGACCCTGCCGCCGCTGCGAGACGACGGGTCGGGCGCGGGGCCGTCCATCATCACGACGATGCCGCGCGTCTCCTTGCAACTCGAGCACGCGGGCGCGTTTCGAACTCGAGAAACCGCCTCACCCATTTCCCGTTGCCTCCCTGTCGTGTGGGCAAATTGTCGTGCAGGCGGGTCGATTCCTTTGCACGGAAACGTACACGCGATCGAGGCGTATGATCGATGCAGTTCCGAGCAGGCTGACGTCAAATCTTTGCCGGCAACCTACCCAGAAGGAGGCCGGCAATGTCCCCGTCAGCGGGCTCTGCGAGCTCTGCCCCGCGGAACTTCCTCCTGCAAAATCTGCCGGAAGAGGAATCCCGGAAACTCAACGCACGGCTCGAGCCGGTTCGCCTCGCCCTGCACGACGAGATCTACGAAACCCAGGGCAGGATCCTGAGCCTCTATTTTCCGGACGACGCGATGATCTCTCTGGTCACGCAGATGAAGAGCGGGGCATCGGTCGAAGTGGGCGTCGTCGGCCGGTACGGAATGGCCGGCCTGTCCGCCTTCCTCGGATCGGACAAAGCGCCGAGCGACGCGTTCGTTCAGGTGGCGGGCACGGGCTTCAAGATCGGCCTGGCCGACTTCAAGGCCCTGGTGACTCCGACGACCCGGCTGCATTCGCGGCTTCTGGCCTACACGAACTCCTTCCTGTTCCAGGCGAGCCAGGCCGCGGCCTGCAACGCCCTGCACAACGTCGAGCAGCGGTCGGCGCGATGGCTCCTGATGGTGGCGGATCAGATCGGCGCGGATGAGTTCGAGCTGACCCATGAGTTTCTCGCCCAGATGCTCGGCGTCCGCCGCGCTGGCGTGACCGAGGCGCAGGCGATCCTTCGTTCCAAGGGCCTGATCGAGTCCCGGCGGGGGAAAATCTCGATCCGAAACCGGGCCGGCCTCGAGAAATCGGCCTGTGAATGTTTCGGCGTCATCCACCGGGAGCTCGAAAAGGCCCGCGAGCAGTCCGCCTAGTTCGCGCCGCGGCGTTTCGGTACGCAACCGGACCGACGCCTCCTCCCCCAATTCGTAATTTAGGCGTCGCGGAACTTCAACCAGAAGGGGTCAACGTGGCCGCCAGGGACACAGAGGCTGTGTTGGACGCTCGACGCATCGCCGCCTGCTTGAAAGCCTGCGAGGGGATTCCGACCGAGAACCTCGAGAGCGGGGTGCTGATGCGGCTGGTCGCCGCGTGCATCCACGTGAACGATCCCGAGATCCGGGCCACTCTCGATGCGCTGACGTCGAAGCCTCACGCGGACGTCGCGATCGTCGAGAGATCGCGGGAGAAACCCGGAAGACAATTGCGGTGAGCGACCTCGCCGAGTGTGCCTTCTGTGGCGTCCTCGTCGTCGTGGCCAAGACGGGGACTTTGAATCCACACACACGCTCCCTGACGCGAACCGACGGTGATCGAACGACGACGCTTTCGGGACGCTGCCCGGGTTCGGGTCGGGGCGCACGAAGCGCCGGGGCGGCCCGGACGGATCCGGACGGCGGCCTCGGCAACGTGACGCGGATCTGGCCGCGCAGGGCGCGCTAGCCGGCGCCGACTCGGAAGACTTGCATGGCCTCCTTCTGAATGATGAGGAAGCACTCGCAGGACACCTTTTTGAGACCGTCGACGTCGCGAATCCTCATCTTTCCATTCCTGTAGTCGATCAATCCCGCCGCTCTCAGTTGAAACGCCGCTCTGCTGACTCCGGCGCGGCGGGATCCGAGCATTTCCGCGAGGAACTCGTGGGTCAGGCTGAACTCCGCTTTCCCGACGCGCTCCCAGGTCATGAGCAGCCACTTCGCGCACCGGTGCTTGATCGAGTGAAACAGGTTGCACGCCGCCGCTCGGGCCGCCTGGTGGAAGAGGGTGTAGGAATACTGGAGCACGAGCCGATGGGCCCGGGGGTTCGCCTTGAGGATTTCGAGAAACTCCCGCGAGGGGATTCGGAGCGCCTCTCCCGGCACCTGGATGAACGCCTCCGTGGGAATCGTCGGGACTCCCAGGATGAGCGGAAACCCGGTCGTCCCCTCCCGGCCGATGACTCCGACCTCGGCCGTCGAGCCGTTCTTCATGGTCGCCACGACGGAGACCATGCACGTCTCGGGGAAGTAGACGGACGGGATGTCGGCTCCGGGTTCCCAGACCTGATCCCAGCGTTTCAGGCTGACGCGCTCGAGCACGCGCGCGAGCCGCCGGTACTCGGCCTGGGGCAGCGCTCGCAGGAGAAGGTTTCTGGGAGCCGTTGCGGTCATGTTCTCTCCGATCTTGCGGGGAAGCGCGAATTCGCCAAAGTTGTTCGACAGCGTACAGCCTCCCGGCGCGCGCCATGGCCAGAATTCCCCCGGGATCAACTTGGACGAGACGACTTCTTAGTGCCATGCGGTCGACAGACGCCATCCCAGCCGGGCGAGCCACCGGTGACGGGGCACGACACGGCCCACGAGGACGGCCCTCCGGTTTGTCCCGTCTGCCTCGATGTGCGCGGCATGCGAGTCCCGATGGAGCTCCGGCGGCCGGACGGGGCCGATTTCGGCTTTTTCGAGTGCCCGACGTGCCATCTGAGCGTCGGCGATCGCCGGCCAGGCTCCGCGGGAGAAACCGCAGCCTAGACGGTGCGACTGGCCGAGGAGCGGCCGTCGCGCATCGGAAGCCAGGCGGTCCACGGGGCACGAGTATTGCATCGTCCCGCGCCATCAGCCCGTGACCCTTTAATGACTTTCAACCATCGGCTGGTTCGAGCGCGCCTCGTGGGAGAGGATTTCGCTCTGGCTCGACGCAGTTGCCCTGAGAGCCATCCGACGTGCCCCCGCGGAGCAAGGAGGCCTGTCATGAGTGAATCGCAACAGCCCTCTTCCAATGGTCGCGCTCGACGCCGGCCCGCTCGCGCGCCGGACGTCGCCGACTCTCCGGCGGGGATCGATCGACACCAGCTGCTGGCGGTCCTGACCCGGTTGAAGCGCGGAGACTTCACGGTCCGGCTCGACGAGGGCCGTCCGGGCATCGACGGACGGATCTCCGAGGCTTTCAATCAGGTCGTCGAGCTCAACCAGCGGATGACGGTCGAGCTCTCCCGGTTGAGCCAGCTCGTCGGCAAGGAGGGCCGGATCTCCGAGCGCGCGAATCTCGGCGACGTCCAGGGCTCCTGGGCGGCGTCGGTGCGCTCGGTCAACACCCTGATCGCCGATCTCGCCCGCCCCACGATCGACACGTCCCGCGTCATCGGCGCGGTCGCCAAGGGCGACCTTTCTCAGACCATGGATCTGCGGTCCGACGGCCGCCCGCTCCAGGGCGAGTTTCTGCGCACGGCCCGCACGATCAACACGATGGTGCACCAGCTCTCTTCCTTCGCCTCCGAGGTCACGCGTGTCGCGCGCGAGGTCGGCACCGAAGGAAAACTCGGCGGGCAGGCCCGGGTCAAGGGCGTCGCGGGCACCTGGAAGGACCTGACGGAGAACGTGAACCTGATGGCCGGCAATCTCACCGGCCAGGTGCGCAACATCGCCGCCGTCACGACGGCCGTCGCGAAGGGCGACCTGGCCAAGAAGATCACGGTCGACGTGAAGGGCGAGTTCCTCGAGCTCAAGGCCACGATCAACACGATGGTCGACCAGCTCCGGTCGTTCGCCTCCGAGGTCACGCGCGTCGCGCGCGAGGTCGGCACGGAAGGCAAGCTCGGTGGACAGGCCCAGGTCGAGGGCGTTTCGGGAACCTGGAAGGATCTGACCGACAGCGTGAACTCGATGGCGGGCAACCTGACGTCGCAGGTGCGCAACATCGCGGACGTGACGAAGGCGGTCGCGCGCGGCGACCTGTCGAAGAAGATCACCGTCGACGTCAAGGGCGAGATCCTCGAGCTGAAGAACACGGTCAACACGATGGTCGACCAGCTGTCCTCGTTCGCGGCCGAGGTCACGCGCGTGGCGCGCGAGGTCGGCACGGAGGGCAAGCTGGGCGGCCAGGCCGACGTGCGCGACGTCGCCGGGACCTGGAAGGACCTGACCGACAGCGTCAACTTCATGGCCGGCAACCTGACGTCGCAGGTGCGCAACATCGCCGACGTCACGACGGCCGTCGCCAACGGCGACCTCTCGAAGAAGATCACCGTCGACGTGCGCGGCGAGATCCTCGAGCTCAAGGACACGATCAACACGATGGTCGATCAGCTCCGGTCGTTCGCGTCCGAGGTCACGCGCGTGGCGCGCGAGGTCGGCACGGAAGGCAAGCTGGGCGGCCAGGCGGAGGTCGGCGGGGTCGCGGGAACGTGGAAGGACCTGACGGACAACGTGAACTTCATGGCCGGCAACCTGACGTCGCAGGTGCGCAACATCGCCGACGTGACGAAGGCCGTGGCCAAGGGCGACCTGTCGAAGAAGATCACCGTCGACGTCAAGGGCGAGATCCTGGAGCTGAAGAACACGGTCAACACGATGGTGGACCAGCTGTCGTCCTTCGCGGCCGAGGTCACGCGCGTGGCGCGCGAGGTCGGCACGGAAGGCAAGCTCGGCGGACAGGCCCAGGTCGAGGGCGTTTCCGGGACCTGGAAGGACCTGACCGACAGCGTCAACTCCATGGCCGGCAACCTGACGGGCCAGGTGCGCAACATCGCGGACGTCACGACCGCCGTGGCCAACGGCGACCTGTCCAAGAAGATCACCGTCGACGTGCGCGGGGAGATCCTCGAGCTCAAGGACACGATCAACACGATGGTCGACCAGCTGCGGTCCTTCGCCTCGGAGGTCACGCGCGTGGCGCGCGAGGTCGGCACGGAGGGCAAGCTCGGCGGCCAGGCCGACGTGCGCGACGTCGCCGGGACCTGGAAGGATCTGACCGACAGCGTCAACTTCATGGCCGGCAACCTGACGTCGCAGGTGCGCAACATCGCCGAGGTCACGACCGCCGTCGCCAAGGGCGACCTGTCGAAGAAGATCACCGTCGACGTGCAAGGGCGAGATCCTGGAGCTCAAGAACACGGTCAACACGATGGTCGACCAGCTGTCGTCGTTCGCGGCCGAAGTCACGCGCGTCGCGCGCGAGGTCGGCACGGAGGGCAAGCTGGGCGGCCAGGCCGACGTGCGCGACGTCGCCGGCACGTGGAAGGACCTGACGGACAACGTGAACTTCATGGCCGGCAACCTGACGTCGCAGGTGCGCAACATCGCCGACGTGACCAAGGCCGTGGCCAAGGGCGACCTGTCGAAGAAGATCACCGTCGACGTGCAAGGGCGAGATCCTGGAGCTGAAGAACACGGTCAACACGATGGTGGACCAGCTGTCCTCGTTCGCGGCCGAGGTCACGCGCGTGGCGCGCGAGGTCGGCACCGAGGGCAAGCTCGGCGGCCAGGCCCTCGTCCCCGGAGTGTCGGGAACGTGGGGAGACCTGACCGACAACGTGAACTCGATGGCGAGCAACCTGACCTCGCAGGTTCGCGGCATCGCGCAGGTGGTCACGGCCGTCGCCAACGGCGATCTGCGGCGCAAGCTGACCCTGGAGGCCAAGGGCGAGATCGCGGCCCTGGCCGACACGATCAACGGAATGAGCGACACGCTGGCGACCTTCGCGGCCCAGGTCACCACGGTCGCGCGCGAGGTCGGCGTCGAGGGCAAGCTCGGCGGCCAGGCCAGCGTCCCCGGCGCCGCCGGAACCTGGAAGGACCTGACCGACAACGTCAACCAGCTCGCGGCGAATCTGACGACGCAGGTGCGCGCGATCGCCGAGGTCGCCACCGCGGTCACGAAGGGAGACCTGACGCGCTCGATCAAGGTCGAAGCGTCCGGCGAGGTCGCTTCGCTCAAGGACAACATCAACGAGATGATCGGCAACCTGAAGGACACCACCCTCAAGAACAGCGAGCAGGACTGGCTCAAGACGAACCTCGCCAAGTTCAGCCGCATGCTCCAGGGCCAGCGGGACCTGCTCGCCGTCGGGCGCCTGATTCTCTCGGAGCTCGCGCCGGTCGTCTCGGCGCAACAGGGCGTCTTCTACACGCTGGATGCATCCCAGGAGAGGCCGCGGCTCAAGCTGCTCGCCAGCTACGCCTCCCGGGTCAGCGCCCTGGCCGAGTATCTTCCGCTCGGCGAGGGGCTCGTGGGGCAATGCGCGCTCGAGAAGCAGAAGATGCTGCTCGACCATGTCGAGGGCGACTACCTCAAGATCTCGTCCGGCCTCGGCAACGCGGCGCCGGCCAACGTCATCGTCCTGCCGGTCCTGTTCGAGGGCGACGTCAAGGGCGTCCTCGAGCTCGCGTCGTTCGAACGGTTCAATCCGGCGCACCAGGCCCTGCTCGATCAGCTCACGGAGTCGATCGGCATCGTGCTCCATACGATCGAGTCGAACACGCGGACGGAAGATCTCCTGACGCAGTCGCAGTCGCTCGCCGGCGAGCTCCAGTCGCAGCAGGAGGAGCTGCGCCAGACCAACCAGCAGCTCGAAGAAAAGGCCGCGCTCCTGGCCGAGCGCAACGTCGAGGTCGAGAAGAAGAACCAGGAGGTCGAGCAGGCCCGGCTCGCCCTGGAGGAGAAGGCGCGCCAGCTCACGCTGACGTCCAAGTACAAGTCCGAGTTCCTGGCCAACATGTCGCACGAGCTGCGAACGCCGCTGAACAGCCTGCTCATCCTGTCCGACCAGCTGTCCCGCAATCCGGACGGCAATCTGACGCACAAGCAGACGGAGTTCTCCAAGACGATCCACGCCTCCGGCAAGGACCTGCTCGCGCTGATCAACGACATCCTGGACCTGTCGAAGATCGAATCCGGCACGGTCGTGGTCGACGTCGGGGAGCTGCGCCTGGCGGAGCTTCTCGACTACGTCGAGCGGACGTTTCGCCACGTGGCCGAAGCCAGGAAGCTCGACTTCCAGATCGACACCGAGCGCCTCGTGCCCCAGACGATCATCACCGATTCGAAGCGGCTGCAGCAGGTCATCAAGAACCTGCTCTCGAACGCCTTCAAGTTCACCGAAAGGGGCCGGGTGTCGCTGCGCGTCGAAACGGTCCACGAGGGCTGGACGCCCGACGCCAACTCCCTGTTTGCCTCGGGCTCGGCCGTCGCGATCTCGGTCACCGACACCGGCATCGGCATTCCCGGGGACAAGCAGCAGATCATCTTCGAGGCCTTCCAGCAGGCCGACGGCAGCACGAGCCGGAAGTACGGCGGCACGGGCCTGGGCCTGGCCATCAGCCGCGAGATCGCCCGCCTCCTCGGCGGCGAGATTCGCCTCGCGAGCACTCCCGGGCAGGGGAGCACGTTCACGCTGTTCATTCCCGAGGTCTATGCCGCGAGCCCGCAGGCCGCCCGCACGGTGTCCGACGTGCAGTCGGAGATCGTCTCGGTCATGTCCGACGTCGACGCCGTGCATCCCATGGCGCCCGCGCTCGAGTCGGTGGAGATCCCGGACGACCGGGCGAGCCTGTCCGGCGCGGACCGCGTCCTGCTGATCGTCGAGAACGACGAGAACTTCGCGCGGTTCCTCGTCGATCTCGCGCACGAGAACGGGTTCAAGGCCGTGGTGACGACCAAGGGCGCCGATGCGCTCGCGTTCATCCAGAGCCGCGCCGGGTCGACGCCATCACGCTGGACATCCAGCTTCCCGTGATCGACGGATGGCGAGTTCTGGAGCGCTTGAAGAGCGACCTCGCGACCCGGCACATTCCCGTCTACGTGATCACGACCGAGGAGGACACGGCGCGCGCGTTCCCGATGGGGGCGATCGGCGTCCTGCAGAAGCCGGTCAAGACACGGGAAGCGCTCGAGGACACGTTCCGGGACATTCGCAAGGCGCTCGACCGGAAGGAGCGCCAGGTGCTGGTCGTCAGCCGTGCGCCGGAGACGGAAGAGCGATTCAAGGCGACCATGGCGGCCGACGACCTCGCGCTGCTCGTGGCCAGCGATGCCTCCGAGGCTCTCGGGGCCCTGGACGCGAATGCCTTCGACTGCGTCCTGCTCGACGTCGGCCGGGATGGGGTCGAAGATCTCGAAGGCACGATGGAAGTCGGCCGTCAGTGCGGAACGCGGAAGATTCCGGTCGTGGTCTGGCTCCCGGAAGGCGGCCTGCCGTCGGATGCCGCCCACGAGCAGCTCGAACGGCTCCTGCGCAACGGCCCGGCGCGCGCCGTCCGGTCGTTCGACCGGGCGCTCGATCAAACGCTGCTCTACCTGCATCGCCCGATCGCCGGGCTCTCCGCCGATGCGCGGCAGAGGGTCGAGCAACTCTACGAGACCGACCGCGTGCTGTCGGGCAAGAGGGTGCTCATCGTCGACGACGACATCCGGAACATCTTCGCGATGACGAGCGTGCTCGAGCGCCAGCAGATGCACGTGATCTCCGCGGAGACCGGCAAGGAGGCGATCGACAAGCTCGAGAACGCCGGCGTCGACATCGTCCTGATGGACATCATGATGCCGGACATGGACGGCTACGACACGATGCGGGCCATTCGCAAGACGGGCCGGTTTCGCGACCTGCCGATCATCGCCGTCACGGCGAAAGCCATGAAGGGGGACCGGGAGAAGACGCTCCAGGCCGGAGCCTGGGACTATCTCGCCAAGCCGGTCGACACGGACCAGATGCTGCTCGTCCTGCGCTCCTGGCTCTCGCGGTAAATCTTCATGGAGGACGCGGACCGGGTCCGGATTCTGGCGGTGGACGACACGCCGGCGAACCTGCTCGCGTTGTCGGCGGTTCTCGCCGAGCCCGGCCTCGAGGTCCAGACGGCTTCGTCCGGAAGGGAGGCCCTGCGTCTGCTCCTGCAGAACGAGTTCGCGGTCATCCTGCTCGACGTGCACATGCCGGCGATGGACGGCTTCGAGACGGCCGCGCTTCTGCGGCAGCGCGCGAGCTCGGAGCACACCCCGATCATCTTCGTGACGTCGTATCCGGACGACACGCATGCCGCGCGCGGCTATTCGCTCGGCGCGGTCGACTACATTCTTGCGCCGCCCGAGCCCGACGTCCTCAGGGCGAAGGTCGGCGTCTTCGTCGAGCTCTTCCGCAAGACGGCCCAGACGAAGGCGCAGGCCGCCGCGCTCGAGCGAAGGGCCATTCAGCTCCAGCGCCTCACGGAGGCGTCCCTCGCGATCAATTCGGCGTTGTCGCCGGGGCAGACGCTGCAGGTCGTCGCGGCGTTCGCGCGCGACATCGTGGGCGCCCATCAGGCGGTCGCCATCGCGGCGCCCGATCTGAAATGGAACGCCGCGCACACCGCCGTCTCGTTGTCCGCGCGCAACGAGGAGAAGCGGCGAGATCGAAGTGCTGCGCGACCGCCAGGCGCTGGTCACGTTTCTTTCGGAAACGAGCGGCTCCGTGCGGCGGCCGAGCGCCCTGCCGGCGTCCGAGGATGCCCGGTTCTTCGTCGACGACGCGCCGTCGCGTCTCGGCTGGCTGGCCGCTCCGATGAACGGAAGAGATGGCCGGCCGATCGGGCTTCTGCATCTGCTCGACAAGATCGACGGCGCATTCGACCGGGACGACGAATCCGTCCTCACGCAGCTCGCGCAGATGAGCTCGATCGCGCTCGAGAACGCGATCAACGCCGAGGTGCGCGAGGCGAACCGGATGAAGGACGAATTCCTGACGACCCTCTCGCACGAGCTGCGCACGCCGCTGGCCGCCATCCTGGGCTGGACCCGGCTCCTGCGGTCGGACGGGCTCGACCCGGATCGGAGGGCCACGGCGCTGGAGATCGTCGAGCGCAACGTCCTCGCCCAGACCAAGCTGATCGACGACATGCTCGACGTCTCGCGCATCATCACGGGCAAGCTCGCCCTGACGATCCGGCCGACGAGCCTCGTCGCCGTGATTCGGGCGGCGATGGAGTCGATGCGGCCGGCGGCCGAGGGCAAGCAGATCGACATGTGTTTCGAAGACCGGATCCAGGATGGGGACGACCGCATGTCGGGCGACCCCGACCGCCTGCAGCAGATCATCTGGAACCTCGTCTCGAACTCGATCAAGTTCACGCCGCCACACGGGCGCGTGACCGTGGCCCTCTCCCGTCTCGAGAACGAGTTTGCGATCGAAGTCCGCGATACGGGAGCGGGCATGACCGCCGACTTTCTGGCGCACGCCTTCGACCGCTTTCGCCAGGCGGACAGCTCGACGACGCGCTCGCAGGGCGGGCTGGGGATCGGGCTGGCGATCGCCCGCCACCTCACGGAGCTTCACGGAGGCGCCATCGAAGCGGAGAGCGCGGGCCCCGGTCTGGGCTCGCGCTTCGTCGTGAAGCTGCCCCTGGTCACCCTCGGCGTGGATGCCGAAGCCCGTTGGGAGCGCGAGAGGGCCGCGTCGCCCGTCGAGCGCAAGCAGCGGCCGCTCGGCAGCGTCAAGGTCCTGCTCGTCGAGGACCAATGGGATACGCGCGACCTGATGACGGAAATTCTGAGGTCGGCCGGGTGCGACGTCCGGGCGACCGGTTCGGTCGGCGAGGCGCTGGACGCCCTGCGCGAGTTTCGGCCCGACGTTCTCGTCAGCGACATCGGCATGCCGGGTGAGGACGGATATGCGCTCATGCGCCGCCTGCGAAACGGACCGGATCCCTGGTCGCGGCACGTCCCGGCCCTCGCGGTCTCCGCCTATGCGCGCGAAGAAGATCGCATCCGCTCTCTCGCCGTCGGGTTCCAGATGCACATCACGAAGCCCTTCGACCCGCTCGATCTCACGGCGGCCGTCGGTCACCTCCTGCGGCGGGCTCCGGTCGCGGTCGAGGAAAAGGAGATCGTGCATTTCGCGGCGGGCACGCCCTGTGTCCTGATCGTCGAAGACGACGCCGACCTTCGGGAGGGCCTGCAACAGCTCCTCGAGTCGTCGGGCTATCGCGTCGAGGTCGCCGACAACGGCCTCGATGGCGCCGAACGGGCGATCGCGTGGAGACCGCAGGTGGCCCTGATCGACATCGGGCTGCCTCGACTGGATGGATTCGGAGTCGCCGAGCGGATTCGACAGTGTGTTCCGCGAGCGGAAGTCCACCTGGTGGCCCTCACCGGCCGCACGTCGCCCGAGGATCTGCAACGAATCGTCGCCAGCGGGTTCGACGAGTATCTGGCAAAGCCGTTTTCCTTCGATCGGCTCGACGATCTCCTTTCCTCGAGATTCGCCGAGGGAAACGGACCTGTGCCCAGGCTGCGCGAGTGACGACGGGTATTTCGCCGCGGGGCCCAGGAATTTCACAGGAAGTTAACCATGGTTGTGAAGCTCCCGGATCCCGTTTCGGAGCGACCCGTGGACCCGGCTCGTCAAATCGAGTTGGCCCATTTCGCCGATCGGGTTATAGGCTGACGAGGGCGGCCACCTCGCTGCGTGGGAGCAACGGGAGCTCTTCAGTCGGGAGCGAGGGGAGGAGCGAACATGAGAAGAATCGCTCTCTTGCTGATTTCGGTCGCGATCGTCGCCGGTGCGATCGCCTTCGTCGTTCCGAGAGCCGGCCGGGCGGACCAGGAGATCTACGTCACCCAGATTCCCGCCGGTTACCGCGACTGGAAGCTGGTCTCCGTCGCGCACGAGGAGGGCAACCTCAACGATCTGCGGGCGATCCTGGGCAACGACGTGGCGGTCAAGGCGTACCGGGAAGGGAAGCTTCCGTTCCCGGACGGCGCCGTCATCGCCCGGATCGCCTGGGCCTACGTCCCGTCCGAGGAGAACAACAAGGTCTTCGGCCGCGACCAATCCTTCGTTCCCGGACCGCCCACGGACTGGTACCTGCAGTTCATGGTCAAGGATTCGAAGAAGTACGCCGCGACGGGCGGCTGGGGGTACGCGCAATTCGACAAGGACGGCAAGCCGGCCCCCGAGGCGAAGCTCAAGACGTGCTATCCGTGCCACGAGCCGATCAAGGGCCGCGACTATGTCTTCACCCGCTACACACCGTAGCCCGGGATCGAGATCCACGTGAGAACGACGCGAGTCGATGTCATCGTCGAGTGAAACGCAGGAGGCAAATCAGGAGGCAGCCATGAGCACCGCAGTCCAGGTCCGCACAGAGAACGTCGACTCGAAAGCCCGCGCGGTCGACATGAAGCTCGAGGTCGTCGAGATCCCCGTTTCCGACGTCGAGCGCGCCGCGAAGTTCTACGCCAGCCTCGGGTGGAGGCAGGACGTCACGCCGCCCGGCTCGGGCGTCTTCCAGTTCACACCCCCGGGCTCCGGATGCTCGGTCCAGTGGGGCAAGGGTCGGACGACGGCGGCGCCGGGGTCCGCTCAGGGGCTCTGGCTGATCGTCGCCGACCTCCAGGCGGCGCTGGACCAGCTGGCCGCCGCCGGGGTCTCCGTCGACGAGGTGTTCCACTTCGGCGCGAACGGCAAGGCCAGCGGCATCGACCCTCAGCATGCGCACCTACAGCTCGTTCGCATCGTTCCATGATCCGGATGGCAACCGCTGGCTCTTCCAGGAGATCACGACGCGGCTGCCCGGTCGCATCGATGCGGCCGCGACGACGTTCGCCTCCGCCACGGACCTCGCGAGCGCAATGCGCCGCGCGGAGGCCGCGCACGGCGAGCACGAAAAGCGGACGGGCCAGAGGGACGCGAACTGGTCCGACTGGTACGCGGAATACATGGTGGCGGAGCAGAGCGGAGCCAAACTGCCGCTGTGACCGGCGCCGCGAGAGGAAGGACTGCCGGCCAACCGTGGTCGTGATCGGCGGCACGCGGGGATCGGCCTCGAGACGGCGCGGCTCGCCCGAGCCGAAGGGTGCCGATGTCATCCTGACGCGCGCGATCCGGATCGGCTCGCGCGCGTCGCGGCGGAGCTGGGCGCACGGCAGCTCATCGGCGTTCGACGCGACCGACTTCGAGCGGCTCGGCGCGTTTCTTCGAGGAGCTGCCGCGCCGATCGATCACGTCCGGGTACGGGCCCGGGCCCTACTATGCGCCGCTGGCGGAGCTCGACGTCGCCAGGGCGCGCGCGACGTCGAGTCCATCTGCTGCTGCCACTCCAGGTGGCCCGTGCCGCCGCGCGGAAGGTCGAGCGGGAGGAAGCCTGGTGTTCATGGGCGGCACCGGCGGCCGCCGTACCGCGCCGGGATTTGCGTTGATTTCGCCTCTGACGGCCGCGGGTCCGGCATTGACGAGAGGTCCTCGCGCTCGAGGTCGCGCCGGTCCGCGTGAACCTGATTGCGGCCGGGTTCGCGACACGCGGCTTTCGCGGCGATCCTCGGTCCGCGAGCTGGACGCGCGCGCGAGCAGCTCGCAGGACGCTGCCCGTCCGTCGCGTCGTCGGCCGGCCGACGCGCCGCGCTGGCCGTGCACGGTGCGAACACCCGGTGACGGGCGCGACCTCGACATCGACGGCGGCCAGCAGCTCGTGGATGCGCGATCAAGATCAGGAGCGCCACCCTTGCCGGTTTCGACTGGGGCGCGCGATCGGCCGACATCGTCGCGGCGCTCTGGCCGGAACGCTGCAGGGCCCTGGTCTCCGTCAGCGGCTACCTGATCGGCGCCAGGCGGCCGGCAAGATCCCGCTGCCTCCGCCGGCCGAGCTCGACCAGTCGGTGGTACCAGTTCTACTTGTGCTCCCTGACGCGAGCGGGGACGCGCCGGCGGCTTCCACGAATCGCTAACGGCAGACCGGCACGATCTCCTAGATGTTCGAGAGCGGAGATCATCTGCGGCCGGCTACGGCGATCACCGAAGTGGAACGTTCGACGATGCCACGGCGATCGATCCGCAGTCGCCGTCGGCCGCCGTCGACGACATCGACCCGGATCGACGGCCTCGCGATGGGCGTCGATCGGCACAGGATTACCGGTGAGGGCGGCTCGGCGCGACTCGCGTCGCGGCGCCAGCCGCGAAGGCCGACCGTATCCGTCGGAGAGGCAAGCGATCGGACGTCCCGAGGCCGGAGTCCGCTCCTCGACCCGGCCACTCCAGCGGAGGTACCAGTCCTCGATGCACCGATGCGCGGCAGGACGGGGACGTGCCGCACATCCGGGACAGCCTTGCAGGCTCTCCGCCGGCCCGAAATGCCGCACGCTTCGAGCGATTCGCCGAACGGATCGCGGGCGTCGAGGCGGAAACGAACCGACACGCGCGACGGATCTCCAGTACAGCACGCGCGTCGGGCCGGACGGAAGGCGGCAACGTCCTGCGGCTGCGCACGCCGTTCCCTGAAGCAGCGGCTGCGGCGTCGACCCCGTCCTCGCACGGAATGCTCGCGTCACCACCCGCCGCGCGACACCGACGGCTCTCCTCCAGGTGCGCGTCGAGACCCACCGGACCGCCGAGAGCAGCAGGGTGGAGAACATGTCTCCCGAGGAGCAGGAACCAGCACCGCGCCAATCCGCCGGGCGGCATCACAGGCGGCGGAATCGGGCGCAGGACTCCCGAATGGGGACCGTCTTGCACGCTGTCGCTGGACGGTTCGGGCGGGTGTGCCCTGCAACGCGAGTTGCGAGGCCGAGATATAGGCCGCTCATCAGCGAATTTCATCCACCGGAGGCCTGCAAGCCAACGCTCATGTCCAGCAAGGGCGCGCCTCGGGCCATCGATCACGGAGCCGTCATCAGCGAGTCGATCCTCGCCCGAGTCCGGCCCGGGCCAGCGGGGCGTGGGGCACAATCATAGCGCCGCGTGCTGCGGCCGCGCTCGAGATCGGTGCGGGGCCAGCCTGCGAGGTCGGCGGCGCGGTCGTAGGTGCTCTGCAGGAAGGACGTCAGGGCCTGCTCGGGCGATGCGGACGCCCGGACGGATTCATAGGGGAGGACGAACTCGCCGAGCGCCGGGTTGTACGACGCCGAGGGCGGGCTCACGAGCGCGGTCTTGAAGCCCGCCGGCTCCGGCGCGGCGTAGGCAGTAGAACGCGGCCTCCGCGACCGGTCCTCCGACGCTGCCCGGCCAGAATCCGTGGCTGATGACCTCGTGCGAGTAGGCTTCCCGCGTGATCGGATCCGCGCCGGGGCGTTCCGGCGCGGGCCGGCCCGAGAAGCGCGTCACGGCGACGTCGAAGCTTCCCCAGAAGAAGTGGACGGGGCTGCTCTTTCCGACGAAGCCCGACCGGAACTTCTCGAGCACCGGCTTCATCGAGACGAGCGCCCGCCAGAAGGCGTTGCGCCGCCGCCGGGTCGTAGGACCGATGCACCGTGTCCGACTCGAACCGGATCGGGTTCGGGACCTCGACGGGCATCGTCCAGATGCGGACGTCGATTCCGAGGCGCGTGGAGCGCGTCGATGACGGCCCGGTAGAAGTCGGCGACCGGCCGCGGCTCGAGCGGGATCCGCGCGGTGCCGCCGTCGGAGCACCGGAAAACGAGCTCGTGGGCGATGAAGTCGAACGTCATGGTCAGAGCGCGGTGTCCGAAGACGAGCGACGGCGTTGCGAGGCCCCGCGGCGTGATCTGGAACGCGATGTTCCAGAAGTGGTTCACCAGCGGCGTGAGGGCGAGGCAGACCTTGCCCACGACCTGCGTGTACATGTGCAGGGTCGCGTAGGTGTCGCGCCACGGCTCCAGGGGCAGGGCCGGCCACGCGCCGTCGGTCGAGTCGGTCAATGCCATGGAGGACTCTCCCTCATCGCCTCGAAGATTACTCCGCCAGCACCTTGTGCACGAGCTGGATGCAGACGGAGCCTTCGCCCACGGCGGCGGCCACGCGCTTGACGCTTCCCGCGCGCACGTCTCCGACGGCGAAGACGCCGGGCCGGCTCGTCTCGAAGAGGAGGGGCGGGCGGTGCAGGGGCCACCCGGACGCCGCGAGATCGGACGGCGAGAAGATCCGGTCCCGCCTTCACGAATCCCTTCTCGTCCAGCGCGATGCAACCCTGCAGCCATTCGGTGTTCGGGTTCGCGCCCGGTCATCATGAAGACGTGGCGCATGGGGACCGTGGTGCGCTTGCCCGCCGCGTCCTCCCAGGTCACGCGCTCCAGAGCGGTCGTGCCTTCGAGGGCGACGATCTGCGTTTGCGTCTTGAGCTCGATGTTGGGCGTCTCCTCGATCCGGCGGATCAGGTAGCGCGACATCGTGTCGGAGAGTCCCGGTCCCCGGATCAGCATGGTGACGCGCCGCGGGCCTTCCGAGAGAAAGATCGCGGCCTGGCCCGCGGAGTTCGCCCCTCCGACCACGACGACGTCATCGCCCCGGCAGAGGTTTTCCTCGACCTGGGTGGCTCCGTAGTAGACGCCGACACCCTCGAAGCGCGCGAGGTTCGGAATGTCGGGCTTGTTGTAGGTCGCGCCCGTTGCGATCACGACCGTCCGCGCCGCCACGTCGACGCCGGGACCGAGGCCGACCCGATAGGGCCGTCGGTCGCAGCGCAGCGCCGCCGCCGTGCGCGCCACGACGAGCTCCGCGCCGAATTTCTGGGCCTGCAGGAGGGCGCTGTTCGCCAGGTCCTGGCCCGAGACGCCGGTGGGGAATCCGAGATAGTTCTCGATGCGCGAGCTCGAGCCCGCCTGCCCGCCCGGCGCGGTCGCCTCCAGGACGAGCACGTCCAGGCCCTCCGAGGCCCCGTAGACCGCGGCCGCCAGCCCCGCGGGACCCGCTCCGATCACGACGAGGTCGCGCACGACGTCCCGGCTGAGGCGGCTGAGGCCCAGGCGGTCCGCGACTTCCTCGATCGTCGGCTTCTTCAGGACCTGACTGCCGCTGCCGATGAGGACGGGCACGTCGTCCACGCCCATGCCGAATCCCTCGAGCGTCGCCTGCACCCCGGCGTCCTGGTCGGCGTCGAGATAGGTGTACGGCTGGTTGTTGCGCGTCAGGAACTCCTGCAGCGTCAGGGTGCCCGCCGAGTGCCTGGACCCGATGAGGACGATGCTCCCCGCGCTCCGCGACATGAGCAGGGTGCGCCGGAGGATGAACGCGCGCAGAAAGATCTGGCTCAACTCCGGGTCCGTCACGACGAGGCTGCGCACGCGCTGCGCGGGCACCTCGAGGACACGGCCCGCGCTTCGCGCGCGCGCCCGGACGACGGCGGGATGTCCGGCGATCACGTCGACGTCGCCGGAAAAGTTGCCGGGGCGGTGGACGGTGACGACCGTGTCCCGTTCGGAAAGGATCTCGATCTCGCCCTCGAGCACGACCATGAGCGGACGGTTCATGCCGCCCGCCTCGAACAGGATTTCGCCGGCCGCGAAGGGCCGCTCGCGCCCGAGCGGCGCGAGCCGCTCGATCTGCGCCGCGGTCAGGGTCGGGAAGATCTCCTTCGCCGGGACCCCCGGATCCGGGCCCTCCGCGCTCACGTCCTGGATCCCGCCGCGTTCAAGTCGATCCGCCTCACAGGCCGAGGTCCGACAGCCCCGGGTGGTCGTCGGGGCGGCGGCCGAGCGGCCAGAGGAACTTCCGGTCGGCGGCGCCGATCGGCAGGTCGTTGATGCTCGCCAGGCGCCGGCGCATGTAGCCGGCGTCGTCGAACTCCCAGTTTTCGTTGCCGTAGGACCGGTACCACTGGCCGCTGTCGTCGTGGCTTTCGTACGCGAAGCGCACGGCGATCCGGTTTCCGTCGAACGCCCAGAGCTCCTTGATCAGCCGGTAGTCGAGCTCGCGCGTCCACTTGCGCTGCAGGAACTGCACGATCGCCTCGCGGCCGGTGAGGAACTCGGCCCGATTGCGCCACACGCTGTCGACCGAGTAGGCGAGGGACACGCGTGCCGCGTCGCGGGTGTTCCAGGCGTCTTCGGCGAGGCGGACTTTCCGGATCGCGCCGTCGCGATCGAACGGGGGCACGGGCGGGCGGGGGGGCTCGGGCGTCGTCATGGCGTTACCTCCGATTCTGTTTCTCACGCGGCCGCGATCAACCGAGCGTCAGGCGTCCTCCTCCGAGCGTTGCGAACACGAGGTTCATGGTGACGAGCATCAGGTCGTAGTGCCAGCCCGAAGCCTTCTCTCCCCAGAAGCCCGTCTTCCAGACGAAGATCTTCTTCTGGATCGCGCCGAGCATCACGAGGATCAGGCCGATGGCGGCGGGCTGGATCAGGATGCCGGAAGCCACGCCGAGCGCGCCCGCCATCTCGGCGACGCCGAGAAGGGCCGTGAAGGCCGGGCCCATGCCGATGCTTGCTCCGCGCTTCTTCGGGTCGCGCGCGTGCGAAAGGCCGCTCGTGAAGAAGATCGCCGCGACGAGCAGGCGGAGCGCCAGGAGAGCCCAATCCCCGTAGACGGCCAGGCCGGGCCAGATCATCGCGACTTCCTCCTGCCGACGCGACGTGGCCGCGCGGGCGTTCGAATCCTATCTCCGCGACCGTTAGGATCCGATCCCAGGGGGCAAACGATGAGGCATCTCGGCAAATCCAGAAAAGCGGCTCTGGGCGGCCTGGCCGTGGCGGCGACGGCGATGGGCTCGTTCGCGCTGGGAGCGCTGACGATCGGCGCCGTCGCTGTGGGATCGCTCGCGATCGGGGCGCTCGCCATTCGGAGGCTGGCGATCGGCCAGGTGGCGATGAAGAACGCGCGGCTCGGTTCCGTGCACATCGAGGATCTGACGGTGACCCGGCTGCGCGTCGTGGAGCGGGTGAGCGCACGGTCGAACGGCCGGAGGATCCGCCTCCGGCGGCCGAAGCCTGAGCAACCGATCGCGGTAGACTTCCTTTTCCGAACGGAGACGAGACCATGTCGCTGCTGGTCAAGTTCAACCTCATCCTCATCCTCTGCTTCGGGATCGCGCTCGTGCCGGCCCACCTGGTGACCCGGCACCTGCTCCAGCGAAACGCTCGCGCGCAGGTCGCGGAGCAGGCGCGGCTGATGATGCAGACGGCCATGGCGACGCGCGGCTACACCAGCAAGCAGATCAAGCCCCTGCTGGCGGCGCGGCTCGCCGAGGAGTTCCTGCCGCAGACGGTGCCCGCGTATTCGGCGACCGAGATCTTCAACACGCTGCGCGAGAGCCACCCGGAATACTCGTACAAGGAGGCGACCCTCAACCCGACCAACCCGCGCGACCGCACGGTGGACTGGGAAGCGGACGTCGTCAACGCGTTCCGATCGGACGCGAAGCTGCCGGAGATCGTCGGCGAGCGCGATGCGCCCCTCGGCCGCGCGCTCTACCTCGCCCGGCCGATCAAGATCACCGACGCGAGCTGTCTCTCCTGCCACACGACGCCGGAGGCGACGCCCGCCTCCATGGTCAAGTTGTACGGCACCTCCGGCGGCTACGGCTGGAAGATGAACGAGATCATCGGCGCGCAGATCGTCTCGGTGCCGATGGCCGTTCCCCTCCGGGCGGCGGCGGAGGCGCACCGCGCGATGCTCGCCTCGCTCGTGGCGGTGTTCGCGTTCCTTCTCGTGCTGCTCAATGCGATGCTGTGGTTCACGATCATCCGGCCGATCCGCCGGCTCTCGCGGATGGCCGACGCGGTCTCGACGGGCAACCTCGACGTGCCCGAGGTCCGCCTCCACAGCCACGACGAGGTCGCCGGGCTCGCGGCGTCCTTCAACCGGATGCGCATCAGCCTCGTCAAGGCGCTCGAGATGCTGGAAGGGGAGTAGCCGATGCGAGAGGGTGCGCGCGCTTGACGGAGCTCGGCCTCGCGGGACGGCGCTTCGGCGCGTACGAGGTGCTCGAGGAGCTGGGCTCCGGGGGGATGGGACGGGTCTATCGCGCGAAGAACGTGACCCTCGAGCGTGTCGTCGCGCTGAAGACCCTGGCGGCGATTTTCTCGGCCGACGAGGCCTTCGTGCAGCGGTTCCTGAAAGAAGCGCGCGCGGCGGCCCGCTTGAACCATCCGAACATCGTCCAGATCTACGACTTCGGATGCGAGGAGGGCATCTATTACCTCGCGATGGAGTACGTGGACGGTCCCTCCCTGCGCGCCCTTCTCGGCCACGCCCGCCTCGCCGAGCGCGACGCCATCGTGCTGGTCCGCCACGCCGTGGCCGCCCTCGGGGTCGCCCACGCCGCGGGGATCGTTCACCGCGACATCAAGCCCGACAACCTGATGCTGACCGCGAAGAGGGACCGGCTCAAGCTCGTCGACCTCGGCATCGCCAAGCGCATGGACGAGGACAAGGGCCTGACGCAGACGGGCCAGGCCGTCGGGACGCCCCAGTACATCTCGCCCGAGCAGATCCGCGGCGTGAAGGACATCGACGCGCGCGCCGACATCTATTCGCTCGGCGCGACCCTGTTCCAGCTCGTCACCGGGCATGCTCCGTACGAAGGCTCGTCGGGGGCGCTGGTGATGTCGATGCACCTGACGCATCCGCTTCCCGATCCGCGCAAGTACGTTCCGGGGCTCTCGGAGGGAATCTGCCGGGTGCTGCGCAAGATGATGGCCAAGGACCGCAACGAGCGCTATCCCGACGTGCTCGCGCTCGACCGGGATCTCTACAAGCTGCAGCTCGGACAGACGCCGGAGCCCGTCGAGCCGAGCGCGAGCGGCATCGAGACCTTCGTGAGCCCCGGGCGCAGCGACGCGCCCGCCGCGGTGCGGACGCCTTCCTCCCGCAGCGCCGCTCCCGCTGCCTCCGAGCCGCGGGCGGAGGTCAAACCGCCGACGGCCACGCCGTCCGCCTCGGCGCCCGCGCCCGCGTTCCGGGAGGAGGACCTGCACTTCGTCGAGGTCGAGCTCGCCCGGCACATCGGCCCGCTCGCCCGCGTTCTGGTCAAGAGGGCGGCGAAGTCCGCGCCGAACCTGGTCGCGCTCGGCGCCGTGCTCGAGAAAAACGTTCCCGACGAGGAGGGACGCCGCGCGTTCCGCGCCCTCGTCCGCGCGAGGGCCAGCTAGCCAGGCCGCGGAGGATCCTCCGCGGCCCTGCCCGTTACACCAGCAGGTCCTCGATCTTCACCGGCAGTTCCCGCACGCGAACGCCGGTCGCGTGGTGGACCGCCTCCGTGATGGCGGCGGCGAATGCCGGCCAGGCCGATCTCGCCGATCCCGCGCGCGCCGAGTTCGTTGATCTCTTTGTCGGGATAGTCGAGGAAATGCACGTCGATCGGCGGCACGTCGGCGTTGACCGCCACGACGTAGTCGGCCAGGTTGCTGTTGATCGGCGCGCCGGTCTGCGGATCGTAGGTCGTGTGCTCGAACAGCGCCATGCCGATTCCCATCACGACCGCGCCCTCGATCTGGTTGCGGCCGGCGAGCGGGTTGAGGATGCGGCCGGCGTCGATGACGGTCACGACCCGGCTGACGCGCAGGCGGGCGATCTCCGGCTGCCAGGTGACCTCGACGAAGTGACAGCCGAACGAGTGCGTCGAGAACTTCGGCTTGGGATCGCCGAAGGTCGCCTCGGACTTGCCGTTGCCGGTGACGAGGCGCAGGTTGGCGCGCCGGAGCACATCGGCGAACGGCACGCCCCGGCCGGGCCCGTCGGCCTTCACGAAGACCCGGCCGCCTTCGAACGCCAGATCGTCGGGCTTGCGCTTCTCGAACGGCGATCCCGGCGTGCCGGTCGCGACGCCGAGCAGCGACGCGATCGCGTTGTCGGCCGCCGCAAAGACGGCCGGGACCACCGAGCCGGTCACCATCGAACCGCCCGAGATCGGGCCCTCCGGAAGCGACGTGTCGCCGAGCACGACTTCGATCTTGTCGAGCGGCACGCCGGTCTTCTGCGCGGCGAGCTGCGCGAGGATCGTGTACGTGCCGGTGCCGATGTCCTGCGTGCCGCAGGCGACGCGGGCCGTGCCGTCGTCGCGCAGCTGGACGCTGGCCTCGGCGGGAAATCGCGCGGCGATCCACGCGCAGCCGGCCATTCCCCAGCCGAGCGTCAGGCCGTCGCGCTTCATCGAGCCGACCTCGGGCGTGCGCTTCGACCAGCCGAACTTCTCCGCGCCGAGCTCGAAGCACTCGAGCAGATGGCGCGACGAGAACGGAATGCCCATCGACTCGTCGATCTTCGGCTCGTTGAGGATGCGGAGTTGGACCGGATCGATCTTGAGCTGATCGGCCAGTTCATTCATCGCCGATTCGGTCGCGTAGAGCCCGGGCACGGCGCCGGGGCCGCGCATGGCGGTCGGCGCGCCGACGTTGCGCCGGGCGCGGCCGAACGTGACGCGGAGATTCGGCACGCTGTACTGGAACGCCGTCGCCTCGCCGCAGTCTTCGTGGTAGTCGTCGAGGATCGCCTGCGTGGTTGACGTAGTCGTGCTGGAGCGAGACGAGCTTGCCGTCGGGCGTCGCGCCGAGGCGCACGCGCTGCTGGGTGCGCGGACGATGACCGACCGTCTGGAACATCATCTTGCGGCTGACGACGAGCTTGACCGGCTTGCCGAGCTGCCGCGCCGCCGCGGCGGCGAGCGCGCAGTGCGTCCACGGCCACAGCTTGCTGCCGAAGCCCGAGCCGACGAATTTCGTGATGACGCGGACGTTCTCCTTCGGCAGGCCGAACATCTGCGCGAGCACGCCGCGGAGGTTGACGACGCCCTGCGACGCTTCGTAGAGCGTCAGCATCGTCGCCGTCCCAGATCGCGGTCGTCGCGTGCAGCTCGATCGGATTGTGCGTCTCGGCCGGCGTGACATAGGTCTGGTCGAGCTTGACCGGCGCCGCCGCGAAAGCGCCTCTCGGCGTCGCCGCGCTCGCTCTGCAGGCGCTTGGCGGGGCCGAACGTGGTGGCGACCACGTCGGGCTCGTCGTCCGGCCTTGAGGTCGGTGTCGACGTTCGGGCTTGCTCCTTCGCGTACGTGACGCGAACCGCATCGGCGGCGGCCTTGGCGCTCTCGAACGTGTCCGCGACGGCGAGCGCGACGTACTGGCCGTAGTAGCGAACGACATCGTCCTCGAACGGCGGCCGGCGCTCGTCGGCGATGCCTTCGAATCCCGGCCCCAGCGACCGAGCGGAAGATCTTTCCGATGTTCTCGCGATGAAAGATCGCGCGCACGCCGGGCATTTTCTCGGCGGCGGCCGTGTCGAGCTCGACCACGCGGCCGTTGGCGATCGTCGCCTCGACCGGCACGGCATAGAGCATCCCGGGAAAGTGGAAGTCGGAGGCGTACTGCGCCGTCCCGCGTCACCTTGAGCGGGCCGTCCACGCGCGGCGTGCGCGCGGCCGATCGGGGACGTCGTCGAGTCTTCTTGTGTCGTCGGCATGCTCGCTCCTTCGGCGGAATCAGGCTCGTCGCGGCCGTCTGCAGCGCGTGCGCGAGGCAGCGCTTCGCCAGCTCGATCTTGAACCCGTTCTCGCTCTGCGGCTTGGCGTCGCGCAGGGCCGCCTCCGCCGCCTTGCGGAAGTTCGCCGCGTTGGCCGGCTGACCGACGAGCGCGGCCTCGGCCTCGGGCGATCGCCACGGCTTGGTGCCCACGCCGCCCAGCGCGACGCGCGCCCGCGTCACCTTCCCGCCGGCGACCGTGAGCACGACGGCGGCCGACGCCAGGGCGAACTCGTACGACGCCCGGTCGCGCAGCTTCAGATACACCTGCTTGCTCCCCGCGACCGGCGGCGGCAGCGTGACGTGCGTGATGAGGTCGCCCGGCTCGAGCACCGTTTCGCGCTGCGGCGTGTTGCCGGGCAGCAGGTGAAAGTCGCCGATCGGGATCGCGCGCGGGCCCTTCGGCCCCTGCACGTGGATCGTCGCCTCCAGCGCGGCCATCGCCACGCACATGTCCGACGGGTTGGTCGCGATGCAGTGCTCGCTCGTGCCGAGGATCGCGAGCGTGCGATTGCTGCCGGTGATCGCCGGGCAGCCGGTCCCGGGCTCGCGCTTGTTGCACGGCATCGCGGTGTCGCGGAAGTACACGCAGCGCGTGCGCTGCAGCAGGTTGCCGGCGGTCGTCGCCATGTTGCGAAGCTGCGCCGACGCGCCGGCGAGGATCGCCTGCGACAGCACGGCATAGTCCCGCTGCACCGTCGGATGGTGGGCGAGATCCGAATTGCGGACGGTGGCGCCGATCTTCAGCCCGCCGTCGGGCGTCGCTTCGATCTTGTCGAGCGGCAGGCGGTTGATGTCGAGGAGCCGCGCGGGCGTTTCGACGTTCAGCTTCATCAGGTCGAGCAGCGTCGTCCCGCCGGCGACGAACCGCACGTCCGCGCCCTGCTGCGCGGTCTTCGCCTGCGCGGCGAGCCGCGACCGCCGCCGCGGCATCCGTCGGGCCGAATGAATTCGAAGGTGTGCATGGCGATCGCTCCTCGCTCGCGGCTAGGCGTTCTTGCGGACCTGCTGGATCGCGGCCACGATGTTGGGGTAGGCGCCGCAGCGGCAGATGTTGCCGCTCATCAGTTCCTTCACGGCCGCGTCGTCGGGGCCGCACGGCTCCTTGAGCAGCGCGACGGCCGACATGATCTGGCCCGACGTGCAGTAGCCGCACTGGTAGCCGTCGTGGCGACGAACGCCGCCTGCATCGGATGCAGCGCGTCGGGCGTGCCGAGGCCCTCGATGGTGGTGATCTCTTCCCCGTCGTGCATCAGGGCCAGGCTGAGGCAGGAGTTCACGCGCCGGCCGTTCACGTGCACCGTGCAGGCGCCGCACTGCCCGTGGTCGCAGCCCTTCTTCGTGCCGGTGAGCGCGACGGTCTCGCGGAGGCAATCGAGCAGCGTCGTCCGCGGGTCGACGCGAGAGCTGGTGCTCCTTGCCGTTGATGCGCAGCGTGATCGGGACCGCGCCCTCGATGCTCGGGCCCGTCCGCGACCGCGCCGGGCGATCCGCGTTCAGCGGCGCCGGCCGCCGTCGCGCGCCCGATGAGGGCCGCGGCGGCCGCCGACGAGCCTGCCGTCGAGAGGAACCTCCGGCGCGTCAGTTTCTTCCGGGGTGCTTCCGAGTCGTCTCGCATGCAACCTCCCTGTCGGTGGCCGGTTGAATGGCGCGACTCTACACCGATGCAAAGAAACGGCCACCACTCCGACGGAACTACGCGAGGCCTACGCGAACGGGTTCTCGTCGGCGCTCGGGCCGTAGATCGAGGGCAGCGGCACGTCGAGCTCGCGCAGGTACGCGCTCAGCTGGCCGCGGTGGTGGTACCAGTGGTTGAGCATGATCGACCGCAGGAACGCGACGCGCGGGATCGCGAGCAGCTCCCGGTCGCCCTGCATCAGCCGCCAGGTCGCGGTGAGCGTCGCGTCGTCCATGCGGCCGAGGACGTTCCTCGCCCTCGCCGTGCTCTGCTCGAGCGCGGGCAGCAGCTCCGCGGCGCTCTTCGGGCTGGGGTCCGTAAACTGCGGGACCTGGGCGGGCGAGGGCGTCGCCGCCAGCTCCGCGACGGAGCCGGGCACCGTCGCGACGTGCATGGCGAGCTGCCCGAGGGTCCTCGCCTTTTCGTGCGGCCGCCATTCCAGCTTGTGATCGGGGACCCGCTCGAGAACGCGGCGGGTCGTCTGCGCTTCCATGTCGAGCTCCTGCAACATTCCGTCGATCATCGCCATGGGTAAGTCCTCCGTTCGTGGTTGGTCGATGCGTTACGGTTTCTCGACGCGCCGGCGAAGCCGGGCGGACAGGAGCGTCCACCCCTGGCCGAGGGCGTCGCGATAGCCCTCCGGGAACAGCCCGAGGGCCGTGTGTCGGAACGTGATGAGCGTTCCTCCGTCGATCTCCTTGAGCCGGTACTGGATGTTCGAGGCCACGGCGAAGGACATCATGAGCGGCCCCGTGATCTCGAGCAGCGTCGGCCGCTTGATCGCCTGGACGTGGCCCCAGAGGTGCCCGTTCTTGTCGCCGAGATCGCGGAACCAGCGGCCTCCCGGCCAGGGCTCGAGGACCATCGGCATGGGCGTGCCGGCCTCGCCCTCGTTGGACGGGCCCGAGCTCCTCGAGCAGGGCCGCGAAGGTCGCGGGCAGGGGAGCGCGGACGTGGATGTCCTGCGCGACGGTGAGCGTCATGGTGTCGATGGCGGGAGCGATGGCGGTCGTCATGGTTGCCTCCTCGGTTTCCTGGTTTCCTCACTGCGTTTCGATTCCCGCTCGGCGCGTTCCTTGACGCGAACGAGCTGGTTATGCCAGTAACGTTCGAACTGGACGGTCCATTCGTGGAGCGGCCGGATGGCCTCCGCGTTCGTGCGATAGAAGACCTGACGCCCGTCCCGGCGCTGGTCCACGAGGCCGACTTCGTGAAGCACCTTGAGGTGCTTGGAGACCGACGGCTGCGCCAGGCGCAGGCCCACGACGATGTCGCCGACGGAGCGCTCGCGCGGTCCGAGGTACTCGAGGATGTCCCGGCGGCGCGGTTGCGCCACGGCGCTGAAGGTGTCCGACGGTCGCGAGGGCGGCAGGCATGGTGCGAATCATATTCCTATATAGGAATATGTCAAGAGGTTGCTTTCTGATGGGTTTGTCGCGCGTTCCCGCTCAGCAGGCCCTCGCGGAGGGCGGGAGCTTCCCGGCTTAAGATGTGGACTCATCGGCGAATGAAGGATGTCGCCAGGCGCTGCCTCGAGTTCTGTCGCGGGTCAGGACGAGTGCCTCCAGAAGCTGAACGAACCTTTGAGTGATGGAGACGAGTGATGAGAATTGAACAAAGAAGCGCCAGCCCTGGGCGTGATCGTCTTCCTCCTCGCGGCGGCTGCCTCGACCGGAGCATCCGTCGCCGAGCCTGGAAGTCATGCACGCCTTCACGAGCGCCCAGGGATTGCCCGTGGGGAACCCGGTCGTCGGACCCGACGGCACGATCTACGGCGTCACGCAGTATGGCGGGATCTTCGCCGGATCGATCTTTGCCCTCACGCCCGATGGGGCAGGAGGGTTTGCGTACAGCGAGCTCCACGCTTTTCGCGTGTACGACGGCTATCAGCCGCAGGCGGGGCTGATTCTCGGCTCGGACGGACTTCTGTACGGGACGACGTCGGGCGGCGGTGTACCGGAGGGACAGGGGTTCGGGACCGTGTTTCGATTCGATCCCGCTTCGCGCGCGCTCACGACCCTTCATGTTTTTTCGGGAACGGATGGCTCCTGGCCCCAGGCGGCGCTCACCGAGGCCCCGGACGGCTCGTTCTACGGCACCGCCCGTTTCGGCGGCGACGACGTCAACATGGGGACCGTCTTTCGTCTGGACAGCGCCGGCAACTTCACGCGCCTGCATTCCTTCAGCGGAACCGACGGGCGGCAGCCCATGGGTCGGCTCTACCGCACGCCCGACGGAGATCTCTACGGAACGACGGCCCGGGGCGCGAGCGACGCCGACGATGGGCGCCATCTTCCGGATCGACAGCCAGGGAATGTTCAGCGTCGTGCACGCTTTCACCGGGGCGCCGACGGACGGGAGCGTTCCTCGATCCGGGTTGTTGCTGGCTTCCGACGGACAGGTCTACGGGACCACCGGATGGGTCGATCTCCGGCCCTGCGGGCGTCCCGAGCTCGGATTATTTGCGTGCGTGGGGCGGCCTCGCGGAGACTCCCGACGGTTGGTTCTACGGCACGTCCGCCGGCGACAGCTCTTCGCCGAACGGAATCGTCTATCGCGCGCGAATGGACGGAAGCGTTGAGACGCTCCACCATTTCGGGGAAGACGGCGTCTGGCCACTCGCCGGGCTCGTCCTGGCCCAGGACGGAAACCTGTATGGCACGACCAGCAACTCGAAAGCCCTGGGAGGCGGGGGACCCTTCCGCATCGATCCCGAGGGTGGCTACACGTTTCTCGGCTACTTCGATCCGTCGACGGTGGGCGGAAGCCCGTGCGGCCGATTCGTCGAGAGCTCGCCGGGAGTCTTCGTGGGCGGGCTCGCCGGCGGCCCGACCTTTGCCGGAAGCGTGTCCACGTTCGATTCCATGGGCAGCCAGTCCCTGATCTACGGTTTCTCGACGGACCGACGGCCGGATGGAAGCGGCCCCTGCAGCGACGTCACCCTCGGCAGCGACGGGTTCTACTATGGAACCACCCTCTCCGGTCAGGCCTCCGACGGGAGCACCTTGATGGGCACGGCGTTCCGCGTTTCGCCTGGCGGAGAGCTGTCGCTGCTCGCCCAGTTTCACGGTCCGGACGGCAATTTTCCGAAAGCGGGCCTCACGGAAGCAAGCCCGGGAGTCTTCTACGGCACCACCCTGGCCGGCGGCTCTTCGGACGCGGGCACGATCTTCCGGACGGACGTGTCCGGGCGCTTCGAAAGCCTCTATTCGTTCGACGGAGCGCAGGTCGGCGCGAATCCTTACGGCAACCTGCTTCTGGCGTCCGACGGATTCCTCTACGGAACGACCAGCTCGGGCGGGTGGTGGGCCGGAACGCTGTTCCGGCTCTCGGTCGGCACGCCGGCCGTTTCAGTCCAACCGACGTCCGGACCCGCGGACGCGCCGGTGCCGTTCGTCGTGACCGGCTCGAATTTCCAACCGAACGCGGCCGTCACGGTCGGGGGCGTTGCGGCGGGAGACATCGTCGTCAACGGCGGCACGGTCGGCGCCAGCTCCCCGATCCTTTCGCCGGGGACACTGAATCACGTCCAGGTGCTCAATGCAGACATGACGTCATCAACGGTCATCGACGGCTGGATGGCGGACTTTCTCGACGTGCCTCAAGGCGACATCTTTCACGCCTACGTCGAGACGCTCGTGCGGCATCGTCTTTCGGCAGGCGTCGGAAACGGCGAGTTCGGCCGTGACGACCCCATGCAGCGATCCCAGATGGCCGTCTTGTTGCTCAAGGCCGAGCATGGCTCCGGCTACGTTCCGCCGGGGTGCGCCGGCGTCTTTTCCGACGTTTCATGTCCGGGTCCGTTCAGCGACTGGATCGAACAGCTCGCCGCGGAGGGGATCACGGGAGGGTGCGCTCCCGGCTTGTACTGTCCGACCAGCCCGGTGTCCCGGGCACAGATGGCGGTGTTCCTGCTGAAGTCGGAACACGGACCGGGCTATGTTCCCCCGGCCTGCGGCAGTGTCTTCGCGGACGGTGGCCGATTCGGGGCCTACGGCGCGCGGCGGGCGAGGTCCTGTCGGAGCTTCTCGTTTTCCTTCTCGAGCTCCTGCATCCGTGTTTCGAGGGGCGTGAGCGCTTCCCGGACCTGGTCCTCGGTGAACCGGGGCGTGATGTGCTGCTGGCAGTTCCAGTCGAACGCTTCCACGCGGATGACGAAGACCCGCTCGATCCCGGCGTCGTATCCCGGCATCCGCGTCCGCGCGATCCAGTCCTTCGCTGTCTCGTCCGACAGGGTCTCTGCGCGTCCCAGGATCTTGAGCCGCGTCTGCGAGGGGTAGTCGACCATGATCAGCGCGACGCGGTCGTCGACCGACAGGTTTCCGGCGCTGACGAACTGCCGGTTGCCGGAGAAGTCGGCGAAGGCGAGCGTCCGCTCGTCGATGACCTTCAGAAATCCCTTCGGGCCTCCCCGATGCTGGACGTAGGGCCAGCCGGTTTCGCCGATGCTCGCCATGTAGAAGCTGTCCCGCTCGGCGATGAAGTCGGTTTCGTGGGGGCCCAGGCGATCCGGCTCCGGAGTGCCCTTTTCCAGCCGGGCGTACGAGCGCCGGCTCCCGTACTTTTCCTGCAGCGCCTTGATGACCGGCGTGAAGACGAGCGAGCCGAAGTTGTGAGCCATGGTCCATGGATTCTATGTAGAGTTTCGCCATGTGCCGCAACATCCGTACCCTCGCCAACTTCGCGCCGCCCGCGACCGACGCCGAGATTCGCGCCTCCTCGCTCCAGTTCGTCCGCAAGCTGAGCGGCGCGAACAAGCCGTCCAGGGCCAACGCCGAACTGTTCGACCGCGCCGTGGACGAAGTCGCGGCGGCGGCCGGGCGTCTGGTGCACGGCTGGGTGACCTCGGCGCCACCGAAGGATCGCGACGTCGAGATCCGGAAGATGATGGAGCAATCGCGCAAGAGGTTCGGCAAGGAGCCCCGGCGCACGCCGATCGATCCGATTCGTTAGGGCTCCGCGCGGAGGGCGCCCCGGGAATATTTTCGAGAATCCACGCTCCGGGGAGGGGCTCGGAAACCTGCCTGCGTTCACGTTTCGTTCATATGCCGACCGCTAGCCTCTTCAGGTGGCGCTATGGTGCGCCGCATTCATTCATGGAGGTCAGCGCAATGAAGAAAGCAGTGGTTCTGAGTCTCGTGTTCGCTTTCTGCGCCGCCGTCGGGCTCGCCCACGGCAAGGCGACCGAAGCGACGATCACGAAGGTCGACATGGCCGCCAAGTCGATGGTCGTCAAGACCGTCGACGGGAAGGACATGACGATCTACTGGAACGACACGACCAAGCTCCAGGGAACTCCCAAGGAGGGCGAGCCGGTTCAGGTGAAGACGTCCGACAAGGATGGCAAGACCTGGGCGACGTGGGTCCACGTCGGCAAGATGGAAGCCAAGACCTCGGCGCAGCCGAAGTAACGCTTTTTCGTTCCAGGGGAGCGGCGGGGCCCGATCGGCCTCGCCGCTTTTTTCTTTCCCGGCCACCGCCGCTCCGGAAATGCGGGGCACGACTCCTGCAGTTACCCGGTTGCCATGCCGGATCGCCGACTCCTCTCCTTCTCCTTCTCCTGCCGGCCGCCGGGTCTCGAGCGGCGAGGCCTCCCAGAGCCAGAGGGTGACGGTGATGGGGAATTCCTCCGACGTGCGGGTGGCCGCCGTGCGCGAAGCCGTCGCCTTCTGGAATGCGGAGCTCGAACGGCTGGGAGCCGGAACGCGCCTGGGCCCGATGTCCGTGATCGAAAACTCCGTTCCCGAGGACGCCCTCCGGGAGGCGAGCGCTGGCGGTCGAGCAGGGGCGTCGTCCCCGGGATCTCTCGCCGTGGATCGAGTCTCGCCCCGATGAGCTCGTCGTCGTCCTCGCCAGCGCGGACCTGATGTCCTTCGCGGTGCGGGGCCGCCATGGAGCAGGCGGCGTCGTGGTGCTGCGCAGCGCCGACGATGCGCCGCTCTCCCTGCCGAACGTCGCGCGCAACGTCGCCGCCCACGAGCTCGGCCACCTGCTGGGGCTCGAGCACAACGAAGCGACGGGCACGCTCATGTGCGGGCGGCCCGCGCCATGCCGCCCCGACCTCTTTGCGTCGGACACGCCGCGCTTCTTTCCGCTGACCGCGGAGGACGAGCGGGTTCTGCGCGAAAGCGCGCCCTAGCGAGAGGCCGGCGGCGCGTGCGGTTCCGGGGGTCCGGGATCGGTTGATCGCGGTGGGATATCCTGCCGCCGCGCCCCGCGCGCCTATGCAGAAGAGCCCCCGTGCTTCCGCGATCCTCCTGTTTCTCTGTGCCGCTCTGGCGGTCGCGCTAAGGAGTGCGTCGCGGAACGTCGCCTTCGATCCCTCCGCGCGCTTCACGGGTCTCAAGTCCTATGCCTGGTTCGACGATCCGAAATGGGTCATGCCGAAGGGCAACGCCGTCGTGGACGGCCAGTTCATCGATCGCACGGTGCGGGCGGCCGTGAATGCGAGCCTGGGCAGGAAGGGCTTTGCGAAGGTCGAAGGCGGCGCGAGCTTCTCCGTGTCCTATCTGTGGAGCGACGCGGGCGGCCGCAGCCAGGGCAAGTGGGGCTCCGAGTCGTGGTGGGGCGTCACCATTGCGCCGACGACTTTCGAGATGGGGACCGTGACGCCGGTGGCCCAGGACCCGACCTCCGCCGGCGACGTCGTGACCCAGTACCGCAGGCAGAGCACGCTCGTGCTGGAAATCCGGGACGGCCACGGGAAGGTCGTCTGGCGCGGGGCACGGACGGCGGCGACCGGATCGAACCCGCAGGACCTGGCCAGGGGCATCGACCACGCCGTGGGCAAGCTGCTCGCGCAATTCCCACCGAAGACGGGCGCGGAGGCAAAATGAAACGGACCCGCATCGCGCTCGCCGCGGCCCTGGCCGCCGCGAGCCTGAAAGCGCAGCCCGCCGATTCTCTCTCCCCGGCCCTGCAGAAGTACGTGCGCGTGAACGCGCCGCGCGTCGTGCTCGAACACGTGCGGGTCATCGACGGAACGGGCGGCCCGCCGCTGGAAGACCGGAACCTGGTGCTCGAGCGGGGCAGGATCACGGCGATCCAGGCGGGCGCGGACGTCCCCGCGGCCCAGGGAAGCACGGTCCTCGACCTCTCCGGCTTCACGGTGATGCCGGGCATCGTCGGCATGCACGACCACCTCTACTACGTCGCGCGGCCGGACATGGACAGCCAGTGGAGCTTCGAGCCGCCCGTCCTGGTGCCGCAGATGACGTTTTCCGCGCCGCGTCTCTACCTCGCGGGAGGAGTGACGACGATCCGAACGACCGGGAGCGTCGAGACGTACGCGGACCTGAACCTGAAACGCGAGATCGACGACGGCAAGCTGCCCGGTCCGCACATGGACGTCACGGGACCGTATCTGGAGGGGCCCAACAGCTACTTCGTCCAGATGCACGAGCTCGCCGGCGACGTCGAGGCGCGGCAGATGGTCGAGTACTGGGCCGATCGCGGCGTGACGTCGTTCAAGGCGTACATGAACATCACGCGCGCCGAGCTCAAGGCGGCGATCGACGCGGCGCACAAGCGCGGGATCAAGGTGACGGGGCACCTCTGCTCGGTGACGTACCCGGAAGCGGCGGAGCTCGGCATCGACGACCTGGAGCACGGCTTCTTCGTGAATACGCAGCTCGACCCGGACAAGAAGCCGGATCAGTGCAGCGCCAGCGCGGGCGACGCCACCCTCGAGCACATGGATCCTGCGGGCCCGGAGGCGAAGGCGCTGATCGACACGCTCGTAAGACATCATGTCGCGATCACCTCGACGCTCCCGGTGTTCGAGGGCGGATCCCGTCCGCCCCTGCGGCAGGCCATGCTGGACGCGCTGTCGCCGCAGGCCCGCGAGGCGTATCTCTATGCGCGAAACCGGCCGTCGGGCAAGCCGTCCCAGCGCGACAGCGACCTGCTCTTGAAGCGCGACATGGACCTCGAGCGCGCGTTCGTGGCCGCGGGAGGACTGCTGCTGGCCGGGGCGGACCCCACCGGCAACGGGGGGGTCGTCCCGGGTTCGGCGACCAGCGCGAGATCGAGCTGCTGGTCGAGGCCGGGTTCACGGCGACGGAGGCCATCCGGATCGCCACGTTGAACGGAGCGATCTACCTCGGAAGGCAGGACCGGATCGGATCCATCGCCGCCGGCAAGAATGCCGACCTCGTGGTCTTCAAGGGCGACCCATCGGCCCGGATCACGGACGTGGAGAACGTCGAGCTGGTCTTCAAGGACGGCGTCGGATACGACTCGCAGAAGCTCCTGGATTCGGTCAAGGGGCGCTACGGCGAATATTAGGCGTTCCTGCCGCAACCGAGACTCCGGCCGTCCATCCGTCGCTGCGACGGCTCGATTCGAACGGAACAAACGATTGGAAGTCGCTCCGCGCCGCGGTCATGCTGGCGTTCCGGCTCGAGATCTTCGATTCCGGCTCGGGGCCGAGTTGGCCTCCGCTGCTGCGCAAGAGGATCCGATGAACATGGACTGGACCTGCCCCGGCTGCCTGGCCCGGAACGCGACGATCATCGCGAGTGACGCCGAGGCCGGACGGATCGTGGCCGTCGACTGTCCGGGCTGCAGGGCTCAGCACCGAGCCTCCGTCGTCTTCCCGCGCGCGCAGGCCGGGGCGTCCGGGGCCGTCGGCGTCGTCTGGGTCTGAACGCCCCCGCTCCAGTCCGTTCTCGCGTTCTCGAGCAGCTGAAAAAAACCCGACCGACTCGCGTCGGCCGGGCAGGTCACGTTTCTCGCAGGTCCCCGATCAGAAGTGACTGAAGAGGCCGATCAGGATGATCAGGGAAAGCGGAACTCCGAGAAGCCAGAGCAGAATGGATCGCATTTCAAACTCCTCCTGCCGGCTGATAGCCGACGATGACGACGTTGTCCCTTTGCCTGCCGCCGACAGTCGCGGCGAGGCTGCCGCAGAACGCGCCCAGCAACAGGGACGCGAACAGCCAGTACATCGAGTGCGCGAGAGCCTTCCGCGCCGTTTCCGCGGCCTGGCGGGCGGCGGCGACGGTGTCGTTCACGCGGGCTTCCGCGCGGGCGCGGTCGAGGCCGGTGCGCGCGGTCACGAGGTCGGTCAGGTAGCCTCGATCCTGGGGGGCGATGTCCGGGCCGGCGAGGGCGTTGGCGAGAATGGCGGCGGCCTCCTTGCGGACCGCCTGCGTGTCGCTCGCGGCGCTCGGGTTTTCCCCGCGGAAGAGCGTGTCGACGTAGTAGTCGTTCGCGCCTTCCGTCGCGGCGGCGGACGCCTCCCGGGCGAGCGTCGCTCCCATCGAGGAGAGGAACAGGACCGAGAAGACGAGGCCGACCGCCCAGACGAGAAAGCCGTGGGCCGTGTCACGAAAATGCACTTCGTGGCCGTGAACCGTCGCCCACCGGGCGCGCAGTCGGCCCGCGAGGTATCCGCCGAGCGCGCAGGAAAGGGCCTGGACGAGCATCAGCCAGACGATTGCGCCCGTGCCGACTCCCCGGGCCGATGCGCCGGCGGTCGGCCAGGCGGAAATGGCCGAGAGTCCCAGGCCGGCGCCGAGGGTCGTCAGGCTGAACCAGAGGGCACCGGCGACGGCAGCGCCGGCGAGAATTGCGGGCCAGGAAAGTCCCGAGGCCGAGGCGACGGGGTCGAGCTGCCCCACTCGATCGATTCTTGCCGTTCCCGTGGTGATACCGGTGCCGGGTATCGCGGCGATTCTCTCCGTCATGGATCTCCTCCTTAGATTGTGGTTCCGAGACGTTTTGAAGACTGCACTCGCTCACGGCGCTTCCCGCGTCGCCGTGGGCGAGCGTCGGGACTGCACGTTCCGTGCCCGGCGAGTGCGGGGGTGGCAACGGAGTTGCAATATCCCGAATCTGAGGAGGAGAAGCGCATGAACCAGGACGAAAAGGACGGCAAGAAGAAGAACCTGCAGGGCCGCATCAAGGAGGCCGTCGGCACTCTGACAGGCAACGAAGACCTCGAGACCGAAGGAGCAGAGGAGAGGGCCGACGGCGCAGTGCAGGAAAAGATCGGAAAGGCCAGCCGCAAGCTGGGCGAAGCGATCGAGGATCTCGGTCGAAAGATCAAGAAATAGGTCCCCCGACGCTTTCCGCGAGAGGTTGAACTCCATGCCCGGGGGTCCTAGAGTGCCTTCATGTCCGAACGCCGTAAACGCGAAACCATCGCGCAGAGAAGCCGACTCCTCGATCCGGCCGCGCGGCTGATCCGGTACCTCGAATCGAAAAACGGCATCCTGCTGCTGACCACGAGCACGCGTTTCGAAGGCCACCCCTGGGACGTTCCGAAGACGACGCAGCTCGCGCTCCGGATCCGGGATCACCTCAGGAAGAAGAGAAAACGCGTCACCGTCATCGACGTCCCGAAGCTCACGATCCACACCTGCGAGGGCAACATCAGCTCCAAGCGCGGCAACGAATGCGGCGTGCTGGCTGCGAAGCTGCCCGACCGCGCGAAGAACCCGACCGGGCAGCACCGGTGTTGGGCCTCGATCAACAACGCGGACGATCAGTTGTACAAGATCAGCCGCGAGCTGTTCCGCTCGCGGGCCGTGGTCTTCTTCGTTTCGGTGCGCTGGGGGCAGGCCAACAGCGTCTACCAGCGCCTCTTCGAGCGCCTGAGCTGGATCGAGAACCGGACGAGCACGCTGGGGCAGAAGCCGATCCGCCAGCTGCGCAAGCTCGAGGCCGGCATCGTCGTCTTCGGGCACAACTGGAACGACGAGGCGGTTCTCCAAACCCAGAAGCAGAATTTCAAGTGGTTCGGCTGGAAGACGCCCGCGCCGCTCAGCTTCTGCTGGCAGTACACGCTGGATCCGGAGGAAGAGTCGCGCGAGTCCTACCTCGATGCCGCCCGGCAGTTCGCGGCGTCGCTGAAAGCCGTCGCCCCCCGGTAGGGGATTCCCTGCGCATCTTCCGTTCGACGTCTCAACTCGAGCGGAAAAAACGATTGGTATTCGGCCCGGCAAGCGCACAAGCTCGCCCTGCAGTCTTGACGACCGCAAGGAGAGCAACCATGGAAGACAAGAACCTCGACTCGAATCCCGACAACCTGGACCCGATCACGAAGGAGCCGGGCTCTCATCCGGTGGGGACCGGGATCGGATCGGCCGGGGGCGCGGCCACGGGCGCGGGCATTGGAGCGGTCGTGGCCGGACCGATCGGGGCCGTCATCGGCGGAGCCTTCGGAGCCGTCGTCGGGGGCGCCGCCGGGCACGCGGCCGGAGAAGCGGTCAACCCCACGGTGGAGCGCGAATTCTGGAGCCGGAACTTCCAGACGCGGCCGTACTACAAGTCGGGCAGGGAGTACTCGGAGTACGAGCCCGCGTACCGTTTCGGGTGGGAGTCCGCGGGCCGCAAGGAGTATGCGGGAAAGAAGTTCGCCGAGGTCGAGCCCGAGCTGCTTCGCGACTGGGACGGAAGCGCCGGCGCGACCGATCCGTGGACCGATGCGCGGGATGCGACCCACGATGCGTGGCTGAGAGTTCGCGGGAGCTGAAGGCGGACCAGCGCCGCTCAGCGGGGTCGCCCGGCTCCTCGACGATTCCTGGACGCCGGGACTAAATTCCCGGCGGTTCCCTTTCGGATCTCGGACGGGCGCGCGACCGCCGCGTCGTCCGACGGGGGCGTGGCATTGCGGCCCGCGCTCCCGCCGTCGTTCTGTTCGTCGAACCACTGTTTCGCGCCGAGCAGCCGGAGCTTCGTCGCGTTCTTCTCGACCTCCAGGCCGACGCTCAGGGCGCCCGGACTCGATCAGGAAGGCACCCTCGCGATCGGCGCTGCGCCGAAGGTAGTGTCCCTGGACGCGAAAGTTGCCTCCCCGGGCGTCGAGATCGCGAACACGCGTCAGCGAAGGGCCCGCGTCGACCGTTGCGGTCGCGGTGAAATTGTCGAGGTCGAGGAGCCCTCGTGTCCAGGCTGGAAGCTCGGCCGAGAACAGTGCGAGCAGAGGGCGCGCGTCCCGGGTCGTCGCCTCGATGGCCGCCGACGCCGTTTTGCCGATCGTTCCGGAAGGCACGTCGAACCGTCCCCACCATCGCCACGACGCGTCCGGCCCGGAGGAGCGGACGTCGGAGAGGGCGAGCTGGCTTCCCGAAATCTCGAGCGGCCCGGACACGAGATTCCAGCGAGGGATGCGCAGGCGCAGGTCGGCGTTGCCATGCAGCGTCAGCTCGCGCAGGCCGACCGTGCCGGCCTGGACGCCGAGCCGGACTTCTCCCGTCGCGACCCCGTGCTCGATGGTGCCGCGAATGGTTCCGCTCCCGGGGCCGTCGGCCAGGCGGGTCGCGGCGGGCGGACCCGCCAGGTACTGGAGGGAGGCGAGCCGCTCGAACCCGGCGTCGAACGAGACGTCGCCCGTGACTTTCTGCCAGACCTCGCTTCCGTGCACGAGGGGCGGCTCGAACGGCTGGAACGCTCCGGACACGGTGCCGACGACGGAGATCTCATCCGGCGCATTTCCGACGCGCAGCCGGCCGTTTTCGAAGCGCACGCGCGCGGGTCCGATGCGCGCGAGCAGCCCCGGGCGCAGAAAGAAGCCTCCCTCCAGGCGGGCGAGGCCGCGGTAGTGAAAGGCGTCGACCCAGATGTCGTCGAAGTGGTCGATGAAGAGCCTGCGGACGTCGACGCGCCAGGGGTTGCCTTCGAGCTCGGGGCCCTGGACGGGGTCCGACCGCAGCGGCGGATCGGCGAAGCCCGGAACGGGCGGAAGGACGGAGGCATCCGCGGTCTGCACGGCGGCTGGTTCCAGCTTGTTGCGGAGGAAAAAAGTCAGGCCGTCCCCGCGAAGGTGCTCCACGCGAAACGTGCGTTGCGCGAGGGCGAGGATCGAGTAGTCGACCCGCGCGTTCGCCAGGCGGATGATCCACTGCACGTTCTGGTCGCTGCCGCGGATCCGAAGGTTCCGGATCGTGACGCGCCCCGGCCAAAACGAGGTCGCCTCGTCGTAGTCGAGCAGCAGGGACTCGGGGTCCGCATTGATGAGCGCGCGCAGCTTCGGGCCCGAGAGGAGCCACCGGGCTGCGGCCGCATAGGCGGCCATGGGCAGGATCAGCGCGACGGCGAGGACGAGAAGGCGCTTCCGCAGGCTCCCGGGTTTTCGCGGGAGCTTCCTGCGGAGCGCGGATTCCAGACGCTTGAGCGCCGAAAGGGCGTCGTACGGCATTGCGTGTGCTCGTTTTCAGGATCCGTGCGCGCGCCCGATCGGGCTGCGGGGCGGCCCGATCTAGTCGACCCGCGCTCCGGCCCCGACCAGCTCCACGTTGATCTGGCGCGCTGCCGCGAAGCGCTCGGCCACGTCGGCCCAGTTCCAGACGTTCCAGATCGCTTCGAAGTACTCCTCCTTGCGGTTCTCGTACTGGAGATAGAACGCATGTTCCCAGGCATCGAGAACGAGCAGGGGAGTGCCGGCCTGCGCCAGGTTCGACTGATGGTCGTAGATCTGCGTCACGAGAAGTTTCTTTCCGAGCGGCTCCCACACGAGCGCGGCCCAGCCCGAGCCCATGATGCTTCCCGCGACGGCATTCATCTGCTTCTTCAGGACGTCGAAGCTGCCGAACTCCTCGGTGATCGCGGAGGCGAGCTCGCCCTGCGGCTTTCCGCCCGCCTTGGGCGCCATGTTCTGCCAGAACGCGGAGTGCAGGACGTGGCCTGACACGTGGAAGGCGAGGGCCTTCTCGAGCGCGCCGATGTCTTCGAAGCGTCCCTTGTCGCGCGCCTCGGCGAGCCGGTCGAGCGCGGTGTTCGCGCCCTTCACGTAGGCGGCGTGGTGCTTGTCGTGGTGGAGCTCCATGATCCGGGCGGAGATGTGCGGCTCGAGCGCGCTGTAGTCGTAGCGAAGCTCAGGAAGCGTGTAGGTGGCCATTGCGCTTCTCCCATGGTTTTTGGACCGTTCGGACTCGAGTCCCGTGCGCCACGCACGAGACCGTTAACGAATCGAGTGACCGCCCCCCGCCTCCCGCAGCCCGAAGCCCGAGCGCAGCAGGTGCTCCACGTCGGCGTCGCAGAGACCCAGCTCTTCCGCATCGGCGGAACGAACGTACTTCCAGCTCTCGGTGCGCGGCAGGAGCGAAATGGGCGTGTTCGGCGCGAGATAGGCGTACCGGGGGCTGCCCCGGAACCCCGACGACACGTAAACATTGATCGTCATGACGTCTCTTCTCTCCTCAGAGCGTCTTCTTGCAGGATTCGGACCAGCGGTCGGCCGGCTTCGAGGTTAAGATCCCTGCGCAAATGAAGAGGTCGGCCGAGCGATCCGTCCACGGGCACGCGGCCGGGGAGGAGCGGCACCGCACGGGACGCATCGGCTGGCTGCGCGCGGCGGTGCTGGGAGCCAACGACGGCATCGTGTCCACGTCGAGCCTCGTGCTCGGCGTCGCCGCGGCGCACGGCAGCCACGGCAGCGTGCTGGTGGCGGGCATCGCCGGCCTGGTGGCCGGAGCCATGTCGATGGCGGCCGGCGAATACGTGTCCGTCCACTCGCAGGCCGACAGCGAAAAGGCCGAGCTGGATCGGGAGCGCGCCGAGCTGCTGGCCGACGACAAGGGCGAGCGCCGGGAGCTGACGGCGATCTACGTCGGGCGAGGTCTCGATCCGGCCCTCGCCAAGCAGGTCGCCGATCAGCTGATGGCCCACGACGCGCTGGGCGCGCACGCCCGGGACGAGCTCGGTATCTCCGAGACGTTCCGCGCGCGGCCCATCCAGGCCGCTCTCGCCTCGGCCGGAAGCTTCGCCGTCGGCGCCGCCATGCCGCTGCTGGTCACGGCCGCCGCCCCGGCGATCGGGGCTCATTCCCCTCGTGTCGGGCACGTCGCTGGCGTTTCTCGCGCTGCTCGGCGCGCTGGCGGCGTGGGCCGGCGGCGCGGGCGTCTGGATGGGCGCCCTGCGCGTGACGTTCTGGGGCGCGCTCGCGATGGCCGTGACCGCGGGCGTCGGATCGCTGTTCGGAACGACCGTCTGAAGCCGGGGTTTCGATGGCCTGCGTCAGACGACGCGCCGCCCCTGGATCAGCTGGATGACGAGTACGACCACGGCGACGACGAGCAGCACGTGGATCAAGCCGCCCATCGTGTAGCTCGTCACAAGACCCAGCAGCCAGAGCACCAGCAGGATTACGAAAATGGTCCAGAGCATCGCGCCTCCTTGGAATCGGCAAACCTGAGTTCGAGAGCCGAACTCATTTGGCAATCATGTTGGTATGCCGAAGCCGCGTCCAATCGTTGCTTTCGCTGAAATCGAGAGGCCGGAACGATGGAACGGATCGGGCGGTTCGATCGTTGCGACGTCTCGGTCTGGACGTAACTAACGATTGGACGCGCGGGCGCGGCAAACGGGATCATCGCCTTTCCGTCGGCGCCCGGTCACCTCGGCCAACGGCCTCTCACTGGGGATCGGGCATGCGGGCCAATTCCGGTCCGCGCTTTGAAAGGTTGGGCCTCATGAAGAGAATCACAATCGCGGCTGTCGGTCTCTGCGTCCTCGCCGCAACACAGGTGGTCGCCCAGACGGCGGACAAGAAGGCCGTGGAAACGACGACCAAGCAGACGCTCCCGGGAGTCACGCTGAAGACCGAGACGCAGTCCGTTTCGGGGACGGTCAAGGAGTACGAGGCGGGCAAGAAGATCAAGTTGTCCGGACCGGATGACAAGTCGTATTCCTTCGATCTCTCCGAGACCGCCACGGTCGAGGGCGCGATCGTCGTGGGCCAGATGGCGACGGTCAAGTACACGAAGGGCACCGACGGCAAGGAGACGGTCTCGGTCGTCTCGGAAGCCACGGCCAACGCGGTGACGGCGGCCGAGGCCCCGAAAATGCACTCGGAAACGGTGACGAAGTCGACCGGCCCGGGAGAGACCACGAAGACGAAGACGGAAACCGTCGTCGGCGTCGTGAAGGAATACGAAGCGGGCAAGTCGATCAAGGTGACCGGGCCCGAGACCAAGGTCTACAGCTTCGACCTCACCGAGATGGCCGCGCTGAAGGCCGAAGTGAGCGTCGGAGAGCGCGTCAAGGTCACGTTCACCAAGTCCGACAGCGGGTCCAAGGCCACGACGATCGTGGCGTACCCGGCCAAGATCTGACGAGCGACATCATGAAAAAGCTCTGGACGCTCGGCTCTCTGCTCGTGGTTGGGATCGCCTTCTCGGTGGGCTGCCAGAAGGACGCATCGACCACGACCGAAACCACGACGACGAAGGAAGCTCCGGCGCCTTCGGGCACTCCCCAGACCACGACGTCCACGACGACGACCACGGTGGATTCGGTGAGCCCGACGCCTACGTCCAAGTAGGTTCTTTTTCCGTCCGCGGGATTCGTCAGCGCCGGGAGGCAACTCCCGGCGCTTTTTTCGTGGCGGCGGACCGGGCCCGGGCGGGGACGGCCCCTGGCTTTGCGACTTCGCCGCTATTGCTCCTGGCGTCGCTCTCGGGTTCCGCTTTCCGGCGAGGCGTGAGCCGAACCTCGTGGAGGAAAGACGCCAGCAGCGGCGACGGGTCGTCCCGCCGGTAGATCACGCCGGATTCCGTGAAGACGCCGCGATCCGCGATGGAACGGAAGACGATCCCCGGAACGGCCCGGTGCTTGATCGCCGGGTCGACGAGCGCGACGGTCAGGCCCGCGGCGACCATTCCGAGAACGGTCTGCGTCGAGGGAAGTCCGCCTTCCATCGCGATCGGGGGTCCGAAGCCGGCTCGCCGAAAGATCGCGAGAAGCTGATCGTAGCGAACCGGCGACAGGTGTCGCGGCCAGAGTGCGTAGGTTTCCCCGGACAGGTCGCGCAGCGCGATGCGCGCCTGATGCGCCATGGGATGCGCCTCGGGGATCGCGGCGACGAGCCGCTCCCGTCCGGTCACCTCGCTGACGATTCCCTCCGCCTCGATCGGGAGTCCCACGAATCCGATGTCGATGCGGCTGCCGTACAGCGCCTCGATCTGGGCCTCCGGCGTAAGGTTCTGAAAGAGAACCTCGACCGAGGGCGCCTGCTCGCCGAAGAGGCGAAGCGCCTTGCCGAGGAACGCCCAGTCCGTCTCGGGCGAAATGCCGATGACGATTTTCCGAGACTCTTCCCGCGCCGCGCCCCGCGCCAGCCCGGCCGCGCGCTCGGCCGCGGACAGGATCCCGCGCGCTTCACCGAGGAATCGGGCGCCCGCCGGCGTGAGCTCGACGCGGCGCTTGATGCGGCGCAGCAGGTCGACCTTGAGCTCGGTCTCGAGGTTGCGAATCTGCTGACTCAGCGACGACTGCGACGTGTGGAGACGATTCGCGGCGCGTCCGAAGTGCAGGTCGTCCGCAACCGCGACGAAATACCGGAGGTGCCGCAGTTCCATGACGAGCCTTTCGATTGCTCCGAAGTCTCAATTCCAGCGTAACAAACGATTGGATCTCGCTGAGGCGCCGACCACATCCTATGACAGGCACGGAAGTTGCTCTCTTGAGCAGCAGGATGGTTTGACGCACGGAATAGGAGAACGAGATGAAAAAACTGACGATTCGGGCATTCCTGATCGCCGCCGCCGTGGCGGTTGTCGCGGCTGCTCCGGCCGCACGGGCGCAGGTCGACGTCGCCGTGAACGTGTCGATCGGCGGCTTCTACGACGAGCTCGCGCCGTACGGCCAGTGGATCGACTGCAGCTACGGACATTGCTGGGTGCCCGCGCGGGTCGGCGCGGGCTGGCAGCCCTACACGAACGGACAGTGGATCTACACGCAGTATGGATGGACCTGGGTGTCGGACGATCCGTGGGGCGGGACCCCGTACCACTACGGGACCTGGGTCTCGATCGCCGGATACGGCTGGTCGTGGGTGCCCGGAACCGTGTGGGCGCCGGCCTGGGTGACGTGGTCCTACAGCAATCGCTACGTCGGTTGGGCGCCGCTGCCGCCGACCGTCGTCTTCGGCGCTTCCGGTTATTCCGGACGGCCGATCGTCGTCCGCGAGACGCAGTACGTCTTCGTGCCGACCAACCGGTTCGTCGGCGGAAACGTGAATGCGGTGCGCGTTCCCGCGCAGCAGAGCGCGGCGATCTTCCACCAGACTCGACCCGCGACGGGCTTCGCGGTCTCGGGAGGAATCGTCCGCAACACCGCCCTTCCTGTGACGACCATCGAGCACGCTTCGGGCCACCGGATCGAGGCGGCCAGCGTCCAGGCCGCGCGCATAGCGCCGCACCCCGCGCCCGCGCAGATGTCGGTCGTCGCGCCCGCGCGCGAGGTGAAGGCCGCGGTCGCGGCCCGGCCGCAGAGCGCGAACGCGCGCAACGCGCCGGCGGAGCACGGCAACGGAAACGTGAAGACGTCCAGGGCGCCGGAAGCGTCGAAGATCGAATCGCAGCGTCCGCAGGCCGAGGCGCCCGCGGCGACCCGCCCCGAGCCGAACAAGGCTGCGCCGGCTCGACCCGCGGAGGGCTCGGCGAAGCAGCCGGCGCAGAAGCCCAAGCATCCGCCGGCCGAGGAGAAGCCGGAGAAGCCGGAAATGCAGGCGCGCCATTCGGCGCAGCCGCCGGCCGCGCACCATTCGGAACCGGCGCAGCGGCCCGAACCCAACGGAGCGGAGGCCGCGCCGAAGCCGAAATCGCATCCCGACGCGGACAAGCCCGAGGCGCAGGCCAACCGCGCGCCGGCCGACGCGCCCGCCGCGCATCATCCGCAGTCCCGTCCGGCGGAGCCGGCCCAGAAACCCAAGGCAAAGCCCCAGCCTCCGAAGGAAAAGCCGGTCGAGAAAGACCAGAAGCCCGACGGCGAGAATCGCTGACCGGATAAGCTGGCCGCCTGCGGCGCCCGTGCCGAGCCCGATCGGAGGCTCGGCACTTCATTTGCGTCCGCAGACGGAATAGATGCCGAAGCGAGAAGATCCACTCCGGGCAGAGCTCTTCTCCGCCGAGCAGCTCGAGCAGTTCGCGGGGACGCTCGCGGCCGAACAGACCTGCTATGTCGGCAAGAGGCGCGGGCGGCACCTGCTGCCGCGGCTGCGCGAGAACGCGCGGTCCCTCGTCCGATCGCACCTGGCGATCGCGGAGGCGGGCCGCCAGACGCGCACGGTCTCTCCGGCCGCCGAGTGGCTGCTCAACAACTTCCACGTCGTCGAAGAGCAGGTCCGCGAGATCCAGGAGGATCTGCCGCCGGGCTTCTATCGGGAGCTGCCCAAGCTGTCCTCGGGAGAGCTGGAGGGATATCCGCGCGTCTACGGCCTGGCCTGGGCCTTCGTCGCGCACACGGACAGCCGGATCGAGCTCGACACGTTCCGCCTCTTCGTCCGCGCGTACCAGCGGGTCCAGCCGCTGACGATCGGCGAGCTCTGGGCGCTGGCGATCTCGCTGCGGGTCGTGCTCGTCGAGAACCTCCGGCGCCTCTCCGAGCGCGTGGCCGCCCGCAGCCGCGCGCGCGACGACGCGGACCGCATCGCCGACGTTCTGCTCGGCGGGGCGGACGACCCGAAGCCCGCGCCGGCGGAAGTCGATCCAGATGCTCGAGGCGGTGCCTTTCTCCCGGGCGTTCGCGGTGCAGCTCGTCCAGCGGCTGCGCGAGCAGGATCCCGCGGTCACGCCCGCGCTCGACTGGCTCGATCGCAGGCTGGCGCGCGAGGCGACGACGGCCGACGAGCTCGTGCACGTCGAGCACCAGGAGCAGATCGCCAACCACGCGACCGTGCGCAACGTGATCACGAGCATGCGCCTGCTGTCGCAGGCCGACTGGGCGGACTTCTTCGAGAGCGTGAGCCTCGTGCACGCGGAGCTGTGCGACGGGACGCGCGTTGCGGAGATGGACTTTCCGACGCGCGACCGGTACCGCCATGCCGTCGAGGAGCTCGCGCGGGGATGCGAGCATGACGAGCTGGAGGTGGCCCGCCGCGCCGTCCGCATGGCGGCCGCCGCGGCGTCGCCACAGGCGGAGCCCCGTCACGGCGACCCCGGCTACTACCTGATCGCGAAGGGGCGCGCGGCGCTCGAGCGCGACCTCGGCTTCCGGGTCCCCGTCGGGCAGTGGCTTCGCCGCGCGTGGGTGCGGGCGGCCGCGCCCCTCTTTCTCGGTGCGATCGTGCTGGCGACCCTCGCCATCGTTTCGGTCCCCGCCGCCCTCATGCGTTCCTCGGGGGCCGCGGAGCGGGTCGTGGCGGTACTGGCCCTGCTCGCCCTGTTTCCCGCTTCGGACCTCGCCATCGCGCTCATTCATCGGTTCGTCACGCGCCTGATGGGTCCGCGGCGGCTCGCCAAGCTCGAGCTCGCGCAGGGCATTCCGGCGCCCCTGCGCACGCTCGTCGTCGTCCCGATGCTTCTGACCGACGAGCAGGAGATCGAAGAGGTGGCCCGCAGGCTGGAGGTCCACGCCCTGGCCAACTCCGATCCCGAGCTGCGCTTTGCGCTCCTCTCCGATTGGGAGGACGCCGCGAGCGAGTCGGTGCCCGAGGATCCGGAGCTGCTTGCGCGGGCGCGCGCGGCGATCGCCGCGCTCAACGCGCGGCACGGTCCGGCAGCCGGAGGCGGCGACCGCTTCTGGGTGCTCCACCGCCGCCGGATGTGGAACGCGCGCGAGGGCGTCTGGATGGGATGGGAGCGCAAGCGCGGCAAGCTGCGCGAGTTGAACCGCCTGCTGCGCGGAGCGACCGACACCTCGTTCCTCCCGGCGGATCCGGGCGCGGCGCCGGCGCCCTCGGGCATCCGCTACGTGATCACGCTCGACGCCGACACGCGCCTTCCCCGGGAGGCGGCGCGCGAGCTGGTCGGCACGATCGCGCATCCGCTCAACCTGCCCGGCTTCGACGCCTCCGCGTCGCGCGTCGTCGAGGGCCACGCGCTCCTCCAGCCGCGCGTGACGCCCACTCTGCCCGAGACGGGATGGGGCACGCTCTTCCAGCTCGTCTTCTCGGGCCCGCGGGGCATCGATCTCTACGCCTTCGCGGTGTCCGACGTCTACCAGGACCTCTTCGGCGAGGGGATCTACACCGGCAAGGGGATCTACGACGTCGACGCGTTCGAGCGGGCGCTCGACGACCGCGTTCCGGAGAACACCCAGCTCTCCCACGATCTCTTCGAGGGCCTCTTCGCCCGCGCCGGTTTCGTCTCGGACGTCGAGCTCTTCGAGGGGTTTCCGGCCGCGTACGAAGTGGCCGCCTCGCGCCAGCACCGCTGGGTGCGCGGCGACTGGCAGCTGCTGCCCTGGATCCTGGGGCTGGCGCCCTCCGCACCCGGGCAGGCCGGCAACGACGCGATTCCGGCGATCGCGCGCTGGAAGATGCTCGACAACCTGCGGCGCAGCCTCTCTCCGCCGGCGACGTTCGCCCTGCTCGTGGCCGCGTGGTGTCTGCCCGGCGCCGGCGCCGGGTGGTGGACTGCCTTCGTGCTCGGCGTCTACGTCCTGCCGACCCTTCTCGCCTTCTTCGGCAGCCTCCTGCCGAAGCGGCGCGGCGTCGCCAAGCGGAGCTTCCTGCGGGGCATCGCGGCGGACCTCGCGATCGGCCTCGCCCAGGCGGCGCTGCGCCTGACGCTGCTCGCGCACGCGGCGTGGCTGCGGGCGGACGCGATCGGGCGCACGCTCTGGCGGGTGTGCGTCACGCGCCGGCACCTGCTCGAGTGGACCCCGGCCGCGCAGGCGCACCGCGCCCTCGATCTGAAAATCGGCGGGCTCTATCTGCGCATGCGCGGCGCGCTCGTGCTCGCCGCCGCCGCGGCGGCGCTGCTCGCCTTCTCGGGCTCGCGCGCGTGGGGGCTCGCCGTGCCGTTTCTCGCGGCTGGGCGCTCTCGCCGCTCGTCGCGTGGTGGGTCAGCCTGCCCCCGCGTCCGGCCGCGTCCGCGCGCATTTCCGAAGCGACGGCCGCCGAGTTCCGCCAGATCGCCCGGCGCACCTGGGCGTACTTCGAGCGGTTCGCGGGCGGGGAGTTCCACGGCCTGCCGCCCGACAACTTCCAGGAGGAGCCGCAGCCGGAAGTCGCGCGCCGGACTTCGCCGACCAACGTCGGGCTCTGGCTGCTGTCGACCGTCGCGGCCAACGACTTCGGGTGGATCGGAACGGTCGAGATGGTCGAGCGACTGGAAGCGACGCTGGCCGCGATCGGACGCCTCGAGCTCTTCCGCGGCCACCTCTACAACTGGTACGGCACGACCGACCTCGCGCCGCTCGAGCCGCGCTACGTGTCGACCGTCGACAGCGGCAACCTCGCCGCGCACCTGATCGTGCTCAAGCAGGCCTGCCTCGAGCGCGCGGCGGCGCCGGTCCTGTCGGGCCGCGCGCTCGAAGGGATCGGCGACACGCTCGCGCTCGTGCGCGGCGCGGCGGCGGCGCTCGCCCTCGGCAGCTCCGCTCGCGTCGTCACGTCGCGGCAGCTCGAGGCGGCGCTCGGCGAGGCGCGCGCGCTGCTCGCTCCGGTGCCGGCGACGGCGGCCGAGTGGGCGTCGCGGCTGGCCGCGCTCGCGGTCTGCGCGGAGACGCTGGTGGACATCGTGCGGGCGCTGGGCGACGACGGCTCGCCCGAGGCGGGCCCGGCCCTGGCGTGGTCGCTGGACGCTGCGCGCCGCGATCGGCGAGCCACGCGCGCGACGTCCGCGCGGCGGGAGAATCGCTGCGAGCCGGCCGAGCCCCTCGCGCAACGGCTGGCCGCCCTCGCGCGCGAGGCCGACCGCCTGGTCGCCGGGATGGACTTCACCTTCCTGTACGACTCGCCGAGGGAGCTCTTCTCGATCGGCTACCGTCCGGTGGACGGAACGCTCGACTCCGGCCACTACGACCTGCTCGCCTCGGAGGCGCGCCTGGCGAGCTTCGTGGCGATCGCGCGGGGCGACGTGCCCGTCGAGCACTGGTTCCACCTCGGCCGGCCCCTGACGCCGGTCGGCCGCGGATCGGCGCTGCTCTCCTGGTCCGGCTCGATGTTCGAGTACCTGATGCCCGACCTGGTGCTCGACGCGCCGTCGGGCAGCCTGCTCGAGCAGACCAACCGCCTCGTCGTGCGCCGGCAGATCGGGTACGGGCAGGAGCGCGGCGTGCCGTGGGGAATCTCGGAGGCGGCCTACAACGCGCGCGACCTGAACTTCACGTACCAGTACTCCAACTTCGGCGTCAGCGGCCTCGGGCTGAAGCGCGGGCTCTCGCGAGGACCTCGTCGTCGCTCCCTACGCGACGGCGCTCGCCGCGATGGTCGATCCGGTCGCGGCGGCCGCGAACTTCCGGCGCCTCGCGACGGTCGGCGCGCTCGGCCGCTACGGCTTCTACGAGTCGATCGACTACACGGCGTCGCGGCTGCCCGAGGACGAGACGCACGAGGTCGTCAAGGCCTACATGGCCCACCACCAGGGCATGACGATCGTGTCGCTCGCCAACGTCCTGCTCGACGGGACGATGCGGCGCGCTTCCACGCCGAGCCGACGGTCCAGGCGACCGAGCTGCTGCTGCAGGAGCGCACGCCGACCACGGTGACCGTCGCGCGCACGGTTTCGCGAGGACGCGCGCAGGGACCTCCACGTCCGCGACGAGGTGCCGCCGGTCCTGCGCCGCTTCCGCTCGCCCCACGACCCGATGCCGCGGACGCACCTCCTGTCGAACGGCCGGTACTCGGTGATGATGACCGCGGCCGGCTCCGGCTACAGCCGCTGGCGCGGCCTCGCCGTGACCCGCTGGCGCGAGGACGCGACCCGCGATCCGTGGGGCAGCCTACGTCTTCCTGCGCGACGCGACAGCGGGCAAGGTCTGGTCGGCGGGCTACCAGCCGACCGGCGTCGAGCCCGACACCTACGAGGTCGTCTACTCGGAGGACCGCATCGAGATCCATCGCACGCGACGGCACCGATCACGACGTCCCTGCAGGTCGTCGTCTCGACGGAGGACGACGCCGAGATCCGCCACGTGTCGCTGACCAACCTCGGAACGCGGCCGCGGCGAGATCGAGGTGACGTCGTACGCCGAGATCGTCCTCGCGCCCGCCGGCCGCCGACGCGGCGCACCCCGCCTTTTCGAATCTCTTCGTGAGACCGAGTTCGTCGCCGGCCTCGAGGCCCTCGTGGCCGCGCGCCGGCCGCGCGACCGCGAGCCGCCGATCTGGGCCGCCCAGGTGATGGCCGTCGAGGGCGAGATGGTCGGCACCGTCCAGTACGAGACCGACCGCGCCCGCTTCCTCGGCCGCGGCCGCACGGTCCGGCGACCCGATCGTCGATCGCCGAGCGCCGGCCGCTCTCCAACACCGCCGGCACGGTGCTCGATCCCGTCTTCAGCCTGCGCCGCCGCGTGCGCCTCGCGCCGGGCGCGACGGCGCGCGTGCACCTGGCGACGCGTCGTCGCCGACTCCGCGGGACGCCGTCCTCGCGCTCGCCGACAAGTACCGCGACCCGGCGATGTTCGAGCGCGCGGCGAGCCTCGCCTGGACGCAGGCGCAGGTCCAGCTGCGCCACCTCGGGATCACGACCGACGAGGCGCACCTCTTCCAGCAGCTGGCGGCGCGCATCCTCTATTCCGACCCGGCGCTGCGGGCGCCGCTCGAGACCCTGGCGCGGTACCGCCGGGGGCCCTCGGCCCTGTGGGGGCATCGGCATCTCGGGCGACCTCCCGATCGTGCTCGTGCGGATCGACGAGGTCGAGGACCAGGGCATCGTGCGCCAGCTGCTGCGCGCCCACGAGTACTGGCAGATGAAGGGCCTCGCCGTCGACCTCGTGATCGTCAACGAGCAGCCGCCGACGTACTCCCCCGAGCTCGGCGCCACGCTGGAATCGCTGGTGCGCGCGGGCAGCCGGCGCTCCGCTGGCCGACGAGCCGTCCAGCGGGCGCATCTTCGTCCTGCGCGGCGACCTCGCGTCGGCCGAGGACCGCGACGCGCTCGCCGCGGCCGCCCGCGTCGTCCTGCTCTCGCGCCAGGGCACGCTGGCCGAGCAGGTCATCCGGCTGCTGCGGCGGGTTCCGGCGGCGCGCGCCGCGCAGCCGGTCGCCGCGCGGCCGCCCGCGGCGCCGCTGCCGCCGCCGCGGATCCCGCTCGACTTCTTCAACGGCCTCGGCGGCTTCGCCGAGGACAGCCGGGAATACGTCACGCTTCTCGGCGAACGGCAGTGGACGCCCGCGCCCTGGATCAACGTGATCGCCAACGCGTCGTTCGGCTTCCTCGTCTCGGAGGCGGGCTCCGGCTACACGTGGGCGCTCAACAGCCGCGAGAACCAGCTGACGCCGTGGTCCAACGATCCGGTCAGCGATCCGCCGGGCGAGGCGATGTTCCTGCGCGACGAAGAGACGGGCGAGGTCTGGAGTCCGACGGCGCTGCCCATCCGCGGCGACGGGTCCTACGTCGTCCGCCACGGCCAGGGCTACAGCCGCTTCGAACACGAGCACCACGGCATCGCGCCCGATCTCACGGTCTTCGTGGCGCCGCAGGATCCGGTCAAGATCTCGCGGCTGCGCGTCGAGAACCGGTCCGCCCGGCGCGCAGCCTCACCGTGACCGCCTACGTCGAGTGGGTCCTCGGGCCGCAGCGGGCGGTCGGCGCGCCGTTCGTCGTGACGGAGCTCGACCCCGAGACCGGCGCGATCTTCGCGCGCAACCCCTGGAACGAGGCCCAGGCCGGGCGCGTGGCCTTCCTCGACGTGGGCCGCCGGCGCGGATGCCTGGACCGCCGACCGCAGCGAGTTCCTCGGGCGCAACGGCACCCTGGAGGCGCCGGCGGGCCTCGCGCGCGGCGCCATCCTTTCGCGGCGAACCGGCGCGGGGCTCGACCCCTGCGCCGCGCTGCAGGTGCGGCTGCGTCTCCGCCGGGACAGAGCGCGCAGGTCGTCGTCCTTCTCGGCCAGGGCCGCGACGCGGACGAGGCGCGGCAGCTCGTCGCACGGAATCGGCCGCGGACCCCGAGGTCGCGCTCGGCGTCGTGCGGCGCGAGTGGGACGACACGCTCACCGCGCTCCAGGTCCGGACCCCGGACCGCTCGATGGACCTCATGCTCAACCGCTGGCTGCTCTACCAGACGCTCGGCTGCCGCTTCGAGGCGCGCGCGGCCTTCTACCAGGCGGGCGGCGCCTGCGGTTTCCGCGACCAGCTGCAGGACGCGATGTCCTTCACCGTCGCGCGGCGGGAGCTGACGCGCGAGCAGCTCCTGCGCGCCGCCTCACGGCAGTTCGTGCGAGGGCGACGTCCAGCACTGGTGGCACGCCCCGGGGGCAAGGGGTGCGCACCCGCATCTCGGACGACCTGCTGTGGCTGCCCTACGCGACGCACCACTACGTCGAGATCACCGGCGACTCGGCGGTGCTCGACGAGAAGGTGCCCTTCCTCGAGGCGCCGCCGCTCGAGCCGGGCGAGACCGATCGGTACTTCGCAGCCCGGGGACATCCGCGCGAGACCGCGTCGCTCTTCGAGCACTGCGCGCGGGCCCTCGACCGCAGCCTCGCCGTCGGGCGGCACGGCCTGCCGCTGATCGGCACCGGCGACTGGAACGACGGGATGAACCGGGTCGGCGCGGGCGGACAGGGCGAGAGCGTCTGGCTCGGCTGGTTCCTGTCGGTGCAACCTCGGCCAGTTCGCCGCCATCGCGGACGCGCGCGGCGAGCGCGATCGCGCGACGGCCTGGCGCGCGCACGCGGACGCGCTGAAGTCGCCGCTCGAACGCGACGGCTGGGACGGCGACTGGTACCGCCGCGCCTACTTCGACGACGGGACGCCGCTCGGGTCCGCGAAGAACGACGAGTGCCGCATCGATTCGATCGCGCAGTCGTGGGCGGTGATTTCGGGCGCGGCGGACCCCGAGCGCGCGCGGCGGGCGATGGCCGCGGTGGACGAGCACCTGATCCGGCGGGGCGACGGCCTCGTCCTGCTCTTCACGCCGCCGTTCGACCGCACGGCGCTCGATCCGGGCTACATCAAGGGGTATCCGCCGGGCGTGCGGGAGAACGGCGGGCAGTACACGCACGCCGCCATCTGGGCCATGATCGCCTTCGCGGCGCTCGGCGACGGCGACAAGGCCGGCGAGCTGTTCGCGATCCTGAATCCGATCAACCACGCCACCACGCGCCGGGTCGTATCGCTACAAGGTCGAGCCCTACGTGATGGCCGCCGACGTCTACTCGGAGCCGCCGCACGTCGGCCGCGGCGGCTGGACGCTGGTACACGGGCTCGGCCGGCTGGATGTACCGCGCGGGCGTCGAGTGGATCCTCGGTTTTCGTCTGCGCGGGACCGTGCTGCATCTGGATCCCTGCATCCCGCGCGCCTGGCCGGGGTACGAGATCCTGTTTCGCTACCACTCCGCCCGCTACCATCTGTCGGTCGAGAATCCGCGCGGCGCGATGCGCGGCATCACGAGCATCCTGCTCGACGGCGGGCCGGTCACAGGCCGCGAGATCCCGCTGGCCGACGACGGCCGCGAGCATCGGATCGCCGTCGTTCTGGGTTAACGGTGCCCATCGGGCCTGTGCGATCCTGCGCCGGTGAGCGGGTTTCTGCGCGCCCTCGGTTTTGCTCCGCCGCCGCGGCTGGACGGCGCGGGCCAGTCGGCGCTGCCCGGGCGCTGCAACGTCTGCGGGTGGAAGACCCGTTTTCTCTACACGGATCCGGCGCTCTACCGCGAGTCGCTCAACTGCGTTCACTGCCTGACGACCAGCCGCTATCGCTCGATGGCGCGCGGGCTGCTCGAGGCCTTCCGGCTCCTGGCGGACGTGAACGCGGCGAGCCTCGCCCGGCTGCCGCGCGGGCGGCGCGGACGGCGGCTCGCCGTCTACGACACGCAGGTCCCCTTCGACGCGGGCGCCTCGGCCTATCCGATCCCGACCCTGCTCGAGCGCTGCGGCTGGATCGACCTGTCCGTTTCGACGTGGAAGCCCGGGCGCGCCCGCGGGGAGGCGCTCGGGCCGGGGACCACGAACCAGGACCTCGAGCGGCTCACGTTTCCCGACGCGTGCTTCGACGTCGTCCTGACGAGCGACGTCATGGAGCACGTGCGGCTCGAGCAGCGCGCCCACGAAGAGGTGCGCCGCGTGCTCAAGCCCGACGGCGTGTACATCTTCACGGTTCCCCATTTCCGCGACCGGACGACGATCGAGCGCGTGAAGATCGTGGATCCGGACGACCCGTCGCGCGACGTGGACGTGCTGCCGCGCGAGTACCACGGCGACGCGAACTCCGAGGATGGACGGGCGCTGGCCTACCGCTCGTTCGGAATCGATCTCGACGAGAAGCTTTCGCGGCTCGGCTTCGACGTCGCCTACACGAAGCGCGACGTCCCGGAGAACGGGATCCTGAACACCGAGCTCTTCTTCTGCCGGGCGCTGCGGCCGCCCGCTACTTGAGGCCGCCCGGCCACCAGTTCCACCGGCCTGCCAGGCGCAGCAGCGCGGGGCCGATCACCATGCGCACGGCGACCGCGTCGATCAGGACCGCGACCGACAGCGCGAAGCCGAGCATCTTGATGGGCAGGAAGTCGCCGAGCGTGAACCCGAAGAACACGACGATCATGATCGCCGCGGCGCTCGTGATGACGGTCGCCGTGCGCGCCAGCCCCTCGGCGATCGCCGCCGACTCGCCGAGCCCGGCGCGCCGCGCCTCGGCCACGCGGGCCACGAGGATCACCTCGTAGTCCATCGAGAGGCCGAACACGATGCAGAAGACGAGCACCGGGATGATCGGAAAGACGCTTCCGGTCGGCCCGGAGAGCCCCAGCAGCGTCGCGCCGTGGCCCTCCTGGAACACCAGCACGAGGGCGCCGAACGCGGCGCCCACCGAGAGCAGGTTCAGCAGGACCGCCTTGATCGCGACGAGCAGCGAGCGGAACCCCGCGAAGAGCGCGAGGAACGTGCCGCCGACGACGAGCAGGATCACGCGCCGGAAATGCCGCGCGACCGTGTCCTCGTAGTCGGCGTCGAAGCCGGGCTGTCCGCCGACGCTCATGCGCACGCCCGGCAGGCCCGTGACGTCGACCGCGTTCCAGGTGCGCAGCTCGCGGGCGAGGCTGATCTGGTCGCGCGGCGTCAGGCGCGCGGCCGGAATGACCTCGTAGAGCGTCGCGCTGCCGTCGCTCGCCTCGAGCGTCCGGCGCACGGCGGGCGGCAGCAGCGGCAGGTAGCGCAGGCCGTCGGGGCGGTCCATGAGACCGGGCAGGCACTGCACGCGCTCGACCCGCGGGTCCTTGCGCAGCGCCGCGAAGAGCTTCACGGCCGCCGACCAGCCCTCGGGCGTGTCGAGCTTGACGCCGGGCGGAAGGTCCAGGACGACCCGCAGCGAGTGCATGACGTTCGAGCGGCCCATGGAGGCGAGCGTGTGGTACGCGCGGACGGACTCCGAGCCCTTGGGAAGCCAGTCGCCGAGCGGCATCGCCGTGCCGAGCCGCGTGGCCTGCGCCGCGAGGCAGAGCAGCGGCGCGCTGGCGAGGACGAGCGCGAGCACCGGCCGCTTCGTCACGCGGTGGCCCCACTGCCGCCACGCCTCGGACCCGCCCCGTTCGCTCGCCGGCCGCTTGCGCCGGATCCGCAGGGCGTCGATGCGCGGGCCGAGCATGGAGAGGATCGCGGGAAGCAGCGTGACGGACAGCAGGAGCGAGAACACCGTGACGAGCAGCCCCGCGAAGCCGACCGAGCGCAGCTCGGAGAGGGGGATCACGAGCAGCGCGGCAAAGCCGATCGAAACGGGGAAGGCCGAGAGCAGGATCGTCCAGCCTGCGCGCCGCGCGGCCTCCTCGGCGGCGGGGCGGGCGGGCTGCCCCGCGGCAGAGGGACTCGCGAAAGCGGCTCACGGTCAGCAGCGCGTAGTCGATGCCGAGCCCGAGGCCGATCATCGAGGACAGGCTCTGGATCAGGATGGAGATGGTGAAGTACCGCGCGAGGAAGGCGGCGACGCCGAGCGAGAGCGCGATCGCGAGGACGCCCACGCCGAGCGGCAGCACCGCGGCGACGACGCCGCCGAAGGCGAGCAGCAGCAGGATCAGCGTCAGGGGCAGGACGCGCGTCTCGGCGTAGCGCGCGTCGGCGGCGCTGGCGATCCTGAGATCGAAATTGAGAGGCACTTCCCCCGTCCAGCCGAGCCACACCTTCGGATTGGCGGGCTTCAACCCGGCCGCCAGGGCCTCCGTCGCCTTGCGCAGGCCGGGAAGCAGGCTCTCGACCGGGTTCTTTCCGGCGTCGAGGCCGACGACGATCAGGAAGCCGCCGTCCTTGCCGGCGAAGATCGGATCGCGCGTGTCGAGGGAGGACAGCGTGCCGGCCACGCCCGGGACGTCGCGCACCGCCCGGACGATCGTCTCGAGCGCCTCGCGTCCCTCCGGCGTGGTCGGGCCGGGCAGGCCCTCGGCCACGAGCAGGACGCGGTCGGTGAACGGCGACCGGAAGCGGCGCGCGAGGTCGTCGCGCACGGCCTGGGCCTGGCCGGAGGGCATCCGCGCCGCGACCTCCAGGCGGTTTTCGACGTGCTCGGCTCCCGGCAGGAGAAGGACCGCGACGCCCGCCCAGAAGAGGATGATCGCCCAGCGCCAGCGCACCACCGCCCTGCGGCCAGCGGCGCAGCGTCGCCCGGAGGGGACCGGGGGGTGCGGCTTCAGCGGCCACGGCCGCTCGCGGTGGCGCCCGGCTTCGCTTCGAGAAGACTCTGCATCGCTCGTCCGATCATGGCATGACGTCCGCAAGCGGCCTCAGGAAATTTCCCTCGGCGAGTCGGCCGACCGCGGCGCGCGTTCATCCGGCTTTCATGTAGAGTTCCACCGCGTGCGGGCGTCGCGGCACAGAGCGTTCGGGGAGCTCGAGAAGAGCCGTTGACCCCCGAAGGCCCGCGCCGCGGCCGATGGGCGCTCCTGGTCGCGCTCGGCCTCACGGTGGGCGCCGACCAGCTCTCCAAGCGCATTGCCGAACGCGTGCTTGCGCAGCGGGGGCCGATCGAGGTCCTCCACGGAGCGGTTCGATTCCAGCTCGCGGAAAACCGCGGCGCGTTCCTCGGCCTCGGCGATCGCCTGCCGGCCAACGCGCGGGCGATCCTGTTCGTCGCCGCCGTCGGAACGATGCTGGCGGTCGCGCTCGTGTTTCTCCTGCGCGCGCGGGACTGGCCCATCCGGCGACTCGTCGCGGCGGGACTGATCGTCGGCGGCGGCGTGGGCAACCTGATCGATCGGATCGCCCGCGGCCCGGTGACCGATTTCCTGCTGCTGCGCCTGGGCCCCCTCCACACGGGGATCTTCAACCTGGCCGACGCGTGCATCCTCGCGGGGGGCGCCTGGTTGCTCCTCGAGAGCGCGACAGGAGTACATTGGAAGGGCGGAACGGATTCGTAGGCGCTTTCTTTTGATCGATACGGAGGTGCTTCATGACGAACCGGAAAGCTCTGGCGATCCTGGCCTCGTTTCTCCTGGCGCTCGGCGTGGCCGCCGGCCTGCGCGCCGGAGAGAAGGAGGGGGACAAGGGAGAGACGGCGGAGGCGAAGAAGCTGCGGGGGCGGTCGACGGCGCCAACGGCCGCCGACATCGACGCGGCCGCAACGCTCGACGCCCTGCTCGCCAAACAGGAGAAGACGGCGTTCTCCGAGAAGAAGGGCGCGACGATCGAGGGGTTCGTCGTTCAGACCGAGCGGGAAGAGGACGGCGACTATCACCTGACGCTGGCCGCGGCGAAGGGAGAGACGGACACCCGCAAATGGGTGATCGTCGAAGTCACGCCCGCGTGGCAGAAGAAGGACGCTTCGCTCGCCCCCGCGGCGTTGCGGAAGCTGCACGGGTCGCGCGTCCGCGTCACGGGCTGGCTGTTTTACGAGCCCGACGACGACCAGGAGGACCCGCGCGGCACGCGCTGGGAAATCCATCCGGTCACGGCGGTCGTGCCCGTCAAGTAGCGAAAAGGAAAAAGGGACCGTGCCCGGGCGGGCGCGGTCCCTCGATCGTTTCGAAGCTTCGGGTCAGTTCTTCGGAGCGCCTTCCTTGGACGCGCGGTAGCCGGCCTTGATGGCGTCCTGCTCGGTCATGTACTTGCCGTCCTTGGTCTTGCCGTACCACTGGTCGCCTTCGTAGTGGTAGACCTTCGTGGCGGTGTTGACCCACACCATCCCCTTGGCCGGGGCCGGACGCGCGGCGACGTCGGGGGCCGGAGCGGACTTGGAAGCGGTGGAATGGGTGGCGGGGCCCGGGCCGGGAGCGCCCGTCGAGGCCGGAGCGGCGGCGGCGGCCGGAGCCGCGGCGGTCGACGACTTCGAGCTGCTCGAGGACTTCGCGGCCTTCTCGGTCTTCGCCGGCTTGGTCTCCGCGGTCTTGGCGGCCGTCTCCTTCTTCGGCTTGCTCGCGCTGACGAGCGGCGTGATCTTGTCGATCGTGCTCGCGGGCAGTCCGGTCTTCGAGAGATCGGCGACCGAGGAGTAGGGGCGGCCCGCGATGATCTTCTTCGCGTACGCCTCGCCGACGCCCGGCAGCGCTTCGAGCTGCTCCTGGGTCGCGGTGTTGACGTCGACCTTCGGGGCCTTGCTCTTGGCGCCGAAGGCGAGCGCGGCGGGAAGAATGAAGCCGGCGAGCAGCAGGGCAAGGACTCGGTGGGAAACGGGTTTCGTGATGCGCATCTGCATCCTCCTGGCGCGTCGGCGCCGGTTACGTCTCACGGACGGTCTCGAGCGTGGGCCATCCGCGATGAACGCAACATGAACGGCGGCGCGGGAAGCGCCGGACGAAACCCCGGGGGCGCGGCGGTCAGGCCGGAAGCATCGAGGGCGAGGTCCCCTTGATCTTGTGCATGATCCGGCCGAGGCGCACGTTGAGCGCGTGGCGGCGATCGAGGAAGGGCAGGGGCGGCGCCTGACGCACTCCGAGGCGCTTGCGCATCCGCAGCAGCAGGAAGTTGTCCGGAGCCGCGCGCAGCCCGCGTTCGACCGTGTCGATCGCGTCCTTGCGCGACTTGGCGAGCAGGTGGATCTGCGCCATGCACCAGTAGATGTGGGCGTTGCGCGGGTCCGCGTGCTGCGCCTTGCGGGCGAGCTCGAGGCCGCGCTTCAACTCCCGGGCGTGCGCGAGGCAGAGGGCGTAGCTCGCCAGGCCCGAGGCCGGCGTCGCTTCGCCGCGGGCCGTGTGGCGATCGACATAGGCGCCGAGGAAATCCTTGGCGCGCGGCCACTGCTCTCGTTTGACCGCCTCGCGACCAGTTTCGAGCAGTTCTTCGTCCGAATACTCCGCGAGATCCATGGGAGGCCTCCTGCGCCCGGCGGGCGCCGAACGCCGCCATTTTAGACCAGAAAACGGGAGCTCAGGCGGGGACCGACCGGCCCCCCGCGAGGAAGCGGCGCAGGGTGCGCAGGATCCAGCCGGCCAGGACGAGACCGAGGACGAGCACGCCGGCCGCCACCATCGCCGCGGCCAGGGGGTACTTGACGGCGAGCAGGAGCAGGAAGGCCGTCAGACCGTCCTCGGCGAAGGACGCCACCCAGTTGGTGACGGGCTCGGGGCTCGCGTTCAAGGCGACCCGCGCGCTCGCCTTCAGACCGTGCGCCGAGAGCGCCACGCCGCCGCAGAGCAGCGCGGCGATGACGCGCCCCTCGTCGCCGACGCCCGCCGTGGCCGCCCACGCGAGCAGCGCCGCGGCGGGCACCCGCACGAAGGTGTGGACGAGGTCCCAGACGGAGTCGACGATCGGGACCTTGTCGGCCAGGAACTCGACGAGGTAGAGCGCGGCCGCGACCACGATGACCCACGGGCTGGTCAGCACCGTGAGGCCCGCCGGCAGGCTGATGGCGCCGGAGCGGCCGAGGAATCCCAGGACCGCGATCGTCGCGTAGAGACGCAGCCCCGACGCCACCGACGCGCCGAGCAGCAGGCCGATGAGCGGGAGGGAAAGGTCGGCTACGGGAGTTTCTCCTGGAGGATCTTCGCCGCCTGCTCGGCGCGAAAGTCGGCGAGCTTCTTGCCGAGATCGGGCCGCTTGCCCGCGAGGACCGCGACGGCGAAGAGCGCGGCGTTGACGGCGCCCGGTTTTCCGATCGCGAACGTCGCCACCGGAATCCCGCCCGGCATCTGCACGGTCGAGAGCAGGGAGTCGAGGCCCTTGAGCGACGCGCTCTCCATCGGCACGCCGAGCACCGGCAGCGTCGTGTGCGCGGCCGCGACGCCCGCCAGGTGCGCCGCGCCGCCCGCGCCGGCCACGAGCACCTCGATCCCGCGGCCGGCCGCGCCCGTGACGTACTCGGTGGTCTCCTTCGGCGTGCGGTGCGCCGAGAGCACGCGGCTCTCGCTCGGCACGCCGAACTTTTCGAGGGTCTCCGAGACGTGCTTCATGACGTCCCAGTCGGACTTGGATCCCATGAGGATGCCCACGAGCGGATTGGCCATGCGCTTATTCTCCCTGGCCGAGCGAGTAGCCCCGCTCGCCGTCGAATTGGAACAGTCCCTCGGTCTTGACGAACAGCAGCCCCGCGTCGGTGATCCGCGACAGGAGGCGGACGACGTCCGACGGCGCGATGGCGCCGCCGTTGGCGCCGACGAACCGGCAGCGGCACTCGTCCGCGCGGAACGTCTCCGGCTGGCCGTCGGGCCACACCTTCATGCCCCGCGAGGTCAGCAGGGTGAGCTTGAACTCGGGGCCCGCGAGCGGCAGCAGCTTTGCCGCGAGGGCGTCGGAGTCCGGGTTGCGCCAGCCGACGTACACGTCGACGCCGACGCCGACCTGCTTCGGGACCGGGCGCGTGTCGACCACCGCGGCCGCGGCGGCCGGCTTCGGGGCGCGCGAATAGCGGACCGGCTTGAGCGTTGCGGGCTCCTGTCCGAGGCGCGCGACGACCGCTTCGGCGAACTCACGGGTTCCGACCTTCTGCCGGCTCACGCCCTCCTCGTAGATGTCGTAGGTGTGGACGCCGTCCTCCATCGTCCTGAGCCACGCGTTGTGCACGCGCTCGGCGACGTCGGGCTGGTCGATGTGGACGAGCATCATCACCGCGCCGAGCAGCAGGCCCGTCGGGTTCGCCAGGTTCTGGCCGGCGCGCCGGGGCGCCGAGCCGTGGATGGCCTCGAACATCGCGCAGTGCTCGCCGATGTTGGCCGAGCCCGCCAGTCCGACCGAGCCGGCAATCTGGGCCGCCACGTCCGAGAGGATGTCGCCGTAGAGGTTCGGCATCACGATGACGTCGAACACCTCGGGAGAATCGGCCAGCTTCGCCGCGCCGATGTCCACGATCCAGTGTTCCTTCTCGATGTCCGGGTACTGCGCGCCGATCTCGTCGAAGACCTTGTGGAAGAGGCCGTCGGTCATCTTCATGATGTTGTCTTTGGTGAAGCAGGTGACCTTCTTCCGGTTGTTCCGGCGGGCGTGCTCGAAGGCGTAGCGCACGATCTTCTCGGAGCCGGGGCGCGTGATCAGCTTCAGGGTCTCGTAGACGTCGGGCGTCAGGCGGTACTCGATCCCGGCGTACAGGTCCTCTTCGTTCTCGCGCACGATGACGACGTCCATCACCGGATGCTTCGTCGCGACGAACGGGTGGTACGAAACGCAGGGCCGGACGTTGGCGTAGAGGCCGAGCGTCTTGCGCGTCGTCACGTTGAGGCTCTTGAAGCCTCCGCCCTGGGGCGTCGTGATCGGCGCCTTGAGGAAGACCTTCGTGCGCCGCAGCGAATCCCACGCCGACGGCTCGATGCCGGCGCTGTTGCCGGCGAGGTAGACCTTCTCGCCGATGTCGATCTCTTCGATCGCCAGGCGCGCCCCGGCGCCCTCGAGAATTCGCAGCGTCGCGGCCATGATTTCCGGTCCGATGCCGTCGCCGCGGGCGACGGTGATGGGTGTTGCGTTCGCCATTCTTGTCTTTGCTCTCCGCTGTCGGGGGCGGTCGGGCCGCCCGGCGAGCCCGAAACCTTATCATCGGGTTCAAACGGGTTTAAGCTTGGGGCAAGTGAAAAAGGTCCTCTGGATCTTTCTGGCGGTGGGAATTGCGTTGGCCGGCGCGTGGGGCTACGGGGAGCTCGTGCGCCGCGAGAACGACACCGGCCAGCCCCTGCGCCTGCTCGCGATCGCCGAGGAGCAGAGCCTCGCCCTGTCGTTTTCGCGCCGGGGCCGGCTGACCACCCCCGTTCCGGAGGAAGGCGAGGCGATCGCGAGCGGCCAGGAGGTCGCGCGCATCGAGGAGCCGGGCCTGGCCGAGGACGCGCACGACATCGAGCGGCAGATTTCGCAGGTCAAGGCGCGGGACGCGACGCGACTCGAGGAGATCGAGAAGCTGCGGGCGCAGTTCGCCGCCGTGGCCTCCGACGAGCGCCGCATCGCGCGCCTCGTGAAGGAAGGTGTCTCGGCGGCCGCGAGCCTCGAGACGCTCCAGCACCAGCGCGAGGCGATCGCCGCGGACATCCGCGCGCGCGAGGCGGAGAAGGGGCAGCTCGACGCCGAGGAACAGGCGCTGAAGGTCCGCATCGAGAAGATCCGGCACTTCGAGCAGGAGGGCATCCTGAGCTCTCCGTTGGGCGGGACCGTGCTCACGCGCCACCGCCGCATGGGCGAGTGGGTCGAGCCGGGACAGCCGATCCTGACCCTCCAGATCGCGGCGCCGTACCTGCGCGTCGAGGTCCCCGAGGAGCGGCTGTCGTCCTTCGTCGTCGGCAAGGCCGTCACGGTCTGGCCGCAGGCCCGCCCCGACGCGCGCTTCCAGGCGAAGATCGTGTCGATCAAGCCGCGCTCGGAGTTCGCGACACGCAAGAACTGGGGCCTCCAGAGCCGCGACCTGCAGACGTTCTCGGTCCGGCTCCAGCCGTTGAAGGAAGGCGCCGTGGTCTCGGGCCAGACCTTCGTCGTCGAAACGGGCAGCGGACCTCCGAAAGCGTGAGCTCGCCCCGGCCGATCGAGGTCGAGCGGCTGACCAAACGCTTCGGCGACTTCGTCGCCGACGACGCCGTGTCCTTTTCCGTGCAGGCGGGGGAGGTCTACGGGCTGCTCGGGCCCAACGGCGCCGGCAAGACGACGCTCATCCGGATGCTGACGACCCTGCTGCCGCCGACGTCCGGCAGCGCCCGCGTCGAGGGCCACGACGTGGTCGCCGACCGGTCCGCCGTGCGGCGGTCCATCGGGACGGTCTCGCAGGCGCAGACGACCGACGAGAACCTGACGGTCCGCGAGAACCTCGCGATCCAGGGCAAGATGTACGGCCTGTCGGGGCGCACGCTGCGCGAGCGGATCGAGCACCGCCTCCACCAGGTCGGGCTCTGGGAGCGGCGCAACCAGATCGCGCGCCACCTCTCCGGCGGCATGCGGCGGCGCCTGGAGATCGCGCGCGGCGTCCTGCACCGTCCTCGCGTCCTCTTTCTCGACGAGCCCACGACGGGCCTGGACCCGCAGAGCCGGCGCGCCATCTGGGACATGTTCGGCGAGCTCAAGTCGCACGATCCGGAGCTGGCCATCATCCTGACGACGCACGCGATGGAGGAGGCCGACCACCTCTGCACGCGCGTCGCCATCCTCGACCGCGGGCCGGATCCTCTGCGAGGACTCGCCGGAGGCGTTGAAGCGCGGCCTCGCGACGGGCGAGCGCGTGGAGCTGGAGACCGACCGCGCCATCACGGTCGCGGACCAGCAGGGGATCGTCGACGAGGGCGCCACGAACGTGCGTTACGCGTCGCCGACGCGCGTCGCGTTCGACGCGAAGCCCGGCGAGGCCACGGGCCGCCGGGTCGCGCGCCTGCTCGAGATCGAGGGGTACCACATCGTGCACCTCTCGATCGCGCTCGTGACGCTCGAGGACGTGTTCTTTTCCTACACCGGCCGCGCGCTGCGGGAGGCGCCGCCCGCACCATGAGGCGCGAGAGGAAGCCGGCGCGGGGGCTGCGGCTCGCGCTGCTCGGCATCGCCGCGATCGGGCAGCGCGCCTTCCTGACGCTCTGGCGCCAGCCCGTGCTCGTGGTTTCGACGATGGTGTTCCCGATCGTGTACCTGCTCGTCCTCGGCAACGCCATGAACCGGCAGCTCGAGGGCGTGCCGCTCGCCGTGGTGGACGAGGCGGGCAACGCCTGGGCGGCGGAGTGCCGCCGCGGCGTTCTCGCGCTCGAGAGCGGGCGCCAGCTCGTGCGGGCCACGTTCCTCGGCGACCGCGCCGCCGCGCTCGACGGCCTGCGCCGCGGCAAGTACCGCGGCGTCTGGGTGCTTCCGTTCGGCCTCTCGCCGTCGGGGCCGGCGCCCTCGTTCATCGGGGACAACACCGACCGCTTCTCGTTCGAGGCGCTCGAGTCGGGGTTGAAGCAGATCTGGCAGGAGGTCTCGGCGCCGGCCGGCGTCGCGCCCGCCGCGCCGTCGGTGCGGCTGGAGGCGTATCCGTACCTCGACTACCTGACCTACCTCGGGCCCGCGGTCGTGTGCCTGGCGATCTTCATGGGCTCGATGGTGTCGGGCGGCCTGCAGGTGCTCGAGGACCGGATGTACGGGTACCACGAGGGCTACCTCGTCACGCCGATCACGACCGGGACGCTCGTGGCGGGGCACATCCTCGCGGGCGCGATCGTGGCCTCTCTCGCGGGCGGATTCGTCCTCGCGGGCATCGCCCTGCTCACGCCGCTGCCGCCGGTCGGGGCGGCCAGCATCGCGTCGGCGGCGCTCACCGTGTTCCTGACCTCGACGTCGATCGCCGCGCTGTGGTTCCTGCTCTTCGCCCGGGCGCGCAGCGCGAGCCTGCTGCGCGGAATGTTCGGCATCATCAACGTGCTGCTCTTCTTCCCGTCGGGCGCGCTCTACCCGATCGAGTCGTATCCGCCGTGGCTCGCGCGCCTCTCCGCCGCGGATCCGCTGACCTACGGCCTGCGCGCCCTGCGCAGCCTGCTCCTGCGCGGCTCCGCCCCGCAGGCCGTGTACGCCGACTGGATCTTCCTCGCGACGTTCACGCTCGTCGCGGGAGTGCTGACGAAGGTGCTGTTCCGGCGGGAAGTCTAGGCGCCTCGCCCGGAAGTAGTTCTCGAACTCCTCCGGGTGCGCCGCGCGGGCGCGCGCCTCGTCGAGCTCGACGACCCCGTCGCGGACGAGCTTCGCGAGCGACTCTTCGAGTGTGATCGAGCCCTGCCTCCGGGTGATCGCGATCTCCTGGTGGAGGTGCTGGAGCGCGTTCTTGCGGATGTGCTGGCGCGCGCCGTAGCCGACGAAGAGCAGCTCGGCCGCCGCCGCGCGGCCGCCGCCCTTGCGGGGCAGCAGCGTCTGCGTCAGGACGGCGGCGAGCGCCATCGAGAGCTCCTGGCGGATCGTGTTCTGCCGCTCGGCCGGAAAGGAGTCGGCCACGCGCGAGACCGTCGAGGCGACGTCGCTCGTGTGGACGGTCGAGAAGACGAGGTGCCCGGTCTCCGCCGCGGCCAGCGCGATGCGCATCGTCTCCGGGTCGCGCATCTCGCCGACGACGATGACGTCCGGGGCCTGGCGCATGGCCGCGCGCAGCGCGGTCGGGAAGTCGGGGGCGTCGACGCCGATCTCGATCTGCTCGACGAGGCTCGAGCGGTGCGGGTGCTCGTACTCGACCGGGTCCTCGATCGTGACGATGTGCCGCGCGTCGCGCCGGTTGATCTCCTCGACGAGCGCCGCGAGCGTCGTGGTCTTGCCCGAGCCGGTCGGGCCGCCGACGAGGACGAGGCCGCGCGGCAGGCGCGTCAGCGCCTCGGCGCCCGGCGGCAGGCCGAGCGTCGCGAGGCGGGGCGGCTGCGTCGGCAGCGCGCGGACGGTCGCCGCGGCGCGGCCGCGCTCGCGGTGCAGGTTGATCCGGAAGCGCCCGACGCCGCGCACCCGGTGCGACCCGTCGGCGATTCCCGCGTTGCGGTACTGGGCGCGCGCGTGGGAGGCGAGCGCGGGCATGACCGCTTCCTCGATCTCCTCGCCCGCGAGCGGCGCCCCGGAGAGCGCGACGATGTTGCCGTCGATGCGCACGGCCGGCGCCGCGCCGGCGACGAGCAGCAGGTCGCTGCCCGCGCGCTGGACGAGCTCCTCGAGCCAACGGTCGAGGCGGACCGCGTCCGTGGGCTCGCCCGCGATCGCGGCGGAGCCCGGCCGGTCGTCGTTCAACTCCCGGATCAGCTGGTTGATGTCCTCGGTCTCGTCCATCGGGTCGTCGGCAGAAGGAGTACGGAGCCGGGGTGGCGGGCGTCTATCCTTACTATCCCGCGAGGTGCCAGTCGGTGTGGGGCGCCTTGTTCTCGAAGATCCAGCCGCGGAAGAGACGGCCGTAGGTCGTCGTCTTCCAGCCGATCTCGTCGAAAAACGGGCGCAGGGCGAAGTGCAGCCGGCGCAGCTTGTAGAACGGCACGCCCGGGAAATAGTGGTGCTCGAGGTGGTACGCCGACGAGAGGTACCAGAACTCCCAGAAGCGGGAGGGCTTGAGGATCGAGCCCCACTTGGCCGGATCCGCCGGGTCGATCGCGTAGTGCTGGCCGAGGCGGTTGAGCGCGAAGGCGATCGGGAAGACGAGGAAGACCGGGACGAGGTAGACGCGCCCGAGCACGGCCGGCCCGCCGAAGAAGTAGAGAGCGGCCATGACGCCGACGTGGAACAGGATGGTCGCGAGGCGCTCGCGCGCGATGCGGCGCCGGAGCTCCGGCGGATACGTCGCCGTCTCCTTCGCCGCGGCGCGGAAGTAGATCGGAAAGAGCGCCGGCGTGAAGTAGAGCAGCTTGTACCAGGGCTTGTTGATCTTCGGCGAAAGGTAGTGGCGCTTGGGATCGGCCTGCCCGTCGCCGAGCTCCGCGTGGTGGGTCAGGTGCCAGCGCGTGAACTGCGATGCGGAGATGCCCGACGGCACGGCGTACAGAAGGCTCAGGAACCGGTCGCCGCGCGGATGCGGACCGTTGAAGACGGCGTGGTGGAGCGCGTCGTGCAGCAGCACCGTGAAGTTGAAGACGGTCCAGCCCGAGACGAGCGCCGCCGGGATCCAGATCCAGGGCTGCGGGAAGTTCCAGGCGATGGCCGAGGCCGCGAGGAGCATCAGGAACTGCCGCGCCGCGATCGCCATGTGCCGGGCCGGGCTCTTGCGGTGCAGCTCCTTCAGGAGGTCGTGCGGGATCTCGCGGTTCAGGCGGTGGCGCAGGTCCTTGGACGCCTTGGCCCAGTAGTGCTCGCCGGGCGCCAGGTCGTCCGGACGGGGCAGGGCGGCGGGAGTTGGGGTGGCGCTCATGGGTCGGCTCGCCTCCCGGAAAACCCCGGGGAGGACCTCGGTATTCTCACACAGCCGGGAGCGGCCGCCGGAGGCCCCGTCCGGGTTCCCGCTGCTAGGCTCCGGACGGTGAAGACCTCCCGACGCCTGCTCCGGCGTCTCTACGACGCGGCCCTCGCGGGCGCGGAACCGGAGGCGGCCGTGGCCCGGGCGCTGGCCGAGCCCGCCGTCGCGCGGGCGCTTTCGGGAGCCGGGTCGGTCGGCGTCTTTGCCGCGGGCAAGGCCGCGGCCGGGATGGCGCGCGGGGCGGGCCGCCTTTCGTGCAGGCGGCTGGTCGTTCTGCCGCGGGGGCACGCGGCCGCGGGAATTCCGAAACGCGACGTCGTCTTCGCCGCGCATCCCGAGCCGGACGCCTCGAGCTTGCGCGCGGCGCGCGCGGCCCTGCGCTTCTTCGGCACCTTCGGCGAGGGCGACGTGATTCTCTGCCTCGTTTCCGGCGGCGCATCGTCGCTCGTCTGCCTGCCGCGAAAGGGGCTGACGCTCGCGGCCAAGCGGCGCGCCGTATCCGCGCTCGCGGAGTCCGGCGCCTCGATCCTCGCGCTCAACCGGCTGCGGACGTCGCTCTCGGCAGTCAAGGGCGGCCGCCTCGGCCGCGCGACGCGCGCGCGCCTGGTCACGCTCGTGTTGTCGGACGTGCCCGGCGACCGCGCCGCCGCCGTGGGCTCGGGCCCGACGGTCCGCGGCCGGCGCGGCGACATCGTGCGGGTGGTCGGTTCGAACCGCGACGGGCTCGATGCGGCCGAGCGGGAGGCGCGACGTCTCGGGTGGCGCGTGCGGCGCGGGAGCGGCCGCCTGTCCGGACCGGCGCGCGCGGCGGGGGAGCGGGTCGCGCGCGCGATGGCAGCGCTGCCGCTCCGCACGGTGCTGCTGTCCGGCGGCGAAACGGTCGTGCGGCTCGACCAGGCGCGCGGCCGGGGCGGGCGCAGTCTCGAGCTCGCGCTCGGCGCCGCCGGGACGGGAGACGGAGGGGACTGGGACCTGCTCGCGGCCGGCTCGGATGGCCTCGACGGCACCTCGACGGCCGCGGGCGCTTTCGCGGATGGGGGCACACTGGCGCGGGCCCGGCGGCTCGGGCTCGACGCCGGGGACGCGCTGCGCCGCCACGACACGCACCGCTTCTTCGCGAGGCTCGGCGACCTTCTGGTGACGGGACCGACCGGAACCAACGTGGGGGACTGGGTTTTCGCCGTGCGGGCAGCCCACGGCCGGGGCCGGTGACCGGGCGCCAACCCATATAATCAGCGGTTCCGCCATGCCCGTCACAGCGAAGAACAAAGAGCGCGCCGCGCTCGAGCGGTTCACCGAGGCGCCGAACCGCTTCGGCGCGTACCGCCTGGCGCTCGGATTTCCGAACTCCTACGAAGTCGGGATGTCGAACCTCGGGTTCCAGTGGGTCTACCGGCTCTTCAACCGGATCCCGGACCTCGTCCTGCGAGCGGTTCTTCTTCGAGGAGGGCGAGCCCGCGGTCACGTTCGAGACCGGAGCGCCGCTCGGGGACTACGGTCTGCTCGCCTGGTCGCTGTCCTGGGAGATGGACATCGTCAACATCCTGCGCACGCTGCGAGAAGGCGCGGATCCCGCTGCGGCGCGAGCGGCGCGACGAGAGCCACCCGCTGCTGCTCGTCGGGCGGCGACATCGCGCGGATGAACCCGGCGGCGCTTTCGCCCTTCGTGGACATCTTCGCCCTCGGCGACGGCGAGCGCCTGGTGCCCGCGGATCTCGGAGCTGCTGATGTCGGGCCTGGACCGGGAGGCGTTCCTCGCGGCGGCCGCGGCGGCTGCCCGGCCTCTTCGTCCCGGCGGTGCACGGTCCGCGCGCCGAGGCGGCGGAAAACGCGAAGGTCGTGATCCAGCAGCCGATGTCGCGCAAGGAGATCACGCCGACCTTCGAGGTGCCGCACACGACGATCCTGACGCCGCGCACGGAGCTGGCGGACAAGCTGCTGATCGAGATCTCGCGCGGGTGCACGGAGATGTGCCGTTTCTGCTGGGCCGCGTACGCGATGGCGCCGGTCAAGCAGTACCCGGCCTCGTCGATCCTGAAGATCGCGCGCGAGGCGCGGCCGCTGACGCGGCCGCACGGGCCTGATCGCGACGGCCGTGTGCGACCACCCCGAGATCGGGACGATCCTCGAGGGTCTGGCCGAGCTCGGGTACCACATCGCGCTTTCCTCCATCAAGATCGACGCGATCGAGGACCGCATCCTCGAAGTCCTCGCGCGGCAGGGCGAGAAGGCGCTGGCGATCGCTCCCGAAGCCGGCAACGAGCGGTTGCGGCGCTTCATCAACAAGAAGGTGTCCGACGAGATGCTCTTCGAGAAGGCGCGGCTCGTCTTCGCGCGCGGCTTCACGCGCCTGAAGCTCTACCTCCAGGTGGGGCTGCCGTCGGAGACCGAGGAAGACGTCGCTGGACATCGTCGCGCCTGGTGGCGAAGCTGCACGAGATCGCCGTCGAGGAGGGCCGCCCGCTCGGCCGAGTCGCGGAGATCGTGCCGTCGCGTGAACGCCTTCATCCCGAAGCCGCACACGCCGTACGAGGACGAGGGGCTGCGCGACGAGGAGTACCTGCAGGAGAAGCTCGCGCTCGCTGCAGCGCGAGCTCGAGCGGATTCCCAACGTCGTCTTCCGCGGCATGCCCGTCGGCGAAGCCGTCTGGGAGGCGTTCCTGGCCAAGGTGGACGAGTCGGGCGCGGACATCCTCGAGGAAGCGGCCTCGGGTGTGCCCGTGCGGCGGCTACTCGAAGACGCACCGCGAGCGCATCGCCGCGGTCATCCGGCCCCAGGGCGTGCGGCCTGCCGCCGCGCCCGCCCCGTGGTCTTTCATCTCCAAGCGTTGAACGAGGAGGTTCCGTGCAGATCGAGCTCGCCGATCGCCCTTCGTCCGTCTCCAGTGGCTCCTCGCGGCGGCCCTCGCCGTTTGCGCCACCCCGGCCCTCGCCCTCGACTACCCGCCGCTGACGCCCGATCCGGCGGCGTTCAAGGCGCGGCGCGAGCGGTTCATGGCGCAGCTCGGTCCGAAGTCGATCGCGATCCTGCGCTCCGCGCCGATGCGCACGATGACCAACGACGTCGAGTACCCCTACCGCCAGGACAACGACTTCTACTACCTGACGGGCATCGCCGCCGACGACGTGACCGTCGTCCTGCGGCCCGACGCCGCCGACGGCAAGAAGTACGTCGTGTTCGCCCGTCCCCGCGATCTGCGCCGCGAGGCGTGGGCGGGCGTGCGGGTCGGGCCCGACGAGGCGCCGGCCGCGTACGGCGCGGACGCCGCGTTCGCTTTGACGCGATTTCGACGAAAAGCTGGCCACCTTCGACCGGGCCGCCTTCAAGGCGAGCGGCTACCTCATCGGCGTCGAGAAGCTGTATCTCTCCGACGGCCACGACGAGGACTGGGCCGCGAAGTTCCAGACGTTCTACAAGACGCTGCGCGAGCGGGACAACGGCCCGTCGACGATCGTCGACGCGCGCGGCATGATCCACGAGATGCGGCTCGTCAAGGACGAGGAGGAGCTGAAGTTCCTGCGCCGCGCGGCGCAGATGTCGGCGCAGGGCCACGTGCGCGCGATGCAGGCCGCGGCGCCGGGCATGTGGGAGTTCGAGGTCCAGCAGGCGCTCGACGGCTACTGCTACGCCAACGGCGCGCGCCGCATGGCGTATCCCTCGATCGCGGGCTCCGGGCCGAACTCCTGCATCCTCCACTACGAGGACAGCTCGCGCCAGATGAAGGACGGCGAGCTCCTGCTCGAACGACTCCGGGACCGAGTACGGCTTCTACGCGACCGACATCACGCGGACGTATCCCGTCAACGGCCAGTTCTCGCCCGAGCAGCGCGCGATCTACGACATCGTGCTCGATGCACAGACGCAGGCGATGGCGCTCGTCAAGCCGGGCGCGACGCACGAGGACATCGAGAAGAAGGCGGCGCGAAGTCCAGACGGCCGGGCTCGTCAAGCTCGGCCTGCTCACCGGCGACCCCGCCACGATCCAGCAAGGACCAGGGCCAGCGCCGCTTCACGCTCCACGGCGTCTCGCACTGGGTGGGCCTCGACGTGCACGACGCCGGCGGCTACGGCGAGCCGGGCGGCGGCAAGTCGCGCGTGCTCGTGCCGGGGATGGTCTTCACGATCGAGCCCGGCATCTACATCCCGGCGGACTCGAAGGGCGTCGACCCGAAGTGGTGGAACATCGGCGTGCGGATCGAGGACACGGTCCTCGTCACGAAGGACGGATTCGAGTGCCTGTCCTGCGGCGCCCCGCGCGACGCCGCCGAGGTCGAGAAGACGGTCCAGTCGGGCCGGAAGAAGTCGTAGGGCAGGCAGGGAGTCCCCGCTCGCCGCTCAGTCCTTCGCCGGCACGAGGACGCGCACCGTGTCCGCGCCCACGTGGCAGGCGATCGGCGTCGCGAGGACGCAGTCGCCGTCCACCTGGACCTCGACCGGGTTTCCGTCGAGCGAACGGATGGAGACCTTGCGGCCCCGCACGATCCGGGAGAGGCCGTTCTTGAGGTGGCCGGCCCGGCCGGCCGCCATCTGCTGGAAGAGCTGGGCCAGGCGCGCGTGGCTGCGCTCGGCGAAGAGGAGCACGTCGAAGGTGTCGCCGACCGGATCGCGCGTCGGGCGCGATGACCCACTTGCCGGCGTAGTGTCGCGCGCGCGAGGCGACGGCGAAGGTCGCCGCGTGGGCGACGCCGTCGATCTCCACCTCGAGGCTCGGGAACTCGTACTGGAGAAACTGCGACACGGCCGTCGGGAGGATCCCGGCGCGGCCGAGCCAGCCGCTTCCAGGCGAGGCTCATCTTGCCCATGATCCGCGCGTCGATGCCCGACGCCGGCCCACAGGAGGAAGGGCCGGCCGTCGGCGTGCGCGAGGCGCAGGGTGCGCGGGACGCCGTCGTGCAGCAGGGACTCGGCGCGCAGGAACGAGCTCGGGATGCCGAGCTCGATGGCGAGCACGTTGGACGTGCCGCCGGGCAGGATCGGCCAGCGGCACGTCCGAGCCGGCCAGGCCGCACGCGGCCTCCGAGATCGTGCCGTCGCCGCCGCAGACGGCGACGACGTCGAGGCCGCGCGGCAGAAAGCCCGGACGATCGCCGTCGCGTCGCCCGGGCCGCTCGTCGGCGCGTTGACGAGCTCGAGCCCCTTCGCCCGCTGCCGGTCGATCAGCGTGCTCATCGCGCGCCGCCGATCCCGCTGGCCGGCGGTCGGGTTGTAGACGAGGATTCCGCGTCGCATGGGAGCGGACTCAGAACAGCTCTCCATCGCGTCGCGGCGCCACGATCCCGAGATGCCGGTACGCGGCGGGAGAGGCCACCCGCCCGCGCGGCGTGCGCTGCAGGAAGCCGGCCTGGAGCAGGTAGGGCTCGTAGAGGTCTTCGAGCGTGCCGCGGTCTTCGCCGAGGGACGCGGCGATCGCGCCGACGCCGACGGGGCCGCCGCCGAACTTCTCGATGATCGTCGCGAGGATGCGGCGGTCGAGCTCGTCGAAGCCGTGCTCGTCGACCTCGAGGCGGGCCAGCGCCTGGCGCGCCGTGTCGAGGTCGATTTCGCCCTTGTGGGCGACCTCGGCGAAGTCGCGCAGCCGGCGCAGGAGGCGGTTGGCGATGCGGGGCGTGCCGCGGCTGCGGGCGCCGATCTCGCGGGCGGCCTCGGGCGCGATCGGGATCGACAGGATGCGCGAGGAGCGGTCGACGATCTGCGCCAGCGCGGCGACGTCGTAGAAGTCCAGGCGCAGCGTGATGCCGAAGCGGCCGTGCAGCGGCTGGGAGAGCAGGCCCGGGCGCGTCGTCGCGCCGATGAGCGTGAAGGGCGGCAGGTCCACCTTCATCGTGCGCGCCATCGGCCCTTCGCCGATGAGGACGTCGAGGCGGAAATCCTCCATCGCGGGGTACAGGATTTCCTCGACCGTGGGCGAGAGGCGGTGGATCTCGTCCACGAACAGGACGTCGCGCGGCTGAAGGTTCGTCAGGATCCCGGCCAGGTCGCCCGCGCGCGCGATCATCGGCCCCGCGGTCAGGCGCAGGCCGGCGCCCATCTCGCGCGCGACGATGTGCGCGAGCGTCGTCTTGCCGAGACCCGGCGGGCCGGTCAGCAGAACGTGGTCGAGGGGCTCGCCGCGCGCCCTTCGCGGCGGCGAGAAAGACCGAGAGGTTCTCGCGGACTTTCGTCTGCCCGATGTATTCGCCGAGGTGCTGCGGCCGCAGCTTCGGCTCGACGGCGGCATCGTCCTCGAGCGCGGTCCCGGTGAGAATTTCCTTTGAATCCGTCAAGCCGTATGAGTCTATCGTCCCCGCTGACTGCTGACCGTTACCCCGCGGTCAGGCGTCGTAACGCTTCCTTCAGGAAATCTCCAAACTCCCTGGACCCTCCGGCCCGCGCCGTCGCATCCACGGCGCGCTCGGCCTCGGCCCGGCGGTATCCGAGATTGACGAGGGCCGAGATGACGTCGTCGGCCGCCACGGCGGCGGGCTCCTTCGCGGGCGCCTCGCCCGGCAGGCGCGCGACCTTCTCGGCGAGCTCGAGGACCATCCGCTCGGCGGTCTTCTTGCCGACGCCGGGGACCGCAACGAGCCGGCGCACGTCCTGCTTGCGCAGCGCGTCGACGAGCTCGGCCGGCGGGATTCCCGAGAGGACCGTCAGCGCGACGCGCGGTCCGATCCCGGTCACGCCGAGCAGAAGGAGGAAGAGCGACCGCTCCCGCTCGGTCAGGAATCCGTAGAGCGCGAGCGCGTCCTCGCGCACGTGCGTGTGGATCCAGAGCGACGCCGGGCTCTCGCTCTCGGGCAGCTCGTAGAACGTCGAGAGCGGGATGTGGACGAGATACCCCACACCCCCGACGTCGAGGAGAACCTGGTCCGGCGTCTTGGTCGCGACGCGGCCGGTCAGGCGGCCGATCATGCGCCGATTGTAGTTGCAGCCGCCGGGCCCGCGATCAGCTGCGTCGCCCGGCCGCCGTGTCCCGCATGAACGAGGCGAGCAGCTGCTCGTTGACCTCGACCTTGCGCGAGGCGCGGATCTGCTGGAGGTACGCGCGCGTCAGGCGGTCGGCCTCCCGGCTGCGGATCGACTCGCGCAGTTGTTCCTTCTGCGCCTCGAACGCCCCGCGGTCGCCCTCGGTGCGCGAGAGCACGCGGTAGAGCACGAATCCGTTGGGCACGGCGACGGCCGGGCCGGCCTGGCCCTTCGTCGTCTGGAAGACGGCCGCGGTCAGCTCGGGCGCGGCGCCGAGCTCCGGCACCGGGCCTCCGGGACCGAACTCGGTCGTCGTCTTGACCTCCGTGCCGTAGCGCCCCGCGAGCGCGGCGAGCGTCGTGCCGGCGGAGAGCTCTTTCGCGGCCGGCTCGAGCTGCGTCAGGGCGTCCTTCTGGCGGCGCTCGACGCGCCACTCGGAGTCGAGGCGGGCCTTGAGCTCCGCGAAGGGAGGCAGGCCCGCGGCGCGCTCCTCGGAGGGCTTCACGAAGACCGTGCCGCGCGGGGTCGTGATGGGAGTCGCGGAGACCTTGCCGACCGGCGTCGTCCAGGCCTCGTCGGAGAACTTCTGATTGGCGCCGATGCCCTGGACGCTGTCGCCGCGCGCGTTCCACTCGGTGGCGTTGAAGGTGACCGCGTCGGGGGACTGGAGCTTGCGCAGGTCGTCGTCGGAGGCCGACCGCATGCCCTTGAGCTTCTCGGCGAGCTCGCGGGAGAGGCGGTCCACCTCGGCCGTGGCCTGGCGCTCGGTCGTCTCGGCGACGAGCGAGGGGCGCGCCTCGTCGAACGTGCGCGTGCGCGCCGGCGTCTTCGAGACGAGCTTGATGATGTGGTATCCGAACTGCGTCTTGACGGGCCCGCGGATCTCGCCCGGGGCCATGGAGAATGCCGCCTGCTCGAACTCCGGCACCATCTGGCCGTGCGAGAAGGGTGGCAGCTGGCCGCCGCTCGTCTTGCCGCTCGGATCGTCCGTGTTCTCGTTGGCGAGCTTCGCGAAGTCGGCGCCGGGCACCTTGGCCCGCGCGGCGACGGTCTCGGCCTTGGCCTTGGCGACCGCGTCCGCGTTGGCCCCGCCGTCCGGCTTGACCGCGATGAGGATGTGCGCGGTGGTGACCTGCTCGGGGACGCTGAACGAGTCCTTGCGCCGCTCGTACTCGGAGCGCAGGTCGGCCTCGTTGGGCGTCATCCTGGCGCGCACGCGCGCCCGGTCGACGAGCAGGTACTTGACCTTGCGCTGGACCGGCGCGCGGTAGCGGTCCTTGTGCTTGTCGAGGTACGCCTGCAGGTCCGCGTCGGTCGGCTGCGCGTTGGACTCGAGGCGGCTGGAGGGCACGAGGATGTACTCGATCGTGGCCTTGTCGTTGCGCGTGGAGAACTCCCGCGCGAGATCGGCGTCGGGAACGACGACCGACGCCTTGACCAGGCCGGCGTACTTCTCGAGCAGCATGTCCTCGCGCAGCTCCTCCTCGAAGCGCTCGGGGACGATGTTGTTCGAGCGAAGCATTTTTTCGTACTTCTCGCGGCCGATGAACTGCCCGTTGTCCTGGAAGAAGGGCAGCGACACGATCTTCTTCGCGAGCTCGTCGTCGGCGACGTGGAGGTCCAGGCGCCTGGCCGCCTCGAGGCGGAGCATGCGCTCGATCATCGAGTCGAGGACGTTGCGGGGAAGGTCGAGCGCGCGCTCGAGCTCGGGCGAGAAGTTGCCCTGGTACATCTGGCGGTAGCGCTCGACCTGGGCCCGGTACTGGCGGTCGAACTCGACGGCCGTGATCCGCTCGCCGCCGACCTCGGCCACGACCTGGCCGGCCTTGTTCTGGTCCGTGCCCGAGCCCGACCAGAAGACGAATCCGAGGATGAAAACGCCGATCACGACGAACAGCGTCCACTTGAGGTGATGGAAGCTGTTGCGCATCGTCTTGAGCATCGAAAACCCTCCGGAAAAACGTTCGAGGACGGGCGACTATAGCAGGCGACTCGATCCGGACGCGGCAAGCCCTCCGGGCGGGCCTTGGAGCCCTCCGACGGGGCGCCGTCACCTGCGGATCGGGGCCAAGTGTGCTATAAGCAACAGGGGTAAGTCCCGCAGTTTCGGGAGTTTATGCGAAAGCGGAAGTCCGGCCAGCCGGCTGGAACGGATCTCGACTGGTTCGTCATCCCGATCCAGAAGATCCGCCAGTGGGCGATCGTCCTTGTCCTTCTTCTGGTCGCCGGCGGCGTCGCGTACTTCGTCTATCTGCGCAGCCATGGCTCACCGCGGGACCGGGCGCAGGCCGAAATCGCGCAGGCCGAGGCGCTGCTGGCCCGCGCGACGCGGTCCGTGGGCGCGACGCGGCCGGGCTCGAACGTGGCGCAGGCCCGGGACTTCCTGCGCGATTCCCGCGAGTCCTTCTCGGGGTCCCGCTACGAAGAGGCGTTCCGTCTCGCCGTCGAGTCCCAGTCCTACTCGCGCCGCACGCTCGGCGGCTCGGGCGCGGGGGAGCAGGGCGACGCGTCCTTCATCTTCGTCGAGGGCGACGTCTCGCTGCAGCGGGCGGGCCGCTCGACCTTCGAGCCGGCGCGCCAGCGCGAGCCGCTCTTCGACGGCGACTTCGTGAAGGCCGGCAAGACGGGCTCGGCCGAGATCATGTTCTACGACGGGACGCTCTACACGATCCGCCCGGGATCGCTCTTCGAGTGCCGCCGTCCGGTTTCGTCGGAAGTCAACGGGAGCCAGATCAAGATCGTCTCGGGCGCGGTCAACGTCTACACGTCGGGCGCGAACTCGACGGTGGCCACGGACACGGCGACCGCCGCGATCGACCGCGACTCGCGCGTGTCCGTCGACGTCGTCCCCGGCGACAAGACCGAGGTCACGAGCTTCCGCGGCCGCACGACGGTGTCGACGGGCAAGGAAAGCGTCGTCCTGGAAGGCCGCGAGAAGGTCTCGGCCGAAGCCAAGACGCGGCACGTTCTCGCCCAAGGTGGCCCTGCCGGACTCGCCGCAGCCGGCCCTGCCGGCGGACAACCGGATCTACGACCTGAAGACCGGCGACCAGGTCGAGCTCAAGTGGTCCAAGGTCGCGGACGCCGCCCGGTACCGCCTCCAGATCTCGCGCTCGCGCCTCTTCGTGCCGGACTCGACCGAGGTCGACCTGGACGACCGCGTGCAGACGAGCGCGCGCGTCAAGGTTTCGAAGGAGGGGTCCTATTTCTGGCGCGTCGCGGCCATCGAGTCCAACGGCCTGACCTCCGACTGGTCCGCGGTGCGGCGCTTCAAGATGGTGACCGAGCCGCTGAAGACGGGATCGGGGGGCGACATGACGCCGCCGGACCTGATCGTCTATCCGCCGCAGCAGATGGGCAACCTGTTCCTCGTGTACGGCAAGACGGAGCCGGGCGCCGTCGTGACCGTCAACGCCGAGCCGGCGGACCTCGAACCCGACGGCTCGTTCAAGAAGACGATCACGATCGAGCGAGATGGTGCTACGGTCCTCGTCGTCAAGTCGGTGGACGCGTCGGGCAACGAAACGGTCCGGCGCGTGCGGGTATTCGTCGAGTCGCTATGAAGATTCTCGTTTCGGGAGACGGAAGACGGACGACGGTAGACCAGCGCGTCTCCCGCTTCCCGTCTCCCGTCGACCGCCCTTAGGAGGTTTGGCTTGGCCTGGAAATCCGTTTTCTCGATTTTCTCGAACGACCTGGCGATCGATCTCGGCACGGCGAACACGCTGGTGTTCGCGCGGGGCAAGGGGATCATCGTGCGCGAGCCGTCCATCGTGGCGGTGAACACGGTGACCAACCGCGTGGAAGCCGTCGGCACGGACGCCAAGGAGATGCTCGGGCGCACGCCGGGCAACATCGTCGCCATCCGTCCGATGAAGGACGGCGTCATCGCCGATTTCGAGGTGACCGAGAAGATGCTCGATCACTTCATCAAGAAGGCGCACGGCCGCTCGCTCTTCGTGCGGCCGCGCATCGTGATCTCGGTGCCCTCCGGCATCACGCAGGTCGAGAAGCGCGCGGTGCAGGACTCGGCCCTGCGCGCCGGCGCCTCCGAGGTGTTCATCATCGAGCAGGCGATGGCGGCGGCGATCGGGTCGGGCCTGCCGATCACCGAGCCGACGGGCAACATGATCGTCGACATCGGCGGCGGCACGACGGACGTCGCGGTGATCTCGCTGGCGGGCATCGTCTACAGCCGCTCGGTGCGAACGGCCTCGAACGAAATGGACGAAGCGCTCATCCAGTACCTGAAGCGCAAGTACAACCTGCTCATCGGCGAGCGCACGGCCGAGCAGATCAAGATCGAGATCGGCTCCGCGCATCCGCTCGACGAGCCGCTGACGATGGAGGTCAAGGGCCGCGACCTCGTCGAGGGCGTGCCGAAGACGCTCGTGTTGTCCGACGAGGAGGTGCGCGAGGCGCTCTCGGAGGTGGTCGCGGCGATCGTCGAAACGGTGCGGGTGGCCCTCGAGCGCACGCCGCCCGAGCTGTCCGCCGACATCATGGACAAGGGGATCATCATCACCGGCGGCGGCTCGCTCCTGCGCAACCTCGACCGGAGGCTTTCGGAGGAGACGGGCCTGCCCATCTCCTACGCGGAAGACCCCCTCGCGTCGGTGGCCCTCGGGACCGGGGCGATGCTCACGGACATGGATCTCCTGAGGAAGATTTCCATCACCTGAATCGTGAACCGTGAACCCTTGATCGACCCCGGCTCCCCTTCATGAGACCGCAGAAGCCCCACGCCGAGATCGCCGCGGCCAATCCTCGCCGCGGGGGAGCGGTCCTCGTGATGGTGCTCGTCGCCTGCGTGCTCGTCCTCTCCGCCCAGGCGCAGGTCCGCGGCGGCCGCGGGACCGTGCTCCAGTCGTGGATGCTCTCGGCCTCCGCGCCCGTCGCGGCCGCCGTGGGCGCGCTGTCGCGCTCGGTCTCGAGCACGATCTCTTCGACGGTCGCGCTCTTCAGCGCCCGCGAGGAGAACGAACGGCTGAAGAAGGACCTCGACGCGCGCGAGCTCGAGCTCTTCCGCCTGCGCGCCGAGGCGCGCCAGGGCGCCGAAAGCCTCCGGATGCTCGGGCAGGGCGCGTCGCTGCCGGGTGTCGTCGGCTCCGTTCCCGTGCTGCTGATCGAGCACCGCGCCGGGGTGCACGGAGCGCTGATCGGCGCCGGCTCGGCCGACGGCGTGGTGGCGGGCTCGCCGCTGGCGGTTCCGGCCGGCCTGGTCGGGCGCGTCGTCACGGTGGGCCGGGGCGCTTCCCGGGCGCAGCTGCTGCTCGACGCATCCGCGGCCGCGGGCGCCCGCATCGCGCGCACGGGCGAGCTCGGTATCGTCCGCGGCGACGGCCGCGGAGCGCTCACCCTGAACAACATCGCGACGACCTCGTCGATCGCGCGTGGGGACCTCATCGAGTCGGCCGGGATCGACGGCATCTATCCGCGCGGCGTGCCGATCGGCCGCGTCGAATCGGTGTCGCGCGGCAGCAAGCTCTTTCTCCAGATCCGGGTCGCGCCGACGGCCGACTTCTCGCAGCCTGACGGACGTCCTGCTCCTCGCGCCGTCGCCGGCGGTCCGGGAGAGCGCGGAGCCGGCCCCGGCTCCCAAGGGGGCGCCCCGATGAAGATCGGGCGCATCGCCCTGCTGCTCGGCGCCGCGGTCGTGCTCGAATTCTTCGTGGGCCGCTCGCCCTACCGCGGCTTTCTGCCCGTGGACTGGTTCCTGCTCGCGACGGCGGCGGTTGCCCGCAGCGGCGATTTCGTGCGCGCCGTGGCGACGGGGGCCACGGCCGGCGCCCTCGAGGATGCCGTGCTGTCGCAGCCGCTCATCGGCATGAACGCCTTCGCCAAGGCCATCATCGGCTACGCGCTGACGCTCGTGTCGGTCCGCGTGGTCTTCGGAGGCGCCTTCGCGGTCGGGGCGGCGCTCGCCGCCGCGTCGCTCGCCAACGAAGCGATCGTCGGCCTGCTCTCCGCGCTGCTGTCCCAGTCTCCGATCGTCCTCGTCTCGCGCGATGCCATCTGGCGCGCCGCCGCGACGGGCGTGGCCGGGGGCGCGTTCGAGTCGGCCTGGAACTTTCCGTGGGGCGAGTGGTGGCACCGGCGGCGCCTGCGGAGGCTGCGGTGACACGTGCTGAGGATTCGCGAAGATCGCCAGGCCCTGGCGCGCCGGATCGAGGTCTCGCGCGTGGCCGTGGGCACCGTGCTGTCGCTGCTCGCGGTGGCGTACTGGACGGTGCAGATCGTGCGCGGCGAGTACTACTTCTCGCTCTCGGAGAACAACCGCATCCGCGCCGTCAAGATCACGGCGCCGCGCGGCTACGTGCTCGACCGCAACGGCGCCACGCTCGTCGAGAACGAGCCGGCGTACACCCTGCACCTGTACCGGCGCGAGGCGAAGGACCTGAACGCCTCGGTCGATTTCATCGTGGACCTGCTCGGCCTCAACAAGGAGCGCGTGGCCTCGCGCGTCGAGCGGGGCCGCAAGGACCCGGAGTTCGTGCCGATCCCGATCGCCGAGAATCTCTCCATCGAAGAGGTCGCCGCCGTCGAGGCGCGCGCGGCCGAGCACCCGGAGTTCGCCATCACGGTCTCGCAGCGGCGCCTGTACAAGCACGGAGGCTCCGCCGCCCACGCGCTCGGTTACCTGTCCGAGGCCACGCCCGAGCAGATCAAGAACGCCGGCAACGTCTACGGCGTCGGCGACTGGATCGGTCAGAAGGGCGTGGAGAGCGCCTACGAGCGGCTGCTGTCGGGGGCGAGCGGCGAGCGCCGCGTCATCGTCGACTCACACGGCCGCGAAGTGGCCGAGGAGGCGCGCCTGGAGGCGAGCCCCGGCCAGAACCTCTTCCTCACGCTCGACCTGAAGCTGCAGGACGTGGCCGAGGAGTACTTCAAGGACAAGGTCGGCTCCGTCGTCGCGCTCGATCCGCGGACGGGGGAGATCCTCGCTCTGGTCTCCTCGCCCTCGTACGATCCGAACTGGTTCACGCGGCGCGTCACGTCCTCGGAGTGGAGCGGCCTGATCGAGAATCCCGACCGCCCGCTGCAGAACCGGGCGATCCAGAACATGTATTCGCCCGGGTCGGTGATCAAGCCCTTCATCGCCTACGGCGCGCTGGCGCGCGGACTCGTGGATCCGGAGGCCCGCATCTTCTGCCCGGGGCACGCCGTGTTCTACGGGCGCGAGTTCCACTGCCACAAGAAGGGCGGCCACGGCCTGGTCAACCTGCGCGACGCGATCAAGATGTCGTGCGACGTCTACTTCTACAACCTGGGGCAGAAGCTCGGCGTGGACCGGATCAACGAGATCCTGACGTCGTTCGGCTTCGGCGCCCCCACGGGCCTGGACCTTTCCTTCGAGAAGTCGGGCCTCGTGCCCTCGGAGGAGTGGGCGCGCTCGCGGCGGGGCGCGCGGTGGTATCCGAGCGAGACGATCTCGGTCTCGATCGGCCAGGGGCCGCTGCTCGTCACGTCGATGCAGGTCGCGCGCGCACTCTCGGGGCTGGTCGAGCGCGGGCGCCTGCCGACGCCGCACCTCTTCTACTCCTCGCAGGACCCGAAGACGGGAGCGCAGCTGCGCTACAAGGCCGAGTTCCACGATGCGATTCCGCTCGCGCCCGAAAAGCTCGCGATCGTCGAGGACGGCATGTGGGCGGTCGTCAACGAGGCGGGGGGCACGGCCTACGGCTCGCGCGTCGCCGGGGTCGAAATGGGCGGCAAGACGGGCACCGCGCAGGTGGTCGGCAAGGAGACGACCGTCCGGGCCGGCGCCGACAAGTCCAAGCTGCAGGACCATGCGTGGTTCGCGGGGTTCGGCCCGGTGAAGGACCCGCAGATGGTCGTCGTGGTCTTCGTCGAGAACGGCGGCCACGGCAACCTCGCCGCCGCGCCGCTGGCCAAGGCGCTGTTCGAGGCGCGGTTCGGCGTCGCGCCGAAAGCGCCGGATCCGGCCATGCGGGCCGCGGCGCCCGCCGCGCCCGGGATCGCGCGCGCGGCGCGGCCGGTGACGCCATGATCGGCGGCGCGCTTCCCGGCGGTCGTCGCATCGACCTCGTCGTGCTCGGCTGCGCCCTCGCCCTCGCGGCTCTCGGCGTGCTGTTCATCGCGTCGGCGACGACCGGCAGCCCGCGCTTCGAGGGCCTGGCCGGCCGCCAGGCGATCCTGATCGCCGTGGGCCTGATCGCGATGGTCTGCGCCATCCTCTTCGACTACCGGATGCTGCTCAAGTTCTCCTTCGCGATCTATTGCGCGAGCCTCCTGCCGCTGCTGTACCTGCTGCTCTTCGGCGAGCGGATCGCCAACGTCCGTTCCTGGATCCGCATCCGGAACTTTCAGTTCCAGCCGGCGGAGCTCGCCAAGATCGCGACCGCGCTGCTGGTCGCCTACCTCTTCGAGAACGAGGACGACGCCCGGCTGCATGCGTCCACCATCTTCAAGCTCGGCGCGATCGTCGGGATCCCCGCCTTCCTCGTCTTCCTCCAGCCCGACATGGGGCTCGTCCTGACGTTCCTGCCGCTCGTGTTCGTCGGGCTCTACTTCGGGGGTCTGCCCGCGAGGGGCTGGGTGGTCATCGGCGTGATCGTCCTCATGCTCGCCGGCGGCGGCTGGTTCATGCTCAAGGACTACCAGAAGGCGAGGATCGGGACGTTCCTGAATCCGGACAGCGACGTGCTGGGGTCGGGCTACCAGGTGCGCCAGTCCAAGATCGCGGTGGGTTCGGGCGGTTTTTCGGGCAAGGGATTCCGCGGCGGCACGCAGAGCCAGCTGCGTTTTCTTCCCGTGCAGCACACGGACTTCATCCTGGCCGTCATTGCCGAAGAGTGGGGATTCCTGGGGGTGATCCTCGTCCTCGGGCTCTTTGCGGGTCTCTTCCTGCGCGCCTTGAAGCTCGCGCAGACGGCGCGGGACCGGGGAGGAGTGTTCCTGATCCTGGGGCTGACGGGGATGATGTTCTTCTCGGTCATGATCAACGCGTCCATGATGATCGGACTCGCGCCCACGACGGGGATCCCGCTGCCGCTGGTGTCCTATGGCGGCTCGTCCATCGCGACGACGTTTCTCGCGATCGGCCTGATCCTCGGCGTCGAGTACCGCAGGTTCGCCAACGCGTGAGGAAAGAACTTCTCGTCAATGCGACACCCCCCGAGACGCGCGTCGCGCTGACCGAGGACGGGCGTGCGGTGGAGGTCCTGCACGAGCGGCGCGGCCGGCAGGGCCTCGTCGGCAACGTGTTCCTCGGCCGCGTGCACCGCGTGCTTCCCGGCATGCAGGCCGCGTTCGTGTCGATCGGACTGGACCGCGACGCATTCCTTTACGTCGAGGACGCCTCGGCGCGCGCGGCGGACGTCGATTTCGGGGAAGCCGCCGCGGCCGGCGGGCCGGAAGCGCCTTCTTCGGAGCGGCCGCGGATCGACGACCTCGTGAAGGAAGGCCAGGAGATCGTCGTCCAGGTCACGAAGGATCCGCTGGCCGGCAAGGGGCCGCGGGTCACGGCGGGCATCTCGCTGGCGGGCCGCACGCTCGTCTACCTGCCGGGCGCCCGCGAGGTGGGCGTCTCGCGCCGGGTGTCGGACGAGGGCGAGCGCGAGCGCCTGCGCCTGATCCTCGAAGGGTTCGGGGGCGAGGGCGGCTTCATCGCCCGCACGGCGGCGCTCGGAAAGTCCGCGGAAGACCTCGCCGCCGACCGCCGCTACCTGGGGGAGCTCGCGGCGCGCATCGAGCGCCGCCGCGAGAGCTCGTCGCCGCCGGCGCTGCTGCATCGCGAGGTGGACCTCGCGCTCCGGGCCGTGCGCGACCTGGCCGGCGACGACTGCGACGCGATCCGGGTGGACGACGAGGCCACGCACGACCGCCTCCGCGAGTTCCTCGACGCGGTGGCTCCCTCCCTCGCGCGGCGCCTCGAGCTGTACCGCGGGCCCGATCCGCTTTTCGAAGCCTTCGGCATCGAGGCGGAGATCGAGAACGCCCTGAAGAGCCGCGTGAGCCTGGCCTCGGGCGGGTCGATCGTGATCCACCAGACGGAAGCCCTCGTCGCCATCGACGTGAACACGGGCCGGTTCGTCGGCAAGCAGGGCCTCGAGGACACGGTGTTCGCGACGAACCTCGAGGCGGTGCCGGAGGTGGCCCGCCAGATCCGGCTGCGCGACCTCGGCGGTCTGCTCGTCGTGGACTTCATCGACATGGAAGACCCCGAGCACCGCATGAAGCTCTTCGAGCGGTTCGAGGCGGAGCTCGCGCGCGACCGCGCCCGGACGCGCGTTCTGCAGATCTCGGAGTTCGGCCTGATCGAGATCACGCGGCAGCGCTCGCGCGGCAATCTCGAGCGGGTGCTGACCCGCGCCTGCCCGGCCTGCTCGGGCAGCGGGCGCGTCAGGACGGACGTCACCGTGGCGCTCGATCTGCGGCGTGCGCTGCTTTCGCCGCCCAATCTTTTCTCGAGTGGCGAGACCGTGCGCGTGCGCGTGCGGCCTGCCGTCGCGCAGCTCGTCGCCGAGGACGATCCGACGCTGCTCGCCGACGCGGAAACGGCGCTCGGAGTGCGCCTGGAGCTGCTTCCGGACGAGGGCGTCGGCGCCGCGGGCTTCGAGATCCTGAACGGATAAGTCCTTAGCTTTCAGACACCTGGATCCGGAAATAATCGGGCGGGGGACCCGGTTGTTAGGACCAGCACGCGATACCTTCCTTCCCGGCCCCGACACAAAATAAGTCGGGGCCGCCTTTTTTTTACCGGAGCCTTCGCTGCGCTCGAGGTCTGCGCCCCTTCGGGGCGCACCGCCGGCCGGCTCGCCCGGATGCGGGCTCGACCGGCCGGCTGACCCCTCGCTTCGCTCCGGCTCCCGCGACGCAAACCTCCTCCCTCCCTTCGGTCGGGAGACTATTTGCGTCGCGAGCTGGTGTCCGAGCGTCGCATGCCCGAGCATTGCCAGGGCGACTTCGCGCTCGCGGGCATGATCCACGATGGGAGCGGGGTAGTCCTCTCCGATGCGACAGCCGGCGGCGCGCTGCTCTTCGGCGGTCAGGGTCCACGGCTCGTGGATCTTTGCGCCGGGCACGCGGGAGAGCTCGGGAACGAAGCGGCGGATGTAGACGCCTTCGGGATCGAACTTCTTCGACTGGAGCACCGGGTTGAAGATCCGGAAGTACGGCGCGGCGTCCGTGCCGCAGCCCGCCGCCCACTGCCAGCCGCCGTTGTTGTTCGCGAGGTCGGCGTCGGCGAGCTCGTGCTCGAACCAGCGCTCACCCTCTCGCCAGTGGATGTGCAGGTCTTTGGTCAGGAACGAGGCCGCGACCATCCGCGCCCGGTTGTGCATCCAGTGCGTCGCCGCGAGCTCGCGCATCGCGGCGTCGACCAGCGGAAAGCCGGTGCGTCCGCGCTTCCAGGCCTCGAGACCGGCCGGATTCTCCATCCATGCGAGGCGGTCGAACTCGGGACGGAAGCTCTCGGACGCGACGCGCGGAAAATGGAAGAGGACGTGGTGGTAGAACTCGCGCCAGGCGAGCTCGAGGACGAACCTGCGGATGTGCTCGCGCTCGCGCGGCGCCGCGTCCCGCCAGGCGCTCCTCGGCCGCGGCCCGGATCGTGCGCGCCGAGATGGTGCCGAAGTGCAGATGCGGCGAGAGCCGCGAGGTGCCCGCGACGGTCGGGCCGGTCGCGGTCGTCGGCGTAGTGCGCCGCGGCCGCGGCGAAGAAACGGGCGAGCAGGCCCCGTGCCGCGTCCTCACCGCCGTGCGGTGCGAGATGGATTTGGAGCAGTGTCGCGCCAGGCGGCGACCCTCGGCAGGGGCACGCTGGAGAGCTCCGGAGTCTCGAGCGCCGCGGGCGCAGGCCAGGGATCGCTCGCTTTTCGGCCGCCATCCACTTCCTCGAGAACGGCGTGTAGACGGTGTAGGGATCGCCAGCGTCGGTCGAGATCTCATCCGGCGCAACGAGCAGCGCGTCGTCGAAGAGCCGGAATTTCCCGCCCGCGGTCTCGACCGCGGCGGCCGCTTCACGATCGCGCCGCTGCGGGTAGGGCCCGATCTCGGCGTTGGCGTAGACGGCCTCGGCGCCCGTCTCGCGCGAGCAGCGCCGGCAGCGCGCGCGCGGCGGGTCCCGGGCGCACGATCAGCCGGCCGCCCGCGCGCGCCAGGCGCGCCGGCGAGCTCCTCGAGGCTCTCGCGCAGGAAGCGAAATCGCGCGGACCCGACGTTCGGATCGCGGGCGTAGTGGTCGTCGAGGACGAAGACCGGCACGACGCGGTCGGCGTCGCGCGCGGCGTGCGCGAGCGCGGTGTTGTCCGAGACGCGCAGGTCGCGCCGGAACCAGTGGAGGATCGTCACCGGGGGCCGGGAAGATCTCCGCGATCGCCCGGCGGCGGAAGTCGAAGATCTCCTCGAGCTGCGCGCGCACGCGCAGCCGGTGCGCGACGCGGCCGAGCAGACCGAACGGCAGCGCGTAGTCCACGTGGTCTTCCATGATCGCCGAGGCCGCCGCGCTGCGAGAAGCGGTGCGTGTGCAGCCACGCGCGGTAGGGCCCCTTCTCCTGCATGTCCTGGAACTCGGAGGTCGGCGTCCAGCGCGTGATCCGCGTGACCCAGCGCAGCGTGAAGAGGCCCCAGCGGATGCGGTACTCGATGCGGCTGTCCACTCGCCCAGGGCCGCCGGCGCCGGCCCGTGGATCCGAAAGGAGAGCCAGGAGGGCGTGATCCGGGCGAGGTTGCCGGGGTCCGAAAAGAAGGCGAAGACCTCTTCGAGAGGCGCCTCGATCTGCTGGGTCCGGTCCAGCGAGTACATTTCCACGAGCCTAGCGGATCGGTCCGGAAGGCCGCCCGCTTGTCGAGGAACCGGCGGCTACGGGCAGCGGTTGGAGCCCGAAGAGGGGCAGCGTGACCACGTTGTGCAGGCCGGGCGTCGCGCGGACGATGAAGGGGACCGCGTTGACGACGGTGCCGATCGTGGCGCGGTCGCCGTGGAATCCGCCCGCGACCGTCACGTGCAGGGGCGGATCGCCCTCGATGTCGATGCGGTCGGACGGGGCTTCGGCGCCCACGGCCATGGTCAGGTCGAGCGATACCAGGATTTCGTCGCCCGCCTGGACCATCGCGATCTGGTGCAGCCCGAGGACGTTGCCGGCGGCCACGCCGTCGGTTTCCTTCTGCGCGATGACGGGCTTGATCGTCTCGGTGATCTCGTCGATCGGCAGGCCGAGCCCGAGCGCAATGATGGCCGCCGATTCCGAGAGCCCGACGTGGCCGAGCTTCTTCGCGGCGACTCCGGCCGTGAACTCCGCGGGCGTCATCCCGGCGCCGACCTTGGCCCGCAGCGGTCCGCGGCGCTTGGCGGCGTCGACGACGCGCGTGACCTTGACCGAGTCGACCCTCACGCAGGCCGAGGCGATGGCGAGGACGAGCCGGTCCATGACGAGACCCGGGTTGACTCCCGTCCCGAGGACGGCGACGCCCTTCTCTCTGGCCTTGCGGTCGATCTGGCGGGCCATCGGGAGGTGGCGCAGCTCCGCGTACGAGAGCTCCTCGCACGTGGACACGATGTGGAACCCGGCGTCGATGGCTTCCTCGATCTGCGGCAGGACGGTGTGGAGGCGCGATCCCGTGCAGAGCAGAACGACGTCCGACTTTCCGCGCGCGGCCGCGGAATCCGCATAGAGCGCGGCCGCGCTCGGGCGGATCGCGACGTTCGGGAAGGCGCCGTCGAGCAGCGCGGAGAGCGGTTTGCCCGCCTTGTCGGGGGCGGGATCGGCGGCGCCGATGAGCTCGATCCCGGCGCGTCCCGCCAGGGCTTTTCCGACTTCGATGCCGATGGGGCCGAGGCCGACGAGGACGGCGCGCGCTTTGTGAGTGTTCATCGGGCCGGGATTCTAATGGATTCGCCGCAACCGTTCGCAATACGGGCACAATGGACGCTGGCGCCCCCTCCGGGGACGGAATCGCGGGGGCCCCGCGCGGGTTAAGGGGTGACATGGACAATCGACGGCTCTCTGCGGCGCTTCTGGTTTCCACCCTCCTCGTGGGGGCCTGCGCGTCCAGCGCGAAAACGAGCGCGGTCAGCGCGCCTCCGCCGGCCAAGAAGGACGGCGGGCTGGGGACGCGCACGCTCGAATGCGTGATCGAGGAAAAGGGCACGGAAGGTCCGTCGACCGCCTCGGGATATCGGACCGGGGGCAACTACTACATGGTCTTCGAAGCGCGGGAGGGCCAGGCCACCTCGCGCTACCGCCTCGAGGTCACGCGCCAGCAGTGGCAGCGCTTCCAGGAAGGCCAGCGCGTCAAGATCACGCTGAACAACAACATCCTCACGGACATCCGCGCCGAAGAGTGACGGCCGCACAGGCGTCCGCCCGGCAACCCCGCGGCGGCGGAGCGGTCTCGTCCGATCGGGCGTGGGCGGCCGTCCTGTTGCCCGTCGCCGCCGGTTGCGCCTCGGCGCTGCTCTCGTGGCAGCGCTGGATCGGGCCGTTCGTGGACGGATCGCGCGAAATGCAGGTCCCGGCCCGGTTGGCCGCGGGCGAGCGTCTCTACCGCGACGTCGCGTACTACTACGGCCCCGCCGCCCCCTGGATCAACGGGCTCGCGCTGCGTCTCTTCGGCCGCAGGTGGGCCGTGCTCGAGGTCGTCGGCGCGCTCGCGGCGGCCGTGCTCTTCGCGGCGCTCTACCGTCTGACCGCGCGCGCCGGCAGTTCCCTTTCCGCCGTCGTCGCCGTGACCCTGGGGGCCGCGCTCTGCATCGGCGCGCCGAACGGGGGATCGTTCCTCTTCCCGTACGCTTTCGCCTCGCTCTTTGCGCTGGCCGGCGGTGGGCCGCTCTCGCGGCCGCCGGCGGACCGCGCTCGTGGGGAAGCGATGGGACCGCCGCGGCGGGGCTCGCGCTCGCGCTTCTCGCGAAGCCCGAGGTCGGCGCGGCGGCCTGCGCCATCCTCGCCTTCGCGGCGCTGCGCGCGGCGCAGCGACGCGCGGAGCTGCGCCGGACCGGCCTCGTGCTGCTCGGCGGCGGCGTGGCAGCCGCGCTCGGTTACGCGATTGCGTTTCGCGGGATCTCTCTCGCGGAGCTCGCGAGCGAAGGGCCCCTCGTGCTGTTTTCTCCGCCGGCCGAGTGGAAGGCCGTGTACCGGGTCATCTCCGGCTTCGCGGAGCCGGCAGCGTCGGCTGGATGGATCGCGACGGCGATCTTCCTCGACCTCGCGATCCTGGGCGCGGCGTTCGCCGTGACCCGGACGAGCGCCGAGGACGCGCGTCCGCGGGCGGCGGAGCTCGCGTGGTACGGCGCGCTCGCGGCGGCGGTGCTGCTGCTCCGGACCGCGGCGGGCGGTCGGATCGAGGACGGCCTTCCGCCGCTGCTCTCGCCCATGCCCCTCGTCGCCCTGGCCGGAGCCGCGGCGGTGCTGCGCCGCCCGCTCGATGCGGACGCGCGCGCCCGGTTCCTGCTTTTCGGCTTTTCGGGGCTCGCGGCGATGCGCGTCCTGCTCGGGCTCTCCTACGGATTTCGGACCACGCCGTACTCGATCCTGGTGCTGCCCGGTCTGGCGGCGAGCGCGGCGGTCCTCGCCCTCGACGTCGCGGCCAGGAGATCCGCGCGGCCGCGGGCCTGGCGACGGGCCGTGACGGGACTGTTCGCGGCGCTCGCGCTCGTCGGCCTCCTGCGCCTCGCGCGGTTCGCCCCCGCGGACGCGTGGACGACGGTGGCGACGCCGGCCGGCACGCTGCGGGTCGCGCCGCCGGTTGCCGCCGCGATCACCGGGTCGCTCGACGCGATCCAGGCGCGCGCCAAGCCGGGCGACGGGCTCGCGACGTTTCCGGAGGCCGGAATCCTGAACTTCGTCACGGGAATGCCGAACCCGCTGCGGCAGGAGCAGGTTCTGCCGGGCCACCTCGATGCGGCTGCCGAGGCACGCGTGGTCGAGCGCCTGAGGAGCAGCGGGCCGCGCTTTCTCGTCGTCGTGGATGCGCAGCCTCCGGGCTGGGGACCGGCGCGCTTCGGCGCGGACTATGCGCTCGGGATCGCGGCCGAGATCGATCGTCTCTACGAGGTCGCCGCGCTCGGGGGGCCGTCGGGGCTGGCGCGTGTCTACGAGCGCCGCCCGGCTCAGCCGACCCGGTAGGGCTTCCCGTTGCGCGCGACGTCGAACTCCTTCGACTTGCCCTTCGGGATCGAGAGCGACTTCCAGCGGCCGCCCGCGAAGTGCCGCGCCAGAAAGACGATCTGGCCCACGTGGTACGCGTAGTGCGTGAGCTGCCGGTGCACGGCCTGCAGGACGGTGTGCGGCTCGCCCCGGATGGGCACCTCGCGGGAGAGATCCGCCTCCGTCAACGGCGCGAGCGCCGCGAAGAGCAATTTCCAGCCGTCTTCCCAGCGCGCCAGGATCGCTTCGCGCGTGTCGCGCGGCTCGAGCTCGAACTCGGTGTCGCGGTTGCGGTCGGGTTTTTCGCCGTCGGTCGTGAGGAAGTCCGTCCAGCGCGAGCGCATGTTCCCGGAGACGTGCTTGACGATGAGCGCGATGCTGTTGGACTCGGGGTCGATCGTGCGGAAGAAGTCGGCGTCCTCGACCTGGGCGAGCGCGCCTCCGGCGAGCGCGTGGTACTTGCGAAACTGCCCGATCGCGTCCGCGAGGCAGTGGTTTTCGGCCGCCGTCATCCGCTCCATTGTCGCCGATCGCGGGGCCGACGCATCATTCGGCTCGACCGATCGGCCCCGTTCCGATAGGCTCCAAGCCATGCGATCCCGCCGATTTTCCTCTCTTCTCGCGCTCGGAATGTGCGTTCTCTCCGCGACGGGGCCGCTGCGCGCGGCTCCCTCGCCCGAGACGGCGCCGGAGCAGGCTCCGCCCAGACGGCCGAAGATCGGCCTCGCGCTCGGCGGCGGCGGCGCGCGGGGCACGGCGCACATCGGCGTGATCCGCGCCCTCGAACAGATGCACATCCCGATCGACTACGTGGCGGGCACGAGCATGGGCTCGATCATCGGCGGCCTCTATTCCTGCGGCTACACGCCCGACGAGATGGAGAAGCTCATCGGCGCGATTCCCTGGGACACGCTCTTCCAGGACGCGCCCGAACGCAAGGACCAGTCCTTCCGGCAGAAGGAAGACGACTTCGAGCGCCTGATTCCCTTCGAGTTCGGCCTGAACCTCAAGAAGGGCGGGCTGGTCCTGCCGCCGGGCCTGATCGCGGGCAGCAAGCTCGGCTTCGTGCTCGAGACGGCGACGCTGCCGTGCGCCGCGGCCACGAACTTCGACCAGCTGCGCATCCCGTTCCGCGCCGTCGCGACCGACATCCAGACGGGCAACCCCTACGTCATGTCGAGCGGGGATCTGGCCCGCGCCATCCGGGCGAGCATGGCCATCCCCGCGGGCTTCACGCCGGTCGAGATCGACGGCCACCTGCTCATCGACGGCGGCGAGTCGGAGAACCTGCCGGTGCAGACGGCGCTCGCGATGGGCGCCGACATCGTCATCGCGGTCAACGTCGGCTCGTCCGGAGCCGAGACGGCGGCCAAACCCCAGAGCGTCGGCCAGATGATCGGCCGCCTCATCGACCTGCCGCTCCAGCAGAACACGATGGCCTCGGCGAAGCTGGCGACCCTCGTCATCACGCCCGACCTCGACGGCTACACGTCTGCGGATTTCATGAAGGGTCTGAAGATGATCCCGCTCGGGTACAAGGCCGCCGAGGCGCACAAGAGCGAGCTCGAGAAATGGTCTGTGCCGGAGAGCGAGTACGGCCCGTGGAAGCAGCACCACGACGCGGCGCTGCCTCCTTTGCCGTACGTCGACGAGGTCGTGATCGCTCCGGTCCCGGGGGTCGACCCGCGGCGGCTGGCGTACCTGGTGCATTCGAAGGGGGGCCAGGTCCTCGATACGAAGACGCTCGGGCAGGACCTGAAGCGGATCTATTCGCTCGGCTACTTCGAGATCGTCAGCTACGAAATCGTCCAGGACGGGCAGAAGCGCATTCTCAAGATCACGCCGACACCGAAATCCTGGGGCCCGACCTATCTCAAGCTCGGCATCAATCTCGGGACTGACTTTCAGCTCACCACGGGCTTCGGTGTGACCGCGCTCGTGGACGCGACGGAGTTGAACGGCCTCGGCGGCGAATGGAAGGCGGTCGTGACGGTGGGACAGCCGATCGACCTGAAGACCCGGTTCTTCCAGCCGCTCACCTACCGTAGCCATCTCTTCCTGTCGCCCTACGCCGGCTGGAAGCAGGACCTGGCCCAGGTGTTCGACCAGAACCAGGTCGCCGTCGGTACCTACCAGGTCGCGCGCACGGTCGTCGGCATGGACGCCGGCTACGACTTCGGGACGTGGGGAGAGTTGCGCGTCGGTTACGGCCGCGCGTGGGGCCAGGGCCGCCGCAAGGTGGGCGACCCAACGTTCCCGAACCTCGACTGGGACGAAGGCGGACTGACAGCCCGCATGGAGGTCGACCAGCTCGACAGCGTGAACCTGCCGCACTCGGGCTACTTTTCCGACATCGCCTTTCTCGCCAACCGCGAGAGCCTGGGAGCGTCCACGTCCTACGATCGCCTGGGAGCCGGGGCCATCGGGGTCCAGACGATCGGGCGCTGGACCGGCCTCATCAAGGTCGAGGGCGGCACGGGCCTCGGCACGCAGATCCCCTTCTACGACGAGTTTCAGCTCGGAGGACTCTTTCGTCTTTCCGGCCGACCGATCGCGCAGCTCTACGGAAACACCTACGCCCTGGGCGCGGGACTGCTCTACTACCGGCTTTCCGACACCGGGGGCATCATCGTCAAGAACCTCTCCGCCGGCGTCTCGATCGAGGGAGGCAACACCTGGGCCTTCCAGGCTCCGGTCACGTTCTCGAGCCTGAAGCTGGCCGGCAGCGTCTTCGTCGTGGCCGACACCCTCATCGGGCCGTTCTTCCTCGGGTACGGGCACTCGGGGAAGGGGAACAGCTCGGCGTACCTCTACCTGAATCGAACGTTCTAACCGTCGCGTTCGCTGCGCTACGGGCTCTGCGCCCTGTCGCGGCGCACCGGCGTCCGGCTCGCCTGTGGGCTCGACCGGACGCCTGATCCCTTCGCTGCGCTTCGGCTCCCGCGGCGCGAACCTCCTCCCTCCCTTCGGTCGGGAGACTATTCGCGCCGCGAGCTGATGCGCGAAGTGAGGCTCAAACAACGGCTCCCTCTCCACCCGTGAGGGGGGAGAGGGTTGGGGTGAGGGGGGCCTTGTCGTTGCGCTCGCTCTGGAGGACTACAAGCGATTGAGGCCGTCGAGGCCGGCGACTTTGTACGCCTCGGCCATGGTGGGGTAGTTGAAGACGGTGTCGCGGAAGTAGTCGATCGTGCCGCCGAAGGCGATGACGGCCTGGCCGATGTGGATGATCTCGGTCGCGCGCTCGCCGAAGATGTGCACGCCGAGAAGCTTGCGGGTGTTGCGGTCGAAGAGGATCTTGAGCATCCCCGTGTCGACGCCGAGCATCTGGCCCTTGGCGAGCTCTTCGAACTTCGAGACGCCGATCTCGTAGGGGACTCTCTCGGCCGTCAGCTCCTGCTCGGTCTTGCCGACGATCGAGATCTCCGGGAATCGTGTAGATGCCGTAGGGGATCACTTTCCGTGCCTCACAGTACGTGCCGAACATGTGGCAGCTCGCCAGGCGACCCTGTTCCATGGACGTCGAGGCGAGCGCGGGGAAGCCGATCACGTCGCCGGCCGCGTAGATGTGCGGGGCCGAAGTCTGGAAGAACTCGTTGACGGCCACCTTGCCGCGCGCGTCGGCCTCGATCCCGGCCGCGCCGAGATTCAGGAGGTCCCCGTTGGCGCACCGCCCGACGGTGTAGAGCAGGGTGTCGCCGTGGATTTCCTTTCCGCTCTCGAGAAACGCCACCACCCGGCCCTTCTCGTCGTAGCCGACGCGCTCGACCTTTTCGCCGAGTCGGAATGCCGCGCCGCGCTGGCGCATGAAGTACATGAGCGAGTCGATCATTTCGCGGTCCACGAAATCGAGGACCGTCGGCCGGGCCTCGATGACCGTGACCTTGATGTTGAGCGCGGACATCATCGAGGCGTACTCGAGACCGATCACGCCTGCCCCGACGACGATGAGGTCCCTGGGAAGGTTCTCCCCCTTGAGCAACTGGTCGGAATCGATGATCCGCTTGCCGTCGAGCGGCACCGTCTCGTTGTGCGCGGGGCGCGTGCCGCAGGCGATCAGGATGTGCTCGCCGCGCACGCGGGTCGCGCCCTCGGCGGACTCGATCTCGAGCGTGTGGCCGTCCACGAAACGCGCCGTCCCGGAGAGCGTCGTGACGCGGTTGCGGTTCAACTGGGCCCGGATGACCTCGAGCTCGCGCACGAGCACCTTCTGAACGCGGAACGCGAGATCCGTGACGGTGATGTCCTTCGATACGGTGTAGTCGCGCCCGTAGAACGTCCGCTCGCGGAAGCCCGAGAGGTAGAGGATCGCCTCGCGCAGAGTCTTCGACGGGATCGTGCCCGTGTGGAGGCAGACGCCGCCCACCATCTCCTTGCGGTCGATGAGGGCCACCTTCTTGCCGAGCTTTGCGGCCGCGATCGCGCCCTTCTGTCCGGCGGGCCCCGAGCCGATCACGACGAGGTCGTAGTTCGCAACATCCATGTCGTCAGCCTCTCACGGTCCTGGTGAAGATTGTATGCAGCCGCTGGTGGCGTCAGCGGGGAAGGGTCGGCCAGACTTCCTGGCCCGTCTCGGCGAAAAAGAGGCCGGCCCGCGTCGGGCTTCCGGTCAGGCGCTCCCAGTAGCGCCGGTAAATCGCGATCTGGGGCGTGTAGAAGGCGACGAGATCGTCGAGCTTGTCGCCGACGGTGTCCGACTTGTAGTCGACCAGGGTCCACGCGCCCTTCTCCTCGAAGACGAGGTCGATCGCGCCCTGCAGGAGCGTTTCGGCCGGCCCGTCGACCAGGCCGAGCTCCTCGCGCCGGACCATGAGGGCGAAGGGCACTTCGACCAGTCGCCGCGGCGCGGCGGACGCGCGCTTCCAGAGGTCGGAGCCGCGCACGACCTCGACGGTGCCGACGACCTCGTCGACTTCGGCCGCGGGGCGGTCCTCCTCGGCGAGGAGATTCGCAGCATAGGCGCGGATGTCGAGCTTGTCGTCGCGCATGAGCGCCTCCAGCAGCCCGTGCAGGACACGCCCCCACGACATGCCGCGGCCCGTCCGTTCCCACGCCGGCCGGGGACCGACGTGCGCGATCCGAGTCACCGGATTGACCGAATAGCTCGCGCGCGAGGACTCCGCCTCCCGCTCGATGCGCCGCCGCCGGAAGGCCGCGGCCTCGGCGGGAAGATTGCGCAGCGGCGGCGGCGCCGGTGCGGCGGCGGGTGGAGGGGGCTCGACGAGGTCGTCGTGGATGTAGGCATCGAAAGCGCTCCAGTGGACCCTTCGGTTTGCCTTTGCCCTGCCTCCACGTGCTCACGATCAGCATCTCGCGCGCACGCGTGGCGGCGACGTAGAGCAGCCGTTTTTTCTCCGCCTCCTCGAAGCGCTTCTCACTGTCGGCCATTTCGTCCCATCCGGTGGGGCGAGCGATCTGGATGACGCTGAAACCTTCGGTCTCGCGGACGACCAGCCAGTGCCCCCGCGCCGTGCTGCCGGCGCGGTCGATCCACGAGCGCGGCGGCTTGGGCCGGTCCGCGCGCGGGTCGGCGAGGAACACGACGTCCGCTTCGAGGCCCTTGGCGCCGTGCACGGTCAGCAGCCGGACGGCGTCGCGGCGTCCGGGTTCGGCGCTCATCTCTTCGATGTAGCCCGCGTGCGTCATGCGCGTCAGCTCCCGCACGACGGCCGGGAAATCGAGCCCGTCGGAGGAAAGGGTGCGCGCCGCGGCGAGCGCCTTCAGCAGGTTCCCGGCGCGGCTGTCGCCGAGCTCGCGCGCGGCGCCGGCCGCGACCCAGCCGAGCGCTCCGCAGATACGCGCGATGGCGGCCCCGGGAGGAAGGCTCGCCGCCATCGTTTCGCCCTCGGCCATGAGCGACCGTGCCCGCGCGATGCGCGGGTCCGCGGCAGCCGGCAGGTCGGCGCGGAACGAGAACCGCCCGCCGGTTGCGAAGTGTCGGTAAAGCGCTTCGTCGTCGATGCCGAAGAGCGGTCCCCGCAGGGCGGCGACGAAGGGCACGGGATCGTCGGGGTCGGCGATGGCGGCCAGAAAGGACAGCAGCGCCCGCAACTCCTCGGAATCTTCGAAGGCGCCGCCGCCGGCGAGCTCGTAGGGCAGCCCGCGCGCTTCGAGCTCCCGGGCATACGTGGCCATGTGCCAGCGCGTGCGGAAGAGGATGAGAAAGTCCGCAGGCCGGCGCCCGCTGGCGACCGCGGCTTCGATGGCGCGCGCGATGCGCTCGGAGTCCTGCTCGACGACCGGCTCCGAGGCCCCGGTCGCCGTGCGGGTCTCGAGCCGGAACACGGGTGCGCCGCCGGGCTCTCGGTAGGGCTGGAGGGCCGCGAAGGCGGCCTGCTCGCGCGACGCCTCGGCCGGAAACTCCGCACGGAAGACGGTGTTGACCCAGTCGCAGAGGCGACCGGTCGCGCGGAAGTTCGTCGTCAGCGCGAGCAGCCGGCCGTCCCGCTCGATGCGGCTGCGCACGAGGCCGTAGGTCTCGATGTCGGCGCGTCGGAAACGGTAGATGGATTGCTTCGGGTCGCCGACGACGAAAAGCGAACCCGGGCGCGGCGTCAGCGTGCGCCAGTCCATGCCGGCGGTGTCGCTTCCCGTCAGATAAAGGAGGATCTCCGCCTGGATCGGATCGGTGTCCTGAAATTCATCCACGAGGATTGGCAGGAAGCGCTCCTGGAAGGCGCGCCGGACCGCCGGGTGGTCGCGAAGCAGGTCGCGCGCATGGAGCAGGAGGTCCTGGAAATTCAGGCGGCCGCTGCGGCGGCGCCACGCGGCGTAGTCCCGCACGGCCGGCGCGACGATCGCAATCAGGATCGGATGGATGTGCTCGCGCCAGGCGCGGATCGCGGGAGCCAGGACGTCGCGGACCAGGGTCTCGAACTGCGCGCGCAGGCGGCCCGCGTCTTTCGCGTCGTCCTCCGCGCGCTCGAGGACTTCCGCGACCCGCACGAAGCTCGCGGGTACACCCGGTTCGACGAAGGCGGAGAGCCGGAGCGCGCGCCGCACGGCTTCCTGGTAATCGGTCCAGCCGTCGGACGGCGGGTCGTCGGGCAACTCGAGCGCGGCGCGTTCGAGATATTCGCCGACGGACCGGGCCGCCGCCGAGAAGTCGGGGGGCGGCGTCTCGGGCTCGATCGCGGGCTCCACGTCCTCGTTCTCCGAAAGGGTTTCGAAGGTCTGGCGCAACTCCTCGAGCTTCACGCCGAGCGCGGACAGCCGCGCGAGGATCGGACTGTCCTCGGAGAAGAGGCGCTCGGTGTAGCGGTCCCACGCCTCCTGGCGCGCAACGGTGTCCTCGGGCTGGTCCATCTCCGCGAATCCGGGATCCACGCCGGCCTCGACGGGGCGCTCGCGCAGCAGGCGGGCGCAGAAGGCGTGGATGGTGCCGACGAAGGCGGCGTCGAGGCGCGCGAGCGCCTGCTCGAGGCGCGGCCGCTCGTCGGGGCCGGCGACGCGGGCGGCCTCTTCGAGGCGGGTCTGAAATCTCTGCGAAAGCTCCGCCGCCGCCTTTATGGTGAACGTGACGGCGGAGATGCGTTCCACGGAGGCCGTTCCTGTCTGCACGAGGGCGACCATCCGCTGAACGAGGCTCTCGGTCTTGCCCGTGCCGGCGGCGGCCTCGACGAGGATCGTGGTGCCGAGGTCCGTGGCGATCGCGTCGCGGGCAGCCTGGTCGGGCAGGGGCGGCGCCTCAGTCCGACTCATGGATCTCCCGGAATGCCCGAAGCACGGGCAGCTGCGAGGCAGCCATCTTCGCCTGCATGCGCAGGCGAGAAATCTTCTCGCCGCCGCAGACGGACTCGTAGTCGCAGAACTTGCAGTCTTCCTTTTCGACGGCGTGCGGGAACGCGCCCGCTCGCAGCAAGTCGAGCAGCCGTCGCGTGACCTCGCGCGTCCGCGGCGGATCGAGCGCGATCGGCAGCCGCTGCCCCTCTCCCTTTCTGCCCGGGAAGAAATAGCCCGAGCGCGAGACTTCCGCCACCGAGCCCGCGCGGGTCAGCAGCTGCTCGAGGGCCATGGCGTAGAGCGCGTGCTGGATCTGGCGGCCGCCGTGGATGCCACGTTCGGCCCTGTACCGGTAGGCGCTTCCCGTCTTGTAATCCCAGACGTGGAACGTGCCGTCGGGCGCTTCGTCCACGCGGTCGATCGAGCCGCGCAGCAGAAACGAGTCTCCCGACCCGATCGCGATCGCGACGGGGTCGGGACTGGCGATCGAGGAGCGGGATTGGGTGCGGGGCAGCCCGAAGGCCACCTCGAAGTAGCGAGGTTCCACGGCCCTGCAGTGCTCCTCCTCGAGACGCAGGAACGTGCGGCTGGCGAGCAGGATCTCCTGGCGCCGCTCCTCGAAGGCGAGCTCGCTCGCCGGGGGGATCTTCTCCCGCCAGGAAGCGATCGCGGTTTCGGCCAGTTCCTCGATGCGACCGGCGTGGCGCGCGGCGTCCGGCTTTTCGCCCGCGGCGGTGATCTGCTCGAAAAAGACGCGGAAGACTTCGTGCAGCAGGGAGCCCGCCTTCATCGGATCGAGCCAGCGCGTGGTGTCGCGCTCGACTTCCTCGGGCGGCTCGATCCTCAGGACGTGCTTCAGGAAGTACCGGAAGGGACACTGCGCCAGGGTTTCCATGCGCGAGGCCGACTGCGGCTGGCCGGACGTGCGGGGATCGAGCTCGGGAGTGCCCGACTCGACGAATCCGTCCCAGATCGTGAACGCCTCCGAATCGCGCGCGGTTTCCGCGCGATGGCCGTCGGCCAGGTGGGGATAGAAAGCCCGGACGATGGGAGCGGCGGCGCCCGCGGCCGCTGCCAGGCCGGCGTCGCGCAGTCGTGACAGCCACCATTCCGTGTCGTCGAGCGCCGCGTCGACGCCCGGCGCGAAACCGGCCGGGACGGGAAGGGCCGCGAGGAGCGCGCTGTAGTCCGCATCGCCCCGGCCGGAGCTCGCGCGGTACAGGTCCAGAAAGAACGGCGATGGGAACTGCTCGCTCTGCTGGTCGAGGCTGCGCAGCTTCCAACTCGAGTAGGAGGCGGTCAGGGCGCCGGTCAGGCGGGACACGCACGTGCGCAGCGCGAGCGCGGCGTCGCGCGGTCGATCGCGGTGCAGGGCGAGTGCCGCCGGAGCGAGGATCCGGTTGATGGCGCGGCGCTCGTCGTCGAGCAGCACCGGATCCTCGAGGTCGTCGCCGGGATGGCGCGCCTCGTCGAGGCCGAGCAGATACGTATGGCTGCGCCCGGAGAATCCACCGGAGCGGTAGTCGGCGACGTGGACGCGCCCCGGTCGCGGCCGGTCAGCGGCGACCGAGAGCGCGCGGACGGCGTCGGCGAGCCGCTGGCCCGCCTCTGCGGGCGAGAGCTTGCTGGCGGACAGGACCTCGAGCTCCGCGAGCAGCTTCTCGAGGGCCGCGAGCGCCATGCCGTCGAGCTCGTCGCCGACCCGCGCGAATTCGGCGACGAACGTGCGGCAGCCGCGCGCGAGCGGGCGCAGGTCGCACTCCTCGTGCGTGGCCTCCGCCGCGAGCTCGAGGGCGCGTGCGGCGAAATCCCGCGCTCGCCGCGCGGCGGCCGCGCGGCGCAACCGACGCTCGGCGCGGGCTTCGAGCTCGTCGGCGCCCGCCTCTTCGCGTGCGGCCGGGCCGTCCTCTGCCTCGATCTCGGCGACGAGGCGGTCGAGCGACGTCCGGTGGCGCCGGGCGCCCCAGCCGATGCGTGCCTCGCGGAACGCGCGCGCGGCGGCGCGCGTGCCGGGTGCGCCTTCGGTATGGCCCGCCATCCGTTCGAACGTGAGAGCGCCCGAAGCGAGAGCTTCGCGAAGGACGTCGGCCGCGAAACCCTGGCCGATCCAGTTGAGGAAGGCGAGGGCCGCCTGTCCGGGCCGCGTGAACGGCGCGGCGACGCCCCCGGAAAACGTGCATGGGATGCCGTGCTCGCGCGACAACTCCCAACACAGCGTGGGGTACGTCGAGGCATCGGTGTGCAGGATTTCCACCGCATCGAACGGCAGACCGCCCGCGAGAATCCGGCGAAACGCTTCCCGGATCTCGTTTTCTTCGCCGGTTGCTCGAAAGAGCTTCGCCGAGCGCGCGTTGCGCGTCCATTCCTCGGGCGGATCGGCGCCCAGCTCCGCGAGACGGCCTCCGGCGATGCGCTCGAGCAACGAGCGCTCGACGGTGGTCAACTCCTGCCCCTCGGGAAGCAGATAGAGAGGTCCCTCCTGCGCAGCCTCCGGGGCCGCGGCGACGGCGCGGCGCAGGACTTCCGCAGCGTCGACGAACCCGCCCTGGTTCAGCGCCGCGTCGTACCGGACGAGGATCGCCTTCAATTCCCGCCGCTTGCGCTTGTCGGTGAAGGCGCCGTCCGGCAGCGCCGCCGGCGAGATCCCGGCCGCACGCAGCTCGTCGAACGTGCGGGCGACGGCGCGGTGGAATCCCGGTCGATCCCGCAGGGGTCCGAAGTACGCCTTCTCGCCGAGCGCTTCGCCGCACGCCTGCTCCACGAGCGCGAGCGCCTGGGCTCGCGAAAGCAGTCGGAGGCCCTCGCGGGCGAGTTCGGCGCCGACGAGGCCGTGGGCGAGCGTGCGAACCGTCTCGACGCGCAGGTGCATCCACGGATGGCCCTCGCGGGCGAGCCGCTCGAGCAGCTGGTGGCCGATCGGCAGCGACGGAGCGACGAGGACCTTCTCGGCGAGCGGCTGCTCTGCGCAGACGCGCGCGAGCTCCAGGATCAGCCGCGAGCTCGCCGTCGAGGGCGCGGGCGCGGACTCGGGCGCGGGCTCCGGCTCGTCGTCGAAGGGCAGGAAGGGCTGGGTCGCCATCGGGGCCCATTCTTATTCAGTTGAGGGACAAACGAGGTCCGGCCATAAGCGATACACTTCCCGCTGGCTGCACGGGGGAGCCCACTTCGCGCCGAGGCGCGAACGGCTGAGAGTCCGGCGCGATGTCGCCCGGAGACCCCGCGAACCTGATGCGGGTAATGCCGCCGTAGGGAGAAGAGATGAGCATTCGTCGCGAGGCGCTTCCTTCCAACGCCGTCGCCAACCGCGAGCCGCTGCCTGGTTCGCGCAAGGTCTACGTCGCCGGGCCGCACGGAATGCGGGTCCCGTTCCGCGAGATCGCGCTCCAGCCGACGCGTGGAATGCGGGGCGACGTGGAGCTGAACGCCCCGCTGCGCGTCTACGACACCTCGGGACCTTACACCGACCCGGCCGTCGAGATCGATCTCGACCGCGGCCTGCCCGCGCTGCGGCGGCCGTGGATCCTGGCGCGGGGGCAGTACGACCGCTCGGCGCCGGTGCGCCCGAGCGCGCCGGGGCTCGGGATGGCGGGGCCGCGGGAGGTCCTGCGCGGGCGCGGCAACGTCACGCAGATGCACTACGCGAAGAAGGGCGTCGTGACGCCGGAGATGGAGTACATCGCGATCCGCGAAAGCCTTCCCGTCGAGCTCGTGTTGAGCGAGGTCGCGCGCGGACGCGCCATCATCCCGGCCAACATCAACCACCCCGAGTCCGAGCCGATGATCATCGGCCGCCGGTTCCTCGTGAAGATCAACGCGAACATCGGCAACTCCGCGGTCGGCTCGTCGATCGAGGAGGAAGTCGAGAAGATGACGTGGGCGACACGCTGGGGCGCGCGACACGGTCATGGATCTTTCGACCGGCAACAACATCCACGAGACGCGCGAGTGGATCCTGCGCAATTCGCCCGGTGCCGATCGGGACCGTTCCGATCTACCAGGCGCTCGAGAAGGTGGACGGCAAGGCGGAGGAGCTGACGTGGGAGATCTTCCGGGACACGCTGATCGAGCAGGCCGAGCAGGGCGTCGACTACTTCACGATCCACGCGGGCGTGCGCCTGCCCTACGTCCCGCTGACCGCGAAGCGCGTCACCGGCATCGTCTCGCGCGGCGGCTCGATCATGGCGAAGTGGTGCCTGGCGCACCACGACGAGAGCTTCCTCTACACGCGCTTCGAGGAGATCTGCGAGATCATGAAGGCCTACGACGTGTCCTTCTCGCTCGGCGACGGGCTGCGTCCCGGCTCGACGGCCGACGCCAACGACGCCGCGCAGTTCGCCGAGCTCGAGACGCTCGGGGAGCTGACGACGATCGCCTGGAAGCACGACTGCCAGGTCATGATCGAGGGACCGGGGCACGTTCCGATGCACCTGATCCAGGAGAACATGGAGAAGCAGCTCGCGGTCTGCCACGAGGCGCCCTTCTACACGCTCGGGCCGCTGACGACCGACATCGCGCCGGGCTACGACCACATCACGTCGGCGATCGGCGCGGCGATGATCGGCTGGTTCGGCACGGCGATGCTCTGCTACGTGACGCCGAAGGAGCACCTGGGCCTGCCGGACAAGAAGGACGTCAAGGACGGGGTGATCGCCTACAAGATCGCGGCGCACGCCGCCGACCTCGCCAAGGGCCATCCCGGGGCGCGCGCCTGGGACGACGCGCTGTCCAAGGCCCGCTTCGAGTTCCGCTGGGAGGACCAGTTCAACCTCGCGCTCGATCCCGAGACGGCGCGCGAGTTCCACGACGAGACGCTGCCGGCCGAAGGCGCGAAGCTCGCCCACTTCTGCTCGATGTGCGGTCCCGCACTTCTGCTCGATGAAGATCACGCAGGACGTGCGCGACTATGCCGCCTCGCTCGGCGTCGCCGAGGAGAAGGCGCTCGAGACCGGGCTCGCGGAAAAGTCCGAGGAGTTTCTGCGCGAGGGCGGCGAGGTCGTTCGAAAGGTCTGAGCCCTGCGTCCCGGGCGTCAGGCGGAGTGTCGTTCGCCCGCCCGCGAACGCTTGCCGCGCGCCGGCAGGGAGCGGAACCCCGTCGCCTCGAACGCGCCGCGAAGCCGGCGGACCCCGGCTCGGATTTCCTCCGCGCTGAAACCTCCGTAGCCCAGAACGAGGCCCGTCCGGCGCGGCCGGCCGATGTAGCACTCCGAGAGCGGCGTCGCCCAGAGGCCTCCGCGGGCGGCCTCTTCGGCGATGGGGCGATCCTCGCATCCCTTCGGGAGGGCGGCGGTGAGGAACATCCCCGCATGGTCGCCGAGCACCTCGAGACGGTCGCCGAGGTCGGAACGGATCGCTTCCACCAGGGCGCTGCGCCGGCCCTCGCAGAGCTGACGCATCCTTCGCGCGTGGCGGCCCAGGTGCCCCTCCCGGATGAAGTCGGCGAGGACGGCCTGATGGAACGTCGGCGAAAAGAAGTCCATGGCCTTCCGGATCGTCACGAAGGCCTCGATCAGGTCCTCCGGAATCACGATGTAGCCGATGCGGAGCGCCGGAAAGAGAATCTTCGTCAGTGTGCCGATGTAGATGACGCGCCCGTCCCGGTCCAGGCCCTGCAGCGAGCTGATCGGCTGGCTGCCGAAGCGATACTCGCTGTCGTAGTCGTCCTCGATGATCCAGGAACCGGTCGTCTGCGCCCAGTCCAGCAGCTGGAGCCGGCGCGACGCGCTCATCGTGACGCCGAGAGGAAACTGGTGCGAAGGCGTGACGTACGCCGCCTGCGCCCGCGGGTGGGCGCGGATGCCCGCCTCGACGTCGAGCCCGGCGTCGTCGACCGGCACCGGCGCGAGCCGCACTCCCGCCATGCGCAGGGCCTTCTTCGCGCCGAAGTAGCCGGGATTCTCGATCCAGGCGGACTGGCCGGGATCGAGCAGGGCCAGGGCCGTCAGCTCGAGGGCGTGCTGCGAACCGTTGACCACCATGATCTGGCTCGCTTCGCAGGCGACGGCGCGCGAGGTGCGCAAGTATTCCGCCACGGCCTCGCGGAAGGGCAGGTAGCCCATGGGCTGGCTGTAGTGCAGCAGCGTGGCATCGAGCTGGCGGGAGCGGCGCGCGACCAGCCGCGACCAGATCTTCAGCGGAAAGTGGTCGATGGGCGGCTGACTGACGCTGAAGAGGCCGAGGTTTCGCAGCCAGGGACCCGGTCCGTCCTGCATGAGGTGCGTGACCCTGTGTGAAATCGCCCTCGGCGCCCGCCGATTCCTGATCTTTCGCAAGGGCTGCGGCCCGACCGGTGCGGCGACCTCTTCCGGGAGAACTTCGGCGACGAAGGTGCCCGCGCCCCGCCGGCTTTCGAAGTAGCCCTCCGCGAGGAGCTGCTCGAATGCGTTGAGCACCGGAATTCGGGAGATGCCGAGGTCCGCGGCGAGTGTCCGCGTGGAAGGCATCCGCTGGCCGGAGCGCAGGAGGCGCGCCAGAATCGCGTCGCGGTACCCCTCGTAGAGCTGGCGGTAGAGGGGCTTGTCCGAGGATCGGTCCACGGTGACGAGGGGAAGGATGCCGGGGCTCGTGCGGCGCACGCCCGGAAGATAGTGGTCATATGCAGACTCTTCAAGTGGTCATTGCGGCAGACCACTCCCGGCGTCAAAGTTCTCCGCGAGAATCGCCCCGATGGAAAAAGGAGTCACGCCATGAAAATCACCGTGGAGACCGTCGTCGATGCGCCCCCCGAGGACGTCTGGCTCGCCTGGATCACGCCGGAGGCCATCGAGCAATGGTGCGCCGCCTCCGACGACTGGCACACGACCCGGGCGGCCGTGGATCTGCGCGAGGGCGGCCGCTTCTCGTCGCGCATGGAAGCGAAGGACGGGAGCATGGGCTTCGATTTCGGCGGAACGTATGCGCGGATCGTTCCTCGCGCGTTGATCGAGTACTCGATGGACGATGGCCGCGTGGTGCGGGTCGAGTTCGATCGGGAAGGCAGTGGAGTGCGGGTGCGCGAGACGTTCGACGCGGAAACGGAGAATCCTCCCGAGCAGCAGCGGCAGGGCTGGCAGGCCATCCTGGACCGTTTCGCCCGGTACGTCGAGGCCCGCCGATGAGCGTGCGCTAGCCGGCGTCCAGGACCGCGCGCAGCCGGGCAACGCCCTCGACGAGCTCCTTTTCGGTGAAGCCGCCGTAGCCGAGGACCAGGCCCTGGCGCCGCGCCCTCCCGAGGTAGCACTCCGAGAGCGGGAACGTGCGGACGCCCTGGAGGGCGGCGCGGCCGGCGACGTCGCGATCGCGGTAGCCCTTTTCGAGGACGGTCGTGAGGAACATGCCGGCCTCGTCTCCGATCACGCGGAGCACCGAGCCGAGCTGCTCGTCGAGTGCGGCGATGAGGGCGCGTCGACGCTGGCGGCACAGCAGACGCGTTCTCCGAAGGTGGCGCTCGAAGTGTCCTTCCTCGATGAAATCCGCCAGGACGTTCTGCACGAAGGGCGGCGAGAACATGTCCATCGCCCGTCGGACCGCGACGAAGGCCGCGACCAGGTCGTGCGGCACGACGATGTAGCCGAGGCGGAGCGCGGGAAAGAGGCTCTTCGTGAACGTGCCGATGTAGATGACCCGGGAATCCCGGTCCAGACCCTGCAGCGAGGCGATGGGAAGGTTCCCGTAGCGATACTCGCCGTCGTAGTCGTCCTCGATGATCCAGACGCCGCGCCGGCGCGCCCAGTCGAGCAGCTTGAGCCGCCGCGAAGCGCTCATCGTCATTCCGAGGGGGAGCTGATGCGACGGTGTGACGTAGACGGCCCGCGGCCGGGGGCAGCGGGCGATGCCGGCCTCGACATCGAGCCCCTGCCCGTCCACGGGAACCGCGACGAGCCGCGCGCCCGCCATCATCAGCGCGTGCCGCGCGCCCCAGTATCCGGGCTCTTCCATCCAGACGGGACTGCCCTGGTCCAGAAGTACGCGGGACGCGATGTCGAGAGCCTGCTGCGAGCCGCTCACCACCATGATCTGCCCCGCGTCGCAGCGCACCGCGCGCGAGGTCCGGAGGTATTGCGCCACCGCTTCGCGCAGAGACTGCAGTCCCATCGGGTCGCGGTGGTAGTGGAGCTGGCCCGGGTCGAACCTGCGGGAATGACGGGCGACCAGTGCCGACCAGACTTTGGTGGGGAACCGGTCGACGGGGGGGCTGGGGCACTGAAACGGTTCCAAGCCCAAGGTCCACGGCCCGGGTTCTTCGTTCAGGAGCACCTGCGCCGGCCGGCGGGCGACGGTGCGCGGCCCCGGACCGGCGTCGGCGGCCGCGTTTCCGGGAGCGGGCTGGCGCGTGGTCCTCGGGCGCACGTCGGGCAGAGAGCTCGCCACGAAGGTCCCCGCTCCCGGCCGGCTCTCGAAGTAACCCTCGGCCAGAAGCTGGTCGAAGGCCCCGAGCACGGGAATCCGGGAGATCCGGAGCTCGGCGGCGAGGCTTCGCGTGGACGGTAGCCGCTGGCCTCCGCTCAAGCGGCGCTCGACGATGGCGTCTCGATACCCCTCGTAGAGCTGCTTGTACAGAGGCTTGTCCGAGGTTCGATCGATGGCGACGACGGGCAGAATGCCCGGGGGCAGCGTGCTCGCGTCCGTCGACATTGTGGCCATGCCTCCGGTCGCCTCAACAATCGGATCGGCCGCAGGCTTCCCGCGCGCGACGGTCAATGTGGTCATACGAAACGATTCATGACTGGTCATTGAACGGCGTCACACCGCCCTCCAGACTGATCGCGTGATCAAGCCGAGTCCGCGGTGGACGGCAGGTGAGGGCGGGACGCGCAGCAGCGCACCCTTCGGCTCCGTCGTGCCGCGCGGCGATGCTCCGGCCGCTCAGGCGCCGCCCGTCGGAGAACAGGCCCGGCGCGAGATCCTGCGCCAGGCCGAGGCGCTGGAGATCCCGTGGGAGCGGATCCTGCTCGACGAGATCCAGGCGGAGCAGACGCTGCGGCGATACTCGCAGGATGGCGTCGAGGCGCCCTTCTCCCTGAAGTTGTCGATCCTTCCATTCTCGTTCCTGAGCTCATGGCGCCTGCGAGACCAGATCCAGTCGCTTTCGTGCGCCGCCCGGAGCGCCGGCCTGCGCAGCGCGATCTCCCAGCTCCGGCTGGTGTTCCGCCGCCTCGTGGGCGGATCGGATCCGGGCAAGGAGGCGCTGGTCGGACACCTCGGCTTCGCGTACCAGCGCGTCCTGCTGCTGCAGCGCGTCTGCCGGGTCGCGCGACGGAGCCGCGGTACGACCGCGGAGCGCATGGCGTACGTCTGCTCGACGGCGCGGTGCGGCTTCGACGATGCGGCGTGGGCGTTGTGCCGGGAGGATGCGGCGAAGCCGGGCCACCGCCTGGATGCCGCGATCCGGAAGGTGCGCGAGGAAGGGTTTCAGATTCCGCGCGCCTCGACGGAGGCGCGTTCCTTCGCGGAGCTTCGCCGCATCGTCCGGGCATCGCCGCGTCCGCGCGCGCCGTTCGCGTCGAGCCGGATCGCAGACCGCGGTCGCCACGCCGCGCCGCGTCGGTCTTCGCATCGACGCCGTCTGACGGACGGCGTCACGGCCGCACCGGTGCGCGCGGCTGAAACGAAATTCCGGATCCGGGTTCTCGTAAGCCGATTCACTCCGCCGTTTCCAATCGGCGTCTTCATGAGAATCGTCGCTTCCGCAACTGTCACGCGCGAAAGAGCGTTGCGCGATTTACGGGCGCAACCCGATGCGTGGCAGATCGATTGCTATTCCTCCGCTGCGGTAGCCGTTCGATCGTCGAAGGGCTTCAAGGAGGATCCGGATGCAAAGTCGAGATGTTCGCCGATTCGAGTTCGGTCCGTGGCGCCGCTGGAGCACCGTGCTGTGCCTGTTGCTTCTCGTCGTTCCGGCGGTTGCCTTCGCACAGACGACGGGAACGGTCGAGGGCGCCGTGACCGATCAGAGCAATTCGCCCCTGCCGGGCGTGACCGTCGAGCTGACGGGCACGAAGCTGCAGGGCACGCGCTCCACCGTGACGGCCGCGGACGGGCGGTACCGCTTCCTGAATCTGATTCCGGGCGACTACGCGATCACGGCGACGCTGGCGGGGTTCGGCAAGGTCGAGAAGCGTGCCACCGTCACGCTGGACGCGACGGCAACCGCCAACCTGCAGCTGAACCTGTCGACCACCGCCGAAGTCACGGTCACCGGCGAGGCGCCGCTGATCGACTCGACGTCGACGACGACCGGGCACGAACTACGCCAACAAGGTCATCGACAAGCTGCCCCTCGCCAGCCGCAACTACGCGGCGATCGTGCTCTCCCAGCCGGGCGTGCAGTTCGACAACGGCGAGTCGCAGGGCCGGTCGCCTTCCGGAAACGGCGGCGGCGCCATGATGTCCGCCGGGGGCGGCGGAGGCATCTCGGTCTACGGCTCGACGTCGTCGGAGAACAGCTTCCTGATCGACGGCGTCAACACGACGAACGTCATCAAGGGCATCCAGGGCAAGGACATCAACAACGAGTTCGTCCAGGAAGTCGAGGTCAAGACCGGCGGCTACCAGGCCGAGTACGGCCGCAACACCGGTGGCATCATCAACGTCATCACGAAGTCGGGCGGCAACGAGTTCCACGGCGGGATCTTCGGCTACTACAACAGCCTCGGACTGGCCTCCGACCAGAAGAACGTCGAGACGGCGGACTTCACCCGGATCGGCAACGCGCAGGCCACCACGATCCTCAACAAGAACACCCGCTCGGAAGGCGGCCTGGACCTCGGCGGATACGCGTGGAAGGACCGCGTGTGGTTCTTCGCGGCGTACGACCGCGTCATCACGGGCACCGAGATCGCTCCCACGACGGGACCGGTCACGGGCGAGAACTTCCCGTCGACGCAGACCGAGAACAAGTACTCCCTGAAGCTCACGCTGAACCTGGCGCAGAGCACCACGCTGCAGGGCGTGTACTTCTCGGACCGTCAGTCCCTCGTCGGAAACATCAATGCGAACCCGCAGAGCGCCAATCCTTTCGCGACGGACGGCCGTATCGACGTCGGCGGCCCGGACTACGGCGCGCGGTTGAACCAGCTCTTCGGCGCGAGCGGCATCCTGACGCTGTCCTACGGCCAGCACGCGGATCGCTTCGCGACGCAGCCGCAGGGCCGCGGCGTGAACCAGCTGATCGATCTCACGAGCGTCGTCGATCAGGGCTACCCCGACTACTTCGGCGGCTTCGGGCAGGTCTTCGGGCCGGTCGCCAACAACTATTCGCAGCGCGAGGCCTATGCCGGCAACTACACCGGATACCTCGGCAACCACGAGTTCAAGGTCGGTGGCGACTACGAGAAGGTCTCGACCCACGGCACGACCTACTGGACGGGCAGTTACCGCAACGAGATCCGGCCCTGCCTCCAGGATTCCAACAGCACCTGCGACCTGTCGCGCGCGCCGTCCTACACGAACGCCCAGGGCACCACGTACCAGGTCTACTACCAGCACGACTACTTCACGGCCAACGCGAGCGACCTGACGCCGCTCGTCGTGGCCCCGTTCAACACCCCGACCAAGCGTTACAGCGGCTTCCTCCAGGACCAGTGGAGAATCACTCCGGCCCTGACCGCGAACGCCGGCGTGCGCTATGACACGGAGACCCTGTACAACGGGCTCCAGCAGAAAGCGTTCAGCCTGACCAACCAGTGGGCCCCGCGCTTCGGCGTGACCTGGGACTTCATCGGCGACGGCACGTCGAAGGCGTACGCCTCGGCCGGCCGCTTCTACTACGCGGTGCCGACGGACTTGAACGTCCGCGTCTTCACGGGCAACACGACCTACCGCAGCTTCTCGTACGACATCAACGACCTCTCGCAGGTCGGCCCGAAGTGCCCGACGGGCGATCCGACGCCGGGCTGCGTCGCGCGCGCATCGAACACGCAGGTCGGTTCCGTCGCCGGCGAACCCACGGATCCGGGCCTCCAGGCCTCGTACCAGGACGAGTTCACGATCGGCGTCGAGAAGGCGATCGATCCGACGCTCTCGGTCGGCATCAAGGGCACGTACCGCTCGCTCGGCCGCACGGTCGAGGATCGCTGCGACCTCAACTACAACACCAACCCGACGGGATCCTCGTGCGCCCTCATGAATCCGGGCGCGACGGGCATCGACAACCCGGGCGCCACGGGCGCGTACGGGAGCTGCAATTCCTCGGCGAATCCGACCGACCCCACGTCCACGGCCAACGGCGCTGAGTGCACGGGCCCCGGACAGGGGACGGCCATTCCGCCGGCCAAGCGCATCTTCAAGGGCATCGAGCTCGTCGTGCGCAAGCAGTTCACCAACGAGATCTTTGCCCAGCTCTCCTACCTCGGTTCTTCGCTGACGGGCAACTACTCGGGCGCGATCGCCGAGGCCTCGGGCCAGACGGACCCCGGCATCAACGCCGACTACGACTACGCAGACTTCGTCCGCAACGCCTCGGGCCGCCTCGAGCTCGACCGGCCGAACCAGGGCCGCCTGGACGCGGTGTACAACGCCCCGTGGGGCCTGTCCGCCGGTCTCCAGTTCTACGTCCGCACGGGCGTTCCGACCTCGGTCTCCGGTTACTACAACGGTCTCTACACGACCGAGCTCTTTCTGAGCCAGCGCGGCTACGCGGGCCGGCTCCCGACCGACTACGAGATGAACCTCTCGCTCGGTTACAACCTGAACGTCGGCGCGGTCACCATCACGCCGCAGTTCTACGCCTTCCAACTCCTCAACCGCCAGACGGCGACGGCCGTCGACACGCGGTTCAACCCGAACGCGTCGTTCGTCACGAACCCGGCCAGCCCCTTCTACGGTCAGGCGGGCGTCGAGCCGGGCCAGACGGGCCCCGCGGGCAACTTCTGCCCGGTCGCGGCCCCGGCGCCCTGCACGGACAACCAGGACTACCGCAAGACCACGGCCCAGATCTCGCCGCGGCAGTTCCGCTTCGCGCTCAAGGTCACGTTCTAAAGAGCACGGTTTCGATTCGATCCCTGGAAGAAGGGGCGGCTTCGGCCGCCCCTTCGTTTCCGATTCGGAGGACTGCATGCGATCGATCCGGACGCTGATGCTTGCGCTGCTGGCGCTCTCGCTGCTCGTCCCCGCACTGGCGGCCAGCTCGGCGAAAGCGACCTTTGCCGGCGGCTGTTACTGGTGCATGGAGGCCACGTTCGAGAAGCTGCCTGGCGTCACGTCGGTGACCTCCGGCTACACGGGAGGATCCGTCAGGAATCCGACGTCGGCGCAGGTGAACGCGGGCCAGACCGGGCATGCCGAGGCGGTCGAGGTGGTCTTCGATCCGTCGAAGATCACGTACGAGAAGCTCGTCGAGGTCTTCTGGGAGAACATCGACCCGCTGGCCGAGAACGGCCAGTTCTGCGATCGCGGCGAGCAGTACCGCACCGCGATCTTCGTCCACGACGACGCGCAGCGGCGCATCGCCGAGGAGTCGAAGAAACGGGTCGAGGAAAAGCTGAAGGCGAAGGTGGCGACGCAGATCGTGGCGGCGTCGACCTTCTATCCGGCCGAAGAGAGCATGCAGGATTACTCGAAGAGGAACCCGCTCGCCTACCGTCGGTACGTCCAGGGCTGCGGCCGCGAGGGGTTGCTCGAACAGATCTGGGGCCCGGCGCCGTCGGAGGGGAAGAGCCCGCAGTGATCGCGATCCTGGCAGCGGCGATGGCGCTCGCGGTGGACCCGACGCCGGCCGCCCCGACCGGCTGGAATCCCGCCACCTTCGTCAAGCCCTCGGACGCCGAGCTGCGCCGCCTGCTCGATCCGATGCAGTACCACGTCACCCGGGAGCGGGGCACGGAGCCCGCATTCCAGAACGCGTACGACCATGAGACTCGACCCGGGATCTACGTGGACGTCGTCTCGGGCGAACCGCTCTTCTCCTCGCGCGAGAAGTTCGATTCGGGCACCGGCTGGCCGAGCTTCTGGAAGCCGCTCGAGCCGCGGAACATCCGGGAGCGGCCCGACCGCAGCCTCGTCGAGGTGCGGATCGAGGTGCGCTCGGCCCACGCCGACTCTCACCTCGGCCACGTCTTCCGCGACGGGCCGCCGCCGACGGGCCTGCGCTACTGCATGAACTCGGCGGCGCTGCGCTTCATCCCCGCCGAACGGCTCGAGGCCGAGGGGTACGGCGGGTACCTCAAACTCTTCGAGAAATAGCCGCGCCCTTCAGAACTTCGCGACGATCCCGAACGCGGTCGCCGTGTCCGTGTTGTCGAACCCGATCACGGGCTGGTTGCGGAAGAGCAGCGTCCAGGACGCCTGCAGGGCGAAGACCGATGAGATGTTCGCGGTGATCGCCGCTTTTTCCGTGATGAACCAGTTCGACGTGTCGGAAAGATCGGCGAGGAAGTTGAAGTCGTTGGTGAAGGCCGCGTTCTTCGTGAACTGCCACTTGTAGTTCAAGCCGGCCCGCGCGTTGGCGTAGTTGCGGTAGGGCACGATGATTCCGAGCACGATGTCCTGCTCGGTCGTGTACCCGACGCCCGCCTCGACGCGCAGGAACTGCTCCGGGCCCTTGAAGAGCTTGTAGCCCGCGCCCCCGTCGAAGTTGTAGATGTTGTTGATGCCCGAGAACCGGTTGCGCAGCCAGCCGCCGCCGACGAAGACGTCGATGCGCTCGGTGAGGTCGCGCGTCGCCCGCAGCGAGAACGCCATGGACTCGGCCGTCGTGACGTCGTCGGTCGAGGACTTCAGGTACGCGCCCTTCAACGTGAAGAGCCAGGGCTTCGGGTTGTAGTTCAGCTCGAGGCCTCCGCCGATCGAGCTCGTGTCCGTGTTGCCGGAGGTCGACAGGTACGACAGGTCGGCCTTGCCGAACCAGAGGGGGGGAGGCGGCGCCGGCGGCGGCGGGCAGGGGCACTCGGGCGTCTGCGCCGATGCGACGCCGGTGGCGAACAACAGCGCGAACAGGGCTTTCACGGCGAATTTCATGGAACGTCCTCCGGGCCCGGACACTAGCACCGACCCCTGCTTATTTGAGCGCTTTGCGGACTTCTTCGAGCTCCTTGCGCTTGGCCTTGCCCACCTGCGGGTATGCGAGATCGAGCTTCTCGAGCGCGCGGACGACCGTCGCCATCACGGCCAGGCGCGTGAACCACTTGTTGTCGGCGGGGACGACGTACCACGGCGCCCAATCCGTGCTCGTCGCCTCGAGCAGGTCTTCGTAGCAGGTCATGTAGTCGTCCCAGAACCCGCGTTCCTTCGCGTCGTTGATCGAGAACTTCCAGTTCTTCTCGGGCATGTCGAGGCGTTCGAGGAAGCGCTTCTTCTGTTCCTTCTTCGAGACGTTCAGGAAGAACTTCACGACGAGGATCCCGTTGCGCGTGAGGTAGCGCTCGAAGGCGTTGATGTCCTCGAAGCGCTGCCTTCCAGATGTTCTTGGAGATCAGCGCCGGGGGCAGCTTCTGCGCGGCGAGGAACTCGGGGTGCACGCGCACGACGAGGACTTCTTCGTAGTAGGAGCGGTTGAAGATGCCGATCCGCCCCCGCTCGGGCACGCACTTCATCGTGCGCCACAGGAAGTCGTGGTCGAGCTCCTCCGAGGAGGGGCCCTTGAAGGAGTAGACCTGGACGCCCTGCGGATTGATGCCGGACATGACGTGCTTGATCGTGCCGTCCTTGCCCGCCGCGTCCATGGCCTGGAAGACGAGCAGGACCCCCCACTTGTCCTGGGCGTAGAGCTTGCCCTGCAGCTCGACGAGGCGCTCGACGCCGTAGCGGAGCAACTCCTTGGCGTGCTTGCTCTCGAGCGAGAGTCCGCCCGTGTCCTCCGGATCGCGGCGACTCAGCCGGAACTTCTTCCCGGGCTCGACGCGGAGGCCGCGGAGGATCCTGTCCACCTTCTTTTCGCCGACTTTTTTCATGCGGCCGATTCTATCTACAGGCGGGGCGGGGACGGGTCCGCTCGATGCGGATGAAAATGCGCCTCCGGTAAAGGACCCCGAAGACCGCGAGCCAGAAGGCCAGGTAGGTCAGCGCGAACAGCAGGGACCCCAGGCGCGGATCGGCGAAACGGTCGAACACGGTCCGGTAGATCGAGGTCCAGAGCGAACGCGGCTTGCCTTCCGGGCCCGCGACCTTGATGGCGATCAGGGCGATCGCGCCGAGCGTCGAGAGCGTGAAGGCGGCGATGGCGTTGCGGCCGAGCCACACGAGGGGCGCGGCCCAGCGCCTCCAGCCGCGCACGTCCACGATCCAGAGGCAGGCCGCGAGACTGACGCAGGCGAGGCCCGACATCAGCAGCGCGTAGGACGAGGTCCAGAGGCTCTTGTTGACGGGCATGACCCGGCCCCACGCGAGCCCTGCGGCCGTCGCGAGCGCGCCGGCGGCGAAGAGGCCGCGGATCCGGCCGGCGGGAGGGCCCGCCCGCAGGTGCTCGCCGGCCAGGACGCCGAGCAGAGTCGTGGCGATGGCCGGCAGTGTCGAGAGAAGCCCTTCCGGGTCCCAGCCGGGCTTCCAGGTGTGCGCACCCAGGACGGCCTGGTCGATCCGCGCGGCGAGGTTGCCCTGCGGATCGAACGGGCCCGAACCGAGGAGCGCCCAGTACCCGAGCAGCAGCGCGACCGCCGCGGCGGCCGCGGCGCGGGCGCCGCCGAAGAGAAAGATCGCGCCGGCGACGAGGACGCACACGCCGATCCGCTGGAGCACGCCGGGAAACCGCACGTGCTCCTTGTGGAACGCGAAGAAGCTCGTGAGGCCGAGGGCGAGCCCGAGGCCGACGATGGCCGACGCGCGGACGGCAAGATGCCGGGCGAGCGCTCCCGGGGCCGCGCCCGCCGCGCGGCGCCGGCCGAGCGAAAGCGCCATCGCCACGCCGGCGATGAAGAGGAAGAAGGGGAAGATCGTGTCGGTGTACGTCCAGCCGTCCCACTCCGCGTGCAGCAACGGGGGATACACGGCCGACCACGTGCCCGGATTGTTCACGAGGATCATCCCGGCGATCGTGGCGCCGCGCAGGACGTCGAGCGATTCGAGCCGGTCGACAGGAGCGTTCGTGATGGAGCCACTCTAACGCCGACGGCAGAGTGCGGAGCCACGCCAGGCCCGGCGCCGACAAACGATGCCTCGGGTTTCAGCGCCGGGGCAGGGTCGAGGCGGTCGAGACTTCCCTGTCGGCGGTCAGTTCGGCCGCCGCGCCGTGACGTGGCGGACGGGCGCCGGCGGCCTGGTCTCCTCGGCCTTCGCGCCGAACCGCGCCGCCAGGCCGTCGGGCTCTTTGCCGGCCGTCCAGGCGTCGTCCACGCGCAGCTTCTGCAGGTCGATCACGGCCACGACGTCGGCATGCCCGGCCGACACGAACGCACGCCCGCCGTCGGGCGTGATGAGCAGGCCGACCGGCGCGGGGCTCGTGCCGAAGCGCTTCTGGAACACGCGCGTCTCCGCCCCCGCGACCGCTTCGCGACCGATCGGAATGCGGGCGGCCTGGACGCGTGTCGCCGTGTCGTAGACGCCGACGTCGCCCGAACCCGCGAACGTCGCGACGGCGCGGCGGCCGTCGGGCGTGATCTTCACCCGGATGGGGAATTCGGTCGCGTTGATCGTGAAGACCGGCGCGAGCGTCTTGACGTCGATCACCGTGATCGTGTTCGCCTCGCGGTTGGCGACCCAGACCTCGCGGCCGTCCGGCGTCGCGTCGAGGCCCTCGGCGCCCTTGCCCGTGGGGATGTCCTTGACGACCTTGCCGGTCACGAGATCGATCACGGTCACCGATCCGCCGGCGAGCGACGTGACGTACGCGCGTCGGCCGTCGGGCGAGGCGGTCACCATGTGCGAGATGTCGCGGCCGGTCGCGAGGCGGGCCGTGACCTTCGCGGCCCGGGGGTCGACGATCACGATCTCGCGCGTGCCCTCGGCGGTGACGAGCAGGCGTCCGTCGGCGAGCGCCTTCAACCCGTGCGGTCGCGAGCCGGGGCCGATGTCGATGCGGGAGACGACTTTCGCACTGGCCAGGTCGACGACGGTCACCATGTGGCCGGGCTCGGCCTTGGTCCCGTAGCTCGAGACGGCCGCCGTCTTGCCGTCGGCGAGCACTTCGACCTCGTGCGGACCGGCCTCGACCGCAACCGTCGTGCGCAGCTTGCCGGTCGCGGCGTCGAGGATCGAGACGGTGCCGTCCGTCTTGTTGACGACGAGGAGCATGTCTCCGCTCGCCTTCACCGCGGGCGTCGGCGACGACCGCGGTCCGGGTGTCGGCGTCGTGCGCGGGGCGCGGCCGGGCGTGGCCGGCGCGGCGGGCTGCGCCTCGGGGGCCGTGTCGGAGGTCGGGGCCGCGGAGCTGCCCTGCGTCTGCGGTACGGTGCCCTGCGGGACCGAGGACTGCGGACTGGTCCCGGGCGGGGCCGGGTGGGGCGATCCGGAGGCCGCCTGAAGGGCGAGCAGGGTGGCGATGGCGAGCTGCAGCATGGATTCCTCCGGCTCAGATTTTCAGGATCACGAGCTCGCCCGGCCGGGCCGAGAGGCTCGCGGGCGGCGTCGTGTCGCGCGCGGCATAGTCGTCCTCGATGCGGACGCCGAACTTGCCGGGCAGATAGATTCCGGGCTCGATCGTGACGGTGTTGCCGGCCGTCAGCGGCGTCACGTTTCCCCGGACGAGGTAGGGCCGCTCGTGGCCGTCCATGCCGAGCCCGTGGCCGACGCGGTGCGTGAAGGACTCGCCGTAGCCGGCATCTTCGATCACGCGCCGCGCAGCGCGATCGACGTCCTCGGGCGCCGTCCCGGCCTTCAGGGCTTCGATGCCCGCGAGCTGCGCGCGGTCGACGACGCCGTACACCTTCCGGATCTCGTCGGAGGGCTTGCCGAAGCAGACCGTGCGGGTCACGTCGGAGCTGTAGCCGCGCACCTTGCATCCCGCATCGATGAGCACGACGTCGCCGGGAGCGAGCTTGCGGTCTCCGGGCCCGCCGTGGGGCAGTGCCGCGGAGGGGCCGAACTGCACGAGGCCGCCGCCGTGCGCGCCCTGGGCCAGGAACTCCTGCTCGAGGATCGCCGACACCTCGCTCTCCGACTTGCCGGCGGCGAGCTTGCGGTGCGTGGCCTCGATCGCGAGGACGGTGCGCCGCGCGGCGTCGCGGATGAACGCCTGCTCCTCCGGGCTCTTGACCATGCGCAGCGCGTCGAACGTGGCGGTTGCGTCGCGCGCTTCCAGGGGCGCGGCCGCGAGCAGGCGCGTCACGGTGTCATAGGCGGTCGTGCCTTCGATGCCAGCGACCTTGACCTTGCCGAGGACCTTTGCGGCCAGGGCGATCGGGTCCTCGTCTTCCTTCCAGGTCACGACCTCGTCGACGACCGCGTCGCGCCGGTGGTTCTCCGCCTCGAAGTACGGGGTGACGAGAACGGCCGGGCCGTCGCGGAAGAGGAGCAGCGCCGTGAGCCGCTCGCTGCGGCCCATCGCCAGGTTTGCGGACCAGGCGAGGTTGGTCGAGGGCGTGACGAAGAGGACGTCGGCGCCGGCGGTCTTCGCCGCAGCGCGCAGGCGGGCCTGGCGGTCGCGAAAGACGTCGGGCTTCAGGGCCGCGGGCAGCGGGGCCGCCGCCGGCTCCGGGGCGCCGGCGGCCCGGGCGGCGGGGATGCCCAGCGCGGCCGCGGCGGCTCCCGTCGCGGTCATCCAGCGGCGTCGTGTCAGCGGCATCCCTTGTCCTCTGTCCTCCGGTGCGGCGCGTAGGATACCGGTTTTCCCGGGCTCCGGCGGCCTCCGGGAGGGTCCGGGAACCAGAGCTGCTATAACCGCCCGTTGGAGGTTCCCATGCCGTATGACCCCAGGATGACCGCGCCGATGCGCGAGGAATTGACGCGCGCCGGATTCCGGGAGCTGCGCACGCCCGAGGAGGTGGACGCGGAAGTGGCCGGGGCCGCGGGTCCGATGCTGGTCGTCGTGAACTCGATCTGCGGCTGCGCCGCCGGAATCGCGCGGCCCGGAATCCTGATGTCGCTCTCGCATCCGAAGGCGCCGCCCACGCGGACGACCGTCTTCGCCGGGCAGGACATCGAAGCGACCGCGCGGGCGCGCAGCTATTTCACGGGGCAGGCGCCCTCGTCGCCGCAGGTCGCGATCCTCTCCGGAGGCAAGCTCGTGTTCATGCTCCAGAGGCAGGAGATCGAGGGCCGGTCGGCCCCGGAGATTGCCGCGCGCCTGACGGCGGCCTACGACGCGCTGCCGGCTTAGGAAGGATCGCCGCGGCGATCGCCCCGGCGGCGGTCGCCGCCGGCGTTCTTGCCCGGGGCGAAGCGGGCGTGGGCACGACGGTCGTCGGCGCGGCGCTCGTCCGTGTTCCGGCGCTCGGAGCTCGCGCGCCGCTCGGTGGCGGGTTTTTCCTGGCTCATCCGACGGGGTTTCCTTTTCTCTCTTCATGGGATTTTCGGACCCGGGGGTAACAGGCGCAGGGCGGAAGCCATTCCCGCGCCCATCAGTACACGCCCCCGGACAAATGGACGATCGCGGTCCAGAGGCCGCGGCTGAATCGGAACGTCACGAGCGGAATGACGATCGCGGCCGCGCCCCACACGGCGAGCGTGATCGGGATCGGCCAGTCCGGCGCAAAGATCGAGGCGATCGAAAGTCCGAAGGCGACGACGAACGTGTTGATGTCGAGCGAGCCGACCCACTGCCCGTGCTCCCGCGCGAAACGCACGCCGCAGCAGGAACAGGCGTCGTACATGCGGAAGTAGGTCCGGAAGAGCTTTCCCCTGCCGCACACCGGGCAGCGCAGGCGCAGGCCGCGAAGCAGAACTTTGCGCCAGTAGCCCTGAGGCCACCCGCTCCGGTGGTGCGCGGTCGTGCCGCGCCAGGGCAGGACGGGAGGGGGCTCGGGCTCCGGCGAGGACATGGGAGAGCGATCTTACTCCCCGCTCGAGGACAGCCGCATCCGCTGTCCTTCGCGGGCGACGGAAAATCCCTTCTCCTCGATTTCGCGGAGGGTTGCCGCGTCCCAGAGCAGACGGTTCGTGTGGTTGAGGTGGACGAACACGACGCGCCGCGCCTGCGGCGAGCCCGCCGCGACGAGCGCCATCGTTTCCGGCACGAGGGGATGCGGGACCTCGGCGATCGAGCGGCCGGGCAGCTCGTCGGCCGAGAAGAACGTGCCGTCGACGAACGCCGTGAGCGTCGGGTCGGCGAGAAAGTCCGCGAGCTTGCGGTCCCACTTCTCCCACTTGTCGATGTCGGGAAGCCAGAGCAGCTTGCGGTCCGGTCCGCGAACCAGGAACGCGACGGTGTCGGAATCCTCGTCGCGGTGCGGCACGCGGTAGGCGGTGACGTGGAGGTCGGGCGTGAGCGCGAGCTCGACGCCCGGCTGGATCTCGCGGATCGCGATGTTCTCGAGCGCGACGAGGCGGCTCCAGGGCCGGTTGCTTCGCAGGAAGCTCGCCATCGACGGCGTGCAGTAGACGGGAACCTTCTTCGCTCCGAGGACCTCGCGGCCGAGCCGGGCGAGGCCGAGGTAGTGGCCGATGTGCGCGTGCGTCAGGAGGATTCCGTCGGGAAGCCCGCCGAGCGCCTCCATCTGCGCGGCGAAGTCGGGCGTGGCGTCGATCAGGAAGCGCTTGCCGGCGGCCGGGTCGACGAGGCCGAGCGAGGCGACGGAATGGCGCCGGCCGGGATCCCGGCGGGCCTCGACGCACAGCGCCTGCCGGCAGCCCGCGTGCGGAACTCCGCCGTCCTGCGCAATGCCGAGCACGATCGCCTCCGGCCCGGCAGGCGCCGCGAATCCGGCGAGGGCGAAGAGCAGGACGAGCACGATCCCCTACTGTAGACTGTCCGCCCGGAGGAACCATGGCCCGCAAAAGTCTTTCCCGTTCCACTGCCCAGGCGCTCGGCCCGATCGTCGTGCCGCTCGTCACCAAGGTGGCCCTGCCGCTCGCGATCGAGAGCCTGCGCCGCGGCGGCAAGTTCGACACCGACCGCTTCTACACCGAAGCCAAGGAGAGTCTCGCGAAGGGCTTCGAGAAGAGCCGCCCCGAGCTCGACGATCTGAAGGACCAGCTCGCGGACAAGGGCTCGGACCTCTACGGCGAGATCCGCAAGCAGGGCGCCGCGCTGCTCGAGACGCTGACCGAGCGCGGCTCGTCGCTGGCCGAGGACTGGTCGGCTCGGGTGCGCCCGCGCCGGCGCCGGTTCCGGCTGGTGCACGCGCTCGGGATCCTCGCCGTGATCGGCGTGGGCGTCGCGCTCGTCGGGAAAGAAGTAGCCCGCGGCCGCGTTACGCGGCCTGTGCTCGACGGGGACGGCGCAGCCGCCCTTGCCCTTGCAGGAGTTCTTCCCGGCGCAGCCCTGTCGCCGACCTTGCAGCCACCGTGGCTCTTGCAGGAATTCTTGCCGGAGCAGGAGTGCTTCAGATCGGCGCTCGCGCAGCCGCCCTTGCCTTTGCACGAGTTCTTGCCCGAGCAACCCTGGTCGCCCGCCTTGCAGGCGCCCTTGCCCTTGCAGGAGTTCATGCCCTTGCAGACGTGCTTGTCGCTCGCGGCGACTTGTCCTTCGAATCGGACGCTTTCGTGCCGCACCCGTTCGGTCCGCCGCAACCGTTCTTGTCCGCGGACGGCTTCGCCGTCGGCGACTTCGGCTTGTCCGTGCTCGGTTGCGCCGCAGCGAGTCCGCCGGCGAGGATGCCGGCGATCGCCAGTCCGAGCGCCTTCGAGACCAGGTCCTTCTTCCGCATCGTTGACCTCCGGTTCCGGCGGCCAGTTTAGCCGACGGCGAGCCGCTTGTACTTGATCCGATGCGGCTGCTCCGCATCCATGCCGAGGCGCCGCTTCCGGTCCGCCTCGTACTCCTGGTAGTTGCCCTCGAACCACACGGTCTGGCTCTCGCCCTCGAACGCCAGGATGTGCGTGGCGACGCGGTCGAGGAACCAGCGGTCGTGGCTGATGACGACCGCGCAGCCGCTGAAGTTGAGCAGGGCCTCTTCGAGCGCGCGCAGCGTGTCGACGTCGAGGTCGTTGGTCGGCTCGTCGAGCAGCAGCACGTTGCCGCACTTCTTGAGCGTGCGGGCCAGATGGAGCCGGTTGACCTCGCCGCCCGACAGGTCGCCGACCCGCTTCTGCTGGTCCGCGCCCTTGAAGTTGTACATCGCGACGTACGCGCGCGAGGGGACCTCGCGCTTGCCGAGGATCATCTTGTCGAGGCCGCCGGAGATCTCGTCGTGGACGGTCTTCGCCGGGTCCGGCCGGTCGCGGTCCTGGTCGACGTAGGAGGGGACGACCGTGTCGCCGACGACGAGCTTGCCCGAGTCCGGCTTCTCCTTGCCGACGATCATCTTGAAGAGGGTCGTCTTGCCGGCGCCGTTGGCGCCGATGATCCCGACGATGCCGCCGCGCGGCAGGTCGAAGGACAGGTCCTCCATGAGGAGGCGGTCGCCGAAGGCCTTGCGCACGTGCTCGGCGCGGACGACGACGTCGCCCAGGCGCGGCCCGGTCGGGATGAAGAGCTCCTGCGTCTCGCCGCGCTGCTCGGGGCCGGTGTCCGCGGCCAGTGCCTCGTACCGCTCGATGCGGGCGCGGCTCTTGGCGTGGCGCGCGCGGGGCGACATCTTGATCCACTCGAGCTCGCGCTGCAGCGTGCGCCGCTTGGCGGTCTCGGCCTTCTCCTCGAGCTCGAGGCGGCCTTCCTTCTGCTCGAGCCAGCTCGAGTAGTTGCCCTTCCACGGGATGCCCGCGCCGCGGTCGAGCTCCAGGATCCAGCCGGCGACGTTGTCGAGGAAGTAGCGGTCGTGCGTGACGGCGACGACGGTGCCCGGGTACTCGGCGAGGTGGCGCTCGAGCCACGCGACCGATTCGGCGTCGAGGTGGTTGGTCGGCTCGTCGAGCAGCAGCAGGTCCGGCTTCTCGAGGAGGATCTTGCAGAGCGCCACGCGGCGCTTCTCGCCGCCCGAGATCTTCGTCACGTCGGCGTCGGGGGGCGGCAGGCGCAGCGCGTCCATCGCGATCTCGAGCTGCCGGTCGAGCTCCCACGCGTTGGAAGCCTCGATGGCGTCCTGGACGCGCTGGTACTCGGCCATGACCTTGTCGCTCTCGGCCTCCGAGAGCTCCTCGGCGAGCTTCTCGTTGAGCTCCTCGAAGCGCTTGAGCAGGCCGCGCGTCTTCGCGACGGCGACCTCGACGTTGCCGAGCGACGTCCTTCGACGTGTCGAGCCGCGGGTCCTGCGGGAGGAACCCGACGCGCGTGCCCTCGGCCGCGAACGCCTCGCCGGCGAAGTCCTTCTCGACGCCCGCCATGATCTTCAGGAGGGTCGATTTTCCGGCGCCGTTCAAGCCGAGGACGCCGATCTTGGCGCCCGGCAGGAACGAGAGGTAGATCCCCTTCAGGATCTCCCGCTGGGGCGGGACGACCTTGCGGAGGTTGACCATGGAATAGATGTATTGGTGTGCCATAAGAACGGGGGAGTCTATATCAGGAGACGGGTAGTAGGCAGTCGGCAGTAAGCAGTAAGCAGACGGAGGACTTCGTACTGCTTACTGCTTACTGCTTACTTCCCCACATTGATCCCCATCGTCCCGAGCAGCCGATTCTCGTAGCGCACGTTCGAGAACCCCGCCGCCTGCATCAGCTTCTCGACGCCGCGCTGCGCCGGGTAGCGCTCGAGCGACTCCGGGATGTAGAGGTAGGTCTCCGGGTCGCCGTGAAAGAGCCAGCCGATCGACGGGCATCATCGTGCGCAGGAGGCCGCGATAGAGGGCGCGCGCCGCGGCGTTGTCGGGTTTGCCGAAGTCCAGGACGACGGCGCGGCCGCCGGGCGCGAGCACGCGGCGCATCTCGCCGAGCGCCCGCGGGATGTCGGCGATGTTGCGCAGACCGTAGCTGATCGTGAGAACGTCGAAGCTCGCGGTCGGCAAAGGGCAGCGCCAGGGCGTCCGCCTGGACGAAGCGGCTGCGGCGCGCGGCGGCCGGCGGCGCGCCGCCGGGCGACGGCGAGCATGGGCAGCGTGAAGTCGGCTCCGACGACGCTGCCGGCGCCGCGGTCCTCGGCCAGGAAGCAGAGGTCGCCGCTGCCGCAGCAGAGGTCGAGCACGCGGGGGGATGCCGTGCCCGCCAGCGCGAGATCGACGCGTCTCCCGCTTCCACCGCCGGTGCATGCCGAGGCTCATCAGGTCGTTGATGAGGTCGTAGCGCCAGGCCAGGCGCGAGAACATCGCGCGCACCTTCGGGCCGCGCTCGGCGTCGTAGGACAGGTACTTGTTCGTCACCGGCCGCGCTCACTATAGACGGCGCCCGCGCGGACGGCGGTCCTGCTGTAAAATTTGCGCCCTCATGGCAGACCCGACCGGAAAGCCCGTCAGCGCCGCCGAAGCGCGCCGCGTGGCCGAAGAGGCCCGCGAGACCGAGTGGAAGGCGCCGTCCTTCCTGCAAGCAGATTTTCCTCGGCAACTTCCGCCTCGACCTCGTCCACCCGTTCCCCGAGGCGCCGCCCGAGCGGCCGGAGTTCCGCGACTTCATGGCGCGGCTCGAGCGCTTCCTCATGGAGAAGGTGGACTCCGACGCGATCGACCGCGAGGGCAAGATCCCTCCGGCGGTCGTCGCGGGCCTGGCCGAGCTCGGCGCCTTCGGCATGAAGATCCCGAAGGAGTACGGCGGCCTCGGCTTCACGCAGCGCGAGTACGGCGAGGCGATGAAGCTCATCACGAGCCGCGACGCCAACCTCATCGTGCTGCTTTCGGCCCACCAGTCGATCGGCGTGCCGCAGCCCCTGAAGCTCTTCGGCACGAAGGAGCAGAAGGCGAAGTACCTCCCGCGGCTGCGCCAAGGGCGAGATCTCGGCGTTCGCGCTCACCGAGCCGAACGTCGGCTCCGACCCCGCCAACCTCGCGACGATCGTGAAGAAGACGCCCGAGGGCGACTACATCCTCGACGGCGAGAAGCTCTGGTGCACCAACGGCACCGTCGCCGAGCCTCTTCGTCGTGATGGCGCGGCACCCCGACACGAAGAAGATCTCGCGCCTTCATCGTCGAGAAGGCGTGGCCGGGCGTCGAGGTCGGCGACCGCTGCCACTTCATGGGCCTGAAGGCGATCGAGAACGGCGTCATCCGCTTCCACGACGTGCGCGTCCCGAAGGAGAACCTCCTCTGGGGCGAGGGCAAGGGGCTCGAAGCTCGCGCTCATCACGTTGAACACCGGACGGCTCACGCTGCCCGCCTCGTGCGCCGTGCTCGGCAAGCGCTGCGTCGAGATCTGCCGCTCGTGGGGCAACGAGCGCGTGCAGTGGGGCGAGCCCATCGGCCGCCACGACGCCATCGCGCAGCTGCTCGCCGAGATGGCGGCGACGACGTTCGCCATGGATGCCGTGACGGACCTCGCCTCGTCGATGGCCGACATGCACGACCGCGACATCCGCCTGGAAGCCGCCGTCGCCAAGATGTGGAACTCGGAAGAAGGCTGGAAGATCGTCGACCGCACGATGCAGATCCGCGGCGGCCGCGGCTACGAGACCGCGGACTCGCTGCGCGCCCGGGGCGAGGCGCCGATCCCCGTCGAGCGGATGATGCGCGACTTCCGGATCAACCTCATCTTCGAGGGGTCCTCCGAGATCATGCGGCTCTTCATCGCGCGCGAGGCCCTCGACCGCCACCTGGCCGTCGCGGGCGCGTTCGCCGACCCGAAGGCGCCCCTCGGCAAGCGGCTCGCGGCGCTGCCGCGGATGGCCGCGCACTACGCGTGGTGGTACCCGTCACGCTGGCTCGGCTGGGGGCACTGGCCGCGCTATCTCGGAGTTCGGGCCGCTCGCGGGCCACGTGCGCTACGTGGACCGGACGACGCGCCGGCTCGCGCGCACGATCTTCCACCTCATGCTCCTCCACGGCCCGAAGCTCGAGAAGCGCCAGGCGCTGCTCTTCCGGACGGTGGACGTCGGCGCGGACCTCTTCGCCATGGCGGCGGCGCTCGCGCGCGCGGACCAGCTGCGCCGCGCCGGGGCGGCCGAAGCGCCGCAGGCGGCCGAGCTCGCGGACGTCTTCTGCCGGACGATGCGCCGGCGCATCGCGGCGCACTTCCGCGCGGTCCGGCGCAACGACGACGTCGCCAAGTACGCCACCGCTCGGCGCCTGCTCGACGGCGAGCACCTCTGGCTCGAGCGCGGCATGACCCCGATGGCGATGGCCGCGGAGCTCGCGGCCGAGGCGATGCCGGCGGCCGTCGGGCGCTGACGCGTTGAGAAAGGCGTACCGCGGGCTCGCATTCGGCGGGCTGCTCGCGCTGGCGATCCTCTACGGATTCCTGCTGCACCGGCAACAGTGGTTCCCCTACCGGCAGCTCAAGAACGTCCTGCACAGGGCCAAACCCGAGGACCTGACGCGACGCTTCCAGCCCGCGCCCGGCGCTTCGGCGCTCGCGCAGCGCGATGCCGTCGGGGCCCTGATGCAGATCCCGTACCTCTCCGGCTACGACCCGGCCAGGGGCGAAGTCGGCGTGACCGTGTACGACCCGGCCCGCGCCTTCAATGGATGGAACCTCTGCGTCTCGGCGCACGCGGGCGAGGCGCGCCTGACGGACATGAAGGGCGTCGAGCGGCACCGCTGGGCGTTCAACGCCAGGCGCGCGTGGCCGAATCTCGACGCGGATCCCGAGAAGCGCGGCTACGAGAAGTTCTGGCGCCGCGCCTTGCTCCTGCCGGACGGAGACCTGCTGGTCCTCTGGGAATACATCGGGATGGCGCGGATCGACAGCCGTTCGCAGCTGAAATGGGCGGCGTTGAACGGAGCGCACCACGACGTGTCCGTGGACAAGGCGGGGTTGATCTACGTCCTGACGCGGGAAAAGAAGATCATCCCGGAGATCAACCCGGAGGAGAGCGTCATCGAGGATTTCGTGACGATCCTCTCGCCCGACGGCCAGCTCGTGAAGAAGATCTCGCTGCTGCGCGCGTTCGAGCATTCGGAGTACGCCCCGGAGCTCGTGCCCATGAAGAACTCGGGCGACCTCCTGCACGCCAACACGGTCCAGGTGCTCGACGGCTCGCTCGCCGCGGTGTCTCCCCACTTCCGCGAGGGCAACCTCCTCGTCTCGAGCCACGCCCTCGGCATCATCGCGGTCCTCGACCCGGCGCAGGAGAAGGTCGTCTGGGCGCTCTCGGGCCAGTGGCGCGCGCAGCACCGGCCGCGGCTGCTGCCGACGGGCCGGATCCTCATGTTCGACAATTTCGGCACCATGCGGGTCGGCCAGTCGCGCGCGCTCGAGGTCGATCCCTTCACCCAGCAGATCGCCTGGCGCTACGGCGAAGCGGACGGGCAGGCGTTTTATTCGATGTCCGGCGGCTACATCCAGCGTCTTCCCAACGGCAACACGCTCATCACGTCCTCCAACGAAGGCCGCGCCCTCGAAGTCACGCCGGAGAAAGCGCTCGTCTGGGAGTACCGGAACCCGTTTCGGTCAGGCGAGAAGAACGAGCTCATCGCGACCCTCGAGCAGGTGGAGCGGCTGCCCGCGGACCTGAACGTCGACTGGGCCCGTCCCTCCCCGGCCCGCTGAGCGTTAGACTTCGGGACGTGATCGCCCGGCGCCTCCTCTTCGTGCTCGCCCTGGTCGGACTCGCTCCCGCGGTCCGCGGCGCGACCTACACGGTGAACTCGACGGCGGACACCGATGACGGGGTCTGCAACGCCGCCAACTGCACGCTGCGCGAGGCGATCAACGCCGCCAACTCGAACGCCGGAACGGACACGATCCGCTTCGTGATCGGCTCGGGACAGAAGTCCATCTCTGCCGCTCTCGCCGCTGCCGACGATCGTGGACCCGGTCGTCATCGACGGGACGTCGCAGCCGGGGTTCTCCGGGGCGCCCATCATCGAGCTCGACGGCTCGGGCGCCGGCGTCGGGGCCAACGGCCTGTACATCACGGCGGGCGGCAGCCTCGTCACGGGCCTCGTCATCAACCGGTTCCTTCCGGCCTTTCCGAGCAACGGCGGCAACGGGATTTTTCTCGAGACCGGGGGAGGCAACGAGGTGCGGGGCTGCTACATCGGCACCAACATCGCCGGCAGCGCGGCGATGGGCAACGGCGGCCAGGGGATCCTGATCTCCAACTCGGCCGGAAACCTGATCGGCCGCACCAGCCTGTCCAACCGCATCAACGTGATCTCGGGCAACGGCGCCAACGGCGTGCGCGTCGCGGTCGGCGATGCGAACACGAACGTGATCGCGGGCAACCGCATCGGCACCAACGCGGCGGGCACGGCGGCGCTCGGCAACGGTCTCTCCGGCGTGAGCCTGAACGCGGGGATGGACAACGTGGTCGGCTCTGCCACCGCGGGAGACACGCTCATCTCCGGCAACGTCGGTGACGGCGTGACCATCACCGGCACGGCCATCGGGTCGGTCGTCCAGGGCTGCTACGTCGGCACCAACGCGGCGGGGACCGCGGCCGTCCCGAACCAGGCGCAGGGCATCGACCTCGGCGGCACGACGGGCGCGACGATCGGGCCGGGCAACGTGGTCTCGGGCAACGGGGCCTCGGGGATGCTGCTCATCAGCGGCGCGGCGGGCAACACGGTCGCCGGAAACTTCGTCGGAACGAACGCGCTGGGCTCCGCGGCGATCGGCAACTTCCTGAACGGCGTCATCGTCTCGGGCTCGACCGGGAACACGGTCGGCCCGGGCAACGTCGTGTCCGGCAACGGGACCAACGGCGTGCGCCTGCGCAGCGGCGCCTCGGGCAACGTCGTCAAGGGCAATCTGATCGGCGTGGACGCCGGCATCGCCGTCCCGATCCCGAACCTCGCCGAGGGCATCCAGGTCAACGACGGCGCGCTCGACAACACGATCGGCGGGCCGGGCGTGGACCGAAACGTCATCTCGGGCAACGCGAACAACGGCGTTCTCTTCGCCGACGCGACGACGTCCGGCAACGTGCTGCAGGGCAACTTCATCGGCACGAACGCGACGGCGTCGGCGGCCCTGCCCAATGGCGGCAACGGCGTGGACGTCCAGGCGGGTGCGAGCGGGAACACGATCGGCGGCACGGTGCCCGGCACCAAGAACGTCATCGCTCTGAACGCGGGCCGCGGCGTCTTCGTCGAGTCGGGCGCGGGCAACGCGATCCTCGGCAATACGATCTCGTACAACGGCGGCCTCGGCATCGACCTCGGCCCCGCGGGGGTGACGCCGAACGACCTGATGGATCCCGACGTCGGGGCGAACCTGCTTCAGAACTTTCCGGTCCTTTCGGCGATCGTCCTGGGCCCGACGTCGACCGAGGTCCACGGCACGCTCAACAGCCTGGCTTCGACGATGTTCCGGATCGAGTTCGCCGCCAACCTCGTGTGCGACGCCTCCGGCTACGGCCCCGGGCAGCGTCCGCTCGGCGCGACCGACGTGGCGACGGACCCCGCCGGCGACGCCACCTTCGTCGCGACCGTGGCCAGCGGGGCCACCGGTCCGTTCCTCGTGGCGACCGCGACGGACCCTTCCGGGAACACGTCCGAGTTCTCGGCCTGCATCCCGGTGCCGCCACCGACGGCGACCGGCATCAGCCCGTCGTCCGGTCCGGCCGCCGGGAACACGCCGGTCGTCATCCTCGGAGGGAACTTTCAGGCGCCGGCTGCCGTTCGCTTCGGCGCCGCGCTTGCGACCATGGTCTCGGTCGTCAGCGGCGCCGAGGTGGACGCGGCGACCCCGACGCTCGCGCCCGGCGCGCTGTACGACGTCGTCGTCGTCAATCCGAGCACGCTCGCCGCGACGCTGCCTTCCGCGTGGATGGCGGACTTCACGGACGTCCCCGAGGCCAACATCTTCCACGGCGACATCGCGACGATCTTTCGCGCCGGGATCACGGCGGGTTGCGGGGGAGGCAACTACTGTCCGGGCACGCCCGTCTCGCGCCAGCAGATGGCGGTATTCCTGCTGAAGGCGGAGCACGGGTCGAGCTACGTCCCGCCCGATTGCCAGGGTCTCTTCGACGACGTGCCGTGCCCGAGCACGTTCGCGAACTGGATCGAGCAACTATCCAGCGAAGGGATCACGGCCGGATGCGGTGGCAACGACTTCTGTCCGGCGAATCCGGTGACACGGCAGCAGATGGCCGTGTTCCTCCTGAAGACGGAGCACGGGTCCGCGTACGTGCCGCCGACCTGCACGGGGGTGTTCGACGACGTGGCGTGTCCCTCACAGTTCGCCGACTGGATCGAGCAGCTCTACACCGAGCAGGTGACGGGCGGCTGCCAGGTCTCGCCGCCTTTGTATTGCCCGGCCAGCCCGGTCAACCGCGGGCAGATGGCGACGTTTCTGGTGAAGACGTTTTCTTTGCCGTAGTCCGAAATGGGTGGCCCAACGGCCATTCGAGTTACCGCCGGCCTTCGGCCGGCGTTCCCTACTGCTGCGGGTCTGCGTAAGCGCCGGCCTTCGGCCAGCGCTCCCTACTGCTGCGGGTCTGCCTCCGCTGGTCGGGTCGGTGGTCGGGTGCTAACCTCTCTTCCCATGCGAACCACACTGCGCGCCGTCGCCCTCGTCCTCCTCGCCGCCTGCGCCGATGCCCAGGACATCCCGAAGGGCGGGGAGTTCACCGCGACCGCGACCGTGACCTCGAGCCAGGGAACGCGCAGCCTGAACTTCGACGTGGTCGTGACGAGCCCGATGTCCATCGAGCAGGCCTTGCCTCTGAAGAAGATCCTCGCGGAAGGCGGCCAGAACGCGCTCATGAATACCATCCGCGGAGCAGGGCGCGGGCGGATCCGGCTGGGCGGGCTCGAGTACCCGGTGGATCTCGTCGTCGCCGAGAAGACGAAAGACGGCGAGAAGTACGTCGTCGTGACCGCGCGCCCGCTCAAGTTCGAGGAAGTGCAGGAGGGGCGGCCCTCGCTCGATCACCCCTTCACGGTCATGGTCTTCGACATGCCCGGCTTCGGCAAGGGCAGCGGGAAGATCTTCACGAAGGCCGCGCTCTACGTGGACGACGAGGGGCACGTCCAGGCCGAGCAGTACGAGCACGACCCGGGGATCCTGAAGGACGTCAAGCGGCTGAAGTAGGGCGGGTCAGAGGCCCGGCACCTCGTCGGTTCCCTCGTTGATCCCCTCGAACAGGATCGTCGACAGGTAGCGCTCGCCCGTGTCCGGCAGCATCGCCAGGATGACGGAGCCCTTCGGCGCCTTCGCGGCGACCTTCTTCGCGGCCGCGAACGTCCCGCCCGAGGAAATGCCGCAGAAGATGCCTTCCTGCGTCGCCAGGTCGCGCGCGGCGTCCCGGGCCTCGAGGTCGCCCACGAGCACGATCTCGTCGACGACCTTCTTGTCGAGGACGGCCGGCAGGAAGTTGGGCGTCCAGCCCTGGATCTTGTGCGGTTTCCACTCCTGGCCCGAGAGCAGCGCCGCGCCCTCGGGCTCGGTGGCGATGATCTTGACGTCGGGCCGCGCCATCTTCAGCATTTCGCCCGCGCCCGTCAGCGTGCCGCCGGTGCCCCAGCCGGTCACCCAGTAGTCGAGCCGCTTGCCCGCGAAGTCGCGCAGGATCTCCGGGCCGGTCGTGTTGCGGTGGTACTCCGGGTTGGCCGGGTTCTCGAACTGCCGCGCGAGGAACCAGCCGTTCTTCGCGGCGAGGTCCTCGGCCTTCTTGACCATGCCCGTGGCGCGCTCGGCCGCCGGGATCAGCACGACCTTCGCGCCGAGGATGCGCATCAGCTTGCGGCGCTCGATCGAGAAGCTGTCGGACATCAGCGCGACGAAGGGGTAGCCCTTGGCGGCGCACACCATGGCGAGCGCGATGCCGGTGTTGCCGGACGTCGCCTCGACGACGGTCTGGCCCGGCTTGAGCGTCCCGCGGCGTTCGCCGTCCTCGATGATCGCGATCGCCAGGCGATCCTTGACCGAGGAGAGCGGGTTGAACGCTTCGCACTTGACGTACATCGTCACGCCGGCGGGTGCGAGGCGGTTGATCCTGACGACGGGCGTGTTGCCGATCGTGCCGAGAATGCTTTCGTGGATCATCGAATTCCTCCTAACGTCTTTCGGGGGGAGCTAGGATACGGCCTGATGAAGCATTTTCCCACCGGGTCTTTTCTGGTCTTAATCCTGGGTCTGGCCGCCTCCGCCTCGGCCGCCGCTCCCCGCACGATGCGTGTCGACTATTTCCACACGGGCAACACCGCCGGCGAGGTCTTCAGTCTCGATCGGCGTGGTCCTGGAGCCCCTGCCCTGGCCGGGCAACCCGACGCGGCCGATCGACGACACGAACCTCGGCAAGTACTTCTTCGAGGTGATCGACCGGGCGACGAACCGCGTCGTCTACTCGCGCGGCTTCGCGTCCATCTACGGCGAGTGGGAGACAGACGGACGAGGCGAAGGATGCGCGGCGCACGTTTTCCGAGTCGCTGCGTTTCCCGGCCCCGGCCGGCCCGGTCCAGATCGTTCTCAAGAAGCGCGACGCGCAGAACGCCTTCCGCGAGATCTGGTCGTTCACGCTCGATCCGAAGGACATGTTCGTCGACTCCTCCGCGCCGCCGTCGCCCGGCCCGCTGATCGAGATCCAGAAGTCGGGCGACTCCGCCGACAAGGTGGACTTTCTGATCCTCGGCGACGGCTACACGGCGGCCGAGCGCGGAAAGTTCGAGAAGGACGCGCGGCGCCTGGTCGAGATGCTCTTCGCGGTCTCGCCCTTCAAGGAACGCCGCAGCGACTTCAACGTCTGGGCGCTTTGCCCGCCGACGGAACGAGTCCGGCATCTCCCGGCCCTCGACCGGCGTGCACCGCCGCTCCCGGATCGGCGCCACCTACGACGCCTTCGGCTCCGAGCGGTACGTGCTCACCTTCGAGAACCGCTCGTTTCGCGACGTCGCGTCCTTCGCGCCGTACGACTTCGTCGAGATCCTGACGAACTCGCGCACGTACGGCGGCGGCGGCATCTTCGGTCTCTACGGCACGGTCGCCGCCGACAGCCTCTGGGCGCCCTACGTCTTCGTCCACGAGTTCGGCCACCACTTCGCCGGGCTGGCCGACGAGTACTTCACCTCCGCGGTCGCGTACGGGCCGGCGCCCGCCGATCGCGTCGAGCCCTGGGAGCCCAACGCGACGGCGCTGCTCGATCCGAAGAATCTCAAGTGGAAGGACCTCGTCCTGCCCGACACGCCGATCCCGACGCCGTGGGCCAAGGAGGAGTTCGAGAAGACCTCGCGCGACTTCCAGAAGCGGCGCCGCGAGATCCGCGCCGCCAACGGGCCCGAGGACCAGATGGACGCGCTCTTCAAGGAGGAGCAGGTCGTACGAGACGAAGGATGCTCGGCACGGACAAGTACTCCGGCAAGGTCGGCGCCTTCGAGGGCGCGCTCTACGAGCCGACCGGGCTACTACCGGCCGCAGGAAGACTGCATCATGTTCACGCGCGACGAGGTGCCGTTCTGCGCGGTCTGCCGGCGCGCGATCACGGGCGTGATCGACCTGTACAGCCGCTGAGATGAGCTTCCGGCGCGGGATGCAGCTGGCCGGTTTCGCCCGGCGCCATCTCGGCCGGATGGGCGAGGGCCGGCGCGCGGTGATGGCGCACCTGCGCGGCGCCGGGCCCCGCGAACCTCCCGATGCCGACGTTCGTGCAGCTGCGCGTGACGAACCTCTGCAACCTGCGCTGCAAGATGTGCGGCCAGTGGGGCGACACGGGGATCTTCCGCACGCAGTCGGGCGCGGACGCGACCGACGGCGCCCTCGAGCGCGAGCGCATCCTGGAGCTCATCGGCGCCAAACGCCAGCTCGCGCTCTCCGACTACGTGCGCCTGCTCGACGAGATCGCGCCGGCGCGGCCGATCATCAGCCTCTTCGGCGGCGAGCCGTTTCTCTACCCGGACATCCTCCCGCTGATCCGCGAGATCAAGGCGCGGGGGCTGACCTGCACCGTCATCACCAACGGCGGGCGGCTCGAGACGCTCGCGCGGGAGCTCGTCGAGATCGGCATCGACTCGATCGCGATCTCGATCGACGGGCCGCCCGACGTGCACAACCGCATCCGCGGCCGCGACGACAGCTTCGAGAAGGCCGCGGCCGGGATCCGCGCGGTCGCGCGCTGGCGCAGGGAGTTGAAGCGCGCCCTGCCGATGCAGATCGCGATCCTGCCCGTGACCGAGCTGAACATGGACGCGATCGCGCCCGCCGTCGCGGCGCTGCGCGAGCTGCCGCTCGACACGATCAACGTGGGCCTGCGCTGGTTCACGCCGTCGCACGTCGGCGCGGACTACGAGCGCGTCATGCGCGAGGACTTCGGCATCGCGGCGACCTCCTGGAAGGGCTTCGACTTCGACTGGAACGCGGTCGCGGCCACGAAAGAGCAGCAGATGCTGGAGCTCGTCAAGCTCCTGAAGGGGTTGAAGCGCCGCCGGTTCGTGGATTCGACGCTCGGCCGCCCGTGGACCTCGTTCGTCCCGGACGTGCCGCCCGAGCGCGTGCCGGAGTACTTCTCCAACTTCGACGAGACCTTCGGGCATTCGCTGTGCCCCGTGGCCTGGTACTTCGCGCAGGTCGAGCCGGACGGCGAGGTGACGTTCTGCGGCGACTTCCCGGACTACTTCATCGGCAACGTGCGCCAGCAGACGTTCCGGGAGATCTGGACGGGGGAGAAGGCGCAGACGGTTCCGCGCGAAGCTCGCGAAGGAGCCGCTGCCGATCTGCGCACGGTGCTGCGGCAGCTTCGTGTATGGGAAGTGGGAGCGCCCGGGGTCAGCCCCGGTGCCGTAGGGGCGGCCCTTGGGCCGCCCGGGAGCTTTTGGAAATCACGGAGTTCGTCGCGCCGGTCGCCCGGGCGGGGCAAGCCCCGCCCCTACGGCACGCGGCGGGGTCCTGGCCCCAGAACCGATAGAAGTTGAACCACTGCGCCGGGTGCGCGCGAATCACGCGCTCCAGATCCGCCGCGACCCGCGTCATGACGCGCACCGCGTCCTCGTCCGGTGAAAGCGCCGGATCCGCCGCGAGCGGCTCGCCCCAGACGTTGAAGTAGGACCCGTCGGGGTTGCGCAGAAAGAACCCGGGAAGGATCTCGGCGCCGCAGAACCGCGCGAGCAGGGCCGGCGAACGCAGAAACGGCGTCGGCCGCCCGAAGAACGGCACGATCACCTGGTCCTCGGGATAGGCGCGGTCCACGAGCAGGGCGACGGCCCGCCCGCGATCGACGGCGCTCCGCACCTTGAACGCGGTGGCCATCGACGAGCCGATGTCGATCGACTCGACGCCGACGCGCTCGCGCAGTTGCTGACGCATCTGCTGGACGTCCGGGTCGAGCTCGCGCTGGCCGACGACGGCGGGCACGAGGTCGTGGCGCCGCAGGGTGACGGCGCCCATCTCCCAGTTGCCGACGTGCCCGGTCACGAGCAGGAAGCCGCGCCCGTTGCGCCGGCGCGCGCGCGAGGACGGCCGCGTCCCGGTCGAACGTCGTGATGCGCGGCACGAACGCCTCGCTGCGCAGGCGCCAGACGTCGATCGTGTGGCGGCCGTACTCGAAGAACTGCCGCCGCGCGAGCTCTTCGGCCTCGATCTCCGAGACGCCGAGGGCGGTGCGGAAGTTGTCCCGCATTCCGGCCTTCGTGCTCTTCAGGAAGGTCACCGCGAGGCTGTTTCCGACGAGGTTGATCGTGTTGAGCGCGGCCATGGGCAGCCAGCGGGCGCCGTAGTGCAGGCCCCCGTACACGATCCGGTTGGAGAGCCCGTGGGTCACCCACTTCTTGCGCCCCCGGGGCGGAGGGGCGTCGGGAACGTCGCTTCTGGCCTGCATTTCTCCCATGGGGTCGTTCAAGTTTACAATTCGCGCTGCACCAATGAACGTACTGTTGATGCGCCCCGACCCCGGCAACGAGCGGTTCGGGCTGGGACCGTTTTTCCGCGTCGAGCCGCTCGGGCTCGAATACGTCGCCGCGGCCCTGCGCCGGCGCGGCCACGACCCGTCGATCGTCGACCTGCGGTTCGGCGGCAGCGTGGCGGGTTGGATGCGCAGGACGCGTCCGCGGATGGTCGGCATCTCCTGCATGCACGCGCTCGAGTACGACCGCGTGATCGAGACGGCGCGGCACATCCGGCGCGCGGACCCCTCCGCCTTCGTCCTCGTCGGCGGCCACGCGGCGGCGGCGTTTCCCGGGCCGCTGCAGGTGCCCGAAGTCGACGCCCTCTGCGTGGACGACGGCGAAGAGGTCGTGCCGGCCGTGGCGGATGCGCTCGCGTCGGGCCGTCCGCTGCTCGCAGGTCCCGGCGCTGCTGCTGCAACGGCCGGGACGGCTGGACCGCGACGGCGCCGCTCGCGGACCGCACGGGCCTGGACGCGGTGCCGATGCCCGCGCGCGATCTCGTCGAGCGCGACCGCAACCGGTACCACTGCCTGCTCTTCAAGCCCGTGTGGCTCGTCGAGACGGCGCGCGGCTGCCCCTTTCGCTGCAACTTCTGCTCGGTGTGGCAGCTCTACGGACGCTCCTTTCGCGAGCGCTCGATCGGGGCCGTCGTGGACGACCTCGCGTCGGTGGGCGACGCCGTCTTCATCGCGGACGATCTCTTCTGGAACCATCCCGAGAGGAGCCGCGAGCTCGCGGCGGCGCTCATCCGGAAGGGCGTGAAGAAGCGCTGGATCCTGGTCCAGACGCGCACCGACATCGTGACGCGCCACCCGGATCTGCTCGAAGCGTGGCGGCCGATCGCGAAGGACTTCGACATCTTCTTCGGCCTCGAGGCCGCCTCGGACGCGGGACTGGCGAGCATCACGAAGGATGCGTCCGTCTCCTCCTCGATCGAGGCCGCGCGCATCGCGCGCTCCATGGGCTACGGCGTCACGGGCAACTTCCTCGTCGATCCCGACTGGGACGAGGCGCATTTCCACGAGCTCTGGGACTTCGTGGCCGACGAACGGTTTCCAGCGCGCCGGCTACACCATCCTCACGCCGCTGCCGGGCACCGAGCTCTTCCAGAAGCTCGCGCCGGTCCTCGAGGGGCAGCCCTGGTTCAAGTACGACATGCACCACGTCCTCTGGGAGCCGCGCGTGGGCGCCCGGCGCTTCTTCGAGCTCTACGCCGAGACCTGGCGGCGTTCGATCCTGAACACGAGCGGGGAGAAGAGCTGGATCGAGTGGATGCGGCAGATCAAGCCGACCCAGATCCCGTACCTGACCCGCGTCCTTCTCCGCACGCAGCGCATGATGAAGGTCGAGGCGTACATGAAGGAACACGAGGCCACGCGCGGCGAGCTCGCCGCGGCGCCGCCGCAGGCCCTGGAGGCCTCGTAGCCGCCTCCGCGCTCGACGCCGAGCTGCCCGAGTTCGACGTTTCTTCGCACCACGAAATCGAGATCGCCGCTCCGCGCGAGCGCGCCTGGGCGGCGCTGCTCGAGGCCGATCTCGCCGGCTCGGCCGTCTCGAAGGTCCTGCTCGCCCTGCGCGGCTACGGCCTGCGGGCCCGCCGCGTCAGAAGCGAAGGAACCGTCGCCGAGCGCCTCCAGCGCTTCGGCTTCACGAAGCTCGCCGAGATTCCGGGCGAGGAGCTCGTCTTCGGTCTCGCCGGCCGCTTCTGGCTTCCCGACGGAGGGCTCGAGCGGCTTGCAGGGCCCGAGGACTTTCGCGCGTTCGCGAAGACGGAGTGCGTGAAGGCGGCCTGGAATCTGCGCGTCGTCGAGAGCGGCCCCGGAACGTCGCGGCTGACCACGGAGACCCGCGTGCTCGGCCTCGGCGACGGCGCCCGCCGCCGATTCCGGCTCTATTGGACCTTCGTGGGACCGTTCTCCGGGCTGATCCGCCGAATGCTGCTGCGCGGCGTGCGCCGGTCCGCCGAGCGAGGGCGGACCGGCGACCGCGAGGGATCACTGAAGCCCGAAGGTCTCGAACAGGACGAGGTCTACTGCAGCCCGAACGTCTTCACGATGAACACCGCCATCTGCCCGCGGGTGTTGGCGTTGCCGGGACAATAGTTTCCACCTCCGCATCCGCCGGTGATCGCCTCGGCCGCGAGCTGCTCGATCCAGCTGGTGAACGTGCCGGGGCAGGGCACGTCGGGGTAGAGGCCCGGCGGCGTGCACGCGGGCGGCAGGTACGCCGGCCCGTGCTCGGCCTTCAGGAGGAACACCGCCATCTGGTCGCGGCGCACCGGCGTGGTCGGACAGTAGTTGCCGTTGCCGCAGCCGCCGGTGATTCCCTCGTTGGCGAGGGCTTCGATCCAGGCGGCGAAGGTCGAGGGGCAGGCCACGTCCGCGAAGTAGCCCGGCGTACAGGGCGGCGGGACGTAGCAGAGGCCGTGGCGCGCCTTCAGCAGGAAGACCGCCATCTGCTGGCGCAGCGTCGGCTGGTCGACGCCGTAGAGCCCGCCGCCCACGCCGACGGTGATCGCGTTCGAGACCAGCGTGGTCACGAACGCGTAGAACTGTTGTCCTCCGGGTACGTCCAGGAAATCCGAGACCCATCCCTTGACGAGCGTTCCCGTCGTCCCGTCCGGCGTCGTGACGACGACGTCGTTGACGGTGCCGGGGGCGAGCGCCGGAGCGGCGGAGTACAGGGTGTGGTCGTTGACGAACGTGACGGCCGTGGGTGCGCCGCCGATCGTCATGTCGACGGGCGAGGCGAAGTCGGTGCCGAAGATCGTGAGGGTCGTGCCGCCCGATTCCGGTCCGGAAGCCGGGGTCATCGAGAAGATGATCCGCTGGGAGAACTCCGACGTGTTGCCGGCGGGATCCGTGGCCGTCGCCGAGATGCGAGCCCCGGCCTCCACGGCGACGGGCAGCGTGACGTCCAGGGCGGCGTGGCCGCTGCCGTCGGTGGTGACCGGCACGGAGCCGAGATACGTCTCGCCCTCGAGAAACTCTCTCGGGAATCTCGCGCAGGGGGAGTTCGCGTAGAAGTCGAGGTCATAGGTCGTCGACGGGGCGCTGTCGAACTTGCCGTGGATCTCGACGCTCGAGGCGCCGATGACGACCGACTGCAGGATCGGGAAGTTCTGGAGGCCGTTGGGCCCGACGTCGGCGTCGCCGGGGTCGTTCGGCGTCGGGCCGTCTCCCTGGTGGTCGAGGCCGAGCGCCTGGTTGTCGTGGATCGAGTTTCCGCGGATGGGGATCTGCGGGCCGATGTTGACGATCCCGGCGGGAGGGCTGCCGACCAGGTATCCCGCGCTGAACGCGATGACGTTGCCTTCGCCGGGCCCCGTTCCGCCGATCTTTATGCCGCCGACGTTCGATCCCGTCATGATCCCGGTGATGTTTCCGACGGGAAGCGTCCCGCTCACGTCCGTCCCGACGAGGTTCCCCAGGACGGTGGTGTCGCCGGCGTCGTTGTAGATGTGGACACCGACCTGGTTGCCGGAAATGACGTTGCCCTCGCCGGCGCCGGCCCCGCCGATCGCGAGGCCCGTGCTCCCCGAGTCGTTGATGCCGTTCGGGCTGCCCAGCGCCTTGGTGCCGGTGATGTCCGTGCCGATGAAGTTGCCCCGAATGACGTGACCCGAGCCGTAGGAGATCAGGATGCCGTCGCCGAGGTTGCCGGAGATGACGTTGCGCGCGCCGTCCGCCGCGCCGCCGATGATCGTGTTGGTCGCCTGCGAGAGGCTGATTCCCTGCCCGTTCGGAATCGCCAGCGCCCCGCTGACGTCGGTGCCGATGAGATTCCCCTGGATGGTCGTGTCGTCCGAGGTCTGCACCACGATGCCGCTTCCGTCGTTTCCGGAGATCAGGTTTCGGGCGGCGGCCGAGGTCCCGCCGATCGTGTTGCCGTTGGAGGAGAGGAGTTGGATCCCCGTGCCGGTCGACGCATCCGCCGTACCGGTCGCATCCGTGCCGACGTAGCAGCCCTCGACGAGATTGCCGCCGCCGCTCTGCAGGCGGACCGCCACGGAGAATCCGCTCAGTACGAGGCCGCGGATCGTGCTGCCGCCCGCGGTGATCCAGATTCCAATCACCAGGTTGCCGTGAAGCTCGATCAGCGGACTCCCGGCGTAGCCCGGCTGGGTGGTGCCGTCCAGGATCACCGGAGATGTGATGGTTGCCAGGCCGGTCGAGACATTGATCGTGTGGACGCCAGCCGCCCGGGATGTCGAACGCGATGGTGTCGAGCCCGGCGTTGGCGTTGGCGTCGAGGACCGCCTGCCGAAGCGATCCGGGGCCGCTGTCATCGGTGTTCGTGACCGTGTAGGTCGTTGCGAGCGCCGCGGCGGCGCATTGGAGCAGGAAGAGCGCGGTGAGAATTCGCGGGACCGGCTTTCGTCGCGGAGAGAGGGTCCGAACGTTCCTTTCGGGCGGGTCGAGGACCTGCGTCTTCATGGTCGTTCTCCTTCTTCTTCTGGCTCTCCTTTGTCTCTGGTTTTTCCATACGCGGTCGCCGGGGTTTTGTTCGGGCCAGGCGCAGCCGAAGCGCGTGCAGGAGGGTCACCGCGAACGGTGGCCGGGCGATGGACGCCCGCCCGAGGGGGCCAGGGAGGCCCGGCGGCGGAACGATCGGGAGCTGACGCCTGTGGTCTAATCCTCGAACTTTCAGGCGTTTGCAAAGAGGCAATCATGGAGCCGGGCAAGCCCCAGGTGACGGAGCTTCTGCAGCTTTGGAGCCGCGGCGATCGCGACGCTCTCGAGAAGCTGACTCCCCTCGTCTACGAGGAGCTGCGCGGGATCGCGGCCGGCTACATGCGCGACGAGCGACCGGGCCACACGCTCCAGGCCACGGCGCTCGTCAACGAAGCGTACCTGCGTCTGATCGGCCAGAAGCGGGTGTCCTGGCAGAATCGCGCTCACTTCTTCGGCATCGCCGCGCAGCTGATGCGGCGCATCCTGATCGATCATGCCCGCCGCCGGCAGGCGGCCAAGCGCGGTGCGGGCTCCGTGCGGATCACGTCGAGCGTGGATGCGGCCGCCGCGCCCGAGCAGGACTACGACCTGCTCGCGATCGACGGCGCCCTTTCCCGCCTCGAGCAGCTCGACGCCGCCCAGGCCCGCATCGTGGAGCTGCGCTTCTTCGGCGGGCTGACGGTCGAGGAGACCGCCGAGGTCGCCGGGGTGTCGACGGCCACGGTCAAGCGCGAATGGCGCACGGCGCGCGCATGGCTGCGCCACGAGGTGGGCCTCGACGGGACACCGTGACGGCGCCGCCCTCTGACGCGGAGGATTGGCAGAGGGTCAAGAGGATCCTCGGCGACGCCCTCGAGCTCGATCCCCCCGCGCGACCGGCTTTCATCGCCGCGGCATGCGGGGGCGACGAACGGCTCCGCGGGCGGGTCGAGACGCTCGCCGCGTCGGCCGACGGCGACTGGGAGCTGGTGGACGCCGCGCCGGGCAAGCGCCTGGCGGCCTTCTTCGACGTGACGCCGCGCTCGCGGGTCGGCGATCGGATCGGCGCCTACGAGATCCTCTCGGAGCTCGGCCGCGGCGGGATGGGAATGGTGTACCTGGCCGGCCGCGCCGACGACGAGTTCCAGAAGAAGGTCGCCATCAAGCTCATGCGTCCGGGCACGGCGAGCGAGGACGCGCTGCGGCGCTTCCGGAGCGAGCGCCAGATCGCGGCGTCGCTCGATCACCCCAACATCGCGCGCCTGCTCGACGGCGGGTCGACGGAGGCGGGCGAGCCCTACTTCGTCCTGGAGTACGTGGAGGGAGAGCCGCTCATCGAGTGGTGCGATCACCGGCGTCTCTCGATCGACGGCCGGCTGAAGCTCTTCCAGGAGATCTGCGGCGCCGTGCAGCACGCGCACCAGGGCCTCGTCGTGCACCGCGACATCAAGCCCGGCAACATCTTCGTCACTTCCGCCGGCGTGCCGAAGCTGCTCGACTTCGGGATCGCCAAGCTGCTCCAGCCGGACGGCGCGGCCGTGACGGCTGCGGAGACCGGAACCCAGATGCGGCTCATGACCCCCGAGTACGCCAGCCCCGAGCAGGTGCGCGGCCGCCGCGTCACGACCGCCAGCGACGTCTACTCGCTCGGCGTCGTGCTGTACGAGCTGCTCTCGGGCCGCCAGCCGTACCGCGTCACGACCGGAGACCCGGAGGAGTTGATCCGGGTCGTCTGCGAGCGGGATCCCGAGCGGCCGAGCACGGCGGCGACGCAGACGAGCCCGGGCGTCGAGGCGCCGGTGGCCGAGCGCGGCGAAACGATCGCGGGCCTGGCGCGGCGGCTGCGCGGCGATCTCGACGCGATCGTCCTGAAGGCGATGCGCAAGGAGCCCGAGCTGCGCTATGCCTCCGCGGATCAGCTGTCCGAGGACATCGGCCGGCACCTCGCGGGCGTTCCCGTGCTGGCGCGCCGCGGCACGGCGGGATATCGGGCCGGCAAGTTCGTGCGCCGCCATCGGGTGGGTCTCGCGGCGGCGGCGCTCGTCGTCGCCGCGCTCGCCGGCGGAGTCGTGATGACCGTGCGGGAGGCGCGCCGCGCGCGGGCCGCCGAGGCCCGGGCGCAGCGGCGCTTCGACGACGTGCGGCAGCTCGCGAATTCGTTCCTGAACGAGTTCCACGACTCGATCCGGAACCTCCCCGGCTCCACGCCGGCCCGCCGGCTCCTCGTCCAGAAAGGCCTGACCTACCTCGACAACCTCTCGCGGGAGGCGAGCGACGACGCATCGCTGCTGCGGGACCTCGCGGACGGCTACCATCGCCTCGCGGACCTGCAGGGCAATCCCGGCAGCGGCGCCGCCATGCTCGGAGACATGGCCGGCGCCCAGGAGAGCCTGCGCAAGAGCGTGGCGCTGCGCGAGAAGTTGATGCGGTCGCCGCAGGCGCGCCCGCAGGACAGCCTCGACCTCGCCCGCGCCTACAGCGCCCTGGCCAACGCCTTCACGCTGGACGGCAACGCGAGCGCCGCCGTCGCGTCCTCGCGCAAGGCGGCAGCCGTTCTCGACGCAACGCTGGCCCTGGCTCCGGGCAACCGAAAGGCTCTCGACGGCCTGGCCGCCGCGAAGATCACCCTGGGGTCCGCGCTGCAGATCGCGGGCTCGACGGACGAGGCGCTCGCGGCGTTTCGCGACGCCCTGGCACGGCACCTGGAGCTCTGCGCCGCGGACGCATCCGATGTTCCCGCATGCCGGGGCGTCTTCGTGTGCTACTACAAGATCGGCAACCTGGAGATTACGCGGGACCACGACGCGGAGGCCGCGGAGGCGTTTCGCGAAGCGGTCCGGGTCGCCGACGGGTTCCATCGCGGCGAGCCGGGCAACGGGATGTACCAGCGCGACCTCGCCTTTGCCTCCGGAGGCCTCGGGGATGACGCTGCTCGACCAGGGCGACGCCGCGGGCGCCGCGGAGCAGTTTCAGCGTCAGTCGGAAATGCTCCGAAGCCTCGCCGAGGCCGACCCCGACAACCCGAACCCGAAGATCTGGCTCGGGGAGAGCATTCGCAACGTCGGCAATGCCCTGGTCGCCAAGGGCGAAATCGCCGCGGGGCGGCAACGCCTCGTCGAGTCGACGGCGATGCTGGCCGCGATCGTGGCCGCGGACCCGGCCAGCGTCAGCGCCCGCCTCGAGCTCGCGCAGGCGTACCGCGACGTGGCCAGGACCCATTCCTCCGGCGCCGCCATCGACCCGCGCGAGGCGCGGGCCTGGTTCGAAAGGGCGCGCGGACAGTTCCTGGAGCTGCGCAGGGAAGGTAAGCTCGCGCCGTCCGCGGCGAAGCTTCTGGTCCGCCTGGACGAGGAGATGGCCGAATTGACCAGACGATCGGGGGGAGCATGAGGAAGGGCCTTGGTTTCGCTTGCCTGATGAGCGCGCTCGCCGCGGCGGCCCTGGCTCAGTCGTCGGACGGCATCTTCGCGTCCGGCGCGATCGGCGGCACGCTCGACGCATGGCATGCCGCGGCCGCGGCGGCCGACGAGGAGAAGTACTTCTCCTATTTCACGCCCGACGCCGTCTTCCTCGGGACCGACGCGTCGGAGCGCTGGACGCGCGACGAGTTCCGCAAGTGGGCGCACCCGTACTTCGCGAAGGGCAAGGCCTGGAGCTTCAAGTCCGTGGCGCGGTGGATCACCTTTGCGCCCGACCACACCGTGGCGTGGTTCGACGAGGCGCTCGATACGCCGAACATGGGACCGTGCCGCGGCTCCGGCGTGCTCGTCGCGACGACCGCGGGGTGGAAGATCGCGCAGTACAACCTCGCGCTCACGATTCCCAACGACCTCGTCGACGAGTTCAAGAAGCGGATCGCGGAAGACGCCAAGAAGAAGGGGGCCTGATGCGCCGGATTCTCGTCGGGGTCTGTCTCACCCTCGCCTCGCTCGGCGCCGCCCTCGGCGCGCCCGCCGCCGCGGAGCTCGTCTTCACCAACGGCGCCGTCTACACGGTCGACGGGGCGCGCAGCTGGGCCGAGGCCGTCGGCATCTCGGGAGGTCGCATCGTCTTCGTCGGGACCGGGGCGGCCGCGAAGGCCTGGATCGGCCCGTCGACGAAGGTCGTGGACCTCGGCGGGAAGATGCTGCTGCCGGCCTTCCACGACTCCCACGTGCATCCGATATCGGGCGGCATGGAGGCCCTCGAGTGCGACCTCCACGGCCTCGCGACGGCCGACGAGGTTCTGAAGGCCGTCGCCGCCTACGCGGCCGCGCACCCGGCCGCGAAGTGGATCCGCGGCGGCGGCTGGGACCTGACGCTCTTTCCGGCCGGCAACCCGTCGAAGGCGCTGCTCGACAAGATCGTCCCGGATCGGCCGGTCCTGCTCGACGCGAGCGACGGGCACTCCGCGTGGGCGAACTCGAAGGCGCTGGCGCTCGCGGGGATCACGAAGGCGACGCCCGATCCGCCGCTCGGCCGGATCGAGCGGGATCCCAAGACGGGGGAGCCCTCGGGCGCCCTGCGCGAGGATGCGGTCGGACTCGTCTCCAAGCTCCTGCCCCGGCGCACGCCGGCCGACTACGCGGCCGGGCTCAAGAAGGGGCTCGAGATCGCCAACGGGTTCGGTCTCACGTCGCTCCAGGAAGCGAGCGCCTCGGAGGAGGAGTTGAAGGCCTACGCGGACGCCGACGCGGCCGGCACGCTCACCGCGCGCGTGAACGCGTCGATCTACGTGAACACGGACAAGGGCGTTTCCGAGCTGCCGCGGCTGATGGCCCTGCGGTCGAAGTACCGTGGCAAGCGCCTGCGGGCGGACGGCGTCAAGATTTTCGCCGACGGCGTTCTCGAGACGCGGACCGCGGCGGTGCTCGAGCCGTACATCGGGTTCGGCGACGACCGGGGCAAGGCGAACCTCAAACCCGCCGACTTCCAGGCCCTCGCCATCGCGCTGGACAAGGAAGGCTTCCAGATCCACATCCACGCGATCGGCGATCGCGCGATCCGGGATTCGCTCGACGCGCTCGAAGCCGCCGAGAAGGCGAACGGCCGGCGCGACGCGCGCCACCACGTCGCGCACCTCGAGCTGATCGAGCCGCCGGACATCCCGCGCTTCCGCCGGCTGGGCGTCGTCGCGAACTTCCAGCCCTTCTGGGCCAACGGCGATCAGTACATCACCGAGCTGACCGAGCCCGAGCTCGGTCCCGAGCGCTCGCGGTGGCTCTACCCGATCGCCAGCGTGCTCGCCGCCGGCGGCGTGACCGCCTTCGGCAGCGACTGGAGCGTCTCGTCCATGAACCCGCTCGACGGCATCGAGGTGGCGGTCACGCACCGCGAGCCGCCGAAGGGCCCGGGACCCGCCTGGCTTCCGCAGGAGCAGATCGCGCTGCCGGAGGCGATCGCGGGCTACACGATCGGCGGCGCGTACCTCGACTTCCGGGAGAAGGAGACCGGGTCCATCGAGGTGGGCAAGGCCGCGGACCTGATCGTGCTCGACCGCAATCTCTTCGAGATCCCGCCGTCGCAGATCCACGACGTGAAGGTGCTGTCGACGCTGCTCGAGGGCAAAGAGGTGTATCGGGCGAAGGGGTACTGACGCCCCCCTCACCCTGACCCTCTCCCCCCGCTCGGGGGAGAGGGAAACTCTGTAGGGCTCCCTCGCTCCCGGCGGGGGGAGAGGGTCGGGGTGAGGGGCGCCCCCGTCACTTCACCCGCGCATATTCGAACACGCTCGAGTGCTCCTTGCCGTCCGCGGCGCGCGAGGTCCACGTCTGCCAAAAGTGATCGGCGTCGACGAACGTGACCACGAGGCGCCGCATGACTTCGGTCCCCTGGCCCGAGACGTCCACGAACTCGAACGCGAGGCTCCTGCCGTCGGGGGAGCCGGTCGCGCGCATCCGCGGCTGGTTGCCCGCGGCGCAGTAGTGGGTGGCGAGCAGGCTGGCGCCGTCGGGCGCGTACATGGTGATCATCGTCGTGTCGTGGTCGCCGTCGAGCGTCTCCATCAGCGCCGTGCCGTTCGAGACGAGGGCGTAGGTGACCGAGACGGGCTTGCCCTCCGCCGTGCCCTTCCAGGCGCCGACGAGGGATTTCATCCGGTTCCACTCCGCCGGCGTCGTGCCGGCCCCCGCGACGGGCGCGGCGGCGAGCAGCGCAAGGGCCAATGCCATTCCGAGCTCCCGCGTGAGTCTCATCGTGTCCTCCTTTTTCATGCGCTCAAGAGCCGCTCGATGCGGTCCAGGCAGGTCTTCCAACCCTCGGCATGATCCTCGCGCGCCCGCACGCTGTCGAAGCGGTCGTGCGTGAGAAAGATCTCCGTCTCTACGCCGTGCTCGCGGAACTCCACGGTGACCTGCGTGTCGCCGGTGGGATCGCCGAAGCTGTCGTCGTGTTCCCAGATCCAGGTGTAGACGAGGCGCGAGGGCGGTCGCACCTCGAGGTAGGTGCCCCAGACGGCCCACTTCCTGCCGCCGATCGCCCCCTCGAACCGGTACTGGCCGCCCTCGCGCAGGTCGATCCGGCAGAGGCTCATCTCCCAGTCGGCCTCGACGAACCACCGCATCATCAGTTCGGGCTCCGTCCACGCCCGGAAGACCCTCTGCCGCGAGGCCCGGATCGTGCGCGTGACCGAGAGCTTCTGCTCCGTCGCTTCCATGTCGCCTCCTCTTTTGCGTCGCCGGAAACCTCCAGGAACCGCTCGAGCGCGTCGAGGCGCGATTCCCAGAACTTGCTGTAGTGCGCGATCCAGCCGGATGCCGTCTGCATCGGGGCCGCCACGAGGCGGCAGTGGTGAATGCGCCCGTCCCTGCGCCGCGCGAGCAGGCCGGCGTTCTCGAGCACCGCGAGGTGCTTCGAGATGGCGGGCAGCGACATGGCGAAGGGCCGCGCGAGCTCGCCGACCGAAGAGTCGGGCGCCTGCGCCAGGCGCGCGAGGATCGCTCGCCGCGTCGGATCGGCGAGGGCGGAGAACGTCGCGTCGAGGGCGGCAGAACTGTTAACCATATGGTTAACTATAGTCGCGGCCGGGCGACTGTCAAGAGGCCCCGAACCGACCTAAGGGAGGGGAAAGGTCTTCGTCAGAAACACGGCCATCTGGCCGCGGGTGTTGGGCTGGTTCGGGCAGTAGAGCAGCGGCGAGGCCTGGCAGCCGCCGGTGATGCCGCGGTTGTAGAGCTCCTCGATCCAGTCGGCGGCAAACGCCCCGAGCGGGACGTCGCCGAAGATCGTGCCCGTGGCCGTCGGGGGAACGTACGTCAACCCCTCGAGCGTCTTCAGGAGGAAGACGGCCATCTGGGCGCGCGTGACGGCGGCCAGCGGGCAGTAGTTGCCGCCGCCGCAGCCATTGGAGATGCCGAGGCTGAAGACCTCTTCGATCCAGGGCGCGAAGGGGTCCGCGGCCGCGACGTCCAGGAAGACGAGCCCCGAAGCCGGGGGCGGGACGTGGTCGAAGCCGTACTTCGCCTTCAGCAGGAAGACGGCCATCTGCGCCCGCGTGTTGGGCGCGTCGGGGCAGTAGGTGGTGCCGTCGCCGCAGCCCACGGTGATGCCGTCGCGGGCGATCGTGCCGACGAAGTCGTGGAACGGATGGATCGGCGGCACGTCGAGGAAGTCGACCTGGACCTTCGCGGTCCCGGCCGGCGAGGAGCAGGCGACGGCGGTCTCGACGACGGAGAGAAGCATCGTCGTTCCCGGCGTACCGGAGTTGAACGTGAGCGCGGTCGTGTCCTGGCCCGAGGCGATCGTCCCGCCTGTCAGCGTCCACGCGTAGGTCGCGCCGGCGTGATCGACGGCGCTGGCCGCGAGGCCGGTGGCGCCCACCGCGGCGTAAAGCGGCGCGGTCACGACGGGCGCGTCGACGGGCAGGCCGACCGTGACGACCGCGCTGCCGCTGCCCGCGCCCATGCAGTGGGCGTCGGACACGCTCGTCACGGTGTACGTCGCCGTGGCATCGGGCGCAACGGTGCGCGTGGCCGGCGAGACCGCGGCGCTCTGCGCAACACCGTCCGACCAGCTCACGTTCCATGGACCGGTTCCCGTCAGCGCGGCGGAGATGACCGTGCCGCTGCCCTGGCAGATCGTGGCCGTGCCGCCGACGGTGGCCGTGGGCAGCGCGCGGACGGTCGCCGTCGTCGTTCCGGCGGTGGACGTGCACGCGCTGGTGGTGACTGTGACGCTGTAGAGCCCGCTCGCAGCCGGCGTCGCGCCCGGGATCGTCGGGTTCTGGAGGGAGGACGTGAAACCGTCGGGGCCCGTCCAGCTGTAGGTCGCGCCGGCGACCGCTCCCGTGGAGAGCTGCAGGGTCGCGCCCGCGCACACCGGACCGTCGTTGGAGGCGACCGGCGTCCCCGGGATCGCGTTGACCGTCGTCGACGCGTTCGCGACGTCGTTGCCGGCGGCCGGATCGTTCGTCGCCGAGGAGACCGCGACCGAGTTCGTGGCCGTCCCCGCCGTGCCGGGGGCGGTGATCGAGATGGTGATCGCCGGCGCCGCACCCGTGGGCAGCGAAGCCCGCGTGCACGTGACCGTGGACGCGCCGCTGCAGGACCAGCCGGAGCCGCTCGCGGACACGAAGCCGGCGCCCGCCGGCAGCGAGTCCGAGACGGACACCGATGTGGCCGTCGAGGGGCCGGCGTTCGAGACGTTCAGCGTGTAGGTGATCGGCTGGCCTGTGCAGATCGCGGCGGGCGCTCCGCTCTGCGTGATGCCGAGGTCGGCCCGGGCGAACACGTTCGACGTCGTCGCGGTCGCGTTGTTGCCGGCGACGAGGTCGCCGGTGGAAGACGTCACGCTGGCGTTGTTGACGATCGCGCCGGCGCCCGCGGGGGCCGTCACGCTGATCGTGACCGGGTTGGCCACCGCGACCCCGAGCGAGGGGAGCGTGCAGGTGACCGGCCCGGTTCCCGAGCAGCTCCAGTCCGTGCCCGCCGCGGAGCCGAACGTGACTCCAGCGGGAAGGGAATCGGTGAGCGAGACGGAGTTGGCCTGCGAGGGGCCCGCGTTGGCGACGTTCAGGGTGTAGGTCAGCGTCGCACCCGCGCCGACGGGCTCGGGCGACGGCGTGACGGAGACGCCGAGATCCGCGTGCGTCGCGTAGGTCGCCGTGTAGGAGGACGGGCCCGCTGGCGCGGTGATGTCGTGGTTCTGGGCGCCCCCGTCGGACCAGGACGCGAAGTCGTAGACGTTCGGGAAGGAGCCCTGCGGGGAGGTCGCCTGGGCGGAGTTGAGCGATCCGACGATCACCGTCTGCGTGAACGGGGTCACCTGCGGCGCGGACGTGCCCACCGTGAGCTGGAGGCCGGCCGGCACCGAGAGGAAGTTGAGCGCGGCCGTCTGGGGATGGATGTCGACGCTGGCGGTGCCGGTCAGCGCATGGCTGTTTGTGGCGGTCACCCGGATCTCGAGGTAGGACGGATACTCGTGATCGGGAGCGGGGAAGGACCCGCCCGCGACGCCGTCGAACGTCTGGTACACGTGCGTGTGGCAGTTGGACGGACAGTGGTGAACGATCACCTGCCACGACAGCGCGCTCGGCGGCAGCGGGCCGTCCTGAGGGTCGGTGGCGTGACCGGTGAAGGTGATGGTGTCGTCCACCTTCCACGTCAGCGTCGACAGCGGCGCGTCGACGAACGCCGCGGGCGGCGCGGCCCCGGCCGTGATCGTGATCGGTGCGCTGATGTCGGAGCCGCCGCGCTGGTCCGTGACCTGGAGGCGCGCGGTGTAGGTGCCGCCCGCCGTGTAGATCCAGGTCGGCTTCTGGTCGGTCGAGTCGTCGTACTGGCCGTCCCCGTCGAGGTCCCACGCGTAAGAAAGCGTGTCGCCGGCCTGCGCGGGGATCGAGCCGGAGCCGTCGAAGTCGACGGTCAGGGGCGCGTCGCCCGAGGTGGGGCTCGCGGTGGCGATGGCGGCCAGGCCGTACTTGACCTGCATGATCCGGCCGCCGTCGAAGTCGACGTAGTACAGATCGCCCTCGGGCCCGATGCGCAGGTCCACGGGCCCCGCCGCGCTCGATGCGAAGGCCGCCCGCGTGGCCGGGTTCGGGTTGCCGTTGCCGTCCGGGAACATGATCCACACGCACTTGCGCGAGTAGTCCGAGAAGAAAAGGCCGTTCGTGTAGTTGGAGGGGTAGTTGCTCGCGCCCTGGTAGAAGGCCATCCCGGCGACCGAGGAGCTGCCCGTCGTGCAACCGTCGCCCACGACGACCGGGTCGCTGTGTTTGTAGGTCAGCACGGGCGCCGTCGTCTGCGGCTGCGTCGGGCAGATGTTCAGACCCGTGTACTGGGCGCCGTTGCCCTCCCAGCAGGGCCAGCCATAGTTGCGGACGGTCGTGATGTCGGGAATCTTGTCGAGCTCTTCCCACGTGTTCCAGCCCACGTCGGCCACCCAGACCTCGTTCGTGTCGGGTCGCACGATCATGCGGAACGGGTTGCGGAAACCGTAGCCGATGATGCGCTGCTCGTTGACGTCGCCCGAGCCGATGAGCGGGTTGCCCGGCGCGGCGGCGCCCGTGGCCGGATCGATCCGAAGGATGGAGCCGTTCAGCAGGCGCGCCTCGCCGGCCGGCCGGCGCGGACTCTGGCTGCGCAGCGCGCCGCCCTCCGCGGTGGGCTTGGTCAGCGGCGTGCCGACGGGAAAGGGCGGGTCGCCGCAGGGGTTGGCGGGAGTCGGACTGCCCAGCGCCTCCGCCGAACTGGCCCCAGTCGGAGTTGTTGAAGCTGGCGCCGTCGCCGCCGCTGACGTAGAGATAGCCGTCCTCGCCGAAGTCGAGCGAGCCGGTCGAGTGGCTCGGGAACTGCTGGCACCAGTCGTTGATGAGCGGCGTCTCGCTGGCCGTCCAGTCCGCGCCGACGGCGGTCAGGCGGCCGAGGCGGCTGCTGATCACGCAGCCGTCGGTCGTGGCGCCGGGCGGCGTTGGACAGGGGTCGGACGTCTGGCCTGCCACGCCCCACTTGGGGGGCGTGCCGCCGATCATGGCGTCGAAGGAGTAGAGGACGTAGATGTAGTTGTTCGTCGCGAAGTTGGGGTCGATCGCCAGCCCCAGCAGGCCGCGGTCCCAGAGGTTATAGACCTCCGTGCGCAGGTCGGCGACGACGGTGTAGGTGTTGGTCGTGAGGTTCGGGAAGAGCTTGATCAGGCCGCTCTTCTCGGCGACCAGCACGCGGCCGTCCGGAAGGAAGCGCACGACGGTCGGGTTCGTCAGGCCGGTGAAGACGGCGCTCTCGGAAAAGCCCGGCTGCTTGTAGCTCGTGACCGCCACCGCGGCCGCAGCCCAGGCGAGCAGAACGGCGGCGATGCCGGCCCCGCGAGCGCAGGTTTTCCTCATCGAGAAACGCAACCGCCCGCCTTCCTGCTGGCCAGGTTGATCGGAACTAGCTTGTAATTAGAGGCGGGCAGTATCGCGCTCCTACTGCCCTTCCGGTCAACCAAAACCTGATCGAAGGGTCAGGTGTGACGTGGGTCACAGGAGACGCCTCGCTGCCGAAAGGGGCGACTCCTGCGCGCGGGCCTGCCGATTACCGAGACGCCACGGCGCCCCCGGCCCGTTCGATCACGGGCACGTCTTGAAGGCGCCGGTGTCCTGGATCGGCGCGAAGGGCGTCCCGATCGGATTCTCGTAGGTTTTCGTCAGCACGCCGGACCGCAGATCCCTGACCGCGAGGTTGACGCCCACGTTCGTCAGACCGGCGGCGAAGACCCAGTAGGCGTCATTGGTACCGCAGCCGTTGAGGACCTTCGTCACCAGCTCCACGTTGTTCGGATCGAAGAACCAGAAGTAGCCGGTGTCGGCCGTCAGACGCACGGCGGTCGCCTGCACCGAGAAGCCGAGCGGCGTTTGCTGGTACGCCGCGGTGACCGCGAAGCGGTTGTTGTTCAGGCAGAGCGTGTGCTCGTCGGGGACGCAGAGAGGCGGGCCCGAGCTGCCCGGCTCGAGTCGGCCGATCTTGTTGGCCCCGCTTTCGGTGAACCAGATGTTGCCGTCGGCGCCGGTTGCAATGGCGATCGGGGCCGCCGACTGTGACGAAAGCGGGAACCGCGTGACGACTCCGTCGGGAGTGATGCGGCCGATGGCGCCGCTCAGATCCGTGAACCAGAGATTCCCGTCCGGACCCGCCGTGATCAACCATGCGCCCATCGTCAGCGGAAAGGTGCGGATAACGCCGGCCGTCGTGATCCGCCCGATCGTGCCAGGGCCGCCACCGGTGGCCGGCTGGAGCGTGAACCACATCGCGCCGTCGGGCCCGGGGGTGATGTCGTAGGGGCGGAATCCAGTCACTGGAAAATCCGTCAGCACTCCCATCGGCGTCATGCGTTCGATTTCCTGGTTGTCACCGTCGGTGAACCACAGGTTGCCGTCCGGGCCGGCGGCGATCGTGTACGGATACGCCCCGACGTGCTGCGAGGGCGGCAAGGGAAAGATCGTCACGACTCCGGCTGTGGTGATCTTCCCGATGCGACCGACACCGTCGGCGTACCACAGGGCGCCCTCCGGACCGGCCGTGATGTCCTGGGGATTGCCGAAGCCGCCCATCCCATCCGATGCGCCTTGAAAATACGTGACCTGTCCGGCCGGGGTCATTCGTCCGATGCTCCCCCCGTCCACGAACCAGATGTTTCCGTCGGGTCCGGTGGCGAGTTGGTAGGGCGGACTTCCCGCGGTCGTCGAGAACTCCGTGATCGTGCCGTCGGGCGCGACGCGGCCGATCTTCGCCGTGCGCGATTCACCGAACCATATGGCGCCATCGGGTCCCTTGGTGATGCCGTAAAGGTCGGTAGGCGCAGCGGTCGGCACCGCGTACTCAGTGATGCTCTGCGAGAGGCCGATTGCTGGAAGGACGAACAGGATCAGTGCGAAAAAGAAACGCGATGCGCGCGGCTCTACACGGGTCTCCCCCCTGCCTGCTGCATGGAACATGAGCTCCTCCTTGAAAGGGTCATGTCCCGACTATAAGCCCGCAAGGGGGCGACCTGGCTATTGCAGATCGAACGTCTTCGTCAGGAACACCGCCATCTGGCCGCGCGTGTTCGGGTTGTCCGGGCAGTAGAGCAGCGGGCTCGCGCTGCAGCCTCCGGTGACGTTCAGCGCATAGAGGTTCTCGATCCAGTCGGCGGCGAACGACCCGACCGGCACGTCCCCGAAGATCCCGGTCGCGGCCGGCGGCGTGTAGGGCGAGCCGTTGAGCGTCTTCAGCAGGAACACGGCCATCTGCGCGCGCGTGACCGCCGCGCCCGGGCAGTAGTTGCCGCTGCCGCACCCGGCGGTGACGCCCAGCGACGCGAGCTCTTCGATCCAGTCCGCGGCGAAGGCATCGGCGGGAACGTCGAGGAACATCGTGCCGCGTCGCGGGCGGCGGCACGTGCGCCGCGCCGAGCTTGGCCTTGAGGAGGAACACGGCCATCTGCGCGCGGTTGACCGGGCTGGCCGGGCAGTAGTTGCCCTGACCGCAGCCGGCCGTGACGCCGTGGCGCGCTACGGCGTCGACGAAATCGTGGAAGCCGTTCTCCGGCGGAACGTCCAGGAAGTCCACGGAGACCAGGGCGCTCGCCGTCGGCCGATTCGCAGGCGCCGAGGGAGTCCACGACCTCGAGCAGCATGGTGGTTCCCGGGTCGCCGGAATCGAAGGTGATCGCGCCCGTGCCCTGCCCGCCGGTGAGCGCGCCGCCGGTCACCGTCCAGGTCCCGACGTGTCCGGTGCCCAGGGAGGCGCTCGCCGTGAGGCCGGTCGTCTGCGGCGCGACCGAGACCGGCGCCGTGATGACGGGAGCCGGGAACGGGCACGTGGTCACGGTCACCTGGACCAGCGCGAAATCGTTGTCCGGGTTCGGATCGGCGCCGGACTCCGCCGCACCCGCGTTTGAGGTCAGCGTGCCCACGGAACCCGGAGTGCCGACGATCGCGACGGTCGCCGAGCCGCCGGCCGGGATCGATCCGAGATCGCAGTCGATGCCGTGCGCGAGGATGGTGCAGGAGCCCTGGCTCGGCGTGGCGGAGTCGACCGTCGCGGTGATCGAGAGTCCCTCCGAGAGGTCCGTGCCGATGGCGGCGCCCGGGCCCAGGTTGGAGACGGTGACCGTGAACGTCACCGGAACTCCGACGAGCGTGGGGCTGGGCGACGCCGTCTGCGTCACCCCGAGATCCGCGCTGAACGCCGAAAGGGCGTCCACGCGGCCCCAGCCGTACGTGTTGTTCGGGATCTGGTCGCCGGGAATGCCGCCGCAGTTCTCGGTCGTCGTGAGCGGCACGGCGGAGGAAGTGAGCACCGGCTCGATCCCGTCCGGGTTGCCGACGAGCTCGGCGTTGGCCGACAGGACGAGGGCGACGACGCCGACGACGTGCGGGCCCGCCATGCTCGTGCCGCTCAGGGTGCCGTACCCGCCGCCCGGGAGGCTCGAGCGCACGTTCACGCCCGGAGCGGAGATGTCCGGCTTCAGGCGGTTGCTGCCGTCGACGGTGACCGGGCCGCGGCTCGAGAACGACGCGATGTTGTCGCTGATGTCGGTGGCGCCGACCGAGAAGGACGCGTCGTAGATCGCCGCCGGCGTGTTCACGGTCCCGCATCCGCCGCTGCCGTCGTTGCCGGCCGAGACGACGACCTCGATGCCGGCCGCGCGGGTCGCCTCGACGACTGCCTGGAGCACGAGGGGGTCCGTGCACCCCTCGCTCGCAGGGCAGCCCCAGGAGTTGTTGATGACGTGGGGCGACTTGGACGGGTCGGGATTCTCGCCCTGCAGGTCCGTCGGCGCGATGAACCACTGGAAGCACTCGGTGTAGGTGGCCGGCGTCCCGGCGCCCTGGTCCATGTTCCGGCAGCCGATCCACTTCGCGCCGGGCGCGACGCCGATCTTGTTGCCTCCGCCGTCGTCGCCAACCATCGTGCCCATCGTGTGCGTACCGTGGTCGGTGTCGTCGCAGGGCACCGGAGAGTCGGCGCCGCACGAACCGCCGCCCGAATGGATGGCGTCGTGCCAGTTGTAGTTGTGGTCCGCCGCGCTGCCTGACCAGCCCCGGTACTTGTTCTTGATCGCCGGGTGATCCCACTGGTAGCCCGTGTCCTCGCCCGCGACGACGATGCCCTGGCCCTTGAAGCCGAGCGCCCAGACTTCGGGGGCATGCACCTGCGCGACGCCCCACTCGATCGCGTCGGGCGCATCCGGCCCGCTGCCGGACGGCTCCGACGAGACCGGTCCGCGCAGGGCGACCCGCGGGTTGGCGTAGACGTGAAAGACGTCCTCGCGCGCCGCGAGCTCCTCGACCAGGTTCCGGTCTCCGCGCACCCAGATCATGTTGGCGACCCAGAAGGAGCGGTACTCCGCTCCGCGCGCGTCGAGCAGGGCGCGCAGGGGCGCCTGGACGCGCGCGGCCGTCGAGGAGAGCGCGTCCGCGACGAACGCGCTCTTCTGCGTTTTCGTCGGCAGCGTGCGCGCCCCGCGCAGGTCCGCCTGCTCGCGCAGCATCACGAGGAACTCCGCCTGGCCGCCCGCGGTCTTTTCCAGCACCCAGGGATCGACCTTCTGGGGCGAAGGTCCTGCGCGACGGCCGCGCCGGTTGCCAGAGCGAACGCGAAGCAGGCGAGCAGAGCGCGCAAGCGCATGGGATCTCCTTGTTGCGAACGAGACGAGGGATTATGCCAAATCCAGGGCTACAGGAAAGTCGTCGCCGGGGAAGACGGCCATCTGCCCGCGTGGGTTCGCGTCGGCGGGGCAGCAGGCGGCCGAGTCACCGGGCGCGAAGTCGCCGAAGATCTGCGCCACGACCGGCGTGAGCCGGCGTGGCGCTTAGCGTTTACTCGAATCGAGCCCGCGTGCCGGACGAGGTCTACTGCAACCCGAACGTCTTCGTGATGAAGACCGCCATCTGCTGGCGGTTGCTGCTGTTGCCCGGGCAGTAGCGCAGCGGGTTGGTCAGGCAGCCGCCGGTGACGCCGCGAGAGTAGAGGTCCTCGATCCAGTCCGCGGCGAACGCGCTGCCGGGGACGTCGGTGAAGATCGCGCCGGTGGCCGTGGGCGGGACGTAGCCCGAGCCCTCGCTGGCCTTCAGAAGGAACACGGCCATCTGGTCGCGGCGCACGGGGTTGGTGGGGCAGAAGTTGGTGCCGCCGCAACCGCCGGTGATGCCTTCGAGCGAGAGCTGCTCGATCCAGTCGACGGCAAAGCCTCCCGGGCACGGGACGTCGGTGAAGAGGCCCGTGCAGGAGGGCGGCACGAAGCCCAGGCCGTGCTCGGCCTTGAGAAGAAACACGGCCATCTGCGCGCGCGTGACCGAGGCCAGGCCGCAGTAGTTGCCGCCGCCGCAGCCCGCGGTGACGCCGTTGCGCGCGACGGCGATGACGAACGAGTGGAAGGTGTTGGAGGGCGGCACGTCGAGGAAGTCGACCTGGATGTTGGTCGACGACACGGGCGACGCGCAGCCGGCATTGCTCTCGAAGACGGTGCAGGCCATCGTCGTGCCCGGAGATGCGGCGTCGAAGACGATCTGCCGCGTGGTCTGCCCGGCCGTGATGACGCCGCCCGAGAGGGTCCAGGTCCACGTGGCGCCCGGGTGGTTGACGACGGTCGCCGAGGCGCCCGACGCGCCCACCGGAACCGAAAGCGGCGCCGAGATGACAGGCGCGAGACGGAACGGCGTTGACGTTGACGGTGACGCTGGCGGTGTTGGTCGACGGGCAGCCGTTGGCGGCCGTGACGGTCAGGGCATAGGTGGTCGTGATCGTCGGCGTGGCCATCGGCGAGCAGCTCGCCGCGTCGCTCAGCCCGGCCGTCGGCGTCCAGGAGCAGGAGACGCCGCCGGATCCGGTCAGCGGCGTCGAAGTGCCCGCACAGACGGTCGCGGTGCCGGAGGCGGCCGCGGTCGGCCGCGCGTTGACGGTGAGGGCAGCCGAGACCGAGGTCAGCGACTGGCCGAAGCCGTCGGTCACGACGACGTCGTAGTTGCCGGTGTCGCCCGCGGCCGCGGGGCTGATGGTCAGAGTATCCGTCGTCGCGCCCGAGATGCTTCCGCCGTTCGAGAGCGGAGCGGAGTTCTTCCTCCACCGGTAGGTCAGCGTCGGCTGGCCGGTCGCGGTCACGCTGAAGATCGCCGGGCCTCCGGCGCAGATCGTCTGGCCGGCCGGGTCCGTGACGGTGATCGGGATGCGCTCGTAGGCGCCCATGTCCACGACGCCGGGCGGCACGTTGCCCACGCCCGTGTCCGGCACTTCGGGATCGTCGAAGAAGCGGGGCAGGCCGCGCACGTCGAGGGTCGTTCCGCCCGGGACGAGCGTGTTGTTGCCCGAGTCCACCGCGGGCGACGCGGGGCCGAGGCGCAGATCGGCGGGCGCCGCGAGAAAGAGCGGGTCGGCCTGGACGTTGCCCGCGCCCGGAAACGGCGATCCGCCCTGGACGTCGCAGTAGGTGATGGACGCGGAGGACGACCCGTCGAAGAAGAACTCCGACGTGAAATTGCCCCAGAAGACGGAGTTGGAGATCGTGTTGCTGTTGCTGACGAGAAACGCGGCCCCGTACCCGTTGTTGCCGTTGAAGGTGCAGTCCTGGATCTTGTTGTTGTCGCCCGTGATCTGGAGGCCGTTCGGGCTGTTCTGCGCGATGACGCAGTTGATCAGCGTCGTGTTGCCGGCGGTCTGGATGCCGCCGCCGCCCGTGGTGGAGCCCGAGATGGCGTTGGAGCGCACGATGCAGCTCTCCATGTCGACCGCGCCGGCGCCCGTCGAGAGGCCGGCGCCGCCGGCGCCGAAGGCCACCGTGTTTCCGGTGATGGTGCAGTACAGCAACTGCGGCGACCCGCTCTCGACGCGGACCGCGCCGCCGCGGAACGCCGCGTAGTTCGCGGTGAAGGTCACGCCGACGAGCTTCGGGCTGCCGCCGTTGACCCAGAGGGCCCCGCCGCGGTCCTGGTTGCTCGCCGGGTTGCCGTCCGCCTGGCCGCTCGTGACGGTGAAGCCGTCGAGAATGCCCGAGAGCGTCACGGTCGCGCCGGCCGTGACGACGTGGAAGCTGTTGTCGTTGGAGACCGAGGGCGTGCCGATGTCGCCCGAGAGGATCGTCACGTTGACCGAAGGGTCGCGCTCGCTGCGCATCGTCTCGGTGCCGTCGAAGCCGCCGTAGACGGCGACGCCGTTCTTCATCGCGAAGCTGATCGTGCGGTCGGCCGTCGCGGTCGGCCGGTAGGTGCCGGCGGCGACCCAGATCTCGTCGCCCGAGGCGGCGGCGGCGAGGGCGGCCTGCAGGCCGGTGTAGGCCGTCGCCCAGCATCCGGTGCCGGAGGGAACCGGCTTGACGCACAGCGTGGTGGCGGCCGAGGCGGCGGCAGTCGTCGCCGCATACACGAGAATCAAAGCGGTCAGAAACCGCGTCGCGAAACGCATGGGTCTATTCCTTTCCTGATCCGAGAGCACCCTTCATTGTCGCAACGAACGGCCCCGAAAGTTAGCCGTCCATTCGGGCAGGGGGAAAGGCGCCGAAGACGGCCGAAAGCGGGTGATAGCGTCGAGGGACAGGTGGGCCGGATGAGCGAAACGACGAAGCTGCGACTGTGGACGCTCACGAAAATTCCCCTGCTCTTTTTCCTGCGGCCGAGCGTCGTCGAGGCGGGCGCGGCACGGACGGTGATCCGGATTCCGCTGACGCGCCGCTCCCGCAATCATCTCGGCTCGATGTACTTCGGCGCCCTCTGCGCCGGAGCGGACCTCGCGGGCGCGCTGACGGCGATGCGGCGAATCGACGCCAGTGGCCGAAGGATTTCGCTCATCTTCAAGGACGTGCAGGCGCGCTTCTTGAAGCGCGCCGAGGGCGACGTGCACTTCTGCTGCGAGGACGGCGAGGCGGTGGAGGGTCTCGTGCGCCGCGCGATCGCCAGCGGCGAGCGCGAAGAGCTTCCCGTGCGGATCGTGGCGACGGTGCCCGAGAAGATGGGGTCGGAGCCGGTGGCGGAATTCGTCCTGACGCTCTCGCTCAAGCGGCGGGACTGAGCCCCCGTGCGGCTGTACCTTGGGACAGGTGCAGCGTTACCATCGGTAACACTTTTCGGGCCTCGACTTCCAGGCCTGCCCGCCGGAAATCCGGTGATCCGAGTCACTTAGCCCTCTGGCCTCCGAATTGCGTTCTCCATGGGTCGAGGGATGAACGCCATGCCCATGGAAGATCGCCTGAATGCAGAGCTCGGCGCGGACGTGCAGGTCGACGTGTCCACGCTCCGCGGCGAAGCCCGCGGGGCCGACACGATGGTTTACACGGTGGCGCTGAAGGGGCAGGTCCACGATCGCTGGATCGAGGGCTACAGGACGACCGTCGAGCAGCTGGCGATGTCCCGCCGATTCGAGCTCGATGCGGCGAAAGCGGTCGTCCGCTTCGCGTGCCGCACCGCCGACGGCCATGCCCTCGTCTTCGAGATGCTCGAGCGCCTCGAAGCGCTCGTCGAGCGCGTCAACCGACTGGCCGAGATCTGGCGTTCCCAGGCGCCCCACCCGCGGTTCGCGCCCGCGCCGCTTCGCGCGCGATGAGCCGGTAGCCCCTGCCGGCGGCGTCGTTCTCGAGCGTCGCGAGAAAGGCCTGCGCCGCGCCTGTATCGGCGCCTGACATCCCGATTTCCCCGAGCGCGAGCCGCGCCTCGAGCTCGGCCGTGACGAGACCCCGCTCCCGCGCCCGCGCGATGCTCGCCTCCAGGCTTCGACGCGCGCCCGCCGCGTCCCCGCGGGCCGCGCGCACGCGGGCCGCGGCCAGCTCGTAGTCGCGTCGCACGACGTCGCTCTGCCCCTTCGCGACGAGGCCGCGGGCCTGTTCGATCGCCTTCGCGGCCTCGTCGGGCCGGTTCTGTTCGAGCAGCGCGCGCGCGAGCAGAGCGAGGCCCGTCGCCTCGTCGTCGGGCAGCTTCTGTCGCGCGAGCTCCGCGATCGCCGCCCGCGCGGCGGCCTCGGCGTCGGCAGGCTTGCGCTCGGCCAGCGCGATGCGCGCGAGTCCCAGCCGGCTCGCCTGCGCGGCGCCCTTTTCGCCGAGCTCGTCGCGGACCTTCAGCGCCTCGTCCTGGGCGCTGCGGGCGTCGGCCAGCCGGTCCTCGGCGAAGGCGATCGCCGCCAGGCTCGCCAGCGCGTAGGTGGACTCGTGCCGGTCGCCGGACTCCTTGCAGATCTGCAGGCTCTCCTCGAGCATCGTCCGCGCGCGCGCGAGGTCGCCGGTCTCGATGAGCGTGCCGGCGAGGCCGACGAGCGGGTAGACCGACTTGCTCTTCTGTCCGGAGTCGCGAAAGATCTTGAGCGATTCCTCGAAGTGGGCCCGCGCGCCCGCGACGTCGCCCTGTCCGGCCTCCATCTCGGCGACGTTGTTGAGACAGATGGCCAGCCCGCCGGAGTCGCCGGTCTCGCGGTAGATCGGCAGGGCCTGCTCGAAGAAGGCGCGGGCCGCGCGGAAGTTGCCCTGGACGACCTGCACGGTTCCCATGTTGTTGAGCGTCTGCGCGGCGCCGTTCTTGTCGCCGATCTCCCGGTAGATCGCCAGGGACTCCTCGGAGAGCCGGGCCGCGGTCGCGAAGTCCCCCTGGTCGCCGACGACGTTGGCGATGTTGTCGAGCGCGCCCGCCGAGCCGCGGCGGGCGCCGATCTCGCGATAGATCGCGAGGACCTCCTCGTAGGATTTCTTCGCGCCGGGCAGATCGCCGAGGTCGTAGAGGCTGTTGCCCATGTCGTTGGCGGTCGACGCGACACCGGCCTTGTCGCCGGCGGCCTCGAAGATGCGGCGGGCCTCGGCGGATCTCGTCATCGCCGCCTTCGCGTCGCCGAGGTTGCGCCGGGCGCTCGCCTGCTGGAGCAGGGCGGTCGCGACGAGAAGGCGGGCGCCCTGCTTTTCGCCGAGCGCAGCCGCGCGCACGGCCGCCTTCTCCGCGCGCGGGAAGTCCGAGAGGGCGCGGGCCGTCTCGGCTTCCGCGAGGTCGATCCGCGCGTCGTCGGCGGAGAAGGCCGTCCGCAGCGCGGCGATCGTCGCCAGGGCATCCTTCGGTTTGCCGGCCCGCGTCTGCGCGCGGGCGAGCTGCAGCCCGTAGTCGAGGTCGTCGGGGAAGAACGTGAAGACCGACCGGTAGATCTCGATCGCGCGCTCCCACTCGTTGCCCATCGCGCGGTAGCGGCCCTCGATCGTGAGGCGCGTCTCGCGGCCGAGCTCGCCCGAGAGGTCGAAGGCCTTCTTCGCCTCGGCCAGCGCCTTCGCGTCGTAGCCGAGGCCCGACCAGGCCGCGGCGAGCGCGGAGTGGGCGAGCGCGTGGCGCGGGTCGGCGGCGACGGCCTTCTCGAGCAGCACGCGGGCGGCGTCGTCTTCGAAGAGGCGCAGCTTCGCCAGGCCCTCGGCATAGAGGCGCGCGGCCTCGGGATTGGCGGGCAGCGAGGCCCGGACCGCGACGGCCTCGGTCGCCGAGACGGCCGCGAGGCCGAGCTTCTCGCGCAGCCGCGCGCCCGCGCGCGTGACGACGCCGTCGAGGTCCGCCTGCGTCCCCTTCTCGGAGACGACGGCGATCGTCTCGCCCGCCGCCGCGTCCTGGAGGCGCAGGTCCACGCGCAGGGCGCCGTCCGCGTCGGGCGCGGCGAGGTACGAGCCGAGCAGCACGAGATCGGCGCCGAGGTTGCCGCGCACGCGGGCGAGCGTCTCGCGGCCGAGCGTGTCCGCCTCGGGCAGGGCGAGGTCGATGCGCATTCGCGCGACGTCCTCGCTCGAGATCGCCCGCAGCTTCTCGCCGGCGGCGAGCTCGGTGGTGAGCATCTCGGCCAGCGCGGTCGAGACCCAGGCGGCGTCGGGCCGGCCCGCCAGGTTCTTGAAACCGAGGACGGCGATCGCCCTGCGGGGCGCCCGGGCCGCCGCGGAGGCGGCGCGTGCCGCCGAGCGCGCCGGGCGCATCCTCACGACGAGGAATCCGACGACCGCGGCGAGCAGGACCGCGGCCGCGGCCACGAGCGCGAGGCGCCGGCGTCTGCGGCGTTCCCGCGGGCCCGCCGCGACGGCCTCGCCGTGCAGCGCGGCGACGACTTCGGCGGTCGACGCGTAACGGTCCGCCGGGAAGGCGCTCGAGGCACCGCAGGATGGTCCTGTCCCAGACGGCCGGCAGGTCCGGCGCCTCCTTTCGCGGGGAAGGCGCGGCCTCCTTGAGCTTCCTGAGCGCGACCGACAGGGGGGTGTCGCCCTCGAACGGGGGCTCGCCCGTGACCATCTCGAACATCACGATCCCGAGCGCGTAGATGTCGGCGGCGGGCGTGAGCTCCTTGCCCTCGATCTGCTCGGGCGCCATGTAGTCGGGCGTTCCGAGGACCGCCTCGGTCTCGGTCAGCGGAGCGGCGGAGCGACCGTCGCGGCGGCTGCTGCGCGCGAGGCCGAAGTCCGTGACGACGACGCGGGTTCCTCCCGGGCGCCGGTCGTCGGGGACGAGCATCACGTTGCCGCTCTTGAAGTCGCGGTGGATCACGCCGGCTTCGTGCGCGGCGCCGAGGGCGTCGGCCATCTGCTCGACGAGCGGAAGCGCGTCGGCGGGGGAGAGCCTTCCCGCGCGAGTCAGATCGCTCGGCGAGCGTCTCGCCGGGCAGGAGCTCCATCGTCAGGAACGTCAGGCCGTCGTGGTGGAAGACGTCGAAGATGCGACAGACGTTCGGATTCGTGACGCTGCGGGACAGGTGGACTTCGCGCAGGAAGCGCTCCATCGAGCGCTGGTCGTTGGCGACGTCGGAGCGGATCGTCTTCAGGGCGACGCGCTCGCCGAGGACCTGGTCCTGCGCCTCGTAGACCTCGCCCATCCCGCCGCGCGCGATGAAGCGGACGATGCGGAAGCGGCCCGCGAGAAGGGCCTCCGGCGCGAAGACCGGCGGCTTCGGGGCAAACGTCCGCGGCGTGGAAAACGGAGTCACGACGGTGGGCTGCCCGTCGCGGTCTTCGTGGTCGGTCATCGGGTTGTTGTGCCGGAATCCTACCGGAGGGGGCGCGGAACCGAGGAGCGAGGTTAGACTTGCCGGCGCGTGAAGAAGAAGCGGCCCGCCGGGCTCTCCTCGACTGCCCTCATCTTCTATGCCCTCGTCCTGGGCGTCGTCTGCGGGGCGCTCTTTCCCGCCGAAACCCATCCGGCGGCCTACGAGACGTTCCGGTTCATGTCCAAGGCCTTCATCAACCTGATCAAGATGCTGATCGTGCCGCTGATCTTCTCGACGATCGTCGTCGGGATCGGCAAGACCGGCGACGTGAAGGCGGTCGGGCGGATGGGCGTCAAGGCCATCATCTACTTCGAGGTCGCGACGACCGCCGCCCTCGCGCTGGGCCTGGGCATCGCGCACCTCGTGCGCCCCGGCGACGGGCTGACGCTGCCGGCCTCGGGCGAGACGATGGTGGCCCCGAAGACGCTCGTCGAGACGCTGCTGCACCTGTTTCCCTCCAACGTCGTGGACGCCATGGCCAAGCAGGACGTGCTCCAGGTCGTCATCTTCGCGACGCTCGTCGGGGTGGCCGCCGCGCACGTGCAGCTGCGCGCGGAGCCCTTCCTGCGGATCATGGACTCGATCGTCGCCGTGATGTTCCAGCTCACCGACTACGTGATGTCGCTGACGCCGCTCGGCGTCTTCGGCGCGATGGCGGGCTCGGTGTCGCACCACGGCCTGTCGGTGCTCGGCTCCTACGCGAAGCTCGTGGCGTCGCTCTACGGGGCGCTCGTGCTCTTCGCGCTGCTCGTCCTCGTGCCGGCGCTGCTGATCGCGCGCGCCCGGATCGGCCTCTTCTTCAAGAAGATCCGCGAGCCGTTCCTGCTCGCCTTCTCGACGGCCTCCTCGGAGGCGGCGCTGCCCCGGGCGCTCGAGAAGATGGTCGAGTACGGCGTTCCCGAATCGGTGGCCGGCTTCGTCATCCCGGCCGGGTACTCGTTCAACCTGGACGGCTCGACGCTCTACATCTCGCTCGCGGCGCTCACGATCGCGCAGGCCGCGCACGTCAACCTGTCGCTCTCGACGGAGCTGCTGATGATGCTGACGTTTCTCATGACGTCCAAGGGCGTCGCCGGCGTGCCGCGCGCCTCGCTCGTCATCATCGCCGCCGGCTGCGCCTCGTTCGGCCTGCCCGGCGAGGCCGGCGTCGCGATGATCCTGGCGGTGGACGAGCTCATGGACATGGCGCGCACGTCCATCAACGTGATGGGCAACTGCGTCGCGTCCGTCGTCGTCGCGCGGTGGGAGGGCGTGCTCGGCGAGCCGCTCGCGGTGCGGGACGAGAACTCACCGGGCGCGGAGCTCGCGAAGAAGGCGATTCCCTAAGATCTTCGGGAGGGGAGCCATGAAGCGATTCCTGGTCGTTCTGGCGGCGGCCGGCGCCTTGTCGTCGTCGCGGGGCCGGCGCTTGCGCAGGAGACGCACTCGCATTCCCACGGCGCGGGCGAAGAGCTCGGCGAGGTGCACTTTCCGACGTCCTGCAGCGCCGAGGTCGAGGCGGACTTCACGCGCGCCGTGGCGCTGCTGCACTCCTTCGGCTACGAGGAATCGCGCCGGGCGTTCGAGGTCGTGGCCGAAAAGGATCCCGCGTGCGGCATGGCGTACTGGGGAATCGCCATGACGTACTACCACCCGATCTGGTCGGCTCCGAACGCCGCCGAGCTCGGCCGCGGGCCGGGCCGCCGCGGAGAAGGCGGCCGCGCTCGGGGGCGGCACGGAGCGGGAGCGCGCGTACATCGACGCGATCAACGTCTTCTACCGCGATTCCGAGACCCTGCCCCACGCCGCGCGGGCGGCCGCCTACGAGGACTCCATCCTCGCCGTGTCGCGCCGATTCCCGGACGACCACGAAGCCACGATCTTCTACGCGCTGCTGCTGTGCGCGCCCTCGAGCGATCCGGCCTTCGCCCGGCAGAAGAAGGGAGCCGCGATCCTGAACGGGCTGCTTGCGGTCGAGCCGCGGCATCCGGGCATCACGCACTACATGATCCACGCGTTCGACTACCCGCCGCTCGCGCGCGAGGCGCTGCCGGCCGCGCGCTCCTACGCGAAGATCGCGCCCGCCTCGCCCCACGCGCTCCACATGCCGTCGCACATCTTCACGCGCCTCGGGCTGTGGCAGGAGTCCATCGCCTCGAACATCGCCTCGGCCGACGCGGCCCGGCGCCTCGCCGCCGAGCGGCATCCCGGCGCCTTCTCGTTCGACGCGATGCACGCCCTGGACTACCTCGAGTACGCGTACCTCCAGATCGGCGACGACGCGAAGGCGCGCGCGGTGTTCGACGAGGCCGTCGCGGCGTCGAAGTTCGACGAGGCCCAGTTCGCCGCGGGATACGGCCTGCTCGCGATCCCGGCGCGCTGGACGCTCGAGCGCCGCGACTGGAAGGGCGCCGCCGACCTCCGCCTGCCGGTGGCCGAGCTTCCCTGGGAGCGGTACTCCTACGCTCCCGCCACGACGTACTTCGCGCAGGCGGTCGGCGCCGCGCGTTCGGGTCAGCTCGACCGGGCCCGTGTCGCCGCTCGGCAAGCTCCAGGACGTCCAGGTTGCCCTCGCCAGCGCCCCGCCGCCCGGCTACGACTGGCCGAGCGAGGTCGAGGCCATGCGGCTGGCGGCGGCGGCGTGGATCGCCTACGGCGAGGGCCGGAAGGACGAGGCGGTGCTGCTCGCGCGCGCGGGCGCGGACCTGGAAGACAAGACCGGCAAGCACCCGGTGACGCCGGGATCCGTCCTGCCGGCCCGCGAGCTGCTCGCCGACCTGCTGCTCGCGGAGGGCCGGCCGGCCGACGCGCTGCGCGAATACGAAGTGTCGCTGCGCGAGGCGCCCGGCCCGCTTCAACAGCCTCGTCGGCGCGGCGCGCGCGGCGGAGCAGGCGAAGGAGGCCGAAGCGCGCCCGCGAGTACTGGCAGCAGCTGCTCGCACAGACCGTCGCCGGTTCGAAGCGTCCCGAAATCGCGGAGGCCAGGCGGGCCCTTCGCAAGACGGGAGCGGCCTAGGGCCGGCTAGAACCGCAGCGAGGCGAGCGTCGTGTTGATCGCGTCGAGATCGAACGCGTCGGGATCCAGGTCCACGAGCTTTCCCCGCATCGCCTGTCCGCCTCGAGAAGCGCGACGTAGGCGTCGGGGCCGCCGCAGTCTTCGGGCGGACAGGCGCCCGCGCCGGCCAGGCAGACCGGACGCTGGTCGGTGGAGTTCCCCTCGTGGAGTCCCTCGATGCGGACCTGGTGGATCCAGCGCGTGCCGGCGTCGTATTCGTAGGTGAACGTCTTCGCCTTCTGGGCGAGCAGATCCTGGAGGGTGACCCAGCGCGAGTCCTTCAGTGCCCCGCTGCTCTCGGACGCCATTCCGAAAAGGCTCGTTCCGACGCGGAACTGGTGCTGCGGCGATTCCTTCCAGCCCATGACGTGCTGGAGCACGACGTGGAGGCGGCGCAGCGTGAAGTTGGACGGCACCTGGAGGCGCCTCCACACCGGGGGGACGGCTCAACCAGGACGACCCGGAGACGAACGACCGGAAACGCGAGGCCCGGCGCTCCGGATTCTTCCGGCGACCCGGGCTTCTGGCGCGGAGGCGTGGGCACGAGCATCGCTAGACGATCCTGACTACTATAGCGCCCTCGCGTAGTCGCCCGGGTCCTGTTTCCAGACGACGACGCCGCAGAAGCGCTCGCCCTCGGGGCAGACCGGGCGCACGCCCGCGTGGTGGCGCAGCGTGCAGGGCGGCAGCAGCCACGGCCCGATCCGCGGGATTGACCTCGCGGATCTGCAGCGCCTCGTCGAGCGAGGCGCGCCAGATCTCCTCCTGCGCGTTGTAGCAGAGGCGCATCGCGAACTTGTGGTGCAGGTTCAGCAGGTCCGCCGACTCGGTGAAGCGGATCGGCGACGGCGTTGGGCAGCAGGTACGCCGCGAACTCGTCGGCGACGCCGCGGGCGCGCAGCTCGCCGATGGCCGCCCACGTCTCGTCCATGGTCGCGCGGTAGAGCGCGTCCGCCTCGGGGACGTCGCCGACGAGCATCGGGACGACGTAGTCCGGCTCGTCCGAGCAGGTACGCCGGCAGCACCGGCCGCGAGGCCGGCGTCATGCGGTGGCGCTGGTCCTGGCTGTCGGCCGTGTGCGAGAGCTTCTTGCGGAACGTGTAGGACGGGTGGAAGAGCGCGCGGGAGAGCTTGCCGTGGGTCGTCAGCGTCAGCGTCTCGCCGAGCGAGGGGTTCTGCGCCGGGTCGAGGACCATGCGGATCGCGTCGTCGTCCGAGAGCGCCGCCCGCGGCAACCCGAGCACCTCGCGCACGGCCGAGGCGAGGATCTCTTCGTTGTTCGCCTTCCAGTCGACGAGCCTCGAGACGCGGCCGCCGAGATCCGGCGTCGAACTCGCGGCGGAAGGCTCGGCCGCCCGGCCCCGCGCACGCGCGGCAGGGCCTGCGAACGCGGCGTACTCGGGCGTCTCCTCGAGCGGGATCGGATCCTCGAGGACCGAGGCGAAGAGCGGGTCGTGCTTCAGGACCTCCTCCACCATCTGCCCGACGACCTCGCGCTGCTCCGTCGGGCGCGTCCATGGACTCGCAGAGGCGCCAGTAGCGGAAGAGCGTGATGCCCGAGATCGTGTGGTACAGGTAGGCGAAGGTCGCCACCGGCAGCACGTAGCGCGCGATCTCCTGCGCGCGCTTCTTGATCGAGCCCGCAAAGCGCGTCCGGCCGTCGCCCCGCGTGCGGCCGGGAAAGAGGCCGAAGTAGCGCTCGCCGGCCAGCGGCGTGAGCAGCTCCGTCAGCCGGGCGTAGGCCTCCTGCTGGCGTCGCGCCGTCGCTCTCGTAGATGTCCCGCTCGACCGGCGCCAGCGGCGGGCACGGCGTAGTTGCCCGGCCTCACCTCGACGTAGCGCTGGGACACCTGCTCCGAGTTGTAGAAGGGGTGGGAGTGGAGGAACGCTCCAGAGGAACTGGCGCGACACGTTCTCGAGGGCGAACTGAAAGTGCGCGTGCTGAAAGGTCGTGTGGTGGCCGGCCTCGTAGATGGATCTCGCGATGCGCGTCGCGCCGGTCGGGCCGCGCCGAGGCCTGATCCTCGGTGATGATTCCCTTGGCGGAATAGCAGGTACGGGCCGTCGCCACGACGTTCTCGAAGGGCCGGTCGAAGGCGTGGACGAGCCGGACCTTCGGGGGCGGCGAGGAGAACCGGAAAGGGCGGTCGGTGCGAGGAAGCGGGACATGGGCTCTGGTCATCAGTTTACAGCTTTCAGTTCTCAGTCCCCGAACTGTCCTGTCGGCGTCGAGCTCAGCTCCGAGTCGCGACGTCTCGAAAGTCGGGACATAAGACTAGATCGGTTCGCTACCCCTGCCTACGGCCGAGGTCGAGAACTGAGAACTGAGTACTGAAAACGACTCGGGAATCGCTCATGCCCAGACTTCCGATCTACATCGACTACAACGCCACGACGCCGGTCGACCCGCGCGTCTTCGAGGTGATGCGCGCCGTACTTCACGAAGACCTTCGGCAACCCGGCCTCGCGCGGGCACGTGTTCGGCTGGGAGGCCGAGGCCGCGGTCGACGCGGCGCGCGAGCAGGTGGCGCAGGCGATGAACGCCGCGGCGAAGGAGATCGTCTTCACGAGCGGCGCGACGGAGTCCGACAACCTCGCGATCCTCGGCGCGGCCGCGCCTTCACCGCTCGAAAGGCGCGACCACGTGATCACCGCGCCGACCGAGCACAGCGCGGTGCTCGACCCCTGCCGGCAGCTCGAGCGCGAGGGGTTCGCGGTGACGTACCTCCAGCCCGAGAAGGGCACGGCGGATCCGCGCCGAGCAGGTCCGCGCGGCGCTACGCGACGACACCGTCCTCGTCTCGCTCGATGCTGCGCGAACAACGAGGTCGGCACCGTGCAGCCGATCGCCGCGATCGGCGCGATCTGCCGCGAGAAGAGCGTTCTCTTCCACACGGACGCGGTGCAGGGCTTCGGCAAGATCCCGTTCGACGTCCAGGCGATGAACGTGGACCTCGCGTCCGTCTCCGCGCACAAGATCTACGGCCCGAAGGGGGTCGGCGCGCTCTACGCGCGGTCGCGCAATCCCCACGTGCGGCTCGAGCCGATCGTCTTCGGCGGCGGACACGAGCGCGGCATGCGCTCCGGAACGCTCAACGTGCCGGGCATCGTGGCGTTGGGCAAGGCCGCCGAGCTCGCCGTCGCGGAAATGGCCGAGGAGAGGCGCGGCGGCTGCGCCAGCTGCGCAAGCGGCTCTGGGACGGCCTGCGCGCGAAGATCGACGACGTGATCCTGAACGGCGCGCCGCTGCCGGACCTCGACGCGGACGGCGACCCTGGCGCGCGCGGCGACGCCCGCGAGGACACGCGGCTGCCCGGAAACCTCAACGTTTCCTTTGCCGGCGTCGAAGGGGAGGCGCTGCTCGTCGCATGAAGGACGTGGCCGTCTCCTCGGGATCGGCCTGCACGTCGGCGTCGCTCGCGCCCTCCCACGTCCTGACCTCGATCGGCGTCTCGCCCGAGCTCGCGCACGCGTCGATCCGCTTCGGCCTCGGCCGGTGGAACACGGCCGAGGAGATCGACTACGCGGTCGAGACGGCGGTCAAGGCCGTCGCCCGCCTCCGGGAGAAGTCGCCGCTGGCCAAGGCGCGGTAGTGACGCTCCCGGGCGCGACCCTCGCCGGTCTCGCGGCGATGCCCGACCGGCTGGAGGCGGCGTTCGCGGCTGGTTCCCGAGACGCGCCGCACCTGGACGCCGGCCTCTGGGAAGGGATTCCGGGTGAGCGCTTCTCGCCGCTCGGGCAGGTGTGCCACGTCCGCGACATCGAGCGACTGGGCTACCACGTCCGCATCGAGCGCATGCTCACGGAAGACGGGCCGGCGCTCGCGTCGCTCGACAGCTACGAGCTCGCCGCCCGCTCGCGCTACGACGACGCCGATCCCCGGGAGGCCCTCGCGGCGTTCCGCGCCGCGCGGGCGTCCACGCTGCGCCGGCTCGAGAGCGTCACGGCGGAGCAGCTCGAGCGCCGGGGCACGTTCGCGGAGTACGGGGCCCTGAGCCTGCGGTCCCTCGTTCACTACCTGGCCAGCCACGACCTCCAGCACCTGGCGTGCATGGACTGGCTGCTCGGGGCAACTCCACGGGGAGTCCGGCGTCCGATAGACTCCCCGCCCCGGTATCACCCAGTGCTCACGGACCTCGCCCGCGGCCTTCCCTCGTACGCGGACCTGCTCGCCAGGGTCCGCGGGGGAGAAGACCGCCTGGTCGTGTCGGGGGGCGTCGGCGCACTGCCCGCGATCCTGCTCGCGACGCTCGCGCGAGACCTCGAGCGGCCGCTGGCGATCGTGGTCGCGAACGAGAAGGAGGCCGAGCGCCTGGTCGGCGATCTCGCCGCGAGCGGCATGGAGCGCGTCTTCCACGCTCCCGCGCCGACGCTCACCCCGTACCAGCGCATCACGGCGTCCCTCAAGGCGCGGCGCGACGAGTTCACGCTGCTGACGGCGCTGCGGGGCAGCGCCCGCGACTGGGCGGCCGTGCTGCCGGCGCGCTCGCTGTTCGTGCGGCTGCCGGATCCGCGAGCGGTTCGAGGAACTGTTCCTGCACCTTTCCACGGGATCGGAAATCTCGCTGCCCGGCGTCATCGGGCGGCTGACCCGCCTCGGGTACCACCGCTCCGATCTGGTGATCGAGACCGGCGACCTCGCCGTGCGCGGCGGCCTCTTCGACGTCTTCCCGCCGGACCGGGACCTGGCGGTGCGCGTCGAGCTCGAGGGCGACACCGTCGCGTCGCTGCGGCTCTTCGATCCGGACACGCAGCGCTCGAAGGAAAAGCTCGCAGGAGGTCTGGCTGCCGCCCTTCGCGGCAGCCGAGGAGTCGGAAGAGGCGCGGCGCGCGATGACCGAGCGCATCGGACGCCCTCCGTCGGAGGCCGAGCGCAGCGTGTTTGCGCCGGCGGTCTCGCCGATGCCCTCGGGCTGGCTCGATCACGCCGCCGGAGCGCTGACCGTGATCTTCGAGCCGGCCTCCGTCGAGGAAGAAGTCGCCGGCTTCGACGAGCGCCTGTCGGCCGACCGGGATCCGGACCGGGACGCGTTTGCGCCCGAGGAGCTCATGCATCCGGCGGGGCGGATCCGCGAGCGGCTCTCCGGCGTTTCGCTGCGCTTCGACCGGCTCGGCCTCGAGGCCGCGGGCGCAGGCGAGCTCCGGCTGCCCGCCGAGCCGATCGCCGGACACGCGGGGCGCGCGGCCGAAGCGGCGGCGGACCTGTCGAAGGCGCTCGAGTCGGGCGAGGAGGTTTTCGTCGCCGCGCGGCCCACCGGCGGCGTCGAGAAACTGAAGCGCCTGGCCTTCGAGTACGGATTCCACGTCTCGTCGGAGCGCCACGCGGGCGTCGTCGTCTCCGTCGCCGCGGAGCTCTCGGCCGGATTCCGGCTGCGGGAGCCGCGCCTGGCGCTCTACACCGAGGAAGAGATCTTCGGCGAGGAGCGACGCTCGGCCGCCGCGCGCCGCAAGCCGAGCGAGGCGTTTCTCTCCGACCTCCGGGACCTGAAGCTCGGCGACGCCGTGGTGCACGCGGACTACGGCATCGGACGCTTCAAGGGGTTGAAGCGCGTGCCGGTCGAGGGGCAGGAGCGCGAGTTCATGGAAATCGAGTACGCCGAGGCCCGCACGCTGCTGCTGCCGGTCGAGCGCCTGGATCTCGTGCAGAAGTACTCGGGCGTCGAAGGCGTCGAGCCCGCGCTCGACCGGCTGGGCGGCGCCGGCTGGGCCAAGCGCAAGGCCTCGGTGCGCAAGGCGATGCGCGACATGACCGACCAGCTCCTGAAGCTCTATGCGCGGCGCAGTCTCGCCGAGGGCTTCGCGTTCTCCAAGGACGCGCCCTGGCAGAAGGAGTTCGAGGACGCCTTCGAGTACGTCGAAACGCCCGACCAGGCGCAGGCGATCACCGACGTCAAGCGGGACATGCAGTCGGAGAAGCCCATGGACCGGCTGCTGTGCGGCGACGTCGGCTACGGCAAGACGGAGGTCGCCATGCGCGCCGCCTTCAAGGCGGTTCTCGACGGCAAGCAGGTCGCCGTGCTGGCGCCGACGACGATCCTGGCCGACCAGCATTTCCGCACCTTCCAGCGGCGGTTCGCCGCCTTTCCGGTCACGATCGAGCTGCTCTCGCGCTTCCGCACGCGCACGGAACAGAAGGACGTCATCGCGCGCGTCGCGGACGGGACCGTCGACATCCTCATCGCGACGCACCGCATGCTCGGCAAGGACCTCGCGTTCCGGGACCTGGGCCTGCTGATCGTGGACGAGGAGCAGCGGTTCGGCGTGGCGCAGAAGGAACGCCTGAAGGAGTGGAAGGCCTCGATCGACGTGCTGTCGATGTCGGCGACCCCGATCCCGCGCTCGCTGCACCTGTCGCTCTCGGGCCTGCGCGACCTCTCGATCATCGAGACGCCGCCGCGCGACCGGCTCGCCATCGAGACGCAGGTCGTTCCCGTCGCGCCCCGAGATCATCCGCGAAGCGATCGAGGCCGAGATCGCGCGCGGCGGGCAGGTCTTCTTCGTGCACAACCGCATCGAGTCGATCGGCCGGATCAAGCAGATGCTCGAGGAGCTGCTGCCGTCGGTGCGCGTCACCGTCGCGCACGGGCAGATGCCCGAGGCCGAGCTCGAGAAGGCGATGCAGCGCTTCTTCTCCCGCGCGGCGGACGTGCTGCTCGCGACCGCCATCGTCGAGAACGGCCTCGACATCCCGTCGGCCAACACGATCCTGATCGACCGGGCCGACACCTTCGGCCTCGCCCAGCTCTACCAGCTGCGCGGGCGCGTGGGCCGCAGCGACAAGCCGGCGTACGCGTACCTGCTGGTGGAGGAGACCGCGGCGCTCTCGGACGTCGCCCGGCAGAGGCTCGCCTCGATCCGCGAGTTCTGCGACCTCGGGGCCGGGTTCCGGATCGCGGCGCGCGACCTCGAGATCCGCGGCTCGGGCAACATGCTCGGCGGCGAGCAGTCGGGCCACATCGCCGCGGTGGGCTTCGAGACGTACCTGTCCCTGCTGGAGGAGGCGATCCGGGAGATCCGCGGCGAGGAGCCGATCCCGGAGCGGTCGGTCACGCTCTCGCTCGGTCTGGACCTGGCGATCCCGCACGACTACGTCGGCGACGAGAACTGGCGGATGATGATCTACAAGAAGGTCGCGCGCGCGGGCGACGACGCTGCGCTCGAGGAGACGCGGCGCGAGATCGCCGACCGGTTCGGGGAGCCGCCGGCGGCCGTGAAGCGGCTCGTCGAGTACGCGCGGCTGCGCGCGCGGGCCGAGCGGCTCGGCGTCACGTCGATCACCCGCCAGGCCGGCCGCGTCCACCTGCGCTTTTCGGAGGACGCCGGCGTGGACGCCGAACGCATCCTGGATCTGGTCCGCCGCACGCCCGGCGCCAGCCTCTCGCCCGCCCGCGTCCTGACGGTCCCGTCCCCGGACGGAGACGCCCTGCTCGCCGGCCTGCTCGCGCTGCTTCCGGCACTGGCCCGCGCGGCCGCCTGACCCTGGAATTCAGAGCCCCGAAAGGTGTTAATAATGTCCTTCATGCGAAAGGCCCTCCTCTTCGTGTTCCTGCTCGGCCTCGCCGCCGGGCCCGTCCTCGTGGCCGCCGAGCTCGTCGAGCAGATCGTCGTCCGGGTCAACGACCGGCTCATCACGCAGTCGGAGTTCGACCGCCGGCTCGCCCTCGCCGCGAAGGCCCCGGGCCACCCGACCGACCTGGCCGAGATGCAGAAGGCGGTGCTCGAGGACCTGATCCGCGAGAAGCTGCTCGACGAGCGGGCCAAGGAGCTGTCCGTCGTGGCCACGGACGAAGAGGTCGAGATCGCGGTCGCCCGCGTCAAGCAGCAGTACAACCTGACGTCGGACGCCGAGTTCGACGCGTCGCTCGCGCAGTCGGGCATGACGCGCGACGAGCTGAAGCGGCAGATGCGCGAGACGATCACGCTGCAGAAGGTGATCGGCCGCGACGTGACGTCGAAGATGGACCAGTCCGACGACGCGCTGCGCACCGAGTACGAGCGGCGCAAGGAGCAGTTCTACGTGGTCCCGGAATCGGCGCACGTGGCCGAGATCGTCCGCAAGTTTTCACCCTCGGACGCGGAGGCCCGCCAGCAGGCCGTCGGCGTCGTCGAGGAGATTCGCGTCAAGATCAAGGGCGGGGCGGCCTTCGCCGATCTCGCGAAGGAATCGTCGGAGGGCATCACCAGCGCCAGAGGCGGCGACCTCGGCGTGGTCAACAAGGGCGAGCTGGTCGAGGCGCTGGACGCCGCGGTGTTCGTCACGCCGGCCGAGGAATACCCGGCGCCGGCGCTGCTTCCCGACTCCATCCACCTCTTCCACGTCACCGACCGCAAGGCGGCCGGGTTCAAGCCGTTCTCCGAGGTCAAGGAGGACCTGCGCAAGCGGATCGCCGACGAGATGTACGACAAGCGCTTCACCGAGTACATGGACAAGCTGCGCCGCGACGCGTTCGTGAAGATCTACGTGCCGGAGCTGGCCAGGCTCGAAGAGAAGAAGGCCAGCTAGTCGGCCGCCCCGCGTGCGCCTGCGCCTCGGCCTGCCTCCCGGTTTCTCCTTCGACGCGGTCGTCCGTTCGCACGGCTGGTACGACCTGCCGCCTTTTTCCTACGACGCCGGACGCGGAACGCTGACGACGGTCGCGGCGGGCCCGTCGGCATGGACGTTCCGCGCGCGCAACGGCGGTCTCGAGATCACGGGCCCGGGCGGCGACGCGCCCGCGGCGCGCGCGATGGCGCGCCGGATCTTCTCGCTCGACGTCGAGCTCTCGGAATTCGGCGCCGCGCTCACGGCAGAGGCCGGGCTCAGCCGCGCGCTGGCGCGCGGCGGCGGGCGGATGCTCCGCGCGCCCACGCTCTTCGAGGATGCCGTGAAGATGCTGCTGACCACCAACTGCTCCTGGGCCGCGACGCGCGGGATGGTGGAGCGGCTCGTGGCGCTGTCGGGGGACGGCGCGTTTCCGGGCCCCGAGAAACTGGCGCGCATGACGCCGGCCGCCCTTCGGAACAAGGTGCGTTGCGGCTACAGAGCGGGTGCGCTCTCGCGCTTTTCGCGCCGCGTGGCCTCCGGCAGGCTCGACCTGTCGGCCTGGGAGCGCCGCGAGACGCCTGCCACCGAGGTGCGCGAGGCGATGCTGGCCGAGCACGGTTTCGGGCCCTACGCCGCAGAGGGGCTCCTGCGCGTCCTCGGCCGGCACGAGTATCTGGCCCTGGATTCGTGGATCCGGAAGCAGTATCGGCGCTTCTACCCGGGGCCGGCGAGGACCGCCGATGGAGCGATCGCGCGCCGCTACGCGCGCTACGGCGACTTCAAGGGCCTGGCCCTGTGGCTCGACATGACCCGCGACTGGCACGAAGGCGGGCAGGCCGTCTGGCCGTAGCGGCGGCATTGCACATGCGCCTGGGCAACCGCCTTACGCCCGTTTAGCGCTCCTAATTTTTTCAGGCAAACTTCTTTCCTTGACTAATAAACCACGGCACTCCTAACATCCGCCCAGTGGCCAAATCTGGCTAAAAGTGGGAGAAAGTGGTCCCGGACAGCAAACGGGGCGACACAAAACGGATGGATCGCTTTCGTGGGAGCGCGCCGGCCCGTCTCGACGAGAAGGGCCGGCTGAAGGTGCCGAATCTCTTCCGTCAACAGATCGAAGAGGCGTTCGGCCGCGATCTGTTCGTGACGTCGATCCACGGGCGCAACTTCCTCCTCTATCCGCTGCCGATCTGGCGCGCGCTCGAAGAGAAGCTCGCGGAGCTGCCGGCGATCCACCGCGCGAAGAACAAGTTCCTCGAGCGCGTCAACTACTACGGCCAGGACGGCGCGATCGACGCGCAGGGCCGCATCCTCGTGCCGCAGATCCTGCGCGACGCCGCGAAGCTCGCGGCCGACGTCGTGGTGACGGGCAACATCGATCACCTCGTCGTCTCCGACCACGCCGCGCTCGCCAAGCGCCTCTCGACGGAGGAGTTCGGGCCCGAGGACTACGACGAACTTTCGAAGCTGCTTCTGTGATCCGTGAAACGAAGAGGCCAGGCCGATTGAAACGCGCGCGCACGTTCCGGTTCTCCTCGACGAGGTCGTCGAGCTGCTCGCGCCCGGGCGAGGCGGATTCTTCGTGGACGCGACGCTCGGCGCGGGCGGCCACGCGCAGGCCCTGCTCGAGCGCGGCCCGGGAATCCGGCTGCTCGGCATCGACCGCGATCCGGACGCCCTCGAGCGGGCGCGCGGAGCTCTCGCCGCTTTCTCCGGCCGCGTCGAGCTCGTGCTCGCCGATTTCGGCGACCTCGATCGCGTGCTCGAGGCGTTTCCGCCGGCCGACGGCATCCTGGCGGACCTCGGTGTCTCTTCGATGCAGCTCAACGAGGCGGAGCGGGGCTTTTCCTTCCGCCGCGACGGGCCGCTCGACATGCGCATGGGAAAAACCGGCCGCAGTGCGGCCGACATCGTCGCAACCGCTTCGGTCGAGGAATTAACACGGATTTTCCGTGAATTTGGGGAGGAGCGAATGGCGGCAAAGATCGCGCGCGGGATCGTGGCGGAACGGGCCCGCGGGCCCATCGTTACCACCCGGCAACTTGCGAGGGTCGTCGCGGAACACAAGGGCGGCCGGGAAAAAATCGATCCCGCCACCCGGGTCTTTCAGGCTCTGCGCATCGAGGTCAATCAGGAGCTGCAGGCGCTCGCGCGTTTTCTCTCGGCGGCCGTCCGGCGCCTGAACGGGGGAGGCCGGCTCGCCGTCATCTCGTACCACTCGCTCGAAGACCGCATGGTCAAGGAAGTCTTCCGCCGTGACTCCGGCGTGTGCCTCTGCCCGCCGAAGATGCCGGCCTGCGTCTGCGGCGCCCGCAAGGCGCTCGAGGTCCTGACGCGCCGGCCCCTGCGGCCCGGCGAAGCCGAGCTGCATCGCAACTCCCGCTCGCGCAGCGCGCGCCTGCGCGTGGCCGAGAAGATCGCCGAGGGCGGCGATCTCGCGGCGCTGGAATCCGTGGCGATCTGACGATGACGCGCCCATGAGCACCACGTACGCCCAGGCCAAGCGGGTCCAGAACCTGCACCTGACGCGCGAGCGCGACCGGCGGCGCGGCCGGGAGCTCGCGACGTACCTGCTCGCGGGCCTTCCGATCGCGTGCGCGCTGCTCGGGTACGCGGCGCTCCACATCGAGACCGTGCGCGTCGGGTACCTGCGCGAAGCGCGCCAGAAGACGATGGCGGAGCTGACGGAGGAGAACCGCCGGCTGCGCGCCGAGTTCGGCCGCGCCTCTTCGCCCGAGCGCGTGAGCGCGCTCGCCCAGAAGAAGGGCCTGCGGCCGCCGCATCCCGGTCAGGTCCAGTACGTCGAAGTGCCGGGAGGCCGGCGAAGTGAACGGAGTCCGCCGCGGCCGCACGCGTCTCTTCGCGCTCATCCTGACGGCGTGGGCCGCCGTCGTCGTCGCGCGCCTCGTCCAGATCCAGATCGCGCAGGGCTCGCGCTACCGCGCCAGGGCGGCGCGCCAGCAGGAGCGGCGCATCGAGATCGCGGGCTCGCGCGGCTCGATCCTCGACCGCGAGGGCCGCGAGCTGGCCGTCTCGGTCGAGGCGTCCTCGGTCTACGCGATCCCGGACGACGTGCAGAAGCCGCGCGTGGTGGCGGAAACGCTCGCGCCGCTGCTCGACATGCCGGCGGGGGAGATCCTCGACAAGCTCGGCTCCGAGAAAGGCTTCGTCTGGCTCCGCCGCCAGGTCGACACCGAGGCGGCCGAAAAGATCCGCGCGCTGAAGCTGCCCGGCATCCACTTCGTCGTGGAGCCCCGGCGCTTCTACCCGAAGGGCCACCTCGCCGCCGCCGTGCTCGGCTTCGTCGGCACGGATGGCAGCGGCCTGGCCGGGCTCGAGCACCTCTACGACAAGTCGATCCGCGGCAAGCCGGGCGAGATGGTCGCGCTGACGGACGCCCGCCGCAGCCGCTACGGCGAAGCCGAGACCGCCAACAGCCGGCCGGCCCAGGCGGGCGCCTCGCTCGTGCTCTCGCTCGATTCGGGAGTGCAGTTCGCGGCCGAGCACGAGCTGGCCGCGGCGATGGCGGAGCACCGCGCGAAGTCGGGCAGCGTCGTCGTGCTCGACCCCTGGAACGGCGAGATCCTCGCGATGGCCTCCGCGCCGGACTTCGACCCGAACGACTTCGGGCGCTACCCGGCCGAGTCGCGGCGCAACCGCGTCATCGCCGACTCCTACGAGCCGGGGTCCACGTTCAAGATCGTGACCGGCGCGCTCGCCCTGGAAGAAGGCGTCGTCTCGCTCGACGAGATCATCGACACGGGCGACGGGACGATCCGCGTGGCGAACACGACCATCCAGGAAGCGAAGGGCCACCGCTACGGGGCGCTGACGCTCGGCGGCATCTTCGAGCATTCCTCCAACATCGGCATCATCCGCGTCGGCCTCCGGCTCGGCCCGCGGCGGTTGTTCGAGGGCGCCCGCAGCTTCGGCGTGGGCCAGTCCACCGGGATCGACCTGCCGGGTGAGAACACCGGGATCTTCCGGCCGCTGCCGCGCTGGTCCGCCCTTTCCAACGCCGAGATCTCGATGGGACAGGAAGTGTCCCTGAACGCGCTGCAGCTGGCGCGGATCACGGCGATCGTCGCCAACGGCGGCAAGCTCGTTCAGCCCCACGTCGTGACGAGGATCGTCGAACCGGGCGGCGCCGAGCGGGCGCTCCCGCTGCCGGAGCCGTCGCGCGTCCTCTCGGAGGCGACGGCCCAGTCGATCTCGCGCATCCTCGTGGGCGTCGTCGCAGCGGGGCACGGGCACGCCGGCGGCCATCCCGGGCTTCCTCGTCGCGGGCAAGACGGGCACGGCGCAGAAGGCCGGGGTCGGCGGGTACGGCGCCGGGCGCCACGTCCCCAATTTCGCGGGCTTCGCGCCGGCGGATCACCCGCGCTGTGTCGCCGTCGTGGTGCTCGAAGATCCTCAGGGCAAGTACTACTCCGCGGAAGTCGCCGCCCCGCTGTTCGCGAAGGTGATGTCCCAGGCCCTCGGCATCCTGCGCGTCGCGCCGCGGGAGCAGCAGGTGCCGGCGACCGTGCTCGCCGAGGCGCCGGCCCCGCGCGAGCCGCGCTACGCCAGCGGCGTGGTGATGGTGTCGCGCCGCGCGTCGGACGGAGGCGAGGGCGACGCGCCGGCGGAAGCGGCCGGCCGTACGCCGAGCGCTCTCGGGATGTCCGCCCGCGACGCGCTGGCCGTGTTCGCCCGCATCGGGGTCCTCGCGCGCCTGCAGGGCTCGGGGTTCGTCGTCGCCCAGGATCCGCCTCCGGGCTCGCCGGTTCGTCCGGGCTCGGTCCACACCCTTTTCCTCGCCGATAACGCGGCGGCGCCGGGCCGGGCGGCCGGGCGTCGCGCGGAGGAGACGGCACCGCCTCCGTCGGCTCCGTGAAGCTGATGGACCTCGCCGCCGCCCTCGAGGGCGCCGAGCTGCCACCCGCGGCGCGGGATCTCGAGGTCCGCGGAGTCGCGGCCGATTCGCGCCGGGTCGGAGCGGGCGACCTCTTCGTCGCGATCCGCGGGCGCGCGGTTCGACGGCCTGGCCCACGTCGAGGAGGCCGTTGCCCGCGGCGCCGCCGCGATCGTCAGCGACCGGCCGGCTCCGCCGGGCGTCGCGGCGCCCTGGATCACGCGTCGCCGCGCCGCGGCGGGCGCTCGCGCTGCTGGCGGCGCGCCTGCACGGATATCCGGCGGAGAAGCTCGTGCTCGCGGCCGTGACGGGCACCAACGGCAAGACCTCGACGACGACGCTGCTCGAGGCGATCCTCGCGCGGCGGTACGGCGCCGCCGGGTTTCTCGGGACGGTCGGCTATCGCACGGGGCGCCGCAGCATCGAGGCGGACCGCACCACGCCGGAAGCGCCGCTGATCCAGGAGCTGCTGGCCGAGATGGTCGCGGACGGGACGCGCGCCGCGGCGATGGAGGTCTCCTCCCACTCGCTCGCGCTCGACCGCGTGGAGGGCTGCCGCTTCGACGTCGCCGTCTTCACGAACCTGACGCGCGACCATCTCGATTTTCACGGCGACATGGAGTCCTACTACCAGGCCAAGAAGCGCCTCTTCGCGCTGCGCAAGCCCGGGGCCTGCGCGGTCGTCAACGTGGACGACCCCTCCGGAGCCCGGCTTCTCGCGGAGGTCGCGCCGCCGCGTCGCGAGCTTCTCGCCGTCGGGCGCCGACGCCGAGTTCCGCGCGGAGAATGGCCGCTGCGATCTGTCCGGCGTCGCGTTCGAGCTCGCGTATCCGGGCGGGCGGCTGCCGATCGCCTCGCCGCTGCTCGGGCGGTTCCAGCTCTCGAACCTCGCCGGGGCCGCGACGGCGGGCCTCTGCCTCGGCATCCCGCCCGCGGACGTCGCCGCCGCGATCGCGAAGGTCGACAACGTCCCCGGCCGCCTCGAGCGCGTCGAGGCGGGCCAGGCGTACGCCATCCTCGTCGACTACGCGCACACCCCCGACGCGCTCGAGCGGCTGCTGCAGGCCGTGCGCGAGCTGACGGACAGGAAGATCCTGCTCGTGTTCGGGTGCGGGGGAGACCGGGACCGCGGCAAGCGCGCGCCGATGGGCGAGATCGCGGGACGCCTGGCGGACATCGCCATCGCCACCTCCGACAACCCGCGCTCCGAGGATCCCGAGGCGATCCTCCGGGACGTCGAGGCGGGGCTGATCGGCGTCGGGCGCGACGAAGTACCTCAAGATCGCGGACCGCGGCGAAGCCATCCGCCAGGCGATCGAGCTCGCCAATCCGGGCACGGTCGTCGTCATCGCCGGCAAGGGCCACGAGACGACGCAGGTCATCGGCGCGCGCGAGATTCCCTTCGACGACCGCAAGGTCGCCGCCGGGTACGCGGGGCGCGCGTGAACTTCACCCTGGCCGACGTCGCGGCGGCGGCCGGCGCGCGGGCGGAGGGCGCCGCGGCCCTCTCGGGCGTCGCCGTCGACTCGCGCAGCGTGCGCCCGGGCGACCTCTTCGTCGCGATCCGCGGCGCGCGCGTGGACGGGCACGACTACGCGCGCGATGCGGCCGCGCGGGGGGCCGGGGCGCTGCTGGGCGAGCGCCGCGCCGAGGGCCTGCCGGCGGGCTTTCCGGCGGTGATCGTGCCGAAGTCGGTGGACGCTCTGCGCAGCCTCGGCGTGGCGGCGAAGAAGAAGATGGGCTTCCGCCTGGCCGCCATCACGGGCTCGGCCGGCAAGACGACGACCAAGGACTTCACGGCGGCGATGCTCGCGCGCCGCTTCGCCGTCGAGAAGACGCCCGGAAACCAGAACAGCCAGATCGGATTTCCGATGTCGGTCGTCAACCTGCCGCGCGCGCCCGAGTGGATGGTGGGCGAGATGGGGCTCTCGGAGCCGGGCGATCTCTCGACGCTCTCGCGCGCCTTCGAGCCCGACGTCGCGGCGATCCTGCTCGTCGCCGCGGCGCACCTGCAGTACTTCGCCTCGCTCGACGCGATCGCCGACGGCAAGGCCGAGATCCTCGAGGGATTGAAGCCGGGCGGCACCTTCGTCGCGAACGCGGACGATCCGCGCGTCGCCGCGATCGCCGCGCGGCACCGGGGCCGCGTCGTGCGGTTCGGCCGCTCGGGCGACGCCGACGTCACGGCGAAGGACGTGGTCGCCGAGCCCGACGGCAGCCGGTTCCGCCTCGCGACACCGGAGGGAGAGGCGGCGGTGCACCTGCCGGTGGCGGGTCCGCACCAGGTCGGCAACTTCCTCGCGGCGGCGGCGATCGCCTTCGCGGTCGGCGTCCCCGCGGCCGACTGCGCGGCCGCGTCGGCGGGTCTGCGCCCCGCGGCGCACCGCGGCGAGCTGCTGCGCCACGCCTCGGGCGCGCTCATCTTCGACGACACGTACAACGCCAATCCGTCCTCCATGCGCGCCGCGCTCGCGACGCTCGCGGCGCTGCCGGCGCGCCGCCGCATCGCCGTGCTCGGCGACATGCTCGAGCTCGGGGCCGAGGAAGAGCGCTGGCACCGCGAGACCGGCGCGCTCGCGGTCGGCGCGGCGGATCTGCTCGTCTGCGTGGGGCCCCGGGCCCGCGTGCTCGGCGAGGGCGCGGTCGCGGCCGGCATGTCCTCGAGCGCGGTCCGCCACGCGTCGTCGGCGGAGGAGGCCGCGGGCCTGCTCGCGGGCGAGCTCGCGCCCGGGGATGCCGTGCTCTTCAAGGCTTCGCGCGGGATCGGCCTCGATCGCGCGGTCGCCGCGCTGATGGCGGGGGCCTGACGCCATGCTGTACTGGCTGCTCTACCCGATGGCGGGCCGCTTCCCGGTGCTCAACGTGTTCCGCTACATCACGTTCCGGACGGCGATGTCGGCGGTGACGGCGCTGGCCGTCGCGCTCGTTCTGGGCCCGGCGATGATCCGGTACCTGCGCCGCGCCCAGATCGGGCAGTCGATCCGCGCCGAGGGGCCCAAGACGCACCTGACCAAGGCGGGCACGCCGACGATGGGCGGACTGCTGATCCTGCTCGCCGTCGTCTCCGCGACGCTGCTCTGGATGGACCTGTCGAACCGGTTCGTGTGGATCGCGCTGGCCACGCTCGTGGGCGTCGGCGCCGTGGGCTTCGCGGACGACTGGACGAAGGTCACCCGCCGCCGCAGCCTCGGGCTGACGGGCCGCGGCAAGCTCGTGCCGCAGTTCCTCGTGGCGATCGCCGTGGCGTTCGCCATCGAGCAGTGGGCGGGGCACGGCGCGTTTTCGACGGTCATCACCTTTCCCTTCCTGAAGAAACTGCTGCTCGACCTCGGCGTCCTCTATATTCCATTCGTGGCTCTCGTCGTGGTGGGATCGTCCAACGCCGTCAACCTGACGGACGGCCTCGATGGTCTCGCGACGGGCGCGGTCGGCATCGCGGCGGGGACGTACGCGCTGCTGGCGTACGTGACGGGCAACGCCGTCGCCGCCCGCTACCTGCAGATCCCGTTCATTCCGCAGTCGGGCGAGCTCGCCGTCTTCTGCGGCGCGCTCGTGGGGGCGAGCCTCGGGTTCCTCTGGTTCAACTGCCACCCGGCCGACGTCTTCATGGGCGACGTGGGCGCGCTGCCGCTCGGCGCCGCGATCGCCGCCGTCGCCGTGATGACGAAGCAGGAGATCCTGCTCGCCATCGTCGGCGGGCTGTTCGTGCTCGAGGCGCTGTCGGTGATCATCCAGGTCGCCTCCTTCAAGTCCACGGGCAAGCGCGTCTTCAAGATGGCGCCGCTGCACCACCATTTCGAGCTGATGGGCTGGGCCGAGTCGCGGGTGATCATCCGCTTCTGGATCCTCGCGCTCTTCTTCGCCGTGCTCGGCCTCTCGACGTTGAAACTGCGATGAGCGCGCTGCCGATGACGTACCCTGCCGCCCCGCCGCCCGAGCCGCTTCCGCGGCGGGTCGCCGTGCTCGGCTTTGCGCGCAGCGGACGGGCGCTCGCCGAGGCGCTCGTCGCGCGCGGCGTCGGCGTGACGGTCGGAGACAGCCGGCCCGAGAGCGACTTCGACGGCCTCGACGCGCTCAAGGGGCGCGGCGTGCGCTTCTTCTTCGGAGGGCCTTCGCCCGAGATGCTGGCCGGGGCGGACTGGCTCGCGGTGTCGCCCGGCGTGCCGCTCGACGTCCCGGCCGTGCAAGAGGCGCGGGCGCGGGGGATCCCCGTCCTCTCGGAGATCGAGGCTGCGTGGCGCATCGCCGAGGCCGAGGCGCCGGGCAGGCACCGCTGGATCGGCATCACGGGGACCAACGGCAAGTCGACGACGACCTCGTGGATCGCCGAGATCCTCGCGCGCGCCGGCCGGCCCGCGGCGCTCGCGGGAAACATCGGCGCGCCGCTCTCGGGCTTCCTGTCGCAGCCCGGGCCGCGCGACTTCGTGTGCGAGCTGTCGTCCTTCCAGCTCGAGGGCGTCGACCGTTTCCACCCGCACGTCGCCGTGCTGACGAACGTCACGCCCGACCACCTCGACCGGTATCCGGACTTCGCCGCGTATGCCGCCGCCAAGGCGCGCATCTTCGCGCGGCAGGAGCCCGAGGACCATGCGGTCGTCAACGCGGACGACGCGCCGTCGCGGGGGATGGCGACCGCGGCGCGGCGCGTGCTCTTCTCGCGGCGCGGCCGCCCGGCCGGCGCCGGTCCGGCCGTGTGGCTCGAGGCGGGCGAGCTCGTCTCGGACGTTTCGGCGCCGCGCCACCCGGTCGTCGCCGCCGCGAGCCTCGCGCTGCCGGGCGCGCACAACCTCGAGAACGCGCTGGCCGCGCTCGCCGCCGCCGAATGCCTGGGTGCGCCGCAGGACGCGATCGTCAGCGCGCTGACGCGCTTCGAGGGCCTGCCGCACCGGAGCCAGCTCGTGGCCGAGGCGGGCGGCGTGCGCTGGGTCGACGACTCGAAAGGCACGAACGTCGACGCCACGGCCAGGTCGCTCGAAGGCTACGCGCCGGGCAGCGTGCTCCTGATCCTCGGCGGCCGCGACAAGCACGGCGACTTCGCGGCGCTCGCGGAGCCCGTGCGCCGCAACGCCCGGGTCGTCCTGACGATCGGCGAGGCCGCGCCCGTCATCGAGAAGGCCCTGGCCGGCGCGGCGACGATCGAGCGGGCGCAGACGATGGACGCCGCCGTCGCGCGCGCGGCCCGGCTCGCGCGGCCGGGCGACACCGTGCTGCTGTCCCCGGCGTGCGCGTCCTTCGACCAGTATCGCAACTACGAGGAGCGGGGCGATCATTTCGCGCGGCTGGCCCGCGCGGCCGCGAAAGGGTCCGATGGCGCGTAAGCTCACGTCCGACAAGGTCCTCTTCGTCGCCCTCGTGGCGCTGTCGCTCTTCGGCTGCGTCATGATCTACAGCGCGTCGGCCGTCTCGGCGGGCGAAACGTCGGGCAACCCGTACCGGTACCTCGTCAAGCAGATCGCGGCGCTGGTTCTCGGCGGCATCGCGGCTTTCATCGTCTACCGGACGGACTACCGCCGCTTCGGCAAGCCGTGGGTGGTCTACGGCGCGTACGGCGTGACGCTCGCGCTGGCGGTGTTCGCGCTGTTCCTCCCGCCGATCAACGGCGCGCGGCGCTGGATCCCCCTCGGCGTGACGATGCTGCAGCCCTCCGAGCTGCTGAAGGTGGCGCTGGTGCTGCTGCTGGCCCACCAGCTCGCGCGCAAGACCGAGAAAGCGGGCGATCCGGAACGGGCCCTCGTGCCCGCCCTCGTCTTTTCCGGCGTGGCGGCGGCCGTGGTCGTTCTGCAGCCGGACCTCGGCACGGCCGTCTGCTACGTCATGCTTTGCGCGGTGCTGCTCTGGCTGGCCGGCGCGAGGGCGCGCTGGTTCGGTTTCGGCGCGCTGGCGATCATCCCGATGCTCGTCATGCTGATGCTGTCGGCCGACTACCGCCGCGCGCGCATCCTGTCCTTCCTGAACCCCGAGGCCGATCCGCTCGGCACGGGCTTCCAGGCCATCCAGTCGCTCATCGCCGTGGGGGCCGGTGGCTGGTTCGGCAACGGCCTCGGCGGCAGCCGGCAGAAGCTCTTCTTCCTCCCGTTCCCGCACACCGACTTCATCTTCGCGATCGTGGGCGAAGAGCTCGGCTTCATCGGCGCGCTCGCCGTGGTGGCCTGCTTCGCCGTCGTGGGCTGGCGCGGGCTGCGCGCGGCCCGGCGCGCGCCGGACGCCTTCGCCGGTTTCCTCGCCGCGGGCGCCACGGCCATGATCGTCGTCCAGGCGGCGATCAACCTCTCCGTCGTTCTGGCGCTCGTGCCGACCAAGGGGATCCCGCTGCCCTTCGTGTCGTACGGGGGCTCGTCGCTGATCGCCTCCTGGATCGCGGGCGGGATCATCCTGAACATCTCGCAGCACGAGGGTCCGGAGCGGGAGCGGGAGCGCGCATGACCTCGGGGCTCGGCGCGTACGTCATCGCCGCCGGCGGGACCGGCGGGCACATCATCCCCGGCATCGCGCTCGCCAACGAGATTCGCCTTCAGAAGCCCACCGCTGAGATCGTCTTCGTGGGCACGGCCCAGGGGCTCGAGCAGAAGATCGTCCCCGCCGCCGGCTACCCGCTCGAGCTCGTGGACGCGTCGGGCTTCGTGGGCAAGTCCATGGGCAAGCAGCTCCGGTCCCTCGCTCGTGTGCCGAAGGGCTTTTTCGAGGCGCGCGCGCTGCTGAAGAAGCACCGCGCGCGCGCCGTGGTCGGCGTGGGCGGCTACGTCACGGTGCCGGTCCTCATGGCCGCCCGCTCGCTCGGCATCCCGACCCTGATCCACGAATCCAACGCCCAGCCGGGCGTGGCCAACCGCTTCCTGAACCGGTTCGCGACGCGCACCGCCGTCGGTCTCGCGGCCGCCAACGCGCACCTGCGCCGCGCCGGTATCGTCACCGGGACGCCCGTGCGCCGCGAGTTCTTCGAGATCGCGCCGTTCGATCCCAACGCCACGACGCGACGCCTGCTCGTCTTCGGGGGCAGCCAGGGCTCGCGCGTCATCAATCGCGCCATGGCGCGGGCCGCCGTGCTGCTCGAGAAGTCCGGCCTCGAGGTCGTCCACCAGACCGGGGAGAAAGACCTGACCGGGACCCGGCAGCGCTACACGCGGGTGCCGGCCAACTGGAAGATCGAGCCGTTCCTGCCGAGGCTCTGGGAGCAGATGGCGGCGGCGGACCTCGTGCTCTCGCGCGCGGGCGCGATGACCGTGTCCGAGCTCGCCGCGGCCGGACGGCCCTCGATCCTGGTGCCGTTCGGCGCCGCCGCGGCCGGCCACCAGCTCGAGAACGCGCGCGCGCTCTACCGGGCCGGGGCCTCGATCGTGATCGACGAGAAGCAGTTCGAAGCCGAGAGCCTCGCCGGAACGATCGCGGAGGTCATGAAGGACCGGGCCCGCCTGGCCGCGATGGCCCAGAAGGCGAAGTCCCTCGCCAGGCCCAATGCCGCGGCCGACCTCGCCAGGCTGCTCTTCGAGGCGGAGGCGACCCGGTGAGGTTTCTGCGGCTGCGGCGCCTCCACTTCGTGGGGGCGGGGGGCGTCGGGATGAGCGGCATCGCGGAGCTCCTGCTGCTGGCGACCCCCCTCGAGATCTCCGGCTGCGACCTCGCCCCGTCGGGCATCACCGCGCGCCTGGAGAAGCTCGGCGCGAAGATCTCGATCGGCCACGATCCCGCGCACCTGGCGGACGCGGACCTGGTCGTCATCTCCTCGGCCGTGGCCGAGTCCAACCCCGAGGTGGCGGCCGCCATGGAGCGGGGCATCCCGGTGATCCGGCGCGCCGAGATGCTCGGCGAAATCATGCGTCTGAAGCAGGGCGTCGCGGTCGCCGGCACGCACGGCAAGACGACGACGACCTCGCTGACCGGCATGGTGCTGACCGAGGCGGGCTTCGATCCCACGATCGTCGTGGGCGGACAGGTGCACATCCTCGGCACCAACGCGCGCCTGGGCAAGGGCGACTACCTCGTGGCCGAGGCCGACGAGTACGACCGGTCGTTCCTGCAGCTGACGCCGGTCGTCGCCGTGATCACGAACGTCGAGGCCGACCACCTCGACACCTACCGCGATCTGGACGACATCCTCGATGCGTTCGCGACGTTCGCCAACCGCGTTCCGTTCTTCGGCGCCGTCGTGGCGTGTGCCGACGACGCGGGCGTGCGCCGACTCCTGCCCCGGATCAAAAAGCGCGTCGTGACCTACGGCGAGTCGCCCGAGGCGCAGCTTTCGGCCCGGAACCTGCGCCTCGAGGCGGCCGCCACGACCTTCGACGTCTGGGACGCGGGCGAGGGGCGGCTGGGCTCGGTGCGGCTCCGGCTGCCCGGGCGTCACAACGTGGCCAACGCGCTCGCGGCGATCGCCGCGGGTCGCGAGCTGCTCATCCCGTTCGAGACGATCGCCAGCGCGCTGGCGGCCTTCACGGGCGTGGTGCGGCGCTTCGAGCTCAAGGGCGAGCGCGCGGGCGTGCTCGTCGTGGACGACTACGCGCACCATCCGACGGAGATTCGCGCGACGCTCGCCGCGGCGCGCCAGGTCTACCCGGAGCGCCGGCTCGTGGCGCTCTTCCAGCCCCATCTCTTCTCCCGCACGCGCGACTTCCAGGACGACTTCGGCACGGCGCTGGCCGCGGCCGACGTGAACGTCGTCATGGACGTCTACCCCTCGCGCGAGCGCCCGATCCCGGGTGTCACGGGTGAGCTGGTGGCCGAGGCGGCGCGCCGGGCGGGGCATGCGAAAACGATCTATACCCCTGAAAAGACACGAGTTGTCGACTGCCTGGAGCAGACGCTCCAGCCCGGGGACCTGCTGGTGACCCTCGGAGCCGGCGACGTCGTGAAGTTCGGAGAGGAGTACCTGAGGCGTGGCCGTGGATAGAAAGAAGGAAGCGCCGTTTCTGCGGCGTAGCGGCGTCGTGCCGCGCAAGCGTCGCAAGACGCCGATCGCGCGCCGCGTCGGCTTCGGGCTGCTGGCGCTCGTGGCGGCGTTCGGTCTCTTCCGATTCGTCTCGGGGCCGCGCTTTGCGCTGCGCCGCTTCGAGGTGTCCGGCAACACGCGCGTGCGCACGGAGGACGTCCTCGACGCGGCGTCGGCGTGGAGCGGGAGGAACCTGCTCGCCCTCGAACCTCGCTCCGCTGGCCGGCCGTCTCGCGGCGCATCCGTGGATCGAGCGCGTCACGCTCTCGAAGCGTTTTCCCGACGGCCTCTCGGCGCGGATCACCGAGCGCAAGGCCGTCGCGCTCTACCGCGACGGCGAGCAGTTCTGGTGGGTGGGCGTCGACGGCAATCTGATCGCGCCCTACGATCCGCGCGGCGACCGCACCGAGTACGTGATCGTCACGGGCGATCGGCGCATGCTGCCCGAGGCCGTGGGATTGCTGGCGGAGCTGCGCGCGGCGCGGCCCGACTACGTCGCGGCGCTCTCGGAAATCGCTTCGCTCCCGGACGGCGGATTCGGTATGATGGATGCGATTTTCCGAAGGCCGGTCCGCGTGCTTCGGGCCGACGCTCCGGAAAAGATTCGCGCGCTGTTCGAGGCGCGAGGGTTCGTTGAGAGTCGCGGGTGGGAGGCGAGGGCCATCGATCTCCGTTTTGCCGATCGCATCATTCTCGTCGGCGCGTACGGCGCGGGGAACCGTCTCTAATCCATGGCTAAACCCGAGAACTTCCTCGTTGCCTGCGACATCGGCACCTCCAAGATCTGCGTCCTGATCGGGGAGCAGAACGCCTCCGGCTCCCTCGACGTGATCGGCAAGGGCTCCTCGGCCAACCGCGGCACCCGCAAGGGCAACATCATCAACGTCGACGCCACCATCGAGGCCATCAAGCGGGCGGCCGAAGAGGCCGAAATCATGGCCGGCGTGCAGATTTCCCGCTCCTGGGTGGGCGTTTCGGGCTCCCACGTGCGGTCTTTCAACAGCCGGGGCGTGGTCGCCGTGGCCGGGAAGGACCGGGAAATCACCAAGGAAGACGTCGCCCGGGTCATCGACGCGGCCCGGGGGGTCCAGATCCCCCAGGACCACGAGGTCGTCCACGTCGTGCCGCGGGACTTCGCGGTGGACGGCCAGGACGGCGTCGCCGACCCCCTGGGCATGATCGGCAGCCGCCTCGAGGCCGACGTCCACGTCGTGACGGCGCCCGTGGCGGTCACCCAGAACATCGTGACCTGCATGAACAAGGCGGGCATCGAGGTCGTCCAGCTCGTCCTGGAGCAGTTTGCCGCGGCCGAGGCCGTGCTCACGCCCGACGAGAAGGAGCTCGGCATCTGCCTGGTGGACATCGGGGGCGGCACGACGGAGGTCGCCGTCTACCAGAAGGGCACGATCGTCCATACGGCGGTGATTCCGATCGGCGGGGACCACTTCACCAACGATCTGGCCGTCGTCCTGCGCGCCCCGATCACGGACGCCGAGCGGCTCAAGAAGAAGTACGGCTGCGCGCTGCGCACGGCCGTGTCCGAGGACGAGATGGTCGAGGTCCCCATGGTCGGCGGCCGCGCGCCCAAGCTCTGCCCGCGGACGACGCTGGCCGACATCCTCCAGCCGCGCGCCGAGGAATTGCTCGGGCTGATCCACGAAGACATCCAGCGCCTCGGCCTCGACAAGGAGGTCCGCTCCGGGGTGGTCCTGACCGGCGGAGGCTCGGAGCTCGAGGGCGTCGTCGAGATTGCCGAAGGAATCTTCGACGGGCCGGTGCGCCGCGGCGTGCCGTCGGGCGTCGGCGGGCTGGTCGACGTGGTCTCGCGGCCGGAATGGGCGACAGCGACGGGTCTTTTGTTGTACGGTCACCGCTACAAGCCGGCGCGGCGACGGGCCCGCGCGTTCTTTCACGCAGCCAACTCGGTTTCTCGCTTCATACGGGACTTCTTTTGATGACGACGAAAAAGCGCCGACGGAGGGAAGGGCCCATGATCGAGTTCATGGAAGACGAGGATGCGAAGCTCTCGATCGAGCTGGCCGGAGGCGACGCCTCCCCGGCCACGATCCGCGTGATCGGCGTCGGGGGAGGCGGCTCGAACGCCGTCAACCGCATGATCGCCGCCGGCGTGAAGGGCGTCGAGTACTTCGCCTGCAACACCGACCTCCAGGCGCTGCGCAAGTGCGCCGCGACGAACAAGCTGCAGATCGGCTCGCGCCTGACCAAGGGCCTCGGCGCGGGCGCGGATCCCGACGTCGGCCGCAACGCCGCGCTCGAGGACCAGGAAAAGCTCGCCGCGGCCGTGGCCGGGGCCGACATGATCTTTCTCGCGATGGGTCTGGGCGGCGGCACGGGCTCGGGCGCGGGCCCGATCCTGGCCAAGCTCGCGGCCGAAGCCGGGGCCCTTGCCGTGGCCGTCGTGACCAAGCCCTTCGAGTTCGAGGGCAAGAAGCGCATGCGCCAGGCCGAGCGCGCCTCGCGCGAGCTGCGCGATCACGTGGACACGCTGATCACGATCCCGAACCAGCGGCTGCTCGCCTTCGTCGAGCGCAACACGCCGCTGCAGGACTCCTTCAAGATCGCCGACGACGTGCTGCGCCAGGCGATCCAGGGCATCTCCGACCTCATCAACTGCCCGGGCGAGATCAACCTCGACTTCGCCGACGTGCGCAAGATCATGTCCGACATGGGCCGGGCGCTCATGGGCACGGCGACCGCCGACGGGGAGAACCGCGCGATCCACGCGGCCCAGGCGGCGATCTCTTCGCCGCTGCTCGAGGACGCGTCGATCGAGGGCGCCCGCGGCGTCCTGATCAACATCACCGGCGGCGCGGACCTGACGCTCTTCGAGGTCACCGAGGCCGCGCAGATCATCCAGCAGGCGGCGGATCCCGAGGCCGAGATCCTCTTCGGCTGCGTCCACGACGAGCGCATGGGCGGCAGCGTCAAGGTCACCGTCATCGCGACCGGCTTCGATCGGCTCGAGCGCGATCTGGCCGAGATCGAGGAGGAGCCGAAGCCGCTGACCGTCGCGTCGAAGACGCTGCGTCCGCCGTTCCTGCGCGGCGACGACTCGGGCGGGTTCGGGCCGAACGCCTCGTCGCGCGACGACTTCGACATTCCGACGGTGTCTGCGCCGTCAAATGGACTAAACGTCGCCTCCGCTCCGGCGAGGAGTCTGCGCGCCCTGCGGGGCGCACTCGGGCGGTCCGGCTCGACCGCGGATGTCGGGCTCGAACCGGACCGACCTGACCCTCCGTCTGCGCTGCGTCGCTCCCGCGAAGCGAGAGCCTCCAGCGCTCCCTCCCTTCGGTCGGGAGACGATTGCGCCGCGAAGCGACTCGATGCCGTGCCGGCGTGCTCTCGCCTCGGCCTGATCTTCGCCTGACGCTTGCGCCGGGAGCGGTCGCGCCACTTCCGGTAGGACGCGTCGAGCTTCGGGTACTTGTGGCGCCATTTGCGCAGCCGCCGGCGGAAGCTCGGAAAGACCAGCGAGAAGAACAGCGCGCTCATCACGAAGAAGACCACCTGCGGCATGACGGGCACGAGCACGCCGATCACGCCCACGATGAAGAAGAAGATCGCGAGACGCCAGGTTGCGCGCCTTGCTGCGCTTCGGCGCCGGGGAGGAACGTGCGGGACTGTCACCGTGCGACGGCGGCCTTGATGAGATTGGTGCTGCCAGAGATGCCCTTCGGGATCCCGGCCGTGATGACGACCCGATCGCCCGGCTTGAGGAGTCCGGCCGCCTGCGCGAGCGCCGGCGCCGCCTCGAGCATCGCGTCCGTGTTGGCGCCTTCCTTCGCGACGACCGGGATGACGCCCCAGACGAGGGCCATCTGGCGCGCGGTCGCCGGCACGGAGGAGAGCGCGAGGACGGGGCTGCGCGGGCGGTGCTTGGCCACGAGGCGCGCGGTCGCGCCCGACTCGGTCCAGGCCACGATGAGCGCGGCGCCGATGTGCTCGGCCAGCTCGCAGGCGGCGCCCGCGACCGCCTCGGGCAGGCTCTGCACCACGCGGTCCTCGAAGCGCCGCATCCACTGCTCGAACGGGAACGCGGTCTCCGTGTCCTCGGCGATGCGCTTCATCGTCGCCACGGCGGCCTCCGGGTAGCGGCCGGACGCGGTCTCCTCCGACAGCATCACGGCGTCGGTGCCGTCGAGGATGGCGTTGGCGACGTCGCCGACCTCGGCGCGCGTGGGCCGCGGGCTGTCGACCATCGAGAGCAGCATCTGGGTGGCGGTGATCACCGGCTTGCCGGCGCGGTTGGCCTTTTCGATCAGCATCTTCTGAAGCAGCGGGACGTGCTCGAGCGGCGTCTCGACGCCGAGGTCGCCGCGCGCGACCATGATGCCGTCCGCCTCGGCGAGGATCGCGTCGATCGACGACAGCGCCTCGTGCTTCTCGATCTTCGCGATGATCGGGATGTGCGCGCCGCGCTCGGCCATGAACGTCCGCGCCTGCGCGCACGTCGTTGGCGCTGCGCACGAACGAGAGCGCGACGTAGTCCACGCCCTGGCCGATCCCGAAGGCGAGATCCTCCCGGTCCTTGTCGGTCAGGCCCGGCGCCGCGATCGAGCGGGAGGGCAGGCTGATGCCCTTGTGCGACGAGAGCAAACCCCCCGCGACGACGCGGCAGCGGATGTCCGTCGGCCCGACGCTCTCGGCGCAGAGCTCGACCTCGCCGTCGGCGAGCAGCAACCGGTCGCCGGAGCGGACGCTGCCCGGCAGGTCCGGGAAGCTCAGCGAGACCTCCGAGGCGTCGCCCGGCACGTTCCGGCTCGTCAGCGTGAACGCGGCCCCGGGCTCGAGCCGCACGGGCGATGCGGCAATCTGCCCGATGCGGATCTTGATGCCCGAAAGGTCCTGAAGGATGGCGATCGGGCGCGGACCGCGCTCCGCGATCGCGCGCAGGGTCGCGATGACCGCGGCGTGCTCGGCGTGGGTGCCGTGCGAGAAATTCAGCCGGGCGACGTCCATTCCGGCAGCCACGAGACGCCCGAGCGCCTCGGGCGCGCGCGAGGCGGGGCCGATCGTGCAGACGATCTTGGTGCGCGGCATGGAGCGCAAGAGTAACGGAAGTCAAAAAAAAGCCGCCGGACCTGCATCCGGCGGCGATCGAACGAGAAGGAGAGCTTCAGTGCTGGGGAGTGACGGCCTTCTTGACGTCCTCGGCCGCCTTCCTGGCGGCATCGGCGGTCGCGGTGCCGGCGTCCTTGGCGGCGTCGCCCACGGCCTTGCCAGCGTCCCTGGCGGCATCCGCCGTCGCGGCGCCCGCTTCCCTGGCCTTTTCGCCCGCATCCCTGGCGGCGTCCGAAGCTGCGGCAGCGCCTTCCTTGGCGGCCTCGGCGGCCTTCTCGCCGGCGTCCCTGGCGGCCCGGCCCGCATCCTTGGCGGCGTCCGTGGCGGCCTTTTCGGCGTCGTTCATCTCGGCCTTCTTGCAGGCGACCGAAAGGCCGATCGACAGGACGACGGCGAGCAGGCGAAATCCAGGTCTTCTTCATCGCGTGTGCTCCTTTTCGCGGGCGACCTGGTCGGCCCGCGCCACAAAAAAATGCGCCCGCCTCGTGGCGGGCGCAGAGAGATTCCGGAGTTCGAACTACTTCGAGCGGTTCTTGCGAATCGCCGTGAGACCAGCGCCGGCGCCGAGCGCAAGCAGACCCGCGAAGCCCGCGAGCGGAAGCTCGGTGGCCGTCTTCGGGAGCTTCTTGGCCGGAGCGGGCTCGGCGGCCGGAGCCGGAGCCGGAGCCGGGGCCGGAGCGGCGGTCGGTGCAGGCGCCGGGGCGGGCGCTGCCTTCTTCATCGGAGCGGGGGCCGGGGCCGGAGCCGCCGCCACCGCGACCGGCTTCGCAGGAGCCGTGCGACTTCTGGACGATCATGCCGGTGATGCGATCGCCGACGTTGATCGCCGAAGCGTCGACGACCTTGCCGTCCTTGACGATCGTGATGTCGCTCGCGTCCGTCCACGCGTACTTCTCGACGCCCTTGGCGCCGCGAATGATCATGGAGTTGCCCGCCTTGGCCACGACCTCGGCGTTGAGCTCCTGGTGGACCATGACGTCGGTGCCGTGCCAGCTGGCGATGCCCGACTCCATGCCGGTGACCTTCATGCCCGGCTTCAGCTCGGCCACGGGGATGTTGGCCTTGCCGTCCGCGGTGAACATCGTGCCCGCCGGAACCTGGTAGGAGCGGACGCCGTGGGGTCCGCGCAGGACGACGGTGCCGTCCGGCATGACGGTGACCACCGAGTAGGCGCCCTGAGCGGAAGCGATGCCGGCCGAGGCGAGCATGACGCACGCTGCGATGAAGACCCAAAGAGACTTCTTCACGATTTCTCCTCCTTCAAATTAAACAAACGGATGGCCCTCGAGGGGCAAACGGGCGCGAATTCTATGCGAGGACGAGTCCCGGAGCCAAGAAAACGCCCCGCCGGGGCGAGCGCCGAGCGTCTCGTCGCCGGGGGCCGCGAGCGACGAAGAAGTGCATTGAATCAGTAGTTTACGAGCCGCACCGGATCATGAGCGCTGTGAGTGGTTACGTGTCGGCCGCGGCCGGACTCCAGTGGCGGTCAGGAGACACGAGCGCGACGATTCGCCTGCCGGCGGGGTGTCGTCTCGGTCCCGACGAGGGCCTCTCGCCGCAGGGTGCCCTCCTCCGGGCGTCGAAGTACATCGTAGTACGATTATTTCATGCAGACGAAGCGAGGGTCGCGGACGGGCCTCCCGGATCCGGCCGCGAGGCCGGGGCCGGCCCGCAAGGGCCCCGATACGCGGGAGCCCGGCGCCCCGCTCGACGCCGACTATGCGCGCCTGGCGCGATTCCGCTACGCGTTGCGCCGCTTCCTCCACTTTTCCGAGGCCCAGGCGCGCGCGGCCGGGATCTCGCCCAACCAGTACCAGCTCCTGCTGTTCGTGCGGGCGTTCGACGAGCCGCCGACGATCGCCGATCTGGCCGAGCGCCTCCAGATCGAGCACCAGAGCACCGTCGGCCTCGTGGACCGATCCGTCGAGGCCGGTCTCGTCGTCCGGCAGCGGGACCGCGTGGACGCCCGGCGGGTGCGCGTCGCCCTCACGCGGCGCGGCGCCGCGCTGCTCGCCAGGCTGGTCGCGGCGCACTCTCCCGAGTTTCACCGGCTGTCCGAGGCCCTCTCCAGGACGCCGCCCTCTTGAACGACGAGGACCCGCCCGTTTCGCCGGCCGCCGAACCGGCGCCACCGCCGCGCCTCGCCGAGGAAAGCCGCTGGTACGCCGAGCACACCGCGCTGCTCATCAGCACGCTGAAGTGGGCGCTTCTCGGCGCGGTCGCGGGCATCTGCGTCGGCGGAGCGACGCGGGGCTTTCTGGCCGCGCTCGCCTGGTCCTCGGCGCTGGTTCGCCGGCTGAACGTCGGCCCCGTGCCGTACTACGCGTTCCTGCCCGTGGGCATGGTGTTCTGCGTCTGGCTGATCCGCAGATTCGCGCCCTCGGCGAGGGGACACGGGACGGAGGCGGTCATCGCGGCCGTCCACCAGAGGTCCGGGCAGGATCGAATGGCAGGTGGCGCCCGTCAAGCTGCTCGCGACCATCACGACGCTGGCGTTCGGCGGCTCGGTCGGGAAGGAGGGGCCGTGCGCGCAGATCGGCGCGGCCATCACGAGCCTGTTCGCGGACCTCCTCCGGCTCAACGACGAGGACCGGCGCCGGCTCGTGATCTGCGGAATCGGCGCGGGCTTCGCGGCCGTCTTCGGCACGCCGGTGTCGGGGGCGCTGTTCGGAATCGAGGTCCTCTACCTGGGGCGCATCGAGTACCCGGTGCTCTTCCCGTGCCTCATCGCGGGCATCGTGGCGCACCTGGTGTGCGGCGTTCCGCCCCTGGCCCCGCCGCTGCACGAGAGCTTCGGCGTCCTCGGGCAGTCGACGCTGGTTCCCGTCTGCGTCGGGTTCGGCGCGGCGTTCGGGCTCATGGCGCTCCTGCTGATCGAAACGATGCGCGGCCTGGAGCACCTGCTGGAGCCGATTCCGCGGCCGGCCGTACCTCGTCGCCGCGTCGGGAGGGCGCCGCCCTGGCGATCTTCTACGCGCTGGCCGGCGATGCCTACGCGGGACTCGGGATGCCGACGATCGTGGCCGCCCTTTCGGGAACGGTCCGCATCGCGGCCCTGGCCTTCGCGGCGAAGATCCTCACCACGTCCATCACGCTGGAGACGGGCGGCAGCGGCGGGATCGTGACCCCGCTCTTCTTCATCGGCACGGCGGGCGGCGCGGCGATCGCGAGCCTCTTCGGGCTGCCGCCGGGAGCGTTCGCGGCTTTCGGAATGGTGTCGGTCCTCGCCGCGGCCGCCAACACGCCGATCGCCGCGGCCGTCATGGGAATCGAGCTGCTGCCCGGGCCGGTCGGGGTCTATGCCGCGCTCTGCGCCTGCACCGCCTACCTCATCGTCGGCCACCGAAGCGTCTACGCGAGCCAGAAGCTGGGATTCTCGAAATCGCAGGGCCTCGAAATCACCCTCGATTCTCCCATCGGGGAGCTGCGGCGATCGGGCCTGCGGGTGCGGCCGGGCAGCCTGACGGAAAGAGCGTTGCGACTCAAGGTGCCCGGAAAGGGATCCGACAGGAAGTCGCGCGATCCCAAGACCGACTCCGTAGCCGTTTACGGGACCGGCCGCAGCAGCTCGTCGATCGCGGCGGCGAGGCGCTCCTCCGTCATGCGGTAGGGCTGGTAGCCGGTCACGATGCCTTTGCGGTCGACGAAGGCGAACGTGGGCGTCGCCGACACGCCGTACCGCAGCATGGCCTCGTCGCTGATCGGAACGGCGACGCCTTCGGGCGCTCCGTAGATTTCTTTCCAGGCCTTCTCGGTGTCCGCCTTCTCGGCGGCGCGGTCCTTCTCGTAGTACCGCGTCGGCGCGACGAAGACGACGCCCTTCGGCGCGTACTTCGCGACGATGCGGCCGAACGCCGCCGCCTGCGCCTTGCAGTCGCCGCACGATGCCCACCAGAAGAACAGGACGACGGGCTTGCCCTTCAGCGCATCGAGGCTCGTGAACGGCGCCCCGATGCGGTCGTCGACCTTGATCTCCGGCGCCTTCTGGCCGACGAGCTCGATCTGGTCGCGGCGCTTCCAGACTCGGGCGCGCAGGTTGTAGGGCGCGCCGGCGAGCGAACGGGAGCTGTCGTCGAGCAGGCGGATCGCTTCCGCCTTCCTGCCCGCGGCGACGAGCGCCTGGGCCTCGACCTCGATCGCCGTGCCGAGCGCGTAGGTCGCCTCCGGATGCGCGTCGTAGTCGGGCGGAGTTCCGAGCCGCGACGTCGCGGCCGCGCGGGCCTCCTTCGCGTAGCGCGAGGCGGCGGGCCAGTCGCCGACGAGGGCCGCGCCGCGCGCGACCCACGCGAGCCCGCGCACGTACTCCGCGTCTTCGCCTTTCTCGGCGCGATGGACTTCCAGGATCGACTCGGCGCTCGGCAGGTCGCCGGCGGAGATCTTGAACCGGATGAAGCGCAGGTCGTCCATCGGCGGGGGAGTCGGCGCGGGCGTCGGCGCGGCGGTGGGCTGCTGCGCCGACAGGGCCGTTGCGGTGAAGAGCGCCGCCAGGAGGGCTGTCACCCGGGAGAGACGTTTCATCGCGTTCTCCTTACGTCGACGCGCATCCGAACCGCAGGGCGGGGGCCTCAATTCCCGGGAACAGTCATAGGATCCTCCGCACGTTGACTGCGAAGGGAAAGTCGAACAAACCGGGACGGACGGCTGCGGCCGAGGTCGCGAGGTTCATCGCCCGGTACGATCCCGCGGTCGCGCGGCTCGCCCGCGCGGCCCGCGCCGTGTTGCGAAAGCGACTTCCGACGGCCGTCGAGCTCGTCTACGACAACTATCAGTTCCTTGCGCTCGGCTTCTGCTCGACCGAACGCGCCTCGGATTGCATCGTCTCGCTCGCCGTCTCTCCGAAGGGCGTCGCGCTGTCGTTTTATCGGGGAGCGTCACTGCCGGACCCCGATGGGATCCTGCTCGGCGCGCGGCAATCAGAACCGTTTCGTGCGCCTCGAATCCGCGGCCACGCTCGCGACGCGGCCCGTGGCGGCGCTCGTGCGCGCGGCGGTCGCGCAGGGCCGGACACCCGCTTCCCGAAACGGGGCGCGGATACACCGTCGTCAAGTCGGTCTCCGCAAAGCAGCGCCCGCGTCGGCCGGTTAGGCCTGCGCGCTGATCCGAGACGAGGAGGACGCTTGACGAAGCAGACCAGCGGGTTCGTCCTCTCGGTGCGGGTCGCGGCCGGATTGTTCCTGCTCGCGGCGGCGGTCCTGCCGGCCGAGGACCGGCCGCGGATCCGCGACCTCGGCGTCTCGCCCGGGATTCTTCCTCCCGGCCGCTGGAATGCGATCACCGACGTCGAGGGCGTGCGCGTCGGCCACAAGACGCTCGTCGAGGGCGACTCGATTCGCACCGGCGTGACGGCGATCCTCCCTGCTGGCGACAACCTGTTTCAGCAGAAGTTTCCGGCCGCCGTCTACGTCGGCAACGGGTTCGGCAAGGCGGCCGGATTCCTCCAGGTCTCGGAGCTCGGCAACCTCGAGACGCCGATCGTGCTGACCAACACGCTCGCCGTCGGCACCGCGGTCGACGCGGTCGTGCGCTGGACGCTCGGTCAGCCGGGCAATCAGGCGATCCGCTCCGTCAACGCCGTCGTGGGGGAGACGAACGACGGGTGGGACTTGAACGACATTCGCGCGATGCGCGTCTCGACCGCCGACGTGCTCGCCGCGATCGCCGCGGCCCATGGCGGCGCCGTCGAGGAAGGCAGCGTCGGCGCGGGAACCGGGACCGTCGCGCTCGGCTGGAAGGGCGGCATCGGGACGTCGTCGCGCAAGCTTCCCCCGGCGCTCTCGGGCTACACCGTCGGCGCGCTCGTGCAGACGAACTTCGGAGGCGTGCTCACGATCGACGGCGTGCGCGTCGGCGAGGCGCTCGGACGATTTGCGTTCCAGGAGGCACTGGAGAAGGGACGCAAGGCGGGCGACGGCTCCTGCATGATCGTTCTCGCGACCGATGCGCCGCTCTCCTCGCGCAATCTCGAGCGGCTCGCCAAGCGGGCGGTGCTCGGCCTCGCGCGCACGGGCTCGTTCATGGGAAACGGCTCCGGCGACTTCGTGATCGCCTTCTCGACGAAGAACCGGGTTCCGTACGATCCGGCCTCGCCGGTGCGCCGCGTGGAAGAGCTCGAGAACGACGCGATGGACCCGCTCTTCCTCGCGGCCGTCGAGAGCGTGGAGGAGGCCGTCTACAACTCGCTGACCAGGGCGACGACCGTCACGGGCGCGGAAGGCCGCACCGTCGAAGCCATCCCGATCGCGAGGCTCAAAGCGCTCCTCGCAGCGACGGGCGCGTTAGCTCTCCGGGCGGTCACCGGTCTTCAGTTCGAGGAAGGCGCCTCCGCATGGACCAGAGGAGGCATTGAGATCGGCGGACGGTGAGCCTCCATCGAGAGCCCGGGGCGCCGGCGGCGTTCGAAGGCGCCCAGTCGAACCGGTCGACGGTCCTCGGCGGATTGGAGCAGGGCCCGGACCACGCGGACGTCGGCAAGGCCTTCGCGGCCCGAGGGCTCGGGATTCCGGTCCGCCATCACACACTCGGAGAAGTAGGACAGTTCGGGCGCGAACTGGTCGCGCTTGGGGAACGATCGTTTCCGCGTCTTGCCTTCGACGGTGAGCTCGTAGGTGATCCCTTCGGCGTACTCGTAGGCTGGATCGACACGGAGGTCGCCCCTGGTTCCCACGATCTGGTACCAGCCTGTATCCGCCGCTCCGGCGCTGCAGGTGAAAGCGGCGAGGCGTTCCTTCGAAAAGCGCAGGACGCACGACATCATCTCCAGCGTCTGCTCGAATCGCTCCTCCCCGTTGTTCGCGCTGAAGGCGGCGACCTCGATCGGCTCGTCGCGAAAGAGGGAACGGGCCGCGTTGATGCAGTAGACGCCGATGTCGTAGATCGGGCCGCCGCCGAGCCGGGGCGGGCCGAGGCGGATGTTGCCGGCCTTCACCTGCATCGTGAACGCCGACTGAAAGATCCGCGGTTCGCCCAGCTTGCCCGAGCGGGCGATCTCCATCGCCTCGAGGTTCGCCCGTTCGAAATGCAGCCGGTACGCGGTCATGAGCTTGACCCCGTGCTTCTCGGCCGCGTCGATCATCTCCTCGCAATCCTTCTCGAGCACGGCCAGGGGCTTCTCGCAGAGGACGTGCTTGCCGGCCTGGGCCGCGGCCACGGCGTAATCCTTGTGCATGTGGTTGGGCAGCGCGATGTAGACGGCGTCGATGTCGGGATTGGCGAGGCACTCGGCATAGCCGCGGTAGGTGTATCCGAGCGGCGCTGCGTACCGACGCCCCAGCGTCTTGAGCTTGGCGGGATCGTCGGAGACCAGCGCGAGCAACTCCGAATTCTTCTTCGCGTTCCGGAACGCCGGCAGGACGGCCGCCTGCGCGATGTAGCCCAGCCCGACGACCGCATATCGAATCTTCTTGCCGACGGACTGCGTTTTCTCGGTGCGAGGGCGCTTGCGTTTTTCCACGTGGAGAACCTCCTGAAAAAATCCGCTCCGCCGTCTCGCCGTGCAAAGAGGATGCCCGCCTGCCTATTCGAGAATCGACGGCAAAGCGATCCGGCTCTCCCGGCGCACCTGCGCGAGCGTGCACTGCTTCGGCGCCTTGTCCGGTCTCCAGCGCACGAAACGCGTGCCGTGCCGAAAGCGGCCCTGCGAGAAATGGTCGTAGCGGACTTCGACGACGCGCTTCGGCTTCAGAGGTTCCCATTGCCCCGTGCGCTCGCTCGACCATCGGCTCGGGCCGCCGGGCGCCCGACCCGTGAAGCCGGGAGGATGAACGAGCTTCTCGAGCGTGGGTGTCAGCGCCCGGCGCTCGGCCTGGGACATCGCCGAGCAGAACCCGACATGATCGAGGGCGCCGCTCGCGTCGTACAGTCCGAGAAGCAGCGATCCGACGATCCGCTCCTTCGCCGCATACCGGAATCCCCCGACGACGCAGTCGGCGGTCCGAAGCACCTTGACCTTGCGCATGGCGGTCCGCTCGCCCGGCCGATACGGCAGGTCCACCCTCTTGGCGATGACGCCGTCCAGGCCGCCGCCCGTGGAGCGAAGCCACGTTTTCGCCGTGCCCGGATCCCGGACTGCGGGGGACAGGCGAATCCGGCCGTCCGCGGCGGCGAAGGTCTTCGTGGCCAGCTTCTCGAGGGCACTTTCTGCGGTCCTTCCAGGGCGCCTCCAGCAACGATCGACCCGTCTCATCTTCGAGAAGGTCGAAGACGAGGTAGACGGCAGGATGCTCGGCGGAGAGCTTGAGGACGCGGCTCGCCGCCGGGTGGATGCGCTGGAGCAGGTCGTCGAAGGAAAGAGCGCCGTCGACCGGGACGACGATCTCGCCGTCGAGGACCGTGCGCCCGAGGGGAAGCGCTTCCATCGCCCGGACGATCTCGGGAAAGTATCGGCCCAGCGGCTGGCCGGCCTTCGAGCGCAGCTCGATCCGCTCTCCCGCGCGGTGCGCGAGACATCGGAACCCGTCCCACTTCGGCTCGTAGACCCAGTCGCGGCCGATGGGAATCTCCGTCGTGAGCTCGGCGAGCATCGGCTCGAGCGACAGCGGCACGCCCCGCGTCACAGCAGCGTCTCCAGTCGAAAGCGGCCCTTCGACGACAGCAGCGGCTTCCAGAGGTCGCCCCGCTTCCGCAGGAGGCCGGGGACGTTGTCGATCCGGTAGTCGTCGATCCGCACGCCGTCCTCGACTTCTTTCCACGTGAGCGGCATCGAGACCGCGGCGCGGGCGGTCGGGCGGACCGAATACACGGACGCGAGGGTCCGTCCCCAGGCGTTCTGGTTGTAATCCACGAGAACGCGCCCGGGAGGGCGTTTGGCCTTGCGGTACTCGGCGGTCACGAGCCGCGGGTGGCGCGTCTCGAGCTGCCTCGCGAACTCCTTCGCGAAGGCCCAGACCTGCTTCTGCGTCGGGCCTCGCTGGATCGGAACGTAAACGTGGATCCCCCGGGAGCCCGTGGTCTTGGGATAGCACGGCATCTTCAGGCGGGTCAGGGCCTCGCGGACGAGGCCGGCGGTCTCCAGGACCCGCGGGAACGTCGCCTTCGGAACCGGATCGAGGTCGAAGTGCAGATAGTCGGGGCGGTCGACGTCGTCGCATCGGGCGTACCACGGATTCAAGTCGATGCAGCCGAGGTTGACGACCCACAGCAGCGCGGCCAGACCGTCGACGACCGGAAAGTCGATGACGTTGCCGGAGGCATGCTCGATCGAGCAAACGCTCAGCCATTCGGGTTTCGGCGAGGGGGTTCGTTTCATGAAAAAAAAGTCGCCGCTCGCGCCATTCGGGTAGCGCTTCATGACCATCGCGCGTCCGCGAAGGTGCGGGAGCAGGGCGCCCGAAACGTCGGCGTAGTAGGCGAGCAGGTCGCGCTTGGTGACGCCGAGCTTCGGCCAGAACGGCTTGGACAGGTTCGTGAGCCGGACGCGCTGGCCGCCGGGAGCCACCCATGCTTCCGACGGGCCGGGAGGAATTTTCATGCCTGCACGCGTGTGCGCGGATCGAGTTTCGGCGGGCGCCGGCCTCGTCGCGCGGCTCCCGCCACGGTGGCGTAAGCGAGCTCGCGGCCGTCGCGGGCAGCGCGCAGGAGCAGACCCCCGCGGCTCATGTCCCCTCGGCCGACGAAAGCCGGCGGGAAGAGCAGACGCGGGCCGAAAATCTCGAGGAGCGGGCCGGCGTACTTGTCGGTCGCGATGGATCCGAGCAGAACGACCTCGGCATCGGCGCCGAGCCGGCGCCGCAGCGCGCGGGCGTCTTGTTCCAAGGGCCGCCGATACGCGGCTTCCGTGACCTCGATCGGCACGCGGGCGTGGCGCCGCAACTCTTCGACGCGGATGCGCGCGTCCGGAGCGATCAAGCCGGCACCGGCGGTGATGATGAGCGAAGCGCCGGGCGCGAATCGGTTCGCATAGGCGAGCTTTCCGCGGAAATAAAGCCCCGAAAGAAATGCGAAGACGCTTCCGATCGATGCCCCCTCCGGCGAACGCAGGTCGAGGGCGAGCCCGAACCGTGCTTCGTCGCGCAGCAGCAACTGCGCCCGAAGTCCGGAGGTGCTGGCGGGAGAGAGCAGAAAGACGCGACTCGGTGGACGCACGACGACGTCGTCGGCTGCACGCCGAATGCCAATCCGCACGGGCATGCTTCTTGAAACGCCGGAGGAACGGGAAAACTTGGTTTCCCAACTACAAGGAGGCTCTCGATGGAGGATCGCGAGAAGAATCAGCAGCAGGGCGGTCAGGGTTCGAGCAAGGACCAGGGCCGTTCGGGTCAGGGTCGGACTCAGAGCGAAGGCGAAGGCCGCGAGGGGCAGGGCAAGCAGACCCAGGGCAGCCCGGACAGGTCCCGCGACGAGCAGGGAAAGTTCAGCGAGGGCGGCGAGAGCGGCAGCCGTTCGGGGTCGAAGGGCACCGGGCGCGGCAGCTCGGAAGAAGAAGAGAGCGAGTAGGGCGTTCTGAAGCAGCGCCGGCGGATCTCGAGGTCCGCCGGCGCGTGTCTTTGCGATGGCGTGATTGAACAGGCTGAACCGCGAGAGACCTGCGGCACCAGTCTTGCTAAGGCTCGAGACGGAGGACAACATTCATGGACACGATCAAGAACTCGACGAGGTTTCCTGACGACAATCCCGCGAACCGCGACCCGATTACCAAGGAGCCGGGCTCGCACCCGGTCGGTACGGGCCTCGGGTCGGCCGGCGGCGCGGTGGCCGGCGCTGCTGCTGGAGCGGTCATCGGAGGGCCGGTCGGAGCGGCCGTGGGCGGAGTGGTGGGCGCCGTCGCCGGCGCCGCGGGTGGCCACGCTGCGGGGGAGGCGGTCAATCCGACCGTCGAAGACGCGTACTGGAACGAGAACTACAAGTCGCGTCCCTACTACCAGCAGGGCCGGAGCTACCTCGACTACCGCCCTGCCTACCGGTACGGCTGGGAAAGCGCGGCGAAACCGGAGTATCGCGGCCGCAAGTTCGACGAGGTCGAGGGCGAGCTTGCGAGGGGATGGGACAGCGCAAAGGAAAAATCCTCGCTCGCATGGCAGGACACGAAGCAGGCGACGCGTGACGCCTGGGACCGCGTCCACGGCGATTAGCGGGAGCGGGATCGCTCGGTCGTTGGGCCCGGCGCAAGCCGGGCCCTCTTGTCTCCAATCCAAGGGAGGTCAACCATGAAGAACGATCAGGTCAAGGAGCTTTTGCTGCAGGCCCTCGAGACGGAACTCGGCGGAGTTCAGGTCTACACGCAGGCCGTTCGCTGCGCCGTCAACGGGGACTTGAAAGAGGAGTGGGAGAAGTATCTCGATCAGACCGAGAACCACGTGAAAATCGTGCTCGGTCTCTTCGAGAAGCTCGGCTTCGATCCCGAGGAAGAGACGCCGGGCCGTGGCGTCGTGCGCCACATCGGCGAATCGCTCGTCAAGGCCATGCTCATGGCGCAGAAGGCGGGAGATCCCGACGCGGCGCAGGTCGTTGCGGCGGAGTGCGTCGTGCTCGCCGAGACCAAGGACCATCTGAACTGGGAGCTGATCGGATCGGTCGCGGAGGAAATCGGAGGCAAGAAGGCCGAAGCGCTCCAGGCGGCGCACGACGAGGTGGAAGACCAGGAAGACGAGCACCTGTACCACACGACGGGCTGGTGCCGAGAACTCTGGATCCAGTCGCTCGGGATGCCGGCGGTCCTTCCCCCGCCCGAGGAGGAGAAGGAGGTCAAGACCGCGATCGGCGCCGCGCGGGCGAAACAGGCGCGGGAGGAGATGCTCTAAAACATGGCCAGCGCGGAGCTTTGCCCGGTCGGGAGGCTTTCTCCCGAAGTGCGAGGGGCGCGAGTGCGGGTGATCATCGAGACACCGAAGGGAACGAGGAACAAGTTCACTTTCGATCCCGACCTCCAGGTATTCGAATTGAGCGCGGTGCTACCCGTCGGAGAGAGTTTTCCCTTCGACTTCGGCTTCGTCCCGCGGACGCTCGGAGAGGACGGCGATCCGCTCGACGTCCTCATGCTCATGGATGAACCGGCCTTCGCCGGCTGTGTCCTGGAGGCCAGGCTCATCGGGGTCATCGAGGCGAAGCAGACGGAGGACGGCAAGACCATTCGCAACGACCGGCTCATCGGGGTTGCTTCGGAATCCCACCTGCACCGGCGGCTACGGTCTCTGAAGGAGGTCGACCCTCGACTCCTCGATGAGATCGAGGAATTCTTCGAGAGCTACAACGAAATGAAGGGCGTCAAATTCAAACCGCTCGGACGGTTCGGCCCCAAGCGAGCCAGGGCTCTCCTGGCTGAGGGACTTCGGCAGGGCCGGCTGCAGCGCGGAAGGAAAGCCCGGAAGTGACGCGCATGGGCCAGCGAACAAGGAGCGCGGCGGACATGAAGGGCGACGTCGAAGAGTTGGACCTCGAGAAGGCCGTCCTGCTCCTGCTCGAAGAGTGCAGGATGGTCCTGCCAGGCATCCAGGCCCTTTTCGGTTTCCAGCTGGTCGCGGTGTTCAGCCAGAGGTTCGGGCAGCTCTCTCCGGGGGAGCAACGTCTTCATCTGTTGTCGTTGTCCCTGGTCGCAGCGGCCATCGTGTTGATCATGACCCCCGCGGCGTACCATCGACAAACGGACCCGAGGCAAGCGCGCGGCGACTTCATCGATCTCTCGACACGGCTCCTCTTGTGGAGCATGGTCCCGCTGAGCCTGGCGATTTGCCTCGACTTTTACGTCGTGGCGCAGGTCATCGTCCCCGCTTCGTGGGCTTCCGCACTCGGCGCAGCACTCCTGACGCTCGTCGTCGTCTTCTGGTGGGTCCTGCCTCGTTGGCGCGGGCTCGCGACGATCGTTGCCGGACGATCGCGGTGACTCAACGATCCAACGCGCCACCGTCGGCACGCTTCTTGAACCCCCGAGTTCCGAGTTCGCCCTCGCGAATCGAAAAGGAGGCCGTCATGGACCGGGATGAAAACGACAAGTCGCAAGGTCAGGACTCGGAGTCGGACCGGAAAGGCACGCCTCAGGCAGACGGCGACCCGGGAAGCTCCGAATCCAGGAACACCCAGGGTCGGAGCGGGGGGACTTCCCCGCAGCGCGACGAAAGGGAGCAGCTCGCCTCGGATCCGAAGAAGAAGCGTGGTCAGGGAGACGACGACTCGCATCGGGACGACGAGTAACAGCGCAGTCGGTCCGCCCCGTACCGGGGCGCAGAGCCGGGGCAGCCCGGCTCTTTTCGTCGGTTCGTGCTGTCCGGGAACGCAAAAAAAGAGGTGGTCCATGAAAAGAAAGCCAGTGCGGAAAGACTCGAAAGATGCCCAGCTGAGCTCGTCGCGTGAAGCCCCCGATGGCGCGTTGCTGACGACGAACCAGGGACTTCCTCTCAACGACGATCAGAACTCCCTCCGGGGCGGGCGCCGCGGCCCGACGCTGCTCGAAGACTTTCACCTGCGCGAGAAGATCACCCACTTCGACCACGAGCGCATTCCGGAACGGGTCGTGCACGCGCGAGGATCGGCGGCCCACGGATTCTTCCAGGTCTACAAGAGCCTGGCTCCTCTGACGCGCGCTGCGTTTCTCCAGGATCCTGCCGAGCGAACGCCGGTGTTCGTTCGGTTCTCCACGGTTGCGGGTTCCCGGGGCTCGACGGACCTGGCCCGCGACGTTCGGGGCTTCGCGGTCAAGTTCTATACGAGCGAGGGGAACTTCGACCTCGTCGGCAACAACATGCCCGTCTTCTTCATCCAGGACGCCGTGAAGTTTCCCGACCTCATCCACGCCGTCAAGCCGGAGCCGCACCACGAGATGCCGCAGGCCGCCTCGGCCCACGACACGTTCTGGGACTTCATTTCCCTCATGCCGGAATCGATGCACATGATCATGTGGGTCATGTCCGATCGGGCGATTCCGCGCAGCCTGCGCATGATGGAAGGCTTCGGCATCCACACCTTCCGGTTCGTGAATGCGAAGGGCAAGTCACGATTCGTGAAGTTTCACTGGAAGCCTCTGCTCGGCGTCCATTCGGTGGCCTGGGACGAGGCGCAGAAGATCTCGGGCAAGGATCCCGACTTCCATCGACGGGACCTCTGGGAAGCGATCGAAAGCGGAAGCTTCCCGGAGTGGGAGCTCGGAATCCAGGTCGTCGAGGAAGAGAACGAGGAGGCGTTCGCCTTCGACCTTCTCGACCCGACCAAGTTGATCCCCGAAGAGGTCGTGCCGGTGCAGCGGGTCGGACGGCTCACGCTCAATCGCAACCCGGACAATTTTTTCGCCGAGACCGAGCAGGTGGCCTTTCACCCGGGCCACGTCGTTTCGGGCATCGACTTTTCGAACGATCCGCTCCTGCAGGGCCGCCTGTTCTCGTACACGGACACCCAGCTCACGCGGCTGGGCGGCCCGAATTTCCACGAAATCCCGATCAATCGCCCCGTGGCGCCGGTCCACAACCTCCAGCGGGACGGGCACATGCGTCAGGCCATCAATCAGGGCCACGCGGCCTACGAACCGAACACCGTGGGGGGCGGTTGCCCGTTTCAGGCGGGCGCCGCCGCCGGCGGCTTCGTGTCCTTCCCGGAACGTCTCTCGGGCGAAAAGGTGCGCGGGCGGTCGGAGAAATTCTTCGATCACTTCAGCCAGGCGACGCTGTTCTGGAACAGCCAATCGGATCCCGAAAAGGACCATCTCGTGCTCGCGCTGCGCTTCGAGCTCGGCAAGCTCGAGACGCCGGCGATCCGCGAGCGGATGGTGGGCATGCTGGCGCACGTGGACGCGACGCTGGCACGGCGAGTCGCCGACGGCCTGGGAATGGCCTCGATTCCATCGGTCAAGCCGCCCCTGAACCACAGCTTTCCGGCCGATTCCGACCCGGCGAAATATCAGCCGCGCAAGAGCCGCGGTAAGGGCCTGATCGAGCGATCCGAAGCACTCAGCATGGCGAACACGGTGAAGGACAACATCCAGACGCGGAAGGTCGCCATCCTCGCAGCCGACGGCGTCGATGGCACGGGCCGTGGAGCGGCTCGAAGGCCGCTCTGCCGGCGGCCGGCGCTCAGGGAAAGGTCATCGCGCCGAGGCTCGGGGCCGTGAAAGGCGCCAGCGGAGCCGAGGTCAAGGTCGACTTCAGCCTTCTGACCGCATCTTCGGTCGTGTTCGATGCGGTGTACGTTCCCGGCGGCGAGAAGTCCGCCGCCGCCCTCGCGGCCGAGCCGGACGCTCTCGAATTCGTGTCCGAGGCATTTCGCCACTGCAAGACGGTGGGCGCGACCGGAGACGGAGTCGCATTCGTGCTCGCATGCCCGGGAGTTCCGAAGAGCGGGAGCGGGGACGGCCTCGTGCTTTCAGAGGACGCGAAGGGCGGCTCCTTCACCGGAGCGTTCATCAAGGAGATCGGAAAGCACCGGCACTGGAGCCGTGCCACGCGAGACGGAGGTCTGGCGCCGCCGCCAAAGGCCACGAAGACCGGGAAACGTGCGAGACAGCGTTGAGTCGACAGACCCGGGTCGATCGTGTGGCTTCACCTCGGTACCGCAGATGACGTAATCTGGGACCGGGGGTGTCGCGGATGGGGGTCCGGTGGAACGCGCAGGCGGCGCCGTAGGGCCGATCGTCATCGTGTCAGCGCCCCGAACAGATCGCTCGGGTCGACCGTGACGGGTTGACAATCCCGAACATCGCGAGCCCGGAATTCAAGGCGGACCCGTACCCCTTCTACGCCCGTCTCCGCGCCGAGTCGCCGGTGTTCCGGGTCGAGTTGCCGACCAGGCAACCGGCCTGGCTCGTCACCCGGTACGACGACGTTGCGGCCCTGTTGAAGGACGAGCGCTTCGTCAAGGACAGGGGCAACGCGCTCTCGCCGGAACAGGCGGGCAAGCAGCCATGGGTTCCCGGCTCTGTTCAAGCCCCTCGCCCGCAACATGCTCGATGTGGACCCACCGGATCACACGCGGCTCCGTCAGCTGGTTCACAAGGCGTTCACGCCGCGATTGGTCGAACGACTTCGCGACGCGAGTCCAGGGTCTTACGGAGGAGCTGATCGCGGCGGCCGAGCGGCGGGGCCGCATGGATCTGATCGCCGACTACGCCCTGCCGATCCCCACGACGATCATCGCGGAGATGCTCGGCGTGCCTGCGTCGGACCGCCACAGGTTCCATCGCTGGTCGCGAGTGATCGTCGCGTCCAACCCCTCCGGCTGGGGGATGGTGCGGGCGATTCCGAGCGCGATCGCGTTTCTTCGCTACATCCGAAAGCTCGTCGAGGCGCGACGGTCGAGTCCCCGCGACGATCTGGTGACGGCGCTGGTGCAGGCCGACGAGGACGGGGCGCGGCTGGACGAGGACGAGCTCGTGTCGATGGTCTTCCTTCTGCTGATCGCGGGACACGAAACGACCGTCAACCTGATCGGAAACGGAATGCTCGCGCTCCTGCGCAACCCGGACCAGATGAAACGCCTGCGCGACGAGCCCGGCATGATCAAGGCCGCCGTCGAGGAACTGCTCAGGTTCGACGGGCCGCTGGCGACGGCCACCGAACGCTATGCCCGGGAAGACGTGGAGGTCGCGGGGACCATCATCCGTCGAGGGGAGCTGGTCTACGCCGTGCTCGCCTCGGCCAACAGGGACGAGCGGCAGTTCTCCGATCCGGATCGGTTGGACCTTTCTCGCGAACCGAACAGGCATCTCGCCTTCGGCCTCGGCGCCCACTACTGCCTCGGCGCGCCGCTCGCCCGGCTCGAGGGACAGATTGCGATCGGCGCGCTGGTCAGCCGATTCCCGAACATGCGGATGAGCCACCGCCCGCTCCGCTGGCGCAGGGGACTGGTGCTGCGCGGCCTCGAGGCTCTCCCCGTCGACCTGACCGCGAATGGCCGAATTTGACAGAGAGATTCCTGAGGGATTCGGCGTCTCCGTGCCGACAGATCGAGTAATCTGAGCCCGGGGGGTGACGCCATGGGGATCCGGCGCCGGCGTCTGGCCGCGTGGGCTGTGGCGGTTGCGGTCTGCAGTTCTCTCCTTTCCGCCTCGCCGGTCCCGTTCTGGGGAGCGCGAGAATCCTCGCCGATCGGAACGGATCCGGAAAAGTTGAAGCCCGGTGAGTTCATCTGGAACGCTCAGGCCGCGCCCGATGGGCCGATCGTCATCGTCGCGAGCCTTCCCGAACAGATCGCCCGGGTCTACCGCAACGGCGTCGAGATCGGCGTTGCGAAGGTCTCGACGGGAAAGCCCGGCCACAACACGCCGACCGGAATCTTCACGATCCTCAACAAGGACAAGGACCACACCTCCAAGACGTACGGCAACGCGCCGATGCCGTATTCCGAGAGGCTGACCTGGGACGGCGTCGCCCTCCACGCGGGCGGGGTCCCGGGGTATCCGGAGTCGCACGGTTGCGTGCACCTGCCGACGCGGTTCGCCGAGCTTCTCTTCGGGATCACGAGCGTCGGCATGACGGTCGTCATCGCCAACGACGCGAGTGCGCCGACCGACGTCGCGCACGCGGGCTTCCTCTCGCCGGTTTCCGCCAGGGGCGCCGAAGACGCGGAGCCGCGCCTGGCTTCCGGGGACGCGTGGCGGTGGGAGCCCGAGAAATCGGCCGAGGGTCCGGTGACGGTCGTCGTCAGCGCCGCGGACCGGAGGATCCTGGTCCTGCGCAACGGCGTCGAGATCGGCCGTGCCGCGGTCACGATCGCGTCCCCGGAGACGCCCCTCGGCAACGAGGCGTTTCTGCTCAAGTCCGTTCCCGGCGCGCCCGCCAACCCGGACAGTCCGGCCGGAACGGGCTGGATCGGAATCGCGCTGCCCGGTGCGGGCGTCGGCGCGGGAGCGCCGATGGACCTGAAGGATGCGGCGCGGGTCGGCGTGCCGGCGCCGTTCGCGGCCCAGCTGCTGAAGATCCTGGGCCCGGGCTCGACGCTCTACGTGACCGACGCTCCGGTGCTGGCGGAGACGACGGGTCCCCGCTTGAACGTCGTCAACTCGGATCCGCCGCCGGCACCGCAGAAGTCTTGAGAAAGGCCGACCGCGCGAGCCAGTCCTCGCTGGGGTAGTACGCGACGACGAGCGACCCGTCCTTGATCGCGTCGATGAGCTCGCGGGCGATCTCCGGCCGCACCGCCGGGCATCCCCAGCTCCGGCCGAGCCGGCCCTGCGACTGCGATGATTCCCGCATTCACGTAACCGGCGCCGTGCAGCACGATCGCGCGCTCGCGGGCGTGGTCGTTGAAGCCGGGCTCGAGCCCGTCCAGGCGCAGCGACGTGCCGTGCTGGCCCAGGTAGCTCTCGCCGGCGCGGAAGACTCCCAGGCTCGTCATGCGGCTCCCGTCGCGGTTGGAGAACCGCTCGGTGGCGTTCTCGCCGCTGCCGCGGCCGTGCGCCACGCGCTCGGCGTAGCGCACGCGGCCCGACGCGACGTCGAGGACGAAGAGCCGCGGCTCGGTCGAGGGGCGCGAGTAGTCGATCACGGTCAGGACGTCGGTGCGGCGGACCGCTCCCGAGCGAACTGCGTTCTGCCAGGCCGTCAGGCCGGCCGCGAGCGCGGCGCGCGACGTCTCCGGCACCTGCGCCTCGAGTGAGACGCGAGGCGGAGCCGGGAACGCCCGGAGGGCTGCGGAGATGAGAAGGGCGGTCAGCATTGCGGTCGGTCGATAGAACACGCGGACGCGGCCGGCATTCCCGGCACCCCGCCGCCGGCCGAGGGCGCGGCGGGGGAATGCAGGCCGAGGTCCGCCCGAATGAGCCGAGCGGCCGCGCGCAAGGTCGCCGCCTTGAGAGCGCGTCCCAGGACGCGGCGGGCGAACAGAAGCCGTCGATTGGACGAACTTCCCGCAAACCCAATCGGCTCAGGCGTGCGGTCGAGGCAATTGCGAGATGGCTATTTCGAGGTACGGGCGCGTACTGACTCAGTATGGTGAGGCGTACCGTCGGCATTTGGAGCTGGATTCGGCCGGTGGCTGCTGGCGGCGATTCTTCTTGCAGGCTTCAACTACTACCGGGTCTGGGGCCCGAGGGTTGTCTGGTCGGCCGTGGGCGAAGTCGTTTTCTTCGCGGCGCTGGCAGGCCTTCTGGCGCTCGCTTTGAGCGTGATTCGCGGCCCCGCCGATCGAGGGCGGAGCCAGTCGCACGCTCGATGGAGGATTCCGAGAAGTAGTACGTCCCGGAGATTCGCTTACGGCGTGCGACTTGAGGCTGACGAAGGCGCTAACCACATACTACGCAGCGATGATGTCACGACAGGGGCACCGTGCAAACACACTGGTTCTACACCGTTTGGCCGTTCATAGGGGTGGGCGGGGCGATCGTGATGGTCGCCATCCTGCTGCTGACCGACACATTCCGTGGCAACACCACGGTATCGCGCTGGCGTGATTCAGTGTGGCTGGGGTGGCTCGCCGTGCCGCTCTACTGGGTGCATCAGTTCGAGGAATACAGCCTGCCGGTGCTGGGCTTCGACTACTCCATCCAGGAAATGATTTGCAAGAACTTGGGCTTTCCGCCGTATCCGGACTGCCCGATTCCCCTTGCCTTCTACCCGGTGGTGAACATCGCTCTAATGTGGTTTGGGGCGCCGCTAGCGGCGTACCTCGGCAGGCGCAACGTCCTCATCGGCCTCAGCTTCTGGGGATTGCTCTTAGCCAACGGACTTCTGCACACCGCGGGGGGCGTCGCGCAGGGCGCTTACAACACCGGCCTATGGAGCAGCGTCATCTTGTTTGTTCCGTTGTCCCTCTGGGTCATTTACGCCTGCGCGATTCGCGGACCGTACAGCGGTAAGGTCGTGGGCGTGGCGTTCGCCGCCGGAGCCCTCACTCATGTCTTGCTTTTCATCGGCTACGGGTTTTTCAAGAACGGGGCGATCGGCAGTGCGGGCCTGCTGGTCTATGCCGTCGTGATCGGTTTCACGCCAATCATCTTGGCGGCCCTTGGAAGCCGGTTCTTCAAGCCTGAGTTGCTGCGGCCAGTTCCGGTGCTGCAGGCGACCGCGTAGCAAGTCGGGCTCACGCCGCATGCCCTACGGGAATCGAACCCGTGTCGCGCCCGAAGGGGCGCGCCGCGGCGCAGCCGCGCTCAAAGGTCGCCGCCTTGAGAGGGTCGCGTCCGCAGGACGCGGCAGGTGACTTACAGAGCCGGCGGATCTGGTAGCCCCTACGGGAATCGAACCCGTATTTCGGCCTTGAGAGGGCCGCGTCCTAACCGTTAGACGAAGGGGCCAAACGGGGGCGCGAAAGTTAGCACAGGGAGGGGATCGGGCAAATGGGGAGCGAGCCCCTCACCCCGCCCCTCTCCCGCCGGGAGAGGGAGGCAGAGCGTGGCTGCGGCGCTTCGCGCCGCGGCGATCTCTGACGGCCTGCTTGACCGGAGGCTGGACCACCTTGCCGGGGGAGTACCGCGCCCAGCGGATGATCTCGGGGATCGTGGGCTTCTTGCCGTACATCAGGATGCCGACGCGGTAGATGCGGCCGGCGAACCAGGCGAGCGCCGCGGTCGTCGAGATCAGGATGGCGACGCAGAGCAGGATCTGCCACGACGGGCGGCTCGGAGACCGCCGTGCGCAGGAACATGATGAGCGACGCGGTGAACGGGAAGAGCGAGAAGAAGAGCGCCATGCCGCCGGTCGGGTTGTTCATGACCGCGGGGTACACGGCGATGCCGCCGACGATCATGACCATCGGGATCATCGCCAGCTGCTGCGCCTCCTGGTCCGTGTTGAACGGCGCGGCGATCATCGTGTAGACGCTGGCGTAGAGGAAGTATCCGAGGATGAAGAACAGGATGAAGTAGCCGAGCATCGAAACCGGGATGCGCGGCACGCCGAGGTCGCCGCCCGACATCATCCCCGCGAAGACCGGCAGCGACAGGTTCATCGCGACGAGCGACCAGACGAGGTACTGCGTCAGGCCGACGAGGCCGATGCCGACGATCTTGCCGACCATCAGCTCGACCGGCCGCACCGACGCGACGATGATCTCGACGATGCGGTTGCTCTTTTCCTCGATGACGCCCCGCATGACCTGGTAGCCGTACATGAAGAACGTCGAGTACATGAGGATGAGGAAGACGATCGCCGCGATGATGCCGGCGCCCTTCTCCTCGGAGGTCCCCTTCTCGGTCACCTTGAAGGGCTTCAGGTCCAGGCGATGCTCGAGCTCGGCCGCGAGGTCCGCGGGCAGTCCGCGGGCGGCCATCTTCTGGCGCATCCAGATGCGGTTCATGGCCGACTGGAGCTGCGACAGCGCGATGTAGTCCGAGACGGTCGTCGAGTAGTACTCGATGCTTTCCTTCTCGAGCTTGGCCGGTTCGAGGATCAGGTAGCCGTTGATCTTCTTGGCGAGGACTTCCTTGCGGAGCGCCTCTTTCGTGCCGTCGAGGTCGCCCGTGAGCGGGCGCTCGACGAGGTTCCAGTGCGGGCCCTTGGAGCCGGAGGCTTCCTTCTTCTGCTTGGCCTCGGTGTCGGCGAGCTCGGCGGCCAGCGGCTTGTAGAGCTTGCCGGTCAGGTCGACGACGACGAGCTCGCGCTCGCCGCTGGTCTTGCGGGAGAGCGCGACCTGGATCGCCACGTAGCCGAGAAAGAGGATCGGGATCAGGAGCGTCGCGATCCAGAACGCCTTGGTGCGGACGCGCTCGATGTACTCCCGGCGGACGACGGCGAAGGTCTTCTTCCAGTTCATGGGCGCCTCATTCGATGATGCGGTCTTCGATTCCGGCGCTCTTGACGGCGTCGAGGTAGATCTCCTCGAGCTCCGGTTCCTTCTGCGAGAACGCGTCGATCCGGTAGCGCTCGAGCGTGCGCTTCAGGAACTCGCGGCGGTCGGTGCCCGGGATTCAGGCCCACGACGAACGTGCCGTCGACGGCCTTCACCGTGGCCACGCCGGACAGGGCGCGGACCTCCTCGAGCGAGGCGTCCATCGAGATGCGCAGCAGGTCCTGCGAGTAGCGGTGCTTGAGCTCCTTGATCGAGCCCTCGAGGATCTTGCGCGAGCGGGCCATCAGCGTGATCTCGTCGCAGAGCTTCTCGGCCTGCTCGAGCACGTGCGTGCAGAAGACGATCGTCTTGCCGCGCTGGCGGAACTCGAGGAAGTAGTCGCGCATCAGCGCGACGTTGATCGGGTCCAGGCCCGAGAAGGGCTCGTCGAGGATCAGGATGTCGGGGTCGTGCACGATCGTCGCGATGAACTGGATCTTCTGCTGCATGCCCTTGGAGAGCTCGTCGACCTTCTTGTTGAGCCAGGGGCCCAGCTCCATCTTGTCGAGCCAGTCGGCGATGCGCTTCTTGGCCTCCTCGCGTCCGACTTCCTTGATGGCCGCCAGGAAGTAGAGGTGGTCGATCACCTTCATCTTCCGGTAGAGGCCGCGCTCCTCCGGCAGGTACCCGATGCGGTTCTGCATCGCGCGGTCCATCGGGTTGCCCAGGATCCGGATGTCGCCCGAGTCGGGCGCCGTGATGTTCATGATCATCCGGATGGACGTCGTCTTGCCGGCGCCGTTGGGCCCGAGCAGGCCGAACATCGCGCCCTTCGGCACGTTCAGGGACAGGTTGTCCACGGCCTTGAACTTGCCGAAGGCCTTCGAGACGTTCGTCAGCTGGATCGCACTTTCCATCGGGGTTGCCGATTATTACGGATTCCTTGGGGCGGGGTTTAGCGGGAACGATTGGTCGGAAGTGGCGGAGAGGGTGGGATTTGAACCCACGAGACCCGTTAGGGCCTACCGGTTTTCGAGACCGGCCTGATCAACCACTCCAGCACCTCTCCGCGCGGGTGGAACGGCGAATCCTAGCCGATTCGCCGCGGGATGTCAGGTCGGTCCTCCGCCAACTGTTTTCCCCCCGTTCAACCCGCCTTCAACCCCGCCCGATACGTTCGCGCGCGGAGGCTACCCATGAAGAACGACCATCCCACCGCCTGGCCGCTGAAGTGCCCGCAATGCGGCGACCGCATCAAGATCGAGCTGCCCGTCGAGACCGAGGAAGGCCAGACGGGAACGGCCCAATGCCGCCGCGGGCACGAGCTGCTCTTCGGCTACGACGGCGTGACGGTCCGCCTGCTCGAGTTCGTCGGCGAGGAGCGGTAAATCGGCTTCAGCGCTTCGCCCGGAAAAACTGCTGGAGCAGCTCCGCCGACTCGGCCCCGAGCAGCCCGCCCTCGACCTGGCACCGGTGGTTCAGCCGCGCGTCCTGCGGGATGTTGCCGAGCGTGCCGCAGTACCCGGCCTTGGGGTCCGCGCAGCCGTAGACGATCCGCGCGATGCGCGCGTTGACGGCGGCGCCGGCGCACATGGGGCAGGGCTCCAGAGTGGCGTAGAGAGTCGCGCCCTCGAGGCGCCAGTTGCCGACCTCCTGCGCCGCCTCCCGGATGGCCTCGATCTCGGCATGGTGGGTAGGGTCGGCCAGGCGCTCCCGGCGATTGCGGCCCCGGCCGATCATCCGACCGTCGACGACGACCACGGCCCCGATCGGTGCCTCGTCCTCGGCATAGGCGATGCGGGCAAAGGCGAGGGCCTCGTGCATGAAGGCCGTGTCGGCGGGGGAGAAGGACATTGGTTTAAGGCTTAAGTTGGTGCGCCCAGAGGGAGTTGAACCCCCAACCTCCTGATCCGTAGTCAGACGCTCTATCCAATTGAGCTATGGGCGCAGGGGGCGTGAGGCTAACGAAAAAGGCCTTCGTTTTCAATGGCGGAGACGGGATTGAACTTTCCGACCCCCCCTCCGTAGAACAAGATACGCTGAAAAACCGCGTACATCCGGAGGGTTGAGGGCATGTCGAAGAGGACGAAAATCATCATTGGCGTGGTGGCGGCGGTCGTCGTCGTCGGCGCTTTGACGGCATCCATCCGCGGACGGGACAAGAACGTTCCCCGGGTGACGACCGCCAAGGTCGAGAAGACCGACCTGGTCTCCAAGGTCACGGCCAACGGGAAGATCCAGGCACGCCGCAAGGTGGACATGTCCGCCCTGGTGATGGGCCAGATCGTCAACCTGGCGGTCAAGGAAGGCGACCACGTCAAGCGGGGCCAGCTCCTGCTGCAGATCGACCGGGCGCAGCTGGCGGCGCAGGCCCAGGGCCGCGAGGCGAGCCTCGAGGCGATGCGCCACGACCTCGACGCCGCGAAGGCCAATGCCGAGCAGGCGAAGTTCGACTTCGAGCGCGCCAAGCAGAACTTCCAGGCCAAGATCCTGGCGGAGGCGGACTACCAGAAGGCCAAGTCGAACCTCGACTCGGCCGTGGCGACCCTCGCCGCGACCGAGCAGCGCATGAACTCGACGAGCGCCGACCTGGTCGCCAGCCGCGACTCGCTCTCGAAGACGACCGTGACGGCGCCCATCGAGGGCATCGTGACCTTCCTGCCGATCAAGGAAGGCGAGGTCACCGTCATCGGCACGATGAACAACGCCGGCACGCAGCTGCTGACGATCTCGGACATGGCCGAGGTCGAGGCGGTGATGATGGTCGACGAGACCTCGGTGCCGTCGGTCAAGGTCGGGCAGAAGGCCGCGCTCGCGATCGACGCCTATCCGAACCGCAAGTTCGAGGGCACGATCACCGAAGTCGGCTCCTCGCCGATCTCCAAGACGGACCCGGACCTGCTCACGCTCACGGCCAACTCGGAGGCCATCAACTTCAAGGTGAAGATCCGCCTCGACAGCCCGCCGGACACGATCCGGCCGGGCTTCTCGGTGACGGCCGACATCATCACGGGCCGCATCGACGGCGCGACGGCGATCCCGATCCAGGCGCTCGTCGTGCGCGACGTCCAGATGAAGGACAAGAAGCCCGCGGCCGGGCGCGCGCCCCGAGACCGAGGAAGGCGTCTACATCGTCAAGGACGGCAAGCTCGGGTTCGAGAAGGTCGAGACGGGCATCGCCGGCGAGCTCATGATCCAGGTCAAGAAGGGCCCGGCCGTCGGAGCCGAGATCGTGACCGGGCCGTTCAAGGTCCTGCGCCAGGTCAAGGAAGGCGACAAGGTCATCATCGAGAAGGAAGGCGGCGGCGACAAGAAGGACGGGGGCAAGCCGGCGTGACGACCGGGGAGCTCTTCCGCGTCTCGGCGTCGGCGCTGACGCGCAACAAGCTGCGCGCCTTCCTGACGCTGCTCGGCGTCATCATCGGCGTCGCGACGGTGGTCGGCGTCGTCTCGGTGATCTCGGGGCTCAACAGCTACGTCAAGGACAAGGTCATCGGCCTGAACCCGGACATCGTCATCTTCGACAAGTACGGGATCATCACGAGCCGCGAGGAGTGGCTGATGGCGATGAAGCGCCGCAGCCTGACGCATGACCGACATGGAGATCGTGCGGCGCGAATGCCGCCTCTGCTCCCAGGTCGGCGCGCGCGGCGAGCGCACGCGCCCGGTCAAGTTCGGCGACAAGAAGCTTCCGGCCGTCGAGGTCCAGGGCCACACCCCGAACATGGGCGAGGCGATGAGCTTCGACATCGCCACGGGCCGCTACTTCACGGAGACCGAGTACGACCACGCCGCGGGTGTCGTCGTGATCGGGTGGGACGTGCAGGACCAGCTCTTCCCGAACATGGATCCGATCGGGCGCGAGATGAAGATCGACGGCTACCCGGTCAAGATCATCGGGACCCTGACCAAGCAGGGCAACGTGATGGGGCAGAGCCAGGACAACGTCATCTACATGCCGCTGACCCTCTTCAAGAAGCACATCGCCCCGACCGAGGACATCGGCATCTTCATCAAGCCCAAGGGCGGCGTCGAGGCCGTGACGGCGACGACGGACGAAGTCCGGACGATCCTGCGGGCGGTGCGCAAGACGAAGTTCGACAAGGAAGACCCGTTCGGCCTCGTCACGGCGGAGCTGCTGCAGAGCCTGTGGCGCGAGCATCTCGCAGGGGGCGTTCCTGCTGATGATCCTGATCTCCGGCATCTCCCTCGTCGTGGGCGCGATCGTGATCGCGAACATCATGTTCGTGTCGGTCGTCGAGCGGACGAAGGAGATCGGCGTGCGCCGCGCCCTCGGGGCGCGCAAGAAGGACATCCGGCGCCAGTTCCTCCTCGAGGCGGCGCTGCTGTCTTCGGTGGGCGGCGTCATCGGCGTGCTCCTCGGGTCGCTCATCGCGCTCGCGGTCAACCAGGTGTTCCCGGCGCAGGTGCGTCCGTCGTTCATCCTGCTCGGTGTGGCGGTCGCGACCGTGACGGGGCTGCTCGCGGGCTGGATCCCGTCGAACCAGGCGAGCAAGCTGCCGCCGGTCGAAGCCCTGCGCTACGAGTAGGGGCCGTGTCCTCGATCTTCTCCCACCTGCGCCGCGGTTTCGGCGAGAACGTGCGCTTCGCGCTGCTCGCGGTCCGCGCCCACAAGCTGCGCGCCGGGCTGACGGTCCTCGGCATCGTCGTCGGCGTCGCGACGGTCATCGCGATGGTCTCGATCGTGACGGGCTTCAACAACCAGATGATCCGCAGCTTCCAGAGCTTCGGGGCGACGCTCGTGCAGTTCCAGAAGTTCGAGCAGCGGTTCGGTCCGGGCCACCGGCCCGACGAGGAGCGCAACCGCAAGGACCTGACGTACGAGGACGCGCTGGCGCTGAAGGCCCAGGTCCCGGAGATGCGGGCCGTGTCCGCCGAGCGGTACCTCTGGAGACACGTCCGTCAGCGTCAAGTACCGCGACAACGAGACGACGACGCCCGCGATCGCCGGGGTGATCCCCGACTACTCGCTGGCCAACAACCACTTCGTGGACTACGGCCGCTTCATCACGGACCCGGACGTCGAGTACGCGACCGAGGTCGCGGTGATCGGCCAGGACGTGCGCAAGACCCTGTTCGGGACGCGAGGATCCGCTCAACAAGACCGTCGAGTTCAACGGCCGGAAGTACACCGTCGTCGGCGTCCTGGAGGACAAGGCCGGGGTTCATGGGCGGCTCGAACAACAACTTCTTCCTCATCCCGTTCTCCGCGTTCGACCGCATGTTCCCGTTCATCAAGGCGAGCCACGGCGACACGATCCACATCGCGACCGTGCCGTACAAGCCCGAGCAGGTGCCGATCATCACGGAGAAGGGCATCGCGGTGCTCCGGCGCGCGGCGCCACGTGCCGTTCGACAAGCCGAGACGACTTCGCCCTCTTCACGCCCGACAAGATGATCGAGAGCTTCCAGGGCATCACCCGCGGCATCACGGGCGGGATGATCTTCATCGCCATGATCTCGCTGCTGATCGGCGGCGTCGGCGTGATGAACATCATGCTCGTCTCGGTCACGGAGCGGACCCGCGAGATCGGCGTGCGCAAGGCCGTCGGCGCATTCCGGCGCGACATCGTCCTGCAGTTTCTGACCGAGGCGACGACGCTGTCGCTGCTCGGCGGGGTCATCGGCGTCCTGGTCGGGATCGCGGTGCCCGCGGCAGTCAAGGCGGCGTTCGCCGCGCTGCCCGGCCGAGACGCCGTTCTGGGCGATCCTGCGTCGGCCTGCTCGTGTCGATCTCGGTGGGGGTGTTCTTCGGGCTCTACCCCGCGATCAAGGCCTCGCGCCTCGACCCCATCGAAGCGCTGCGGTACGAGTAGACCGTCGCTCCCGCTCGCTCGTTCCTCGCTCGCTCGCGCTCCCGCGTCGCAAACCTCCTCCCTCCCTTCGGTCGGGAGACTATTTGCGCCGCGAGCTGAGGCGGGAGCGAGGCGGAAAAGCGACTCCTTCTCCACACGTGACGGCGAAGGCTGTGACGCGCCGCTGGCGGATAGAGTCTCGCCCGTGTTGACCCACCTGCGACGCGGCTTCGGCGAGAACCTGCGGTTTGCGCTGATCGCCGTCCGCGCCCACAAGCTGCGCGCGTCGCTCACGGTCCTCGGCATCGTCGTCGGCGTCGCGACCGTGATCGCGATGGTCTCGATCGTCACCGGCTTCAACAACAACATGATCCGCAGCTTCCAGAGCTTCGGGGCGACGCAGGTGGTCTTCCAGAAGTACGAGCCGCGCTTCGGCCCGGGCGGGCCGCGGCCGGAGGGCGAGATGCGGCGCAAGGACCTCACGCTCGAGGACGCGGCCGCGTTGAAGGAGGCGGTCCCCGAGGCGCGGGCGATCTCGCCGCAGCGCTACCTCTGGGGCAACACGGACTACCACCTCCACCACCGGGACAACGAGGTCCGGTCGCCCCGCGTCTGGGGCGTGATGGAGCCCTTCGCGCTGGCGCAGAGCCGGTTCGTGGTCGAGGGCCGCTTCCTCACCGACCTCGACGTCGAACATGCGGCCGACGTCATGGTGATCGGCGACGAGATCCGCGAGAAGCTCTTCCCCCGGGAAGACCCGATCGACAAGCGCATCCAGCTCGGCCACGACGCGTACACGGTCGTCGGCGTCTTCGAGAAGAAGGGCAAGATGTTCGGCGAGTCGCAGGACAACTTCGTGGTCATGCCCATCACGACGTTCGACCGGCGCTTTCCCTGGATCAAGGCGGGCGGGTCCGACGGCGACGCACTGCGCATCGCCGCGATCCCGGTCCGGCCGGAGCAGCTGCCGGCCCTGATGGACAAGGCCCGGCAGGTGCTGCGCGTGCGCCGTCACGTGCGCTTCGACCAGCCGGACGATTTCGGGGTCGTGACGCCCGACAAGATGATCGAGAGCTTTCAGGGCATCACCAGCGGCATCACGTACGCGATGGTGTTCATCGCCTTCATCTCGCTCGCGATCGGGGGCGTCGGGGTCATGAACATCATGCTCGTGTCGGTGACGGAGCGCACCCGCGAGATCGGCGTGCGCAAGGCCGTTGGCGCGTTCCGCCGCGACATCGTCCTGCAGTTCCTGACCGAGGCCACGACGCTGTCGCTCATCGGCGGGATCATCGGCGTGATCGTCGGCGTGGCGGTCCCGGCGGGAGTCAACAAAGTCTTCGAGGCCCTCCCCGCCGAGACGCCGCTCTGGTCGATCGTCGTGGGCCTGATCGTTTCGATCTCGGTCGGCATCTTCTTCGGCCTCTACCCGGCGGTGAAGGCCTCGCGCCTCGATCCGATCGAAGCGCTGCGTACGAGTAGCTTTGGTACCCCGTTTCATGTCGAGCGCTGCTCCGCTCGCGGCGCGAATCGTCTCCCGACCGGAGGGAGGGAGGAGGTTCGCGCCGCGAGCGTGAGCGAGCGAGGAACGAGCGGCGGGCGACGACAGGTTAGAATCCGCGCGCTGATCCAATGACACTTTCCGCAGGAGCCAGACTCGGGCCCTACGAGATCCTTGCGCCGATCGGCGCGGGCGGGATGGGAGAGGTGTACCGGGCGAAGCGACGAGCGGCTCGAAGCGCGACGTCGCGGTCAAGGTGCTGCCGGCGTCGTATCTCGCAGGACGCCGACCGGCTGCGGCGCTTCGAGCAGGAGGCGCGGGCGGCAGGCGTCCTGAACCACCCGAACATCACGGCGGTCTACGACATCGGCTCGGCACGACGGCGCGCCGTACATCGTGACGGAGCTGCTCGAGGGCGAGACGCTGCGCGAGCGGATGTCCGGCGGGGCGATGGCGGTGCGCAAGGCGATCGACTACGCGGTGCAGATCGCGAAGGGCCTCGCGGCGGCGCACGAGAAGGGGATCGTGCACCGGGACCTCAAGCCCGAGAACCTGTTTCTGACGAAGGACGGGCGGGTGAAGATCCTCGACTTCGGACTGGCCAAGCTGACGCAGACGGAAACCGAGAGGAGCGGCACAGACCGAACCTGCAGACGGTCTCGGCGGCGACCGAACCGGGCGTCGTCCTGGGCACGATCGGGCTACATGTCGCCCGAGCAGGTGCAGGGCAAACCCGCCGACAAGCGCAGTCGGACCTCTTCGCCTTCGGCGCGATCCTCTACGAGATGCTCTCGGGGCAGCGGGCGTTCCACGGCGACTCGGCGGCCGACACGATGTCACGGCGATCCTGCGCGAAGAGCCGCCGGAACTGTCGGCGAACGAACAAGGACGTGCACCCCGGGCTCGAGCGGATCGTGCGGCACTGTCTCGAGAAGAACCCCGAAGAGCGCTTCGAGTCGGCGCGCGACCTCGCCTTCGATCTCGAGGCGCTGTCGGGCCTCTCGGCGCTCGGGCACGGCGACGGGCGCATCTCGCGCGTCCGGCGCAGGGAAAGCGCCGCACCCTGCCGCTGCTCGCGGCCACGGCGGTCGTCTCGGCCGCGATCGCGGGGTTCTTCGCTTTCGCAGCGGGCAGAAAGTCCGCGTACGTCGCCCCGCCCTCCTTCCGCCAGATCACGTTTTCGCGCGGCGAAGTCGGCGAGCTCCCTCTTCGCGCCCGACGGTCAGACGATCGTCTATTCGGCCGCCTGGGAGGGCAAGCCCTTCGAGATCTTTCATCAACCGGCCCGAGAGTCCCGAGTCGCGTCCGTTCGGGCTCGCCGAGTCGGAGATCCTGGCGATGTCGAAATCCGGCGAGATGGCGGTCTCCCTGAATCGCAGGCGCGGTCGGCGGCGTTCACCCGGACGGGGCGCCTGGCCCGCATCTCGATCGCGGGCGGCGCGCCGCGCGACATTCTCGACGACGTCCAGATGCGCCGACTGGGGGCCCGACGGGACGAGCCTCGCGATCGTCCGCGATGCCGGAGCCAAGAACCGCCTCGAGTTTCCGATCGGAAAGACGCTCTACGAGACGAGCGGCTGGGTCCAGAATCCCCGGGTCTCGCCGGGCGGAGATCTCGTGGCCTTCATCGATCATCCGTATCCGTCGGACGACGGCGGCGTCGTGGCGGTCGTCGACCGGGACGGAAAGAAGAAGAACCTCTCGCCGCTCTATGCCACGGCGCAGGGGCTTTCGTGGAAACCGGACGGATCGGAGATCTGGTACACGGCAGCCGAGGGCGGATTCAATCGCGCGGTCCACGCCATCACGCTCTCGGGCAAGGCGCGGCTGGTCGGACGGGTGCCGGGCATCAGCACGATCCGGGACATCTCGAAGGACGGCCGGGTTCTCATGACCAACGAGAGCGCCCGCCTCGGCATCCTCGCCCGTTCCCCCGGGGACGCGAAGGAACGGGAGCTGTCCTGGCTCGATTACTCGCTCGTCACGGACATCGCCGCGGACGGACGCACGATCCTCATCACGGAGTCCGGAGAGGGTGGGGGTGCGGGCTACGCCGCGTACCTGCGGAAGATGGACGGCTCGCCGGCGATCCGCCTCGGCGAGGGCTCGACGGAAGCGCTTTCTCCGGACGGCAACTGGGCGATTTCCATCGCCCATCCCACGGCGCCGCAGATCGTCCTGCTGCCCACGAGCGTCGGGGAGCCCCGTGCGCTGTCGCGGGAAGGTCTCGACCCTTTCAACGCCGACTTCTTCCCTGACGGAAAGCGGATCCTGTTCACGGCAACCGAGGCAGGGCACGGAACCCGCCTTTACGTTCGGGACGTCGCGGGTGGAAAGCCGCGGGCGATCACACCCGAAGGCTATTCCCTCTTCCGCGGGACCATCACGCCCGACGCGAAATCCGCGGTGGTCAGCGGCCCGGATCGCCGGATCTACCTCTATCCCCTCGGAGGCGGCGAGCCGACGGCCCTCCCGGGCCTCGGAGCGGGGGATCGGCCGGTCCGCGCTGATCCAATGACACTTTCTGCTGGAGCGAGGCTCGGACCCTACGAGATCCTCGCGCCCATCGGCGCGGGCGGGATGGGAGAGGTGTACCGGGCGCGCGACGAGCGGCTGAAGCGCGACGTCGCGGTCAAGGTGCTGCCGGCGTCGTACTCGCAGGACGCCGACCGGCTGCGGCGCTTCGAGCAGGAGGCGCAGGCGGCAGGCGCCCTGAACCACCCGAACATCACGGCGGTCTACGACCTCGGTTCCCACGGCGGCGCGCCGTACATCGTGACGGAGCTGCTCGAGGGCGAGACGCTGCGCGCGCGGATGTCCGGCGGCGCGATCGCGGTGCGCAAGGCGACGGACTACGCGATCCAGGTCGCGAAGGGCCTCGCGGCGGCGCACGAGAAGGGGATCGTCCACCGGGATCTGAAGCCCGAGAACCTGTTCCTGACGAACGACGGGCGGGTGAAGATCCTGGACTTCGGCCTCGCGAAGCTGACGCAGAACGAGAACGAGGGCGCGCAGCAGACGAACCTGCCGACGGCGCCCGCGGCGACCGAGCCGGGCGTCGTGATGGGCACGCTCGGGTACATGTCGCCCGAGCAGGTCAAGGGCAAGCCGGCGGACCAGCGGTCGGACATCTTCTCCTTCGGCGCGATCCTGTACGAGATGCTTTCGGGCGCGCGCGCGTTCCACCGCGACTCGGCGGCGGAGACGATGTCCGCGATCCTGCGCGAAGAGCCGCCGGACCTCTCGGCGACGAACAAGAGCGTCCAGCCCGGGCTCGAGCGCATCGTGCGCCACTGCCTCGAGAAGAACCCGGAAGAGCGTTTCTACTCGACGCGCGACGTCGCGTTCGACCTGGAGGCGCTGTCCGGCCTGTCGAGCTCGGGCGCCGTCGTCGCCGCCGCCGGTCCGTCGGTGATGCGACGGGGCGTCCCGGCAATCGCCGCGGTCCTCGGCCTCGTCGTCGCCGCGGTTGCCGGCTACTGGTTCCATGCGCGCAAAGGCCCTGCCGCGCCGCCCTCTTTCCACCAGCTCACGTTCCGGCGCGGTGTGATCTCGAGCGGGCGCTTCGGTTCGGACGGCAAGTCGGTCATCTACTCGGCGGCCTGGGACGGCGGCGCGACGGAGATTTTTCTCGGCCGCAGCGACGGTCCGGACGCCAGACCGTTCGGCCTGAAGAACGCGGACGTTCTCGCGGTGTCGCCTTCCGGCGAGGTCGCTGTCAGCCTCAACGCCCGCGCGGCGGGCGCATTCACGCGCGCCGGGACGCTGGCGCGCGTGGCCGCGACCGGGAGCGGCGCCCCGAGAGAGATTCTCGAAAACGTCGAGTACGCGGACTTCCCGCCCGACGGCAAGGACATCGCCATCGTGCGCGTCGTTTCCTCGAAGTGTCGCCTCGAGTACCCCATCGGCAAGGTGATCTACGAGACGCGGGGCTGGATCGGGGAGCCGCGCTTCTCGGCCCGCGGCGACCGGATCGCATTCATCGACCACCCGACGGTCAACGACGACGGCGGCGCCGTGGCGATCGTGGACCTGGCGGGCAAGAAGACGACGGTCACGCCGCTCTACGCGAGCGCCGTCGGGCTCGCGTGGTCGCCCGACGGTTCGGAAATCTGGTTCACGGCGGCCGACGTGGGCGGCAACCGCTCGCTGCAGGCGGCGACTCCGGCCGGGCGCGTGCGGGTCCTGTTCCGCGGCACCGGAGCGCTCACGGTCGCCGACGTGTCCCGCGACGGACGGCTTCTCCTGGCGCACTCCCTGAACCGGATCGGGCTCGTCGCGCTCGCGCCCGGCGACCAGTCCGAGCGGGATCTGTCCTGGTTCGACTGGAGCCTCATGGCCGACCTGTCGCAGGACGGCCGCACGGTGCTGTTCAGCGAGAGCGGCGAGGGCGGCGGCCCGGGCTACTCGGCCTTCCTCCGCGCGACCGACGGTTCGCCCGCCATTCGCCTGGGCGAGGGCGAGCGCCTCTTCCATCTCTCCGGACGGCAAGCGGGCGCTCTGCATCGTGCATCCGACGACCGACCAGCAGATAGCCATCTATCCGACCGGTCCGGGAGAGGCGAAGGTGCTGTCGTTTCCGAACCTTCACGCCAGGAGGGCGGAGTGGCTTCCGGACGGGCGTCACTTCCTCATGGCGGCCCTCGAGACCGGCCACGGCGGCCGCGTCTATCTCGTGGACAGCGAGGGCGGGAATCCGAGGCCGCTGACGGCGGAAGGGGTCGGCGGCGCCTTCCGCGGGTATGACGCCAAGCACTTCTTCGGCCGGGACGCGGACCGTCAATACAAGCTCTTTCCGGTTGAGGAGGGGGCGGGACTCTGCCGGTGGCCGGGATCGAGCCGGGCGACTCGGTCGTCGGTCCGAGCGATCGCACGGGTCTCGTCTACGTGCGCCGCGGCACGGACCTGCCGGCCCGCATCGTCCTCGTGGACATCGCGACGGGGCGCGAGGAGAAGTGGAAAGACCTGGCTCCGGCGGACATGACGGGGATCATCGGCGTCTACGGGATCCGGATCACGCCCGACGGCCGCGGCTACGCCATCTCGTATGCGCGCGTGCTCTCGGACCTCTACGTGGTCGACGGGGTCGGTAGCGGCGCGTTCCGCGCAGCCGCGCGCTCACCGTCGCTTCCGCTCGCTCGTCCTCGCTCGCTCACGCTCCCGCGGCGCAAACCTCCTCCCTCCCTTCGGTCGGGAGACGATTTGCGCCGCGAGCGGATGCGAGAGCGGAGCTGAAAGCGACGCCCTCTCCACCCGTGAGGGGGGAGAGGGTGGGGTGAGGGGGGCTCTTCGTGTCGTAGGGGAGGGGCTTGCCCCTCCCGGGCTTAGAGGTACAGCTTCCAGAACTCGAGCATCTTCTCGAACAGGTGAATCCGCGCCGGCCGGTCTTCGATCGTGTGCTTGCGCATCGGGTAGACCATCATGTCGAAGGGCTTGTTCGCCTTGATGAGCTCGTCGATGAAGCTCCATTCGTTCTGCGGGTGGACGTTGTCGTCGTAGCTGCCGAAGACGATCATGAGTCGGCCGTGGAGGTCCTTCGCGCGCGGGATCAGCGAGAAGAGCGCGTAGCCGTCCGGGTTGTCGGTGGGCGTCTTCATGTAGGTCTCGGCGAACTTGGTGTCGTAGAAGTGCCAGTCGGTGACGGGCGCGACCGAGATGCCGGCCTTGAATTCCGTCGGATCGCGTCATGACGAGCAGCGTGTCGGTGCCGCCGCCGCTCCAGCCCCAGACGCCGACGCGCGCCGGGTCGACGAAGGGCTGCGTCTTCAGCCACTGCACGCCCTTGACGATGTCGTTCAGCTCGCCGTCGGTCATCATCTTCCGGACGACCGTGTTCTCGAGCGTCTTGCTCTGGCCCGGTGGCGCTCCTCGGGTCCGACCGAGAAGACGACGTAGCCGCGGTCCGCGAGGACCTGGTCGAAGTACGGCGTTGCCCGCAAACGAGTAGTCCCATTCGTCGTTGACGGTGGGCGCGCCCGGGCCGCCGTAGATGTAGACGATCGCGGGGTACTTCTTCGAGGCGTCGAAGCCGCGGGGCTTGACGATGCGCGCGGGCAGCGCGAAGCCGTCGGCGGCGGGGATCGTGAAGAGCGACGCCGTCTGGAACTGGAAGGGCGCCACGAGCTCCGTGCGGCGCGGTGAGACGACCGCGCGCTGCGCGCCGCCCGCGTCGTGGACCGAGAGCGAGGGCAGCTGGTCGTGGCTCGAGTGCACGTCCGCGTACGCGCGGCGGTCCGGGCTCATCGTGATCTTGTGCTGTCCGTCTTCCTTCGTGATGCGTTCCATGCCCGTGCCGTCGGGATGGATGCGGTAGAGGTGCCGCTCGATCGGCGACTTCTCGAGCGCCGTGAAGTAGATCCAGCCGCCCGGCTCGTCCACCCACGCCGATCCCAGTGGCGCGCCGTAGAAACCGGACGGGCCGCGGACGGACCACGGGCCCTTCGTCACGGCGTTCAGCAGCTTCCCGTCGATCGAGTAGAGGTAGAGGTGCGTGTGGCCGTCGCGCTCGGACGACATGACGAACTTCTTGCCGCCGTCGAGAAACTGCAGCTCCTTCTGGTTGACCCACGCCTCGTCGACGTCCGTCAGGAGGAGCTTCGCCGCCCCGTGCCGCGCGCGACGAGCCACAGGTCGAGCCGCGTCTGGGGCCGGTTCGTCGTCTGCACGGCGACCGCGCGGTTGTCCGGCAGCCACTTCACGCCGAGGATGTACTCGTACGCCGCGGCCGCCTGGTCCATCCACGCCGCCTTGCCCGCCGCCGGCGTCGACGATCCCGAGCTTCACGGTCGGGTTCGCGTTGCCGGCCTTCGGGTAGCGCTGCGTGATGATCTCGGGCACGGCGGGCGAGAACTTCGGGAACGTGACGACGTCGACCTTCGACTCGTCGCGTGCGGAGAAACGCGATCGCGGAGGAGTCGTCCGACCACCAGAACCCCGCGGTGGCGTGGTCGAAGATCTCCTCCCAGTACACCCAGGACAGGGCTCGTTCAGGATCGTGGGGCTCCCGTCCGAGGTCAGCCTCGTCTCGCGCTTCGCCGCGAGGTCATACACGTAGAGATCGTTGCCGCGCGACGAAGGCGACCTTGCGCCCGTCCGGCGAGAGCCGCGGAATGCTTTCGGCGTCGGCCGTCTGCGTCAGCCGCTCGAAGCGCGAGGACGCGAGGTCCAGCACGAAGAGATCGCCGCCGATCGCGTAGACCGCGACCCGCCCCGCCGCGTCGAAGGCTTCCGGCCACGGCAGCGCCTCCGGCATGTCCGCCGCCGCGACGAGCCCCTTCAGGCTCGCCAGCGCCGCGGCCCGATCGACGGCAGCCGCGCGCGCGCCCGTCCCCGCCTTCACCCGCTCGATCGTTCGCGTCGCTGCCGGCTTCGTCTCGTCGAGCAGCAGCAGGTCCCCGCCCGACGTCCAGACGAACGACGGCATCTTCGTCGCCGCCTCCGCCTCGTCGCTGTAGGCCCACGCCACGGTGACGTCCCTCGAAGGCCCTGCGCGACGCCGGCAGCCGCGATCAGGAGGAGCAGGACGCCCCGGAACATCAACTTCATTGTTCTCTCCAAAAGTGCGCCAAGGATATGCCACGCACGTCGCTTCCCGCTCGCTCGCTCGCTCACGCTCCCGCACCGCAAACCTCCTCCCTCCCTTCGGTCGGGAGACTATTTGCGCCGCGAGCGGATGCGGAAGTGAAGCTGAAAGCGACTCCCTCTCCACCCGTGAGGGGAGAGGTTGGGTGAGGGCTTGGTGTCGTGAGGCGGGGCTTGTCGCCGCCCGCATCGCCTCGAAGTACCGCTCGACTCCGGCACCTTCTCGGTCGCGGCTTGCGCTTCCGTCGCTTCCGTTCGCTTCGCTCACTCACGCGAGCGGGAGCGACGGAGTGACGGCGCGTGAGAGCGCCAAAACCGAGGTTAGAATCCCCGCACCCGAATGACGCTTTCCGCCGGAACGAAACTCGGTCCCTACGAGATCCTCGCGCCGATCGGCGCGGGCGGGATGGGCGAGGTCTATCGCGCGCGGGATCCCGCGCCTCGGACGCGAGGTGCCGATCAAGGTGCTGCCCGACGTCGTTCTCGCACGACGCCGACCGGCTGCACCGCTTCGAGCAGGAGGCGCGGGCGGCCGGGGTGCTCAACCACCCGAACATCATGGCGGTCTACGACATCGGCTGGCCGACGGGGCGCCGTACATCGTCACGGAGCTGCTCGAAGGGCGAGACGCTGCGCCAGCGGTCTCCGCCGGCGCCTCCCCGTCGCGCAAGGCGATCGACTACGCGGTCCAGATCGCCAAGGGCTCGCGGCGGCGCACGAGAAGGGCATCGTCCACCGCGACCTGAAGCCCGAGAACCTCTTCCTGACGAACGACGGCCGGGTCAAGATCCTCGACTTCGGCCTCGCGAAGCTCGAAGGCGGAGCAGGGAGGCGGATCGCAGACCGACCTGCGGACGATCTCGGAACCGAGCCCGGCATCGTGCTCGGGACGATGGGCTACATGTCGCCCGAGCAGGTCCGCGGCAAGGCCGCCGACGCGCGCTCCGACATCTTCGCGTTCGGGACGATCCTCTACGAGATGCTCTCGGGCCAGCGCGCGTTCCGCGGCGACACGGCGGCCGACACGATCACGGCGATCCTGACGAAGGAGCCGCCGGACCTCTCGCAGACGAACAAGGAGATTCATCCGGGCCTCGACCGGCTCGTGCGCCACTGCCTCGAGAAGAACCCGGAGGAGCGCTTCCAGTCGGCCCGCGACGTCGCCTTCGACCTCGAGGCCCTGTCGGGTCTGTCGGCGCCGACGGTCGGCGGCGGCCGCTGCCGGGCCGGTGCGCGGAGGCGTGGTCGGACCCTCGTTGATCGCGGCCGCGACGTCGCCCTCGTCGTGGGCCTGTTCGCGGCTATCGCTCCGGCAAGAAGGCCGGCTACGTCCCGCCCCCCGATTCCGGCAGCTCACCTTCCGGCGCGGCGAGATCTACTCGGCGCGCTTCGCCCCGGACGGCCAGACGGTCGATCTACGCGGCCACCTGGGACGGAAAGCCCGTCGAGATCTTCGTCACGCCGCACCGATCGCCCGGAGTCGCGCGGTTTTCGGCCTCGTCGGGGCGGACTGCTCGCGATCTCGAAGGCTGGCGAGATGCTCGTGTCGCTGGATCGGCACGTCTACGAAGCGTTCATCCGCAGCGGCACGCTGGCGCGAGGTCGGCGGTCAGCGGCGGCGTGGCGCCCCGCGAGATACTGAAGGACGTGGAGTGGGCGGACTGGGCACCCGACGGCAAGGACGTGGCGGTCGTCCGCGACGTCGATTCGCGAAGCCAGCTCGAGTTTCCCGCCGGCAAGATCCTGTATCAGACGGCCGGCTGGGTCAGCCATCCTCGCGTCTCCCCGGACGGCACGCCTGGTCGCCTTCATGGAGCATCCTCGGCGCCGCGACGACGGCGGGACCGTCGCGGTGGTCGATCGGGCCGGCAAGAAGACGGACGCTCAGCGGCACGTTCTCCTCGGAGTACGGCCTCGCGTGGTCGCCCGATGCGTCCGAGATCTGGATCACGGCGCACCAAGGTGGGCGGCAACCGCGCCCTGCATGCCATTTCGCTCGCGGGTCGGCGAGCGGCTCGTCGCGCGGGTCACGCAGAGTCTGACGCTGCAGGACGTGGCGCGCGACGGGCGCGTTCTCGTGGCGCACGATACGATCCGCATCGGAATCCTCGCGCGGCGGCGCCGGCCAGGCGAAGGAGCGCGAGCTCGCCTGGCTCGACTGGTCCTCGCTCTTCGACCTCTCCAACGACGGCAAGACGATCCTCTTCGCGGAAACCGGTGAAGGCACGGGCCCCGAATACTCGACGTTCGTCCGGGGGACCGACGGATCCGCCCCGGTGCGTCTCGGCGAGGGTGCCGCAACGGCGCTGTCGCCGGACGGGCTGTGGGCCGTGGTCCAGGTCGGGCACGAGAAACGCAGCCTCACGCTGTACCCGACGGGCGCCGGTGAGAAGCGCGTTCTTCCCATCGGGGATCTGGAAATCGCAGGGCGGCGCGACGTTCACACTCGACGGCAAGAGTCTCGTGTTTACGGCGAACGAGCCGGGTCATGGCTCGCGAATATTTCTCATCGAGCTCGCGGGCGGGAAACCGCGCGCGCTGACTCCGGAGGGATACCGTGGCTTCGGGCGCGGCATGGCGCCGGACGGGAAGAGCGTCATCGTCGTCGGGCCCGACCGAAAGCGATACCTCTATCCGCTGTCCGGGGGCGAGCCGACCGGATCCGGGGCCTTTCGGAGGATGACACTCCCACCGGCTGGGCCTCGGATGGGCACCACCTGTACGTGTTTCGCCGGCGTGACGTCCCCGCCAGGCTCTACCGATTCGACATCGAGACGGGCACGAGAGAGCTCGTGCGGGAGCTCATGCCGGCCGACGGGGCGGGCATCGTCGACATCTCGCCGGTCATGGCGACGCGCGACGGCGCCTCCTACGTGTACGGCTTCCAGCGCACGTTGTCGGACCTCTATCTCGTCGAGGGCTTGAAATGACGCTTTCCGCAGGAACGAAGCTCGGGCCCTACGAGATCCTCGCGCCGATCGGCGCGGGAGGGATGGGAGAGGTCTACAAGGCGCGCGACGAGCGGTTGAAGCGCGACGTCGCGATCAAGGTGCTGCCGGCGGAGCTGGCGGCGGATCCGGAGCGGCGCACGCGGTTCGAGCGGGAGGCGCGCGCGGCTTCGGCGCTGTCGCACCCGAACATCCTGACGATCTACGACATCGGGGCGGCGAACCAGACGGTCTACATCGCGATGGAGCTGATCGAGGGCGGAACGCTGAAGGATCTGACGGCGTCGGGCCCGGTCCCGACACGGAAGTTGCTCGAGCTCGCGACGCAGATCGCGGAGGGCCTCTCGGCGGCGCACGCGGCGGGGATCGTCCACCGGGATCTCAAGCCGGCCAACGTGATGATCTCCAAGCACGGGTACGCGAAGATCCTGGACTTCGGTCTCGCCAAGCTCGTGACCGCCGGAGTCGGCCGAGGTCTCGGGGCTCCAGACCATGGCGGGCGACGGGACGCGGCCCGGGATGGTGATGGGCACGGTCGGCTACATGTCGCCCGAGCAGGCGTCGGGACGGCCGACGGACTTCCGCTCCGACCAGTTCTCGTTCGGCTCGATCCTCTACGAGATGGCCACCGGCAAACGCGCCTTCGAGCGCGGGACGACGGCCGAGACGCTGACGGCGATCATCCGCGAGGAGCCCGAGCCCGTGTCGCAGCTGAACGCGCGCATCCCGGCTCCCGTGCGCTGGATCGTCGAGCGCTGCCTCACGAAGGATCCGGAAGACCGATACGGAACCACCAAGGACCTCGCCCGCGATCTCGCGCAAATCCGCGATCACCTGTCCGAGGCGCCCGTCTCGGCCGAAGTGACGGGACAGCACGCGGCGCCGCCGGTCCACCCGCGGCGTTCGCTCGGCCCGATCCTTGCCGCCGCCGCGGTCCTGGCGGCGGTCGTCGGCATCGGAGCGTTCGTGGCGGGCAAGAAGGCCGGCCGCACGCCGCCGCCGTCCTTTCGTCAGCTCACCTTTCAGCGCGGAACGATCCACTCGGCGCGCTTCGCCCCGGACGAGCAGACGGTTCTCTACTCGGCGTCGTGGGAAGGACGACCCGCCGAGATCTTCGCGAGCCGCCTCGACAGCCCGGAGTCCCGGCCGTTCGGTCTCAAGCATGCGGACGTCTTCGCGATCTCACGGTCGGGAGAGATGGCCGTCTCGCTCGGGCGCCACTTCGCGGGCCCGTTCATGAGCGCCGGCATGCTCGCGCGGATCGGGATCACCGGGGGAGGGACGCCCCGCGAGATCCAGGACGACGTCCAGTGGGCCGACTGGACGCCCGATGGGTCGGGAATCGCGATCATCCGGGACGTTGCCGGAAAGAGCCGCCTCGAAATGCCGATCGGGAAAGTGCTCGTCGAAACGCCCGGATGGCTGAGCGACCTCCGGATCTCGCCGAAGGGCGGCCTGGCCGCCTTCATGGATCATCCGGCACGGGGCGACGATGGCGGCTCCGTCGCGGTGGTCGATGCGGCAGGCAAGAAGCGAACCCTGACGAAGGAATTCGCGACCGAGGGAGGCCTCGCCTTTTCGCCCGACGGCTCGGAGGTCTGGTTTACGGCCGCGGAAGTCGGGGGCAACCGCGCGCTCTGGGCGGTCTCGCTCTCGGGCGCCTCCCGTCTGCTCACGCGCGTGACCGGAAATCTGACTCTGCAGGACACGGCGCGCGACGGCAAGCTCCTGATCGCCCACGACACGCTGCGGTCGGGCATCCTGGCGATGGCGCCTGGAGCCGACAAGGAGCGCGACCTCTCGTGGCTCGACTGGTCCACCGTGTACGCCATTTCGGCGGACGGAAAGTCGCTCGCGTTCGGCGAGTCCGGTGAGGGAGGAGGGGCCCTCTACTCGAGCTATTTCCGAAGCATGGATGGCTCGCCTCCCGTTCGCCTGGGAGATGGAACCGGAAACGCACTCTCGCCCGACGGCAAGTGGGTGGCGGCGATCGTCGGACTGATCACCGGGGGAAAGGTCGTTCTCCAGCCGACGGGAGCCGGCGAACCGAAGCCCCTCCCGACCGAGGGCTATTCGGTTTCGGGCGCCTCGTTCCTTCCCGACGGGAAGCGCCTCCTTCTCACCGCGTCGGAGAAGGGCCATGGAACGCGTCTCTACGAGTTCGCGATCGACGGCGGCAAGATGAGGGCGATCTCGCCGGAGGGATACCGAACCCAGACCGGCACGATGTCGCCCGACGGAAAGTTCGTCGTCGCCTTCGGGCCGGACCGCAAGGCCTATCTCTACCCGATCGAAGGCGGCGAGCCGACGGCAGTGGCCGGCCTGGGAGACCTCGAGGTCCCCGTGGGCTGGACGGCGGACAGTCGATACGTGTACGTCTACAAGCGCGGCGAGTATCCGGCCCGCGTTTCGCGCCTCGACCCGGCGACCGGGAAGCGGGAGCTCTGGAGAGAGCTGACGCCGCCGGATCCCGCCGGGATCAGCACGATCTCTCCGCCACGCATCGCGCCGGATGGCAAGGCTTACGTGTACTCCTACAACCGCATCCTCTCGGACCTCTTCCTCGTCGAGGGCGTGAAGTAAGCTCGCCCTCCATGGCGACCGCCGTTCCCAAGGACATCCTGCTCGTCGGCACCGAGCTCGCGATCGTGTGGGCCGACGGGACGGAGAGCTACTACGCGCTCGAGAAGCTGCGCCGCGCGTGTCCGTGCGCCGGGTGCAAGGGCGAGAAGGACATCATGGGCAACGTCTACCGCGGGCCCGAGCGGCCGCTGACGCCGCGCTCGTTCCAGGCGACGGGGCACCGGCGCGTGGGGGCGTATGCGCTGCAGATCGACTGGGCGGACGGGCACAACGACGGGATCTACAGCTTCGAGACGCTGCGGCGGATTGCGGCGGAGTCTTCGGCGCCGTAGGGGCGGGGCTTGCCCCGCCCGGCTCGGGGCACACTGGCCGATTGCGGCGGCCGCAAGGGCCGCCCCTACGGCACCGAGATGAAGACGGTCCGGCGGGTCGGCGTCAGCCGACTTCGCGCACCGCGGGCCGGACGAACGCTTCGACCTTGTCGCGGCCGCCGCGCTTGGCGGCGTAGAGCGCGCGGTCGGCGGCCTCGTAGAGCTCCTCGGGGGACTTCATCTCGGGGCTCAACTCGGCGATCCCGAACGAGCAGGTGACGTGGAAGGTCGCGCCGCCGTAGTCGAACTCGTGGTTGGCGACGCGGCTGCGCAGGCGCTCGCCGAGGGTCTTCGCCCCGTCGAGCTTCGCCTCCGGCGTGAGCACGGCGAACTCGTCGCCGCCGACACGCGCGAAGACCTGCTCCTTGCGGAAGAAGTCCGACACCAGCCGCACGACTTCCTTGAGCACGAAGTCCCCGCAGAGATGCCCGCGCTCGTCGTTGATCGACTTGAAGCGGTCGACGTCGAAGAGCAGCAGCGACAGCGGCCGGTTGTACCGCCGCGCGCGCGCGACCTCGCGCACCGCCTCGTCCTCGAACTTGCGCTTGTTGCAGATCTGGGTGAGCCCGTCGCGGACCATCAGCTCGTGGATGGCCTGGAAGTAGGCGTTCTCGACGTCGCGCTCCTGGAGGAACTTGAAGTGGACGGCGCCGATCTGGAAGCGGTCGCCGCTCTTCAGCGTCGTGGGCTGCTCGATGCGCACGTCGTTGACGTACGTGCCGTTGGTGCTGCCGAGGTCCTCGAGGATGACCGATTCGATCTTGTACGTGAGCGCGGCGTGCTTGCGCGAGATCGCGGTGATCTCCGGCAGGCTCACGTCCACGTTCTTGGCGCGGCCGAGGACGACCGTCGAGCCGGGGCGGAAGCGGTAGCGCGTGCCGAGGCCGAGGCCCTTGGGGTGCGCAATCTGGATGATGTTGGCCTCGGGGCCCGGGTCCGTGCTGCGGCGCCGCGGCGTGACCGAAGTGGCTTCACCGTCGAAGCGGTTGCAGTCCTCCACCGAGTCGCGCACGACCTCGAACTGGGCCGTTCGGCGCTCCGCGTGCTCCCGCACGGAAACGGGGGATTCCGGATCCTTCGGATGCATGGACGTTTGCTCGATTGTCCGACACCCGGCCGCGGGCCAGCGTGACCGGGCGCACAGGACGCCCGGTTAGTTCGCGCGGCGGTGCCTCTTGCGGAAGGCGCGGACCTTCATCAGGTTGCCGCAGGTGCCCATGGCGCACCACTGCCGGCGGTGGTTGCGCGTGGTGTCGTAGAAGAAGAGGACGCACTCGGGGTTGCCGCAGCGCCGCAGCAGGTGGAGGTCGCTGCGCGAGAGCAGGTCGGCGGCCGCCTCCGCGACGCTGCCGAGCAGGATGATCGGGCTCGTCGGCCGCGCCGCGAAGCGCGTCCGGAATCCGCCGCCCTGGCGCTCGAGGCGCAGGTTCCCGTCGTTCTCGGCGAGGATGAAGTTGATCGCCGCAAGGCCCTCCGTCGAGACGCCGCGGCTCTTGACGATGCCGTCGGCCATGTGGCGCAGCGTTTCGCGAAAGGTCCGCGCGCGCTCGGTGATCCGCGTGCCCTCGGGCCCGTCGTTCCACCTCTTCGCCGCGTCCGCCGCGGCGCGCGCGTCGATCCGGCCGGCCCGCGTCAGCCACCGGAGAAATTCCTCGAGCGTGCCGAGCAGCTCGACGGCCTGGCCCTTCACGAGCGGGCGTGTGTTGAGGAAGTCGAGACAGGGATGCCCGGCGAGAAAGAGGAATTCGGTCCTGTCGGTCTTTTCCGCCTTCTCCGTCATGGGAAATCCGGCGTCCAGTGTAACCCCGGTTTACGGGTTACAGGCCGGGTTGCCTCGAATCCGCTGTTCTCGCGGTGCCGTAGGGGCGGGGCTTGCCGCCGCCCGAGGCGACTTTTGGCGATTTGTCAGAGATTGTGTGGCGGAGAGGGGGGGATTCGAACCCCCGGTACCTTTTGGGCACACACGCTTTCCAAGCGTGCTCCTTAAGCCACTCGGACACCTCTCCGGGGCGGCAAATCCTACATCAGAAGCCGTCGCGGGCTGAGGGCTTGTAAGATGCGTTTCCCCGAACCTGATCAGGAAGGTCCGACGTACTTCTGATGGCCACGAACGAAGATCAAAACGCCTCCGACCTCGAGCTCGTGCAACGCATCAAGCGGGGCGACGATCAGGCCTTTAAGGAGATGGTCGACCGCTACAACGCGCGCGTTTATTCGCTCTCTTACGGCGTCCTCCGGAATCCCGAGGACGCGGAGGAGGCGACCCAGGACGCGTTCCTGACGCTGTACCGCAAGATCGGGACCTTCGACGAGTCGAAGAAGTTCTTCTCCTGGTTCTACCGCGTCGCGCTCAACGCGGCCTACTCGCGGGCGCGCCGCCGCAAGCCCGGCGTGACCATTTCGCTCGACGACTACGTGCCGAAGTTCCGCGACGACGGCCACGCCGCCTCGCCCGAGTTCGCGGCCTTCGTGGACGGGGCCGAGGACGAGGCGATCGCCCGGGACCTCGCCGAGCGCGCGGCGGGCTTCATGGCCGAGCTGCCCGATGCCTACCGCGACGCGATCTGGATGGTGGACGTCGAAGAGATGAAGCCGGCCGACGTGGCCGAGACGCTCGACATCACGATCGCCGCGCTCAAGTCGCGCCTGCACCGCGCGCGGCTGTTCGTCCGCCAGAGGCTGCTGGAAGTCGCCGCGCTCCCGCAGAACGGCGGCGCCGAGCGCCGGGTGGCGCCGTGAAGCCGCACGACGAGTTCACCTGCAAGCGGCTCATCCTCGACTCGCTCGTCGAGTACGAGGACGGCTCCATGCCCGCGCCCGACCGCGAGGCGCTCGAGGCCCACCTCTCGCACTGCCCGCCCTGCATCGTCTTTCTCAAGAGCTACCGCGCCACCGGCCGTACCCTCAGGATGCTCAAGCCGAAGGAGATCCCCCGCAACCTCGCCGAAGCCGTCATGAGCTTCGTGCGCGAGCGCTGCAGCAAGAAGGAGTAGCCGCCCCGTACCCCGGCGCCTCCCGGCTCCCGACTCCTGCGATAGAATCCCCTTCCCGGCGGCCGGAGATGAGTTCGGGCCCTGTGCGACGGAAGTCTCCGAACCTCGTCAGGTCCGGAAGGAAGCAGCGATCAGGAGGCGCCACCGGGCGCCGCAGGTCAACCTGAGCTCATCTTCGGCCGCCGGAATTCTCGAATTACGGGGTCTCCATGCACGTCGCGCTCCCTCGAAAATGGCGGCCTCGGATCTTCGAGGACCTCGTCGGCCAGGAGGCCGTGGCGCGGACGCTCGAGAACGCCATCAAGGAAGGGCGCGATCGCCTCGGCCTACCTGCTGACGGGCCCCCGCGGCGTCGGGAAGACCTCGACGGCGCGCATGCTCGCCCGGGCGCTCAACTGCGACAAGGGCCCGACCGTCGGCCCTGCGGCGAGTGCGCCTCGTGCCGCGAGATCCTGGACCGCGGCGACTCGCTCGACGTGCTCGAGATGGACGGCGCGTCCAACCGCAAGATCGAGCACGCGCGCGAGCTGATCGAGACCGTCCGCTACGCTCCCCAGCGCGACCGCTACCGCATCGCGATCATCGACGAAGTCCACATGCTCACCAACGAGGCCTTCAACGCGCTGCTGAAGACGCTCGAGGAGCCGCCCGCCGCACACCCGTTTCATCCTGGCCTCGACCGAGCTCCACAAGATCCCGGCGACCATCGTGTCGCGCTGCCAGCGCTTCGCGCTTCCGCGCGCTGACGGTCAAGGAGATCGCGGCGCAGCTCCAGAAGGTCGCGAAGGCCGAGAAGATCCAGGCGACGCCGGGGGCGCTGCGCCTGCTCGCGTCGGCGGCGGAGGGGAGCATGCGCGACGGCCTCTCGCTGCTCGACCAGGCGGCGACGGTCGCGGGCGGAACGGTCGACGAGGCGCGATGCGCGGAGATCCTGGCCCTCGTCAACCGCGAGCTGCTGGAAGGCATGTTCTCGGCGGTGGCCGCCGGCGACCGCGCGGCGGCGATCACGCACCTCGGGCGGCTCACGGAGTCGGGCGCGGATCCGCGCCACGTCCTGAAGGAGCTGGCGGCCTTTCTGCGCAACCTGCTGATGGTCGCGGCCGGCGGCGAACGCGGACGTTCCCGAGGAGGACCGCGCCCGGGTCGCCGCGCTCGCGAAGGCGATGCCCTACGACAACCTGCTGCGGGCGGTTTCGCTCGCGCTCGAGTCGGACGCCCTGGCCCGCCGGATCGACGATCCGTCGCTGGCCGTCCAGATGCTGGTCCTGAAGCTCGCCGAGCTGCCTCGCCTGCGCGGGATCGAGGAAGCCATCGCCGGAGCGCCCCCGTCCGCCGCCCGCCCGGCCGCGCCGGCGCCCGCGCCGCGCCCGAGCGGAGCGGGTCCGCGCATCGTGTCGCTCGTGACGGTCGAGCCGGAGCCCGAGCCGGAGGAACCGCCCGCGGCGACGCCCGCCGGGGGCGACGCGCTCGCGCGCTTCCACGACATCCTCGATTCGCGCCGGCGCGTGACCGCGGCGCAGGTGAGCCTGGCCGAGTCGATCTCGGCAGCGGGCGACGACCTCGTCCTGCGCTTCGGCATCGACCGCGCCGCGGCCAAGGAAGCCCTCGAGGAGCTCGCCGCGAAGAAGCTGCTGGCGGAGGTCGCGCGCGAGGCCTTCGGCCGCCCGATGCGGATCCTGCTCAAGACCGGTCCTCCCGCCGACGGCGACCTCGGCAAGGCCGCCCGCGAGGTGCCCCGCGCGACGATCGCCCGCGAACGCGCGAGCACGAAGGCCGAGGCGGATCCGATGGTGCGCTCGGCGATCGAGCTCTTTCACGGGGAACTGACCGAGATCAAGGAAGAGGAATGAACATCCAGAAGATGATGCAGCAGGCCCAGGCCATGCAGACGAAGATGCAGGAAGAGCTGGCGGCCATGAAGATCGAGGCCACCGCCGGCGGCGGCATGGTGAAGATCGAGATGTCGGGCGCCAAGGAGATCCTCTCGGTCCACATCGAGAAGGCGGCCGTGGACCCCGAGGACGTCGAGACGCTCCAGGACCTGATCCTCGCCGCTTCCCGCGAGGCCTCCCGCCGCGTGGACGAGGCCGTCCAGAAGAAGACGCAGTCGATGCTGGGCGGCATGCTGCCGGGGATGCGCTAGTTGATCGGGACCCCCAAGTCGCTCGAGCGCCTCGCCGCCGAGTTCCAGCGTCTGCCGGGGATCGGGGCCAAGAGCGCCGCGCGCCTGGCGTATCACCTGCTGCGCTCCTCCGACGACGAGGCCGAGCGCCTCGCCAGCGCGATCCGCGAATCGCGGGCCGCCGTGCGCCGCTGCTCGATCTGCAACACGCTGACCGAGGAGGACCCCTGCGAGATCTGCTCGGATCCGCAGCGGGACGCGACGCTGCTGTGCGTCGTCGAGGAGCCCGGCAACCTCGCCGCGATCGAGAAGACGCGGGAGTTCAAGGGCCGGTACCACGTGCTCTGGGGAGCCCTCTCGCCCCTGCGCGGGATCGGGCCCGACGAGATCGACACGGCCGGCCTTGTGGCCCGGGTCACACCGGAGGTGAAGGAGGTCGTCATCGCGACCAATCCGAACGTCGAGGGGGAGGCGACCGCGCTCTATCTCGCCCGGCGTCTCAAGGCGACCGGGGTCCGGATCACGCGCATCGCGTTCGGCCTGCCGGTCGGCGGCGACATCGAGTACGCGGACGAGGTGACGATGGCGCGGTCGCTCGAGAACCGGCGGGAACTGTGACCGCCGCGAAAGCTGTTAGAATAAGTCATAGCAGGAGAATCATTTAATCCATGACGTTGCCCGACCTCGTCCTCTACGACGACGAGTTCCGAAAGATCAAGGACTCGCTCCAGAGGCTCGCGACGGATTCGAACTCCAACGTGGTCTTCCTGGTCGACAAGAACGGCCAGCAGATCGCGGCCGTCGGCGATCTGACGACCCTCGACACGACCTCGCTCGCCTCCCTGACGGCCGGCAACGTGGCCGCGACCGACGGCCTGGCGCGGCTGATCGGCGAGAAGGAGTTCTCGATCCTCTTCCACGAGGGCGAGCGGGACAACATCCACATTTCCATCGTCGCCCAGCGGGTGATCCTCGTCGTGATTTTCGACGAACGGACCTCCCTCGGGCTCGTCCGCCTGCGCGTTCGCAGGGCCATGCAGGAGCTGGAGAAGATCTTCGAGGACATCGCGCGCAAGGCGGAGAAGGAGAAGCAGGCGCTCTCGGCCGACTTCGACTCTCCCTTTGCCGAGATCACGGACGAAGACATCGACCGGCTGTTCTCGGAGTAGCGCCCTGCTCCCGGCGCTCGATTCACCGGTGACGGTCCAATGACGTTCATCAACTATGCAGCCCGCGAGATCAACTGCAAGATCGTCTATTACGGCCCCGGTCTGTGCGGGAAGACGACGAACCTGCAGTACATCTACGACCGCACGAACCCGTCGGCCAAGGGCAAGCTGATCTCGCTCGCGACGGAGACGGACCGCACCCTCTTCTTCGACTTCCTCCCGCTCGACCTCGGGACGGTCAAGGGCTTCAAGACGCGGTTCCACCTCTACACGGTGCCCGGCCAGGTCTTCTACGACGCCTCGCGCAAGCTGATCCTGAAGGGCGTGGACGGGGTCGTCTTCGTGGCGGACTCCCAGGAGGCGCGCCTCGAGGCCAACATCGAGTCCATCCGCAACCTCGACAAGAACCTGAAGGACCAGGGCTACGACATCGCGACGATGCCGTACGTCCTCCAGTTCAACAAGCGGGACCTGCCGACCGCGATGCCGGCCGACGAGCTCTACCGGAGGCTGAACATCAAGCGCGAGCCGACGTTCGAGGGCGTCGCCACGACCGGCGCGGGCGTGTTCGACACCCTGAAGGCGGTCGCGCGCCAGGTGCTGATGGACCTGAAGAAGAGGTAGTCGCCTCCGGTCGTCCCGCTTCGGCCTCAGCTGTCCCCGCTCCGTCCCACCGTCGCCTCGAAACAGATCCGGTCGTCCGTGCACTCCTCGGGCAGGGCCAGGTCCCCGTCGGGCCCGTCGGGGCGCATGGTGCGCAGGCACCAGTACTGGGCGGTCGACGGCGACTGCCGCGGATCGCCCTGTCCGAAGGCGTCCGGCGCGAGCCAGGTCTTCGTGCGCAGGTGGCGGCAGAGAAAGGGATCCGCGACGCGCCGCGCGTCGCCGGTCGGCTTCGCGAAGCGCCGCATCGCGGCGAGGGGATCGTCCGTCATCGAATCCGCGATCGCGCTCAGGCCCACGCCTGCCGGAGCGCGCGCTCGAGCTCCACCTTCGCGAGCGGGACCTTGTAGGCGGTCTGGGCGAGGGGCTTCGCGTCGCGCACCGCCGCCTCCGCGGCGCGCCGGGCGAGGTCGTCGCCGGGGTGGCCGCCCTCGAGCACGGCCTCGGCCGCCTTCGAGCGGTACGGGATCGGGGCGACGGAGCCGAAGACGACGCGGGCATCGCGCACGACGCCGCCCGCGATCACGAGGCTCACGCAGGTCTCGACGAGCGGCCAGTCGAAGGATTCCTTCTCCTTGAGCTTGCGGTACACCGACCGGGCCCCCGCGGGCGGGGCCGGAAGCCGCACGGCCTCGACGATCTCGCCCGGCTTGAGCGTGTTCTCGCGCGTCGCGTCGTCGACCGGGCGAAAGAAGAACTGGTCGATCGGCAGCGCGCGGCTGCCCTTCGGACCGACGACGTCGAGCGTCGCGCCGTAGGCGAGCAGCGCCGTGCCCGCGGCCGACGGGTGGACGCAGCAGCACATCAGGTCGGTGTCGAAGACGGCGTGGAAGCGGTTTTCGCCGTCGCGCGCGAAGCACTCGCTGCCGCCCTTCTTGCGGCAGTCGAACTCCTCGAGGCGGTAGTACCAGCACCGCGGCCTCTGGCAGAGATTGCCGCCGAGGGTCGCCATGTGGCGGATCTGCGGCGTGGCGGCGCCGCCGGCCGCCGCGGCCAGGGCCGGGTACGTCTTGCCGAGCGCCGGGTCGTCGGCGATGCGCGCGAGCGTGGCCAGGGCGCCGATCCGCGCCGGGGGCCCCGGCTCGATCGCGTCGTGGCCGCGGATTCCGAGGATCGAGACGACGGTCTTCGGGCTGTCGAGGCCTTCCTTCATGCGGTCGAGCAGATCCACGCCGCCGGCCTTCAGCTCCGCGTCGGCCGGCGTCGAAAGGCGCGCCGCCTCCGGCAGCGTCGTGGGATGAACCAGGACGAACGGTTTCATGCCCGGCCTCCTTTCTCCTGCCGCTGCCCGGCTTCCTGCACGGCGGCGAGGACGACCTCGGGCGTGATCGGCAGCTGGCGGATGCGGGCCCCGACCGCGTGCGAGACGGCGTTGGCGATGGCCGCGGCGGTGGCCACGGTGGCCGGCTCGCCGATGCCCACCGAGTTGGTGTTGTTGACGCCGTCCCAGACGGAGACGAGGGTCACGTCGATCTCGGGAACGTCGAGGGCCCCGGCGATCTTGTACGACTCGACGTTGGGATTGACCATGCGGCCGGTCTGACGGTCGAGGACGCGGTCCTCGAAGAGCGCGTACGAGACGCCCTGGATGACCCCGCCGTGGACCTGGCTCTCGGTCGCGAGGGCGTTGATCGGCACGCCGCAGTCGTGGACGGCCACGACGCGCTCGACCCGGACCTTCCCGGTCGCCGTGTCCACCTCGACCTCGGCGAACTGCGCTCCCGTCGTGAAGCGCTTCCAGGCGTCCTCGTGGTTGTCGGCGCGGTCGGCCGTCGCCGCGACGCCCTGGCTCGGCAGGAGCTTGCAGGCCTCGGTCCAGCCGAGGTCGTGCTTCGGATCGCCCGGCGCGGACACCCTGCCGTCGGCGACGGTCACGGATTCGGCCGGGACCTTCCATTCGCGGGCGAGCGCCCGGCCGAGCGCGAGCTTGGCCTGGTACGCCGCGCGGCGGATCGTGGGAGCGCTCGAGGGCGTCATCGTCGAGCCGCCGGAGTCCGGCGCGAAGGGCAGCCGGCTGTCGCCCATCGCCACGGACACCCGGTCCAGGGGCAGGCCCAGCTCTTCGGCCGCGACGATGGCGATCATCGTCCGCGATCCGGTGCCGAGGTCCTGTCCGCCGTGCTCGACCTCGGCCGAACCGTCGCGGTGGATCGTCACGGTCGCCCGGGGTCCGGTGTCGCCGGTGTTGTACCAGACGGCCGCGCCGACGCCGACGCCCCGCCGGATCCACGGGTCCGCCGTCTGCCGGCGCGCGTCCCGATCCTTCCAGCCGATCTTCTCGGCGCCGATCCGGAACTCCTCGCGCCGGACCGCCGAGGGGTCGTTCTTCATCCGGAAGGCCAGGGGATCCATCCCGATCGCCCGGGCGAGCTCGTCCATCGTCGCTTCGAGCGCGAAGGCGCCCTGCGGATGCCCGGGCGCGCGCATCGCGGTCGACGGGCCGGCATTCGTGAAGACGTCGTACTCGTCGACCTTGAGGTTCGCGCATTCGTAGACGTTCTTGATGGGGCCGGAGGTGCCCGTGCCGCCGTTGGTGCCGCCGGTGCCGTAGACGGTCAGCTGCAGGGCCGTCAGCTTGCCGTCCTTCGTCGCCCCGGCCTTGACGGTCTGGACCGAGGAGGGGCGGTTTCCGGTGGCGAGCTGCTCCTCCTTGCGGTCGAGGAAGAGCTTGACCGGGGCGCCGGCCATCTTCGCCAGCCGCGCGGCGGCCAGGCCCTCGACGCGGGGGCCGAACTTCGCTCCGAAGCCGCCGCCCATGTACTCGGTGATCACGCGGACCTTCGACACCGGGATCTTCAGCGTCTCGGCGAGCTCGTCGCGCATGATGAAGATGCCCTGGGTGGAGGCCCAGACCGTCAGCTCCTCGCCGTCCCAGCGCGCCACGAGGCCGTGCGTCTCGAGGGCGCTGTGCGTCTGGACCTGCGTCACGTAGGTGGCCTCGACGACGGCGTCGGCTTTCCGGAACCCCTCCTCGACGTCGCCCTTGCCGCTCGCGCGGGGCCCGAGGACGTTGCCGTTGCGGGCGAGGTTCTTCGCGCGGGACTCGACCTCGCCGGCCGACGCCTTCGTGTCGGCCTTGCCCTCGAAGACCAGGGGAGAGTCCGGCTTGCGCGCCGCGTCGATGCCGACGACGAAGGGGCGCGCGGCGTACGCGACCACGATCGCGGCCAGGGCATCGTCGGCCTGGTCGGCCGTCTCGGCGGCGACGGCCGCGATTTCCTGCCCGGCGAAGCGGGTCTTCTCTCCCGGCTCGGCGAGCGGGAGGACCGCGCGCACGCCCGGCATCCGCCGCGCCGCGGAGAGGTCGACCGAGGTCACCGTGGCGGCCGCGAGGGGGCACCGCAGGATCCGGCCGTACAGCATTCCGGGCAGGCGCATGTCGATCGAGTACTTCGCCTCGCCCGTCGCCTTGGCCTTTCCGTCGATGCGCGGCACGCGGCTGCCGAGGATCGAATACTTGCGGGAAGGATCCCAGGGCACGGGGTCGCCCGGTGCGACCACGATCTCCTTGACCTGGAAGTCGCCGCCGAAACCGACGCGGATCTTGTCGGTCATGTCAGCCCTCCTCTTCCATGACGTCGAGGATCGCCTGGGCGACGCGCGGGTCGTCGGTGTAGGGGGAGGCGGGATGCAGGAGGCGGGAGGCCGGAGGCGGGAAAGCCTCCGCTTTCGTCATTCCGGCGGCGCGCTCGACGGCGTCGAAGACGTGGTTGTAGGTTCCGCAGCGGCACAGGTTGCCCGAAACGGCTTCGCGGATCGCCGTGCGGGTGGGCCGGGGCTCCCGGTCGAGCAGCGCCTTGCAGGAGAGGATCATCCCGGAGGTGCAGAAGCCGCACTGGAGGGCGTCCGCGGCCACGAAGGCCTCCTGGAGCGGCGTGAGCCGGCCGTCGGCCGCGAGGCCCTCGATCGTGACGATGGGCTTGCCGGCGGCCTCGTGCGCGAGCACCAGGCAGGAGCAGACGGTCTTGCCGTCGAGGAGGACCGTGCAGGCCCCGCAGGCGCCCCGGCCGCAGACGACCTTCGTGCCGGTCAGCCCGATGCGGTCGCGCAGGGCGTCGACGAGAGTGACGCGCGGCTCGACGCTGATCCGGTGCACCGTGCCGTTGACGTCGAGCGCGAGCGGCGCGGCGCCGGGCCCGATCTCCGCGGTCTCGGCGGCCCGAGCCGTCGTGCCGACGCTCGCTGCGATCGCGCCGACGACGCTGCCTCGCACCAGGTCCCGGCGGGTGAAACCGCCGCGTGGTTCGTCGCTCATGAGCGCCTCCCCTCGGATGGAGGTGACGATCCTCCACCAGTAAGGATCATACGTCCGCCGGGCCGCCGTGTTTTTCCCGGGCGGCGCCCGGGCGTTACCGCTTCTTGCGCGCGGTCGGACGGGGCCGGGGGACCTCGGAGGTCGCCGGCGTCGCGGCGCCGCCGGCCCGCAGGAAGCGGCGCACCGCGTCGATGCGCTCGATGGCGGCGCGGCGCGCGAGGCTGCGGAAGCCGCCGGGGACGGGGAGCGCCCGCAATCGCGCGAGCTCCCCGGCAAGGGCGCCCTCGGCGGCGAGCAGGGCCCGCCGCCGCTCGGGCAGGGGGAGGGCGTCGAGGAAGGCGACCCGGGCGAGCTCCTCGTCGTTGCCCCGGGGCGGAGAGGGCGGCTCGGCCAGCCACCGCTGGAGCTCCCGGCGGCCGGCGGCCGTCACCCGGTAGAGGTTGCGGCGGGGTCCCCGCCGGGGTCCGAGGACCCGGAGGAGCACCCATCCGCTCCGGCGCATCCGGGCGAGGGCGGGGTAGATCTGGGAGAAGCCGGCGCTCCACGCGGGATCGACTTCGTCGCGCATCGCGCGCGCGAGTTCGTATCCGGTGCGGGGCGTCTCGCGCAGGAGACCGAGGAGGACGTGGGAGAGCGCCACGCGGAAACTATATCAATATGAATATAGCCGCGGGCCGGGGGAGCTCCAAAAGTGACCGTCGGGCGGGGTTGTCAAGGCATAAAAAAAGGGGGCCCGCAGGCCCCCGAGAAACCGTGTTCGAATCGTAAGTCGTTGACTTACTTCTTTTTCTTGGTCGCCTTCTTCGCCTTCTTCGCAGCCTTCTTCTTCGTAGCCATTACGTCACCTCCCTCCCGACAGCCAATTGACAGCTCTCGGGCGAGGTGCTAGTTTTTCCGCCCCCGTGAAAGGGCGTATCGCCTTCAGTCTGTCTGCCGTCGAACGATTGATGGGTCATACGTTCTGTTTCTCGCGCCGGATGGGCCGCAACCCATCCGGCGTTTTCATTCTAGAAGTTTCTTCCGGTCGGGTACAAGAAATTTCCTTGCATTCGCGTTGAGTTCATTGTGGCGTCCCCCGGGGCGCAAGTCAAGTCGCGGAGCCCGATTTCGCGCATCGGGGTCGGCCGCGTCGCGACGCAATAGAATCGCCCGGTGACTTCCAACGAGACCATCACCGTCGCGCACAGCCCCGACTCCGACGACGCGTTCATGTTCTACGCGCTCGCCGAGGGACGCGTCGACACCGAGGGTCTCTCCTTCGTCCACGAGCTGTCCGACATCGAATCGCTCAACCGGCGCGCGATGGCGGGAGAGCTCGCCGTCACGGCCGTCTCCTTCCACGCCTACACGCGCCTGGCCGATCGCTACCTTCTGCTGCCCCACGGCGCCTCCTTCGGCGACGGCTACGGCCCGGTCGTCGTGGCGCGCGCGCCCATCGCCCGCGAGCGGATCGCGTCGGGGCAGATCGCCGTGGCGTCGCCGGGGGAGTGGACGACGGCCGCGCTCGCGCTCCGGTTGTGGGCGCCCGGCGTCGTCACGCGCTCCATGCCCTTCGATCGAATCCAGGAGGCGGTGCGCGCGGGCGAGTACGAAGCCGGCCTGCTGATCCACGAGGGGCAGCTGACGTTTGCCGAGGAGGGCTTCACGGAAGTCGTCGACCTCGGCCGGTGGTGGAAAGAAGAAACGGGCCTGCCGCTGCCGCTCGGCGGCAACGTCGTGCGGCGGGACCTCGGTCCCGAGCGCATCGGCCGCATCTCGCGCGCCCTGTCCCGCTCGATCGAATACGGCCTGGCCCACCGGGCTGCGGCCCTCGACCACGCCATGCGCTACGCGCGCGGACTTCCGCGCGAGAAGGCCGATCAGTTCGTCGGCATGTACGTCAACGCCTGGACGCAGGGGTACGGCGAGGCCGGCCGGCGGGCCGTCCAGCTGCTGCTCGACCGGGCCCACGCCGCGGGCCTGACTCCCGCGGTCACGGCCGAGTACGCGCCCGAGCCGTGAAGGTCGATTCCCGCTTCCAGGCCCTCGTCCTGACCCTGCACCTGGCCGCGCTCTGCCTGGCGCTCGGGCCCGCGCTCTTCTTCGGGGCGGTCGTCGCGCCGGCGGCCTTCCACGTCCTGCCGACCCACGACATGGCCGGCGCCCTCCAGAGCCCGATCCTCACCAAGCTGTGCGGCATCGCGGAGGCGAGCTTTCTCGTTCTCTTCGGGACGTCCTGGCTGCTGACCTCCGACGGCGCGGCGAAGGCGACGCGCGCGCTGCTGACGCGCCTGCCGGTCCTGGGGTTCTTCGCGGTGTTCGTCATCCAGCAGCTGCTGATCCCGCCGATCGACAAGATCCGCGCGGAGGCGCCGGGCCTGATCGACAACCTGCCCAAGGACGATCCGTCGCGGGTGCTGCTCGATCGCTATCACCGGCTGTCGACCGGGTTCTTCGCGTTCGCGATCGGGGCGGCGCTGCTGACACTCTTCGTCACCGCGCGTCTGCTCGCCGAGCGCCGCTCCGCGCCGCCGGTTCCCGGGGCGGCCCGGCCGCCGGTGCCGAAGATCCTCGACCTGAGTTAGCGCGCGCTGCCTACGACGTCCGGGTCTTGCCGGCGCGCAGGATCAGGATGAGCCCCGCCACCACGAGCGCGAACGGCCACAGCCTCCACGCGGCGTCGATGAAGGACTCGGGAACCACGAGGTTCTGCGAGAGCGCCGTGACGAGCGCGATGGAGACGAGGACGATGCCCGGCACGATGGGAGCCCCGCGCCGGTCCTGGCCGCTCATGCGCCCGAGGCCGCCCGCGAGCAGGAGGCCCGAACCGATGCCGAGCAGCAGCACCGCCCAGTGCGGCATCCAGCGCTCGAGCGGGTCCCGCAGCAGGAAGCCCGCGCCGAGGCCGAGCAGCACTCCGGCCGGGACGATCGGCCCCCGGAACTCCCGCAGCGCCGAGAAGGCCAGGAGGATCGCCCCGATCAGCAGCAGGATCGGCCCCGGCCCCCGGAAATGGAGGGACCTATAAAGAATGAAGTAGATCCCGAGCGCCACCATGGCCACGCCGAGGTTCAGGCCTCTTCGGTCGCCGACGTTCATCGTTTCCTCGCGAGCGCGGCCGCCCGCGCCCCTTCCCCGACCGCTTTGTCCCCGTCCCAGCGGAAGAAGCCTTCGCCCGCCTTCTTCCCGGTCAGGCCCTCGGCCACGAGCGTCTTCAGGATCTCCGGGGGCGTGAACCGCTCCGACGGGAGCTCCGCCTCGAGCGTCTCGGCGATCGCCAGGCGCACGTCGAGGCCGACGAGGTCGCTCGTCTTGAGCGGGCCCATCCGGTGCCCGTAGCCGAGCTCCATCGCGCGGTCGATGTCGGTCGCGGCCGCGACCCCCTCCTCGAGCATCCGCATGGCCTCGAGCCCGAGCGCCACCCCGAGGCGCGAGGTCGCGAATCCCGGCGAGTCGAAGACCCGGACCGCCTCCTTGCCGAGCGCCCGCACGAGCTCGAGCGCGCGCTCCTCGGTCGCGGGCGAGGTCTCCGCGCCGCGCACGATCTCGACGAGCGGCATCACGGCGACGGGGTTGAAGAAGTGGATCCCGATGACGCGGTCCCGGCGGCCGGTCGCGTGGGCGATCTTGCCGATCGGCAGCGACGACGTGTTCGAGGCGAAGATCGTCCGCTCGGGGCAGAGGTCGTCGAGCTCGGAGAAGACCATGCGCTTCAGGTCGAGCGCCTCCGGCACGGCCTCGATGGCGAAGTCGACGTCGCGCGCGTCGCGCAGCCGCTCGGCCATCTTCAGCCGGTGGCGCGCGGCCTCGGCCGCCTCGCTCGTGAGCTTGCCCTTGTCGATCGCGCGGCCCCACGACGCCTCGATCGCCGGCCGGACGGCGCGCTGGGCCGCGGGATCGGCGTCGAACACCCAGGTGTCGTAGCCCGAGATCGCGCAGAGCCCGGCGATCCCGCGGCCCATGGTGCCGGCGCCGATGACGAGGATTGCCGCCATGCCGGCGATTATATGGAGCTACCGGAGCAGCGCCTCGGCGTTGTCCCAGAGGATCCGCTGCATCGCCGCCTCCGTGAGCGGCAGCGTCCGGAAGTCCTCGACGTTTTTCTTCATCGACGCCACGCCCGGGCTCGGGTAGTCCGTCCCCCAGAGGCAGTGGTCGGAGAGCTCCTCGAGGCGCGGCAGGTACTCGAGCAGCTTCTTCGGGGGAATGCCGGAGAGATCCAGGTGCACGTTCGGGTGCCGGCGCGCGAGGAAGGAGGCCGTGTCCATGTACAGGGGGCGGCCCGCGTGGGCGAGGATGATCTTGAGCGCGGGGAAGTCCACGGCGACGTCGTCGACGGCCATCGGATCGGCGAATCGGTTGCGCGCGCCGGGGAAGACGGACGTGCCCGTGTGGATCATCACCGGGCGGCCGGCGCGCTCGGCCTCGGCGTAGACCTCCCCGAGGCCGGGCAGCTCGCCGAGGTAGGCGTTGGCGGCGAAGAGCTGGTGGGGGGGATGGATCTTGAGCATCCGGATGCCGAGCGCGAAGATGCGCCGGGTCTCGGCGCCGGCGTCGGCGGCGTGGCGCGGATGGACCGAGCCGACCGCGAGGAGGCGGTCCTCGTGGCCGCGCACGTAGCGGGCCACCCAGTCGTTGGCCGACGCGTCGAAGCCCATGACCTCGGGCGCGACGTAGTTGATCAGCGCCGCCCGCTCGACCCCCTCGCGATCCATCAGCCGGAGCAGCTCCGCGGGGTCCGCGAGCGCCTGCTGGATCTCGGCGAGGTCCCGGCGGCCGGCCGTCATCAGCGCCCGCGTCGGGGCGTGCATCTGCTCCCAGGGCTGGACGTGGATGTGGCAGTCGAAGACGCGCATGGGGCCCGGATAGCCTAATCCACGCCCGGGAAGCCGCCGAGTCCTGTAAAATCAGGCCAACCGGAATGTTTCCAAATTTACGAGTGCGTTGCCTCCTCGGCGCGGCCGCCATGGCCGTGGCCTGCGGACTGGCCGCGCGCGCCCCGGAAGGCCCCGACGCCCGTGCCCACGCCCATCCCGACGCCGGTGCCGCCCGAGCGGGTCGGCATGCAGAACAAGGGCGCCGCCCCCGCGCGGCGGCTGCCGCGGTACGAGAACAATTTCGTGAGCTTCTCGAAGATCTCGCGGGTCGAGGAGGTGGATCTCGACGGCGACGGGGTGGCCGAGGCGCTCGTCGAGGGGATCGGGACCGTTCGCGGCCTGCCGCCCGACATCCCGGTCGTCGGGTTCGTCTCCCGCCTGCGCCTGCCCTTCGAGAACCCGATCTTCGCGGCGTTCCAGAAGAGCAAGGGCGGCGACTGGAACGTGCTGCTCGTCGGCCACCTGCCGCTGCGCTGTTCGCAGAGCGACGATCCGGCCCGGTGCGACGAGCTCTACGCCTTCCGGACGGTGCTCTTCCGCTTCGACGACCGGCCGCAGATCGCGCTCGAGATCATCCACGCCGGCGAGCCCCACCTGCTCGAGGCGCACGTCTACCGGCTGGATCGCGGGCGGCTCGAAACCACGTTCACGGCCACCGGGCCGCGGATCGGCCTCGACGTCGAGATCGCGCCGGACGGCATCACCCGCCGGATCGCGGTGGACACGTTCATCAACAAGGAGCTGCCGCCCCGCTACCGCAGCTTCACGCTCGTGACCAACTACGTCTTCGGCGAGCGGAAATTCCGCATCCTCTCCGAGAACCTCGATCCGGAATTCAGCGAGCGGGCGGATCTCGAGCTCTCGTACTGGGGCCTCGTCCACCAGTCCACGTTCGCCTCGGACGTCGCGCGCCTGCAGGAGCGGCAGAAGAAGGCGGAGGCCTGGGCGATGGACCCCATCGAGGTCGTGAAGAAGCGCTTCGCCGACGCCAAGGACGTGCGCATGGGGGTCAGGCAGGCGGGCGTGGCCGTCGTCTACTTCGAACGCATGGGCTGCCCGGCCCACGTCGTCGTCTACCAGCCTCTCCGGTTCGTCGAGGGCGAGAAGAGCCTCTGGGACTTTGCGGTCATCCGCTCGCCCGAGGAGCCGGCGTACGAGTGCCTCGGCGAAGCGCCCATGAAGGGACAGTAAGCAGTAAGCAGTCGGCAGTAAGCAGTCGCTAGAGCTCCTTCGTACCGCTTACTGCTTACTGCTTACTGCTTACTGCTTACCGCTCACTCCGCCCCCACCGGCAGCGGCCTCACCACCCTCACCACCACGAGCGTCAGCGTAATCACCACCGCCCCCGCCAGCAGCGACTCCCGCGCCCCGAACCGTTCCGCGACCGCTCCCGCCTGCAGCGTTCCGATCGGGACCAGACCGAGCCACGCCACGGCGTAGAGCGAAAGGACGCGGCCGCGCATCCGGTCGGGCGCGTTCTTCTGGATCAGCGTGTTGACGAGCGAGGCCATCGAGGTCATGGAGGCGCCCAGCAGCGCGAGAAACGCGAGCGACAGCGGGTAGCTGTGCGAGAGCGCGAAGCCGGCCAGGGCCACCACGAATCCCGAGGACGCGAGCAGGACGCCGAAGCCCTTCTTCCCGAAGTCGCCGCGCGAGGCCATCATGAGCGCCGTCGCGACGGCGCCGAGACCGACGGCCGTCAGCATTCCGCCGAGCCCCTCGGGTCCGACGCCGAGCAGCCGGCGCGCGAAGAGCGGGGCCATCGTGACGGCCGGCGTGCCGAAGATCGCGATGGCTGCCGCGATCGCCAGCAGCTGCGGGATCAGCGGGTGGCGCCCGGCGTAGCGCAGGCCGCTGCGCAGGTCGATCCACGCGCTGCGCGGGCGGCGCCGCGAGCGGGGCAGGGGCGGCAGCATGGCCAGCGGAACGAGGATCGCGATGAAGGAGACGCCGTTCAACGTGAAGCAGGCCGACTCGCCGAGCGTGCCGATCGTGAGTCCGGCGATCATCGGCCCGACCACGCGCGAGAGGTTGAACTGCATCGAGTTCAGGGCGATGGCGTTCGTCAGGTCCTCCCGGCCGACCAGGTCGAGAAAGAGGGACTGGTGCGAGGGCGTCGTGAAGGCGTTGGCGATCCCGTTGACGACCGCGACCCACGCGACGAGGGCCACCGAGACGAAGTGCAGGCCCGTCGCGGCCGCGAGCGTGAAGGCGCAGACCATCTGCGTGGCCTGGGTCGCCAGGAGCAGCTTGCGGCGGTCCAGCCGGTCGGCGGCCACGCCCGCCAGCGGCGCGAGCAGGAGCGTCGGGATCGAGCCCGCGAACCCGACGAGGCCGAGCAGGATCGCGGAGTTGGACAAGCGCAGCACGAGCCAGCCCTGGGCCACCGCCTGCATCCACGTGCCGACGTTCGAGAGGAAGAGCCCCGTCCAGTAGCGGCGGTACTCCCGGTGGGCGAGCGACGAGAACATGCCGCGCCGTGGCGGCGCCGCGCCGCGCGGGGGCGAGACGCCGAGGTTCGGGCCGGCCTGCTTGAGAAAGTCCGGATGCGCTCCGGTGTCGCGGGGCCCGGTCACGCGCCCGCCGGCCGCGCTGCGCCACGACCGCCGGCCGCCGCGGCGAAGGCGGCGGCGAGCACGAGCGCGTTGACCGCCGTCCCGACCAGGACCGGATCGCGCCCGAAGGCGAGCGCGGGGAAGAAGCGTCCGGCCGCGGCCGTGGCGCCGCCCGCGATCATCGCGGCGATCGCACCCGCCGTCGGCACGCGCCAGCGCGGCGGCAGGAATGCCGCGAGCGTCGGCAGGATCAGGCCCGCGGCGAAGATGGAGTAGCCGAGGCGCAGCGTGCGCAGGACGTCGCGGTCGAGCGCGAGCGCGGTCAGCAGGCCGAGCGCGCCGTAGAGGATCGGCAGGAGCTTCGAGACCGCGAGCGGCAGCGGCCGGCCTCCGCGCAGCGGCGGGGCGAGGTCGCGGGCCGTGACGGCCGTCGCCGACAGCAGCACGATGTCGGCCGAGGTCTGCATGGTCGCGACGAGCGCCACGAGCACGAGCGCCGAGAGCGCCGGCGGCGCAAAGCCGAGGACCGCGCCGGGAAGGGCCTGCGCGGCGGCCATCGGCGGCAGGGCCTTGCGCGCGGCGAGCGCGATCGACGCGACCGAGAGGCCGAAGAGCACCTTCGAGCCCGCGGCGAGCAGCGCCGATCGCCGCGCGGTCTCCTCGTCGCGGCAGGAGAGCAGCTTCAGGTAGATGTCGCTGCCGACCATGTGCGGCAGGCCGATCAGCACGAGCATCGCGAAGACGTCTCCGGCGGAGAAGGTCGGCGACGTCGGGAAGCTCCACACCTCGGCGGGCAGGCCTCCGAGGCCGTGGGCGCCCGCGAGCGCCGAGGCCAGCGCGATGCCCGGGATGCCCACGAGCATGAGGCCGAACTGCAGCAGGTCCGTGCGGACCACCGCGTACTGGCCGCCGAGCGAGGTGTAGGCCACGAAGACGGCCGTCGAAAGGATGATCGCGCGCGTGGGCGCGAGGCCGAAGGCCGCGGTCAGGACCACCTGCGTCGCCTCGGTCAGCAGCGCGAACCAGACGATCTCGGACACGAGCACGAGCGCGCCGGCCACGTGGCGGGCGCCGGCGCCGTAATAGCGCCCCAGGATTTCCGGCAGGGTCACGGCGCCCTCGCGGCGGACCCGGCGCGCGAAGAAGAGGCCGAGCAGCAGCAGGCCGAGGGCGCCCGCGAGATCGAGCCAGAGCCCCGAGATCCCGTGCGTGTAGACGAGGGTCGCCAGGGCGATCGTCGTCGATCCCCCCGTCGTCAGCGAGGCGAGGCCGAGGAAGCCCCAGAAGGTGTTGAGGGAGCGGTCGGCGACGAAGAACGAGGACTCGCTGCGCCCGGCGCGCCGGCGGTAGACCGCGCCGATCGCCAGGACCGCGACGAGATAGAGCGCGAGGGCGGCGAGGGTCAGCGCGGGCACGGGCGGATTATGCCGCTGCGCGCGACCGGACGGCGCGGGGGATTCCCGTCACTGGCGCGAGAGTGCCGGGCGAGGCGCCCGGACGCCCGGGCGGGCCAGGGGCCGCCCCTACGGCACGGAGTTCGGAACCGTTCACCCTGCCGTCTCGTAGGGGCGGGGCTTGGTCGCGACCCGGTCGCGATCGCCGACGCGTCGCTTACCCCGCGACCCCGCGCCGCGCCGCTTCCCGCAACACCGCCTCCATCACCGCCGTCCCGACCGCCAGCGCCCGCTCGTCCATGTCGAACCGCGGCGAGTGGTGCGGGCGCAGGGTCCCGTCGCGCGCGCAGCCCACGAAGAAGAAGCAGCCGGGCACCGCGTTCAGGAACACCGACATGTCCTCGCCGCCGAGCGTGCGCGTGTCCGTCTCGACGTTCTCCTCGCCGAGCAGCCGGCTGGCGACCTCGATGACGAGGTCGGCCATCTTCGCGTCGTTGACGGTCGCCGTGTTCACGCGGTCGTAGCGCAGGGTCGCCTTCACGCCGCACGCGGCCGCGGTGCCGGCGACGATGCGGCCGATCTTCTCGGGCAGCGCGCGTCCCGGTCGTCTCCGTGAACGACCGCGCCGTTCCGGTCAGCAGGACCGAGCCCGGGATGATGTTGAACGCCGTGCCGCCGTGGATCGAGCCGATGGTCACGACGGCCGCGTCGAGCGGCGAGATCTCGCGCGACACCACCGTCTGCAGCGCCTCGACGATGCGCGCGGCGGCGACGATGGGATCGGCCGTCTCGTGCGGCGCCGCGCCGTGTCCGCCTCGGCCCTCGACCTCGATCTCGAAATGGTCGACGGCGGCCATGAGCGCGCCGCGGTTGATGCCGATCTTGCCGACGGGCAGGGGGCTCCAGAGATGGAGGCCGAATGCCGCGCCGACGCCCTCGAGCACGCCGTCGTCGGCGCACGCCTGCGCGCCGCCCTGGCCTTCCTCGGCCGGCTGGAAGAGGAAGCGCATCGGGGCGCCGGGCTTGCTGGCCGCGAGGCGCCGGGCGACCGCGAGCCCCATCGCGACGTGCCCGTCGTGTCCGCAGGCGTGCATGCGGCCCGGGATCGTCGAGGCGTAGGGCTCCGCGCTCGATTCCTGCAGCGGCAGCGCGTCCATGTCGGCGCGGAACAGGATGCGGGCGCCGGCGCTCCCGTCGTCGGCGACGACCCCGGTCTTTCCCATGCCCGCGCGGGGCGAGAGGCCGATCGCCTCGAGCCGCGCCATGACGACTCCCGCCGTGCGGTGCTCCTCGAAGGCGAGCTCGGGATGCCGGTGCAGGTCGCGCCGCGTGGAGACGAGCGACTCGTACTCCGCGGCGGGGAACTCGGCGAGGAGGCGGTCGAGCGGCATGGGGCGAGATTATAGGGAGTCGAGCGATAGAATCCCGGCCATGACGCCGCTCGTCGCGCCCGGCCTCGACCAGTACATCCGGGACCTCGTCCCGCCCCGCGACCCCGTCCTCGCGGAGATGGAGGCGTACGCGGCCGAGCACGACGTGCCGATCGTCGGTCCGGCGGTGGGGTCCCTGCTCGAGATCCTGGCGCGCTCGATCGGCGCCGACCGGATCTTCGAGATGGGCAGCGCGATCGGCTACTCCACGGCCTTCTTCGCGCGCGCGGTCGGCCGCGGCGGCCAGGTCTTCTACACGGACGGCGACCCCGCCAACGCCGAGCGGGCGCGGCGGTACCTGGACCTCATGGGATTTGCCGAGCGCGTGACGATCAAGGTCGGCGACGCGGTGACGTCGCTCGAGCAGACGACCGGCTACTTCGACGTCATCTTCATCGACGTGGACAAGGAGGGGTACCCGGCCGCGCTGAAGGCGGCGGCGCCGCGCGTGCGCCGCGGGGGATACCTCATCGCCGACAACGTGCTCTGGTCGGGCAAGGTCATCGACGGCGCGGTGAAGGACGAGGCCACCGAGGGGATCCGGCACTTCAACCAGACGCTCTTCGCGCTCCAGGAATTCCGGTCGGTCATCGTTCCGCTGCGCGACGGCGTCGCGATCGCGCGCCGGGAGAACTGACCGTGGATGCGTCCGCGACGTCCCGACGTCCTCGCCCGCTGGCGCGCGCTGCTCGCTCGCGGCGAGCCCGACCTCTTCGACGGCGCCCTGCTCATCGGGGAGCTCGTGGACCCGGCCGAGGACGCGGGCGAGGCGCGCAAGAGGGTCGCGGAGCTGGCCGCCCGGATGCAGAAGGACGAGGATCGAAGCGAGGGGCTGCTGCCGGCGCTGACGCGCGTGCTGTTCGAGGAGGAGGGCTTCCGCGGCGACGAGGAGTCCTACGACGAGCCGTCCAACTCGTCCGTCGGCCGCGTCCTCGCGCGGCGCCGCGGGATGCCGATCACGCTCTCGATCGTCGCGATGGAAGTGGGCAAGCTCGCCGGCCTGCGGCTGACGGGGATCGGCCTGCCCGGTCACTTCGTCGTCGGCGGCCCGGACCTGCCCGAGGGCATGTATCTCGATCCGTTCGGCGGGGGAGCGCTCTGCGACGCGGAAGCCTTGTCGCGCCGCCTCGGCGCGATCTTCGGCGCGCCGGTCGCGCTCGGATCGGATGCCCTGCGCCCGGACCCGGCGCGGACGATCCTGGCGCGCGTGCTCCTGAACCTGCGCCGGTCCTACGAGCGCCGCAACCGCTGGGAGGACGCGCTGCGCGCCCTCGAGCTGTCCGAGGCGCTCGAGCCCCAGAGCGGTCCGCTGCTGCGCGAGCGCGGTCTCCTGCTCTTGAAGTGCGGGCGCGGCGCGGAGGCGGTCGTCGCGCTCGAGGCGTACGTCGAGACGGCGGGCGCCGAGGACTCCGAGCCCGTGGCGAAGCTGATCGAGACGATCCGCGAGAGCGGCGTCACGGAGGAATCCGAGCGGGAGGACGTGCCGCGGAAGATCTTCACGCTCGAGGAGGCCCGCGCCCTGCTGCCCCGCGTGAAGGAGCTGACGTCGGACGCGGTCGGTCGCTTCAGCCAGCTGCCGGGAGACCAGGAGGACGAGCGCCGCGCGATCGTGGAAGGCTGGGTCGGCGAGCTCGAAGCGCTCGGGTGCGAGATCAAGGGATTGTGGCTGGTCGATTTCGACTCCGGTGGCGGGTACTACTGCTGGAAGTACCCGGAGCCGGCGCTGGATCACTTCCACGGCTACGAGGAAGGGTTCGCGGGGCGGCTGGCGCTGCAGTAGCGCGGCTTGGCGATCAGTCGCCCGGGCGGCCCAAGGGCCGCCCCTACGGCACCGAGTGCCAGAATCGTTCTCGTCTTCGTGCCGTAGGGGCGGGGCTTGCCCCGCCCGGGCGACCGGCGCCTGGGACTCGACGCTACCCCGGCCAGCTCCCTCCCGGCACCAACTCGATCACCTCCGTCGCCACGCCGCGCTTCGCGATCTCCTCCCGCAACGCCGCCGGCGTCCCCGTCAGCACCGGAAACGTCCCCCAGTGCATCGGAACCACGCGCGGCACCGCCAGCAGCTCGCACGCTTTGGCCGCCTCGCGCGGACCCATCGTGTAGAAGTCGCCGATCGGCAGAAGCGCCAGGTCCGGCGCGTAGAGCTCCCCGATCAGCGCCATGTCGGAGAACACGTTCGTGTCCCCGCCGTGGTAGATCTTGAACCCGTCCTCGAACGTCAGCACGAACCCGCACGGATCCGCGGGCGGGTTGTGCTCGCCGCCGGGCCCGGACGTCCCGGACGAGTGCACCGCCTGGACCATCTTGAACTCGACGCCCGCGACCGTCTGCCCGCCGCCCTTGTTCATGCCCGAGACTTTCTTTACGCCGTGCGCCGCGCAGTGGAGCGAGAGCTCGAAGATGCAGACGACGGTCGCATTCGTCTTCTTCGCCAAAGCGACGCCATCCGCCCCGAAATGGTCCGAATGCCCGTGCGTGGCTGCGATGGCGTCGAGCTTGCCGTAGTCGAACCCCTTCGGGAAGTTCGGATTGTTCCCGATGAACGGATCGATCGCGATCCGCGCGCCCTTCGGCGACTCGATCAGGAACGCCGCGTGCCCGAGCCAGGTGACCTTGCCGCCGAACTGCTTCTTCGGTCGTCATGTTTCCTCTATCCGTTGAAGTGGTACGTCACCGTGACCGTCATCCAGACGGCGACGGGTCTCGCCGTTTCGAGTCGCGGGGGAGTAGGTCCACTGTCGCACCGCCTTGAGGGCCTCCTGGTCCATCGCGCGCGAGAGGCCCTTCGTGACGACGACCTGGTCGACCGCGCCCGTGCTCGTCACGAGGACCTTCATGGCGACCGCCCCCGACACCTGCTCGCTGCGCTCCGGCACGCCGGGCGACACGCGGTGCTTCAGGACCGGAAGCGCGACGCCGGTCGTGTCCTCGCTCCAGGCGCCGCTCGCGTCCTGGTACGCCAGCGCGTGGCTGACGGGAGCGCGAGGCGGCGGGGCCGTGCTCGCGCACCTCTGAGCGATTGACGCCGCGAGGACTGCGGTCAGGAAACCGTGAATGAGCACGCTGCGAGTCTCCTTCGCGTGCTCGCGCGACTGGTCCGGCGTCCGTTGCACCGGCACGTCAGTCACCGCGGCGCAGCCGCTTCACGAGCAGGACCGCCGCGAACAGGAGCAGCAGCTGGACGCTGACGTTGAGAAAGGAGAAGAAGACGAGGTCCGCGCGGTAGTTGTGGATGTCCCGGGCGCGAAAGGGGAAGCAGAACCCGACGACGTAGTTGGCCCAGCTGATCGGGGCGCCGGGCGGATTCGCCCAGAGCCGGTCGGCCGCCGCCCTGAGGACGTTGCGCAGCGGAAACCCGAGGACCGGCTGCGCGACCGCGAGCGGCCGCACGAGCCAGGCGGGCGCCGGCAGGAACGACATCGTCTTGCCGTACTCCTGCCAGCGGTCGTTGGGAACCCGGGGCGGCGTCATGTCCACGTTCGAAGCGCTCAGATACAGCAGCACCAGCCACACGACGACCGCGGGGTAGAACCAGCGCCGGGCGTTGCTGCGGCGCGGGGCGGCATCGGGGGAGGCGGGTCGGGCGACTTCGCGCTTCCTGGCGCCGGCCTGGCGCGCCCGGCTGCTCAAAGCCGCGCCCAGTCCACGCGCGGAACGAGCGCCGCGACGAATGCCTCGAGCCCCGCGCGGTCCTCCGCGTCGAAGCGGTCCGTCTCGGGCGCGTCCACGTCGAGGACACCGCGGAGCTCGCCGCCGGCGAGGATCGGCACGACGATCTCCGAGCGCGAGGCGGCGTCGCAGGCGATGTGGCCGGGAAACGCGTTGACGTCGGGAACGACGAGCGTCTCCCGACGTGCGGCGGCCGTTCCGCACACGCCCTTGCCGAGCGCGATGCGCACGCAGGCCGGCTTGCCCTGGAAGGGGCCGAGGACGAGCTCGCCGCTGCGCAGCACGTAGACGCCGCACCAGTTGATCCGATCGAGCGCGCCGAAGAGGAAGCCGACGGCGTTGGCGACGTTCGCGAGGGGGTCCGTCTCGCCCTCGAGGAGGGCGGCGAGAGAGGCCGTCACATCCTTATAGAGGGCGGGCTTGGCCTGGCCGCGATCGATCGCGTGGTCGAACACCCGGAAATTCTATCCGTATACGATCCCGTCATGTCCGCGCTGTCGGGTCGCAGGCTCGCGATGTACGTCTTTCTCTGCGCCGTGTGGGGCTCGACGTGGCTCGCGATCAAGATCGGGCTGCGGGACCTGCCCGCGCTGTCCTTCGCGGGCGTGCGGATGGCGCTGGCGTGCGTGCTCCTGACCCCCTTCGCGTTCATGGGCTCGGGCCGGCGGCCGTCGGCCGCGGAGTGGGGCTGGATCGCGTGGGGCGGGTTTCTGCAGATCGGCGTCTCCTACGCGTGCATCTTCCTCGCCGAGCAGCGGATCGACACGGGCCTGGCGGCGCTGCTCTTTGCGACGTTCCCGATCTTCGTCGGCCTCTTCGCCCATTTCCTGCTGCCGGCCGAGCCGCTGACGCCGCGCACGGTGCTCTCGGCGCTCGTGGGTCTCTCGGGCGTCGCGGTGATCGAGGGGCCGGCGCTGGCGTCGTCGTTCGCGACGACGGCGACGCATTCCCTGCTCATCGGAGGCGCGCTGATCCTGCTCTCGGCGATGGTGGCCGGGTACAGCAACGTGATCAACAAGAAGCACCTCGGAGGCGTGTCGGCCTTCCGCAACGTCTGGGGCCAGACGCTCGTGGGCTCCTCCGTTCTCCTGCTCGCGGCCGCGGGGTTCGAGAGGGGAGCGCCTTCGCGCTGGACGGCGTCGGCGGCCTGGGCGACGGTCTATCTCGCCGTGATCGGCACGGCGCTCCCGTTCGTCGGGCTCTTCTGGCTCATCCGCCGCGTGCCCGTGTCGGTGATCGGGACGATTCCGGTCGTCGACACCGTCATCGCGATCGTGCTCGGGAGCCTCGTGCTCGGCGAGAGCCTCTCGCCGCGCATCCTGGCGGGCGGCGCGCTGATCCTTCTGGGCGTGCTGCTCGTTGCGGCGCCGGCACGCGCGGAGACGGCGCCGGCCTGATCGGACGGCGGCTCAGAGCGCGCCGAGACCGGCCCCGAGAACCTTGCCGCTCGGGCGTTCCTGAACGAAGGCGACCGCGCTCAGGTTCTCGGCCTTCCAGGAGGGATCGAGTTTTACGGCGATCTCCTTCTCGAAGACGCCGTCCTGCAGGAGACCGACGACTTCCAGCTTCCGGACGACGGCCGTATGGGACAGGCGCCGGCCGGAGTTCTCTCCCTTGCTCACCTGGGACTGGAGACCGCTCTCCACGATCGCGAGCAGGACCTGCGCTCCCTGGCCCTTCGGAGCCGACGGCGAGGGCTCGACCCGCACGCGCAGCGACGAACCGCGCCGCGCGCGTGACGACGACGTGGAGCTTCGGTTCCCGCGCCGCGCTGGCGATCGCGCTCTGCATCTTGCTCTGGTCGCTGCCCACGAGCTCGACGCCCCCGTCCACGACGGCCTGCGGCGTGTAGACGCCCGAGTTCCGGAAGGCGGCCGCGTACGCGCTCTGCCGCTCGGAGAAGAGCCTGGAAGAGTACGGGTCGGACCACCCCAGGTGGTTCCAGTAGTCCACGTGCTCGGAGAGCGGGATGACCAGGGCTCCCGCGACCGGCTGCGACTTGGCCAGGTTCGCCAGCAGCTCGTCGGCCGGAGGGCAGCTCGAGCAGCCTTCCGAGGTGAAGAGCTCGACGAGCACGGGCGTCCGCGCTTCCGGACTGGTGCCGGCCGTGGCGCCCTTCGCCGCCGTGAGCGCCCAGGCCGCTCCGAGGGCCAGGACCGGGAAAACCGCGAGCTTCATGGTTGCCTCCGTAGATCAATCTATACGAGGGAGAGGGGCCGCCGGGTTCAGCCGTCCTCCGAGTCGTGCTAAGAAGAGGCCGCGCATGGCCAGTGTGACGTTTACCGACGTCGAGAAGCGGTACGGCGACGTCCCGGTCATCGACCGGCTGAACCTCGAGGTGAAGGACCGCGAGTTCATGGTGCTCGTGGGCCCGTCGGGGTCCGGCAAATCCACGGCGCTGCGCATGCTCGCGGGCCTCGAGGAGATCTCCGGCGGCACGATCGCCATCGACGGGCAGCGGGTCAACGACGTCGCGCCGCGCGACCGCAACATCGCGATGGTCTTTCAGAGCTACGCGCTCTATCCGCACATGAGCGTGAAGGAGAACCTGGCCTTCGGCCTGCGCCTGCGCAAGACACCGCAGCCGGAGATCGACCGGCTCGTCGGCGAGACGGCGAAGCTGCTCGGCATCTCCCCGCTGCTCGACCGCAAGCCGAAGCAGCTCTCCGGCGGCGAGCGCCAGCGCGTGGCGGTGGGCCGCGCGATCATGCGCAAGCCCGCGGTGTTCCTCTTCGACGAGCCCCTCTCCAACCTCGACGCGAAGCTGCGCGTGCAGATGCGCGCGGAGATCAAGAAGCTCCAGAACACGCTCCAGACCACGGCCATCTACGTGACGCACGACCAGACCGAGGCCATGACGATGGGCTCGCGGATCGCCGTGATGAAGGACGGGCGCCTGCAGCAGGTCGGACCGCCCATCGAGGTCTACCGGCGCCCGCAGAACGTCTTCGTCGCGGGCTTCATCGGCAACATGCCGATGAACCTCGTCGCCGCGACGCTCGAGGACCGGGGCCGGCGGGTCGCGGCGGCGGGATTCGCGCTCGCCGCGACCGAGCCGTTCACGGCCGCCCCCGGAGCGGAGGGCCGCAAGGTCGTTCTCGGGATGCGGCCCGAGGACCTGCGCGGGCCGGCGCCGCCGGGAGCGGCCGCGCGGATCGCGATCCAGGTCGAGGTCTGCGAGCCGATCGGCAACGAGGTCGTCGTGCACGGCCGGGCCGGCGGCGACGCGCTCGTCTGCGTCCACGGCGCGGACCGGGTGCCCGAGCCCGGCGACCGGCTCGAGGTCGCCGTGGACCTTTCCCGGATCCACCTTTTCGACGCGGCCTCTGGCGCCCGCCTCGACGGCTGAGGCTCCCTCCCGGGCCCTCAGTCGCCTTCCTTCCGCGGGTTCGCCCGGCGCGAAACCCCTCGAAAATTTCTGACACGACCTTGACACGGGCTTGACATCCTTCGGTTTTCCCCATATGTAAACGTTTACATCCGATGCCGAACGCGGACGTCCGCATGCGTTTCGCCGGTGCGAAGCCCCCCCGCGGGGCCGAAGGCCGCCGCCGGTGAGCTCCACCATCCGGGACGTGGCGCGCCGCGCGCGGGTCTCGGTGGCGACGGTCTCCCGTGTCCTCAACGAAAAAGACGCCGTGAAGACGGAGACGCGCGAGCGCGTCCAGTCCGCGATCGAGCGGCTCGACTACGTGCCGCACGGCGCCGCGCGCAGTCTCATCACGCGGCAGACGAACACGATCGGCGTGCTGCTTCCCGACATCTACGGCGAGTTCTTCTCGGAGCTGATCCGCGGCATCGACGCGACCGTGCGCCGCAGCGGCTACCACCTGCTCGTCTCGAGCTCGCACGGCGACCGCGCGGAGGCGGGCGCGATGCTGCGGGCCGTGCGCGGGCGCGTGGACGGCCTGATCGTCCTGTCGCCGGAGGTGGGCGCCCTCGCGCTGCCGGCCGGCCTGTCCGAGACGGTCCCCGTCGTCCTGCTCAACTCGTCGGCGGTGGGCGATTCCTTCGACCTCATCAACATCGAGAACTCGGCGGGCGCGATCGCCATGGTCCGCCACCTCCATCACCTCGGCCACCGGCGCATCGCCTTCATCAAGGGCCCCGAGTCCAACCAGGACGCGACCGAGCGCCTGCGCGGCTACCGGCAGGCCGTCCAGAAGCTCTCGGCCGAGCGCTCCGACGACCTCGAGCTGCCCGGCGACTTCCGCGAGGAGACGGGCCACAAGGCGGGCAAGCGCATCCTCGCGATGGCCAAGCCGCCGACCGCGATCTTCGCGGCCAACGACGCGATGGCGATCGGCTGCCTGTCCGCGCTGCGCGAGGCGGGCAAGCACGTGCCCGAGGACTTCGCGCTCGTCGGCTTCGACGACATCCCGATCGTGCGGTACACGGCGCCGCCGCTGACCTCGGTGCGCGTCTCGATCGCCGAGCTCGGGCGGTGCGCCGCCGAGCGGGTCCTCCACGGCGTGCGCTCCAAGAACAAGCACAAACGCCAGCACATGACGCTTCCGACCACGCTGGTGGTCCGTGATTCGAGTGGGTCCCAAAAAGGCCGTAACAGTTTGTCCGTGAGTTGACGGGAAGGAGGATCGCCGAAATGAATCGACTTCGACGCTTCAAGGGGATCGCGGTGCTTCTGGGTCTGGCCGGAGTGCTCGCCGCGCTGCCGGCATTCGCGCAGACGACGGCCGGCGTGCTGCGCGGCTACGTTCGCGATTCGAACGGGGCTTCCATGGCCGGCGTGACGGTGAAAGCCGTGGACGACGATTCGGGCATCGCGTGGACGGCGGTGACCGGGGCCGACGGGTACTACAACCTCGCCGTGTCCCCCGATCCCTACACGGTCACGGCCACGCTCAACGACCTCGTCGAGACGCGCAAGGTCATCGTGATCCTCGGCCAGGCCCAGGCCCTCGACTTCACGCTCGCGGTGAAGGCCGAGCAACAGGTGGTCGTTTCGGCCACGGCACCGGTCATCGACACGCGAGTCCAACGAGATCGGGACCAACGTCAACACGCAGCAGCTGCGCGACCTGCCGCAGGACAATCGCAACTTCCTGAATTTCGCGGTCCTCGCTCCGGGCATGCACCTCTCGACGGACCCGGAGCGTCAGGAAGTGTCCTCGGGGGCCAATGAAGGGTTCAACGCGAACGTCTTCATCGACGGCCAGAGCTACAAGAACGACGTCCTCCTCGGAGGCGTCGTCGGCCAGGACGCCAGCAAGGGCAACCCGTTTCCGCAGAGCGCGGTGCAGGAGTTCCGGGTCATCACCCAGAACTTCAAGGCCGAGTACGAGAAGTCGTCTTCGAACGTCATCACGGCCGTCACGAAGTCGGGCGGAAACGACTTCAAAGGCGACGCGTTCGTCGAGTACCAGAACAAGGACCTCGTTGCCCAGGATCCCTGCAAGATCTTCGATCGGTGCACGGGCGACCGTCATCGATCCCGACTACACGAAGCCCAACTACACGCGCTGGCAGGCCGGCGTTTCGATCGGCGGCCCGATCATGAAGGATGCCGTTCACTTCTTCGCGACGTGGGAGCTGAATCAGCAGGACTACGACAACACGGTGGTCGTGGGCTCTCAGATCGACCAGATCCCGCAGCCCGTCCAGGACGCGCTGCGCGCGCAGCAGGGGAACTTCGGGGCCCCCTTCACCGAGAACCTGCTCTTCGCCAAGGTTTCGCTTCAGGCCGCGCAGAGCGACGTGATCGACACGTCCGGCTTCTGGCGCAAGGAGAAGGACATCGGCGATTTTGGCGACCAGCGCTCCTTCGACTCCGCGACGAACACCAAGCAGAACATCTGGAACGCGCAGGTCCAGAACCAGTGGTTGAGCACGAAGTTCCTCTCCGTGTCGACGGCGGCGTACCAGAGCTATCAGTGGAACCCGATCGGGATCAATACCGCGACGCCCGGGCTGGACTACGAGCAGGCTCTGCGCACCGGGGGCGCGGACAGCTCCCAGAACTTCCACCAGAAAGTGTTCTCGATCCGCGAGGACTTCACCGTGCTCGACCTCCATGGCTGGGGCGATCACACCGTGAAGGCCGGCTTCATCATGAACTTCGACACGTACGACGTCCAGAAGTCGATCAACGGCAACCCGATCTACTCGTTTCACCTCGATCCGGCCAACAACATCGACTACAGCTTCCCGTACCAGGCGCTGTACGGCTTTGGCGATCCCAACCTCAACGCCAAGAACAATCAGTACGGGATCTACCTGCAGGACGACTGGGCCGTCAACGCGCGTCTCACGGTCAACATCGGGCTGCGCTGGGACTACGAGACCGACGGCATGGACAACCACTACGTGACGCCGGCGAACGTGTACGACGAGCTCTCGCCGTTCTACAAGCCGTCCTACTTCACCGACGGCACGCAGCGCCCGGCCTACGCCAAGGCGTTCCAGCCGCGCGGGGGCTTCACGTTCGACGTGACCGGAAAGGGGCAGACGTTCGTCTTCGGCGGCGCGGGCATCTACGTCGACCGCGACTACTACAATGCGCTGCTCGACGAACGCTACCGTCTCCAGTACCAGCGTGCTGAATTTCCAGTTCTCCGCCGACGGGCAGCCGCGCAACAACGGCCAGCAGACGATCATGTGGAACGACTCGTATCTGACGCAGGCCGGCCTCAACAGCATCATCGCCAGCGGCAACGGGCCCAAGCCCGAGGTCTTCCTCATCAACAACGGGTCCGGCATTCCGACGACCAACCAGTTCAGCGCCGGTATCCGGCAGCAGTTCGGGCTGTGGGGTTTCTCGGCGGCCTGGGCGGGCGCCTGGTCGCGCAACGGTTTCACGTACATCTGGGGCGACATCGGCGGCCGTTGCTGCCAATCGCCGTCTCCGGACTTCCAGAACGTCCTGCTCTCGGACGCGACGAAGAAGTCGCAGTGGACCTCGGTCCTCGTCAACGTCCAGAAGCAGTACACGGCGTCTTCGCCGTGGGGCATGACGCTCGCGTACACGTGGGGCAAGGCGAAGGCCAACGGCGGCGATCTGTTCTCGCTCGACTACCCGACCGTTCAGGACTACCCGTATCACCGCACGCCGCAGGACGTGCGCAACTCGGTCGTCGTTTCGGGCATCGTCGGCATTCCCTGGGACATGAAGGCGACGACGCTGCTCAATCTGAACACCGGGACGGGCTACACGATCGACGACTGCACGGCGGGGTACGGACCGGGTCAGTGCAAGGTCGAATTGAACGACGGCACGAAGCCGGGCACGATTCCCTTCCTCGAGTGGGACCTCGGGCTGTCGAAGGCCTTCTACTTCAACGCGCAGACCTTCATCGAGGCGCGGGTCCAGGTCTTCAACGTGACCGACCACAAGAACTACGGCTGCTACGACGGATTCATCAAGGCCGCCAGCGATCCTCGGCACGAATCGCCAACTTCGGGACGCCGAGCTGCCTCATCACGAGCCCCCGCCGCGTCCAGTTCGGCCTCGGCTTCGGATTCTAGGAGACGATAAGGTTTGACCGTTGATCGTGTGGCGCCGCAAGGCTGACGGGCGGGGAAGCGACGGGACGGGCGAATCGACGCCCGCCCCGTCGGCTCCGTCTCGGGCCCCGGCGCCCCGCGGCTCGGTCTGGTTTCCGGTTCTCGCCCCGCTTCTTCTTCCTTTCCCTCGCGCTCTGCGGTCCGGCGCCGCGCGCCCAGGAGCAGCCGCGCGCACCGGAACCGCGAGTCGTTGCCCCCCGGCCGACCGCGGCCGCCGATCCCGCCGCCGACCGGGCGTTCCTCGACGACCTCGAGCAGCGCACGTTCCGCTGGTTCTGGGATCTCGCCGATCCGACGACGCAGCTCATCCCCGACCGCGCGCCCACGCCCTCGTTCTCGAGCGTCGCCGCGGTGGGCTTCGGGCTCACGGCGTACACGGTCGGCGCCGAGCGCGGCTGGGTGACGCGCGAGCAGGCCGCCCGGCGCGTGGCCGCCACGCTGCGGTTTCTCGCCGACGCGCCGGCGGGCGACGCGGCGAACGGGCGGACGTCCTACCGCGGGTTTTTCTACCACTTCCTCGACATGCACACCGGCGCCCGCTTCGAGCACGTCGAGCTCTCGACGGTCGACACCGCGCTGCTGATGGCGGGCGTGCTCGAGTGCCAGAGCTACTTCGACCGCGACGACCCGGTCGAGGCCCGCATCCGGGCCGACGCCGACTTTCTGTACCGACGCATCGAGTGGGACTGGGCCTCGCCGCGTCCGCCCGCCGTCTCGCATGGGCTGGACTCCCGAGGAGGGATTCCACGCCTGGGACTGGCACGGCTACGACGAGGCGATGATCGTGTACCTGCTCGCGCTCGGCTCGCCCACGCACCCGATCGACCCGAAGAGCTGGGACGTGTGGACGAGCACCTACAAGTGGGGCACGTTCCAGGGGCAGGAGCACCTGAACTTCTCGCCGCTCTTCGTGCACCAGTTCAGCCACGTCTGGGTCGACTTCCGCGGCATCCAGGACGCCTACATGCGCGGCAAGGGCATCGACTACTTCGAAAACGCGCGGCGGGCGACGCTCTCGCAGCGCGCGTACGCGATCGCCAACCCGGGCGGCTTCGCCGGCTACGGACCGAACGTGTGGGGCCTGACCGCCTGCGACGGCCCGCTCGACGCCGTCCTCGAGGTCGGCGGCCGCTCGCACAAGTTCCAGACCTACGCGGCGCGCGGCGCTTCGATCGTGTACGTGCTCGACGACGGCACGATCGCGCCGACCGCGGCGGCGGGCTCGATCGCCTTCGCGCCGGAGATCGTCGTGCCGGCCCTGCGCGAGATGGCGCGGCGCTGGGGCAGCGACGTCTGGAACGCCTACGGCTTCATCGACGCCTTCAATCCCACGCTCGGCGAGCTCCTCGGTCGCGCCGCGCTACGGGCGCATCGTGCCGGGCGTCGGCTGGTTCGGCCCGGACCAGCTCGGCATCGACCAGGGGCCCATCGTCGCCATGCTCGAGAACTACCGTTCCGAGCTCGTTTGGAAGACCATGCGCCGCAATCCCTACATCGTGGCGGGCTTGAAGCGCGCGGGGTTCACGGGCGGATGGCTCGAAACGCCCGCGCACTGACGCTCGCGCTCGCCTGCCTGGCGGCCGCCGGCTGCGCCCGCAAGGCGGCCGCGCCCGGCGAACAGGTGCTGCGCTTCTGGGGCCTCGGCCGCGAGGGCGAGGTCGTCAAGGACCTCGTGCCCGAGTTCGAGCGGGAGAATCCGGGCATCCGCGTCGTCGTCCAGCAGATCCCGTGGACCGCCGCGCACGAGAAGCTGCTGACGGGCTTCGTGGGCGGCTCGCCGCCGGACCTCGCGCAGCTCGGCAACACGTGGATCCCGGAGTTCGCCGCCATCGGCGCGCTCGAGCCGCTCGACGCGCGCGTCGCGGCGTCGAAGGCGCTCGCGCCCGCCGACTACTACGAGGGCATCTGGAAGACGAACGGCTTCGGCGGAGCGACGTACGGGATTCCCTGGTACGTCGACACGCGGGTGCTCTTCTACCGGAAGGACCTGCTGAAGGCCGCGGGCTACGCCGCGATGCCGCGGACGTGGTCCGGGTGGCGCGAGGCGATGCGCAGGATCAAGGGCGCGACTCGAGCTCGCCGCTACGCGATCCTGCTCCCCACCAACGAGTGGGAGCAGGTCACGATCTTCGGCCTCCAGGAGCGCTCGCCGCTGCTGGCCGACGGACGACACGCGGGGCGGCTTCGCGCAGCCCGATTTCGCCGCGCGACCGACTGGTACATCTCCCTCTACACGCAGGGCCTCGCGCCGGTCGTCAGCTACACGCAGCTCGGCAATCCCGTACCAGGAGTTCAGCCGCGGCTACGTCGCCATGTGGATCACCGGGCCCGTGGAACCTCGGCGAGTTCCGCCGGCGCCTGCCGCCCGAGCTGCAGGACTCCTGGATGACCGCGCCCGTGCCGGCGCCGGACGGGCAGGAGTGGCCGGGCTACTCGCTCGCGGGCGGCTCCTCGATCGCGCTCTTCCGGGCCTCGAAGCAGAAGGACGCCGCGTGGCGCTTCGTCGAGTTCCTGTCGCGGCCCGAGATCCAGACGCGGTTCTACGCGCTCTCGGGCGATCTGCCCGCGCGCAAGGCGTCCTGGGACGACCCCGTCGCTCGCCAACGACGAGAAGGCCCGCGCCTTCCGCGACCAGCTCGCGCGCGTGACGCCGCTGCCGCGCGTGCCCGAGTGGGAGCAGATCGCGCAGAAGGTCGTGGGAGGACCTCGAGGGCGCGATCCGCGGCCGGGAGACCATCCCCGCGGCGCTCGCGTCGCTCGACCGCGACGTGGACCACATCCTCGAGAAGCGCCGCTGGATCCTGGCGCGCGCGGAGGCCGGCCGTGGCCGCTGACACGCCCCGGCACGAGGTGCGGGCGGCGTGGATGTTCCTCGCCCCGGGCCTCTTCGCCATCACGGTCCTCTTCCTCATCCCGATCGGCGCGGCGTTGCTGCTGTCGCTGACCGACTTCGACATCTACTCGCTCGGCAACATCGCGCACACGCGTTTCGTGGGCCTGCGCAACTACACGAACCTGCTGGCCGATCCGCTCCTGTGGAAGGCGATGCGCAACACCGCCCTGTTCCTCTTCGTCGGCGGCCCTCTGACGCTCGGCGTGGCGCTGGCGGCGGCCCTGCTCCTGCACGCGAAAGTGACGCGCGGCAAGGGCCTCTTCCGCACGATCTTCTTCACGCCGTACGTCACGACGCTCGTGGCGGTCGCGGTCGTCTTCCGGTACCTCTACCACCCGCGCTTCGGCCTCATCGATCACGCGCTCGGCTGGGTCGGCATCCCGCCCATCGACTGGCTGGGCGATCCGCGGTGGGCGATGCCGGCGATCATCCTGCTCGCCGTCTGGAAGAACTTCGGGTACGCGACGATCCTGTTCGTGGCCGGCCTGCAGGCGATTCCCGAGTCGCTGTACGAGGCGGCGCGCCTGGAGGGGGCGAGCCCGTGGCAGATGTTCCGCAAGGTGACGGTGCCGCTGCTCGCGCCGACGCTGCTCTTCCTCGGCGTGATGACGACGATCGGCTACTTCCAGTTCTTCGCCGAGCCCTACGTCATGACGGGCGGCGGAGGACCGCTGAACGCGACGCTCTCGGTGGGCCTGCTCATGTACAAGAACGGGTTTCGCTGGTGGAGCATGGGCTACGCCGCGGCGATCGCGTTCGTGCTCTTCCTCGTCGTGCTCGGCCTGACCGCCGTGCAGTTCCGGCTCCAGAAGGGCAGGGAGGCGTGAAGAAGCTCCTCGCGGCCATCCCGGTCCATGCCGCGCTGCTCGTCGGCGCGGCCGTCGCCCTGACGCCGCTCGTCTGGATGGTCGCCGCCTCGATCATGAAGCCCGGCGAGGCGAGCGAGTTTCCGCCGCCGTTCCTGCCGTCCTCGCCGGTGCTGACCAACTACGTCGAGCTCTTCACGCGCCTCTCGCTCGGCCGCGCGCTCGCGAACAGCCTGCTCGTGGCCGGCGCGACGACGCTCGGCGTCCTCTTTCTCAACTCGATGGCGGGGTACGCCTTCGCGAAGCTGCGCTTCCCGGGCCGCGACCGTCTCTTCGCCGTCCTCGTCGGGGCGCTCGTCATCCCGGCGCAGGTCTCGATGCTGCCGCTCTTCCTGATGCTGCGCTCGGCCGGCCTCGTCAACACGTACGTCGGCGCGATCCTGCCGGGCACGGCGGGGATCATCGGGATTTTCCTCATCCGCCAGTTCGCGCAGGCGATCCCGGACGACCTGCTGCACGCGGCGAGACTCGAGGGCGCGAGCGAGTTCCTGATCTACCGGCGCATCGTCCTGCCGATCCTGAAGCCCGTGCTCGCGACGCTCGGCATCGTGACGTTTCTCGCGACCTGGAACGACTTCGTGTGGCCGCTCGTCATCCTGACCGACGAGTCGCGCTACACGCTGCCCGTGGCGCTCGCGAGCCTGATCGGCGAGCACGTGCCCGACACGGAGCTGATGATGGCGGGCGCGGTGATCACGGTGCTGCCGGTGCTCGTTCTGTTCCTGCTCCTCCAGAAGCAGTACGTCGAGGGGATCACGCTCGGGGGCGTCAAGGAGTGAGGCGCCTGCTGGTCGTGACCGCCTGCCTCGCGCTGCTTTCCGCCGCACCCGCGCCGCAGACCGCCGTCCTCGACGCGTTCGACGGCATCGCGGGCTGGACCGCCGCGCCCTCCGAGGGCGTGCGCCTGACGCTCGCGCCGTCGGCGGGGGAGCACGGCGGCGCGCTGCGGATGGACTTCGACTTCGGCGGCCACGCCGGCTGGGCGGCCGCGCGCAAGGCGTTCCCGAGGCGCATGCCTCCCAACTGGGCCTTCACGCTGCGATTGAAGGGCGAGGCGCCCCCGGAGACGCTCGAGTTCAAGCTGCTGGACCCGACCGGCGAGAACGTGTGGTGGTCGGTGCGCCGCGGGTTCGAGTTTCCGGGCGACTGGAAGACGCTGCGCATCAAGAAGCGCCAGGTGGCGTTCGCGTGGGGCCCCGCGCGCGGCGGCGAGATCAAGGACCTGGGCTTCGTCGAGATCACCGTGACGGCCGGCCAGGGCGGCCGGGGCCGGGTCGAGATCGACGAGCTCGCGCTCGAGGAGCTGCCGCTCGAGGAAGGGCCGCTGCCCGCACCGCGGGCCTGGAAGAGCGATCCCGCGGGCGGCGAGAAGCAGCAGCTCGTGCTCGACCTCGGCGGCCGGCGCGAGCTCGGCGGCCTCGCGCTCGACTGGGACGCGGCGGATTTCGCGCGCGTCTACGACGTGGAGATGTCCGACGACGGGAAGGCGTGGTCGACGGCCCGCTCGGTCGCGGCGACGCGGGGCGGCCGCGCGTGGATCTCCCTGCCCGAGTCCGAGGCCGCCTTCGTGCGCCTGAAGCTCGAGAAGAGCGCCCGGGGCCGCGGGTACGTCCTCGCGCGGGTGGCGGTCGAGCCGGCCGAGTTCTCGGAGACGCCGACGAAGTTCCTCGAGTCGGTCGCCGCCGACTCGCCGCGCGGGCGCTGGCCGCGCTCGCTCTTGAAGGAGCAGCTCTACTGGACGCTCGTCGGCGTGGACGGCGGCAGGGAAAAGGGCTTGCTCTCCGAGGACGGCGCGCTCGAGACGGGGCGCGGCGCTTTCGCGGTCGAGCCGTTCCTCGTCTCCGGAGGGAAGTCCTGGGGATGGGCCGAGTCCGACACGTCGCAGTCGCTCGAGGACGGCGACCTGCCGCTCCCGTCGGTTCTGCGCAACCACCCCAACGGCCTGTCGCTCGCCGTGTCGGCCTTCGCCGACGGACCTGCGGACGCCTCCCTGATGCGCGTCCGGTACCGCGTGCGCAACGCCGGCCCGGCTGCCGTCCAGGCGACCCTGTATCTCGCGGCCCGGCCGCTCCAGGTCAACCCGCCGTGGCAGTTTCTGAACGTGCCCGGCGGCTTCGCGCCGATCCGGAGCATCGCGTGGGACGGCCGCGTCGTGGCCGTCAACGGCCAGCCGAAGCTCGTGCCGCTCACGCCGCCTTCGTCTTTCGGGGCCACGCTCTTCGAGGATGGCGAAATCGGCTCGCGGATCGCGGAGGGAGACCTTCCGACCGAATCCTCCGCGGCCGATCCGGCGGGATTCGCGTCGGGGGCACTGGGATGGGGCCTCGACATCCCCGCCGGAGGGTCGCGGGACGTGGTCATCGCCGTGCCGCTGTCGGCCGGCGCCTCGTTGCCGGAGCCGCCACTCGAGGCGTCCGCCGACTTCGATGCGCGCGCGGCGCTGACGGCGAAGAGCTGGCGCGCGAAGCTCGAGCGCGTCTCCTTCGACCTGCCGGCGGCCGCCCAGCCGATCGCGCGCGCAGCGCGGGCGAACCTCGCCTGGATCCTGGTCAACCGCGACGGGCCGGCGATCCAGCCGGGAACCCGCTCCTACGCGCGCTCGTGGATTCGCGACGGCGCGCTGACGGCCTACGCGCTCCTGCGCCTGGGCCACGCGGACGAGGTGCGCGAGTTCCTGCTCTGGTTCGCGCCCTACGAGTTCGAGAGCGGCGCGGTGCCGTGCTGTGTCGATCGCCGCGGCGCGGATCCCGTTCCGGAGAACGACAGCCACGGGGAGCTGCTCTTCCTCGCGGGCGAGTACTACCGCTTCACGTCGGACCGGGCGACGATCGAGACCGTCTGGCCGCTCGCTCGCGAAGGACGCGGCGTACATCGAGCGCCTGCGCCAGAGCCGCCGGACCGAGGAGTACCGGACGGGGCCGAAGGCGATCTTCTTCGGCCTGCTGCCGGAATCGATCAGCCACGAGGGCTACTCGGACCATCCGGTCCACTCCTACTGGGACGACTTCTGGGGCATCCGCGGCCTCTCCGACGCGGCGGAGCTCGCGGCGGCGCTGGGCAAACCGGCGGATGCGGCGCGTTTTGCGGCTTCGCGCGACGAGATGCGCAAGGACGTGCACGCGTCGATCCGCGCCGTCATCGCGGCGCGCGGGCTTTCCTACATCCCGGGATCCGCGGATCTCGGCGACCTCGATCCGACTTCGACGACGATCGCGCTCGAGCCCTGCGGCGAGGGCAGCCGGCTGCCGCAGAAGGAGCTCGCTGCCGACGTTCGAGGATTACTGGCAGCGCTTCGTCGCGCGCCGCGCCGACCGCGCGAAGGGGGGCGAGTACACGCCCTACGAGTGGCGCATCGCCGGCAGCCTCGTGCGCCTCGGACACCGCGACCGGTCGAGCGCGCTCTTCGAGTTCTTCTTCGCCGACCGGCGCCCGGCCGCGTGGAACCACTGGGCCGAGGTCGTCTGGCCGGACCTGCGCACGCCGAAGTTCATCGGGGACATGCCGCACGGCTGGGTCGCCTCGGACTTCATCCGCTCCTTCCTCGATCTCTTCGCCTACGACCGGGAGGAGGACGGCGCGCTCGTCCTCGGCGCCGGCATCCCGGCCTCGTGGCTCGCCGACCCGCGCGGCGCCTCGGTCTCGCGGCTGCGCACGCGCTCGGGAATGCTCGACCTCGCCTTCGCGGCCGAGGTCGGCGCGCTCTGCGCGTGCACATCGGCGGCGGCGCCGCGGCGCCCCCCGGCGGGTTCGTCGTCACCTGGCCGTTTCCGGGTCGTCCATCCTCCGCAACCATCAACGGAAAGCCCGCGGCGATTTCCACCGCCGGCGAAGTCGTCGTGCGGACGTCGCCCGCGGACGTCCTCGTCAAGTGAGAGACCCATGACCTCCCATCGCCCCCTCCCGAAGAACCGCTACGGACACTTCTCCGACGACGGGACCGAGTACGTCGTCACCGACCCCCGCCCGCCGCGCCCGTGGTCGAACGTCATCGCCAACGAGCGCGTGGGCCTCTGCGTCAGCCACACGGGCAGCGGGTTCTCGTGGATCGACAACTCGCAGCTCGGGACCGTGACCCGCTGGCAGCAGGAGCTCGCCTCCGACCGCTCGGGCAAGTTCGTCTACGTCCGCGACGCCGAGGACGGCGCGCTCTGGTCGTTGTCGCCGTCTCCCGTGTGGGCCGCCCTGGAGCGCTTCGCCTGCCGGCACGGCATGGGCTACACGGTCTTCGAGACGGCGTTCCACGGAATCGAGGCGCGCTGGACGCTCTTCTGCGACGACGCCGAGACGGTCGAGCTCTGGAAGATCGAGCTGCACAATGCGTCGGGCCGCCCGCGGCGGCTCGAGCTCACCGGTTTTCTCGAGTGGTGCTGCGGCGTCGCGCCCGCGTCGCGGCGCGAGTTCGGCCGGCTCTTCCTCGAGACCCGGCCCGACTCCGCGCGGGGCGCGGTCTTCGCGAAGAACCACATGTGGGACGTCTCCTCCGAGCGGTACGGGCACTGGAACACGAGCTTCCCGTACGTCAGCGCGTTCGCCGCGAGCGAGGAGCTGGACGGCATGCAGGGCGACAAGGCGGCCTTCCTCGGCCGCTTCGGCGACCTCGCGGCGCCGGCGTCGCTCGCGCAGCGGGAGTGGACGCCGCTCTTCGGCCGCCACGAGGACCCGATCGCTGCGCTGCGCTGCGCGATCGACCTGCCGGCCGGCGGCTCGCGCACCCTCGGGTTCACGCTCGCGACCGCGGAGACGGAGGAGGCGGCGGCCCGTCTCGTCGACCGGTTCCGCGGCGCGGACGCCATGGACGCGTCGCTCGAGCGCGTGCGCGCGGGCTGGCGGCAGCGCCTCGCGACGCACCGCATGGAGACGCCCGACGCCGCGCTCGACGCGATGACCAACGACTGGGTGCGCTACCAGGCGATCGCCGCGCGCCTCTGGGGCCGCGCCGGCTACTACCAGCAGAGCGGCGCCTTCGGGTTCCGGGACCAGCTGCAGGACTCGCAGGTCTGGCTGACGATCGACCCGGAGCGCTGCCGCCGGCAGCTCAAGCTGCACGCGGAGCACCAGTTCGCCGACGGCTCGGTCTACCACTGGTGGCATCCGCTGACCGAGCAGGGCCACGTCACGAAGATGACCGACGACCTGCTGTGGCTCGCGTTCGTCGCGGCCAGCTACATCCGCGAGACGGGCGACGTGTCGGTCCTGCGCGACACGGCGCCGTACCTCGACGAGAAGACGCCGGCGCCCCTGTCCGACCACGTGCTGCGCGCCTTCCGCCGCGTCTTCCAGCGCACGAGCCCGCGGGGGATCCCGCTGATCGGGGCCGGCGACTGGAACGACGGGCTCTCGGCGATGGGCCTGCGGGAGAAGGGCGAATCCTTCTGGCTCGGCCAGTTCCTGGCCGGGTTGCTCGCCGACTGGACCGAGCTCTGGAAGCGCGCGGGGCGCGCGGACCTTTCGGCCGAGTTCGGCGACCGGCGCACCGCGCTCGTCGCCGCCATCAACGCGCACGGCTGGGACGGGGAGTGGTACCTGCGCGGCACGCTCGACGACGGCCGCGCGCTCGGGTCCGCGCGCGACCGCGTGGGCCGGATCTTCCTGAACGCCCAGACCTGGGCGATCCTGAACGACGTCGCGCCGCCCGACCGCGCCGCGCGCTGCCTCGCGTCGATGAAGAAGCACCTCGTCACCGAGGCCGGCGCGCTGCTGCTCGCGCCGGCGTTCGACGTTCCCGTGGCCGGGATCGGCTACATCACGCGCTACGCGCCGGGCCTGCGCGAGAACGGGGGCGTCTACACGCACGCCGCGACCTGGGCGATCGCCGCGGCCGCGAAGGCGAAGGACGGCGAGCTCGTCGGGCGGCTGCTCGACGCGATCAATCCGTCCATCAAGGAGCCGGATCGCTACTTCGCCGAGCCCTACGTCCTGCCGGGCAACGTGGACGGTCCGGATTCGCCGCACCACGGCCGCGGCGCCTGGACCTGGTACACCGGCTCCGCCGCGTGGCTGCATCGCATCGTGGCCGAGTGGGTGCTCGGCGTGCGGCCCGACTGGGACGGCCTGCGCATCGACCCGTGCCTGCCCCCGGACTGGGACCGCGCGCGGATGGTCCGTCCGTGGCGCGGCGCGACCTGGGAGATCGACATCGAGCGCGGCGTGGCGAACGACGTCGAGGTGGACGGGGTGCGGATCGAGGGGAACGTCATCCCGGTGCCGAAGCAGGCGGGCGGACGGCACAAGGTGCACGCGACGTTCGTGTAGTTCGGCACCTCGGCGGCACAGGCCGTCGAGGGCCTCTCCTCGTCCCGGCGGGCGAGCGGTCGGGGCGAGGGGCGCTTCAGACGTCGATTTCGCGGCGAACGAATCGGCGCGCGGGCGCTTGTCCCGAAGGGCTCGCCCTTGCCCTCTCCCCACGGGCGAGAGCGGTTTTGCTTCGTGGCGGTTCCGAGTTTGCGGCGGTTTTAGGGGCGAGGCTCGCGCCGTCGCGGCGTGACGCGCAGACGTCCGCGCCCTACTCCTCCAGCGCCGCCCCGTTGGACCGGATGACCCGCGTGTAATACCGCGCGCTCGCCTTGGCGGTCCGCTTCTGCGTCGCGTAGTCCACGCGGATCAACCCGAACCGCTTCGAGAACCCCTGCGACCACTCGAAGTTGTCGAGCAGCGACCAGGCGTAGTAGCCGCGCACGTCGGCGCCGCCGTCGATCGCGCGGCGGACCGCGAGCAGGTGATCGCGGAGGTAGGCGACGCGGACGGGATCCTCGACGAGGTCGCCGACCGGCTCCGCGTCCGCGAGCGCCGCGCCGTTCTCGGTGACGTAGACCGGAAACTTGCCGTACCGCTCGCGCACCCACAGCAGGATCTCCGCGAGCCCGTCCGGATAGACCTCCCACTCCATCTCGGTGTGCAGTCCCGGCTGCTTCACGCGGCCGGCCCCGACGGGCCACGCCTTGGGCTCGTGCCGGACGACGCTGCGCGAGTAGTAGTTCACGCCCAGGAAGTCGATCGGCCGCCGGATCGCGTCGAGGTCCGCCGCGGGAAACTCCGGCCACGCCTCGCCGAAGATCCCGACGAGCTCCTCGGGATAGTGGCCGAGCAGCAGCGGGTCGAGGAACTGGCGGTTCATGTACGCGTCCGCCCGCCGCGCGGCGGCGAGGTCCTCGGGGGAGTCCGAGGCCGGGTGCTTGGGCTCGAGGTTGACGACGATCCCGATGCGGTGCTTTCCCTCCGCGCGATAGACGTCGACCGCGGCGCCGTGGGCGCGCAGCAGGTTGTGCGCGGCGATCGGCGCCTCGAAGAGGCTGCGGTGGCCCGGCGCCAGCACGCCGTGGAGGTAGCCGCCGTCCGTGACGACCCAGGGCTCGTTCAGCGTCGCCCACATCCGCACCCGGCCGTCGAGCGCGCGGAACACGACGCGCGCGTAGTCGGCGAACCAGCCGGCGATGTCGCGGTTCTGCCAGCCGCCGCGGTCCTCGAGGGCCGCGGGCAGGTCCCAGTGGAAGAGCGTCGCGTTGGGCTCGATGCCCGGCCTCGCCGAGGCGCGTCCACGAGGCGGCGGTAGAAGTCGAGGCCCTTCTGGTTGACCTGGCCGGTGCCCTCGGGCAGGACGCGCGACCAGGAGATGCTGAAGCGGTAGGCGTTCAGCCCGAGCTCCTGCATCCAGCCGATGTCGTCCTTCCAGAGGCGGTAGTGGTCGCAGGCCACGTCGCCCGTGTCGCCGCCCTTGACGAGCCCGGGCGTGCGGCAGAAGCGGTGCCAGTTGGACGGTCCCGCGCCGTCGGCCAGCGGCGAGCCCTCGACCTGGTACGCGGACGTCGAGGCGCCCCAGAGAAATCCGTCCGGAAACGTCCGCGGCCCGTTCGTCATCGGTTCGGGAGCGGAGCTACTTGCCGTAGATCGGCAGCCAGGGGCGCGTGAGGTAGTCGGAGAGCGTGATGAGGATCAGGAACGCCAGGAAGAGGATGCTCGTCGACACGACGATGGCCGTCAGCTTCGGCGAGGAGCGCAGGTGCATGAAGATGAGCGCGACCATGACGGCCTTGGCCGTCGCGATCCCGAGCGCGACGGGCGTGTTCCAGATGCCGAGGTGCTGGTAGGCCGCCCAGAGCGTCAGGCCCGTGAAGACCATCAGCACCGTGAAGACGACGAAGTAGGCGCCCAGCCCCCCGTGCCCGCTGGCCGGAATTCGATCCGTGGCCGCTCACAGCGTGTGCCTCCCCAGAAGGTAGAGGAGCGGGAACAGGTAGATCCAGACGATGTCCACGAAGTGCCAGTACAGCCCGACCATGTCGACCGGCGTGTTGTACCGCGCCGTGAACTCGCCGCGCCGCGCGCGCAGGACCAGCCACAGCAGCAGGCCGATGCCGATGACCATGTGGAGGGCGTGCAGGCCGGTCATGCAGAAGTAGAGCGAGAAGAACATCTCGCTCTGCTTGGGCAGGGGCTGGTGCGTTTCCTCGTCCATGGGAACGACGAAGTGCGGGCCCGGGACCTCGTGGTGCTGGAACTTCTGCGTGTACTCGATCGCCTTGACGCCGAGGAACACGCCGCCGAGCAGCATCGTCGCGAGCAGGAACGCGATGATCAGGTTCTTGCGGCCCTGCTGCCCGGCCCAGACGGCGAGCGCCATCGTCAGCGAGGACAGGATCAGCACGACCGTGTTGAAGGCGCCGAGCTTCAGGTCGAGCAGGTTCGACGCGCCCTCGAAGGCCCGCGTGTACTGCGCGCGGTAGATGACGTAGGCCGTGAACATGCCGCCGAAGAAGAGGACCTCCGTGACGAGGAAGATCCACATGCCGAGGGCCGACGCCTCGCGCTGCGCCGCCATGTCCACGAAGTGGTGGCGCAGCTGCGGGGGAGCGTCGTGGCGCGGCGCGCGTGCGCGTCAGCCAACGGCGACCTCCTCCTCGTGGGCGGTCAGGTAGTCGTAGGGCTTGCCGGTGACGACGGGCGTCTCCGGGAAGTTCTCGGTCGGCGGCGGCGACGGCGTCTGCCACTCGAGGCCGGTCGCGCCCCACGGGTTGTCCACCGCGTCCTGGCCGTAGCGCATGGACCAGACGAAGTAGATGAGCGGGATCAGGTACCCGATGCCGAGGATCGAGGCGCCGGCCGTGGACATGACGTTCAGGACCTGGAACTCCTCCGGGTACGCGTGGTACCGGCGCGGCATGCCGAGGTAGCCGAGCGATGAACTGCGGGAAGAACGTCAGGTTGAAGCCGATGAAGATGACCCACGCCGACACGCGCGACCAGTACTCCGGGTACATCTTTCCGGAGATCTTCGGCCACCAGTAGTGCAGGCCGCCGAGGTAGCCCATGATCGTGCCGCCCACCATGATGTAGTGGAAGTGCGCCACGATGAAGTACGTGTCGTGCACGTGGATGTCGAGGCCGAGCGTGGCGAGGATGAGGCCCGTCAGGCCGCCGAACGTGAAGAGGCCGATGAAGCCGATCGCGTAGAGCATCGGCGTCTGGTACGAGATCGACCCCTTGTAGAGCGTCGCCGTCCAGTTGAAGACCTTGATCGCCGACGGGATCGCGACCATGAACGAGAGGATCGAGAAGATCAGGCCCGCGTAGACCGACTGCCCCGACACGAACATGTGGTGGCCCCACACGAGGAACGCGAGCACCGCGATCGCCACCGAGGAGCCGGCGATGAACTTGTAGCCGAAGATCGGCTTGCGCGCGAAGGCCGTGACGAGCTCGCTGATCACGCCCATGGCCGGCAGGATCATGATGTAGACGGCCGGGTGCGAGTAGAACCAGAAGAGGTGCTGGAAGAGCACCGGGTCGCCGCCCAGCGCCGGGTCGAAGATGCCGAGGTGGAAGAGCCGCTCCGCCGCCGACGAGCAGGACCGTGATCGCGATGACGGGCGTGCCGAGGATCTGGATGATGGCACGTCGCGTACATGCGCCCAGCAGAAGAGCGGCAGCGCATCCAGCGTCATGCCGGGCGCGCGCATCGTGTGGATCGTCACGATGAAGTTCAGGCCGGTCAGGATCGACGAGAAGCCGGAGATGAAGATGCCGACCGCCGTCACGACGACCCAGCCGTTCGAGTAGACGGTGCGAGTACGGCGTGTAGAACGTCCAGCCCGTGTCGACGCCGCCGTGGACGACGGCCCAGAGGGCGAGCAGCGCCGCCGATGACGTAGAGGTACCAGGACAGCAGGTTGATCCGCGGGAAGGCGAGGTCCTTCGCGCCGATCATGAGCGGGATGAGGAAGTTGCCGAGCACGGCCGGGATGGCCGGGATCATGAAGAAGAAGACCATCATGACGCCGTGCGTCGTGAAGATCTTGTTGTAGGTCTCGGCCTGGAAGACGTCGCCGGCCGGCGTGAGCAGCTCGAGGCGGACGAGCGCGGCCGACGAGGCCGCCGATCGCGAAGAAGACCGTGACGCCGATCAGGTACAGGATCGCGATCCGCTTGTGGTCGATCGTCAGCAGCCACGACCGCGAGGCCGTAGCCCGGCGTTCAGGTAGTTGACGCGCTCTCGGCGCGGCGTCGTGTTCGCGTTGCTCATGGCGTGCTGGGACTTCCTTTCCGGGGCAGGCGCCGGCGCGGCGGCGTTCGCAGCCGGCGGCGGCCGGCGCCGGGGACAGGGACTTGATGTACGCGATGAGCTGGAGGAGCCCCTCCTCGCTGATCAGGCCCTGGTAGGTCGGCATGATCGGCGGATAGCCCTCGACGCAGCTTCGCCTGCGGGTTCACGATCGATTCGCGGATGTAGGCCTCGTCGGCCACGACCGTCTGGCCGCTCTGCGATGCGCACGGTGCGAGCCGTAGAGGCCGCGTGAGCGAGGGCCCGCGCGCGCCCTTCTGCTCGCCGTGGCACGTGTTGCAGGCCTGCTCGACGAAGCGCTTGGCGCCGGCCGAGGCGAGCGTCTCGCCGGGCGTGCCGCCGGCCAGCCACGCCTGGTAGTCGGCCGGCGTCATCACGTAGATCCAGCCGATCATGTTCGAGTGCCGCGTGCCGCAGTACTCGGCGCAGAAGAGGTGGTACTTGCCGGGCTTCGTCGCCTCGAACCAGGCCGTCGAGAAGCGGCCCGGGACGACGTCGCGCTTGAAGCGGAACGCGGGCACGAAGAAGCTGTGGATGACGTCCTCGGAGGCCATGGTCAGGCGCACGGGCTGGCCGATGGGCACGTGCAGCTCGTTCATCTCGCGGTGGCCGTCCTCGTGCTGCAGCTTCCACATCCACTGCTTGGCCGTGACGTAGATCTCGATCGCGTTGGCCGGCGGGCGCGTGATCTGGAAGAAGACCTTCGCGCCCCAGAAGAACATGACCATCGTGAGGCCGAACGGGATGACGGTCCAGACGATCTCGAGCAGGCCCGACTCGTGGACGTCCTGGCGCGACTTCGTCGGGCGACGTGCGCCGGAACTTGCAGGGCGAAGACGACGACGAGCGTCCCGATCAGCAGCGAGAAGAACGCCGTGACGGCGATCAGGAAGAGATAGAGCGCGTCGACGCTGCCGGCGAAGGTCGAGGCCTGCTCGGGAAAGAGCGGGCGTCATCGCGCCGCTCCCGAAGCCGCCGCGAGCATCCGGCGCCCGGCGGCGCGACATCACGACGAGCGAGATCCCGAGGATGCGCCAGCGTCGCGAGGCCGCGACAGCCGGATGATGTTCACGATCACCGGGCCGTACTTGCCGCTGGCCGGGTCGTAGTGGAAGCAGTAGAGCAGGACCTGGTCGACGGGCGTCCCGATGCGTCCCGGCCGAGGCCTCGACGAGGCCGAGGCGCAGGTCGCGCGGCGCGTACTCGATCCCGTAGAAGTAGCGGGCGAGCCGGCCGTCGGGCGTCGCGACCATGACGGCGCTCGCGTGCGCGAACTGGTCGCGGTCCTTGTCGTAGCGGAACCGGAAGCCGACGGCCTTCGTGAGCCGCTCGATCGCGGCGGCGTCGCCCGTCAGGAAGTGCCAGCCGCCGGCGGCGTTGGGCCGCTTGTAGCGGCCGAGGTACGCGTCCTTCTTGGCGGCCGCCATCGCGGGCGTCTCGCGCGCGTCGAAGCTGACGGCCACGACGTCGAAGTCGGTGCCCGCGTCGAGCGACATCACGTTGCAGCGCGCCGACGAGCCCGTTCAGGACCTGCGTGCAGAGCATCGGGCAGTTGTAGTAGACGAGCGCGAGGATGACGGGCCGGCGGCCGAAGTAGTTGCCGAGGCGGACCGGCGCGGCCGGTCTCGTCCTTGAGCGGCAGGTCGAGCGGGAGCTGCTCGTTCAGGCGCTGGTCGATGCCGATGTCCTTGAGGATCGCCGGCTTCTCGTCGGCGCGGACCATGCCGCCTTCGGGGGGCTCCATGGCCTGGGCGCGGGCCAGCGGTGGACATCAACAGCATGCGCGAATGCGCGCGAGGAGGGCGCCCCTCACCCCGGCCCTCTCCCGTGCGGGAGAGGGAGCTCTTCATGCGAGGCCTTCCAAAGGAAGCCCGTCACGGCTTCACCGCGCCTTGTCCCGCCGCCTGCCGGCGCCACCATGGACCCGCGCCGGCAGCGGCGCGACGCCGCGTTCGGCGATGAGGTCGATCGCGCGGTCGATCGGGATGTGCACGACGCCGGTGCCGCGGTCCATCCAGCCGTAGGTCGTCGAGGCGCTCGCGCTCGGCCGTCTGGAAGTCCTTCCAGTGCTTGACCGGGTAGATCTGCAGGCGCGGCAGCGGCGGCGGGGCGCTCTCGCGCCGCTGGAGGCCGGCGGCGGCGATCGAGCTTCTCGTCCGCTTTGCCGGCGCCGCGGTCGAGCGTGCGGAAGAGCGCGATCATCAGCACGGCCGCAGCCGAGCCCCATCAGCACCACGGCGACGCCGAAGGCGACGACGATGCGCGTCGAGACGCGGTCCGGCTCGACGGCGATGCCGTGGCCCTGCGGCGCGGGCTTATTCGCGTCCATGCGCGAGCGCCTCCTCGAAGCCGGGGTCGTTGGCGGGCAGGAGCGGCCGGTCGGCCAGGTTGCGCGCGAAGAAGAAGAGCCAGACGCCGCCGAGGCCGATCGGGAGCGTGAAGTCCATGAAGCTCACGTGGAAGCGCGCCGCGCGAGAACGCCGGCAGCACGAGCCAGGAGATGTCCACGAAGCGCATCACGACGAGCAGCACCGCGGCGAACGTGAGCGTCTTCGGGTCGCGGTTGGCCTTGCGCGAGAGCAGCAGGAGGAACGGCACGACGAAGTGGAAGATCAGCACGGCGCCGCCCACGCAGCCCCAGCCGCCGCGGAAGCGCGCGAGGTACCAGGTGATCTCCTCCGGGAGGTTGCCGGACCAGACGATCAGGTACTGCGAGAAGTTGACGTACGCCCAGATCATCGTGAACGCGAACATCATCTTGCCGAGGTCGTGCAGGATGCGGCCGCCGAGAAACTCCGTCACGGGCGACTTGTCCGAGAGGCGCACGACGGCGAGCGTCGCCAGCGCCAGCGCGCCCAGGGCCTGGCTGACCATGAAGATCACGCCGTACATCGTCGAGTACCAGTGGGGCTCGAGCGACATGACCCAGTCGACCGAGGTGAACGTCGTCGTCACCGCGTAGGCGACGAGGCCGCCGCCGGAGAGCAGCTGCAGCTTGCGGTCGATCGCCTTGTGGTCGGGGTGCGTGTCCTGCTCGCGCGACCAGTGGTTGAGGAAGTACGCGATCAGCACCCAGGCGGCGAAGGCGATCGACGGTCCGCGCCAGGAAGAACGGCGTGTTCAGGTAGAACGTCTTCTTCTGCAGCAGCTCGTCGTGCGCGACGGCGTCGGCGTGCGTCCACTCGTAGAGGCGGTGCATGCCGAAGACGAGCGGCACGAAGGCGAGCGCCGTCAGCCACAGCGTCCGCGTCGCCGCCTCGAGCTCGCGGCGGATCGCGATGCCCCAGGCGCCGCCCGTCAGGTACTGGAGCATCAGCACCGCCAGCGATCCCACGGCCAGCCCGTTCCAGAAGACGAACGCCAGCAGGTACGAGCGGAAGAACTGGTCGGGCCGCGCGATCCCGCCCGCGACGGAGCCGGCGAGCATCACGACGCCGACGGCGAGGGCGCGCCTGGCGAACCCCCCGACGGCCCCGCGCAGGGCCGGATCGTTCTTCAGTTCCACCGTCAGTGTTCCTTCTTCGCGTCGGGCTTCAGGTCGGGGTCCGTCGGACCCTCGTCCACGGCGTGGAGCCAGTCGTCGGCGTTGACCGGGAAGGGCGCCACGCGGGCGCCGGCCGCGGCGCTCTCGAGGGCCGGGCGCGCGTCCGCGGGCACGTCGGCGATCGTCGCGCCCTGCGAGAGCTGCAGCGCGCGGATGTAGGCGGCGATCGCCCAGCGGTCCGAGGGCGGGATCTGCGCCGAGTAGTCCAGCATCGAGCCGAAGCCCTTCGTCTGGACGTCGTAGAAGTAGCCCACGGGCGACGTCGCGCAGGCGGTCGATGTGGAAGGACGGCGGCTGGCGCAGGCCGCGCTGGACGATGACGCCGAGGCCGTTGCCCGTCAGGCCGTGGCACGGCGTGCAGAAGATCCCGTAGCGCTCCTTGCCGCGCTCGAGCAGCGCGCGCGTCAGCGGGAATCGGCAGCGTCGCGATCGGCTGGCCGCCGTCCTTGCCCGTCAGGAAGCGCTGGTCGGCATAGAGGAAGCCGCGCGCCACCGTGTCCTCGACGACGGGCCGCGCCGAGCGCTTGTCGTCGAAGAACGCCGAGCCGCGGAGGTTCTTGTACTTCGGCTGGTCCTGCATGTCCTGGCGGCACGCGGCGGCGCCGAGCACGGACAGTCCGACCACGAGGGCGAGCGTCGGGCGGCGCATCACTCTTCCACGTCCATGACGACCCGCGGCCCCAGCTTCGTCAGGAACGCCCACACCTTGTCGTGGTCGAACTTCGGGTCCTTCGCCTCGATGCAGAGGAAGAACCGGTCGCGCGAGGCCAGGGCGAAGTTCGGGGCGTTGAAGACCGGGTGGTAGGGCATGGGCAGGCCGTTCAGGCCGAGCATGCCGAGGACCGCGGCGAAGGCCGCGAAGAGGATCGTCGTCTCGAAGGTCGGCACGATGAAGGCCGGGCACGCTGTGGAAGGGCTTGCCGCCGATGTTCATCGGGTACGCGATGACCGAGCGTCCAGTAGCAGAGCGCGTAGCCGGCCAGGCCGCCCACGATCCCGCCGCCGAGCACGACGGCCGGCAGCTTGCGGTCGTGGATGTCGAGGGCCTCGGTCAGCGCTTCGATCGGGTACGGCGAGTACGCGTCGAGCTTCGTGAAGCCCTCCTCGCGCGCGTGCCGCGGCCGCCTCCACGAGCGCGGTGGGGTCTTCGAACTCGGCCATCAGGCCGTAGAGCTCCGGGCGCCGCTCATTCCTCCTCCTCGCGGACCTTGGCTTCCGGCAGGATCGCCCGCATCTCGAAGATCGAGATCGATCGGCAGGATGCGGATGAAGAGGAAGAGCAGCGCGATGAAGAGCCCGATGCGTGCCGACGAACGTCGCCCAGTCGAAGATCGTGCCGTGGTACATGCCCCACGACGAGGGCAGGAAGTCGCGCGAGAGGCTGACGACGACGATGACGTAGCGCTCGAGCCACATGCCGACGTTGACGATCATCGCCGACGCAGAAGAGCGCCGGCACGTTGCGCCGCACCTTGCGGAACCAGAGCACCTGCGGGCGCGACGATGTTGCAGAAGAGCAGCGCCCAGTACATGTGCTTGTACGGGCCCGTGCATCCGGTTCCACATCATGAAGCGCTCGTAGGTGTTGCCGCTGTAGAACGCCATGAAGGCCTCGACGCCGTAGCCGTAGGCGACGATGAGGCTCGTGGCGAGCGTGATCTTGGCCATGTTGTCGAGGTGCTTGATCGTGATGAAGTCCTCGAGGCCGTAGATCTTGCGCAGCGGGATCGCGAGCGTCAGCACCATCGCGAAGCCGGCGTAGATCGCGCCCGCCACGAAGTAGGGCGGGAAGATCGTCGCGTGCCAGCCCGGGACGATGCCCGCGGCGAAGTCGAACGACACGACCGTGTGCACCGAGACGACGAGCGGCGTCGCCAGGCCGGCGAGCAGGAGCGAGGCCGTCTCGTAGCGCTGCCAGTGGCGCGCGGAGCCGCGCCAGCCCATCGCGAGCGCGCCGTAGAGGATCTTGGCCCACAGCTTCTTCGCGCGGTCGCGCAGCGTCGCGAGGTCCGGGATCATGCCGACGTACCAGAAGAGCAGCGAGACGGTCGCGTACGTCGAGACGGCGAACACGTCCCAGATCAGCGGGCTGCGGAAGTTGCGGCCACATGCCCATCGTGTTCGGGTAGGGCAGCAGCCAGTAGTCCAGCCACGGCCGGCCGGTGTGGAGCAGCCGGGTAGATGCCGGCGCAGGCGACCGCGAAGATGCGTCATCGCCTCGGCGAAGCGGTTGATCGAGTTGCGCCAGGGCTGGCGCAGCAGCAGCAGGATCGCCGAGATCAGCGTGCCGGCGTGGCCGATGCCGATCCACCAGACGAAGTTGACGATCGTCGAAGCCCCAGCCCACCGGCTGGTTGACGCCCCAGATGCCGATGCCCTTGACGAGCAGGTAGCCGAGGGCGCCGAGCAGCACCATCATCAGCGAGAAGCCGACGCCGACGCCGACGAACCAGACGAACGGCGTGCGGCGCGAGAGCGCGATCGACGCGAGCTTGTCGGTGAGCGTCGCGAACGTGTAGCCCGGGCGCAGGATCGCGCCCGGCGGCGTGGCCGGCCTCTCCGGCTGGAGGGGCTTGTCGTCAGCCATGGTGCTCGCCTCGTGCTCGGGCCGCCGCCGTTCAGGACCGGCAGCGACGGATTCGGATTCGAGAGCGACGCGAGGTACGTCGTGCGCGGCCGCGTGCCGAGCTCGGTCAGCAGGCCGTAGTTGCGCGCCTCGGCCTTGGCCTTCGAGACCCGCGACAGCGGATCCGAGACGTTGCCGAACGTGATCGCCTGCGCGGGGCAGGCCTGCTGGCACGCGGTCACGATCTCGCCGTCCTTGATCGGGCGGTCTTCCTTCTCGGCCGCGTAGCGCGCGCGGTTGATGCGCTGGACGCAGTAGCTGCACTTCTCCATGACGCCGCGGCTGCGCACGGTGACGTCCGGGTTGCGCGCGAGCTTCAGGATCTCGGTCGTGTAGTCGGTGTAGAGGAAGAAGTTGAAGCGCCGCACCTTGTACGGGCAGTTGTTCGAGCAGTACCGCGTGCCGACGCAGCGGTTGTAGACCATCTGGTTCAGGCCTTCGGCGCTGTGGACGGTGGCGTCGACCGGGCACACCGTCTCGCACGGCGCGTTCTCGCAGTGCATGCAGGTCACGGGCTGGTGGAGGGTCTCGGGGTTGTCGAGGCCGCCCTTGTAGTAGCGGTCGATGCGGATCCACTGCAGCGCGCGGCCGCGCGCGACCTGCTTCCTTGCCGACGACGGGGATGTTGTTCTCCGACTGGCAGGCGATGACGCACGCGTTGCAGCCCACGCAGGTCGACAGGTCGATCGAGAGGCCCCACGCGTAGCTGCCGGTCGGCAGCTTCGGATAGATCGTGTCCTTCGGCCCCGGCGGCGGCTCGCCCATCTTCGCGACGACCGCGGGGTCCTTGCGGTACGCCTCGGCCGTGACGGCGCGGACGGGGTCGCGCCCTTCCATGCCGTACTGGTGCTGCGTCGTCGCGAGCGTCGTGCGCTTGCAGGGTCTTGCCGATCTCGAGGCCCGGCGCCGCCCAGGGCGCGCCGCTCGCGCGCAGCGCGTACGCGTCGAAGCCCTTGCCGTCGGCGACGCGGCCGCCGCGCGTGCGCCCGTACCCGAGGTGCACGGTGACGCAGCCCTCGGCCTGGCCGGGCATGACCCACACGGGCGCCTCGACCTTGCGGCCGTCGAGCGTGAGCGTCGACGACGTCCTCGGTCGTCACGCCGAGCTTCTGCGCCGTCGACGGCGCGATGAGCGCGGCGTTCTCCCAGGTCAGCTTGGTGAGCGGCTTGGCGAGCTCCTGCATCCAGCCGTTGTTCGCGTAGGAGCCGTCCCAGATGGTGGGGTCGGGCCGGAAGAGCAGCGTCAGCTTGTCGGGCGCGGCCGGCGCCGGCGGGCGCAAGCCGCGAAGCTCCTCACCTTCACCGTCTTCGACGGGCGCGGCGCTGTCCGCGACGAGGCCGTCGTGGAGGGCCTTGCGCCAGGCGTGCTCGAAGCCGGCGCCGGGCAGCCTGCCGTTCCAGTACTCCTTGACGATGTCGTGGCCCGTCTTCTCGGGCTGATCGGAGAACGCCGCGAGCAGCTCGTGCGCCGACTTGCCGCCGAAGAGCGGCGCGATGAGCGGCTGCAGGATCGTGACGGTGCCGTCGTACGCGCGCGCGTCGCTCCAGGCCTCGAGCGGGTGCGCCGCCGCGACGTGCCAGTGGCAGAGGCGCGAGGTCTCGTCGTCGTAGAGGCCGAGGTGGATGCGCAGGTCGACCTTGCCGAGCGCCTTCACGAAGCCGAGGTCCGCGGGCGCCGTGAAGACCGGGTTGCCCCCGACGATGACGAGGGTCGAGACCTTGTCCGCCTCCATCTCTTCGACGAGCTCCGCGAACGCCGCCGCCTGGTCGGCCGGTCCGCCGGCCACGGGCGCGGAGTAGGTGACGGTGGTTGCCGGCGTTGCCGAGCGCCTCGTTGATCGCGTGCGCGAGGGCGTGCACGGGCGGCGGCTGCGACTCGCCGGCGACGACGAGCCCGCTGCCGCGGTGCGCCTTCAGGTCCGCCGCGACGGCCTCGACGAAGGGATCCGTCGGCGCGGCCCCGGCGATCGCGCCGACGGCGACCGCGACGGCCGCGGCGAAGCCCTCGATCTCGGCGGGCGACATCGGCCGCCGGTGGTCGGCGCGCGCGCCCGTCAGCGTCGGCGTCGACTCGACGGCGTAGAGCCGGTTGGTGCCCTCGGCCTTGCGGCGCGACGTGAAGTCGCGGACGTAGCGCGGCATGGCCGGGCCCGCGCCGAGGAAGTCGGACTCGAGCGACACGACGACGTCGGCCTTGTCGAAGGCATACCGCGGCTCGACGACCTCGCCGAACGCCAGCAGCGCGCCGCGGGCGACGTTGTCGCGCCCGACCGGCTCCCACGCCACCCACTTCGCCGCCGGGAAGGCCGCGAGGACGTCGCCGATCTGCTTCTCGAGCGTCGGCGAGGTGACCGTGCCCGTCAGGAACCGGATCCCCGCGCCGCGGTTCGGGCGCTCCTTCTCGACGGCGAGCCTGGCCGCGGCGAGAAACGCGCTCCACGGCCGGATCTGCCCGCGCTCGGTCAGCGTCTGCGAGCGGTCCGGGTCGTAGATGTCGAGGATCGAGGCCTGCGCGAAGACGTCCGTGCCGCCGAGGCTCGCCGGGTGCAGCTCGTTGCCCTCGATCTTGATCGGCCGGCCCTCGTAGCTCTTGGCGAGGATGCCGCGCGCGTACCCGCCGTGGACGTGCGCCGTCGCGTAGAAGAGCGGCTCGCCGGGGACGAGCTCCTCGGGCGCCTTGACGTACGGGAAGATGCGCTCGGTCGGCTGCCGCGTGCAGCCCGTCAGCCCCGCGAGCGCGATGGAGGCGCCCATCAGGGTCAGCAGCTCGCGCCGGTTCACGCCCGACTCGATCGGCACGCGGAACTCGCGGTGCAGGTGCTCGCGGAAGTCTTCCGTCTCGAGCAGCTCCTCGAGGCTGCGCCAGTACTCGCGCCCCCGAAGCTCGCCGAGCTTCGTCCGGGCCTCCTCGATGCTGATGCGCTCGCTGCTCATCGGTGGCACGTCGTGCAGTCCGTCAACTCGAACGTCGGCCGGATGTGGTACTCGGCCTTCAGCCGCTCGCCGATCTCTTCCTGGATCCCCGCGGGCACGTAGCCCATCGTGAAGACCTGGTCGCGCGGCCGCAGGTGCTTCTCCGGCGCCCGGTGGCAGTCCAGGCACCAGGACATCTGGAGGTTCGGGTGCTGCGACACCAGCGGCATCCGGTCGACCCGCCCGTGGCAGGTCTCGCACCCGATGCCCTTGGCGACGTGGATGGAGTGGTTGAAGTAGACGTAGTCGGGCAGGTCGTAGACCTTGACCCACTCGATCGACTGGCCCGTCCGCCAGCTCTCCCGCACGGGCTCGAGCTCGGGCGACTGGCTCCAGATCTGCGAGTGGCAGTTCATGCAGGTCTTCGTGGGCGGCACGTTGGCGAAGGCCGCCTTCTCCACCGAGGTGTGGCAGTACCGGCAGTCCAGGCCCATCGCCCCGACGTGGTGCTGGTGGGAGAACTGGACCGGCTGGACGCGCGCCACGCCCTGCTGCGTCGTGTAGGGGGAGCGGTTGAGCGCGTCGAAGAGCCACCCGAGCAACGCGATGAAGAAGACCGCGCCGAAGACCGAGACACGGGAGATGGTGTTCGTGCTGCGGTGAAAAATCTGAGCCATGGGAGTTGACGGAAATATATTTCAAGCCCGGCGGTTGTCGGCAATGAAGTCGAGATCAATTCCGGGCATAGAATTCGCCATGGAGGCCTCCCCGATGAAGCGATTTGCCTTCTTTTTCGCCGTTTTTCTCGCCGCCATGGCCGCCCCGGCCCAAACCGTCCCCGAGCTCTTCCAGAAGGGCAAGGCGCAGGTCAGTGGCGAGGCCTGGAAGGACGCCCTCGCGACCTTCGCCCGGGTGGAGACCGAAGCCGCAAAGCCCGAGAACGAGGCCTACCGGAAGCAGCTCGAGGGGCCGTTGGCCTTCTACCGCGGCGTCTGTGAGGCCAACCTGGACCAGCCCGACCAGGCGCAGGCCAGCTTCGTGACCTTCCTGGGCGGCAGCTCCAACGCGAACATGGATCCCTCGATGTACTCGAAGAAGGCCATCGCGGCGTTCGACGCGGCGCGCAAGACCCTCCCCGCGCCGGACGCCCCGCGCATCGGCGGGCCCTCGATCTTCAGTGCCTACCAGGAGTTCAAGCCGCCGCCCAACATCAGCGAGCCGCCGAGCCCGACCTGGGGCGACGGTCCCGTCGTCTGGATCATGACGGCGGACGAGAAAAAGACCTGGTCGCAGCTGTCGAGCGACGGCGAGCGTGCGGAGTTCATCGAGAAGTTCTGGAGCTCCCGCAATCCCAACGGCGAGGCCGGCGAGAACACGTTTCGCACGGGCTTCGAGCGGCGCGTGGCCTTCGCGGACGCCAAGTTCGTCCAGGACGAGAAAAAGCGCGGCAGCATGACCGATCGCGGCATGGTGTTCGTCCTGCTCGGTCCGCCGACCTATGGCGGGCGGCGGCCGATCAAGAGCGGCGAAGACTCGACCGAGGCCATGGGCATGACGGCGACGGCCGGCGTGCCCGCCGCCGTGGCCGTTTCCAGCGCCGTGGGCGCGACGCAGAACGGGAAGATCTCGTCGGGCCAGGCGGCGTCGATTGCCGACCAGTACAGCGGGCCCGGCACCCAGGCCGCGCAGAGCGACAACAACTACCAGGAGGTCTGGCACTACCGCAAGGAGCTCCTGCCGAAGAACGTGGGCTACCTCCAGGTGGACGTCGCCTTCGTGACGAGGAAGGGCTACGGCGTCAACGTGCTCCAGCGCGACTCGCAGACACTGACGACGCTCGACGCGGCGAAGAAGCAGCCGCTGACGACGCTCAACGCGGCGAAGAAGCAGCCGCAGTAAGCGGCAACAGGGAGGCGGCGATGCGACGGTCTCTCTTTCTGGCTGCATGGGTCCTGTTCCTGGCGGCGGGCCTGACCGCGGCGGCGTCCCTGGGCGAGCTCTTCAGCAAGGTGAAGGAGCAGGTGAAGGCAGGCTCGTGGAGCGACGCGCTGGCGACGATGGAGGTTCTCGACGTCGAGGCGGCCAAGCCCGCCAACCAGCAGTTTCAGTCGCAGCTCGCGGGACCGCTCGCCTTCTACCGCGGCGTCTGCGACGCGAACCTCGACAACGCGGCCAAGGCGCAGGCCGATTTCGAGACGTTCCTCGGCGCGCAGCCGAACGCGTCGATCGACGACAAGGTGTATTCGAAAAAGGCGGTGGCGGCGTTCGCCGCGGCCCAGAAGTCGATCGCGTCGGCAGGGCCGTCGATCGCACGGGCCTACGCCGCTTTCCAGGCGCCGGCGCCGGCGAAGGAGCCTGTGACCGCGGCGTGGATCGAGGGCCCGGTCGTGTGGCTCATGAGCGACGGCGAGAAGGCCGCGTGGGCGCAGGCGACGACGGACGAGCAGCGCGCGGCGTTCGTCGACAAGTTCTGGCTGGCGCGGGACTCCGAGGACGACCACTCGTTCCGCCCGACGTTCGAGAAGCGCGTGGCCTTCGCGGACGCGAACCTCACGCAGAAGGACAAGAGCGAGAAGCGCGGCAGCATGACGGACCGCGGCATGGTCTTCGTGCTCCTGGGGCCGCCGACCTACGGCGGACGCAAGCGGATCGGCGCCGGGGACGACAAGGCCCAGAACGCGGGGATGTCGTCGGTCGGCGACCACGACTCGTTCGTCGCCCAGAAGCAGGCGCAGGGGCAGGCGTACGCGAACAGCCAGAAGGGGAGCGTCGGCACCCAGACCGCCGGCGGCAAGGTCTCGTCGAGCCAGATGGCGGTCATCAACGACACGTACACGGGTCCCGGGACCCAGGCGGCCGATGCCGAGATGAACTTCCAGGAGGTCTGGCACTACAGGAAGGAGCTGCTTCCCAAGGGCGTGGGCTACCTCCAGGTGGACGCGACGTTCATCACGAAGAAGAGCTACGGGATGTTCGTCCTCCAGCGCGACTCGGACATCCTGACGACCCTCGGCGCGGCGAAGCAGAAGCCGGAATAGCGCTTGAGGCGGCTCGCGGTCTCCTCGCGATCGGCGCTCGCTCGCGGCCGGCGTCGTCCTTGCGGCAGTCGGTCCCGGAGCTCTTCCAGAAGGTGAAGGCAGCAGGTGAAGGCCGGCTCCTGGAACGACGCGCTGGTCACGATGGAAGTGCTCGACACCGAGGCCGCCAAGCCCGCCAACCAGCAGTTCCAGTCGCAGCTCGAGGCGCCGCTCGCGTTCTACCGCGGCGTCTGCGAGGCAAACGTGGACCAGGCCGACAAGGCGAGCGGCCGACTTCGAGACGTTCCTGCGGCTGCAGCCGAACGCGTCGATCGACGACAAGGTGTACTCGAAGAAGGCGGTGGCGGCTTTCGCGAAGGCGGAGAAGAACGATCGCGAGCGCGGGACCGTCGCTGCTGCGCGCGTACCAGGACTTCCGGCCCCCGGCGCCGGTGAAGGAACCGGTGACGGCAGCCTGGATCGACGGACCGGTCGTGTGGCTCATGAGCGAGGGCGAGAAGGCCGGCGTGGTCGCAGGCGACGACGGACGAGCAGCGCGCGGCGTTCGTCGACAAGTTCTGGCTGGCTCGGGACTCGGAGGACGACCACTCGTTCCGTCCGACGTTCGACAAGCGGGTGGCGTTCGCGGACGCGAACTTCACGCAGAAGGACAAGAGCGAGAAGCGCGGCAGCATGACGGACCGCGGCATGGTCTTCGTCCTGATGGGGCCGCCGACCTACGGCGGACGCCGGCGGCTCAAGGCGGGCGAGGACAAGGCCCAGAACGCGGGAATGTCGTCGGTCGGCGACCACGAAGTCCTACATCGAGCAGAAGCAGGCCATCGCGGCGGCTCCGCGGCGGGAAGGTGCCGAGCGAGTCAGCTCGCCACGATCAACGATCACGTACACCGGACCCCGGAACCGAGGCGCCGGATTCCTCCTACGACTTCCAGGAGGCCTGGCACTACCGCAAGGAGCTCCTGCCCAGGGGCGTGGGCTACCTGCAGGTGGATGCCGTCTTCATCACGAAGAAGGGCTACGGGTTGTGGGTCCTCCAGCGCGACTCGGACATCCTGACGACGCTCGGCGCGGCGAAGAAGAAGCCGGAGTAGCTTGAAGCGCCTGTCGGTTCTCCTCGCAATCTGGATCGCCGGCGGCGCTGCCTTCGCCGACACGGTTCCGGAGCTCTTCCAGAAAGTGAAGGAGCAGGTGAAGGCCGGCTCCTGGAACGACGCGCTGGTGACGATGGAAGTGCTCGACACGGAAGCGGCCAAGCCCGCCAACCAGCAGTTCCAGTCGCAGCTCGAAGGACCGATGGCCTTCTACCGCGGCGTCTGCGAGGCGAACGTGGACCAGGCCGACAAGGCGGCCGCGGACTTCGAGACGTTCCTGCGCCTGCAGCCCAACGCGTCGATCGACGAGAAGGTGTACTCGAAGAAGGCGGTGGCGGCGTTCGCGAAGGCGCAGAAGAACGTCGCGATCGGCGGGGCCGTCGCTCCTGCGGGCGTACCAGGACTTCCGGCCGCCGGCGCCTGCGAAAGAGCCCGTGACCGCGGCGTGGATCGACGGGCCGGCGCGTGTGGCTGATGAGCGACAGCGAGAAGGCCGCGTGGTCGCAGCTGACGACCGATCCGGAGCGCGCCGTGTTCGTCGACAAGTTCTGGCTGGCGCGGGACTCCGAGGACGACCACTCGTTCCGTCCGACGTTCGAGAAGCGCGTGGCGTTCGCGGATGCGAACTTCACGCAGAAGGACAAGAGCGGGAAGCGCGGCAGCATGACGGATCGGGGGATGGTCTTCGTCCTGATGGGCCCTCCGACGTACGGCGGACGGCGCCGGCTCAAGTCCGGGGAAGACAGCGCCGAGAACCGCGGCATGTCGTCGGTGGGCAGCTTCGACTCCTCGACGTCCCAGCAGCAGGCCAAGGCGGCGGGCCCGGTGACTTCCGAGCAGCTCCAGAAGATCAACGACCACTACGTCGGACCCGGAACCGAGATGCCCGAGGCGTCCTACGACTTCCAGGAGGTCTGGCACTACCGCAGGGAGCTGCTGCCGAAGAACGTCGGCTACCTCCAGGTGGACGCGACCTTCATCACGAAGAAGGGTTACGGGATGTTCGTCCTCCAGCGCGACTCGGACATCCTGACGACGCTCGGAGCCGCAAAGGCGAAACCGGAGTAGAGTCGGTCGATGAGACGGCTCACGCTTTTCCTCGCCGCGGTCCTCGCCGCGTCCATGGCCGCCGGCCAATCCGTGCCGGAGCTCTTCCAGAAGGCGAAGGACCAGGTGAAGGCCGGGTCCTGGAAGGACGCCCTGGCCACGATGGAAGCGGTGGACCTCGAGGCCGGCCGGCCCGCCAACCAGAAGTTCCAGCCGCAGCTCGAGGCGCCGCTCGCGTTCTATCGCGGCGTGTGCGACGCGAACCTGGACCGCGTCGACGACGCCGGCGCCGACTTCGAGACGTTCCTGCTCCTCCAGCCGGACGCTTCGATCGACCAGAGCGTCTACTCGGCGAAAGCGGTGGCGGCGTTCGAGCGGGCGAAAGCCGGGATGACGGCGTCGAAGCCCTCGCTCTCGCGCTCTTACCGGCAGTCCCCGCCGGCGCCGCCCGCGGCGATGAACGCGCCGGTGACCGCCGACTGGGGCAAGGGCCCCGTGATCTGGCTCATGAGCGACGGCGAGAAGGCGGCGTGGGCCAGGCAGAAGGGCGATCCCGAGCGCGTCGCCTTCGTCGAGGCCTTCTGGCGGGCGCGCGAGTCCGGCGATGACCATGCCTTTCGCGCGATGTTCGAGCGGCGCGTCGCGTTTGCCGACGTCGAGCTCGGACAGGGCGACAAGCCCGGCGATCGCGGCAGCATGACGGATCGCGGCATGGTCTTCATCCTGCTCGGGCCGCCTGCATATTCGAAGGAGGAGGACATCCAGAGGTCGGCGTCGATCAGCGACGTGTCCTCCGACTCGAGCTCCAGGGGGCCCGCCTCCGTCGCCGTGGGGCCCGGCACCAGGACGTCCCGCTCAACGGTGCCCGGCACCACCGCCTCCGGCCTGACGGCAAACGGGGAGTCCCGCTCGGAGCTCTGGCACTATCGCAAGGGACTCCTGGCGAACGGAACCTCGTACCCGGAGGTGACCGTGCAGTTCTGGTTGAGGGCGGGGCATTCCGAGGAGCTCGTGCGCAAGAACGAGCAGGTCAACGCGATCCTGAGCGCCGCGAAGAAGCCGGCGTGAGAAGAGGAGTAAGCAGTCGGCGGTAAGCAGTAAGCAGTGCTGCGCCGTAAATTCTGCTTACTGCTTACTGCTTACTGCTTACTGCTTACTGATTCCGCCAGCGCTTCCCGCACGACCTTGCCCGCATAGACCGTCGCCGCCACCGTCACCAGCGATCCCACCGCCAGCAGTCCCCACTTCCACGCCGCCGCCGGGCCCTGCCGACGGCACCGAGGCCTCGCGGCCGGCGACACCGAACGAGACGTAGAGAAACTGCAGCGGGATCATCCCGATCCAGCTCGCGAGCACGTAGGGCCGGAAGCGGATGGCCGTGAGCCCGTAGAAGTAGTTGGAGACGACGAAGGGCACGAGCGGCGAGAGGCGCATCAGGAACACGATCCGCCAGCCCTTCTTCCCGACGGCGGCGTCGATCGCCTCGTACCGCGGCTGGCCTTGGCGTAGCGCTCCACGCGACCGCGCGCGAGGTGGCGGGCGATGAGAAACGCCAGTGACGCGCCGAGCGTCGCGCCCACGGAAACGATCGCGACGCCCTTCACCAGGCCGAAGAAGTATCCGGCCGCGATCATCATGAGCACGGCCGGCATCATCAGCACCGTCACGAGCGCGTACGCGGCGACGTAGAGCGCGTAGCCCGCGGGCCCGAGCCCCTCGATCCAGCGCCCGAATGCGTCGAGCCATTCGCTGAACGGAAGCACGCGTCCGGCGAAGAGCAGCGCCGCGATCACCAGCGACCGCGAGGAGGATCTTCGTCCCGTTGCGCAGGCGCACGGGCGCATCATCTCAGGAAAGAAAGATCCAAGTTTCCGGTGGCCCGTCGGCTTTTTCGGATTCGGAAACTTATCGGGTTCTCGCCGGTCATCCGATTCGAGGGAGTCGTCCTTCCGCGCTCCCGCCTCGTCACGCGCGTGCGCCGGCAGACCGCATGGCAACGGCATTGCTCTTCTTCTGCGTCACGCGGTCACGTCGCAGGGACGCGCGCCGCAGAAAGAGGGGCATATGGCGATCTTTCGACGCATCGCGGTTTCGCTGGTGGTGCTCGTCCTGCTCTGGGCCTCGGGACTCCGGGCCGACGGATCTCTCTTCGGCACGCTCTCCGGAAAGGTCCGCGACGAATCGGGCGGCGCGCTTCCGGGCGCGACCGTCGAGCTCACGAGCGCGGAGAAGGGGTTCAAGCGCAGCGGCGTCACCGACGCGACGGGCGCGTTCAACTTCGCGCTGCTGCCGCCGGGCAGCTATTCGGTCCGCGTCGAGATCTCCGGCTTCGAGGTCTACACCTCGACGGGCAACCTCGTCGCGCCGGAGAAGACGACGAGCCTCGCCGTCGCCCTCAAGCTCTCGCGCGCGGAGGAGGCCGTCACCGTCACCGGCGACGCGCCGCTCGTCGACAAGTCGAACATCAGCGACACGACGACGGTCCAATCCGAGCTGACCGACAAGCTGCCGATCGGCCGGGCGTACCAGAACGTCGTGGACTTCGCACCCGGCCAGAACGACATCGACGGCGACGGCAACCCGAACGCCCGCGGCGCGCCGGACTCGGGCAACGTCTTTCTCTTCGACGGCGTCGACACGACCGACCCGACGACCGGGACGTTCGGGGCCAACAACAACTTCGACACGATCCAGGAGACCGTCGTCTCCAACGCCGCGGTCTCGGCCGAGTACGGCCGCTTCCAGGGCGCCGTCGTCAACGTCGTCACGAAGACGGGCACCAACATCTTCCACGGGACGGCTCGGGCGCTCGTCACCAACGACTCGTGGAACTCCCAGAACAAGGGCATCAACCCGCTGAGCGGCGATCCGTTCGCCCGCGAGAAGATCGACGAGAACGCGTACAACTACTCGTTCACGCTCGGCGGGCCCGTCTGGAAGGACCGGATCTTCTTCTTCGGCGCGTACCAGCGCAATCCCCAGGTCGTCGCCGCGGCGCAGACGCAGACCTCCTCGACGCTGCCCGAGGGCACCGGCCAGAGCTACTCGCAGACGCCGACGTTCGTGGCCTGGCAGGGCAAGCTGACCGGGCAGATCTCGTCGAACCAGTCGCTGACCTTCTCCGCGCAGGCGGACCCGTATAGCGGCATCGTCCGCGATTACTGGGGCGGCGCCGCGGACACCGCCGCCCTGACCATGCAGAGCCAGTCGGAGGACTGCTCGTGGGCCTGCATCTGGCAGGCGCGCTACACGGGCGTCTTCGGCCCGAACTTCTCCGTCGAGGGGACCTACGCCGGCCAGCGCGGCGGCCTCGGCCTCGGGCCCTATCCCGGCAGCGGCTCGCCGTACTTCTCGCTCCAGGACGGCCTGGCCTACAACGGCACGCCGTACGTGGGCGTCGTGGACCGGCCGCGCAACCAGGGCAACCTCGCCTTCAACTACTTCACGGCGCTCGCCGGGCACGCCCACAACATCAAGGTGGGCGTGGACTACCAGAACATCCAGTCGGAGAACTTCTACTTCTACGAGAACAACGAGCTCTTCGTCGTCGACCAGTACGACGCCGCGACGCACTCGCCGATCCTCGTCGAGGGCGACCAGTGGTACCGGTTCACGCCGCCCGCGCCGTCCATCTCCCACGGAACGATCTGGGGCGTCTACGGCCTCGACCGCTTCGATCTGACCGACCGCATCTCCTTCAACCTCGGCCTGCGCGCCGACATCCAGCACGGCTCGAGCGACCTGCGCAACACGGTCATCGACGCGACGACGATCGCGCCGCGGCTGTTCGGAACCTGGGACATCAAGGGAGACGGCAAGACGCTGCTCTCGGCCGGCTGGGGCCGCTACTACGAGTTCCTCGCCCAGACGATCGTCGACTCGATCTACAGCGGCGTGCCGCAGGAATCCGACGCCGACGTCTACCGGTGGACCGGAAGCGAGTGGGCCTTCGACTACCCGATCCGCGCCGGCGGCAACCAGCAGCCGGTCAACCCGAATCTGAAGCCCTCGTACGTCGACGAGTACGACCTCTCGTTCCAGCAGCAGCTCGGCACGACGATGGCCGTCGCCGTGCGCGGCCTGTACCGGCGGTGGAACAACATCGTGGACGACATCAAGGTCCTCGACGCGGACGGGTTCAAGTTCCTGACGCCGATCAACTTCAACAACAGCATCATCGACCGCACGTACAAGTCGGCGGAGATCACGTTCAACCGCCGGTTCTCGAACAACTTCCAGGCCCTCGCGAGCTATACCTGGTCGCAGGCGACCGGCAACGCGGACCGCTCGTACTCGCTCGCGGCGTTCACGTCGCAGCTGCTCGACTATCCGAACGAGACCTGCACCGTCGACGCGGCCGGCAACAAGCCCGCCGTCACCGGGCAGTGCCCGCAGATCCTCGGCCACAACCGCGGCGGCCCGCTGCCGTGGGATGTGACGAACTCGGTCAAGATCTACGCGGCGTACACGTACCCCACGTCGTTCGTGAACCTGACGATGGCGCCGTCCTTCACGTACTTCACCGGCCTGCCGTTCCAGCAGACGCGCAACCTCACGATCAACGGCGACAACGACGTGTACTACGACACGCCGCAGGGCTCGTCGCGGCTGAACGCGTGGTACCAGTTCAACCTGTCGTTGGAGGCCAACTTCAAGATCCTCGACCCCGTCGAGTTCGCGCTGAAGGCGGACATCTTCAATGTGACGAATCAGCAGCCGGTCATCGACAACGGGCAGATCGTGCTGATTCCCGGCGACAACTACGGCCAGCCGGCCTCGCGCAACGCCCTGAATGCGCCGCGCGGGTACCAGTTTGGCGCGGTGGTGAAGTTCTAGCGCGGCTCGAAGCCCAGCCCCCCTCACCCTTGCCCTCTCCCCCGCGGGGGGAGAGGGTTTCTCTTTTTCGGGTGGCGTGGCGGAGCTGGACGTCGGTCGGTCGCCCGTGCGAGGGCGGCTCTCGGACCGCCCGGGCGACTGCTGCAAGAACTCCCTCTCCACGCGACACGGGGACGGCGAGTGTGTGGCGCCGGTCGCCCGGGCGGGGCAAGCCCCGCCCTACGGCACGAAGACGCGATGTCGCACCGCGCGTGATCGCCGCCACCGGTGCCGTAGGGGCGGCCCTTGGGCCGCCCGGGCGACTGGTGGGGACACCTCGCTTTGCGCGACGCCGGCACTACCGCGCGTTGTTCGTGGCGCCGGTTGCCCGGGCGGGGCAAGCCCCGCCCCTACGACACCGAAGACGAGGAACGTTCTCCGCTCCCCAAAAACAAAAGAGCCCCGCAATCGCGGGGCTCTTCGAATCTCACTTGTACTCGCGCTTACGCGTTGAACGACTTCCCGCACCCGCAGCTGCCACCGGTCGCATTCGGGTTGGTCACCGAGAACCCCGCGCCGCGGAAGTCCTCGACGTAATCGACCTTCGCATCTTTCAGGTACGTCGCGCTCTGCGGATCGATCACGACCTCGATGCCGCCGGTAGCGACGACCGTGTCATCCGCCTTCTTCGCATCGAACGTAAACCCGTACTGAAATCCCGAGCATCCGCCGCCCTGCACGAAGATGCGCAGCGGCTTGCCCTCGGAGTCCGGCATGGAGCCGGCGAAAAACTTGACCTTCGCAACCGCCGCATCCGTCAGCGACAGGAAATCACCCGTGCCGGGGGCCGTGATCGGAGTCGGGGTTGAAGACGTCACAGTCGACATTTGGTTGGTTCTCCTAAGCCTCAATTATGGTCCGCGCGCGCCCGGGGGCGCAACTCGCGCACAAGTCCCGCCCTAAGAGGCGTTTGCGAGCAGCGAATCGATCTCTTCGAAGGTCTTGTCCACGTCGACCGGCGGCGTCACGAACGACACCTGCTTGGACGTGACCTCGAAATCCTCGACCCGCGGCAGCTTCGAGCGCTCCCAGGCGGTGCGCAGCTTCCTGCACTCCGCGTCGATGAGCGGCCGGTTGAAGTGGGCGATCCCCAGGCGCGCCCCGTCCACCGGAAACACCGACCGGAAGGAAACCCGCGCAACGACGCCATTTGCTGCGTTTTCGCTCATTTTCGTGGGCTGAAGGCTCTTCATAATTCGTCTCACACCCAATGAAACAGCAAGCGGCGTGCCACCATTCCAAGCGCCCCTGAACCCTCCGACCACTACATCTAGTATTTTTACTTGACTCGGGTTTCCCGCCGGTCTTACCCTGAAAGACAACGCATCGGGATTCTCCGTTTCGTAGGTGGGTGGGCGAGTTTCGGGTATTTCAGGCGGAGCATTCGCTGCAAAAAGGGCTCGAAGGGGCGAAAGGGGTGGGGGGGATGAGTTCCACGGAAAAGGGGCTGAAGGAGTCGGTCGAAACGGCGGTTGGGGAGAAAACCCGGGCAACCGGCAAGGGTCTAAAGGGTCTGACATTCAACCGGGTCTATTCGGATCCGACCATATCCCCGTACGACGCGATCGAGTGGGAGCTGCGAACAGCGGCGATCACCTCCGAGAAGGGCGAGACGATCTTCGAGCAGAAGAACGTCGAGGTCCCCAAGTCCTGGTCCCAGACCGCCACGAACATCGTCGTCCAGAAGTACTTCCACGGCCGCATGAACCAGCCCGAGCGCGAGACCTCCGTGCGCCAGCTCATCGACCGCGTCTCCGACACGATCACGGGCTTCGGCGAGAAGGGCGGCTACTTCAAGACCGCCGCCGACCGCGACGCCTTCCACGACGAGCTGACCGCGATCCTCGTCAACCAGGTCGCCTCCTTCAACTCGCCCGTCTGGTTCAACGTCGGCATCGAGCCCCGCCCCCAGGGCTCGGCCTGCTTCATCAACTCCTGCGGCGACTCGATGGCGTCGATCCTCGGCCTCGCCAAGACCGAGGGCATGCTCTTCAAGTACGGCTCGGGCACGGGCTCGAACCTCTCGTCGATCCGCGGCTCGCAGGAAGGCCTCTCCGCCGGCGGCACCGCCTCCGGCCCGCTCTCCTTCATGAAGGGCTTCGACTCGTTCGCGGGCGCGATCAAGTCGGGCGGCAAGACGCGCCGCGCGGCGAAGATGGTCATCCTGAACATCGACCACCCGGACGTCGAGGACTTCGTCGTCTCCAAGGCCAACGAAGAGAAGAAGGCCTGGGCGCTCATCGACGCCGGCTACGACGGCTCGTTCAACGGCGAGGCGTATGCGTCGATCTTCTTCCAGAACGCCAACCACTCCGTGCGCGTCACCGACGAGTTCATGCAGGCCGTCGAGAACGACGGCGAGTGGCAGACGAAGGAAGTCCTGACGGGGCAGCCCTTCAAGACGTACCGCGCGCGCGACCTCATGGCCAAGATCGCCGACTCCGCGTGGATCTGCGGCGATCCCGGGCATGCAGTACGACACGACGATCAACAAGTGGAACCCGGTCAAGGCGACGCACCGCATCAACGCCTCGAACCCGTGCTCCGAGTACATGTTCGTGGACGACTCGGCCTGCAACCTCGCGTCGCTGAACCTCATGAAGTTCTTCAACGCCGAGGACGGCTCGTTCGACGTGGCCTCCTTCCGCCACGCGTGCGACGTCGTCATCACCGCGCAGGAGATGCTCGTCTCCAACTGCTCGTACCCGACGCCGGCGATCGAGGAGAACTCCCACAAGTTCCGGCCGCTCGGCCTCGGCTACGCGAACCTCGGCGCGCTGCTCATGGCGGCCGGCGTTCCGTACGACTCGGACGAGGGCCGCGCGTACGCCGGCGCCATCACGTCGCTCATGTGCGGCGAGGGCTACCTGCAGTCCTCGAAGATCGCCGCCGAGCTCGAGCCGTTCGCCGGCTACGCGCCCAACCGCGACGCGTTCCTCGAGGTCATCGACATGCACCGCGGCGCCGCGCGCGAGGTCCCGCCCGGCGGCGTTCCGGCCGAGCTCCACAAGGCGCAGATGGCCGTGTGGGACGCCGCGCTGGAATCCGGCAAGCAGTACGGCTACAAGAACGGCCAGGTCACGGTCCTCGCGCCGACCGGCACGATCGGCTTCATGATGGATTGCGACACGACCGGCGTCGAGCCGGACCTCGCGCTCGTCAAGTACAAGAAGCTCGTCGGCGGCGGCACGATCAAGATCGTCAACCAGACGGTGCCGCTCGCGCTGAAGCGCCTCGGCTACTCGACGGAGGAAGTCCTCTCGATCGTCGAGTTCGTCGACGAGAAGGGGACCATCGAGGGCGCGCCCGGCTTCAAGCCCGAGCACCTGCCCGTCTTCGACTGCGCCTTCCGCGCGCTGAACGGCACGCGCTCGATCCACTACTCGGGCCACGTCCGCATGATGGCCGCCACGCAGCCGTTCCTCTCCGGCGCGATCTCCAAGACGGTCAACCTCCCGCCCGACGCCACGCCCGACGAGATCGCCGGCGTCTACATGGACGGCTGGAAGCAGGGCCTGAAGGCCATCGCGATCTACCGCGACGGCTGCAAGCGCACGCAGCCCCTGAACACCGCGGCGTCCAAGAGCGACACCAAGTCGCCCACGGCGCGCGGCTCGCTCGAGTACGTCGGCAAGGCCGCGGCGCCGGTCCCGGCCCCGTTCCGCCGCAAGCTCCCCGACGAGCGCCGCTCGATCACCCACAAGTTCGACGTGGGCGGCCACGAGGGCTACATCACCGTCGGCCTCTACGAAGACGGCAAGCCCGGCGAGATCTTCCTCAAGATGTCCAAGGAAGGCTCGACGGTTTCGGGCCTGATGGACGCGTTCGCCACGGCGATCTCGCTGACGCTCCAGTACGGCGTGCCGCTCGAGGCGCTCGTCAAGAAGTTCACCCACATGCGCTTCGAGCCGGCCGGGTTCACGAAGAACCCCGAAGTGCCGATCGCGAAGTCGCTCGTCGACTACGTGTTCCGCTGGCTCGGATCGAAGTTCCTGTCGGCCGACGACAAGCAGGCCGTCGGCATCATCGCCAGGGATTCGTCGTCGCACGAGCCCATGCCCGTCAGCCAGCAGGCCGTCGTGATGCGGAACTCCGAGGGCGCGAACAAGCTCACGTTCGAGACGTCCACGGATGCGCCCGCGTGCCACGAGTGCGGGTCGATCATGGTCAGGAGCGCGGCCTGCTACAAGTGCCTGAACTGCGGGGCGACGTCGGGCTGCAGCTAGAACCTAGTTCGGGGTGGGGCCGCTTGAGGCCGACTGCGGGCGCCGAAAGGCGCCCGTAGGTTATTGGTGAGAGGCGTCAGACGTGCAACTCGTGTTCGTTGATGAGACGGGCGACAAAGACGACAAGGACTACATGGGCCTTTCTGTGGTCCGGGTTGACTCGACCTACTACCCGGCGATCAAGGCGAATGCACACAAGATCCTCAGGGGCGGCGCGTGGAACGAGGCTGAGGAATTCAAGGGCTCCTGCATCTTCTCGATGAAGGGGTGTCCAGAAGTCATGGTTGAGAAGCGGATTGAAATGGCGTCCAAGCTGATCAAGCACCTGCACACCTCGGCCAAGAACCTGCGCATGAGGTTCACCTATCTTCGCCTCCCCGGAACGGCAGACAAGAAGGTCGCCTACCTACACCACATCCCGAGGGTCCTCGCACGCACCCTCAAGGCCAACCCGACGAAGAAGAACGCAAAAAACCTCGTTTCCGTCATCTGCGATGAGAGGCCCGACATTAAGGCCGTGGAGGTTCACCGGGTGGTGGCCCCTGCGCTCGAGGCCAGGGGCTACTCGATTCTCGAAGGCGTTAGCATGGTGCCGTCGAGCTTCCATACGGTCGGATTGATCTTCGCGGACATCGTGGGATATCTCGTCGGCAGGATCGACGTCATCTCGAACGACAGCGAGCTGTTCGAGATTCAGGAGGAGCTCTTCCATGCCAACCCGAAACTCAGGAAGCTGCGCGCCTCTCGGGATCTAGTGGGGAAGATTAAGAGACCCGACTGGATCGAGGTGAACCTCACAAAGGCCGGGAACAAGGTGAGGGCCTGAGCGCCCCGCTCTACTGGACACGGTGCGGCACGGCGAATCCGACGGAAGCGCGATTCTGCTTAGCGTGCGGCCCTGAAATGGTCAGGGTGCCATGCTCAGGCGTCCACTCCTCTCAGCCCGTCGCCCCCCGCCTCCGCACCGACCGAAGCGCCCGCGCCGGTGTTCGCCAAGAGCAGCGCGTCGCCGAGAGTCCCCTGGCCGGACTACTGGTATGGCTATATGTACGCGGCTTTCTGCGTGGGGAGTTGCGCGGTCAATTGTGTATTCCTGTACCGCCCCAGAAGCTGTGAAAGGTGAATACAGGAATACACGGTTGACCCCATGACCGTCTGACCGTCTCAGAAAGAGGCGCAGAAAGAGTGAGGCGAAGGGCCGTGTAACGGTGGCGATAGACTCCCGCCGTGCCTGACTCGCCGACGCCTTCTCCCGCGCGCGTCATCCTGACGGTGGCTCCGTTGACTGCGGCGGCGGCGGTTGCTGCGTGGAGCTTGAGGATTTTGGTCTGCCCTTTCTGAAGCCAAGCGAGTCGGCCACGCTAGTCCTTGCGCTCGCCACGCTGTACTGGCTCGTTGTCTATACGCGGGCCGCGCAGGAGACGACCGGGGCGGCGGTGAATGCGGCGGCGGCGGGATTCGAGCAGGCCGAGGCGGCGCAGAAGCCGTGCCTCGTCGTGCGATTCTTCACGGGCGACGGCACCGTCAGCGAGATGAACCAGGGGCGCGTCGGTTTCGCCAACATCGGCAACGGCCCGGCGCTGAGGGTCGAGTACGAGGTCGTCGAGGATTCGAGCGTCGTAGATTCCGGCTCGGAGATTTCGACCGCACGCGACCACACCTTGCGAAGCAACGCCACGAGCTTCCTCGTCTACGGTCGCGATAACGAGAAGGTCATCAAGGTACTTTCGCAAGGCAAGACCACCATCGTGACGGCGTCTTACCAGAGCATGAGCGGCAGACGCTACCGCACCTCGGTGAAGCTGACCTTCTCGGGGACGCTCTGGAAGATTTCGGAGGCGGAATTCAGAAGCACTTAGATCCGCCCCGATACCGCGAGCAGTACGAGCGGATGCGCCGCTGGTTCGTACGCTTCAATGCCCTGGTTCACGGGGACGCCCCCACTACAAGTTGGCGTCTTACGCTCACGACGATGTGGTGGCCTTCTTCGACGCCTGCCTCAACATGCGCGATTGGATTCGGTACGACAGAGCGTTAGACCAGAAGTTCGACAAGCTCGTATGCAAGTACGTGAACGAGACGCCCGCCCTCGCCCTCTGCCGCGACCTGGCAATCGGCGAGAAGCACCTGGCCGTGAGCAAGCCCCTGACGGATGAAGATCCGCAACTCGTGGCCAACAAAAAGATCCTTCTCGCTCTGGACGAGCCTTCCGGGCCCGACGATCCGCCGCCGATGATTTCCGTTCACTTCACGGTCCAAACCGACACCGGCGAGCGGGACGCCTTGGAGCTTGCAACCGAGTGCATGCAGGCGTGGACGGAGTTCTTCCGAATTCACAACCTATAGAGCGGGGGCCGCCGGGCGGAAGGCGCTACAGGGCTTATCGCACGCGAGCGACTTTATCCAAGCTAACGGGCGGTACGATCTGGGCGGATGGGCTTCGCGAGCAGTACGACCGGATGATGCGCCGATATCGTGGCTTGGAGACGATTGCGCAAAGGGGTGCGACTCTCCAGCCTACGGACGAGGATCTGGACGACATCCTCGCTTTCTTCGAGGTGTGCCTTCACCTAGGCGACTGGATAGGTTCCGACACCTCGATACCACTTGCAAAGCGGGCTGAGTTGACCAAGGAAATCGCCGACGTTGTGAAGCTCGAACCGCTCTCTTGGTGCAGGTACATCGCTTTGGCCTCGAAACATTCTCCGAACCTTACAAACCCAACCGTGACGCCGAAAAAGCCTCATGTCGCTCTGGTGAGCGATGGCCGGACGAATCATCGAGAACCGCGAAGGCCGATGGTTCGTCGACCTGCAAGTAGGAGTGGAGCATTCGCGACACGTGGTCCGGACTGAGACCGGCCGGGAGGTAACCCCCCTCCAGCTCGCGACACAATGCGTGAAGGTGTGGGACAGATTTCTCGCCAAGCACAACCTGTAGGGCAAGGGGGTCAATCGTGTATTCCTGTATTTCAGCGCGGGGGATCGGGGTCAGTCCTGATTGTGCTGACTTGAGGGCGGCGGGGTTCGCGGGCGGGGGTGTGAGGGCGCTTGGCGAGAGGACAAGGGGTCAGTCTTGATTTGCCCGGGGAGGGGAGGAGGGGCAGTCCTGATTTTGCTGACTTGAAGGGGGCGGGGGAAGAGTTGGGCCTGGCGGGGGTGTGAGGGCTTCGAGCAGGCGGTTCACCCGAGCGCGGGTGGCCGGGTCGGTCTCGAGGGTGCGCTCGAGCCGGGCAAGAGGCCGCACGAACTTTGAGTCATCCTGCCCAGGTGGAGCGCGACCCGCCGGGCGGAAACGCCAGGGGTAAGAGCTGTTTTTCGGTTTGCACCGGGAACGGCGTCAGCCCTGATTATGCTGATTGTGGAAGGGCGGGGAGTCCGCCTCGGGCGCGGGTGGGTCGCGAGCCTCGGAAACGAGGAAGTCGGCAAGATCAGGACCGACCCCAACGCCGCGCGACGTACGGATCCCGTTTGGTGTCGCCGCCCCAGTTCACGCAGCCCCGCTAGTTAATGACCCTGACCAGGCTATTGCCACTGCAGTCCGAGGGCTTTGGCCAGGAACACCGCCATCTGGCCGCGCGTGACGGGATTGTCCCGGACAGAAGTTGCCGTTGCCGCAGCCGGCTGTGATGCCTGAGGCGAAGAGGGCCTCGACGTACCGGTGCAGCGGACTGCCTGGGGGAACGTCGTTGAATGTCGTGGCGCCAGAGTCCGGACTCACCTGGAGAATGTAACCGACGATCATGCCGGCAAATTGGGTGGTGCCATCATTGGTCCCGTTGTTTCCGCCACCCAGGATGTACGTCCTTTGGTAGTTGTTCACAGTAATGTTGTCCGGGGTCAGGTCGGCAGCGACGTAGCCTCCGCCGCCGGCGAAGGCATTCCCCGAACAAATGTAGCCGGAGTTGTGGCAATCCGCCGGGCCGGCTCCGGCCGACGGGTGATATGTGCAGTTCTGCCCCCGCATTGTCACAGTCTTCAAGGGATCCCAGCACGTTACCAAAAAATCCATCGTTATCGATGAAGTCCAGCTCCAGGTAAACCAGGAGTGCGCCTGCCGGCAGCTGGAGTGGTGCAAAGAAACACATTCCGCCGCAGCCGCCGGTGAATCCATCTGCTCCCACCGGCCCCGATGGGGCTCGCGTATGGAAAATCGGAAGAGACGGGAGTGAATGCAGGTGCGGAAACTCGTAGGTAGGTTACGACAGAAGTCCCATATGTGAGCGGGCCAGAAGGCGACTTGGGGGGTGGGGACTGGGCCACCAACGGCGCTCCGACAGCAAGAGCAAGAAAGAGGACGAGAGTTCGTAGAACGGATCTCATTCCCTAGCCTCCTTGAAGACAGCCATGCTCCTCTCTAAAACCTCGAAGAGCAAGCATTTCGGGGGAGGAGGGGTCAGTCCTGATTTTGCTGACTTGAAGGTGGCGAGGGAAGAGTTGGGCCTGGCGGGGGTGTGAGGGCTTCGAGCAGGCGGTTCACCCGAGCGCGGGTGGCTGGGTCGGTCTCGAGGGTGCGCTCGAGCCGGGCAACCGGGCGCACGAACGCAGAGTCGTCCTTGCCAAGGTGCAGAGCGACCCGCCGGGCGGAGACGCCGCAGAGCTGGCGCGCGAGGTAGACGGCACGACAGCGGGTCGCGGCGAGTTCGTGCCGAAGGCCCGACGCCGGTTTCCGCCGTGCTTTCCGGTTCGATCCTGAACGTCGCATTGCTTATCATCCTGCGCGTCCGCGGATTGCTCGCGGCGAATGCCGAGGCGATCGCGCCGGGGCCGCCGATCATGGCGTTGGGGCTGCTCTGGGTACTGCTGGCCGCGTTCAGCCTGTGGCGGCGGCGCGACGTGAAACGGTTCTTCGCCTTCTCATCGATCGAGCAATCGGGCGTCGCGGCATTCGCCTTCGGGCTCGGCGGTGCGGGCGCGATGTTCGCGGGATTGCTGCACATGACGCTGCACACCTTGGCCAAGGCGGCGATCTTCCAGTGCGTCGGGCGGGCGTGCCAGTTGAAAGGCACGCAGAAATTCACCGACATCGGCGGCCTGGTCCAAGGCCACCGCCTGCTCGGCCTGACGCTCGGCGCCGGCATCATCGCGGTTGCCGGCTTGCCGCCATTCGGCCTGTTCACCAGCGAATTCCTGATCGCCATGGAAACGGTCCGCCGCTTGCCGCTGGCGGCGATCCCGCTGGGTCTTGGGCTGGTGGTCGGCGCCTGGGCCTTGGCGTCGCGGCTGCTCGGTTTGTGCTTCGCGCCATCGATGCCCGATCGAGGCCCCGCGCCGGACGCGGCGGCCCTGGTTCCGGCCTGGCTGCATCTCGCCGCCGTGCTGGTGCTGGGATTGGCAATGCCGGACGCCGTGGTCGGATGGTTCACCGCGATCGCAGCGGCGATGCGATGAGCAGCCACCGCCAGCATCATCCGCGCCGGCACGCCCGCCGACTGCCAGCCGTGGCCGCGCTATCTGTTGCGACCGCCGGCATGGGCCGCGATGGCGGCGGCACTGGCCGATGAGCCTGATATCGAATTGCTGTCGCTGTGGGCCGACACGATGCAGGTCCATGCCTTGTTCCACATGCGTGCAAGCTCGGATTTCCTGCTGTGCTCGGTGCCGGTGGAGGCGGAAATTTACCCGGCACTGTCGCCATGCCGCCCGGCGGCGGCGTGGTTCGAGCGGATGATCCACGATCTCTGGGGCCATGTCGCCCAGGCGCCCGATGATGCCGGCACCGATCAGCGGCCGTGGCTGGACCATGGGCGCTGGAGTGTCCCGGCGCCGCTGTCGCCACGCCCGATCGCGACCCCGGGAATGCCGGAGCCGATGGAGTTCCTGCCCGTCGAGGCCGATGACTATCACCAGATCGCGGTCGGGCCGGTGCATGCCGGGATCATCGAACCCGGGCATTTCCGCTTTTCCGCCCAGGGCGAGACCGTGGTGCGGCTCGAGATCCGGCTCGGCTATCTGCACAAAGGCACGCTCGGGCTGATGCGCGGGAAATCGCCGCGCGCGGCGGCGCGTCGCCGCCCGGCTGTCCGGCGATTCCACCGTCGCACACGGCATCGCCTTCGCCCGTGCCGCCGAAGCCGCCGCCGGCACCGCCGCCCCGGCCCGGGCCGAGGCGTTGCGTGCGGTCATGGGCGAGATCGAACGCGTCGCCAACCACCTCGGCGATTGCGGCGCGATCGCCAATGACGCGTCCTTCGCCTATCTGCCCGCCCGCTTCGGCTGGCATCGCGAGGCGATGCTCGCCGCCGCCGCGGCGGCCTTCGGACATCGGCTGATGATGGATTGCGTGATCCCCGGCGGTGTCGCCGCCGACATCGAAGCCGCCGGTACGGACGCCATCCTGCGCGCCTTGGCCGCGGTGGAAGCGGAGTTGCCGGACCTGCGGCGGATCTACGACGACCAGGGAGCTCGCGGACCGGATGGTCGGCACCGGCATCGTCGCACCCGAACTGGTCGCCGATTTCGCCGCCGGCGGCTTCGTCGGCCGTGCCGCCGGCCGCGGCTTCGACGTCCGCCGCACCCCGGGCTACCCGCCTTACGACCAACACGCCTTCGCCGTGCCGCTGCTTGGCGACGGCGATGTCGATGGCGGGCGCGGGTCCGCCTCGCCGAAATCCAGGAAAGCACGCAGTTGCTGCGGGCGTTGCTGGCGTCGCTGCCGGCACACGACGCTTTCGGTGATCCTGCCGATCGCCTCGGGCGAGGGCATCGGCTGGGCGGAGGGTTTCCGCGGCGACATCTGGCACTGGCTGCGGCTGGACGGCGGGTTGATCGGCGCCTGCTTCATGCGCGACCCGAGCTGGCAGCAATGGCCGCTGCTGCAATCGGCGGTGCGCGGCAACATCGTCGCCGACTTCCCGCTGATCAACAAATCCTTCAACTGTTCCTATTCGGGAGTGGACGTCTGATGTGGCGGCGCATGCTCACCAGCCTGGTGCGGCCGCCGGTGACGCGGCCGGCCACATCGGCCGACGACCAGATCACCCGGCAGCTCGCGGAACGGCTTGAAGCCGCCAGCCAGCAACGGCTTGGCCGCAGCCTGTCGATCCGGCAGATCGACGCCGGCAGCTGCAACGGCTGCGAACTGGAAATCCAGATGCTCAACAGCATCGTCTACGACCTGGAGCGATTCGGCCTGCGCTTCGTCGCCAGTCCGCGGCATGCCGAGTGCTGCTGATCACCGGCCCGGTGACGCGCAACATGCACGAGGCGCTGCTGCGGACCTGGACCGCGACGCCCGATCCGAAATGGGTCGTGGCGGTCGGCGACTGCGCCGTCGATGGCGGCGTGTTCAAAGGCAGCTACGCGATCTCGGGCGGCGTCTACGATGTCGTGCCCGTCGACCTCTCGATTTCCGGCTGCCCCCCCACGCCCGCGCAGCTTCTCGACGGGCTGCGGAGCCTGGTGGAGGCGAATGCGCGGGCTTGAGCGGGATCAACTTCCGTGCCTTTGACTTTCCCTGGGAGATCTCCATGCCGCATGCACTGACCGACGACGGCGTCAAACTCTATTTCGAGGAAACCGGCTCCGGCACGCCGGTGATCTTCGTGCATGAGTTCGCCGGCGACCTCCGCAGTTGGGAGCCGCAGTTGCGCGCGTTCGGCCAGCGCTACCGCGCCATCGCCTACAACGCGCGCGGCTATCCGCCGTCCGACGTGCCGGAGCAGTCCTCCTCGTATTCGCAAAACCGCGCGGCGGACGACATCGCATCAGTGCTGGATCATCTCGGCGTCGCCAGCGCGCATGTGGTGGGCTTGTCGATGGGCGGGTTCGCGACGTTGCATTTCGGGTTTCGGCATGCGGCGCGGGCGCGCTCGCTGACGGTGGCGGGGTGCGGCTACGGCGCCGACCCGGACAAGCAGGAGAGGCTTTCGCGCCGAGGGTGCGAACACGGTGAAGTTCATCCGCGAACAGGGGACGCAGGTATCGCCGCGCGCTACGCCTTCGGGCCGACGCGGGTGCAGTTCGAGAACAAGAACCCGCGCGGCTTCGCGGAATTCCAGCGCATGCTGGCGGAACATTCGGCGATCGGCGCCGCCAACACCCAGCTTGGCGTGCAGCGGGAGCGGCCGTCGCTATACGACCTGGTCGAGCCGATGCAGGCTTTGCGCGTGCCGACGCTGGTGCTGACCGGGGATGAGGACTGGCCCTGCCTGCTGCCCGGGCTGCTGATGAAGCAGCATATTGCTACGGCGGCGCTGGCGGTGATGCCGAATTGCGGCCACGGCATCAATGTCGAGGACCCGGACCAGTTCAACCGCATCGTCGGTGATTTCCTCGCACGAGCTTGGATGCCGGGCGCTGGCCGAGCCGCGACCCCAGGGCGATGGGCGGCTCGATCACCGGCATGCGGTAGCGGCGATGGACGCGGCGCAGACGGCGGGGCTGGCCGCGTGGCTCCGCCGACAATTCGGCGAGGTGGAGATCATCGCCCTGTCGCTGATGTCGGGCGGCGCGATCCAACAGAATTTCCGGCTCGATG
>CAWJKC010000003.1:0-665258 GCA_963843325.1 uncultured Acidobacteriota bacterium
AGCGGGAGCAGGCCGACCGCGTCGTGGTGCACTGGCCGTCGGGGCGTGTGACCGAACGGTGGGGCGCGGGTGCCGGGCGCCTGCGGCTGGCGGAATCGGAACCCTGAAAGCTCAAAGAAAAGGGCCGGCCCTCAGGCCGGCCCGGAGAAGAAGAGATCCAGAGGCTATCCGAGCGTCACAGCTCCGTCCGTTGCGATCAGTACGGCCAGTCCAGGCCAAGCGCCTTGGCCAGGAAGATCGCCATCTGGCGCCGGGTCAGGGGCGCGTCGGGACAGAACTGCGTGCCGCCGCAACCGCCGGTGATGCCGGAGGCCCTGAGCGCCTCGATGTACTGGTACCCGAAGTCCGACGTCGGCACGTCGGTGAACGACGGATTCGCGGGCGCCGGGCTCACCTGGCGGCGCCACCAGATCTCGACCCATCCGAAGTAGGCGCAAGCCGGCTGGTCGCTGCCCGCCTGTTGAAGGTGAACGACCAGGGAGTTGTGCACGTTGCTGGTCAGTTGATAGCCCAGCGGGGCTGCGTTGTAATCGCTGTCCCACCCATGGACCGTGCTGTTGACACTGCCGATGACCGTCTGCGCGTTGTGCCGATCGACCAGTAGGAGGTCCACGCCCCACGCCGCGAAAACGTTCGTAAAGGTTTCGAGACCGATGAAGTCGATGATCGCGCCGGACGGAATGTCGGCCGTGGCAAACGCATCCGCCAGCTCGCCCGGTTGCAAACAGAGCCCCGGGGAAACGACTGAAGTGAAGTGGAGCCCAAGACTCGGGTAGCTGATGGCGTACGGTGGATAGTCGGCGCGGACACTCCGGGGTGTGAACGAACCGACGGAGATGACGGTCACGCCGTAGTCCTGGGTCCCGAACTCGTCGGGCGCGACGCGAGTCGTGGGCAGCGTCTCTCTCGAGCCTGGCTCCGCCGCGGTGCTCGCCGCCGCCATCGAGGTGGAAACGATCAGACAAAGAAGCGTCCTTCTCCAAGTCATCGCGGGTCCTCCTTTTCTCGGTTTCGCAGCGAATGGCCTGAGTCTCGGCCCGCGATCATCGTGTCGGACAACACGGAAGCCAATAGCGGGCGCCTGTCGAACGCATGAAGATTTCATGACGCTCCAACCCCTGAAAAATGCGAAAGATCTCGATGAGAGTGGTCGATAGAATGGTCGCGATGAGCAGGGAACCCGCCGGAACCCGGGGTCTTCTCGAGCTCGGCGAGGACGTGACCCTCGACCAGCGCGCGTACGAGCTTCGCCGCGGCGGCCGAACAGTCCGGCTCGAGCGCATCCCGATGGAGCTGCTGCTCTTCCTCGTCGAGGAGCGCGGCCGCCTCATAACGCGAGAGCAGATCGTCGAGAGGATCTGGGGAAAGGGCGTCAGCCTGGATGCCGACAACAGCATCAACGGGGCGGTCCGCAAGATCCGGCATGCGTTGCGTGACGATCCCGAGCGGCCTCGCTTGATTCAGACCATAACCGGGAAGGGTTACCGATTCATCGCGCCGGTGTTCGAGATCCCCGACGAGCGAGAACCGCCGCCGCCATCGCCAGCACCTCCGCCTGCCGTGCCTTCCGGCGCGGAGGTCGCCGTCCCTGAACCTTCGCCGGCGCTCGCGACTCCTGGGTCGACACCCATCGAGCCGAGGCGGCGGCCGATCGTGATGGGAGCGGTCGTCGTCCTCCTGGTCGGCGCCGGCCTCTTCATCGTCGGGCAGCGGTGGCGCTCGCAGCCGCGAGCGCCGGCGGACCGGCTCATGCTGGCCGTCCTTCCCTTCCAGAACCTCACCGGCGATCCCGCGCAGGAATACCTGAGCGACGGGATGACCGAGGAGATCATCGCGCAGCTCGGAAGGGTCGATCCGCAGCGCCTGGGCCTCATCGCTCGAACGTCGGTGATGACCTACAAGAGCACCCGGAAACGCCTGGACGAGATCGGCCGGGAGCTGTCGGTCCAGCTCGTGCTGGAAGGCACCGTCCGCCAGGACGCGGACCGGCTTCGGGTGTCCGCACAGCTCATCCAGGTGAAGGACCAGACTCACCTGTGGGCGCGTCAGTACGACCGAGCGCCCGGTACCATTCTGGTCGTGCAGAGCGAGATCGCCCAGGAGGTCGTCGACGAGATTCGCGTCACCCTGGGCGAGCGCCGGTCGAAGCCAAGTTCACCTCCGGCGTCCTCGCCCTCGAACGACGCCGCCTACGATCTCTACCTCCGGGCTCAATATTTCTGGAACAAACGGACCATGGAGGGGCTGAAGCAGGCGATTGAGTATTGCGAGCAGTCCATCCAAGCGGATTCGACCTACGCGCTCGCGTACGCCGGTCTCGCAAATTCTTACGTCCTGTTGGGGGGCTACAGCGGCCAGTCGCAGGTCGAGTTCATGGCGAAGGCCCGCGCCGCGGCGCTGCACGCCCTCGAGCTCGAGCCCCAATTGCCCGAGGCCCACGCGGCGCTCGCGCTGATCGTCCAGAATTACGACTGGGATTGGGAAACCGCCGAGAGCGAGTTCCGGCGGGCTCTCGACCTCAATCCGAATTACGCGACGGCCCATCACTGGTACGCCGAGCATCTGGCCTACCGCGGCCGCTTCGACGAGGCACGGGCCGAGGCCGAGCGAGCCCGACGGCTGGACCCGCTGTCGCTGGCGATCGCGGTGGACACCGCCTTGATCGAATACTACTCACGCCGGTACGACCGCGCCGCCGCGAAGCTCGAGGCGGTGCTCGCCATGGACCCGAGCTTTCGCCGCGCTCACCTCGTGCGCAACGTCTACGTACAGATGGGTCGGTTCGATGACGCCCTGTCGGACATTGTGACGGACCGCGCCGGGGCGGACAACCTCTGGAACACGGCGGGTCTGGCCCATGTCTACGGACGCGCGGGACGGCCGGCGGAGGCGCGAGCCGAGCTCGTTCGATTGCTGAAGCGCCATCGGCCCGGGGAGACGGACCCCGGGATCATCTTCTGGGCGTACGCTGGAATGGGCGACCGCGACGAGGCTCTCTCATGGCTGGAGAGGGCGTACGCCGAGCACTCCAACATCCTGGGGACGCTCAAGGTCGATCCCGCGTACGACTCGCTCCGCGCGGAGCCGCGCTTCCAGTACGTGCTGCGGCGCGTCGGGCTCGCGGGGTAGATCGCCTTCGGGCCGTGCGAGGCCGCGCCGTATAATCCCCCACCTCGATGGAGAAGAAGCGCAAATTCCTCTTCGTGTCGCTGACCGGCCTCGTCGGCGACATCGCGTGGCAGGTGCTGAAGGAAGGCCACGAGGTCCGCTACTTCATCGGCGATCCCGAGGAAAAGGACATCGCCGACGGTTTCGTCCCGAAGACCGACGACTGGGAGAAGGACGTGGACTGGGCGGACGTGATCGTCTTCGACGACACGCTCGGGCAGGGCGAGAAGGCCGTGGCGATGCGGGCGAAGGGAAAGGCCGTCGTGGGCGGCACGCCCTACACCGACCGGCTGGAGGACGACCGCTCGTTCGGCCAGGAGGAGTTGAAGAAGGCCGGCGTCACGATCATCCCGTACCGGGACTTCGACAATTTCGACGACGCCATCGCGTACGTGACCGAGAACCCGTCGCGCTACGTCATCAAGCCGTCGGGCGCGGCGGGCAACGTGAAACGGCGCCTCTTCGTCGGCGACGAGGAGGACGGGCGCGACGTCGTCCGGATGCTCGAGGCCTACAAGAAGGCGTTCTCCGACGAGATCAAGGTCTTCCAGCTCCAGAAGCGCGTCGTCGGCGTCGAGGTCGCGGTCGGCGGCTTCTTCAACGGCAAGAGCTTCATCTACCCGATCAACACCAATTTCGAGCACAAGAAGCTCTTCCCGGGAAACAGCGGGCCGCCGACCGGCGAGATGGGCACGACGATGTTCTGGTCGGAACCGAACAAGATCTTCGAGCAGACGCTGCACAAGATGGAGCCGCGCCTGGCGGAAGAGGGGTACGTCGGGTACATCGACGTCAACTGCATCGTCAACAACAACGGGATCTACCCGCTCGAGTTCACGTCGCGCTTCGGCTACCCGACGATCTTCATCCAGCAGGAAGGCATGATCACGCCGATCGGCCTCTTCCTGGACGACCTCGCCCACGGCCGCGACCGAAGCTCAAGGTCAAGAGCGGCTTCCAGGTCGGCGTGCGGATCGTCATGCCGCCCTTTCCCGTTCGACGACGACGCGACGTTCGAGGCGTTCACGAACAACGCCGTCATCGTCTTCAAGAAGGGCACCCCCGAGGAGGTCCACATCGAGGACACCAAGATCGTCGAGGGACAGTGGCTCGTCGCCGGCTCGTCCGGGGTCGTGCTCACGGTCGTCGGCCTCGGCCAGACGATGAAGCAGGCCCGCGAGCAGGCCTACGCGCGCGTGCGGAACATCCTGATCCCCAACATGTACTACCGCGACGACATCGGCGAGCGCTGGGCCGAGGACAGGGACAGGCTGCACAACTGGGGCTACCTGAGGTAGCTCTCCTCACGTGACACTCGCGCGAGCCGCCCACCCCGCGGCGCCGAGGAGCCCGACAGGAGCAGCGCGAGTCCTTCCGAGAGCGTCGGCACGGGAATGGAAGCCTCGAGGTAGCGCAGGACCACCAGGTTCTCAGAAAGATGACCGCATCCGGCTGACCCGCGCGAGAACGATCTTCCCGTCCGCCCCGACGGCGACGGAAGCGGCATGCACGTGATTCTGTGGGCCGCCGTCGGAGAGGCTGCTGAGCCAGCCTTCCGGACCGAGGGTGAGATCGGGTCGCCCGTCCGGCGTCACGCGGGCCAGGACGAAGCCCGAGGATCCGGCCAGCAGCAGACGGCCCGCGACGTCGAGCGCAGTCCTTCCCACACGGCCGGGCGCGCGGAGCCTGGCGACTCCGCCCTCTCCGAACGACGGGTCCGGGGCGCCGTTTCGGAGGAGACGAAGCACGAGCACCGGGCTCTCAACAATCGTCGACCGTTCCGGCGGCGACGAATCTTGCCGTCGCGCTGGAGCACGACGTCGCTGCACTCGGCCCACTTGCCCAGAGCGAGCTGGAATTTCCCCGCGGTCCCGAAGGAGGTATCGACCGAACCATCCGATCGAAGCCCGAGCAGGACGAAACCGCCCCCGGATTGGGCGTCGGTAGCGCCGCCGAGCACGATCCCGCCGTCGGCTTCGATGACGACGGCGCGGGCGCCCTCGACGAAGGTCCCTCCGCCGACGTCGACGACCACACGGCCACCGGTCCCGAAGGACGCGTCGAGCGTCCCGTCGGGATCGTAGCGAGCGGCCGCGAAGTCGGAGCTCCCCGTCAGGCCGGCGCGGCCAGCCACCACGATTTTTCCGTCGGGGCCGAGGGCGAGGGCCGAAGCACCGGCGAGAAGACCCGGGAAAGTCCGTGACGACGAGGCCCCCGGTTCCGAACGTTGGATCCGGGTCTCCGTTCGGGAGAAAGCGGCTCACGAACATGCTTTGCGTTCCAAACACGATTCCCGGCCACGAGGATCCTTCCGTCCGGCTGCAACGCCAACGCGCGCGGCGTAGTAGCGATCCGAGGAACCGAAGTGGACGGACCTTCCGCCGTCTCCGAAGGTCGTATCCAGAGCGCCGCGGTCCGTGAATCGAACGAGAACGATCGGGCCGGTGTTGTTGCCGCCGAGGGCGATCACTTTGCCATCGCCCTGAACGACGAGTCCTATGGCGCCGCCGGACGTCTTCAGACGAAGGCGGAGGCCAGGCCTCGGTTTCCAAATCTCGGATCGAGCTCGATGGTCGGGCTCGCGGAGACTCCCAGCATGATCGCCAGGGTCAAGACCCGGGCGTCGTTCTCATCATGGACGGCTCCTCGTATGCTGCTATCCATCGTCGACGCAGAGCGTCATCGCGCAGGCCGGACAATCCCGAAGTCTTGACGAGGAACGGCGCCATCTGGGCGCGCGTCATCGGATTCGCCGGGCAGAAGTTGCCGCTGGCCACAGCCCGCCGCGATCCCACGGCTGTACAGGTCCTCGATCCACGGCGCGAAAGAGCTCGAACAGGGCACGTCCGGGAAGATCCCCTGGCAGGCCGGGGGCACATAGGCGAGTCCCTCCAGGGTTTTCAGGAGGAAGACCGCCATTTGCTGGCGCAACACCGCGCGTCTCCGGACAGTACGTCGGGCCCGCCCCGCACCCCGCGACGACGCCCTGATTGTGGAGATCCTCGATCCAATCGGCGAACGGTCCGGGGCAGGCGACGTCGGTGAACACGCCCGCACAGAGAGGCGGCACGTAGGCACTGCCGTACTTCGCCTTCAGAACGAAGACGGCCATCTGTTCGCGCCGCGTGGCGCTGGCCGGACAGTAGTTCCCCGCCCCACATCCGCCGGTCACGCCGTTGTGAAAGAGGTTCTCGACGAAGGCATAGAACGGGTTCCCGGTGGGCACGTCCGGAAAGCTCTTGCCGACGTGCAGCGGCCAGTCGACGACCACCGCGCTCGAGAGGTCCTCGCGGAAGTGCCCATCCCAGTGTTGTGCCGGCCGCGTCGCTGGAACCCCCAGCGACACCCGGTAGCAATCGGGAGCCGTGATGCAGCCGCCGAGCGCCCCGGGCTGAATCGAGCCGTAGCTCGCGAAGGAGTCGATCTTCTGGAAGATCGTCCCCGGCGGCCCGTCCAGGGTGCTCATGGCGCCCGTGAGATCGAGCGCGAGAGGGCCGTTGTTGTAGTAGGAGGTGTCGAGGTCCACGGTCTCGCCGGGTTCGAGAACCCCGTTCCCCGCCGGGTCCACCTCGAGACCCTTGGGGATCGGGACCGCATCACAGGGATCGCCGTCGCACAGTCTGACTGAGTCGACGAACCACCATCCGCCTCCGCCGGGGCTCGAGTCTCCAAACCGCCACCGAATGACGACCGCGTTGCCCGCCGCGGAGGCCGGAAGATTGACCACGACGGTCGAGTAATTGGGATAGATCTGCCTGAACCAGGCCAGTTCGTAGCCGCCCGCGACGAAACTCCCTCCGGCCGCCAGGATTCCCTGGAATGCGCCGCCACCGATCGAGATCTGCAGGTCGCCGCTGGCGAGCGGGATGTCCTCAGGGCTTTCCGGCCCCGTTCCCGGATCGACGGCGAATTGATACGAGTGCCGGAACACGAGTTGCGCCGACGTCGTTGTAATCGAGATCGGCGGCGAATCGAGCCAGAACTGGGCCGGGGCAAATTCCACGGACAGGAACGCCGCGTTGGGCGCGGTGTCGGAATGCGACGTGTCCGTCAGCCAGAGAGGATCTCCGCCCCCGACCCTCGTGGCCACCCAGCCTGCGGGCAGCGCCGGAACCGTCACCCCGTCGAAGTTCTCGGAGAAGACGGAAGCGCCGGCCGTCCCGGCCCCGGCCAGGCCGACCGAACAGAGAACCCCAAGGAGAATCGGTCTCGCGAGACAGCGCAAGCTCTGCATCTTCATCCTTCCCTTCCGGTCAGTCAGTCAGTCAGTCAAGTGTAGCTTGGGGCGTCTGCAACGAACTCACCCCGCTCCGAAAAGCCGGCCGGCGAGGTAGCCGACTGCCGCAGCGCCGAGGCCGATGGCCGTCATCTGCAAGCCCTTCTTGCGCCAGTCGCCGACGGAGGTCTTCGCCTCGTAGGCGCCGACGAAAAAGAGCGCCGCGGCGGAAATCGCGATCGCCGACCAGAGCGCCGGGACTCTCGGGAGGAAGAAGAACGGGACGAGCGGGAGCAGCGAACCGACGATTGTCGCGACGCCGACGTTCAGCGCGCTGCGCCGCACGGCCGCCGTGTCGACCGGCTCGAGGCCGAGCTCTTCGTTCATGATCGTCGACAGCGCTGTCTTCGGGTCGGTGCAGATGGTCTCGACGATCCGGTCGAGCAGGTCGCCGGAGAATCCCTTGGCGCCGTAGATGCGTCGCAGGGCCTCCCTGCCCTTCGTCGGCGAACCGGCAAGGTCTGCGCGCCAACGCTCGCGCTCGCTCTCGTAGTGGTCGGCCTGCGCCATCGACGAGGTCCACGCCACGGCGCCCATGGACACGCCCTCAGCAAAGGTTGCTGCGAGACCCGCCGCGAGCAGAACGCGCACGTCCTCGCTCGCGGCCGAGACGCCGAGCACGATGCCGAGGACGTTGACCAAGCCGTCCTGGCCGCCGAGGATCAGGTCGCGCAGCCAGCTGCCGCGCGAGCGCGCCGACTCCTCCGTCAAGCCCTTGCGCTCGCCTTTTCCTGCGCGTCCACGACGGCGATCGCCGCCATGTTCACGATGTCGGCGACGTCGACGCCGCGCTGGAGGACGTGCACGGGGCGCTTCAGGCCGAGGAGGATCGGGCCGATCGCCTCGGCGCCGGCGAGGCGCCAGATCAGCTTGTAGGCGACGTTGGCGGACTCGAGGTTCGGGAAGATGAGCACGTTCGGCCGGCGCACGCGTCGCCCACGGGTAGCTGGGCCTCGAGCATCTCGGGCACCGACGGCGTAGTCGGCCTGCATCTCGCCGTCGATCGGCGAGGTCGGGGCGCTGGCGAGCGCACGAGCTCGACGGCCGTCTTGCACCTTCAGCGCCGACGGCGTGGCGCGTTCGAGCCGAAGTTCGAGAAGGAGATCATCGCGACCCGCGGCTCGATGTCGAAGCGCCGCACGGCGTCGGCCGTGAGCGAGGCGATCTCGGCGAGCTCCTCGGCCGTCGGGTCGATGTTGACGGTGGTGTCGGCGAAGAAGAACGTCGGTTCTTCAGCATGAGGATGTAGAGGCCCGAGACCCGCCGCACTCCCGGGCGCCGTGCCGACAGATCTGGAGCGCCGGGCGGATCGTGTCGGGGTAGGACTGGGTGAGGCCCGAGATGACGCCGTCGGCGTCGCCCGCCTCGAGCATCAGCGGCGCCGAATAGTTGCGCACGCGCGCATGCGCTGCGCGGCCTCCTCGACGGTGATGCCGTGGCGCCGGCGCAGCTCGTCGAGCTTCTGCGGCGTACGCCGGCAGGACTTCGGCGTGGTCTCGGTGTGGATGAAGTCGATCTTCTCCATCGGCAGGTCGAGCTCGCGGGCGAGCTTCTCGATCTCCTGCTCGCGGGCGAGCAGGATCGGGTGGCAGATCCCCTCGTCGGCCAGGATCTTCGCCGCGCGCAGGATCTTCTGGTGCTCCCCTTCGGGAAAGACGATGCGCTTCGGGGTCGCGCCGCGCCTTCTCGAGGACGACGCTCATCACCTCGCTCGAGCGCGAGATCATCGTCTCGAGCCGCCGCAGGTAGGCGCCGAAGTCCGTGATCGGCTCGCGCGCGACGCCGCGAGCGCATCGCCGCCTCGGCGACCGCCGGCGCGACCCACAGCAGCACGCGCTGGTCGAACGGCTTGGGGATCAGGTACTCGCGGCCGAAGCGGAAGCGACTGGCCGCCGTAGGCCTTCGAGCACGGCGTCCGGCACGTCCATCTTCGCGAGCGCCGGCGAGCGCCTGGGACGCCGCGCAGCTTCATGTCCTCGTTGATGTCGGTCGCGCGCACGTCGAGCGCGCCGCGGAAGATGAACGGGAAGCCGAGGACGTTGTTGACCTGGTTGGGATAGTCGCTGCGGCCGGTCGCCATCGATGCACGTCCGGCCGCGCCGCGCGCGCCTCCTCGGGCGTGATCTCGGGATCGGGGTTGGCGAGCGCGAAGACGATCGGGTCGCGCGCCATCGCCCTTGAGCATCTCGCCCGTTGACGATGCCGCCGCTCGAGAGGCCGATGAAGACGTCCGCGCCGGTCAGCGCGTCGGTGAGCGTGCGCTCGTGCGTCTCGACCGCGAACTGCGCCTTGTAGGGGTTCATGTCCTTCGTCGCGGCCGAGGTAGATGACGCCGGACTTGTCGCACCATGCGCAGGTTGTCGGGCCGGACGCCGTAGCGCGAGGTAGAGCCGCGCGCACGCCGTGGCCGAGGCGCCCGCGCCGCAGAAGACGACCTTCACGTTCTCGATCTTCTTGCCGACGACCTCGAGCGCGTTCAGGAGCGCCGCGGCCGAGATGATCGCCGTGCCGTGCTGGTCGTCGTGGAAGACCGGGATCTTCAGCGCGCTTCTTCAGCTGCGTCTCGATCTCGAAGCACTCGGGCGACTTGATGTCCTCGAGGTTGATGCCGCCGAAGGTCGGGGCGATCCGCGCGACCGTCTCCACGAAGGTCTCGACGGTGTCGGCATCCACCTCGATGTCGAAGACGTCGATGTCCGCGAACCGCTTGAAGAGGACGCCCTTGCCCTCCATCACGGGCTTGGCGGCGAGGGGGCCGATGTTGCCGAGGCCGAGCACCGCCGTGCCGTTCGAGATCACGGCGACGAGGTTGCCCTTGGCCGTGTACTCGTAGACCTTGTCCGGGTCCTTCGCGATCGCGAGGCAGGGCTCGGCGACGCCGGGGCTGTAGGCGAGCGAGAGGTCCTCCTGCGTCCGGCAGGGCTTGGTGGGAACGACCTCGATCTTCCCCTTGCGGCCGCGGGAGTGGTACTCGAGCGCCTCTTCGGGCGTCATCCGGCGCATGGCGACTACTTTCCGACGAGCTCCGCCCGCAGCGTCTTGACGGCCTCGAGCGCGTCGGCCACCGGGACCTGCCGCACGCTCTTGTCGCGGCGCAGGACGACTTCGACTTTGCCGTCCTTCAATCCGCGGCCGCCCACGTTGACCCGGATCGGGAACCCGATCAGGTCCGCGTCCTTGAACTTCACGCCGGGCCGCTCGTCGCGGTCGTCGTAGAAGACCTCGAGGCCGGCCGCCGACGAGCGCGTCGTACAGCGCATCCGCCGCGGTCCGGGTCGTCTCCTCGGTCGGGTTGAGCGACACGAGCGCGATCTCGAAGGGCGCGAGCGAGAGCGGCCACACGATCCCGTCGGCGTCGTGGTGCTGCTCGACGGCCGAGGCCATCGTGCGGCCGACGCCGATGCCGTAGGTCCCCATGACCGCGGGATGCGTCTCCCCCTTCTCGTCGGTGAACCCGCAGGAGAGCGCCTTCGAGTACTTCGTCCCGAGCTTGAAGATGTGTCCGACCTCGATGCCCCGCGCGATCGAGAGCGGCTTGCCGCAGCGCGGGCAGGGGTCGCCGGCGCGCGCCTGGGCGAAGACGCCCCACTCCTGGACGTTCGCGTCGCGGCGCAGGACGAAGCCGGCCACGTGCCAGTCGCGGCGGCCGGCGCCCGTCACGGCATTGACGGCGTCGCGGATGGATTCGTCGGCGATGATCCGGACCTTCTCGCCCGGCAGCTTGTGCGGTCCGACGAAGCCGACGGGCGCGCCCGTCTGGCTTTCGACCTTGTCCTCGGAGGCGAGCGCGAGGCGGTCGACGCCGAGGGCATTCTTCAGCGCGATCTCGTTGACGTCGAGGTCCCCGCGCAGGAGCGCCACCACGAAACCCTGGTCGCTCTCGTACACGAGACACTTGATCATGCGGTTGGCCGTGATGCCGAGGAACGTGACGACGTCGTCGATGCCGCCCTTGCCGGGCGTGGGCACCTCCACGAGGCGGCGCCTCGGTCTCGTCCTTCCACGGCGCGGGCCGCGTGCCCGTCTCGGCCTTCTCGAGGTTCGCGCCGTAGCCGCACGCAACGCAGCGCACGACCGCGTCCTCGCCCGTGTCGGCGAGCACCATGAACTCTTCCGACGCGCTGCCGCCGATCGCGCCCGAGTCGGCCTGCACGACCGTGAAGTCGAGGCCGCAGCGCTCGAAGATCCGGCGGTACGCCGCGTCCTGCGCCTTGTAGGAGCGGTCCAGCCCCTCGGCGTCCACGTCGAAGGAGTACCCGTCGTACATGAGGAACTCGCGGCCGCGCATCAGGCCGAAGCGCGGACGGATCTCGTCGCGGAACTTCGTCCGGATCTGGTAGAGCGTCACGGGCAGCTGGCGGTAGGAGGTCACGCCCGAGCGCACCATCGTCGTCACGGCCTCCTCGGCCGTCGGCGCCAGGCAGTACTCGCCTTCCTTGCGGTCCTCGAGGTGGAAGAGGATCTGCTCCTCGGCGTAGCGCGACCAGCGGCCCGATCTCCTCCCAGAGCTCGCGCGGCTGGAGGATCGGCAGCTCGACCTCGAGCCCTCCCGCCCGGTCGATCTCCTCGCGGACGATCTGCTCGGCCTTGCGGTGCGAGCGCAGCCCGAGGGGCGTGAGCGAATAGATGCCGGCCGCCACCCGGCGGATCATGCCGGCGCGGGACAGGAGCACGTGCGAGACCGCGTCGGCGTCGCCGGGGACCTCGCGGACGGTTTGCAGGAAGTATCGGGACCAGCGCATAGGGCGCTGAATATAGCTTACCGAGTGCCTTTCGCCGGCGCGCCGGCCTCTTTGCGGCGGGGCCCGACCTTCTCGACGAGGCGCAGGTTGGAGCGCAGCTGCTGCATCATCCGGTCCTCGATGCCCGCGCCGCGGGCGGCGGTCTTGGCCCTGGCGAAGGCGGCCTTCGCTTCCTCGGCCCGTCCCGCGGCCAGGTAGGCCATGCCGAGATGGTGCAGCGTCATCGGGGCCGCGGCGTGATCGCTCGAGCGGCGCAGGCACTCGATCGCCCGGTCGTACTCCTGGCGCTTGTAGTGGACCCATCCGAGCGCGGCCAGCGGGTAGGGCTTCAGCTCCTCGGGCGCCGCCGCGAGCGCGCGGCCGGCGTAGTCGAGCGCGAGGTCGAGGTCCTCGCCGGACTCGGCGAGGCTCGTGGCGAGCTCGTAGTAGCCGACCGCCTGCGCGGTCTTGGAGGGATGCTTCTCGAGGAACTCGCGCAGGAACTCCGCGGCTTCGCGCGGGCTGCCCTCGGCCCGCAGCGCCTCGGCCAGCGTCGAGCAGGCGGCCGCCGCGACGACGTCCTCCGGGTCCGCGGCGAGGACCTCGCGGCAGGCGGCGATCGCTTCCTTCCAGCGCCCCATCGACGCGGAGAGCAGCGCGAACGACACGCGGATCGTCGGATTGCGCGGCTCGGCGCGCATCGCCTTGCGGTACAGCTCCTGGGCGCGCGACAGCGCTCCGCGGGCGGCGCTCTCCTCGGCGTCCTTGAAGGCTGCCGCGCCGGGGCCGTCCACGCGGGGCAGCTCGTAGCCGCTGCGGCGCTCGAGCAGGCGCACGGCCTCCTGGTACTCGAGGCGTCGCGGGTTCTTCTCGAGCGCCTGCTGGAAGCACTCGAGGGCGCGCTTGTGCCAGTTCTTCTCGAGAAAGCAGAGGCCGAGCTGGAAGACCGCTTCCTCGGACTCGGGCGCCAGGCGCTTGGCTTCCTCGAACTCGTGGATCGCGCGCGACAGCTCGCCCTTCTCGCGCAGCACGTTGCCGAGCAGGATGTGCGCCGACGGCACCGGCGCGCAGTCGAGCGCGCGGACGAGGGCCTTCTCGGCATCGCCCCACCGGGACAGGTGCGCGAACAACGTCCCGAGCGCGAAGTGCGGCAGGAACGCGTCGGGCTTGCGCTCGACCGCGCGGTTGAGCGCCGCCTCGGCGGCGACCGTGTCGCCCGACTCCGAGGCCGCGATCCCGCTGTAGACGAGGGCCTCGAAGTGGTTCGGATCGACGGCGAGGATCTTCTTGAAGTAGGCCGAGGCCCGCTCGAGCTCGCCGCCCGAGAAGAAGGTCTCGGCCAGGTAGAAACCGAGCTCGACGTTGGCGCGGTCGCCCCGGAAGAGCTCTTCGAGCACCCGGATCCCGCGGTCGGCGTCGAGCGCCAGGATCGCGAACTCCGCCTCGCGCAGCTTGCGGAGGAATCCCTCGCGGTCCGGCCCGGAGAACCGGGCGATGATGCGGTCGCGGCGCTCGAGGAAGCGGTCCTTCTTCTCGACGGCCTGCATCCGCTCGTCCATCTTGGATTCCCAGAGGTCGACGACCTCCTCCGCGCGGACGGCGCCGCGCCGCTCGAGCGTCTCCTGCAGGGCGAGGATGCCCGTGTGCGCGACGAAGAGGTTCTTCTCGAGGTTGCCCATCGACTCGAAGAGCGACTTCACGGCCTCGGCGGTGCGCTTGACGACGTCCTCGAGCGTCGAGATCCGCTCGAGCAGGTGCTCGTCGAAGGGGATCTCCTCCTGGGGCTCTCCCGACTCCTCGACCACGCCGACGCCGGAGAGGACGAGCAGCTTCGAGTTGCAGCGGGCGCAGAACTCCTCTTCTTCGGAGTTCTTCAGGCCGCAGACCTGGCAGTACATCAGGCCGGGTACTCGTAGAAACCGCGGCCGGACTTCTTGCCGAGCCAGCCGGCGTCGACCATGCGGACGAGCAGCGGGCTCGGGCGGTACTTCGGATCGCCGAAGCCCTGCTGGAGCACGCGGAGGATGGACAGGCACGTGTCGAGCCCGATGAAGTCGGCCAGCGTCAGCGGCCCCATCGGATGGTTCATGCCGAGCTTCATGATCCCGTCGATCGCCTCTTTCGTCGCCACGCCCTCGCGCAGCGCCTCGATCGCCTCGTTGATCATCGGCATCAGGACCCGGTTCGAGATGAACCCCGGGTAGTCGTGGCACTGGATGGGCGTCTTGCCCATGCGGCGCGCGAGCGCGTCCACGGCCGCGGCCGTCGCGTCCGAGGTGGCGATGCCCCGGATCACCTCGACGAGCTGCATGACGGGGACCGGGTTCATGAAGTGCATCCCGATGAACGCCTCGGGCCGGCGCGTCGCCGCGGCCAGGCGCGTGATCGAGATCGAGGACGTGTTCGACGCGAGGATCGCCTCGGGCTTGCAGGCCGCGTCGAGCCTGCCGGAAGAGGTCCTTCTTGACGGCCTCGTCCTCGACGATCGCCTCGACGACCGCGTCGACGCCGGCCAGCGCCTCGAGCCGCGTCGTCGTCGCGATGCGCCCGAGCGCCGCGGCCTTGTCGTCGGCCGTGCGCTTGCCCTTGGCGACCTCGCGATCCAGGTTCTTCTCGATCCCGGCCCGGGCCTTTTCGAGGAAGCGCTCCTCGACGTCGACGAGCGTGACGGTCAGGCCGGCGGCCGCGGCGACGTGCGCAATGCCGCTGCCCATCTGCCCGCCGCCGACGACGCCGAGCGTCCGGAGTTCCATGGGCGGACTCTATTGCAAGGGCGGCCGGAAACGGGACAACGGGACGGCTGGGCAAGCCTGCAGCGTCCGGCTCGAGCGTTACGAGATCGCGATTCTGTAGCGCGGCGTACCGAACCGCGACAGGAGCGCGACGCCGACGGCGACGATCGAGGCGATGCTCCACACGAGCGCGCCGACGAAGGGGATCAGCGACACGCCGCCGAGCACGACGAACCCGGCGGCGAGGGCGGCCGGGCGCCGCGCGGGGGCGACGCTCTTGACGAGCCGCTGGCCGAGCAGCAGGAAGAGCGCGGCCATCCCGAAGATCTTCGCGACGACCGCGATCGCGGCGGAGGCGAGGGCGATCGGAATTCCGACGGCCGAGGGCAGCAGCGACAGCGCGGCGCCCGCCGCGAGAAAGAGCGTCAGCACGCCGAGCGCGCCGGCCAGCAGCGAGCCCGACCAGTCCTCCTCGGCGGACATCGCGGCCCGCGCGAGCGGCGACGCGAAGAAGTACAGCAGTCCGAGGGCCACGGCGAGCCACGCGGAGAGCGCGATCAGGTGCAGCCCGCCGAGCACCGAGGGACCCGCGCCGGCGCCTTCCCAGGGAGCGCGCCGCATTTCCGAGAGGTAGATCTGCAGGAGCGAGCCCGGCGTCGAGACGCGGCCCTCGACCGGCAGCGCGCCGCCCGAGGGTCCCTCGATCGCGCCGCCGAAGACGAGCAGGTCGCCCGCGACCGATCCGCCTGGCGCGAACGAGACGTTGCCGCCCCAGACGACCACGTCGCCCGAAACGCGCGCCGCGATCCGGACGTCGGCGAGCACGGCGACCACCCGGCCCGGCAGCGCCTGCGTCACGACGACGTCGCGGCGCACGGAAGTGATGGAGCCCGGCAGCGCGGACGCGCGGCCCGGAAGGAGGAGTTGGAAGAGAAGGAGGAGCGGGACCGCGAGGCCCGAGCGCCTCATCGGCGGTGCGGCACGCGGGCGAGGACGCGGAAGAGGCCGAGACCGACCGGCGCGAGCAGCACGAGCGCCGCAATGCCCATCGTTCCGTCCTGGCGCAGGCCCTCCGAGAGCGCCTCGAGGCCGGCCGGAGCCAGGGCCGCGAGGTCGGCGAGCAGGCGCGAGCTGCTGCGGGCCAGGGCGAGGAGGGGGGTCGCGGCGGCCGCCCCGAGCGAGATCTGTTCGGCCGCCGTCAGGACCGGGACGGAAAGCAGCCCGAGGCCCGTGCCGGCCAGTCCTGCCGTCAGCAGGACGGGGGTGTTCCAGAGGGCGTAAGTTCGGCGCTCCCGGCTCGAGAAGGCACGCAGGCGGGTGACCCGGTCGGCCAGCCCCGCGACGGCTTCCTGGGCACCGGAAAGCCCTTCCAGGGCCGTCAGCAGGCCCCTGGCCGTCTCGACGGACGCCGCGCACGCCCCGCAGGCGCGGGCGTGGACGGCGGCATCGGCGGCAAAAACGGGATCCGCGCCGCAGGCAACCGCCTCGGCGTCAATCGGATCCAGGGGGCGTTGGCACTCTGTCAAATCACTTCTCCAGCCAATCTTTCCTTCAATACGGCTCTGGCGCGAAAGAGTTTGTTCTTGACCGTGCCGAGGGGCATGTTCTTGACGCCGGCGATCTCCTCGTAGGACAGGCCGGCAAAGTGGCGCAGGGCGATCAGCTCGCGAAAGTCGGCCGGAAGCTCCTGGATGGCCCGGCTGATGGCCTTGCCCCGCTCCGCGTTGCGCAGCTCCCCGTAGGGGTCCAGGCCCGTCGAGCGCTGCTCCGGGGCGAACGGCCCGGGCCCGTCGGGATCGGGCGTCTCGAGCGGCACGGTCCGGGGGCGGCGCTTGCGCAGGTGGTCGATGGCGGCATTGCCGGCGATCCGGAAGAGCCAGGTCGAGAACTTGTAGGCCGGGTTGAAGCGGTCCAGCGCCTGGAAGACCTTCAGGAAGATCTCCTGGGCCAGGTCGAGCGCGTCGTCCCGGTTGCCGACCATCCGGGTGACGTGCGAAGCCACCCGGGCCTGGTAGCGCCGGACCAGGACCTCGAACAGCGCCTCGTCGCCCGCGAGGACGCGCCGCACGATCTCGACATCCTCGATCTCTCGTCGGCTCCAAGTTCGCTTTCCGCCGGCTGCGGCCGGCCCGGGCCCTCCGGGGCCCGGTGCTAGAATTCCCCGTCATTTTAATGGACCGGGCGCTCGCGCGCCGGAGGGGAGCAGGCCCTGTGAGCATGAGCAGGATGACCGAACCGCAATTTCCCACGATCGGGTCGCACCCGCAGGGCACCGACTCGGCCAGTCCGTTCGAGGAAATGATGTCGCGGTTCGACCTGGCGGCGCAGAAGCTCGGGCCTCGATCCCGGCCTCTACAAGGTGCTGCGCGAGCCCGTCCGCGAGACCAAGGTCTCGATCCCGATCGCGATGGACGACGGCCGCATCGAGGTGTTCGTCGGCTACCGGGTCCTCCACAACATCGCCCGCGGCCCCGGCAAGGGCGGCATCCGCTTCGACAAGAACGTCACCCTCGACGAGGTCCGGGCGCTCGCGGCCTGGATGACCTGGAAGTGCGCGGTCGTCAACATTCCCTTCGGCGGCGCCAAGGGCGGCGTCATCTGCGATCCGGGCTCGCTCTCGCGCGGCGAGCTCGAGAAGATCACCCGCCGCTACACGGCGGAGCTGATGGACCAGTTCGGGCCCGAGAAGGACGTCCCGGCGCCCGGACATGGGCACCAACCCGCAGACGATGGCCTGGATCATGGACACCTACTCCATGCACGCGCGCCACACCGTCACCGCCGTCGTCACGGGCAAGCCGCTGTCGCTCGGCGGCTCGCGCGGGCGCGTCGAGGCGACCGGGCGCGGCCTCATGCTGATCGCGCGCGAGGCGGCTCCCCTGCGCGGCCTGACGCTGCAGGGCAGCCGGATCGTCGTGCAGGGCTTCGGCAACGTCGGCTCGATCGCGGCGCGCATGTGCTTCGAGGCGGGCGCGAAGATCCTCGCCGTCTCCGACATCCACGGCGGCATCCACGTCAAGGGCGGCATCGACATGCCGGCCCTGCTCGCCCACTACGAGAAGAACAAGTCGCTCAAGGGCTTCCCGGGCGCCGAGGCCGTCAGCAACGAGGACCTGCTCGAGCTCGACTGCGACATCCTCATCCCGGCGGCCAACGAGAACCAGATCCGCCAGAAGAACGCCGGCAACATCAAGGCGAAGATCATCGTCGAGGGCGCCAACGGCCCGACGACGCAGCGCGCCGACGAGATCCTGAACGCGAAGGACATCCTCGTCGTGCCGGACATCCTGGCCAACGCCGGCGGCGTGACGGTGTCCTACTTCGAGTGGGTGCAGGACCGCGCGGGCTTCTTCTGGCGCGAGAGCGAGGTCAACGAGCGGCTCGAGGACATCATGGTCCAGTCGTTCCGCGACGTGGCGACCATGGCCGAGAAGTACGGCGTCAGCTTCCGCATCGCCGCCTACATGCTCGGGATCTCGCGCGTGGCCCACGACACGATGGTGCGGGGCCTGTACGCGTAGGTTTTCCGCCGGGATCGCCGCCCCGTTCCTGGCGGCGGTCGGCGGCTTCCTCCTGGCGGCGTCGTCCGCCGCCGCGACGCCGGAACAGATCGCGCGGATCGACCGCATGTTCGCCGCGGCCTATCCGGCGGACGGCCCGGGCGCGGCGGTCATCGTGGTCCAGGACGGCAAGCCGGTGCTGCGCAAGGGCTACGGCCTGGCCGAGGTCGAGCTCGGCGTGCCGATCCGCCCGGACATGGTCTTCCGCGTCGGCTCGGTCACCAAGGAGTTCACCTCCGCCTGCATCCTGATGCTGGCCGAGCAGGGCCGGCTCAAGCTCGACGACGACATCGCGAAGTACCTGCCGGACTACCCCGCCGGCGGGCGGAAGATCACGATCGAGCAGCTGCTCACGCACACCTCGGGCATCCACAGCTACACGGACATGCCGTCCTGGGGCAAGCGCATGCGCGAGGACTGGACGATCGCCGAGCTCGTCGACTTCTTCGACAACGAGCCCTTCGACTTCGAGCCCGGCGCGAAGTGGCACTACGACAACTCCGGCTACGTCCTGCTCGGGCTGATCCTCGAGAAGGTCACCGGCAGGAAGTACGCCGAGGTCGTCGCCGACATGATCTTCCGGCCGCTCGGCATGAAGCAGACCCGGTACGGCGACGACGCGCCCATCGTGCCGGGACGCGTCTCCGGCTACGTGAAGACGCCGGCCGGCATCGTCAACGCGCCGTTCCTCTCGATGACCCAGCCCTTCTCGGCCGGTGCGATCGTCTCGACGGCCGACGACCTGGCGCGCTGGCAGGCCGCGCTCGACGCCGGCACCATCCTGACGCCCGCGAGCCGCAAGAGGATGTGGACGCCCGCGACGCTTCCCGACGGAACGCCGACGCGCTACGGCTACGGCTGGGACATGTGGAGCTACGAAGGGCACCCCGTCGTCGAGCACGGCGGCGGCATCAACGGGTTCCAGACCGCCAACATGCGGTGGCCCGACGACCACCTGTACGTCGCCGTCCTGTCGAACTGCGGCGGCTGCGCCGACCCGCGCGCGCTGGCGCTCGGCGCGGCGTCGATCCTGATCGGCAAGCCCTCGATGGACCGGCCGGCCGCCGCGATCGCGCCGGCGCTTCTCGACCGCTACGCCGGCACCTACACGGACAGCGACGGCGACGACTGGGTCGTCCGCCGCAAGGACGACCACCTCGTCCTCGAGGCCGGCCCCCGCAGCTGGGACGCGTGGCCCGCCTCGGACACCGAGTTCTTCTTCCGGGACGCCGTGCGCACCGTTCGGTTCGTGAGCGACGCGTCGGGCGCCGTCACCGGCATGGCGATCGACGAGGCGTTCGGGCCGGTGGAAGTCGCGAAGCGGAAGAACTAGACCCGCGCTACCTCAGGGTCACGCGCGGCCGGATCTCCGGCATCTCGATCGCGAGCTTCGCTTCCAGCTCGCCGAGCGTCGCCTCGACCGGCCGCTTCCAGGACGGGTCGAGCAGCGACACCGTCAGGCGCCGGCCGACGAGGGAGACCGGCTCGATCTTGCGCGACAGCGGCTCGCCCACGATGCGGCCCCACCGGACCTGCAGCCAGGCGAGGGCGTTGTCGCCGCGTGCCATCCGCCGAAGCAGTCCGGTGGCCGCCGCGTCGAGCGAGGAGAACGAGCTCTTCGGCTTGCCCACTCTCGTCATCTTCTCACCCCTTCCGGCAGAAGCGCCCGCAGGGGTTTTTCGCCGGTCAGGACGCGGCGCACGTCTTCGACGACCATGCGCGCCATCTCGCGGCGGGTCTCGACGGTCGCGCTGCCGGCGTGGGGCATCAGGACCACGCGGTCGTCGTCGAGCAGGGCCGGCGTGATCGCGGGCTCGTTCTCGTAGACGTCCAGCGCCGCGCCGGCGAGCGGTCCGGTGTCGAGCGCCCGCGTCAGCGCCACCTCGTCGATCACGGGACCGCGCGAGGTGTTGATCAGGAAGCTTCCCGGCTTCATCTTGTCGAACGTCTCGGCCTTGAAGAGCCGCCAGGTCTCGTAAGTCAGCGGCACGTGCAGCGAGACGATGTCGGAGCGCCGCAGCAGGTCGTCGAACGCCACGCGCGGCGGATCGTCGGGGTCGCCCTCGATGCGGGCGCTGCGGCCGGTCGCGAGGACGCTCATGCCGAAGGCCTTCGCGCGGCGCGCGACGGCCTTGCCGATGCGGCCGGGGCCGACGATGCCGAAGACCTTGCCCTTCAGGTCCCGCCCGAGGAGCAGGTCCGGCGCCCATCCCGCGAACTTGCCCGTGCGCACCATCCGGTCGCCCTCGACCACGCGGCGCGCCAGGGCCAGGACGAGGGCCATCGTGAGGTCCGCCGTGGCGTCGGTCAGGGCGTTGGGCGTGTGGGTGACGTGGATCCCCTTCGCGGCGGCCGCGGCCCGGTCCACCTGGTTGACGCCCACGGCGTAGCTCGCGATGATCTTGAGCCGGTCGGCGGCGGCGATCACCGTGGCGGTCACCGGGTCGTCCACGAGGCAGATCAGCGCGTCGACGCCCGGGACCTCGGCCGCGAGCTCCAGCTCGGTCGGGTTGTAGCCCGATCACGCGGACCTCGAAGTCCGCCTTGAGCGTGCCGAACGGGTCCGGCAGCTCGCGGGTCGCCAGGATCACGCCGCCGGTCACCGGCTCCTCCGCTGCAGTGCCTGGCCCGAGAAGAAGATGGCGGCGCCGACCCCGAGCAGCATCAGCTCGCGGCGCGAGTCATGGCCGAGAAAGCCCACGAAGAACGCGGCGCCCGCCACGACGAGGCCGAGGAGCTGGATTCCGCGGCTCAGGGCGTACATCGCTATCGCCCCTCCGCGCTCGCCGTGATGCGGGAGATGCGGTCGCCCTGCTCGATGCGCAGGACGACGTCCATTCCCGCGACGACCGAGCCGAAGACCGTGTAGCCGCCGTCCAGGTGCGGCTGCGGCGCCTGCGTCACGAACCACTGGCTGCCGCCCGTGTCCGGCCCCGAGAGCGCCATGCCGACGGTCGCGGCCGCGTACGGGATCGTGTTCAGCTCGTCGCGGATCTCGTAGCCCGGCCCGCCGTTGCCGGTCCCGGTCGGATCGCCGTCCTGCACGACGAAGTTCGGGACGACGCGGTGGACGGGCGCCCCGTCGAAGTAACCCTTCTGCGCGAGCGCGACGAAGTTCATCACCGTCAACGGCGCCGCGTCGCCTGCGAAGCGGATCGTGAACGCGCCGCGCGACGTTTCGACCTTCGCCGTCCAGGGCCGTCGCGCCTGCTCGAGCAGCGCCGCGTAGTCCGCGACGCTCTTGCCGGTCGCGTACTCCCGCCACGGCCACTGCGCGGGATCGGCGTGGAAAGTCTTCACGAGCGAGCGGCGGGCCAGCCGCGAGACCAGCGTCGACGGGTGGCGGTACGCGGCCTCCACGACGGCGCGCGCCGCGGGGTCGTCGGGCGTCTTCTCGGCCGCCCCGATCGCCGAGATCGAGACGTCCGGGTCCCGGTCCGCGTACGACCGCGTGACCATGTCGAGGCAGGCCGCCAGCGCCCCGGGCTCCTCCGAGAGCACGAGCGCATCGAGCGCTCCCGCCCGCACGCCGGCGTTCGGGTCCTCGAGGAGCCGGGAGACGAGCGCCCGGCTGGACCGCGCGTCGTCGGCGGTCTTCAGGCCGTCGAGCACCTTCAGCCGGACGACGACCTCGGGATCCGCCGCCAGCTTCGCGCGCCGCGGCGCCGCGTCCGCGGACGGCAGGAAGGACAACGCCTCTGCCGCCGCCCCGCGCAGGTACGGGTCCGGCGAAGCGATCGCCGTGTCCGTCAGGTCGAGCGCCTTCGCGCCGAGCCCGGCCATCAGCGCCTGGAGCGCGACCTGCTGTCGCCGCTCCTTGCCGGTGGATGCGACGGTCCAGAGCCGGCGAAAGGCCTCGCGGTCCTCCGTCTGCCACCGCAGCAGCGCCAGGGCCGGAACCGCCAGGTTGGGATTCACGTCGCCCGCGAGCGCGACCACGCGGACCCGCTGGTCGGCCGGAAACGCCGCGTCGGGGTTCTTCTCGAGCACGGCGGCCAGCGCGAGCATCGCGCTGATCGTCACGGGAGTCCTCGCGCGGCCGACCGCAGCCGCGAGCGGAGCGATCGAGTCGCTCTTTCCGAGAATGCCGAGCGCCCGCGCCGCGAGCGCGGCGGTCTGAGGATCCGGATCTTCGAGGGCCGCCGTGAGCGTCGGGAGAGAGTCCGGCTGCGGACGGCGGGCCAGCACGTAGATCGCCGCCGACCGGACGGCGGGATCCGCGTCGGCGACCGAGGCCAGCGCCGCCTCTCGCGCCACGGGACTGGCAAATCGCCACAGCGCGCGCAGCAGCGCCGCCCGCAGCGCCGGGGTGCGCGCCCCGGGGATCGCCGCGGCGAGCGCGGTCTCTGCGCCCTTGCCTCGAGAAAGCCCGCCGCCCACGCCGCGCGAGCGGCTACGGAAGCGTCGGCGTCGGTGAAAGAGGGACCAAGACGACCGCCAGGGCCTGGTCGCCGAGAATCGCCGCGCCGAACGCCGCGTTCGATCGCACTTCGGGAGCCGGATCCGCGAGCAGGCGGCGCAGCGTGGCCGATGCTCTCGCGTCACCGATCCGGCCGAGCGCGAGCGCCGCGCGGGCGCGGACCGCCGCGTCGCTCGCCGACGCGCCCGCCTCGAGCGTCGGCGCCTCGAAGGCGCGCCGGTCCTCCAGCGCGAGCAGCGCCGGTTCCGCCTCGGCGAGGGACGTGAACGCGCGCGCCGGCGACGGCGTCGGAGTCGGGGCCGAGGTCGACGTCACGGCGGTCTCGGCGTCGCCGATCGGCGTCGCCGGGACGCGGTCCGCGGGGGGATGCGCCGCGCAGCCGGTGCCGAGCAGGAACGCCGCCCCGAGGACGCGGCAGGCCGTGCCGCAGCTTCGCCAATCTCAACCTCCCCTGAACCGGCCGGATTATATTTCTCAGGCGCCCACGAGGAGGCGATCGCCGAGGATGTGCGGGCAGGCCCGCCTTGTAGATCTTCTCGCGGGTCTTCTCGACCGGGTAGGGCACGCGGTCGAAGTGCACGATCCGCTCGTCCGCGTCGTAGATCGCGTACGCCGCGGCGGCGTTGCGGTCGCGCGGCTGGCCGATCGAGCCCGGATTGATGAGGTAGCGCATCCCCTCCTCGAGCTGGGTAGCGCAGGCGCTCGCCCCGCACGACGCTCGACCAGGATGCCGTGCGGCTCGAGGGAGAAGATCGACGGGATGTGGCTGTGGCCGAAGAAGGTCACCGCCGCGTCGGTGGTCGCGGAAGTTCACGTAGGCGTCGAAGTCCGAGAAGACGTAGGCGTCCTCGTCCAGCGGCGAGCCGTGGCAGATGGCGAAGCGCGTCCTCGACCGATCATCGGGCCCGAGCGGGAGGGCCTCGCAGGAACTCGTAGGTTCGCGGGCGTGAGCCGTCCGGTCGTCCAGCGCGCCGCCGTCAGCGCCGCCGGGTTGAAGAGGTCGCCCGAGTCGACCCCGCAGACCACCTTGTCGTGGTTGCCGCGGATCGATGCGCTTGCGGCTTGCCGGATGCTGCGGATCCGCGTCGACGACCTGGTTCGGGTCGCGCGCCGTAGCCGACGAAGTCGCCGAGCACCACGACGCGGTCGAAACGCTTGCGCGCGCACGCGCGCAGAGCACGGCGGCGAGCGCCTCGTCGTTCGAGTGGATGTCCGAGAGGATCAGATAGCGCATGCGGGTCGGAGTCTCCGTTCATCCGGAGCGGTCGAGATCGTCGAGCGCCGATGAGCACCCGGTCCGCCGCCTCTTCGATCGTCTCGGCGCCGCCGAGGCCGACGGTCGACGGTCCGCCATTCGATAGAAGGGCGCCCGCTCCGCGATAGAGGCGCCGAGCCTGCTCCTCGCTCCTGGAACAGCGGCCGGTCGGTCTTGCCCTGCCAGCCGCGCGCGCGATGGTCGCGAACGGCGCGTCGAGGAAACCGACGGCCGTTCCGAGCCGCGCGACGCGCCGCGGTTCGCCTCCTGACGCGAAGCAGCCGCCGCCCGTCGCGACGACGGCGTCCGGCAGGGCTCGCGTGGCCGCGAGAAACGCGGCCTCCCGCTCGCGGAAGGCGGCCTCGCCCTGCTCCTCGAAGAGCGGCGCGGATCGTCCTGCCGCTCGTCGCGCTCGATCTCGTCGTCGAGGTCGACGAACGGCATCCCGAGCCGCTCGGCCAGCCGCCGTCCGACGGCGCTCTTGCCGCTGCCCATGAACCCGACCAGGTAGATCCGCCGGCGGCGCCCGCGCCGGCGGCCGCGATCCAGCGCCTCGCGCGCGTTCGTCCTCGAGCCGGCCCCCGGCGTAGCAGGCCGCCGATCATCGCCGCCGCGTCGGCGCCCGCGTCGCCAGCACGGCGGCGAGGCTCGCGCCGTCGATGCCGCCGATCGCGACGAGCGGCTTGCGTCCGTGCCGGCGCGCCGCGCGCGCGAGCTCCTCGAGGCCGCGCGGCGGCCGCACCGACTTCGTGCCGCGTCGCGAAGACGGGACCGAAGGCGACGTAGTCGCAGGCCGGGTCCTCGAACGCGCGCCGCGCGGCTGCTCCTCGTCGTGCGTCGAGACGCCGATGAGCGCGCCCGGCGCCAGGACCGCGCGCGCCGCCGAGGCCGGCAGGTCGTCGCTCGCCGAGGTGGACGCCGGTGCCCGGCAAGAGGGCCGCGAGGTCCGACGCGGTCGTCGACGAGCGCGCGCGCTCCGGCGGCGCGCGGCAGCAGCTCGGCGATGGCCTCGGCCGGCGGCCAGGTGCGCGCGGCCGGCGAGCGCCTTGTCGCGCAGCTGGATGCGTGCGCACGCCCGACGGCGAGCAGGCGGCCACCGCCGCGAGCAGCGACGCGGCGTCCGCGCTGCCGGGGTCGGCGATGGCGTAGACGGCGGGAAGGCGGAGCCGTCGGCCGCCGACGTGCCGTCCGCTACCGCCGGCTTTCGCTGCGCGAACGCGCTCCATGAAGCGCGTCGAGCAGCCGGCCGGCGATGAAGTCCGGATCGTCGAGGATCCGGCGCGTGGAGCGGGATCGTGGTCTTGATGCCCTCGACGACGAAGAAGTCGAGCGCCCGGCGCATGCGCGCGATCGCCTCCTCGCGGTCGCGGCCCGTGGACGATCAGCTTGGCGATCAGCGAGTCGTAGTACGGCGGGATCGACGTAGCCCTCGTAGCCGTGCGTGTCGACGCGCATGCCCGGGCCGCCCGGCGGATGGAACGTCGTGATCCGGCCGGGCGACGGGCGCGAAGGTGACGGGGTCCTCGGCGTTGATGCGGCACTCGATCGCGTGGCCCGCGCGGCTTCATGTCGCGTCGGCGAACGACAGCGGCGCGCCGGCCGCCACCGCGATCTGCTCCTTCACCAGGTCGATGCCGGTGACCATCTCGGTGACCGGGTGCTCGACCTGGATGCGGGTGTTCATCTCCATGAAGTAGAAGCTGGCCGTCGGCGTCGAGGAGGAACTCGATCGTGCCGGCGTTCTCGTAGCCGACCGCGCGCGCCGGCGGCGACCGCGGCCTCGCCCATCTCCGCGCGCAGCTCGGCGTCGAGCGCCGGCGACGGGCGACTCCTCGATCAGCTTCTGGTGGCGGCGCTGGATCGAGCACTCGCGCTCGCCGAGGTGCACGCACGTTGCCGTGCGTGGTCGCCGAAGATCTGGAACTCGATGTGCCGCGGCTCGCTCGAGGTACTTCTCGAGGTAGACGTCGGCCGTCGCCGAACGCCTTCTCCGCCTCGGTCGCGCGCCGTGTCGAAGGCTGCCGGCGAGCTCGCGTTCGTCGCGGCACGATCGCGCATGCCGCGCCCGCCGCCGCCGGCCGACGGCCTTGAGGATGACCGGGATAGCCGACCTTGCGCCGCGAAGGCGAGCGCCTCGTCGACCGACTCGAGCGGTCCCGGCGAGCCCGGGCACCGTGGGCACGCCGGCCGCGGCCGCCGTCTCGCCGCGCGAGCGCCTTGTCGCCCATCTTCCGGATCACCTCGGGCGACGGGCCGATGAAGGTGATGCTGGCACTCGCTGGAGGATCTCGGCGAAGTGCGCGTTCTCGGAGAGGAAGCCGTAGCCGGGATGGATCGCGTCGGCGCCGGTGATCTCGGCCGCCGAGACGATCGACGAGATGTTCAGGTAGCGACGCGGCCGAGGGATACGGGCCCGATGCAGACGTCCTCGTCGGCGTAGCGGACGTGCAGCGCGTCGCGGTCGGCCTCGCTGTAGATCGGCGACGGTCTTGATGCCGAGCTCGCGGCAGGCCGAGATGACGCGCAGGGCGATCTCGCCGCGGTTGGCGATGAGGATCTTCTTGAACATCCGCGCGGCTACGCCGCGAGGCGGATCGCGAAGAGCTTCTCGCCGTACTCGACCGGCTGGCCGTTGCGCGGGTAGACCTCGACGACCTCGCCGTCGACGTCGGACTCGATCTCGTTCATCAGCTTCATCGACTCGATGATGCAGAGGATCTTGCCCTTGGCGACGCGCGCGCCGACGTCCGCGAACGCCTCGGCCTCCGGAGAGGCCGACCGGTAGAAGGTGCCGACGATCGGCGACGTGATGACGTGGACGTTGCGGTCCTCCTCGGGCGGCGGCGCACGATGGCGTCCGCCAGCGGCGTGCGCGGCCGGCGCCGGGACCGCCGGAACTTCCGCCGCGGCGGGACGACGGCCCTCGATCCGCAGGCGGAACCCGGCGCGCTCGATCTCGAGGCCGGAAAGCCCGCGCTCGGCGACGAGGTCGATGAGCTCCCGGATCTCCTTGAGCGAAAGCATCGGTTACAAGAGCTCCTTCTCCAGGACGACCGCGGCCTTGCGCAGCTCGAAGCGGCCCCGGCCGAAGTTGCCGTCCCGGGCCAGCAGGAGGAGCAGATAGTACTCCTCGGTGACGCGGCAGAGGATGGACGGCGGACCGGCCCGACGCGACCGTGATCTCGTTGACGCTGCCGTGATCGGCCAGCGCCCGGCAGATGTTCGCGGCCTTGACCAGGGCGCCGGCCTCGGCGGCCAGCGAGTCCATCGGCAGGCCTTCGGCGCTGACGTAGGAGTCGATCGCGATGCCGTCGAGCCCGAGCAGCGAAACGGCCCGCGTTCCCTCCACGCGCTCCGCGATCCGGCGCAGGCTGTCCTGGAAGACGTTCATGGGCGTTCCGATGATGTCACGGTCCGGGCCTCCGGATCACCCGGCCTGGACGAGCGACAGCCACTGCTTCAGGGCGCGGATCCGGGCCAGCCGGCGCTCGAGCCCCGCGTCCTGCGCGGCCACCGAGGGCGTCGTCGAGGCGGGAAGAAGGCGCGCCTCGGCGTCCCGCCGCATCCGCTTCAACTCGTCGTCGAAGGGATGCCGCAGGACGAGGTCGTCGTAGATCTGCAGGGCCTCGGCGTAGTGGCCCTGGGCGTAGTACAGGTCCGCGAGCGCCCGCCCGGTCGGCCGCACGGGCTCCGGCTCGGGCTCCGGCGCACGCACGGGCGCCGGAGGCGGGGGCGGCGCGGCGGCCTCCAGCACCGGGGGCGCGGCGGGCGGCGGCTCCCACGCCGGCAGGCGGCGGCGGCGGCTCCCACGCGGGCGCCGGAGCCGATTCCCGCGCGACGGCGGAGGAGGTTCCCAGGCGGGCGGCGGAGGCGGCGCCGACGGGCGCCAGCGGCGCCTGCCGAGGGGCCCGCTCTCGGGCTCGGCGTGCGCCAGCAGCGCGTCCCGCGTGGGGACGAACGGGAACGGATCGTCCATCTTGGCCTTGCCCGAGTCCTCCCCCACCTCGAAGGCGAGCGAAGTCATCTCGAACGCGTCGGCCAGGGGCGGCGGCGGCGCGGACGGCGTCAGCTTCGGCGCGATCCTCCGGCGGCCCTTGTCGGTGTCCTGGAACTGCGGGGGCGGCGGAAGGGCCTCGCGCTGCGGCGGCACCCGCGGCGGCGGCGGCGGCTTCGGAGCCACGAGCGGCTCGAGCTCCGCGATGATCGCGTCGACCTTGCGATCGCCGGAGATCGCGCGGTACAGCTTGAACTTCTTCAGGGCCTCCAGGTTGTCGCGCCGCGCCATGTGGATGTCCGCGAGCGATTTCGCGGCGACCAGGTTGGCCGGGTCCGCGGCGAGGACCTTGGTGAACGTCGCGATCGCGTCGGTGGGCAGGTTCGCCTCGACGTAGACGCGCCCGAGGGCGACCTGCGCCGCGATGTAGCCGGGATGGGCGAGCAGGCCCTTCTGCAGGGCCGAGAGGGCGTCCTTGAAACGGCCGACCTTGCGGTACTCCTCGGCCAGCGAGACGAAGAGGCGCGAGCCGCTGTCGAGGTCGAGCCGGCGCTCGAGGTCACGGATGCGAGCGTCAGCCGTCGGGTCAGCCACGATGACGATGAAATCGCCGCCCCCCGGAGGGGGCGGCGGTAATCACTACGGTCCCGGGACGACGCAAGGCAGCTGGTATGCGAAGGGCGGGTCCCGTCACGGGCAGCCGTTCTGGAGGTTCTTGACCGAAACGGGGACCGTCTCCACCGTCTACAGCGTGCCCGCGGGGTCTGTCCCGATGCACGTCGGCGGCGTCGTCACCGTGCCCGGAGGGGCGGTGACCGAGAGCGCCGTCGCGGAGGCGGAGTTGACCATTGCCGCGCGCGCGCCGAACAGGACCTGCGCGTTGGCAGTCGACGTGGGAAGGTTCGAGCCGTCGATCTCGACGGTCGCTCCGGAGAGCCCGGCCGGCGGGACCAGCGACCGACGACCGTCATCGGCACGACGACGTAGGTGAACGTCACGCCCGGCGCGAGGTCGCCGTTTCGCCCGTGCGTGATGTTCGTGACGACGACACGCGCCCGCCCCTCCTCCGCCGCAGCCGGCCGGGGTGCCCGGCACCACGACCAGCTCCGTGGCCGAGACCGACTGCACGAAGGCCTGGATGCCGGCCAGCGTGACGACGACCGGCGCCGAGAACCCGGTGCCGTAGATCGTGACGGGCGTGAAGGGCTGGTCCGTGCTCTGCGTGCCGTTGGCGATCGCCGTGATGTGCATGTCCGGCGTGTACGTGAAGATCACGGCGTTCGAGACGACGCCGGAGTTGATGTTCTTGACGGTGACCGGCGGCCGAGAAGTCCGTCGCGCCGAACGGAGCCGGCGGCGAGAGGGCAATGACCTGGTTGAACGAGACCGACACGACCGTGGCCTCGACCGTGCCGAAGAAGACCTGGACGCCGGACGACGAGAAGCCCGAGCCCACGATCGTCACGCGCGTGTTCCCCGACTTGGCGCCCGAGGCCGGCAGCACCGCCGTGACCGTGGGCGTGCCGGAGTCCGTCGTCCCGTACGAGAAGCAGGTCGGCAGGGAGAGGACCACCGGTTGCGGCTGGTTCGTGCCCAGCGTCAGCGTGATCGGAGCCAGGGCCGACGGCGCCGCGACCTCCGGGAAGCCCGGGGTCGTCACCGTGATGGCGTTGGACGTCACCGCGGTCACGAGGCCGTCCTTGCTCACGCCGTTGACCGTGAAGGTGACGCGCGTGGTCGACGGCGATCCGAAGAGACGCCCGCCGTTCAGGGTGATGCTCGTCCCGCCCTCCTTCGGACCGAAGCTCGGGCTGCAGAACGTCACGAAGGGCAGGGCGCCTTCGCCCTGGAAGGTGACGTTGAGCTGGGCCGAATTGGTCTTGCCGGCGATCGGTGACCGTCGCCTTGACCTTGGCGGTCCCGGCGCTCGGGCCGCAGAGGGCCGCGACCGCCGTCCCGTTGGTGGTCACGATCGAGACCAGGGGCAGACCGTTCTCACCGAAGGTCCCGAAGTCCGTCGAGAAGTTCACGCCCGTCCCGTCCGGCACGGAGGCGCCGTTGAGCGTCACGACCGCTTCGACCAGCGTGCACGTCCCCGCCTTGGGATTGGCGTCCGAGCGTGAAGAGCTGGATCGATATCGCGCTCGACTGGCCGCCGCCGCCCCCGCCGGGCTTCGGTGCCGTCGGGGCGTCCGCGGCGCAGGCATGAATGCCTGCGACGGCCGCGACGAGGAGCAGAACAAAAGCTATCCGGCGCATGGGTCCCCCTTACTTGGCCATTCTCGCGGGAGCGGTCGCGGAGTAGTTGAAGAGCAGGATTCCGCTCGCGGTGTCGCTCTGGACCCGCTTGCCCGAGGCCGTGCTTCCGAAGAAGGTGATGTGAAAGGACGTGTCGATCTCGTCCTTGCCGGTCTCCTGGTCGATGCCGCCGTTGAAGGGCAGCAGCTGATCGAACGGGCGTCTCCTGCAACGCCGAGGCGTAGAGCACGGGAAAGTTCTGGAGGGTCGAGGTCCCGTCGTGCGGGACGAGCACGCCGCAGCCGAACGTCTGCATCGGCGGGACGAGGGTTCCGCCGTCGGTCCGGGTGTACGTCACGGTGTAGCTGTTGAGCTGCACGTCCGAGAACCCGATGCGAGTCGACCGAGTCCGGGTTCTTGCGGTGCGACGCGACCGTGATCGTGTCGATCTGGACGGGCGCCGGGACGGCGACGTTGATGAAGCCCGGCTGAAAGTCGATGCTCACGGTCAGGAAGACCGGCGACTCCGACTGCCCCGTCGTATTCGAGCAACCTGTGGCGAAGGCCATCGCCCCCGCCAGGGCCACCGCGATCAGATAAGTCTTTTTCATAGTGCCTTCCCCCTTACGACCGGAGAATCCGGGGAGTGATGAAGATGAGCAGTTCATCGTGCTTCTCGGTCCGCGTCTTGTTCTTGAAGAGATTGCCGAGGACCGGGATCTTCCACAGTCCCGGGATCATGTTGTACTGGTCCTGGTCGTTGATCTGGAAGATGCCGCCGATGACCGTCGTGCCGCCGTCCTTGACGAGCACCTGGCCGCGGTACTCGCGGATCGTCAGCGGGACGTTCTGGCCGAGCGCGAGGTTCAAGGCGACCGCGGGCTCGCGCTTCATGACGTTGACGGTCAGCAGGATCGTCCCCTCCGCCGTGATCTGCGGCGTGACGTCGAGCTTGAGCGTGGCGTCGACGTAGATGACCGTCGTCGTGTTGTTGACGGTCGTCTGCACGGGGATCTGGACGCCCGACTGGATCAGCGCGGGCGTGTTCGTCAGCGAGGTCACCTTCGGCGACGAGATGATCTTCAGGAGGCCCTGGTTCTCGGCCGCCGTCAGGGCGACGTCCAGGTTGAAGCGTGTTGAGGATGTTGCCGAGCACGAGCGAGGCGACCGTCGGGCCGTTGCCGAGGCCGACGTTCAGTCCGCCCGCGACCGTGTTCGGGAAGATCAGGTTCGTCGTGTTGCCGTGCTCGTTGTCGGCCTTGCCGCGCACCTGCCAGTTGATGCCGAGGCTGCGGCCGAGGCTCTTCGTGGTTTCCACGATGCGCGACTCGATGACGACCTGCGGCGTCGCCGTGTCCAGGTTGTCGATCAGCTGCAGGACCGCCGGCAGGTAGGTCGGGATCTCGCGGATGATCAGCGTGTTCGTGCGGGCGTCGACGACGATCGCGCCGCGCTTGGACATGACGCTCTGGAGCGTCGGCACGATCTCGGTCGCCTTCGCGTACGAGAGCTTCTTGATGACGGTGCGCGTCGGCTCGGCGGCCTGGCGGGCCTCGGCGAGGCGGGCACGGTCGCCCTCTTCGGCCTGCAGCTTGCTGGTCGTCGCGATGCGCATGATGTTGTTCTCGAGGACGTAGCCGAGGCTGTTCTGCTTGAGGATCAGGTCGAGCGCCTGGTCCCAGGGAACGTCTTCGAGCTGGACCGTGACCGTGCCGCGGACTTCCGGGTCGATGACGATGTTCAGGCCGGTCAACTGCGAGATCGTCCGGAAGACGTCCTTGATGTCGGCGTCCTTCAGGTCGAGCGAGATCGGCTCACCGGTGAACTGGCCCTGGGCCTCGGAGATGGTGCGGGAGCGGTACGAGGCGCCGCCTCCGGCCTGCGGGTTGTTCTGATCCTGGTCGAGCTGCGCGGCCGCGGCCTCGAAGAGCGCGTCGCCGCGGTTGGGCGCGGGCTTGCCCGACGCCGGCGCCTTGGGGGCCGGCGGGGCGGGCTTCGGCGACGGGCGCGGCGATCACCGCGGGAGCTGGCGCAGGAGCGACCGGGGCCGGAGGCAGGCGGAGGCGGCACGACTGCGGCGGTCTTGACGACTTCGGGAGCCGGCGGTTCGACATGCTGCACCGGGGCGGGCGGCGGGGGCGCGGACGCGACCGCCACGGGCTCCACCTTCGGCGCCGGCTTCTCGGCGACCGTCGTGACCGACGGGGCCGGCGCGGCGCGCTCGCGACCGGCGCAGCCGGGGTCTTCGACCGGAGCCGGAGCGGCCGCCGACGGCGGTCTCCGGCTGCGTCGACCGCGGGCTCCTCGGCGACCTGGGCCATCGTTTCGGCCGCGGCGTTCTCGCCGACCACGACCGCCAGACGCTCGCCGTCGGGCACGAGGGCGTGCGGCATGGGCCTGGCGAGGTCGACGACGACGCGGGTCACGAACTCGGGGCTGGTCTGGAACTGCGAGATGCGGACGCGCGTGACGACGTCGTCCTTGACGACGATCGTCCGCTGCTTGACTTCGTTCTTGACGCCGGGAAGGTCGACGACGATCCGCGGCGGGTTGGCCAGCGCGAAGTCCTTCGCGGAGAACCAGCCGTCGCCGAGCAGCACGATGGCGACCTTGCCGTCCTTCGTCTGCGCCGTCACGCTCTCGAGCGCATGGGCGGCCTCGCCGCGGGCCACGGAGACCGGCGCGGCCTTGGGCGCCGGAACCGGGGCCGCCGCGCCGCGGCCGGAGCGGCGGCGACCGGGAGCGGCGCTGATTCGACCGCCGGGACGCTCGCCACCGGAGCGGCCTCGGCCGGCGCGTCGGCAGCCTCGGCCGTCGCCGTGGGTCCGGTGAAGGCGATCGCCAGGCCCTGGCCGACCGAGCGCAGGTCGGGGTGGGCGTCGGGGTTGTGCGTGATCGAGAGCCGGGTGATCCGCTTGCCGAGCTCGTCGAGCTCTTCGAACTTGATCGATTCGACCAGGCCGCCGACCTTGGGCGTCGCCACGTTGGAGGCCACCGCGGCGTCACGCAGGTCCACGACGAGCAGGTTGGGCCGCGGCTCGTAGGACGTGTAGAGCAGCGGGGCGTTGGCGGACAGGACCACGCGGGCGCCGTCGGCGTCCTCCGCGTAGGCCGTGCCGGTGATCTTCGCCGTGGCGGGAGCGTTCGCGGCTACCGGAGCGGGAGCCGGCGCGGGCGTCACCACCGGAGCGGCCTCCGCGGCGCTCTGCGCTTTCTGACCCCTGGAGGAGCACCCTACGGCGGCTGCCCACACCAGCGCGAGCGCCGTGGCCGTCGCGGTTCCTCGAATTGCCATTCGCATCGTTCCTCCCGTCGCGCGGAATACCATGCTCACCGAATCCTCACTGCTTGACCGTCGCGTTGAGCTGCTTCGTGACTTCCCGGAACGGCTTCACGCTTTGCGGATCGTTGATGTTCTGCCGGAACGTGACTTCGTTGGGCCCGACGCGCACGACCTCTCCGTCATAGAGAAGGTCGCCGGCGCGCACGAGATAGCTCTTGTTGTCGGTGGCGCGGATCTGGGCCACGTAACCCGCCTTGGTCTTCCAGATGCCGTGCACGACGAGGTCGTCGATCCCGATTCCCGCGATTCCGGGCGGCCGTTCGGCGCCGCCACGGTTCTGCTCGCGCACGAGCAGCGAGCGGAACGGGTCGCGGCGGCCCGCCGGGTCGTAGGAGTAGGCGCGGCCGGACATGGCCGACTCGTCCTGTTCGATCATGGACTGGCCGGGCGAGTCCGGAACGGGCGCGATCACGGCCGCGGGCTTCGTCGGCTCGGGCGCCGGGGCGGCGGGCGCCGCCGGCTTCTGGGCGAGCGCGATCCCGCTGGCGCAGGCCATCAGGACGAGGGCGAAGAGCGTGCGCTTCATTCGGCCCCCTTCCCCTCGGCGCGCTCCTTGAGCGTTTGCGCCTTGGCGGCGGCACCGGGCTTGGCGCCGGGTTGACCCGGGGGCGTCGCGCCCGGCGCGCCGACCTGTCCGGCCGTCGCCGCGCCGACCTCGTCGCCCGTGTAGATGAACGTCTTGGCGACGAACTGGGCCGCGATGGACTTGCCCGGCACGTCGTTCAGCGCGGTGATCTTGAGATCCTCGACGTTGACGATGCGCGAGAACCGGCTCATCCGGTCGAAGAAGAGCGCGAGGTTGTGGTACGTGCCCTCGATCTGGATGTCGATCGGCCACTCCGCGTAGAACTCCTTCTGCACGAAGTCGCCGGGCGTGAACTTCTTGAGCGTGAAGTCGCCCTGGCGCGTGAGCGTCTCGATGCGCTTGATGAGCTCTTCGGTGTTGCGCTTGGACGGAAGGATCTGGAGGAGCTTGGACAGCTCGAGCTCGAGCCGTTTGACCTCTTCGCGGAACTGCGACAGCTTGCGCTCCGCGGCGCGTCCCTTGGTGATCTCCTGGTTCAGGCCCTCGAGCTCGACCTTCTTCGCGGCGATCTGCTCGTTCATCGGCTTGAACCAGAACCAGTGGACGGCGCCCGCGAGCACGATGCCGACCGCCAGGCCCACGCCGAGCGCGTAGTACCAGGGCTTTTCCTCGATGTTGAGCCCGAATACGGCCATGGCCTATACCCCCGGCTTTCCGGGCGTGGCCGCCGCCTTGCCCCGCGGCCCCGCCGCGTTGGGGGCCGCAGCCGGGCCCGTCTCCGACGCCGGCCGTCCATTGGTGAAGATGACGGTCATCTCCCAGGTATAGAGGCCCTGCGGGCCCGCCTCGCGGCCGAGGTTCTTGAACACCGGCTCGGCGAAGAACGGGCTCTTCTTGAGGTTCTCGAGGTACGTGGCCACGGCGTTGGGCGACAGGGTCTTGCCCTTGAGGGTCATCAGGTTGCCCTGGCACCTGCAGCTCGGTCAGCCAGACGAGGTCCGGCAGCGCCTTGGACACCTCGTCCATCAGGCGCACGGGGCCCTTCTGATTCGTCTTGAGGTTGTTGATCAGGGAGATCTTCTCTTCGAGGCTCTTCTTCTTGTCCTCGTAGCTCTTGACCTCGTCGATGATCGACTTCAGGCGCGCGACCTCTTCCCGGGCCTTGCCGATCTCCTCGTCGAGGTGCCGCCGGTGCGAGGTCAGCACCAGCGCCATCGCCCCGATGTAGATCAGGCCGAGGAGCAGGCCCCCGACGAGAACGAGGTTGTTGAGCTTGGCTCCCGTGGGAAGGGCCGGCCCCTTCTTCTTGGCGGCCGCCGCCTTGGCCTCGGTGAGGAGATTGATTCTGATCAAGCGGCTTCGTCCCCGACGTGCCGGATCGCGAGCCCGACGGCCACGGCCAGGCTCGGCGCGTTGTCCGTGAGCCATTCGCCCGAAACGGACGCGCCGGCGATGTCGATCTGACGGAAGGGGTTCAGGATCTCCACCGGAATGTTGAACCGCTCCTTCAACTGCGTGTCCAGGTTGACGACCCGCGAGGACCCGCCCGAGAGGAAGAGCTGATCGATCCGTTCGGTCGAGGTCGTCGCGAGGAAGAAGTCGAAGGTCTTCTGCAGCTCCTGCGCGAGGTCGTCGGAGACCGAACGCAGGATCGGCAGGATGTCCTGCAGCGACTGCTCGCCCGAGGACTCGCCCTTCTTGAGGGCCTCGGCCTGCTCGAACGACAGGGACATCTGCTTCTGGATGGCGTCGGTGTACTGGTTGCCGCCGAAGGAGATGTCGCGCCAGAAGATCGTGTTCGCCCCGGAGAGGATGTTGACGTTGGTGACCGAGGCGCCGATGTTGACCAGCGCGACCACGCGGCCGGGCTCGACCGGGTAGTTGGCCTCGTAGGCGTTCTGGAGGGCGAAGGCGTCGACGTCCACGAGCACCGGCGTCTTGCCGGCCTGGGTGATGACGCTCGTGTAGTCGGAGATCTTGTCCTTCTTCACGGCGACCAGCAGGACGTCCATGGTCTCGCCGCCCCCGGCCTCGAGCACGACGTAGTCGAGGTTGACGTCGTTGATGTCGAAGGGGACGTACTGCTCGGCTTCCCAGCGGATGGACTCGGCCAGCTCCTCGGGGGACATGGCCGGGAGGGAGATCTTCTTGATGATGACGGAATGGCCCGACAGGGAGGTCCCGAATTCAGGATTCCGGACGTTCAGCGTAGAAACGATGCGATTGACGGTGTCGACGACCAGGGAGGAGTCCATGATCGCGCCGTCCACGATCGCCTCGGGCGACAGCGTCTCGAGGCCGGTCTTGACGAGGCGGAAACCGCCCCCCTTGGCGTCCTTCAGCTCGACGAGCTTGACCGCCGAGGACCCTATGTCCAGACCTACCAGATTCTTGGTTTTTCTGAACAGCACTATTCACCCAACCGAAAAAAGAAAGACGGTTCCGGGCTTTGACCTTGGTTATTACGGCTGGTTGTCAAAATAGCAAAAGGTTTACGTGTAGTCAAGACATGTGAGAGGGCAAAGCGTCCTTTGCGCAAAGACTTAAGCCATTCGGACAGGTGTCGCGGTCGAAGGCCAGCTGTTCTTTCTTGCGTGATCACCGAACCCGGTGTAGGCTTCGCGGGTTTTTTCGGTCGCGTTTGGCCGAGACGAGGAGACCCATGGCTCAGCACTGCCAGTTCTGCGGAAAGACGCCGATGAGCGGCCACCGCGTCAGCCACGCGAACAACAAGACGAACCGGAAGTGGAACCTGAACTTGAAGACGGTGCGCTCCGTCGTCGAGGGCGTTTCGCGAAAGGTTTCCGCCTGCACCCGCTGCATCCGCACGGGCAAGGTCGTCAAGCCCGTCGTGCGCAAGAAGACGGCCTAGCTACTCTCTCTCCCCCGCCTTCGGCACGTTGTACTTCCGGATCACGTCGCGCACGCCGGCGACCGTGCGGATGCGGCCGAGGATCTTCTCGAGCTGCTTCAGGTCGGACGTCTCGAGCGAGACGGTGACGTAGCCTTCGCGCATCTCGCCCACGCGGGCCTCGATCCGCCGGATGTTGGAGCCTTCGCCCGCGATGGCCTGCGTGACGTCGGCGAGCAGGCCCGGCCGGTCTTCCGTGACCACCTCGAGCTCGATGGCGTACGACGCCTTCTTCTCCCCCGCCCAGGCCACGTCGATGCGCCGCTCGGGGTCGTAGAGCAGGTTCTTGACGTTGGGGCAGCTCTCCGAGTGGACCGACACGCCCCGGCCGCGCGTGATGTATCCCACGATCTTTTCGCCGGGCACCGGGTTGCAGCACTTGGCCAGCGCGGCGAGCAGGTCGTTGTGGCCCGACGACGACGATGTCGGGCAGCGCGAACGGCAGGATCTTCCGGACGACCCGCGAGACCGCCGATTCCCGGCGCTCGGCCTCCGGCCGCGCCAGCTCGTCGGCCGGGACCAGCCGCTCCAGCGCGTTCTTGGGAGCGAGCTTTCCGTAGCCGATGGCCGCGAACAGGTCCTCGTTGCGCGAGAACCCCCACTGCTTGAGCTCGCGGGCGAGGCTGCCCTCCTGCTCGAGCTTCTTCACGGTGCGCTTGAACTTCTTGAGCTCCCGCTCGAGCAGCCGGCGGCCGAGCTCGACCGCCTCGCAGGTTCTCCTGCGTGTGGATGAAGTGGCGGATCTTGTGCCGCGCGCGGCTCGTGACGACCGAGGACAGCCAGTCGCGGGACGGGGCCTGGTTCGGCGCCGTCAGGATCTCGACGATGTCGCCGCTCGACAGCGGCGTGCGCAGCGGCGTCAGCTTGCCGTTGACCCGCGCGCCCACGCACCGGTGGCCCACGTCCGTGTGCATCCGGTAGGCGAAGTCGATCGGCGTGGCGCCCCGCGGGAAGGCGAAGACCTCGCCCTTCGGGGTGAACGTGTAGACCTCGTCGGGATAGAGGTCGACCTTCAGGGACGACAGGAACTGCTTCGGGTCGGAGACCTCGCTCTGCCAGTCGACGAGCTGCCGCAGCCACTGGAAGCGGGCGTCGTCGGCGTGGGGGCCGAGGCGGCCCTCCTTGTACTTCCAGTGCGCCGCGATGCCGCGCTCGGCGATCAGGTCCATCTCGCGCGTGCGGATCTGGATCTCGAAGGGCTGGCCCGTTTCGCCCATGACCGTCGTGTGCAGCGACTGGTAGAAGTTGGGCTTGGGCATCGCGATGTAGTCCTTGATCCGCCCGGGCACGGGCCGCCAGAGCTGGTGGACCATGCCGAGCGTCTCGTAGCAGTCGCGCGTCTCCGCGACGACGACGCGGAAGCGCGAGGATGTCGTAGAGCTGCGCCGACGTCGACGCCGGTCCGCTTCATCTTCTGCCAGATCGAGTAGTAGCGCTTCATGCGGCCCGAGACCTCGGCCGCGACCCCGGCCTCGCCGAGGCGCGCCTCGATGCGCGCGCCGGATGTCGCTGATCATCGCCCTCGGACACCTTCATGCGCCGCGCGACCTCGCGCGCGACCCGCTCGTGCTCCTCGGGCTCGAGGTGCAGGAACGCGAGGTCCTCGAGCTCGCCCTTGACGCTGCCCATGCCGAGCCGGTGCGCGATCGGCGCGTAGATGTCGAGCGTCTCGCGCGCGATCTCGCGCCGGCGGGACTCGGGCAGGAAGCCGAGCGTGCGCATGTTGTGGAGGCGGTCGGCGAGCTTGACCATCACGACCCGCAGGTCGGAGACCATGGCCAGGATCATCTTGCGGAAGGTCTCGGCCTGCTCCTCCTCGCGCGAGACGTAGGAGAACTTGCCGATCTTGGTCAGGCCGTCGACGAGCTCGGCGACCTCGGCGCCGAACTGCTGCGCGATGGCCTCCCGCGTCGTCAGGGTGTCCTCGAGGACGTCGTGGAGCAGGCCCACGACGATCGAGATGTCGTCGGCCTTGAGGTCCGCCAGGATCGCCGCCACGTTGAGCGGATGGACCAGGTAGGGCTCGCCCGAGCGGCGCACCTGGCCCTTGTGCTCGCGGGCCGAGAAGACGTACGCCCGCCGCAGCAGGTCCTGGTCGCTGCCGGGGTTGTACGCCTCGACCTTCTCGAGGATCTCCTCGAAGTGGATCACGGGCCTAAGGGTACGGCCTCAGGCCGGGAATGGCAAAAGGGCGCCGGTTCTAGCGCCTCTTCGACTTCTTCGAGGACGGCGCGGGCGCGGCCGGCGCGGCCGTCGCGGGCGGGCGCCACGGGGGCCGGCACGACGGCCAGCTTGCCCTTGTCCTGCCATTCCTTCCAGATCACGACGATCGCCGCGGCCACGTAGATCGAGGAGTACGTGCCGACCACGATGCCGATCATCAGCGTCAGCGCGAAGGTGTGCAGGACCTCGCCGCCGAGGAAGAACAGCGCGATGACGACGAGCATGGTCGCGCCCGAGGTCAGGATCGTCCGGGAGAGCGTCTGGTTGATCGACCGGTTGATCACGGCCGTCGAGCGATTCCTTCTTCGGCGTCTTCAGGTTCTCGCGCACGCGGTCGTAGACGACGACCGTGTCGTTGACGGAGTAGCCGACGAGGGTCAGCAGGGCCGCCACCACGACCAGGTTGAACTCGCGTCCGAACAGCGCGAGCAGCCCGACGGTGATCAGCGAGTCGTGGATGAGGCGCCACGATCGCGCCGACGCCGAAGGGAATCGAGCGGAACCGGAACGCGATGTAGATGAGCATGCCGACCGTGGACCACACGAGCGCCAGCACGGCCTTCTTCTGGAGGTCGGCGCCGACCTGCGGCCCGACGTTCTCGGCCGAAAGCAGGACGAAGGGCCCCGTGAACGCGTTGGCCTGCAGCCACGCCTTGACCGGCGCCGAGACCCCCTCGACCGCGCTGGCGTCGGCCGGCGAGCGGAAGAGGCCGAGCTCCGAGCGCCGCGCGATGATCCGCTCGGCGGCCTGCGTGTAGTAGTCCGCGGCGTTGACGTCCGAGCGGCCGGCCACGTGGTCCGGATCGGTCGCGGCCATGCGCGCCGCCAGCGTCGCCTTGCCCTCGGTGTTGAGGTCGATCTTGCCCGGGTCCGTCGGCGACTCGAGGCCCCCGCGCAGCGCCTTGAGCACGTCGCCGGCGACGTCCCGGCCTTCCTTGGCCTGCTGCTGGACGCGGATCAGGACCTCGTTCTTCGACGGCGTCTTCGTAGCGCTGGATCCCGATCTCGCCGAGGCCGGCTCCGTCGAGGATCTTGCGCAGGCGGTCGACGTCCGGCTTGTCCGCGAAGCGCACGGCGATCGGCCGTGCCGCCCGAGAAGTCGATGCCGAACTTCAGGCCCTTCTGCACGAACACGGCGAAGACGCCGAGCGCGATCAGCGCCCAGGAGGCGACGATCGCCCACCACTTGTACTTCAGGAAATCGATGTTGGTCTGTCGAAAGAATTCCATCTCTCCGGCTTTCTAGATGGAGATCGAGTCGATGTGCTGGCGGCGGCCGTACACGAGCTCGAACAGCGTGTGGGACACGAAGACGGCCGTGAACATCGAGATGAGCAGACCGATGATCAGCGTGACGGCGAAGCCCTTGACCGGGCCGGTGCCGAACTGGAGCAGGAAGAGGGCCGAGATGATCGTCGTCGCGTGCGTGTCGACGATCGTGGCGAAGGCCTTCGAGAAGCCGTTCTCGATGGCGGCCTTGGGGGCCCGCCCGTTGCGCAGCTCCTCGCGGATGCGCTCGAACACCAGCACGTTCGAGTCGACCGCCATGCCGATGGTCAGGATGAAGCCCGGCGATCCCGGGCAGCGTCAGCGTCGCCTCGAAGAGCGCCATCGCGGCGGCCAGCAGCAGCGCGTTCAGGATGAGCGCGAGGATCGCGTTCCAGCCCGCGTGCCGGTAGTAGAGCGCCATGGCCACGAACACGAGCAGCGCGCCCGCGACCGAGGCGGTGATGCCCTGCTTGATCGAATCGAGCCCGAGCGACGGTCCGACCGTCCGCTCCTCGAGGTAGGTCAGGCCGGCCGGCAGGGCGCCCGCCCGCAGCACGAGCGCGAGGTCGTTGGCCTCCTCCGGGGTGAAGCTGCCCTCGATCACGCCCTGTTCCGTGATGCGGTCGCGGATGCCCGGCGCCGACTGCACGCGGTTGTCGAGGACGATCGCCAGGCGCTTGCCGATGTTCGCGCCCGTGGCCTCGCCGAACTTCTGCGAGCCGCTGGCGGTCAGGAAGAACGTGATCGAGTGCGCGCCGAACTGGCCCTGCGTCGGGCGCGCGTTCTTCAGGTCGCGGCCGGTGATGACCGCCTGCTTGCGCACCACGTAGTAGGAGCGTTCGCGCCCGCCCGCCTCGGCCTTGGCCTCGACGAGCTTGAACTGCGGCGGAACCGTGCCCCCCGGAAAGGCCGACTTCAGGGCCGATTCGGACGAGGGCCCGTTCTCGACGAGCGTGAGCTCGAGGAACGCGGTGTTCTTGATGAGGTCCTTGACGCGCTTGGGATCGTCGATCCCGGGCAGCTGGACGAGGATCCGGTCGGAGCCCTCGCGCGCGATCAGGGGCTCGGAGACGCCGAACTCGTCGACGCGGTTGCGGATGGTCTCGACGGCCTGGGAGACGGCGTTGTCTTCCATCTGCCGCCGCGCGACGTCCTTGAGGGCGAAGGTCCACTTGCCGCCGGCCGTGCTGTAGTTCCAGTCGGGCAGGAAGCGCTTGGCCGCCTCCTCGAGCTTCGTCGTGTCGGTCTGCGCCGTGACGGCGACCGAGAACGACGTGTCGGTCGGCAGCTCGATGGCGCCGATCGCGGCGTCCTTGGTCTGGCCCTTCAGGGTCTCGACCGAGTCGTCGCGCTCGGCCTTCAGCGCGTCGGCCGTGTTGACCTGCAGCACGAGGTGGATGCCCCCGCGCAGGTCGAGGCCGAGCTTGATCGCGCTCTTGAGCGCGTCCTTGAGCCCCGGCGCGCCCGGGCCCGTCCAATCCTTCTTAGCGTGGGCGTACCCGGTCGCCACGTAGCCGGCGATGGCGCCGACCACGACGACGAGGATCACGAGGACGCGCCAACGAAGCTTTTTGCCCAAATCCCCCTCCAAAAAGAACGCCGGAGTGTACAGGAACGGGTGGCAGGTTTCTACCCTGCCGAAAGTCGAGACCGGAAACCCGGAACTCCGGCTTAACTCCCCGTCGTGATTGAGGTTGTCTCCGGCTCCCCGGCCAGGCCGCCGATCGCGCTGCGCATCACCTTGATCTTCGTGTTGTCCGAGATCTGGAGGATCACGAAGCCGCGCTCGTCGTCCATGGCCGTGATGCGGCCGTAGATGCCGCCGCCCGTGATGACCTCGTCGCCCTTCTTGAGCTTCGAGAGCATCTCCTGCGTCTTCTTCTGCTTCTTGCGCATCGGGGCGATCAGGAGGAAGTAGAAGATGACGAAGATCGCGACCATCGGGATCATGCCGCCGAGAGCGCCCAGGGGGGATGCCGGCGCCGGGGCCGTCTGAAGCAGGTGCGTCAACATAAGGGGCGGATCATATAGAGAAGAGGCGGGGCTAGGAGGCCGGCGAAGCCGGCTTCGAGAAGGGGATCGGCTCGGTCCTCGCCGGCAGGGCCTTCCGGGCGGCCTCGACCCGCCCCCAGAATGCGAGGAAGTTCTCCCCGAGGACCCCGCGAACCTCCTCCTCGGAGTGGCCGCGCCGCAGGAGCTCCTCGGTCAGCTTCGGCAGCTTCGAGACGTCCTCGAGGCCGATCGGCGGATCCTCGATCCCGTCGAAGTCCGTGCCGAGCCCGACCGCCTTCGGACCGCCGATCTTCATCACGCGCTCGATGTGGTCCACGGCCTCGGTCCAGTCGGCGTCCGGGTAGTGGATCGTCGCCATCAGCGCGGCGATCGCCTCGTCGCGTTTCTTCGGGTCGTTCTGGAACTGCGCGCGCGCCGCGGCGAGCTTCGGCTGGAGCGCCGCCTTGGCCGCGACGTAGCCGTCGACCGACTTCTGGTCGAGGAAGAGCGAGCTCACGTTGACCATCACGACGCCGCCACTCTCGCCGATCGCCTTGATCTGCGCATCCGTGACGTTGCGTGGAAGACTCGAGAGCGCGCGGCACGAGGAGTGCGAGGCGAAGACCGGAGCCTTCGAAACGGCGATCGCGTCCGCCATCGTCTTGTCGCTGACGTGCGACACGTCGACCATCATTCCGAGCCGGTTCATCTCGAGCACGACCGCGCGCCCGTGCTCCGTCAGCCCGTCGTGGACGGCGTACGGCTTCGGGTCGAACGGAGCCGAGCCGAAGAACGAGCCCGACGAGTCGGCCCAGTCGTTGGTGTTCGTGTGCGTCAGCGTCATGTAGCGCACGCCCAGCCGGTAGAAGGACGACAGCGCCCCGAGCGAGTTCTCGATGGCGTGGCCGCCCTCGATCCCGATGAGGACCGCGATCTTCCCGTCCTTCTTGGCCTGGCGGATCCCGGCGGCGGAGTCGGCGAAGACCAGGTCGTTCGGGTGCGCCTCGACGAGGCGGTGGACGAGGTCGACGAACTCGAGCGCCTTCTTCGCCGAGCCGCCCGTCTTCGCGAAGTCGCCGTTGACGTAGGCCGCGAGGAAGGCGCCCGTCATGCCGCCCTCGCGCCAGCGCGGGATGTCGACGTGGCCGGTCTTGCCGCGGGCGGCCAGGTCGACCCACTCCTTCTCGAGCCGCTCGGGCACGTCCTCGTGCGTGTCCACGACGATCGCGCTCTTCTGGAGGGCGAGCGCCCGCGCGTGAAGGTCCTGGGCGCAGCCCGCGCGCGCCACGGCGAACAGGACGAGGATCCCGGCGAGTTTTTTCATGCGCCAGAGGCTATACCAGCGCGCCGGCCGAAAGCTCACGCTCCTTCCGGCAGCTTTTCCTCGGGCGGCGCCGCGAGCGCCGCGAGCGATCCGGCCTCGATCGCCGCGCGGATGCGCCGCATCCAGGCGAGATAGAAGAAGACGTTGTGCATGGACAGCAGCATCGGGGCGGAAAAATCCTTCAGGACGAAGAGATTCCGCAGGTAGGCCCGGCTGTGCCGGCGGCAGACCGGGCACGCGCAGTCCGCGTCGAGCGGCGCCAGGTCTTCCTTGAAGCGCTCGTGCTTGATCGCGATCTCGCCGCGCGACGTGTAGACGTGGCCCATCCGCCCGTTGCGCGTCGGCAGGACGCAGTCGAAGAGGTCGACGCCCGCGCGCACCGAGGCGAGCAGGTCGGCCGGCGTGCCCACGCCCATCAGGTAGCGCGGCTTCGCCTCGGGCAGCAGCGCAGCCGAGAGCGCGGTCACGCCGCGAATGGCCTCCTTCGACTCCCCCACCGCCACGCCGCCGATCGCGTACCCGGGAAAATCGAGCTCGATCATCGGCCCCGCGTTCTGCCGGCGCAGGTCCTCGTGGGTGCCCCCCTGGAGAATGCCGAACAGGAGCCCCGGGCCGCCGTAGGCGCGCCTGGAGCGTTCGGCCCAGGCGAGGGTCAGCCGGCAGGCCTCCTCGACCTCGCGGCGCTCGGCTGGAAACGGCGGACAGACGTCGAGCACCATCGCGATGTCCACGCCGAAGCCCGACTGCAGCTCCATCGCCCGCTCGGGTGTCAGGAAGTGCTTCGTCCCGTCCTCGGGCGTGCGGAACTCGACGCCCTCCTCGAGGATCCGGCGGCGCGACGCGAGGCTCATCACCTGGAATCCACCCGAGTCCGTCAGGATCGCGCGCGGCCAGCCCATGAACCGGTGGAGCCCGCCGGCCCGCAGGATCAGCTCGATCCCGGGCCGCGTCATGAGGTGGTACGTGTTGGCCAGTACGACGCGGCAGTCCCAGGCGTCGGACTCGAGCCAGTCGAAGGCGACGCCCTTCAGCGCGCCGCGCGTTCCGACGGGCATGAAGCAGGGCGTCTCGATCGCGGCGTGGTTGGTGGCGAGGCGGCCCCGCCGGGCCGACGAGCCCGGGTCCCTCGCGAAGATCTCGAACATGGGCGCGGACGAACGCCCGGCTAGAAGTGCACCTTGACGTTCGCCGCTCCGCCGAGCGCCTCGCGGTCCGGATTCTTGTAGTTGAATCCGCCGGTCGGGCCCCAGGTGACGGCGATGTCCACCGAGACGATCGGGATCCCGAATCCGAGCCCGAGCGAGTAGGCCCAGGTCGGATTCGCGGAAGCGAAGTCGTAGGTCGCGCCCCCGCGAAACGCGAAGAGCGGGATCTTCACCTCGGCGCCGAGCGACATCTGCTGGCTCTTGGTGCCCGGCGCCAGCGTGTCGCTCTTGATGAAGTCCCCGTCGGCCGCGAGCGTCAGGAACGAGAGGATGTCCACGGCCACGCCGCCCCGGACCTGCCGCGGCAGCGGCACCGTGCCCGGGCTGCCCGCCAGGTTGGCGACCGGGAACTCCGGCTGGTTCAGCGCGATTCCGGCGACGCCGAACTTGACGATGCCGAGGTTGAACCGGGCGCCGAGATCGAAGGTGAACTTGGTGGTCGTCGTGGCGTTCTGGTCGAACGCGTCCTGGATCAGATCCGAGAGATCGTGGCCCGTGCAGGTGCCGTCGAACGCCGCGCACCGGCCGAAGTAGGTCACGCCCGAAACGAAGCGCGCGGCGCCGCCGACCTCGAGGGCGCCGCCCAGGAAGCCGTGCCCGTAGGCCAGCCGCGCCTCCCGCGCCGACAGGCCGGCCAGATACAGGCCGGTCTCGTTGTGCTCGAGCCCGTTGTCGGGCCCGCCGCCGGGCACGACGTGCTGGAGATCGATCTGCGGATAGATCCCGGCGTAGGGAACGCTGCCGATCGAGAGCGAGAAGCCCTGGTACGACGCGACGATACCGGCGACGCCGGAGAAGATGACGCTCGTTCCCGGGCGCGCCAGGTTCGCGATTCCGGCGACGACCACCGGGACGAGCTCCGGCCGGTTGCCCGCGGCGATCTCGTCGAACGGAAGGCCGGCCAGCGTGGTCAGGGTCCCGACCAGGTTGTTGCGGTTCTGCGCGACGCCACCGCCCAGGACCTCGAAGTTCCAGCCCTTGAGCCCGGCCAGCGCCGCCGGATTGACCCAGGCCGCCGATGCGTCGTCGACCGCGGCGACCTGCGCGCCGCCCATGCCGATGGCCCGGGCGCCGGCCGAGGCAAACTGCGCCCGGAGCGGGGCGGCGGCGGCGAGAAGAAGGAATCCGGTGAGCAGAAAACGCGGTCGAATGCACCGAGCGTTCATGGCTCCGAGACTAACATGCGCTCCCGGTTGACCCCCGTAGACCCGCGTGCTAGGTTTGGCCGCCTTTCGAGGAGTCAATGCCGGATCTCGGAAAAAAGTACGAGTGCTTCCACTGCCACACGAAGTTTTACAACCTCGGCAAGCCGGACCCCATCTGTCCGAAGTGTGGCGCGAACCAGAAGAACGCGAAAGCGGACGATGCGCCGCCTCCCGCGCCGCGGCCGCCGCGCCGCTCGGCGATGCTCGAGACGATCCCCGACGAGAACCCGCCGGAGTTCGGTGAAGAGGCGCCGGCCGAGCCCGAGGAGAGCGACCTCGACGACGACGAGCTCGAGGAAGGCGACGAGCCCCGCGAGAAGGACGACGAGGAAGAAGAGTACTAGGCCGGCGCCGCCCGCGGGGGCGCTCGCCCTTCTCTGCCTCGGATCCAACCGCGGCAACCGCCGGAATCACCTCGAGAGCGCGATCCGCCAGATCGCCCGCATCGCCCCGGTTCTCGCCGTTTCGTCCTTCTACCGGACCGAGCCGGTCGGATTCACCGACCAGCCCGCCTTCTGGAACGTGGCCGTCGCGATCCGCTGGAGCGGCACGGCCCGGGACCTGCTGCGGGCGGCGCAATCGGTCGAGCGCAGGGTCGGGCGCACGCCCAGCTTCGTGAATGGTCCCCGCGAGATCGACGTCGACATCCTCGATCTCGGCGGGCAGACCCGATCGTCGGACCCGATCCTGCCGCACCCGCGCTTGTCCGAGAGGCGCTTCGTGCTCGCGCCGCTCGCGGAGATCGCGCCCCGATGGAGACACCCGGCGTCCGGCCTGACGGCGGCCCGGCTGCTGCGGCGGCTGCCGCCGCGGCCCGGGGCTACGAAGCTTTCTTCCAGGCCTCGAGGTTCTGCCGCGCCAGCTCCTGCATCGAAAGCTCCTCGACGAGCCGCTGGGGCGACGGCGCGTCGGCCACGAGCGCCTCTTCGAGCGCGATCGCCTCGGCCTGATCCTTCGCATCCCCGCCGTGGTGGAGCGCGTCGGCGAGGAAGTGGCGGTTAGAGAAGTTGCGCGGCGAGACCTTCATCGCGAGACGAAGGTACTTGAGCGCCTCGTCGCGCGAGACCCATCCGGTGATGAACGGGATCCAGGGGGCCTGGTCGTTGAGCCGGCCGACGACCCGGTAGCCGCCGCCGTCCTCGAATTCGGGGTCGATGCCGATGACGGTCAGGCCGTAGCTGCGGATCTTGTCCGCGGCCCCCATCCGGACCGCCTCGAGCTTGCCCTGCGTGATCGCCCACTGGCCCCAGCACGCCGCCGCCCAGAAGTAGGTCGGGGCCGCGTCGGAGCGGTCTTTCAGGGCGCCGGCGAGGGATTCGGGGCCGTACTCGAGGATCCCCTTGACGCCCTTGTCGTCGAGGCTCTTTTCCAGGATGCGCGACCGCCTCGTCGCCGACGCGCTTGGCTTTCTCGAACACCGCCTTCTGGGCCTCCTCGTCGAGGCCCGTGAAGTTGCCCTTGAAGTAGAAGGCGCGCATCAGCTTCCAGCGCGCCTCGACGGATTCCGGATCACGCGAGGCGGCCGCTTCGTATCCGGAGATCGCCGAGTTGATCGGGCCGGTGCTCGCCCGGGCGCCGACGCGGCCCTCCTGGCGGCGCAGGTACATGCGGTCCGCCTCGGCGATGAGCGGGTTGGAAGAGAGCCGCCCGGGCGCCTGGGAGCGGTCCGAAACCGTCGGGCCCGTCGTGGACTGCGCGCGGGCGATCGCGGCGCCGCACGCCGCGGCGAGGAGGACGCATCGAAAAGTTCGGTTCACGGCACCAGTCTATACGCGGCGCGCCCGCGCTAGACTCGCGATCCGGAGGCTCCATGACCGACGACAAGCCCGTGCCCGTCAAAGTCACGATCGATGAAACGACGGCCGAAGGCCACTACGCCAATTTCGCAAACATCCTGCACAACCCGACGGAGTTCGTCCTGGATTTTGGACGCGTCGTCCCGGGCCGCACGGACGTGAAGGTGGTCAGCCGCATTCTCACGACGCCGTACCACGCGCGCCAGCTCCTGCGCGCGCTGCAGCAGAACATCGAGCTCTACGAACGCAACTACGGGCCGATCCGCTCCGACTTCCAGGGGCCGCAGCTGGTGGCGACGGATACGCCGACGAACTAGTCAGGCGCAGTGCGGTCGGGCGCCGGATCACTCCCCCGCCCAGGACGACGTCGCCGTCGTAGAACACGCACGACTGGCCCGGGGTGACCGCGCGGACGGGAGCGTCGAACACGATCCGCGCGGCGCCCCCCGATCCCGGATGGACGGTGGCCGGGACCTCCTCGGCGCGGTGGCGCACGCGGGCCTGGACGCGCAGCGGCGCGGCGGGAGACCCGGCGAAGTAGCGGACGCCCTCGAGCGCCGCCTCCGAGGCCTCGAGATCGCGGCCCGGTCCGACGACGACGCGGTTGGCGGAGGCGTCGACCGAGAGCACGTAGAGCCTCTCCGAGGCCGCGACGCCGATGCCGCGGCGCTGACCGATGGTGAACCGGTAATGCCCGTCATGGGTCCCGAGGGAGGTCGCCGGAGGAGCTCTCGAGCGGTCCCCGGGCCGGAGGCGCGCCCAGGCCGAGCGCCGCGGCCTGGGTCGCCACGAATTCGCCGGCGCGCGTGCCCGGCGGCACGAAGCAGATCTCCTGGCTCTCTGCCTTGTCGGCCGTCGGGAGGCCGGCGCGCCGCGCATGGGCGCGGACCTCGGCCTTCGTCAGCGATCCGACCGGAAAGCGCGCCGCCGCGAGCTGCTCGGGCGTCAGGTCGTAGAGGAAGTAGGACTGGTCCTTGCCCGCGTCGAGCCCCTTCTTCAGGACGGCGCGGCCCGCCGGGCCCGGCTCGGAGCGCACGTAGTGCCCCGTCGCGATCGTCTCGCAGCCGAAGGCGCGCGCGCGGTCCCAGAGCGTCGCGAATTTCACCTTGGAGTTGCAGGCCGAGCACGGGATCGGGGTCTCGCCGCCGAGGTACGCGGCGACGAACGGCCGCACGACGTCGCGCCGGAACTCCTCCTCGAGGTTGAGCACGTAGTGCCGGATCCCGAGGGCCCAGGCCACGCGCCGGGCGTCGGAGAGGTCGTCGAGCGTGCAGCACCGCCCGGTGCGGCCGGCCTCGGAGGAGTGGTCCCACAGCTGCATCGAAAGACCCACGACCTCGTGCCCCGCCTCCTTCAGCAGGAGGGCGGCGACCGAGGAGTCGACTCCCCCGGACATGGCGACGGCGATGCGCATGGGACCCTAGCCTAACCGAGCCGCGGGTCAGTGGACGGGCGTGACGATCAGCATCAGCGTCGACCCGCCCACCGTGAACTCCGCCTGGTTCTCGAGCGGCGCCTCCGCCACCGACTGGTCACCCACCTGGACGCCGTTGGCGGACCCGAGGTCGATCACCGTGACGCGCTCGCCCGCGACCTCGACGGCCGCGTGCTGGCGCGAGATCTCGGGGTCGTCGAGCGCGAGGTCCACGCCTTCCCGGCCGATGACGCGTGCGCGGCTTCTCGATCAGGAACATGCGCCCCGCGTCGGGCCCGGCGATGACGGCCAGCGAGAGCTTGACGTCCTGAGGCAGCGCGAGCTTTCTCGGCCGGCGCGCGCGGCGGCTCGCGGCGCGGGCGCGCGGAGTGCCGGCTCCGCGTCTCGTCGGGCGGAAGCTTCGGGCGCACCGCCGGCTGCGCCTCGAAGGCGCGCGTGTTCACGACCTCGAAGATGGCGCGGCACCGCGAGCAGCGCAGCTTCTTGGCCGCCTTGTCGCCGAAGCGCGACTCGTCGTACTGGAACTTCGCATGGCACTGGTCGCATTCGACGATCACGGCCGGACTCCCGCGGCGCCCGCGAGCGCGCCGCCGGCCCGCGCCGACACTGCGCGCACGTCTTCCACGACGGCCGGCAGCAGATCGAGGACGCGCGTGATCTCGGCGTCCGTCGTCTCGCGCGACAGCGAGAAGCGCACGACGCTTCTGGCCTCCTCGCGCGAGAGCCCGAGCGCGAGCAGCGCGGGCGAGGGCGCGAGCGTGCCGCTCGAGCAGGCGCTTCCGACGGACACGGCGACGCCCTCGAGGTCGAGCCGGATCAGCAGCGCCTCGCCCGACGCTCCGGCAAACGCCACGGCCGCCGTGTTGGGCAGCCGCTCGACGCCCGCTCCGACGACGCGTCGTTGCGTCGATGCGCTCGAGGATGCCGCGCTCGAGGCGATCGCGCAGCCGCGCGATCGCGGGCGCATCCACGCGCCTGTCGCCGGGCGGCGAGCGCGGCCGCGACGCCGAACCCCACGATCGCCGGGGTGTTCTCCGTGCCCGCCCGCAGCTTCTTCTCCTGCCCGCCGCCGGGCGTGTGCGCCTCGAGCGCGACGCCGCGCCGAACGAAGAGCGCCCCCGCCCCCTTGGGGCCGTGCATCTTGTGCGCCGAGATCGAGACGAGGTCCGCGCCGAAGGCGTCGCCGCCCGGCGCCAGCCGTCCCGCCGCCTGCACCGCGTCGACGTGCAGGAGGACGCCGCGCCGCCGCAGCTCCGGCGCGAGCTCCCGCGACCGGGAAGACGCCGCCGTACTCGTTGCTGGCTGCCATGACCGAGACGAGCAGCGTCCCCGGCGCCGCCGCCGCGAGGACTCGTCCCGGATCGAGCGCTCCCGAGGGCTCCGGATCCACCGTGACGAGCTCGCACTGTCCGCTCGAGGCCAGCCGCGCGGCCGGCTCCCGTACCGACGGGTGCTCCGCGCCGGAGATCACGAGGCGGCCGCGCCGTCCGGAAACCGCCCCGAAGATCGCCAGCGCGTTGGACTCGGTGCCCCCGGACGTCAGGAAGATCTCGCCTCCGGCCGCGCCGATCAACGCCCCGATGGCGTCCCGCGCCCCCTCGATGGCCCGCCGTGCCCGCTGTCCCTCGGCGTGGACCGAGGAGGGGTTTCCGAACACTTCGGCGGCGTCCGTCATCGCGGCCAGGACCTCGCGGGTCCAGCCGCGTCGAGGCGTTGTTGTCGAGGTAAATCATGCGTTCAGATTCCCGGAGCAGACTTCAAATTATCGCTCCTCCGCGACGCGCCAAGTAAAACAATCTTCAAGGAATACCTGTAACGTTTTCGAGAGTTAAGATTCTCAGTCCGATGAAGACGCGACAGATCGCGGTTCTCGTCTTCGCGGCCACGCTCGGGTTGCACGGGCCTGCTGCCGCTCGCGCCACGCTGGGCGATCCTCCCGATCCGGAGCCCACGCCCGCTCCCGCCGCTCGACGGCCGAACCGCCGGCCCCTGACGCCGCCGGCGCAGGCCGAGTCCCGCGCCGACGCCCCGCCGCCGCGCGGGCCCAGCGCGCAGGCGCCGACCTCGGCTCCGCCGCCACCTGACCGCAGCTGAGCAAGAAGGAGATGGCCGCAGCGGATCAAGGCCCTGCCCGAGGAAGAGCGCCAGTGGCTCGAGGTCTACGTCAAGCCGATCATTCTCCCCGAGGAGAAGAATCTCTTCGTCCAGCTGACCGAGCCGCACCAGCGCGAGATCTTCAAGGAGGACTTCTGGAAGCGGCGCGAGCAGCAGGGACTTGCCGCGCCGCTCGGCCCCGGATACCGCAACCGCTACGAGGGGTTCCGCGAGGCGGCGGAGACGACCTACGGCGGGATCAACAGCGACACCGGGAAGATGGTCGTGCTCCGCGGAGAGCCGGCGGGCATCCAGGAGTTCCTCGACTGCAACAACGTGTTCCGCGACCTGGCGGTCTGGACCTACGCGCAGACCGGGGGCGTGTCGGGCTTCCACCGCGACCTCCAGTACCTCTTCTACCGACCCAGCACGAGCTCCGGCCCCTGGAAGCTCTGGCTGCCGATGCTGCCCGACAAGGAGATCCTGCTTCCGACCTCCTGCCTCAACACGATCGCCGAGGCCTGCCGGCAGGCGGGCACGCCCGGCACGCCGTCCAACGACACGTTCTGCCCGCGCAACGCCGTGCCGCAGACCTGCGACGCAGGCCTGCGCGATCGTGCGCATCGTCCAGAACATCCGCCTGACGGGCGACGGCCCGATCGCCGGCGCGATCGCCGAGCCGCCGAAGGTCAACGTCGAAGGCATCGAGAAGCTCGCCGAGCAGTTCCCCACGGTCGGCGACGCGACGGCCAAGCCGCTCACGTTCGAGGGCCCGTCGGGCTCGAACGCGGCGGCGCCGGCGGCGCCGCCGCCGGCCACGGCCGGCGCGGCGGTCGTTCCCGCGTCCCCGTCCGCCAAGGTCACCGACCAGACGCCGACGGGCCCGGCCCCGACGCACCGCAAGCTCTCGAAGAAGGAGATCCGGCAGCTGACCGAGGCGCTCGCCGCACAAGTACCAGGAGTTCCTCAGCCTCGTCGAGATCATCATCACGCCCGAAGAGCGCGAGATCTTCCTCGAGATCCAGCAGGACTACCAGCGCGACAAGTTCATCGACGCCTTCTGGAAGCGCCGCACGATCGACGCCCAGGGGATCCGCACCGACTACCGCGCCGTGTACACGCGACCGCGTCGAGCAGGCCGATCGACCAGTTCCACGACCTCCACAACGACCGGGCCAAGATGTTCGTCATCAACGGGCCGCCCGACGCGGTCGTGGCGATCGACTGCCAGGACATCTACGTGCCCGATGCAGATCTGGTACTACGAGCGCCTCGAGGTCATGAAGTCCAAGGCGTACCTCATCTTCTACGAGCCCTACGGATCGCCGCCGTACAAGCTCTGGCTGCCGATCGACGGCGTCGGCGTCCTGCTCGTGGGCGTCGGAACCCAGGCGACGGGCGCGCGGGTCCCGGACGTCACGCGCTGTTTCGAGTGGCGCAGCGTCCAGCAGGCGATCCAGTACACCACCGCCCTGCTCGGCGGCGGGGCCTTCGGCCTCCAGGCCCAGGGCCAGATGTTCCAGCCCCCCGTGGTCGAGACGGAGGGCGTCGACCAGATCCTCTCGATGACGACGGACCTGCACAACGGGGCCGCGGACCTGGCCGTCGGCAAGCTCGTGCGCTTCCCCGACATGCGCGCCAACAAGATGGGCATGGACCTGTCGCTGCTCGTCCCGAAGGCGGAGTTGAAGCCGCGCGCGCTCGGCGAGGAGAGCTTCTACAACGTCGACGTCATCGGCGAGATCGTCAAGGACGACCGGCTCATCGACAACTTCAAGTACCGGTTCGACATCCCGACGCGGCGAGATCGGCGGGGAGAAGATCCCGCTGACCGTCCGGCGCTACCTCTATCCCGGCACCTACAAGCTCGTCCTGAAGATCTCCGACGGCAACCAGAACGCCGAGGGGCGGCTGTCCGAGTCCCTCCTCGTCCCCGAGCAGCCCGACGCGCCGCCGCCCGAGCTCGCCGCGGCGCGCGCGGACGGCAAGGCCGCCGTCGGCAAGATGAAGGACGAGGGCCTGCTGCCGTCGATGGTCACGATCCAGCCGATCGCCAAGGAGATCGTGACCGGGCTGCAGCGCTTCGAGACGCGCGTCGCCGAGGGCGTCAAGTCGCGTCGACTTCTTCCTGAACGGCTCCAAGGTCATGAGCCGCAGCCGCGCTCCCTTCGACGCGGACCTGAACCTCGGACCGCTGCCGCGCAAGCAGACCATCCGGGTCGTCGCCTACGGCCCGACCGGCCGCACGGTCGGCGAGGACGAGTACACGGTCAACGAGGGCCGCGAGGTCTTCCGCATCCGGATCCTCACGCCCGAAAAGAACACGAAGGTCTCCGGCCCCACGAAGGTCGCCGCGGTCGTCTCCGTGCCGGAGGGCAAGACGCTCCAGAAGATGGAGTTCTACTCCAACGAAACCCGCGTCGCGACCCTCTACCAGGCGCCGTACGAGCAGACCGTCAACGTGAAGGACTCGAAGTCGCTCGGCTACGTCCGCGTCGTCGGCACGCTCGACGACGGGACGGTTTCCGAGGACCTGCGCTACGTCAACGCGCCGCAGTTCGTCTCGGAGGTCACCGTCGACGCGGTCGAGCTCTACACGACCGTGCTCGACAAGGGGCGTCCGGTCAACTACCTGCAGGCCTCGAACTTCAAGGTCTTCGAGGACGGCGTGCTGCAGCAGGTGCAGGGCTTCGAGTACGTCAAGAACCTGCCGATCTCGGTCGGCCTCCTGATCGACACGTCCGCGTCGATGCTCGAGTCGCTGCCCGAGGCCCAGCAGGCCGCGCTGAAGTTCCTCGACTACACGATCGGCGAGAAGGACCGCGCGTTCCTCGTGTCCTTCGACAACGAGCCGTACCTGCTCTCCAAGCTGACGGGACGCAAGGACAAGCTCGACGCGCGCCTTCTCGGGCCTGCGCGCCGAGGGCTCGACGGCCCTCTACGACGCCATCATCTACGGCCTCTACCAGTTCACCGGCGTGAAGGGAAAGAAGGCGCTCGTCATCCTGACCGACGGCAAGGACACGGCCTCGAAGTTCGACTTCGACACGCTCGTCGAGTACGTCAAGAAATCCGGCCTCGCCGTCTACGCGATCGGCCTGAAGATCTCGGGCACGGACCTCGAGGTCAAGTACAAGCTGAACAAGATCGCGACGGCGACGGGCGGCCAGACCTTCTACATCGACTACGCCAGGAACCTCGAGGGCGTCTACCGGCAGATCAACGAGGACCTGCGCGCCCAGTACCTGCTGACGTACTACTCGTCCAACACCGAGGCCCGGGACAAGTGGCGCAAGGTCGAGATCAAGGTCGAGCCGACGAACCTCTCCGCGCGGACGATCAGCGGGTATTATCCGTAGCCGGCCGCTGACGACCTTAGTCCTCGCCTCCGCCTCCCCCCGCCGCGCCGAGATCCTGCGCTCGCTCGGCCTTGCCTTCACCGTCGCGCCGACCGACGTCCGCCGAGGAGCCGCGGCCCGGCGAGACCGCGGAGACGACCGCGCGCCGCCTCGCCCGCGACAAGGCCGCCAGCGCCGCCGCGCGCAACCCGGACGCCTGGGTGCTCGCGGCCGACACGCTGGTCTTCCTCGACGGCCAGACCCTCGGCAAGCCGCGCGACGACGCGGAGGCGGCGGCGATGCTCGGCCGGCTCGCCGGCCGCGAGCACGGCGTGGTCACCGCCGTCCACCTGCGGCGCGGCGACGGGCCCGGCCGCGGCATCGCCGAGACGAGCCGGGTGCGCTTCGGGCCGATGACCGCCGACGAGATCCGCTGGTACGTCGCGACGGGCGAGCCGCGCGACAAGGCCGGCGCCTACGGCGTGCAGGGGCTCGGAGCCCGGTTCATCGAGGAGGTCCGCGGCTCCTTCACCAACGTGATGGGCCTGCCCGCGCGGGCGGTCTACCTGCTGCTCAGGGACGCGGGAGACCCCGCTCTCGCGCTTCTCGCTCTTTCTTCCGGCTGAGCTTGCGCTCGTACATGCGCGCGTCCGCCTCGGCGAGCGTGCGCGGAAACTCCGCCTTGGGCCGGTGCGTCGCCCAGCCGACCGAGAGGGTCGGCTGGAGGTGCTCGGCTCCCGGAATGTGCGGCAGGCTCCGGCTGAGCTCCTCGGCCTTGTGCGCCGCGGACGCTTCGTCCGCCTGCGTGAGCAGCACGAGGAACTCGTCGCCGCCCCAGCGAAAGACGAGGTCCGACTCGCGCACGCACGCCGTCAGGAAGTTGGCGACGAACTGCAGCACCTCGTCGCCCACCTGGTGGCCCCGGATGTCGTTGATCTGCTTGAATCGGTCCACGTCGATCAGGAGCACCGAGATCGCGGTCCCGTGCCGCCGCGACGTCGCGAGCTCGCGCCGGATCACGTCGTTGAAGTAGTGGCGGTTGTAGAGGCCCGTCAGCCGGTCCCGGATCCCCATCTCCTTGACCTGCGTGTCGGACTCGACCAGGCGCGCCATCTCGCGCTGCAGCTCGTCCTGGCTGGCCTCGAAGAGCAGGATGATGATCCCGACGCCGACCGTCATCTCGAGGAACATCTCGAAGAACTGGCCGTAGGCGTAGGGCTTCGGCATCCCCGCCGCGCCGTAGTAGAGCTGGGCCCAGCCGAAGACCGCGCGCTCGACCGCCCAGAGGAAGAAGGAGGAGGACAGCAGGACGCGCCCGCCCGCCGATCCCGGCGTGCGTGCGAAGGCCACGGCCGTCACCACGTACGCCGCCGCCCGGATGAACGAGATGTACGTGTCCGGCGCGTTGGTTCCCGAGAACCACCACGCGATCCCGAGGATGGGCAGGATCCAGAGCATCTCGACCGGCTTCGAGGCGCTGCGCTCGCGCCGGAAACGCGACACGCCGCGCAGGAGGAAGAACACGTGGGCGAGCAGGGCCAGGTTCAGGAGGAAGTAGGGGACCTTGCGGGAGTCCTCCGCGGCCCCGGGCTGCTGCAGCACGCCCCTCCACGCCGATCGAGGCCAGGAAGAAGCCCCACGAGGCGATCCAGTCCAGAAACGCCGGCCGGCGGAACTTTCTGTAGAGAAGCAGAAAGACGACGAACAGCAGGATCGTGCCCGCAGCCTGAACCAGCAGAGGCAAAAGTGCGGCTTCCATCGGGGGTTACCGCACAGTTTACGTGAGGCCGGGGCCCGCGGCGCCCCCGGGACGGCCGGGGCCCGTACAATTCCGCAGATGGGAACGACGATCGCCTGCGTGGCGCCGGACCGCCGGAGTGCGCTCCGAGCCGCGGAAAGGGTCTCGGCGAGCCTGCCGAAGGCCCGCGATCGAGGCCTTTTCGCTGACCGGCTACCTCGCCGCGACCGACGCGCCGGATCGGATCGTCCTCTGCCCCGCCGGCCGGTCCACGGACGCCGACCTGCGCTTCCTCGCCCTCGCGGCCGGCCGGCTGCTGTGGCCCGGGCCGCCGGGAAGCCTGCGCGCCGCGATCGGCGGGATCCGCCCGCATGGCGAACGGCCGCGCCGCGCCGCTGCGCCGCGCGGGCAGGCGTCGCCGCCGGTCAGGACCTCGGCGCTGCTGCTCGAGGGCCTGGTCGGACCCGACCGCGCCCGTTCGGCGCTGGCGGCTTCGGGCCCGCGGGATTGGATCGTGGAGAGCACCCGGCACGTCCGCCTGCCCGGCCACCTGCACCGGATGCTCGCGCGCGACGGCATCCGCTGGTCGGCCCTGGACCCGATCGAGCTGGTCGCGCTCTACGCGACGCCGGCCCTCGTCCGCGCGCGCGCGAAGTGGAGATCGCTGGTGCCGCCGCGCACACGGGTCTGGATCGCCCGGCCGAAGATCTTAGACGAGATCTGGAGGAGCCCGGCGCCGGGTCGCCGGGCTCTCCTGTCTCTGCCCGCTAGGCTCGAGCCACGTCGAAGCGATCGAGGTTCATCACCTTGTCCAGGCCGCCACGAAGTCCTGGACGAACTTGCCCTGCGCGTCCGCGCTCCCGTAGACCTCGGCCAGCGCCCGCAGCTGCGCGTTCGAGCCGAAGACGAGGTCGACGCGCGTGCCGGTCCACCGGACCTCGCCGGTCTTGCGGTCGCGCCCTTCGAACACCTCCGCGTCGCGCGAGGTCGGCGTCCACTCGGCGCCCATGTCGAGCAGGTTGACGAAGAAGTCGTTGGTCAGCGCCTCCGGCTTCTTCGTGAAGACGCCGTGCGACGACCTGTCGACGTTGGCGTTCAGAACGCGCATGCCGCCGACGAGCACCGTCATCTCCGGCGCGGTCAGCGTCAGCAGCTGCGCCTTGTCGACCAGCAGCACCTCGGCCGGGACGGCGTACTTCCCCTTGAGGTAGTTGCGGAAGCCGTCGGCGATCGGCTCGAGCACCGCGAAGGACTCGACGTCGGTCTGCTCCTGCGACGCGTCCGTGCGCCCCGGCGTGAAGGGGACGGTCACGTTGTGCCCGGCATTCTTCGCCGCCTGCTCGACGCCGGCGCAGCCGCCCAGGACGATCAGGTCGGCCAGCGAGACCTTCTTGCCGCCGGACGCCGCGCCGTTGAACTCGTTCTGGATGCCTTCGAGCGTCTTCAGCACCTTCGCGAGCTCCGCCGGCTGGTTGACCGCCCAGTCCTTCTGCGGCGCGAGGCGGATGCGGGCGCCGTTGGCGCCGCCGCGCTTGTCGGAGCCGCGGAAGGTGGACGCCGACGCCCACGCGGTGGAGACGAGCTGCGACACCGTCAGGCCCGACGCGAGGATCTTGCCCTTCAGCGCGGCGACGTCCTGTGTCGTCGATCAGCTTGTGGTCGACCGCGGGAATCGGGTCCTGCCAGATCAGCTCTTCCTTCGGCACCTCGGGGCCGAGGTAGCGCGCGCGCGGGCCCATGTCGCGGTGCGTCAGCTTGAACCAGGCCCGGGCGAACGCGTCGGCGAACTGATCCGGGTGCTCCATGAAGCGCCGCGAGATCTTCTCGTAGGCCGGATCGAACCGCAGCGACGAGGTCGGTGGTCAGCATCGTCGGCGCGATGCTCTTCGCCTTGTCGTGGGCGTGCGGGATCGTGCCGGCGCCGGCGTCGCCCTTGGCCTTCCACTGCTGCGCGCCCGCCGGGCTCTTCGTCAGCTCCCACTCGTAGCCGAACAGGTGCTCGAAGAAGTCGTTGCTCCACTTCGTCGGCGTCTTCGTCCAGGTGACTTCCAGGCCGCTCGTGATCGTGTCGCCGCCCTTGCCGGTGCCGAAGCTGTTCGTCCAGCCGAAGCCCTGCTCCTCGAGGCCGGCGGCCTCGGGCTCGACGCCGACGTTGGTCGCCGGGGCCGCGCCGTGCGTCTTGCCGAAGGTGTGGCCGCCGGCGATCAGCGCGACGGTCTCCTCGTCGTTCATCGCCATGCGCCCGAAGGTCTCGCGGATGTCCCTGGCCGCGGCGATCGGATCGGGTTTGCCGTCCGGGCCCTCCGGGTTGACGTAGATCAGGCCCATCTGCACGGCGGCCAGCGGGTTCTCGAGGTCGCGCGTGTGGGGCGTCTGGCTGTCGTCATCCTTGACCAGCACGCCGTGGTCCTCGACCACGCCGGGCGAGCCATGCGTGTAGCGGATGTCGCCGCCCAGCCACTTCTTCTCCGCGCCCCAGTAGACGTCCTGGTCCGGCTCCCAGACGTCCGGCGCGGCCGCCGCCGAAGCCGAAGGTCTTGAAGCCCATCGTCTCCAGCGCGACGTTGCCGGTCAGGATCATCAGGTCGGCCCACGAGATCTTCCGGCCGTACTTCTGCTTGATCGGCCAGAGCAGGCGGCGCGCCTTGTCGAGGCTGACGTTGTCCGGCCAGCTGTTGAGCGGCGCGAAGCGCTGCTGGCCCCGGCCGCCGCCGCCGCGGCCGTCGCGCGATGCGGTAGGTGCCGGCGCTGTGCCAGGCCATGCGGATGAACAGCGGCCCGTAGTGGCCGAAGTCCGCCGGCCACCAGTCCTGCGAATCGGTCATCAGCGCCGCGAGGTCCTTCTTCAGGGCCGCGTAGTCGAGGCTCTTGAACTCCTTCGCGTAGTCGAAGTCCTGTCCCATCGGGTTCGACCGGGAGGAATGCTGCTGGAGGAGGTCCAGCCGCAGCTGGTTCGGCCACCAGTCGCGGTTCGTCTGACCGCCGCCGGCGCCGTGTTTGACCGGGCACTTGTTCGCTTCCGTCATGATCTTTGCTCCTCTGTGTCGTGGGTGGTGGAACGGGGTCTCATGCTCTTGAGCACGGCGCCGCGCCGGCACTTCCGGCAGAGCCCGTGAAATTCCAGTGTGCGCCCGGCGACCGCGAATCCCTTCGCCCGGAGGCGGCGTTCGGCCGGCAGGACTTCGGCGGCCCGCGGGATGTCCATCAGGAGCCCGCAGCGGTCGCAGGAAAAATGGTCGTGCAGGGTCAGGTCGGCTTCGTACCGGATCCGTCCGTCGCGCTCGAAGGACCGGATCCGGCCCTCGGCGACGAGCTTCTGGAGATTGCGGTACACGGTCCCGAGCGACACGCGCGGCAGGCTGCGCCGCACCGCGCCGTAGACCCACTCCGCCGTGGGATGCGACCGCGTGCCGGAGACCGCTTCGAGCACGAGGCGGTTCTGGCGGGTGGAGCGTCGGGCCGGGGTGCGGGGCGGGTTCGCCATATCAGTAACAATTCCTATTACTAATGAGGATCCGGTGTCAATCGCGAAAACGGACGCCGCGCGCGACGGAGTTCGAACTTCCTTTACAATCCGAGCGCTTGAAAACGGCCGCGCCATCCCCGACCTCCTCCGGGAGGGACTTTCCTCTCGGCGAGCCCGGCTTCACGTACCAGGATCTGCACCGCGACGACCGCCTGGCCGATCTCGACCGCGCCTTTCTTGCGGGGCTCGCCCGGGAGAACGCCACGCTGGCCGACCGGTTGAGAGCCTATCGCGCCGCTCCGGCCAGCATCGACGCCCTCACGCGGTCCCGCCTTCTCGTCGAGGCGGCACGGCCGCTCGCGGCCTTCGTCGCCCGTCTGTTCGGCATCGAGGAGGAGTGGAGGCGGCAGGCCGCCTCGGCCGGACCGGAAGCGGTCCTCTTCCGCTTCCGCCGCGACTTCCTGCTGCGCCGCGCCGTCAAGACGAAGCTGCCCGAGAACCTGGCGGCCATGGACCTCGCGCCCCTGCGGGCCGGCGCCGCCGCGCTCGAAACCGGCCTCCACCCCGACCTGCCGTGGAAGACCGACCCGGAGCTCGCGACCTCGCAGATGGTGGCGGGGTTGCTCGATCTCGAGGCGGACTTCATCGCCGTCCTGCGCCAGAAGAAGAAGCCCGAGGTCTCCGCCGAGGCGCGGGAGGGCGCCCTCGACCTCGCCCGCCGCGCGTCCACGGCCGCGAGCCTGCCGCGCGCCGCGAGCGAGGGCGACGCCGACCTGCTCGCCTTCCTCGAGAAGATCCTCGAGGAATACGCCTTCTGGTGCCACCTGCGCCGCGAGCACCCCGCGCTCCAGCCCGGAATCCGCGGCTGGATCTCCTTCAAGCTGCCCGGAGACGCTCGACTACCAGAACCTCGTCGCAGACCGAACGGCCCAACCCGGCCGTGCCGGAAGAGCGCGTGGGGCCCGCGTCGGGGCGGCGGCGCCGGGAGGGGTTCACCCTGACCGATCCGCGCATGACGCAGCGCGAGGTGCTCGGCGAGACGCACTACTGCCTGCTCTGCCACGAGCGCGAGAAGGACTCCTGCGCCAAGGGCTTCTTCGACGCGAAGACGTCCGCCTGGCAGAAGAACCCGCTCGGCATCTCGCTGAAGGGTTGCCCGCTGGACGAGAAGATCTCCGAGATGCACGAGCTGCGGCGCGAGGGCGATTCCATCGGGGCCCTCGCGCTCGTCTGCATCGACAACCCGATGTGCCCGGGCACGGGCCACCGGATCTGCAACGACTGCATGAAGGGCTGCATCTTCCAGAAGCAGGAGCCGGTCAACATCCCGCAGATCGAGACGGGCGTCCTGACCGACGTGCTGAAGCTGCCCTGGGGCGTCGAGATCTACGGCCTGCTCACCCGCTGGAACCCGCTGCACCCGCGCCGCCCGCATCCGGCGCCCTACACGGGCCGCAAGGTCCTCGTCGTCGGCCTCGGCCCGGCCGGCTACACGCTCGCCCACTACCTCCTCAACGAGGGCTTCGGTGTCGCGGGCGTGGACGGGCTGAAGATCGAGCCGCTCCGGGAAGACTGGACGGGCGCCGACGGCGCCGGGATCCGCCCGATCCGCGACTACGCCGAGCTGTCGCGGCCCCTCGACGAGCGGCCCCTGGCCGGGTTCGGCGGGGTCTCCGAGTACGGCATCACGGTGCGCTGGGACAAGAACTTCCTGACGCTCATCCACCTGACGCTCGCCCGCCGGCGCCGCTTCGCGATCCTCGGCGGCGTGCGCTTCGGCGGCGCCGTCTCGGCCGAGCAGGCCTTCGAGGCTGGATTCGACCACGTCGCGATCGCCGCCGGCGCCGGGCGCCCCACGATCATCCCGATCAAGAACAACATCATCCGGGGCGTGCGCAAGGCCTCCGACTTCCTGATGGCCCTGCAGCTGACGGGCGCGTTCAAGGAAGAGGCCCTCGCCAACCTCCAGGCGGAGTTGCCCGCGGTCGTGATCGGCGGCGGCCTGACGGCGATCGACACCGCCACGGAGCTGCTCGCGTACTACCCGATCCAGGCCGAGAAGACGCTGGACCGCTACGAGAAGCTGTGCGCGGACAAGGGCGAGCCCGCCGTGCTGGCCACGTTCGATCACGAGGAACGGGACACGCTCGACCGACTGCTCGCCCACGGCCTGGCCGTCCGCAAGGAACGCGCGCGCGCCGCCGCGGCCGGCGAGGCCCCGGACCTGGCGGCCCTCTGCCGGGAGTGGGGCGGCGTCTCGATCGCCTACCGGCGTTCCATGGAGGAGGCTCCGGCCTACCGGCTGAATCACGAGGAAGTGATCAAGGCTCTGGAGGAGGGCATTTCCTTCATCGAGACCCTGGAGCCCGAGGAGGCCGTGCCCGACGAGTTCGGCAAGCTCCAGGCCGTCCGGTTCCTGCGCGGCGGCTCGGGCGAAGTCGTGGAGCTGCCCGCGCGGACGCTGCTCGTCGCGGCCGGCACCACGCCGAACATCACCTACGCCAAGGAGTTCCCCGAGTCGCTCCCGCTCGACCAGAAGCGGCGCTTCTTCGCCCCGCACCGGGCCGTGCGCCGAAGGCGACGGATGGAAGCTCGTCTCCGCCCCGGCCGAGGACGAGGGCGCGTTCTTCACCGGGTTCTCGAAGGACGGCAAGTTCGTCACCTTCTTCGGGGACAACCACCCCGCGTACAACGGCAACGTCGTCAAGGCGATGGCGTCGGCGAAGAACGGCTACGGCGCGATCGCGGAGGTCCTCGCCCGCCCGGGCGCCGCGCGCGGTCGACGACGCGGAGTGGGACGCCTTCCGCTCGCGCCTCGCGGACGACCTCACGGCGCGGGTCGTCGCCGTCAACCGCCTGACGCCGACCATCATCGAGGTCGTCGTCCGCGCTCCCGCCGCCGCGCGCAACTTCCAGCCGGGGCAGTTCTTCCGGCTGCAGAACCTCGAGGCGAGCGCCCCGCGCCTGCAGGGCTCTCCCCTGCTGCTCGAGCCTTGCGCCCTGACGGGCGCCTGGGTCGACAAGGAGAAGGGTCTGCTCTCGATGATCGCGCTGGAAATCGGCGGCTCGACCCGCCTCTGCTCGATCCTGAAGCCCGGCGAGCAAGTCGTCGCGATGGGGCCGACGGGAACCGCGACCGAGCTGCCCGGCAACTCCACCGTGATGCTGCTCGGCGGCGGCCTCGGCAACGCGGTCTTGTTCTCGATCGGCAAGAAGGCCCGCGAGCTCGGCAACCGCGTCGTCTACTTCGCCGGCTACAAGAAGGGCGAGGACTTCTACAAGCGCGAGGAGCTCGAAGCCGCCGCCGACGCGCTCATTCTGTCGGTCGACCGGGGCGAGGCGATCCCCGCCCGCCGTTCGACGGACCGCAGCTTCGTCGGCAACATCGTCGAGGCGATGATCGCCTACGCCACGGGCAAGCTGGGCGACGTCGCCATACCGCTCTCCGACGTCGAGCGGATCATCTGCATCGGCTCGGACCGCATGATGGCGGCCGTCTCGCGCTCACGAAAGACGGTGCTCGCGCCGTACCTGAAGCCCGATCACGTCGGCATCGCCTCGATCAACTCGCCCATGCAGTGCATGATGAAAGAAGTCTGCGCTCAGTGCCTCCAGAAGCACGTCGACCCGGTCACGGGCAAAGAGGAGATCGTCTTCTCCTGCATGAACCAGGACCAGCTGATGGACCAGATGGACTGGGGCAACCTCGCGGCGCGCCTGCGCCAGAACACGGTCTCGGAGAAGCTGACCAACCTCTGGCTCGACCGCCTGTTCGCCGCCAGCGATCTCCGCGCCGTCTAAGGCCCCCCTCACCCCAACCCTCTCCCCCCTCACGGGTGGAGAGGGAGGTCTCCAGCAACCTTTCGGCGAAACATCGCGGGTATCGCGCCGGCAGCCCGGGCGGGGACAAGCCCCGCCCCTACGGCCCGGCGCGCGGCTTGTCCGCCGAACCGGCTCAACAGCTCGCGGCGTGAATAGTCTCCCGACCGAAGGGAGGGAGGAGGTTCACGACGCGGGAGCGGAGCGCGGTCGGGATCAGCGACGGTCGAGCCCCTACGGCGAGCCGTTCGCCGATGCGCCGTGAGGGAGATCCCGAAGCGAAGCGCGAGGCGACGTTACTGGACGGCGAGGAAGAGGAGGTAGGGGTTGATCGCGACGCCGGCCTTGAAGTTGTCGTCGTCCTCGGGCAGGCGGGTGATCGAGAAGTGCAGGTGCGGGCCGCCGATGACGTGGCCGGTGCGGCCGACGTAGGCGATCACGTCGCCCCGGGTGACCTTCTGGCCGGGCTTCGTTCCGGTGGCGTACTTGGTCAGGTGGCAGTAGAACAGCAGGTACTTGCCGGTGGCGTCCTTCTGGTAGAGCGAGATGCCGCCCCGCTTTTCCTTGCGCAGCTGCACGATCTCGCCGTCGGCGGCCGCGAGGACCGGCGTCCCCTTGGGCGCGCCGATGTCGATGGCCAGGTGCTGTCTGTGCTTGCCGCGCGAGTTCAGGAACGAGTCCTTGAGGCGGCTCGAGTCCACGCCCTCGACCGGGATCTGGACGCCGGCCGAAAGCAGGTCCGACAGGTCCACGTCCTCGGGCCGGAGGGTCGTCTCCGCCGATTTCGGCCGCAGAAACGAGCCGATCGAGCGGGCCATGCGGGCAATCGGGTTGACCGTCGGCTCGGGAATCACCTCGGCGACGTCCTCGGACTCCGGGGTCTCCTCGTCGGCCTCGTGCTCATGGGCTTCGATGATGGCGTCCCACTCGACGCAGGGAGGCTGGGGGAAGTTGTACTCCTCGACCGGCAGGAACGGCCCGAACTGCTCGGGACGGGCGACGGCGACCCGCTCCGCGACCACGGCGCCCCGGGCATCCTGGTGGATGACGTGCCGGGACTTCCGGGTGGCCTTGGCCGACGCCTTCCTGGCGCTCGGAGATGAAGCCGGGGTTTTCTTCTTGTGAAGCTCGGCATGGCCCGAAGCCGTCCCCTTCGCGGCGGCCGTGGCCGACTTCGAATGGTGGGCGGGCTCCGCGCCTGCTCCGGGCGGGAGGGACAAAAGGAAACCGGCGGCTAGAACAGCCGCCGGTATGACCGACGTTTTGCGCACGAGAGGGATTATCCGGGGGCCCTTGGGCGGGCGTCAAGCCGAAAAGGCCAATCGTCTCAGATATTTATGCTAAATCAGCATACCCGAAACAGGCTTGGGATCAGGCCCTTTCGAGATAGCTGTTGTCCCGCGTGTCGATCTTGATCTTGATCCCCGCCTCGACGAACTGCGGGACCATGACCTGAAGGCCGGTCTCGAGGGTGGCCGGCTTGTAGGAAGCCGAGGCCGTCGCGCCCTTCATGCCCGGCTGCGTCTCGATCACCTTCAGGGTGACGTTGTTCGGCAGCTCGATGCCGACCGGGTTCTCGTCGTAAAAATCGACGTGGATCACCGTGTTCGGCAGCAGGTACTTCATCTGCTCGCCGATCACCTCGTCGGCCAGGGTGAGCTGGTCGTAGCTCGTCTGGTCCATGAAGTGATGGCCCGCCGCGTCGGAATAGAGGTATTCCATCTCCCGCTCGTCCAGGGAGGCCTTCTCCACGCGGTCGGTCGAACCGAACCGGTGCTCGTTCATCGAGCCCGACCGGACGTTGCGCATCTTGGCCTGGACGAAGCCCCGCAGGTTGCCGGGCGTCTTGTGGACCATGTCGTGAACGCGGTGCAGCTCGCCGTTGAAGATGATGAGCATGCCGCTCCGAAGCTGTGTCGCCGGAATCATAGACATGAGGGGCTCCCTACGAAAAGACGGCGAAATCTAGCAGAACCGGGTCAAAAGACAAAGCCCCGGGAGCGACGCCCCCGGGGCCGACAGAGCGAAAGGGCCGGATTCCCTAGTCTTCCACGTGCCTTCCCACCGTCCGGGTGGGCCGGGTGGCCGGCGGAACCGGGACCATCCGGGGCGCGGCGGGGGCCGACGGCATGGTGACCTGCATGACGCGGGGCGACACCGTCGAGGCCATCACGTCCTTCCACATGCCGAACGTGTAGTGCCAGGGGCCTCCGGCCTGGAGGTTGGCGCCCGTGCCGGGATCCGGCGGGTTGGGCGTGTACAGCGCGTTCGCGAAATCGGGCTGCCGGAAGCTCGAGCTCGTCTGATCGTTGATGGCGTTGATGAACTCGCTGGCCACGATCGTGTACCCGATCGTCGACGGGTGCACGCCGTCGTACGAAAAGATGCCGCCCGTCAGGAACGACGTCGTCAGCGTGATGCCGCCGAGGCTGTACCCGCGCTGGGCTGATCTCGTGGAAGCGCGCGTTCGTGTCCACGAGGACCGCGTCGCCCGAGGAGTTGGCGATCACCGAGTTGTACTCGGACGTCCTCTGCTGGAGCAGCGCGATGTCGTCCGGGTAGAGGACGACGCCGGGTTGCGGAGGGGCCAACCCGTTGTAGAAACCATGCGGCAGCGGGATGCCCGTTCCGCCCGCGGCGACCGGGATGCCGATTCCCTGTCCGAGCAGCGAGGAGGCCGGCAGGTTCACGAGCGTGCCGGGCGGCAGGGCGCAGCCCTGGTCCGGGGGCACGGGCGTGCAGGGAGAGCCGGCGTCGCCGGGTCCGAGCAGCGGAACTACGGATCCGTTGATGATGACCGGCTGGCGCGTCGCGGGGTCGACCAGGACCGGCGGGATCGTGCGTCGAGAACGGGATCGAGGTCACGTCGGGGATGTTGGCCACGACCAGCTGCACGCCGGGCGGGATGCCCGCGATGATCGCCGAGTAGGACTCCTGGAATTGCTGCTGCGAGACCAGCGTGACGCCGTCCACGACGATGCCCGAGGTCGAGGCGCCGAGGATGTTGTTGTTGCCGATCCAGAGGGTCGCGATCGCGGAGCTCGCCGCCGGGGCCAGCAGAGCCCCCGCCTGGTCGACGGCGCTCGTGCCGTCGAAGGGCGAGCCCGTGACGTTGCGCAGGATCAGGGCCGAGAGCTTCTCGAGGGTCGTGCCGTTGGGGTCGCCGTGGGTCAGGGTCGTCAGGTCGGCGACTTCGGCCCCCGGAATGCGCGAGGTCGTTGTACGGCCGCGGCAGCAGCGCGTTCAACGGGCCGTCCATCTCGGACATCGGCTCGACCGTGAGCGAAGCGGGCGGACGAAGACGGCGCCGAGGCACTGCGGGGCGCCGCTGTCGGACAGCGGCACTTCCTTGACGAGCGGAAGCTCGAAATCGCCGTCGAACAGGACGCTCGCGAGCATGCGACGGGTAGCTCGTCAGCTGGTTGCGCTGGACGAGGCAGCCGCTCTGCCACCCGGCGGTGAGGCTGTCTCCGAGCGCGACGTACTGCTGGAACTGCTGGGCTCGGGCGGCCGACGGCAGCGCGGCCAGGAGCGCCACGGCGGCGCCGAGCGAGGCGGAGCGGAAGATGTTCTTGTTCATGGTTCTCCTCCTCACCTAAAACGAGATCCGCAGGTCGGCGACCGCGGCCCAGGCCTTCTCCGAGTAGATTCCGAAGAAGTTGTCGGTGGATTCCGTCAGGACCTGCCGGTCCTTGAACACGATGTAGGCGCCGCCGACGTCCACGCCCCAGGTGGGCGTGTTGTAGCCGAAGCCGCCCGTGTAGACGTTGCGGTCGTTGTCCGCGAGGATCGGGCCGACGTCCTTCGTGGGCTGCGGCGTGTTGTCGTAGTAGTAGCCGACGCGGATCGCCCAGTCGCCGAACTTCTTCTCGAGGCCGATGCGGTAGGCCCAGGAATCCGTCCAGAGCGGTGGCGCGGTCGAGCTCGGGAAGGGCGCCGTCGGGAAACGCGATGTTCAGGGACTTGAAGCTCGACCACTCCGTCCAGTCGGCCTCGAGCGCGACCAGGAAGCCGCCGCCGAGGCCGAGGCCGACGCCCATGTTGAGCGAGGCGGGAAAGGCGATCGAGGTCGTCACGGGGTGCTCGCCGAAGGGGAACTGGGCCGCGACGAGCCCGTCGAAGACCTCGTTGCCCGTGAACCGCTGGATGACGGTCGCCGTCCCCTCGTAGTCCACCGTGATCTTGCTCCGGTACGACGCGCCGACGCCGATCTCCGGGATCGGCTTCCACATGATCGCGGCGTTGTAGCCCCAGCCGCCGTTGGACGTCAGGCCGCTGTAGAGCTTGGTGTGCGCGACGTCCTCGACCGACTGCGTGAACGGGTCGATCGCGGCGGCGTTGCGCTCGAGCTGCAGGCCCGAGAACCGGTAGTCCGCCCCGGCCGCGATCGAGAGCTCGGGAAAGAGCTTGTAGGAGAAGTTCGCGTTCAGGTCGGTCGTCTTGATGACCGCGTTCTGCGAGATGAAACGGCCCGGCCAGGTCTCGGGAGTGTTCCAGCGCAGGCCCGAGCCGTACGGGCGCGTCGATGGCGAGGCCGAAGCTGAGCTCGGTCGTCAGCGGCGCGACGATGTACACGTTCGGGATGAGGAACTCCTGCAGCTGCACCGACCCGAACGTGCCGACGCCCGGAAACGGGTCGGCGCCCACGAAATCGGCCGAGCTGCGGGAGAGAATTCCGAACCCGCCCTGCACCGCGAAGTGCTCCTGAAACGCCATGCCGGCCGGGTTGTAGAAGAGCGCCGACGGGTCGTCGGCCACACCCGCGAACGCGAGCCCCATGCCCGTCGCCTTGGCGCCCTGGGTCATCACCTGGAAACCGGACGGGAATGCGGGAGCGCTGACGAACAGGCCCACGATCGCCAGAGAAAGAAAGACGCGCGGCAGAGGGACGCGGTGTCGCTGTCTCAAGGTTTTTCCTCCATCAATTGTTCGCCGGGGGGACGCAAGAGGCGGGTGAATCGCTGCGCACGACTGCGCGTCAATCTAGACCCCGCCGGGGGCAAAGTCAAAGGTCCGGCGGCGATCGAGGCCGCGGCGCATACAATCGTGACGTCTTGTCCTACGAGAGCGAGCTGCCCACGCGCGACGGGTCGACGCAGAAGTCCGGGGGCCGCGAGGCGCCGGTCCACGTCGGCACGATCCTCGGCGGGCGCTACCGGATCGACGGCGTCCTCGGCTTCGGCGGCATGGGCGTCGTCTACCGCGCGAAGGACCTCAAGCTCGACCAGGAAATCGCGATGAAGCGCATCCGCCCCGACCGCGTCTCGCCCGAGCGGCGCGAGACGCTGCGGCGCGAGATCATCCTCGCGCGCAAGGTCACGCACGAGAACGTGTGCCGCGTCTACGACCTCGTCGAGGTCGAGGGCGAGGAGTACGTCTCGATGGAGCACCTGCCCGGCCAGACGCTCAAGCAGATCGAGGAGAAGGAGAAGACCCTGCCGCTGGGCCGCGGCCTCGCGATCGCCAAGGGCATCTGCAACGGCCTGGCGGCCGCGCACCGGATGGGCGTGCTGCACCGGGACCTCAAGCCCGAAAACGTCATCGTCGCCGAGGACGGCAAGCCGCAGCTGATGGACTTCGGCATCGCGATCGAAAGCTCGCTCTACCGCGGCGAGAAGGGCGCCACGGTCCCCGGCACGCCGCAGTTCCTGGCGCCGGAGCTGCTCGAGGGCGAGGCGCCCAGCCCGCGGACCGACGTCTACGCGATGGGCGTCCTGCTCTACGAGATGTTCACCGGCCGCGTGCCCTTCGACGACAACGACACGGCCCGCCTGGTGCGCAAGGTCATCTCCGAGAAGGCCCCGAGGGTCGAGACCCTGCGCCCCGACCTGCCGCCGGAGCTGCGCGACATCCTCGAGCGCGCCATCGCCCGCGACCCCGAGGCGCGCTTTCCCGATGCGCCGTCGCTGGCCGACGCCATCTCGGCCTTCGAGGGCCAGGTCCTGGACCGCGTGCTCGCCGAGGTGTCGGTCACGCGCGCGCGCATGGTCAAGCTGATGGTCATCCTCGAGGCCAACAAGTCGCTCGCGGCCACGTTCGACTCGACCGAGACGCTCAAGATCATCCTGAAGACCGCGATCTCGGAGACCGACGCGGAGCGCGGCACGATCTTCCTCAAGGACCCCGATTCGAACGAGCTCGTCAGCCAGGTCCTCGAGGGCGGCGCGGTCAACCCGATCCGGCTGCCCGTCGGCAGAGGGATCGCCGGAACCGTGGCGCAGACGGGCGAGGTCGTCAACTCGGGCGACGCGTACCGGGACTCGCGCTTCGACAAGGGCACGGACGCCTCGTCGGGCTTCAAGACCGAGTCGATCCTCGCCGCCCCGATGCGGACGCCGAGCGGAGAGATCGTCGGCGTCGTCGAGATCCTCAACAAGCGGCGGCGCAATTTCACCAAGGAAGACGAGGAGTTTCTCGCGGAGGTCGGCACCCACGCGGCGCTGGCGGTCGCGGGCGTGCGCGAGCACGAGGCCGCCGTCCGCCAGGCCCGCCGCGAAGGCGCCGCCGCGGTCTTCAAGAGCGTCACGCCGCTCCTGCTGCCCGCCGCGTGGCCCGAGACGCCCGGCTTCGACTCGGCGCCCCTGCGCTGGCGCTCGGAAGAGCCCAACGTCGCGCTCTACGCCGTGTCCGCGGGAGCGGGCCGGCTGTCGATGCTCCTGCTCGAGGGCGGCGGTGAGATCGAGGACGCCATCGGCCCGCTCGTGCGCGCCTCCGGGATCGGGCGCAGGCTGCTCGACGGCTCGACGCCCGAGCAGATCGTGCTCGCGATCGCGGCCTCCGAGCCCGGCTGCGCCGCCACCGCCGCGGCGTGGGACGGCGATCGCCTCCGCATCTGCGCGCGGCAGGCCCCGGTCCCCTACCTGCTGCGATTCGGACGCCCCGTTCCCTTCGAGCTCGTGGACTCGGGCGGCGTGCAGGCCGTCGCGCTCGAGACGGCGAAGGGCGACGTCCTCGTCATGACCTCGAGCGGTCTTTCCGCGCTCCAGTCCGCCGGCAAGCCGGCCTCGCCCGAGAAAGCCATCCAGCGCCTCGCCCGCGCCGCCGAGACCCAGCCCCTCTCGGGCGCCTTCGCGAACCTCGTCTCCGAGTGGAAGAAGACGGGCGTCGCGCCGGGGGAAGGACGTCCTGCTGCTGGGCGAACGGCTGAGCGGTGCCGTAGGGGCGGCTTGCCCGCCCGCTCGCCGTCGCGACGGCGGGGCGGCCGACCAGAAGGGACCCGCGCGCAACGCGGCGAAGGCCGCTACGGCCCCTAGGAGACGCGACGGCCAGCGCCCCCGGCCCGCCGTGCGCCCCGAGCGCCGGCCCGCACTCGACGATCATCACGTCCGACTCGGGATAGCGGCCGCGGATCTCGCGGGCGATCTCCTCGGCGGCGTCCTCCGCGTCGCAGTGCGCGACCCCGAAGCGGCGCGAGGCGCTCACGCGGTCGCCGGCCTCGGCAAAGAGCAGCCGCATCGCCTTGCGCCGCGCGGCGGCGTAGCCGCGGGCCTTGGCGGCGGCCTCGACCTTGCCGTCCCGCGTGATCGTCAGGATCGGCAGCAGGCCGAGCAGCTTCGCGATGAATCCGCGCGCCGCCGACACCCGGCCGCCGCGCACGAGGTGCGTCATCGTCGGCACCGCCACGAAGAGCCGCACGCGCGCGGCCGTCTCGCGCGCGATCGTCGCCACCTCGGCGGCGCTCTTGCCGCTGCGGGCGGCCTCGGCGGCCGCGCGCACGACGAGGCCGAGCCCCACCGAAGCGCTCCCGCTGTCCACGTGCTCGATCTTCGTCTTCTGCACGGGGCGCGCCCCGACGACCGCCGCCTGGTAGGTCCCCGAGAGGCTCGATCCGAGGTGCACCGAGACGATCGCGCCGGCGTGGGTGGCCACGTTCTCGTAGACCTGCGTGAAGTCGGCGGGCGGCGGCTGCGACGTCTTGGGCGCCACGTCGGTGACGGCGAAGCGCCCGTAGAATTCGGACGGCATGATCGTGACCTTGTCGAGGTAGTTCTCCGAGCCGAAGTAGACGCGCACCGGAACGACGCCGACGCCGAGGTCCTCGAGCATCGAGGGCGGCAGGTCGCAGGTCGAGTCCGTGACGATGCCCACGCGCTCGGCCCGGTTCTTGTCGAAGCGCGACTCGTGCTGCGCCCGCATGTCCTCGACCTTGGTCTGCGCGACGTCGGCAAACCGGGCGGCGACCTCGAAGAGCTTCTCCGGCTCGTTGGTGTGGATGTGCAGCCGGATCCGCGCGGCGCCGCCCGCCATCACGATCGAGTCGCCGAGCAGGGCCACTTCGCGCCGCAGGCCGTCGCGGTCGATCGCGTCGCCCTCGAGCAGGACCTCCGTGCAGAACCGGAACAGGATGTCTTCGGGCGTCTTGTCGAAGACCGCCGCGCGGATGTCCTCGGGCGCGGTCATCTCGGGCGCATTGCGCGCGGACTCGCGGAAGTACGTCACGATGCCCTCGAGCAGGTAGACGAACCCCTGCGCGCCGGCGTCCACGACGCCCGCCTTCTGGAGCGCCTTCATCTGCTTGGGCGTGTTCTCGAGCGAGACCTTCGCCGCCTTGAGCGACTCCGGCAGGAGCACCCCGAAGTCCTTGATCTCCTGCGCCCGGTCGGCGACGTGCCGGGCCCAGTCGCGGATGACCGTCAGGATGGTGCCCTCGACCGGCCGCGCGATCGCCGAGTACGCCGATTCGGCCGCCTTCACGACCGCGGCGCCGAAGCCGCCCGTCGTCACGCGCGGCGCGTCGGGGAGGCCCTCGGAAAACCCGCAGAAGAACTGGGCGAGGATCGCCCCCGAGTTGCCCCGCGCGCCGCCGACGGCCTGGTCGGCGAGCGCCTTCGACATCTCGCGGACGTGACGCTGGCGCACGCGCGCGATGCCGGCGGCCATCTTCTGGAGCGTCGACGCGACGTTGGTCCCGGTGTCGCCGTCGGGCACCGGGAACACGTTGATCTTGTTGAGGGCCTCGGCCCGCTCGGCCACGAAGTGCGCCCCCGCGATCACCGCCCGGGACAGGCGGTTGCCGTCGAGGTAGCCGATCGCGATCACGGCTTGATCGGCGCCGGGAACCCGTCCGGGGCGCGGCCGCTGTCGCGCGCGGTCCGGTACTCCTCGACGACGGCCGGCAGCCGGTCGAGGTAGAACAGCACGACCCCGCAGCCCATGCACGCCCAGGGATAGACCTTCTCGGCGCCCCACGCGAAGAGCCCCGTCTTCCAGGGCTTCTTCCAGAAGTAGGTCGTGTACCCCGACGTGTTGCTCCGCGAGCGAAGGAGATCGCCCCCGCAGAGCGGGCATTTCCGGTGGAAGGCGTCGCTCATATCGTGACCGCGGGGAAAGGATATCGCGAAAGCCCGGGGCGCCCGGGGCCGCGATTTTCGCGAGCTAGTTCTTCTTGAGAAGCGCGCGCACCTGCTTCGCCTTCTCGGCGGCGGCCCGCGCGAGGTCCGGATCCGCGCCCGCGGCGGCGATCTTCTCGAACGCCTCCAGCGCCGCCGGGTAGCTGCGCTTGTTGTAGAGCGCGAGCGCCCGGTTGTAGTCGCGCAGCGCCCGCACCTTGCGCAGCTCCCCTTCGAGTTTCTGTCGATCCTCGCCCGTCGCCGACACCACCAGCCGCTCGAGCTCCGCCACGGCCTCGGCGTCCTTGCCCCGGGCGAGCAGCGCATTCGCCGAAGCGAGCGAATCGCGCGGCGCGTCGGCCTTGCCCGGCGCGGCGGGCGCGGGGGCGCCGCGCGCCTGTTTGCGCTCGGACAAGCGCGCGAGGTCACGGGCGACGTCGGCCGCGCGAAGGAAGCAGACGGACGGCAATGGTCAGCTGGACGATCCCCTCGTCGAGGCGGTCCGGCGGTTCCACGAAGTAGGACCGGCCGAGCTCGACGCGCGCCTCCGGGAATTCCGGATTGAGGGCGATGCTCCTGCGCAGGGCCGCGCGGCTCGCGTCGATCGCGGCCCGCTCGTCGCCGGTCATGGGCGACGTCCACGCCTTCGCGAGCGCCTCCAGCTTCAGCCGGGCGAAGTAGTACTGCGCGCGGTAGTCGGCCCCGTCGGCCGCGACCGCTTTCCCGAAGAAATCCAGCGCCTCGGCCTTGCGCTCCTCGCGCAGGCGCAACAGGCCGAGCCCGGTGAGCGCGTCGGCGTCCGCCTCCCCGGAGGCGAGGGCGGCTTCGAAGTAGCGCTGCGCATCCGGGCAGCCGGCCGTCCAGGTGGACGAGCAGGTCTCCGAGGCGGCACAACACCGTCGCGTAGCCCATCGCCGTCGTGTTTGCTTCGGTCGGGAACTCGAGCTCGGAGAACTCCCGGCGGTTGTAGGGAAACCGCTTGTTGCGGACGTACGCGACGAGCTCGCCGAGCAGCGTGGCGTAGTCGGTCTGGAAGGCCGCGCGGAATGCCTCGTCCTGCGGCTGGCCCTGCTGCAGCAGCGCCAGGAAGCGGGAGAGCTGCGGCGTCCGGGCCGGGTTTCCCATCATGAGGTAGTGCACGAGCGCCCACGACTCGGCGTGGAACGTGCCCCGCGTGATCTCGTCGTTGTACACCGCCGACTTCCGGTCCGCCGCGAAGAGGCGGTCGAGCGGGATGATCATCCTCGGGCCGCGCAGCCGCTCGAGGTAGTCCTCGCGGATCATGCCGGTGCGCACCTCGTTGCCCTCGGTGCGGAAGGTGCTGTAGTACGCGGCGACTCCCTGCTCGTACCAGACGGGCTGGGGCGGAAAGTTCGCGTCCAGGAAGTAATAGATGTAGTTGTGGTACGCGGTCTTGCGCGGGTCCGAGTTCCAGGCCGCCGTCAGCTCGACGTAATTGCCCTCGTGCGCTCCGTAGAAATAGCTGCTGACGTCCTTGTCGCCCGGCGGCAGGTACGGCTCCATCGCCTGCTGGCTCTTGAAGACGTAGATGAAGGTCGGAATCGGAAAGGTCACGTTGCCGTCGCTCTTCAGGGCCCGAAGCACCGCGTGGAGCTTCTCCATCTCGAGCCCGACTTCCTTCGTCTTGGACTCGGAGGCGTCGCCGAAGAGCGTGAAGTGGGCGGTTCGCACCTCGATCCAGCGGTCGCCGCGCGACGGGAAGTCGATCGGCCCTTCGCCTCGAAGGCCGGCGGCCGCCGCGAGTACGGCCACGAGACAGAACGTCGTCCGACTGATCAGAGGAAAAGCATAACCCGGCTGCCGCCGGCGCCCGTCAGGGCTTCCAGCGCAGGACCAGGTTTCGCGCGGCGCCCACCTCGTCCACGCGCTTGACCGGGGTCGTGTGCGGCGCCGTCCGGACGAGCTCGGGATCCTCGGCGCACTCGCGGGCGATCTCCCGCATCGCGCTCACGAAGGCGTCGAGCACCGGCTTGCCCTCGGTCTCGGTGGGCTCGATCATCAGCGCCCCGTGGACGATGAGCGGGAACGAGATCGTCGGCGGATGGAATCCGTAGTCCATCAGCCGCTTGGCGATGTCCATGTTCGAGACGCCGAGATCCACCTGCTTCTTGTCCGAGAGCACGACCTCGTGCATGGACGGCGCGTCGTACTTCAGGTGGTACACGCCGGCCAGTCCCGCGCGGATGTAGTTGGCGTTCAGGACGGCGACCCGCGCGACCTCCCCGATCCGGTTGCCGTAGGCCGAGATGTAGGAGAGCGCGCGGACGAACATGCCGAAGTTGCCGAGAAAGGTCCGCAGGCGCCCGATCGAGTCGGGCCGGTCGTAGTCGAGAAAGAACGTCCCGTCTGCGCGCCGCTCGACGGTCGGGCGCGGGAGGAACGGCACCAGCGCCTCGCACACGGCCACGGGACCCGAGCCCGGCCCTCCCCCGCCGTGCGGCGTCGAGAAGGTCTTGTGCAGGTTCATGTGCATGACGTCGACGCCCATCAGGCCCGGCTTCGCCACGCCGACGAACGCGTTGAAGTTCGCGCCGTCGCAGTAGAGGTAGCCGCCCTTCGCGTGGACGATGCGGGCGATGTCCAGGATCCGGTCCTCGAAGATGCCGAGCGTGTTCGGAACCGTCAGCATCAGCGCGGCGACGTCGTCGGTCATCGCCGCCTCGAGGACGTCGAGGTCGATCGTGCCGCGGGAGTTCGACTTGAGCTCCTTGACCTTGTAGCCCGCGAAGTGCGCGGAGGCGGGGTTGGTGCCGTGCGCGGAGTCGGGAATCAGGACGGTCGTGCGCGCGCGGCCCGTCTTCTCGAGCGCCTTGCGGACCATGAGGATGCCCGCGAGCTCGCCCTGCGCGCCCGCCGAGGGCTGGAGCGTGACGCGCGGCAGATCCCGTCAGCTCCGCCAGGATCCGCTCCAGGCGCCAGGCCAGCTCGAGCGAGCCCTGCGAGAGCTCGTCGGGCGCGAGCGGGTGCGACGCGGCGAAGCCCGGCAGGCGCGCCATCTCCTCGTTCGTGCGCGGGTTGTGCTTCATCGTGCAGGAGCCGAGGGCGTACAGGCCCTGGTCGATCGAGAAGTTGAGGCGCGAGAGACGCGTGAAGTGGCGCGCGACGTCCACCTCGGAGATCTGCGTTCCGCCCGCGATCTCCTTGCGGCGCAGGCGCTCGCGGGATCGCCATCGCGGCCGGCACGTCGAGCGGCGGCAGCGAGTAACCGACCTTGCCCTCGCCCGAGCGCTCGAAGACGAGCGGCAGCGGACGCGGCTCCGGGCGCCGCCGGTCCCGCACGGGCGCGGCCTTCTCTTCGATCTCGACGCTCATGCGGCCCTCCCCGCCAGAGCGGCGACGAGGCGGTCCATCTCCGCCGCGTTCGTTCATCTCCGTGGCCGCGACGAGGAATCGGCGGCGATCGGCCGCGTCGAAGCGCGACAGCGCGATGCCGCCGAGGATCCGCCGGGCGGCCAGGCGCGCGAGCAGCGGCGCCGCGTCCTCGGGCGCCTCGACGACGAACTCGTTGAAGGTCGGGCCGGAGTACGGGATCCGGTAGCCCGGGATCTTCGCGATCTCGGATTTCAGGTACTCCGCCTTCGCGTGGCACTGCACCGCGACCTCGCGCAGGCCTTCCTTGCCGAGCAGCGACATGTGGATGTTGGAGGCCAGCGCCATCAGGCCCTGGTTGGTGCAGATGTTGGACGTCGCCTTCTCGCGGCGGATGTGCTGCTCGCGCGTCGAGAGCGTGAGGCAGAAGGCGCGCCGTCCCTCGGCGTCCTTCGTCTGGCCGACCAGGCGCCCCGGGATCTGGCGCTGGTGCTCGCTGCGGCACGCGAGGAAGCCGAGCAGCGGACCTCCGTTGTGCATCGGGACGCCGAGCGACTGCGCCTCGCCGCACGCGATGTCGGCGCCGCCCTCGCCCGGCGGGGCGAGCAGCGCGAGCGAGATCGCCTCGGCGACGACCGCGACCGAGAGCGCGCCCTTCGCCTTCGCGGCGGCCGAGCCGACGTTCCAGTCCTCGACGACGCCGTGGAAGTTGGGCGACTGGACCGCGACGGCGAACGTCTTGTCGTCGCAGGCGGCCGCCAGAGCTGCCGCGTCCGTGGAACCGTCCTTGCCGAGCGGGACCTCCACGATCTCGAGACCGAGGTTCGTGAAGTAGGTCCGCACGGTCTCGCGGTACTCGGGGTGGATCCCCGCCGAGAGCACGGCCCGCGTCCGGCCGCGCGAGAGCCGCTCGGCCATGAGCAGCGCCTCGACGAGCGCCGACGCCCCCTCGTAGAGCGAGGCGTTGGCGACCTCGAGGCCGGTCAGCAGGCAGATGTGGGTCTGGAACTCGAAGATCGACTGCAGCGTCCCCTGCGAGACTTCCGGCTGGTACGGCGTGTACGACGTCAGCCACTCGGCGCGGTAGAGCATCTGGTCGGCGATCGCCGACACGTAGTGGTTGTAGAGCCCGGCGCCGAGGAAGAAGGCCGTGTCGCGGGCGTTCGCGTTCTTCGCGGCCATCCCGCCGACGAAGCGGCGGATCTCGATCTCCGACATCGGCGGCGGCAGGTCCGGCCCCCGGCGCACGGCCTGCGGGACGGCGGCGAAGAGATCGTCGATCGACTTGACGCCGATCGCGGCGAGCATGGCCGACTGCTCGGCGTCGGAGGTCGGAAGGAACTTCACTTTTCCTGCTCTTCCTCGCGCACGTACTCGGCGTACGCGTCGGCCGACATCAGCTTGCCGATCTCGACGTCGGTCGAGACCTTCAGCTTGATGAGCCAGCCGTCCCCGAACGGATCGTCGTTGATGATCCCGGGCTCCCCGACCGCGCTCTTGTTGACGGCGACGACCTCCCCGGAGATCGGCGTGTAGAGCTCGGAGACGGCCTTCACGGACTCGACCGTGCCGAACTCGTCGCCCGCGTCGTACATGTGCCCGACTTCGGGCAGCTCGAGGTACACGATCTCGCCGAGCTGCTTCTGGGCGTGGTCGGTGATCCCGATGGTCCCGGTGTCACCGTCCACACGGACCCATTCGTGGCTGTCGGCATAACGCAGATCGTCGGGGTTCACGGTGACCTCCTGAAATTTACGGTGTCGGTCTCTTGTAGAACGGCGTGGGCACGACGCGGGCCGCGGCGTCGCGGCCGCGGATGTCGACGTGGAATTCGGTGCCGACGGCGGTCGCGGCGGTCGGCAGCAGCGCGAGGCCGATCGGCCGGCCGAGCGTCGGCGAATGCGTGCCGGACGTCACGAGCCCGGGGCCCGCTGCCGTCTTCGCCGGGTAACCGTGGCGCGCGATGCCGCGGTCCACCATCTCGAACCCGACGAGCTTGCGCGTCAGGCCCGCCTGCTTCTGCGCGGCGAGCGCGTCGCGCCCGAGAAAGTCGCCCTTGGACATCTTCACGATCCAGCCGAGGTCCGCCTCGAGCGCCGTCACGGTGTCGTCGATGTCGTTGCCGTAGAGCGCCATCTTCGCCTCGAGCCGCAGCGTGTCGCGGGCGCCGAGGCCGCAGGGCGCCGCGCCGTCGGCCTTGCCCTCGTCGAGCAGCGCGCGGAACAGGCGCGGGGCGTCCCCGGGCCGGCAGTAGACCTCGAACCCGTCCTCGCCCGTGTAGCCCGTGCGCGAAACGAGCGCCGGAGCGCCGCAGACCTTCGTGTCGCGGAAACCGTAGTACGGCAGGTCGGACGGATCGGGCGAAGCGACGCGCGCGAGCAGCGCCGCCGCCTTCGGGCCCTGGACCGCGATCAGCGCGTAGTCGGCGCTGCGGTCGGTGATCCGCACGTCGCCCCGCGCGTGCTCGGTCGCCCAGGCGAAGTCCTTGGGCGTGTTGCCCGCGTTGACGACGAGCAGGTAGTCGTCCGGCGACCTGCGGTAGACGAGCAGGTCGTCGACGAAGGTTCCCTGCGGCGTCAGAAACCCCGTGTAGTGGATCCTTCCATCCGCGAGCTTGCCGACGTCGTTGGGCGTCATCCACTGGAGGTACGCGAGGGCGTCCCGGCCCGTTACGTCGAACTCGCCCATGTGGGACACGTCGAAGAGGCCGACGCGCTCGCGCACGGCGCGGTGCTCTTCGAGGATGCCCGCGTACTGCACGGGCATCTCCCACCCGCCGAAATCGATCAGCTTGGCGCCGAGCTCGCGGTGCAGTTCGTAGAGCGGCGTGCGTTGGAGCGCCGTCGGCGCCGTTGCGGGGGCGGTCATCGGAAAAGGAAATTAGCACAAGCGGAAAAAGACGGCGGACGGCCGCGCAAGCGGCCCGGACGCCTTAGAATCGGTCCAGATTTCGAAAGGCCCGCGATGCGCTCGACGCCCTGCTGGATCCCATGACCGACTCCCCGGCGTTGCGGGCGCGGGCGGCCGCCCGCAACTGCGAAGCGGCGGCGCTGACGGCCGAGGCGGACATGCTCTACCGGCTGGCCGAGACCCTCGACGCCCAGGACCGCGCCTCGGCGGCGGCCTCGCTGGCCCGCGTCCTGATCGCCGCGGGCCGCGTGGACCAGGCCCGTCCCTACGCCCTCGACGGCAACGACCCCGTGCTCGTGGCGCGCCTGCTTCTCGAGGGGTACGATTTCGCGCAGGCGCGGCGTTTGCTCGACGAGGCGCGGCAGCGCGACCCCTTCGATCCGCGCATCGCCTCGGCCCGCGGGCGCCTGGCCTTCCTGGAGAAGCGATTCGGCGAGTCCGTCTGGGACCTGCTCGAGGCGGCGCTGCTGCGCTCGGACGGATTGCCCGACGCCACCGACCGCCGCTTCCTGCGGACGGCGCGCGCGCTGGCGCCGGGCCAGATTCCCGGATGGAAGGAAGCGGTTTCGGCGGCCCGGGACCGGCTCGCGCAGGAAGCGGCCCGCCGCGCTCCGGGCGTCGAGTGGCCGGACCGCTCGGCAGAGCTGTTGCGCTCGCTGATCCGCCGCGGCTCCTCGTCGCCGGAGGGCGTCCTGGAGCTCGCCCGCCGGCTGGCGGAGCTGCCGGCTCTGCAGGGCTTCGACGAGTCCGCGTTCTTTTCGGCGGCGGCGGCCGGGGATCTCCGGCGACTCGCCACCGGCAATCCCCTCTACCGCTCGGGCGAGGCCGCCGGCGAAGTTTCCCTCGTGGTGCAGGGCGTCCTCGAGCTCGTGCGCCCGACCCCGGTCGGCGACCAGCCGATGGGCGAGGCGCAGCCCGGGGATTTCGTCGGCGAGGAAGCGCTGGTCGGATTGCCGCGCACGTGCGACGCGAGGGCGCGCGGCGCCGTGACGGTGCTCGGATTCACGCCCGATTTCTTCTCCCCGGAGCCCGATCGCGCGCAGTGGCTGCGTTACCTGCGCTCGCGCCTGGCCCGCCGGCTCGCGCGGCTGAACGATCTCTTTCGCCAGTTCTTCCCGGACGACGCGGCGCCCCCGGCGCACGGGGCCGCCGGCGCGCCGGCCGAGGGCGGCACGGAGCTCTCGCTTGCCGACCGGTCGCGATCGCTGACCACCGTCGGTCTCGGCGAATCCGACCGGTTCCTTTTCGCCGTCTTCGCCGAGGAAAAGCACTATCCCGCCGGCGGGGCTGTTTTCCGCGAAGGCGACGCGGGCGATGCGATCTACGTGATCGCGCGCGGAAGGGTGCGCATCTCGCGACAGATCTCGGGCGGCGAGGAGGCGTTCGCGATCCTTTCCCCCGGCGAGATTTTCGGGGAGATGGCGCTGCTCGAGCCGGACTCGGGCCGCTCGGCCGACGCCGTCGCGCACGAGGATGCGGTCGTGCTCGAGTTGCCGCGCGGCCGCTTCGAGGCGCTCGAGGCCGCGGACCCGGAGGGCTGCGCCGAGCTCTCGAACCTGCTCTGCCGCCTCGCGGCGAAGCGCTCGGTGGAGACGGCGGAACGGCTTGCGACCTGGAGGGTGCTGGCAGGCCCGGGCTAGAAGGCCGTCACTCCTTCTTCAGCGTCTCCTGGATCCGGGCCCGGTCCTTTCCGGCGTTGGCCGCGACGAGGACCCGCACGAGCTTCGACTTGTAGCCGGGCGCCGACAGCACGAAGTCGTGCACGGCGGGACCGGCCTTGATCTCGAGCGGGCTGGCCGGCCCGAAGTTGACGGCCACGCCGAGCACCCTGCCGCCCTCGCTCACGGTCGCGTCGGCGGGCTCGAGCACGAACTCGACGGCGCCGGTCGTCCGGTCGGCGGGCGCCGGCAGTCGCTCGTAGGCCATCCGGTCGAACCGGTCCATCTCGACGTCGATCGACGGCGACTCCTTCCCGGATTCGGGCGTGACCTGGATCTCGAGCACGAGCGGGCGGTATCCCGGCAGCTCCATCTTCACGGCGTGGACGCCTTTCGGCAGCTCCAGCTCGCGGCCTCCCCCGCGGTTGTCCCAGTCGTCGGCGATCCCGATGTACCGCCCGTCGACGTAGAGCCGGGCCTGGTCGGGGCTCGAGGTGAAGCGCACCGCGCGGCGCGTGGCGACGATCGCGTCGGGATTCGAGGGCCGTTCGGGGGAAGGCGCCGGCGCGGGCGCGGCCGCAACCGGCTCGGCGGCGCGCGGGCTCTCGTGGGGCGCCGCGGTCGGCCTCGGACGCGGCGTCGGGCGCGGCTTCGGCGTCGCCGCCGCGACCGGCGGCGCCTCGGTCGGCGCCGGGCTGACCTCCGGCTGCGCCGTCGGCTCGGCCGCGGGGACGGTCGTCGCCGGGATCTGCATCGGCGCCGCGGGCGCCTTCGTCGGCAGGGCCCCGGCGATCGGCGCCATTCCCTGCTGCCGGTCGCGCAGCAGCAGAAACGACACGGCGACGAGCACGGCGAGCAGCGCGAGGATGACGGGCATGCCGCTGCGGCGCGGCGCGGGAGGGGGCGGCGCCGAAGCCGACGCCGATCCCGCCGAAGCCGTCGGACCGGTCGCGCCCGCGGGCGTCGGCCGCGCCGGGACGATGGTCGCGGCCACCGGAGTCGCCGAGACCGCGCGCCGCGTCACCTCCGACTCGCGCTGGAACTTCTCGATCCGCTTGAGCTCGCGGACGAACTCCTGCGCGTTGGCAGGGCGCCGGTCGGGCGACTTGGCGAGCAGGCGCGCCACGACCTCGCGCGTCGCGACCGGCAGGTCGGCCTTCAGCTCGAGCGGATCGCGCGGCTCGGTGTGGAGGATCTGGTAGACGAGCGTGGTGATCGAGTCGCCCGGAAACGGGCGCGCGCCCGTCAGAAGCTCGTAGAGCACGATGCCGAGCGAGAACAGGTCCGAGCGCCCGTCGAGCTTCTCGCCCTTGACCTGTTCGGGCGACATGTAGGCCGGGCTGCCGACCATGTGGCCCGTGCGCGTCAGCTCGGAGGTCGAGGCCTCGGTGAACTTGCCGATCCCGAAATCGGTGACCTTCACCCGCCCGTCCTTCGCCACGAGGATGTTCGCCGGCTTGACGTCGCGGTGCAGCACGCCCCGCTCGTGCGCGTGCCCGAGCGCTTCGGCGGCCTGGCGGATGATCCCGACGCGCGCCGAGAGCGGCATCTCCGCGCCGGCCGAGAGATACCGCGTCAGCGCGCGGCCGTCGACGTACTCCATCGCGATGAAGCAGACGCCGTGGTCGCGCCCGACGTCGTAGACCGTGACGATGTTGGGGTGCTGCAGGCGGCCCGCCAGACGGGCTTCCTTCAGGAACCGGTTCTCGAGGTCCTGCGGCGTTTCGCCGCCGACGCCCTCGGGGCGGACCGTCTTGATCGCCACCGGACGTTCGATGTCCGGATCGTTGGCGAGGTACACGACCCCCATCGCTCCCTGTCCGAGGACGGAGGCGATCTGGAACCGCCCGAGTTTGGACCCCGGGGGCAGGACGCTCATTCGTCCGTGTTTTCGGAAAGGTTCCGGTCGGCGTCCCTCTCACGCTCGGCGATCAGCGCCTTCGCCTCGGCGGCGCGGTCGGCCGGCACCACGACGCGCGAGAGCCCCATCGCGCCCGTGTTCTCGGGCCACGGCGTCGCGGACGGGCCCTCGATCTCGCACGGGATGTCCTCGGATTCGAGGAGCCCCGCGATGATCTCCGCCTCCTCGTCGTCGCCCACGGCGGCGACCTCGACCCACTCGTCTTCGTTCTCGGTCTCGTCGGCCATCGCGAATGTCCTTTCCTATCGGGTCACGCGCAGCAGCGCGCGGCCCTTTTCGATCACGCGTCCGATCACGGCGCCCGCCGGCGCCCCCCGCTCGCGGCAGCGGGCCGCGTACGCCTCGGCCTGCTCCTGCGGCAGCGCCACGAGCAGACCGCCCGAGGTCTGCGCGTCGCACACCAGAAGGAAGTCGTCGTCGCTCACGCCCTCGGCGACCTCGGCGCGGGTCCGCAGGTGCCGCGCGTTGTTGCGCGAGCCGCCCGGCGCGACCCCCTCGGCCACCAGCCGCCGCGCTTCCGAGAGCAGCGGCACGCGGGCGATCGACACCTCCGCCGTCGTCTTCGACGCATCCATCATCTCGTGCAGGTGGCCGAGCAGGCCGAACCCGGTCACGTCCGTCGCGGCGTGGATGTCGAACCCCTCCATCGCCTCGACCGGGGCGCGGTTCAGCGTGCACATGACGTTCACGACCTCTTCGAGCGCGGCGTCCGAGAGCTTGCGCGCGGATCCCCCTTCGGGCCCGGCGGCCGAATCGATGCGCCCGGCGCGCACGGTGATGCCGATGCCGAGCGGCTTGGTCAGGACGAGCGCGTCGCCGGGCCTCGCTCCCATGTTGCGCGTGACCTTCGCCTCATCGACCACGCCCGTGACGGACAGGCCGTACAGCGGGATGTCGTGGTCGATCGAATGGCCCCCGGCGATGACGGCGCCCGCCTCCGCGACCTTCTCGGCGCCGCCGCGCAGGATCTCCTCGAGCACCGCGCCCGGCAGGACCTTCATGGGAAACGCCACGACCGCGAGCGCGAGCAGCGGACGCCCGCGCATGGCGTAGACGTCCGAGAGCGCGTTGGTCGCGGCGATCCGGCCGAAGAGGCGCGGGTCGTCGACGATCGGCGTGAAGAAGTCGATCGTCTGGACGATCGGCCTGGCCGCCGGGAAGCCGGTAGACGGCGGCGTCGTCGGACTCGGCGTTGCCGACGAGCAGGTTCGGGTCGGCGGCCGACGGGACGTTCGAGCAGCGCCGCCAGGTCGAACTGCGGGATCTTGCACGCGCAGCCGGCGCTCGACGCAAACGTCGAGAGCGCCGGGTAATCCGCCTTCACCGTGGCCATGGGCGGATTGTAGCTTCGCGGGCGAAAATCCTAGTCGTCGTCGCCGCGCAGCAGGAACCCGAGCACGAATCCGACCGCCGCCGAGATCGCCAGCGAGGTGCCCGGGTTCTCGCGCACGTAGCCGCGCACGTCGTCCCAGATGTACCCGTAGTCGCTCTCGATCTTCTTGGCGGCCGACTTGACGGTCTTGCGGACGTCGTCGCTCACGTCGTCGAACTGCTCCCGGGCCTTCCCGTAGGAATCGCCGAGAACCTCCTTGGTGCGATCGATCTTTTCTTCCACGAAGTCCCTCGCCCGGTCGAAAGGTGTGTCTTTGGCCATGAGCCCTCCCGAAGACGCCGGATCATATACCCTTGGGCGCGTTGACGACCGCGAGCACGGGGTTCGAGAAGCGCGAGGGGGCCGGCTGGTCGCTCCTGGCCGTCGTCTCCGAGACGTTCCGCGGTTTCCGGGCCGACCGGGGCCTGGACCTGGCGGGCTCGCTCGCCTTCACGACCATCCTGACGGCGGTCCCGCTGCTGGCGACCTTCTCGCTCTTCCTCGTGACCTTCTTCCGCGAGAACGACGACCAGATCCTCTCGATCGTCAACGCGCTGCTGCCCTACCAGACCGCGCACCTGACCCAGAGCATGCGGGACTTCATCGCCGAATCCAACGCGATCTCCGGGGTGGGCCTCCTGCTGCTCGTCGTCGCCTCGGTGCGCCTGGTCTTCGTCGTCGAAGGCGTCTTCAACGCCGTCTGGGGCGCGCCCCGCCGGCGGATGAGCCTGACGCGCATCATCCTGTACACGTTCGCGCTGCTCGCGCTCGGCGTGGTGCTCGGCGGCCTCGGCTGGGGCCTGCGCACCGTCCGCCACTCGGTGGACGTCGACTCGGGCGTCAAGGAAGCGCTGCTGACCGCGACGCCCTTCCTGATGAGGGCCGTCCTGCTGATGCTGCTCTTCCGCTACCTGCCCAACGCGCGCGTGCGCCTGGGCTCGGCCGCGGCGGCGGGCGCGTCGGTCGCGCTGGCCCTCGAGCTGCTGCGCCTGGCCTTCGGCGTCTACGTCGACACGCTGCTGCGGATGAACCTGATCACCGGGTCCCTCGGATTCATCTTCCTCGCGGTCATCTCGCTCTACCTCGCGTGGGTGCTGATCCTGCTCGGCGTCGAGCTGACGCACGTGCTGCAGACGCACGTCGCGCGCGCGGCGGGGCGCCTGGCGCCGCGGGGCCGGGGCGAGCGGGCCGTCCGGATGCTGCTGCGCATGTCGTCCACCGGCGCGATGCCGCTCGCCGCGATCGAGACGGAGCCCGACGCGCCGTCCGCGGAGACGCTCGCGATCCTCGGAGCCCTGAAGACGGCCGGGATCGTCGACGGTTCGCCCGATGCCGGGTTCCGCCTGACGCGCTCCGGGCGCAAGATCACCGTCGCCCAGGTCGTCGAGGCGCTCATTCCCGACCTCTACCTCGTCAATCGGGACCAGGAAGACCGGGTCGCGCTCATCCTCGAGCCCGCCTTCTTCCGGCTGGACTCGGAGCGCAAGAAGCTCCTGAGCACGACGCTCGCCGAGCTGCGGCGCCGGTAGTCAGGCCGTCAGGCCGCCTTCGGCCGGAGCGCCTTCAGCATGGGCGGCGCGACGAACGTCGTCGCGAAGACCGCGACGAGGACCGCGACGAACACGCGGTCCGGAAGGGCCTTCGTCGCCAGGCCCACCGAGGCGAAGATCAGGCCCACCTCGCCCCGCGGCACCATCCCGGCGCCGATGAAGGAGCGCCGCACCTTGCCCCACGCGCAGAATCCCGCGGCGAACTTGCCGAGGAAGCCGATCACGGTCAGGAGCAGCCCGAGCAGCAGCGCGGGCCGGTTCTCCGCCACGAACGGGTTGAGCAGCTTCACGTCCACTTCCGTGCCGACGTAGACGAAGAACACCGGCGCGAAGATGTCGACGACCGGCTTCACGGCGTGCTCGATGTCGTGCCGGCGGTTGGTGCGCGCGAGCGCCATCCCCGCCGCGAACGCCCCGACGATCGGCGCCGAATCCGCCTTCTTGGCGGCCCAGGCGACGAAGATCGCGAAGGCCACGCAGGCGGCGCCGAGCATCCCGCGCACGCTGGCCTTGCCCAGCAGGCGGACGAGCACGCGGCCGAGCGGAATTCCCACGGCGATCGCGACGGCGAGGAAGCCGATCGCGAGCCCGGTCGACTTCGCGACCGTCAGGGCGTCGACCTGCGCGCCTCCGGCCACCTTCGACACGACCGCGAGGATGACGAGGCCGAGCACGTCGTCGACCACCGCCGCGCCGAGGATGATCTGGCCCTCCCGCGAAGCGAGCACCTTCAGCTCCGAGAGGACGCGCGCCGTGATGCCGATCGAGGTCGCCGTCAGCGCGGCGCCGACGAAGGTCGAGGTGAGCGTCTCGTAGCCGAGGGCGCGGGAAACGAAGTAGCCGCCGGCAAACGGGAGCAGCATCCCGGCCAGCGCGACCGCCATCGCGGGGGCGCCCACCCGCACGAGGTCCTCGAGGTTCGTCTCCAGGCCCACCTCGAAGAGCAGGAGCACGACGCCGATCTCGGCGAGCACGAAGATCGCGTCGGAAAGCGGCACGAGGCCGAGGACCGAGGGCCCGAGCACGATGCCCGCCAGCAGCTCGCCGAGCACCGCCGGCTGACCCACGCGCTCGGCGAGCTCGCCGAACAGCTTCGCGCCGAAGAGGGCCGCGCCGAACGCGAGGAGCACCGCCCCGAAGTCGACGCCGTGTTCCATGGCGCGGATCCTAGCCGATTCGCAGTTAAGCTGGTCGGCAATGTCGAACGCTCGCGGCGCCGCGAACCGCTGGGTCGTCGCGGCTGCCGTCGGCGCCGCCGCGCTCGTCCTGTCGGCGCAGCTGCTCGTGGCGCCCGTCCAGGGCCTGGCCGACAACGGCGACTACCAGCGCGTCATGGGCTACGCCGGGTTCGAGCACTCGACCGACGTCTACGCCGAGCGCTACTTCTCGTTCCTGCGGACCGGGTACCGCGTTCTGCCGATCGGATTCGTCCGCAACGGGTACCTCTCCTCGGAGGCTCTGCTCGCGCTCGCCGCCCGCTTCGCGAGCCCGGCCGTGTGGCGCGGAGATCTCTTCGACCTCCGCACCCTCGCGGCGGTGCACATCGCGCTCTTCCTGCTGGCGCTCGGCCTCGGCGTCTCGGCCTGCCGCGACCTGGCCGTCCCCGCGCAATGCCTCGCCGCGGCCCTGCTCGTCTTCTTCTTCACGGACGTGGGGTACGCGGGCCCTTTCAACTCGTTCTACAGCCAGACCGCCTCCCTGCTCTTCCTGCTGCTGCTCGCGGCCGTCGCGGCGACGGCAATCCGGCGGGGCCGGCTCGACGGCGCGCTGCTCGCCGCGTACTTCTTCGCCGCGGCGCTCTTCGTCGCTTCGAAGCCCCAGGAAGCGGTCCAGGCGCCGGTCCTCGCGCTGCTCGGCCTGCGCCTCTCGGGATTCCGCTTCGCCGGCGGCTGGAAGAAGCCGGCGGTGGCGCTCTCGCTCGCGCTCTGCGTCTTCGCGCTCTGGTACGGCCGCCGCACGCCGCGCACGCTCCAGGCCGCCGCGCTCTACCAGGTCCTCTTCTACGAGACGCTGCCGCACTCGCCGTCGCCCGGGGCCGACATGGCCGAGCTCGGCCTCGATCCGGCCTGGATCCGCTACTCCGGGACGGACGCCTTCCAGCCTGACACGCCCCTCGACGACGCGGCCTTCCGCGAGCGCTTCCTCGCGAGCACCGGCTACGGGCGCATCGCGCGTTTCTACGTCGCCCATCCCGGCCGGCTCGCCGAGCGCGTGCGCCGCGCGTCGCCGAAGATCTGGTCGCTGCGGCCGAGCTACGGCAACCTCGAAGCCTCTCCGCAGTTTCCGACCCGCACCCTCACGAGGCGCTTTGCCGCCTGGAGCCGGCTGCGCCTCGCGGTCCTCGGCGCTTTTCCGATCACGGCCGCCGTGCTCCTGCTCGCGGGAAACGCCACATTTGCGCTCGCCACATGGCGCCGGGCGTCGTTCCGCGGCCGGTTGCTGCGCGAGGGCGTCCTCGCCGCGGCGGTCCTGTCGGCGACCGCATTCGGCGTGTGCCTCCTGACCAACGCGCCGCCCGACTTCTCCCGCGTCTTCTACGTGGCGGAGGCGCTCTGCGACCTGCTCCTCGTCATCGACGCCGCGTGGATCGCCCAGTCACTGGCAGGCGCGCGCGAGCGCGGCGGCGCTGATCCGATGAGGCGGGGCCCCGCCGTCCACTCCATCGTCGTCGCGGCGGCACTCGCAGCCGCCGCCCTGATCCTCGTCGTCGAGTTGCTCGTGCCTCCCCTCATCGGCCTCGCCGACAACGGCGACTTCGAGAAGGTGATGGGGCCGGTGGGCCTGCGGTACCTGGAGACGAGCTTCGACGCGAAGTACTACCGGTACGTCGTCCAGGACTTCGCGCTGGCCGCGCCGGGCTGGTACCAGAGCGGCTATCGGACTTCCGAGATCCTCGTCGCCGGGCTCGCGCGACGGATCGGGATGCTCTCCTCGCCGCACGGGCCTTTCGACATCCGCGTGCTCGGCGCGGTCCACATCCTCCTGTTCCTCGCGGCGCTCTTCCTGCTGCTCGCTGCCTGCAGGGACCTCGAGCCCGCTGCGCAGGCCGCGGGAGCCGTGCTGCTCGTCTTCTTCTTCACGGACGTCGGGTACGCGGGCCCCTTCAATTCGTTCTACAGCCAGACCGCCTCGCTGCTCTTTCTCCTGCTCACCGTCGGGGCGGGAGCGCTCGCGATCGCGCGCGGCCGGCCTGGCCGGTCGGGCTCCTCGTCGCCTATTTTCTGGGCGCCGCGCTCTTCGTCGCGTCCAAACCGCAGGAGAGCGTCCAGGGGCCCCTGCTCGCCGTGCTCGGGCTCCATCTCGGCAGCACGCCGCCGCGCCCCGCGTGGCGCCGGCCCGCCGCGTGGCTCGCGGCAGCGCTCTGCGCCTTCTCGCTCTGGTACTACCGGCAGGCCCCGGAGGATTCCATCCGCAAGCGGGCCTGTTTCCACACGGTCTTCATGGAGCTGCTTCCGCACTCTCCGGATGCCGGCCGCGATCTCGACGAGCTCGGGCTCGACCGCGGCCTGTTGCAGCTACTCGGGGATCAACGCCTTTGCGCCCGGCACGCCGATCGCGGATCCGGCCTTCGCGGCCCGCGTTCTTCGACCGATTCGACTATGGATCCCTCGTTCGCTTCTACCTCGCCCATCCCGCGCGCCTGATCGATCGGCTCCACCGCGGAGCTCCGTCGGCGCTTCGCCTGCGCACGTGGCGCCTCGGCAACTACACCGCGGCTTCCGGATTCGCCCCTCGCACGATGACGACGCCACTTCGCCTGGTGGAGCGATCTGCGGCTCGCGACTGAGCGGCGTGGCCGACGCCTGGCTCCTCTGCCTTTTCGGAGGCACCGTCGCCGCTTGCGCTGTCGGTTACCGACGCGCGGACCGCGTCGAGGTCGGCTCTTCCGGGAAGGCCTCTGCGTGCTCGTCCTGCTGGCCGTCGTGGAATACCTCGTGTGCGCCCTCGCCGATCACCTCGGCGATCTTCGGCCGCCACCTCTACGTCTTCCAGGCTCTCTGCGATCTCATCCTCGCGACGGACGCGGCCTGGATCGTCCAGTCGCTGGCGCGCGCCGAAACGGCGTCCTGACCGTCGTTTGCCGCGATCTCGGCCGCCGTGCTATTCTCCGCGCCCTCTCCGTGTGGGGCTGTAGCTCAGTTTGGGAGAGCGCCTGAATCGCACTCAGGAGGTCGTCGGTTCGATCCCGATCAGCTCCACCAATACCGTCGCTCCGCTCGCTTCGCTCGCTCTCGCTCCCGCGGCGCAAACCTCCTCCCTCCCTTCGGTCGGGAGACTATTTGCGCCGCGAGCTGATGGGAGAGTGCTGCTGAAAAGCGCTCGCTCTCCACCCGTGAGGGGGGAGAGGGTTGGGGTGAGGGGGGCGGCGGGCGGGCTCTTGCGGTCGGTCTACAAATCCATCACGCGGCCGCGGCCGGTGGCGATGACGGTGGCGCCGACGAGGAGCATGATGGCTCCGTTGGCGACGAGGACGGTGGGGGCGGAGAAGACGCTGGCCATCGCTCCGGCGACGAGGTTGCCGAGGGGCATGGCGCCGCGGAAGGCGAGCGAGTAGACCGAGACGACGCGGCCGCGCAGGCCGTCCTCGATGTTCGACTGGACGAGCGTCATGAAGAGCGCGAACACGACCATGAGGGCCGCGCCGGCCAGGGCGAGCAGGGCGTAGGAAACGAGCGGGCGTGCGCGAGATCGCGAACCCCGCCATCAGCGCGCCGAAGATCATCTGCATGGAGACCGCGAGCGCGCCCTTGCGCTTGACGTTGCCGAAGGCCGCGACGCCGAACGCGCCGCAGATCGCGCCGACGCCGAAGCACGCGAGCAGCACGCTGTAGCCCTTGGCATCCTGGTGAAAGACGCTCCGCGCGAAGATCGGCAGGAAGGTCACGAGCGGCATCGCGCAGAAGCTCCCGACGAAGGACAGGACGATGAGCCCGCGCAGCTCCTTCTGGTTCCAGACGGTCGAGAGGCCCGTCTTCAGGCTCGCGAGCACGCCCTCGGTCGGCTTGACGACGCCGCCTCCTCCCTTCAGAAGCCAGAGCGCGACGATCGGAGCCAGGAACGACAGCGCGTTCAGGCCGAAGCACCACGGCGCCCCGAACTTGTAGAAGGCGATGCCCGCCAGAACCGGTCCGATCACGCGGGCGAGGTTGAACTGGATCGAGTTGAGCGCGACGGCGTTCGGAAGATCCTGGCGGTCGACGAGCGTCGGCACGAGGGCCTGGTAGGCCGGCCCGCCGAACGACTGCGCGAGGCCCACGACGAACGAGAGCGTCAGGATCATCCAGACCTGCACGGCGTGCGCGACGAGCAGGACCGCCAGCAGCGCGGCGCTGCCCATCTGGACGTACTGCGAGCGCAGGAGAATCTGCCGCCGGTCGACCCGATCGGCCATGACGCCGCCGAAGAGCGAGAAGAGCAGGTACGGCGCGTCGCCGAGGAAGGCGTCGAGGCCGAGCAGGAAGGCCGACCCCGTCATCGTCAGGATCAGCCAGTTCTGCGCGACCTCCTGCATCCAGGTGCCGACGCTCGACGTGAATGCGCCCGCCCACATGAGGCGGAAGTCGCGGTACGTGAAAGCCTTGAATGCCTTGCGCAAACCGGGCGTAGCTTATGCCGGGTTTGGCGGACCGCGGCGGGCGCGGCCCGCTCTCAACCCAGGCGACCCTGCTGGAAGTCCTCGAAGGCCTGCACGATCTCCGCCCGCGTGTTCATGACGAAGGGCCCGGCGCGCGCGACGGGCTCGTCGAGCGGGCGCCCGGCGACGAGGAGCGCGCGCAGCGGCGCGCCGGCGCCGGCCTCGAGCCGGGCCGTCGGACCGTCGTTGCGGAAGAGCACGAGCTCGTGCGGCCGCGCGGTGGTCTTCTCGCCGCCGAAGAGGCCCGCGCCCTCGACCACGTACGCGAACGCGTTGAAGTCCGCGTCGAGCGGCTGCTCGAGGACCGCGCCCGGCAGCGAGCGTGACGTCGAAATACGCGATCGGGGTGCGCGTGTCGATGACGGCGCGCGCGCCGAGCGCCTCGCCGGCGATCACGCGCGCGGTGACCGACCCGTCCGCCGAGCGGCCGACGGGGATCGAAGCGGCGGGCACTTCCTGGTAGCGCGGCTTCATCATCTTGTCCTTGCGCGGCAGGTTCACCCAGAGCTGGAAGCCGTGCATGCGCCCGCCCTTCGCGGCAAAGGCCGGGTCGGGCATCTCGGAATGCACGACGCCCGAGCCCGCCGTCATCCACTGGACGTCGCCGGGGCCGAGCTTGCCGCGGTTGCCGCGCGAGTCGCCGTGCTCCATGCGCCCGTCGAGCAGGTACGTGACGGTCTCGAAGCCGCGGTGGGGATGATCGGGCGCGCCCTTGGCCTGGTCCGGGCCGAGGTCCATGGGGCCCATCTCGTCGAGCAGCAGGAACGGGTCGAAGTGATCGAGCGCGGACGTGGGAAACGGCCGGTGGACCAGGAACCCGGCGCCCTCGAGCGTCTCGACGCTCGGCAGCACGCGGCGGACGGTGCGTGTGTTTTCCATGATGCCCGTAATACGCTTCGGGCGAGGAATCCGGTTCGCGGCAGCGTTGTTGGCACCGGAGCAAGGAGATCCACCATGGCAAAAGCGACGTTTGGAGCCGGCTGTTTCTGGGGTGTCGAGGAGGAGTTCCGGAAGATCCCGGGCGTCCTCGCGACGGCCGTCGGATACAGCGGCGGAAAGCTCGACAACCCGACGTTACAAGGACGTCTGCACCGACACCACCGGCCACGCCGAGGTCGTCGAGGTGGACTACGACCCCGACCGCGTTTCCTACGACGCGCTGCTCGACGTCTTCTGGAACGGCCACAACCCGACCCAGCTGAATCGACAGGGCCCCGACGTCGGAACGCAGTACCGGTCGGCCATCTTCTTCCACACGCCGGAACAGGAGACCGCCGCGCGGGCATCGAAGGAAAAGCTCCAGAAGAGCGGCCGGTTTCCCAAGCCGGTGGTCACCGAGATTTCCCCGGCGCAGACCTTCTGGCGGGCCGAGGACTACCACCAGCAGTACCTCGCCAAGCGCGGCCTCGGGTCCTGCCACGTCTGACCGCGTTTTGGGTATAGGATCCGCCGGACCCAAGCGCTCACCGGACGCGCCCGATGGCGAGGCCGGGATCGCACTAACTTGAAGGAGACGCACTCATGAAGAAGGTTCTCGTCCTCTCCCTGGCGGCCGGGCTCGCCGCCGCCGCGCAGGGCCAGCAGGCGCAGTCTGCGCCGCAACCCAAGCCGACCGTGTCGGCCGCGGACCAGCAGGCCCTCAACCTCGAGCGCTACAAGATGGCGCTCACCGACGCGCGCAAGAAGCTCTTCGCGGCGGGCATGAGCGAGCTGTCGCCGCAGCAGCTCGAGGTCTTCTGGGGCGTCTACGCCGACTTCCAGAAGGAGAAGGACGCCGTCACCGCCGCACGCCTGGATCTCGCCAAGAAGTATGCCGACAATTTCCAGAACGTGTCGGACGCCGACATCACCGCGCTCGTCACCGAATCGGCGAATCTCCAGAAGAAGACCACCGACCTGCGCGTCAAGTACTACGGCATCCTGAGCCAGAAGCTGAACGCCCACGCGGCCGGCCGTTTCACGCTCATCGACGACTACACGACGACGGCGGCGCGCCTGAACCTGCTGAACCAGCTCCCGATCCCGACCGGAGACATGGGGAAGTAAGGCTTCTCTAGATCCTCGGCCGACGCGCGAGGCGCTCCCGGATCACGGCGAGCGCCTCGCCGCGTTCGGCTCCTTCCAGAACGAGCCGCGGCGGACGCACCCGTTCCGACCCCATCCCGCACTCCTGCTGCGCGAGCTTGATGAGCTGCACGAACTTCGGCACGACGTCCAGGCGCAGCAGCGGCAGGAACCACTCGTAGAGAGCGCGCGCCTCGGCGTGCTTTCCCGCGACGGCCAGGTCGAACAGCCGGACGGATTCCGCGGGCAGCGCGTTGACGAGCCCGGCGATCCAGCCGACGGCGCCGCCGGCGACGCCCTCGACGATCAGGTCGTCCACGCCGACGAAGATCGCGAGCCGGTCGGCGAGCGCGGCGCGGATCGCGGCGATGCGGCGCACGTCCCCGCTGGACTCCTTGACCGCGGCGAGGTTCGCGTGGCGGCCCGCGAGCTCGGCGAGCTCGTCGGCCGAGACGTCCGTCCCGTACGCGATCGGGTTGTTGTAGAGCATGCACGGCAGCTTCGTGGCGCCGATGACGGCCGAAAAGTGCGCCGCCGTTTCCCGCCGGTCCGGCCGGTACACGTACGGCGGAAGGACCATCAACCCGTCGCAGCCCTTTTCGGCGGCCAGGCGCGCCGTCGCGACCGCCTCCGCCGTCGAGAGGGCGGCGATCCCGGCGACGAGCGCGGCGCGGCCGCCGAGCGTCTTCCGGCAGACGTCGAGCACGGCGCCCTTCTCGGGCAGCGTGAGCGTCGCGGACTCGCCGAGCGAACCGAGCGGGACGAAGCCGGTGCACCCCGCGGCGAGCATCGCCTCGAGGTGCCGCGGCAGGAAGTCGAGGTCGAGCGAGAGGTCTTCCCGAAATGGAGTCGTGATCGCCGGAAACACTCCCTGCCACTTCATGCGCGCTCCTTATTCCGGGTCGACGAGGCTGCCCATCCGCGCCGGCTTGACCGGAGGGCGTACGGTATCCGAATCCCAGGCGAAGAGAAACGCGAGCGCCGGGCCGCAGACGCGGCCCTGGCAGGGCCCCATGCCCGCGCGGGAGGAGAGCTTGGCTTCGCGCGCGCTCGCGCAGGCGGCAAGGCTCGCAAAGCGCGCGTCTTCGCAGCGGCAGACGACCGTGTCGGGCAAAACCGGCGCCGCGAGCTCGCGCCGCGGCCGGAACGCTCGCTGCATCGCCCCGGCGAGCCGGCGCCCGCGCGCGCGCGCGCCCGCCAGCGCGCCGCGATCGGCCGCGTCGTCGAGACCCGCGGCGGCCGCGAGCCCCGCGATCTGTCCCTCGGCGATCGCGACCTCCACGCCGGCGATCGCCGCACGGCTCGCCCGCGCAGTGGACGCCGGGCACGCTCGTCTGTTGCCGCTCGTCGACCGCGACCGCGCCGGCGCGCGTCGCGCAGCCGAGCAGGCGCGCGAGCTCCGTGTTCGGCACGAGGCCGTAGCCCACCGCCGCGAGGTCGCAGGCGACCTCGAAGCGCGCGGCGCCGTCCGTCAGGACGACGCTCTCGAGCCGGCCGCGGCCGCGCGCCTCCGCCACCCAGACGCCCGTGCGGTACGGCGTATCGAAGAACGCCGACCGATACCGCGCCGCCTCGAGCAGCTTGCCGGGAAAGCCTGCGAGCGCCGCGGTGAACCGCGCGAGCGAAGCCATCCCCGCCTGCTCGGCGACCAGCGCGACTTCGACGCCCTTCTTCGCCAGCGTCGCGGCCACGGGAAGCAGCAGGGCGCCCGATCCGGCGACGACGGCCGTGCGCCCGCCGAGCTGCGCTCCGGTCTTCGCCATCGCCTGGGCGCCGCCCGCGCCCATGACGCCCGGCAGCGTCCAGCCCGGGAAAGGAAGGAAAAGCTCTCGCGCTCCCGTCGCGAGAACGAGGCGCCGCGCGCGGACGACGCAGAGCCCCGCCGCCGTCTCGGCCGAGAGCTTCCAGCCGCCGTCCTCGGCGACGGCGTCGAAGACCGCCGCGCCCAGCCGCACGGCCGCGCCCGTGCGCGCGAGCCGCTCGAGCCAGGGACGCGCGGCGTCGGGAGCTCCCGCGCCCGCGAGGTGCCGGTAGATCTGTCCGCCCGGCGAGGGCGCCTCGTCGAGCACGACCGTCCGCGCGCCGCTCTCGGCCGCGCGGCACGCCGCCGCGACGCCCGCCGGCCCGGCGCCGACGACCGCGACGTCGCACGCGAGCGCCTCCGTCCCTCCGGCAGGGCCGGAAGCGGAAACTCCAGGCTCCCCCATCGTCTCGATCGCGCATCCCGTCGCGCACGATCTCCATGCAGGCGCGCCGGTGCGGGACGCCGTCGACCGCGACGCGGCACTCGAAGCAGATGCCCATCGCGCAGAGGACGCCGCGCGGCTCGCCCGCGACGGACGTCCGGCAGACGCGCGCGCCCGCGTTCTCGAGCGCGGCCGCCACCGTGATCCCCGCGGGCGCCGACGACGCGCGGCCGTCGATCGTCAGCGCGACGGTCTCAGGCATGCGCCGCCGACGGGAATGCGCGGGTCGGCGCGTAGGGCTTCGGATCGATCGCGCTCGCCCGGCCGAGGATCGCGTCCGCGATCAGGCGAGCCGTGCCGAGCGACGTCGTGATCCCGAGCCCCTCGTGGCCGGCGGCGACGAAGAGCCCCGGCGCCCCGTCGACCGGCCCGATCAGGGGCAGGTTGTCCGGTGTCGAGGGGCGAAACCCGGTCCACGTCCGGATCGCGCTCAAGCCGCGCGAGCGCCGGCATGAATTCCAGCGCGCGGCGGATCATGCGGTCGCGGATCTTCCGGTTGATGCCGGCCTCGAAGCCGACGAACTCGCGCGAGGAGCCGAGCAGCATCTGGCCCGTCGCGCGCGGCTGGAGGTTGAAGGCGACCGACTCGGGCGAGGGCGTGTGGGCGCTCTTGAGATACCCGAGCTCGACCAGCTGGTGGCGGCAGAAGCCGGGATGCCGGTCCGTGATGACGAGGTGGCCCTTGCGCGGCTGGATGGGAAGGCCCGGCGTCAGCAGCGGCGCGGCGGCGCCGGCCGCGTTCACGACCGCGCCGGCGTCGATCGCGCCCCCGGGGGTCTCGACCCGCCGCGCTTCCGACGCGGACGGCCTCGACGCCTGCGCGCAGCACCGCTCCGCGCGAGAGCGCCCGGTCCAGCAGCCACCGCGCGGCGTTGACCGGATAGACCACGCGATCGCCCGGGACGCGCAGCGCGCCGGCGAGGCCGGGCCGCAGGTTCGGCTCCGCGCGCGCGAGCTCTCCGGACGACAGTTCCTCCACCGCGACGCCGCGGCTGCGGTAGAAGCGCGCCTTGTCGGCGACGTGCGCCAGCTCCTCGGCGTCCGCGGCGACCCAGAGCGTCCCGGTCGGATCGTCCTCGCAGGCGGCCGGCATCGCGTCGGCGAGGCCGGTCCACAGCCTCCGCGACCACTCGGTCAGCGCGAACTGCGCGGGCGAGTCGTCCATGACGACGATGTGGCCCATCGCGGCCGCCGTCGCGCCGCCGCCGGCGAACCGCGATTCGAGCACCGTCACGGAAAGCCCGGCCTCCGACAGCGCGTCCGCGCACGCCGCGCCGACGATGCCGGCGCCGACGACGAGGACGTCCGGCGACGGCATGGGCCCTCAGCGCAGCCCGTGCCGGAACGGGTCGCGCGGGTCGAAGTAGAGCGTCGTCCTGCCGGTGATGAACGCGCGGCCCTGGATCCGCGGAATGAGCGCGCCGTCGCGCTGCTCGAGCCAGCCGGTGAACAGGCTGCCGCAGATCGACTCCTGGCGGTAGCGGGCGCCGATCGCGAGCGCGCCGCGGGCGTGGAGCGACGCCATGCGCGCCGACGTCCCGGTCCCGCAGGGCGACCGGTCGTAGGCGCCGCCGGGGCACATCACGTAGTTCCGGCTGTCGGCGTCCGCCCGCGCGGGCGGACCGAACAGGATGACGTGGTCGACGAGCTCTCCGCCGGCGCCGCGCACGCCCTGCGCGGCGAGGGCCTGCTGGATCGCGAGCGTGACGGTCCTGAGCCGTTCGCGGTTGCCGGGCTCGACGGCCTCGCCGGGCAGCTCGGCCAGGAAGAACCAGTTGCCGCCGTAGGCGACGTCGCCGACGACGCGCCCGATCCCCGGCACGTCCACCGCGAGGTCGCGCGCGTGGCACCGGGCGGGCACGTTCTCGATCGTGACGAGGCCGTCCACGGCGAGCTCGGCGCCCACCGGTCCCACGGGCGTGTCGAGCTTCACCGATCCCGGCGTGATGCGGCCGAGGTGCTCGAGCGTGCGCACGACGCCGATCGTGCCGTGGCCGCACATCCAGAGCGGACCGACGTTGTCGAAGAAGACGACACCCGCCACGGCGCCGTGCGAGACCGGCGGCGTCAGCAGGGCGCCGACCAGCGCGTCGTGCCCGCGCGGCTCCAGGATCGCGCCGCGCCAGAGCGGGCCGAAGCGGCGGTCGAGCTCCTCGCGCCGCGCCTCCATGGTCGGCGCCGCGAGCTCGGGCCAGCCGCCGATGACCACGCGCGTCGGCTCGCCCTCGGTGTGCGAGTCGACGACCTCGATCGTCTCGGGGAAATCGCGCGCCGTCACAGCGCGTCCCGCGTGAGGCCTCCGTCCACCAGGCGCCAGAGGTTGCGCGGGTTCGCGTCGGCGAGCTCCTCGGGCAGGGCGGACTGCGGAAAGTCCTGGTAGCAGACCGGCCGGGCGAAGCGGTGGATCGCCGCGGTGCCCACCGAGGTCGACCGCGCATCGGTCGTCGCCGGATACGGGCCGCCGTGGTGCATGGCGTGGCAGACCTCGACGCCCGTCGGATACCCGTTGAAGATGAGGCGCCCCGCCTTGCGGCGCAGGATCGCGATCAGCTCCGAGAAATCGGCGAGGTCCTTCTCGGCGCCGTGGATCGTCGCGGTCAGGTGCCCGTGCAGCGCGCGCGCGAGCTGGAGCATCTCGGGCCGCGAGGCGCAGCGCACGGCCAGCGCCGCCGGTCCGTAGATCTCGGCGCCCAGCCGCGGGTTGTCCGAAAACGCCCGCGCATCGGTCAGAAGCAGGGCGGCCGCCGCCTCCGTTTCCGGGTGCGGTCCCGCGCCGCTCGCGCGCGCGCCGATCGAGACGCCCGCCGTGCGGGCCACGTCGCCGAGCTCGCGGTCGTAGGCCGCCTTGATCCCGGCGTGGACCATCGTGCCCGGCGTCGTCGCGGCGAGCAGGTCGCCCGTCTGCTTGAGCAGCGCGCTCGCCGCGGGCGAGTCGATCACGAAGAGCAGGCCCGGGTTCGTGCAGAACTGCCCCGCCCCGAGCGTCACCGAGGACGCGAGGCCCTTCGCGATCGCTTCGGCCCGCTCGGCGATGGCGCCGGGCAGGAGGAAGACGGGATTGGCCGAGCCCATCTCGGCGTAGACCGGGATCGGCTCGGGGCGCAGCGCCGCCGCGTCGAAGAGCGTCCGTCCCGCCGCGAGCGACCCGGTGAAGCCGACGGCGCGGATGGCGGGATGCGTGACGAGCGTGATGCCGACCTCGGGCGAGGGCCCCTGCACCATGCCGAAGACGCCCTCGGGCATGCGCGTCTCGCGCGCCGCCGTGCGGATCGCCCCCGCGACGAGCTCGGACGTGCCGGGGTGCGCGGGGTGCGCCTTGACGACGACGGGGCAGCCCGCCGCGAACGCGGACACGGTGTCGCCGCCCGCCACCGAGAAGGCCAGCGGGAAGTTCGACGCGCCGAAGACGGCCACCGGGCCGAGCGGAACCAGCATGCGCCGGATGTCGGGCCTCGCCTGGGGCTTGCGGTCCGGCAGCGCGCGGTCGATCCGCGCCTCGACCCACGAGCCCTCCTCGATGACCTGCGCGAAGAGCAGGACCTGGCTGACCGTCCGCGCGCGCTCGCTCTCCAGCCGCGCCGAGGGCAGCCCGGTCTCCGCGGCCGCGCGCTCGAGCAGGCGGTCGCCGAGGGCCAGGATCTGCTGGGCGATCGCGCGCAGGAATTCGGCGCGGCGAAACGGGGCGAGCGCGGCGTACGGCTCGAAAGACCGCTCGGCCGCACGCGCGGCCGCGTCGATGTCGCCCGGCGAGGACTCGAAGAACTCGCCCTCGAGCGCTTCTCCCGTGGCGGGGTTCTTCGCCCGGAACGGCGCGCGGAGCGTCGTGGTCGCGCTCATCGGGCGCCCCCCTGCGCCACGTACGCGTGGACCTGGTCGGCGAGCACGGTCAGCGGCACCGCGCCGTTGCCGAGCACGACGTCGTGGAACGCGCGCACGTCGAACCGCGGTCCGAGCGCCTGCTCCGCCTCTGCCCGCAGCTCCCGGATCTTCAACTCCCCCATCTTGTAGCAGAGCGCCTGCCCCGGCCAGGATATGTAGCGGTCGATCTCGGTCCCCACTTCGTGGAGCGAGAGCGCCGTGTGCGACTCGAGGTACTCGACGCGCCTCCGCGCGGGTCCAGCCCTTGGCGTGGATGCCGGTGTCCACGACCAGGCGGCAGGCGCGCCACATCTCGTAGGTCAGGCGACCGAAGTCGCTGTAGGGGTCCTGGTAGAAGCCCGCCTCGAGCCCGAGCCGCTCGGCGTAGAGCGCCCAGCCCTCGACGAACGCGCCGACGTCCGAGAACCGGCGGAATTCCGGCAGCCCCGTCAGCTCCTGCTGCAGGGCGATCTGGAGGTGATGCCCCGGCACCGCTTCGTGCAGCGTGAGCGCCTCGAGCGTGTAGAGCGGCCGCTTGTCGAGGGCGTAGGTGTTGACCCAGTACTCGCCGGCCTGCGTGCCGCCGATCGGCGCCGCGATGTAGCGGCCCCCCGTGTACTTGGGCGCGAGGTGCGCCGGCACGGGCTCGATCCCGTACGGCAGGCGCGGCAACTTTGCCGAAGAGCGAAGGCAGCCGGCCGTCCATCCGCTTGGCGATCCAGGACGCGTCCTTGAGCAGGTCGTCCGGCGTCTTCGCGTAGAAGCGCGGGTCGGTCCTCAGGAAGTTCAGGAAGGCGGCGAAGTTGCCCTGGAACCCGGTCTTCGCCATCACGGCGTCCATCTCGGCGCGGATGCGCAGGACCTCCTGCCGGCCGATCTCGTGGACCTGGTCGGGCGTGAGGTCGAGCGTCGTGAAGCGGCGCACGAGGAAGGCGTAGTACTCGCGGCCCTTCGGCAGCGCGGAGGCGCCGATCGTCAGGCGCGCGCGCGGGACGTACTCGGTCTTCATGAAATCGGAGAGCGTCCTGTAGCCCGCGACCGCTCCCTGCATGATCGCCCGCCGGCCGGCCTCGGTCAGCCGCGCGCGCTCGGCCTCGGGCACGCCCGGCGGAAACGCCCGGAAGGGCGCGAAGAAGACGCTCTTTTCCGGCGCGGCGACGACGTGGGTCGTCATCGTGACGTCGTAGCCCTCGAGCACGACCTGCGGCAACGTGAACCGGGCCGTGATCCCCTCGCGCATGAGCGCGATCTCGGCGCCGACGTACGCCGGGAAGGCGTTCAGGCGCGCGATGTAGTTCTCGTAGTCCTTCGTCGTCGCGAAGGGCATGTGGTCCGGCAGGTCCGCGAAGTCGGTGTGGAAGCCGCTGTCGGCGTTGATGGGGATCCGGTAGGCGCCGAACTCGAAGTCGGCCAGCGCGTCCGAAAGCTCGCGCGCGAACATGTCCGCGCTCACGCGGTCGGACGGCGAGAGCGCCGCGCGGTCGATCCCCTTGAGCCGCTCGAGGGCCGAGCGGGCATGAGCGGCGCGGCGCTCGAGGTCCGCGTGCGTCATGGACGGGAGCTTGTCGTCGTAGCGGTGCTCCCCGGCCGAGGTCGCGAAGAGCGGGTCCTCCGCGAGGCGAAAGGCCCAGGCCTCGTCGAAGAGCGCCCGCAGCTTGCGGTCCTCCCCTTCGGCCGCGGCCAGCGCGGGCGCGAGCGAGGCGATCAGGAAGAGGGCCGGGACGAGTACGCGCAACCTGCGGGCCCTACGAGCCTTCGAGCTGTCTCTTGAGCGACGCGATGACGGGCTCCGAGCGCTGCCCCGGCGGCAGCGCCTCCGCGTACTCGAGGGACTCCTCGACGGTCTTCCTCGCCGCGGCCGCGTTGCCCATCCCCTTATAGATGTCCGCGCGGACCGCGAGCACGCGCAGCTTGCGCGGCCCGTACACGCGCGCGAGAGCGCGGTCGGAGGCCGCGAGCGCCGTGTCGTACTGCTTGAGCCACAGGTAGACCAGGGCCAGCCGCGCCGGCGGGTTGTAGTCCTCGGGGAACGCCTTTTCGGACGCCTCGAGCATCGGGATGGCCTTTGCGGCCTGGCCGGCCGCCTCGAAGGCGTTCAACCGGTTGGGGTCCAGGGCGGTGAGCTGGGTGGCCGTCTTCGCGCGCGCCGCTTCGGCGTCCAGGTACGCGACCCACTCGTCCGCGACCTTCTGCGCGCCGGCCTTGTCCCCGCCCTCGTCGAGCGCGGACTGCAGGGAGCCGTAGAGCGCCGACCGGTCGTCCGCCACGAGCTTGAGCGAGGCGTCGGCGAGCACCGCGCGGACCTTCGCCTCGAAAAAGGCGATCGCCTCGGAGCGGCCCGCGGCGGTGGACGGCAGCGCGGTGGCGCAGTCCAGACCCGCGCCGGCGAAGGTCGCCCCGGAGACCGTGTGCGCCAGCGACGGAAGCGTCGCGCGCGCAAACGCCACGCACTCCGCATGGTTGCGCGTGGTCTGGAGGCTGTAGAGGCGCGCCTCGACCGCGCGCGAGTATGCGGGGGACTTCGGGGAGAGCCCGGCCAGCGCCTCCGCGTACGCGAGTTGCGCCTTCTCGTAGTCGCCGGCCGAATAGAGCGCGTCGGCCTTGCCGAGCACGGCGTCCGCCGTCCCGCCGGCCGCACGCGAGCCGTCCTGGAAGAACTTGCGCAGCTGCGCGACGGTCGCGCCGCCCACCCACCGCAGGGACACGGTCTCCGTGTTCGGATCGATCACGTAGAAGGACGGCCACGCCCGGATCGGGAACTTCTTGACGAAGGGGGCGTTCTGCTCCTTCTCGGTGTCGATCGAGAGCCAGATGAACTGCCCCGCGTTGCGGGACAAGCGCCTTGTCGGTGAAGACGAACGCCTGCATCGAGCGGCAGGTGTGGCACCAGGGGGCCCAGAGCTCGGCGAAGATCGGGATCTTCTTGCGCTTCGCTTCCGAGAGGGCGCGGGCGTAGTCGTCGTCGATCCAGGGCAGGACGGAAGGCGCCGTCTTCGGCGCCGGGGTCGAGGGCGCCAGGCCCGAAACGGTCGCCGCGGACGCCAGCGCGAGGATCAGGAGGGTCCGAAATCTCATCCGCGGATCCTACGCCAGCGGTCGCCGCCGGCGATAGACTTCGGCCCGAGAAGGAGGACGAAGATGAAGATGCGCACTCGCCTCGCGGCCGTCGCGGCCGTCCTGCTCGGCCTCGCGGCCGGAGCCGCCGCACAGCAGAAGGCGAAGAACGCCGCCCCGGCGGTGGACGAAAAGGCCGCCATGGAAGCCTGGCAGAAGGCCATGACTCCCGGCGAAGGCCAGAAGAAGCTCTCCCCCATGGTCGGCACCTTCGAGACCAAGGTCCGCACGTGGATGGACCCCGACCCGAACAAGGCGCCCGAGGACACCGCCGGCTCGTCCGTCAACACGTGGGCCCTCGGCGATCGCTACGTCCAGATGAAGTACGAAGGCATCATGATGGGCGAAACCCTGAACGGCGTCGGCTTCGTCGGCTTCGACAACGTTTCGAAGAAGTACGTGTCCACCTGGATGGACACCGCCGGAACCGGGATGATGTGGTCGACCGGGACGATGGACGCCTCGGGCAAGGTCCTCAGCATGAAGGCCACGGTCAACGACCCGTCGACCGGAAAGGCCAGTCCGGTCGACACCAAGATCACGATCGCCGACAACGACCACCACAAGCTGGAGATGTGGGGCAAGAACCCGGCCGGCAAGATGGCCAAGATCATGGAGATCGAGTACACGCGCAAGAAATAAACGGGGCGGCCCGTTCGCTTTAGGTCGTTAGCCCAAATCGAAGGAGACCAGGAGCCATGTCGAGCCTGCGCAAGGTCCTCTGCATCGTCCTCGTCCTTTGTCTTTCCGGAGTCACGGCCGGACCCCTGGCCGCCCAGACCACGCCGGCGCCCGCCGCTCCGCAGGGCGCCTCGGATCCCTGGCCGCGCCAGGTCAAGAGCGGCACGACGACGTTCCTGATCTACCAGCCGCAGCTGGACAGCTGGTCGGCCAATCAGCTCGAGGGCCACGCGGCCGTCGCGGTCAAGACGGCCGCCGCCAAGGACCCGACCTTCGGCGTGATCTGGTTCACGGCCCGCACCGAGGTCGACAAGGTCAACCGCGTCGTCTTTCTCGAGGACCTGAACATCACGCGCTCGAGCTTCCCCTCGGCGCCCGCGCAGCGCGGCGGCGTGGCAGGCGGCCCTGCAGGAGAACGAGCAGGGCAAGAAGTCCAAGGCCATCGCCCTCGACCGCCTCGAGGCCGAGCTCGGCATCCTCACGGCCAAGAAGACCGGCGAGTCCCGCCCGCTGAACAACGCGCCCCCGGCGATCCTCTTCTCGAACGTTCCGGCCGTCCTCGTGCTCGTCGACGGCGCGCCCGTCTTCAAGCCGCAGACCGGCACCTCGATGCAGCGGCTCATCAACACGAGCGCGATCGTGCTGCAGGCCAGCACCGGCGAGCTGTACTTCCACCTCTTCGACGGCTGGCTGACGGCGGCTTCGCTCCAGGGCCCGTGGAAGGTCGCGGACCCGCACTTCGGCCGCAAGGACGACATCGAGAAGGCCTACAACCAGATCATCGCGGCCGGAAACGGCGATCCGATGACGGGGGGATCGCCCGCCGATCCGAAGGCTCCGAAGCCCTCGCTCAAGACGCCGCCCGTCCCGGTCGTCTACATGGAGACGCAGCCGACCGAGCTCATCGTCGTCGACGGCCAGCCCAACTACGACCCGATCCCGAACACGCAGCTGCTCTACGTGACCAACACGACGGGCCGCGTGTTCAAGGACATCGACAACCAGAACACGTACGTGCTCATCGCCGGCCGCTGGTTCAGCGCGGCCTCGACCGCCGGGCCCTGGCAGTACGTGCCGGCCGCGAGCCTCCCGCCCGACTTCGCGAAGATCCCCGACGAGAGCCCGATGGAGAACGTGAAGTCTTCCGTTCCGGGAACGTCGCAGGCGCAGGAGGCGGTCATCGCCAACAGCATCCCGCAGACGGCGAGCGTCCAGCGCACGTGCGCAGATCGCCAAGCCGATCACGTTCGACGGCGCGCCGCAGTTGAAGCCGATCGAGGGCACGACCCTCCAGTACGTCGCCAACGCCTCGACGCCGATCATCATGACCGCGCCGTACGCGTACTACGCGTGCCAGAGCGGCATCTGGTTTTCCGCGGCCGCGATGACCGGGCCGTGGACGGTCGCGGCCTGGGTGCCGGAGTCCATCTACACGATCCCGCCCACGTCCCCGCTCTACAACCTCACGTACGTGCAGGTCTACGACTCGACGCCGAGCGTCGTGAACGTCGGCTACACGCCCGGCTACACCGGGCGCGATCGTCACCGACGGCGTCGTCGTCTACGGCACCGGCTACGTCTACACGCCCTGGATCGGATCGGTCTGGTACGGGCCGCCGGTCACCTATGGATACGGCGTCAACCTGGCCTACACGCCGTGGACGCGGCTGGGCATTCGCCTTCGGCGTGGGCTGCGGCTTCGCGATGGGCGCCGCGTGGTGCGGCTACGGCTGGGGCTACGCCGGCTGGGGCTGGGGCGCCGCGTGCGGCGGGTTCTACGGAGGCTGGGGCGCGGCGGCCTGGGGCCACGGCGGCGGCGCGGTGTGGGGACCGGGCTACGGGCGCTGGTCCTCCGGCAACGTCTACAGCCACTGGGGCTCGACGAACGCGGTGACCAGGAGCGGCGGCGGATACAACGCGTGGACGGGCAACGCGTGGCGCGGCTCGGAGGGAGCCGCCTACAACTCGAAGACCGGCGTGGCCTCCGCGGGACAGCGGGGCGGCGCCTACAACGCCTACACGCGGCAACTACGCGGCGGGCGAGCGCGGGGCCGCGGTGAACACGAAGACGGGCGCGAGCGCGACGGGCGCCCGCGGCACGGTCGGCAACGCCTACACGGGCAACTCCGTCACCGGCGGGCGCGGCACGGTGACCGGGCCCGGCGGCAACTCCACGTCCGTCGCCGGCATCCACGGCGACAACGGCGGCGTCGCCAAGGTCGGCAACAACGTCTACGCCGACCACGACGGCAACATCTACAGGGGCGACGGCAACAGCGGCTGGTCCCAGTTCAACCACTCGAGCAACTCCTGGGGCGGCCTCTCCAACAGCGGCGCCTCCCAGAACCTCAGCAACTGGAGCTCGGCCCGCTCGTCGCGGCGACAGCCGCTCGAGCAGCTTCGGCTCGAGCAGCTGGGGCAGCCACTCCTGGGGCGGCGGGGGCGGCGGCTTCGGCGGGGGCGGCGGCTTCGGCGGGGGCGGGGGCGGCTGGGGCGGCTTCCACGGCGGCGGCTGGGGCGGGGGCGGCGGCTTCCGCGGCGGCGGCGGTGGCTTCCGCCGGTAGGCACCGAGGAATACGATTGCGCAAGTCGAGAGAAACGCAACGCGAAGAAGAGAAGGAGAGAGCGATGAGAAAAGCAGCGATGGCCCTCGCACTGGCAGCCGGCGCCCTGACCCTGGCCTGTTCGACGATGACGACCGCGGTCGACTACGACCACACGATCAACTGGTCGCAGTTCCACACCTTCCAGCTCGCCGGAGGCACGACAGGATCCGGAGACCTTCACGCAGAAGCGCATCGACGACGGCATCACCGGCGCCCTGACGTCCAAGGGCTGGCAGGCCGTCACCAGCAACCCGGACGTCCTGGTCTACTCGCACGTCGTCCTCTCGAGCGAGAAGCAGTGGAACGCCACCAGCATGGGCGGCTTCGGCTACCGCGGCTGGGGCGGCATGGGCGGCATGGCGACGGCGACCCAGACCAACATTCCGATCGGCACGATCATCGTGGACATGGTCAACCCGAAGACGAACGAGATGTTCTGGCGCGGAACGGCGCAGGACCAGGTCTCCGGCACCGGGGCGGACAAGGGCCAGGTGCAGGAAGCCATGGCCACGATCTTCAAGAACTTCCCCCCGACCCAGTAACTCTCCAAGGATTCGGATTTCGAAGGCGGCCGCGCTCCGGCCGCCTTTTTCTCGTCCCGACGGGCCTTGCCCCGACCGCCACGTGAAGTAGGATGGGCGGCCTAAAGCATAAGGAAGACAAAACAATGAAGAAACTCCTGATGGTGCTCGGGGTCCTCGGCGGCGTTCTCACGCTGGCCTGCTCCACGATGACGACCGCGGTCGACTACGACCACACGATCAACTGGTCGCAGTTCCACACGTTTCAGCTCGCCGAAGGGACCAAGGACCCGGTGACCTTCGTGCAGAAGCGGATCGAGGACTCGATCACGAGCACCCTGACCTCCAAGGGCTGGACGGTCGCCTCGTCGAACCCCGACATCCTCGTCTTCACGCACGTCGTCCTGACCAACCAGAAGCAGTGGAACGCGACGAGCATGGGCGGCGGCTTCGGCTACCGCGGCTGGGGCGGCATGGGTGGGGGCGGGATGGCGACGGCAACCGAGACCAACATTCCGATGGGGACGCTCGTCGTCGACCTCGTCAACCCCAAGACCAAGGAGATGGTGTGGCGCGGCACGGCGACCGACCAGGTCTCCGGCGACGGCAAGGACCAGGGCAAGGTCAGCGAGGCCGTGGCGACGATCTTCAAGAACTTCCCGCCGAGCCCCGGGTCCAACTAAGCGATCGAAGCTTGCGTGCGGCCGGGCAACGCGCCCGGCCGCTTCGTTTCTGACGCCGGCGCCCGTACTAAGGAGAACCCGATGTTCAAGCATCGCCTCGTCCGCCCTCTCGTCACGGCCTGTCTCGCGCTCGCGCTCTGCGCGGTCGCCCCGCACGCGCGCGCGCAGCAGCTGATCATCAAGGGCATGTACGGCATGATGGCCGGGACCCAGGCCCCTCCGGGGGTCTACGCGGGCATGTTCGGCTCGATCGACTGGTCCGACGAGATCCGGGGCCCCAACGGCAATGCCGTCAAGGGACCCGATCTCACGCAGGAGATCTTCGGGCCGCTCGTCTCGTACGTGTCGAACCTCAAGATCCTGGGCGGCAACTACGGCGCCGTCGTCGCGGTTCCCTTCGCGAACTTCCGGCTCGACTTTCCGCGCCTGGACACCGGCGGCGCCTCGACCGGCCTCGCGGCTGTCGCAGCTCTACGTCTCCCCCGTCCAGATCGGGTGGCACTCGGACAAGAAGATGCCGATTTTCGGCGGCGGCACGGACGTCCTCTTCGCGTACACCTTTTACGCGCCGACCGGCCGCTACACGCCGGGCGCCCTGAACAACACCTCGCTCGGGATGTGGTGCAACGAGCTTTCGTTGCGGGCCACGGGCTTCGTCGACAAGGAAAAGCAGTGGCATGCCGCCGGCGCCCTCTTCTACGACATGAACAGCAAGAAGGACGGCGTCGACTGGAAGCAGGGCAACGCCATCAACTACATGTGGGGCGTCGGCCGCAACTGGTGCGTGCCGAACAGCAAGCTCGGCGGATGGCTCGGCGTCGCGGGCTACGCGCAGTGGCAGGTCAGCGACACCACCGGCACCGACGTGCCCGTCATCCTGCAGAACCACAAGACGACGATCTACGGCGTCGGCCCGGAGCTCACGGCGCTCGAGGGCGCCCTGACGGTCCGCTATCTGTGGCAGTACGGCGGCAAGACCACGGTGCAGGGATCGGGCCTGTACGTGCAGTTCGCGATGCCGCTGCCGTTCTAAGCGGTCCGCCCCGTCTCTAGAACGTCCAACCGATCGAGAGCACCGGCCCCCAGTCGTTCTTCGCCTGCTGGGTCGAGGGATCGCGGCTGTCGTAGCTGTCGAAGATCGACAGGCTCAGGTAGAAGTCCCGCACGATCTCGCGCTTGGCCTGCGCGTTGAACTCGACGCGCACGCGGCCGGCGTCGGTCAGGTACGGGAGCACCTGCAGGGTCGAGTTCACCGTGATCTTCGGAAAGTCGTAGGTGAACATCGAGTACTGGACGCCGAGCACGGCGGCGGCCTGGTAGGTCGATTCGCCCGTCACGGGATTCTCGTGATCCCCGAGATCCCGAGCAGGGCGCCGAGCGTCGTCTGGTTGGTCTGGATCAGGTAGCGGCCGTACCCGGCGCCGAGCGTCAGGCGCAGGTCGAGGCCGAGGTCGAGATTGCGGTCGGCGCCGCCGAACCCCGCCAGGAACCAGCGGTCCTTGAGAAACTTCTGGTAGCCCAACGAGAAGTTGGCGCGCTGCGACGACGGCACCCCGCTCTGGCTGCTGAAGAAGCTGTTGATCGACGCCGAGGCGGCGAACGTGGGCCGCCGAAAGATGGCGTTGGCATTCAGGTTGAGCTGCACGATGGAGCTCGCCTGCGTGTAGTTGAAGCCGAGGTCGAGCGAGCCGTCCCAGCGGCGCCAGAAGGTCTGGTAGATCGGCGCGACCCGCACGACGTCGAGGAATCCGAGCTCGCGGGTGCCGCCCGCCGAGACGATCGCCAGCTTGCCGGGCGGCGTCGAGGGCGCCAGGCTGCCGTAGTAGTAGGCGCCGTCCGTCGTCTCGACCTCGAACTGCTTGTCGGAGGTGATGCTGGTGATCCGGTTCCACTTGAGCGACAGGTCGCTGCCGATGTCCGTCTCGACCGTGAGGCGCCCGGTCGCGTAGGACTTGATCTCGCCCGTGACGTGGTCCCCGTTGAAGAGGACGATCACGTCGGTCCTCTGCGCGAGGGCGGCGCCGGCCGGCGCGAAGAGGCACAGGCCGGCCAGGGAAAGCGCCCTCCGCCACTTCATCTGCAGCGGATTCTAGCTTGGACCAAGGAAAAGCCCCCGCGCGAGCGGGGGCTTCGAACGCGAGATCCTGGCGCGCGACTACCTCGAGACGGTGACCACCAGGGCGTCGCCCTTGTCGTCCACCACCGCCGCGCCGCACGCCGTCGAAGCACCCGACGCGTCGAAGGCGCAGCCGTAGAGGCCCGCCGCCTGCGCCGCGCACTCGCTCTTGTCGAGCTCGACCGCCCACCAGCCCGAGCCGGCCGGCTTGCCGTGCGAGTTGCCCTTGCCGTAGACGGCGATGAGCATGCCGCCCGTGCCCGTGCCGCCCTTGGCGCACGCGAACGTGCCGTCCTTGTAGATGTAGAGGACCTTGTCCTCGTCGTCCCACAGCAGGCTCGCCTCGTCCACGTTGCCGTCGCCGTCCACGTCGATCTTCTCGACCCAGATCGAGTCCGTGTCGTCGGAGAGTTGGCGGTGTTCGCCGAGGCCTTCCCTTTCCCGATCGACTTGGCCTGCTTCGCGTTGGCCGGCGGCGCGGGCGCGCTGGCCTTGTCCTTGACGGACGCGGGGACCTGGACCTTCACCGGAGCCGGGCGCCGCCGCCTGCGCGAGCGCGAGGCCGGCGCCTGCGAACACCGCGAGCAGACCGAGTACCGAAGTGCGAGCTCTCATCGTTTTCTCCTCCGCTTCACTGCATGATTTTCTGGTAGTTGCCGTTGGCGACGGTCAGCACGATCCCCTTGGCCTGGGCGTTGACGATTTCCTGGGCCGGATAGTTCGTTCCGTCGGGAAGAGTCGCGAACTGCACGTTGAGCGTCACCGGGCTCGACGGCGCGCCGAGGTAGGTGTTGACCGACAGGGTCGCGAGCTTGTGCGTGGCCATCGCGAACTCGAGGGTCATGGAGTCGCCGGGCTGGGCGTAGTTGCGAAACACGAGGCCGGCCTCGCCCGCCGCCGGGCGCGACAGCGAGAGGTTGCCGGCGGCGTGGGCCGCCTGCATGCGCGCCCCATCGGGCGGCACGTAGAGCCCGATGAGGCCCTTGACCTGCTGCATGTAGTCCGTGAACTCTTCCTTCTTCTTGTCGGCGATGCGGCCGCGCAGACCGCGCTCCTGCTGGGGCGGCGGCTGGTCGCCGACCGGCGCGCACTGGGGCTTGCCGTCGGGCCCGTAGCGGCAGCTCATCTGCTTCGTCTGCTTCACCTCGCCGTTGACGGCGACCTGGATCGTCTCCATCCAGCCGTACTTGCCGAGCGCCGCCTTGTTCGCGGCGGCGTCCTGCTTGACCTGCGCGAGCTTGGCCTGAACGGCCTCCTGCATCGCGCCGCCCGCGGCCTGCTGCGCCGGCGCGAAGCGGTCGACAGAAACGACCAGGGCGATCGCCGAACCCACGTCCGGACCGAGGAACGAGAAACGCATCGCGCGCATCAGCGCCTCCTTGTAGCCATTCGGTCGAGAGAGCGCGCGGAATCTTACGTGAGAACCGCGCGAATCGCATGCGCGACGCGTCTGCGTTGATAGGATTCCGCCCTGCTTGAGAAAGGAGACGTCATGTCGGTCTCGATGCCATGCGATCGCGTCCGCCGCCGCTGATCGAGGTCGCCCACTGACGCGGATCGCAATGAGAGGCGCCTTCGCCGCCCTCGCTCGTCCTGCGCCGCGCTCGGTCTTTCGGGCGCGGCGCGCGGCGCCCAGGCGCCCGCCGACCCGTGGCCCCGCCAGTTCAAGTCGGGAAACGCCACGATCCTCGTCTACCAGCCGCAGGTGGACTCGTGGGTCGGGAACACGCTCACGTTTCGATCCGCGATCGCGGTCCGGAAGCCGGACCCGAAGGACGACGTGTTCGGCGTCATCGTCGCGAAGGCCCGCACGCAGGTGGACATGGCTTCGCGGATCGTCCTGCTCGACGACGTCGCGGTCACCAAGCGCGACTTCCCCGGGCTGCCCGACAACGGCCTGCTGTATCTCTTCTCGCTGAAGACCCAGCTCGGCGCCGCCCAGCGGACGATCGCACTCGACCGGCTGGAGGCTTCGCTCGCCGCCTCGGCGGCCGCCACGGTCCAGGCCGTGCCGGTCGACAACACGCCGCCGCGGATCATCGTCAGCCAGACCCCGGCGATCCTGGTCGCGATCGACGGCCCGCCGGCCCTGCGGCCGGTGCCCCGCACGGCAATCCAGCGCGTGATCAACACGCGGACACTCGTGCTTGCCAACGAGGACGGGATCGGCGTTCTTTCTTCGCGCCGGTGACGGGTGGATGTCCGCTCCCGCGCTCGCCGGTCCATGGGAGCCGACCGCGGCGCCTCCCGAAGGCCTCGCGGCCGCGGCGGCTTCGCTCGCGGCCGCGGCGACCGTCGACGCCGCCCGAGGCCGGCGACGCCGTCGCACCGGCGGTCTACGTCAGCGAAACGCCCGCGCGGCTGATCGTTTTCGAGGGCGAGCCCGCGTTCGCGCCGATCCCCGGCACGGCGCTCGGCCGGGCGTCGAACACCGCGAGCGACGTCCTGCTCGACGCGTCGAGCAACCGGTACTTACGTCCTGCTCGCGGGCCGCTGGTTCAGCGCGGCGGGGCTCGAGGGACCCTGGACCTTCGTGCCGAGCCCGGAGCTGCCGGCGGACTTCCGGAAGATCCCGGCCGATTCGCCGGCCGGAGGGGTCCTGGTCTCGGTGGCCGGAACGCCGCAGGCCGATGCGGCCCTCCTCGCCAACGCCATCCCGCAGACGGCGGTGGTCAGCCGCGTCGGCGGACCGACCTTCGCGCCCCGGTTCGACGGGGCGCCGCAGACGGCGCCGATCGCCGGCACGGCCCTCCAGTACGTCGTCAACTCGCCGACGCCGATCATCCAGGCCGACGCCAGAGACTTCTACGCCGTGCGCAGCGGCGTGTGGTTCAACGCGCCCACGCTGAGTGGTCCATGGATCCCGGCGGCGACCCTTCCGGACGCGATCGCGACGATTCCCCCGAGCTCGCCGGTGCACTTCGTGTCCAACGTCCGCATCTATGGCGCGACGATCGGCTTCGTCTACGAAGGCTACACGCCCGGTTACCTCGGATCGATCTCCGACCCCGGACGGCGTCGTGGTCCACGGCACCGGCTACGTCTACCCGCCCTGGATCGGGTCGGCCTGGTACCCCTACCCCGCAACCTATGCGTCCTGGGGAGGCCCTTCGGATCCCGCCGACGGCAATCTCTACCGCGCCTACCGCACGGGCGTCAGCTCCGAGGTCCGCAGCGCGTTTTCGACGGCGGCGACCGGAATCGTGTACACCAACGCGAAGACCGGCAAGTCCTCGCCGTACGGCACGCTCGAGGCCGCGAACGACGTCTACGTCGACAAGGACGGCCACATTTTCTCCGACGCCAGCGGACACTGGCAGCAGCATTCGACGGAGGGCTGGGTGGACGCTGCCGGCGACACCGCCTGGGCGGACCGGGAGGCCCGGGCGCGTCGCGCCGGAGAGGAAGCCTTTCGCGAGTTCAGCCAGGCTCCCCCGCCCGCGCCGGCCGGCAATTCCCCTCGATGAGCGAGCGCCTGTAGACTCTCCGCACCAGAGTTGCCCTCTCGAAAGGAGACGAAGCCATGCTCAAGCGCCCGTCCGTTCTCGTTCTCGTCCTCGCCGCGTTCGTCTGCGTCGCGCGAGGCCCAGGCCCCCCCGGCCCAGTACCCGATCATGGATGCGCTCTGCCAGAAGATCATCGACAAGTACAACAACTCGACGTGCGTGCAGCTGGCCGCCTCCAAGAGCGAGAAGCCGACCGGCGAAAAGGCAGCCATGGAGCAGCGCGTCGTCACGATGCTCAAGGCCGACCCGCAGATGCGCGCCGCGTTCATCAACAAGGTCGCGGCACCGATCGCCAACAAGATGTTCGAATGCGGGATGATTCCCTGACGGGCGAGCTCAGGAGGTGATCATGGACACCCGGAACGATGACCTCGAAATTCCGAATCGCGGCCGGCCTCATCGCCGCCGGCTTCTCCTCGCGGCGTCGCCGCGGCGAAGTCCGGACGCGCCCGAGCCCGCATCCCCGACCGCGGCCGAGGCCGCCGCGGACGCCAACAAGCTCGCCCAGGAGCTGGCCAACCCGGTCGCCAACCTCTGGTCGCTGCAGTTCCAGTTCAACAACTTCCAGCTGACGAACGAGCGGTGGAACTACAACCTGAACTTCCAGCCCGTGATGCCCGTCAGCCTGACGAAGGACATCAACCTGATCACGCGCCCCGTGATCCAGGTCTACAACAGCGTCCCCTACGAGACCTCCACGGGCGCCGAGGCGCGCACCACCAATTTCGGCGACTGGACGCAGCTCGAGCTCTTCTCGCCGGCGCACAGCGGCTGCTGGCTGCTCGGCTTCGGACCGACCTTCATCTTTCCGACCGCCGGCTCCGTCTACACCGGGCAGGGAAAGTTGCAGGTGGGCCCCGCCCTCGTCGTCGCCTACATGACGCACAAGTTCATCCTCGGGGTCTTCCCGCAGCAGTGGTGGTCGTACGCCGGCGACGCGAGCCGGCCCAACACCAGCCAGATCAACATCCAGCCGATCGCGAATCTCTTCTTCGAGGGCGGCTGGAACGTCGGCTACTCGGGCAACATCACGGCCAGCTGGAAGGACCCGGGCAACAACCGGTGGACCGTCCCGATCGGGATCGGCGTCGGCAAGGTCGTCAAGTTCGGCCGCCTTCCCGTCAAGATCAGCCTGGCCGGGCAGTACATGGTCATGCAGCCGGACCCCGTCGGGCAGAAGTGGAACGTGCAGATCCTGCTGACACCGGTCCTTCCGAAGCTCATCGAAGGCACGCTCTTCTAAGGAGCCGGAGCGCAACGATGCTCCGGCCGGTGCGGACGCTCGCTGTCCTGGCGGCGCTCGTCGTGCTGTCGGCTCGAGCGCACCGCCGGCGGAGCCGCCGGCGCGCCGCATCCTCATCATCAACTCCTTCGGGAGCCGCTTCGCCCCGTTCGCCGAGTTCGCCTCGGTCCTGCGCAACGAGATCGCCCGCCAGTCGCCGGGGCCGGTCGAGTTCCTGGAAACGCCACTCGAGCTCGCGCGCTTCGAGGACGTCGGCGGGGAGGGCCCGTTCGCGCGAGTACGTCGGCACGCTCGTGACCGGCCGGCAGCCCGACCTCGTGATCACGATCGGCGGCCCCGCCGCGCACTTCGCGGCCTCGCACCGCGAAGAGCTCTCGGCGGCGGTCCCGCTGCTGATCACCGGCCTCGACGCCCGCCACCGGCCGGAGCTCGCGGAGCAGCCGAACCAGGTCGTCGTCGACTTCAACCTCCACCCCGCGGCCGTCGTCGGGGACATCCTGCGGCTCCTGCCCGACACGACGACCCTCGCCATCGTGCTCGGCAACTCCCCGCTCGAGAAGTTCTGGCACGCCCAGCTCGAGCAGGAGCTGCGTCCCCTGGCCGGGCGACTGCAGCTCGCGTGGCTGGACACGCTGTCGCTCGAGCAGATGCGGCAGCGCGTATCGACCCTGCCCGCGCACTCGGCGATCCTGTTCGGCGTGCTGTTCGTGGACTCCGCGGGCATCCCGCAGGAAGAGGACCAGGGGCTGATGAGCCTGAGCGCCGTCGCCCGGAGCCCGATGTTCGGCGGATTCGAAAGCCAGCTCGGCCACGGCGTCGTCGGCGGCCCGCTGCTCTCGATCGCCGCCGCGGGCCGGCGCAGCGCCGCGGTGGCCCTGCGCATCCTCGGTGGCGAAAGCGTGGAGCGCCTCGCCGTGCCGCCCGCGCAGGCCGAGCGGTCCATCTATGACTGGCGCGAGCTGCACCGCTGGAACATCTCCGAGGGTCGCCTGCCGCCCGGCAGCGACGTTCGCTTTCGCCCGCCGTCGCTCTGGGAAGCGTACCGGCGGCCGCTCGTCGCCGGACTCCTGCTCGTCGGCCTCGAAGCGCTTCTCATCGGCACGCTGCTCGCCCAGCGCGCACGCCGTCATCGCGCCGAGGAACAGGTCCGGGCGCTCAATCGCCGCCTCTTGACCGCGCAGGAAGACGAGCGCAAGGTCCTCGCCCGCGAGCTCCACGACGACTTCAGCCAGCGGCTGGCGAGGCTCTCCATCGACGCGGCGCGGCTCGACGACACAGCCGCGATCCCGCTCGACGGCGCGCGCCACGCGCCGATGCGCGAGGAGCTCGCGCGGCTCTCCGAGGACGTCCACGCGCTCGCGTACCAGCTCCATCCCTCGACACTCGACGACCTCGGCCTCATCGAGGCGCTCAAGATCGAGGCCGACCACTTCTCGCGGCTCGAGTCGATCCCGGTCCGGCTCGACCTCGGCGAGCCTCCGCCCGAGCCGTCGCGCGAGGCCGCGCTCTGCCTCTTCCGCGTCGCGCAGGAAGGGCTGCGCAACGTGAAGCGGCACGCCCGCGCACGCGCCGTGGAGCTCGCGTGCGCGGCGGACGGCCGCGGCACGCGGATGATCCTGCGCGACGACGGCGCCGGGTTCGATCCCGCGCAGACGCGCCGCCCGAGCCTCGGACTGGCCGGCATGCGCGAGCGCGCGGCGCTCGTCGGCGGGCGCATCGAGATCCAGAGCGCGCCCGGACGCGGGACCACCATCGTGGCCTGGGTGCCGGACGACGGCGGGGCCGCGTGAAGCGCGCGCGCGTCCTGCTCGCCGACGACCACCGCATGGTCGCCGAGGGATTGAAGAGCCTGCTCTCGCCCGAGTTCGACCTGGTGGGAATCGTCGAGGACGGGCGCGCGCTCGTGGACGAGGCGCGGCGCCTCAAGCCGGACGTCATCGTCGCGGACATCACGATGCCCCGGTTGAACGGGCTCGAGGCCATGACCCTGCTCCGCAAGGACAATCCCTCCGTCCGCGTCGTCGTCATCACCATGCACCGCGAATCGGCCTACGCCCGGAGAGCGCTCGCGGCCGGCGCATCGGGCTTCGTGCTGAAGCACTCGGCGCCGACCGAGCTCATCGCGGCGATCCACGCGGCGATGGAGGGCAGGACGTTCGTCACGCCGGAGCTCGCCGGCAACGCGGCGCCGGTCGCCGACGGCGCTGCCGGCCCGACGCTGACGGAGCGCCAGCGCGAGATCCTGCAGCTGCTCGCCCGCGGCAAGACGGCCAAGGAGATCGCATCCCTGCTCGCCGTCTCGGTGCGCACCGTCGAGTTCCACAAGTACAAGATGATGGAGGCCGTCGGCGCCGCCAACAGCGCCGAGCTCATCCGCTACGCGATCGAGCACGGCATCGCCGAGCCGTAAGCGGCCGGGCGCAACGGTCCACCTCGGGGCCCGGCGTCATTGAAAGTGCTGCCGGCGCTCGCGCGCCAAGGCGAAAACGGGAAGGCTCGTAATCGCGGACCCTCTCGGTTGTGGCGCAGAGACCCTAACCGACGGTCAGTACTTGACGAGGTAGTGCTTGGCCTCGAGGCAGACGGAGAAGGCCTTCTTGAAGTTCCCCAACTGCTGCGCCGTCGCTTGCTGGTTGGCGGACGACTGCTGCGCGACCTGCTGCTGGGCCGAGGCCTGGGCCTGGTTTCCGCGCGCGCGTCCCACAACCGCTCCCGAGGCGGCGCCGATCGCGGCGCCCTTTCCAGCATTGCCGCCGATCGCGCCGAAGAGCGCGCCTGCGGCCGCCCCGCCCGCGGCACCCTTGACCGCCGAGCCCTGGCCCGCGGTCGAGGCGCTCGCCTGCGCCGAAGCGGCCTGTTGCTGCTGAGCCTCCGCTTGCTTCGCCAGCTGAAACGGATCCGTGCCGGTATTCTGCACGGCCCAGGTGTAACAGGCGCTCTCGTCCTGGGATTGCTGCGAGGCGGCCTGACCTTTCTGGGGAAACACGTAGACGTCCATCGTCGAGGCCAGCGTTTTCGATTGGGCGCGCAGCGCGAACACTCCGAAGAGGACCACGACCGCGACCAGACCAGCCGACCGAGCGTTCTTCGCTTTCTTCATGGTCTTGCCTCCGCGTTCACTTTCCGTCGGGCAGGGGCGTGCATGCCCCGAAGATCGACACCGTCATGTCCTCCCGCGCTACGGTGACCGAGGCCATCCCCGTCAACTCCGTGATCACGAAGCTGAAGGCTCTCCCGTCCTGCACACCCTGGAAGACGATCAGACCTCCCTCGCGAGATATGTTGCTGATCGGGGACGCCCGATTCTCCCCGCTGGCCTTCGTCGTCTCGACCGCTTTGTTCTTGAGGTCGATCTCGATGAACTGCGGGATGTTGAGCTCCCAGGCCGGCGCGGTGTGGCAATCGCCGTTCGGCGTGCACTGCGCGGCGTGAACGGCGCCACAGAGAAGCCGATCCTTCCCCGTGAGGTCGTCTGCTATCGAGATCGACGTCACCGCTCCGAGGACCAGACCGATCACGGATCCGGAGGCCACTCTTCATAGCCGATCTCCTCTTCACAGAAGGCCCGACTCTATATCACACGAAACGTTAACCGGGCGCCTCACGGCGCCGCTGCGGATACGGCCATGGTTACACGGCATCGGGCGACGGCCAGCCGGCCACGAACACGACGACGAAGGAATCGACCGGGCGCTCGCCGTCTTGTGGATTCTTGACGGCGCAGCGCTCCGAATGATCTACTGAGACGACCTACCGAGGAGAAAAGCTCGTGCGCTCGTGCTCACTCGGACCCGCGGATGGCCTCGCGCCCTTCCTCCCTGGATTCGCGCGCTCCGGCCTTAGGCAGTTGCTTGATACTGCCGGCGGTCTGCCCGTTCTCGCTTTGATTCGGTCCAATGGCCCATGCTTGGCGCACGTGATCGACCGAGCTGGCGTCGGTCCGACGATCCGGCTCTTCTGACAGTGAGGCGACAAGTTCTCCGCGGAGACCCGGAGAGTCCATGAGGCGGATGGCTTCGAGAAGGCCGAGACTCGGACCGGAGCCGGGAGACGAGTTCGGCAAAGGGGGAAGGCGATGAGAAGTTTCTATCGAATCGCGGCTGTAGCGGGCGTCGTACTGGGTCTTGCAATCAGCGCGGGGGGCCAGGAACAGGCGAACAAAGCGACCAGCAAAGAGGCGATCACCAAAGCCCTCGAGGACGCGATGACGCCGGGCGAGGGACAAAAGAGGCTGGAACCTCTGATCGGCACGTTCGACGTCAAGGTCCGGACGTGGCTCGATCCATCCAAGCCGCCGATCGAGTCTTCGGCGACGGCGGTCGACACGTGGGTGCTCGGCGGGCGCTACGTGCAGCAGATGCTGGCGGGATACATCGGGGGCGAGCCCTGGAGCGGCATCAGCTATGCCGGATACGACAACGTCACGAAGAAGTACGTGTCGACGTACATGGATACCGGCAGCACGGGCATGGAGTGGTACACGGGAGCCCTGGATCCGGACGGAACGCACGGGAGGATGACCGCAACGATCGCCGACGAGGTCACGGGCAAGCCCAAGACCCTCGAGTTGAGGCTGACCATCGCGGCCAACGGGGATCGCGTGACGGAGCTCTGGGAAGAGCAAACGACCGGGAAGATGGCCAAGGTTATCGAGTTCCAGTTCACGCGGAAGAAGTCGTGAAGCGCCGAATGAGGAGGACTGTCATGATGCGACACCCGTTTCGAATTAGCGTCCCGCTGAGGGCGCTGCTGGGCGTCCTCGCCCTGCTCCTGTACGCGGCCCCGGGCTCGGCCATTTACGGCGTGCGGCGCCGGACGGCGGTCGTCGCCGGCAGTGCGGGCGCGGCGACCGGAGCCGCGGCTGCCAGCAGCTCGGCGGCGGCGTCCCAGCAGCAGGCCGCGGCGGCACAACAGCAGCAAGCGGCGGCTCAGCAGCAGACCGCGGCCGCCAACCAGGCCGCGGCGCAATCCGCAGCCGCTGCCCAGCAGGCGGCGACGGCGGCCAACCAGGCCGCGGCGGCGGCGGCCAAGCCGGCCGCGCCCGCCCCGAAGACGACACAGCAAAAGCTCCAGGAGCTGCAGTCACTCTACAAGCAGGGGCTCATCACCGAGAGCGACTACAACGCCGCGAAGGCCAAGGTCCTGGCCGAGGGCGTACAGTAGGAAATCAGCGGGTTGGCACGACGGAATGTTTCATGAGCCCCGGGGTACCGAAACAGGCGCTGTGAGGGAGCGCCGCCCCGTCCCGCCGCTCGACGTGAGATCGGGCGGCCAGGGCGACTCACGGCGCCATCATTTCGTTCTCAATGTCGCCGAACCTCTGGAAATGAGAAAGAGCGTGCAATGAAAACGGTCGTGACGAGCCTCGTCGTCTTCGGCTGCGTATTCGGCGGCGGACTGCTGGGAATGGCGCTGCGTGGCGCGCTGCCGGAGCACCACCGCAGCCTCGAGTCGAAAGAGCTGATCCGCTTGACGATGGCCCTCATCGGAACGATGTCGGCGCTGGTTCTGGGACTTCTGGTTGCATCCGCAAAGGGAAATTACGACTCCAAACGGGAGGCGCTGACTTCTGCGTCGGCGAACCTCCTCATGCTCGACCGGATTCTCGCCCACTATGGGCCTGAAACGGTGACTGCCCGGACGACCCTCAGGCAGGCCGTGGTGGAAGTCGCGGACACCATCTGGCGGGAGGAAGGGCGGTCGCCGGCGCGGTTCGACGCCATTTACGACTCGATCAGCGAGCTCGTCCCGAAGACCGACCGCCAGCGGAGCCTGCAGACCCAGGCGACGAACCTGATCCTCGATCTCGCGCGTTCGCGGTGGTTGCTCTTCGCCCGGAGCGGCAGCTCGATCTCGACCCCCCTGCTCGTCATCGTGGTCTTCTGGCTGACCGTCAACTTCGTCAGCTTCGGCCTTTTTGCCTCGCGCAATCCCACCGTCCTCGCCGCCCTCTTCGTGGGTGGCCTGTCCGTGGCCGGTGCCGTCTACATCATCCTCGAGATGGACTCGCCCTTTCGCGGGCTCCTCCGGATCTCGGAAGCGCCCATGCGCACCGTCGTCGAACAAATGGGACACTGACGACCCGAGAGAAAATGGCCGGGATTTGGGTCTGTCGTCGTTTCGCCGTAGACGTCCGTGACCTTCCGCGAACCCGGGGTCGGCGTAATCGATTCGCTTCTTTGGCTGCGAGCTCCCTTCGAGCGCACCGTATCCCCGCGGATCACGGTCTTCGGATCGGGCCTTCGATCGCCGCTCCACACCACGTCGAACACTTTCTCGACGCTCTTGCCGTTCTTCGTCGCGATCTTGATGATCTGGATCCGGTCGAGGTTGCCACCGTTGGGATCCTTGACGGCATGGACGGCGAACGTCGCCCGGCGTGCGCTCGCGGCTGGGGCGTCGGGCTTGGCGTAGAAGGACTCGGCGCTCATCGACCTCATCGAAACAATCCATGCCGCGATGGAAGGCGGCAGCCGCGGCGTCGCGGCCCGTCGGGTCGGCCCTGATCGAGCCGAAGTCCGTATTCGCCTCAGGACGACGTGACGGAGCGAGAAGTACATGCTCGTCGACGCCGCCCTTGGCAAGGATGGAGCGACGCAGCTCCTGACGCCGGCCGACGACCGTCTACGGCACGCATCATGTGGTCCCGACCAATAGGAAACATTTCGAAGCCGCGACGGAAGGAGAAAGCGAAGGCGCCTCTGCCGTCGAGGTCTGCCCGTGATCGAGCTGAAAGTCCGTATGCTGACATGCCGTGAGGGAGCGAGAGGTCCCTGCTCGCTCTCGAGGGCGCCACTTCGAAGGATCGGACGACGAAGCCGTGACGCCGGGCGCGGACTACGTCACGCAGCAGTTCGCCGGGCCATGCCGCGCGAAGCAGCGCGAGGTCCGTGAATTCGGGAAGACCGTTCACCACGAGCTGATCCGCCGAGTTTCGGTGCCTGGGCCAAGCCGTTGGGATCGACCGTTTCGCGCACCGTCACAAGGTCGAATTCGGAGGGTCGGTCACGGCGAGAACGTCGGCGCGCCGCTTCGAGATCAGCGTCTACAAGGTCGGCGACAATTACGTCGACGGCGCTCGAACGAATTCGGGCACGGCGTCTACGAGGCATCGTTCCCGCGGTGGCGGAGCTGGCCCTCATAAAGTGAGTTCGGGCCTCCCTCCACAAACCCTTAACACGGCGGCCGCCTCTCGCTGCACTGAGGACTCGGCCGGACGAGCCGGGTCGCGTTGACACCCGTCTGCTCAGGGTGATCTGATCGCCTCGCCTGCCCCCTCGCCGCAAGAAGGAGGACCTCGATGCGTTGCCGGACCTCTGCGCCGACCCTGTGCCTCGGGCTCACGGCCCTCCTGGCCGCATCGGTCTCCTCCGCCCAGACGCCCAACCCCGACCGCGACGCCTACTTCGGCGAGACGCACGTCCACACGGGCTGGTCGTTCGACGCCTACATCTTCGGCAACACGAAGACGACGCCGGCCGACGCCTACAAGTACGCGATCGGCGAGACCGATCAAGCATCCGGCCGGCTACGACATCAAGATCGAGACTCCGCTCGACTGGATGGGCGTGACGGATCACTCCGAGTACGTCGGCGTCGTCCCGCTGGCGAATACGCCGGGCTCCGCGATCTCGAAGCTGCCGATCGCGAAGCAGCTCATCGTGAAGGGTCCCGAGGACATCCAGCGCGTCTACCTCTTCCTCGGCTCGAGCATGATCGAGAACAAGCCCATCAAGGAGCTCGTCTCCCCGGAGATCGCCGGCAGCGTCTGGAAGCAGAACAACGACATCGCCAATCAGTACAACAAGCCCGGCAAGTTCACGGCCTTCTGCGCGTACGAGTGGACGTCCACGCCCAACAGCATGAACATGCACCGCAACGTCTTCTTCAAGGAGTGCCGCGAGGTTCCCCAGATGCCCTTCTCCTCGCTCGACTCGCAGAACCCCGAGGACCTCTGGAACTGGATGGACGGACAGCGCAAGGCCGGACACGAGCTGCTCGCGATCTCGCACAACGCGAACCTCTCGGACGGCCACATGTATCCGATCGACGTCGACAGCAAGGGCCGGCCCATCGACGCCGCCTGGGCCGCGTCGCGCGACCGCAACGAGCGCCTGATCGAGATCAAGCAGATCAAGGGGCAGTCGGAGACGCACCCGGTCCTGTCGCCGACCGACGAGTTCGCCAATTACGAGATCTTCACGTTCCTGCTCGGCGACCCGGCCGGCCGCACCCCGACGATTCCGGGCAGCTTCGTCCGCCAGGCCCTGAAGGACGGCGTCGCGATGCAGGACACGAAGGGCTACAACCCGTACAAGACCGGCATCGTCGGCGGCTCCGACTCGCACAACACGGGCGTGCCGTACCGCCAGAACAACTTCTACGGCGGCCACGCGCTGAACGACGGCGACCATCGAGCAGCGCATGTCGGGCCACATCTTCGCCGGGCCTCGACGTGCGGCTCGAGAATCCGGCCGGCCTCACCGGCGTCTGGGCCGAGCAGAACACGCGCGCCTCGCTGTTCGACGCGCATGCAGCGCAAGGAGACCTTCGCGACGAGCGGCCCGCACATCAAGGTGCGGTTCTTCGGCGGCTGGGGATTCGACAAGGCGCTCCTCGACCAGAAGGACTGGGTCAAGACGGGCTACGCGAAGGGCGTCCCCATGGGCGGCGACCTGCCGGCGCCGCGTCGAAGGCGCCGACCTTCGCGATCTGGGCGGTCAAGGATCCGACTTCGGGCAACCTGGACCGGATCCAGGTCGTCAAGGGATGGTCGAAGAGCGGCCAGAGCTTCGAGAAGATCTACGACGTCGCCTGGTCGGGCGACCGGAAGCCGGACAAGTGGACCGGCAAGGTCCCGGCGGTCGGCAACACGGTCGACATCGAGAACGCCACGTACACGAACACGATCGGGGCCGTGGAGCTCAAGACCGTTGGACGGATCCGGAGTTCGACCCGAGCCTCGACGCGTTCTACTACGCGCGCGTCCTCGAGATCCCGACGCCGCGCTGGACGACGCTCCAGGCCAAGGAGCTCGGCATCGCGCCTCCGGACGTCGTCCCCGCCACGATCCAGGAGCGCGCCTGGACCTCGCCGATCTGGTACACGCCGCCGGCGGGCTCGCACGCGGCCGCCGGAATGACCGTGGCCGACCTGAAGGCGAAGGGCGGCGCGCTCTCGACGACGCGGCCCTGACGACGCCTGATCGTCGGCAAGAACATCTGGTGGCGCAACAACGTCACGGGCGACGTGATCGAGGGCCGCTACGGCACCAACGGCCAGGCGCTCGTGCTTCACGTCGGCCGCAGCATGCTCATGCCGAGCGAGATGGGCAACCTCGCCCAGAGCGGCTACCAGGGCGTCCCGGGCGCCTACCGGATCAAGGGCGGGCACATCGGAAGCGACCTCGGAAACACGACGTTCGACCTGGCCGTCTACAAGGTGGGCGACAAGTACATGGGCGCGCGCTCGAACGAGTTCGGCTACGCGAACTACGAGATCGTGCCCGAGCCTCAGAACCTGCTCGATCTCAAGCTCAAGAAGAACTGACCAGCTCGGCACCCCTTCCGCAGACGGCGCGGCCGGCTTCCCTGCAGGGCCGGCAGCGCTTTGTCGGCGGCGCCCTCCGCGAGCCGCTCGTGCAGTTCCTGCTGCTCGGCGCCGCGCTCTTCGCGCTCTCGCGTTTCGTCAAACCCGCGGCGGAGACGACGGCGCCTTCGCGCCAGATCGTCCTGACGGTCGACGACCTGCGCCAGCTCCAGATCGGCTTCGCGTCGCAGTGGCAACGGCCGCCGACCGAGCAGGAAATGATGGCCCTGATGGAGAACCGGATCCGGGAGGAGGTCCTCTACCGCGAGGCCCTGGCGATGGGCCTCGACAAGGACGACACGATCGTCAAGCGCCGGATGGCCCAGAAGATGGAGTTCCTCGCCGAGGACGTCTCGACCGCGCACGAGCCCACGACCGAGGAGCTGAAGGCGTGGTTCGCAAAGAACACGGCGATGTTCACGCAGCCTCCGCGGGCCACGTTCCGGCACGTGTACTTTTCGCCGGACCGCCGCGGTCCGAACGCGCGGTCCGATGCGCAGGCCGCGCTGGCGAAGCTCGCCGGAAAGCCTGCAGGCTGGCCCGCCGCGCACTCTCTCGGCGACCCTTTCATGTTCCAGGACTTTCTCGCCGACCGCACGCCCGAGCAGATCGCCAAGGATTTCGGCCCGCCGTTTGCCAGGTCGCTCTTCGCCGCAGCAGCCGGGCGCCTGGACCGGTCCGATCGAGTCGGGCTACGGCTGGCACCTCGTCTTCCTCGATTCGCTGACGCCCGCGCGCGTCTCCGCCTTCGACGAAGTTCAACCCGACGTGAAGACCGCGTGGCTCGCCGCGCGGAAGGCCGAAGCCTGGGACAAGGCTTACAAGACGATGCGGGCGAAATACGAGCTCCTTCTGCCCGCGCCGCCGGCGCCCGACAAAGGAAAGCCATGAGCCCTCTTGCGATCAGCGCGGTCATCTTCGTCTGCGTCTACGGCGGCGCGATGGCCGGAATGAGCCTGCGCTCGCGCCTTCCGCAGGCCCACCAGTCCGCGGAGACCCGCGACGTCGTGAAGCTCGGAATGGGACTCGTCGCCACGATGTCGGCCCTGCTGCTCGGCCTGTTGATCTCCTCGGCGAAGAGCTCCTACGACACGCAGAAGACGGAGCTGACGCAGGTGACGGCCCGGCTCGTCTTCCTCGACCACGTCCTGGCCCATTACGGTCCGGAGACCAAGGAGGTCCGCGGCCTCGTGCGCCAGGCCGCTCTTCACCTGGTCCACCAGCTCTGGCCGGACACGCCCCCGGCGGACGCGCTCGACGAACCGGGCATCATTCTCGACCGGATCGAGGCGCTCGCGCCGCCGGACGAGGCCCATCGGCTGCTCCAGACCCAGGCGCTGACGCTCGCGATCGAGCTCGGCCAGACGCGGGGATTGATGATCGAACAACGCGGCAGCTCGGTGTCGACGGCCCTTCTCGGCGTCGTGGTGTTCTGGCTCGCGATCATCTTCGTCAGCTTCGGCCTGTTCGCGCCGGACAACGTCACGGTCCGGGCCGCGCTGCTGGTCTGCGCGCTCTCCGTGTCGTGCGCGATCTTCCTGATCCTCGAGATGGACCGCCCGTTCGCCGGGCTCCTCCAGATCCCGAACGACCAGATGCGCCAGACCTTCTCCCATCTGGGCCAGTAGGCCCTGGGCTGGCCCGGGGATTGCAATAGACGTTCCTTGAACATAAGGAGGAACTCATGCGTCATCGGCTTGGGTATCGGAATCGTGGCTCTTGCATTGACGGCACTGCTGGTTGGACCCTCGTTCGCCGCGGGCGACGACGAGACCCCGGACGCCACTCTCAGGATGACGGAAGGCTCGGTTGCGGTCGGCATCGGCTGGAGCTGGGGCCGCGGCGAGCTCAGCTACAAGGGCAAGATCGTACCACTTCAAGATCGAGGGGGTTTCGGTCGCCGAGGTCGGCATGACCAACGCGACGGCCACGGGCACCGTCTACAACCTGAAGAGCGTCGACGACTTCGCCGGCGGGTACGCCGCCGCGGCCGCCGGGGGCACGGCGGGCAAGGGCGCCGCGGTCTCGTCGCTGCGCAACGACAAGGGCGTCGTGATCAACCTGAAGAGCGAGACCAAGGGCGCGAACATCAAGGTGGCCGCCTCGGGCCTCAAGATCACGCTCGAAAAGTAACGATCCGTCCGCGGAATCCACGAACGGGGTGCCGCGCGCGGCACCCCGTTGTTGGCGGTCTGCCGCGCTGCCCTGCTGGTATAAGCAACCCGGAAATGCGGGCCCGGCTCCTCGCTCTGGCGCTGCTTCTCCTCGGGGCGCGCGCGCGCGCTCGCGCACGAGGCCCGCCCGGCGTACCTCGAGATCAAGGAGACCGGCCCCGGGCGCTACGACATCCTCTGGCGCACGCCGGTGCTTTCGGGAATGCGTCTGCCGGTCGAGCTGCGGCTGCCCGCGGGCGTCGTCAACCTGAAGGAGCCGACCGTCCAGGAGCTCTCGGACTCGCTGCTCGAGCGCCGCTCCATCGACGCGGGCCCGGGCGGCCTGGCGGGCAAGCGGATCGATTTCGTCGGGCTGCAGGGAACCATCACGGACGTGCTCGTCCGGATCGAGCTCGCCGACGGCCGGAAGTGGACGACGATCGTGCGCCCGTCGCAGTCCTGGGTCGAGATCGCGGCGGCGCAGGGACGGCTCGCCGTCCTCGGCGCGTACGTCGTGCACGGCATCCGGCACATCGCTTTCGGCGCGGACCATCTGCTCTTCGTGCTCGGCCTGCTGCTGATCGTCAAGGACCGCTGGATGCTGGTGAAGACCGTGACGGCGTTCACGGTCGCCCACAGCCTCACGCTTGCGATCGCGACGTTCGGTTACGCCGCGGCTCCCGTCCTGCCGCTGAACGCCGCCATCGCGCTGTCCATCTTTTTCCTCGGCCCGGAGATCGTCCGTTCCTGGCGCGGGCAGACGAGCTTCACGATCCGCCATCCGTGGGTCGTGGCGTTTCTCTTCGGCCTCATCCACGGCTTCGGTTTCGCCGGCGCGCTGACGAGCGCGGGCCTGCCGCGGCAGGATCTGCCGCTCGCGCTGCTCGGGTTCAACGTCGGCGTCGAGATCGGCCAGGTGGGATTCATCCTCGTCGTGCTCAGTCTCGAGCGCGCGTTCCGGACACTCGAGATCCGCTGGCCCCGCTGGGTCGAGGCGCTGCCCGGGTACGCCGTCGGCACGCTCGGCGCGTTCTGGACGATCCAGCGCACGGCGATCCTGTTCGGCTGGATTCGATGAACCGCGCCCGCGCCGCCGGACTCGTCCTGCTCGCCGCGCTCGCCGCTCCGGCGTCGCTCTCCGCGCACCCGCGCGGAGGCGAGGCGACCGGTTTCTTCGCGGGGCTTTCCCACCCGGTCTCGGGCCTCGACCACGTGCTCGCGATGATCGCGGTCGGACTCTGGGGCGCGCAGCTCGGACCGCCGGCCGTCTGGCTGCTGCCCGTGACCTTTCCGATGGTGATGGCCTTCGGCGGAACGCTCGGCCTCGTCGGCGTGAAGCTGCCCGGCATCGAGGTCGGCATCGCGCTCTCGGCGATCGGTCTGGGCGCCGCGATCCTGTTCGAGGCGCGCCCGAAACTCTGGATCGCCGCGGTCCTCGTCGGCTTCTTCGCGATCTTCCACGGCCACGCGCACGGCACGGAGCTCCCGGCGGGCGCCAACGGCGTGCTCTACAGCCTCGGGTTCGTCATCGCGACGGGATTGCTGCACGCGACGGGCATCGGCATCGGCCTGATCCACCGCTGGCCCGCGGGTCGCGCCGCGTTGCGCTGGGCAGGCGCGGCCGTTGCGCTGGCGGGCTCGTATTCTTCTGGCAGGCGCTGACCTGATGCCGGCGCTGCTCGCCCACCTCATGAACACGGGCCTCGGGCCCTACTACGACGGCCTGCTGCATCTCTTCGTCACGCCCGAGGACCTGCTGCCCGTGCTCGCGCTCGCGCTGCTCGCCGGGCTGCGCGGTCCGGCGCCCGGACGGCTCGCGCTCTTCTGCCTCCCGGCGAGCTGGCTCGCCGGAGAGTTTCTCGGACGGGCCATCGGGCCTCTCGCGTCTCTGCCGATCGCGGCCGCGGCGCTGACCGTGGCGCTCGGCGCGCTCGTCGCCGCAGACCGCGCGCTGTTCCCCGCTGTCGTGGCCGGACTGGCGATCGTCCTCGGATTGCTCCACGGAGTCGGGAATGGAGCGGAGCTCGGTCGCGCCGCCGGAGCGATCGGCAACGCGCTCGGCGTCGCGACGGCGATCTTCGTGGTCGTGGCGCTCGTCGCGGCGTTCGTGTCGACGCTGCGCGCTTCGTGGGCGCGCATCGCCGTGCGCGTCGCCGGCAGCTGGATCGCCGCCGCAGGGATCTTCATGCTTGGCTGGACGCTGCGCGGCGCCTGAGACCCGGCGCCCCGACGGGCCCATCCGCGGGACCGTCCCTATCTTTCCGCCCGGCGAGTTCGATATGGTTGCCCGAGCAACGCCGGGGAGGCGAGATTCGAGACACCGTTTCACGCGAGTAGTCTTCGCAGTGTCGGTCGCCGTGACCGGAATCTGCGCATGCAAGAAGAAGGCGGAGGCGCCGCCTCCGCCGCCCCCCGAAGTCGTCGTGGCGCCGGTCGTCCAGAAGGACGTCCCGGTCTTCCAGGAGTGGATCGGGTCCCTCGACGGGTACGTCAACGCCGAGATCCGCCCGCAGATCGAGGGCTACCTGCTCAAGCAGGTCTACCGGGAAGGCTTCCTCGTCAAGGCGGGCGACACCCTCTTCGAGATCGACCCGCGGCAGTTCCAGGCGACGCTCGACCAGCACAAGGGCACGATGGCCCAGTACGAGGCCACGCTCGCCAACGCGAAGACGACGGTGGCGCGCTACCGGCCCCTGGCCGCCCAGAAAGCCATCAGCCAGCAGGAGCTCGACGACGCCGAGACGAAGGAGCGCACGGCGCAGGCCAACGTCGAGAGCGCGCGGGCGGCCCTCGAAAAGGCGAAGCTCGACCTCGGTTGGACGAAGGTCGTTTCCCCGATCGACGGCATCGCGGGCGTCGCCAAGTCCCAGGTCGGCGACCTCGTCAACGGCCAGACCGTGATGACCACGGTTTCGCAGGTGGAGCCCATCAAGGTGTACTTCAACCCGAGCGAACAGGAATACCTGACCTGGGTCGCCAAGCACGGGCCGCCGGAAAAGACCCTGGCCGACAAGGGAAACCTCGAGAAAGGGCCTCTCGAGCTCATCCTCTCCGACGGCACGGTCTTCCCGCACCGCGGCAAGGCGTTCCTGGTGGGCCGCGAGGTGGACGTGAAGACCGGCACGATCCAGCTCGCCGGGGCTTTCCCGAACCCCGGCAACCTGCTGCGCCCCGGCCAGTACGCAAAGGTCCGCGTTCAGATGGATCTCAAGAAGGGAGCCATCCTCGTTCCCCAGCGCGCGGTCAACGAACTGCAGGGAAGCTACCAGGTCGCGGTCGTCGGCGCGGACAACACCGCGACGATCAAGGTCGTGACCGTCGGCCCGCGCGACGGCGACCTGTGGGTCATCGAAAAGGGGCTGAATCCGGGCGATCGCATCGTCGTCGAGGGTCTGCAGCGGGTGCGGAGCGGGATGAAGGTGGCGCCCAAGGAAGCCCCGGCGGCCGAGCCGGCGGCCGCAGCGACCCCCGCCGCGGCGGCGGCCAAAGAGCCCGGGAAGTAGGGCCGTGGGCGCGTTTTTCGTTCGCCGGCCGATCGTCGCGATCGTCATCGCGATCCTCACGACGATGGCGGGGTACGTCGCGATGTCGGGGCTCCCGATCGCCCAGTACCCCGACATCGTGCCGCCCCAGATCCAGGTCACCACGACCTACACGGGCGCGGACGCGATCACGATCGAGCAGTCCGTGGCGACGCCGCTCGAGCAGCAGATGAACGGCGTCGACTACATGATCTACATGCAGTCCACCAACGCCAACGACGGCACGATGAACCTCAAGGTCACGTTCGACGTCGAGACCGACATCAACCTCGACCAGGTCAACACGCAGAACCGCGTTTCGCAGGCCCAGCCGAACCTGCCGCCGGACGTCAACCAGTTCGGCCTGACCGTCAAGAAGGCCACGAGCAACCCGCTCCTCGTCGTCTCCCTCTACTCGCCGAAGGGCACCTACGACTCGCTCTTCCTCGGCAACTACGCGACGATCAACGTCAACGACGCGATCTACCGCGTCCCGGGCGTCGGACAGATCCAGAACTACGGCACGGCGGACTACGCCATGCGCATCTGGGTCAAGCCCGATCGCCTCGCGAGCCTCGGCCTGACGGTGCCCGACATCATCAACGCGGTGCAGCAGCAGATCGACCGTCAACCCGTCGGGCGGCATCGGCACCGAGCCGGCGCCGAAGGGCCAGGAGTTCACCTACACGGTGCGCTCGCAGGGCCGTCTGGTCTCGGCGGAGCAGTTCGGCGACGTGGTCGTGCGGCTGAACCCGGACGGCTCCGTGGTGCGCCTGAAGGACGTCAGCCGGATCGACCTCGGCGCGCTGAACTACCAGCAGCGCTCGCGCCTGAACGGCAAGCCCGCCTGTCCGATCGGCATCTTCCAGGTCCCGGGCTCCAACGCGATCGCGGTCGCCGAGGGCGTCAAGAAGGTGATGGCGGAGCTGAAGCAGCGGTTCCCGGACGACCTCGACTACGTGGTCGCGCTCGACACGACGCTGCCGGTCACCGAGGGCATCAAGGAGATCACCCACACCCTCTTCGAGGCGATCGTCCTCGTCATCATCGTCGTGTTCCTCTTCCTGCAGGGCTGGCGCGCGACGCTGATCCCGCTGCTCGCCGTGCCGGTGTCGCTCATCGGCACCTTCATCTTCTTTCCGATGCTCGGCTTCTCGATCAACACGCTGTCGCTGTTCGGCCTCGTGCTCGCGATCGGTCTCGTCGTCGACGACGCGATCGTCGTCGTCGAGGCCGTCGAGCACCACATCGAGCACGGCCTCTCGCCGAAGGACGCCACGTTGAAGGCGATGGAGGAGGTCACCCAGCCGGTCATCGGCATCGCCCTCGTCCTCTCCGCCGTGTTCATTCCCGTGGCCTTCATGGGCGGCATCCAGGGCCGGATGAACATGCAGTTCGCGATCACGATCGCGGTCTCGGTCCTCATCTCGGCCTTCAACGCCCTCTCGCTCTCGCCGGCGCTCTGCTCCCTGCTCCTGAGGCCGAAGAAGCAGTCGAAGGGGCCGCTCGGGAAGTTCTTCGCCTGGTTCAACCGCGTCTTCGGACGGTTGACGGACGGCTACGTCGGCTTCTCGCGCCACCTCGTCCGGAAGATGATCGTCAGCGTCGGAATCCTCGTCGGCTTCATCGTCCTCTGCGGCCTCCTCGGCAAGAGGCTGCCCGCCGGCTTCCTGCCGAACGAGGACCAGGGGTACTTCTTCGTGAACGTCCAGCTGCCGGACGCGTCGTCGCTGCAGCGCACCGACGCGGTCTGCAAGCGCATCGAGGAGATCCTCGGCAAGACCGAGGGCATCGAGTACGTGACGACGGTCGCGGGCTACAGCCTTCTGTCCGGCGCCTCCGCCCCGTACACCGGCTTCTACTTCGTGTCGCTGAAACCCTGGCACGATCGCGAAACCGAGGAGCTGCAGGTCGCGGCGATCATGCAGCGCGTCAACGCCGCGTTTCGCACGGAGATCCCCGAGGCGAACGCCTTCGCATTCCCCCCGCCCGCGATCCAGGGCCTCGGCACCGGCGGCGGCTTCTCGCTCTGGCTCCAGGACCGCAGCGGCGGCACGATCGAGTTCCTGAACCAGAACCTCCAGAAGTTCCTGGAGGCCGCGCGCAAGCGCCCGGAGCTCGCCAACGTCAACAGCGTCTGGCGGCCGTCCGTGCCCCAGATCTTCGCCCAGGTCAACCGGGACAAGGTCATCAAGCAGGGCGTCGCGATCAAGGACGTCTACCAGGCGCTCCAGGCCTTCCTCGGCGGCATCTACGTCAACCAGTTCAACCGCTTCGGCCGCCAGTGGAAGGTCTTCGTGCAGGGCGAGGCCTCGGGCCGGGTCCGCGTCGAGGACATCAACCAGTTCTACGTGCGCAACAACGACGGGAAGATGGTCCCGCTCTCGGCGCTGCTGACCACGGACAACATCCAGGGGCCCGAGTTCACGAACCGCTTCAACCTCTTCCGGGCCGCGCAGGTCACCGGCATCCCGGCGCCCGGCTACAGCTCGGGCCAGGCGACGGCGGCGCTCGAGGAGGTCGCGCGCGAGGTCCTGCCGCGCGAGATGGGCTACGACTGGGCGGACATGTCGTACCAGGAGGTCAAGGCCGCCGGCGCGGGAGGAAAGGTCTTCGTCCTCTCGATCATCTTCGTCTTCCTGATCCTCGCCGCGCTCTACGAGAGCTGGTCGCTGCCCTTGGCCGTGCTGCTCACCGTGCCCGTCGCGGTGTTCGGCGCGTTCCTCGGGCTGCTGCTGCGCAAGTTCGACCTCGACGTCTACGGCCAGATCGGCCTCGTCATGCTGATCGGGCTCGCGGCGAAGAACGCGATCCTGATCGTCGAGTTCGCGGTGCTCCAGCAGAAGGAGAAGGGAATGGGTCTCGTCGACGCCGCGCTCGAGGGCGCCAAGCTGCGGCTGCGGCCGATCCTGATGACCTCCTTCGCCTTCATCCTCGGCTGCGTGCCCCTGTACCTGGCGAGCGGCTCCGGCGCGGAGTCGCGCAAGATCCTGGGCACGGTCGTCATCGCCGGCATGCTCGCCGCGACCGGTCTCGCGATCTTCCTCATTCCCGCGCTCTTCGTGCTGGTCGAGAAGATCGCGCGCAAGGACAAGCCGAAGGTGGCGGAAGCGCCCGGCGCGGCGCCGGCGCCGGCCGCACCCCCGGTGGCGGGAGGTCACTGAGATGCGAAAGCTCGCCGCCTCCAGCCTCGTCCTCGCCGTGCTGACCGGCTGCGCCGTCGGCCCGAACTACGAGCGTCCGCCGGTGACGGCGCCCGACGTCTACCGCGACGTTCAGGGCCCCCCCGCCCCCACGGCCTCCATCGCCGACCAGCCCTGGTGGGCCGTCTTCGGCGACCCCGTCCTGACGCAGCTCATCGACCAGGCGCTGCAGACCGGCTACGACGTCCAGATCGCCGCCGCCCGCGTCGAAGAGGCCCGGTCGCGGGCCGGCATCGCCCGCTCGCAGTTCTTCCCCCAGATCGGCGTACGGCGCCGACTGGTCGCGGGGGCGCAACTCCGTGTACCTGCCGCCCAACAGCACCGCGACCCGCAACCTGAGCAGCGTCAACGTGAACTTCGGCTGGGAGCTCGACGTCTGGGGCCGCATCCGCCGCCTGAACGAGGCCGCGAAGGCCCAGTACCTCGCCAGCGAAGACGCGCGGCGCGGCGTGCTCCTCTCGCTCGTGTCGGAAGTCGCCGCGAACTACTTCGAGCTGCGCGAGCTCGACGACGAGCTCGCCATCTCGCAGAAGACCGTTGCCGCGTTCCAGGAAACGTACAACCTCTACAAGCGCAAGCTCGACGAGGGCGCGGCCTCGGCCGTCGAGGCCGCGTACGCCGAGGCGGCCCTCGGCCAGGTCGCCGCGCAGGTCCCCGAGCTCGAGCGTCGCATCGAGCGACCGAGAACCAGATCAACCTGCTCCTGGGAAGAAACCCCGGGCCCGTTCCCCGCGGCGAGGCGCTCGCCGCGCAGCCCGTGCCTCCGGAGATCCCGGCGGGCCTTCCGTCGGAGCTGCTGCAGCGCCGGCCCGACGTCCGCCAGTCCGAGCAGCAGCTGATCGCCGCCAACGCCCTCGTCGGGGTCGCGACCGCGAACTTCTTCCCGGTGATCAGCCTGACGGGATTCTTCGGAGCCGTCGGCCCCGAGCTCGACAACTTCTTCTATCCCGCCGGGAAGACCTGGTCGATCGCGGCCGGCCTGCTCGGCCCGCTCTTCCAGGGCGGCCGGCTCCGCGCCGAGTACGGCGCCACCTACGCCCAGTGGGAACAGGCGAAGATCCAGTACGAGCAGACCGTGACGGGCGCGTTCGCGGAGACGACGACCGTCCTGTACGCCCGCGAGAAGATCGGGGCCTCCGTCGCCGAGCTCGAGCGCACGGTGCACGCCTACGGCGAAATGGTCCGGCTCTCGACGATCCGCTACGACTCGGGCCTGGCGAACTACTTCGAGGTTCTCTACGCGATGCAGCAGCTCTTTCCCGCGGAGATCGCGCTCGCCCGCACGCGCCTGGACCTGCTGATCGACTACGTCGACGTCTACAAGGCGCTCGGCGGAGGCTGGAACCTGCAGCCCGACGACGCGAATCCCACCTGGCTGTCGCCCGCCGTTGCGGCAGCGCCGCCCGCGGCCGAGCCCGCGAAGCCGTAAGCCATGGCCGCCACTGCGGGGCGCCCGGGGCTCCTCGCGGTGGCTGCCGCCTCGCTCCTCGTCCTGGACGCGCCCGCCGCGTCGGCCTTCGACAGCAAGGGCCACATCGTCATCGAGGCCCTGGCCTACCGCACGCTCATCGAGGGCCACGACGGCCAGCCGCCGCGGCCCGACGTCCTGCGCGATCTCTTCGACGACGGCGCCCTTGCTCCCCCGCTCTGTTTCGGCTGGGGTGACGCATCCTCCGGGTTTCTGCGCCGACGCGACGACGACCAACCCGCTGCTCGACTGGCCGGAGCCCCTGACCGACGTGCCCGACGCGGCCTTCCGGCGGCAGTTCAGCGACGCCGGCCAGTGCTTTCACTTCATGGCGACGCTCGAGGACGCCGAATCCCCCGACCTCGAGGGAACCACGATTCCGCGCGGCCTCGCGACCTCGGCGCTGGTCCGGTGCCGCGATTTCCTCGACAACCTCATGCGCCAGGTCGTCCTCGACGGCGGGCCCGGGACGCGCAAGGGCGGCTACGGCCTCTACGAGCTGATGCACTCCGTCGGCGACTCCTTCTCGGGATCGCACGCGCAGCGCCTTCCGACGACCGAAGCGATCGAGGAGCTCCGCATCTGGAAGCCCCTGACGCGCCTGCCGGGACTCTCCTCCGCGAAGATCGCGCGGATCCCCGACTCCGCGTTCCACAAGTGGGACGACCACCGCGACAAGACCTACGTCGTCGTGGACCGGGTCACGCGTCGACGGGCGCCGCTGCAAGGACCTCACCGACTCTCCCTACGCGGTGCCCTACGAGTGCCTGTCCGAAGAGGGCGACGCCGCGAGGAAGGCCGTCGTCGAGCTGCTCGTCGTCGTGCGCGACCTCCGCGTCGCGCACAAGAAGGCATCCGCGGCCGCCTCGATGTCCGCCGCGCCTCCACCTCCATCGGCCCCGGAACAAACCGAGGCCTGGCGCTCCTACAAGGACCGCTGGTTCGCGGCCGTCTATCCCTGCCAGGGCGACGAGTGCCAGCAGCATCAGCCCACCGACATCTCTCCCGGCGCGTACGCGTTCCTCGGCCTCGACACGACCTACAACACGACGCGCAAGTTCCTCGACGTCACGGGCAAGATGACGCTCTTCCGGTACAGCTGGGACCTGAACCCCTTCGTCTACGCGCTGTCCGGCGAGCTCGGCTACCGCCGCTACAACAACGGCGCGGGCGCCGGGCCTGGTCGGTCTCGAGGTCGACCTGGCGCTCCCGATCGGACGGCGGCTCGCGGTGGGATTCACGCCCGCGGCCTGGCGCGTCGCCTTCGGAGGCGACGTCACCGGCTCGGAAGTCACGACGAACTTCTTCCGCATGGACTACGTCATCGACAGCCGTTTCGCCATCACGCTCCACGGTCCCCTGGAGATCGACTGGCGCCGGCCCAAGGCCGAGCTTTCCTTTGGAATCGGCGTGGCCTGGGCCCTGACCTCGCCGAAGTTCGCCGGCGGTCCCCTCGATCGAGCATCACACGGAGACGGTGGAGCGGTCGGATGCGACGTGGTCGCCTCCGCAGGCGCCCTACGGACGCCTCGAGGGCCGGACGGCGTCGTGGTACGTGGGAACCGGTGTCACGACGGTCCAGACGCCGGCGGTGGCCACGGAAGGGCGGCAGTACGGGGAGGGCGCCGTCGGAACGATGGTCCTCTGGGACCGCGACCGCTGGGGAGACAGGTTCGTCTGGGCGCCCGGCGGCTCGTTCGCGGTCGCCGCCCGGCGGACCGTCGGGGACTCGACCTACCTGACGGGAGCGCTCGCGCTGGACCTGCGCTGGTATCCCTTCACGGTGCTCGGGCTGGCGCTGACGCCGGTTCGCGTGGAGGGCGGACCGAAAATCCGCGGGGACGACGTGTTCGACGGCTCCCCGGGGGTCCACGGCGAGCTGGGCAGCCAGTACTACTTCCAGGCCGGCTCGCGGTTCGGCGTCGCCTTCAACGCCGGGATCATCGACATCCTCGTCCAGGGTCCGACGATCGCGTGGAGCTCGACGCCTTTCGCGGCCAAGGAAATCCTGAGCGTCGCCCTGTCGTTCCGCCTGAACTGACCTCTCGAAAAGGAGGCGCCGCTTGAACCCGATCCTGAAAGATCTCCGGGACAACCGGCTGAACTGGCTGCTCATCTTCGTGCCGATCGTCCTGCTCGCCGAGAAGGCCCGGCCCGAGGCGCACACGGCGCTCTTTCTGCTCTCGATCGGCGCGATCGTCCCTCTCGCCGCCCTGCTGTCCCGGGCGACCGAGAGCGTCGCGGCGAAGACCGGGGACGCGGTCGGCGGGCTCCTGAACGCCACCTTCGGCAACATGACCGAGCTCGTCATCGGCATCACGGCCCTGCGGGCCGGAATGTTCGACCTGGTGAAGGCGTCGCTGGCCGGCGCGATCGTGAGCAACAGCCTCTTCACCCTCGGCGCGGCCTTCCTGCTGGGCGGCCTCAAGCATCACGCGCAGGAGTTCAACGCGCGCAACGCCCGCGTCCAGTCGCAGATGCTGCTGCTCGCGTCGATCGGCCTGCTGATTCCCTCGGCCGTGGGCAACATCGACCGCCTCAACGTCGTCTCGTTCACTCGTCCGCTGGCCGTCGCGCTGTCCTGCATCCTGCTCGTGACCTATGCGCTGAGCCTTTTTTTCTCACTCAAGACGCACAGCGAGTTCTTCAAGAGCGCGGAAGGCGGAGAACACGAGGACCAGCCGTGGCCGGTCGGCGTGGCCCTCGGCGCCCTCGTGGGGGTGACGATCCTCGTCGCGCTCGTCAGCGAGATCTTCGTGGGATCGGTGCAGCAGGCCGCGCTCTCCTTCGGCATGTCCGCGACCTTCGTGGGCTTCATCGTCGTCTCGCTGGTCGGGGGAGCGGCGGAGACGGCCGCGGCGCTCTCGGGGGCGCGTAAGAACCGCATGGACCTGAGCATCGGGATCGCGATGGGCAGCTCGGTCCAGATCGCGCTGTTCGTCTCCCCCCTCCTCGTTCTGCTCAGCTATGCCCTGGCGCCGTCGCCGATGGACCTGAATTTCGGAGCCGCGCAGGTGCTCGCCGTCCTGCTGACGACCCTGGCCGTGGCCATGGTCACGGCGACCGGCCGTTGCGCCTGGTACTCGGGCGTCCAGCTGCTCGCCGTCTACGCCATCTTTGCCGTGACGCTGTATCTCATGCCAACCTAGGAAAAGTCGCTAGCGGGGCTCGATTTCTCGCCTTTCCGTGGTAGCGTTCGAACTGGTCATCACAATGGGGTACCCATGAACGCAAAGCGCGCCGGCCTGGTTCCAGTTCTCGCGGCGGGGGCCCTGCTGGCCCTCCCGATGTCCAACACGCGCGTCACTCGACTCGTGTCGCGGGCCGCTGTCTCACAGCCCGACGACCCGAAGACGCTGTACGTTCCCCAGCAGAGGGAGTACTGGCTCTCGGCCGACGAGTTCGCCTACATCCGGCCGGGCCTGAAGATCACCGTCAACAGCGTCACGCTCGACGCCGGGCTGCACCCGGTCGTCGACGTCTCCTACACGGACGACGGCGGCGTTCCCCTGGACCGCGCCGGCGCGGTCACTCCGGGCGCGATCTCGATGAGCTTCGTCCTGGCGTGGTGGGATCCGAACTCGCGCCAGTACACGTCGTACACGACGCGCGTCCAGACGGGCGGGAACGGCGTCACGGCCACGCAGGCGGCGGCCGACTCGGGCGGCACGTGGAACGACATCGACATCGGTCACTCGGTCTACACCTTCAAGACGGCTGTGCCCGCCGGATACGACGCGACGACGACGACGACGCTCGGGATCTACGCGACGCGCGACACCTCCGACATCGTCGGCAAGGACTACTACGACAACGTCGAGTACGACTTCGTCCCGAGCGGCGCGCCGGTGACGCAGACGTGGGACGTGCTGACGAACGGATCCTGCAACGCCTGCCACAACCCGCTCTCCGCCCACGGCGGCTCGCGCCAGGACGTCAAGCTGTGCGTCCTGTGCCACTCGCCCCAGACGACCGATCCCGACACCGGCAACACGGTCGACTTCAAGGTGATGATCCACAAGATCCACATGGGCTCGAGCCTGCCGAGCGTCGAGGCCGGGACGCCCTACGTCATCATCGGCAACCAGCGGGAGCGTCCACGACTTCTCGGACGTCGTCTTCCCGCAGGACATCCGCAACTGCACGACCTGCCACGGCTCGATCGACCCGAGCCAGCCGAACTACGCGACGCAGGCCTCCAACTGGTTCGCCTTTCCGACCCGCGCGGCGTGCCAGTCGTGCCACGACGACGTCAATTTCGCGACCGGCGAGAACCATCCTGCCGGCGCCTTTTCCAGCGACAGCGCCTGCGCCACCTGCCACGTGCCGACGAGCGGCGGCGAGTGGAACGCGGCGATCATCGACGCGCACACGGTCCCGGCCAAGTCGACGCAGCTCAAGGGCGTGAACGCCGAGATCGCCTCGGTGACCAACACCGCTCCGGGGCAGAACCCCACGGTCTTCTTCAACCTCAAGCAGAACGACGGGACGCCCATTCCTCCGTCCGCCTTCACGACCGTGAATTCCGACGGCAGCACGAGCAGCGGCCTGAACGTCATCATGTCCGGCCCGACCACGGACTACTCGATCCCTCCCCAGATCCGCGAGCGCGCCGACGGCGCGACGGCGAGCGGAGCCAACTACAGCTACACGTTCAACGACTCCGATCCCCGCGGACGCGACGGGCACCTGGGGCTTCTCGATCGAAGCGCGGCTCACGGTGACGTTGAACCCGGCGCCCCCGGACACCACGACCGCGAGGGATTCGGCATTCAATCCGGTCTTCTACGCCGCCGTGACGGACGCGGCGGCGGTGCCTCGCCGCGTGGTCGTGGACATCGCCAAGTGCAACGTCTGCCACGTCAAGCTGGCGTTCCATGGAGGCAACCGGCTCAACCCGCAGGAGTGCGTCTTCTGCCACAACCCCAACATGCACGACGATCAGGAGCCGGCGGAGTCGCTCGACTTCAAGCGGTTGATCCACCGCATTCACCGGGGCGAGAACCTGACGCAGACCTACCTCGACTTCAACGACGTGGTGTTTCCGGGAGACCTCCGCGACTGCGAAACCTGCCACACCGGCGGCAGCCAGCAGATCCCCGAGACCGCTCCGGCCGGACGCCTGCCGACGGACGTGCCGCGCGACTGGTACTCGCCGCAGCTGCCGACGGCCGTTGCGTGCCTGGGGTGCCATGACACCCAGTCCGCCGCCGCGCACGCGTTCACGCAGACGGCGCCCTTCGGCGAGGCCTGCGCGGCCTGCCACGGCGCGGGCGCTGCGTTTTCCGTCGACCAGGTTCACGCGAAGTAGGGAGGCGGGGCCCGGTCGCGAGACCGTGCCCGGACGAAGGAGAGGGGTGAGGGCGCCATGAAGCACCGGACCGCTCGTTCGTCCGCCGCGGCGGGCTTCTGGGCGGCGGCCTTCGTCGTCGGTCTGTCGGCGGTGATCGGCTCGGCGCCGGAGACCGACGCCGACTCCCACGCATCCGCCCGCGCCCGCGCACTCGCCCGCGCCGGCCGGCACCCCCGCTCCCGAAACGACTCCTGCCGCGGCCGCCGAGGCTGCCCAAGTGCGGCGACTGCCACACCGAGCTCGTGGAGGCCTTCGCCCGCAACCCCCACGCCCGGGTGCGCCACGGGGAAAAGAAATCCGATCCCAACGACCTGTGCTCGACCTGCCACGGCGACGGCACGAAGCACATGGAGGCGGGCGGCGACGCAGCGCTGATCTCCACGCTCAAGGGCCTCTCCGGCTCGCAGGACTGCCTCGCCTGCCACGCGCAGACGCCGGGACCGCACGACTCCTTCGCGACGGGCGTGCACTCGAACACCGAGGCCGTCAACTGCCTGACCTGCCACTCGATCCACAAGGCGGTGCCCAAGAGCGAGCACCTGCTGGCCAAGGCCCCCGGGGCGCTCTGCGCGACCTGCCACCTGAACCGAGACCGCGTCGTTCCAGAACAAGCCCTACGCCCACCGGCTCGACCGCGGCGGCATGAGCTGCCTCGACTGCCACGCGCCCCACGCCCGCCGCGGCGAGCCCGTCAAGATGACCGTCCAGGGCGACCTGCCCTGCCTCAGCTGCCACGCGGACCTGCGCGGGCCCTTCGTCTTCCAGCACGTCTCGGGCTCGGGCGGCGACTGCATGTCCTGCCACCAGCCCCACGGCTCGAACAACCCCAACCAGCTGCAGTGGGCGCGGGTCGATCAGCTCTGCCTCTCGTGCCACTCCCAGACCGGAGGGCCGAAGACCTACGGGTCGCAGCCCCCGTCGTTCCACGACCTCACGCTGCCGCGCTACCGCAACTGCACGACGTGCCACGTCGCGGTGCACGGCTCCAACGTCTCGCCGCAGCTTCTGAAATAGCGCCATGAAGACACCGAAGCGCGCTTCTCCCCTGGACCCTGGCCGTGGCGGCGCTCGGCGCGGGAAGCGCCGCGGTCGTCGCCCAGTCGATCCCCGTCGACGTCGAGCTCGGCTACCGGTTCGTCGACGTGTCGGGCAACGATCAGATGTACCGGACCCAGATCAACGACCGCCCGGGCCTGCTCCTGCGGTCGCTCGACTTCACGGGGCCGGAGCTGCTCGGCGGCGGCACGCTCCTCGACACGCTGCACGTCGACGCCACCGACGTCGGCGCCGGGCCCGCCGGACAGGCTGCGCTTCGTGGCCGGGCAGAACGAGATCTTCCAGCTGCGCTTCAGCTGGCGCGAGACCGACCTCTACAGCGCGCTGCCGGCCTTCGCCAATCCCTTCCTCGACCGAGGGCATCGTCCCCGGCCAGCAGACCTGGAACCGCATCCGCAACATCTACGACGTCGAGCTCGAGCTTCTGCCCGGCAAGATCGTGTCGCCGCTGCTCGGGTACACGCGCAACACGTACGACGGCCCCGGCACCACGACCTACCATCTCGGCGAGAACGAGTTCCTGCTGAACCAGCAGGTCCACTCCGTCGACCAGCTCTACCGCGTCGGCCTCGGCTTCAACTACAAGGGAATCCGGGCGGGCTTCACCCAGGGCTGGCGGATGTACGACTGGAAGTCCGTCGCGACGCTCGCGCCGGGGGCCGGCAGCGGCAACGTCACGACGCCGGTCCTCGGCCAGCCGCTCACGGCCGACGCGATCGTCGGCACCCAGAGCAACAAGATCAACACGCCGGTGACCAACGCCTGGATCACCGGGACCCTCTTCGGACGCGTGAAGCTGATCGGCACCTACATCAAGGCCGACGGCGAGCAACGAGACGAACTACGTCGAGGCGGACGCCGGAAAGTTCCTGTCCTTCGAGATCGCCCGCTTCTTCTCGGGCCTGGGCGAGACGGTCGACTCGCGGGCCCGGACCGACTACTGGAGGGCCTCGGCGCGGGCCGAAGTCAACATCACCAGCAACGTCGACCTCTCCGGCGGCTGGGCCGAGAACAGCCGCGTCCTCGACGGGCAGGCGCTGATCTCGCAGCTCTTCCTGAACACGGTCACGTACGCCGGCCAGAGCACCGGCGACCTGCTGCGCGAGGTCAACGCCCGCACCGTCGTCGACGACATGAGCCGGGTCTACGACGCCGGGATCACCGCCCGCGTGCTCGGCCCCTTCTCCGTCAACGCCGGCTGGTCCCAGACCCAGCAGACGGTGACCGCGACCCCCGACGCCGCCGAGATCGTCGTCCCGGGCGGACAGGGCGGCCGCTTCGAGCGCCGCGTCAACACCTGGGGGGGCGGCGCCACGTTCGCCCTGTGTGGAGTCACGCTGACCGGCGACTACCACCACGACGACGCCGACGCGCCGATTTTCCGGACCGACTACACTCCAGCGCGACCGGTACGGCTTCCGCGGCACCTGGACCTACAAGGACTTCCTGAAGGTCGGCGGGTTCTTCCGCGAGACGCACGCCAGCGACGACATCGTCGAGATCGGCTACGACACGCGGATCCGCGAGTTCGAGGGCAACGTCGAGGTCACGCTGCTCAAGAACATGCTGACCCTGCGGGCCTCCGGCGGCGAGTTCCTGACGAACCGCCAGATCCTCATCCGGGTTCCCCAGGACTTCACGATCGTCCCGACCGTGGACCAGGAGTTCGGCCACAACTGGGAAGGAGGGGCTCATTTCATTTGGAAAGACCTCTCCCTCGACGCCGCGTACCTCTGGATGAACAACAACGGATCGATCCCCTTCACCGTCGGCCGCGTCCGGGTCCTCGCCGAGTACTTCTTCACGAAGAACGTCGGCGCGGACTTCGAATGGCTCCAGGACAAGTACACCGAGCGGGTCGCCTTCGACCAGGCCGGACCGCTGGCCGACTACAACGGCAACCGCTATTTCGTCGGCATCCACTGGAGGCCCTGAGTTCTTGCGGACCCAAACCCCCGGGGTGTAGGCTCTAGCTTCCTTAAGGAGGACGGCATGAAATCACGCGTTTCCCGCATCGGCGCTCTGGTCTCGCTGCTGATCGTGTGTGGATGGCTCGGCTTCTCGGGAACCTCGTCGGCGACGATGGACATCCAGAAGCAGGCCAAGGCTGCCGGCGTCGACGTGAAGAACTGCCAGCACTGTCACAACTCGGCGCTGCCGAAGAAGGAAAACCACGACATGAACGACGTCGGCAAGTGGCTCGATCGCCGAGAAGGACAAGCGCGGCGCCAAGACGGTCGACGGCGCGTGGCTGAAGGATTACCCCGGCAAGTGAAACCGCGCGCCGCCTGGGCGCTCGGCCTGCTGGCCGCGGCGCCCCTGCTCGCGGATCCGAGTGAGTTCGGCGTTCCCCAGCCGCACGGCTGGATCGGGACGACGCAGGACTGGATCCAGGGCGTGGGGCTCGTCTTTGCGGCGCTCAACCTCGTCCTGCTCGTCTGGATCTGGCGCCACCTGCGCTCGGGTGGCGTCAGCACGAACTCCAAGGCGCTGCTCTTCGGAGCGATCCTCGTGCTCCCGGTCATCGTCGTCTTCCTGGCGACGGCGCACGGCATGCAGGAGGCCATGACGGTCCACTCCTGCGGCGACTGCCACGTCATGGAGAGCCACGTCGCCGACCTGAAGGACGTCAAGAGCGACTCGCTCGCGGCCGTGCACTACAAGAACCGGTACATCCAGACGAACCACTGCTACGAGTGCCACAGCGACTACGGGATGACCGGAACGATCGCCGGAAAGCTCGTCGGCCTGCGGCACGCGTACTACAACGTGTCGGGCACCTACCCCAAGCCGATCAAGATCAACCACCCGTATCCGAACAGCCGGTGCCTCACGTGCCATGCCGGCGCGGCGAATTTCCTGGCCAAGCACGAAAAAGAGCAGGTGGACAAGCTCATGGCCGGAACCGACTCCTGCCTCGACTGCCATGGCCCGGCCCACAAGGCCGACGAGCACGAGGCGCCGGCCAAGCAGGCCGCACGATGACGGCCGACAGGAGCACCCCGACCGTTCTCTCGGAGCGTGGCGCCCGGCGTGTCCGGCTCGCGATCGTCTTCACGGCCGTCGCCCTGGTCCTCGGCGCCGCGCTCCTCATCAAGGAGACGGCGTACGTCTTCACGGCCTTCATGTTCCTCGGCCCGACGCTGCTGCTCGCGGCGATCGTCCTGCTCGGGTGGACGATCCTCGAAGAGCTTCGCGAGAAGCGCGTCCTCTAGTCCTCTACGCGACCGAGCCCGCCGGCTGGCTCTGCGCCGCCGGCGCGAATCCGTAGAGAGACGCCGCCCGCCGCTGGAGGCCGCGGTCCGCGGCGACGAGGTCCAGGTGGAGCGAGGTCCAGTCCGCGAGCAGGAGCGCCTCGTTGCCCTGGCCGTCGTAGGTCTTGAGGTATCCGCGGCACGAGTCGCAGTGGTCGATGCGCAGGCCGCCCTCCCCTTCGACGGCCACGCTGTTCAGGCGCTGGGAATCGGCTTCGCAGAACGGACAAGCGGTTCGCGCGTACTGCCAGCGCGTGCCGCAGCATCCGCACGCGAGAAGGCGGCGACGGCCCGGGTCCGCGCCGACCAGCTGCGCCATCGCGGGCAGCGACCCGCAGGTCGGGCAATAGCGCCGAAGCCATCGCTCCTCGTCCCTCCAGGCGCCGAACGCGGCCACGACCGGGGCGAGATGACGCGCCAGGACCGTCCATCCGAGGTACCGCAGCAGGCCGGGCGACGACGGCGTCAGGGCCTCCTCGTCGCCCAGCAGCCATCCGACGATCCGGCGCGCGGAATCGCCCGTGCCGCGCAGTTCCGACCGGAGAGCCTCGACCTGCGCGCCCAGCGGCCCCGGCAGCGGCCGCGCAGAGAGCCTCTCGACGAGCTCCACGACCATCGGCCCCGCGGGACCGATGTCCGGGGCCGCGCCGGCACTCTGCAGGAGGGGAACGCCCTCGCGAAAATCGCCGGCGTAGTCGTCCCAGACGGGCACGGCGGCGTCGGCCACGGCGATGCCCGCGGCCGCCTCGTCGACCGCCGCGCACAGGTCGGCGACGGGCTGGAGGTACGCGTGCCTGCTCACCCAGGCGTCGCGGGTCGAGGGGCTCAATGCGCCTCGCCGGGCTCCGACCTGGCCAGAACCGGCATGAGCCGCGCGCCGAGGCCGAACAGGAAGACGGTCGCGGCGATCAGGCCGACCGAGATGCCCCACTCGAAGATCGACGGCGCGTAGGGCTGCGGTCCGACCCAGGGCATGCGGCCCTTGAACGTCATCGCGAACAGGACCACGTTGACGCGGTTGTACACGATGCCCAGGACCGCGAGCAGGGCGCCGGCGAAGAGCACCTCGCGGCGGTTCCGAGACGACTTGCGGGCGAGAAGGATGAGCGGAAGCACGCCCCCGATCAGGATCTCGGCGGCGAACGCCGGGCCGTACTTTCCCGAGAAGGCTCCCGCGAGCTGGCCTCGAAGCGCCATGTCGCCCAGCCGGAACCCGAGGTAGACGACGAGCGACCAGAACGTGATCTGCCCCACCGACGCGAGCGGCTTCAGGTTCAGCGGGCGGTGCCACCCCTTCGCAATCCACATGTCGATCAGGATGACGAGGGCGGTCCCGGCCACGATCGAGGACAGGAAGAAGTAGACGGGCAGCATGGGCGTCCACCACTGCGGGGCGAGCATGTTCGGCATCAGCAGATACAGCGAGCCGAGCGAGCTCTGGTGCATCGTGGACAGGGTCACCGCGGCGATGGCGAGGAGGATCGGCTCGAAGCTCTTCCCGCCCCGGTCCCGGAACACCCAGGCCAGCGTGCCGAAGACCACGGCCGTCCCGAGCGTGTAGAGCGGGTTGCGCGTGAGCATGAAGACGAACAGCGTCACGGCGAACGCCACGTAGGCGCCGGACCAGCGCTGCCAGATCGCGGCCGCCCGGCGCAGGCCCCAGCGCTCCAGGGCGACCGGCAGGAACTCGAGGAGCAGGATCGTGACGTAGAGGCCGACGCACCACGAGACCTCGAACATGGCCGAGTGGTCGGGCGACTGGAGGGCGAGCTGCTAGGAGTGCCAGGGCAGCCCGAGGTCCGCGACGAGCGTGACCATCACGAAGGAGTAGCTCAGCAGTCCCATCAGCACGGCCGTTCGGCCGAGCGAATAGAGGTCTTTTCGCTGAAAGACGTAGATGATGCCGGCCATCGCGAACGCTCCCGCGGCGACGGCGATCCAGACGAGGTCGAACACGATCCAGAGTCCCCAGGGATAGGTGTCGGAGAGGTGCGTGCTGCCGCCGAGACCGAGGGCGAACCGCGCCACCATCGCGACGCCGCAGAACGCCATGAGGGCGAGCAGGACCCAGTTGAACGGGGTCAGCAGCTTCTCCTGGAGCGGCTCGAACTCGACGTGGTGGCCGTGATCGCCCGAGTGGGCGTGCGCGGCGTCGGCGACCGCCTGAGCGCGCTTGCGGAAGAAGGCGTAGACGGCGCCGAGCATGGCGCCGATCGCCATGACGGCGGGAGGCACGGCCCCGAGCGCCGCGGCGGTGAACCGCGGGAACGGCTTCTCCCCGAAGGTCGGGAACCCGAGCTTCTCGAACGGCACCGCCGAGAGGTAGAGCACGCTCGTTCCGCCCAGCTCCTTCTCTCCGTAGATGTGGTCGACGTACTTGTCCGGGCGGTCCTCCATGCGCTTGTGGGCGAGCGCGAGCATCTCGTCGCGGCTGCCGTAGCGCAGGGCGTCCGCCGGGCACGCCTTGACGCATGCGGGAGTGGCGATCGTGTCCAGGAAGCGCTTCGTCTCATCCGGAGGCGCCGGCTGGCTGTTGAACGCGATGGGCGCGGGCTGACTGGTCCGGTCGGCGCAGTGCGTGCACTTGTCGATCTTCGGCGCCAGCTTGTCCCACTCCGCGGTCGGCACGTCCCAGGGGCAGGCGAGCATGCAGTACCGGCAGCCGATGCACTTGTCGACGTCGTAGGTCACCGGTCCGTCGGGCTGCCGTTCGAGCGCCGTCGTCGGACAGGCCGAGACGCAGCCGGGCTCCAGGCAGTGGAAGCAGCGCCGCATGACGAAGGCGCTGTCCAGCCCGCCGGGGCTCTCCGGGTTCTCCATCTCGTGGAAGGAGATGAGCGTGTACGTCTTGGAGCTCAGCGTCGCCGGGTTCTGGAAGCCCAGCGTGGGCAGGAGCTCGGTTTCCTCGCCGTCGCGCTCGTTCCACTGCTTGCAGGCCACCTGGCAGGCCCGGCAACCGATGCAGTTGGTGATGTCGATCAGCGTGGTCCGGATCAGAGCCGGCGTCGAAGCAGCCGAAGCGTTCGGCGTCGTCATGTCCGCTTCCCTTTCCTGGCGCCCGCCGGTGCGGCCGCCCTGACCACGTTGACCAGACAGGCCTTGGTTTCCTGCGTTCCCGCCCCGGGATCCGAGGCGTCGATCGTGAGGTGGTTGACGCTCGGCCCGGTCGAGAGGCCCTGGAAGCCCCAGTTGTAGGGCATCCAGACGATCGTGACCTCGCTGCCGGCGATCGGCAGGGACTTCATGCGGGGCGTGACGAGCGCCTTCACCGTGAGCTCGCCGCGGGCCGAGGAGACGTCGACCCAGTCCCCCGATTTGACCCCGAGTTTCTTGCCGAGAGTGACGGGCATCTCGAGGACCGGCTCCGGGACGAGCTCGTTCAGCCACGGGATGTTGCGCGTCGTCGAGCCGGCGCACCAGTGCTCGGCGACGGTCGAGGTCATCAGGACGTACGGGAACTTGTCGACCGTGCCGATCGGCTGGTGCGACGCGACGCGCGGGTACTTGAGCATCGGGTTGCTCTTGACCTTCGGGTGCAGCAGGTTCTCCACCGGGCTCTCGACGGGCTCGTACATCTCCGGCAGCGGGCCGTCCTTCGGCACGTAGGCCACGTCACGCCAATATTCCGTGAACCTCGGGTCGGGGTCCGAGTAGACGGCCGCGAAAAGGCGCCCGACGCCTTCGGCGCCCAGGTGAAAGGGCCGCTGCCCGTTGGGCGTGTCCGGACCGTCGGTCACGACGGGGACGTCCGGCACGTCGTATCCCGTCCAGCGCTTCGCCTTCTCGTCCCACCACACGATGGGTTTGGAGCCGGGATAGGGCTTGCCGTTCCTGTCGCAGGAGGCCCGGTTGTAGAGGATGCGCATGTTGTTGGGCCACGTCCAGCCGAAGCCCGGGTAGAGCCCCAGGCCGCCCGGGTCGGTCGTCGAGTCGCGGCGCTTGGAGAGGTTCTCGCCGTTGGCGAAGACGCCCGCGTAGATCCAGCAACCGGACGAGGTCGAGCCGTCGGCCTTGAGATCGCCCACCTTGCGGGCGAGGTCGCCCTTCTTGAGCCCCGTTTCCGGGTTGTCGCGCAGCGCGTATCCGTTGATCTCGCGCAGGACGTCCTCGGCCGTGGTGTAGGTCCAGAAGGCCTTGTTGATGATCTCGTCCCTCGGCTCCTTGGAGTCGTGGACCAGCTCGCGGACGCGACGGAACACGTCGTCCACGATCTCGCCGTCCGGTTTGGCCTGCCCCGGGGGCTTCACGGCGGCGTGCCGCCACTGCACCATGCCGCCCGAGTTGCTGATGGTTCCGTTCTTCTCCATGAAGAAGGCGGCCGGCAGCAGAATCACCTCGGTCTGGATCGTCTTCGGATCGACGCCGGGCCGCTTCCAGAACGTCGCCGTCTCCGTCTCCCAGATCTCCTGGACCACGAGCGTCTCGAGCTTCGCCATCCCCTCGAACGTCAGCGTGAGGTTGGGCATCGTGACCGCGGGGTTCTGGCCGACGATCCAGAGCATCTTCAGCTTGCCGGCGAGGGCATCCTCGAACATCGGCATGGTGCCGTAGTCCTTGACGGCGTCGCGCTTGGGCAGCCAGGCATAGCCGTAGTCGTTCTCTTTGGTCGCGGCATCTCCGAAGAACGCCTTGAGCATGTTGACGAGGTAGCGGCTGTCGGCGATGCCGTTCTTGCGCACATAGTGGTAGATCGTCGGCTCGGCATTGGTCGGCGAGTTGAGGTAGCCGGGCAGGTAGTTGTAGAGCACCGCCATGTCGCAGGCGCCCTGCACGTTCGGCTCGCCACGGAGCGCGTTGACGCCGCCGCCCGGCTTGCCGATGTTGCCGAGCAGAAGCTGCAGGATGGTGAACGACCGGATGCCCTGGACTCCGGTCGTGTGCTGCGTCATCCCGAGCGCGTAGAGGATGGATCCCGGCCGGTTCTTCGCCATCATCTCCGCGATCTGTTGAATCTGCGCCGCGGGAATCCCGGTGATCTGCTCGCCCTTCTCCAGGGTGTAGCGCGAAACGTGGGTCTTCAGGCGCGTGAAGATGCAGTGCGGGTCGTCCAGGCTCTTGGCGATGCGCGGCTTGCCCTTCGCGTCGAGCTGGTATCCCCAGGTCTTGGTGTCGTACTTGTGGTGCTCCTCGTCGTACCCGCTGAAGAGTCCATCCTTGAAGTCGAAGTCCTGGTCGCCCAGGTAGCAGGGCGTTGGTGTGGGTGACGACGTAGTCCTCGTCGTACAGCTTGTTCACGATGATGTGGTTGATCATCGTGTTCTGCAGCGCCGCGTCGGTGCCGGGCCGGATGCGCGCGTAGACGTCGGCGGCCGCCGAGGTCCGGGTGTATCGCGGGTCGACGTGGATGATCTTCGCGCCGTTTTCCTGGGCCTTCCGGATCCACTTGAAGGCCATGGGATGGTTCTCGGCGACGTTGCTGCCTTCCACCAGGATCGTCTTGCAGTTCTGCAGGTCGATCCAGTGGTTGGTCATCGCCCCCCGCCCGAACGTGGCCCCCAGACCGGGGACCGTGGGGCTATGTCAAAGTCGGGCCTGGTGCTCGACGTAGGCCATGCCGAGCAGCCGGGCCGCCTTCTGGAAGAGGTAGCACTCCTCGTTGGTGTTCTGCGCGCCGCCCAGGAAGCCGATCGCGTCGGTGCGATTGACCGGCACCTCTGCGGGGGGCCCTCGTGAGGGACGAACCGTGGGGCGCTCTCGAGCCGATCACCCGCAGCGCGATCGACGGCGAGGTCAGGCGCATCCACCTTCTCGGTCGCGATCCAGGTCTCGTCGCGCGTCTTCTGGATCTTCTGCGCGACCTTGTTCACGGCGTCCTGCCAGGTGATGTCCTCCCAGTGGTCGCTGCCCGGCGCCCGGTACTGGGGCGTCGTGAGCCGCTTCGGCGAGGCGTGCGTGGCGAACATCGAGATGCCCTTGACGCACAGCGATCCGCGGTTGACGATGTGGTCGTAGTCGCCCTCCATCGTGATCAGCTTGCCGTCGCGGACGGCCGCGATCATCCCGCACCCGCACGAGCAGAAGTTGCAGGACGTCGTGAACTCGTTGATGCTCGACAGCTTGAGCTCCTGCGTGGCGGCCCGCATGACGGCGACGTCGAGAAGCCCGTCGAGCGCGAGCCCCGCGCCCCCGACCAGCGTCATCTTCAGCAGGCTGCGCCGATCGAGGGTGGACCGCGCTGCCTCCCGGCTCGGTTCTGGGGGATCGGAGGAATCGTTCCGGACGGGATCGTCCAAAGGGCTATCCATGCCATGGCCTCCGTTGGTTCGGTCGAAGTCCGCCCGTCCGTCTCGTAGGGGATTGGCTCAATCCGCAGACACAGGATGTTTGGGGAGTCCGGAAGGGGGCACTCGCGGCGTCCACCGACGGTGGAGCAGGAGGCCGGCCGCTGACTGCACTACTCATGAGGCGAGCCCCCCGGAGTACGTTTCCGAACCGAGCGACAGTATATCTCCTCGTGATCCCGCGCAGCTCTTTGCCGGTCACGGCGAGTCCTTGACTTCCTCCCGGGCCTTCTCGCGAGCCGCGGCGTTTTCGGTGACGAGGGTGTAGGCGACGTAGTACTTGTAGATGTTCGCCACGTAGGTCACGGTCTCCCGTCCGATCTTTTCGGACGCGACGATCTCCACGTTGTCGAACCACTTGTTCGGATCGAGCCCCCGCTTCGCCGCTTCCTTGCGCAGGCTCCGGATCCGGCCGGGGCCCGCGTTGTACGAGGCGAAGGCGAAGAGACCCTTGTTCAGCTTGTCCATGGGCTCGTCGGCGAAGTACTGGTCGATCATGAACCGCATGTACTTGACGCCCGCGTGGATGTTCGGCTCGAGCTCGTGGATGTCGCCGACCTTCTGCTCCTGCCCGGTCGCCGGCATCAGCTGCATCACCCCGACCGCACCCACGGGGCTCTTCGCCTGCTGATTCAGCTGGGACTCCTGATAGCCCTGCGCCGCCATCAGGAGAAAGTCCATGTCGTACTTCTCCGAATAGGTCTTGAACAGCTCGACCATGTGCGCGAACTTGGCGCGTTCCTCGGCCGTCATCGAGTTCTTCACGTACTTGGTGCGCTTGAGGTACTTCTGGAAGAGCTGGTTGCGGGCGGACGAGCCCTCCGGATACTTCGCCAGGAACGCGTCGAGCTCGGCCTTCAAAAGCGGGCTGTTCTTGCGGATGGCCCAGGCGATGTCGCCGCCTTTGCGCAGGGCCACGTCCGGATAGAGCTTCAGCTTCGGCAGCACCTCGGCCCAGAAGCCCCCCAGAAAGTTGTCCACGACGGCGTACGGAACGAGGCCGGCGTTGACCATCTCGAGGATGTCTTCATCCTCGAGGTTCTCGGGCGCAAAACGCTGCTTGACGGGCGCCTTGCCCCTCTTCACGAGGTCGGCGTTCAACTTCTCCAGGTCTTCGTTGTAGAGCGAGCTCTTGCGCACGAAGACTTCGCGCCCGGACAGATCGTCCAGCCCGGCAACGGGCGGCGAAGAGGCTCCGCCGACGATGATCTCCGACACGTTCTTCACGGTGGGACTCGAGAAGTCCACGGTCTGGAGTCTTTCCGGCGTCACCATGATGTAGGCCGCCGCGATGTCTCCCCTCCCCGAGAGCAGCGCCGCGGCCAGCTCGTCGCGACGGGTAGGGATCAAGGCGACGTGGATGCGCAGATTGCCGGTCTTGTACTTCTGGTTGATGTAGTCCTCGAAGAGCTTGAACGCCTCCGCCGTGATGCCGCGGGGAGTGCCCCGATCGATGAAGTAGTTGGTCTTGTTGTAGACGACCAGCACGCGCACGAGGCGGCGCTTGCGCATGGCGTCGAAATCGCCCAGGCGGTCGTGGCTCGTTCCGAGGGGGAGCGCTCCCGAAGGTTTGGCCGACGCCTTCGGAGCGGGCGGGGTCGGAGCCGGAACCTTCCTGGTCGCAGCCTGCGGCAGCGCCTGCACCGGGGCGCGCAGCAACGCGGCCACGGCCAGAACGAGCACGGAGACGAGTCTGCGGAAGCGCATGCGGTCCTCCCACGTCAGATCGAAGCGATACCGGAACCGGAAAACTCTAACAACCCCCGGCCCCGCCGGAATTCCGGAGCTGGTACGCCGGTGACGAGCGACCCTCGAACCGTGATAGCGTCGCGAAATGCGGTGCCGAAGCTCCCTGGCGCTCGTCGCGTTCGCCGTTTCCGCGACAGCTCTGGCCCAGCCGGCCGCCACTCCCGCGCTGCTGCAAAGAGCCCCGACACCGGCCCACAGCGAGGCGCTGCTCGCGATCTACCAGGTCGACCTCGACCCCTCCGGCACGGCGTTCGCCCTCGGCAAGCCGGTGCTGGAAGGCGACGCCTACGTGTTCAAGGCCTGGCCGGACCGGGCCGTCGTTCACCTCAAGCAGTCGAAGGTCAAGAAGATCACGCAACGGACGAAGGACATCGAGCACGAGGTCGTGTACCAGATCGACCTCGCACCCTCCGGCCGCATGATCGCGCGCGAGGAGCCGAAGCTGAAAGGCACGACGTACACGTTCCGCACCTGGCGCGACGGCACGCTGATGAGCCTGCGGCAGGCGGACGTGCTCAAGGTCACGCGGGTCACGGGCGTCCCCGCCTTCAAGATTCAGCAGGAAGAACGCGGCGCGTCGCTCAACGCCGACCTGCCGATGCAGGGCGGCGGCACGGTCACGATCTTGAACGCCCCGGCCGAAGCGCCTCCGGCCCCGGCGCCGGACCCGGCTCCCGCGGGCAACTGGACCTATCAGGGCCAGCCGGGAGTCACCGACGGCTACGCGCCGCCGTCGGCCGTCGTCGCCTCCCCCGGCGACGTGCCGAAGGCCGCTCCCCAGCCGACTCCCCAGCCCCGCTGATCTCTCGCGCACCGAGCGCTGGATTCGTCGAACGCCGGGTTAACGGCCCCGAGAGGGCAAGGAGGAAGACCATGAAGAGATTGGGATCGTGGGGAATGATTGCTTGCGCGGCCGGCGCGCTGTGCATCGCGAGCGCGGCAGCGGCGCAGGCTCCCGGGTCCGGGCCCGAGAGCGTCGCGTCGGCTTCCGTGACGGTGACCGCGACCGTCATGAACGTCGACATGAAGACGCGCGCGGTCACCCTCAAGGCGACCGACGGCCACGAGTACACCGTCATCGCCGGCGACGAGGTGAAGAACCTCGATCAGGTGAAGAAGGGCGACACGGTCAAGACCACGTACAAGGAAAGCCTCGTCTACGAAGTGAAGAAGGGCGGCACGGTCGCTGGCGCGGAAACGACCACGACGACCGCGCGCGGGCGGCCCGGCGCGGTGCCTTCGGGCGTCTGGGCGCAGCGGACCACCGTGACGGTGCTGATCACGGCCATCGATCCGAAGGCCCCCACGATCACCTTCAAGGGGCCGGCCGGAAATACGCGGACGATCCGCGTCCAGGACCCCGCGAAGCTCCAGGGCATCAGCGTCGGGGACACGGTCGAAATCGTCTACGTCGAGGCCGTCGCGATCAAGGTCGAGAGGGCGCCCAAGAGCTAACCCGCTTTCGGTGACGGGGGCGAAGTCGCCGCTCGGCGCAGGATCCGTCCTGCGCGGGCGGCGATTTCGCTTTTCCGCAACGCGACGCGTTCAGCGCGCCTGGAAGCGCTCCACCGCGACCTCGAGATGGAAGAGCATGCGCTCGCGGCCCAGCGTCTGGCCGAGCGGGGAGGACGTGGAGAACAGCGACGAGCAGCCGCCTCATTTCTGCCCTCCCAGGTCGAAAGAGAACTTGTACTGCGCGGAAAACTGGATGCGGTAGTCGTTGACCGCGAAGCCGTCGGTGAAGTTCTGGCGGCGGCCCCACTGGAACTCGAGGCCCGTCATCACGTTCTTGACGGGGTACCAGAGAACGTTGGTCGACGCGTACTGCCCGCTCTTGAAGGCGATCGGCGCCTGGCCGTTGCTGTTGTCGATGTCGAGGCGCGAATAGCCGATCGCCGTCGAGAAGCAGTCGCTCCAATTGAAGTCGTAGTAGGCCACCATGCCGAAGACGGGAAGCGCCCTGCCCTGGATCGGCTGGAGCGGATTGCCCAGGTTGTCCTGGATGCCGACGTCGACAGGAGCGTCGTTCATGTAGTTCTCGACGCCCTGGCCGTACGTGGCCTCGAGTCTCAGGTTGCCCGACTTGCCGACCTTGATGACCGAGCTCAGGTTGAGACCCCAGCCGATGGCGTGATCCGACAGATTGAACTGGTCCGGGAGCGTGTCGGTCCACCCGATGTAGCGCACGATTCCCGCCAGCTGCACGTGCCCCCACTTTTCCCCGTAGCGGTAGTGCGCCGTGAAGTCCGGGTACGGGAAGTGTCCCTTGATGTTCTGGAGCTCAATGCGGTCCGAATATTTCCCGCTGTCGCCGGTCGCGCCGGGGCGCTCGAGAGCGAACGCGAGGCTCGAGTCCCCCTGAATGGGCGTCCAGCGCAGCTGGACGTTGTTGTAGAAAACCATCCCGTTGGGTCCCCAGTACTCGAGGGTGTTCGGGAAGACGTCTCCGTCCATGAAGACGCTGGACGTCTGACCGATGAGGACCTGTCCGAGCTCGCCCCACGCCTGCCGTAGATGGAACGTCGTCTCGCCCGCGTTCGGGTTGACCCCGAAGAGGTCGAACTCGAACTCCGTCTTGATCTCGCCGAATCCGGTCGGCAGCCATCCGCGCACGCCGAGGCGCGACTGTCGCACGCTCGCCCAGAAGTTGCCGTTCTCGCCGAACTCGTTCGGAAAGGACGGCAGCTTGGTGGGGCGCAAGACGTCGAACCAGTCCGGATTGACCTGCTTGATGTCGTCGATCAGGTCCGTCATGGCGAATCCGTAGATCTGCATCCGCGGGCCCTTCTTCATGGGGTCCGGAGGCGGAGCGCCCGCCTGTCCCTGTGGCTCCTGCACCGCGACCGCCCGGGCAACGGGCCTCAGGGCGAAGGCCACGTTCGTGAACTCGGATGCGTGAACGACCACGCCCGCCGCGAGCCCCGTCCCGAACCCCGAGGCCTCGGCGATCACATCGTAGGAGCCCTCCGGGAGGGTTTCGATGCGAAAGCCTCCCGTCGCCTCCGAGATCGCCGACTGCCGGAATCCGGTCGCCACGTTCCGCGCAGTGACCGTGGCGCCGGCCACGGATGGGCCGCCTTCCACGAGGACGCGCCCGGAGATCGCGCCGGTGGCCGCCTGCGCGAACGCGATGGACGCAGACGCTCCCCAGGCGAGGACCGCGAACGAGGCCGCCGACATCAGACAGCGCAAAAGACTGCCGCGGCCGATCATGATGTCCTCCTTTTCGGTGCGCCGCGCTTCCGTTGCCGCGCGGACCGCCGAGAAGTGTCTCGCGGACGCTACACGAAGAGGGGCACGCGCAAGAGGCATCATCCTCGGCAGGGATCCCCGGCTCGCATGGCCCGGTTGCTTGGCGGAGCAGCTTCCCCGACCGCATTGGTGCGGCCTCCGCGGAACTCCGAAGAACACCCTGAATATACGATTCGGGCAAAAGGAGAAGGCGTTCATGCTCCACATCCTTCGCACCCCTTCGGGGTGTCGGGCGAGGAATTCGTTGAGCTCGGCCTTCAACAGCGGGCTGTTCTTGCGGACCGCCCACGCGATCTCGGCGCCCGAGCGAACCTGGATCTGCGGGTAGACCTTGAGGCCGGGCAGCACCTGGGCCCAGAACCGCGCAGGAAATCGTCCACCACGACGTATCGGACGAGGCCCGCGTCTGCTCTGCGCATCATGGAAGCGCGCGCCCAACTCGGCATCGCCGGCAGCACGCGCTATCCGCAGGTGCAGCAGGCGACCGGCGAGGTGCTCGGCGTGGGCGAGCAACGGTCACGGCGCACCGGACACGCAGCGCGATGGTCCTTCAACGCCGGGCTGCAGCATCAGCTGGGAGCTCGATTTCTGGGGCAAGTTCAGGCGCAGCATCGAGTCGGCGGACGCCGGCTATCTCGCCAGCATCGCCCAGTACGACGACGTGCAGGTGCTGATGGCCGCCCAGGTGGCCGGCCTGTACTGCTCGATCCGTACCGTGGAGGCGCGGCTGCGTGATCGCTCGCGAGAACGCGGCCCTGCAAAAGCGCAGCCTGGAGATCACGGAGCTGCTGTTCAAGAGCGGCAACGACTCCGAACTGGACGTGCAGCAGGCCAAGGCCCAGTACCTGGGCACGCTGGCGACCATCCCGCAGCTGGAGATCAGCGCTGCGCCAGACGCAGAACGCCTTGAGCATCTTGCTGGCCAGAGCCCCGGGCCCGTTGCCCGAAATGGACGCAGGCAAGGAGCGTGATCCCGCAGGCCGAGCTGGACGTCATCGTCGACATGCCGGCCGATCTGCTGCGCCGCCGCCCGGACGTCAGGGCGGCGGAAATGCAGCTGGCCGCGCAGTCCGCCCTGATCGGCGTGAGCGTGGCGGACCTCTATCCGTCGATCTCGCTGCTGGGATCGGTGGGCCTGTCGGCCACGTCGCTCGAGCGGGTCGCCGCGCGTGCTGAGCTGGGGCATCGGGCCCAGCCTGGTCTGGAACGTGTTCGACCATGGCCGGCTCACCAACACCGTGCTGGTGCAGGACGCGCGATTCCAGCAGCTCTACGAGCAGTACCAGGACGCGGTGCTGCGGGCGGCCCGCGAGGTCGACGACGCGGCGGTCGGCTTCGCCAAGACCGGCGAGCAGATCGCTGCTGCTCGCCGACTCCGTGAAGGCCGCGCAGCGCTCGCTGGACATCGCCACCTCCAGTACCGCGAAGGGCTGACCGACTTCCAGCGCGTGCTCGACTCGCAGCGCACGCTTTTCAGCCAGCAGGACATCTGGTCACCAGCCGCGGCAGCCTGACGCAGAACCTGATCGCCATTTACAAGGCCATGGGCGGCGGCTGGGAACAGGGGCGAAGCCGGCCCGTGCTCGACGACGCGACGCGCGAAACCATGGGCCGGCGCAGCGACTGGAAAGGCATGCTGGCGCGCCGCTGCCGCCGCCCGGCGCCGACGTTCCACCAACCCTTCCGGAGCGGCAAACCATGACCAAGAGCCCGGAATCCTACAAAGCCGGACAGCCACCGACGCCGACGCCGCCGCCGAGCGGACGCCGGCCGAAGCGTCGATCGCCGCCGCCGCCCAAGCCGGGCAAGGGAAGCCGGCTCGGCGCGATCGTCGTGCTGGTGCTGATCGTCGCCAGCCTGGCCTGGTATTTCGTCTCGGATCGCCTGACGCCGTACACCTCGCAGGCCAGGGTGCAGGCCTTCGTGGTGCCGGTGGCAGCGGAGGTATCGGGCACGGTGCTGAAGGTGTACGTCAAGAACAACGACGAGGTGCAGCCCGGGCAGCGCCTGTTCGACATCGACCCGACCCAGTACCGGATCGCGCTGCAACGCAGCCGTTCGGACTACGAGTCGGTGCGGCGCTCGGTCAATGCCTCGACGGCGTCGGTGGAGGCGGCCAGGGCGTCGCTGCAGGCGGCTGAGGCCAGCACCGGTCTACGCCCAGCAGGATGCGACGCGGCTGGAGCAGATCTACGCGGAAGACCCAGGCGCGATTTCCGTCCGCCGCGTCCAGAGCGCGCAGGCCACCCGGCTCACGGCCGCAGAGCCAGGAGAAGACGGCCGAGGCGGACCTGCGCCGCGCCCAGGAGACCGCGGGCGAGAGCGGCGACAAGAACGCGCAGCTGATCAGTGCCCGCTCGGCGGTCGAGAAGGCCGAGCTGGACCTCAAGCGCACCGAAGTGGTCGCTCCCGCCGGCGGCTCGGTGACCGACCTGCGCACCGACGTCGGGCAGTTTGCGCAGGCCGGCGCGCCGGCGATGACCCTGATCGCCATTCACGACCTCTGGATCAGCGCCGACATGACCGAGAACAACCTCGGCAACATCAAGCCCGGCGACGAGGTGGCGATCGTGCTCGACGTGATGCCGGGCGAGGTGTTGAAGGGCCGCGTGCGCAGCGTCGGCACGCGGCGTCAGTCCCGGCAGCCAGCCGCAGCCCGGCACGCTTGCCCCAGGTCGAGAACAGCCGCGATTGGCTGCGGCAGGCGCAGCGCTTTCCGGTGGCCGTCGAGTTCGACCCGTCCGAACGCGAGCGGCTGCGCGGCGTGCGCATCGGGGCCAGGCCGACGTGCTGGTCTACACGGGCGACCATGGCGTGATGAACTGGCTGGGCGGCTTCATCATCAAGGTGATGAGCTACTTTTCGTATCTCTACTGATTGCCGATGACGAACGCCGACAAAGCGGCACTGCGACTGGCGGTCGGAATGGGCCTGTCCGTGGCGATCGCCTGGGGAGTCGGGCTGGAAGCCGCGTTCATGGCTCCCGTGATGACCATGACGTTGCTGGGCAAACCGGGACCGCCGATCCCGCTCGTGAAGGGCGTGGTGCTGGGCTTCGTCGTCGCCGCGCTGCTGCTGGCAGGTGTTCTGACGGTCCCGATCCTGGAACACTACCCGGTGACCGGCGTCCTGCTGACGGGCGCATTGTTCTACGCGGTGTCCTACACGAGCGCTCGCAAGGCGAACCCGCTGACGCTCTTCATGCATGTCGCCCTCGTGTTCATTCCCGTGGCCGGCGTCGCCGATCAGGCGGCGACGACAGTGCTGGCCCGGACGACCGGCGTCGCGCTCGTCATCGGCGTGCTGGCCAGCGCCGTCTCGCACGCCTTGTTTCCGGATGCTCCCGGGCCGGCGAAAGCTCGCGGCGGCGCCCGCGGGCGCCAGTCCGGAAGCGGCAGGCTGGATCGCGCTGCAGGCGACGCTGGTCGTGATGCCCGTGTTCATGCTGGCGCTGAGCAACCCGGCCTTGTATCTGCAAGGCGTCATGAAGACGGTCGGGATGGGACAGCAGGCCGGCGCCACGAACGCGCGTACGGCCGGGCGCGAGCTGGTCGGATCCACGTTGGTGGGGGCCGTCCTGGCGATGGCGGTCTGGGTCGGCCTCTCGCTCCGGCCGAACCTGTGGATGTTTGCTCTCTGGACCGCGGCCGGATCGCTCTGGATCGGCGTCAGGCTGTTCCGGGTCAAGGCGACACCTTTCCCGCCGTCGTACTGGCTCAACGCCCTGATGACGATGTTCTTCGTGCTGGGGCCCGCCATCGCGGATTCCGCGAACGGCGACGACGTCTGGCGTGCTGCTGCCGTGCGTGTCACCCTGTTTGTCCTGGTCGCGCTCTACGCATCGACCGCGGTGCAAGCTGCTCGAGCGGTGGCGTGCGTCGAGATCCGGATCGCTCCTCCCGGAACCGGGATAGGAAGGAGCACAGGAAAGCAGGAACCGTTGCGCAGAAAGGAAAACATGAAACCGAAAAAGCAAACCGCATCCAGCCCGTGAAGCCGGTCCGTGGGACGGCTCCGCACTGGCCAGCCTTCGCGAATGGGACCCCGTCTGGGTCGACCAATGCCTCGAGATGTCCGTGGCTCCGTGGACGAGCGACGTCTTGCCGCGCAAGGACGTCGAGCTGATCAGCATTGCGGTGAACGCCGCTTGCACGAACCTGAGCGAAGGCGGAACCGCCGCCACATTCGCGGCGCGCTCGAAGCCGGTGCGACCCGCGAAGAGATCCTGATGATCCTCAAGATCGCGTCTCTGCTCTCGATCCATACCGCCAGCCTCGGCGCGCCCATCCTGCTGGACGCTGTCGCGCCGATCAGTAAAAGGAACACGCCCGCGTCGAACATCCGAATCGCGCACTCGGCGAAACGATGGAGGCGCTGGTCGCCGTTCTGGTGATTTCCTGCTACCAGATCTTCCGCCCCTTCCTGTCGCCTGATTCTCTGGTCGATGATCCTGGCGGTCACTCTCTACCCGTTGCAGAGGCAGGCTCAAGGGCCTGCTGGGCAACAAGGACGGTCGCGCCGCGACGCTGATCGCGGTGATTGCCGTCGGCATCCATCATGGTGCCTATCTATCTGTTGGGCGCCTCGATGGCCGCACTCGGTGGAGGATGCCGCTGGCGGCGATCAAGAGCGGCGATTTCCGTATTCCGCCGCCGGCCGATTCGGTGGCGAGCTGGCCGCTGGTGGGCAAGCGCGTCTACGGCTTCTGGCTTGCAAGCCGCCGACCGACTTGACCAGTCTGACGCAGAAGTTTCGCACCGCAGATCAAGAGAAGTCAGTCTCATGCTGCTGGGCAAGCTCGCCGGCGTCGGCATGGGCTTGCTGATGTTCGTCGTCGCGCTGGCCATCGCCGGCATCGTCATGGCCTATGGTGAGAGCGGCCCGCCGCAGCGCGGTGCAGGCCGCCTCGCGCATCTTCGGTCCGGAGCAAGGGACCGCACATTGCCGAGACTGCGCACGGCCACCATCCGTGCGGTGGCTCAGGGCGTGGTCGGCATGCTTCATCCGATGCGCGCATCTCTAGCCGCCTCGTCCCCCCGGGCCGGAGCCCCGGGAGAGGAGGCAGCCGGCTTCGCGAATCGGGGTGAAGTCGCTGCCCCCGCGCACGAATGCGCCTTGCGCGGGCGGCGATCTCGCCTTCCCGCACGCAACGCGCTCAGCGCGTCCGGTAGCGCTCCACGACCGCAGAGCGTCCAGCCGGGCAGCGCAATCCGGCGGCAGGCGTCATCCCGAGCATGCCAAGACGGGGCGGAGAGCACGAGGGGAGAAAGAATGCCTCCAACCCTGGGATACGATTCGAGCAACAAGGAGAAGGCGTTCATGCTCCACATCCTTCGCACCGGCTCTCCGGAGCGGCAGGCGTCCCGCTGATCGCGGCCCTCTGCGCCCTCCTGGCCGCGCCGGCCGGAACTTCGCTCGCCCAGGAGGCGTCACCGACCCCGGCGGCGCAGGCGGCCGCCGAGTCGCCGAAGCTCTCGATGGACCAGCTCGAGTCGCTGGTCGCCCCCATCGCGCTCTACCCGGATCCGCTGCTCGCCCAGATGCTCGTGGCGTCCACGTATCCGATCGACGTGGTGGCCGCCCAGCAGTGGCTCGACAAGAACCAGAGCAGGAACCTCCAGGGCGAAGCGCTGGAAAAGGCCGTGGAACAGGAGTCCTGGGACCCGAGCGTGCAGGCCATGGTCTCCATCCCGGACGCCCTGAAGAAGCTCGCGGAAAACATCCAGTGGACCGTGGACCTGGGCGACGCGTTCCTCGCACAGCAGGCCGAGGTCATGGACGCCGTGCAGCGCCTCCGCGCCAAGGCCAAGGACAGCGGCAAGCTCACGTCGACCGAGCAGCAGAAGGTCGAGACCCAGGTCGTCGAAGAGAAGACGGTCATCGTGGTTCAACAGACGAACCCCGAGGTCGTCTACGTCCCGAGCTACAGCCCTTCGGTCATCTGGGGCCCGCTCTACTACCCCTACCCGCCGATGTACTACCCGCCCTACTACGGCGGCGCATGGCTCGGCTTCGGCGTCGGCATCGCGATCGGGATCGGCATTTCGGGGGGCTGGGGCTACGGCTGCGGCTGGGGCGGAAACAACAACATCAACATCAACCGCAACAACAACTACATCAACCACTACGACCGGAACAACGGCAACCGGGGCGACGGTAACCGCGGCAACAACAACTGGCAGCACAACCCGCAGCAGCGCGGCGGGGCCGCGTACAAGGACAGGGCCACCGCGCAGAAATACGGCGGAACCGCGCGCGGCGACGCGTCGGCACGCCAGACGCAGGCCCGCCAGAATCAGAGCTTCGATCGCAGCCGGACGGGCGGCGGCACAGCAGGCGGCAACTTCGATCGGAGCCGCTCCGGCAGCGGAGGAAACAATGTCGGAAGCCGCAACTTCTCGTCGCCGAGCTCGAGCGGCCGCTCGAGCAGCGCGTTCGGCGGCTCCTACAGCGGAAGCCAGGCGCGTTCGTCGAGCTCGCGCGGATCCTCGAGCATGGGCGGCATGCGCGGCGGCGGCGGCGGCGGACGGCGGCGGTAAGGAGCCAGACATGAAGACATACGCTCTCTCTCGTTGGTCCCTCGCCGCCACGCTGGCGATCCTGACCTCGGCGTCGGCGGTCGCGCTCTCCCCCACCGGCACGGCGAAAGCGGCGGGCCCGCTTGCCTTCGACTCGCCGCAGCAGGCGGCCGATGCTCTGGTCAAGGCGGCCCAGGCCGGCGACGTGCCCGCCCTGCTCCAGATCTTCGGCCCCGATGGCAAGGACGTCGTCTCCTCGGGCGACCCGGTCCGGGACAAGAGCGACATCGCCGAGTTCGCCGAGAAGGCGCGCCAGAAGATGACCGTCACCTATGACGTGGACGATCCGCAGCGCGCCGTTCTGGTCGTCGGCGACGGCGACTGGCCGATGCCCGTGCCGCTGGTCGGCAAGGGCGGCAAATGGCGGTTCGACGTGCGGGCCGGAAAGCAGGAAATCCTGGCGCGCCGGATCGGCGGCAACGAGCTCAACGCCATTTCGCTCCTCCGCGGATTCGTCGAAGCGCAGCAGGAGTACGCGCTGGAGCACCACGACGGCTCCCCGATGCTCCAGTACGCGCAGAAATGGCTCAGCACGCCCGGCAAACAGGACGGCCTGTCGTGGTACGACGCGAACGGCAAGCCGGCCGGCCCCATCGGGGACGAGATCGCCAAGCTGCTCGCCGCGGGTTACACGAAGAAAGCCGATCCGGTCAACGGGTACTACTTCCGCACGCTGACGGCCCAGGGCCCCGCCGCCCGGCTGGGCGCCCGGAACTACATCGTGAAGGGAATGATGATCGGCGGCTACGCCGCGGTCGCCTGGCCGGCGCACTACGGCGTGACGGGAGTCCAGACCTTCCAGGTCAACAACGACGGCGTCGTCTACCAGAAGGACCTGGGACCCGATACCGCGAAGATCGCCGCCGGGATCAAGAGCTTCAACCCGAACGAGGGCTGGACCGTCACCGAAGACGAGAAATAAGCGATCGACGCAACGATGACGTCCGTCGACCCGCCGGCGTCTCCGACCAGAGAGGCGAGCCGGCGGGTGCTCGATCCGACCGAGAGGTTTTCGGAGATCCTCTTCGGCCTGATCATGGTGCTCTCCTTCACGGGCTCGCTGTCCGCGGCCGAAAGCGGGCGCAACGAGGTGCGCACCATGCTCATCGGCGCGCTCGGCTGCAATCTCGCCTGGGGCATCATCGACGCGATCTTCTACCTGATGAACGTCCTCGGCTACCGCGGCCATGGCGCCGTCGCCCTGCGCCGGCTGCACCGCACGACGGACCCGGCCGAGGCGCGCGCCCTGATCGCGGAGGCGCTGCCTCCGCTCCTGGCCGCGACGCTGGAGCCGCAGGACTTCGAGAGGCTCCGCGAGCGGCTGGCCACGCTTCCGGATCCCGGCTCCCGCGTGCCGCTCCACCGGGACGACCTGCGCGGCGCGATCTTCGTCTTCCTCCTCGTGTTCCTGTCGACCTTCCCCGTCGCCATTCCCTTTCTCGTCATGAGCGACGCGATGCTGGCGCTGCGCGTCTCGAACGGCATCGCGATCCTCCTGCTGTTCGCGGGCGGCTACGCGCTCGCGAGCTACTCGGGCTTCAAACCCTGGAAGACCGGCCTCACGATGGTGGCGATCGGCGTCGCGCTCGTCGCGATCACGATCGCGCTCGGCGGATGAGATCGCTTCCGGCGCTCGCCCTGGCGGCCCTGCTCGGACTCTCCGCCACGGCCTCGGCCCAGGAGGCCGCCGCGACGCCGACGGAGTCCGAAGCAAAGGCCGCCTGGGACTACAGCGCCAGCCTCTATGGATATTTCATTCCGGACGACACCGACTACGCCCAGCCGACCGTCATCGCCAACCACGGCGGCCTGCACCTGGAGGGGCGCTACCAGTACGAGGGCCGCAAAACGGGCTCCGCCTGGGTCGGATGGAACGTCGGGGTCGGCGACGCGCTCCGTCTCGACGCGACGCTCATGGCCGGCGGCGTCTTCGGCGACACGCGGGGCGTCGCGCCCGGCTACGAGCTGACGCTGTCGTACGGCCGCTTCGAGCTCTACAGCGAGGGCGAGTACGTCTTCGACACGCAGGACAAGGGCAACAGCTTCTTCTACAACTGGGCGCAGCTCGGCTACTCGCCGCTCGAGTGGCTCACGGTGGGCCTCGCCTCGCAGCGCACCCGCGCGTACCAGACGAGCCTCGACGTGCAGCGGGGGTTCTTCGTCGGCTTCACGTGCCGGAACGTGAAACTGAACGTCTTCGTCTTCAATCCGGGGTGGGAAACGCCGACCGTCGTCACCTCTCTCGCCGTGAGTTTCTAGAGGCAGCGGGGTATATGCTTGGCCCGAGTCGTGACCTCGCACGACGCCGTGCCGAAGGAGAGATCATGGAAACGATTTCGTCTCGACTCCGCAAGCTCCTGGCGCTCGTCTGCGTCGCGCTCCTCGCCCACGGCGAGGTCGCGCTCCTCGCGCAGGACGCTTCCCAGCAAGCGCCCGCCGAACCGGCCGCCGAGCAGGTCGTAACGCTGCCGCCCGACCAGCTCGATTCGCTGGTGGCTCCGATCGCCCTCTATCCCGACCCGCTCCTGGCCCAGACGCTCGTCGCGGCCACCTACCCGCTCGAGCTCATCCAGCTCCAGCAGTGGCTGGCCAAGCACGCGGACCTGAAGGACAAGGCGCTGGCCGACGCGGTCGCCAAGGAGCCCTGGGACCCGGCCATCCAGTCGATGGCGGCGGTTCCGGACGTGGTCAAGCGGCTCGCGGATGACATCCAGTGGACGACACAGCTGGGGGACGCATTCCTCGACCAGCAGAGCGACGTCATGGACGCCGTGCAGCGGATGCGCAAGAAGGCCGAGGAAAAGGGAGCCCTGACGTCCAACAAGGAGCAGAACGTCGAGACGAAGGTCGTCGAGAACAAGACGGTCATCGTCGTGCAGCCGACGAACCCCGAGGTCATCTATGTGCCCTCCTACAATCCGACGGTCGTCTATCCGCCGCCGGTCTATCCCTATCCGCCCGTCTACTACCCCCCTTACGTGCCGGGCGCCGCGCTGGTCTCCTTCGGCGTCGGAATGGCGATGGGCGCCGCGATCTGGGGTGGCTCCTGCTGCGGGATGGGCTGGGGTGGAAACAACGTCAACGTCAACGTGAACAACAATTTCAACCGGAACACCAACGCGAACATCAACCGGGGCGGCGGGAGCGGGAACGGTAACTGGCAGCACAACTCCCAGCATCGCGGCGGGGCCCCCTACTCGAACAAGGCGACGGCCAGCAAGTACGGCGGCCAGTCGGCCGGCAACCGCCAGGCGAGCGGTGGCGGCAGCCGCGGTGGCACCGGGGCCTCGGCCAGTACCCGCTCGAGCGGGGGCGCGGGCGCGGGCGGGACGAGCCGCGCCGGAGGAGGAGCAGGAGCGAGCGCGAACTCGGCGTCCCGCGGCGGCGGCTCGAGCTCGAGCGCCAGGAGCGGCGGCGGCTCGAGCTCCAGGAGCGGCGGCTCGAGCGGCGGCTTCAGCGGCGGCTCGGGCGGCTACAGCGGCAGCAGCGCCCGGTCGAGCAGCTCCCGCGGGTCCTCGAGCATGAGCCGAGGGGGGGCGGAGGCTCCAGGGGCGGCGGCGGCGGCGGAAGGAGGAGGTGAGCGTCATGAAGCACTTGCTTGGCCCCGGAATGGCTTGCGTCCTCCTGCTCGCGGCGACCGGTGACGCCCCGGCTCAGGACAAACCGAAACCCGCGGCGCCGGCAGCGGCCGCTCAGCGGACCTTCGAGACCCCGAAGGCCGCCGCCGACGCGTTGATCGCGGCCTCCGAGGCTTACGACGTGCCGGCCCTGAAGGCGATCCTCGGCCCGGACGGCAATTCCCTCATCGAAACCAAGGACCCGGTTCAGAGCAAGAACCAGTTCGAGTCGTTCTCGGTCCAGGCCCGCGAAAAGACCGAAGTCGTGCCGGATGCGAAGAACCCGAATCTTGCGATCCTCTCGGTCGGCAAAGGCGACTGGCCCCTCCCGATCCCGATCGTCCGCAAGGCGGGCAAGTGGTCCTTCGACTCCAAGGCCGGGAAGCGGGAAGTCCTCTATCGCCGGATCGGCAGAAACGAGCTCGACGCGATCGAGGTCTGCCGCGAGTTCGTCGACGCGCAGCACGAATACGCCCTCGTCAAGCACGACGGCTCGAGCTTGAACCAGTACGCGCAGAAGATCATCAGCACCCCGGGAAAGCAGGATGGCCTCGTCTGGCGCAATGCCGACGGCACCGAGGGCGGCCCCCTCTCCGAGATCGTCGCCGATGCGATCGCCGAGGGCTACACGAAGAAGTCCGATCCGCTCCACGGCTACTACTTCAAGGTCCTGAAGGGCCAGGGCGCCGCGGCGCCGCTCGGGAAGATGGACTTCGTCGTGAAGGGGGTCATGATCGGCGGCTTCGCCCTGGCGGCGGCGCCGAGCGACTACCGGGTCACCGGCGTGATGACCTTCATCGTGAGCCACGACGGCATCGTCTACCAGAAGGACCTGGGGCCGACGACGCTCGAGATCTTCCGGAAGATGGAGCGCTACGACCCCGACAAGACGTGGAGCAAGGTCGAGGATCCGGCGGAGTCGACGGACACGACGGCGAAGTAACGGAGAACCTCCGCCGGCGTGCGCCGGCGGCAGACAGGTCCGATTACCGCATGCTCTGGCGGACGTCCCGCAGGACCTGGTCCGTCGCGTCGACGCGGATGAGCCCGACGCGCGGGAACTCGAGGTCCAGGATCACGTAGACCGTGAGCGTGAGGACGACCGCGAACCCGATGCTGTGGACGAGGCTGCGCGACTTGCCTCCCGCCATGGCGTAGCCGGCCAGCAGGGAGCAGACGAGCGCCAGCACGCCGAGCATCGCGAAGATGATCAGGGGCGGGTGCATCTGGATCGCGACCATGCGCGTGGTCGTGATGTCGATCATCTGGTTCAGAGCGGGCAGCAGCAGGAAAGACGACTGCGGCATGCCGCGGCCGGCCTCCACGCTCGCGTTCCAGATCTCGCCCTGCAAGGCGATCGCCCGCGCGTGCGCCTCCCTCGCCGCCGAAAGGTCGGGCAGACGGTCGTAGGACTCCAGTCGGGTGTCCACGTAACGGCGGAACAGCTCGCGGATCTTCGGCTGCGCTTCGGCCGGCAGCAGGTCGATGCGCAGGTAGGCGGTCCCGATCGCGTTCGCCTCTTCGGCGATGAGCTGCCGCCGGACGTCGAAGCGGGCGGCCGCGCCCGAAAACGTGAACGCGATCACGAGGCCCATCAGCCCGAAGATCGCGCCCTCGACGGCGCCGAGGCCCGTGCGGGCCCCCTCGGGGTCCCGGGCAAGGCGCCGCGCGCCGAGGCGGCGCCCGACCTCCTGCAGCACGAGCATGCCCAGGAACATGGCACCGGCAAACGCCAGGACGCCGAGGAGAATGTTGATCATGGTCCCGCGGACGCTACCACGGGCCGCCCGGTCGGGCTCGACGCGGACGCGAAACGTCGCGCGCAGCGCCTGACCCGGGCCGACGAGCCGCAATCCCCGTCCGCTGACGAGCGCGTTGGCCGGCGCCGTCATCGGCTCGAGAGCGACGAACGCCTCGCCCTTCGGGGCGAAGACCTGGGCGTACGGATAGCCTTCGAGCAGGTCGACCGCGATGCGCAGGCCGCCTCCCGCGAGGGCGAACGTCGCCGCATCCCCGGCCAGCGCGAATCCGTCGTCGAACGCGAGCTCCCCGAGCAGGGCGTCGAAGGGAGCAAACGGCGCATCGCCGCCGGTGGGGATTCCGCGGCCGTCGAGCGCGAGCCGCCGCATGGCCGGCAGCTGCAGGCGCCACGCCGGGCGCGGCACCGACGGGAGCCCGAAGTAGGGATGGAAGCCGAACGCCGCGGGGACCGGGCCCTCGCGGCCGGCCGTGAGCGTCGTCTCGATGCGGAGATCCCCGGGACCGAGCGTGGCGACGAGCTCGAGCCGATGCGGAAACGGAAAGATCGCCAGCAGCTCCGGGCGCGACCAGTCGAGCCTGGCGGCGAGGCGATCGGACGACGACGCCGTCACTTCCCAGGTCAGCCGCGCCCAGGGCACGCCGTGGATCGGAAGACCGCCGCCGTCCAGGTGCAGCAGCGGCGAGGACGGATCGAGGACGACGTCCCTGCCCGCGGCCCGGTAGCGCAGGCCGTCCAGCCGGTTCGCCCACGGATGCAGCAGCGGGATCCCGGCGGTCGATCCCTTCGCCGCCGCCGCCTCGAGGTCGTCGATGCGGCGCAGCAGCTCCACGCCCCGCCAGCGCAGCGAGGCGCCGAGCATCCCGCGGTCCGGGAGGAAGGTCGCCTCGAGGTCGCCGGCGACGAGAGTCCGCGGCCCGAGGCCGCCGTTCATTGCCCGGCGGCGGCGCGGTCGGTCAGCAGCAGCGCCTGCGCGCTCGCGACGCGGCCCGCGGGAATCGACCGGTCCCCCGCCCGCAGCCGCGCGAGCATCGGCTTCTTCTCGGCCCCGGTGGCGAGCCACAGGATGCGCCGCGCTCGGTCGAGCACCGGAAACGTCAGCGTCATGCGGCGATGCCCCTGGTACGGGCCCGCGAGCGCGACCGCGCGGTCCGTCACGTCGAGCACCGGGTCGTTCGGCACGAGCGACGCCGTGTGGCCGTCCGGGCCGAGGCCGAGGTGCACGAGGTCGAGCACGGCCGGCGTTCCGGCGAGCGACTCGAGCTCGGCCGCGTAGCGCGCGGCGGCGGCCGGGAGGTCCTTCGGGTCGCCCTCGACCGGCATCGCGTGGAGATTCCCGGCCGGCAGCGCCACGTGGCCGAGCAGGCTTTCGCGGATGTGCGTCAGGTTGCGGTTCGCGTCTCCCGCGGGCGCCACGCGCTCGTCCACCTGGAAGAGGTGCACGAAGCTCCACGGCACGTCCTCCTCGGCCAGCGCCGCGAGCATCTGCCACGGCGTGCGCCCGCCGCTGACCGCGAAGAGGAACCAGCCGCGCTCCGCCACGGCGTCCCGGGCGTCGGCCGCGATGATGGCGGCGCCCCGGCGCGCCACCGCGGCGTCGTCGTCGAGAACCTCTTCCTTCAAGACGCGCTCTTCAGTTTCCGATACCGGCGGATGAGCGCGTTCGTCGAGCTGTCGTGCTCGAGCTCGGGCTCCGCGCCCTCGAGCTCGCGGAATGATCCGCTGCGCCAGCACCTTGCCGAGCTCGACGCCCCACTGGTCGAACGAGTCGATGTTCCAGATCGCGCCCTGCGTGAAGACGCTGTGCTCGTAGAGCGCCACGAGCCTGCCGAGCGTCGCGGGCGTGAGCCGCTCGCGCGAGGATCGTGTTCGTCGGGCGGTTGCCCTCGAAGACGCGGTGCGGCACGAGGGCCGCCGGCGTGCCCTCGGCCTCGACCTCCTCGGCCGTCTTGCCGAACGCGAGCGCCTCGGTCTGCGCGAAGACGTTGGCGATCAGCATGTCGTGGTGGCGGCCCAGCGGGATTCAGCGCCTCGCACGAAGGCGATGAAGTCGCACGGGATCAGCCGCGTGCCCTGGTGGATGAGCTGGTAGAACGAGTGCTGCCCGTTCGTGCCCGGCTCGCCCCAGTAGATCGGGCCCGTGTCGGTAGTCGACGCGCGCGCCGTCGAGCGTGACGTGCTTGCCGTTGCTCTCCATCGTGAGCTGCTGCAGGTACGCCGGGAAGCGCTTCAGGTACTGGTCGTACGGCAGCACCGCGACGGTCTGCGCGCCGAAGAAGTCGTTGTACCAGACGGCGAGCAGGCCCATGAGGACCGGCAGGTTCTTCTCGAACGGCGCCGTGCGGAAGTGCTCGTCCATCGCGTGGAAGCCGGCGAGCATCGCGCGGAAGTGGTCGGGGCCGATCGCGATCATCGTCGAGAGGCCGATGGCCGAGTCCATCGAGTAGCGCCCGCCGACCCAGTCCCAGAAGCCGAACATGTTGGCCGTGTCGATGCCGAACTCCGCGACCTTCTCGGCGTTCGTCGAGACGGCGACGAAGTGCTTCGCCACGGCCTTCGGATCGCCGCCGAGGCCCTTCAGCGCCCAGTCGCGCGCGGTGTGCGCGTTGGTCATCGTCTCGAGCGTCGTGAAGGTCTTCGACGAGATGATGAAGAGCGTCTCGGCCGGATCGAGGTCGCGCGTCGCCTCGGCGAAGTCGGTGCCGTCGACGTTGGAGACGAAGCGGAACGTCATCGCGCGATCGCTGTAGTGCCGCAGCGCCTCGTACGCCATCACCGGCCCGAGGTCCGAGCCGCCGATGCCGATGTTGACGACGTTGCGGATGCGCTTGCCCGTGTGCCCGATCCACGCGCCGCAGCGCACGCGGTCGGAGAAGTCCGCCATCCGGTCGAGCACGGCATGGACCTCCGGCACGACGTTCTTCGCCGTCGACGAGGATCGACGCTCCCTTCGGCGCGCGCAGGGCGACGTGCAGGACGGCGCGGTTCTCGGTGACGTTGATCTTCTCGCCGCGGAACATCGCGTCGATCCGCGCGCGCAGGCCGGACTCCTCGGCGAGCTGCACGCAGCAGGCGCGAGGGTCTCGTCGGTGACGCGGTTCTTGGAGTAGTCGAGGAAGAGGCCGGCGGCCTCGAGCGTCATCCGCTCGCCGCGCTGCGGGTCCTCCGCGAAGAGGTCGCGCAGGTGCAGGTCGCGGAGCTTCTGGTAGTGCGCCTCGAGCGCCTTCCAGGACGGGCGCGCGTCGCAGCGGCGCGACTCCCGCCGCCACCGTCAGCTCGCCTTGCCGAGCACGGCGCTCTTGGAGGCGATCACGCCCAGCAGCTCGTTCCAGGAGCCGACGAAGGACTTCGCGCCGTCCTCCTGGAGCTTCGCGGCGAGCGCGTCGACGTCGATCCCCGCCTTCGCGAACTCGGCGAGGACCTTCTCGCAGTCGCCGCCGTCGACCGGCATCAAGCCGCCGATCTTGCCGTGGTCGGCCAGCGCCTTGAGCGTGCCCTCGGGCATCGTGTTGACGGTGAACGGCGCGGCCAGGCCGTCGATGTACAGGATGTCCGAGGCCTTGGGGTCCTTGGTGCCGGTGCTCGCCCAGAGCAGACGCTGCGGGCGCGCCCCGGCGTTGTACGCCCGCTGCCAGCGCGGCGAACCGAGCAGCTCGTGGTAGGCCCTGTAGGTGCGCTCGGCCACCGCGATGCCGAGCCGGTTCTTCAGCGCCTCGGGCACCTTGCCCTCGATCGCGACGTCCCAGCGGCTGATGAAGACCGAGGCGACGGAGCCGACGACCGGGTTCAGCCCCGCGTCGATGCGGCGCTCGACGCCGCGCAGGAAGGCCTCGGCCGCCGCGACGTACTGCTCGCGCGAGAAGAGCAGCGTCACGTTGATCGGCACGCCCGCGAAGATGGATTCCTCGATGGCGGGAAGGCCTTCCTTCGTGCCGGGAATCTTGATGAAGAGGTTCTTGCGCGCCGCGCGGGCCGAAAGGTCCTTCGCCGCGGCGAGCGTGCTCTTCGTGTCGTAGGCGAGCAGCGGCGAGACCTCGAGCGACACCCAGCCGTCCACGCCGTCCGTCCGGTCGTGCACCGGGCGGAAGAGGTCCGCCGCGCGCGTCAGGTCTTCGAGGGCGAGCTCGAAGAAGAGCGCCTCGCCCGACTTCCCCTTCGCCAGCCGTTCGCTGATCCCGTCGTCGTAGAGCGTGCTCTTCTTGATGGCCTGGTCGAAGATCGTCGGGTTCGAGGTCAGCCCGGTGACCGACAGCTCGTCGATGTACTTCTTGAGCGTGCCGTTGTCGAGCATGTCGCGCGTGATGTTGTCGAGCCAGAGGCTCTGTCCGAGGTCGTGCAGCTTCTGTGTCGCTTTCATGGATCTCCCCCTCCCGTTTGGGTTGACAGCCCGATCATAGGCCGGCCCGAGCCCCGGCCAGGGCCTCGTTCACGATTCTTTGCGCCTCCGCGAGGATCGCGTCCAGGTGCGCGCGGTCCCGGAAACTTTCCGCGTAGATCTTGTAAATGTTCTCGGTCCCGGAGGGCCGCGCCGCGAACCAGCCGTTGGCCGCCACGACCTTGAGCCCGCCGATCGGCGCATCGTTGCCGGGCGCCCGGGTCAGCTTCGCGGTGATCGGCTCGCCGGCCAGCGAGGACGCCCGGACCGAGTCGGGCGAGAGCTTCTTGAGCAGCTCCTTCTGCTCCGGCGTGGCCGGGGCATCGACGCGCGTCGAGTAGGGCGTGCCGAATTCGGCCGTCAGCGCCTGGAAGAGCTCCCCCGGGTCCTTCCCGGTCCGCGCGGTCATCTCCGCCGCGAGCAGGTCGGGGACGAGCCCGTCCTTGTCCGTCGTCCAGACCGTGCCGTCCCGGCGCAGGAACGTCGCGCCCGAGCTCTCCTCGCCGCAGAAGCCGATCGACCCGTCGATGAGGCCGTCGACGAACCACTTGAAGCCGACCGGCACCTCGATGAGCCTTCGGCGAGAGCCGCCCGGCGACCCGGTCGATCATGCTGCTCGAGACGAGCGTCTTGCCCACGGCCGCCGAGGCCGGCCAGGCCGGCCGGTTCGCGAAGAGGTACGCGATCGCGGCCGAGAGGTAGTGGTTCGGCTCGAGCAGCCCGTGGCTGCGGCTCACGATGCCGTGCCGGTCGGCGTCCGTGTCGCAGGCGAAGGCGACGTCGAAGCGGTCCTTCAACTCCACCATCCGCGCCATGGCCCAGGGCGACGACGGGTCCATGCGGATCTGGCCGTCCCAGTCCACGCTCATGAAGCGGAACGTCGCGTCGACGGTGTGGTTGACGACCTCGAGGTTCAAGCCCCAGCGTTCGGCGATCCGGTCCCAGTAGGCGACGCTCGCGCCGCCGAGCGGGTCGACGCCGAGGTGGACGCGGCTCGCTTTCACGACCTCCAGGTCCACCACCGCGCCGAGGTCGCCGACGTAGGCGTCGAGGTAGTCGTGGGGCCGCGTCGTCGACGCCTTGCGGGCGCGCGCGAAGGGCATGCGCCGCACGCCCTCGCAGGCCGTCCGCCATGAAGGCGTTGGCCCGGTCCTCGATCCATTTCGTGACGTCCGTGTCGGCCGGCCCGCCGTTGGGCGGGTTGTACTTGAACCCGCCGTAGCGCGGCGGATTGTGGGACGGGGTCACGACGATCCCGTCGGCCAGCCCGTCGCGGCGGCCGCGGTTGTACGTCAGGATCGCGTGGGAGATGACGGGGGTCGGCGTGTAGCCGCCGGCGGCGTCGACCCGGACCTCCACGCCGTTTTCCGCGAGCACCTCGAGCGCGCTCGCGAAGGCCGGCTCCGACAGCGCGTGGGTGTCGATCCCGAGGAAGAGCGGCCCGTCGATCCCCTTTCCCTTCCGGTAGAGGCAGATCGCCTGCGTGATCGCGAGGATGTGCGCCTCGTTGAACGCGTCGTCGAACGACGAGCCGCGATGGCCGGACGTCCCGAACGCCACGCGCTGCGCCGCGACGGACGGATCGGGCTGCCCGGTGTAGTACGCGGTGACGAGCCTGGACACGTCGACCAGGATCGACGCGTCCGCGGGCTTTCCCGCCAGGGGGCTGACCGGCATGACGCGAAGTCTATCGCCGGTGCACGCCGGCGCCCGGGCTTCAGAAGCGGACCGTCACTCCTCCGGTGATGTCGGGATGCCCGTAGATGCTGGTCGAGTATCCGTAACAGATGCCGAACGCATCGCACCAGACGCCGGCGTCGGTCGTGTGGCCGGTCGAGACCCAGCGCCAGCGCCCTTCCGCCCGCAGGCCGAAGTTCTTGCCGAGCCAGATCTTTCCCCCGATGCCGGCGCTGCCGCTCAGGTACGTGTTCGTGGACGTCACGATCCCCACGAGCTCGGGCTGCAGCGTCGTCGCCCCGATGCCGAGCACGACGTAGAAGCTCGCGAAATCGGTGCCGAGCGAGAAGAGGCCGTCGAGCTCGTAGATGTTGGATTTCACGCTTCCGATCGTGCCCGTCAGGCCCTCCGGAAGGATCCGCGTCGCGCTCAGGTTCGGCTTCGAGTACGTCCAGCTCGCCTCGATGCCGACCCCCTCGGTGAGGTTCACGCCGAGGCGGGCGCCGTACTCGAGCGCCGTGTCGGTGTCCACCTGGGTGCGCACGCTCTCGTAGATCTTGCTCCCGAAGTAGCCGCCCGCGACGCCGGTCACCTCGATCGAGCCGGGAATGTTCTGGCCGAGCGCCGGCAGGCTCGCGAGCGCCGCGAAGAGACCGACGAGCGCGATCCGCCGCAGGGTGCATGGGCTTCCGGTCATTCGAACTCCTTGTGCCGCCGCGGCGGCCGTCCGCGTGGAGAAAAAGCGATCCGATTCTCAGGGTAACAGGGATCCGGCGATCCGCCGCGCCTCATTTTCCGATCGCTCTTGTATGCTTCGAGCCCGTTGAGGAGGCCATCGATGCACACGCGACTCCACCGCTTCACCGCCGGCGCGCTCGCGCTCGCGTTCACGCTTTCGTTCGGCGCGCCGCCGCAGCTCTTCGCGCAGGCCGCGCCGACGGCCGCCGCCTCGGCCGCCGCGCCGCAGGACCGCTGGCCGCGCAAGTTCACGGTCAGCGGAAACCAGCTGGACGTCTACACGCCGCAGCTCGATTCCTGGGACGGGCGCACGATCGATTGGCACGCCGCCGTCTCCGTCACGCCGCCGGGCGCGAAGGAGCCGACCTTCGGCGTCGTGTTCTCGAAGGCGAAGACCGACGTGGACAAGACGACCCGCCTCGTCGAGCTGACCGATCTCGAGGTCACGAAGGTGAACTTCCCGTCGGCCGCGGCGGCCAACGACACCTACCTCGCCATGATGCGCAAGGCGATGCTCGCCAAGAAGTCGGTGACGGTCGCGCTCGACCGGCTCGAGGCCAGCCTCGCGATCCTCCAGGAGCAGAAGAAGGGCGATGCCGCGCCCCTGCAGAACGACCCGCCGGCGATCGTCTTCTCGAGCGTGCCGGCGATCCTCGTCCTCGTGGACGGCGAGCCCGCCTGGCGCGCGGTGCCGAACACCGACCTCCAGCGCGTGATCAACACGAGCCCGATCGTCCTGAAGGACAAGACCGGCGCGCTCTACCTCCACCTCTACGACGGCTGGATGCGGGCCGCGGCGCTCGGCGGCCCGTGGACGGTCGCCACGAATCCGCCGGCGTCCCTCGCGACGGCGCTCAAGCAGATCCTCGACGCGAAGGCCGGCGACCCGCTCACGGGCGGCACGCCGGACGATCCGGAGGCCAAGGACGTCAAGCAGCCGACCCTGAAGACCGGGCCCATCCCGGTCGTCCACACGGCGACCTCGCCGACCGAGCTCATCGTGACGGACGGCGAGCCCAACTACGTGCCGATCGACGGCACGCAGCTGCTCTACGTCAAGAACACGACGGGCCGCGTCTTCAAGGACATCGCCGACCAGAAGAGCTACGTGCTCATCTCGGGCCGCTGGTTCAGCGCGCCGGGCACCGAGGGCCCCTGGACGTACGTCCCGTTCGACGCCCTGTCGAAGGATTTCGCGTCCATCCCCGACGACAGCCCGATGGAGAACGTGAAGGCCTCGGTCCCCGGGACGCAGCAGGCGCAGGAAGCGGTCGTCTCGAACAGCATTCCGCAGACCTCCGCCGTCGAGATCGCCAAGGTGAAGCCGACGGCGGTCACCGTCGACGGCCAGCCGCAGCTGAAGCCGATCGAAGGCACTTCGCTCCAGTACGTCGTCAACGCGTCGTCGCCGATCATCATGGTGACGCCGAGCGCGTACTACCTCTGCCAGAACGGCATCTGGTTCGTGGGCGCCGGCGCCGCGGGGCCCTGGACGGTGGCGACGTCCGTGCCGTCCGTCATCTACTCGATCCCGCCGTCTTCCCCGGTCTACAACGTGACCTTCGTGCGCGTTTACAGCGCCACGCCGACGGTCGTCTACGTCGGCTACACGCCGGGCTACCAGGGCGCCTTCATCTACAACGGCGTCGTCGTGTACGGCACCGGCTACTACTACACGCCGTGGATCGGGGCGTACTGGTACGGGCCGCCCGTGACCTACGGGTTCGGCCTCGCCATCGCCTACTCGCCGTGGACGGGCTGGGCCTACGGTTTCGGCTACGGCTGCGGCTGGGGCTGGGGGCACGTCACGATCGGCGTCGGCTGGGGCTGGGGCGGCTGGGGCTGGGGCTGCGCGTGGGGCGGCTGGTACGGCGGATGGCACGGCGGCTATTACGGCGCCGCGTGGGGCGTGCATGGCGGGGCGGTCTGGGGACCGGGCTACGCGCGCTGGTCCACGGGCAACGTCTACCACTCCTGGGACGGGACGAACGGCGTGTCACGTTCGGGCGGCGGCTACAACGCCTGGACCGGCAACGCGTGGCACGGCCAGTCGGGCGCGGCGTACAACTCGACGACCGGCGCACTCGCGGCCGGCCAGCGCGGTTCGGTCAGCAACGTCTACACCGGCAACTATGCCTCGGGCGGGCGCGGCGTCGCGACGGACACGAAGACCGGCACGACCGTCGCCGCGCGCGGGGGCACGGCCGGCAACGCCTACACGGGCAACTCGGTCACGGGCGGACAGGCGAAGGTCTACAACCCGAACACCGGCAACACGACGAAGGTCGGCGCGGTCACGACCTCCGACGGCGGCAGCGCCGTGCGCGCCGGCGATACGGCGGTCGGCAAGACGTCGAGCGGCGACTACTACGCCACTCGAGACGGCAACGTCTACAAGAACACGGGCGACGGCTGGCAGCAGAAGACGTCCAACGGCTGGGAGAACACGCTGCAAGGCGGCTCGCAGCAGCAGCAGCTCAACAAGGAGAGCCAGGCCCGCCAGACCGGCGAGCAGCGCTACAACAGCTTCCAGTCCAACGGCGGCGCGTCGCGCACGCAGAACAACTGGGGCGGCAGCCGGCCGCAGACGACGTCGCGCCCGACGGGCGGCGGCGGGGGCGCGCGCCGGCGCTAGGGATGCCCAAAGTGCCGTCGCCCTAGAGGGGCGGCGGCGACGGCGTCCGGGGCGGCACGCCCGGCGGGAATCCCGCGAAGAGCTCCTGCAGGATGGCGATGAGTTTCTGCTCGCGCTCCTCGTTGTTCTTCTCGGGGTGGAGCGTGTCGTGGGCCCGTCCCCGCCAGACGGCCTCTTTCTTGGCGACGTCCACGAGGTCGATGATCATCGTGCCGACGGGGATCTGCGTCTCGTACGTGTCCATCGGAGCCCAGCCGCCCCACGCGTAGCCCCAGTTCGGGCTGTAGGTGACGACCTCCGTCTTCGACGAGAAATGCGTGTGCACGACGGCCCAGAGGTCGGGGTTCTGGTCGAGATTGACCTGGGTCAGGCCGTCGCTGGCGAGCTGGTCGGACAAGAACGTCCTGGCAGCGCTTGGCCCACACCGGATCCGGGAATCGAGCCGTCGGGCTTCCAGGCCCACGTGTGGTACTTCGCGAAATTCGCGTGCTGGTCCCAGCCGACGCTGGTCTTCAAGGACGTCGCGCAGGCCCCGATCCCCGCCGCCACGACCGCCGCCGCGATGAACCCCGTCTTCACACCCAACTTCATCGGCCCCTCCCCTTCACGGCCCTCCGGCCGCGGCCATCCTCTCACGCCGGCCTTTTTTCCGGACCGCGCTGCGTGACAGAATTCCCGTCCCACCTCAAAAGGAGACGGCAATGCAGCTCGGAATGATCGGTCTCGGGCGCATGGGCGCCAACATGGTCCGGCGCCTGATGAAGAACGGCCACACGTGCGTCGTGTACGACCGCAGCGCGGAGACGATCGCAGCGCTCGCGAAGGAGGGCGCCGTCGGCGCGACCTCGCTCGAGGACTTCGTCGCGAAGCTCAAGCCGCCGCGCGCGGCGTGGCTCATGGTCCCCGCGGCCGCCGTGGACGGCACCGTCGCGGACCTCGCGCCGAAGCTGCAGAAGGACGACACGATCATCGACGGCGGCAACTCCTACTACATCGACGACATCCGCCGGCAGACCGAGCTGCGGTCGAAGGGCATCCACTACGTCGACGTCGGCACCACCGGCGGCGTCTGGGGCCTCGAGCGCGGCTACTGCATGATGATCGGCGGCGACACGGAGGCCGTGCAGCGCCTCGACCCGATCTTCAAGACGATCGCGCCGGGGCGCGGCAACGAGATCCCGCGCACGCCGGGCCGCGACAAGGTCGCCGGCACCGCCGAAGAGGGCTACCTGCACTGCGGCCCCTCGGGCGCGGGGCACTTCGTCAAGATGGTCCACAACGGCATCGAGTACGGGATCATGGCGGCCTACGCCGAGGGGCTGAACATCCTCAAGCACGCCAACGTCGGCAAGACGAACCGCACGGTCGACGCCGAGACGACGCCGCTGCGCAACCCCGAGCACTACCAGTACGACTTCAACCTGCCCGACGTCGCCGAGGTCTGGCGGCGCGGCAGCGTGATCGCCTCCTGGCTGCTCGACCTGACGGCGATCGCGCTGCTCAAGTCGCCGGAGCTCGCCAACTTCTCGGGCCGCGTCTCCGACTCGGGCGAGGGGCGCTGGACGATCATGGCCGCCATCGACGAGGGCGTTCCCGCCGAGGTCCTGACGTCCGCGCTCTACGAGCGCTTCGCGTCGCGCGGCGAGGCCGACTTCGGCAACAAGCTGATGTCGGCGATGCGCTTCGAGTTCGGCGGCCACGTCGAGAAGAAGGACGGCGAGTAAGCGATGGCCGGCCGACCGCCGCACCCTCTGCATCGACATCGGCGGCACGGGCATCAAGACCCTCGTCGTCTCCACCACGGGCAAGCGCCTGACCGAGCGCCTGAAGCGCCGACACGCCGCGCCCCGCGACCCCGAAGGCCGTGATCAAGGTGATCCTCGCGCTCGCGAAACAGCAGGGCCGTTTCGACCGGATCTCCGTCGGCTTTCCCGGCGTCGTGCGCCGGGGCGTCGTGGAGACGGCGCACAACCTCCACCCCGACTGGATCGGCGTGAACATCGACCGCATGCTCACCAAGGAGCTCGGCAAGTCCGTGCGGGCCGCCAACGACGCCGACGTGCAGGGCCTCGGCGCGGTCAAGGGCGAGGGCGTCGAGCTCGTCATCACGCTCGGCACGGGTTTCGGGTCGGCGCTCTTCGTCGACGGCCTGCTCGTGCCCAACGTCCAGCTCGCCCACCACGCCGGCTGGAACGACAAGACCTACGAGGAGGAGCTCGGCATCCAGGCCCTGAAGAAGGCCGGCAAGAAGAAATGGAACCGGCGGGTCTTGAAGGCCATCGCGTCGCTCTCGGCGCTGTTCAACTTCGACCGCCTCTACATCGGCGGCGGCAACGCCCGGAGGATCACCGTCGACCTGCCGCCCGCACGTCATGGTGATTTCCAACGAGGAAGGCCTCCTCGGCGGCGTCGCGCTCTGGAACGGGAAGGAGAACCACTATGCCGTCCGCTGACGCCGGCGGCAAGCCGGTCGCCTCCGACGCGCTCGTCTTCTTCGGCGCGACCGGCGACCTCGCCTACAAGAAGATCTTTCCGTCGCTCCAGGGAATGGTCCAGCGCATGGGCCTGTCGGTGCCGGTCATCGGCGTCGCCAAGTCCGGCTGGACCGTCGAGCAGCTGCGGGACCGGGCCCGCGCGAGCCTCAAGGAGTACGGCGGCGGCGTCGACGAGGCGGCGTTCGCAGAAACTGTCCTCCCTGCTCCAGTACATCGACGGCGACTACGGCGACCCGGCCACGTTCGCCGCGCTGCGCAAGGCGCTCGGCGGCGCGAAGCACCCGACCCACTACCTGGCGATTCCTCCCAGCCTCTTCGGCACGGTCGTCGAGCAGCTCGGCAAGTCGGGCTGCGCCGACGGCGCCCGCGTCGTCATCGAGAAGCCCTTCGGCCACGACTACGCGACCGCCACCGCGCTGAACAAGACCCTGCACTCGGTCTTCGACGAGTCCTCGGTCTTCCGCATCGACCATTACCTCGGCAAGGAGGCCGTCGAGAACCTCCTGTACTTCCGCTTCGCGAACACGTTCCTCGAGCCGATCTGGAACCGGAACTACGTGGACTGCGTGCAGATCACGATGGCCGAAGAGTTCGGCGTCCAGGGGCGCGGCAAGTTCTACGACGAGACCGGCGCCATCCGCGACGTGATCCAGAACCACCTGCTGCAGGTCGTCGGCTACCTCGCGATGGAGCCGCCCATCTCGATCGACGCGGACCGGATCCGCGACGAGCAGGTCAAGGTGTTCCGCGCGATCCGGCCCCTGACGCCCGAGCACGTCGTCCGCGGACAGTTCGACGGCTACCTGAAGGAGCCGGGCGTCGCGCCGAACTCGACCGTCGAGACCTACGCCGCCGTGCGGCTCGAGGTCGACTCGTGGCGCTGGGCGGGCGTCCCGTTCTTCATCCGCGCCGGAAAGAGCCTGCCGTTGACGGCCACGGAGGTCATGGTGGACCTCAAGCAGCCTCCCCTCTCGCGCCTCTCGCCGGAAGAGAGCAACTACTTTCGCTTCCGCCTGGGGCCGAAGATCTCGATCTCGATCGGCGCGCGCGTCAAGCGGCCCGGCACGGAGCCGGGCTCGGTCCCGACCGAGCTGATGGCCGTGCGCAACGCCGGCAAGGACGAGGTCGACGCGTACGAGCGCCTCCTGACCGACGCCATGAAGGGCGACCCGACGCTCTTCGTGCGCGAGGACGCGGTCGAGGCCGCGTGGAAGGTCGTCGACGGCATCCTCGACAACGTCACGCCGGTGCATCCGTACAAGCCGGGCACCTGGGGGCCGACCGAGGCGAACCGCCTGACCACGGGCGTCGAAGGCTGGCACGACCCGGTGAAGGAGCCGTGAAGACGAAACCCGCGGAGACCGCCGAAGGCCTGCGGCGGGCCGACAACGACGCCCGGCGCGTTCACTGGAGCCGCTGGGGCCCGTACCTGTCCGAGAGGGCCTGGGGCACGGTGCGCGAGGACTACAGCGCGGACGGGGCCGCATGGGACTCTTTTCCCCACGACCACGCGCGCTCGCGCACCTACCGCTGGAACGAAGACGGGCTCGGCGGGATCTCCGACCGCCACCAGCTCGTCTGCTTCGCGCTCGCGCTCTGGAACGGGAAGGACCCGATCCTGAAGGAGCGGCCCTTCGGCCTGACGAACTCCGAGGGCAACCACGGCGAGGACGTCAAGGAGTACTGGTTCTACCTCGACTCGACGCCCACGCACTCCTACATGAAGTACCTGTACAAGTACCCGCACGCGGAGTACCCGTACCGGCAGCTGATCGAGGAGAATCGCCGGCGCACGATCGACGACCCCGAGTACGAGCTGCTCGACACGGGCATCTTCGCCGAGAGCCGCTACTTCGACGTCTTCGTCGAGTACGCCAAGGCGGGCGCCGGAGGACATCCTCATCGAGATCACGGTCGAGAACCGCGGCCCGGAGACGGCGACGCTCGACCTGCTGCCCACCGTCTGGTTCCGCAACACGTGGTCGTGGAGGCCGAACCGCAAGCGGCCCCTCGCGGCCGCCGGGGTCCGGCAAGGACGGCCGGCAGCCGTGATCACGCTCGACGAGGACTACCTCGGTCGGCGCTACCTCCACGTCGCTTCCGACGCCGAGCTGCTCTTCACCGAAAACGAGACCAACGCCGAGCGCCTCTTCGGCGCGACCAACCCGTCGCCCTACGTCAAGGACGCCTTCCACGAGTACGTCATCCGCGGCAACAAGGCCGCCGTCAACCCGGACCGACAGGGCACCAAGGCCGCGGCGCGCCCGCACTTCGAGATTCCCGCCGGCGGCAAGCGCGCGCATGCGCCTGCGCCTGACCGACGTCGACGCCGGCCGGCGGCGACCCGCTCGGCGCGGAGTTCGACCGCACGCTGGCGCTGCGCCGCACAGAGACCGACGAGTTCTACGCCGCGGTCATTCCCGCGCGACTGTCGGACGACGAGAAGAACGTCATGCGGCAGGCCTTCGCCGGAATGCTCTGGTCCAAGCAGTTCTACAAGTACGACGTGCGGCGCTGGCTCGACGGCGACCCCCTGCAGCCGCCCCCGCCCGCCGCCCGCAAGCACCGGCCGCAACAGCGACTGGCGCCACGTCTTCAATGCCGACGTCCTCTCGATGCCCGACACCTGGGAGTTCCCGTGGTACGCGGCGTGGGACCTCGCGTTCCACTGCGTCGTCGCTGTCGCTCGTGGACGCGCAGTTCGCCAAGGACCAGCTCGTGCTGATGCTGCGCGAGTGGTACATGCACCCCAACGGCCAGATCCCCGCCTACGAGTGGAACTTCGCCGACGTGAACCCGCCCGTGCACGCCTGGGCCGCGCTGCGCGTCTACCAGATCGAGCGCAAGCGAAGACGGGCAAGGGCGACCGCGCGTTCCTCGAGCGCGTCTTCCACAAGCTGCTGCTGAACTTCGACTGGTGGGTCAACCGCAAGGACGCGCTCGGCAACAACATCTTCCAGGGCGGCTTCCTCGGACTCGACAACATCGGCATCTTCGACCGCAACATGAAGCTGCCCGAGGGCTGGGTGCTCAGCCAGGCCGACGGCACGAGCTGGATGGCGATGTACTGCCTGAACCTGCTCGGCATGGCGCTCGAGCTCGCGCAGCGAGGACCCCGTCTACGAGGACGTCGCCTCCAAGTTCTGGGAGCACTTCGTCTACATCGCCCACGCCATCCAGCGCCCGGACGATCCGGCGCTCGGACTCTGGGACGAACAGGACGGCTTCTTCTACGACGAGATCCACCACGCCGACGGCCGCCAGGTCCCCATCCGCGTCCGTTCGCTCGTCGGCCTGCTGCCCCTGACCGCCGTCGTCACGGGCGATGCGCACGCTCGTCGACCGGTTTCCGGCTTTCAAGCGGCGCATGGAGTGGTTCTTCGAGCACCGGCAGGACCTGACCTCGGCGTGCGCCTCGATGACGCCAGCACGGCGCGCACGAGCGGATCCTGATGTCGGTCGTGCGGCCCGAGCAGCTGAACCGGGTGCTCGCCGTACATGCTCGACGAATCCGAGTTCCTGTCGCCCTACGGCATCCGCTCGGTCTCCCGCTACCACCGCGACCACCCGTATGCCGCGACCGCGCGGGGCCAGTCCTTCCACCTTCGACTACGAGCCGGGCGAGTCGCGCACCCAGCTCTTCGGGGGCAACTCGAACTGGCGGGGACCCGTCTGGTTTCCGCTCAACTACCTGATCCTCGAGTCGCTCAAGCGGTTCCACATGTACTTCGGCGACTCCTTCCAGATCGAGTGCCCGACGGGCTCGGGGACGATGATGAACCTCCACGAGGTCTCGCACGAGCTCGCGCGCCGCCTCTCGCGCATCTTCGTGCCCGACGCCGCGGGCCGCCGCCCGGTGTTCGGCGACTACGAGCCGTTCCAGAGCGACCCGCACTGGAAGGGGCTCATCCTCTTCCACGAGTACTTCCACGGCGACACCGGGGCCGGCCTCGGCGCGAGCCACCAGACGGGCTGGACGGGGCTGGTCGCGAAGCTCCTCGACGAGCTCGGCTAAGTCGCCTCGCTGCGTTCGGGGGTCTGCGGGCTTCGCCCGCACCGCCGGGCGGCTCGCCTGAAGGCTCGACCGCCCGGCTGACCCCTCACTGCGCTCCGGCTCCCGCGGCGTGAGCCTCCTCCCTCGCTCCGCTCGGGAGACTTCTCACGCCGCGAGCGATCGCACCGTGCGGCGGATCGCAGATGGGCGGTGCAGGGCGGCCGAGGCTTTGCGGACGATGCCGCTGAAGAGTTGCAGCGGCAGGTGCAGGCGCAGGCCCCAGGCCTTCTCGTCGTGCTCGGCCAGCGGAAACGCGAAGTGCATGAGGTCGCGGCCGAACTCCCATCCGCGCGAGACGAGCGCCATGGCCATCGACACCGTCACCTCGTAGTTGTCCTCGGGCCAGCCGCTGTCGAGGTAGTAGCCGACTTCGCGCTTGTCCTCGGAGAGGACGCGCTCGAGCAGGTCGTCGCGGTAGCCGAACGTGCTCGAGAGGCAGCCGGCGCGGCCGAAGACGTCCGGCCACTGCCACGCGAGGTAGAAGGACACGACGCCCCCGAGCGACGAGCCGATCAGGCCGGTGTTGAGCGGCCCGGGCAGCGTGCGAAAGTCCTCGTCGATGCGCGGCTTGACCTCGCCGACGAGCGACTGCGCCGTACGTCTCGTAGCCCGGCTTCGTGTACTCGGCGAAACGGTCCTTCGAGTAGACGCCCACGACGATGAAGTCGTCGACGACGCTCATCGTGTCGAGCACGCCGACCGTCTCGTCCACGTGCCAGTCGTTGCCGAGAAAGGCCTCGTCCGGAAAGAAGAGGTTCTGCCCGTCCTGCATGTAGAGCACGGCGTAGCGCTTCAGCGTGTTTTCGTTGTAGCCGGGCGGCAGGTAGACGCGGATGCGGTGGCGCCGGCCGAGGAGCGTCGAGTCGAACTCGATGGGCGGCGCAAAGCGCCCGCCGCCCTTCGAGCGGAAGTGCGGGTACACGGGCCGCGTGTCCGGCTCGGTCATGAGGACGAGCCGGTTGGCGCCGGGCGTCCAGACGAGCTCGTCCCCGACGTGCAGCACCGGCTTGAAGTACAGGAAGGGCTTCTCGGATTCGACGGTGAACGTGAACGTCTGCCCGGCCCCGTCGGTCTCGTCCGGCTCGATGTCCTTCTCCCAGTCCGCTTCGGTGCGCAGGGCGATGCGGCCCTCCTCGAGCGGGTAGACGACGCGCAGCGTGCGACGAAAGGAGGGCGGCGCGAGAGCTCATCGCCCGCGGCGCGCCGCCGCCGTGTCGTACCCCGGCCACTGGTTACCGATGCCCGGGCCGTACCAGTGGCCGTTGTTGAGGTCGTAGTACATGCCGATCTGCGTGTACGGGAAGCGCAGGACGTCGAAGGCGAAGTAGAGGACCTTGCTCCACCACTTGTCCGGAGGCACGCCCACGGCGCGGAGGATCTCGCAGAAGTTGATCCCGGCCTCGAATCCCAGCTGCCGCTCGCGGACGGCGGGATTCGCGTACGGATAGCCCTTGGCCGAATAGGTCATGGAGAACGAGGAGATAGCGCGCGATGCCCGGATTGAAGCGCGCCCGCTCGCCGAGGCCCGCGATCTTCAGGTCGCCCGTGTAGATCTCCTCCGAGTAGTCCTTGCCGGTCCCGCCGTACGGGCAGCACGGGGCCGTGGGCGACGACACGCGTCCGGCGCGGAAGCCGATGAGATCGTCCAGTCCATAGTGGCCGATCGCGAGGGCCGTCGCGGCACCGAGGGTGTCCATGGTGATGTCTTCCCAGGAGAACCCGTACTTGTTGCCGCCGTCGCCGATCTCGGTCGCGACTCCGGCCAGCCAGGAGACCCCCGTGCCGAGCAGCCGGGCGTCGTCGACCGACATGCCGAGCTCCATGTTCACGCCCGACATCAGCTTCGCGACGATGTAGTACGAGACGAAGTGCGACGCCTTGTCGCCGCCGCCCGAGTAGGTGTTCTGTCCGAACCAGCCCTCCTTCGTGAAGTGGAACGGATACTGGGGGCCGTCGCTGCGCGCGTTGTAGTACGAGCCGCCGATCGCCAGCGCCGAGAGGCCGCCGATCCACACCCACTTGGGCTTCTTCACCGGCGGCGGCGCCGACTCGTCCGCCTCCTCGAGCTCGGCTTCGGGCGCCTCGGCCGGGATCCACGCGGCGACGCCGCGCGTCGCGCAGGGCGACCGAGAACGACTCCGCGAAGCCGCTGCCGTCGGCCGGCGGGTGAAACCCGAGCGCCGGCTCGGCGCTGGCCGCAGGAACCGCGAGCGCGCCCGCGAGGGCGGCGCAGAGAAGGCGAACGTCGAGCCTCACTCGGATTTCCCATCCTTCCTCGACGGCGGCGCGTCGGGCGCGCCGTCGGAATGCAGGTGCACGGTCTGTGTCGGAAACGCGACCGACGTTCCCGCCGCCTCGACGATCTCGAGGATCCGCAGGAGCAGCTCCTCCTGCACGGCCAGGAACCCGGCGTAGTTGTCCGCGTGGACGTAGGCGTGCACGTCCACGTCGAGCGACGACGCCCCGAGGCGCGCGAGCCGCACGCGCGCCCCTTCCTTCTCGACGCGCGGGTCGGCCGCCAGCAGGCCGCGCAGCTGCGCGAGGACGACGCCCATCTGCGCGGGCGTCGTCGCGTAGGCGAGGCCGACCGTCGGATGGAACCAGAACTTGTCGCGCCGCGAGAGGTTCTCGATCTGCCCCGTCATGACGGCGCCGTTCGGGATGCTGACCACGGTGCGCTCGCTGGTGCGCAGGCGCGTGGCCCAGAGCGTGATGTCCTCCACGTCGCCGAGCTGGCCGCCGATCCGGCAGGTGTCGCCGACGCTCAGGGGCCGGTCCGAGAGGATGGCAAAGCCGCCGAACACGTTCTCGAGGCTCTTCTGCGCCGCGAACGCGAGCACGAGGCCGCCGATGCCCAGGCCCGCCAGCGTCGCCGTCACGTTCACGCCGAAGACGGGAAGCGCGAGCAGGAGAACCAGGACGATGGCGACGCCGCGCAGCGCCCGGCGGACGAGCGAGAGCGACGATCCGCCCGCCTTGCGCCCGATCGGCATCACGCGGCGCAGCAGGTGGCGGTCCACGACGTCGACGATCCGCAGCAGCATCCACAGAAGAATCGCGAGCAGCACGACGTAGAGGAACCGGTTGTAGTAGATGCGGTACATCACCGGGATCCCGAGCCAGAACACGGCGACGCGGTGGACGAGCAGCGCGAGCAGCAGCGTGGCCGGGCTGCGCGCGGCCGACGTCCACTCTGCCGCGGGCGCCCCGCCGGGTTTGCGGCGCAGCAGACGCACGAGCGCAAGGACGCCCCCCACCACCAGCCACGAGAGCCCGTACAGAACCGGCAGCAGCAGGAGGAAGGCGACGATCTGCCACAGCCGCAGCGGCCCGATGCGCGTCTCGACGAGAAACTCCGGCAGCTTCCGGGCGACCGCGGGCGCGCCGAGCTCTCCGTAGACCTGCCGCGCCTCGCGGATCGTCTCCCACGAGATCAGCCAGACCGGTAGAACGCCGGAAGCTTCCCGCCGGACCAGCACCACCTCGAACGACCCGTCCGGCCCCAGGATGTCGCCCACCCGGTCGACGTTGGGCGGCAGACCGTCCTCCAGCGTCCCCCGCGGCGACCGGCTCATCCGCTCGAGGCTGGTCGACACGAAGCGCTGGTCGAGGACCTCCTGGAACTGCGCCGCGATCTGTTCGCGCTGCGGGCGCAGCGACGTCGGGATCTGCAGGTATTCCGCCGCGGTCCCGTAGCTGCCTCTTTCGGCCGCTTTCAGGAAGCCGAAGAAGCAGCCGTGCGGCGTGTCGCGGCCGTACGGGTCGCCGGCGTTCTCGTCCTGCGGCGCCGGCGTGGGGGCTGGCGCCGCCAGCTGGGCTCCGGGCGCCGCGTGCGCCAGCGCGAGAACGAGCAGTCCGGGCGCGAGGCGGCGGAGCCACACTTCCATCGGCGGCCTCACGCCGCCTCGACTTCGGCGCGCGGCGGCAGCAGAAACTGGCCCGGCGACCGGACGAACCGGCGCACGAGGCGACGCAGCAGCTCGAAGAGGTCGCGGCGCGGCAGGTCGTACGCGCGCGCGGCGTTGGCGAGCGAGAGGACGAAGCTGACGGACAGGTTCAGCACGAACATGACGCCGATCCCGGCCAGGGCGCGCAGCAACGCGCCGTGCCCGATCCATTGCTGGTCGATGGTCGCGGCCGCGAGCGCGAGCATCCCCGTCGAGAGCGTCACGTGCCGGACGTCGAGCGGCAGGCCGAGGAACTTGCCGAAGGCCGGCGTCATCCCGAGCAGAAAGCCGAGCGAGATGCTGGTCGCCCAGCCGGAGGCGTTGCGCGAGAGCGAGTCGGCGAACCGGCGCATCCGCGCCCGCCCGACGCGCTGGCCGAGCGGGTGCTCCGCGACCGCGCGCGGCAGGCGGTGGTAGGCCGCCCAGTTGTCGAACCAGCCGCCGATCACGCTCGCGAGCCAGAGGAGCACGCCCGTCTCGGCCGCGTAGAGAACGGTCAGGCTGTCCAGCGGCGAGAGCGTCTGGAACACGTGCTCGGCGTCGTGGTGATCGAGGTAGGAGTGCCCCGCGATCAGGCGCCACAGGTGGTCGAAGGCGTAGGCCCCGAACGCCGCGACGGTGACGTTGCCGATCGCCGCGGCCAGCTGCGAGCGCACGATCGACGCCGTGTAGTCCACGATCTGGTCGAGCTCGCGCACGCCGCGCCGCTCGCGCAGGATCGACGCGAGCGTCGCCGCGGTCATCGCGGGCTGCTTCGTCGCGAGGATGAGCCCGAACGCCTGCAGGAGCAGGAAGCTCACGGCGTAGTTCAGGCCGGCCAGCAGGCCCTCGGGAAACGGCGGCAGCCCCATGCCGAAGAGCTTCATCTTCACCGCCGCCGTGAGCACCGTCAGGGCGCCGCCGCCGGCGGCGGCCACCCAGATGTGGCGGTATTCCTTCCGGTTGCGGGCGATGTAGTGCTCCCCGGTCTCGCCGGAGCGGTCCACGATCCGGCGGGAGAGCATGCGCAGGTTCGCGCCGAGCAGGTGAAAGAGGCTGCGGTCCTGCCGGTGCAGGAGGACGACGCGCGACAGCAGGCGGTGGATCGCCGCCGAGCGTTCGGGCCCCGGCCTGTGCTCCATGACGTCGACCATCGTTTCCATCCGCTTCAGGCACCGGTCGATCGCGTCGAGCCCGTAGACGATGTCCACCGAGACGCCGTCGGTCTCCAGCCGCCGGCGCACGGCCCCCATCTCCGCCCAGCAGTCGGTGGCCCACCGGCGCCACTCCTGCGCCGGAGCCGACGTCTCCTCGCCGGCCAGCCACGCCGCGGCGACCGCCTCGCTCGCGAGATCGAGTCGGTAGAACGGCGACTCGGAAACGCGCCGCGCCAGTCCCCGGGCACGCAGCTTGCCCGAGAGCCCCTCGGCCTTCGCCCGCGCCGCGAGCAGTCGAAACCCGTCGGCGAAGTCCGCCCGCACGGGGGCCCAGGCCGCGCCGCCGTCGGACGGCAGGAAGGCCGCGACCAGGCGTTGGAACATCTCCGGCGGAAGCCGGCGAAAGCGCTCGACGTGCGCGTCCGAGGGAAACAGCCGGCGCAGCAGACCCGCCAGATCGTGCTCCTCGTGCGGCTCCGGGATGAGCCGGGACATCAGACGATCGCCGAACTCCGAGAAGAAGCCCCGATGGCTCGGCAGGCCCGCCTCGCCGAAGAGCGTGGAGGCCTCGGTCTCGGAGAGCATCGCGGCCAGGGACGCGTGCACCTGCGCGCGGATTCCCGGCGAGGTCTCGATCAGGTGCACGACGATGGCGAGGCTCTCGGTGGCAGGCTCCGCGGAGGCCGTGCCGTCGGCCGGCACGAGCTGGGCGGGACGGGTCCAGTCGGCCAGCCGCGCCCAGGCGCGGACGCGCGCGCCGACGGTGTCGGCGGTGACGACGCCCGTGATGCGCCGCGCGAGCTGCTGCACCTCGCGGCTCGAGCGGCGCTCCGGCGGAAAGGCGGCGAGCACCTCCTCCCGAAGGCTCGCCCGCGCCGGAACTTCTGGGGCTGCGACCATGAGCGGACCGGAGTCTAGCCCGGATTACCGGGGGTCACGCGCGGCGGCGGGAGCACCGGTTTCAGGTCGGCCAGAAACTCCGCCATGATTTCGCCGAGGGCGCGGTTCCAGGCCGCGACGACGGCGGCCGCCGTCCGCTGCGACAGCGGGAGGCGCCGCGTGTAGGTCCGGAGCAGGATCTCCCGCTCCGAGACGGCGCCGGACGGGTCGGACAGGACGCGGATGCGCAGCGTCAGGACCGCCACCGGCTCGGCCGGGTTGCTGAAATCCCCGGAGAGCTCCAGCAGCGCGGGCTCGAGCGCGGCGTCGACCGGCAGCCCCTCGCCCTGCGCGACGACGTCGCGAACGTAGTCGGAGTCGCGCAGGTAGCCCCGCATGGCCGCGGTCAGCGAGCCGGGAGGGCGGCGCGGCGAGGCTCGCGTACGGGTCGCGCTCGATGCCGTGCTCGCCGACCCGGTACACCAGCTCCGAGCCGGCATACGTCGGCGCCACCTCGACGCTGCGCAGCGACAGGATGCGGTTCGCCGTCGCGGCGGGGCGCGGGACGCGCCGGCGGCGGATCGATCGTGAAGGTCTCCGGAGTGCGGGCCAGCTTGGAGGCGCAGGCGCACGCCGCGAGCGCCGTGACGAGCACGAAGCCGCGCGCGACGCGGGCGGGCAGGTCCGAAAGCGGAGCGGCGCATCACTTTTTCTCCTTCTCGAGCACCGGCGCGGGCGGCGGCGCTCCGCCGAACAGGAACCCCGACGGATAGCGCTTGAGCTGGTCGAGGGCCTCGTTCAGGCTGCGGGCGGCGTCCCGCGTCCCGGCCAGCGTGTCGTTCAGGGACCGCACGTCGACTCCCGACAGCTTGTCGATCAGCACCGAGAGCCGCGCGTCGAGGTCGTTCAGGAGGCGGCCGGCATCCTCGCCGACCGCGTCGAGCTTCATGCTCCGCAGGTCCGCGCGGGCGTCCTCGGCGAGCCCCTGGATCTCCTTCACCGCGGCGTCGGCGCCGTCGATCGCCCGGTTCGCGTTCTCCGAGATCCCCTTCACGTCGAGCTGGTTCAGGTTCTTGAGCGCGGCGTCGGCCGACACGAGGACGCGGTTCAGGTTGCCCGAGAGCTCCCCGACGTCGAGACGCTCGAGGTTTGCCAGCGTCCTGTCGACCGAGGCGAGCAGGCGGCCGAGCTGGCTGGGCGCCGACGGGATGTAGACGTACTTCGGCTTCCAGGGCCACTGTCAGGGGGGGGTACAGCTGCGGCGTCCATCGTCTGCAGGGCCACGATGCTCGATCCGGTGATTCCCTCCGTCTGGACGACGGCGCGCAGCCCGCGGTGACGACTTCGAGTTCCTTCGCGTAGGGTCTCCCTTCAATTGGACGGGAGCGATCTTCTGCTGACCGGCCGCGAATCGACGACGCACGCCGGCTGGCCCACCTCGTACATGTTCCAGCTGAACCCGATCTCGGTCACCTTGCCGACCGGGACGCCCCGCAGCGTCACGATGGAGCCGACCGACAGCCCCTCCACGTTGTCCGTCGAGTACGTCTCGAACATGTACGTGGGCTGAAAGGCGGTCCGGATTCCGAAGACGAAGAGCCCCGTGAGCAGGATCGCCGCGCCCACGCTGACGAAGACCCCGATTCGAAACTGGCTCGCCTTTTCGCTCATGAAGTCGGACTCCCCTGTTTTGCCGCTCCGGCCGGCTCGGCCTGGCGGAGGAAGAACTGCCGCACGTACGGGTCGTCGGAGTGGTCCCGCAGGTCCGCGGGCCGGCCCTCGGCGATCATCGTCTTCGTCCGGGCGTCGAGCATGACGCACCGGTCGGCGATCGCGTAGATGCTCTGGAGCTCGTGGGTGACCACGACGAACGTGATGCCGAGGCCCTTCGAGAGCTCCTTGATCGTCTTGTCGAGCCCGGCCGACGTGATCGGGTCGAGGCCCGCGGACGGCTCGTCGAGGAAGAGGATCCCGGGATCGAGCGACATCGCGCGGGCGATGCCCGCCCGCTTCTGCATGCCCCCGGAGAGCGCCGCGGGCTTCTGCGCGGCAGCGCCGGAGCAGCCCCACCAGGTTCAGCTTCGCTGCGGACGACGAGGTCCTTCTCCGCCGGGCCGAGGTCGGTGAACTCGTCGAGCGGGCAGGCGCACGTTCTCGAGGACCGTCATGGATCCGAAGAGCGCGCCGCTCTGGTACATGACGCCGAACTCCCGGAGGAGCCGGAGGCGGTCCGCGCCCTCCGCCGTCACGATGTCGTCCTCGCCGAAGAGGATCCGGCCCTCCGGCGGACGGTGGAGTCCGATCATGTTGTTCAGCAGCGAGCTCTTGCCGCAGCCCGGATCCGCCGAGGATCACGAACACCTCGCCGCGCCGCACCTGGAAGGTGAGGTCCTTCTGGATCACCTTGTCGCCGTAGGCGATCGTGACGCCCTCGACGGAGATCGACGACCGGTGCGGCGCCGCTCATACGTGCAGCACGTACGTCACGATGCTGTAGATCGGCGTCGACGATGATGATCATGAGGATCCCGGCGACGACGGCGCGCGTCGTCGAGTCGCCGACCGCGTTGGGCCCCTCCTTCGTCTGCATCCCGCGCAGGCATCCCAGGCCCGCAATGATCGCGCCGAACACGAACGGACTTCGAGATCCCGACGAGCACGTCGCAGACGCCGACGGCGCCCGACAGCTGCGTCCAGATCTGGGAGAACGGGAACCCCATCGTGAGCATGACGATGATCCCGCCGAGGATGCCCACGACCATCGAGTACGCGGCGAGCACGGGCATCAGGAGCGTCCCCGCCAGCACCCGCTGAATGACGAGGAAGCGGATGGGGTCGAGGCCCATCGTCTCGAGGGCGTCCAGCTCCTCGTTGACCTTCATGGTGCCGATCTCGGCGGCAAATGCCGAACCGGAGCGGCCCGCGAAGATGATCGCCGTGAAGATCGGCGAGAACTCGCGGATCATGACGATGCCGATCATGTTGGCGATGAAGATCTGCGCACCGAACATCTCGAGCGTCTGCGCGCCCTCGAAGGCGATGACGAGGCCCATCAGGACGCTGATCAGCGAGACGATCGGCAGGGCGTTGACCCCGGCCTTCTCGAAGACGACGGCGAGCTCGCCCCAGCGCATTGCGCGCGGGCGCTGCGGAGGACTGCCGCGAAGCCCTGCACGATCGCGCCGATGAAGGCGAGCTGAGCGCGCCCGTCCGCCAGGATGGACACCGTCGCGGCGCCCGACGTCGTTGAACGAATGGCCGCCGCGTGCGGAGCCGCCTCGATGCCGTGGAGCGCCTCGGCCGACGGAAACGCCGCGAGCAGCGTCTGGAACTCGGGCCGCAGCCCCTTGACCGTCGCGCGCACGCCGGGGACCATCCGCCCTTCGGCCAGCTCGTACAGCAAGCGACATCCCCGACATGTCGCCGCGCTCGACGCCGGCCGCGTCGACCTCGAGCGACCGCACGGCCGACGCCGGCGAGCCCGGCCGCGACCTCGCGCCGCGCCCGCGCCGCCGTCTCGACGTCCAGCGTGCCGGCCAGGGTCACGAGCGACTGCGCCCCGGGGCGCACCTCGACCCGCGCCGAGCCCTGCGTCGTGCTCACGACGCGAATTCTATTGCGGGCCGTCCTGCCGGCGCGCCGTGATCTGCAGCGATACGAGGCGCCCGATCAGGACCGCCGGATAGAGCTGTCCGACGAGGGCTTCGCCGGCCGCCAGCACGCGGGCGACCGGATGCACCGGCGTGATGTCGCCGTACCCCACGGTCGTGAGCGTCACGAAACTGAAATAGGCGAAGGTCTGCATCTTGTGCTGCGCCAGGACCACGGCGTTCTTCAGGTCGATGGCGCCGGGAAATGCCCGGTCGACGAGCGCATAGGCGAACGCCCACACGAGCCCGAGCAGCAGGTACGCCGCCACGGCGCCCCGAATCCGATCGCCCGTGATCGCGCCCTCGCGGAACACGTGCTCCAGCACGAGACCGGTCAGGATCGCGACCAGAAGCATCGACAGCACGTTGTCCCAGAGGGACAACGCCCCGTTTTCCCGTCCCGTAGCTGGTCCAGCGCAGGGTGAGGATCACGAAACCGATCACGGAAATCGCGGCCGCCAGCCACCGTCTCCGCGAAAACGCGATGACCCCGGAAAGCATGAGCGAGGTGAAGAAGACGTCGAACGGAAGCGGCCCCACGGACCCGATGGCCATCAGCGGCGCGCCCACGAAGAGCGCGAGGAGCAGCGACACGAGCATCGCCGTGAGGCCGCGCTCCTGCCACCAATCCGGCGAGAATGCCTTCGGGCGCCTCACGGCTGGAGCCTATATCGGAAGGCGATCGGGAGGTAGCTCGCGCCGCGCGCCGCGCCGCGGCCTGTGATGAGATACCCGCGAGGTGATTCCGACCCATGACATTGACGAGATCGATCCGCGCCGCGGGACTGCATCTTCGCGGCGTTGCTCGCGCACGGCTGCGCCACGGCCACGCGCCGCAAGGCCGTGCCCGTGAATCAGCAGACGACGGCGACGGTGGCCGGCTTCCCGTACGGGATCCGGTACTTCCCCCGCGACGGCGCGCGGCTCGACGTGTTCAAGAAGGACTTCGCCGAGTCGTGGGCTCGCGAGAAGGCCTACCTGGCCTCCCAGGGCCACGCCGGGGAGATGCCGCCCGCCGCCTACCTCGCCATCTCCGGCGGCGGCGACAACGGCGCGTTCGGAGCGGGCCTTCTCGACGGCTGGACGAAGGCCGGGACGCGGCCGACGTTCAAGCTCGTGACGGGCGTCAGCACGGGGGCCCTCATCGCGCCCTTCGCGTTTCTCGGACCCGCGTACGACGAACGGTTGAAGGCCATGTACACCGCCGTCTCCATGAAGGACATCGCCGCGCAGCGGTGGATCTTCTCGGTTCTCTACGGCGACGCGATGGCCGACACGACCCCCCTCTGGAATCTCCTCAAGAAATCCATCACGCAGGAGATGCTCGACGCCATCGCGGCCGAGCACGAGAAGGGCCGCATCCTCCTCGTCGGGACCACGAATCTGGACGCCCGTCGCCCGGTCATCTGGAACATCACCAAGATCGCGGCGATGCACCGCCCCGGCTCGCTCGAGCTCGTGCAGAAAATCCTGCTCGCCTCCGCCGCCATCCCCGGTACGTTTCCTCCCGTCATGATCGACGTGGAATCCGAGGGCAAGTCCTACGACGAGATGCACGTCGACGGCGGGACGGCCACGCAGGTCTTCGTCTATCCCGCCGGCGTGCGCCTGAAGGATCTCTCCGACGAGCACGGCGTCGTGCGCGAGCGCACGCTCTACGTCATCCGCAACGCGCGCCTCGATCCGGAATGGGCGGAAGTGGACCGCCGGACCCTGCCGATCGCGCTGCGGGCCATCACCTGCCTCATCCAGTACCAGGGCATCGGCGACCTGTACCGCATCTACTCGCTCACGCAGCGCGACGGCGTCGACTACAACCTCGCGTACATCCCCGCGGAATTCAAGGTCCCGCGCACGGGGGACTTCGATCCCGGGTACATGGGAAAGCTGTTCGATTTCGGATACCAGATGGGCGCGAAGGGCGTCCCGTGGGCCAAGCACCCGCCGATCCTGGTTTCCGTCGACAGCGACGGCGACGGCGAGCCCGATACGCCCGACACGCCCGATCCTTAGGGCGCTCCCCCTCTCAATACCCCTCGCCGTCGGCGGCGGCGACGGCCTTGCCGCGGTGGAGGCGGTGAACCAGGCCGAAGTAAAAGAGCGCGAGCGGCAAGCCGACGGCGAACCAGCCGAGCGCCGTCTTCAGGCCCGCGGGGTCCCCGCCCGCGTTGTCCGTGGTCAGGGACAGCAGGGGGTCCCCGATCGCGCGCAGCATCACGGGAAACACGATCACGGCCGTCGCGACCGACAGGCCCCCGAGGAAGGCGCACGAACCGAGGAACCCGGCGAAGTCCTGCCCGCCGCGCAGGCCCCGAAACACGACGACGAGCCCCGCGAGCGCCGCAAGGGCCAGCAGCCATGCCAGCGGGCGCGCGGCCAGCGCCGGCAGGAAGCCGGCGTTGACGCGCACCGTGGCGAGCGTGACGATCGGCCAGAGGACCGCCGCGACACCGTACAGCCGCAGCGCGGCGGCGCGGCTGCGCGCCTGGACATCGCCGCTCGTTTTCCAGACGAGGAACGTACCGCCGTGCGCCGCGACGGCCGCGAGGGCAAAGACGCCCACGAGCACCGTGTACCAGTCGAGGATCCCGACCGGCGCCCGTGCCGTGAAATCGGTGAAGAGGTCGAGCTCGAACCACCCTTCCGCAGTCAGGGGCAATCCGCGCAGCAGGTTTCCGAGCGCCGCGCCGAAGAAGACCGGCAGCAGCACGCTCGCGCACGAAAAGAAGAAGTCCCACGACTGTCGCCAGACCGCGTCGTGAACGTGGCTGCGGAACTCCATGGAGATCCCGCGCAGGATCAGGCTCCAGAGAACGAGAAAGATCGCGAAGTAAAAGCCCGAGAGGCCCGAGGCGAGCACGCGCGGGAAGCCGACGAAGAGGGCGCCGCCGGCCGCCAGCAGCCACACCTCGTTGCCATCCCAGAAGGGACCGATCGCGGCCAGCACCTCGCGCCGTTCCCCGTCGTTGCGCGCCACGAACCAGTGCAGTGCCCCGGCGCCGAAATCGAAGCCGTCGAGCACGACGTAGGCCGTCAGCATGAAGACCACGATGGCATACCAGATCTCATGCATGGGACGCCTCCTCGCCCGCAACGCGGCTCGTCGTGCCCCGGCCCCCGGCCGATCTCTTCCGCGATCAGGAAGAGGAACAGGACTCCGATCAACAGGTATAGACCGCAGAACCCGATCAGCGTGAAGAGGGTCGTGCCCGCGTGCACCGTGGCGCTCGTCCCGTCGGCCGTCCGGAACAGGCCGTAGACGAGCCACGGCTGCCGTCCGAGCTCCGCCGTCATCCAGCCCGCCGTCACCGCGATGTAGGGAAAGGGAAAGGACAGCATCAGAATCCAGAGCATCGGCGCGGCACCGCTCGAGCCGCCCGGTCCAGGCGAGAAAGCCCGCGATCAGCATGATCCCCAGGAGGATCGTTCCGAGGCCCGCCATGATGTGGAACGCGTAGTAGAGCAGGGCGATCTGGTCCGGCCAGTCCTTCTCCGGGAACTGGTCGAGGCCGCGCACGTCGCTGTAGAAATGGCCGAAGGCCAGAAAGGAAAGGGCTCCGGGAACCGCGATGGCGTTGTCGAGGCGACGCTCGCGCACGTCCGGCTGGCCGATGAGGTTGAGCTCGGCGTCCGGGCCGCTGTGGAACCGGCCTTCCATCGCGGCGAGCGAGACCGGCTGGTGCACCGCCACGAGCTTGGCCTGTCGGTCTCCGGTCGGAAAGGCGACGAGGATGCTGGATACCAGCCCGCAGACGACGCCGAGGCGCAGGAACAGGGCGGCCTGCTCGCGGTGCCGGCTCTGGAGGAGGTAGAAGGCGCCGAGCGCCGCGACGACGAACGAGGCCGTGACGACCGTCGCCGTCATGTTGTGCGCGTACTGGGCGATCGCCCACACGTTGAAAAGAAAGGCCCCGAAGTCGGCCAGCCGCAGGTTCCCGTCCGCGCCGATCGCATGCCCCACCGGATGCTGCATGAAGGCGTTGGTCGCGGTGATGAAGTACCCCGAGAGCCAGCTGCCGAGAAACAGGGCAACTGCCGCGAAGAAGTGCCCCCGCCGCGACAGCCGCTTCTCGCCCCACACCAGCAGGAACAGGAACGAGGATTCGAGGAAGAAGGCGAACAGGCTCTCCATTCCGAGCGTGTGGCCGATGACGTTGCCCGAATAGCGGGAGAACCGGGCCCAGTTGGTCCCGAACTGGAACTCCATCGGGATGCCGGTCACCACGCCGACCGCGAAGTTGATTCCGAAGATCCGGATCCAGAACCGCGCCGCGTCGTTCCACTTCTCGCCGCCCCTGCGCAGGCCGAGGGCCTTCATGACGACGATGAGAAAGGCGAGGCCCATGGTCAGGACCGGGAAGAGGTAGTGGTAGATGATGGTGAACGCGAACTGGAGACGATGCAGGACGACCGGGTCGCTCATTTCGCCTCCTCGATGGACCTTCCCCCGGACCAGAACCCGACAAGATTTGACGCGCCCACTGGTGCTCAATATAGTCTGCGGCCCCGCGAAACGCTCAACCACAACTCCGTGAAGCCGGATTCGAGGAGCACGAACATGACCATCAAGACGGTTCGGAAGTTTCTGGGAGGCCTGGCGGCCTTCTGCATCGCCTCGCTTCCCCTGGCGGCCATCGACATGCCGATCTCCGTGATCCAGTTCCCGGAAGGCTCGGGAGTCGACGTGAAGATGGCCGCGACCGCGCGTGTCGCTCCCGCCGAGGCCGAGGCCGAGGTCAAGTTCAAGGACGGCCAGGCCGCCGTCGAGGTCGAGTACAAGAAGCTGCCCCCCGCGATTCTCTTCGGCGCCGACGTGACGTCCTACGTCGTGTGGGCGATTTCCCGGGACGGCCGGGCGGAAAACCTCGGAGAGCTGATCGTTCAGGGCTCCTCCGGCGAAGGCAACTACCGAACCGGGCAGAAGGAATTCGCCCTCATGGTGACCGCCGAGCCGTACAACCTCGTGCTCCGGCCCTCCGAGCTCGTTTGCTTCACGTCCATCCCGCTGCCCCCGAAGAAGGGCGCGAGCACCCCGATCACGTTTTCCGGCTTCGTCCCGCCCCCGGCGGTCGGCAATCAGCAGATCGGCTCGATGAAGTACACGGGCAGCGAGCCCGTCGAGATCGTCCAGGCCCAGCACGTGCTCGACCAGGCCCGGGCGATGGGCGCCGAGAAGTACGCGCCGGACTCGATCCGCGACGCGGGGATCACGCTGGCCCAGGCGCAGAACTCCTTCCAGGGCGGCAACAAGAAGGTCGGCATCGACTACGCGCGCCGCAGCCTTTCGCTGTCCTCGACCGCCATCCGCGACACCCAGCGAAACCTCGCGCAGGAAGCCGCCGCGGCGGCCGCCGCCAAGCGCGCGGCCGAGATGCAGGCCCTCGAGCAGAGCAAGGCCCAGGCGCAGCAGCAGGCGGCCGCGGCCGAGCAGCAGACGCTGGCCGCCCGCGAGGCCGCCGTCTCGGCCCGCGAGCAGGCGCTCGCCGCGCAGTCGCAGCTGGCCCAGTCACAGCAGGAGCTCGAGCAGGCCCGCCAGCAGGCGGCCGCGGCGCAGTCGCAGATGTCGCTGCTCCAGCAGCAGGCCGCCGTGGCCCAGCTCGACGCGGCCGCGGCGCAGCAGAAGGCGGCCGTGGCCGGCCTCTCCGCCGAGCAGGCGGAAGCGGCGCGGCGCGACGCCGACGAGGCCCGGCGCAAGGCCGAGGACCTCGCCGCGCAGGCGAGCGCGGCCAGGGCCGAAGCCGAGCGCGCGAAGGCGGAGGTCGCCACCGTGGCGGCCGGCCTCGAGGCGAAGAACGCGCAGTTGAAGGGCGAGAACGAGCGGCTGGTCAAGGAGCGCGACGACCTCGCCGGCCAGCTCGACGGCGCGCTTTCCTCGGTCGCCCAGATCACCAAGACGGCGCGCGGCGTCGTGGTCAACCTGCCCGACATCCTGTTCGACGTCAACAAGGCGACCCTGAAGCAGAACACCCAGGTCGCGCTCGCCAAGCTGGCCGGCATCGTCCAGGTGTTCCCCCGCATCAACCTGCGCATCGAGGGCTACACGGATTCCACGGGCTCGGACGAGCTCAACAATCGGCTTTCGCGGGAGCGGGCCGACGCGGTCATGAGCTTCCTCCAGTCCCAGGGCGTCGCCGCGTCGCGCATGACGGATCAGGGCTACGGTCCCAGGTTCCCGGTGGCGGACAACGCCACCGTGGAAGGGCGCGCGAAGAACCGCCGCGTCGAGATCGTGCTGGCGGAAGGCGTCATCCAGGGGGCAGGCAACTGAAGTCGGCCGCCCCGCGTGCATCCTCGCCTGTCGGGGTCCGTCGCAAGGCGGGCCCCGTCTCTCGCTGGTGATGCGCGGACTCGGTCCCCTGATCACTCCCCCGGCGTCTTCTCCTTCTCGATCTCGCCGGTCATGGGGACGAACCGCACCGGGATGATGTCCTTCTCGGTCACGCGGCCGTCGCGGTCCTTCGTGAAGACCTTCAGCTCCTGGAAAAATCCGCCCACCGGGATGACCATGCGGCCGCCCGGCGAGAGCTGCTCGAGCAGCGGCTGCGGAATGCTCTCGGGGGCGGCGGTCACGATGATCCCGTCGAAGGGCGCGTGCTCGGTCCACCCGTGGTACCCGTCGCCCTCGCGGACGACGACGTTGGCGTAGCCGAGCTCCTTCAACTTCTCCCCCGCCGAGCGCGCGAGCTCGGGCAGGATTTCGATCGAGTACACCTCGCTCGCGAGCTCCCCGAGAACGGCGCTCTGGTAGCCCGAGCCCGTGCCGATCTCGAGCACGCGGGACTTCGGCGGAAGCTCGAGAAGCTCGGTCATCAGCGCGACGATGTAGGGCTGCGAAATCGTCTGGTTGTCGCCGATCGGCACCGGCTGGTCCTCGTACGCCCGCGCGCGCTCGGCCGGCGCGACGAAGAGGTGGCGCGGCACCTTGCGCATGGCGGCGAGCACCCGGGGGTCCCGCACGCCACGGGCGACGATCTGGGTCTCCACCATCCGCGCGCGCGGCCCGGCCGTCGCGTCGTCCCGAACGGTCACCTTCGGAGCCTCCTCCGGTTTCCGGCCGCAGCCCGGAGCGGCCAGACCCGCGGAAAGCAAGAGTACCGCCGCCCCGCGCGCGACGCCGCTCCCGGCCCGGCTCGCGAAGACTGGCGTGCGCACGGCCGAATCCTATCCGACCCGGCTGGAGCTCCTCCGGAGCAGGATGAGGGTCTGGTCGTCGTACTGCGGCACGTCGCCGGCAAACGCCGACACGGCGTCGAACACCCTCTCGCAGATCCCGCCGGGCGGCGTCCGCGGTCATCAGCCGGGACAGGCGGTCGAGACCGAACTCCTCGTCCGCCGCGTCGAGCGCTTCGGTGATGCCGTCGCTGTAGACGCAGAGCAGGTCGCCCGGCTCCATCGTGACCGTGTCTTCCCTCCAGGAGGCGTTGGGAAACATCCCGATCGGGACGCCCGTCGCCTTGAGCTGCTCGAAGGCCCCGGAGGTCCGGCGCAGCAGCGCGGGATTGTGCCCCGCGGACACGAACCGCAGCGTGCCCGTGTCGGGCTCGAGCAGCCCGAAGAAGCACGTCAGGAACTTACGCGTCGCCGCGTACTTCTGCAGGTGCCGGTCGATGCGGCCGACGAGCTCGGCCACCGTCCGCGCTTCGTCGATCTGGAGGTGGACCGCCGCGTGGACCGTCGACACGAGCAGCGCGGCGGGAACGCCCTTGCCGGAGACGTCCGCCACGAGAAACGCCAGGCGCCCGTTCGAAAGCGGGAAAGAAGTCGAAGTAGTCGCCGCCGACCTGGCGCGTGGGCACGTTCTTCGCGGCGATCTCCAGCCCCGCGACGGCCGGCAGCTCGCGCGGCAGGATCTGGCGCTGGATGGCCGCGGCGACCTCGAGCTCGCGCTCGATCCGCTCCTTCTCGATCGCGTCCTTGTGGAGACGCGCGGTCTCGATCGCGGCGGCGGCCTGGTTGGCGAAGAGCGCCAGGAGGCGCGCGTCGGTCGGCGTGAAGTCGAGCACACGCCCGTCGCGCGATTCCTTGTCGGCGACGGCCAGGGCGCCCAGCCGCCGTCCCGGGACGGAGATCGCAACCGCCAGGACCTTCTGGCAGCCCGCGAGCTTCATTCCGGCCGTCGGCACGGAGGCCGCGGCGTTGTTGATGACGCCGCCCTCGGGCAGGGTCCACGACGCCGCGTCGCGGCCGGCGAGGACCTCGCCCCCCACGCTGCGCTCGAGCAGCACCGCGCCGGACTCCTCGAGCAGCACGAGCGTGCCCTTGCCGGCGTCGGTCAGCGAGATCGAACGGAAGAGGACCTCGTCGGCCAGGGCCGAGAGGTCGAGCTGTCCGCCGAGCGACAGACCCAGGTCGTAGAGCGACTCGAGCTCGAGCAGGCGCGCCTTCAACTCGAACTCGGCGTCGCGGACCTGGCGCGAGAGGTGGTGCGCGCCGACGACCGAGCCGAGCAGGAATGCGAGCAACGCCACGCCCTCCGGCATGTCCGGCGCGATCAGGCCGCCCAGCCGCAGGACGCCGTGAACGCTCCCCTCGGCCGAAAGGGGCAGCCACAGCTGGTCGTCATGCCACGCGACGGCGACCGGAAGCGGCTCGGGCAGCTCGCCGGTCTCCACCCCGCCCGGCAGCCCCTCGCCCGCGACCGCGCGAACCCAGGAGCCGCCCTCGAGCAGGTACAACATGGCGTCGCGCGCGCCCGTGGCCGCGAGCGCCGCTTCGGCGATGCGAGCGGGAAGGGGGCCCTCGGACCCGAGGACCGCGCCGATCCGCTTCCAGAGCTCGTCGATGCGCGCGGGAGTGGAGGTCGAGACCGGGGCGCTCATACCGTGGACGGGATCAGGCGGTCTTCGCGTCGACACCCCGGAGCGCTTCCTCCTGGGTCGGGTAGATCTCGGCGTACTGGGCCAGGCCCATGATGCGGAAGGTCTTGTCGATGGTCGGCGTCAGCCCGCAGAAGGCGAGCGCTCCCTTGCGGTCCATCACCTTCTCGAGCACCTCGATCAGGATCGAGATGCCGATCGAGTTCACGATGCGGGTCTTCTCCAGGTTCAGCACCAGGCCCCGGGCGCCCTGCTCGAGATGGGCGTAGGCCTCGCGGGCGATCTCTTCGCCGCCCTGGTTGTTGATGTATCCGTCCGTCCACAGGATCACGACGTCGCCGCGGCGCTCCGACGATACCTTGCAGGACTCGCTCACTTGTATTTCCTCATGAGAATCCGCGTCCCCCACGCTCCCGAGGTGATCTGCACTTCGTCCATCAGGCTCTTGATGATCTGGAGGCCCCAGCCGCGCTTGCGGTGGCCGGCAAACGCCTTCTCGATGCTGGGCTCCTCGACCGTCGCCCTGTCGAACCCCTTGCCCTTGTCCAGGACCTCCACCTCGAGCCACTCCCTTCCCTTCGGCTCCTGCCCCAGCCGGAACGTCAGGTGCAGTTGCTCGTCGCGGCAATCGGCGTGCTCGAACGCGTTGATGCACGCCTCCACGAGCGCGAGCTTGACCTCGTCGATCTTATCCCGCGTCATGGCCAGGTATTCGCCCAAAGCGGCGGCCTGCGCGGTGGCGACGATTTCCATCTCCGGCGCAACCGGGATGCTCATCGACACTTCGCGCGAGCCCTGGGCGGGGGGCCCGGGCGGAGCGGTTCCTCCCTGTGACATGGGACGCGCTCGCAGGCTCCCTAGAACCGGAGAAAGAGTTGGAGTGAACGGATCAAGACAGAGGGAAGTTTATCGGAGCCGAGCAGCAGCAGGACGAGGGAAAGCTCGCCCGCGAGAAGCCCCCAGAGCAGGTTGGGCGTCTCGATCGCTTCGAGGCCGATGGCGAGGGCTTTTCTCATGGCGTCGACAGAAGAGAAAGGCAAGAGCCCTGCCAGCCCGCATGGACCGGGCGAATTCGATGTAAACGACTTGTTGGGCTGGGGTTAGGAGATTGCCGGAGGTCTGAGCGCATCGCGTAAATAGCGTATCACAATGTCACATACGCCATTACGCGCCCATTGCCAATCAATTTAAGCCTATGAATACAATGATGGTTATGTCGAAACAGGGACTAATTGTCACAGTGACTTAAAGTCCCACACTGCGTTTCCGGTACAGGGTCCGGCGGCTGATGCCGAGCAGGCGCGCCGCTCGGCTCTTGTTTCCGCCCGCCATGCGCAGCACCCGCTGGATGTGGCGCTCCTCGAGGACGCGCAGGTCCGCGATCTCCTCGCCGTCGGCGGTGTGCGGGGCCGTCGCTTCGCTCGGCAGGGGCGCGCGGGGAAGCCACTGCAGGTCGTCGCGCCGGATCGCACCCCCCTGCGAAAGGGCCGCGGCCCCCTCGAGCAGGTTCTCGAGCTCCCGGATGTTGCCCGGAAAGTCGTGGGACAGCAGCGCGGCGTAGGCGTCCCGGTCCAGCGTCGGGGCCTCGCGCCCCTCGCGCGCGGCGAAGCGCTCCAGGAAGTAGCGGACGAGCTTGGGGATGTCCTCCCGGCGCTCGCGCAGCGGCGGAAGGCCGATCTCGACGACGCGCAGGCGGTAGTACAGGTCCTCGCGGAACTCGCCCTCGGCGATCCGCTCCGCCAGGCGCGCGTGCGTCGCCGCGAGGACGCGCACGTCGATCGGAACGCGCCGCCGGCCGCCCACGCGCTCGATCTCGCGCTCCTGCAGGACCCGCAGCAGCTTGGACTGCAGCGCCACGGGCATGTCGCCGATCTCGTCGAGAAAGAGCGTGCCCCCCTGCGCCGTCTCGAAACGGCCGGCCCGCGCTTCGACGCCCGTCGCGACGCCGCGCTCGATGCCGAAGAGCTCGGACTCGAGCAGCGTCTCGGGCAGCGCCGCGCAGTTGATCGCGACGAAGGGCTTCTCCGCGCGGTCGCTGCGCGCGTGGATCATGCGCGCGACCAGCTCCTTGCCCGTGCCGCTCTCGCCCGTCAGCAGAACCGAGATCTTCGATGCCGCGACGCGCGAGACGAGGTCGAGCACGCGGCGCGCCGCCGTCGAGTCGCCGACGAAGAGCCTTCCCGCGGCCGACCGCCCGGTCTCGTCGAGCAGGCGGCGGTTCTCCTCCTCGAGCCGCTCGCGCTCGCGCGTCAGCCGTTCGAGGTGCCGCCGGTTCTCGATCGCCATGCCGCAGAGCCCCGCCAGCGACACGAGGAACCGGCGGTCCTCCTCGTCGAACGCGGCCGACCCGCCGCGGCGGGCTTCCTTGTCGGCGAGAACGAGCACGCCCACCGGGCGCCCGCCTCCCGAGATCCGCACGCCGACGGCCGACGTCACGGGCTTGCCGAGCAGCTTGAACCGGGACCGCTCGACCGCGCCCTCGGAGTCGAGGACCACGCGCAGGAACTCGTCCACCGCGACGACGGTCTCCGCCGGCCGCTTGCCGAGCCCGACGCGCGCCTCGGCGCGGCGGGCGCCGCCCTCGGCGAAGGTGGCCAGGTAGCCGCGCGACGCATCGAGCACGCCGACGACGCGCGCCAGGACGTCCTCGACGAGCGCTTCCTCGTCGGGCATCGCGCCGAGCGAAAGCCCGGCGTCGTAAAGGGTTTCGAGCAGGAGGAGGCGATGCTGGGTTTCGAAGTGGCGGGACCGTTCCATGGGCTCTCGAGGCTACTTGGACGCGGCCAGCACCTTCGCGCGGCGCATTTCCGCCACGGCGGTCTCCGCGGGCCGGCACGGGCCCCAGCTCGGGTTCCACTTGCGGTTCTCGGCGATCAGTTTCTCGGCCTTGTCGAGGTCGCCCCTGCGCGCCAGGATCTCGGCGACCTTCGCGCGCCCCTCCATGATCCACCGGCGCTCCCCGAAGTCGTAGAAGGGGTTGGGCGGATTCGCGTTGAGCTCGTAGAGCTTGAGGGCCTCGTCGGTCTTGCCCTGCTGCTCGAGCGCCAGGGCCATCAGGTAGTTCCACTGGGGATAGTGCGGCTTCATCGCGGGCGGCATCTTCCCGGCCTTGCTGTTGTCGCCGAAGAGCGTTTCGAGCATGGGCCGGAGCTCGAGCAGGCGCCGCTCGGTCTCGGCCGGCTTGCCGTCGCAGAGAGCGAGCGAAGGCGGCGACGAACTGCGGCCCGACCTTGGCGTAGTCGCTCTTCGGGTCGACCGGGAGCTTCGCGATGCGCTCGAGCAGCTTGCTCGCCGTCGCGGCGTCGCCGCCGATCATCGCCGCCCGCATGGCCATGACGAGGTACTCGCGGCGCATGTCGTCGTTGTCGTCGAGCTCGGAGGCCTTCTCGTAGCTCTGCACCGCCTTGGGGTACTCGCCCAGACCCTCGTAGGCCACGCCGAGGTGCCAGTAGGCCGGCGCGAAGTCCGGCTTGATCGCCAGGGCGCGGTTCAGGTTCTCGATCGCCTCGTTGTAGCGGCCCGAGTAGGCCTGGTTCTCGCCGAGGGAGTCGAAGGGGTTGGCGTTGTCGGGCGAGATGAACTGGTACTTCGTCAGGTTGTCGATCGCCCGGTCATAGTCGCCGCGGTAGCCGTAGTAGTAGCCGATCTGGTTGTACGCCTCGGCGTTGTTCGGGTCGACGGCCAGCAGCTCCTCGAAGATCTTGATGGCCTGGTCGGGGTTGCCCTTCGAGAGCTGTTCGCCCGCGAGGATCATCGCGCCGCGCACGTCGTCCGGATACTTCGCGTGCAGCTCGCGCGCCCTGGCCAGAACCTCGTCGCGCTTCTTGTCCACGTCGGCCAGGGTGATGTCCACCGCCAGGCGCTCGCGCTCGGTCAGGCGGGACTTCTCGCGCGCGGCCCGCTTGACGAGGGCAACCGCCTGCTCGTGGTCGCTCGACCGGCGCGCCAGCCCCAGCATCGCCATCGCGAACGTCGGGTCGAGCTCGAGGGCCTTGGCAAAGCCCACGCGGGATTCCTTGTAGTAGAAGCGGCTCTCGTTGAGCGACCGCCTCCTGGTAGGCCTCGTAGGCCGCCTCGGAGGTCGTGGTGACGTCCCGGCGGCTGGAGAGAAACAGCGCCGCCGCCCCCCCGACCGCGGCCAGGAGGAGAATCCCGAGAACCCAGAGAATCCGGCGCTTTTTCATCCCTAACCCCTTCATACGGATGGCGGATCGGGGAGTTTCGCCCCGAAATCCCCCAAGAAAAGCCCTATTCCACCCTCAGAAACAGAAAAGTCATGTCGTCGTATTGCTCGGCCCCCCCGACGTGGTCCCGGATGTCGGCCAGGACCCCCTGGGCGACCTCCTCCAGGGGACCCTCCCGGCGGGCCTCGACCGAGGCCATGAGCTTTTCTTCGCCGTAGGGGTCCATCTCCGAGTCCATGGCCTCCGTGAACCCGTCGGTGTAGAAAAAGAGCAGGTCGCCCCGGCGCAGGTAGAGCTCCCGGGTGTCGTAGGCCACGTCCCGGAAGGCCCCGAGCGGCAGCCGGTGCTCGGGCGGATCGAAGAGCCGCGGGCCGCCGTCCCCCGGGCGCAGGAGGATCGGCAGGGGCTGGCCCCCGATCGCGTAGCGCAGGGTCATGGATTCCGGGTCGAGCAGGAAGAAACCGAGCGAGACGAACATGCGCCGCTTGATCGAGTAGATGCGGCGGTTGGACTCGCGGAAGAGCAGCGCCGGGATCGCTCGTCGTCATGCGCGCGCGAGTACACGATCTCCTTGGCCGCGACCATCAGCAGCGAGGCCGGCACCGACTTGCCGGACACGTCGCCGATGACGACCCCCAGCCGCCCGTCGTCGAACGGGATGAAGTCGTAGAAGTCGCCGCCGACCACCCGCGCCGGGATGCTGCCGCCGAAGAACGAGAAGCCCGGCGATCTCGGGCACGTTGCGCGGCAGCAGGCTCGTCTGGATGTCGCGCGCGATCTCGATGTCGCGCTTCAACTCCGCCTGGCGCGTCATCTCGTCGTGGAGCAGCGCCGTCTCGATCGCCAGCGCCGCCTGGTTGGCCAGCGTCGCGAGCAGCGACTGGTCGTCGCGGTCGAAGCGCTCGCCCGAGAGCTTCTCCTTGAGGGCGAGGATGCCCATGAGGCGCTCGCGGTAGACGAGCGGCACGAGCAGGCGGAAGCCCTCCTCGAGCAGGCGCTTGCGGAACTCCTCGCTCTCGTCGTCGGCGAAGTGGAGCGGAGATCTCGCCGATGTCCGACGGCTTGCCCTCCTGGCGCAGCACGCGGCGCAGCGCCGCCGTCGGCGAGAGCCGGTCGTCGCGTCGGCCGCGGCGCTCGAGCCACCCTTCCCGGTCCCGCAGCCAGATCGACGCCTTTTCCAGGCGCATCGTCGCCGCGACGCTCGCCGTCAGGTAGTCGGCGATGCGCCCGAGGTCGAGCTCTCCGGTGATCGCCTCGCTCATCTCGAGCAGCGCGGACTGGTAGTCGAACTTCTCGCGGAAGAAGAGCTTGTCGAGCGGGGCCTGGAGCTTGCGCCGCAGGACCTCGAAGAGCGAGATGCCGACGAGGAAGAAGCCGAAGTTGAAGAGCGGCGAGGCCGAGAGCCTCGAGCTCGCGAAGACGAGATTCGCCAGGGCGACCATGAGCGCGTACAGGCCGAGCAGGACCGCCGTGGTCGCCGCGTAGAGGAACGTGCGCCGCACGATGACGCGCACGTTGAGCATCTGGAAGCGCACGATCGCGTACGCGAACGTGAGCGGGATCAGGATCATGGGAATGATCCCGTAGAAGGCGTACTCGTCGATGCCGAAGGCCGACGGCAGGACGATGAAGAAGAGGACGAACGGAACCGTCCCGCAGATCGTGCCGACGAAGACGTGGAATGCCTGGCGCCGCTCGCGCGACTCCTCGAGCGTGAACGCCGAGTGCGCGAGCGCGACGAGGCCGAGCACCAGGTAGTCGCCGAGCAGGACCCAGGAGGAGAGCGGCGCGCCCGAGAGCACGGTGACCTTCTCCCCCTGCACCTGGCGGAACACGTCGTAGAGGAAGACGAACGGCGGGATCGCGTAGAGCAGGTAGAGCAGGCCCGGGCTGGCCGACAGGAACTCCTGGAGCCACACCTTCCACGCGGCCGGCGGGTCCCCGGTCCACTCGTCCGGCTTCGCGAAATGGAGGCGCTTGGCCCGCGGGAAGACCAGGAAGAAGTGCAGGAAGACGGCCGGCAGCAGGAAGAGGCTCACCGTGCCCGTGTTCTGGACGAACACGTCGATCCACCAGTAGGACGCGGGCCGCAGGCGGCAGACGAAGAAGACCAGGAAGAGGACGCAGAGCAGGAAGAAGATCCGCGCCGAGCGCTCCTGCGGGACCCGCACGAAGACGAAGAGACCGATGAAGAAGAACAGGAACCCGATGACGACGGCGTAGAGGTAGGTCCGGCCTCCGAGGCGCTCGGAGGACAGCTGCACCTGCGACCTCCCGCAGCTCGCCCGCGGCCTCCGCCCGGGGCTGGGAGGGACAGGGGCCGTTGCGCACGAGGTACGTGACCTTTTCGCCGATCCGGTGGCGGCGCAGCTGCGCCGAGGCGTCGCGAGCTCGACTTGACGATCCGCTTGCCGATGCCCTGGATGCACTCTCCGGGCTTGATCCCGGCCTTCTCGGCGGGGCTGCCCGGCACGGTCGCCCGGACCTCGATGCCCTCGCGGCCGTAGGGAACGGGCACGATCCCGTCGTACGGACGGGCCGAGAACATGTCGGCGATCGAGGCGATCGCGATCGCGAGGCCGACGAACCCGATGGCCAGGAACCACCCCGGCCGCGAGGCGGTCGCCGGGCGCGCCTTGTGCTCGACTTCTCTCATTCTCCCCACGCGAAAAAGGAATCCCGAGGCCGACCATGTTAATGGCATTCGGCGGCGCCCCAGGGTCGGGAAACGGGAGACGGAGACGGGAGACGAAACAGCGGGACACCCCTGCCCTCTTCCGCCTTCCGTCGACCGTCTCCCGTCTTCCGCTCCGCGCTATGCTCGGCGCGTGCCCTTCATCACGTTCGAAGGCGTCGAGGGCTCGGGCAAATCGACGCAGTTGAAGCTCGCCGCCCAACGCCTCGGCGAGGCCGGGCAGACCGCTCGGACGACGCGGGAGCCGGGCGGAACGCCGATCGCCGAACGGATCCGCGAGATCCTCATGGACGCCCGCCACGCGGAGCTCGATCCGATGACGGAATGGCTGCTGATCGAGGCCGCCCGACGCCAGCACCTGGCCGAGATCGTGCGGCCCGCGCTCGCCGAGGGCGTCTTTCTCCTGTGCGACCGCTTCTGCGATTCGACCGAGGCGTACCAGGTGGCGGGGCGGGGCCTCGACGAGGGGCTGGTGCGGGGGCTCGACCTCCGCGTCCGCGACGGCCTCGCGCCCGACCTCACGCTCGTGTACGACCTCGACCCGCGCGAGGGGCTCGCGCGCACCCGGCGCCGCGACGCCGTGGAGGGGCGCTTCGAGTCCGCCGCCCTCGCGTTCCACGAGCGCGTGCGCGCGGCGCTTCCTCGCGATCGCCCGGCGCGAGCCCGAGCGCGTCGCGGTCGTGGCCGTGCGACGGCGACGCGTCGGCCGTTTTCGCCGACACGTGGAGGATCCTCTCCGCGCGGTTCGGGCTCGCATGACGATCGCGACGGAAGAAGTCCTCGAGCGTCTGGCCGGATCCCCGGAGCAGTTTCCCGGCGCGCTCCTGCTCTCGGGGCATTCGGAGGCGCGAGCTCGAGCGCGAGTCGCGGCGTCTCGCCGCGCGCCTGCTCTGCCCCGGCGACGACCCCGACGCGACGCTGCGGCAGCTGCCGCCGCGTGGACGCCGGGCTGCATCCGGACTTCCTCTCGGTCGAGCCCGAGGGCGTGCAGATCCGCGTCGACCGCGTCCGCGAGGCGCTCGCGTTCTCGGCCGGCCGGCCCTACGAGAGCGCGCGCCGCGTGGCCCGGATCCTGCGCGCGGACCTGCTCGGCATCGAGGCCGAAAACGCCCTCCTGAAGTCCCTCGAGGAGCCGGGCGAGCGCTTCCGATGGATCCTGACCACGTCGCGGCCCGAGCTTCTGCTCTCGACGATCCGATCGCGCTGCACGCCGGCCGCGCTTCCCGCGCCGTCGCTCGCCGCCCGGCAGCGCGCGTGGGCCGCGCGCGGGTTCTCCCCGGAAGACGCCCGCGATCTCGTCCTCTTCGCCGCCGACGACGAGGCGGACCCGGCCAGCCGGCTGGAGCAGGCGCGGGAGCTGCGCCAGATCGTCGTGACGGCCCTCGAAGAGGGGCTCGGTCGCCGGACGCCTGCCGGCCCTCGTCCTCGCCGCGGAGCACCTCGCGACGCTCGAGCGCTCGGACGCACGCGTGCTTTCGGAGCTGCTCGCCGACGCCGCGCTCACGGCCGGCGCCCCGCCCGCCGAGGCGATCCGCCACCAGGCTGTCGGCGGCCGCCTCGCCGCCCTGGCCCGCGCCGGTCTCCCACTCCGCCCTGCGCGAAGCCGCCCTGCTCGCGGCCGATCCGCCGCCCGACAACCGGCGCGGAAACCGCCGAATGCACTACGAGCGGGTGCTGCTCGAGCTCTTCGGGGCGGCCCGCAGGCCGTGAGAAAGGAAAACCTCGAAGGAACCGTGGGGAGCTTCCGGGCCGACGGGCTACGGAAGGATCGGGAAGAGTGCGGACCTGGGAGCTATCTGGACTGACGGAAGGTGTGGCAAACTAGGATGACAGACGCCATCGGTCCCTCGCGCCCCCCCAATCGATTCCTTCGAGTGCGTTCAGTATATGGCTAATTCCCCGCGTCAACCAGAAATCCGACCGAGATTGGCCCGCAGCCCTAGTTGGACTGCAGGCTGATCTCGACCGTTTCGCTCTTTCCGGGGCCCACCACCACGGTCTCCTCGCGGGTCACCATGCCCGGACGAGACACCGTCAGTGAGTGCTGGCCGGGAGCAACCTGGAAGCCGCGGGTCAGCGTGGACAGCTCCTCGCCCGTGCCGATGAAGTGATCGTTCATGTAGACCGCGGCGTCGCCCGGCGTGACGTGGAAGATGATCCGGGCGCGCTGCTTGGACGCCCAGGGGCGCCTGCGGCGCGGGATCCATCGCGGCCTCGCTGCCGGAACCGGCCTCGCCGAGATCCGACCTGGCCGGGCTGGCCGGGCTGGCCGTAGCCATTGCCACGCCAGGGCTGGGCCTGGCCTGGCGGAGCGGATTCCGCGTTGACCGGATGGATGGGCGCGTTGCTTTCCTTGCTCCAGTAGCGCTGGACGCCGCCCTCGCGGCTCGGGATTGTCGTAGGAGCCGTACTGCGACGCATTCGGGATCTTGTTGAGCTTCTCGCTGATCTTCATCTGGGCGCCCGCGCGCGCGTTCACGTTGATCGACTTGGTCTCGAACCCGTCGAGACGGAACTCGAGCTGGTAGTCGCCCTTCTTCAGGTAGAGGTAGTCGGGACCGTTGAAGTCCTCGACCATGCCGATGAAACGCCCGTCGAGAAAGACGCGCGTCGTTTCCGGCGAAACGTCGGTCGCGACGATCGCCCACTCGCCGGTCAGCACGGTCACGGTTCCGCCGGGAACTCCGTATCCGCCGTAGCCATAGCCGTATCCGGGATAGCCCCAACCCGCGTAGCCGTAACCCCAGCCGGGATAGCCCCAGCCCCATCCGAGTCCCCAGCCCCAGCCGCCGCCCCATCCCCAGCCCCAGTAGGGGTAGTAGCCGCGCCCGTAGTAGCCGCGGCCGCCGTAGTAGCCGCCGCCGTGGTAGCCACCGCCATGCCAGCCGCCGCCGTGTTGACCATTGACCTGGCCGCCATGCGAGCCGCCGCCGTGGTAGCCGCCGCCGCCGTGGCTCCCGCCGCCGCCGTGCCCTCCGCCAGAATGCTGGGCGAACACCGACGACGCGGCAAAGACCACGAGGGCCGCCGCGATCAGAAACGCCCGCAAGCCTGTGCGGAGATTTTTGGAACTGGTCATCGAGTCCTGCCTCCGGGATTCTAATAGAGCAAGAAGGAGGCCATCGGGTTTACATCGGGATGACTTCGAAGCCCTTCTGCTGCAAGGGTTTCCAGCCGTCTCGCCCGGGTGACACCGCGCGCGTCTGACCTCGCGCAAGGTCAGTGCGTCATCCGGAAGGGATCCGGCCGGACGCGGCGAGGCCCCTTCTCAGGCCTCTCAGGTAGTCGTCGCGCAGGACCCGGTCGACGGCACGGCGCGCCGCCGGGCAGCTCGCGCCGTTCGGCGAGCGCGGCCCAGAACGGCAGAAGCCGGTCGAGCGGACCGCGCGCGCTCGGGCAGCGTGCGCGCGAGCGGCACGGCGAGGAAGTCGCCGAGCTCCGGGTGCTTCTCGTAGAAGATCGCGGCGGCTTCGCCCGCCTTCTCCTGGCGCCGCCGGAACGAGGAGAACGTGATGTCGTGGTGGTGCCGCGCCACCGCGGCCGGACGGTAGAGCATCCGCATGCCGCCCTTCATCAGCCGGTACGCGACCTCGATGTCCTCCCACGCCGCGTGCGGGAAGCTCGTGTCGAAGAGGCCGGCGTCCAGAAGCAGCGCGCGCGGCAGCGAGACGTTCGACGTGTAGAAAAAGTTGAACGGCACCGCCTCGGTGTCCTCGATCAGCCCGTAGCCGAACTGCAATCCGTACTCGTTGATGTGGTGGAGAAAGGGCGAGACCTTGAGGTCCCGCGGCCACGTCGTGTACCCGAGGACCGCCACCGGAAAGGGCCGCGGCTCGGCGTGCGTCTGCCCGTGCACCGCGAGCAGGTCCGGCTCGGGCACCGTGTCGTCGCCGAGAAAGAGAACGACCCGGCCCTTCGCCTCGCGCACGCCGCGGTTGCGGGCGGCGGCGGGGCCCGCGTTGGCCTGCGAGAAGAAGCGGAAGGGATAGCCGGGACGGTACGCCGCGAGCCGGCCCGGCGTCTCGCCGCCCGAGCCGTCGTCGACGACGACCACCTCGAACTCGGGCGGCGCGCTCCTGGCGTCCGAGGGCGTCCAGAACGGGAAAGAGCGTCTCGGGCCGGCGGTAGGTCGGAATGACGACGGAGAAACTCAAGCGCCCGCCTCGAAGATCTCGGCGAGCGTCGTCCGCACCAGCGCGGGCGCGCTCTCGAAGAACGGCGCGAAGAAGTCCGACGTCGAGGCGCTCGTCGCCCGGGTACGTGGGCACGAGCCGCATCGGGAACTTCGCGAAGATCTCGGCGTCCGGTGCGCCGCCGTCCGGCCTGCACCGCCCGCCGCTTCTCGGCCAGCGCCGCGTGGTGGCGGTGGATCCAGGACAGGGCGCGCAGGTGCGCGAGCGTCAGCGGATCGTCCACGCGGATGCGCGCGCCGGTCTCCGCCGCGATCCCGAAGAGCCGCCGCGCGAAGGAGGGCGGCGCGGCCGGCGCGGCGTAGGGATCGCGCTCGAGCTCCGCGGCGCCGGGGTTGCGCTTGGCCAGCATCTGCCCCACGCGCGTCACGAACGTCATCACGACCGCCGGCATCAGGTCGCGGAACGCGTCGGCGCTCGAGGTTCTTGTAGACGGTCGCGAACGCGTTCTTCTCGAAGAGAAAGCCGCGCGAGAAGATCCCGAGCGCCTCGCCCGTCGCGCCGCCGCGGTGGCGCGCGACCGCGCGCGGCTCGGCGATGATGCGGCGCCCGAAGATCCACTGCCGCCAGCCGAAGTCCACGTCCTCGAGGTACGCGAAGTAGTCGTCGTCGAATCCCCCGGAGGCGAGGAACTCTTCGCGCCGCACGGCCATCAGACCCCCGCAGGCGAAGAGCCGTTCCTCGCCCGGGCTGCATCGGTGTCAGCGACGCGACCGGCCGCCCCGCGTCGGCCGCGAAGGCGTGGCCGTCGAAGGTCAGGAAGCCGTCCGAAAAGTCGTTCTTCGTCCCGCTCCAGTCCGTCAGGCAGCCCGCCCGCCGCCACGACGTCCGGCGGCGCGCCGGCGAGCGCCTCGACCAGCCGCCGGGGCGCGTCGGGAAGGACGGCGGCGTCGTCGTTGACGAAGAGGACGACGGGGGCGCGCGCCGCTTCGACGCCGAGCCGGCAGCCCGCGGCAAAGCCCACGTTCGCGCCCGCGTCCACGACGCGCGCGGCGGGATGCCGGCCGAGCAGGGCGCTGCGCGGCGTGCCCGAGGCGTTGTCCACCACGACGATCTCGGCGGAAAGGCCGGTCGGCGGCCTCGAGCGCCGCGAGCGCCTCGAAGAGGTGCTCGGGCCCGCGGTGGTGCACGACGACGACGGAAGCGTCCGGGGACGTCACGGCGGGGAGCCTATCAACGGAAGAGATTCTTGAGACGCTCCCCGATTCCGTCTCCGGCCGGCACCGGAAGGCGCCCCGGATCCACGCGAGCGTCCCGGCACCATTCGGACAGGGGCGCGGTCACGGCCTGCCAGCTGCGGGCCGCGGCGAAGCGCCCGCGCCGCCGCTCCGGCGGCCTGCGCGCCGCGGCGCGTCGGAGAGCAACCCCGAGACGCGTCCGGGCCAGCTGCCCCGCGTCGCGCGCGCACTCGAAGGCGGCGCCGGACCGCGACAGCTCGCGCGCGAGCGTGCCTCCGCCGACCGAAACGGAGGGCACGCCGCCCCAGGCGGCGTCGAGCAGGCGCGTGCGGTAGGCGAGCTCGGTTTCCAGCCCCTCGGAACAGATGGACACGAGCAGGTCCGCCGCCGCGTAGAGGTCCGCGCGCGCCGGGTACGGCAGCCACGGCGAGAAGACGACCGAGCGCCCGTCCGGATCGATCTCGCGGGCGCGCGCCCGCGCGCGCTCGAAGACGCGCTGCGGCGTCGTCTCGCGGTTCGGACTCTCGAAGAAGAGCAGGCGCGCCTTCGGGTGCTCGCGAAGAATCTCGGGCCACGCCTGGAGCAGCAGCTCCGGGTCGTACCAGTCGTAGACGCCGCCGAAGAGGACGAGCGGCCCCTCGCCCGGCGCGCCGACCGCGCGGCGTCCGGCGGCCCGGTCTCCCCGGGCGGCCTCCGATGGCGTTCCGAAGGGAACGACCGCGAGCAGGCGCGTCAGCGCCGGGTCCCCGGGAAAGTTGCGCGGCTCCGATCCGCCCGGCGTCGAAGAGCGCCCCGGCGTAGAAGAGGCGCTGCTCGGCCGACGCGCAGAGAAAGAAGTCGGCGCGCGCCAGCGCCAGCGCGAGGCTCCGGCGGTCGTGGGCGCCGTCTCTTCCCCGAGCGCGCGCGCGTAGTGGAGGTTCTCGACGGGAAAGGGATCGTAGAGGTCCGCCGCCACCGGGACGTCCGGGACCTGGTGGAACCACCAGTTCGCCGCGTGGCCCGACACGACCGCCGCGTGCGCGCCCGCGCGCCGCCTCGGCGAGCGCCCCTTCCTGCACCGCGGCGACCTCGAGCGTTCCGGCGACCTCGCGCGCCTGCGCGGCCTCGTTGGGCACGAGCAGCCGCACCTCGAACTCGCCGCGAGAGCGCGCGCGCGAGCTCGAGCGCCCGGATGCCCATCCCGGCCATGCGGGGACGGATCGGCTCGGGGGCGAGGACGACGACGCGCTTCAAGCTGGCGGTCACCGTCTCCCGCGCAGCCGGTCCAGGAACAGGTGCAGCTTCCAGGTCCTCGACTCGTAGATCTGCTGCAGGATCCCGAACTGGCGCTCGACCTCGATCTGGGCTTCCTGGAGGAGGCGGTCGTACTCGGCGGAGCGCTCGTGGAGCAGCTCGTTCTCCGCGGTCAGCCGCGACGTCTCGCTCTGGCGCAGCGCCTCGCTCTTCTGGAGCGCCTCGCTCGCGCGCCGATGGCCCTCGCGCAGGAACTTGAGCTCGCCCTGCGAGATCCCGTCGCGGTCGTACCAGTAGGCGATCTGCGCGCGCATGCGGTCGAGCACGCGCCCCAGCCCCGCGTCCGTGCGGCGCGCGGCGTAGCGCTCGAAGATCTTCCGGCGCGCGTCCTGGAACGCGCCCGCCCCGGCCGCCACGTGCGTCGGGTCGTTGGACTGCGCCTCGAACACGCGGTACTCGCAGGTCACGGCGCGCACGTGCCGGAACGGCGTCTCGGCGGCCAGGCGGATCAGGAAGTCCCAGTCCTCCGAGTAGTCGAGCCCCTCGTCGAAGCCGCCGACCTTGCGGAAGAGCTCGCGGGGCAGCAGCAGCGTGTGGATCGGAATGTAGTTGGCGAGCAGCAGGTAGTCGGGGTCGTAGTCGAGCGAGTACTGCAGCGTCCGCACGCGCGGCTCCCAGCCCGACTCGCCCTGGCCGTAGACGACCGTCACGGCGTCCGCGTACACGACGGGCTCGGGCCCCTGCTTCTGCGCGGCGGTCAGGCGCTCGAGGTGGTCCGGAAAGCACCGGTCGTCGTCGTCGAGGAAGGCGACGAGCTCCTCGGTCGCGAGCGCGACGCCGCGGTTGGCCGCGGCCGAGCGTCCGCGCCGCTGCCTGGGGTCGTCGAGCACCACGTCGAAGGCGTCGCGGAACGCGTCGGTGACCTCCTTCGGCGAGGCGCCGCCGTCGTTGACGACGACGACCTGGCGCGGCCGCGCGGTCTGCGACCGCAGGCTCTCGAGCGCCTCCTTCAGAAGCGCCGGCCGGTTGCGCGTGCGGATGACGACGCTGACGGGGACCGGGCCGTGCGCGGCGTCGGCGATGGCCGAGGGCCCGATCGTGCGCCGCAGCTCCTCGAACGAGGTCGTCGAGGCCTCCGGGTACGTCACGACGCGGAAGGCCTCGACGGGCCCGCTGCCCGAGAGCGTCAGCCGGCGGTAGGCGTTCAGGCCCTGGATGGCGCCGACGTAGTCCCGCACCGCCTGCTGCGAGGCAAAGCACAGCAGCGCGTCTTCCTTGCGGCGGGCCACGGCGGCGATGTCCACGAGCGTGTTGGGCAGCATCGGGTGCGAGAGCTCGTAGAAGGCGATCCGCAGGAAGCGGAAGCGGTCGTGGTCCGCGTCCCCGGCGCGCGAGGACGCCACGAGCTCGTACAGCGCGCGGGCCAGCGCGCGGTGGTCGGGATGGATCTCCGTCGGCGACGGGCACAGCACGAGGTCGGGCTGGAACTCCTCGAGCTCGGCCGCGAGCGCCGCGGTCAGCGCCGCGTGGTCGCCGGCGAGGTTGCGGTCGGACATCCCGCCGAAACGCGGCGGATCGATCCCGAGCGCGGCGGTCGCGCGCACCGCCTCGTCGCGGCGCCGGGCGGCGTACGCGCGCGCCTCCTCGGCCGGGACGCCCTCCTGCCCGGTCCCGTCGGTCGCGATCCACACGCGGATCGCCTGCGCCCGGGCGGAGTTCAGCGCCAGCGTGCCGCCCGCGCCGAACGTCTCGTCGTCGGGGTGCGCCGCCAGCGCGAGAATCCGCGCACCGGTCAGATCGGTGGCGTTGTACGGGATCAGCGAGTCTTCGCGCTGCATGGAGCTGGCACGCAGTTTAACCGGTTCCGCGCGTCACACGAGGTCGTAGAGCGACGGAACCAGGTGCACGCTCGCGGCGAATCGCGCGACGGACGCTTCGTCGAAGACGCGGACGATCATCGGAAAGCCCGCGTCGGAGCTCGGCCCGGGCAGCGCCTCGATCGCGCGGCGGCCCGGTCCGGACGGCGTCTGCCAGAAGGCGAGCCGCAGGGCGCCGAGGCGCCGCGCCTCGTCGGCGGCCGCGGCGAAGAGCGGCGCGAGATCGCTCCCGTCGCGCCTCGCGGCCCAGGAAGTCCACGACCGTGGCTTCCTCGCCGACGACGGACAGCGCCGCCCAGGCCGCGAGCTCGCGGCCCTGCCGCCGCCAGACCATCCGGTAGTAGCGGCTCGGCCGGGCGTGGAACCGCCAGTTCACGCGCGCGCGGTCGCGCACCGCCGCGTGCGTGAAGTGGCGCCGGGCGGCCTCCCAGAGCGGATCGAATGCCTCGTCCACGCTCTCGCCCGACCCGGCGTCCGGGGGCGGCGGCCCGAAGGCCTCGACCGGCGTCCGCTTCACGGCGATCGGAAAGAGCGTGCGGGATCCGACGATCCGCTCGCTGACCTTGAGCGCGCGCGCGTTCGGGAAGCCGAAGCAGAAGGGCACCTGGCGGCCGACCGTTTCGTAGAAGGCTTCGGCCATCGCCCGGTAGATCCCGCGGCGCCCGCCGAGCGCGCGCACGGACGGGTCGGTCGCGACGTCGCCGACGGAATAGAGCAGCCGCGGCGCGCCGTCGAGCAGGAACCGCATGCCCCAGCCCGCATAGTTGCCGACGACCTCGCCGTCGAGAACGCCGACGACGCCGTGCCAGCCGTCGGGATCCTGCGCAAACTTCCAGCTCCACTCCTCCTCGGTCAGGACCGTCTTGAAGATGCGCTCGAAGAGACGCCGGATGCCGGGCGCGTCGGCGGCGGTCGCCGCGCGGACCTCGAAGCCGCTCACTTCTTCTCCCAGACGCAGGTCTCCAGGGGACGGCCGTCCGCCTTCCGGAAGACACGCAGGTAAACGGCCCCCGGGTTGAGCGAGGCGAGCACGTCTTCGGGAAGCCGGAAGTCGCCGTCGAGCGGCGCTCCCGCGAACGGGATGAGCGTCGGGTTCGTCGAGACCGCGAGCCACGCGCCCGCGCGTCGCCGCGATGCGGGGCTCGGAGAGAATCCTCGCATCGACCCCGCGGGGCGGCCGCGCGGCCGCGCGCTCGAGCAGCGCCCGCCCGACCGGTCCATAGCGCCGCTCGCGGTAGAGCCGGCGCGACACCGCGCGGCGCCGCTCGGTCTCCGGATTGCGGCCCGCGCTGCGGGCGAAGAGATGCCGCACCCGCGCCCGCGGGACGAAGCGCAGCCGGAATCCCTTCTCGACCGCGCGGTCTTCCCACTCGGTCTCCTCGTACTCGAACAGGAAACGCTCGTCCATGCGGCCGACGCGGTCGAAGACGTCGCGGCGGACGGCGAGCACCGCCCCGGTCAGGTGCGGCGCGTCGCCGCCGCGCTCCCAGAGCGCCAGCGTGCGCCGCGCGAAGGGCGCGAACCGGCCGACGCCGAGCTCGCCGAAAAACCCCGTGGCCGAGTCGGCCGGCAGGCGCAGCGTCTCTCCGGCGTCCCAGAAGCACAGCGGCGCCGCCGCCCCGACCTTCGGGTCCTCGATCTCCGCGAGCAGCGCCGTCAGGGCGCCGGGCAGGTAGACGACGTCGGCGTTGGAGAGGATCAGCCGCGGCGCGGCCGCGCGCTCGAGCCCCGCGTTCACGCCGCCGGAGTAGCCGCGGTTGTCCGGGAGAAAGACCTCCGTGTCCGCGCCCAGGCGCGCGAGCTCCCGGACCTCCTCGGGCCCCGAGGCGCAGTCCACGAGGACGATCTCGCCCTCGACCTTCTCGCGCGCGAACGCCTCGCGCAGCGAGGCCACGCAGGCCGCCGCCTCGCCGGCGCTGCGGTGGTTGACGACGATGACGGACAGCGAGGGCGTCACGGCGCGCCCGCCCCGGCCGCGAGGAAGGCGCGCTCGAGCCGCTCGGCCACGCCGGCCGCGTCGAAACGCCGGGCGGCCGCCGGGCCCGCCGAGCGCGCCCGCTCCCGCGCCCCCGGATCGAGCAGCGCGGGCAACGCCTCGGCGAGGCTCTCGGGGCTCCCGTCGCGAAAGTACGCGGCCGCGTCGCCTCCGATCTCGCGCTGGCCCGGCACGTCGGAGAGCAGCGTCGGCAGACCGCAGGCCAGGGCCTCGAGCGACGGCAGACCGAATCCCTCCTCCACGCGCGACGGCGCCGACGTAGGCGTCCGAGGCGCGGTACGCGAAGGGCATGCGCTCGGGCGCAATCCGGTCGTGGTACTCGTCGGTGACGCCGAGGTCGCGCTCGGCATCCAGGCACGGCGAGTACGACACCCGGCGCAGGAAGAAGGGCGTGCCGCGCCGGCGCGCCAGCGCGAGGCCGCGCAGGGCGATCTCGATGCCCTTGAACTCGACCTCGAGCGGGCCGACCACGAGCACGACGGGTGGATCGGCGGCCGGGCGCGCGGGCCCGGGGAAAAACCCCGTCGCGTCGAAGGCCTGTCCCACGTCCGTCGCCGGCCCGAAGCCGAGCGCGTCCAGGCGCGCCGCCAGCGTCGCCGAGATCGCGAGCTTGTGCGTCGGCGCGCGGTAGGCGCGCTCGATCTCGGCGCGCACGTCGCGGTAGTAGGCGATCTCGCCCTCGTAGCCCTGGCAGAGATGGAAGACCGGTCCGCGCGCGCCCGCGAGGGCCTCGGGCACGGTCGTCCAGAACGTCGCGACGCGCGCGTCCGCTTCCCGCAGTGCCTCCGAGTCCCGGTATGCCGAGCGCTCGAACCGCGCGTGCGAAAGCGGAAACCAGTCGGGCGAGGTCCCCGGCGAGACCACCGTCACACGATGTCCCCGGCGCGCGAGGGCCTCGGCCTGGCGCAGGACGATCTGCACGCCGCCGTAGATCTCGGTGGACTCGAGCAGGTAGGCGATCTTCATGCAGGACGGGCCGTCGCCACCCACTGGTACGTCGAGAGGCTTTCGCGGTCGCCGTCGGGCCAGGCCGCGGCGAGCGCGAGGAATTCCCCGGCGGCGACGGGCGGCGCGCCGCGCTCGCTCTCGATCGATTCCGCCTGCCAGCCGGACTCGGCGAGCGCCTGCTCGAGAAACGCGCGCGTGAACCAGCGCAGGTGGCCCGCATCCGTCAGGCCCGCGGGAACCGGATCGAACCGGCCGAGGACGAGGTCGCGGACGAGCGACAGGTGTCCCACGTTCGGGACGCTGACGACCAGGCGCGCGCCCGGCGCGGCGACGCGGCGCCCGAGCGCGAGGGCGGCCATCGGATCCTCGACGTGCTCGAGGACGTCGGCAAAGACGAGCGCGTCGAACCGTTCGCCGGCCCGGTCGAGCTCGGCCAGGACCCGGGCGAGGTCGCCTTCCAGGACCCGATCGCACCGCGACCGGGCCAGGGACGCCAGCCGGGGATCCTTCTCGATCCCCGTGACGTCCCAGGCCGGATTCCGGGCCTTTGCCGCGGCAATGCCCGCACCGGCTCCGCAGCCCACGTCGAGGATCCGGCGCGTGCCGGACGGGATGCGGCGCGTGAGCTCGGGCCGCTCGCTCTCCGAGGGGTCGCTCAAAACGACCGCCTGGAAGCCCGGATGGCTCGCCTGCGGGGTCGAAACGGCCTGTAACCTTTTAAGATACTGCGAGATGGTTTCGGCTGCGCCCGGCGGGAAATCGGCCGCGCGAAATCCAATCGCGCACGGACTGCGGCTCCCGCCCGCTGCCAGGGCAGCCTGCCCGGCGGCCTCGAGCTCGCGCAGCGTGTGGGCGATCGGAAGCTCCGGGACCGACGCGACGAGCACGCATCCGGCCGCGGGCTCGAGGGTCGCCATCCCCGCGCCGGCCAGCGGAACGGCCGAGAGATCGGCGACCACGAACCACACGTCCGCCCCGGCGAGGGCCGCCGCGGCCGGGGCCGCCGCGTCCCACTCGACACAACGCGCGGCGCCCACGGCCCGCCGCCAGCGCAGCCGCGCGAACCGCGAACCGAGGTCGGGCGTCGCGCCGGTCAGAAACGCGAGGGCGCGGGTCAAGACGAGGTCGCGACCCGCCGCACCGGCTCCGCGGTCGAGGCGTCCGGCTCCTGCAGCGTCCAGGCGTGTCGCGGCGCGAGCAGGCCCACCACGTACTCCGACGAGACGACGGAGAAGCCGGGCTTCAGGATCCGGACGTCGTGCACGTGCAGAGCCTTCTCGTCGCCGAGGTAGACGTAACACGTGGAAGTCGCCCTGCGCGATCGGCAGCTCCGGGCACGTCAGGCGGATGCGGTGCCGGCGCCGGCCCGTCAGCGGGGCCCAGGGCTCCCGGCGCGTGTCGAGCGCGAAGGCCTGGACGCCGTCCTCGCGGTCGATGCCGACGCGCACGTGAAACGCGAGCGACGGATCCTCCGTCTCGAACTCGACGTCGACCGCGAAGGTCTCCCCCGCCGCGAACTCGGTGCGCGGGTAGCCGGAGCCGTCGTGCACCACCACGTCCGTGAGCCGGCCGGGCTTTCTCCCGTCCGTGACCGCGGCGGCAGCCTCGGCGGCGGCCGCGGGCGCCCGTCCCCGGCGAGCGTGCGCTCCCGGGCCTGGAGGAAGGCCTCGTAGGCGCGCACGACCGGCAGCGCCGGTCCCTGCGCCGCCACCGCGCCATTCTTCAGCCAGATCGCCTCGTCGCACAGGAGCGCGACGTAGTACAGCGCGTGCGAGCAGAAGAGCAGCGAGCCGCCCTTGCGGTGAAAGTCCGTGATGCGGTCGATCGACTTCTTCTGGAAGTAGCCGTCGCCGACCGCGAGCGCCTCGTCGACGATGAGGACCTCCGCGTCGGCGTGCGTGGCGACGGCGAAGGCGAGGCGCAGCGACATGCCGGAGGAATACGTCCGCACGGGGCGGTCGAAGAAGTCGCCGAGCTCGGCGAAGTCGCGGATCTCCGGCAGGCGCCGCCGGATCTCGGGGCCGTTCAGGCCGAGCAGCGCCGCGTTCATCCGCGCGTTCTCGCGCCCGGTGAAATCGGGATGAAACCCCATGCCGAGCTCGAGGATCGAAGCGATGGTCCCGTTGCGCGTGACCGTCCCGGAGCTCGCGCGCGTGGTGCCGGCGACGATCTTGAGCAGCGTCGACTTGCCCGCGCCGTTCTCGCCGATCAGGCCGAGCGCGCGGCCGCGCGGCAGCGCGAAGGAGACGTCGGACAGCGCGTGGAACTCGCTGTGGCGCGTGCGGCGCAGGACCATCTCGCGCAGCCGGTCGCCGGCCGAAGCGTAGACCTTGTAGGTCTTGGAGACCCGGTCGGCGGAGACGGCGGGCGTCGGACATGAGGGCCTACTCGCCGAGCGCGAACTCGCACCGGCGGCAGAGGAAGTCCGCGGGCGCTTCTTCCACCCCGTACGTCCACTTGCGCAGGCGCGCCATCGTGTCGCCGCCGAGCAGCTCCGCGACCGTCTGCGTCTTCAGGTCCCCGACCGTGAGGTTCTCGTAGTAGTCCTGGCAGCAGAGGACGGCCTTCGCGGTCGCGGTGACGTGGAGGTGCTCGAAGGGGCGCGAGCCCATCAGGTCGCAGCCGCGCAGCTTCTTCTTCGGCGGCGGCTCGGGCACGTAGGTGCCGCTCGCGGGCCGGCTCCGGATCTTCTGCGGCCGGATGGTCCAGCCCTTGGGGCCGAAGCGCTCCCGGATCGCCTCGACGTCGCGCCGGTGGTCCTCGTCCTCGTCGCCGAGCACGACGATCGCCGTGTCCTCGGCGAGCTCCCGCGCCCGCATCGCGTCCACGTTGCGCAGGACGCGGTCGAGGTCCTTCGTGCCGTGCAGCTTGAGGTACCGCTCGGGGTCGAGCGTGGGCAGATTGATGCCGATGTAGCGAAAGCGCCCGAGCTGCTCGAGCCGCGCGGCGCGGTCCGGATCGAAGTGCGAGGCGTTGGTCAGGATCGACACCGGCAGACCGCGCTCGAAGAGGACCTTGCAGCGCTCCTCGAAGAGCGGATCGACCGTGGGCTCGTTGTAGTTCGAGAGGAACACGATCGACCTGCTTGCCGCCGGCGGCGACGATCTGGTCCACGAGCGACACGAAGAGCTCCTGGCTCATGACCTCCTTGTCGCGCGGGTCCACCGAGACCGGGCAGAACGGGCAGCGGTGGTTGCAGCTGGTGCACGTCTCGAGCGAGACGTAGAGCAGGTGCGTGCGGCGGGACTCGGCCTCGACGTCGTCGATCAGGAAGCGCGCGGCGCGCAGGTGGTCGAGGACGGCCGGATCCCCGGCCAGGGCCGCGCCGCCCGCGATGCGCGAAAGCGCCGCGTACGCCGGACCGTCCTTGGGCAGCGCGACGCCCGACAGCGGGTTGTAGACCTCGGTCCCGCGGTCGTGGAGGAAGGGCGACACCGCCTCGGGCGCGAGGACGGCGGCGCCACCGGGGCCGCGCGAGGGTCCGCTTTCGCTCATGGCCTTGCGATTCTAGCCCGCCCCGGCAGACACAAAAGGCCTTCCGCCGCGTTGCCGGCAGAAGGCCCTTCGGACCGCAGTGGGCGCGGCGTCAAACCGACTAGCTACCTCCGCAGGCGCTGAACGAGACGAAGTCCTGGATCGGCTGGAACGCGGAGCCGTCGGAGCTCGTGTACTGCATCGTCGTCCCGGACTGCGTGTCCGTCACGGTGAGCACCACGCCGAGGTTCGTCAGGCCGCTGCCGAAGATCCAGAAGTGGCCGTCGATCGAGCAGGCGTCCAGCGCCTTGATCACGACCTCGGTGTTGCTCGAGGTGAAGAACCAGAAGTACCCGGTGTCCGTCGTCAGGGCCGTCGCCGTGCCGATAGCCGCTGCTGTGTTGCGCGGCGCTCGACCAGGCCGCCTGGATCGCGAACCGCCCGTTGTCGAGCAGCAGCGTGTACGGATCGGTGATCGCGAAGCGGATCGTCGATGCCGTCGTGCCGGCCGTGTTCGTGTCGTCGCCGACCACCGTCAGGGTCACCTGCGGGCTGCCGGCGGCCGTGAACGTGTGCGTGACGGTCGCGCCCGTCTGCGGGTCCCCGTCGCCGAAGTCCCACGTGTAGGACTGCGCGTGGGTCTCGAGGGCATTGAACGTGATCGCCTGGTTGACCGTGGCCTTCCAGACGCCGCCGGGGCCCGCGGCCGCTCCCGCGATCGTGTACGCGGCCGACGGGTGCGGAGTCGTCGGCGAGGCTTCCGTGACCGTCACGCTCCCGATGGCGACGGCCGTCTGGCCGCCCTGGCGTCGCCGTGACGCTGACCGAGAAGGTCCCCGGTCCCTGGTAGATGTGCGTGTTGGTGGCCGCGCCCGGCGAGGCGCCGCCGGTGCAGCCCGGAACGACGGGAGGACAGCTGTCGCCGAAGTCCCACGTGTACGTCACGGCCGAGTCGTCGGCGAAGCCCGACGGCGTCGCCGTGAAGGAAACCGAGTCGCCCGTGACCGGAGTCGCCGGTGTCGGCGCGGAGAGCGTGACGCTCGGCGCCGCCGCGGCGCGCGTGGTCGCGCTGCCGCCGGTGACCGCCGGGCAGATCTCGAAGCGCGTGTCCTGGATCGGCTGGAAGGCCTGGCCCTCCGTGTTGCCGTAGACCTTCGTCACGCCCGTGAAGGTGTCGAGCACGGTCATCTGCACGCCGAGGTTGGTCAGGCCGCCGCCGAAGACCCAGAAGTAGCCGTCGACCGAACAGGCGTCGAGGACCTTGACCACGACCTCGAGGTTGGCGGGGTAGAAGAACCAGAAGTAGCCGGTGTCCGGCGTCAGCTGCACCGCCGTGCCCACGCCCTGCGTTCCCTGGCCGACGCTGGTCCAGGACGTGCGGACCTCGAAGCGCCGGTCGTTCAGGTAGAGAACCGCCGGATCCACGATGGTGAAGGCGATGGTCGAGGCCGAGTCACCGATCGTGTTCGTTCCGTCGCCGGTGCACCGTCAACACGACGTTCGGGCCGCCGAGCTGCGTGAAGGCGTGCTGGGCGGTGCGGCCCGTGGCCGAGGTCCCGTCGCCGAAGTTCCAGACCCACGACGCGGCGTTGGCCTCCGTCGCGGTGAAGGTCACGACCTGGTTCGCCGGGACTTCATAACGGCCGCTCGACTGCGAGAAGGTCGCGCCCGCGACCGTGTAGAAGGGCGAGGGCGGGCCGCCGACGTTCACGACGACCGTCGTCGCAGCGCTCTTGGTGACGCCGCCGCCCGTCGCCGTGCAGATCACGGTGTACGTGCCCGCCGCGGTGTAGACGTGCGTGTTCGGATTCGGTCCGGCCACAGAAGCCGCCTGGGGCGAAGTCACGGCCTGGCAGCCCGGCTGGGGCACGCAGTCACCGCCGCCACCGCCGCCGCCGCCGCTCGGGGGTCCCGAGTCGCCGAAGTCCCACGAGTAGGCGCCGGGGGCGAAGTCGATCGCCGTCGCCGTGAACGTGACGGTCTGGCCGACGTTCGGGTTCGCCGGCGAAGGCACCGCGAGGCTCAGGCTGGCCCCCGGAGTCGGCGTCGGAGTCGGCGTCGGCGGCGGGGTGCCGCCCGGACGATGTAGCGGGATGCGTTCACGACGCCGCCCGACTGCGGGCACCTCGACCTTGAAGTAGCAGCCCGAATTGCAGGCCGACGTGCTCGTGAAGGTCGCCGGGCCGTATCCCGAGGTCGGCGAGCCGGGCAGCTGCGTGTCGCCCGAGCTGATGGAGTGGAGCTGATCGCCGCTCTTCCAGAAGGACGCGCCCGGATGGTTGCCGCCCGGCACCGTCTCGTCGTCGAACAGGTAGTACGTCACCCCCGTCTGCAGATAGAACGTGAGCGGGCTGCCGGTCGGCGCGACCAGAACCGTGTGGTCCGCATCCGTGTAGATGGAGAGCACCGGGTTCGGGTTGAAGTCCGTCGTGGAGAACGGCAGCGAGAGCCGTGGCCGTCTTCGCACGCCGGCCACGGTGTAGTGCCAGGTCAGCGTCATGTTGTACGAACCGACCGTTCCCGGCGCCGTGACGGTCGCCTGGCCGTTGACGGCGTTGAACGCCGGAGCAAGCGTCCCGCTGCCGCCGCCCGGCGTGATCGCGTAGTCGACCGAGGTGACGGTCGCCGCGGCGCCGATCTGCATGAGGTTCTTGAGGGTCAGATTGCTGCCCTTGAGGACCGGGTTGGGCGTGAGCGAGAAGTTCGGAACGAGGTCCACCTGGACGACCGATCCGCTCTTGGACGTGCTGTAGCCGCCCTTGTAGGTCGCCACGAGCGAGAACGACGTGGCTCCCGGGGGCACGGTCGGGATTCAAGCCGGTGGCCGCGCCGCCCGGCGTGAAGGTCCACGCGAACGTCGCCTCCGCCGTGTTGCCCTGCGAGCCGCGCGCGTCGGCGGTGCCGCCCGTCAGGACCTGCAGCACGTTGCCGTTGTAGCCGACGATCGAGATCTGCGGCTGCAGGACCGGCGTCGGCGGCGAGGTGTACGTCTGGAGGTTGCCCGGCGTCGAGTTGATGTTCTTGGACTGCAGCGCGAGCTGGTAGTTCGTGACGATCGTGCCGAGGCTCTGGTAGCAGCCCGCGCCGGTGTCCAGGGTGCCGCCGCTCAGCAGGTCGCACGGCCAGTAGGCCGGGTTGTACGTGTCGACGCCGGGGTTCGTGATCTTTTCGGCGACGAACGCCCCGACGTTGTGGAAGTCCCAGTCGCGCTCCGTGATCGGAGCGTACGACACCGACGCGTCCTGGATCTGCCACTTGTCGCCGTGGTAGTTCGTCCCGTCGCCGCGCGCCTGCGCGGAGAGGTTCGTCATGAGGGCGAAGGGAATCGGCGGCGCGTTCGGGTCGGCCGCGATGCACGAGACGTCGATCTTGTCGGTGTAGATCTTGAATTGGGGATTGCCGGTCACCTCGCGGTACACGTACGCGGTGACCGTCGAGCCGGTCTGCTTCACCAGCGCTTCGAAGCCCTTGCCCTTGAACGGGGGGTTCGTGTTGCCCTCGTGAAACAGGTGCGCCGCGCGGATGGGCGCGCCGCCCTCGGTGATCCACTTGGTGTCGAAGATGTCGACGTAGCTCGTGGTGCTCGAGGTCTTCGTGTTGGTCAGCAGCGCCGGGAAGGGCTGCGGCCCGCGCAGGAACGCGCGGAAGTACGTGCCCGACATGCCGGTCACGTACTGCAGCGGTTGCTCGGCGGCGTGAACTTGTAGACGTTCAGGCCGGAGGCGCCCTCGGCCGCGACGACGAAGATCTCGCCGTTGATGACACCCACGTCCATCTGGACGGGGAAGTTGACCATCGGCGTGTTGGCGATCTCGGTCAGGTTGCCGTTGGTCTCGTTGATTTCGGCCCAGTGCAGGGTCCCGGGCGTGCCGGGGGTCGCGCCCACGAGGACGTACTTGTCGTAGCCCGCGATGGTCACGTGCGCCTCGGCCAGCCGCACGCCGGACGTCGTCGTCGACGCCCAGCCGATGGCGCTCACGGAGGGAAGGGCTTGCCCCGGGTCGGCGCTGCCGTTCGGGCTCGTCATGTCGACCTTCTGGACGTTGTTGCTCGAGGTCGGGAAATATCCGAAGTACTTGCCGGCTCGATATAGACCGCCGAGATGCGCGAGCCGAGCGGCACGTCCGAAGGGATGTCGAGCTGGTTGCCGAAGGCCATCCCTCCCGCCACCCGACGCCGTGGCGAGCTGGGCGCCGAGACCGGAGTCGCCGCCGCCCTGCTTGAACGGCTGCCAGTCGGAGATCACGCGCGCGTCCCCGTTCGGGTTCTCCGCCACGTCCATCGTGTTGCCGCCCTGGTGGCAGTCGCAGAGGATGGGGATGAGGCCGCCGTTGTTCGAGCCACCCTCCTTGCCGATCACGATCTGCGTGAAGGAGCCGGGGTTCGCCGGGTCGGCGAGGCTGCCCCGGACCATGCCCCACTGCGTCAGAACGTAGAGGTAGCTCGAGTTGCCGCCGAGCGACATGTCGGCGGAGCCGGGAAGGGTGCCGCTGTACTGCGGAAGGGTGACCGACGAGTTCCCGAGCAGGACCCCACAGTCGGCGGCCTGCATCGCCGCGGTCCCGAAACTGGCCGCGATGGCGAACGATGCAAGCAGACGTTTCACGGCTGTGGAAATCCAGGGCATGGAAACCTCCAGTAGGGAATGGGCGAGCACCGGGCCAGAACACGCGAGTCGGATTTCATCTTCCCCCAAACTTTCCCCACGATTGCGGGAGGGAAGCCGAGATCAAACCGCCAAAAGCCGCGACGCCTTGCCATAGTTGGAAAAAAAATGGGCGGGGCATTGAGCCCCGCCCATTCCCGAGAAACAAATTAGAGACCGGTGCCCGTCGGAATCGTCGGGATGACCGGAACGATCACCTGGAGGCCGCCCTGGAGGCCAAGCGGGTTGCAGGTCGACGGATCGAGCTGCGTCGCCGGGATCAGGACGGACTCGAGAGCGACCGAGCCGAGGAACGCGTAGCCAACCCACGCCTGGTCGAGCGGCGTGACGGGCGAGGTGAAGTCCATCTGGACCCAGCCAGCATCGCCAATCGGGTGCTGGAAGTCCGTGATGTTGCGCTGCTGCGTCTCGTACGGGAAGTTGAACAGCGGCTGCGAGCACGGCGAGGGGCACACGCCCTGGCTGACCGTGTTCTCGTCCTCGTCGAAGAACGTGAGGGACGTCTGCGGCTCGTCAAGGACGCAGTTGCCGTTGAAAGACGTGGAACCGCGCCACACCATGTAGTTGGTCGTGATGATGCCCGAGGCGCTCAGGTCGAACCAACGAGCGGCCCAACGCAGGCCGAGGGGCTCGCGCTGGTCGCCGAAGCCCTCGTCCCAGGGAGCGGAGAGGTCGAGGTCGGTGTTGGGGTCGCCGGATCCGCAGTTGGTGCAGACCGTCTCGCTGACGAGGTCCAGGTAGCGGGCGTAGAACGTGCGCGCGACCGCGCCGCCGCCAGCCCAGAGCTTCCGTGGCCGCGCCGAGGGTCGTGTCCGCCTCGAGGTTCACGGTCGAGATGCCGTAGGTCGGCAGGCCGTTGCCCGAGGTGAAGATGACCTCGCCGAACAGGTTGTTCTCCATGCCGATCGCGTCATTGATGAAGTAGTTCGCGTCGCTCGGGTCGGAGAGGTTGCAGTAGTTGGCGTGGTCGACAACGATGTAGCCGATGGCCAGGGGCTCGACATCGTCGTTGCAGTTCGTCGCCAGGGCCTCGGTCACGCTGAAGAACGTTCCCGAGTAGTTCGTCGTGCCGTTGATGTTGTCCTGGGGCGTCGCCGGAACGTTGGTCGGGCCGGTCGGCGAAACGCGCAGGAAGCCATCCGGGTTCGGGTAGACGGCGCCGCCAGCGCGCTGGCAAACGTCATCGCCCGCGCTGTTCAGGGTCACCGGGAGGTTGCCGCTGATGATCTGGGACATCGCCATCGACTGGACGTCGAAGCCCGTGAGGGCGACGTTGAAGTCGAGGACGATGCGCGAGAAGCGGTCATACACGTTCACGTGAGCGATCATCGGCGCCGAGGAGGCGTTTCCGATCGTCAGGATCGTGTCGCGGGACAGCTCGCCGCTGCCGATGGTGCCACCGGTGGCGGGATCAATGCTGACCTGGAAATAGGGCACCAGGAGCGTGGCTCCCGGGCGCTGGTCAAGGGTGCACGTGATGGCGGTCGCCGAGCTCGCAATCGCGAACAGCGCGGCAACAGCCAGGCACGTCATGAAAGTCTTCTTCATTGAGATCTCCTCGTTACGGTTAACTGTTCGAAAACACACGATTGATTGGGCTTCCTTCCCTCGAACGATCCCATCACCTCCCCGATTTAGATTTAAAACACCTCGTAAAACCTGATTTCTGTTCCAGTTGGGGCCGATGGGCCCCGAGCTATGGATCGGATGATCGCCCCCGAAAAGCCGAGTGTCAAGGGAAAAAAGCACTTTTTATGCTTTCCGATCATAAGTTTTGCCTCAAGCGTCTGAGGACAGGTCACTTCGCACGATTCAGGTAGACATTCCAGCCGCCCGACTCGTTCGGCGCGGATGAGCTGACCGTGCGCGAGAGCACGACGTCGAGTCGGCCGTCGCCGTTCACGTCCGCCAGGCGCAGCCACTGCCCGAGCGACGGGATCGCCGGCTCCTGCTTCTGTTCCAGCTCCGAGAACGTGCCGTCCTCCTGCTGCAGCAGCACGCGCACGCGCCGGTTCCCGTTGTCGGCGAAGACCACGTCGTCCAGGCCGTCGCCGTTCATGTCGCCCATGGCGATCGCCGTGATCGAAGCCCGACCTTCCTTCTCTCTCCAGATCCGGTGACGCTCCCACTTGCCGTCGCGCAGGACGTAGAGCGAAATGCCGACGGCCCGCGTGGGGTCGGGCACGTTGGCCTGCGCGAAGTACGAGTCCGCGAAGGCGGGCAGGCGCTGCTTGCCGAACGTGCCGGGGGCCGTCGCGAAATGGTACGCGTAGAGCTCGATCCCATCGAAAGACACGGGGGCGAACGTGTGGTCGGTCTGATTTTTCCAGAGCAGCGTCAGGGCGCCGGTGTAGTTGCTGCCGGTCAGGATGTCCTTGCGGCCATCGCCGTCGTAGTCCCAGGCGTTCAGGGAGTTCGAGTAGAAACCGCCCACCAGCGCGTCCTTTTTCCACTCGAAGCCGTCCTTGCCACGGTTCAGGTACACGCGCACCTGCATCACGTCGATGATCCCCTTTCTCCGGCCCCGGGCCGTCGCGGGAAGCCACGATGTCGAGCTTGCCGTCGCCGTCGGCGTCGAGCAGCGCGACGGCCTGTGAGGAGAATTCGGCGGGCGGCAGGCCCGTCCGCACGACCCGGAATCCGCCCTTGCCGTCGCCGTACAACGCCACCAGCCCCTTGCCGTGCGACGCGGAGACGACGTCCTGCTTGCCGTCGCCGTCGAGATCGCCCGACCGCGACCGCGCCGTAGTCGATCGTGAAACGCGGAGAAGGCTTGCCGTCGTCGGTGAACGAGAGCGGCCACGCCGAGAATCGTCCCTTGCCGTCCCCCAGCCAGATCCGCAGCTTGCCGTCGCCCATCCGGTTCGGCGGCGCCACGATGTCCGGGATCCCGTCGCCGTTCATGTCGGCGACGGCGAACGAGGCGCGCCACATGCCGCCGTCCGGCAGGCCGGTCTTCGCCACGTCCTCGAGGCGCAGGCCGTTGGACGCGACGGGCGGAACGATGCTCTCGAAATCCTCCGCCCCGACTCCCGGGCTCGGCGGCGGCGCCGCCGGCGATGTGGCGGCACCGGGCGCGACGGCCTGTGTCTGCCCCAGCGCCTTGCGCTTGGCCTCGATCTCCTCGGGCAGCGCCTTGGCCTCCGAGACGTAGTAGTACTTGTCGTCTTCCTTGTAGAACTCGACCGCGGTCTGATCGCCGAGGATGGGCAGCTTCACGTGCCGGTCGTCGACCTTCACGTAATCCGTCTTGGGAAGCCGGCGGATCACGCTGGTCTCGGTTTCCTCGATGACCGTCGGGTCGAGGCGGGACCGGATCCCGGGGGTGGGCGTCGGGGCCGGGCCCTGCGTGGCCGGCGGAGGGGCCTTTGGCTGGCCGGGCGCGGGCGCCTTCGGCTGGCCCGTGGACGTCGAGCACGCGGCAGCAGCGAGCAGAAGAAGAATGGAAATCCGTTTCACGAAACCTCCTCGAAGAAAGCGGGGTACGAGCGGGAAACCCGGTTTGGTGCGGGATTATTCATCGTCGGGGGTCAGATCAGGTCCGCGAAATGGGGGCGCGCCCGGGCAAACAGCGCGGCGCCCGCGGCGGCCACGACGAGGCTGAACGCGCCGAGGTACGCGATCGACGCCGGGTCCGGCGCCGCATGCAGCGAAAACGCCCGCCGGAACAGGTCGACCAGGTGCGTCACCGGGTTGGCCTGGAGGATCGGCAGGAGCCGCGTCGGAACCAGCGACGCCGGATAGACGATCGGCGTCGCGTAGAAGCCCACGGTCAGCACGATGCCGACCGCGTGCATGGTGTCGCGCAGAAATGCCGTCAGCGTCGCGGCGATGCAGCCGAGGCCGAACGTCAGCAGGATCTGGAAGAACAGGGCCGGCACGACGAGCAGGATCCACGGCCACTGCAGGTGCCCCAGAAGCGCGACGTAGACGCCGTAGACGAGGAACGCGATGACCTCGTTGACGACGGCCGCCAGCACGACCGAGAGCACGAGGGTCTCCAGCGGGAAGACCGTCTTCTTGACCATCGCGGAGTTGTCGAGAAGGCAGGAGGCCGAGCGCGCGATGCCCTCCGAGATCGCCATCCACGGAAGAAGGCCCGCCATCAGGAACTCCGGAAAGCTCGCGTAGCCCGGGCCCGCCGGCACGCGCAGCACCAGCGAGAAAACCGCCGTGTAAAGCGCCATCCAGAGCACGGGATGGGCAAAAGCCCAGAGCAGTCCCAGGCCCGAACCGGCATATCTGGACCGGACGTCCCGGACGACCATCTCCTTCAGCAGGAAGACTTTGGAGGCCACTGCCCCGTTCTTTCTCGCCATTTTCAAAGCCGCCCGATTATATTGGCCCGACCTATGTTTTAATAGCATTTCCGTAAACAGCCATGTCGTCTCATTCGCCTCGCAAAGTCGCTCTCGTCGGCTCGCGCATTCGCGAGCTGCGCAAGGGCAGGCATCTCACGCAGACGGAGCTCTCCGAGAAAATCGGAGTGGCGCAGTCCGATCTCTCGCGCATGGAGCAGGGCGAGTACAAGGTCGGCCTCGACACGCTCTTCAAGATCCTCCAGGTGTTCGAGCTCAAGATGGGCGAGTTCTTCGGCGAGACCGAATCGCCCGCGGAGCGCGAAGCGCGCGATCTCGCCTCCGAGTTCCAGGCGCTCTCCGACGAGGCGCGGCAGGAGATCCGCGACTTCGTGCGTTTCAAGAAACTTCAGGAGTCGGGCGATCCGGCGCTTGGTGACGCCGCTCACTCCGACCCGGAAGAAAAGCCTTGAGTTGCCGGGCCCCTCGCCTAGAATGAGAATCCAGGGCCCTCGGCCACCTTATATGAGCGACCGGCGCAAGCATCTCGAGTTTCTCCGCAAGACCGCGAAGGACGCGATCTGGAGCGGGGACTACGACCGCGCCCTGACGCTCTACGAGGACGGTCTCGCCCTCGCCCGCTCCTGGAAGGACCGCGAGATCGAGGACCTGTTCACCTGCAACCGCGCGACCACGCTGCTCGAGATGGATCGCCAGGACTTCGACCTCTCGCAGCTCAAGGAAATCGTCCTGCGCAGCCCCGGCAGCCCGAACGCCGTGCTCGCGACGTACGCCTCGGCGCACGCGCACGAGGTCCGCGGCGAATACGCCAAGGCCGCGTTCTACGCCCAGGGCGCTCTGCAGAAGAGCCGCGACCTCGGCCTCGAGGAGTGGGTGGCCGCGTCGCTCAACCTGCTCGCCAACCTCGAGCTCCACGAGAGCCGCTTCGCGCAGGCGCGCACCCTGTTCCAGGAATCGCTCGACCGCTACGAGGCCGATGGCCTCGCGTCGTCTTCCGAGGCGGCGGTCGTCGCCGACAACCTCGGCTACTGCCACATCGCCCTGGACGCCGTGCCGGTCGGGCTGCCGCTCGTGCAGCGCTCGCTCACGCTGCTCGAAGAGCTCGGCTCGCGGCAGGCGATGGACTATCCCTGCCTCGACCTCTGCTTCGCCTCGCTCAAGCTCGAACGGCCCGACGAGGCCGAGGGCTGGGGCGTGCGCGCGCTCGAGCTCGGCCGCGAGTTCGGCCGCAACGACGTCGTCAAGAACGCGCACTACCTGCTGGCCGAGACGTACAGCGAGATGGGACGGGAGCACGCGGCCGACGAGCACTACGACGCGCTCTCGAACTACTACCCGAACTTCCCGGCCCTGAAGAACTACCTGCACCAGATCAGCCTGATGGGCATGATCAACCTGAGGGCATGATGCGGCGCAACCGGTTCCTGCAGCTCCTGCTCGGCGCGGCGTTGATCGTGCTGCCGGGCGTGTGCGCTGCGCTCGAGGAGCAGACGCTGCTCACGGCGGACGGGACGCTGCACATCGTGCGCGCGGGTCTGGCCGTCGACCTTGGCGTCCAGGACGCGGGGATCTCGCCGCAGGCCAGCCTGATCGAATGGACCTCGCGCGCCCAGGACGGCACCGTCTCGGTCGCGATCCTGCCGGGCACCGTGTCGTACCAGGCGAAGCACGGCCTCGAGCTCGCCTACGACGATCAGACCGCGTCGCTCCTGCTGCTCTGGACCGAGGACGTCTCGGCGTTCTCGCAGATCCGCGTCGGCGTGCTGCGCAACGGGACCTGGACCAACTCCTCGCTCCTGCCGAGCGCCGGAACCTCGCGGGCGCACAACCCGCAGATGCTCGTGACGCACCGCGGCGCCACGTACCTCGACTCTCAGGACAACCTGGTCGTCAAGACGAGCTCGATCCTCTCGGTCGTCTGGTTCGAGGAAGCCGGCTCCGCCCAGGCGCGGTACGCGACGCTCTTCCTCGACGAGACCGACTTCGATCCGACGGCCGTCGCGATCTACGACCTTCCGGCGATGGTCGGCACCGCCGGGGACACGTCGAACCAGGACATCCCGGCCGTGGCCTTCTACCCGACCCTCCAGACCGACGGCCTCTCCGGCGGGCTGCTCGCGACCTTCGCCGACCTGCACGCCGACCGCAGCCGCGTCGTCCACATCGACTTCCCGCAGGACTGGGGCCGGCAGAGCGAGCCGGACAACGCCAACTGGAAGCGCCGCCACATTCCGATCGTCGGCGTGGCGATCGATGGCCCCATCGCGCGCATGACGCCGAACCTGGCCGATCTCGCGGACGGCGTGCGCACGACGATCGGCACCGGCTACCGCCCGACCCTCTCGTGGCGCGAGGGCGACGCCCTGAAGTTCTCCCGCCTCGACGGCGCCGACTGGACGCCCGTGCGGTCGATCGCGATCGACGACACGATGAGCTACGACCGCGCGCTCGCGCTCGTCACGAGCATGGGCGAGCGGAACTAGCCCGCAGCTTTCGCCCGCCTCCGGCCTTCCCGTCCCCCGACAAAGCACTCGCCCGCGGCAGCTCTCTCGATAAGATCCTCCACCTTCGGAGGAAACAGATGGCCCTGCTCGCAGTCGGTGACAAAGCCCCCGCGTTCAAGTCGACGGACCAGGACGGCGAACCGGTCTCGCTGTCGGACTACAAGGGACAGAAGCTCGTCGTCTACTTCTACCCGAAGGACGACACGCCCGGATGCACGAAGGAAGCGTGCTCCATCCGCGACGGCTGGTCGCAGTTCCGCAGGAAAAAGGTCGCCGTGCTCGGCGTCTCGGTCGACGACGCGAAGTCGCACCGCAAGTTCGTCGACAAGTTCTCGCTGCCGTTCCGGCTCGCCGCCGACACCGACAAGGCGATCGTGAAGGCGTACGGCGTGTGGGGCGAGAAGAGCATGTACGGCCGCAAGTACATGGGCACGAACCGCGTCACGTACCTGATCGACGAAAAGGGAAAGATCGCGGCGGTCTGGCCGAAGGTCAAGCCGGAAGGGCACGCGGAGGAGATCCTGAAAATGCCGTAGGGGAGGGGCTTGCCCCTCGGACGGCCCGAAGGCGCTCTGACTCCGGGTAGAGTCCCTTCGGCAGCTCCGCCCGCACGTCCCCCTCGTAGAGCGAGTCGAGCAGCGTCGCGGCGTCGGTGCCCGCGGGCGTGACGCTCTTCGGCACCATGATCCGCACCGTGTAGATGTGGTCGCCCGCGCTTCCCGTGCGCGGGTCTTTCACGCCCTGGCCGCGCAGACGGAATTTCTGTCGGCCCTGCGTTCCGGGAGGAACCTTGGCGCGCACGGGGCCATGGATCGTCGGGACCTCGATCTCGGCGCCCGCGTAGGCTTCCTTCACGGTGATCGGCACGATGCCGTGGATGTCGTTGCCCTGCCGCTCGAAGTACGTGTGCGGCGTCACACGCACGGTGACGTAGAGATCGCCGGGCGGACCGTTGCGTCCGGCGCCGCCCTTTCCGGGCAGCCGGATCGCTCCGCCGTTCTCGGTTCCCTCCGGAATGCGCACGCGCAGGCGTTCGGACTCCGCGACGACGCCTTCGCCGCGGCAGGTCGGACACACGCCCTTGCCGGCGCGCCCGCTGCCGCCGCACGTCGGGCACGTCTTCTCGCGGCGCAGCGCGAGCGTCGCCATGCCGCCGAGCACCGCGTCGCGAAAGGGCACCTCGATCTGGGCCCGCGTGTCCTCGCCGGCCTGCGGCCCGGCGGGCCGGCGCCCGCCGCCGAAGAGGTTGCCGAACAGGTCGCCGAGGTCGCCCCCCTCGAAGTGAAATCCTTCGAATCCGGGGCCGCCCCCGAAGCCGCCGGCTCCCGGACCGCCCCCGGCCGTCCGGGGGTCGAAGCCCCCCCCGAAACCGGGCCCGGGACCGGAGTGGCCGAACCGGTCGTAGGCCCGGCGCTTCTCCTCGTCCTTGAGCACCTCGTAGGCCTCCTGGACCTCCTGGAAGCGCTTCTGGGCGGCCTTGTCGCCCGGATTGACGTCGGGGTGGAGCTTTCGGGCCAAACGGCGGTAGGCCTTCTTGATTTCGGCCTCCGAGGCCCCTTTTGAGAGCCCAAGGACCTCGTAATAGTCCCGCTTTGCCGCCATCTGGTGGCCGGCATTATAGCGACGGCGCCAATTAGGCCATTGACAGCCGAACGGAGACTAATATTATTAGTCTTATTCTCCGGATTATCTAATCTTATAAGGCAACGAAAAGAGCGCAGAATCCATGAGCATCGACGAAATCGATCTCCGGATCCTCGACATGCTCCAGCGCAACGGGAAACTCTCCCAGGCGCGGATTGCCGGCGCCGTTGGCCTGACGACACCGTCTGTCAACGAGCGCATCAAAAAGATGGAGCGCCACGGGATGATCCGGGGCTTCGTCGCGCTGCTCGACCACGAGAAGATGGGTCTGCCCCTGACCGCGTACGTGGACGTCGCCCTCGAGCATCCCCGGTTCGAGAAGGGGTTCGTCGACGACCTGGAGAAGCTTCTGAGCGTCCAGGAGTGCCACTACCTCGCCGGCGAGTTCGGGTATCGCATCAAGGTCAAGGCGGCCGACACGGCCTCCCTCGCCGACTTCCTCCAGCGGCGCATCCTCGGGATCAAGGGCGTGACGCACATCCAGGCGCAGGTCTCGCTGTCCTCGAAGAAGGAATCGACGCTGCTGCCGCTGATCCCCGAGAAGGCCGAGAGCAAGGAACCGAAGTAGGCCCCTCCCCCTCCCGCCTCCCTAGAATTTCGCGACCACTCCCGCATCCGCGTTCACGAAGTGCCGGCGCGTGTCGGCCAGCACGTTGTGGTACGTGAAGCGCAGCACGATCGAGAAGTTCTTGGTGACGCGGAAGTCCCCGTCCAGCCCGGCATTCCAGCCGAACACCTTCTGGTCCGCGTCCTGCGAAGCCGCGAACTCGGGCGCCACCGGCTGCGGATTGATCGAGTAGCCGCCGATGCCGCCGAAGATGCCTCCGGTGTAGAAGCCCTCCCAGTAGGTGTACGACACGTCGGCCGTGATGTAGTTGATGCGCTCCTTGTAGCCCGGCATCTTCTGCGGACCGGACGGCGTCGTGACGCTTTGCCCGGCCAGCGCCTGCGTCGTCCACATCGACCCGTACGTCATGCGCAGCAGCGTCGCCTTCTCCATGTGGTAGTCGACCCACAGCGTGTACTCGCTCGGCTTGAAGCCGTCGAGCGAGAAGGTCTGGCTGACGTCGTTCACGGATCCATACGTCGCGCCCACGCCCCAGGTCTGGGGGCGGGCCGGCGCGGCGAACGCGACGCCGAGGACGGCGAGCAGCAGCGATCTCTTCCAGGTCAGCAACGGCACCTCCGAAGACTTCCACGTTGCGGTTCCGATTCCGGTCCACTCTAACGGATCCGGGCCCGGGGCGAAGCGGATACAATTCCGCCGCTTCCCGGTTTACGGAGGCCGACACGCAAACGCTTCACGCGATCACGGTGACGGGACTGGCGCGGGCCGCGGCGCGATTTTTTCTGCCGTCGGTCTGCCTGTCCTGCCGAACGCGCCCGACCGAGGAGCTCTTCCGGGGAGGCGTCTGCGCCGACTGCTGGCGCGCCGTGCCCGTTCCCGAGGCGGCGCGGTGCGTCCGCTGCGACGAAGCCCTCCCGGGCTCGCCCGGCGGCGCGCGGTGCGGGCGCTGCCTGCTCGATCCGCCCGACTTCGAGCGGCTGCGCGCGGCCGCGGCCTATCGCGGCTCGGCGCGGAGGATCCTGCTCGCCTTCAAGTTCCAGGGCGCCGACTACCTCGGCGCGCGGCTGGCCGGCCTGATGGCGCAGCGCCTCGGCCCCGCGGACGTGGACGAGGTGGCCGCGGTCCCGGCGACGTTCCGGGGCCGTCGGGCGCGCGGATACCACCCGGCCGAAGTCCTCGCGGCGGCCCTGGCGCGGCGTCTCGACCTGCCCTTCGCGGCCGGGCGCCTCGTCAAGGGACGCGAGACCGAGATCCAGAGCCGTCTGCCCGCCGCCGCGCGCGCGGGCAACGTGCGCGGCGCCTTCGCGGTGCGCGGGACTCCCGCCCGGCGCGTCCTGCTCGTCGACGACGTGGCCACGTCGGCAGCGACCGCGCGCGAGTGCGCACGGCGCCTGGCGCGCTCCGGTGCGGGCGCCGTCACGGTCTGGTGCTTCGCCCGCGCCTCGCGCACCGACATCGACCCGATCGATCCGGAGGTCGCGTGAATCCGTTGAACCGGCTCGTCGTGCGGACCCTGCCGCTCGTGCCCAAGGCGGTCGTGCGCCGGATCGCCTCGCGCTACGTCGCGGGCGAGACCCTCGACGAGGCGCTCGCGCTCGTGCGCAGCCTGAACGCGGAGGGCTGCATGGCCACGCTCGACGTGCTCGGCGAGGACGTCACGCGCGAGGACGAGACCGAGGCGACCGTCGTCGCGTACGAGCAGGCCCTGGCCGACATCGCGGCGCGCGGCCTGGACAGCAACATCTCGGTGAAGCTCTCCGCGCTCGGCCTGAAGCTCGACCCGGCCTACTGCCGCAGGCAGTTCGGCCGCATCGTCGCGGCGGCGCAGCGGCACGGCATCTTCGTGCGCATCGACATGGAAGATTCTCCCGTCACCGAGGAGACGATCCGGATCTTCTTCGAGACCCGGGAGCGCTACGAGAAGGTCGGCATCGTCCTGCAGGCCTACCTGCGCCGCAGCGCGGAGGACGCGCGCCGCATCGCCGCGGTCGGCGGCAACGTGCGGGTGTGCAAGGGCATCTACGTCGAGCCGCCGTCGATCGCTTTCCAGGACCGGGAGGAAATTCGCCGGAGCTACGTCGCGCTCGTCGAGCTGCTGCTCTCGGCGGGCTCCTACGTGGGCATTGCGACGCACGATCCGCTGCTCGTCGAGCGCTCGCTCGCGGTGATCGGCCGGCTGCGCCTGCCGAAGCAGGCCTACGAGTTCCAGATGCTGCTCGGCGTCGCGGGAACGATGCGCCGGCGCCTGGTCGCCGACGGGCAGCGCCTGCGGGTCTACGTGCCGTACGGGGACGCCTGGTACGCCTATTCCGTCCGGCGGCTCAAGGAAAACCCCTCGATTGCCGGCCATGTCGTCAAAGGGCTGTTCCTTGGCAACTGACCCCTTCCGAGGACGGTCCCCGGGGACTCCCGGAACCGGCCCCCGGCGGTGGCATTTGACTGCCGGGAAATCTATACTTCCGAATTGGACCCTCGGGCCCGGCATATGAGACGGCACCGCATCGCCTTTCCACTTTCGGTCCTGTTGCTCGCGCTGGCAGGCGGGCAGGCGCTCGCCGGTCCTCCCGCTCCTCCGATCTCCGGTGTCGTACGTCACCTCGAGACGCCCGTCTCCGGCGTGCTCGTCATCGTGCTCAACCTCGGCGACAACTCGCTGGCCCGCGTCCGCACGGCCACCGACGGCACCTTCGTCCTTTCGTCGGCGCCCGCCGGCGTGTACGAGCTCGTCGCATACAAGCGCGGCTTCGAGCCCGCGCTGCAGCGGCTCTGGCACCAGGCGGGGACCGAGCAGGTCTCGGCCGTGTCGATCAAGCTGACGAAGAAGGGCGGCGAGACGGCGCCCGAGACGCCGGTCCCGATGACCATCTGGGAACTGCGCGACCGCCTGCCGACCGACGTGCTGCGCGAGCTCGCCATCGAGGAAGTCGCCGACAAGTCCACGCCCGCCGCCGAGAAGGTGCGCCTCTCGCGCCTGCTCGCGGGCGAGCTGAAGACGATGACGGAAGCGCCCCAGGGCTCCTCGGCCGCGCTCTCGCGCGCGGCAGTCGGCCTGAAGGGCGGCCTGCCCAACGGCTGGCAGTACGGCATCACGGGCGACTACTCGAAGCTCGGGGATTCCGACACGCCGGGCGAAGTGACGACGGGCAACGCCGCCGGCCTCGCCCTGGAAGTCAACCCGTCGGCCGACGCGCACGTCGTGCTCTCGACGCGGCGCAATCAACTCTCGTTCAACGACGGGCCCGCGAGCCTCCAGGCGCACGCCGTGAGCTGGAGCGCGGGGGCCGAGCAGGGCCGCGTCGAGTCCGTGGCCGCGCGCTACGTCGAGGAGACCAACCTCTACCGCGCGACCGCGCTCGGCACGACGATCTTCCCGCTCGCCTCGCGCACGTGGGAAGTCAACGGCAACTACGGCCGTCCGTCCACGCTCGACACTCCGGGCGTCGCGGTCGGCATGGCCTATCGCCACACGGACGCGAGCGTCGGCCCGTCGGGCGTGGGCGCCGACGGCGTGTTCGTGCAGTCCGCGCCGGACGCGGACCTCGCCGCATCCACCGTCCTTCCGCGTCTCCGACGCGCTGGAGATGGAAGCGGGCGTCGTGGCGCGCTACATCGGCAGCTCGAACACCGGATACGGCGTCGCGCCGGTCGCCACCGTGCGCTACACGATCAGCCAGACCACGATCTACGCGCGCGGCCTCTACCGCGCGCTGGGATCCACGACGAACGCGACGGCCGTGATGCCGCGCGTGACCTCCATCGAGGAGAGCCGCGATCCCGCGGCGACGCGCTCGTTCGCGGTCGGCCTGCAGCGCAACGTCGGGCGCGATTCGTCGATCGAGTTCGAGGCCTCCGAGCAGCGCATGGGCGAGCTCGTGCGCGCCTTCTTCGAGGGCGACTTCCTGACCGACTTCGACAGCGTGTACCTGCTCGACGGCAACGACGTGCGCCAGTACAAGGCGGCGATCCAGCAGCGGCTGTCGAACACGCTCTCGGGCAACGTGACCGTGCGCTACGGCTCGATCGACGGCGACGTCAACGCCGCGAGCCAGACGGGCTACGGGATCGAGAGCAACAAGGGGCGGTTCTGGTCCGCGCGCGCGGCCGTCGAGGTGCTGCCGACGAAGACCGGGATCGCGATCCTCGTCCGCGGCATCCGGCAGGACCTGCGCACGCCCGTCGCGCGGCTGGCCAACGACTCCGACAAGCTCGCGCTCTCGGTGGCGCAGGACCTCTCCATCATCGGCCTGGCTCCGTTCGGCGCCGACTGGAAGCTGCTCATGGCGATCGAGAACGCCCGGGGCACGGGCCTCTCCGAGAACAAGGACGTCAACGCGACCACCAACCGCATCCTCGGCGGCGTGGCGGTCGCGTTTTAGTCCGCTCGTTCCGCCCTTCCGCGCCAAATCCCTGCGAAATCGAGCTTTCCCTCGATCCAATTCTTTTTTGGACTATATTCAGATTCTTGGTTTTCAATCCTTGGCCACGGCGTGGCAACTTCTCAAACCCATGTTTTTAAACGGTTTAGATGATGCTTCCGAAAGCACAAGAGTGGCATTCGGATTGCTGAATCAACGCCGGTGAACCTCGTGGCCAAGAGACTGGTGATCGTGGCGCTCGTCGCGCTGACCCTCGGAACGGTCGCGCTCGGGTTCGTCTCGTTTGCCCGCAAGGTCGAGACCTTCTCGGCCGCCGGGTTCGCGTCGGACCGCGACGGCGGCGCCCTCATCCTGCGGTCGATCGATCCCAACGGCGCGGCGGCGCGCGCGGGCCTTTCCGCGGGCGACCGGATCATCCTCGCCGACGGCCAGACCGCGGGATCGCTCGCCCGCCCGGAAAAGCAGCTCGCGCGCAAGCCCTTCCCGCACGCGCTCGTCGTCCTGTCCCCCGCGGGCGAAGTCCGCGGCGTCGTCGCTCGGCGAGCCCTCGGTGCGCTTCGACGCGACGTACCTCTTCCTCGCCTTCGTCGGGATCCTGTACCTGATCATCGGGCTCTTCACGATCGCGCGCGAGCGCACCGGCGCCGCGCTCGTCTTCTGGGCGCTCTGCCTCTGCTCGTTCGGCATCTACGTCCTGACGCCGGCCGGAGCGCACGACACGATGTGGCGGGTGTCGTGGCTCGCGGAGGATTTCTTCCGCGCGTTCCTGCCCGCGCTGCTGCTGCACTTCTTCCTGCTGTTCCCGCGTCCCGGTCCGCGCGCGGCGCGTCCTCCCGCTGCTCTACGTGCCGGCCGCGGTCTACATCGGCGCGGAGCTCGCGGTCCTCGCGGCGCGGCCCACCCCCGGCGCGGCGGCCTTCCTCGAGGCCTGCGAGCGTCTGTGGTTCGTCTACTTCGCCGTGTACGTCTCGGCCGTGCTGGCGCGGCTGATCGACCTGCTGCGCCGCGACCGCGAGGACGCGGAGGCCGAGAAGCAGGTCCGCTGGATCGCCCTCGGCGTGATCGTGGGCCTGGCGCCGTTCCTGATCCTCTCGGCGCTGCCGCGCGCGTTCGGCCTCGAGTCGCCGCTGCTGTCGAGCCTCGCCGTCGTGCCGCTCGTGCTGATTCCGCTCGCCTTCTCCTACGCCATCCTCAAGTGGCGCCTCTGGGACGTCGAGATCTTCGTGCGCGAGGCCATCGGCGACGACGGGCGCCGTGCTGCTCGGCGGGATGACCTTCGTGCTGCTCAACTCCCTGCTCGACCGCACGTTCGAGGGCATGGCGGCCGCCGGGAAGAACGTCATCGCCTTCTCCTCGGGCATCGTGCTCGCGTCGCTGCTCGTGCCGGTGAAGAAGCGCATCACCGACGTGCTCGAGCGCATCCAGTACCACGACACCCACCGCGCCCGCCGCGCTCTGCTCGACATCGCGCGCGACTTCGCCACGCCGCGGCCCCGCGAGGAGGTCGTGCAGGCGATCGTCCGCCGGGTCGAGGAAGCCCTGCGGGTCGTCCCGTGCTCCCTCTTCTTCTTCGAGGGCGAGGGGCACGATCCCGACGCGGGGGCCCTGGCCGAGGCGCTCGCCCAGGACGATCGCCTGCGCCTGCGCGGCACCGCCTTCGGCGCGACGCCGCCGGCCGCCCTGCTGCGCCTGCACGCGCTCGGCTACCGCGCGTTCTTCGCCATGCGCTGCGGCGGCGCGCTCGTCGGCGCGCTCGGCGTCGGCTACAAGGACGGCCGCGTCCCGCTCTCGACCGAGGACGAGTCGCTGCTGACGGCCGTGCTGGCCCAGGCGAGCCTCGCCTACGAGAACGCGCGGCTCTACGGCGCGCTGGCGGAGCGGCTGGCCGAGATCCGCACGCTGCAGGAGTACCAGGAAAGCGTCATCCGCTCCTCGTCCTCGGGCATCGTCGTGCTCGACGCGGAGGGCCGGATCCACTCGTCGAACCCCGCCTTCGCGCAGCTGGTCGGCCGCGCGGAGGCCGCGCTCGAGGGCCTGCGCTTCGAGGAGCTGCTGCCGGGCGTCGAGCTCGGCGCCCCGGCGCCCGGCGCGGACGAGCGGCGCTTCGAGGCCCGGCTTTCGACGCCGGGAGGCGAGGAGCGCGATCTGCAGGTCTCGGTCTCGGCGTTCACCGGCTCTCCGGACCGCCGCGTCGTCGTCGTCGAGGACATGACCGATCGCATCCGCGCCGAGCGGGCGCTGGCCGAACGCGAGCGGCTGGCCTCGCTCGGAGTGCTCGCGGCCGGCGTCGCGCACGAGGTCAATACGCCGATCGCCGGCCTCTCCTCCTACGCCCAGATCCTGCTGTCGGAGACGTCGCCCGGCGACCCGCGCTACGGGATCCTGAAGAAGATGGAGCGGCAGACCTTCCGCGCCGCGCACCTGGTCAACAACCTGCTCGAATTCGCGCGCCCGCGGGCGCGCACGCCCCTGAAGACCGATCTGCGCGGCGTCCTCGTCAACGCCGCCGAATCGGTCGAGACGGCCTTCGCGGGCCGGCGCCTCGAGCTCGAAGCGGACCCCGACGGGCCGCCCGCGCTGGTGATCGGCGATCCGCGCGACCTCGAGCAGGTGTTCGTCAACCTGCTGACCAACGCGCGCGACGCCTCGCCCGAGGGCGGCGTCGTGACCTGCCAGCTCGAGCGCGCCGGCGAGAGCATCCGCGTGACGATCGCCGACCGCGGGACCGGCCTCTCGGCGTCGGTCGCCGAGCGCGTGTTCCAGCCGTTCTACACGACGAAGAAGTCCGGCGGCACCGGGCTGGGCCTGGCGATCTCGCGCGACATCGTGCGGCGCCACGGCGGGACCATCGCCCTGTCCGCGCGCGAGGGCGGCGGCGCGGAGGCCCGCGTCGAGCTGCCGCTCGTGCCGGAAGGATCGCCTTCGTGAGGGTCCTCGTCGTCGACGACGAGGAGGTCATCCGTGACGTCCTCGGCACCCTGCTGACGCGGGAGGGCTACGACGTCACGGCGGCGGCCTCCGCGGGCGAGGCCGTGGCCCTGTTCGAGGCCGAGCCCCACGACGTCGTCCTGCTCGACCTGATGCTGCCCGACCGGCCGGGCCTGGACGTGCTGCGCGACATCCTGCGGCGCGATCCGGACGCCGTGGTCGTGATCGTGACCGCGTACTCCTCCATCGAGGGCGCCATCGACGCCATGCGCCTGGGCGCCTTCCACTACATCCCCAAGCCCTTCCAGAACGAGGAAGTGCTGCTGACCCTGCGCAAGGGCTCCGAGGCCCGGCGCCTGACCGAGGAGAACCGGCGGCTGCGCGAGGAGCTCTCGCTGCGCTTCGGCCTCGGGCGCATCGTCGGCAAGTCGGCCGGGATGCGCAAGGTGTTCGAGCTCGTCCGCCTCGCGGGGCCGTCGCGCTCCACGATCCTCGTCGAGGGCGAGAGCGGCACCGGCAAGGAGCTCGTCGCGCGGGCGATCCACACGCACTCGCCGCGCTCGGGCGCCCCGTTCATCACCGTCAACTCGGGCTCGATGCCCGCCGAACTGCTCGAGTCCAACCTCTTCGGCCACGTCAAGGGCGCGTTCACCGGGGCGATCGCCAACAAGAAGGGCCTCTTCGAGGCGGCCGACGGCGGCTCGATCTTCTTCGACGAGATCGGCACGGTCACGATGGAGACGCAGGCGAAGCTGCTGCGCGTCATCCAGGAAAAAGAGTTCATGCGGGTGGGCTCGGTCGAGACCCAGAAGGTCGACGTGCGCATCATCGCCGCCACCAACGTGGACCTGAAGAAGATGGTGGCCGAAGGACGGTTCCGGGACGACCTCTACTACCGGCTTTGCGTCATCACGATCCCGATCCCGCCGCTGCGCGAGCGGCGCGAGGACATCGCCCTGCTGGCCGAGCACTTCATGCGCCTCTACGCCTCGGAGAACGAGAAGCCCATCGCCGGCATCGGCCCCGAGGCCTTCCGGGCGCTGCTCGACCACGACTGGCCCGGCAACGTCCGCGAGCTCGAGAACGCCCTCGAGCGCGCCGTCGTGCTGTGCCCGCGCGGCGGCCAGATCGGCCTCGACCTGCTGCCCGAGACCGTCCTCCAGCCCGACCGCGGCGAGCTGCCCGATCCGCCTGCCCGGAGAACGGCGCGACCTACAAGCAGCTCGTCGAAGACTACGAGCGGCGCCTCATCCGCACGGCCCTGCGCCGCACCGGCGGCGTCCAGAAGCGCGCCGCGGAGCTCCTGAAGATCAAGCCGACGACGCTGCACGAAATCATCAAGCGCCTCGAAATCCGCGATAACTAACCGTCGCTTCCGCTCGCTTCGCTCGCTCACGCTCCCGCGGCGCGAACCTCCTCCCTCCCTTCGGTCGGGAGACTATTCGCGCCGCGTGCTTAAACCGCGGTGCCGCGGATTAGCTGTTGGGAGGGCGACAGCTAGGCTGGCAGCCTGCGGACCATCACCAGCGTCCGGTCGTCGGCGTAGGGCTCGCCCTGCACGTACTCGTCGAGCGCCTGGTAGAGCGCCGATTCGATGTCGGTCGTCGCGCGGCCGGTCTGGGCGCCGATGAACTCCTTCAGACGGGGCATGCCGAACTCGTTGCCCGCGGCGTCGTTGGCCTCGGTCACGCCGTCGGTGTACAGGCAGAGGAGGTCGTGGGGCTCGAGCGTGAGCTTCGACGACCCGTACGGCTTGCCCGGGAAAGAGGGCGAGCGGCAGGCCGTGCGAGCCGAGCTCCTCGATCGCGCCGTTGGCGCGCAGGAGCAGTCCCGGGTTGTGGCCGGCGTTGGTGTACTCGACCTCGCCCGTCTTCGGGTCCAGGATCAGCAGGAAGAACGTGATGAAGCGGTCCGGACCGGTCCGCCGCGAGATGGCCTCGGAGAGCCGGCCGGTCATCTCCGCGACCGGCACGCCCTCGTCCGCCCACGCGTGGAAGGAGGCCTGCAGCGACGCCATCAGCAGCGCCGGTCCCACGCCCTTGCCGCAGACGTCGGCGATCGTCGCGTAGATCTTCCCGTCCGGGCGCGGGCGGAAGTCGAAGTAGTCGCCCGAGACCTGGCGCGATGCGACGTTCGAGCCGTGCAGCTCGTAGCCCGGCAGCGGCGGCGGGTCCTCGGGGAGCAGCCGCTGCTGGATCTCGCGCGCGAGCGCGAACTCGCGGTCCATCTGCCGCTTCTCGGCGTTCTCTTCCATGAGGCGCGCGTTCTGGATCTTGGCCGCGGCCACGTTGGCGAGCGACGTCAGCAGGCGCAGGTCCGATTCCTCGAAGGAGCGGTGCCCGACGCGGCAGTCGACGTAGATCAGCCCGACGACCTCGCCGTTGTTCTCGAGCGGCGCCGCGAGCACGGACTTGATCCCGGAAAGGCGGATCGAGTCGGCCAGCGAGACGCCCGAGCCCGCGGACGTGTCCATCAGGAGCAGGCCGTTGCGCTTCTCGACGACGGCCGCCACGAGCGTCTTGGACAGCCGGATGTCCTCGGCCGAGATGCCCTCGGCGACGCGGACGACGGCGGGCGCGAGCTCGCCGGTGACCTTGGACTTCAGCAGCACCAGGCCGCGATCGGGCTTGAGCGTCTCGAAGACCTTGTCCATGAGGAACCCGAGCAGCTCGTCGGCGGAGATGTCGCGCAGCAGCTCGACCGTCAGCTCGTTGACGACGCGCAGGGACTCGATGAGCTTTCCCAGCTGCTCGGCCGGCAGGCGAGGGTCCGTCTCGGTCGCGTGCGCGCGCAGCAGCTCGGCGGAGGCCTTCAGGATCGTGTTGTCGAGGGGGTCTTCCCCCCGCCCTCGATGCGCACGCGGGTCGTGGACTCGGATTCGACCTTGAGCGTCACGCCGCCGATCGTGATCCGGTCGCCCGGCTTCAGGACCTGGACGGTCGTCAGCCGCTCGCCGTTCAGGAACGTGCCGTTGCGCGAGCCGAGGTCCTCGACGGTCAGGCCGCCGTCGTCGGAGCGCACGATGCGGGAGTGCTGCCGGGAGAGCATCTTGTCCGAGATCGGCAGGTCGTTCATGGACGAGCGGCCGACGGTCGTCACCGGACGGTCCAGGGAGACCTTCCGCGCAGCCATGCCGGGAGCGGTGACGTAGAGGTAAAACAAGATCGGCCTTAGGGTTGGAGATTCTAACCTGCCTGCCGCCCGGAACGCCCCAAACCGGCCCCAAAAGCGCTCCCGGGACCGGGGGGCTTGCGCCCGGGGCCCGGAGTCCGTAGAATCCGCCGTCCCATGAAAGCGAACACCCATCCCGAGCTTCACGAGGTCCTGGTCCACTGCGCTTGCGGCGAGACCTGGACGACCCGTTCCACGAAGAAGGAACTGCGCATCGAGATCTGCAGCAAGTGCCACCCGTTCTTCACGGGCAAGCAGAAGCTGATGGACTCCGCCGGCCGCGTCGAGCGGTTCCGCAAGCGCTACGAGAAGAAGGCCGCCGACACCCCGGCCTAGGCGCAATGCGCCCCTCCTCTTCCATTCCCTACCCTTCCGCCGCCCTGTAGCGGCGAACGCCCAACGTCCGTCTGGCCGACAGCGAGGAGCTGGCGGCCGAGAGCTGCACCATGTTCGAAAAACTGAAAGACATCCGCCGCAAGTACGACGAGGTCCGGGCGCGCATGGCCGACCCGGAATTCGTCCAGGACCACCGCGCCGTGCGCGACGCGCAGAAGACGCTCACGGAGCTCGAGCCCATCGTCGCCAAGCTCCACGAGCAGCAGCAGGTCCAGAAAGAGCTGGACGGCGCCCGTGAGCTCGTCGAGTCCCTCTCGCCGGGCGACGAGCTCTACCAGATGGCCGCCGCCGAGCGCACGGCGTTGAACGAGCGCCTGACCGCCCTCGAGGAGGAGCTCAAGGTCCTCCTGCTGCCCCGGGACCCGAACGACTCGCGCAACGTGTTCCTCGAGATCCGCGCCGGCACGGGCGGCGACGAGGCCGCGCTCTTTGCGGGCGAGCTCTTCCGCATGTACCAGCGCTACGCCGAGCGCCGGCGCTGGAAGGTCGAGATCGTGGACCGCGACGACACGGGCATCGGCGGGATCAAGACGATCACGGCCCTGATCGAGGGCGACGCGCGCCTACTCGCGCCTGAAGTACGAGGGCGGCATCCACCGGGTCCAGCGCGTCCCCGCGACGGAATCCGCCGGCCGGATCCACACGTCGGCCGCGACCGTGGCGGTCCTGCCCGAGGCCGAGGACGTGGACGTCACGCGTCCTGGAGAAGGACATCCGCGTCGACCGCTTCTGCGCCTCGGGTCCCGGAGGGCAGGGAGTCAACACCACCTACTCGGCGGTACGCCTGACGCATCTGCCGACGGGTATCGTGGTTCAGTGCCAGGACGAGCGCAGCCAGATCAAGAACAAGGCCAAGGCCATGCGCGTCCTGAAGGCCCGGATCCTCGAGATCGAGCAGGCCAAGCAGGAGGGCGCGATCGCCGCCGAGCGCAAGAAGATGGTCGGCTCGGGCGACCGCTCCGAGAAGATCCGCACCTACAACTTCCCGCAGTCGCGCATCACCGACCACCGCATCGGCTTCACCACCCACCGCCTCCAGGACGTCCTCGACGGCAACCTCGACGAGCTCGTCGAGCCCGTCTCGCAGCACTTCCAGGCGGAGCGGCTGAAGGAAGAGCTGGCCAAAGCGTGAGTAAGCGTCCGCAGGACGCGTGCTGAAACCGGACTGACCACCGCGATGAGCTGCTCAAAGACGCTGCTCGATGACCACGGCGGATCGAGCCGCGGCAAGCGGCGCAATCCGACGCCACCAACTGGGACGCGCGCCTCCTGCTCGCCCACGCCATGGGAGGCATGTCGCCGCTGGCCCTGGACCCCCGCCAGACGCTCGAGGCGGGCCTCGTGGCGCGCTTCACGGGCGCTCTGGGACAAGCGCATCGCCGGCGTGCCCGTCCAGCACCTGATCGGCGAATGGGACTTCTACGGGCGGCCGTTCCGCGTGGACGGCCGGGCGCTCGTCCCGCGGCCCGAGACCGAGATCCTCCTCGAGCAGGCCCTGAAGGAGGCGCCCGACGCCCGCCGCGTCCTCGACGCCGGAACCGGCAGCGGCATCATCGGCATCACGTACCTGCTCGAGAAGCCGCAGGCGCGCGCGGTGGCCCTCGACATCTCGGTCGACGCCCTCGTGCTCGCCCGCGAGAACGCCGCGCGCCACGGCGTGCTCGACCGTTTCGCGATCGTGGCCTCGGACTGGCTGTCCGCCCTCTCGGCCTCGCCGTTCGACGTGATCCTCTCGAACCCGCCGTACCTCGCCATCGGCGAGTCGCCGCACCTGCCGCCCACCGTCCGGGACCACGATCCGCGGCGGGCGCTCTTCGCGGGCGAGGACGGCCTGGCGGCGATCCGGCAGTTGCTCGCCACCGCGGCCGCCTACATGGCGAAAGACGGACTGCTCGTCTTCGAGATCGGTTTCGGCCAGGGCGAGGCGGTCCGCTCCGAGATCCTGAACCGCCCGGTCTGGCGCTTTCTGAAGATCGAGCCCGACCTCGAGGGCATTCCCCGCATCTGCCTCGCGCGGCTCGAGTCCTCGGCGGAGAGAGTCAGTAGAATCCGCAAGCCGTGGACAAGTTCCTGATCGAAGGCCCCGTCCGACTCTCGGGCGAGGTCACGATCTCGGGCGCGAAGAACGCCGCCCTTCCCTGCCTGGCCGCGGCGCTCCTGACGGACGAGCCCGTCCGGCTGACCAATCTTCCCAACGTCGCCGACATCCGGACGCTCGGCAAGCTCCTCCAGCACATCGGCTCGCGGGTGGAGACCGACGGCACCGCCGCGACGATCGAGACCAAGCAGATCGGCTCGGCCGACGCGCCCTACGAGCTCGTCAAGACGATGCGGGCCTCCGTGCTCGTGCTCGGGCCCCTGCTCGCGCGCGCGGGCTCGGTCCGCGTGTCGCTGCCCGGCGGCTGCGCGATCGGCGTGCGCCCCATCAATCTGCACCTGGCGGCCTTCGAGAAGCTCGGCGCCGAGGTCACGCTCGACCACGGCTACGTCGAGGCGAAGGCCGCGCGCCTGACGGGCGCCGAGATCGGGTTCGACACCGTCACCGTGACCGGGACCGAGAACGTCATGCTCGCGGCCGCGCTCGCCCGCGGCACGACGCGGCTCGTCAACGCGGCGCGCGAGCCCGAGGTCGTGGACCTGGCGCGCATGCTGACGGGGATGGGAGCGAAGATCACCGGCGCGGGGACCGAGACCATCGTGATCGAGGGCGTCGAGAAGCTGCACGGCGTCACGCACGCGGTCATCGCGGACCGGATCGAGGCGGGCACCTACGCCCTGGCGGCCGCGGCGACCCGCGGCGACGTCGCGATCCGCCGCTGCGTGCCCGAGCACCTGGCGGCCCTGACGATCCGGATGGCCGCCACCGGCGCGAAGATCGAGGCCTCCGGCGACACGCTGCGCGTCCGGGCCGACGGCCCGCTCGTCTCGCACGACGTCGCCACCGCCCCCTACCCGGGCTTCCCCACCGATCTGCAGGCGCAGTGGATGGCCCTGGCCGCCGGCATGGACGGCGTCGCCACGATCACCGAGACGATCTTCGAGAACCGCTTCCAGCACGTGGCCGAGCTCGTCCGCATGGGCGCCCGCATCCGCCTCGAGGGCCGCTGGGTGGTCGTCGAGGGCCCCTCGCGCCTGACGGGCGCCCGCGTCATGGCGAGCGACCTGCGCGCCTCCGCCGCCCTCGCGATCGCCGCGCTGACGGCCGAGGGCGAGACGACGATCGACCGCGTGTACCACCTGGACCGCGGGTACGCGAAGATGGAAGAGAAGCTGGCGGGACTGGGCGCGAAGGTCCGGAGGGTCAAATGAGCGACTGCCTTTTCTGCAAAATCGCCAGCGGCGAGATTCCGTCGAAGCAGGCCTACTCCGACGAGCGCGTCTACGCCTTCCACGACATCGCCCCGAAGGCGCCGACGCACATCCTCGTCATCCCGCGCCAGCACATCCCGAAGCTCGCCGACGCCGCGCCGGCAGACCGGGAGCTCGTCGGCGAGGTCGTCGCCCGGGCCGCCGCGATCGCCCGCGACCTCGGCCTCGAGCACTACCGCCTGGTCGCGAACAACGGCGAGGGCGCGGGCCAGACGGTCTTCCACCTGCATTTCCATCTGCTCGGCGGCCGCCCGCTGGCCTGGCCGCCCGGCTAGAGCGAGCAGGCTGCTAGAAGCTGTCCAGCCACTGCTCGGCCTGGCGGCGCCTGCGGAAGATCTTGAGCGCGGCGAAGTGGCCGCGGGCCAGCGTCTCGAACATGCGGGCCATCGCCTCGACGGGCTCGCTGTCCGCCAGGATGGCGCAGGCCTCGAAGACGATCTCCTCGACCTGGCCCACGCGCGCCGCGGCGGCCTGGAGCTGGGGCTCTACGGGCACCGTGGTCATGCCGGTGAAGTCGAGGAGCACGGAGAGGTTGTGCGGCCGGTCGGGATCGCGCTGGAGCGCGTCGAAGTGCGCCCGCACGTCGGACAGCCTGACGTTGCCGGCGCAGGTGGTGTAGATCCGCCCGCGCTGGCGGTCGATCCGGTACGTGATCGGCATGACGCCCTCCCGGTTACTGGTTGTCCCGCGCAATCGTCTCATCCCACGACTTCTCGCGGATGAGCACGCCGTCCTTTCGCAGCTCGCGCTTCAACTTGTAGTAGAAGTTCTTCGCATCGCTTCCGACCTCGAGGTGCACCTTCCACGACAGCTTGCGGTCCGGCAGCGTGATGGTCGTCTCGGCGTCCCCGGCCGTGCGCGCGCTCTCGGGGTGCGCGTCGGCGACGTCGTAGGTCATCTGCTCGGTCGAGGCCACCGTCCCCCAGGGATACTGCGCCGACGAAGTTCCGCTCCAGTCCCCGTGCGCCGCCTGCTGGATCTCGTCGCGGCAGATCGTCCACTGGCCCGGCCACGCGCCCCCGGTGGACCGCACGCCAGTCGTCCTCGGTCGAGGGCTCCGGGGCCGCGAAGTCGGGCGCCGGGCGCGCCTCGTGCGGGATCACGGGCAGCACGAGCCGGGACCCGTCGGTCCCGCCGAGCGAAAGCTGCGTCGTCATCGCAGAAGGCGTCGGCCAGATCATCGGCCAGAGGGCGTTGGAGACGGCCAGGCGCACGCGGTGGCCCTTCGGGAAGACCCACGACGTGAAGTGCATCTCGACGTCGAGCGGGTACGTTCGGCCGCGCTCGAGCGGCGCCGGGCTCGATGCCGATTCCCGCTGCGCCCCCGAGAGCCCCGCGCCGGTCACGAGCGTGACCTGGCCGTCGGGCGCGACGTCGGACAGCCGCGCGAACCAGTTCGCCTGCGGCGCGTCGGCCGAGCCGCGCAGGAGGGCCTTCGGGAATCCGAGGATCTCGACGTCCTCCGGCAGCGGCCCCGAGTCGTAGACGAGGCTCCAGGCGTCGGCCGAGCGCTGGTCGGGCGTCAGCTCGCCCCACCAGAAGCCGGCGGCCTCGCCGGTGGATGGGACGTAGCCGAGCGCGTGCGCGGCGAGCTGCGGTGCGGCCGCCGGAGCGAGCGCGTGGTCGGCCGTCAGGTGCAGCGTCGTCTCCGTCGAGCGGCGGATCGGCCAGCCCTCCTCGTAGCGCCACTCGCCCGGGATCGTCGTGCGGTCCGCGCCGGGCGGATAGGCATGGCGCACGTAGACGGCCAGGCGCGGCTGCTTCGAGAACCCCGTGTCCTTGCCCTTCAGGAACTGGTCGAAGAACCGCACGGCCTCGCGCCGCCACTCGATCGCGGGTCCGGGCCGGCCCGAGTCGGGGCCCGAGTGGTTCCAGGGTCCGACGATCCCCCAGGAAGGCGCCTTCAGCTTCTCGAGCATGCGCGGGATCGAGTCCCGGTAGCCGTCGTACCAGCCGCCGATCATCAGCACCGGCACCTCGATCCGGTCGTAGCGCGCCGGAAACAGCGACACCTGCCAGAACGGTCCGTCGCGCTGCTGCTTCTTGTAGAGCAGCGACCACGGCGGCGCATCGAAGCGCTCCGCGAGGCTCTTCTCGTCGAGCGGATAGTCGGGAAAGCGCGTGATCGCCGGCTGGACCTCCATCGAGAGCTCGTACTCGTCGAGATGGAAGAGGCCGTCGATGAAGTGGATGTCGTCCTGGAACAGGTCCTCGGTCGCCTCGCCGGGCAGGATCGCCTTCAGCCCGGGCGGACGCCGCGCGGCGATCTGGATCGCGTTGAAGCCGCCCCACGACCAGCCCCACATCCCGACGCTGCCGTTGCACCACTTCTGGCGCGCGAGCCAGGCGATGGCCTCGACGCCGTCCTGCTGCTCCTGCTCGGAGTACTCGCGCTCGGGCACGCGCCCCTCGCTGCGGCCCGTGCCGCGCACGTCGACGCGCGCGCCGACGTAGCCGTGCGCGACCATGTAGGCGTAGAGGGGATAGGTCCCCGGCGAGCGTGCCGTCGTCCTTGCGATACGGCAGGTATTCGAAGACGACCGGCAGGCGCCCGGGCGCCGGCCCGTCGGGACGATAGAGCGTGGCCGCCAGCCGCACGCCGTCCTTCATCGGGATCCAGACCTCCTCGGTCCGCATGCCGGCGCGCGCCGCCGCCGGGAAGGCGAGCAGTCCCGCGAGCACGAGCCCCCGGCGCAGCGTCAAGGCCCGTTCCCGTCCGGCACCACCGGCAGGACGACGCGCGAGGGATGCGCCGCGTCGTGGTGAATGCGAATCGTGGCCGGGCGCGTCTTGCCCGAGCGCGCCTCCCACTCGCCCGTCTGCAGGTTGCGCGAGAAGTGCGGCATGAAGCTGCCGCACAGCACGACGCGGATGCGGTGGCCCTTCTCGAAGAGGTTGCCGGTGCGCAGGTTCGGGTGGCGCAGGGCGACGATCTCGCCGGGCGCGAGCAGCTTCGGCGTCGGCCCGCCGTCCCGGTCGCTCGCCCGCAGCACGTCCGTTCCGGGGCTCGAGAGGTTCCAGGCCGTGCCGTCGGGGAGCACGTCCTCGACCAGCACCCACAGGTCCGCGTCGGGCGCGTCGGCCGAGAGGAACATCTCGACCTCCACCGGACCGACGATGCGCACCTTCTTCTCCAGCGGCTCGGTCTCGAAGACGAGGACGTCGGAGCGCCTGGCGAGCGCGCGGTAGTCGTGGGCGCCGGGGGCCGTGCCGTAGGGATCGATCACCGGCTTGGACGGGTCGGAAAGAAAGGAGCTCGAAGACGCGATCGGGAGCCGATGGCTCGCAAGGAAAGCTTGCCGCCCGCAGCGAGGTAGAACGGCGCGAGGCTGCGGTGCCGGCCAGCGGCATCGTCTCCGACGTGCGCCACGCGTTCTCCCCCATCACGAACGTGCGCACGCGGGGCTCGCGGTCGACGCCGTTGTCGATGCCCCGGACGTAGCGGTCCATGAAGCGCAGGATCAGCTCCGCGTAGTCGATCGGCGCCGTCGGGCCGAACTTGACGCTCGCCGGAATGGTCGGTGTCCTCGCCGCCGTGGGTCCAGGGACCGATCAGGAGCTGCGTGCGCGGGTCCTTCTCCCCCTTGCGCGCCGCGAGCAGGCCGAGAAAGTTCGTGATCGCGCCCTCCGGCCCGTACGTCTCGTCGTGCCAGCCCGAGAAGTTGAGGACCGCGGCACTCACCTTGTCGTAGCGGCCACGCAGGTCCGCCCAGTCCCAGTACGCCTCGCCGGGCCGGTGCGCCAGCCAGTCGAAGTAGTACGGCGCCACCTCCTTGAGCTCGGGCAGGTCGGTCAACGGCAGGCGGTACGGCAGGACCGGCTCGAGCGCCTTCCAGGCCGCGTCGGCCTCCTTGCCGGTCTGCGGGCCCGGCAGCTTCGCGCGGACCCGCGCGTCGGGCGCGATGTTTTCCCAGATCCAGGCGATCCAGGACAGGTCCCACGTTCCGCCGGCGTAGAAGAAGTTACGGCCGGTGGAAAAGGTCATCGCCGGGACCATGGCCTTCAGGTGCGGCGGCGACTCGACGGCCGCCAGCCACTGCACGGCGCCCGGATAGGACAGGCCGAACGTCCCGATCTCGCCGCTGGACCAGGGCTGCGCCGCGGCCCACTCGATCGTGTCGTAGCCGTCGCGGCCCTCGTTGACGTACGGGACGAACGCGCCCTCCGAGCCGTAGCGGCCCCGGACGTCCACGAGCACCACCGCGTATCCGCGCTGGAGCGCCGCGCGGACGACGTCGTTGCCTTCCGCGTGCTTGCGCCCGTAGGGCGTGCGGTAGACGAGCGTCGGGAAGCGTCCGGCCTCGGCGGGACGCAGCACGTCGGCGGCCAGCTTCACGCCGTCGCGCATCGGAACGGCCACGCCGCGCTGCACGAAGGGGGCCGGCGTCTCCGGGGCGGGCGCCGTCAGGAGCAGGGACGCGGCCAGGGCGGCGAGCAGGGTCATCGGTCGGACCTCCTGGAGGGTTTCAGGGAGCCGGCGTTTTCGCCGGCGGCGGCGCAGACGAAAGAACGACCGGCGTGCGGTTCTCGGGAACCGGCTCCGGGATCCGGTAGATCGAGACGCGCGCCTTCTGGCGCAGGTCCCGGAGCCACTTGGCGACCTCCTCGTCGAACATCCGGACCGAGGAGCGCCGCCGCATCTCCTCGGCGACCGCGTCGAACGGCTGCACCGGCGCGCCGGCCGCCTTCTGCTCGGGCACGTAGCGCTTCTCGTATTCCACGCGCGCCTGCTCCTCGTCGGCGTACGCGATGGGCGCGAACCGCTCGCGCAGGTAGCGCGCGATCACGAGCTGGCGCTCGATCGAGGCGCGCACCTCCTCGACGGTCATGCTCGCGCGCGCGAACTCGGCGTCGGGATCCTTGCCCTCGGCCTTGATGCGCTCGCGCAGGCTCGCCATGGCCTTCTGGATCTCGGGCGCATCGGGCGGCGCCGGCCCGAAACGGGCGGCGTCTTCGTACTCGAGGTGCTCCTCGATCAGGGCTTCGAGGATCCGCGTCCGAAACGCCTCCGGCGACTCGCCGGCGGCGGGCTCGAGGCCCGACACGACCGTGGCGCGGCGCACCTCGCTCTCCGGGATGGCCGTGTCGTTGACGGTCGCCGCGATCCGGTCGACGACCTCCGCCCCGGACGCCGCCGACGGGCGGACCAGGAGCGCGAGACCGAGACACGCCGACGCGACACGCATGCCTGAGCATGATACCCAACGGCCTCGTGCTATTTTTTCGTTCCCGGTGACTCCATCCATCAAAAGCGGGCGCCTGCTCGTCGTGGGAACGCCCATCGGCAACCTCGACGATCTTTCGCCGCGCGGCAGGCAGGCCCTCGCCGGGGCCGACGCGATCTTCTGCGAGGACACGCGCGTGACGGCCAAGCTCGCCGCGCGCTTCGGATTGCCGGCGCGGCGGATCTCGTGCCCCGGCCCGCGCGAGGAGTCCCGTGTCGCGGAGCTGCTCGAGCGGCTCGGCCGCGGCGAGACGGTCGCGCTCGTGTCGGACGCCGGAATGCCCACGCTCTCGGACCCGGGCGAGCGGCTCGTCGAGGCCGCCGCCGGCGCGGGCCACGCCGTCCTCGTGGTGCCCGGCCCCTCGGCGCCGGCAGCCGCGCTGGCCCTGTCCGGGTTGTCCGCGGTGCCGCACACGTTTCTCGGTTTCCTTCCGGCCCGCCAGGGCGAGCGCGAGCGCCTGCTCGAGACGCTGCGGGAGCGGCGGGAGACACTCGTCTGGTTCGAGTCGCCGCACCGGCTCGCGGGCGGCCTCGAATCCGCCGCGCGCGTGCTCGGTCCGCGCCGGGCGTGCGTCGCCCGCGAGCTGACCAAGATCCACGAGGAGGCCGTTCGCGGCACGCTGCCCGAGCTCGCGGCCGCGTTCCGGGAGCGCGGGGAGGCCCGCGGCGAGATCACGGTCGTCGTGGAGGGCGCGACCGGCGAGCCCGCCGCCGCCGCGGACGACGACGTGGACGCCCGCATCCGACGGGCCCTGGCCGCCGGCGGCACCCTGAAGGCGCTCTCGAAGGAGATCGCGCGCGCCACGCGCCGGCCGGCCCGGGAGATCTACAAGCGCGCCCTGGAGCTCTCCAGGCCGTGAGCGGCCCGATCGTCCGCGTCGCGGGCCTGACCAAGGTCTTCAAGTCCTACCGGCGCAAGGAGGGCCTGAAGGCGGCCCTGAAATCCCTCGTCGCGCGCACCGCGACCGAGACCGCGGCGGTCGCCGACGTGACCTTCGCGATCGCCCCGGGCGAGATGGTCGGCTACATCGGCGCCAACGGCGCCGGCAAGTCGACGACCATCAAGATGCTGACCGGCATCCTCACGCCGACCTCCGGCGAGGTCGTCTGCAACGGCTTCGTGCCGCACCGCGAGCGCACCCGCTACGTCGCGACGATCGGCGTCGTCTTCGGCCAGCGCACGCAGCTCTGGTGGGACATCGCCGTGACCGAGTCGTTCCGGCTGCTCAAGGAGATCTACGGCCTCTCGGAGGCCGCGTACCGCGAGCGCATGGACCTCTTCGACAAGGTGCTCGGCCTGAACGCCTACCTGCACCAGCCCGTCCGCAAGCTCTCGCTCGGCGAGCGGATGCGCTGCGACCTCGCGGCCTCGCTGCTGCACCGGCCGCCGCTGCTCTTCCTCGACGAGCCGACGATCGGCCTGGACATCGTCGCCAAGGCCAACGTGCGGGAGTTCCTCCAGGAGATCAACGGCCGCGACGGCACGACGGTGCTGCTGACGACGCACGACCTGGCCGACATCGAGACCCTCTGCAAGCGCGTGATCGTCATCGACCACGGCAAGCTGCTCTTCGACGGCGCGCTCGACCAGCTGCGCGACCGGATCCTGCCCGTGACCTCGATCGTCTTCGACGTCAAGCACGCCCCGGACGCGGCGCAGCTGACCTGGAACGGCCTGGCGATCCGCGAGGTCGGCCTGCTGCGCTACCGGCTGGACGTGGACCGGCGGACGACCGCGCCCGCGACCGCGGTCAAGGAGATCGTCAACCGCTTCGACGTCTCGGACCTGAAGATCGAGGAGCCCGAGATCGAGGCGGTCGTCAAGCGGATCTACCAGGACGGCATCGCGTGAGCGCGGCGGGCGCGACCGGCACCTGGCGCTCGGCCATTCCCTTCGCGCGGATCGGCTTCCTCAACATGCTCGCCTTCCGCGCCCGCTACTACGTGGGCGTTCTGACCTACCTCTTCAACGTCGCCGTGTACTACTTCATCTGGCGCGCGGTCTTCCACTCGGGCACGACCGTCTCGGGCCTGACGCTGCCCGACATGATCACGTACGTCGCTGTCGGCTGGGCGATCCGGTCGTTCTACTTCAACGAGATCGACCGCGACCTCGCGACCCAGGTGCAGGAAGGCAAGCTCGCGATGAACCTCATCCGGCCCGTGGACTTCCAGATGGTCATGGTCGCGGACGCGGCCGGCCAGTCGGCGTTCCGGGCGATCCTCTTCACGATCCCCATCTCGGTGGTGCTCGCGCTGATCTTCCCGTTGAAGCCGCCGGCCTCGGTCACGGCCGCCGGCCTCTTCCTCTTCTCGGCCACGATGTCCTTCTTCCTCGTCGCCGCGCTCAACTTCCTGGTCGGCCTGATCGCGATCCGCTCCAAGTCGATCCTCGGCATCCTGCGCGCGAAGTACCTCGCGCTCGAGCTGCTGTCGGGCCTGCTCATCCCGACGACGTTCTTTCCCGAACCGCTGCGGTCGATCCTCTTCGCCTCGCCCTTCCCGCACATCAACTTCACCCCGGCGGCGCTCTACCTCGGCAAGGCGACGGGCGCCGAAGCCGCGAAGCTGCTCGCGCTCCAGGCCGGCTGGACGCTCGCGCTGCTCGCGCTGGGCCAGTGGGCGTGGCAGCGGTCGCAGCAGCGGATCACGATCCAGGGCGGATGACGGCCGTGCTCGCGAACCTCCGGCGCCACGCGCGCCTCTTCCGGCTCTACTTCTCGCAGTACGCGAAGGCGCGCCTGGAGTACCGGATCGACTTCTTCTCGAGCGTCTTCGCGTCGTTCCTCGGAACGGCGGCGGCGTTCGGCTTCCTGCTGATCGTCTTCTCGCGCGTGCCGGCCATCAAGGGCTGGAACTTCGAGGAGATGGTCTTCCTCTACGGCTTCTCGCTGATTCCCCTCGGCATCTTCAACGTCTTCTCCTGGAACCTGTACCTCTTCTCGGACCGGTACCTCATCGAGGGGCGCTTCGACCGCGTGCTCGTCCGTCCGGTGAATTCCGTGTTCCAGGTCCTGTTCGAGGCCTTCCGCCTCGAGTCGCTCCAGGAGACCGTCACCGGGATCGCGGCGGTCGCCTGGGCCGCGCGTCGCCTCCACCTTTCGTTCGGCCCCGCGGACTACACGCTCTTCGTGCTCTGGGCCGTCTGCGGCGCCGCGATCTACCTGGCGATCTTCATCGGCCTGACGGCGACGTCGTTCTGGATCGAGGACCGGATCGGGATCGTGCCGCCCGTCTTCAACCTCATCCAGTTCGGCCGCTATCCCCTGACGATCTACGACGGGTGGATCCGCTTCACCCTGTCGTTCGTGATCCCGTTCGCCTTCGCGTCGTTCTACCCCGTCATGCACTTCCTGCGGCGGGGCGAGTTCGCGCCGGAATTCTGGGCGGTGCCCGCCGTCGCCGTGCTCTCGCTGTCCCTGGCCCTCGCCCTCTGGAAGAGCGGCGTCAGGCGATACCACTCGACGGGATCGTAGGCGCCGGCAGCTCGGCCGGAGGCGACGCGTCCCGGCGGCCCGCGAGCAGCGCGAGGCCGAACAGCACCAGCAGGATCAGGGCGAGGCCGCCCTGGGCGACGTCGTACGCCGCGGGCTGCACGAGCAGCTCGGCCGCCGTCCGGCCCCCGAGCGCGAGGAGACCGAACAGGGCCCATGCCGCCGCGTGGTCGCGCAGGAGCGCGAAGGCACAGACGGCGATCCACGCCGCGGCGAGCAGCGCGGAGACGAGCTCCATCGTGAACTCGGGAGCGTTGCGCAGCTGCCCGGGCAGCAGCACCACGGCAATGGCGAGGACGCCGAGGGCACGGCCGGCCGTCGAGCGAAAGAACGTGCTCCTCCATCCGAGCGTCACGACGGCCGCGACGGCGGCCAGCCCGAAGGCCCCGCGCGCCGCAGCCCAGACGGCGTCCACGGCCGGTACCGCGTTGTTGAGGCTCCCGGGCAGCGTGGGATCGGGGTCGTAGAGGGCCGGCACCCGGGACGAGACGACGTGGAACCAGTGAGAGAGGCCGGCGAGGCCCACGGCCGCGATCCCGGCGCGCAGCAGCGCGTCCCCGAGGCTCCCCTTGCGGCGCAGGGCCACGCTCCAGCCCGGCCGCGCGCCGGAGAGCAGCACGAACCCCAGGCTCGCGACCAGCAGGATCGCGAGCAGCCCGAACACGAGCGACACGCCGACGCCGAGCCGGAAGAGATTCATCGGCTTCTCGGTGTCGTACTGCCGAAAGATCGAGGGCCACGTGTTCCCGACGGCGGCGGCGGCGAGCAGCCCGGCCGGGATCAGCGGCCGGATGAGCGAGCGCCAGCGGAACTCCGGCTCTTTCACGCGCCGGAGGAACAGGAGGAAGGCCAGGCCGACGAGGGAACCTCCCGCCACGACGCGGAGGGCCGTGAGGACGACCTCGCCGGACGAGCTCTTGCGCTGCTCGCGCATGAAACTCTCCGGCACCTGGATCGACGGCAGGAACGTCGCCAGATTCGGACCATGGAAGATCGCCGTCAGCCGCGGCCGCGCCTGTCCCACGCCCTCGGGTTTGGCTTCGAGAACGACCTTCGTATCCACCCGGCCGGGCCGCGCCTCGGTGCCGACCTCGAGGACCGTGTACCGCGCGGCGGGATAGCCGAGCTTGCCCGCCGCCTCGGCCGCGCGGCGGCGAGCGTCCGTCTCGGACAGGGGCGGCGGCGCCGGCGCATCCTCGCCGACCGGATGCACGAAGGCGACCACGCGCGCCCGGCGGGCGTCGATCAGGACCTTCCACTCCTCCTTCTTCTCCGGCTGGAAGAAGCGCACGACCCAGTACGAGAGCGGCACCTGGTTCTCCGAGAGCCGGCGCAACGCGGCCGGACCGCCCTCGGCGATCACGTACCGCGCGGCGTCGTAGGAGAAACCGGGGATGCCCGAGAAGTCCTGGGGCTTGGCCTCACGCACGCTTTCGTCGTAGGCGAAACCCGTGCCCGTGTAGGCAACGCTCGTCCAGGGCTCGGGATCCACGCCGTTGACGACCAGGAAGCGCCGCGCCAGCACCAGGGCCGACGTCGCGTCCCGTCGCGTCCTCGACGAGCGGTGGATCGGAAGTCGGGGGTCGACACGAAGAACGAGGACGCGAGCACGAGCGCCGCCGCGGCGGCGGCCCCGCGGACGCCCCGGGAGAGCGGCCGCACGCCCGCCACGAGCGCTGCCGGCGGCGCGACGTCGGCCGGCTCCGGCACGAAGCCCCGGTCGCCGTTGGTCAACCCCGTCGCGGGGAGGAACCCGCCGCGGCGCGCATACAGGACGAGCGATGCGAACAGCGGCAGCAGCAGGATGCCCGAGGCCAGCGCGCCCGACACGACGTAGTAGGTGTTGCCCGAGCGCAGCAGCACGAGGGCCGTGTAGAGCGCGTCGACGGTGAAGTGCCAGACGAGCAGCGGCACGACGCCGTAGCGCAGCATCACGAAGCCCATCACCACCCCGGCCACGCCCACCTCGAGCCCGCGGATGAAGAAGGGCTGGTTCGGGTACGTCGAGTGGCCGAAGCCCCAGATGAAGGCCGGGACCACGACGGCGACGACGCGCCCGGCGCCGAGCCGGTCGAGGAACGAGATCGAGAACATCCGGCTGATGCCCTCCTCGGTGACCGCCGGCAGGAAGCCGATGAACAGCACGGTGGCCCAGGGCAAGCGCCGTGTTGAGCATCTCGTCGTAGGGCACGTCGGCCGGGGACCACGCCCCGAAATGCCCCGCCACGACGTAAAACACGGCCTGGTAGGCGAAGAAGAACGCGACCAGCGCGTAGCCGAGCAGGACGCTGCGCAGAAAGGTCTTCGTCTGGATGCCGCGCGGCGAAAACGCTCCGGCGAGGCTGAACTGGCGCGGAAAGCGCTCCCGGTAGATCGGCTCGGCCGCGGCGACGACGATCGCGATGCCGGCGCCGGTCGCCACGGCGCCGAGGAACCCGCGCACGAGCTGCTCGGCCAGGTACGCCGAGAGCGGGCTGGCCGTGTCGTACCCGAAGAGCGTCGAGGGCAGGCCGTTGACCATGGAGAGCAGCGCGAGCACGAACGCGACGGCGCCGAACGCGCCGACGAGCTTCCAGGGCACGTCCTTCAGGACGATCTTGCGCACGAGGACGGCGAGCATCGCGAGCATCGTCGCGAACAGCGCGAACGTCGCGACCTGCCCGGCCGCCTCGTTCTTCGCGCGCAGCTTCTGGTAGACCCGCGTCCAGGCCTCCGGGACGTGGACGAACTCCGAGAACCCCGTGACGCGGTCGCCCGCCACGGTGGTCGCCAGGCGGACGGTGGCGTCCGCAAAATGCACGCCGGCTTTCTCGTCGACGAACGTCCAGTCCGTGCGGTTGGGCCGCGACACCGGCGTGGCCTCGATGGCCTTGAGCTCGGCCTCCGGAAGGTGGCGGGAGTCCAGGAACCGCCGGGCGATCGCGCGCGCCTCCGCCTCCGAAAGGCGCGCTCCCGGCGCATCCTCCTTCTGCACGAACTGGAAGCCGATCAGATCGCCGAGGGGCGAGATCGTGACGTACTCTTCCTCCTTGACTCCGGAGCGGAACCAGCGCATCCGCCATTTCCAGATCTTGGCCCCGCGCCCGTAGATCTTCCCGGCGCGCTCGAGACCCAGCTCGCGCTCGAGGTAGACCTTCGCCGTCTCGTCCACGGAGAACTCCCCCGCGAACCGCGCGCCCGCGACGTCGCGGCCCCGCTCCTCGAGCAGCTTTTCGGCCACCACCCGCGCTCCCGCGCGATCGACCTCGAACTTGATCGACGCCTCGGGAAACGCGCGGCGGAAGAGCACGCTCGTGACGGCGGCGCCCGCCGCGATCACGAGCAGGCAGGCGGCGATGAAGCGGTAGTCCCGGCGGTCGAGCCTCTCCATCGGGATCGCCGGCTATCCCGCCAGCACGCTCCCGCCGTTGACGTTCAGGACTTCGCCCTGGACGTGGCGCGCGAGATCCGAGACGAGAAACAGAATCGTTCCCGCGATGTCCGCCGCGGTCGCGACGCGGCCGATCGGGATGGCTTTCTCGATCTCGGTGCGCTCGACCGGGTTGCCGAGGGCTCCCGCCGACATCTCGGTGTCGACCCAGCCCGGCGCCACGCAGTTGACCCGGATGCCCCGGGGCCCGAGCTCGGCGGCGAGCGACTTCGTGTACGAGATCAGCGCGCCCTTCGAGGCGGCATACGCCGAGTGCCGCGCCTCGCCGCGTTGCCCCGCCGTGGAGGAGACCATGACGATCGATCCTCCCGTCTTCTCGAGGTGCGCGACGGCGGCGTCGGTCACGAGGAAGACCCCGCGCTGGTTGACGGCGTAGGTGCGGTCCCAGACGTCCACGCGGCCCTGCCCGGCCACGTCCTCGTCCCAGATCCCGGCGTTGTTGACCACGATGTCCAGGCGCTCCCAGGCCGCGACGACGTCGCGGACGAGCTGGCGCGCCTGTTCGGGCTCGGCGACGTCGCCCGCCAGCGCCATCGCCTCGCCGCCGGCCGCCCGGATCTCGCGCACGGCGGCGTTGGCCGCGGCCTCGTCCCGGACGTAGTTGATCGCCACGCGGGCGCCCGCCCGGGCGAGCAGGTCCGCGGCGGCCCGGCCGATCCCGCGCGAGCCGCCCGTGATCAGGGCCGTGCGAGGCGAGAGATCGATGGTGAAACTCTCGGACATTTCGCTCCGTATACTAAGTTAGACAACGAGACCTTCCTCCAAAGACAGGGCGGCGACCGCAGCAGCGGCGCCGTCCCCCGCGTTTTCAGGGGCGCCTCGAGGCCACTCCGCCGATCAGCTCCCCCACGTACGCCGAGATCGTCTCGACCACCGGCGCCGAGGACTTCAAGCCCACGTCCACGTCGGCCGCCCGCGCGAGGGCGCGCGCGAGCTCCCGCGCGCTGAACTGGGACGCGCGCTGGGCCGCCTTGTAGAGCGCGAAGGGATGGGGCGGGCCCTTCCCGCCGTCGAACGGCGAGCGGGCATAGGGAGCCGCCGGCGCGAGCAGCCGGGGCAGCACCCGGGCCTGGAACGTGGCGTACGACATGGCCGCGTTGAAGCCGCCGGGACCAGCCTCGTCCAGGCGCGCGCGCAGCAGCAGCATGCGCCGGACCTCGCCGGCGATCATTCCGAAGAGCTGGATGGGCCAGATGTCCTCGATCTTTTCGAAGTCCCGATCGCCCTGGCGCACTTCGCGGCCATCGAAGAGCCGCTCGAGCCGCCGGAGCGAATCCCCCGCGTCCCGCCGGCCGATGGCGTCGAAGAGCCCGTACAGGTCTTCCGAGGCCTCGTCTTCGACGTTCGCCTCGACGTCCGCGGCGCGGATCCGACCGCCCGTGCCGGCCCACGCGAGGAGCTTTTCGAGCTCCGCGGAGAACCTTGCGGGATCCACGTTCGTGCGCGCCACCAGCCGATCGATCGCCGCGGATTCGACTGCGACCTCGCTCTCCTTCGCGCGCTTCTCCGCCAGCCGCCGCATGGCCGGGCCCGGCCTCGTCATCGCCCGCCGTCTCGAGCACGAGGCCGCGCGCCGTGATCTCCTGCAGCAGATCGACGCCTGCCGGCGGCGACACCGCCGTCAGCAGCGCCACAGTCCCGTCGTTCTTGCCGCGCTCGAGGAGCACGCGCAGCGCGGCCTTGAGCACCGCCGGGCCGCCGCTCTTCTCCTCGGGCAGCTCCTTCAGGATCTCGGCGAGCAACGGCGCGTCGTCCTTCTTGCGGACCCGTTTCGCGGCCGCCTCGGCGTTCTCGACCGGGTCCGCGCCCGACGGCAGGTCGAGTGCCGCGAGCAGCGCCCGCGCGTGCTTGAAGGCTTCCCGCCGGCCGCCCGCGCCGCCCTTTCCCCACGCCTCGATCGCCTTCGTCACGAGACGGCCCGGGGACTCGGTGCCGAGCAGGCGCGAGATGTCGAGCTCGACGACCCGCCGCAGCGAGAAGAGCGAGCGGTTGAGCAGCGCGTCCGACACCGCCTCCGAGGGCGCGTCGTCTTCGAACCGGAGCACCTCGACCTCGTCTCCGCCGAGCGCCTCGCGCACGCGGCCGGCCGCCTCCTCGACGAAGAAGTCCACGTCGCCGACGATCAGGATCGCCGACGGCGCGTCGGCGAACTCCGGGACGTCCTTCTCGTCGAACTTGGTCTTCGCCATGGCCGGCCAGTCTACCGACAAAAAAGGCCCCTGCCGGCGAAACCGGCAGGGGCCATTCGAGCAAAGAAACCGTGCGGGCGGACGATCAGTCCTGGAGCATGCCCTTTTCCTGGAGCTCCTGGCAGTCCAGGCAGTAGGGCGCCCAGGGCACGGCGTTCAACCGCTTCTCGGAAAGCAGCGAGCCGCAGTGGATGCAGTTGCCGTAGGTCACGTCGTCGATGCGGGCGATGGCGTCGTCGATCTGGAGCAGCGTCGAGCGCTCGCCGTCGGTCAGCGAGTAGAGAAACTCGCGGGTGTACGAGGAGACCGCCTTGTCGGCGATGTCCTGGGTCGACTCTTCCGTCGTCTCCTCCTCGGCGCTGCGCGTCTTGGCGATCTCGGCCGAGAGCATCGTCTTCTTGTCTTCGAGGAGCCGGCGGAACTTCTCTTGGTCCTTCTTGGTCATCCGCGCGGGCTTGGTCGCTGTCGAAGGCATTCGTGGGTCTCCTTTTCTCTGGTCCCTCAGCCGAGCACGATGGCTCGTTTTTGGGATCCGGAATGATAGCCGATTTCGTGCAGAAGTCCAGCGGATACCGGTATTTAACGACCTTTTAACGCCTCACTTTTTCTCCCTCTCCCACAGGAACTTGCGCGAGACGCCCAGCCGCTTGGCCGCCAGCGAACGATTTCCGCCCGCACGGCGCAGTGTCTCGTCGATGTACGCATCGGTGAGCTCCTTCAGGGTCCAGCGGTTCTCGCCGGCGGCCGCCAGCAGCGACTCGGGCGCGCCGAGCGATCCGGTCGGAAGGTCCTCCGGCCCGATCTCGGCGGCATCGGCCGTCAGGACCGCCTTGTCGACGACGTGCAGCAGCTCGCGCACGTTGCCGGGCCACGAATGCCGCATCAGGGTCTTCTCCGCCTCCGGCGTGAACTGCCGGGCGGGCCGCGTGTAGGCGCGCGCGGCGCGCTTCAGGAACTCGCGCGCGAGCGGCAGGATGTCTTCGCGCCGGTCGGCCAGCCGCGGCAGCCGGACGGAAACGACGTCGATGCGATAGAAGAAGTCGTCGCGAAAAGCGCCCTGCTCGACGAGCGACCGCGAGGTCGCGGCGCGACGAGACGATCAGGCGCGCCCGGAACGGGTGCGTCGCGACGCCGGAAAGCCGCCGGAAGTTCTTCTCCTGAAGCACCCGGAGGAACTTCGCCTGGGCCGCCGGCGAGAGCGACGACACCTCGTCGAGGTAGACGGTGCCGTCCTCGGCGACCTCGAGCAGTCCCTTCTTCGCGGCGAAGGCGCCCGTGAAGGCGCCCCGTTCGTGGCCGAAGAGCTCGCTCTCGAAGAGCTCCTCCGAAAGATTGGCCGCGTCGATGCGGACGAACGGGCTCGCGGCCCGCGAGGAGACGTCGTGGATCGCGCGGGCCAGGCGGTCCTTGCCGGTGCCGCTCTCGCCGAGGATCAGGATCGTCGAAGGCAGGTCGGCGGCCCGATCGAGCGAGCCGATCTCCCGGCCGAGCGCGCGATTGCGCGTCCGGAAGTGGGTCCGCAGGCCTCCGGACGGGCTCTTCGGCATGAAAGCCCGCGGCTAGCTCGCCGCGAACTGGCTCGTGTCGTTGGCGGCGTCGCCCCAGAGCCGCTCGAGGGCGTAGAACCGCCTCGCCTCTTCCTGGAAGACGTGGAAGACCACGTCGCCGTAGTCCATCAGGATCCAGCGCGCGGTCTGCATCCCCTCGACCGAGCTCGCGGGCCCGAGCTTCTCGACGATCGCGTCCGCGATGGCGCGGGCCTGGCGGTCGGAGCTGGCCGTCGAGAGGACGAAGTAGTCCGCCATCGTCGTCAGATCGGTCAGGTTGAACACGAGGACGGCTGCGGCTTTGCGGTCGAGCGCCGCCGTGAGGCCTTCCCGGACCTTGTCCTGGGAGGAGAAGCCGGGCTTCAACGCTGGGACATCCCGGGCTTGTAGAGACCTTGCTTCGTGATGTACTCCGCGACCGGCTCCGGAACCCTTCCGCCGATTGCCCGACCCGCCTCCAGATCCTTCCGGAGATCCGTCGCGGAGATTTTAACCGATCCCGCGTCGAAAATCGCCAACCGATCCGCGAGGCCCGCCACTTCGGGCACGACGAGCCCGGGCCCGACGTACGGCTCCCGGTGGAATGCCGCCAGCCGCGCGAGGCCCGAGGATCGCCTCCGGCTCGCGCCAGCGCGCGAACCCCGCGAGGATGTCGGTCCCCATCAGCAGCCAGAGCTCGTCGTCCGGGTGCCGCGCCGCGATCGCGCGCAGCGTGTCGATCGTGAAGGACGGCGGCTGCCGGTCGAGCTCCTCGAGGTCGATCGACCAGTCGGGCCGGCCCGCGATCGCCAGGGCCAGCATCGCGACCCGGTGGCGGGCATCGGTGGGCGCGGACTTCCTTGTGCGGCGAGAGCCGGGCCGGGACGTAGAGCACCCGTCGAGCTGGAACTTCGCGGCCGCGGCCGCGACCGGGAGCACGTGGCCGTCGTGGACGGGGTCGAACGTGCCGCCGAAGACGCCGATTCTCACGACGGGGAGTCTACGCTCGCGGGTTCTTCGACCGCCTGCACGTCGTGGAAGAGGTGGCCCACGAGCTCCTTCAGGCCCGCGCCCGTCGCGGCCGAGATTTCGAGGAACGGCAGGCCGCGGCGCTCGTGCGGCGGCGCGAATCGAGGCGACGCGCTCCGGGTCCGAAACGGCGTCGCACTTGGAGGCGACGAGGATGCGCGGACGCCGCGCGACCTCCGGGCGAGAACTGCGCGAGCTCCCGCTCGATCGTCGCGACGTCGGGCTCGGCGTCCCCCTCGGCGGAAGCGTCGACGAGGTGGCAGAGCAGCCGGCAGCGCTCGACGTGCTTGAGAAACCGGATGCCGAGGCCGGCGCCCGCGTGGGCGCCCTCGATGAGTCCCGGGATGTCGGCCACGACGAGCGTGCGGTGGTCGTGGTTGGACCGCACGACGCCGAGGTGCGGCACGAGGGTCGTGAACGGGTAGTCGGCGATCTTCGGCTTCGCGGCCGAGATCGCGGAGATGAGCGTGGACTTGCCGGCGTTGGGAAAGCCGATGATCGCGACGTCGGCGAGCAGCTTGAGCTCGATCGCGAGGCGGCGCTCGCCGCCGGGCAGGCCCGGCTTGGCGAAGCGCGGCGCCTGGCGCGTCGGCGTCGCGAAGTGCTGGTTGCCCCAGCCGCCGTTGCCGCCCTTGACGAGCAGCACCCGCTCGCCCGCGGTGACGAGGTCGGCCAGGCGCTCGCCGCTCTCGGCGTCCGTCACGACCGACCCGAGCGGCAGGTGCACCTCGACGTCGGCGCCCGTCTTGCCGTGGCAATTCGAGCCCATGCCGTGCTCGCCGCGCTCGGCCCGGTAGTTGTTGTGGTGCCGGAGGTGGTAGAGCGTGTTGTAGGAAGGGTCGGCGACCGCCCAGACCGATCCGCCGTGCCCGCCGTCGCCGCCGGAGGGACCGCCCTTGGCGACGAACTTCTCCCGTCGAAAGGCGATGCAGCCGTTGCCGCCGTCGCCCGCCTTGACCTGGATTTCGGCGGTGTCGATGAACATAGGACGGGAGAAGGCAGGCGGGAAACGGGACACGCGGACCGGCAGCGCTCGGGCTCAGCGACGGCATCGACTGCCGTCTTCCGATTCCCGTCTTACGCTCGGCGGCTTCGATCGAGATGTGGCGGCCCAGGCGGCCCTTGTCGTGGAAGCGGACGATGCCGGCCACCTTCGCGAAGAGGGTGTCGTCCTTGCCGCGGCCGACGTTGACGCCCGCGAAGAACTTCGTGCCGCGCTGCCGGACGAGGATCGTTCCGCCCGGAACGTTCTGGCCGCCGAACGCCTTCACGCCGAGGCGCTGGGAGTTCGAGTCGCGGCCGTTGCGGGAAGAGCCCTGACCTTTCTTGTGTGCCACGAGCTCCTCCTATCCTTCGATCGCGTCGATGCGAACCTGGATCATCGTCTGACGATGGCCCTTGGTGCGCCGGTACTGCTTGGTGCGCTTCTTCTTGAAGACGAGGACCTTCTTGGTCCGGATCTCGCCGAGCACCTTGGCCTGGACCTTCACGCCCTTGAGCGCGTCGGCGCCGGTGCGCACGCCGTCGTCGCCCGAGACGAGGATCACGCTGGCGCCCGAGAGCGCGAGGCTTTCGCCCTTCTTGAGAGCGTCGCCGGAGGGCTTCTCGACGCGGACGATGTCGCCCGGCGAGACCTTGAGCTGTTTACCGCCGGAGCGGACGATGGCGTACATAAGAGTCGCGAATCATAAGGGTTTTCGGGGCAAAGTCAAGCCCCAGTGGAATCAGGGACTTAGGCGTCGTTTTTCACTCTTCGTCGATCTCGTTCGGCAGCTCGTTCCGGTCCTCCGTGCCTCGGGGGAAGTGCCGGGCGAGCACCTGCCCGACGCGCTCGACACCGGCCACGACGCCCTCGGTGAACTCGCCCTTGCGGAAGGACGCTTCCATGGCGGAGGCGACTTCCGTCCAGAACTCGGGGCCGCACTTCGCGTGGATCGCCGTATCGCCGAGGATGCGGAACTGCCGCGCGCGCGGCGCGATGTAGATCAGGACGCCGTTGCGCTCGGCGGTCTTCGTCATCCCGAGCAGCTCGAAGCGGCGCGCCGCGCGCTCCTCCAGGTTCTCGGGAACGCGGCGGGTGACGTGGACGCGGATCTCGCCCGAGGATCCCTTCTCCGCGGCCGTGATCGCGGCCACGATCCGCTCGGAGTCGAACTTCGAGAAGTAGCTCGCCATCTTCACTTGTCCTTTTCGGAAGCCCGGCCCGACGGCGTCGGCCCGTGCTTCCGACGCGGCGTTCCCTCGCCGCGCCTACCAGCTCCCCGAGGCGCCGCCGCCACCCGAGAATCCGCCGCCGCCCGAGAAGCCGCCTCCTCCGCCGCCGCCCGAGAAGCCGCCGAAGCCGCCTCCCCCGCCGCCCGAGAATCCTCCGAACCCGCCGCCGCCCGTCCACCAGCCACGGCCGCCGTGCGACCGGAACCGGTTGCGGCGGAAGATCGCCGGCAGGACGAAGAAGATCCCGAAGAAGATCGCCATCGTCAGGCACGTGCCGAACTGATCGCCCTTGCGTCGGCGGCCCTGGTCCACGGTGCGCCCCGTGCCCTTGTACTCGCCCTTGGCCGCGGCCATGATCGCGTCCGCGCCCGCGGCGATGCCGCCCGGAAAATCCCCGCCGCGAAAGCGCGGGACGATCTCGTCGGCGACGATGCGGTTGGCCGTGATGTCCGGGATCGCGCCTTCGAGGCCGTAGCCGACCTCGATCCGCAGCTTGCGGTCGTCGGTGAAGACGAAGAGCGCGGCGCCGTTGTTGGTCCCCTTCTGACCGACGCCCCACTTCTTGAAGGCCCGCACCGCGAAATCGTCGAGCGTGAAGCCCTCCGGGATCTTCTTGTCCACCCAGACGAGCACCTGGTTCGAGGTGTCCTTCTCGAACTGCTCGAGCTTCGCGTTCAGGGCCTCGGCCTGGCCCGGGCCGAACACGCCCGCGCGGTCGGTGACGTAGCGCGCGGGTTTCTCCGGGAGCTGCTCGTCGTACCGGTCGGCCAGCGCGGCCGCGGCCGAAAACACGACGAGCGCCGCGAAAACCCACGTCCGCAGCGCCCGCCGACTGTCCACCAGTTTCCTGCTTACTGCTTACTGCTTACTGCCTGCCGCTTACTGCCGACGCCGAACCTCAGTGCGCCGGCGCCGCCGTCGGCTGCGCGCCGTTGAAGTTGAACTGCACCTTCGGCGCCTCGTTCGCGCCCGGCGTCGTGGCCTTGAAGAACGGCTTCTCCTTGAATCCGAGCAGGCCGGCCATCAGGTTGGTCGGGAACTTCTTGAGCACGGTGTTGTACGACTGCGCCGAGTCGTTGAACCGGCCGCGGGCGACGGTGATCCGGTTCTCCGTGCCCTCGAGCTGGGCCTGGAGGTCGCGGAAGTTCTGATTGGCCTTGAGCTCCGGGTAGCGCTCCGAGACCACGAGCAGCCGCTGCAGCGCGGAACCGAGCTGGTCCTGGGCCGCCTGGTACTTGGCCAGCGTCTCCGGGTCGGTGGGCGCCTTGCCGGGGGTGATGGTCGCGCGGCCGACCGAGGCGCGCGCTTCGGTCACGGCCGTCAGCGTGTCCTTCTCGAACGTCGCCGCGCCCTGCACGGTCGCCACGAGGTTCGGAACGAGATCGGCCCGGCGCTGGTACTGGTTCTCCACCTCGGCCCAGGACTTGTCGACGTCCACGCCGAGCGTGACGAGCTTGTTGTAGGTCCCGGCGAACGAGATCCCTGCGATCACGGCAATGACGACGAGAATCGCGAGGCACCCGAGAGCGAGCTTGCCCATTGAAGTTCCTCCTCAGTGACGCGTTCGAAGGCGAACGAGCGGGGGAAGTCTATCGAAACGCGAAAGGGGCCGGGCCTAGCCCTCCGAGGAGGCCAGCCGGCCCATCACCCGCGCCGGCAGGAGGGCCCGCAGCACGGCCGGGCCCGAGCCCTCCCAGGAAAGGCGGGCCAGCGCGGCTTTCTTCATGGGGATCACCAGCCCCGGCCGGCCCGCCACCAGCCGGCCGAGCAATGCGCCCATGTGCGGCTCGTGGCCGACGAGCAGGACCGACCCGACCCCCTCGTCGCGAATCTCGGCCAGCACGTCGTCCGGATCGCGCTCGGGCTCGAGCGTCCGCGTCTCGCGCAGCTTCGAAGCCAGCTTGAGCGCCCGCGCGACCGGCTCCGCGGTCTGCCGCGCCCGGGCGATACGGCGAGCAGAGGATGAGCTCGATCCCGGGCTCGAGGGCGGCCAGGCCCCGGCCGACGTCCCGGGCGCGACGGTGCCCGTCCTCGGTCAGCGTGCGATCGGCGTCGCGCCCCGAAGCGGAGCGATCCTCGGCGACGGCGTGGCGCAGGAGCCAGATTTCCATGGCCCTGAGTGTAGCGCGGCGTTGACTGTATCCTTACGCCGCATGGCCCTGACCCCCGGAGAACAACTCGGCCCCTACGAGATCCTCGGACCGCTCGGAAAGGGCGGCATGGGCGAGGTCTACCGCGCCCGCGACACGCGTCTGCGGCGCGAGGTCGCCTTGAAGCTGCTGCCCGACGCGGCGGCGCACGACGCCGACAGCCTCCATCGGTTCGACCGCGAGACGCGCGCGGTCGCGACGCTCAACCATCCGAACATCCTCGCGATCCACGACACGGGCTCTTTCCGCGCGGTGCCGTACGCGGTCACGGAGCTGCTCGAAGGCGAGACGCTGCTCGACCGCCTGCGCGGCGGCCCCCTGCATCCCGCAGAAGGCGGTCGAGGTCGCCAGCCAGATCGCCGAGGGCCTCGCGGCGGCGCACGAGAAGGGCATCATCCACCGCGACATCAAGCCCGACAACATCTTCCTGACCAACGAGGGCCGCGCGAAGATCCTCGACTTCGGCATCGCGCGGATCGAGCAGCCCGCGCGGACCTCGGGCCTCTCCGACACCATCACGAGCTCGCGCGGGTCGAGCTCCCAGTTCCTCGTCGGCACGGCGGGCTACATGTCGCCCGAGCAGGTGCGCGGCAAGCAGATCGACGGCCGCACCGACGTCTTCTCGCTCGGCGCGACCTTCTTCGAGATGCTCACGGGCCGCCGCGCGTTCATGCGCGACAGCCCGGTCGAGACGCTCGGCGCCGTGCTGCGCGACGACCCGCGCAAGCACCCGGAGGCCGAGAAGATCCCGGACGAGCTCAAGGGATTCGTGTTCCGCTGCCTCGAGAAGGACGCGGCCGACCGCTACCAGTCCGCGCGGGACCTCCTCCTCGACCTGCGCGCGCTCCAGGCCGAGCAGCTGCGCCAGGCCTCCGAGCGCGTCACGTTCCGCTCCGAGCCGCCCTGGAAGCACCGGCGGACGCGCGTGTGGATCCGCGCCGTCGGCGGGATCGTGCTGTTCGTCATGGGGCTCTACGCGGGCGCCTGCTGGGAGCGCGAGCGGCACCAGGCGGCGGCGGCGAGCGCGGCGCCGTAAGGCGACATCGCTCGGGGCCGCAGGGGCCGCCGTGAAGGCGACTCCGCGCCCGGTGCCGTAGGGGCGGCCCTTGGGCCGCCCGGCGGACTGACGCCGAAAGCGCTGGCCTCGGCTCGCGCCGGTCGCCCGGGCGGGGCAAGCCCCGCCCCTACGGCACGGAAATGCGGGCCCCAGCTACGCCGACGCCAGCCCGGCGTCGATGTCCGCGCCGACGACCGGCAATCCGGCGTGCTCCGCCTTCGGCTGTCGGAATCGGCCCCGTGCAGCACGGTTCCTTGCACGCGTCGTAGAGCGTGCGCCGCTGCACGGGCGTGTACCCCGCGTCGGCGATCACGCGCCGCATCTCGTCCTGCGACATCTTGTTGCGCGCGCCGGCGGCGTAGACGACGTTCTCCTCGATCATGATCGAGCCGAGGTCGTCGCCGCCGAAGGAGAGCGACACCTGCCCGATCTTCGGCCCCTGCGTGACCCACGAGCCCTGGACGTGCCGGACGTTGTCGAGAAACAGGCGCGAGACGGCGAGCGTCTTCAGGTACTCGAAGCCGCCGGCCTCGTCGACCTTGCCGTCGAGCACGGTGTTTTCCTTCTGGAACGTCCAGGGGATCCAGGCGGTGAAGCCTCCCGTGCGGTCCTGCAGGTCGCGGACGACCTCCATGTGCTCGACGCGCTGGGCATAGGTCTCCCCCACGCCGAACATCATCGTCGCCGTCGTGCGCATGCCCAGGCCGTGCGCGGACTCGTGCACGTCCACCCACTTCTCGGTCGGCGCCTTGGTCAGGGACCAGATGCGCTTGCGGACCGAGTCCTCGAGGATCTCGGCGCCGCCGCCGGGGATCGACTGGAGCCCGGCGTCCCTCAGCCGCGCGATCACGTCGCGCATGGGCCACTTCGTGATCTTCTGCAGGAAGTACACCTCCGGCGCCGACAGCGCGTGGAGGTGGATCGTCGGGAACGTGCGTCCGGATGTAGCGGAACATCTCCTCGTAGAACGAGAACGGCAGGTCCGCGTGCACGCCGCCCTGCAGCAGCACGCCGGTGCCGCCGAGGTCGATCGTCTCCTGGATCTTCTCGCCGATCTGTTCGTGCGAGAGCACGTACGCCTCGGGATGCTCCGCCGACGGGCGGTAGAAGGCGCAGAACTGGCACCGGTACACGCAGACGTTCGTGTAGTTGATGTTCCGGTCCACGATGTACGTCGCGACCCCCGGATCGTTCTTGCGGTTGCGCACCGTATTGGCCGCCGCGCCGAGGGCGAGGAGGTTGCCCTCCTCGAGCAGCGTCACCGCGTCGGCCGCGGACAGCCGTCGCGCCCGCCAGCGTGCGGTCGAGGATTTCGGAGGTTCGAGTAGCCGTCACGACTCCATTCTAGCCCGCGCAGAGACATCAGATCGCGGCGCGAATAGTCTCCCGACCGTAGGGAGGGAGGAGGTTCGCGCCGCGGGAGCGTGAGCGAGCGCAGCGAGCGGAAGCGACGTTTTAGGCCGTCTTGCCCTGGCGCCGGGCGAGGTCACGCAGCGCCAGGTTCTCGAACGCCAGCGCGACCTGCCGGGCCAGCGCGACCAGCGCGCGCGCGTCCGGCGCGCCGGCGACGGCCGTGCGGCACATCAGGATCAGGGACACGGAGCCCATGACGGTCATCGGAACCATGAGCGCCGCCACGACTCCCTGCGTGCCCTTGGCCGCGGGAACGAGCGTTCCCTCCTCGGTGCGGCGCACGAGGCCCGCGTAGGGACGCTGGGCCGTGCGCACCATCTCGAGGACCGGGCACTCCCCCTTGGTGAAGAACATCTTTCCGGAGGGTCCGGGGTTGACGCCCCAGGTCAGCGGGGAACCGAACTGGCCGAGGACCTTGAAGCCCGCGGGCTGGCAATGGAGCAGCGCTCCATCGGCGTAGAGCTCGCTCGCGTAGCGCAGCAGGACGAGGCCCATCTCGCCGCGGCCCTGCACCGAGAAGAGCTCCTCGGAGAGCGACAGGAACTTGCGCGCCGCGCGGAACGAGTCCGGGTCGTCCGGGTCGCCGTCCTTCGCGCCCTTGCCTTCGTTCAGCGAGACGAGGATCGCCTGGACTTCCTCTTCGGCCTGCTCCTCGGGGGTCTTCGGCTTGCGCGGGACGACCGGCGCGGTGTCGTCCATGTGTTTCTGCTCGGTCATGTCGACGATGATCCGCTGCGGCTCCATGCCCTCCTCGAGCACGAAGTCCGTGGACGACGCGGGCACTTCGGGCCCCGGCCAGAGCAGACCGACGCGGAACTCGAACTGCCCCTCGTTCCAGGACATGAGCCCCTGCACGGTCTCGGACATCTGCGCCCTGACCTCGGCCTCGACGAGGGCGCGGGTCAGCATCGCGAGCTCGACGAGCGCGTCGCCCAGGCGCATGCCCGGAAAGGACGCCATGTAGGCGGATGCCTCCTCGAGCTGCTTGCGCGTGATCACGCCGCGCGACTCGAGGCGCTCGCCGAGGGGACGGTAGTTGGCCGTGCCGACGACCTGCACGATGCGGCCGGAGCGGAAGAGGATGACCGCGGAGCGGCCGTCCGCGTGCGTCAGGAAGAGGCCGCCCGTCTTCGCGCTGACCTGCAGCACCTGCAGGATGTCGCAGAGCGGCAGATCCTCCAGCCGGCCCTCGAGGGCGCGGGGGTCGGGCGGGGGCGTTTCTTCCGGCACGATCGCGGTGTCCACTCCCATCAGCCCTTCTTGATGAAGTCCATGACGCGCTGGACCGTCTTCAGCTTCCGGTCGATCGAGGCGTGCGACTGCGACGAGACGAGCGCCACGGCCGCCTGGCCGGACAGCAGCTCGAGCAGCTCGCGGTCGAGCGGCGTGAACGCGGGCTTGTGCGAGAGCAGCGCGTAGATCGACAGCAGGCCGATCAGCTTCTCCTCGTGGAGCAGCGGCACGCAGCAGATCGGGCCTTCCTGCTTCTCGACGGCGAAGAGCGTGCGCTTTTCCCGGACCGCGGCCTGCTCGAGCGGATAGACCGGCTCGGGCAGGTGCGTGATCTCCGGGGCGAGCTCTCCCTCGCGCACGCGCAGCGCGAATTCGCCCTTCGTCTCCTCGAGAAGATAGAGCGCGAACTCGGCCGCGCCGATGAGGTTGACCGAGATCTCCACGATGCAGTTGACGACGGCGTCGGGCTCCAGCGTCGCGTGGAGCTGGTACGTCGCCGCGTAGAGGTTGGCCAGGTTGGCCGAATGCTCCTCGAGCTGGACGCAGCGGCGCGCGAACTCGCGGTTTTCGCGCTCGAGGTCGGCCGTCGGCCGCGTCGAGTCGTTGCCGTTCCCGTTCCCGTTCCCGTTGGCCGGAGCGCCCGCCCCTTCCGCCAGCAGGGACTGCGCGGCGCCGAGGTCCTGCTCGAGCTCTTTCGCGCGGCGCAACAGACGCTCGACCTGCTCGGTGAGCTCGGTCGAAAGCTCGCGGCTCTTGCCGGCGAGCTCGCCGACCAGCTTCTGGAGGGTCTCCAGGCGCGCCTCGGGATGCGTCTGGCTCACGGGCGGCTCCCCGCGGCGGATGCCGGGCTCGAAGGGGCGGAAGCGCCCGCGCCGCGCGCGGCGCGCTTCAGGATCGTCGCCGCGAGCCCGTCGAGCGCGACGACCTCGTCCACGGCGCCCCGCGCGATGGCCTCGCGCGGCATGCCGAACACGACGCACGACGCCTCGTCCTGCGCGAGCGTCTGGGCGCCGGCTTCCTTCATCTCGACCAGGCCCTGCGCCCCGTCGTCGCCCATTCCGGTCATGAGCACGCCGATCGCGCCCGAGCCGGCCGCCTGCGCGGCCGACCGGAAGAGCACGTCGACGCTGGGCCGGTGGCGGGACACGAGCGGCCCGTCCGACAGCTCGATCACGTACGCGTCGCCGCGCCGGCGCACGAGGACGTGCCGGTTGCCCGGGGCGATCAGCGCCAGGCCGGGCCGCACGCGGTCGCCGTCGGCGGCTTCCTTCACTTCCATGCGGCACAGGCCGTTCAGGCGCGTCGCGAAGGCCGCCGTGAATCCCTCCGGCATGTGCTGGACGACGACGATCCCCGGCCCGTCGGCCGGCATCTTCTGGAGCAGCTCCGTCAGCGCCTCGGTCCCGCCCGTGGACGCGCCCACCGCGACGATGCGGTCGGCCGGCACCCGGGCGCCCGGCCCCGGGCGCGGCGGCAGGACGGCGTCGGCCGTCAGGCGCGGCGAGGCGGTCAGGCGGCGCTTGCCGACGCGGGCCTCGGCGGCGCCGCGCACGGCGTCGAGGAAGACCACCGCCGACTCGTGGAGGAACTCGCGAATGTTGATGCGCGGCTTCGTCACGATCGCGAGCGCCCCCTCGTCGAGGGCCCGCATGGCGAGGTCCGTCCCGTCGCCGGTCAACGCGGAGCACACCACCACCGGAATGGGGTCCTCCGCCATGATCCGCGAAAGGAACGTGAGGCCGTGCATGCGCGGCAGCTCGAGATCGAGCACGATCACGTCGGGCCGCTGCTTGCTCATCTTCTCCATGGCGATGTAGGGATCGGCCGCGACCGTCGCCGCGATGCCCTCGAGCGCGAAGAGCGACGACAGGGTCTGCCGCACGACCGCCGAGTCGTCGACGACCAGCACCTGGAGCGGACGTTTCGCCGTCATGCGGTGCGCGCCTCCGGCCGGCCGGGAGCGCCGGCGCCCTTGGGCAGCGCGTGCGTGTAGACGGTCGGCACGACGGTCGACACGCGATCCGTCACGGCATTCAGGCTCTCGGCGTGGCCGAGAAACAGGAGCCCGTCGGGCGCGAGCACGTCGAGGAGCCGGCCGATGACCTTCAGCTTCGTCTCCATCTGGAAGTAGATGAGGACGTTGCGGCAGAAGATCAGGTCGAACGGCCCGCGGACCGGGTAGCGCTCGTCGTTCAGGTTGAGGCGCTCGAACCGCACGAGCGAGCGGATCTCCGGCCCGGCCTTCATGTTGCCTTCCTGCGACGCCGTGCCGCGCAGCATGTACGTCTTGCGGTACGCGGTCGGGATCTCGGGCGCCTTGTCGAGGGGCCACACGGCCGCCTCGGCTTTGGCCAGGACGCGCGTCGAGATGTCGGTGGCGAGGATCTCGATCTGCCGGCCCGAGCCAGGCGGAAAGTGATGGAGCAGCGTCATCGCGAGCGAGTACGGTTCCTCGCCCGTCGAGCACCCGGCGCTCCAGACGCGCAGGATCCGGGGGGCGCCGCGCTCCTTCCAGGCGGGGATCACGTGGCGCTCGAGAAACTCGAACTGCCGCGGCTCGCGGAAGAAGTGCGTCTCGTTCGTGCTGATGCAATCCAGCATCCGGATGCGCTCGTCGCGGTCGCCCTCGTCCACGATGCGCGTGTAGTACGCGCCGAAGGTCGTCAGGTCGAGCGCCCGCAGCCGCTTCGAGAGCCGGCCCACGAGCAGCGCCTTCTTGGCGGGCGCGAGGAAGATTCCCGCGTCGCGCAGGATGAGCGTCTGGAAGAGCGCGAACTCCCGTTCCGAGATCTCGCGGATGCGCTCGCCCGCCTCGAGCGGGGCGTGGGCGGCGCGGCGGGCGGCGACGGTCACGACGCGGCCTCCGTCGGGGTGGCGTCGACCGCGGCGAGCTCGCCCGAGGAGAGGACCCGGTCCGTGTCGAGGATCAGCACGAACTCGCCGCCGAGCTTGCCGAGGCCCTGCAGGTAGTCGACGCGGATCGGCGTGCCGAACGAGGGCGGCGCCTCGATTTCGTCGGGCGCGAACTCGACCACCTGGTTGACCGCGTCGGCGAGCACGCCCATCACGATCTTCGCGCCCTCGGACTCGATCTCCACGATGATGATGCAGGTCCGCTTGGTGACGGCGCTCTCGGGGAGGCGGAACTTGCAGGCCAGGTCCACCACCGCCACGACGCTGCCGCGCAGGTTGATCACGCCGCGGATGAAGGCCGGCGTCGAGGGCACGCGCGTCACGACGCCGTGCTCGATGATCTCGCGGACGCGCAGCACGGCGATCGCGTACTCGCCGCCCGCGAGCGAAAACGTCAGGTACTGCGCGCGGGCGACCGACTTGGCCGCGGATTCCCTGGTCCTGGTCGTCATGCTCTTTTCCATGTCAGAACCGCCGGAATTCGCGCTCGGGCGCGCCGCCCATCGCGGACGGGCGCCGGGTCGCGGCAAAGGCGACGACGGGCACGGGTGCGTCCATCGGCTCCGCTTCGGGAGACGGCGCTGGCGCCGCTTCTTCGCGGGCGGCCGCGGCCGGCGCCGCGGGGGCGGGCGCGGACGCGTCCGTGCGGAAGAACGCCACCACGCGGTGCAGGCCCTCGGCCTTCTCGAGGACGGCCTCGGCCTGCTGGCGCATCGCGTCGGCCTGGCTCGCCATCTCCTCGGCCGTCGAGGACAGCTCCTCGGCCGACGAGGCGTTCCGCTGCGTGATCTGGTCGACGTGCGAGAGGGCCCGGTTGATCTGCGCCACGCCCGAGGACTGCTCCGAGGAGGCGGCGGCCACTTCCTGGACGAGGTCCGACGTCTTCCGGATCGAGGGCACGAGCGCCGCGAGCAGCTCGCGCGAGCGCTCGGCCACCTTGACCGAAGTCGCCGCGAGGCCGCCGATCTCCCGGGCCGCGGCCTGGCTGCGCTCGGCGAGCTTGCGCACCTCGGTCGCGACGACCGCGAAGCCGCGGCCGTGGTCGCCCGCCCGCGCGGCTTCGATCGCCGCGTTCAACGCGAGCAGGTTCGTCTGGTAGGCGATCTCCTCGACGATCGAGATCTTCTCCGCGATCGAGCGCATGGCGTCGACCGTGTCGTCCACCGAGCGCGCGCTCTCGTCCCCGTCGCCGGCGCCCGCGCATGGCCATCTGCTCCATCTGGCGGCTGTTCTCGGCGTTCTGCGTGATCGACGCGCTCATCTGCTCGAGCGACGACGTGGTCTCCTGCACCGAGGCGGCCTGCTCGCTCGTGCCCTGCGAAAGCGTCTGGGCCGAGGCGGACACCTGGCTCGAGGCCGACGACACCTGGCCGACGACGGCCACGACCTGGCCCGACGTCTGGGCGAGGGCATCCGCGCCGGAGCGAACTTCTTCCACGACGCCGCGCAGGCGCTCGGCCATCCGGGCCATGGCGGCGAGCAGCTGGCCCACTTCGTCCCGGCCCGTGGCCGGCACCTTCACGAAGAGGTCGCCGCGCGAGATCGCCTCGGTGACGCGCACGGCCTGGAGGATCGGCCGCGTCACGCCGCGGGCGAGCTGGACGGAGAGCGCCGCGCCGGCAACGATCGTCAGGAGCATGACGGCGACCATCGCGCGCGCGGTCCACCTCTTCTGGGCCGCGAGGACCTCCGCCTTGTCGTTCATCCGCTTGAAGTTCGCGGCGGCCAGATCGGCCGTGGACTTCTCGAGCCGCTCGATCGCGTCCTTGTAGGAGCCCATCTCGCGGCCGGCGTCCTGCGTCGTCTTGAGCGAGTGCTGGCGCACGAGACCGACGACCCGGTAGAAACCGGTCTCGTAGGTCGCCAGGTCCGCGCGCATCCGCCGCACGAGCTCCTTGTCCTCGGCATTCTCCGTGTCGCGGTCGAGCGAGCCGAGGCGCTCGTTCAACCGGTAGCGCTGATCGTTCCAGCTGGCCAGGTCCTCGCCCTCCTGGTCGGAGCTGCCGACGTGGATCGCGAGCTCCTTCTCGAAACGGCGCATCGCCTGGATGTCGGCGCGCGCCGCGGCCGAGACCGACGCCAGCTGCGCCTCGTGGGCGAGCATCGCGGCGGTCATGTCGGACATGCGCGCGATCCCGCTGTACCCGAGCGCCGCGATGACGACCGTGGTCAGCAGGCCCAGGCCCATCGCGAGGCCGAGCCGGACGCCGATGCGCAGGTTGCGGAACATGGGCCCCTCAGCTCTCCCACGTGCGCCGGAAATCGGCGTCGTTCGAGGCCGCGCGCGCCCGGGCCGCGAGGAAGGGAGCGAACGCGGCCGGCTCGCCCGCTTCCGCCACCGCATCCCAGCCGTCGGAATCGGCCGGGGCCGCGGCGGGGACGACCGGCGCCGGGGCCTCGGCCCCCGCTCCGATCTTGAAGAACGCCATCAGGCGGTGCAGGCTCTCGGCCTGCTTGAGCACGGCCTCGGCCTGCTGGCGCATCGCGTCGGCCTGGCTGGCCATCTCCTCGGCCGTCGAGGACAGCTCCTCGGCCGACGAGGCGTTGCGCTGCGTCACGTGGTCCACCTGCGCGAGCGCGCGGTTGATCTGCGACACGCCGGAGGACTGCTCGGCCGAGGCCGCGGCGACTTCCTGGACGAGGTCGGTCGTCTTGCGGATCGAGGGCACGAGCTGTTCGAGCAGCGACTCGGAGCGCTCGGCCAGCCGCACGCACGATCCGGCGAGGCCGCCGATCTCCTTGGCCGCCGCCTGGCTGCGCTCGGCGAGCTTGCGCACCTCGGTCGCGACGACCGCGAAGCCCCGGCCGTGGTCGCCCGCCCGCGCGGCCTCGATCGCCGCGTTCAACGCGAGCAGGTTCGTCTGGTACGCGATCTCCTCGACGATCGAGACCTTCTCGGCGATGGCCTGCATCGCGAGCATGGTCTCCTTGACCGACGCCGCGCTCTCCTCCGCGTCCTTGGCGCCCTGGAGCGCCATGTGCTCCATCTGGCGGCTGTTCTCGGCGTTCTGCGTGATCGAGGCGCTCATCTGCTCGAGCGAGGACGTCGTCTCTTCGACCGAGGCCGCCTGCTCGCTCGTGCCCTGCGAGACGACCTGCGCCGAGGAGGACACCTGGCCCGAGGCCGACAGCACCTGGCCCGACACGGCCACGACGTGCGACGACGAGCCGGTCACGGCCACGGCGCGGCCCCGCACGTCGCCGATGATCTCGGCGAGGCGCTCGACGAACCTGTTGAAGAGCAGCGCCATGTGCCCGATTTCGTCGCGCGAGGTGACCGGGATGCGGCGCGTCAGGTCGCCGCCGCCCTGGACCATCTGTTCGAGGTGAAACGTCATCGCGCTCAGGGGCGACGTGACGGCCCGGGACACGACGAGCGACACGAGGATCGAGGCGAACAGGCACAGGAGCGTGATGACGGACATCGCGCCCCACCGCCAGTGCTGGCTCGCCCGCGCCGCGGCAAACGCCGTCTGCACGGCCTCGCGGTCGTGGCGCGTGCGCGCCTTGAGCGTCTCGGTGATCTGGTTGAACTGCGCGGTCATCGTCGTGAGGCTCGAGGTCAGGTCCTCGCCGGCCTTCTGGTGGATCATCCGGTTGCTGACCGTCGACGCCAGCGTCCAGTACTCCTGGAAGGCGCGAACCAGCTTCTCGCGCTCGTCGCGGTCGATGACGGGATTGTCCTTCTCGTCCTCGAGCCGCTTCAGGAAGCGGTCGCGCAGCGCGGAGGCGGCGTTGAGCGTCTCGGAGTCCTGCGCGGCCACGGAATCCTGCAGCTGCCGCTGCAGGGCCGTGAGCGTCTCCTCGAGATCGCGCGAGAGCTCGAGCGAGGGCACGAAGCCCGACTCGATCAGGCCGAGCTGGCGCTCCTCGCCCCGGCCGAGCGCGAAGTTGACGGCGAGCAGCAGGAGGAATCCGATCGCCGCGAAGCACGGCAGCAGGATCACCTTCCAGCGAATGGAGAGATTTTTCAGCATGACCGCTCCTTCAATCCGTGACCGCGACGACTTTGACGCTCGACGTGTCGGCTCCGGCCCACACGTATCCGATCGCGCCCGGCGTGTCCCGGACGTAGGCCACGACCTCGGCGTCGGTCGACCTCTCCGGCGGCGGGATGCCCTTGCCGCTGAAGATCATCTGCTGCCAGTAGGCCGAGATCGCGATGACCTGCTTGCCGTAGATCTCCAGCGTGAACCGCTGGCGCACCGGCGACTTGCCCGACGGCTCGACCGGCATCACCGGGATCCCGTCGGGCCACCGCGTGGTTTTCTTCAGGAACATCTCGCCGAGCTTCAGGCGCGAGACGGGCGCCGTCGGGTTCGACGCGTTCACGACCACCTTGTAGGCGCTGGCGTCCTGCGCGCCGGAATACGCGGCGAGGATGCCGAGGCCGACGAAGAGGAGGACGCGGGACCAGAGCTTCATGATCGACTCCTTGTGACTCATGCCGCCGGGGCGCTCACGCCCCGGGAAAGAACGGTGTCGAGCAGGCCGGGCACGTCCAGAATGAACGCCACCCGCCCGTCTCCGAGAATCGTGGAGCCGCACAGGCCCCGCACGCCGTGGAAGAGCTCTCCGAGCGGCTTGATCACGGCCTGGCTCTGTCCGTGCAGGCGGTCGACGACGATGCCCGCGCGCGACAGCTCGTGGCGCACGATGACGACGCTCTCCCGCGCCGCGGGCGCGTCGTCCGCGCCGAAGAGGCTGCGCAGGCGCACGAACGGCAGCGCCTCGCCGCGCAGCTCGAGGATGCCCTGCGTCTCGCGGCGGCCGGCGCGCTCGGCGGGCGGCAGCTCCATGCACTCGACCACACGGTCCACCGGGATCACGTAGGTCTCCCCGCCGATGCCGACGCCGAAGCCCTCGATGATCGCGAGCGTCAGCGGCAGGCGGATCTTGATCGAGGTCCCCGCGTCGGGCCAGCTCTCGATGGCGATGGAGCCGCGCAGCGCCGCGATGCGCTCGCGCACGACGTCCATGCCCATCCCGCGCCCGGACCACTCGGTGACGCTCTCGGCCGTCGAGAATCCCGGCTCGAACACGAGCCGGTAGAGCTCGGCGTCGGCCAGCTTCTCGGGATCGTCCGCGAGCCCGCGGCGGCGCGCTTCCTCGACGATGCGATCGCGGTTGAACCCCGCGCCGTCGTCGGCGAGCTCGATCACGATCGACCCCGCTTCGCGCCACGCGGAGAGCGCGATCGAGCCGCACGGGTCCTTGCCCTTGGCGCGCCGCACGTCGGGCGCTTCGATCCCGTGGAACAGGGCGTTGCGGATCATGTGCGTCAGCGGGTCGCGCAGGTGCTCGACGATCGTGGTGTCGACCTCGACGTCCTCGCCCTCGATGACGACCCGCGCCAGCTTGCCCTGCGCGGTCGCGAGGTCGCGGGCGGTGCGCACGTACTGCCGCAGGATCGGTCCCACCGGGACCATGCGGACCTGCATCACCAGCTCCTGGAGCTCGGCGTGCAGCTGCGCCGCGTCCTGGTGCGCCTCGAGCGCATCGACGGCGTTGAGCTCCTCGAGCATCAGGCGCAGCCGGCCGCGCGCGATCGCGATCTCGCCCGACAGCGTCATGAGCCGGTCGAGCTTCTCGACCGCGACGCGCAGCGTGCGCCCCTGCTCGCTCGCGCGGGGGGCCTCGTCGGTGCGCGCGGCCGGGATCTCGACGGTCGGGGCCCCCGGCGAGGCGTGCGCGCCGGCGGCGAGCCGCTGGAGCACCTCCTGGTGCCGCGGCACGATCTCGTGGTTGCCCTCGACGGCGACCGGAAGCATCTCGCGCAGCGCGTCGATGGATTCGAGCAGCACGGTGACGAGTCCGGGCGTGGCCGAGCGGGTGCGCTTGCGCAGGCGCTCGAGCTGGTCCTCGAGGGCGTGCGCGAACTCGGCGACCCCCGTGAACCCGAGCGAGGCCGAGTTGCCCTTGAGCGTGTGGGCCATCCGGAAGATCGTCTGCAGCACTTCCGGATCGTCCGGGCGCGTCTCGAGCGAGAGCAGGCCCTCCTCCATCACGCGGAGGTTTTCCTCCGTCTCCGCGATGAAGGTCAGCAGCAGGGCTTCGGCGTCGAATTCCATTGCGGTCCTAGAGCTTCGCGACCCAGGCGGTGCCCTGGTCGGTGTGGAAGATCAGCTTGCGGCCCGACTGGCCGCCGACGTCGCGCGAGACGACCGGGATCGCGAGCTCCTCGAGGAGCTTGAAGGCGACCGCCGAGTTCTTTTCGCCGAGGTGGCCCTGGCGCGCCTGGAAGGCCTCGAGCACGCACGCGCCGCCGAAGACCTTGGCCTGGAGCCGCGCCTTGCTCGCGCCCAGGGCGACGAGCCGGTCGACGAGCTCGGTCATGGCGAAGTTGCCGAAACGCGGCGAGCCCTGGCCGGCGCCGGCGAAGAAGGGCAGGAGGTAGTGGTTCATGCCGCCCACGGACTCGATCGGGTCCCAGAGACAGACCGCGACGCACGAGCCGAGGACCGTCGTCACCGCGCTCGGCTGGGCGGAGGCGTAGAGCTGGCCGGGCTGGAGGTAGACGCGGATGAGGTCGCGCCCCATCTCGTGCGGCGACGGCGCCGCGCGGCGGGCCGCGGTCTGCTCCCCGACCGTCTCGTCCCAGGTCGTCCCCGGGCGCGGCGTGCTCATCGGCTCGCCCCGGCGACGCGCGACTGGAGCTCCGTGCAGTACAAGGCCCGGGCCGCGTGGGTCGCGAGCAGGTCGAACAGCTCGTGGTCGAGGGCGACGAGACCGGTCTTCTGCGGCAGGAGGCGGAAGATCGCCACGACGCCGAGCAGGCGCCCGTCGAAGTGGAGCGGGATGCAGGCCGAGAGATCCTTCTCCTCGGGGCGCAGCCCGGCGTCGTCGTCGCGGCCGGCCAGGTAGATCTCGGCCGTCCGCGCGCAGCGCCCGATGACGCCGCGCCCGAGGGGCACCGATCGGAAGGGCCCGGGCTCGACCCCGAGGGACGCGACGAGGGACAGGCCCGCGCCGCTGTCGTCCGCCTCGAAGATCGCGATCTCCTCCGAGCCGATGAGGTTGCAGATGATGTCCTGCACGATCGACAGGGCCTCGCCCCGGTCGAGGGTGGCGTGGAGGCGGTAGCTCGCGACGTAGAGGCTGGCGAGGTCCGTGTTCTGCTGCTCGACGCCGACGTACTGCTCGGAGAAGCGGCGGTTCTCTTCCTCGATCGCGGCGAGGCTCTTCTGGAGCCGCTCGCGCTCGAGCCAGTGGCTCTCGACGTCCTTCTGCAGTCCCGCGACCTGCTCGTTCAGGAACCGGTTCTCGCTCTCGAGCGAAGCCGTCAGGACGCGCAGCTTCCCGTTCTCCTCGAGCAGCGCCTGCACGTAGCGGCGCGTGTCGTCGCGGACCTTCTCGACGTAGGACTCGGGACCTCCCCCCGCGGGCTTCATTACTTCGCCTCGGCGAGGTAGCTCTCGATCTTGGTCAGGAGCTCGAGGCTGGAGAATGGCTTGGTGATGTAGTCGCTGCAGCCGCTCTGGAAGCCGTTCTCGACGTTCTCGCCCTCGCCGCGCGTGGTGACCATGATGATCGGCACGGTCTTCATGCCTTCGTCTTCGCGGATCTTCTTGCAGACCTCGAAGCCGTTCATGCGCGGCATGATCACGTCGAGCAGGATGAGGTCGGGCCGCTCGGCAAACGCCCGCTCGACGGCCTCCGAGCCGTCTTTGGCCGTGACGAGGTCGTAGGAGCCCTTGTTCAGGATCATCCGCTCCATCATCAGGACCGTGTTCGAGTCGTCGACCAGCAGGATCTTCTTGCGTGCCATCGTCTCCCTCTCTTGCGTTACGGCGCCGGGTGTCCATGCCCCGCGGCGATGAGCCCCGAGGCGATCTTCGCGACTTCGGAAAGCGGCTTGGGTTTGTGGAGGAAGGCGTCGGCGCCGCGGCGGCGCGCCTCGGCCTCGATCTCGCGCGAGCCGTACGCGGTCAGCAGGATGATCCGCGTCTGCGGCGACTGCGCGCGGATCGACTCGAGGATGTCGAGGCCCTCGGCGCCGTGCGTGCCGCTCAAGCGCAGGTCCAGGATCGCGAGCGCGTAGTCGTTGTCGGCGATGAGCGCTTCAGCCTCGGACGTTTCGCGCGCGCAGTCGACGGCGTAGCCCTTCGTGGTGAAGTACTCACGCATCGCGAACAGGATCGGCTCCTCGTCATCCACGATCAGAATTCGGGTCGTAATGCGCGAAGAGAGTGCAAGGCCGCGGCCAGGGCGGCGGCGCTCGCCGTAACTGTCTTCCAGGACTAGAGTTATTCGATTATTCGAGCCGCGGCAGTGCCCGGAATTGTCTGAGTTCGGACGTTTTGAGGCGGGGATTCCGAGATTCAGACGCGGAGTCGGCGCCCTGTCTACTGGAACGCCTGCGTGTCCGCCGCGCCGCAGAGCCTCGACGGATCGGAGCGGTCGTTGCGATAGACCCGCTGCGCGCCCGTCTCGCGGTCGGTCACCGTCAGCGTGTACTCGAGGTCCGTGAGGCCCGTGTGGAACACCCAGAAATATCCGCCCGGCAGCGCCGTCGCATCCACCATCTTCACGAACACTTCCGGAAAGTTCGCGTCGTTCGTGAACGCCGGCAGGCTGAAGTATCCCCACTTCGCGCCCTGAGGTACGGCGACGCCGTCTGCTTCGCGCCCCGAGCGCGGGTCGACGGCGGACAGCGTGGCGTCGAAGCGGCCGAGCAGGGTGAGCGACGAAGAGTCGGCTCCCGCAAGTGCCCGACGCGACGCGAGCTGTTCCTCCACCGGCACGTCCTTAAAGGTGGTCGTGTCGGCGCCTCCACAGAGGCTCTGCGGATCGGAGCGGTCGTTCTGGTAGCTCTTCTGCCGCCCGGTCACGGTGTCGAGGATGGACAGCGTGTACTGCAAGTCGGTCAGCCCGGTGTGGAAGAGCCAGAAACCCCCGCCGAGCGACGTTGCATCGGCCATCTTGACGAGGATCTCGGGGAAGGCCGCATCGCCCGTGAAGCCCGGAAGGCTGAAGTAGCCCCAACGGTCCGTCTGCGACAGCGCCGTGCCGACCTCCAGGCGGCCCGTTCGCGGATCGACCGCCTGGACCGTCGCGAGGAACCGTCCGCCGAGGAGGCAGAGCGCATTGCCGCTCATGCCGCAACTCCCCGAGATCTCGATGTCGTAAACCGATCCCGCGGCCGTCACGTGCAGAAAACGGCCGGTCCCGTCGATCGCCAGATTCCTGGCGGGGCCGGGGGGAAGGCCCGCGTTGAACGACGCCCAGGTTCCGCCGCCATCGACGCTCCGGTAGACGCCGTCCGCTGTCGCGGCATAGAGCGTGGTCGGCGAAACGGGATCCACGACGAGAGCCGCTACCCGTCCCGCCGGCAGCGCTCTGTCCAACGGTCCCGACGGCAGTCCGACCGAAATGGCTTGCCACTGTCCGCCGCCGACGGTGCTCACCCACAATCGGTAGGGTCCCCCGAACTCACCGTTCGACGCGTACACGACGTTCGGGCGGATGGGGTCGATCGCGAGAATCTTCGCGTACGACGACGTCCCACCGACGAACGCCCACCCCGACACGTCGAGCGGCGCCCACGAGGCTCCGCCGTCGTGGCTGGCGGAGACCGCGCCGGTGCCGTATTGAATGACGTCCACTCTCTCGAAAATCTCGGAGCCCGACGGCGAGACGACGAGCGACAGTACAGCCCCCGAGCGGCGGTTCGAACGTCAGGTTCCAGGCCTGACCGCCGTCGTCGCTTCGGAACACCTCGCCGTTGTACGGGCTGAGGGCATCGCGACAAAAGTCCCGCCCCACGAACAGCACCTGGGGCGCCGAGGCCGGGATGACCGGAACGCTCGCGTCGTCCGGATAAGGGATCGGCTGCCACGTGGCGCCTCCGTCGTCGCTGCGGCCGAGCTTCGAGAACAGGGCGAGCGTCCCGGGTTGGATCGCGACCTTCGTCAGCGAGGGGTCGGCGTCGACGAGCGACCAGGAGCCTCCACTGTCCGCGCTGTGGAAGAGGCCGGCGGCGGTGCCGGCGTAGACATCATCACGGTGCGCCGGATCCATCGCGAGGGAGGGGGTGAGGGCGCGGATCCCATCGCTCGCGACGGACCACGTGGCGCCGCCGTCGGTCGACTTGCCCACGCCGGCGACCTGCAGTCCGAGATAGACGATCGACGGTTCCTGGGGGCTCCCGGCGACGGCGCCCCAGCTCGGAAGGGGCGGGGAAAGCTCGGCCCACGTTTCTCCGCCGTCCTTGCTCTGGATCACCGCGAGCGGAGAGCCTCCCCAGACGAAGACCTCGTTCTTGCGGATCGACGCCAGCGTCCCATAGAGGCCGTCACGAACCTTCGTCCACGTGGCTCCGCCGTCCGCGCTGCGGAAAACGCTGCCGCCCGACAAGAGATACACGCGGGAGGTCACGGGGTCGACCGCGACCGAGAGCGGGCCGGCCGGCGTCGTGACGGGAGTCCAGGTCGAGCCCGCGTCCTGCGTTCGATACAGGACCAGAGGGCCCAGGAAGGGCCACTCCGGAGCCGGCTCCTGGATGAGCGCATACAAGACGTCGGGGTGCGCGAGATCCATCGCCGAGGCGTCGGCATAGAGCCCCGGCACGTCGAGACGATTCCACGTGGCGCCCCCGTCCACGCTCTTTAAGAGGCCGGACGAGTAGAGGATTTCCGAGTTGCGGGGATCGATGAGGATCGGGCCCGAGCCCAGACCGGCGACCGGGGGCGCCCACGTCGAGCCACCGTCGGTGGTCCGGAACATCGCGCCCGCGCTGACGTAGACCGTGTCGGGATGGATCGGGTCGATGGTCACGGACCCGGGGATGTACGGAGAGCCGAGAGGCAGAACGAGCGTCCAGTGGGCGCCGCCGTCGACCGTCTTGTAGACGCCGGTCTCCTCGAAAAACTCGGCGTCGGGAAAGGTCGGGTCGAAAGCGCCGTCGTTGGGAACGCCGGCGTAGATCGTGCCGGGATGAATCGGATCGACCGCGAGCGCGATTACCGCGCCGCCGTAGGGCCCATTGCTGGTCCACCGGTTGATCCCGGCAAGAACAGGCGCAGCGAGACCGAGGACCAGAGTGACGGCCGCCAGAAGGGCGCGGAGTGAGGATCCCTTGAACAAGTGCAACGTGAAGTATACGTTGGCTGCGAACCCGGCGTTTTCCCGCCTACTCGATCCCGTACTTCTTGATCTTCTGGTACAGCGAGCTGCGCGGGATGCCGAGCTTCTTCGCGGCGGCCTCGACGCGGCCGCCCTCGGCGCGCAGGACGCGCTCGATGTGGGCGCGCTCGACTTCGAGCAGCGTGAGGTCGAGATCCTCGGGCGCGGCGCCGGAGTCCGCCGGCTCGAAGCGCAGATCCCGCCGGCCGAGCACGCTGTTGCCCGACAGCAGGATCGCGCGCTCGAGGACGTTGCGCAGCTCGCGGATGTTGCCCGGCCAGGAGTAGGTCGACAGCGACCGCATCGCGTCCTCGGCGAGCGTGAGCTTCGCGTGCCCGGAGCGCGCGGCGAGCGACTCGAGGACGCGCTCGGCGAGGACCGGAATGTCCTCGGGGCGCTCGCGCAGGGGCGGGACGGTCAGCGGGATCGTGCTGATGCGGAAGTAGAGGTCGCTGCGGAACTGCTTTTCCCGCACGAGCTCTGCCAGGCCCTGGTGCGTGGCGGTGATGAGCCGGATGTCCACGCGCCGGTCGCGCACGTCGCCCAACCGGCGGAACTGCTTCTCCTCGAGGACCTTCAGGAGCTTGGGCTGGACCTGGAGGTCGACGTCGCCGATCTCGTCGAGAAATACAGTTCCGCGATGCGCGACCTCGAGCAGGCCCGGCTTGGCGGAGGTGGCGCCCGTGAAGGCGCCCTTCTCGTGGCCGAAGAGCTCCGTCTCCAGGAACTCGCGCGAGAGGCCCGCGCAGTTCAGGTCCACGAACCCGTCCTCGGCGCGCGGCCCGTTCTCGTGGAGCCAGCGCGCGAGGACGCCCTTGCCCGCGCCGGTCTCGCCCTGGATCAGCACGGGGCTGTCCGAGGCCGCGACCTTGACCGCCGCGGCGGCGAGCGCCCGGATCGCCGGGCTCGTGCCGAGGAAGGGGTCGCGCAGCTCCCGCGCCAGGCGCGAGCGGCGGGCCGCCTGCTGTTGCCGGTTGCGCTGGTTCTCGATCAGCCGCCCGAGAATCACGGCCAGGGCCTCCAGCTGCACCGGCTTCGTCAGGAATTGCTCCGCGCCCTCCTTGATCGCCTTGACCGCGAGGTCCACCGAGCCGTGCGCCGTGAGGATGACGACGGGCACCGAGGGGTCGAGGTCCCGGAAGCGCGGGAGCAGCTCCAGCGCGTTGCCGTCGGGCAGCGAGTAGTCGACGATCGCGATGTCCGGCGGCGCCTTGCGGAACGCCGCCTCGGCCTCGGCGCAGCCCTCCGTCTCGACGACGTCGAATCCCCTGCCCCGCAGGAAATCGCAGACGCCGAAGCGCACCGCCGGCTCGTCGTCGACGAGCAGGACCCGATGCCGGACGGGGCTAGTCATGGTCGCCCGCACCCGGGCCCGCCACCGGCAACCGCACGGTCACGACGGCGCCGCCCTCGGCCCGGTTGCCCGCCCCGATCCGGCCGCCGTGGTCCTCGACGATGCGCTGGACGATCGAGAGGCCGAGGCCCGTGCCGCCGCGGCGGCGCGTGAAGAACGGCTCGAAGATCCGGGACAGGTCCTCCGGGCGAAAGCCCGGTCCCGCGTCCCGGACGCGGCAATCGACCCATCGCTCTCCGTCGGCGCGCATCAGCTCGGCCTCGACTATAACCGCGCTCTGCGGCGGCGCGTGCCGCACGGCATTGTCGAGCAGGTTCTGAAAGACCTGCGTCAGCCGGCGGCGGTCCATCCGGATGCGCGGCAGGTCCGCGAGCGCGGCGGTCTCGATCGCGACGCCGGCGCTGTCGGCCAGCGCGCGGCAGCCCTGGACCGCCTCGGCGACGACCTCGGCGACGGCGCCCTCGCTGAGCTCGAGACTCGTCGGCTTGCCGTACTCGAGCAGGTCGCCCATGAGGTGGGAGAGCCGCTCGAGCTCGCCGCGCAGGACGGCGACGTACTGCGCGTACTCCCCCCGCTGGCCGAACCGGGCCTCGAACGCGTCGAGCGTCGCCGAGATCCCGAAGAGCGGATTGCGGACCTCGTGCGCGACGCCGGCGACGAGCGAGCCCATCGCCGACATCGTGCGGGTGTGGTGCAGCTTTTCCTGCAGCCGCACGACGCCCGTGATCTCGCGGGCCACGAGGATGATGCGCTCGGACTCGCTGCTCGCGGCCTTCAGCAGGCTCGCCCCCACGTCCCACGTGCGCCCCGTCGCGACGTCGCGCGCCTGGCCCGAGGTCGCCGACCCGCCGGCGCGGATCTCCCGGGCGAGCTCGGCCGACTTCTGCCACGGCTCCCCCGGCCCGAGCGCCTCGATCGGCACGCCGATCGTCTCGCGGTAGGTCTTGCCGGAAAGGACTTTCGCCGCCCGGTTCAGGCGCCGGATCAGCGCGTTGCCGTCGAGGACGAGCACGGGCGACTCGATCGCGTCGAAGGTCCGCTGCCACTCCTTGGCCGCGTCCTGGATCGCGAACTGCAGGCGCGCCTGGTTCTCGTCGGCGGCCTTGCGCTCGGTGACGTCGCGCATCTGCACGAGCAGGCCGGCGACGCTCGGGTGGTTCGAGAGGTCGCTGCCGATCGCCTCCATGTGGCGCCACGACCCGTCGCGGTGGCGGACCCGGAACTCGGCCGACGCGGAGCCCGATCCGTGGACCATCGCGGTGAACATCCGCCGCACGGCCTCCCCGTCCTCCGGGTGGACGTAGTCGAAGACCGCGTCCTCGACCACTTCCTGGGGCTTGTAGCCGAGCAGGCGCTCGAGCGACGGGCTCCCGTACCGGATCGCCCCGCCCGCGTCCACGATCATGATGACGTCGAGGGCGTTGTCGATCAGCGAGCGGAAGTACTCCTCGCTCTCGCGCAGGGCGTCTACGGCCCGGCGCCGGTCGGTCACGTCCACCATCGTCCCCTCGATGACGGGCTCGGGGGGCGAGCCGTCCTCGATCAGGTGCACGTTCTCCAGGACCCACACCGCGCCCCCGTCCTTGCGGCGCAGGCGCACCTCGGAGTTCGTGATCGAGCCTTCCTCGCGCAGGCGCGCGAGGAAGGCCTCGCGGTCGCCGGGCTCCGGGTAGAAGTCCCGCCCGTTGCGCCCGCGCACCTCGTCGCGCGAGGCGTACCCGAGCATGCGGGCGAAGGACTCGTTGCAGTCGATGACGCGGCCGTCGAGGGCGGTGCGGTACACGCCGGCGAGGTTGCGCTCGAAGAGGTTGCGGAAGCGCGCCTCCGAGGCGCGGCGCGCCTCCTCGACCTCGCGCTGACCGGTGATGTCCGAGGCGATCCCCGTCGTGCCGAGCAGGTTGCCCTGGGCGTCGCGCACGGCCGCGGTCTTGAACGAGAGCGTGACGAGCTTGCCGTCCTTGCGGCGGTGGCGGGTCTCGTACTGGACGTAGCGCTCGCCCTCGAGGATCCGTTCGAGCGTCTTCAGGTCCCTGCCCGCCTCGCCCGGAACCATCCAGTCGGTCATCGGGCGGCCGATCATCTCCTCGGGCGCGCACCCGTAGATGCGGCGGGCGGCGGCGTTGACGAACGTCCACCGGCCGAAGGCGTCCGCGGACCAGATGAGCTCGTTCGAATTCTCGACGAGCTCGCGGTAGCGCTTCTCGCCCGGTCCGAGCCCGTCGTCTGGTTCGCTGCGAGTGATGGAACGAATTATGAGCCGGCGTGCAGGCCGCGGCAAGCGCGGCGTCGTCAGGCGGGCGTGAACGCGAGCGGACGGGCCGCGGGGATCAGCCCCTCCTCGGCGGCGAGCCGGTAGAAGAGCTGCGAGGCCGTCGAGATCGCCGCGGTCGAGCTCGAAGTGCAGGGCGTGGCGCAGGTAGTCCTCGACGACCGGCGCGGAGAGGCCGGAGGACGACGCCTCCTCGCGCACCATCGCGTCGAAGGCGGCGACGCCGGCTTCGTACGACCGGCGCAGCAGCGCCGCCACCTCGGCCGTCGCCCGGCCCTCCCGCACCGCCCAGAAGGCGAACACGAAGGGATGGCCCGAGAATGCGCGCCACTCCGAGGCGAGATCGAGCACGACGTGCCCGTTCAACCGCGTCTTCATCGCGGGATCGCCGATGATCAGCCGCGCGTCCGCCGGCCCTGCCTCCCGCCTCCCGCCTCCCGCCTCCCGGTACTCGGGAGCGAGACCGTAGACGCGCTTGAGCAGGATCCGCGTCAGCGCCGCCGACGTCCGCGACGCGGGATCGAGGTCGACCGAGCGGATCTTCTGCCGCGCGACGTCGGAGACGAGCAGCACGGAGCGGACCTCCGAGGCGGCGGCGATGCCGAGCGAGGGCACCACGCGCAGGCCGGGAATCCGCTGGTACTCGATCGAGGGGATCAGACCGACGTCCGCGTCTCCGGACGCGAGCTTCGCCGCACAGACGGACGGCATGTCGCGGGAGACCTCCACGTCCGGCGGAGGTTCGTGCAGGAGCCCCCACGTCAGGGGGCGCGCGTTCAGGAAGTCGACGACGGAGATGCGAAGCACGTCCGCCCCGCGATCAGCCCTGCGACATCAGGTTCAGGAACTCCTCGTTGGTCTTCGTCTTCTCGAGCTTCTCGATCAGCAGCTCCATGGCCTCGACGGTCGAGAGCGGGTTCAGGACCTTGCGGAGGACCCAGATGCGGTTCAGCTCCTGCTTGTCCATCAGCAGCTCTTCCTTGCGGGTGCCCGACTTGTTGATGTCGATCGCCGGGAAGACGCGCTTGTCGACCAGCTTGCGGTCGAGGTGGACTTCCATGTTGCCGGTGCCCTTGAACTCTTCGAAGATGACGTCGTCCATGCGGGAGCCCGTGTCGATCAGCGCGGTCGCCATGATCGTGAGCGAGCCGCCCTCCTCGACGTTGCGCGCGGCGCCGAAGAAGCGCTTGGGCCGCTGCAGGGCGTTGGAGTCGACACCGCCCGAGAGCACCTTGCCCGACGGCGGCACGATCGCGTTGTAGGCGCGCGCCAGGCGCGTGATCGAGTCGAGCAGGATCACGACGTCGCGCTTGTGCTCGACGAGGCGCTTGGCCTTCTCGATGACCATCTCGGCCACCTGCACGTGGCGGGCGGCCGGCTCGTCGAAGGTGGAGGAGATGACCTCGCCCTTGACCGAGCGCTGCATGTCGGTGACTTCTTCGGGCCGCTCGTCGATGAGCAGCACGATGAGCGTGACCTCGGGGTGGTTCTTCGAGATCGAGTTGGCGAGCGACTGCAGCAGCATCGTCTTGCCGGTGCGGGGCGCCGCGACGATCAGGCCGCGCTGGCCCTTGCCGACGGGCGCGACGAGGTCGAGCACGCGCGAGGTCATGTTGGCCGGGATCTCGAGGCGGATCCGCTCCTGCGGATAGAGCGGCGTCAGGTTGTCGAAGAAGATCTTCTCGCGCGCCACGTCCGGGTGCTCGAAGTTGACCGCCTCGACCTTGATCAGGGCGAAGTAGCGCTCCCCTTCCTTGGGCGGCCGGATCTGGCCCGAGACGGTGTCGCCGGTGCGCAGGTCGAACTGGCGGATCTGGGAGGGCGACACGTAGATGTCGTCCGGGCCCGGCAGGTAGTTGTACTCGGGCGCGCGCAGGAAGCCGAAGCCGTCGGGCAGGCACTCGAGCACGCCCTCGGAGAAGATCAGCCCCTTCTTTTCGGTCTGCGCCTGCAGGATCTTGAAGATCAGGTCCTGCTTGCGCATGCCGGTCGCGTTCTCGACCTCGAGGTCCCGGGCGATCTTCAGCAGCTGCGGGATCTTGATGTCGTGGAGCGCGCGGATGTCGAGCGTGTCGCCGTGCTCGACCGCGCCCTCGGCCTCCTCGCCGGTCGTGTCCGGAAGGCCCTCGGGAGGGGGCTCGAGGGTTTCGACGTCGGAGTCGCTGGGTCCCTTGCGTCTGGCCATTGTCTCTGTCCTCTTACTGTTTACTGTATGAAAGCTCGGCGGAAACCGCCGGGAAGCGCTCGGAAGAAGGGTTCGGGAGCCGGGAGCAGGAATCGGAAGAATATCAGCTTCGGGCTGCCCCTATCATTTCAAATTCCCCGGGGGCTGTCCAGCCGCCTAGTTGGCGACGGCGCCGCCCACCGCAGGCTTGCCTTCGGGCTCCACGGCGGCTGCGGCCGGGCGGGGGCCCTCCATGGCGATCTTGATGACCTCGTCCATGGTGTTGACGAGGTGGAATTCCATCTGGCCGCGGATCTCCTCCGGGAGGTCGTCCAGGTCCTTGTCGTTCTCGGCCGAGAGGATGATCGTGCGGATGCCGGCCCGGTAGGCCGCCAGGATCTTGTCCTTGATCCCGCCGACGGGCAGCACCTTGCCGCGCAGCGTGATCTCGCCGGTCATCGCGACGTCCTTCAGCACCGGGATCTTCGTGACGGCCGAGAAGAGCGAAGACGCCATGGTGATGCCGGCCGACGGCCCGTCCTTCGGGATCGCGCCCTCGGGCACGTGGATGTGGATGTCGAACTTCTCGTGGAAGTTCGGGTCGGCGTCGTACATCTCGGCGCGGCTGCGGACGTAGGACACGGCGGCGCGCGCCGACTCCTGCATCACGTCGCCGAGCGAGCCGGTGATCGTCAGGTTGCCCTTGCCCTTGAGCAGGCTCGTCTCGGTCATCAGGATCTCGCCGCCCGCCTCGGTCCAGGCCAGGCCGGTCGCGATGCCGATCTCCGACACCTCGCCCTTCAGGCGCTTGCGGAACCGGGGCTTGCCGAGGAACTCCTTGAGGTTCTCGGGCGTCACCCGGACCGGCGTCTCGACCTTGTTCTGCACGATCTTGCGCGCGACCTTGCGGCAGAGGCCGCCGATCTCGCGCTCGAGGTTGCGCACGCCCGCTTCGCGCGTGTAGTGCTCGATGACCGACAGGACCGTGTCGTCCTTGATCTCGATCTGGTCTGTCCTTCAGCCCGTTGGCCTCGCGCTGCTTGGCGACGAGGAACTGCCGGGCGATCGCGACCTTCTCGTTGGGCGTGTAGCCCGAGAGCTGGATCAGCTCCATCCGGTCCTTCAGCGCCGGCGGGATCGGGTCGGCGATGTTGGCCGTGGCGATGAACATGACCTTCGAGAGGTCGTACTCGACGTCGAGGTAGTGGTCGACGAACGAGTGGTTCTGCTCGGGGTCGAGGACCTCGAGCAGCGCCGCCGACGGGTCGCCCCGGAAGTCGGACGACATCTTGTCGACTTCGTCCAGGAGGAACACGGGGTTGACCGTGCCCGCCTTCTTCATCATCTGGATGATCTGGCCCGGGAAGGCGCCGATGTAGGTGCGCCGGTGGCCCCGGATCTCGGCCTCGTCGCGCACGCCGCCGAGCGACAGGCGCACGAACTGGCGGTTGAGCGAACGGGCGATCGACTTGGCGAGCGACGTCTTGCCGACGCCCGGAGGGCCCGACGAAACAGATGATCGAGCCCTTCGTCTTCTGCACGAGCTGCCGGACGGCCAGGAACTCGAGGATCCGCTCCTTGACCTTCTCGAGGCCGTAGTGGTCCTCGTTCAGGATCTGCTCGGCGCGCGTCGAGGTCCTTGAGCTCGCGCGAGGCCTTCTTCCAGGGCACGCCGACGAGCCAGTCGATGTAGTTGCGCGAGACCGTCGCCTCGGCGGACACCGGCGGCATCGCCTCGAGCCGCTGCAGCTCCTGGTCGGCCTTCTCGTGGACGTCCTTGGGCATGCCGGACGGTCTCGATCTTCTTCTTGAGCTCCTCGACCTCGTCGGTGCGGTCGTCCTTGCGGCCGAGCTCCTGGTGGATCGCCTTGATCTTCTCGTTGAGGTAGTACTCCTTCTGGGCCTTCTCCATCTGCTTCTTGACCTTGTTGTTGATCCGGTGGTCGATGTTGATCTTGTCGATCTCGACCTCCAGCAGGTCCTGGAGCTTCTGCAGACGCTCGTAGGGATTGACTCCGCTCGAGCAGCGTCTGCTTCTCGGCGGTCGCCACCATCAGGTGCGCGGCCAGCGTGTCGGCGAAGCGCTCGGGATCGTCGATCTTCAGGGACGACGGCGAGGCCCTCGAACGCCAGGTGGTGCGACAGCTTGGCGTACTGCTCGAACAGCGCGAGCACCTTGCGCCATGTAGTCCCGCAGCTCTCGACGTCGGACGGGCGGATCGGGAGCAGGTCTCGACCTCGACCGACAGGTACTCGCCGTTGCGCTCGAAGGCGATGATGCTCGCCGCGCCGCACGCCCTCGACCATCACCTTGATGTGGCCGTTGGGCAGCTTCAGGGACTGGACCACCGTCGCGACGACGCCGATCTCGTAGATGTCCTCGGGCTTCGGCTCGTCGAGCTGCGGGTCCTTCTGCGCGGCGAGGAACATCCGCTTGAGCGGCGTCGCGAGCGCCGCCTCGAGGGCGCGGATCGAGATCTCGCGGCCCACGACGAAGGGCGCCATCATGTGGGGGAAGACCACCATGTCCCGCAGGGGGACGAGCGGCAGGCTTTCCAACCCGCGGCCGGCGCTATCGGTTTTCATCTGGTTTGAGTTTCCATTCGGGGATGTCCGGTCGCGTGGCAGTCCGGACTTCGACTTTACCCCGCCTTGCGAAGGATGCGTGATCGGGTTCGTGTGGTGCTTGACCACGTCCTCGGGTGATGACGCACTCCTCGATGTCGTCGTCGCGAGGGGATCTGGTACATGACGTCGAGCATCAGGTCTTCGAGGATGATCTTGAGCCCGCGGGCGCCGACGTTGCGCGCCAGGGCCTCCTCGGCGATCGCCTCGATGGCGTCGTCGGTGAACCGCAGCTCGACGTTCTCGAACTCGAGCATGGTCTGGTACTGCTTGACGAGCCAGTTCTTGGGCTCGTGCAGGATCTCGCACGAGCGCGGCCTGGTCGAGCTCCGACGAGGGTCGCGACGACCGGCAGCCGGCCGACGAACTCCGGGATCATGCCGAACTTGATGAGGTCCTCGGGGAGCACCTTCTCGAGGAGCACGCTCGAGCGCTTCTCCTTCTTCGTCACGATCTTGGCGCCGAAGCCCATCGTCTTCTCGGTCATCCGGCGGTTGATGATCTCCTCGAGGCCGACGAAGGCGCCGCCGCAGATGAACGAGGATGTTCGTCGTGTCGATCTGGATGAACTCCTGGTGCGGGTGCTTGCGGCCGCCCTGCGGCGGCACGTTGGCGACTGCGTGCCCTCGAGGATCTTGAGCAGCGCCTGCTGGACGCCCTCGCCCGAGACGTCGCGGGTGATCGACGGGTTCTCGCCCTTGCGGGCGATCTTGTCGACCTCGTCGATGTAGACGATGCCGCGCTCGGTCTTTTCCTTGTCGTTGCCCGCGGCCTGGTAGAGCTTGAGGATGATGTTCTCGACGTCCTCGCCGACGTAGCCCGGCCTCGGTCAGGGTGGTGGCGTCGACGATCGTGAACGGCACGGAGAGCAGCTTGGCCAGGGTCTGGGCGAGCAGGGTCTTGCCCGTGCCGGTCGGGCCGATCAGGAGGATGTTCGACTTCTGGAGCTCGACGTCGAGCTTGCGGTTCTTCTCGAGGTAGTCGATCCGCTTGTAGTGGTTGTAGACCGCCACGGCCAGCTTCTTCTTCGCCTGGTCCTGGCCGATCACGTACTCGTCGAGGAAATCCTTGATCTCCTTGGGCTTGGGCAGCTTGGTCTCCGGGGCCTGGGTCTCGAGGACGCGGTCCTCGGCGATGATGTCGAGGCAGATGTCGACACACTCGTCGCAGATGTAGACCGTGGGCCCGGCGATGAGCTTCTTGACGTCCCGCTGGCTCTTGTTGCAGAAGGAGCAGCGCAGGACGTCGCCGTTCCCGGTTTTCTTCGACATTCAGCCTCCGGAGGGATGAGGGAATTCTAGGGTCGCCTCTCCCTCCCCGTCAACTATAAGCACCAGAATTTAGCATAACCCCTTCAGCGCTAACGCGCGCGGGTTTTGGGGAATTCCATGGCCTGAAGCAGTACGCGGAGGGCGGGCGCCGGGATTCAGGACGGCGCGCTAGCCCGCCGCCTTCAACGCCAGGTCGTCGCGCCGGTGGTAGATCGCGTCCACGAGACCGTACGTCTTGGCATCCTCGGCCTCGAGGATGTAGTCGCGGTCCGTGTCCTTGGACACCTTTTCGAGCGTCTGCCCGGTGTGGTGCGCCAGGATCTGGTTGAGACGCTCTTTCAGGCGCACGAGGTCCGGGCGTGGATCTCGATGTCCGTCGGCCTGCCCCTGCATGCCGTACGCCAGCGGCTGGTGGATCAGGAACCGGGAGTTCGGCAGCGAGTACCGCTTGCCGGCCGGCGCCGGCCGCCATGAGGACCGCCGCCATCGACGCGGCCTGGCCGACGCAGATCGTGGACGACGTCGTTCTTGACGTACTGCATGGTGTCGTAGATCGCCATCCCGGCGGTGATCGACCCGCCGGGCGAGTTGATGTAGAAGGCGATGTCCTTCTCGGAGTTCTCCGACTCGAGGAAGAGCATCTGGGCGATGATCAGGTTGGCGATCGTGTCGTCGACCGGCTGGCCGAGGAAAATGATGTTGTCCTTGAGCAGGCGCGAGTAGATGTCGTACGCGCGCTCTCCCCGGCTCGTCTGTTCGATCACCATGGGTACCAGGACCATGCCGCCCCCCTCGTAGTCGTCGTCGAGTGTCATATCCGCCAACCGCGAGAACCTACTTCACTTCCACCGGCATTCCCGAGGGTAGCACCTTCGCGCTGTCAATCAAGAGGTCGACGGCCCGGGACAGCCGCATCTCGTCGCGCAGGGATTCGATGCCGCCCGCCTTGGCCATCTGCTCCCGCAGGACCGCGGGCTCGACGCCGCGCTGCGCGGCCGCCCGCTTGAACTCGGCCTCGAGCTCCGTCTCGGTGATCGCGATGCCTTCCTTCTGGGCGATGGCGTCGAGCAGCAGGTACTCGCGGACGCGCTTCTCCGCCCCGGGGCGGGCCTCGGTCTGCAGCTTCTCCCAGTCTTCCTTCTCGGGGTCGACGCCGCTCTGCGCGAGGTAGCGCGCGTAGTCGCGCAGCGCCGCGACGGTCTCGGACTCGACGAGCACCTCGGGCGCCGGGATCTCGCGCCGCGAGAGCAGGCCGTCGAGGATGACCCGGCGGAACTTGCGCTTGCGGTCGGCTTCCTTCTCGTGGCGCAGCCGGGTGCGCACCTTCTCGCGCAGCGTGGCGAGCGTGTCCCCCTCGGCCACCGCGCCGGCGAACTCGTCGTCGAGCGCCGGCAGCTTCTTCTCCTTGAGCGCGGCGAGCGTCACCTGGTAGTCGACGGTCTTGCCCTTGAACTCGTCGTTCGGAAAGTCGTCGGCGAAGGTCTTCCGGAAGGAGCGCGTCTCGCCGACCGCGGCGCCGCGCAGGGCGTCGTTGACCTCGGCCATCGAGTCCTCGTGGCCGACCTCGAGCGTGATCTTCTCGTCGCGGAACGTCCGCGGATTCTGGCCCGGCGCCAGGATCTCGACGAAGGAGCCGGCGATGTCGGCGACCGCGAAGTCGCCCTTGGCCGCCGGGCGGCCTTCGACCGGGTGGAACTCGGCGTGCGCCTCGCGGATCCGTTCGACGACCTTCGAGACTTCCTCGTCGGTCGGCTCGACCGGCTGGTCCTCGACCGGGATCCCCCTGTACTCGCCGGGGTCGACCGGCGGCTTCAGGTCGAGCTTCGCCTCGAAGCGGATCGGCCCGGGCGGGTCCCACTTCAGCTCGTCGATGTGCGGCCGGCCGAGGACCGCGAGCTTGCGCTCCTCGATCGCGGCCGCGAGCGCGTCGGGCACGATCGCCTCGAGGACGTCGCCCTTGATCTCGTCGGAGAACCGCTTCTGGATGACCGACACGGGCGCCTTGCCCTTGCGGAACCCGGGGATCGCGGCCCGCTTGACGTACGACTTCGTGACGGCGGCGAAGGCTTTTTCGACGTCTTCCGCCGGCACCTCGATCTCGAGGGTGGTGCGCGTGGCGGTTTCTTCTTTCGTTGCGAGAATGGCCATAAGGCGGGGATCTTACTCCGATCCCGCCGGCCTCAGGGGCGCTCGGGAACGCGCCGGGTCGGGGGCCGCGGGCCGGACCGGACGGGCTCGGATCGCGGCGGCTGGAGCCAGAGGTACGGCCCCCTCCACGTCGAGGCGGCCCCACCCGAAGATCGCGTTGGGGACGTCGCGACCCGCGAACTCGCCGCAGGTCAGGTCGACCGTCCGGGCGACGGCTCCCCGCTCGAGCGCCTCCTCGGTGCGGTCCACGTCCCCGGCGAGCTCCGGGCAGCGCCGACCACAGCAGGGCCACCGCGCCCGCCACGTGCGGCGCCGCGGCCGACGTGCCGGAGAGCCCGACGGCGTAGGCGCCCCCGCGCGCGCACGAGCGCAGGGACACGCCGGGCGCGACGAGATCGGGCTTCAGGCGGTTCGAACCGTCGGCGAGCACCGGACCGATGCTCGAGAACCCCGCGATGGCGTCGGTCGCGTCGACCGCGCCGACGGTCGTCGCGGCGTCGTAGAAGGAGGGCACGTCCGAGACGGTCGAGCACGCCGGCAGGGCCGGGCCGGAGCCGCCGCCGCTGTTGCCCGCCGCGACGACGACGACGATGCCCGCCGCGCGCACGTTCTCGACGACGCCCTCGAGGATGTCCGGGCTCGGTGCAGCCCTCGCTCTCGGGGCAGCCCCAGGAGTTGTTGATGACGTCGGCGCCGAGGTCCGGCCGCGGGTTCTCGCCCGCCGCGTCGGTCGGCGCGAGGAACCACTCGAAGCACTCGGTGTAGCGGGCCGGCGTGCCGTTGCCCCCGTCCATGTTGCGGCACCCGATCAGCCGCGCTCCCGGCGCGACGCCGATCCGGTTTGCCCGCGCCGTCGTCGCCGACCAGCGAGGCCGGATGTCTCCGTGCCGTGACCGTCGTCGTCGCAGGGCGCGGCCGCGTCCGACCCGCACGGGTTGCCGGCGCGGGCGTCGTGGATGGCGTCGTGCCAGTTGTAGGCGTGGGAGGCGTTCGCGCCGTCCCAGCCGCGGTAGTGGGCGCGCAGCGCCGCGTGCTCCCACTCGAAGCCCGTGTCGGCGGAGCCGACGACGATCCCCTGGCCCGTCACGCCGCGCGCCCAGAGCTCGGGAGCGCGGATCTGAACGAGGTTGGGCTCGACGGTGGCGGCGGCGCGGCGCGCGGCCCGCGGACCTTCGGACCGGATCCGGCCGCGGCAGGCGCGTCGCGAGATTGGCCTCCACGCCGGACACGTCCGCGCGGGCGGCAAGCGCCTCCGCGAGGGAAGCGTCGGCCTCGACCTCGACCATGTTGACGAGGAAGTGGCTGCGGAACGCGGCGCCGGATGCGCGCAGGCGCTCGAGCAGCGGCGCCTGCGTCGCGGCGGCGTGCGCGCGCAGCGCCTCGTACACGTAGCGGCGGCGCTCGGCCCGATCGCGGATCGCGGCGGCGCCCGACAGGTCGGGCTGCTCGCGCAGGACGACGAGCACCGTCGCGCGCTCGCCCGGCGCCTTGCCCGCGAAGATGCGGGGGTCGACGCGCGGCGCGGCGGCCTCGGCGGGGCGGACCAGGGCGAGGACCAGAAGGAGCACGGGCACGCCGGAATTACAGCACACGGCCGCGGGCGGTATCATTTTGCCGGCCGCGAGAGTGGCGGAACTGGCAGACGCGCGGGACTTAGGATCCCGTGGGGTAACACCCTTGAGGGTTCAAATCCCTCCTCTCGCACCAAGTCGCGCCGCCCAACAAAACGAAGCGGGGCGCCCTCTGACGAGCGCCCCGCCTCCACGTGCCCTTCCCGAACTTAGTTCTGCGGCTGTGGCGGCTGCGTCTGCGCGTCGTGCTTCTGCGCGTAGATGCCTTTGGAGAGACGGTCCTGCTGCTGGTTGACGACGGCCTTGTCTCCCGGCGTCAGCTTCCCGCCGTCGAGCGCCCGCATGTCCCGGGTCTCCTGGTTCAGCGTGGACTCCTTCGACTCGATGCGGGCCGCCTCGCCCGCCGTCAGGGAACCGCTCGCCACGCCCTGGGCGATCCGGTCCTGCTGATTCTCCTTGCGCTGCGCGACCTCGCCGGTGCCGCTGCCCTGGGTCTGCGCGTCGTGCTTCTGCGCGTAGATGCCCCTGGAAAGACGGTCCTGCTGCTGGTTGACGACCGCGCGGTCCCCGGCGTCAGCTTGCCGCCGTCGAGCTGCCGCATGTCGCGGACCTCGGAGTGCAGCGTCGACTCCTTGCGCTCGAGCCGCGCCGTCTCGCGGGCCGTGAGCTGTCCGCTGCGAACCCCCTGCGCGATGCGGTCCTGCTGATTTTCGGCGCGCTTCTTGATCCCTCCGGCCCGCGCCGACGCCGGGATCGAGACGAGCACCGAAACCACGATCGCCGCAACGCTTCCACCGATACTCTTGAACCTCATGACTCACCTCCACTTGGGAGACGAGCGGGGCGAGGCATCGGTTTACGGCTTTGCGCCTTCCTTCGGCATTTCCAGTCCCCAGTAATACCGCTCGAAGAACGGCATGAAGTCCTTTTTCGTCGTCTTCTCCAGCTCGGCGGCGAGGCTCTTCGTCGACCCGAACTTCCACGCGTGGGCCTCCTGGTATGCCCGCAGGAACGCCAGGAAGCGCTCGTCGCCGAGGTCGCGGTTGCAGGGCCGCGAGCAGCAGCGGCCCCTTGCCATAGAGAAGGCCCCGCCGGATCTCTCCCCTGCGCACGGCGTCGTTTGCGACGTACACGCGGCTCGCCATCGGGATCGGCGCCGCGTCGTCGGCGAACCCCGCCGTGCGCTTCCACTGGCCCAGCGAGCGACTTGTAGACGGCCTCGCTGCGCCGCAGCTTCAGAAAGAGCGCCGCGCTGTACTCGGCGAACGACTCCGACAGCCACTGCTCGGAATAGCCCGGGATCCGCACGGCGACGCCCCAGTACTGGTGCGCGATCTCGTGCGCGAACGTGCGCGCGATGCCGCGCGCCGAGAGGGCCGTCATGTCGCCGATGAGCGGGTCGAAGGCCTCGGTCGTGATGAACATGACGCCGGGCGGGGCCTGGCCGTAGCCGACGTCGTTGATCTCGATGATGTCGAACTCGTCGAACGGGAAGGGCCCGAGGAAACTCTTGTAGAAGGCGATGACCTCGGCCGCGACGTTGATGAGCTGCTTCGTCGCGCCGTCGTTCTCGAGCACGTACGTCGCGACGCGGATGGTGACGCCGTCGCGGACCTCCTCCTGCGTCTCGTACTTGCCGGCGAGCACGACGGCGTACTGCACGGGCCGATCGATCCGCGACTCGAGGACGTTGTCCTTCCCGTCCGACTCCCGCCGCACCGCCGTGCCGGACGCGAAGGGAACGAAGGGCTTCGGCACGCGGACGACCGCATGGAAGGTGTAGGCCTGCTCGCCGAGGTAGGGCTGCGGGAACCAGGAGGACACGCCGAGCTCCCAGTAGTTGTCGCCGCCCGGACGGACGAGGAAGTCGCCGTCGATCTCGAAGTGGAGGCGCACCGGCCGGTCCGCGGGGGCCGGCTCGGCGAGCTGGACGATGATCTCGTCGTTGCGGTGGTCGAAGGCGAGCGCGCGCCCCGCGTCGTCGGTCACCCTGCTCACCCGCTCCGTGCGCGTGCCGAGGTTCGCTCCCGCCTGCGCGTACCAGATGTTGTCGAGGTCGAAGCGCAGGGCGGAGAGCGGCGCCGCGACCGGCACGACCGTTTCCACGACCTCGAGGCGCACGTCGTTGCCGGAGGTCGCCGCCAGGTCGAGGTCGACGGCGGTCAGCATGAACCGCGGCGGCGCCGGGTCGCGCGCGTCCCGCCCGATGCGGCTGGTGCGACAGCGCCACGGGCCAGAGGAACTTGCGCAGCTCCGTTTCGCGCGACTCGCTCGGATGCAGAAGGATGAGCGCCTCGGAGGGATGGTCCACCTGGTCGAGCTCGTAGACCAGGTCTTCCTTGCCGCCCTCCATCTCGGCCCACACGAGCGGCGCCGAGGGCGCATTCAGCCGCTGCAGGGCGAAGTCGTGCGAGAGCGGGGCCGTGTGCATCCGCGCGAACTTCTCGCGCTCCCTGCGAAACGCGTCCGCCAGCGGCGCGGCGGGCGTCCCCTCCAGCGCGGGCAGCGCAGACGCCTGCGCGAGCCAGAGGAGGCGCTTGAACCCGTCCCGCAGCACGACCCCCTTCTCGGTCTTCTCCGCCTTGAGACTCGACCCTTTCTTTGCGTCGAAGAGCACGACGGGCGCCTCCACGGGGTCGACGGAGACGTACTCCATGGACCCTTCGCCCTCGAAGAACAGGCCGACGACCTCTTCCCCCGCCCGGACCGGAGCCGCGCGACCCGCTGTCAGCCTGCACTCGAAATGCCCGACGGACAGCCGCAGGCCCGACACCGCCACCGCCTCGCCGATCCGAAGGTGATCGAACCGCTCGACGATCTCCGGCAGCGCAGGCCCCTCCGCCCCGGCCGCCCGGGACCGCAGGACGAGGCCGGCGACCAGGATGAAGACCGCTCGAAGGGGTCTCATCTGTTCATTCTAAAGGCAGGCACGGAATAGAATCCCCCCGACTCCCATGACCCTCCAGCCCGGCTCCCGGCTCGGTACGTATGAGGTCGGCGACTTGCTCGGCGTCGGCGGCATGGGCGAGGTCTACCGGGCGCGCGACCGCAAGCTCGGCCGCGAGGTCGCCATCAAGGTGCTGCCCGAGGAGTTCGCCAGCGACCCGGGCCGCGTCTCGCGGTTCGAGCGCGAGGCGCGCATGCTCGCCGCCGTCAACCATCCGACGATCGCGGCGATCTACGGCGCCGAGCAGGACGGCGAAACGCGCTACATCGTCATGGAGCTCGTCGAGGGCGAGACGCTCGCGCAGCGCCTCTCGACCGGAGCGCTGCCCGTCGCCGACTCGCTGCGCATCGCTTCGCAGATCGCCGAGGCGCTCGAGGTGGCGCACGAGAAGGGCGTCATCCACCGGGACCTGAAGCCGGCCAACATCAAGATCACGCCCGAGGCCAAGGTCAAGGTCCTCGACTTCGGCCTCGCCAAGGCGATGGAGCTGCCGTTTGCCGGCGACATGTCGCGCTCGCCCACGCTCGTGATGTCGGACTCGCGGCCGGGTGAGATCGTCGGCACGCCCGAGTTCATGAGCCCCGAGCAGGCGCGCGGCAAGGAGACCGACCGGCGCACGGACATCTGGGCCTTCGGCTGCATCCTGTTCGAGAGCCTGTCCGGCAAACGCGCCTTCACCGGCGAGACGGTGCCGGACGCCGTCGGCGCGATCCTTCACCTCGAGCCGGACTGGTCGGCGCTGCCCGCCCGCACCCCGGAGCGGATCCGCGAACTGCTCGTCAAGTGCCTCGAGAAGGACCCGGGCCGGCGCCTGCGCGACGCGGGCGACGCGCGCCTGGACATCGAGGCCGCGCTCGCCGGGATGTCGGGTGCGGGGGCGCTCGCGGCCGCCGGGAACGCTTCACGATGGAAGACGCTCGCCGGCGGTCGCTTGCGGGAGCTGCGCTCGCCGTCGGGGCATATTTCTTCGTGAAGCCGCGGATCGGCGTCGCCGGGCGCGGCCGTGGGCGTTCGACAGCTCGCGGTCCTGCCCTTCCGCAACCTCACGAGCACTACCGAGGGCGACTTGTGGGGCGTGGCGCTTGCCGACACGGTCAGCGCGCGACTGTCCAACGTGAGCGGCCTCCAGGTCGTCACGCCGCGGGCCTCCGGTCGGCCGGCGACGCGAAAGATACGAACCTGGCGAGCGTCGCGCGCCGCCTCGGCGCCAACACGCTGTTGGAAGGCTCGCTCCAGCGGGAGAACGACAGCTTCCGCATCACCTATCGTCTCGTCGATGTCAGCGGCGCCCAGATCGCCGCCACGTCTCTCGACGGCGAGGAGCTCTTCGACCTGCAGGATCGGATCGCCGAGGAGCGTGGTCGAGGACCTCGAGCTGCAGCCCGGCGCGCAGCGGACGCCGACACCGTCGGGACTCGACACCCCGGCGCTCGCAGGAACGCTACCTCGAGGCGCTCGGCCTGCTGCAGCGGTACGACCGCCGGGAGAGCGTCGAACGAGCCCTCGCGATCCTCCAGCGCCTGGCGCAGGAGAAGCCCAACTCGGCGCTGGTCCAGGCGGCCATCGCCCGCGCCGACCTCGCCATGTATCCGATCACGAGCGACGTCGAGTGGGCCCGGCAAGGCCATCGCGGCCGACCGACGCGGCGCGCGGCTCTGGATCCCGAGCTCCCCGAAGTCGGACGTGACTCTCGGTGACACGCTGCGGATCACCGGCCAGTACCGCGAAGCCATGGACGCGTACCGTCGGGCGCTTTCGGTCCGTCCGGGCGACGTCCAGGCCCTCCTCGGCCTCGGCCGCGCCGCTGCGGCCGCCGGAGACGAGGCGACGGCCGAGACCGCGTTCGAGCAGGCGCTCGAGCTTCAGCCATCCTGGTACGTCTTCAATCGGCCTCGCCTCCCACTACTTCGAGCTCGGCCGCTACGGCGAAGCCGTCGCCCTGTTTCGGCGCGCCGTCCGAGACCGCGCCGGACAGCTCCTGGGCGCAGAGCAACCTCGGCGGCGCCGAGACGATGCGCTGCAACTACCCGGCCGCTCTGGACGCCTACCGGAAGGCGCTCGCCCTCGACCCGAAGAATCCGAGCGCCGAGTCCAATCTCGCCATGACGCAGCTCTGGTCCGGGCGTCCGGCCGAGGCCATCCCCGCGCTCGAACGCGCGGCCGCCGCCACGCCAAACGAATACCGCATCTGGGGCAACCTCGGCGACGCCTACGCCGAGATTCCCGGAGCCATGCAGAAGGAGCGCGAGGCGTACGAACGCTCCGTCGCCCTGGCGCGCGAGGAACTCAAGCTCAATCCGAAAAACGGGGAGGCCCTCGCGTACGTTGCGACTGGACTCGCCCGGACGGGACGGGCGAGCGAGGCGGACGCGCCGATGCGCGAGGCCCTGCGGCTCGAGCCGAAGGATCCCACCATCATCGCCGACGCCGCGACCGTCGCCGCGCTCGCCGGGCGCGAATCCGGAGGCGCTCGGTTTCCTCCGCCAGGCGGTCGCCGCGGGCTTCTGTCCGTCCATTCTCACGCTCCGGCCCGAGTTCGCGGGCCTTCGCGACAACCCGGAGTTTCGCTCGATCGTCGCCGCGCCGCAAAAGGCGGCCGGAAGCCAGATAGGAGGACGTCATGCGTCCAAGTTCGTCGGCGGTCTCATCCTCGGTGCCGCGGTCGGGGTCGTGGCGGTACTCGTGATCGCAACCGCCGGACAGTTCGATGCGACGCGAACCACTACATCGTGCTCACTGGCACCGAAGCGAGCCATTCCCGAGTACGTGCTTCGAACAACGCCCCGATCGAGATCTGGCAGGCGCGAGCAGGGTGTCGGTGACATCACCGTGAAGATCCCTGACTGGAACGGCCAGAACCCGACGACTCTGACCAACCCGTATCCGGGGACGTCCTGCGAGGCAAACACCTGCAATTCGGGGCCCTTTCAGGGCACAGGCATCGTCGACCGACAGCCGCCATCGAAGTGACTCGATCACGTTCAAGCTCAGGAAGGAAGCTCTTCGGCCACATCATCATCAAGCCCTAGGCCCCGAGCTTCAGTCCGAACCCGTTCGCCACGAGGAGCAGCGTCAGGCCGATCATGACGACGGTCGTGACCCAGGCGACCGCATTGAACGCGCGGCCGTTGACCTGGTCGCCCATGAGCTCCTCGCGGTTGACGAGCAGAAGCATGAAGACGAGCACCAGCGGCAGCGCGATGCCGTTGGCGAGCTGCGAGAGGAACATCACGCGGATGAGCGGAAAGCCCGGCCAGAGGACGACGGCCGCGCCGAGCACGATCATGGCGGTGTAGATCGAGTAGAAGGCCCGCGCCTCGCCGAACTTCTTGTCGACGCCGGCCTCCCAGCCGAAGGCCTCGCAGACGTAGTAGACGGTCGAGAGCGGAAGGATCGCGGCCGAGAAGATCGAGGCGTTGAGCAGCCCGAAGGCAAAGAGCGCCGCGGCGTAACGCCCCGCCAGCGGCTCGAGCGAGCGGGCGGCGTCGGCGGCGCTCGTCACGGCGATGCCGTGCGCGAAGAGCGTGGACGCGCAGGCCACGATGATGAAGAAGGCCACGACGTCGGTCACGATGCAGCCGACGACGACGTCCCACCACGTGATCCAGTACCGGTCCTTCCGGATGCCCTTCTCGACCACGCTCGACTGCAGGTAGAACTGCATCCAGGGCGCGATCGTCGTGCCGACGAGCGCGACGAGCATGCCGATGTACCCGGAGTCGAACGAGACGTGCGACGGAATCACGGTGTCGTGGAGAACCGCCTTCCAGTCCGGGTGCGCCAGGAAGGCCGACACCGGGTAGACGAAATAGAAGACGCACGCGACGAGAAACACGCGCTCGACCAGCCGGTAGGTGCCGCGCACGACGAGCAGCCAGATCGCGATCGCGACGAGCGGGACCGAGATCCACTTCGCGACGCCGAAGATCTCGAGGCTCGCCGCCACGCCCGCGAACTCCGACACCGTGTTGCCGTAGTTGGAGGCGAGCAGCGCGAGCATCAGGTAGAAGGTCAGCTTCACGCCGAAGTTCTCCCGGATGAGGTCGGCCAGACCCTTGCCGGTCACGGCGCCCATGCGCGCTGCCATCTCCTGCACGACCACGAGCGCGATCGTGATGGGAATGAGCGTCCAGAGCATGCGGGTCCCGTACTGGGCGCCCGCCAGCGAATACGTCGTGATCCCGCCGGCGTCGTTGTCGACGTTGGCCGTGATGAGGCCCGGACCGATCACGCCCAGAAACAGGACGACCTGCTTCCAGCGGATCCCCCGGCCGGGCGCCGGGCGCCCGCTCAGAGCCGGAGCTTTTTCTTCCATGCGAGGGGAAGCACTTCGGTCAGGACGTCGTCCACCGTGATCATCCCGACGAGCACGCCGTCGTCGTCGACGACGGGAACGGCCGCCTGGTTGTATTTCTCGATGATCGCCGCGACGTGGGAGGCCGAGTCGGTCGGGTGCACCCGGATCGTCCACGGCGTCATCGCGTCGCGCAGCAGGTCGGTCTCCTGGCCGAGGAAGAGGCGCCGCATGTTGATCACGCCGACGAGCCGCTTCTTCTCGTCGACCACGTAGAACTGGTAGAGAAACTCGACCTCCGGCGCGATCTCCCGCAGGCGGCGGAAGGCGTCGGCGACCGTCATCGTCCCGGAAAACGTGACGAGGTCGGTCGTCATCAGGCCGCCGGCCGTGTCCTCTTCGTGCTCGAGCAAAGTCGTGACCGCGCGCGCGTCCTCGGGCTGCATGCGGTCGATGAGGTCCTGCGCGTCCTCTTCCGGCATCTCGGAAAGCACGTCGGCCGCGGCGTCGGGCGGCATGTTCTCGAGCAGGTCGGCGGCGCGCTCGGGATCGCTCTCGCCCGTGAGCAGCTCCTGCTGCATCTTGGAATCCACCTCGGGCAGCACGCGCGCGGCCGTCTGGAACTCGAGGGCGTCGAACACGGAACGCCGCGACTCCGAGGGCAGGTCCTCGAGGATCTCCGCGAGGTCGGCCGGATGGAGGCTCCCGATCGACTTCGTCGAGAGCGCGAGCCGCAGCCCCGCCGGGTCGGCCAGCGTCGGGATGACGTATTTCCAGCCGATGAGCCCTTCCTCGGCGCCGAGGTAGCGCGCGCGCGGCCGCACGAGGCGCACGGCGGCCTCGATGCCGCGCTCCCACCCGAGCCGCCGCGCGAGCCCGCGCAGGCCGACGTCGATGTGCGCGAGCAGGAGCCCCTCGCGCGCCAGGAGGAAGTGCAGATCGTTGACACGCTCGACCTTCGCCCCCGAAACGTCCACGACCTGCTTGTCGAGCAGCGCCTCGCGCAGGCGGATCTCGGCCACCTCCCTGCGCCGGCTCGGGCGCAGCTCCGGCACGCGGGCCGTCAGCGGGATCGGGCTCTCCGTCCACGAGCGCACCTGGCTGCCTTCGGCGACGAGGAGCAGGTCCGCCTGTCCGGGTGGGCGGATGAAGAGTTGCCGGACGGAAGGGTACGGCTCCGGGAAGCTGGATGGAGAGATCCCACAGCTTGCCGATCGGCTTGCCCGCGGCGTCGACGACGGTGCGCGAGAGCAGTTCCGAGAAATACAGGAACGACCCGACCGGCTCCCCGCTCACGCCCGCGTCCCTGCTCGCCACCCACACAGTGTTGGCGATGCGCGAGGGGCGTTCAATGAATTTCCAGCCGGGCCGCCGGCCGCCATGTCGTGTGCCGCTCCCACCTCGAGGTCAAACGAATCCAACCGCTTCGTTGTGACAGTCCTGGGCCGCATGGCCGACGATTCTCGTCACCTGCAGGCCCGGCCGGAGGCCGAACCAACACAGGATAAAGGCCTTAGACCTTCTTGGCTCCGCCCTTGCTGTCTTCGGATCGCCGAGGGACATCGCCGATGTACAACGTGACCGTCGATCGCAACGCCATGCGGCAGGAAGTCCTCGGCCCGCTGTTCCAGCGCCACGTCGTGAGTCTGGCCGGAACGGTGGACGCCCGCTGGCTCGAGTCGTACAAGGAAGTGGCCCTCGACTCGGACTCGTTCAAACGCTACGTGCTGGAGCCCGGCAAGGGCCTCATGTCCTTCACCTGCCGCGCGAGCGACGGCCCCAAGGTCGTCGAGACCTTTCTCGAGCGCCTCGCGCTCTTCGTGGAAATGATCAACCTGCACGCCACCTGCGCGTCGGCATCGCCCGGCGCCGTCCGGGGGGCGCAGGGACTCGAGAGCCTCGAGATCTAAGAGCCTCGTTCGGTCTCGCGGGAGCAGCCGCGCGGTTCCGGGGAGTCGAGCGATTCGGAGTACGATCGCGGTGTCTTCTACGTAGACACCTGCATGGATAAACTCTCTCGATCGCTCGATCTCCGCGCGAAGACCCTTCCGACGTGGGCGCTCGTCCTCGCCGCCTTCGCGCTTGCCGACGCCGGACTGGCCGAATCGAGCCCGTGGACCTCCGTCGGCCCTTTCGGCGCAGAACGCCAGCGTGCACGCGCTCGCCGTCGATCCCGAACCACCCTTCGACGCTCTACGCCGGCATCGTGGACCCTGGCGAGACGGATCGCGGCGGACTGTTCAAGAGCATGGATGGAGGCTGACCTGGAGCGAACCGGAGGCTGGCCGTCGACGCACAGATCCACTGATCCTACCCCCTCCCGATCGTCATCGATCCGTCGCATCCGTCGACCGTCTACGCGGGTGGCCTGCCGGAGTCTCTTCAAGAGCGATGATGGCGGCGCGAGCTGGAGGTCGATCGGCGCGGGGCTTCCCGGCGGCATGTTCGCGCTCGTGCTCGATCCAAATCGAGCTCGACCGTCTGATACCGTCGGCGGTGGCGCCTCTTCAAGACGACCGACGGCGGTGAAACATGGGCCGATGTCTCCCACGGATTGCAGCCTGTCACCGGAGACATCGCCATCGACCCGACGACACCGTCCACCCTCTATGTCGCTTCCGATGCGTCCGCGGGCGGGGTCTACAAGAGCACCGAGGCGGGAGGCGGCCAGTCTGGACCAAGGACTCGGAGCTGCCAGCGCCCAGAAGGTGTTCGTCACGAACGCACCCGCCACAGATCGTCTTCGCGAGCACGTCCAGCGGCGTGTTGCGCAGCGTGGATCGCGGGCGCAGCTGGACGCTGGGCGTCCGGGCCGCGACGGGACTGACGGGATCCTTCGCGTGGCATTCGCCTCCGATGCCCACGAGGTCTATGCGAGCCACCGGCGACGGAGTCTCTTCCGGAGCCGCCGACGCGGGAGTCGACTGGACCCAGCTCGGCAACGTCGGAGCCGGTGCGGTCGCTCGCGGTCGATCCGACTCGTCGCAACGTCGACGGTCTTCGCTGGCAGCGGACACGAACGGTGACTCCGGCAGCCACGATCCGGGACGAGCTGGATCGCTTCGAATCATCGGACTCTTGCGTCCACCGTGTTCGTCACGCGCTCTGGCCGTCGATCCTCGTCGTGAACCGTCTCGCTCTACGCGGGCACCGCCCGGGAGGCCTCTTCAAGACCACGGATCGCGGCGCCACGTGGACCGCTGCGACCCCATCGTCACGGCAGGAACCGCGTCATGAGCGCCATCGTGCTCGATCCATCGGCACCGGGCGTGGCTACGTCCATCGTACCGGAACGGCACGTCTACAAGACGACCGACGGCGGCGGCCACTGGAGCGTCCCGCTACCTGTGGGATCGTCGTATCTGCTCTTCTCGGAAGCCACGTCGTCTGACCGCGCTGGCGTCGATCCGGCCATCCGATCACGCTCTACGCGGCCTGGACGTCACCTTCGGTCGGCATCACCTCGAAGCGGAACGTCTTCAAGAGCACGGACGGCGGCGGAAGCTGGACCCAGCTTCACGGGGACTCTTCGGGACGGATGCGATCCTCGGCCTCGACCGTCGACCTCGCCGCCCTCGTCGGTCTACGTGCACGGCGCGCGAAGCAGGACGGAGGAGCGACCTGGCAGACTTCGGACGGTCCCTGCACCGGCCTCTATTCCGCCGGAGCCGTGGCGATCGCCGCCGCCCCGGATCGCTACGCTCTACATCGACGTGCGATCCGGGATACCGATTCGTCCAGCACGTCATGCGATCAACGACCGGGGCCTGACTCTGGAGCGAACTGGCCGTACCGGGGACGCACGTGGTCGTCGCCCCGACCGATTCGCAGACGGTCTACTCGCAGGCCCGGGAGGCGTGTTACGCGTACGCTCGAACGCAGGCGCCACCTGGACCGACGAGAACGACGGCCTGCCGGACCCGACGCGACGGCGCTCGCGGTCGATCCCGCCGTCGCCTTCGCGCGTGTACGCCGGCACGAGGAGCAGGGCGTCTTCACGAGGGACTTTGCTCGGGAGGCTCGGATCCCTTCTGCACGCCCTCCCCGACGACCCTCTGCCTCGCGGCAACCGGTTCAAGGCGGAGGTCGCATGGAGCGTTCCGTCGGACGGACGCACCGGACATGGCATGGCTCGGCCGCTGACGACGGACACGGGAGCCTTCTGGTTCTTCTCGGCCGACAACATCGAGCTCGTCCTCAAGGTGCTCGACGGACGGCTCCTGAACGGCGCCTTCTGGGTCTTCTACGGGGCGCTGTCCGACGTGCAGTACACGTCACCGTGACCGACATACAAACCGGAGCCGTCCAGACCTACGTCAACCCGGCCGGCAGCGCTCTCGTCGCAGGGCCGACACGTCCGCGTTCCCGGAGCTCGCCGCCTCTCCCCGGGCCCGCCGCGCGACGCGATCCTGCGCCGTCGACGAGCAACGCGCCGCGGCCGAGCTCTACGGGCTGTATCGCGGCGCTCACACCGGCACGCGATCGGCGCGAACCGGCGGTCGCCGACTGCGACAGGGCGGCGCGGACGCTCTGCCTCGACGATTCGCGCTTCCAGCGTGACCGTCGCCTGGGAAGTGCCGGACCAGGGAGCGTCGGGCGACGGCGTCGCCGTGCCGTTGACCGGCAATACCGGCTACTTCTGGTTCTTCAACGACTCCAACGTCGAGCTCGTCGTGAAAGTGCTCGACGGAGACGCGATCAACGGGCACCACTGGGTGTTCTACGGCGCCTTGTCCAACGTGAAGTACACGATCACGGTCACCGACACGCAGACCGGCGCGATCCGCACGTACGACAACGCGAGCGGCGAGCTCGCAAGCGTGGCCGACACCACGGCTTTCTGAACCTCAATCTCCGGGGGTTGCGGACGGCCAGAATCAGTCATAGCCTTTCGGGCTATGAACCGTCGCAAATTTCTGCAGTCCGCTGGAGTCGTCTCCGCAAGCCTGGCTCTTCCGAAATCGGCGCGCCTCCTGGCGCTGGGTGAGCCTCAGGGCGCATGGCGCACTTTCGAGGTGACCGCGACCGTCGAGGTGCTCAACCCCTCCGGCACGACGCGCGTCTGGCTGCCGGCCGCCCTGCTTCGCGACACCGTGTTCCAGAAGACGCTGGCCAACGACTTCCGCGCCGAGGGCGGGAAGGTCGAGCTCGTCGAGAACAAGGCGGACGCGCTCGGCATCGTCGCGGCGACGTTTCCGGCGGGCGTCAAGCCGGTCCTCACCCTGACCAGCCGCGTCTCCACGAGAAACTACGCGGTCGACCTTGCGACGCCCGGCAAGGCCGCGAAGGGCAGCGCCTCCGAGCTCGAGTACTACCTGCAACCGACCGCGCTCGTGCCGACCGACGGCATCGTGAAGGAGCAGGCCGTCGCCTGCACGCGGGGAGCGACGACGGACCTCGAAAAGGCGCGCAACATCTACGACTGGGTCGTCGACAACACGTTCCGCAATCCGAAGACGCGCGGCTGCGGGACCGGCGACATCCGCTTCATGCTGGAAACCGGGGACCTCGGCGGCAAGTGCGCCGACCTGAACGCCCTCTACGTCGGGCTCGCCCGGGCCGCGGGCCTTCCCGCGCGCCACGTGTACGGCCTCCGTATCGCCAAATCCGACCTCGGATACAAGAGCCTCGGGCCGTCGACCGAAGTCTGCACCAAGGGCCAGCACTGCCGCGTCGAGGTCTACCTCACGGGCTACGGCTGGGTTCCCGTCGATCCGGCCGACGTGCGCAAGGTCGTGCTCGAGGAACCGCCCGGCAACCTGCCGCTCGACCACGAGATGGTGAAGAAGGCGCGCACCCGGCTCTTCGGCTCCTGGGAAATGAACTGGATGGCGTACAACTTCGGCCACGACGTCGCGCTGCCCGGATCGTCCGGCAAGCCGGTCGGCTACTTCATGTATCCCCAGGGAGAAACGGCCGCCGGACGGCTCGATCCGTTCGACCCCGACGCGTTCCGGTACCAGATCACGTCGAAGGAGCTCCCGGCCGCCAACGGCTGAGCGCGGTCAGGGCGCGGACTGGCTACGCGGATCCTGTGGACGCCAGCGCATGGCTCCTCGCCGGTTCGACCCTGCGCGGATCCTCCTGCGCCGCCACCACGACTTCGAGCTCGGGCGGCTCGGCGAGGTGCCGCTTGACGGTGCACTGATCGACCGCGCGGAGCACCGCCTCCCGGTACTTCTCCGGGAATTCGGGCGGCAGGGTGATCTCGATGCGGATGCTCGTGACCAGCTTGCGAGCCGGATCCCGCCGCGGCGTCACGGACAGCGCCAGGCCGGCGGTGTCGAGTCGACGCTGCTGGAAGAAGCGCAGAACGTAGAAGCCGGCGCACGTGCCGATCGAGGCGAGGAAAAGGTCGAACGGCGAAGGAGCCGAAGCCGCGCCGTGCGCGTCCGGTTGATCGGTCCGGATCCGCAAGCCTTCGTGCAGGGCGTCGACCCTCGCGCCTCCGGGAAACTCGATCTCCATAGGGTTCACTCTACGGCCCCGACCGTCGGCGCGCCTGATGCATCCGTATCAGTTGCCCCGCGTGCACCGACGGCGGGGGCCACGCACTGTACGATGTCCGGAAATACGACCGCGACAGGGAGGCACAATGACCGGATTCCGCGCCTGCTTGCACTTGCCCGGCGCCGCGCTCCTTGCCGCCGGCGTCCTCGCCTCGGGCTGCACCGGATCGACCGGTCCGCGCCACTCGACGCTCCAGCAGCAGATCGGAAACCAGTCGATGAGCGCCACCGAGCTGCGGATGCGCGTCTACGAAACGGCGGAACGCCTGGGCGGCACCCTGGAATACGCCGCGGACGAGATCCGGGCGAAGTCCTCGGATCCGGCCGTGCGGCGGCGCGCCGTCCTCTGGAAGGCGGACGGAATTCCGGCGCTCTACGCGGCCGCCTTTCGCCCCGATCCCCTCGCCGGCGGTCTGGATCTCTGGCTGCTGATCGTGCAGATGGAGCTCTATTTCAGCGAGGGCCCCGGCAAGAACGCCTTCGGGACGGAGCAGCCCATCGCGGTCGCCGCGGCGCGGCAGATGCGGGAGACCGTCGAGCAGTCCGCCACTCTCGCCGCGGGCAGCCCGGAACGGTACGACCGGAGGCGCGCGGACGTCGAAAAGTTCGCGCGCGCCCATCCGATCGAGGGCACCTTCAGCGGGCGCTCGTCGGCGACCGGCGAGCTGGCCCGGTTCTTCGCGGAGCAGGACGCCGGCGCGTTCGCGGTCGTGGGCCAGGCCGGCGACGCGATCGAGGACCTGTCGCTGCGCCTCGGCAGCTATTCCACGCTCATGCCCAAGGAGATTCGCTGGCAGGGCGAGCTGCTCGCCACGGAGATCGCCGGACAGGGAAGATCTCCACGTGACCTTCGAGGATCTCGAGGCCGTCGGCAGCGTCGCGCGGCGGGCGGACGCGGTGCTGGCCGACGTGCCGGCGACCATGCGCGCCGCGAGCGGTCCGCTCGGCGAGCTGCTCGACGCCCAGCGCGGCGCCTTCCTGGCGGCGATCCAGCAGGAGCGGATCGCCCTCTCCGCCTACGCGTCCTCGGAGCGTCAGGCGATCGCCGACACGATCGCGCAGGAGCGCAAGGCCGCGTTCGAGGCGTTGTCCCTGGAGCGCGCGGCGGCGCTCAAGGAAGTCGACGCGATCTCGAAGCGGTCCGTCGACGCTGCGACCGAGCGCGCCCACGGCGTGGTCGACTACGTCTTCTGGCGCGTCCTCGTCCTGCTGGCCGTCGGGGCGGTCATCGCCGTCGCGGCGCACCGCATCGCAAAGGGCCCGCACCCGACTACCGGCTGAGCGTCACCGCCCCGCCTACAATGACGAGTCCTCCCCTCTCCCAGCCGCAACCTGGCCCTAGCTCGCATCGCGAATAGTCTCCCGACCGAAGGGAGGGAGGAGGTTCGCGATGCGGGAGCCCGCAGCGATCGCGCAGCAGCGCGACGCGCGGAGGGCGACGGTTACCGGCTGAGCGTTACAGCCCCGCCCACGATGACGACCTGGTCCTCGGTGACGAGGGGCTGAAAGAAGTCGCCGATCGACAGGGAGAGGGCGTTGCCGTGGATCTCTCCGAGGACACCGCCACCGGTGCAGCCGCCGAGGTCGATGTTCCCGGTGACGGAGTTGCCCGACACCGTCGCCTTGAAGAAGCCGTGCGGCCCGCACGCATTGGTCGTGACCGCGCCCGTGACCTGGGCGCCGTTCTGCGCGAAGGTGATCGTCACCGGAGTCGCCGGGCAGGACGGCGCCTTCGAGGAATAGGTGCCGGTCCACGTCCCCGCGAGACTCGCGACCGTCGGCGCGGCGACGGGACCGGTCATGGAATTGGAGTCCTTGCAGGCGAGGGACGCGGCGAGCAGGAGAACCAGGGATGCGAGCGCTCGTCCAGCTCTCATGGCGGGCACCTCCAGGTCCCTATTTAGCACTTTCCGCCGCCTGTGTCCCCGATTTCGGGCGCCGGAACTACCGATGGAGGTGCATTGTCCCACCGGGGATGAACCCGAAGCCGTTGACGAGGGTGAGCTCGAGCGTGGAACCCGCGATGACCCCGAACGCGTGCGCCTTCGTGAACCGACCTCCCGTCAGCGTTCCCGAGATCCGGTCGCCGTCCATGAGGCCCTCGAAACGCGCCATGGGAAAGCCGCAGAAGTTCTCGGTCGCCTGGAACGTCCCGGAGACGTTGGCGCCGTCGCGCTCGAAGACGGCCCCGGCAGGCGTGTTGGAGTCGCAGTCGACCATGTCGGCCGAGTCGAAGGTGCCCACCCAGGCTCCGGCGACGTCGCCCGCCGCGGGACCGGGGCAGCTCGAAAAGGCGGCGGTGTCCTGGATCGGAAGGAAGGGAGTCCCGGCGGGATTCACGTACTGCTTGAAGGCGCCGGTGAGGACGTCGGTCACCGTCAGCGTGACCTGGACGTTGGTCATGCCGGAGGCGAAGACCCACTCGAAGCCGTTGCTGGCGCAGCCGTCGAGCGTCTTCACCGTGATCTCGATGTTGTCTTCGTTGAAGAACCAGAAGTAGCCGGAATCCGCGGTCAGCGTGACCGCCCGCGCCACGTTCTGGTCGCCCGTGGCCGGATCCTGCCAGGCGGCGGCAATCTGAAAGCGGTTGTCGCCGAGGCACAGGGCGTAGACGCCGCACGCTCCGCGCAACTGCGCGGCCGCGGGCCGGGCGAGACCCAGGGCGACGAGGGCGAGCATCCAGAGAACGCGAGGCGACCTGCAAGTGAATCGCTTCATGACTTCCTCCTTGTCCTCAGGCGAGGATCTCGCTCGGGCCACGGCCAAGTCCTCACGATTCCCTACTCGAACCATGGTTTTTCACCGTCGCCCTTCGCGCGTCGCGCTGCTGCGCGATCGCTGCGGCGCTCGCTCGCATCGCGAATACGTCCTCCCTCCCTGTCGGTCGGGAGGAGCTATTCGCGATGCGAGCTCGTGGCGAGGGTTCGCTCGACCAGGGTTGGCGCGCGCGGGCGAGCGATCGCTAGGTCAGCGCGAGGTATTCGTGCGCGAGGCGGACGACCATGGATCCCTCGCCGACGGCGGAGGCGACGCGGTTCATGGCTCCCGCGCGCACGTCGCCCGCGGCGAAGATTCCCGGAACGCTGGTCTCGAGCAGGAGCGGCTCCCGCTGCTCCTTCCACGTCCGGGCGAAGGCCTCCGCCGCCATCAGATCGCGTCCGGTGAGGACGAATCCCTTCGCGTCGCGCAGCACGCCCGCCGGCAGCCAGTCGCACCGCGGCCGCGTTCCGATGAAGAGGAAGACGGCATCGGCGTCTTCGGTCCGGCACGATCCGTCGTCCAGCGGACCGGAGCGTGACCCGCTGCACGCGGCCTTCGCCTTCGACGCCAGCGATCTCGGTCCGCGGCCGCAGCCGGATGTTCGGCGTCTTCCCGATCTGCTCGATGAGGTACTTGCGACATCGTGTCTCGCAGATCCGCGACGGCGCACGACGATCTGGACGTCCGCGGCGAACCGCGCCAGGTGCATCGCACCCTGGCCCGCGGAGTTTCCGCCGCCGACGACGACCACGCGCCGGTCGCGAAACGCGGTCGCTTCGGTGGTCGCGGCCCCGTAGTAGACGCCCGCGCCGGCGTGCTCCTCGACGCCGGGCGCCGGATGCTCGCGGTAGATCATCCCCGTCGCCGCGAGCATCGCTCGCGTGATCAGTTCCCGCCCGTCGGAGAGCGCGAGGTGCTTGTAGCCGCCGTCGATCGTCACCCCGGTCACCTCGAGCGGCGCGAGGAACTCCGCGCCGAGGCGCTGCGCCTGAGCAATGGCGCGGCGGGTCAGCTCGCTGCCGCTGACGCCGGCCGGGAAGCCGAGGTAGTTCTCGATGAGCGAGCTCGTCCCGGCCTGACCGCCGGGTCCGTGCCGGTCGAGCAGAATCGTCCGAAGCCCCTCGGAGGCGCCGTACACCGCGGCCGCGAGTCCGGCGGGCCCTGCCCCGACGACCACGAGGTCGTAGACCTCGTAGGCGGCGGACAGCGGCTTGCCGAGACGCTCGGCCACCTGGCGCGGCTCCGGGTTGGTCAGAACGCTTCCGTCCTCGAAGAAAAGCGCCGGCAGCGCGTCCATCGCGACACCGGCCGACTCCAGCAGCGTCCGCGCCGCTTCGGCGTCCCGCTCGACGTCGAGCCAGCGATACGGGATGAGATTGCCCGCCAGGAAATCCTTGATCGCGTGCGAGCGCGTCGCCCATTGCTGGCCGACCAGCCGCAAGCCCTTCGCCTCGGGCAGGTACTCGGCCTGCCACGAATCGAGGAGGTCGTCGACGACCGGGTAGAGCTTGTCCTCGGGAGGATCCCACGGCTTCGACAGGTAGTGAGAGATGTGCGCGTCGTTGATCGCGCTGACGGCCGCTCCGATGTCCGAGTACGCCGTCAGCAGGACGCGCCGCGCGAGCGGGTACACCTCGCGGGACAGGGCGAGCAGCTCTCCGCCGAGCATGCCCGGCATGCGCTGGTCGCTGATGACCATCGCGAGGGAGTCGCCGCGGCTCTTGAGCTCCTTCGCCGTGGTGAGCGCTTCCTCCCCCGAGCCGGCGCTGACGATCGTGTAGCCCTCGCGGTACCGCGAGCGCAGGTCGCGCCGGACCGCCGCGAGGACCTGGGGATCGTCGTCCACGACGAGGAGAACGGGCTTGTTCATGCGCGGACTGCGGCGCCCTCGGTCTCTGCGATCGGCAGCGCGACCCGGAACTCCGTCCGGCCCGGCTGCGACTGGACCGAGATCTCGCCCTCGTTGTGCAGGACGAGCCGGCGGACGATGTCGAGGCCGAGGCCGGTTCCCTGCCCCGCCGGCTTCGTCGTGAAGAAGGGATCGAAGATCCGGTCGCGGATCTCGGACGGGATGCCGGGGCCGTTGTCGGCGATCCGCACGACGACGCGCCTGGCCTCGCGGCCGGCCACGACCTCGACGCGGCCCGACTCGGCCACGGCGTCGAGCGCGTTGTCGATCAGGTTGCCCCAGATCTGGTTCAGCTCGCCGGCGAAACCACGGACGCGCGGCAGATCCGGCTCGACCTCGATGGACACGGCGACCGACTTGCCGCGGGCCTTCGATTTCAGGACGGCGACCGTGTTGCCGAGGCCCTGGGCAAGATTCACCGGGCCCGCGGCCGATCCCTGGTCCATGTGCGTGAAGCCCTTCACCGCCAGGACCAGTCCGGCGATCCGCGTTGCGGCGTCCTGGATCTCCGAGGCGAGGCGGCGCACCGAGCAGCCGGCGGCGGCCCAGCGCAGCGCGGCGCCGAGCACGGGTCCCTGGACGGCGCCGGCGAGCCGATCGAGCGCCTCGACCTTCACCGCGGTTTCGGCGAGCGCTTCGGCCGCCGCCGTATCGAGCCCGCGGTCGGCGAGCCAGTCGGTGATGGCTTCCTCGCGCTCGGCGTGCTCGATCGGCGACCGGATCCCCTGTTCGGGCGCGATGGCGCAGGCGGTGCGCACGCCGTCGATCGCGTCGAACTGCGCGTCGGTCAGGCTCGCCGTGCCGAGCGCGCGCACCGCCTGCTCGACGTCGTCGAGCCGGTTCCCGAGCAGCGCCGCGCTCCGCTCGATCGCGGCCGCGGGGTTGTTGAGCTCGTGGGCCAGGCCCGCCGAAAGGCGTCCGAGCGAGACCATCTTCTCGTCGTGCAGCTCGTTGGACGTGAAATCCCGCGCCCGGTCGACCATCCGGTGAACGAGGATCGACGTCAGCACCGGGCACTCGCGCGCGAGCGCGCTCAGGTGCTCGCGGGGCACGTAGAGGACGTCCGCGGCTTCCTGGACGAGCGACTCGCCCGGCGGAACGCCGAGGCGGGAATAGGGAAGCAGGCCCGAGATGTCGCCACCCGTCCATTCCGCGAGCTTGTGCGGGCCGGAGCCGCGGTCGACGGTGATGGAAATGCGGCCCGAAAGGATGACGAACATGCTCTCCACGGGCACGCCCTTGTGCGAGAGCACGCCGCCGACCTCCAGCCGCCGCACGGTCCCGTGCGCGGCGAGCCATTCGAGCTCGACGCGAGGCGCGGCGGCGAGGCCGCGATGCTTCGTCAGCCGATCGACGAGATCCGTGTCGGTCATGGAGGTGTCACCCGGGGTCGAATCCTACATCCGGTGCAGCCTTCGTCTCCGGGAGACTAGAATCGCTCCTGTCATCAACCGAGACGCGAACGCAAGCCCGGTTCTCAGCCGCCGAAGATGCCCGAGTTGATCGGTCGTACCCTCGGCCACTACCGCATCACCGCCGCCATCGGCGCGGGCGGGATGGGCGAGGTGTACCGCGCCACGGACACGAAGCTCGGGCGCGACGTGGCGATCAAGATGCTCCCGGCGGCGGTGGCGCAGGATCCCGAGCGGCTGGCCCGTTTCGAGCGGGAGGCCCGCTCCCTCGCCGCGCTGAACCATCCCAACATCGTCACCATCTACGCGGTCGAGGAGGACGGCGCCAGCCGGTTCCTCGCGATGGAGCTGGTCGAGGGCGAAACCCTCGACACGCTCCTCGCGCCGGGCGGCCTCCCGCTGCCGCGGTTCTTCGAGATCGCCGTGCCGTTCGCCGACGCGCTGTCGGCGGCGCACGAGCGCGGCATCGTGCACCGGGACCTGAAGCCCGGCAACGTCATGGTCACGACCGAGGGGCGCGTCAAGGTGCTGGACTTCGGCCTCGCCAAGCTCGAGGCCGCGGACTCGAATCCCGATCTCACGAACACTCCGACCGAGAGCCGCGCGGCCCTGACGAGCGAGGGCCAGGTCTTCGGCACGGTCGCCTACATGTCTCCGGAGCAGACGCGGGGCGGCAAGGTCGATGCGCGGTCGGACGTCTTCTCCCTCGGCATCGTCCTCTACCAGATGGTGACCGGCGAGCGGCCGTTCCAGGGGGCGAGCGCGGTGGACATGATGTCCTCGATCCTGCGCGACACGCCTGCCTCCGTCGCGGACCTGCGGGCGGACGCTCCCGCCGCACCTGGCGAGGGTCGTCCGCCGCTGCCTCGAGAAGAACCCCCGCGATCGCTACCAGACCTCCCGCGACGTCTACAACGAGCTGCGGGAGCTCAAGTCCGAGTCCCCGTCGAGCCCTTCTCCGGCGCACCCTCGGCTGGCGTCCGCGGCGGACGTCCGGCCGCCGTCCTCCGGGACGGCCCGCGCCGACGAGGGCTTCTGGGTCGCCGTGCTCCCCTTCCAGCATCACGGCTCGGACCCGGGCCTCGAATCGATGGCGGAGGGGATGACGGAGGCGACCGTCACCGGACTGTCCCGGTTCTCGTACCTTCGAGTCATCTCCCGCGGCTCGACCGTGCGATACGCGGGCGAGACGGCGGATGCCCGTTCCGCGGGCCAGGCGCTCGGCGCGCGCTACATCCTGGACGGAAGTCTGCGTCAGGCGGGGCCGACGCTGCGGGTCTCGGTCCAGTTGATCGATGCGGTTTCCGGAGCGCACCTCTGGGCGGAGACCTACGACCGGACATTCCGCGCAGACGAGATCTTCCAGCTCCAGGACGATCTCGTTCCCCGGATCGTCTCGACGGTCGCCGACACGCACGGCATCCTGCCGCACAGCATGAGCGAGACGCTCCGGGGCAAGAGTCCCGACGCGCTGACTCCCTACGAGGCCGTCCTCCGGGGCCTCGCGCAGGTGATCAGCGTGAGCCCCGATCAGCACGCTTCGGTCAGGGCCGGTCTGGAACGCGCCGTGCAGGAAGCGCCGGGCTATGCCGATGCCTGGGCTCTTCTTTCGAACATGTGCCGGGAGGAGTACGCGCACGGGTTCAACCCCAAGCCGGATCCTCTCGGACGCGCGCTCGCGGCGGCCCGGCGCGCCGTGGAGATCGCGCCCTCCAATCACCTCGCCTACAACGCCCTGGCCTCGGCGCTCTTTCTCCGCCGGGAATTTCCGGCGTTTCGCAGCGCGGCGGAGCGGGCCATCGCCTTGAACCCCATGGACGGGTTCACGATGGCGTACCTGGGCTCCCTGGTCGCGTACTCCGGAGACTGGGAGCGCGGCTGCGCGATGGCGAAGCAGGCGCGGGACCTGAACCCGCACCATCCCGCCTGGTACTGGTTCTCCGATTGCTTCGACGCCTATCGAAAGGGCGACTACAGCGAGGCGCGGGACATCGCCCGAAAGATCCAGATGCCCGGATTCTGGCGCATGAATCTCGCTCTCGCTGCGGCCCACGGCCAGCTCGGAGAGCGCGACGCGGCCGCGGGAGCGCTCCGCGAGCTCCTCGCGGCCAAGCCGGAGTTTGCGTCGCGAGCGCGGGACGAGCTTTCGAAATGGTGGAACCCCGACCTCGTCGAGCAATTGATGGACGGCCTGGTCAAGGCGGGCCTGGATCGTCCGGTCGAGGCGGTCCAGGCGCCGTCCGTACCGGCACCCGGAGCCTCTGCAGAAGCGCCCGCCCGGAAGCGGAGGTGGTGGACCGCCGCGGCTGCCGCGGCCGTCCTCCTGGCCGTGGCCGCATGGATCGGGCGCTCGCGTTCGGCTTCGACCAACAAGCTCGAGACCGCGTCCACGCCGGCCGCCATCCGCTCGATCGCCGTGCTTCCCCTCGACAACTATTCGGGCGACCCGAGCCAGGACTACTTTGCCGAAGGGATGACCGACGAGCTGACGTCGGATCTCGCGAACATCAGCCAGCTTCGCGTGATCTCCCGCGGCTCGGTGATGCAGTTCAAGGGCGCGCACCGGCCGCCCACCCCGGAGATCGCGAGAATCCTCAACGTCGACGCGATCGTGGAGGGCTCGGTGCTTCGGTCCGGCGACAAGGTCCGGATCACCGCCCAGCTGATCGACGCGCGGTCGGACCGGCACCTGTGGTCCAAGAGCTTCGAGCGCAACTCGCGCGACGTGCTGGCGCTGCAGGACGAGCTGGCCTCGGCGATCGCGCGCGAGATCCACGTCCGGCTGACTCCGGAGGAGCAGTCGCGGCTGACGCGCGCGACCAGCGTGAATCCCGAGGCGTACGACGCGTACCTCAAGGGCCGGTATTTCTTCAACCGCCCGAGCGACGAAAACCTGAGCAAGGCGATCGCGCAATTCGAAGGGGCGATCAAGCTGGATCCGAAGTTCGCGCCCGCGTACTCGGGCCTGTCGGACGCCTATCTCTGGGCGGGCTACAACGAGGGAGTGCTCGTCAACGCGGAGGCGGGACCGAAGTCGAAGGCCGCGGCGCAGGAGGCGATCCGCCTGGACGATGCCTCTGCCGAGGCACACGCCTCCCTGGCCACGTACCTGGGGTGGTACGCGCACGACTGGCCCGGATCCGAGGCCGAGTATCGCCGGGCATTCGCATTGAACCCGAACTACTCCTTCGCGCACGACCAGTTCGGGATCCTGCTCGCGCTCCAGGGCCGGCTCGACGAAGCGGTGGCCGAGGGCAAGCGCGCCTCAGAACTCGACCCGCTGTCTCCCCAGATTCCCGTCGACGCTCTCATGGCGTTTGCCTGGCAGGGCAATTTCCAGCAGGCGAAGGAACTTGCCCGGAAGGCCGCGAATCTCGATCCGACCTACTTCTTTCCTCCCTTCATGGAGGGGTGGATGGAAATCCAGGCGGGCAGGCCCCAAGACGCCATTCCGCTCTTTCAGAAAGCCATCGCGGTGGGATCGCCCCCGTTCGTCGCCGCCTGGCTCGGGTACGCCTACGGGGTCACCGGCGATCGGGCGCGCGCGATGGCGGCACTCGACGAGCTGAAGAAAACCTCGCTGAAGGGCTACATACCCCCGTTCAACCTCGCGATCGTCCACCTCGGCCTCGGCGATCGCGCGCGCGCCCTCGACTACCTCGAACAGGCCTACGACAACAACTCCCAGTGGATGCCCTACCTCCGGGGCGACCAGATCTGGGATCCCCTCCGCTCCGACCCCCGCTTCGCCGCCCTGATGAAAAAGCTCGCCTTCCCCAAGTGAACCAGCCGCCCCAACCCGTCGCGCAGCCACACAGTCCCATCAGCTCGCATCGCGAATAGTCTCCCGACCGAAGGGAGGGAGGAGGTTCGCGATGCGGGAGCCCGAAGCGATCGCGCACCAGCGCGACGCGCGAAGGGCGACGGCTATGCGAGGTTCATCTTCCGCAGCAAGGCCTGGAACCGCGGATGCGACACGGAGGCCCAGAAAGAGAAAAGAGCCCTTGATCCCGTAGATCGCTCCCGCTTTCTGATCGTAGGCCTTTTCCAGCCAGTCCAGCGCCGCGTCCTGCTCGCCGAGCCCGGTGTGCACGTACGCGAAGTGGTACGGCGCGACGTACCGCCGACCCGCGAGGGCGTGCAGATTCCGCAGGATCTCGCGCGCGTCCTCGGGCCGTCCCGCCATCGCCAGCGCCTGCCCGAGCTGGGCCTGGTACAGGGTGCTCTCGGGCGACAGCGCGACCGCGCGCTCCAGCGCCGCAACGCCTTCGTCGTGGTGACCCAGCATCATGTGCGCCCAGCCGGAAAGGGCATGCCCCCTCGTGAGCCGCGGATCGAGCGTGACGGCCGCGACGGCCAGCTCGAGGGCTTCCTGGTATCGGCCGGCGCGAAGCAGTTCGTTGGACAGATCGGTCCTGTGGGCCAGCGGATCGAGCTCCTGCGCGCGTTTGACCAGCCGAATGGACTCGTCGTAGCGCTCGAGGGCCGAGCAGAACCAGCCGTAGCGGTCGTAGATGTCGGCGCTTCCGGGGCTCAGCTTGAGCGCGAGCCGGAACTCCGCCTCCGCGCCCGGCCAGTCGTAGTCGCACATGAAGCGCAGCGTCGCGGCAACGCCGTGGGCGTCTCCCAGCTCGGGGTCGAGCTCCAGCGCCTTCTTCACCGCCGCCTTCGCCTTGCCGTAGGCCACCGTGGGCTCGATCAGCCCCGCGCCCTGCCCCGCGCCGAGCTCCGAGTAGATGAGCGCGAGGCTGACGTGGGCGAGGGCCAGCTCGGGGTCCTCGGCGATGGCCTGCTCGAGCAGCGCGAGCGGCCTGGGCGTAGGAATCGTCCGTCCACTGGAAGTACGCGTACCGTCCCTGGAGATAGAGCTGGTAGGCGCGGACGTTGCGCACCGGTTTCTTCTCGAGCCGGTTCCGCTCGTCGAGCGAGAGCTCGGCCCGCAGCGCGCCCGCGATCTGCAGCGCGACGTCGCTCTGAATCGCGAAGATGTCGGTGAGCTCGCGATCGTAGGTCTCGGCCCAGAGATTCTCGTCCGTACGGGCGTCCACGAGCTGGGCGACGATGCGCACGCGATTCCCTGCCCGCCGAACGCTCCCCTCGAGGATCGCGCCCGCCCCCAGCGTCTTGCCGATCTCGCCGAGGCTCAGCTCCCGGCTCTTGAAAGCCATCACCGACGTCCGGGAGATCACTTTCAGCGAGCGGACCTTCGACAGGTTCGCGATCACGTCCTCCGTGATGCCGTCCGTGAAGAACTCGTTTTCCGGGTCCGCGCTGAAGTTGCGAAACGGCAGGACTGCGACCGTGGGGGCCCCGCCCGCGCCGAATCCGGCATCGACGCTGTGCGCGCCGCTGACGAGCTGCTGGAGCGTGAAGACGAGGTCCCGCGCGGACTGGAATCGCCGCTCGGCCTTTTTCTCGAGACAGTGGCGGACGACGTCGGCGACGGCGCCGGGGATCGCTCCTCCCATCTCCGGCGGCTCCGCGCCCAGGACCGCGACCATCGTGTCGGCGACCGAGCCCTTCAGGAAGGCCTTCCTCTCGGTGAGCATCTCGTAGAACACGGACCCGAACGAGAAGACGTCCGACCGGTGATCGACCGCCTCGCCGCGCACCTGCTCGGGAGACATGTACGCCACGGTGCCCATGACCGTGCCCGGCTCCGTGCGCTGCTCCCGGGTGGGGCCGCTCGTCGCGTTCTCATCCCGGGCGCGCTCGGCCCGCTTGGCAAGGCCGAAGTCGAGGATCTTGATCGTCCCCTCGCTCGTCACGAAGATGTTCTCGGGCTTCAGATCCCGGTGGACGATTCCCTTGTCGTGCGCCGCGCTCAGTCCTTTTGCGATCTGGAGGGCAAACTCGACCGCGCGTCGCGACGGCAGCGGGCCGGACGCGACCCGGTCGCGGAGGGTCTCGCCCTGGAGAAGCTCCGTGACGGCGTACGCGACACCTTCGTGTCGGCCGAAGTCGAAGATCGCGAGGATGTTCGAATGGGACAGCGCCGCGACGGCCTTGGCTTCGCTTTCGAACCGGGCGAGGGCGTTCGGATCCGCGGCCACGGATTCGGGAAGCACCTTGATGGCGACATCCCGATCGAGCTTGGAATCCCTCGCCCGATACACCTCTCCCATCCCCCCCGCGCCGAGCGGCGCCAGGATTTCGTAGGGACCCAGACGAGTGCCGTCAACGAGCGTCATTCCGTTTTCCGCCCGCGGATTCTATTCCGAGGAACAAAGAGGCATCCGCTCGCATCGCGGATAGTCTCCCGACCGAAGGGAGGGAGGAGGTCCGCGATGCGGGAGCCCGTAGCGATCGCGCAGCAGCGCGACGCGCGAAGGGCGACGTGCGATGCGGGAGCCCGTAGCGATCGCGCAGCAGCGCGATCCCCGAGGGGCGACGTTTACCGGCTCGCCAGCCCCCCCGCAATCTCGCCGCCGTCGATGATCACGGGATGTCCCGTGATGTACGGAGCCTCGTCGGAGGCGAGGAACGCGAAGAGCGCGGCAATCTCGGAAGTCGTCGCATGGCGGCGCAGCGGGATCTTGGCGTCCACCGCCGCCTTCATCTCCGGCGTGTACTCGGCCTCCTGCATGGACGTCCAGACGTAGCCGGGGCACACGGCGATGGCGCGGATCGTGGGCGCCAGCTCCAGGGCCATCGTGCGGGTCAGCTCGATCACCCCGGCCTTCGCGCAGTTGTAATCGGCGTACCGCGGGTAGCCGTTCATTCCCGACGTCGAGCCCATGTTGATGATGACTCCACCGCCGGCGGCCAGCATGCGCCGGGCCGCCTGCTGGGCCACGTAGAAAACGCCGTCGAGATCGACGCCGATCACCTTGCGCCATTCCTCGGGCGTGATGTCCATGAAGTCGTGGCGGATGCTGATGCCGGCGTTGTTGATGACGACGTCCACGCCGCCGAACAGCGCGTCGAGCTCCCGGAAGGCGCGCTCCACCGCCGCCGCGTCGGCCACGTCGGCGTGGATCACGCCGGCGAGATCGGGGTGCTTCTGGCGAAGAGCGCGGCCGCCCGCCTCGTCGCGGTCGATCACCGCCACACGCGCCCCCTCCTCCAGGAACCGCTCCACGGTCGCCGCGCCGATGCCGCTCGCGCCGCCCGTGATGACGACACGCTTGCTGGTCAGACCTTTCATCGTTCGTCCTCGACGCTAGTCCGCGATGCCGCCGCCGTCCACGACCAGGGCCGCGCCGGTCATGAACGACGAGTCGTCCGAGGCGAGAAAGAGCGCCGCGCGCGCCAGTTCCAGCGGGCGTGCCGACCCGGCCGAGCGGACGATTGGCGGCGCCCTTCATGTAGTCCGCGTAGCTCATGCGCCGGGCTTCGGCGTCGGAGGCCAGCATCGGGGTGTCGACGTCGCCGGGACAGATGCAGTTCACGCGAATGCCCTGCTTCCCGTGGTCGATCGCCATCGCCTTGGTCATCACGACGAGCCCGCCCTTGGCCGCGCAGTAGGCAACCGCATCGTCGCCGCCCTGAATGCCCCAGCCCGACGCCTGGTGGATGATCACTCCGCGCCCCTGCGCGATCATCGTGGGCAGCGAGTACTTGGACATCAACCACGCGCCCTTGAGGCTCGAGTCCACGGTCGCGTCCCACTCCTCTTCGGTGCAGTCGACGGCATTGTGCGGATGGAACACGCCCGCGTTGTTGAAGAGGATGTCGAGACGGCCGCCGAAGGCCCGCAACGTTTCCGCCACGACGCGTTCGCAGTCGCCGGCGAGCCGGACGTCCGCGCGAACGAACACGGCCGTGCCGCCGGCCTCCGCGATCGCGGCGACCACCTTCCGGCCCCGCGCGTCGTCGCGGCCGGTCACCGTGACCCGGGCGCCTTCCTCCGCGAAAAGCAGCGCCGAAGCCTCGCCGATCCCCGACGTGGCGCCCGTGACGATGGCAACGCGGTCCTTCAGCTTCATGACGGCCATCTCGATGCCACAGCCTATCCTCTGGCGGGTTCTCCCGGGCGAGCATGGCGAGGACGACGGGGCGGCGCCTGACGCCGGGACCTCAAAAAAGGCCACATTCTTTGACCACGGCCGCCCCTTGCTGTTAGAGAATCCTCCCAACGAACGAAAGGAGAAAATCCATGCCGAGAAAAGGTGGGACGTCACTCATCCTGGGGATCGGTCTGCTTGCGGCGGCCGCGACGGTCGCAACCGCCCAGCAGCCGAGCGTCACGAAGATCACGCAGTCGGGACAATCCATGACGTCGACGAGCTCACGCGTCGTCCATGTCGTCATCGACAGCGTGAACGGCAACAAGGTCGTCGCCGAGGACGCGGCCGGGAAAGCGACGGAGTACACGATCCCGGACGGTTTCAAGTTCCAGCTGGACGGAAAGGACATCGGCGTCGCGGATCTGAAGCCCGGCCAGCACGTGACGGCCACGATCACGACGACGACCACCACGACGCCCGTTTACGTGACCACGATCAAGTCGGGCAAGGTTCTCGTGGTTTCCGGCCAGAGCATCATCGTCCGGGGGCCGCATGGGAACCAGGTGTTCTCGAATCAGGACGCGGTGAAGCGCAATGCCACGATCATGAAGAACGGCCAGAAGGTCATCGATCAGCGACCTGCGCGCCGGCGACATCTTCACCGCCATGATCGTCACGGACGAAGCGCCGAGGGTCGTCTCCGAGCGCGAGGTCGAGGCCATGGTCCACGCGGCGCCCGCGGCTGCCCGCGGCTCCGGCCAGTGCGCCTGCGCCGATGCCGACGACGGCCGCCGCCGCCGCACCCGCCGAAGCTGGGCCCGCCTCTGCGCCCGCGGAAGCCCCGACCGCCGCGGCGGCCGCCCCCGCCCCCGCGGATACTCCGGCCGCTTCCCCGGCCACGGCCCCTGCTCCGGCCCCGGAGCCCGCGCCGGCAAGTCGGATTTCCGACGTGGCTGATCCTGCTCATCCTGTTGATCGTGATCATCATCATCGTGATGTTCACCCGGCGCCGTAAGTCTTCCTGACGCGCTCTCCACGAACCGCAGTGCCGCCGGCCCTTCGGGGCCGGCGGTCACCGCGATCCCTCAGGCCTCACTTGCCCGCGTAGAGCTTTTCGACCTTCGTCAGCAGCGCCGGCGTGGCCGCGGGAATGTGGGCCGCTCCGTGCACGATGATGTCGATCGGGGACACGGCCTTGCCGTAGTACGCCTTGTTGTAGTCCTCGCTCGGCTTGATCACGGCGCCGGAAACGTCGACACCGCCGTACAGGCCCTTCGACGCGGCTGTAATAGATGATGTCGGCGCCGGGAGTCGCCGCCTTTCCGACGCCGACCGGTCCGGCCGCGGCGCTCGCTTCGCCGCCCACCTTGAACTCGCTCGACATCAGGGAGTCGATCGCCTTCTGGGTCATGACGAGGCCGATGATCTCGGAATTCTGAACGCCCGCCTGGAACCCGGCGCTCGCCGTCCCGGCCGAATAGAACGCGGGCCCGTTCCAGGTGCCCCCCTGCTTCGCCACGAAAACGCAGCGCCCGCCGGAGCCGCCGATGATGAACCCCGCCTTCACGACCTTGGGGCAGATGAGCAGGCCCTTGGCGTCCTTCGCGTGTCCGCGGAACCAGTCCATGTCCTTGTCGGCGACGAAGGTGTCGAGCGTCTTGCCGGCGGCGACGACCTCCTCCTGGGCTTCGGCGTGCGAAGTGTCCGCCAGGACGGGAAGCGAGGCCGCGGCGAGGACGAGGAACAGGATCGAAGCTCTCCAGCTGGAGTTGCGCATGGAGGAGTCCTCCTTCTTTGGGCGGGAACCTACCATGCCCGGTCGAGGGGGGTGTGAAGCAAGAACACGGTCATTCGGTTCCTGTTAGATTGAGAGTTCTCGTGAGCAAACGGAGATTCCTCGTCGGGTTCATCGTCCTGCTCGCCGCGTGCTCGACGGTACCGACTCCGTCCGCCACGACCGAGCCCCGTCGCCGCGGGCTCGTCGGCGCTCAAGCGGATTGACCCGAAAGCGCTCCAGGCTGCGGTGGATGCGACGGCGCGAGAGCTCCTGCTTCCGGGCGCCGAGGTCCTCCTGCGCACACCGCAGGGGGAGCTCCGATGTCGTACGGCACCACGCAAATTGGCCGAGCGACCCCGCCCCGCGCCGACACGCATTTCCGCATCGCCTCGAACACCAAGACGATGACCGCCGCGGTGATCATCCAGATGGCGCAGGAAGGAAAGCTCGAACTCGGAAACCCGTGTCGAAATACGTGTCGGGTGTGCCCGAACGGCGAGCACATTACCCTCGCCGAACTGCTGGAGATGCGCAGCGGCCTCTACAACTACCTGGATGCCCCCGAACTCGCGGCGAGCTCCGACCGCGATCCGACCCGGGTCTGGACGCCGGAGGAATTGCTGGCGATCGCCTTCGCGCACCCGCCCAACTTCCCGCCGGGGACGGAGTTCGAGTACAACAATACGAACTATGCGCTGCTCGGCCTCGTCGCGGAGCGCGTCGATGGCAAGCCGCTGGCCCGGGCGATGCAGGATCGACTGTTCGGGCCGCTGGGCCTGAAGCAGACGGCGCTCCCCGCCGGCAACGTGAACACGATTCCCGAGCCCTATTCGCATGGATACCTGTACGGAAGCTCCTCGGTCGCCTTCACCGGCACGCCCCCGTATTCGCCCGCGCTCCAGGCCGCGGCCCGAGCCGGAACCCTCCTCCCCATCGACTACACCGATCTGAACCACTCTTTTGCCGCGGCGGCCGGCGGGGTGATTTCCACTGCCAGCGATCTCGCCACTGGATCCAGGCACTGGTTTCCGGTCGCGTGTTCGACGCCGCGTACCAGCGCCGCTGGCTCGACAGCCTGCGGCCCGAGGACCCCGGCAAGCCGGAGGGACAGCAGTACGGGTACGGCATCACGAGGCTGCACTGGGGACCGAACTCGATCTACTTCCACGGCGGCGAGACCCCCGGCTACAACTCCTTCATCGGACACGACCCCGCCAACGACGTGACCCTCGTCGATCTGGACCAACCTGACCGTGTCCCTCGACGAACTGCCGACGGCCAACACCCTCATGCTCAAGGTCCTCGACCAGATCTACGTCGTGTCGCCCCTGGCCCCGCCCCACCCTCGAAACCCTCCCCCTAGCCGACCCGTCCAAGCACTAAGCCACACCCTCCCATCCGCTCGCATCGCGACCCGACCACGAAGGCAGACCCGCGGCAGTAGGGAACGCCGCGCGAAGCGCGGCGGTCATAGTCTCCCGACCGAAGGGAGGGAGGAGGTTCGCGATGCGGGAGCCCGTAGCGATCGCGCAGCAGCGCGACGCGCGAAGGGCGACGGCGCCTGGTGGATCCCCCTGCTCGTGATCGCGGGCATCTGGCGGCACGGCGTCCAGAAGGTTCCGCTGACCTATCACCCGCAGTACTGGTCGCTCGTCTTTCCCCTCGGCATGTTCACCGCCGCGACGTTCCAGCTCTCCCGCGCCACCGGGATCGAATTTCTTGCCGCGGTGCCGCGCGCCTTCGTCTGGATCGCGCTCTCGGCGTGGACGGTCACCTTCATCGGAATGGCGCGAAACCTGGCGCGCTCCGCCGCGCGGGGATTTCGGCACGGATGACGAAAAGCGCGTGGTGAACCTGCCCCACCCGTTCGGCTCCATGCGCCCCCTCGACACGGCATAAGATGCGCCAGACGATCCGCAAGATGCATATGCCCCGACTTCGACTGTCCGTGTTTGGGTGACAGGCGCATTCTGCGTCGGAGCTCGCCGACCTCGGCGCGGACGTCAAATAACCTGGGCGACGCCGTGGTTGCGGTAAAGAACGCGACCGCCGACATCGGGATCGCCGGCGCCTGCTCGATCGGCATCGGCGGCATCATCGGCGGAGGCATCTTCGCGACCCTCGGGCTCGCGGGCGCGCACGCACGCGGGGCAACCCCCCTGTCCTTCATCGTCGGCGGTGTCGTGGCGCTGTTGACGGCGTACTCCTACGTGCGGCTCTCGCTCACCTATCCGGGCAAGGGCGGCACGGTGACGTTTCTGAATCGCGCCTTCGGCGGAGGGCGCTTCGCCGGCGGGCTCAACATGCTGCTGGTCCTGAGCTACGTGATCATCATGGCGCTCTACGCCAGCGCCTTCGCGAGCTATGCCGGCGGCCTGCTGCCCGACGCCGTGCGCCGCATCGCCTTGCCCCTGCTCGCGCCCGCGATCATCGCGCTGCTGGCGATCGTCAACTTCGCCGGTCCGCAGCTCGTCGAGCGATCGGAAAACTTCTTCAACGCCGGCAAGCTCACCATCCTCGTGGTCTTCGTCGTCGCGGGACTGATCAGTCCGGCGCTCACGCTGGAGCGGCTCCGTCCCGCGAGCTGGGTCTCGCCGGCGCAGATCGTCGGCAGCGGCATGCTGGTCTTCCTGAGCTACGAGGGCTTTGAGCTGATCGCCAACGCCTCGGACCGCATCCGCGACCCGGCGCGGACGCTGCCGATCGCGTACTACGGCAGCGTCCTCGCTGCCATCGTGCTGTATGTCCTCATCGCGATCGTCGCCATCGGCCATCTGTCGTTCGAGGCGCTGGCGGCGGCGAGCAGCCGGTCGCTCGCCGCAGCGGCCGAGACCTTCCTCGGCCCATTCGGGGCGGCGCTGCTGGCGATCGGGGCGATCCTGGCGACCGCCTCGGCGATCAATGCGGACTTCGCCGGCGCCTCGAAGCTGCCGGTGATTCTCGCCGGGGAGCGGGAGATGCCCAGACGCTACGCACGCGAGATCTGGGGGCGGCACCCGGCGGGGCTCCTGCTGATCGCCGTACTGGCTCTCCTGATCGCCCTCTACGCCGATCTGCACGCGATCTCTGCGGCGGCGAGCGCCGGCTTTCTGATGGTGTTCACCATGGTCAACGTCGCCAATGCGAAGCTCGCGCACCAGACGGGAAGCCGAAGGTGGCTCAGTATGCTGGCTGCCGCGGCCTGTTTCGCGGCGCTCGGCGTGATGGTCGTTCAGATCGCCTTGCAACCGGAACATCGACACGCGCTGTGGTTCATTCTCGGCGTGGCCGGTCTTCCGTTTGTCTACGAGTCCCTCTACCGGCTGATCGCGGCCCGCAACAAGGCGTAGCGATCCGCTGATTTGGCAGGGTTGGCCGCCATCGGCGACCGATTTGAGTGGTGAGCCGTGTAGGACTCGAACCTACAACCTAGAGATTAAGAGTCTCTTGCTCTACCAATTGAGCTAACGGCCCACTCGGGGGTCGGACAATACCCGATAGCGCCTCGGCCAATCAAGCAGACCAGAGAGCCGCATACCAGCGCGATCCGCGAAGGGCGACGTTTCGGATAGGCAAGCCCGCTCGACCCGCCACTCATGGTCCAATCGCTCGCATCGCAAATAGTCTCCCGACCGAAGGGAGAGAGGAGGTTTGCGATGCGGGAGCCCGCAGCGATCGCGCAGCAGCGCGACGCGCGGAGGGCGACGGTTAGCCGCCGCCGACCAGCTCCACGACCTCGAATACGTCGCCGTCGGCCAGGGCGTACCCGGGTATTCCGCCTTCGGCAGGATCTCGCGGTTGCGCTCGACCGCCACCCGCGGCGTCGACACGCGCAGCCGCTCGAGCAGGTCCGCGACCGAGGCGCCGGCGGGCAGGCGCATGGGCTCGCCGTTGACGGTGATGGCGAGGTCGGCGCTCATTTCTTCTTGATGGAGTACTGGACCTCGGAGCTCGCCTTGCCGCCCGTCACACGGATCACGGCCGCGGCGCTTCCATTCGGGAACGCCGGCACCATGAAGGAGAGGAAGCAGGAGCCATCCGAGGCGGTCTTGCCCTGGAACGCGGTCGAGGCGCGGGCGGAGGTCGAGAGGATGCGCACCGACACCGAGGCGCCGGCCAGCGGCCGCGCGGGCGAGCCGGACGTCGCCTTCAGCTTGGTCTGGACCGATCGGCCGGCCACGAAGTCGGGCGTCGGCGAGAGAGACAGGTCGACATCCTCGGGGACGTCGTCGGACACGAGGTATTCCAGCACCATCTGGTCGAGGCTGCGATCGCTTTCCGCGAGCGGGCTCTTGGTGCCCGGAGGAGCGGTCGCGTCGCCCTTCTCCCCCTTCGCCGGCTTCACGGCCGCCTTGTCCGGCTTCTCGACCTTGACGGCCCTGGCGGGCTCCAGAACGGGAGCGGCCGCGGCGGGCGCAGGCGGCGGCACTCTCGAAGGCGCGGAGTCCGACGTGGACGACATTCCCTCGGGCACGGTCACCGAACCGTTCGGACCGTCGAAACGTCCGCGCTGAATCGCCGCGATCATCGTGCGGTGCTGCTGCTCCATGAGCTCCTGGATCGCGCCGTCGTCGCGGCCGGCCGACACGACCTCGGCGTACGACGTGCGCTTGGTGGCCAGGATTTCGCCGCCCACGTAGACGAGCGACTCGACGAACGGGTTCCCCTCGCCCTTGTCCTCCGTCTGGATGTGGAAGACGCGGCTCTTGTGCTTGACGTCGGTGTTGAATCCGGTGATCACGGCGAGGGCAAATTGTAGCGCGGCCCGTCGGGCCTCACAGGAGGACCTCGAATCGGGCGTTCGGCGCCCTCAAGGCTTCGCCGACGCGACGCGCCGGCCCCGCTTGTAGACGGCGTCGATCCGCCGCAGGTTCTTCGGATCCCGCACCGGGTCCGCCGAGAGGACCAGGATGTCGGCCCGCTTCCCGGGCTCGAGCGTGCCGCGGTCCGCGTCGATCGCGAGCGAGCGCGCGGCCGTCTGCGTGGCGGCGCGGATCGCCTCGAGCGGCGTCAGTCCCGCCTTCACGAAGAGGTCCGCCTCGATCGAGACGCCCAGGCCGGGAAAGGCCCACATGTCCGTTCCGAGCGCCACCGGCACGCCGGCCGCGTGGAGACGCCGGAGGTTCTCGCGCAGGACGGGCAGGCGGCTCTGCAGGGAGTCGAAATTCGGAAAACGCTCCCGGTACATCGAGGAATAGGCGTCGGAGTGAAATTCCGCCAGGGCCGTCGGGGAGAGGCCTCGCTGCGCCCACGGATCCGAAATCACGCCGCCGACGAAGCGGCGCGTGTCGGCCAGGAACTCGAAGACGTCCATGGTCGGGACGTAGAAGACCGGACGGCTCCGCATCACGGCCAGCATCGGATCGTCGATCGGATCGAGCACCCCGTGGGCGAGGCCCGTCGCTCCGGCCTCGACCGCGGCCCTGGCGTCCGCGATGCCGGGGGCGTGCACGATGGCGCGCAGGCCGAGCTCCCGCGCCTCCCCGATCAGCGCCGCGACGACGTCGGGCCGGATCCTGGCCAGAGGAGGCTTCGGCGCCCGGCACCAGGCCATGTCGTCGAGCATCAACTTGATTTCGACGGCGCCGAGCGCCTTGGCCCGGCGGACCGACGCCCGCGCCGCGTCGGGAGTGGCCGGGAAGCGATCCAGGCTCGGGTCGGCCGGGTGGCCTTCGTCCCACCAGCCGCCCCGCGTGGTGAAGATCGGAGCCGCCGGGAACACTTCCGGGATGTCGGCGCGGTCGCCGGAGACCCGGGCGAGCCGCTGGGAGGCCGCGACGTCCTCCGCCATGAGCCGCACGGACGTCACGCCCCACGCGAGCATCGTCGCGAGATCCCCGTCGGACTCCGCGTGCACGTGGGCGTCGATCAGGCCCGGAACGATCCATCGCCCTTCGGCCGCGACGACTTCGGTACCGGCCGGAAGCGCAGCGAGGCCTGAGCGCCGCGGGCGACGCGGGTCCGGCCGACACGATGCGGCCGTCGGTCACGACGAGCAGGGAGTTCGGGATCGGCGGGGCCCCGGTCCCGTCGATGAGCGTGGCTCCGCGAAAGACGATGGTGGTGGCCAGCAGAACTCCGCCGCTCAGAGTCGTCCCACGGGCCCGGAGCCTTCGGTTCTCACAGCTTGACGCAGACGTTCTTCGCTTCGGTGAAGAAATCGAGCGACGCGAACCCGCCCTCGCGCCCGAGGCCGCTTTCCTTCATTCCGCCGAAGGGAACGCGGAGGTCCCGGAGCAGCCAGGTGTTGACCCACACCGTCCCGCTGTCGATCGCCGCGGCGACGCGGTGGGCCTTCTGGAGGTCCCGCGTCCAGACGCTCGCCGAAAGACCGTAGCGCGTGCCGTTGGCGAGGGCGATCGCCTCTTCGGGAGAATCGAAGGGCGTGACGGTGACGACGGGACCGAAGATCTCCTCCTGCATCACGCGCCGGCTGCAGTCGAGCCCCGTGATCACCGTCGGCTCGAGGAAGTAGCCGCCCTGGACGCGCTCGGGGAGATTCGCCGGGCGCTTTCCGCCGACGACGACCGTTCCGCCTTCTTCTCTCGCGAGCGCGACGTAGCCTTCGACCTTGCGAAGGTGGGCCTCGCTCACGAGCGCGCCGACGTCGGTCGACGCGTCCTGCGGATCTCCGATCCGAAGCTTCTTCGTCGCCTCGACGAAGCGGTCGAGGAACTCGCCGTAGATCTTCTTCTCGACGAAGAGGCGCGATCCGCAGAGGCAGATCTCTCCCTGGTTGGAGAAGCTCGACGGGATCGCGGTGGCGACGGCCTGCTCGAGATCGGCGTCCGCGAACACGATGTTCGGGTTCTTGCCTCCGAGCTCGAGCGACACCTTCTTGAAGAGCGGCCCCGCCTGGGCCATCACGTCCGCGCCGGTCTTCGTGCCGCCGGTGAACGAGATGAGCGGGACCTTCGGATGGGACGTCAGCGCGCGGCCGGCGCCCGGCCCCGTGCCGTGCACGATGTTCACGACGCCGGGCGGGATTCCCGCTTCGGCGATCAACGCGGCGAGCCGGTCGGCGGTCAACGGCGTCAGCTCCGAAGGCTTCGCCACGCAGCAGTTCCCGGCGGCGATGGCCGGAGCGATCTTCCAGCTCAGCAGGTACAGCGGCAGGTTCCAGGGCGAGATCAGCCCGGCGACGCCGAGGGGCTGCCGGAGGGTGTAGTTGAGCGCCCGGTCGTCCGTCACGTGCGCGCGCGTCTCGGCGTGCAGGATCGCCGTCGCGAAGAAGCGGAAGTTGAGGATGGCCCGCGGGATGTCCATCCTCCGGGCGAGCCCGATCGGCTTTCCGCTGTCTTCCGACTCGAGCCGCGCCAGCTCGTCGAAGTTCTCCTCGATGAGGTCGGCGACCCGGATCAGGAGCCGGGAACGCTCTTCGGCGGGCGTCCGGCGCCACGACTCGAAGGCGCGGGAGGCCGCCGCGACGGCGGCATCGACGTCCTCGGGACCGCTGTCGGCGATCTCGGCGATGACCTGCCCCGTCGCCGGGTCGACGTCCGGAAGGTACCGTCCCGAGCAGGGCGGCCGGAACTGGCCGTCGATGAAATTGAGTATGCGTTTCACCGCCGGCAATCTTATGGTACGAAGCGAGACAGCATGGAAAAAGAAAAGCCTCGCGGTCCTCTCTACTACGCGGACTACCTCCAGCTCGATCGGCTGCTCGGATGCCAGCAGATGCAGAGCGCTCTGCACGGCCGGCCCGCGCACGACGAGATGCTGTTCATCCTCGTCCACCAGGCCTACGAGCTGTGGTTCAAGCAGATCCTCTGGGACCTCGACGCGGTGCTCGCGACGTTTCGATCGGCTTCCGTTCCCGAGGAGGCGCTCGGACAGGCGGTCCTGCGGCTCGGGCGCATCGTCGAGATCCAGCGCGTCCTGCTTCAACAGGTCGACGTGCTGGAGACCATGACGCCGCTCGACTTTCTCGACTTCCGCGACTACCTGTTCCCGGCCTCGGGGTTCCAGAGCGTCCAGTTCCGCCTGCTCGAGAACAAGCTGGGGATGCGGCGCGGAGATCGTCTTCAGTTGAACGACGCTCCCTACACGTCGCGCTTCACCAGCGACGATGCCGCGCGGGTCGAGGCGTCCGAGAGCGAGCCTTCTCTCTTCGACGTGATCGAGGGCTGGCTCGAGCGAACGCCCTTCCTCCAGTTCGGAGACTTCGACTTCTGGCAGGAGTATCGACGCGCGGTCGACGCGATGCTCGCCGCCGACCGCGCCACGATCCGGGGAAACCCCACGCTCACGGAAGACGAGAAGGCCGCGCAGCTCAAAGGGGTGGAGGCGATGGTCGGCAAGTTCGCGGACCTGTTCCAGCCGCAGTCCGGTGAGCCGGTGCCCTCGCCGGGACGCCACTTTTCCCGGCGCGCGCTCCAGGCGGCGCTCCTCATCAATCTCTACAGGGACGAGCCGATCCTGCACCTGCCCTTTCAGCTGCTGGCGATCCTTGCCGACATCGAGCGAAATTTCACGACCTGGCGCCAGCGGCACGCCCAGATGGTGATGCGCATGATCGGCACCCGCATCGGCACGGGCGGCTCCTCGGGTCACGAGTACCTCGACCGGACGGCCGAGCGTCACAAGGTCTTCGCGGACCTCTCGGCTCTTTCGAGCTTCTTCATTCCGCGGTCGGCGCTTCCGAAGCTTCCGCCCGACGTGCGGAGCCGGATGGGATTCCGATTTACGACTCCCTGAGCGGCCTCAGATCTCGGCGATGACCTTCAGCTCGACGGAGATCGGAACCGGGAGCGCGACGACGCCGACGGTCGTCCGCGTCGGCCGGATCGTCGAGAAGTACTCGCCGTAGACCCGGTTGAACGCCGCGAAGTCGCGGTCCATGTTCGTGAGAAACACCGTCACGTCGACCACCTTCTCGAGCGCGCTGCCGGCGTCCTCCAGGATCGACCCGGACGTTCTCGATGCACGCGCGCGTCTGCGCCTCGATGCCTTCCGGGATCGCCTCGGTCTCGGGATGGCGCGGCCCGATCCCCGAGAGGAAGAGCAGGTTCCCGACCCGCCGCGCGTGCGGGTAGGGGCCGAGGGCCCGCGGCGCGCGCGCGGAGACGACGGCGGGGTCCCGCGGGTCGCGATTCACACCGATATACTAATACGCCATGGAGTCGAAGGCGCTCAACTTCCAGCGATGGATCGACGAGCATCGGAGCTTGCTCAAGCCGCCCGTCGGCAACAAGAAGGTCTTCGAGGAAGACGACTTCATCGTCATGGTCGTCGGCGGGCCGAACAGCCGCAAGGACTACCACATCGACGAGGGGCCCGAGTTCTTCTACCAGCTCGAAGGCGAGATGGTCTTGAAGACGATCCAGGGCGGTCAGGTCGTGGACATCCCGATTCGCGCCGGCGAGATCTATCTTCATCCGGCGCGCATCCCCCACTCGCCCCAGCGGATGCCGGATTCCGTGGGCCTCGTCATCGAGCGCAAGCGCCTCCCCCACGAGAAGGACGGGCTCCAGTGGTACTGCGACAACTGCACGTCCCTGCTCCACGAAGAGTTCTTCACGCTTCAGAACGTCGAAAAGGATTTTCCGCCCATCTTCGACCGGTTCTTCGCCGACGAGAAGAAGCGCACCTGCAAGAAGTGCGGCACGGTCATGCCGAAGCCGCCTGCGCCCGGCGCCTGACTTGCTGAAGATCGACGTCCACACCCACATCCTTCCCGAGAGGCTTCCCGACCTTCGCGCGTTGCCGGGAGGCGAGCGGTTCGTCCGGCTGGAGCATCACGCGCCCGGCCGCGCGCGCATGATCGCGAACGGCTCCGTCTTCCGCGAGATCGAGGGCAACAGCTGGGACGTCGCGACGCGGCTGGCCGAATGCGACGCGGCGGGCGTCGACGTGCAGGTGCTCTCGACGGTGCCGATCCTGTTCAGCTACTGGGCGGACCCCGGCGCGGCGCTCGATCTCTCGAAGCGCCTGAACGACCACATCGCCGGCGTCGTCGCCGCGCATCCGGCGCGCTTCGCGGGCCTCGGCACCATCCCCATGCAGGCTCCCGACCTCGCGATCCGGGAGCTCGAGCGCTGCGTGCGCGAGCTCGGGCTCGCCGGCGTCCAGATCGGCTCGAACGTCAACGGCGCGAACCTCGACAGCCCCGAGCTCTTTCCGATCTTCGAGGCGGCCGCGTCGCTCGGAGCGGCCGTCTTCGTCCACCCGTGGGAGGTGGCCGGCCGGGATCGGATGACGCGCTACTGGCTCCCCTGGCTCGTCGGGATGCCGGCGGAAACGTCGCTCGCGATCTGCTCGCTCATCTTCGGCGGGGTGCTCGAGAGGCTGCCGGCCCTGAGGATCGCCTTCGCGCACGGCGGCGGCGCCTTTCCGGCGACGATCGGGCGCATCGTCCATGGCTTCGACGTGCGGCCCGACCTGTGCGCCGTCGCCAACGACGTCTCCCCGCGCGAATACCTCGAGCGGATCTACCTCGACTCGCTCGTGCACGATCCGCTGATGCTGCGCTACCTCGTGGACCTGATGGGCCCCGATCGGATCGCCCTCGGCAGCGACTATCCCTTCCCGCTCGGCGAGGCCCGCCCGGGCGCGCTGATCGATTCGTGCGGATTTCCGGAGGAGACCCGCGCGCGGCTGCTCCACGGCACGGCCCTCGAGTGGCTCGGGCTTTCCCCGGAGCGCTTCGCGGGCGCCGTCCGCGAGACATGACGGAGCCGTTCCAGCCCGGTCGCGAGTTCGCGGTCGCCCTGGACCGCGCCGATCCGCTCGCGCGCTTCCGCGACGAATTCCACGTCCCCCGGCGCGAAAACGGCGAAGACGAGATCTATTTCACCGGCAATTCGCTGGGGCTTCTGCCCCGGAGAACGCAGAAGTACGTCGACGAGGAACTGGAGAAGTGGAGCCGGCTCGCCGTCAAGGCGCACTTCTCCGGGGAGAACCCGTGGATGCCGTACCACGAGTTCCTCGCGGAGCCGATGGCCCGGCTGGTGGGCGCGTCGGCCACCGAAGTCGTGACCATGAACTCGCTCACCGTCAACCTGCACCTGATGCTGACGAGCTTCTATCGGCCCACCCGCGACCGGAGCCGGATCCTCCTCGAAGCGCACGCGTTTCCCTCGGACGACTACGCGGTCGAGTCCCAGGCCGTCCTCCACGGCTTCGACCCGGCGGCGGCGCTCGTGCGGCTGCAGCCCGACCCGCGAGGGGGAAAGACCACGATCGACACCGCGGAGATCGCCCGGGTCCTCGAACGCGAAGGGGATTCGATCGCCCTGGTCCTGCTCCCGGGAGTCCAGTACTACACGGGCCAGGCCTTCGACATCGAGGCGATCACGAAGCTCGCGCACGCGAAGGGCTGCGTCGTCGGCTTCGACCTGGCGCACGCGGCGGGAAACCTGGTCCTGCGCCTCCACGACTGGAACGTGGACTTCGCCGTGTGGTGCACCTACAAGTACCTGAACTCCGGCCCCGGCTCGGTGGGCGGCTGCTTCGTCCACGAGCGGCACGCGAGCCAGCGGGATCGGCCTCGCCTCGCCGGCTGGTGGGGTCACGACAAGAAATCGCGCTTCCGGATGGAGCCGGGCTTTCGGCCGATCCCCGGCGCGGAGGGATGGCAACTCTCGAACCCGCCGATCCTCTCGCTGGCCGCCATCCGCGCTTCGCTCGCCGTCTTCACCGAAGCGGGCGGCATGGAGCCCTTGCGCGAGAAGTCGCTCCGCCTCACGGCCTACCTGGAATGGCTGCTTCAGCGAGAGCTGGGCGAGGCGGTCGAGATCCTCACCCCGGCCGACCCGGATCGACGGGGATGCCAGCTTTCGCTCCGCGTGAAATCGAGCTCCTCGGGAAGGGCCGTCTTCGAAAAGCTCGAGGCCTCCGGCGTCACCGGCGACTGGCGCGAGCCGGACGTGATCCGGGTGGCGCCCGTCCCGCTGTACAACCGCTACGAGGAGGTCCACCGCTTCGTCGAGATTCTCCGAGGGTCGCTCTAGCCGCCCCACGTGATACAGAAGCGCGACGACATGAGCACCCCGGAAACCGAGCCCCCTTCCCCGCGTCCGGCATCGGGCCTGGCTCGCGAGATGGGGCTGCTCGGCCTCGTCGCCACCGGCGTCTGCTCGATGGTCGGCGCGGGCATCAACGTCATCCCGTTCATGATCCAGCGCCACGCGCCCGGCATCGGTCCGAACGTGCTGTCCGCCTTCCTCTTCGCGGCGCTGCCGGCCGTGCTGGCGGGCCTGGCCTATGCGGTGCTGGCCTCGGCCATGCCGCGCGCCGGCGGCAGCTACGTGTACGCGAGCCGCGCGCTCGATCCCTACCTCGGCTTCGTCGCCTCGTTCTCGCAGTGGTTCTCGCTGTGCGTGGCGATCGGCGTGGTCTCCTACCTCATCGTGCCGTTCCTGCGGGACATCGCGGTGGCCGCGGGATCGACGGCGGTGGCGGCCACGCTCGAGACCGGACCCATCCGGCTGGCGATCTCGCTCGCGTTTCTCTGGGCTGCCGTGCTCGTGAACCTTCGCGGCGTGAAGGCATACGAACGCCTGATCGTTCCGCTGATGTTCCTGACGTTTCTCCTCGGCGGCGTGGTGATCGTCGCCGGGTTCTCCTTCGACCACGCCGCGTTTGCCGCGGCGCTGCTGGCGCGCGAGGGTCGCGCGGTGGCCGCCACCCCGGCACCGCCCCTGACGTTGTCGGTTCTGTTGCCGGCGTCGGCGCTGATGTTCGCCTCGTTCATCGGCTTCGACTCGATCGCGCAGGCGGGCGGCGAGGCCAAGCGTCCGGGACGAAATCTGCCCCTCGCGATCGGCATCGCCGTCGTATCAGTCGGCATTTTCTACATGCTCTTCACCGGCGCCGTGTACCACGCCGTGCCGTGGCAGTTCATCGCCGCCGAAGCGCAGCATCGCGACCTGACGGCTCCGGGTCTGCTTGGATACCTGCTGCCGCCGGCGTGGACGGTGCTGATCGTTTCCGGGGCGGCGGTCGCGTTGATCAAGGACTTGCCGGCGATGCTGCTCGGCGGTGTCGCGCCTGATGTTCGCCTGGGCCGAGGACGGGATCTTTCCGCGCGCGATCGCGGTCGTGAATCCGCGCTTCCGCACGCCGCACGTGGCGATCCTCGCGAGCGCCTGCATGGCCACGCTCGGGATCATCGGCAGCCACGTGGCCGGCGATTTCTTTCTCGGCGTCGACATCCTCGTGACCTCGATGCTCGTCAACTTCCTGCTGATGGCGGTCTCGGTGCTGACGTTGCCCGGGCGCAACCCCGCGCTCGCGCGCGGGGTCACCGTGCTCCGGTCGCGCGCGGCGCAAGTGCCGCTCGCCGTGGTCGCCATCCTGGTGCTGGCCGGGTTTCTCGCCGTTCACACGTGGAGGGACGTGACCGCCCCCGTTGCCGCGTGGTATTTCCGCTCGACGCCGGTGTGGCTGCTGGTGATGGCCGCGGGCTCGCTCATCTACTGTCCGCGAAACACGGAAGCTGCGCCGCCAGGGCGTGGACCTCGAGGCGCGGTTCGCGGCGCTGCCTCCCGGATAGATCCATGACGCTCACCGTGGACCGGATCGCGCTGGCCCCCGATCTTTCGATCTCCCGCGTGCTCACGGGCCTGTGGCAGATCGCCGACATGGAGCGCGACGGCCGCGCGCTCGATCCCGAGGCGGCGGCCCGGGCGCTTCGGGCCTACGCCGACGCCGGGTTCACGTCGTTCGACATGGCCGATCACTACGGGTCGGCCGAGATCGTGGCGAGCCATCTGCGCGAGGGACCGGACGGAGCGCCGCCCGTGCAGCTGTTCACGAAGTGGGTGCCGAAGCCGGGGCCGCTGACGCTCGGCGACGTGCGTGCGGCGGTGGAGCGCTCGCTGGAGCGGCTCCGCGTCAGCCGGATCGACCTGCTGCAGTTCCATGCGTGGAGCTATGCCGATCCGAGCTGGATCGACGGCCTGCTGCATCTGGAGACGCTCAAGGCCGAGGGACTGATCGCGCACATCGGCCTGACGAACGTGGACGCGGCGCACTTCAACATGGTGCTCGCCAGCGGCATCGGCGGTGATTTCGAATCAGGTCAGCTTCTCGCTGCTCGATCGGCGCGCGGCGGGTGCGCTGTCGGCCGTGTGCCTCGCGCGCGGCGTGAAGCTGCTCGCCTACGGAACGCTCGCCGGCGGCTGGTTGTCGAATCGATGGCTCGGCCAGCCCGAGCCCGACTGGGAACGCGGCGGCACCTGGTCGCAGATGAAGTACGGCCGCTTCCTCCGCGTCGCCGGCGGGTGGGACGCCCTGCAGCGCGTGCTGCGCGCCGCGGACGCGGTGGCGCGCCGGCACGACGTGTCGATCGCCAACGTGGCGTCCCGCTACGTGCTCGAGCATCCGGCCGTGGCCGGCGTCATCGTCGGCGCGCGGCCCGGCGAGCGGGAGCACATCGCCGACAACCTCCGCGTCTTTTCCTTCTCGTTGACCGGCGAGGATCGCCAGGAGCTGGAGGCGGCGCTCGCGACCCTCGAGCCGATTCCCGGCGACTGCGGCGACGAGTACCGCAAGCCGCCGTTTCTCACGGCGTCCGGGCGATCTGAGTCACCACGTGGAGTCGTTCCCGTCGCCGTACGCGGTCGAGCGCCGCGCGGGCGACCGCGTGCTCTGCTTGAGCGGCACGCCCTGGGAAAGCATCGCCGGCTTCTCCCGGGCGACGCGGCGCGGCTCGCGCGTGCACGTCTCGGGGACGACCGCGACGCACGGCGATCGCGCGATGGGCGGCACGGATCCCGCGGCCCAGGCGCACTTCGCGATCGACAAGATCGAAGGCGCGCTGCAGTCGCTCGGGGCGAAGCTCGAGGACGTCGTCCGCACGCGCGTGTTCGTGGCGCGCATGGCCGACTGGGAGGCCGTGGCGCGCGCCCACGGCGAGCGCTTCCGTCACATCCAGCCCGCCAACACGCTCGTCGCGGCGTCCCTCGTCGGCGACGAGTACCTCGTCGAAGTGGAGGCCGAGGCGGAGGTCTCGGGCTCGTGACGCCGGCCGTGAAGACCCCGCGCGGAACCTCCGAGATCACGCTCGTCGGCGCCGGGCTCGCCGGCTCGCTGCTGGCGGTCTTTCTGGCCCGGCGGGGGTACCGCGTGACGCTGCTCGAGCGCCGCCTCGATCCCCGAAAGGGCGGAGTCTCAGCCGGACGCTCCATCAACCTCGCGCTCGCCAATCGCGGCATGGCGGCGCTCGAAGCGGTCGGCGTGATGGAGAGCGTCCGCTCCGAGCTCATCCCGATGGCCGGCCGGATGCTCCACGACGAGGAGGGGCGGCTCAAGCTCATTCCCTACGGCAACAAGCCGCATGAAGTGATCTACTCGGTCTCGCGCGCGGGCCTGAACACCCTCCTCCTCGACGCCGCCGAAGCGACCGGCCGCGTCTCGATCCGCTTCGGGGAGACGGTCTCCGGCATCGATTTCGCGGCCCGGCGGGTGCTGCCGCAGGAGCTCCCCTACGACGTCCTCATCGGCACGGACGGAAGCGCCTCGGCCGTGCGCGCCGCCATCCTGGAACGGGCCGGCGGCCGGCTCGACGAGGAGCCGCTCGGCCACGGGTACAAGGAGCTCGCGATTCCGCCGGCATCTCGAAGCGGCGGCTTCCGGATGGAGAAGGGCGCCCTGCACATCTGGCCGAGGGGCGAATACATGCTGATCGCCCTTCCCAACGTCGACGGCAGCTTCACCGTGACGCTGTTTCTGCCGAACCAGGGAGAAGAGAGCTTCCAGGCCCTCACGACCCCCGAGGCCGTCGAGGCGCTCTTCCGACGCCGATTCGCCGACGCGATTCCCCTCATGCCGGGCCTGACCGAGGACTTCTTCGCAAATCCCACCGGCCACCTGGAGACCATCCGCTGCGCGCCCTGGTCGTTCGAGGACCATGCGCTCGTCCTGGGCGATGCGGCGCACGCGATCGTGCCCTTCCACGGGCAGGGCATGAACGCGGCGTTCGAGGATTGCGAGGCCTTCGACCGATGCCTGGAAGATCCGGATCGGCCGTGGAACGAGGTCTTCGCGGAATTCGAGAAGCGTCGCCGCCCCGACACCGGCGCGATCGCCGACATGGCCCTGGAGAACTACGTCGAGATGCGCTCGACCGTCCGGGAGCCGAAGTTCCAGCTGAAGAAGGATCTTGCCTTCCGCCTCGAGGAAAGGCACCCCGGCCGGTTCATCCCCCGCTACTCGATGGTGATGTTCCACACGATTCCCTACGCCGAGGCACAGCGGCGGGGAGCGATTCAGGAGGAAATCCTCGACGAGTTGACGAGCGCAGCCGCGAGCCTCGATCAAGTCGATCTCGCGCGCGCCGACCGGCTGATCGCCGAGCGGCTGGGGACTATTTGATCCCGCGGAATCGGAAGCCGTTGCCGCGCTGAGCCCGACTAATCGCCAGCACCGGCCGGTGCTGGTCGGAAGAATGGGGTCAATCCCGACAGCATGGGGTCGATCGTGTATTCATGTATTTCTGGCGGTAATACACCGATAGTCGCGACGCGCCCCGCGGTCCGGACTTCGCGGCGCTCCCCTTCACTCCGGCCGAAACTCCGAAGAAATGCCCGCGGTTCTGCCAGTGGATTGGATCCCAACCGAGCAGGCGCAGGCACAGCTCGTTGACCAGCTCGGTCGCCTGAAGCTGAGGCTCGATCGCTCGCCCGCCAGATAACGGGCCGCCATGCGGTGTAGACGAAGGGCCCGAACCGGTATGCCATCTGTTTGGGCTCCCGAAATCTCACGATCATCTTATCTCCGCCTCCGTACTCCGACCGGCCCGCCGCGCGAGAGTGACCGCAATGAAAGGAGGCGTCATGAACAAGCGCCTTGTAACTCTCGCAGCGGTGGTGGCTCTTTCGGCGGTGTCGGCAATCTCGAGCGGTGCAGCATCCGGGGCATCAAGCCGATGTTTGGCGAACATTGCACGATTCAGCGTTTCACGACGCCTTAGCGAGTGAAGGAGAAAAGCCATGAAGACAGAACCTGTGGTCATGACTCTCTGTGCCGTTTCCCTCGTGGCGCTCGCGTTCCTCGGTGCGCCGGCCGCCGCCGCACAACCCGCCGGCTGCGTGGTCTCATTGCAGCCGAGCGTGCCGTCCCCTCAGCTCGTCGGGCAGCGGATCGTCTGGACAGCGACGGCCACAAACTGCGGGGCGGCTCCCGTTTATCAGTTCAAGGTCGCCGATCCAGCGGACGACCTTTCCCGTTTCGCCATCGTACGGGACTTCAGCCTCGATAAGGCGTTCGCGTGGGCACCGATGCACGAAGGCGCCTACAACGTAGCGGTCTCGGTCAAGGAAGGCTTCGACGCCACACAGGTGACGTCCGCGGTCGTGTCGGACGCGGTGAGCTCCCTGGTGACCGGGCAAGACGCGGTGGTCACGGCAACGCTCAACCCGCTGGTGGCGCTCTACAGCGCGCCGGCCTGCGAGCACGGCGCCATGCACGTCCTCTTCCGGCCTGCCGGTCTCTCCGATGCGGAATGGACGGCCACCAACACGCTCCGCTGCCAGCCGAACCAGAGCCTCAACTTCGTCGTCGCGGGTATGCTGGCCAACACCACCTACGAGATGGTCCACCGCGGAGGCGGAGGTGGGGACGCGCGCAGGAAACCCTTGCTCTTCACGACCGGAGCGCCGCCCGGGACGTTGAGCATCCCCGCCTTCACCGTCCGTCAGGCGCCCGGTCCGGACGCCGAGCTGGATCGTCCCGTCCTCTATCACAACCTCGCGGCACGGCCGGCCGCCAATGCCGTCAACCTGCTGGCCAGCGACCTGAGCGGTCGCCTCCTCTGGTACTACGATCCGCTGGCCTCCGGCCTGGTCGGGATCGGCCTGCCCGGCGGCATGCCCCTCCCGGGAGGCACCGTCATGCTGGGCGGCCGCGACAGCCACCGGACCCTCGGCCTGGACGTGATGCGGGAGATCGACCTCGCCGGTAACCCGCTCCGCGAGACCAACATCGACGCCGTGAACGCGCAACTGAAGGCGAGAGGGCAGGAGAACATCTACGGCTTTCACCACGAGTTCTCGCGCCTGCCCAGCGGCGACATCGTGACCCTCGGCTGGACGCAGAGGACGATCGACGTCGGCGGGACTCCCACGCGCTACGCGGGCGACATGCTCCTGGTGCTGGACGAGGACCTCCAGGTGGTCTGGACCTGGGATGCCTTCGACCATCTCGACGTTCGTCGCCCTCCCATCCTGGGCGAGCTTTGCGGGCCCGGCCCGTGCCCCCTCATCGGCGCAGTCGACTGGCTCCACGAGAACGCGGTCAGCTGGTCGCCGGCGGATGGAAACCTCCTGATCTCCGTTCGTCACCAGGACTGGGTGATCAAGATCGCTTATGCGAATGGCACCGGTGACGGTCACGTGATCTGGCGGCTGGGGGAGGATGGGGATTTCGCCGTCAACTCTTCTGACCCGAGCCCGTGGTTTTCCCACCAGCACTATCCGCACTATCTCGACGACTCGACGCTGGTCCTCTTCGACAATGGCAACACGCGCCAGGCCGGCGATCCCAACGCGCACAGCCGCGGACAGGTCTGGACGCTCGACGAAAATGCCATGACGGCGACCCTGGTGGTCAACCTGGACGTGGGGAACTACTCCGGCGAGCTGGGGACCGCCGAGCGGATGCCGAACGGAAACTACGTCTTCGACTCGGGGTCTCAGGAGGCAGCCTGTTCGGCCAGTCGATCGAGATGCTCCCCGATGGCACCAAGGTCTACGTTCAGGAGGTTGCCGCTCGTGACTACCGTTCGTTCCGCATGAGCAGCCTGTACCAGGGGATCCGCCACTAAAACTCCGACATCCGGAGCGGGAGCCGGCCTCCGGCTCCTGCTCCTTGACGTTCGTCGTGGCCAAAGTTGGTGAAATGTTGCGCCCGCACCCTATTGGGCCTCACCGCAAGACGGAGAATCGCCCCGAAAGATCGAGCGGCACGGGGAAGTCGCCGGCCGGAAGCCGCACAACCAGCGCGCCGCGCAGCCGTCCCTCGACGTCGCCGCCCGAGCGGAGCGCGGAACCGGCGGCGGCCAGGGGCCGGCCGTGGTCGAGGTCGATGGGAAGCGCGACGTCGACTCCGCGCGCGCCGACCGGCTGATCGAAGAACGGTTGACGAGGATCTGACGTCGATCGGGTCTCGTCGCTGAAAACCGTCTATCCTTGACGGCAATGCTTCGCGCGCGGATGGCCGGCTTCTGGAAGAGAGCCGTGCTGCTTCTGGTCTTCACCTTCTCCGGCGCGAGCGGGCTCATCTACGAGGTGCTCTGGACCCGCCGCCTGACCCACATCTTCGGCTCGACCACCCTCGCGGTCTCGACGGTGCTGGCGGCGTTCATGGGCGGGCTGGCGGTGGGCAGCGTGCTGCTCGGCGGCTGGGCGGACCGCAATCGCCACCGGGCCCTGCGGGCGTACGGGCTGCTCGAGGTGGCGATCGGCCTGCTCGGATTCTCGATTCCGCTCCTGCTCGGGGCCGTGGGCTTCGTCTACCTGCGGCTCGCGCCGGCGCTCGAGTCGTCGCCGATGGCCTTCTTCGTCGTGCAGTTCCTGCTCGTCGGCCTCGTCCTCGTCCTGCCGTGCGCGCTCATGGGCGGCACCCTGCCGATCCTGGCGCGCTGGCTCGTGGGCCGCGAATCCGAGATCGGCGGGCGCGTCGCCGTGCTCTACGCCGCGAACACGCTCGGGGCCTGCGCGGGAGCCGCGGCCGCGACGTACGTGCTGCTGCCCTTCGTGGGCGTGCGCGAGGGCGAGCTCGTGGCCGTGGCGATGAATCTCGCGGCGGGCGCCGTCGCCCTCCTGCTCGCGCGCGGTTCCCGGCCGGCCGCGGAGCCGGAAGCGGCCGCGCCGGCGCCGGCCGCGGTCGACCCGGCGCCGATCCCGGTCTCGGGCGAGCGCGCCCTGCTGCTCGCCATCGCGCTCTCGGGCTTCGCGGCCATGGTCGACGAGGTGGCCTGGGCCCGCCTGGTCGGACTCATTTTCAGCAGCTCCGTCTATGCCTTCGGCCTCATGCTCCTGCTCTTCCTCGCCGGCATCGGGATCGGCAGCGCGATCTACGCGCGCCTGCGCGCCGGCGATCCGGCCCGCGTGCTGGGCGTCGCGCTCGTCGGCAACACCTTTGCCGCCCTGCTCGGCATCGCCCTGGTGCCGCAGCTCCCGTTCGCCTACATGCGCGGCTTTCCCGCCGTGAAGGACTCGTTCGCGTTCCGGGAGGCGTTGCAGCTCGTCGCCACGGCGCCGCTTCTCCTGCCGATGGCGATCCTCTTCGGCATCGCCTTTCCGGCTGCCGTCGCCGCGACGGCGCGGCTGCGCGACATGGGCCGCGGCGTGGGTCGCGTGACGGCGTGGAACACGCTCGGCACCGTCGCGGGCGCCTTCCTCGGCGGCTTCGTGCTGATTCCGCGCATCGGCATGCGCGCGTCGCTCACCCTCGCCGCGGCGTCGACGGCCGTGGCCGGCGTGCTCGCGCTGTCGCGCTCCACGGCGCACGCCTGGAGGACACGGGGCCTCGTGGCCGCAGGGGCGGCGCTCGTCGTCGCGCTGCTGCTGCCGGCGTGGCCCCGCAACCTGCTCGCCATGGGAACGGGCTTCTACGCGACGATGTACGGCGACGTGCAGGGCCTGCGCGACGCCGAGCGCCGGTCGGACCTGCTCTTCTACAAGGACGGAATCGCGACGACGCTCTCGGTCGACCGCCAGGGCTCCGTCCTCTTCTACCGCTCGAACGGCAAGACCGACGCGTCCACGGATCCGGGCGACATGGCGAACCAGCTCCTGCTCGGCCACCTCCCCATGCTGCTGCACCCCAATCCGCGGGAGGTGTTCGTGATCGGGCTCGGGACCGGCGTCTCCGCGGCGGCCGCGGCGCGCTATCCCGCGCAGTCGATCGAGATCGCCGACATCGAGGGCGCCGCCCGCGAAGCCACGCAACAATTCGCCGCGCAGAACCGCAACGTGCTCGCCGACCCGCGCGTCCGGTTCCTCGTCGCCGACGGCCGCAATGCGCTGCTCGCACGCGACAAGACCTTCGACGTCATCATCTCCGACCCGTCCGACGTGTGGGTCGCCGGCGTCGGCAGCCTCTTCACCCGGGAGTTCTACGCGCTCGCGCGACAGCGCCTGAAGCCCGGCGGCGTGATGGTCCAGTGGTTCCACATGCACTCGCTCCCGCCCGAGCAGTTGAAGCTCATCGTCGCCACGTTTCGCTCGGTCTTTCCCTACGCGTCGTTGTGGCGCCCCAATCACGGCGACGTGATCCTGATCGGCAGTTTCGATCCCGTGCCGTGGGATCTCGCGCGCATCCGCCGCCGCATCGAGTCGATCCCGGGCGTGGCGGAGGACCTGCGCAGCATCGGTTTCTGGCATCCGCTCTCGATCTTCGCGGCCTTCGTCCTCGACGGCGAGGACCTCGGCAGGATGCTCGCGGACGTGTCCGGGCTCCACACGGACGACCACCCGGTGATCGAGTACCTGTCGCCGCGCGCCGGCTACGTGGACACGACGACCGCCAACGACGCCGGCGTCCAGGCGCTGCAGACGAAGCGGCTGCCGGCGATCGCGGGCTACGACGAGGCGCGCGACTTCGACGCGCGGGCCCGCTACCTGCTCGGGTTCGGCATGGCCTCGATCGGGCGCTACGACGCCGCGGTCCCGCTCATGGAAGAGAGCGTCCGCGGCGACAAGCCGGATCCGAAGTTCCTCGTCGGCCTCGGCAACCAGTACCGCGCGAAGGGGCTGTCCGCGAAAGCGGCGCGCGTCTACGAGCGGGCGCTTTCCCTGTCGGCCGGGGAGGCCGAGGCGTCGCTCCGTCTGGCGGAGCTGCGGCGCGCCGAGGGCGACGACGCGGGCGCGGAAAAGGTCCTGCGCGCGGGGCTCGCGCTCGCGAAGGACGACGCGGCGCTGGCGGCCGCCGCGGCGCGCGTCGTGCTCGACGGCGGCAGACCGGCCGAAGCGCTCGCGCTTCTGACGCCGGCGCTCGAGAAGGACCGCGGAGCCGCCGAGCTGCTCCTGCTGGCGGCCGAGGCGCTCGGGCAAAGCGACAAGCGGGAGGATGCGCTCGGCGCGATCCGGCAGGCCGCCGCGATCTCGCCCGAGAGCGCCGACATCCAGGTCCGGGCGGGCGACGCGCTGCTCGCGCTCGGCGACGCGGAGGGCGCCGCCGCGGCCTTCGCGCGCGCCGCGGCGCTCGATCCGGGCAGGACGGCCGCGTTCGTCGGACTGGCCAACGCCAGCTTCCAGAGAGGCGATGCCGCGGCGGGCCGCGATGCGCGCGACCGCGCGCTCTCGCTCGAGCCGTACAACACCGCGGCGCTGGCGTTGTCGGGGCGGTGAACGCCCCCCTCACCCTGGCCCTCTCCCGCCTCTGGGTGGAGAGGGTCAGTCAAATGAGTGGCGGCCCTTGTAGAGCTCCCTCTCCCGGCGGGAATGAGGGCTCGGGTGAGGGGCGCCAGCCCCTACGACTTCGCCGCGCGCTTCCGGAACACCAGAAACGACTCGCGCTTCTCGGCCTGCGAGAAGCTCCACGTGCGCCGCGTCCAGGTCTTCCCGCCGTCCTTCAGCTCCCAGACGGCGCGCGTCCAGCCCGAGTCGGGGTTCTCCTCGGTGCTCGGCCGTCGTCTGGATCCAGAGCGACTTCTTGTCCTTGCCCCACTGCGCCTGGACGGAGCCTTTCTTGCCGCCGCCGATCGCCTTCTCGTAGACCTTGCCGTCGACGACGATCTCGTCGGCGACGAGCCAGGGCCGCTTCTGCTCGATCGGCTCGATCCAGATGCGGTCGCCGCTCTGCCGGATCGAGATGACGGCCTTCTCCATGTTCTTGGAGACGCCCTTGCTCGCCTTCGCGTCGAGCTCCCAGACGCCCGAGAAATCGAGCGGCGCCTTCGCGACCTTCGGCGCGGGCTGCGGCGGCGCCGTCGGCGGGGGCGCCGCCTGCGCGCGCACGATCGCCGCGGCGCAGAAGGCCGCCGCCGCGAGCAGCGGCCTCGACGTCCTCACGCCCGCGCCCTCTTCTTCGTCGCGCCGAGCATCCGCCGCAGGAACTGACCCGTGTGCGACGCCTTGACCTCCGCCACGTCTTCGGGCGTTCCTTCCGCGACGATCTTCCCGCCGCCCGCGCCGCCCTCGGGCCCGAGGTCGATGACGCGGTCGGCCGTGCGGATCACCTCGAGGTTGTGCTCGATCACGACGACCGTGTTGCCCTTCTCGGTCAGCGACTGCAGGACGCCGAGCAGCTTGTGGATGTCGTCGAAATGGAGGCCCGTCGTCGGTTCGTCGAGCAGGTAGAGCGTGCGGCCCGTCGAACGGCGCGCGAGCTCGCGCGCGAGCTTGACGCGCTGCGCTTCGCCGCCCGAGAGCGTCGTCGAGGACTGACCGAGCTGGATGTAGCCGAGACCCACTTCCACGAGTGTACGGCAGATGTTCGCGACCGGAGGCACGTTGGCGAAGACCTCGAGCGCCTGCTCGGCCGTCAGGGCGAGGATGTCCGCGATCGACTTGCCCTTGTAGTGGACCTGGAGCGTCTCCCGGTTGTAGCGCTTGCCGCCGCACACGTCGCAGGTCACGTAGATGTCGGGCAGGAAATGCATCTCGATCTTGATCTGCCCGTCGCCCGAGCACGCCTCGCAGCGGCCGCCCTTGACGTTGAAGGAGAACCGGCCCGGCTGGTAGCCCCGCGCCCGCGCCTCCGGCGTCCGGGACATGAGCTCGCGGATCGGATTGAAGACGTTCGTGTAGGTCGCCGGGTTCGAGCGCGGCGTGCGGCCGATGGGCGCCTGGTCGATGTTGATGACCTTGTCGATCTCGAAGATCCCCTCGACCTTGTCGTGCGCGCCCGGCTTGTCCGAGGCGCCGTGCAGCGCCCGGGCGAGCGCCCGGTACAGGATGTCGTTGACGAGCGTCGACTTTCCGGAGCCGGAAACGCCCGTCACCGCCGTCATGACGCCGAGGGGAAACACGGCGTCGATGCTCTGCAGGTTGTGCTCGCGCGCGCCGCGGACGACGATCGCCTTTCCGCTGCCGGTGCGCCGGCGCTCGGGGATCGGAATGGTCCGTTCGCCCGACAGGTATTTCCCGGTCAACGACTCCGGAAACCGTTCGAGCTCCTCGGGCGAGCCCTCGCCGACGATCCGTCCGCCGTGGAGCCCCGCGCCCGGTCCGAGGTCGATGACCCAGTCCGCCGAGCGGATGGTCTCCTCGTCGTGCTCGACCACGATGACGGTGTTGCCGATGTCGCGCATCGAGAGGAGCGTGTCGATCAGCTTGCGGTTGTCGCGCTGGTGCAGACCGATGGAGGGCTCGTCGAGCACGTAGAGCACGCCCATGAGCTTGGAGCCGATCTGCGTCGCGAGCTTGATGCGCTGCGACTCGCCGCCCGAGAGCGACGCCGCGCCGCGCGCGAGGTTGAGGTACCCGATCCCGACGTTCGCGAGGAAGCGGAGCCGGTCCTGGATCTCCTTGAGGATCTTGCCCGCGATCTCCTTCTCGCGCGGCGACAGCTCCAGGTCTTCGAAGAAGGCGATGACGTCGGAGATCGTCTCGGAGGAAACCTCGTCGATCGCGCGGCCGCCCACGCGCACCGCCAGGGCCTCCGGCTTCAGCCGCCGGCCGTTGCAGCCCGGGCAGGGCTCGGCGGACATGTAGGCCTCGAGCTCCGAGCGCTGCTCGGGGTTCTCCGTTTCCCGGTAGCGCCGCTCGATCATGGGCACCAGCCCCTCGTAGGAGGATCGCCAGTGGTACTCGCCCTTCTCGGCGACGTAGGAGAACTTGATCTCGTCGTCGCCGGACCCATACAGGATGACCTTCTGCGCGGCCTTCGAGAGCTTCCCGAAGGGCGTGTCGAGCCGGAACTTGTAGTGCTTGGCGAGCGTGGCCATCTGGCGCGACCGCCAGTTGGTCGAGCCGGGCTTCAGGATCGCGATCGCGCCGCTCTCGATCGAGCGGCCCGGGTCCACGACCAGGCGCTCCGGGTCGGCCTTCAGGTTCGTGCCGAGGCCCGAGCAGACCGTGCAGGCGCCGTAGGGAGAGTTGAAGGAGAAGAGGCGGGGGGTGATTTCGGTCAGCGAAGTCCCGCAGTCCGGGCACGCGTAGTTGGCCGACAGGACCTCCTCCGGCCCGTCCGCCACCGACAGGATGATGAGCCCGTTGGAGACCCGCGCCGCCGTTTCGATCGAGTCGGCCAGGCGCTTGCGGTATTCCTCGTCGTCGGCGGCCTTGGCGACGAGACGGTCCACGACGATCTCGATCGTGTGCTTCTTCTGCTTGTCCAGCTCGGGCGGGTCGTCGAGGTCGACCATCTTCCCGTCCACGCGGGCCCGCAGGAAGCCCTCCTTGACCATCTCGGCCATCTGCTTCTTGTACTCGCCCTTCTTTCCGGCGACGTACGGCGCGAGCACGACGAACTTGCTGCCGAGCGGAAGGCGCAGGGCGCGGTCCACCATCTCCTGGATCGTCTGCGCCTGGATCGCGCGCCCGCACTTGGGGCAGTGCGGCTTTCCGACCGAGGCGTAGAGAAGCCGCAGGTAGTCGTAGATCTCGGTGACGGTGCCGACCGTGGAGCGCGGATTGCGCGAGGTCGTCCGCTGCTCGATCGAGATCGCCGGCGAGAGCCCCTCGATCGAGTCCACGTCCGGCTTTTCCATCTGCTCGAGGAACTGCCGCGCGTACGCCGAGAGCGACTCGACGTAGCGGCGTTGTCCCTCCGCGAAGATCGTGTCGAAGGCGAGCGAGGATTTTCCGGAGCCCGAGACTCCGGTGATGACCACGAGACGGTTGCGGGGGATGTCGCAGGAGACGTTCTGGAGATTGTGTTGCCGCGCGCCGCGGATGCGAAGGAAGTCCATGAGGGCACCGATTCTAATCGCGTCGATTTTTCAGTAGAAATGCAGTGTTTCAGGGCCTAAAATCGTTTTCAGCCATCCCCGGTCGGCTGGAGCAAGATCGAGAGTGAAAGTCGGAAATTTTTGAGGCAACGCCGCGCCTGGCGGTCGGCGCTCTTTCGGGCATTTCTTGCTCTCGTCCTCATCTTCCCTCCGGAGCCCTCGTCGGCAGCCGTCAACTGCGCGACACCGGGCCGTGACGGCTCCGGCAGCCTGACCGGGATCGTCAATACCTACTGGCCCGGCACCGCGACCGCCGCCGCCGGTGCCACCTCCATCACCCTCGGAACGAGCCGCGGCGCCGCGGTGGCCATCGCCTCGGGAGACCTGCTCCTGGTCATCCAGATGCAGGACGCCGCGATCAACTCCGCCAACGCCGACACCTACGGCGACGGCGTGGCCGGGGGCAACGCCAGCGGATACACCAGCCTCAACAACTCGGGCAAGTACGAGTACGTGCGGGCGACGGGGGCCGTCCCGGTGGGCGGAGGCACGCTGACACTGCAGGCGACGGGCGCGGGAAACGGCCTCCTCAACACGTACACGAACGCCAACGCCACGGCCACCCAGGGCCAGCGGCGCTTCCAGGTCGTCCGTGTTCCCCAGTACCTGTCGGCCATGCTGACTTCCGGCTTGACCGCGGCGGCCTGGAACGGAACGACGGGCGGGATCCTCGCGATCGACGTCGCGGGCGCTCTCGACCTCGGCGGCGCCGCAGTCAGCGTGGACGGGCTCGGTTTCCACGGCGGGGGCGCCCGGCAGCTCGCCGGCGACACGGGCGGCGCCAACACCGACTACGTCCAGGACTCGGCGAAGAACTTCGACGGCGCCAAGGGAGAAGGCATCGCGGGCACGCCCGGCTGGATCTACGACGCCGTGACGGCGACCACGGTCGCCTCCGGCACCGACTATCCGAACCAGAGCGCCACGATCAACGGCGGCACGGCCCGCGGCGCTCCCGGAACCGCAGGCGGCGGCGGCAACGACGGCAATCCGGCCGCCAACGACCAGAACTCCGGCGGCGGGGGCGGCGGAAACGGCGGCGCGGGCGGCAAGGGCGGAAAGTCCTGGAACAGCGGCCTCGACATCGGAGGCTACGGCGGCGCGCTCTTCCCCGCCTCGGTCACGCAGCTCGTTCTCGGCGCCGGCGGCGGTTCGGGCACGCGCAACAACAGCAGCGGCGCCCTGTCGAGCGGCGCGGCGGGCGGCGGCATCGTCATGATCCGCGTCGGGACCATCGCGAACACCGGAGCGGTCTCGGCCAACGGCGCGACGGGCCCGGTGCCCTTGAACGACGGCGGCGGGGGCGGCGGCGCGGGCGGCAGCATCGCGTTCACGGCTTTGAGTGGGAACCTGACCGGGCTCACGGTCGCCGCGCGCGGCGGCGCCGGAGCCAACGCCTGGCCGACCTCCGCCCCTGGAACCGGATGCGGAGGCAACCCTCCCGGCGGCAACTGCAACTACCACGGTCCCGGGGGCGGCGGCAGCGGCGGCGTCATCCTTCTGTCGAGCGCGGCCACCAGCGCCAGCGTGGCCGGCGGCGTCGCCGGGACGACGACCACGGATGCCAATGCCTACGGCGCCACCGCCGGAAGCGCCGGGACGATCTCGACCGCGATCGCGCCGACCAGCATTCCGGGCTCGAGCTCGGGAGCGGAGTGTCTGCCGACCCCGACGCCGACGTTCACGCGCACCAGCACCCCGAGCAACACGCCGACGCTGACCCCGTCGAATACGGCCACCCGGACGTTCACGCCGTCCAACACGCCGACCCTGACGCCCACGAACACGTTCACCCTCACGCCCTCGAACACGGCGACCCGGACCTTCACACCGTCCAACACGCCGACCCTGACGCCCACGAACACGTTCACCCTCACACCGTCCAACACGGCCACGCGGACGTTCACGGCCAGCAACACACCGACGAATACGCCGACTCAGACCCTGACGCCGTCGAACACCGCGACCAACACCTTCACGCCGTCGAACACCCCCACCCTGACGCCGACGAACACGTTCACCCTCACACCGTCCAACACGGCCACGCGGACGTTCACGGCCAGCAACACACCGACGAATACGCCGACTCAGACCCTGACGCCGTCGAACACCGCGACCAACACCTTCACGCCGTCGAACACACCCACCCTCACGCCGACGAACACGTTCACGCTCACGCCGTCCAACACGGCCACGCGGACGTTCACGGCCAGCAACACGCCGACGAATACGCCCGACTCAGACGCCGACCGACACGCCCACGCTCACGCCGAGCAACACCTTCACGTTCACGCCCACGAACACGGCGACCAATACGCCGACCCTGACGCCGTCCAACACGCCCACCAATACCGCGACCGCCACGTTCACGGCGAGCAACACACCGACGAACACCCCGACTCTGACTCCTTCGAACACGCCGACCAACACGGCAACGGCGACATTCACGCCGAGCAACACCCCAACGAATACGCCGACGCTGACGCCGTCCAACACGCCCACCAACACCGCGACGGCGACGTTCACGGCCAGCAATACGCCGACCAACACCCCAACGCTGACTCCGTCCAACACGCCCAGCACGGCGACGTTCACGGCCAGCAACACGCCGACCAATACGGCGACCAGGACCTTCACGGCCAGCAATACGCCGACGAACACGCCGACTCAGACGCCGACCAACACGTCCACCTTCACGCCGTCGAACACGCCGACGAACACGCCGACACTCACCCCGTCCAACACGCCGACCAACACGGCGACGGCGACGTTCACGGCGAGCAACACCCCGACCAACACCCCGACGCTGACGCCATCCAACACCCCGACCAACACGGCGACCGCGACGTTCACGCCCAGCAATACGCCGACCAACACCCCGACGCTGACGCCGTCCAACACGCCGACCAACACGGCGACCGCGACGTTCACGCCCAGCAATACGCCGACCAACACGCCGACGCTGACTCCGTCGAACACTCCGACCAACACGGCCACCGCGACGTTCACGCCCAGCAACACGCCGACCAACACGCCGACGCTGACGCCGTCCAACACGCCGACTCAACACGGCCACCGCGACGTTCACGCCGAGCAACACGCCGACCAATACGCCGACGCTGACGCCGTCCAACACGCCGACTCAACACGGCGACCGCGACGTTCACGCCGAGCAACACGCCGACCAACACGCCGACGCTGACGCCGTCGAACACGCCGACCAACACGGCCACCGCGACGTTCACGCCCAGCAACACGCCGACCAACACGCCGACGCTGACGCCGTCCAACACGCCGACCAACACGGCCACGGCGACCTTCACGCCGAGCAACACGCCGACCAACACGCCGACGCTTGACGCCGTCGAACACGCCGACCAACACGGCGACGGCGACGTTCACACCCAGCAACACGCCGACCAACACGCCGACGCTGACACCGTCCAACACGCCGACGAACACGGCCACGGCGACCTTCACGCCGAGCAACACGCCCACCAATACGCCGACGCTGACACCGTCCAACACGCCGACTCACACGGCGACCGCGACGTTCACGCCGAGCAACACGCCGACGAACACGCCGACACTGACGCCGTCCAACACTCCGACCAACACCGCGACAGCGACGTTCACACCCAGCAACACGCCGACCAACACGCCGACGCTGACGCCGTCCAACACACCCACCAACACGGCGACCGCGACGTTCACGCCGAGCAATACACCGACGAACACGCCGACACTGACGCCGTCCAATACGCCGACGAACACGGCGACCGCCACGTTCACGCCGAGCAATACACCCACCAACACGCCGACGCTGACGCCGTCCAACACGCCCACCAACACGGCGACCGCGACCTTCACGCCGAGCAACACGGCCACCAACACCCCGACGCGAACGCCCACGAGCACGTCGACCTCCACGCCGACGAGCACGGCGACCGGCACGCCGACTCAGACGCCCACGAACACGCCGACGCTGACCCCGACCAGCACGGCGACGAGCACGCCCACCAGCACCGCGACGAGCACGCCGACCAATACGCCGACGCTCACGCCGACGCAGACACCGACCGGGACGCGGACGCCGACCCTGACCCCGACCTCGACGGCAACGCCGACCCTGACCGCAACGGCCACGCGCACGCCGACGTCGACCCTCACTCCGACGGGAACGGCGACCGCAACGCCGACCCGCACGGCGACGGCGACGGCCACCGCCACCCCGACCGGGTCGGCCACGGCCACACACACCCCGACGCCGACGCCCGGCACGGGCGCCGACCTGATCGTGTCGAAGACCGCTGCCAGCAACCCGGCGACGCCCGGCCAGCCGCTCACCTACACGGTCACGGTCATCAACCAGGGCCCCGACCCGGCGGCCGCGGTCATGGTCACCGACCCTCTGCCGGCCGGCACCACCTTCATCTCCTGCGCGTCCAACCCGGGCACCTGCAGCGGAGTCGTGGTGGGAGCCAACGGCACCGTGACCGCGGACTTCGGAACGATCGCGGTGGGCGGCTCGGCCAGCGTCACGATCGTCGTGAACGTGACCGTTGCCCACGGCAACCTCGTCAATACCGCGACGGCCAGTTCCACGACTCCGGACCCGGACCCCGACAACAACCACTCCACCGCCGTGACCACCGTCGGCTCGGGCGTCCCGATGCTCTCGCCGGAGCTGATGGGGCTGCTGGCGCTGATGCTCGCCGCCGCCGGACTCTGGTTCGTCCGCCGCGACTGAGCCGCCCGGCGGGCAGTCGTCCCGCGACAGACGGATTCGCGCGCGCGCATCCACTACACTGCGCCCATGTTCTCCTCGGCCGACGCGAAGTTCGTCGTGCTCGCGTTCTCGTCCCTCTTCTCGGTCATCAACCCGATCGAGGCGGCGCCGATCTTCGTGTCGCTCACGGCGGGCATGCCCGGGCAGCGGCGCAAGATGGCGCTGCGGGCGAGCACCGCGGCGGCGCTGATCCTCGCGATCTTCGCGCTGACCGGCGGAGCGATCTTCTCGGCGTTCGGCATCACGCTGCCCGCATTCCAGATCGCGGGCGGCATTCTCTTCACGATCATGGGCCTGACGACGCTGCGGGAAGACGAGCGCTCCGAACGCGCGGAGGTCGTCTTGACCCGGGACCCCTCCATCGTGCCGCTCGGCATGCCGCTGATCGCCGGCCCCGGCGCGATCTCGACCGTGATGGTCCTCGTCGGCCAGGCGCGTGACGGGGGTCACAGGGTCGCGCTCGCCCTCGCGATCGCGGGAAACATCCTGCTCACCCTGGTCATCCTGCTCGCCGCGCCCAAACTCGTTGCGCGCATTGGAGTAACCGGGCAGCGCATCGTCTCGAAAATCATGGGTCTGATCACGGCCGTGATCGGCGTGCAGTTCATCCTGAACGGCGTGGAGGCCGTCTCGCTCGCCATCCTCAAGTCCGCGCGGACCTGAATCCGTACCTGTCCTTCGGCGCTCGGCGGGCGGAAAAGGACAGGAGACGTAAAGCGCTGACGCCGCTATAATTACGCCACCCGAAAAATGAGCGTTCCACTCCGAGCCCTGCTCGTGGACGATGCTGCGTCCAGCAGCGCGCTTCTCTCCGAGGAGCTGCGCCGCGGAGGCTTCGCGCCCGAGATTCGCCGCGTGACGACGCGCGAGGAATTCGAAAACTCGCTCGAGCTCGGCGCGTGGGACGCGGTCCTCTCCGAAGTCTCCTGTGCCGGTCTCTCGGCCTTCGACGCGCTCGTCGCGCTGAAGGAGAAGGATCTGGACGTTCCCTTCGTCGTCGTCGCGGAGACGCTCGACGAGGAGACGGCGATCCGCGCCATGAAGGCGGGCGCGCAGGACTGCATCCCGAGGACGAGCCTGCTGCGCCTGTGCCCGATCCTCGAACGCGAGCTGCGCGAAGCCCAGGTCCGGCGCGAGCGCCGGCAGGCGCAGAAGGCTCTCTCGGAGAGCGAGCTGCGCTTCCGCAGCCTGGCGGAAACGGCGCCCGACGGCATCCTCGTCGCCGACGCGTCCGGAACCCTGCTCTTCGCGAACCGCTCCGCCGAGCGCCTGTTCGGCCACCCCGTGGCGACCCTGATCGGCCGTCCGGTCACTTTGCTCGTCCCGGAGTACCGGCCGCAGGCCGCCGGCAGCGCCGAACCGGCGGTCGCGACGGCCCGAGGCGTCGACGCCGGTGGCCGGGACCTCGCGCTGGAGCTCGTCCAGGGCCAGCTTCTGCGCGACGGCCGTCGTCTCGTCACGCTGTTCGTCCGCCGCCGCGACCACATCGCGGCTCCTGCCGAAACCCCCTCGCTGCGCGAATCCGAGGACGTCTTCCGCCGCGCCGCCCTGCAGTCGGCCGACCTCGTGCACGAGTGCGACCGCGCGAGCGGACGCATCACCTGGTTCGGCGACGTCGACCGCATCCTGGGCTGCGCTCCGGACGAGTTTCCGCGGACGGTCGACGCGTGGGAGAAGGTCATCCATCCGGAAGACCGCGGACGCGTCGCCGCCAACGCCGCGCTCCACTTCGAGACCGGCGAGCCGTTCTTCGAGGAGTACCGCGTCCAGACGTGGGACGGCCGCACGCTGCACTGGCACCACGCGGGGACCCTTCTGCCGGCCGAGGGGCCGCGGGCCGCCCGCAGCATCGGCACCGTCACCGACATCACCGGCCGCCGCCAGATCGAGGAGGCGCTGCGCGTTTCGGAACGCCGGTACCGGGCGCTGTTCGAGCGCAACCTCGCGGGCGTCTACCGCTCGACCATCGAGGGACGCCTGCTCGACTGCAACGAGGCGTTCGCGCGCATCTTCGGCTACGCGTCGCGCGAAGAAGTCCTGCGGCAGGCGGCCTGGGACTTCTTCGTGAAGCCCGAGGACCGGGAGGCCGCGCTGGCCAAGCTCGTCGAGCGGCAGAGCCTCACGAACTACGAGATCTGCCTCAAGCGCAAGGACGGCAGCCTGGTCTGGGTGCTCCAGAACGAGAACCTCGTCGAGGGCTCCGACGGCCGCCTCTCGGTCATCGAGGGCACCACGATCGACATCTCGGAGCGCAAACGGGCCGAGGAGCAGGTCAAGCACCTCGCCTTCCACGATCCCCTGACGAACCTGCCCAACCGCCTGCTCTTCAACGATCGCCTGACGCTCGCCGTGGCGCAGGCCCACCGGCACAACCAGCGGCTGGCCGTTCTCTTCCTCGACCTCGACCGCTTCAAGGTCATCAACGACTCGCTCGGCCACTCGGTCGGCGACGAGCTGCTGCGCCAGGTGGCCGAGCGGATCCAGGAGTACGTCCGCGAGGGCGACACGGTCGCGCGCCTGGGCGGCGACGAGTTCACGCTCCTCGTTCCCGGCATCAGCGCCGAGGAGGATGCCGCGAAGATCGCGCGCAAGATCTGCGAGGCGATCCACGATCCGTTCTGGATCGACGGCCGCGAGCTCTTCGTGACGACGAGCGTCGGAGTCTCGGTCTACCCCTCCGACGGCCACGACGGCGAGACCCTCGTCCGCAACGCGGACTCGGCGATGTACCGCGCCAAGGAGCAGGGCCGCGACAACTACCAGCTCTACACGCCGGCCATGAACGCGAAGGCCGTCGAGCGCCTGTCGCTCGAGAGCCGGCTGCGCCAGGCCGTGGCCAACGACGAGCTCGAGCTCCACTTCCAGCCCTTCATCGACCTGCGCACGGCGGAAGTGCTCGGCGCCGAGGCCCTCATCCGCTGGCGGCACCCCGAGCTCGGCCTGATCCCGCCCATGGACTTCATCCCCATCGCCGAGCTCTCCGGCCTGATCGTCCCGATCGGCGAGTGGGTCCTGCGGACCGCCTGCGCCGAGGCGCGCAAGTGGCACAAGAAGGGCTTCGGGCGCATGACCGTCTCGGTCAACCTCTCGAGCCGGCAGTTCCAGCAGACCGACCTCGTGAGCCAGGTGACGAGCGCGCTCGAGGAGACGGGGCTCGAGGCCGACAAGCTCGACCTCGAGATCACCGAGTCCAACGCGATGCAGAACGCCGAGCACTCCATCAACACGCTCCGGGGCCTGAAGAACCGGGGCGTGCGCATCTCGATGGACGACTTCGGGACCGGGTACTCGTCGCTGAACTACCTCAAGCGCTTTCCGATCGACCGGATCAAGCTCGACCAGTCCTTCGTGCGCGACCTGCCGGGCGACAAGGACGACGCGGCGATCGCCATGGCCGTCATCGCGATGGGCCGCAGCCTCGAGCTGGTCGTCATCGCCGAAGGCGTCGAGACCGAGGAGCAGCTCGCGTTTCTCAAGGGCCACGAGTGCGACCAGCTCCAGGGCTACCTGCTCTCGCGGCCGCTGACGTCCGAAGCCTTCGACCGCTTCCTGGACGACAGCCGCGACCCCGCGTCGACCCAGGATCACTCCCGCTTCGCCCGCGCCCACTAGTCAGTCGGCGCCGCGGCGGATTTGCCCCACCCGCGGATTCGGGTACTATGCGCCGGTGAGCGCGGTCCCGTACATGCGCCCGGAGGGGCACCGGTCGATCTTTTCGCCGAGCACCGACAGGGAACGGGCGGAGAACTTCGAGTCCTACTGGGCCTTCACCCAGCGCCACGACGGCCCGATCCTCGAGGACCGACGCGAGCTGACCCGCAAGAACGAGCTGCTCGCGGGCTTCCAGAACAACCCGGTCCGCTCGCGCCAGCCCCTGCCCGACCCCGAGCGCTTCTACCGCAACTACGTCCACATGAAGGACGACCCGGCCACCTTCGACCGCAAGACGCTGCTGCTGACCTTCCTCTACAAGTTTGCCCGCCACGAGTGGGTCGGCATCTCGGCCGCGTGGGACCAGATCCCGACGATCGCCGAATCGCGCAAGACCAGCGAGAAGATCAGCCGCTATCACCTGTGCGAAGAGTTCTGCCACGTCCGGCTCTTCCACGAGATGTTCCGGACGATGCAGCTCGACCGGGTCGAGTGGGTGCCGCTCGGCAAGTGGATGGGCCGCGTCTACCGCCTGTTTCCGAAGTTCCCCGAGTCGATGATGTCGCCGCCCGCCTTCGTGAGCGAGCTGATGGGGCTGACGCTCTACCTGCACATCGACAAGATCCTCGACGACGTCTTCGCCGACGAGCCCGAGGCCCGCGACCGGATCCGGGCGCTGCTGCGCGAGATCATGACGGACGAGATGGCGCACGTGGGCCAGCGGCGCAACTTCATCGGCCCGATCGGCCTGCGCGTCTCCCGCGCGATGGTCGAGCCGATGTACCGGGCCTTTTTCCGCGACATCCCGGAGTCGAAGCTGCTGTTCGACATCGACCAGATGATCCGCGACGGCAAGGCCTTCGACTACAGCACGATGCCCCCGGACGTCATCCAGCGCAGCTGGATCCCCTCGTACTGCCAGTAACCCGTCAGCCGCCCCGGACCATCTCCAGTCCGTCGATCCCCGCGTCGTAGTAGTCCTTCAGGGCCCGGGTCGCGCGGAACCCCATCTGTTCGTAGAAGCGGATCGCGCCGGCATTGCGGGCGTCGACTTCGAGCCGGATCGCGCGGGCTCCCCCCGCCTCGAGCCGCCGCAGCAACTCGGCCAGGAGCAGCTTGCCCGCGCCGCGCCGGCGGAACCCGGGCGCGATGTCGATCGTGACGACGTGGCCCTTCGCGCCGCGCCGGTGCCCGATCGCGAACCCGGCGAGCGTGCCGCCGTCCTCGGCGATCAGCGCGACCGATCCCGCGCGCGCGAGGAACCCGCGCAACTCGGTGCGCGAGTAGGCGATCCCCGGCTCGAAGCAGACCTGGTCGAGCCCGTAGGCCGCCTCGAGGTCGCCGGGGAGGAATTCGCGAAGTCGGAGGGAAGACATGTGGAGATGCGCCGGTTGAGAGTGGTAACTCGAGAGTCGTGATTTGTGATTTCTAAACGAACGTTAAATCGCCGCTCACCGTTCTCGAGTCACCCACCCCCGTTTCCGATCTCACTCCCGGCGGTTGCGCATGTCCCGGTCCGCCTCGCGCTTGAGGTCCCGGTCGCGGATGGCGTCACGCTTGTCGTGCAGCTGCTTGCCCTTGACCAGTGCGATCTCGACCTTGGCGTGCGAGCCCTTGAAGTAGAGCGAGAGCGGGACGCAGGTGACCCCCTTCGTCGCGACGGCGCCCGCCCAGCGGTCGACCTCGCGCTTGTGCAGCAGCAGCTTTCGGTCGCGCTCCGGCAGGTGATTGGTCCAGGAACCCGCCGAATACGCGGAAATGTGGGCCCCGACGAGGAACGCCTCGCCATCCCGGAACTGGACGTACGAGTCCTTGAGCTGGGCCCGGCCCCCGCGCAGCGACTTGACCTCGGTGCCGGTCAGGACCAGGCCGGCCTCGGTCCGGTCGCTGATGAAGTACTCGTGAAAGGCCTTCTTGTTCTGCGCGATCGGCTTGACCACGACGGCCTTTTTCGGCTTTCCATCGGCGGGTTTCATGAGGGCCCAGGAGTCTACCCTGCCCCTGCGGGCAGCTCCGGAACCCTGTCCCGAGTGCCTGAAAACGGGCGATCGTGTCGGCTTTCCGCCAGCTTTCGAGCGTCCTCAAAAAACCTCTGTATGCTAAGCTTCTCTGGAATAACGACATACCAGCTGCTGGTTTGTCCTCCCAGAACTGGCATTGATACTGCGGTGCTTCGGGCTGCGTAAAGAAGGCATGAGGCAGCAAGCAACACTCAAAACGACTGTTTCGATCGACGGCGTTGGCCTGCATTCCGGCCACCCGGTTCGCGCCCTTTTCCACCCGGCGCCGGTCGACCACGGTCTCGTTTTCCTGAGGCGCGATCACGCGGACCATCCGGTCCCGGCGCAGCTCGAGTCGGCGTCCACCTTCGACTACGCGACCACCCTCAAGCGCGGCGACGTGGCGATCGGCACGGTCGAGCACGTGCTCGCGGCGGCCGCGGGCCTGGGCCTCGACAACTGCCTCATCGAGATCGACGGTCCGGAAGTTCCGATCGTCGACGGCTCGGCCCTCCCCTTCGTGCGCCTGTTCCACGCCGCGGGATTCGAGCGGCAGGACGCCATCGTCCGGCCGATCGAGCTCGACCAGGCGGTGGAGGTCATTCGCGACGACCGCCGCGTGCTCTACGAGCCGGACGGACCCGGATCTGACCATCACCTACGAGATCGACTTTCCCCATCCGATCGTGGGCCGCCAGGAGATGACCTTCACGCTGCGGCCCGACGAATTCGCGGCGCGCATCGCTCCGGCGCGGACTTTCGGCTTCGCGCGCGAGGTCGCGCAGCTGCGCGCGCGGGGACTGGCGCGCGGCGGCAGCCTGCACAACGCGGTCGTCCTCGACGACACCGGCATCCTCTCGGGACCGCTGCGGTTTCGCGACGAGTTCGTCCGCCACAAGGTCCTCGATCTCATCGGCGACCTCATGCTGCTCGGCCGGCCCCTGCAGGGCCACATCCACGCGCGCAAGGCCGGCCACGCCCTGCACATCGAGTTCGCGCGCGCTCTGAACGCCGCCATGCTCAACCCGGCGGTCGAGTCGGCCGACGACGCCGAGGCCGATCGGTTCCGGGCGTCCGGCCGCACGCAGGCCTGACCGCCCGTTCCCGGCTCACTCTCCCAGCAGCTTCGTCTCCAGCACCTGTTCCGCGGAAAACCCCTCCAGCCGGAGGTAGTGCTCCGCCGCCGCGTAGAGCGCCTCGGCCGGCGACAGGCCCACGATCTCGGACCCGACGATGGCCACGCCGTGCCGCTCGGCTTCCGAACGGACGCACTCGAACACGCGGTGCAGCGGCGTCTTCTTGAAGTTCGTCATGTTGATCGAGACCTGGACGATCCCGCGCTCGGCGAGCTCGACGCCCATGGCCTTGACGTACCGGAACCCGCCCGAAAGGTGGCGGATCGCCTTCGCGATGCGATCGGCGATCGCGAGGTCCCTGGTCGCCAGGTTGATGTTGTACGCGATCAGGAATGCGCGCGCGCCGACGGCGACGACGCCCGCCGAGGGATGGGGCTCGGCCGGGCCGAAGTCGGGCGCCCAGCGCGGATCCTTCATCTTCTCGGCGAAGCCCTCGAACTGGCCCTTGCGGACCTCCGCGAGGTTGCGGCGCAGGTCCGAGCTCGCGGAGTCCTCGTACAGGTAGACCGGGACGCCGAAGTCCTTCGCGATGGCGGCCCCCGCTTCGCGCGAGAGGGCGACGCACTCCTCGACGCTGCTGCCCCGGATCGGGATGAAGGGCACGACGTCCACCGCTCCCATCCGCGGGTGCTCGCCCTTGTGGCGGCGCAGGTCGATCCGCTCGAGGGCGGCCCCGAAAAGGGCCGCGACGCCTGCCCGAACGGCCGGGGCGTCGCCCACGAACGTGAGGACGCTGCGGTTGTGGGAGGCGTCGGAGGAAACATCGAGCAACCGCACTCCCGGCACGGACCGCACGGCCGCGGCAATGGCTTCGATCGACCCGGTATCCCGCCCCTCGGAAACGTTGGGGACGCACTCGATGATCGTTCTCATGTCGTAAGTTCCTGACCAGACAGTTTATAATCTTCGGCACCGTGAAAGTGACAAGCCGAACCTGCCTCGACGCTTCCGGGAGCCTCTCATGAGCGGAGGATCCGAGGCCGGCGCCTACCCCGGCAATCCCTCGCTGCCCCGCGAGGTGCGGGACAAGATCCTCTCCACGTTCCGTCACACGCTGAACCTGTACAAGGAAAACAAGACGGACGACTGCCTGATCGGGTGCGACTTCATCCTGAAGATGGACCCGCGTTTCGCCCCGGCCCGGCAGCTGATGGAGAAGGCCAAGAACCCGGCCAGCGAGGTCGACGTGGCCCGCCTCGAGGCCATCGTCGCCGAAACCCCGACGCGGCAGGAGCGGGTGAACTCGCCCGAGACCGACCGCCTCCTCGTCCGCGCCGCGGAGAGCTTCAACGCGCGCGACTTCGACGCCGCGATCGCGACGGCGGAACAGGTGCTCCAGGTCCTGCCCGGCAACCAGGACGCCACGCAGATCCTCGAGAAGGCGCGCCAGAAAAAGAACGCCCAGCCTCAGTTCGAGGTCGCGCGGCAGCGGGCGATCGCGGCGCTCGACGGGCAGCGCACGAGCGAAGCCCGCGCCGCCCTCGACAAGATGCGCTCCCTCGACCCGGAGCATCCGGCGGTCGCGCTGCTCGACCGGCGCCTCGCGGCCCCCGCCCCGGCGGCCGCCGAAGTCGGTGAATCCACGAACCCGGGGCTGTCGCTCGTCGACGAGCCGCCGCCGGTCGCTCCGCCGCCCCGCCCCGGTCCGCCGCCGGTCCCGGCCCGCGCCGCCGCCTCCGCCGCCGGCCCCGGTTGCCGAAGACATGGGCGGAGGCCTCGGTGACCTGTCCCTCGACGCGTTCGAGGACTCCAGCAGCGCCGTCGTGCCGCCGCCCGACATGGGGGGCAATCCGGCGACGGGACCGCTGGCGCTCTCCGGCAACGACCTCTCCGACCGGTTCTCCGGCGCGGCCGGCGGCGCTCCGAACCTGTGGAACGAGGCCCCCGCCGACCAGGGCGGCCTGGGCGACCTTTCGCTCGACGCGTCGCCCGAGCCTTCCTACGCTGCGGATTCCGCGTTCTCGAGCGCACCCGAACCGGTCTTCGCGCGCGCGCCGGAGCCGGCGGCGATGGCGCCCGAGCCGCCCTCGCAGCAGCAGGAGATCGAGTCGCTGCTCGACCGCGGCGACGACGCCGCCCGGTCGGGCAACCGTCAGCAGGCGATCGAAATCTGGTCGCGCATCTTCCTCATCGACATCAACAACTCCGACGCGGTCGGCCGGATCGAGAAGGCGCGCAAGGAGATGTCCGAGGGCAACAAGCGCGTCGCCGAAGGCCTCAAGCGCGGCCGCGAGGCCTTCGAGTCGGGCGACTTCACGGGCGCCCGCGAGGCCTTCCTCGAGGTCCTCGCCCTCGACGAGAGCGACGCGACGGCCCGTTCGTACCTGGACCGCATCGAGTCCGAGCTCGCGCGCCCGTCCTCGGGGCTCGACCTGGCCAGGAAGGGTCCGGAGGGCGACATCCTCGCCGAAGAGATGGCCGACGCCGCGGAACCGGAGCTCGAGAGTCCGGCCCCCGTGTCCGAAGCGAAGCCGAAGAAGCCGGCGCGCGCCCGCGCGCCCATGGACCGCAAGTTCCTGATGGCGCTCGGTGCGGCGCTCGTGCTCGCGATCGCCGTGGGCGGCTACTTCTTCCTGCGGCCCGGACGGTCCGGAGCGCCGGCGCCGGGAACGGCCGACGGCGGGCCGTCGCTCGAGCACGCGACCGCGCTCTTCCGCGACGGCAAGCTCGACGAGACGATCGCCGAGCTCAAGTCCATCTCGCCGCAGCACCCCGACTACGCGCGCGCCCAGAAGATGCTCGCGACGCTGTCGCGCAAGGCGAGCGGGGGCGAGAGCGCCGCGACCTCCGAGGCCGCGCCCGGCGCCTCGACCGCCGCGTCCGCCTCCGGTCCTCCGCCCGAGGCCGTGCACCAGCGCGAACAGGCCGAGAAGGCCCTGTCCGAGAAGCGCTACATCGACGCGCTCATGGCCTTCAATCTCGCCGCGCCCGCGTACCACGACGACCCGACGTTTTCGCAGTCGCTCGGCGCGGCGTCCGAGAAGGTCAGCGAGCTGACGCCCGGCGGTCAAGCTCTACAACGAGGCCGAATACGAGACCGCGATCCCGATTCTCTGGCGCATCTACCAGGCCGAGCGCGACAACCAGGACGCCCGCTCGTACCTGCTGCGCTGCTACTTCAACCAGGGCGTCGCCCAGCTCCAGAATGGCCTGTACCCGAAGGCGGTCGAGAGCTTCAAGGAAGTCCTCGCCGTCGACCCCGCGGACGCCGACGCCATTCGCCACAAGAAGTTTGCCGAGCACTACCTGAAGGGCGACCTCGATCTCATGGGCCGAATCTACGTTCGCCACGTTCAGCAGCGCCCGTAGCTCGAAAGCGGAGCAGGCCATGGTCGAATCGGGTCACGGCGACCCCCTCGGGGACTTTCCCCTCCACGACGACTTCGGAGCGGCGATGCCCGCGGCGCTCGTGGCCGAGGAGCCGGAGGCTCCCGCGGGGGCCCGCCGCGCCGCCCCGATCTCGGCGCGCCTGACCGCGGCGGCCGCCGACACGGCCGCGGTCCTCCTGCTCGGCGCCATCGCGCTGCTCGCGGCGCGCGTGGTCACGGGGGCGGGGCTGCTTCCGGCCGGGATTCCATGGGCCGTCGCCTTCCTGCTCTACCTCTCGCTCTTTGCCACCGTCCCGGCGCTCGTTCTCTTCGGACGGACGGTGGGCATGGCCCTGTCCGACCTTTCGGCGCGCGGCGACGCGGGCCAGGCCGGTCTTCCTGCCGACGCGGCGCTGCGGCGATGGGCGGCCGGCCTCGCGACGGCCGCGACGGGAGGCCTGCTGCTGCTGTGGACCGCGCGCGACCCGCAGAGCCCGACGCCGGCCGACCGCCTCTCCGGGCACTCGCTGACACTTGACTAGATCCCGTTTCCCTCTGCGCGTCGCCGTCGCCCAGATCGACACGACGGTCGGAGATTTTCCGGGCAACGTCGCGAAGATCCTGGAGTACGGCCGCCGCGCCGAAGACGCCGACGCGGACCTCGTCCTCTTTCCCGAGCTCGCCGTGTGCGGCTACTCGCCGCGCGACCTCGTCGAGCGCGCGTCCTTCGTCGCCGCGACGGAGAAGGCCGCGGACCGGATCGCCCGCGCGGCGGGCAAGGCGACCTGGATTTACGGCGCGATCGCCGCCAACCGCGGCGCGAGCGGGCGCCGCGTCTTCAACGTCGCGGTGGTCGCCCGCGGCGGACGCCGCGTCGCGACCTACCGCAAGCGCCTGCTGCCGACCTACGACGTCTTCGACGAGGGCCGGTACTTCGAGCCCGGCGATCGCCCGCTCGTGCTGAAGCTCGGCGGCCGGCGCGTGGCCGTGACGATCTGCGAGGACATCTGGAACGACAAGACGTTCTGGAAGCGGCCGCTCTACGACCCGGACCCGGTGGCGGAGTTGAAGCCGCTCGGTCTCGATCTGCACGTCAACATCTCGGCCTCGCCCTACACGCTCGGCAAGAACCGCCTGCGCCGCCGCATGATGGAGCGCATCGCGCGACGCAGCGGCGTGCCGCTCGTGCACTGCAACCTCGTGGGCGGCAACGACGATCTCGTCTTCGACGGCTCCTCCCTGGCCTTCGACGCGCGCGGCCGCCTGGTCGGCGCCGCCCGCCGCTTCGAGGAAGACTTCTGGACGATCGACGTCCCGGACGGCCGCGGACCCGTCCCGAGCGTGGAGTCGGCCATCCCCGGCCTGCGCAAGGCGCTGGTGCTCGCCCTCTCCGACTACGCGGCCAAGTGCGGCTTCAAGAGCGCCGTCCTGGGCCTCTCGGGCGGCATCGACTCGGCCGTCACGGCGGCGCTGGCCGTCGAAGCGCTCGGCCCCGACCGCGTCCTCGGCGTCGCCATGCCGGGGCCGTACTCGTCGGAGGGAAGCCTGCACGATGCCCGGGCGCTCGCCGAGCGCCTCGGCATCCCCTGCGCGGTGATCCCCATCGGCCAGCCCCTCGACGCGTACCGGGCGACGCTCGGGCCCCTGGTCGGGATGGACAAGCCGACGCCGACCGAGGAGAACCTGCAGGCGCGCATCCGCGGAGCGATCCTGATGGCGCTGTCCAACCGGTTCGGACACCTCGTGCTCTCCACGGGCAACAAGTCCGAGATCGCGGTCGGCTACTGCACGCTCTACGGCGACATGGCCGGCGGCTACGCGCTGATCTCCGACGTCCCGAAGACGATGGTCTACGAGCTCGCCGAGGAGTTGAATCGCGACCGCGAGCGGATCCCCCGCGCCTCGATCGAGAAACCGCCCTCGGCCGAGCTGCGCCCGGACCAGAAGGACACCGATTCCCTGCCGCCCTACGCGGTCCTCGACCCCCTCGTCGAGGGCCTCGTGGACCTCGCGCTCCCGATCGCGAGGGCGGCTCGCCGCGCGGGCGTCCCGGTGGCGCTCGCGCAGGAGATCGCGGATCGCATCGACCGCAACGAGTACAAGCGCCGCCAGATGCCGCCCGGGCCCAAGGTCACGGCGCGCTCCTTCGGCGAAGGCCGCCGCTACCCGATCGCGCAGAAGTTCCGTGGCTGAGACCGCCGAGCACTACGCCTGGAAGGAGATCCCGGGCTCCTCCCACGACCTGCTGCGCCGCCGCATCCGGGCCCTTCCCGCCGGCCTGCGCCTGCTCGATCTCGGCGCGGCGGGCGGGCATCTCGGGCGCGCCGTGCGCGACCGCTGCGCGTTCCTCGCGGGCGTCGAGCCCGACACCGCGCTGCCCGCCTCGGCGCGCGAAGGGTACGACGACTGGCGCGCCACCGACGCCCTGGCCGCCGGCACCTGGAACCAGCCCTTCGATGCGGTCGTCTGCGCCGACGTCCTCGAGCACCTGCCCCGGCCCGAGGCGTTGCTGCACCTGATCCGCGGCTGGCTGCGCGAGGGCGGGACTCTCTTCGTCTCGGTGCCCAACGTGGCCAACGTGACCGTTCGTGCGGCGCTGGCCTCGGGCCGTTTCCCCTACGCCGACCGCGGGATCCTCGACCGCACGCACCTGCGTTTCTTCACCCGCCGGACGGCCTCGGAGCTGCTGGCGGCCGCGGGTTTTGCGCCGCGGTCCGTGGCCGCCACGGCGATGCCCTATGAGCTGGGCCTGCCCTTCCTGGCCCGCGCCCCGTGGCGCGGACCGATCCGGGCCTTCGCCAGCGGCTCCGCGCGCGTCTGGCCCACGCTCTTCGGATACCAGTTCGTGATCGAGTCCACCCGGGCATGAAAGCCACGCTCGTCGTTCCCGCCTACAACGAGTCGAACCGGATCGAGGCCTGCATCCGCAGCGTCGCGCAGTGGGCGCACGCGCGGCCCGGCGGCTGGGACTGGGAGACGATCCTCGTGGACGACGGCTCGACCGACGACACGGTCGCGCGAGCGCGCCGCGTCGCGGGCGAGGAGAAGCTCGACCTGCGCGTCATCGCGTACGGCGCCAACCGCGGCAAGGGCGCCGCGATCCGCGAAGGCGTCCTCGCCTCCTCGGGCGACCCGCTGCTGATCTCGGACACCGACCTCTCGACCCCGCTCTCGGAGTGGGTCAAGCTCGCCGAACGTCTGCCGACCCACCCGGTCGCGATCGGCTCGCGGGGCATGGAGCAGGACCTCGTGCGCAAGCGCCAGGCCATCCACCGCATCCTGCTCGGCAAGGTCGGCAACGGGATCATCCAGGCCTTCGCCGTGCCCGGCATCCAGGACACGCAGTGCGGATTCAAGCTCTTCCGCGGCGACGTGGCGCGCGAGCTGTTCGCGGCCGCGCGGATCGACCGCTTCGCCTGGGACGTCGAGGTCCTCTATCTCGCGCGGCGCCGCGGCCTCGCGATCGCCGAAGTGCCGGTCCTCTGGTTCAACTCGCCGGAATCGAAGGTGCGCGTCGTGCGCGACGCCGTCCAGACGCTCTGGGACGTCCTGCGCATCCGCTGGATGCACCGCCGCGACGGCCGCTAGCCCGGCGGCCTCGGCCCGAGACGGCCCGCGAGAAGCTCGGCGGACCCGATTCCGAGGCCGCGCAGCGCCTTCATGACCGCAGCGACGGGAACGTCGAGCACGCGCACGCGGTCCTCGGGCAGGAAGTACACGGCGCCCGCGAGCGGGCTCGGCGCGCCCGGCACGAACACGGTGAGATTGCCGTCCGGGTGGACCTCCAGCACGAACGCGTACACCCAGGACTCCTCGATCCAGGCCAGCGCCGTCTTGACGTCCGCCGTGCTGGACACACCGTCGGGATCGGCCAGGATGCCCTTCAGGATGGAGTAGCCGGGAACCTTGCCGACGACCGTGGACTCCAGCCAGTCCCGGATCCGCTGGCCGAGCCTCGTCTGCGCGAAAAGGCCGAACCCCATCGCGATCAACACGAGAAGCAGCGCCGCGACCAGGGTCACGATGGTCACGCCCGCGACGCTCTCGACCGGCGCGAGGGCGGCGACCGGCGTGACGATCTTCTTCGCGAACTCGATGCCCTTCCGCAGCACGACCAGCATGAGGATGAGCGGGACCATGAACAGGAGCCCGCCGATCAGCGTCGCCTTGAGGATCCGGAGCGTGCGCTTCATCCTCCGAGCTTATCTCCCCGGAAAGCGGACGGCCACCGCCGCCGCGGCCAGGGGCACCAGCGCCGCCGTCGTGCGCAGCAGCGTCGTCTCGATCAGCCAGGCCGGGCCGCGGACGGCGAACGCGGGGATGACGAGGTAGGCCGCGGCCGCGGCGGCGGCGAGCAGCAGCAGGCGGTTGCCGGCGGGCACGCGGTCGCCGAGGGCGATCAGGATGAGAATCAGTGCGAGACCCGCCCAGACCGGCCAACCGGGCAGCATCACCGCGGCCGCCAGCGAGTCCCACACTCGATCGACCGAGAACAGGCTCGGGTCGAGATCCGCCAGGGGAACCCGGCTGCGCCAGGGCAGGTGAAGGGCGCGCACGAGGAGCGCGGGCCCGAGCGCCGCCAGCGCGATCTTCCACCGGCGCCCCTTGCCGAAGATCAGCGCGAGCAGCGCTCCCGCCGCAGCGAGGAAGAGGCCTTCGTTCTTCAGCGCCGCGATCAGCGCCGCGGCGAAAACGAGGCGGCGCAGCGCTCCCCCGTCCGAATCGTCCAGCGAGTCCACGAGCGCGGCACCGAAGAGCAGCATGCCGAAACTGAGCGGCACCTCCGCCATTCCGGTCAGGAATCCGGAGTACAGCGGCTCGAACCACGCGACGGTCGCGGCGGCGAGACCGGCAACCGGGGCCGAGACGCCGCGCCGGCGCAGCCAGCCGAAGAGAACGAGCAGCGTCGCGACCTGGAAGAGCGGGAAAAGGAGCGCCATCGCGTGGTCGTCCCAGCGACCGGTCAGGAAGGAGATGCCGGCGTAGAGCAGGGGCAGGCCGAGCGGGTACTCGGGGTGGGCGAATTCCAGGCTCCGGAGGCGCTCGGGGTAGCCGACGGCGCCGAAGATCGTCTTGCCCTTCAGTCCCCAGATCGCGATGAAGTCGTTGGCCCACATCGGCTCGGTCAGGGCGCGGAGGGCGTAGACGGCGACGCCGGCGAGGATCAGCAGCCAGACCAGAGTTCGACCGGAGCGCCCCTCACCCCAACCCTCTCCCGCCGGGAGAGGGAGACGGCTTGGCGCTTCTTGGCCAGAAACCAGCCCCGCATCCTCCATCCCGACCCCGCCCTCCGATCTTCCCCTCTCCCCCCGCCGGGGGGAGAGGGCAGGGTGAGGGGGGCAAGACGACGGGATGCTCCGACGAGCAGGGCGGCCAGCGACCACGAACCCGATCCAGCCGGGTCGAGCACCCACGAGCAGCGACAGACGGCACGAACGCGATGAGCACGCCACACCCGAGGGCAAGGCTCCATCCGAGCCGCTCCCGCGCGAAAACGACGATCCGGCGGGAACAGCGCTGCCGGCCATCGACCCAACCGACGACGGACGCAACGAGGAGCACGGCGCCGACCCGCGCGAGGGCGAGAGCGAAACGACATCACGGCAGGGGCACCTTCGAGATATCCCTCGGGAAATCGTGCGAGCACACCGGCATCCGACGGAAGGTGCCGGCCCGTAGGTCGCGACGACCCATCCCGGCAGCCGCACGGGACCCGGGCGCCCGAGGCGCGGGAATCCGAAAATCACCGGATGCGGCGCGAAGCTGGTAGCTCGCGAGGTAGACGATGTGCCTCGTCCCCGGACGCGCCATCGATCACGACCCCGTTCGCCGACGGCCGGAATGCGTCCGCCGCACGTTCTCCAGGAACGAGAAGTACCGCCGGTCGAACGCCGTGCCCGATCCGCCGAGCCGCCGCACCGCGAGTTCCTTCGGCGCGAAGGCGGCCAGGGTACGGACGCGCCGCGGCAGCTCGGCCCAGCTCTGGCTCGCCACGCACGAGCGCGAGCAACAGGACGGCCGCGGCGCCTGCCGCCGCGCGCCGCGTCACACGAGTGGGTAGGCCGCGCACAGCTCCTTGACGGTGCGCTGGATCCGGGCATGCACGGCCGCGTCTTCCGGGGCTTCGATGGCCCGCGCGATGGCGTCGCCGATCGTCTCCATCTCCGCGACACCCATCCCGCGCGTCGTCACCGCGGGGGTGCCGATCCGGATTCCCGAGGCCACCATCGGCGAGCGCGTGTCGAAGGGAATCGTGTTCTTGTTCACCGTCAGCCCGAGCTTCTCGAGCAGCTTCTCGGTGTCCTTGCCCGAGACGCCCTTCGCGCCGACGTCCACCATCATCACGTGGTTGTCGGTGCCGCCCGAGACCAGGCGCAGGCCGCGCTGCGTGAGCGCCGCGGCGAGCGCCCTCGCGTTCTCGACCACCCGCTTCTGGTACGCGATGAACTCGGGCGTCGCGGCCTCGGCGAACGCCACCGCCTTGGCGGCGATGACGTGCTCGAGCGGGCCGCCCTGAACGCCCGGGAAGACGTTGCGGTCGAGGTCCTTCGCGTGGGCGCCGCGGCAGAGGACCATGCCGCCGCGCGGGCCGCGCAGCGTCTTGTGCGTCGTGGTCGTGACGAACGGCGCGTACGGCACCGGCGAGACGTGCAGCCCCGCGATGACGAGCCCCGCGATGTGCGCGATGTCGCACATCAGCGCGGCGCCGACCTCGTCGGCGACCGCCCCGAACCGCGCGAAGTCGATCTCGCGCGCGTAGGCCGATGCGCCCGCGATGATCATCTTCGGCCGGTGCGCGCGCGCGAGCTCCGCCATGGCGTCGTAGTCGATGCGCTCGTCCTCGCGGCGCACGCCGTACGCGACGACCTTGTACTCGCGGCCCGAGAAGGACAGCGGGTGCCCGTGCGTCAGGTGGCCGCCGTGCGAGAGGTCCATGCCGAGGATCGTGTCGCCCGGCTTCAGGGCCGTGAGGTAGACGGACATGTTCGCCTGGGAGCCGGAGTGCGGCTGGACGTTGGCGTGCTCGGCCCCGAACAGCGCCTTCGCGCGGTCGATCGCGAGCTGCTCGACCTTGTCCACGAACTCGCAGCCGCCGTAGTAGCGCTTGCCCGGGTATCCCTCGGCGTACTTGTTCGTCAGCACCGAGCCCTGCGCCTCGCGCACCGCGCGCGACACCCAGTTCTCGGAGGCGATGAGCTCGATCCCCTCGTTCTGGCGGCGCCCCTCCGCGTCGATCCAGCGGGCGATCTCCGGATCGACGACGGCGAGGTCGCGGTCCATCACGGCGGCGGGGGCTTGCGGCATGGGCTCCTCTTTCTTCTATTCGACGACGAGCTGGTGGTACTCGGTGTTGCAGTAGCTGTCGGTCATCCCGGCGATGTGGTCGGCGATCGCGCGGAAGAATTCGGGCCGCGGCTGGTAGTGCGCCGCGACCTCGCGCTCGATGGAGGCCAGCGGGATCTCCCGAAGGAAGCGCACGCCGAGATCGCGCTCCATGCCCCGCAGGACGTCGTCCGGCAGCAGGCGCGGGTTCTCGCGGTAGGCGCTGAAGATCCCGGCGAGCACGCGCCGCGCGTGGCCGTCGTGCCGGGAGACGGGGAAGGAATGGATGATGTGGCGGTACACGAACTGCCGCAGCTCCGTGTAGAGGCGGTGGCCCTCTTCCGTGAACCCGACGAGATCGCCCGGCAGCGCGTCGCGCCGCGCGTAGAAGGCGTCCGTCGACCCGATCCCGTTGGCGCCGAGCCACCGCTCGATCCGGGCGCGCGATCCCTCCACGAGGTCGGCCGACAGCAGGCCGATCATGCCGCGGATGAGCGAGGCGCGCCGCGAGGCGGCGTCGTTGCCGTACCCGCGCGCCGCGCGCACCCGCCGCGCGATCGCGAGCTCCTCGATCGCGGCTTCCTCGGTCAGAGGCAGGCCATCCTCGAGGTCGTGCGTCTGCTGGGCGATCTCGTCGGACCAGTTGACCGTCTGCGCCTCCAGCGTCCCCCCCGACCCGAACCGCAGCCCCTCGACGAAGTCGAGCGGAAACGGAAAGTCGTGCGGCCACGCCGTGTGCTTGAGCATCCCCTCGCGCACGTCGTGCGTGAGGTTCAGGCCGGGTTCGTCGTAGCGCTTCTCGAGGCGATCGACGACGCGCACGGACTGGTAGTTGTGCTTGAACCCGCCGGCCTCGGGGTGGCTCTCGCGCAGGAGGCGGTCGAGCACGTACTCCCCGGAGTGGCCGAACGGCGTGTGCCCGAGGTCGTGGCCGAGGGCGACCGCCTCGGTCAGGTCCTCGTTGAGGCCCAGGGCCCGGGCGACGCTGCGCGCGATCTGCGCCACTTCGATCGTGTGGGTCAGGCGCGTCCGGAAATGGTCGCCCTCGTACGGGATGAAGACCTGCGTCTTGTGCTTGAGCCGGCGGAAGGCGCGCGAGTGGATGATGCGGTCCCGATCGCGCGCGTAGTCCGTCCGCGCGTCGCCGGGGCTGGAGGAGACGGCTCCCCGGGGGCGCTCGGCCCGCGCGCTGCGCGAGGCGTAGATCGCCAGGCGCTCTTCCTCGAGCCGTTCGAAGTACTCCCGCGTGAAGGGCGCGACGACCGTGGTCATGGCCTCGTCAGGAAAAGCGGCCGGAGAGGAGCAGGGAGCGCGCCTCGCCGACCAGGTAAAGCGATCCGGCCACGATTATAGATTCGCCCGGGGAATCGGCGCCGACGAGCTCGTCGAGCGCCGCCGCGAGGCTCGGCGACGCCGCCGCGTCCGCCCGCCCCGGAGAAAAGCGCCGGAGCAGCTCCTCCGTCGACGCCGCCCGCGGCGAGCCGGCCGGCACGAACCGGATGCGCCGCACGCGCGGCGCCAGCGCGGCGCCCATGCTCTCGATGTCCTTGTCGGCCATCGCGCCGAAGACGAGGTCGGGCGTCAGCCCGGCCTGGACGAGGAAGCCCGCCAGGGCCGCGGCGCCATCCGCGTTGTGACAACCGTCCACGAGGACCGTGCGGCCCCGAACGGCGAAGACGCTCCAGCCTTCCGGGCCAGCGCACCGCTGCAACGCCCCGCACGATGGCCGCGTGGTCGATGGAGAGCTCCGGCGCCAGCAGCTCGGCCGCGCGCACCGCCGTGGCCGCGTTTTCCGCCTGGTGCGGGCCGGCCAGCGGCGTCGCGAGGTCGTAGCTGCCCGCGGGCGTCGTCAGGCGCAGCCGCGTTCCCGAAAGCGTCCGCCTCGCCCACCTCGACGCGCGTCTCGTCGACCATCCGGTGCAGCGCCGCCCCGACCCGCTGCGCCGCGTCCTCGAACACCGCGAGCGCTTCCGGAAGCCGGCTCGCCACGAGCGCGGGGCGGCCGGCGCGGAAGACGCCGGCCTTTTCGAAGGCGATCCTGGCGACCGTCGGTCCGAGGTCTTCGACGTGATCGAGCGAGATCGAGGTGACCACCGCGAGCATCGCCGGCGCCACGTTGGTCGCGTCGAGGCGGCCTCCCAGGCCGACCTCGAGGACCGCCAGCTCGAGCCCGCGGCGCGCGAAGGCGACGAACGCCGCGGCCGTCATCGCCTCGAAGTACGTCAACGCCACCGCGGGCGCGGCATCCGCCGCCGCGAAGACCTCGGCGAGCGCGGCGTCGAGCTCCTCCGGCGGAGACGTCGTCCGCGCCGAGCCGGATCCGTTCGGTCACCGACTCGAGGTGGGGCGACGTGTAGAGGCCCGTCCGGACGCCCGCCGCCAGCGCGATCGCGGACAAGCGTCGCGGCCGTCGAGCCCTTCCCGTTCGTGCCGGCGACGAGCACCGACGGGAACGCGCCGCTCGGGGCGGCCCAGCCGTTCGCAGACGGCGTCGATCGCGGCCAGGCCGAGCTTGATCCCGCGCAGGTCGAGGGATGCCAGCCGCGCGAGCGCCGGAAGACGAGGGCATCATCTCCGGAGGCGCGCCGAGCGCCGGCCGTCAGGCCGCGTTGCCGTAGAGCAGGCGCAGGCACCGGCCGATCGTCGCCTTCATCTCCGAGCGATCGACGATGAAGTCGAGCATTCCGTGCTCGAGCAGGAACTCCGAGCGCTGGAAGCCCTCGGGCAGGGTCTGGCGGATCGTCTGCTCGATCACGCGGGGCCCGGCAAAGCCGATGAGCGCGTTGGGCTCCGCGATGTTGAGATCGCCCAGCATCGCGTACGAGGCCGTGACGCCGCCCGTCGTCGGGTCCGTCATGACCGAGACGAACGGGACCCGCGCCTCGGCCAGGCGCGCGAGCGCCGCCGAGATCTTGCCCATCTGCATGAGCGAGAGGATCCCTTCCTGCATGCGCGCGCCGCCCGACGTCGAGACGATGATCAGGGGCTTGCGCTCGGCGAGCGCGCGCTCGGCCGCCCGCGTGATCTTCTCGCCGACGACCGATCCCATCGATCCCGCCATGAAGAAGAACTCCATCGCGCCGATGACGACCGGAATGCCCTCGAGCGTCCCGACGCCCACGACGATCGCATCCGAAGGGCCGACGCTGTTCTCGGCGTCGCGCAGCCGGTCGCGGTACTTCTTGCTGTCGCGGAACTTCAGCGGGTCCGACGAGCGCAGGTTCGAGTCGAGCTCGACGTACTCCTCTTCGTCGAAGAGCATCCGCAGCCGCTCGGGAGCGGACAGCCGGAAATGGAAGCCGCACTTCGGGCAGATCTTGAAATTGCGCGCGAGCTCCTTGTTGTAGAGGATCTGGCGGCAGCTGTCGCACTTGACCCAGAGCCCTTCCGGGACCTTGCTCTGCCGCCCCTCCCGGACTTCCTTGGGTGCGCGATCTTTCTTGAACCACATAAAGAGGGAACGAATCGTAGCAGGGTCGGGCCGGAAATGCCGACGACCCGGCGCACAAGGCGTTCCAGCGCCGCGACTTAGAGGTCGAAGGATCCGGCGGGCAGAACGTCGAACTGCGGACCCCGAAACGGCTTCCCCGGCGCTCGAACGGGGCGCCGTAGGCCAGCGCCAGGTTCTCCGGCGTCAGCACCTCCGCCCGCGGGCCGCGCGCGATCGTGCGCCCCGCCTTGAGGAGCAGGACCGAGCTCGCCAGGCTGGACGCCAGGCCGAGGTCGTGGGTGACGAGCAGGACCGTCGTCCCGCGCTCGCGGTGCACGCGCCAGAGGGTCTCGAGAAACTCGAGCCCGTGGCGCGGGTCCAGGCCCGCCGTGGGCTCGTCGAGCAGCCAGACCTCGGCCTCCTGGCAGAGGGCGCGCGCGAGAAAGACGCGGCGCCGTTCGCCGCCCGAGAGGGCCGACGCGTCGCGCTCGGCGAGCGTTTCGACGTCGCAGGCGCGCATCGCCTCGCGGGCGCGCCGGAAGTCCTCGGGCGTCTCGGCGACGAACCCGTTGCCGTGGGGCGCGCGCCCCTGCAGCACGAGATCGAGGGAGCGGATCGGAAAGACCAGGTCCACGCTCTGCGGCACGTAGGCGATCCGGCGCGCGGTCTGCCGCCGCGGCAGCGCGTCGAGGGCGTGCCCGTCGAACTCGAGCGAGCCTCCCGAGGCGCGCAGCACGCGGGCGAGGATCTTCAGCAGGGTCGACTTGCCGGATCCGTTCTCGCCCAGGATCGCGACGACCTCCCCCGCCGCGACGGAGGCGTCCAGCCCGTCGAGCGCGCGGCTGGCGCCGTAGTCCGCGGTCAGCCCGCGGGCCTCGATCAGGCCCGGCCGTCACGGCGTCCTCAGCAGCAGCCACGCAAAGAGCGGCGCGCCGAGCGCCGCCGTGATCGCGCCGATCGGCAGCTCCACCGGCGCCAGGGCCGCGCGGGACACGGCGTCGGCCGCGACGAGCAGGGCCGCGCCCGCGAGCGCCGAGAGCGGCAGCAGCGTGCGCTGGTCGTTGCCCGCGATCGCCCGCACGCCGTGGGGCACGAGCAGCCCGACGAACCCGATCACGCCCGCGAACGCGACCGCGGCGCCCGTCAGCAGCGAAGCCGCGAGGAACACGACGCGCTTGGTCCGCTCCGTGTCGACGCCGAGCGCCGCCGCGCTCTCTTCGCCCACCGCGAAGAGGTTCAGCCGGCCGGCGGCGGCGAGCAGGACCGCCGCGCCCGCGAGCGCGTAGGGCGTCAGCGTCGCGACCTTGCCCGGCGTCGCGTCGGCGAGGCTGCCCATCATCCAGAAGAGCATGGTGCGCGACGCCTCGCCCGACGCGATCGAGAACGCCGCCAGCAGCATCGCCGAGAAGAACGCGTTGGCGATCAGCCCCGCGAGCAGCAGCCGCTGCAGGTCGAGCCGCCCGCCGCGCCGCGCGAGCGCCGCGACGCCGACCGAGGCCGCCGCCGCGCCGAGGAAGGCCGCCGCCGGAGAGACGAGCGGCGAGGCGCCGAGCAGGGCCGCGGTCGCGGCGCCGGCGGCCGCGCCGCCCGAGGTCCCGAGCAGGAAGGGATCGGCGAGGGGGTTCTTGAGGAGCGCCTGGAGCGCCGCGCCCGCGAGCGCCAGGCAGCCGCCGACCAGGCCCGCGAGCAGGACGCGCGGCAAGCGCAGGGCCGCGAGCATCCGGGCGGTCTCGCCCGCCTCGCCGCGGCCCGACAGCAGGTCCCCGAGCGGCAGGTGCACGCCGCCCACGGAGAACGCGACCGCCGCGACGGCGAGGACGAGCAGCAGGCCCGCGGTCAGCGCCGGGCCGCGGGCGATCGGCCTCACCGCGTCGCTCCTTCGAGCTGTTCGAGGGCGTCGAACACGCGCGGCCCGGGCCGCGTCAGGACCGCCTCGTCGAGGCGCACCCGGCGGGCGCGCGCGACCGGCCCCTGCGACAACGCGCCCGACGCGAACGCGCGGTCCCAGGCCGGCCGCGTCTCGACGGAGTCGGGAACGATGAGCAGCTCGACCGGGGCCGTCGCGACGTATTCGCCGGAGAGGAGCGGCCAGCCGCGGCGGTCTCCGACGACGTTGTCGGCGCCGGCCTCGGTCAGAAGGTCGTTCAGGAAGGTCTGGCCTCCCGCGGCCTGCGGCGGATCCGGCCAGACGAGCAGCAGCGTGCGGGGCCTCGTCCGGCCCGCGGTGCGGGCGCGCACGGCGGAACGCCGCCGCTCGAGCTCGGCGACGAGGCGCCGCCCCTCTTCCTGCCTGCCGAGCCGCTCGGCGACGATGCGGATGCTCGCGAGCACCGCGTCGAGCGATCCGGACGGCGTGACCGTGACCGGCAGCCCCGCGGCCTCGAGCGCGCGGACGCTGCCCTGCGCGTTGCCCTCGGCGACGGCGAGCACGAGATCGGGGCGCAGCGCGGCCACCTTCTCGGCATCGATCTCGAGCCCTCCCACGCGCGGGATCGCGCGCGCCGCCTCGGGATAGTCCGAGTACTCGGACACGCCCACGAGCGCATCGCCCGCGCCGAGCGCGAAGACGATCTCGGTCAGGTTCGGAGCCAGCGCGACGACGCGGCGCGGCGCCGCAGCCGCCTTCGCCGTGGCTCGGGGGCGCTCGCGGCAGCCGAGCACGAGCCCGACGACCGCCACGAGACCAGGAAGGGCCCGGTAGAACGGGGAGCGGCCGCGGCGCGCTCCCCCCGCGACGCGGATCAACCCTGCGATTCGGCCTCTTCGAGCTCGTTGCGAACGCCGAGGCGCTGGCAGGCCGCGTCGTACATCTGCCGGGCCGCCTTCTGCGCCGTCTGCAGCTCGGCGAGCCGGTCCTTCACCTTCGCGAGCTCTTCCTGGATCTCGCCCTCGAGCTCCGTGATCTCGCGCTTGGTGACCGTGAGCGTGTTCTCGTAGAACTTCTTCTGATCGTTCGAAAGGGCCATGTCCCGTTGACCTCCTAAGTCGTCTCGACTCCGGACTGCTGGTTTAGGGTTTCACTTCCACGATAAAGGGGCGCCACATCTTGACGGGGATGCCGTTCTTGGTCGCGGGCCGGAACTTCGCGCCGCGCACGGCGGCCAGGACCGCGTCGTTGATGGCCGCCTGCGACAGGCCCTGCTGCAACCGCGTCTCGACGGCCTTGCCGTTCTCGTCCACGAGCACGAGGACCACGACTCTGCCCTCCACGCGCTGCTGGCGCGCAATCGCAGGATAGACCACGCGGGGCGGCGTGATGAGCGGGGCTCGACGACGCCGGCGCCGGGGCCGACGAGATCGCCGCGCCGCGTCTCCGGTTCCTTCTCCGGGGCCGCGGCGGGCTTGGGCACCTCGACGGGCGGCGGGGGCGGCTCGGTCGGAACGGCGGTCGGGGCCGGGATCGGCGTGGGCGGAATCGTCGGCACGGCCGTGGGCTCGGGCGCGCGCCGCCGCGGCCGCGGCGGGGGCCTCGACGGCCTCCGCGCCCTTCTTGCCGGCCACGGCCGTCTTCTCGAGCTCTTTGCGCCGCGCCGCGAGCTGGCGCTGCACCTCGGCTTCGACGGCCTTGGGATCCATGCCCGGCGCCGCCGTGGGCACCGGCGCCGCGGCCGCGGGCGTCGGATTGGCCACCGCCGTGGCGGCGGCCGTGGGATTCGCGATCGGGACAGCGGGCGTCGCGCCCTGCGGCTTCATGAATTTCCAGGCCAGGAATCCGACCAGCGCCAGCGCCGCGGCGACGACGCCGACGACGAGGGGCATCCGGCTGGCCTTCTCCGCTTCGCCCGACTTCTCGAGCGAGCCGAAGACCTCGGGCGCCGGCCGCGACGGCTCGCGCGGCGGAGGCGGCGCGGCCTGGGGCGGAGGTGGCGGGGCGGGCGGCGCGGGAGCCGCGGACTCGGGCGGGCGCGGCGTCGCGCCGGTCTTGCGCGGCACGGGCGCGCCCTTGGACTTGCGCTTGCGCGCCACGGGCTCGGCTTCGTGCGCCGCCTGGGCGACCTCACGGGCCTTCGCGTCGGCGACCGCGCCCTCCTCGGCCTGGAGCCGGTGGAGGTAGATCGCCACGTCCGCGCTGCCGGGCGCGGGCGTGTACGAGTAGAGGACCGAGTCGAGGTCGCGCAGCAGGTCGGACGCGTTCGCGTAGCGGTCGTCGGGCTCCCGCGCGAGCGCCTTGAGCACCACCGCGTCGAGGTTCTGCGGAACTTCCGGGTTCGTGCGCGACGGCGGCGCGACCTCGGCGACCCGGACCTTCTCGAGGATGTTGATGTCCGTGTCGCCCCGGAAGAGCCGCTCGCCCGTGAGCAGCTCGTGGAGCACGACGCCGAGCGAGAAGAGGTCGCTGCGCCGGTCGATGGGCTTGCCCCACGCCTGCTCGGGCGACATGTACTGGATCTTGCCCTTCAGCGCGCCCGACTGCGTCTTGGACGCCTTCGACGCCGCCTTCGCGATGCCGAAGTCGCAGAGCTTGATGTCGCCCTCGTAGGAAATCAGGATGTTCTGCGGCGACACGTCGCGGTGCACGATGTTCAGCTCGTGCCCTTCCGCATCGCGGCGGCGGTGCGCGTAGTCGAGCGCCGCGGCCACCTTCGAAGCGACGTACACGGCCAGCGGCACCGGCAGCGGCACGTCCATGTCGCCGCCGCCCTGCTGAATCGCCCGCAGGTCGCGCCCATCCACGTATTCCATCGCGATGAAGTAGCCGCCGGCCTGGATCTTGCCGAGGTCGTAGATGTGGATGATGTTCGGGTGGTTCAGTTGCGCGGCGAGCTTGGCCTCGTCGGCGAACATCGTGACGAACTCTTCGTCGTCGGCCAGGTGCGGCAGGATCTTCTTGATCGCGACGATCTTCTGGAAGCCCTCGACGCCCGTGCGCTTGGCCTTGTAGAGCTCGGCCATGCCGCCGCTGGCGATGCGCTCGAGGATCTCGTACTGGCCGAAATGGTCCGGGCCCGACGAGGCGACCGCGGCCGCCGGCTCCTCGCGCCGGCGCGGCGCGGCGGGCGCCGGGCCCGTGGGCGTGGAACCGGGCGGGGGCGTGGCGCCAGCCGGGGGCTTCGGGCGCGCGAGCACGCCCGACAAGCGTGTCCGAGAGGATCTTGTCGACGTCGGTGCCCGAGGAGAGCTTCGGACGCGGCGCCGGGGCTGCGGCGGGCGGCACGGGAAGCGGCGTCTTGTCGGAGGGCGCCGCCGGCTTCGCGGCGCCCGTGGTCCGCGAAGGCATCAGGCCCGACAGCGTGTCGCGCAGACGCTTGTCCATGTCGCTCTCGGGCGCCGGCGCTTTCGCTGCCGGTGCCGCGGGAGGCGCGGGCGTTGGAGCAGGCAGCGGGAGCGGCGGCGGGAGCGGGCGCAGGCGCCGGTGCCGCGGCCTTCGGCTTGCCCTCGCCCGTCAGATCGTCGAGCAGGTCGGAAAAAATGTCGGAGGAAGTCAGCGGCGACATCGCCGCGGCGACCTGCGCCGTGTCGATGCGCATCGTCTTCGCGCCCATGTCGGTCGCGTCCACCGCTTCCTGGACCGACACCATGAAGTCCTCGTCGGAGAAGGGGCGCAGGAGGATGTCGAAGGCGCCCACCTTCTGGGCATCGGCCTTCCGGTTGGACCCCTTGTAACCGCTCATCATCAGGATGATCGGCGGCGCCGTCGCCCCGCCCTTCTTGCGGATCTCCCGGATGACCTCGGCGCTCGGCAGGCGCGGGAGCATGCCGGACAGCAGGATCAGATCGAACTTGGAGGCCCCGAAAGCCTGGAGACCGGCCTCGCCGTCATGGGCCTCGGTGACCGTGTGCCCGTGCGGCGTCAGCAAGCCACGAACCCGCTCGACGTAGCGCGGCTCGTATTCGATCAAAAGAACCTTCTTCGGCATGGACTGGAACCTATTGTCGCTGGAAACGCAATAAAATCAAGGAGAACCGGGATTTCGGACGGCGCGCCGCGCCCCATATAATCCGCAGCTCGATAGGAGACGTCATGTCCGGTCATAGCAAATGGAGCACGATCAAGCACAAGAAGGGCGCCGCCGACGCCAAGCGCGGGCGCGTCTTCACGAAGCTGATCCGCGAGATCACGATGTCGGCCAAGCAGGGCGGCGGCGCGCCCGAATCCAACCCGCGGCTGCGCAAGGCGATCGACGACGCCAAGGCCGTCAACATGCCGGCCGACAACATCAAGCGGGCCGTCCAGCGCGGCACCGGCGAGCTGCCGGGCGTCTCCTATGAAGAAATCACCTTCGAGGGCTACGGACCCGGCGGCACGGCGGTCCTCGTCGAGACGCTCACGGACAACAAGAACCGGACGCTGCCCGAGATCCGCACGATCTTCTCGAAGAACGGCGGCAACCTCGGCGAGGCCGGCTCGGTGCGCTTCCTCTTCCAGAAGAAGGGCTACATCGCGATCGAGAAGGACAAGGCGAGCGAGGACGCCGTGATGGAAGCCGCGATCGAAGCCGGCGCCGACGACGTCGCGACGACCGACCAGTACCACGAGATCCAGACCGCGCCCGACGCCTTCGACGAGGTGAAGAAGCAGCTCGAGGCCAAGGGCCTGCCGCTGGCCGTCGCCGAGATCTCGATGATCCCGACGACCGAGGTCGCCCTGGACGCGCGCAAGGCCGACCAGATGATGAAGCTCATGGAAGCGATCGAGGACCATGACGACGTGCAGAACGTCTGGGCGAATTTCGACTTCGCGGAAGCCCCGGCCGAGAAGTAGCCCTTGAAAATCCTCGGGCTCGACCCCGGGACCGTCGCCACCGGTTTCGGGATCGTGGTCTTCGAGCAGGGCCGGCTCACCCTCGAGTGCTGCGGCGTCTGGCGCCCGCCCGCGAAGCTGGCCCTGGCGGCCAAGCTCGAGTTTCTCTCCGCGGCGGCCTTCGCGCTCATGGGCGAAATGGCCCCGGCCGCCGTCTCGGTCGAGACCGTCTTCGCGGCGAAGAACATCGCGTCCGCCCTGAAGCTCGCCCACGCCCGCGGCGCCCTGCTCGCCGCCGCCGCCCGCGCCGACCTGCCCGTCTTCGAGTACGAGCCCCGCCTGGTCAAGAAGGCGATCGTCGGCTACGGCCAGGCCGAAAAGGAGCAGGTCCGCGGGCATGGTCCTGTCGCTGCTCGCCCGCCAGCGCTCCCGCATCCCCCTCGACGCCGCCGACGCCCTGGCCGTCGCCATCTGCCACCTCCACGCGTCGCCGCGGCTTCGCTCGGAGGTCAGCGGCACCGCTGACTGCGCTCGCGGCGCGGATAGTCTCCCGACCGAAGGGAGGGAGGAGGTTCGCGCCGCGGGAGCGATCGCGGAGCGAAGGTCGCGTCCAGGCGTCCGGTCGAGCCCGCATCCGGGCGAGCCGGACGCCGGTGCGCCCGCAGGCGCAGGCCCCGCAGCGCAGCGATCGCGACGGAGGTGCTAGCGATCAAGGGGCTTATGTCCTTTCAGGGTTCCATCCAGGAGCTCCCGGTTCCCGACATCATCCAGCTCGTCTCGGTCTCGGGGAAGACCGGGATGTTCATGCTGGTCCGGGGCGCCGAGCGGGGCTACATCTACCTGCGCAACGGCCGGATCGTCCACGCGGAGCTCGGCGGGGTCACGGGGGAAGAAGCGGTCTACGCCCTCGCGATCTGGTCGACGGGCGACTTCCAGTTCACGCCCGGCAAGGAAACCGAGACCGCCTCGATCGACAAGACCAACACGTCGCTCCTGATGGAAGCGGCGCGGCGCCTGGACGAGTGGAAGGTCCTCGCGCGCAAGGTCCCGGACGTGGACCACGTGCCCGTGCTCAAGCCGCGCAACATGGGCGAGCCCGTGACGCTCTCGCCGCCCGAGTGGAACCTCGTGATCCGCATCGACGGGCGCAAGAGCGTCGAAGAGCTTTCCCGCGCCACGAGCTCGAACTCGTTCGAGACGGCCAAGGTCCTCTACGGCCTCGTGACGAGCGACCTCGTGGACATGCGTCCGCGCGACGCGCACGCGAAGGCGGCGGCCCTCGCGGCCGCGCCGTCCCCGGCATCCGCGTCCACCTCTGCCCCGCCTCCTCCGCCGCCTGCCGCGGTGACGTCCGGAACGGCGCCCGGCACGGCCCGCCCGGGCAGCATCCCGCCGCCGTCGCCGCCCAACAGCGTGCTCGGCGACGAGAAAAAGATCCTGATGATCCTGTGCACGCGCGTCAAGCAGGAGGCCGAGGGCGCGATCGGCGAGGCGAACCTGCCCGGCATCGACCGCCCGTACAAGCAGGCCATCGCCGAGATCGACCGCGGCCGCGGCGTCGAAGCCGTGCGCGACCTGATCCGCGCGACGGAGAAGGCGATCTCGTCCATCCGCGGCCCCGCCATCATGCGCGCCTTCCAGGAAAAGATGTCCCTGGTGATGCAGCCAAAGGTCTAGGGCTCAGAGCCGTCGTCCCTTTGCAGCCGCGCCGGTCCTGAAGGCGAGTTAAGCCGCGCGGCGGGCCAGCACGAAACGTCGCAGTCGCCCGCAAGGGACCGGCCCGCCGTCGTCGGCTTCAACTCGCCCAAAGCCGGACTCCAAAAGGCACCTGTCCGGAAGGACACCCCCCTGCCCAAGCAGAAGATGTTTGGCAATTCCGGTGATTTGGCTTATTCTATTCGGCAGCTACGTACCCGGATCGAAAGGAGACAACTGATGGCGAAGCGGACCGTGCTCCTCGGTATGCTCATCTGCCTGGTCGGCGCCGCTGCGTATGCGCAGCCCGCCGTCATCGCCCCGAATACGGGCGGCGACGTCGGCTTGATCACGATGACCACGGCGGACGGCCCCCGAGCCGGCAACTTCACCCTGGGCTTTTACACCTGGTACTCCCCGCAGTTCGCCGGCGAGCTCTATCCGGGCCAGCCCGACTCGACGCGCTACTTCGCCCACTACGGCGGCGCGGCCTCGATCGGCCTCGGACTGACCAACTGGTGGTCGATCTGCGTGGCCGGAGGCGGAGAAGCCACGAAGAGCGGCGGGGACTGGCAGGGCGGAGCCATCAACGGCATTCCCGTCCTGAACGATTTCAAGGTCACCGAGGGCTCGAAGATCCGGCTCGGCACGAAGATCCACTTTTCGGCCGAGAACGATCCGGACCTGCGCTTCGGCTTCTGGTTGGCCGGCCACATTCCCGTCGGGAGCGGATCCGTCACGGACGACAACGGCAACATCCAGCGCTTCGAGTCGCAGCGGTCCGACTGGGAGTGGGGCGGCGCGGTTTCGAAGGGGATGTTCACCGGCATGGTGTCCTACCGGCTGACGGGAATCGGGGACAACGACGTCCGGCCGGGCAACCTCCTGCGGTTCGGCTTCGGCGCCGAGGTCCCGATCGCGTTCGTCCACCTGATCGGTGAAATCGACTACAACGTCATCGACGGCGGCGACTTCAGCCAGCCGGACTGGGCCGAGTTCGTCACCGGCGCCCGCTTCTGGTTCGGACAGGGCTCCCCGTGGGGAATCACGGTCGCCCTCAACACCAACCTGAACGTGCTGGTCAACCACGGCGTCAACCCGAACCCGTTCGGCGGCATCGTCGGCATCACCTACGCCGCGTGGCCGCCGCCTCCCCCGACGCCGGTCGTCGTTCCGGCGCCCGCCGAGCCCGTCGTCGAGGAGAAGATCGCCGCCGCCGGCGGTCGTCGCGGCCGCCCCGGCTCCGCCCCCGCCGCGCCCGGCGCCGCGGACCACCACCGACGAGATCTTCTTCGACGGCAAGAGCGCCCGGCTGACCAACATCGCCAAGGCGGTGCTCGACGGCGTCGCGCTGCGGATGAAGAACGACCTGAACGCCACGGCGGTCGTCGTCGGCTACACCGACAACGCGGGCGCCGAGCAGGCCAACACGGAGCTCGGCATGAAGCGCGCCGAGGCCGCCAAGCAGTACCTCGTCACCCGCCACGGCATCGACCCCGGCCGCATCACGGCCGGATCCAAGGGCGCGGCCGAGCCCGCCTACGACAACGCCACCGCCGAGGGCCGCGCCAAGAACCGGCGCGCCCAGATCGTCGTGACGCTCGTTTCGGGAACGTGATCCGGAGGACCTCCCAGCGCACCGCACAACCCCCTCCCCAAGAGGGGGTTTTTTGACTCCGCAGGCCGAGGGCGTGCTCGACACGCCCAACAGCCCGCCTCCCCGGGTCGTCGGCCTCACGGTCATCTCGATCGCCGCGGTGGTCGGCCTGCTGTACTACGGCCGGCCGCTGCTCGTCCCGGTCGCCTTCGCGCTGTTCCTCTCGTTCGCGCTGCGCCCCTTCGTTTCCCTGCTCGAGCGCGCGGGCGTGCCCCGCGTGCTCGCGATCCTGCTGATCATCTTCGTGATCGTGGGCGGCGTGGCCCTGCTCATCATCAACGTGACGGCCCAGCTCAACCAGTTCTTCGCCGAGCTGCCCCGCTACCAGACCCGCATCCGCCTGCTGTTGACCCAGGTCATGGACTTCGTCAACCGGCTGCGCGAGCGGATGGGCAGCATCCTCCCCGAGGATTCGCGCGGCATCCGGGAAGTGAAGTTGTCCGAGTCCCAGCTCGACACGACCCGCGCGCTCTTCGCCCAGGTCGGCGAAACGCTCGGGGTCATCCTGTACACCGCCACCGTTCCGTTCCTGATGTTCTTCATGCTCAAGGACCGGGAGAAGTTCGGCCGCGTGCTGGCCGGCATCTTCACGCGCAACCAGCGCCTCGGCGAAGCCGACGTGACGGGCGCCATCTCGCGCACGATGACGGCCTATGCGCTCGGGCTCTCGTTCGTCATGCTGATCATGGCGGGCGCGACGACGCTCGCGCTGATGATCCTGCGGATCAACTACTACTACGTCCTCGGGCCGATCGCGGGGATCGCGATCCTGCTGCCCTACGTCGGCGTCTTTCTCTCGACGCTTCCCGCCGTGGCGGTGGCGTACTTCCAGTTCGACGGCGAAAAGGCGCTGCTCGTGCTGGCGGTCTACGCGCTGCTGCAGTTCCTCGAGGGCAACGTCCTGACGCCCTTCATCGTCGGCGGCAAGGTGCGGCTGTTTCCCGCTGACCGTCATGATCGCGTTCATCTTCTGGGGAACGATCTGGGGCATCCCCGGCGCCGTGCTGGCCGTGCCGCTGACCTCCGCCCTGAAGGTCGTCTGCGAGCACGTGCGCGGATGGGAGGGGCTCGCGCGGCTGCTCGGCGAACCGGACCTGCCGCACTTCAAGAAGAAGGGGCGGGAGAAGGAAAAGGTCGCCGAGGGCAAGGCCGGGACGGAGACGGCCGCGGCCGAGGGCGGAAAGGTTCCGGAAGAACTGGGGGGAGTCGGGAAGAGCTAGGAAGGCGCGCCTTCCCGACTCCCCCGGACTCCCCCCGAAAAGTTTCGAGCTCCGATTACGGCTTGGGGGTCGGCGCGACCGCCGGCTTGTCCTTGCCTTCGACCTTCTTCGCCTCGCCGGAAACGGCCTCGCCGGCCTTCTTGGCTTCGGCGTCCGTGGCCTTGGCCGCCTTCGACGCGTCCGTGGCCGCGCCCTTCTCGACCTTGCTCGCCTCGGCGCCCGTCGCCTTGGCCGCCTTCGACGCATCCGTGGCGGCGCCCTTCTCGACCTTGCTCGCCTCGGCGCCGGTCGCCTTGGCCGCCTTCGACGCGTCCGTGGCCGCGCCCTTCTCGACCTTGCTCGCCTCGGCGCCGGTCGCCTTGGCCGCCTTCGACGCATCCGTGGCGGCGCCCTTCTCGACCTTCTTCGCCTCGGCGCCGGTCGCCTTGGCTGCCTTCGACGCATCCGTGGCAGCGCCCTTCTCGACCTTGCTCGCCTCGGCGCCCGTCGCCTTGGTCGCCTTCGACGCGTCCGTGGCGGCGCCCTTTTCGACCTTCTTCGCCTCGGCGCCCGTCGCCTTGGCTGCCTTGGAGCTGTCCGCAGCGACGTCCTTGGCGCCGGTGGAAACGTCCTTGCCGACGGCCTTGGCGTCCTTGTCGACATCCCCTTCGAGCTTCTGGAGTTCCGACTCCTTGGGAGCCTTGGTCGGCTGGGCTGCCTGCTGACCGAAGGCCAGCGACGCCGAGACCGTCGCAAGACCGACCGCAAGAATCCATCTCTTCATCCGATCCTCCTTATTCAAGCGCGCAAGGCTATACCGGGTCGGTCCAAACCCGAAAGGACTTTCGGGCTCAGCGGGGCTGCGGGATCGCCGCGCGCTTGCCGGTCAGCTGGTCGTACAGCTGCTGCGCCTCGGGGTCCTGGGGGTCGAGCTCGAGCAGCTTCCGGGCGTAGCCCACCGCTGCCTGCCGCTGGCCCGCCCTGGCGCTGAACGACGCCAGGGCCGCGAGGATCTCCCGGTCGCCGGGGTGCGCCGCGTGGCCGGCCGCCAGGACCGCCAGGGCCCGTGCGGGCTGTCCCGCCGAGTCGAGCGCCACGGCGTAGACGTAGGTGTACCGCGCGCGATTGGGGGGCAGGGTCGCGGCCTTCTCGAGCTCGGCCAGCGCCTCGGCCATCCGCTTCTGGCGGACGAGGGCGAGCCCGAGCGCATGGTGCAGGCCGGGGTCCTGCGGCGCGACGGTCAGGCCCTGGCGCAGCACGCGCTCGCCCTCGTCGTCGCGGCCCTTCCGGCGGTAGAGGTCCGCGAAGTTGACGTACGCGCTGGCCATGGCGGGCACGAGCGCGATCGCCGTCTTGTACTCGGCCTCGGCCCGATCGAGCTCGCCCTGCTCGACGTAGATGCCGGCGAGATTCAGGTGGGCTTCCGCGCGGTCGGCATCCACCATGCTGCGACTGCACGTATTCCGCGAGCGCGGCCTCGAAGTCGGCGCGCTCGGAGGAGTTCATCTGGTCCTTCGGCACCGAGGCGAGGGTCCGCGCGGCGTCGATGCGCACGGTCCGGACGGGATCCTTCAGCAGGGGCGACACGAGCGGAAGCCGCTGTGCCGGATCGATTCCCTCGGCCGCAATCAGCGCCCCGTCGCGGACGAGGGGATCCGGATCGGCGAGCGCCCGTCCGAGTGCCGCCGTGGAGGTCGCGCCGCCGCCGCGCGCGAGGAGCGATGCGGCCGTGGCGCGGCGGATCCCCGGTTTGGAGGCGTCGCCGACGAGCTGCTGGAGCGCCGCCTCGGCCGACGAGGCCTGCTCGCGCGCCGCGTGCATGATCTGGCCGTATGGCTGCTCCTGGCGCACCTTGTCTCCCCACCACCGCAGCGCTGCCTCGGCGGCCCACGCGTTGGACTTGTTCCGGTGGCACTGCGTGCAGGCGTTCGGCGTGCCGATCGAGACCGACAGGTCCGGCCGCGGCACGCGGAAGCTGTGGTCGTGGCGCGCGTGCACGACCATGTAGTCGCGCGTCGGCATGTGGCACGCGACGCAGCGCGCGCCGGGCGAGCCGGCCTTGTGGAACGTGTGCGACGGCGTGTCGAACTTCTCGGGAAGGTGGCAGGTCGCGCAGACGCGGTCCGCCGAGACGGGGACCTTGAGGTCGTGCGGATTGTGGCAGTTCGTGCACGTCACGCCCGCCGCGTGCATCTTGCTCTGGAGGAAGGAGCCGTACTCGTAGACCTCCTCCTGGATCTGTCCGTCGGCGAAGTAGAACCCTTCGCCCAGCAGCGTCGGCCGGTGCGTCTGCATCAGCGGCTGGCCGAAGACGTAGTCGTCGGAGACCACGGACCGCCGCGCGTGGCAGCGCGCGCACGTCTCGACGACCGCCGCCGAGGTCCGGGGAACGCTGCGCTTCGCGATGCCGGTCTTCATGTCGAAGTCCCAGGTCGCCTTGTCGTGGTCGTTGAGCGTGACGGCCAGCCCCTTGTCGGCGTCGCCCGCCTTCGCCTTGCCCGCCTTGACGGCCTCGGCCCAGGCCACGTGCGCCGAGCCCGGCCCGTGGCAGGCCTCGCACGAGACGTTCAGCTCCGACCAGGTCGTCGCGTAGCTGTTGGTCGCCGCCGTGAAGCCCTTCTTCACGTTCGTCGAGTGGCAGTCGGCGCACATGTAGTTCCAGTTCTGGTACGGCCCGGTCCAGTGCAGCGGGTCGTCGTGCGGCACCGCTTCCTTCGGATACAGGTGGAACCAGCGCTGTCCGCCCTCGCTGGCCGGGCGGGTGTCCCACACGACGTTCAAGGCCTGGTAGCGGCCCCCGGGAAACGGGATCAGGTACTGCTGGAGCGGGTAGACGCCGAAGGTGTAGGCGATCGGGTACTCGTGGAGCTTGCCGTCGGGCCCGTCGGTCGTGGCGTAGAACTTCCCGTCGCGTTTGGCGAAGGTGGTGGTGACACCGAAGTGCGTGAACTTGGCGCCGTCGAAGTTGCCGAGGACCGTCTTGTCCGTCGCCTCCTGCATCGCGAGGTCGTGGTGCGATCCCGTCCAGCGGCGGTCTTCCTCGGCGTGGCATCCGGCGCAGGCGGCGCGCCCCACGAACTTCGCGGCGGCCGGGGTCGGCGGCCGGCGTCGGCTTCACGGACGCGGCCGGCGCCTCGCGCGCGGCCCCGGCAGGCGCCGGCCGCGCCGAGCAGCGCGACGACGGCGAGCGCCGTCCCGATTTGCCGCCGGCTCTGCACGGCGCGCATCATACCCGCGGCGACGCCTCGACGAAGAGCCGGCGCGCGAGGGCGCGGTACGCGAGCGCGGCGAGCAGCGCGCCCACGAGCAGCACGAGGATGAGCACGAGCCCGCGCCAGAACGCGTGGTCCACGACGCGCTTCAGGTTCTCTCCCGTCTCCGCGCCGACCCTGGCGAGCGCGGGGCCCGACTTGTCGATCGAGACGAGCAGCGTCTGGAGCTCGCGCGCCATGCCGGCCACGTCCGTCGCCGTCTTGCCGTAGTCGAGAACGTCGAACGGCTTGCCCGCGGGCGCCGGCGGCGCGCCGGGCTTCGGCGGCGGCGAGACGTAGTGCATGAACGCGTCGAGCGACTTCACGGTCGCATCGAGCGAGTTGGACATCGCCGTGCCGGCCTCGAGCGTCTGGCGCGTCTCGCCGAGCAGGCCGCGGATCGTCGCCTCGCGCGCGTCGAGCTCCTTCAGGATCGCCACGCGCTCCGCCGCGACGCCGGCGAGCAGCTGCTCGATGGCCTCGGTGCGCTGCGTGTTCACGAGCGCCGGAAGACCCTCCGCGGTCTGTCCGATCTGTTCCATGGACTTCGACGCCCGGGCCGCGTCCGCCAGGATCTGCATGGACGTCGGGCTGCCCGCGCGAGCTGCATGGCGAGCAGCTCCGCCTGCCAGCGATACAGCGTGGGCGCGCGCTCCGCGTACGCCACCGTGCGCGCGGCCAGATCGCGCGACTGCTCGATGGCGATCGTCGTCGGGTCCAGGCCCGCGAAGGGATCGATGTGGAGCAGCGTGAAGATGCTGCCGGTCCCGAAGCGGCTCGAACGCGTTGCGCCCTCCATCGAAGCGGCGAATTGCCGAAAGTGCATCTCCCCGATGCTGCGCTCGTGGGGATTCTGTCTGCGCCATTCGGCGATCAGGCCTTCGAGCTCCTCGCCGCTGACCCGACTTCAGCACGCCCTCGCCCAGTTTCCAGGCGCTCGCCTCGAGCTCACGGTGCGTGGCGATGAGAGCATCGGCCCCCGCGCCGTACGTCTCGCGCGCCTTCGGCTCCTCGACCTCCATCCGCGACACCACGGCAAACACGATGAGGTCCAGCGTGTTCCAGACGGGATTCTCGCCGGTGGCGTACGCGTACGCCGCGCTGGCCTGATCGAGCTTCCACCGGAGGGCCGCCAGCTGGGCGTTGCGCGACCCGGACTCGCGGAAAGCCTGATCGCAGGCATGGGCCACGGAGCTGACGTAGCCGTCGGCATACCGCAGGGCGCTGCCCTCGAGCATGGCCATAGTGCTGGCTTGCCAGTTGGCGGCCTCATTCGACGAACGGAAAGGCATGTGCGCGCAGGCATTAACGAGCAGGAGCAGGCCCAGACCCAGGGCTCCGGCGGCTCTCCGGCAGGTCGAAACCCTCCGAAAGGCTTTCATTCACGGCCTCCTTAAACCCGCCCAGGCGGGGCCAGACGGGGCGAGTCTAGCGCCCCCGGGTGATACCCTTGAAGCTTCCGAGGAGGCAATTCATGAGGAACCGCACTCTCGTCGTCGCGACGTTGCTGCTCGCCTGCGCCTTCGCCCTTACGGCGCAGCAGAGCATGTACAGGATCAAGCTCAACCCGTCCGGCTCCATGATCGCCCTCGACAAGCCGGTCCTCCTGCACGGAAAGTACGTCTTCCACGCGTGGCCGCAAGGCGAGCAGACGGCCCTGCGGCAGGCGCTGGTCCTGAGCGTGGCGCCGCTCTCCGGGCCCCAGAAGACGATCTACCAGGTCGACCTCGCTCCCTCGGGCAGGCTCTTTGCCCGGGACAACCCCGTCCTCAAGGGCACCAGCTACGTCTTCCACACGTACCGCGACGGCACCCTCCAGAGCCTGCGCCAGTCCGACGTCGTGCGGGTCACCGCGCTGACCGGCGACGCGGCCTTCTGGGCGCAGCAGGGCATCGAGGGCGAAACCGCGATCGGCGATCTCGCGCTCCAGGGCACCGACAAGGTCGTCGTGATCGGCACGCCTCCGGCGTCGAACAGCAGCCAGGCCGGGCCCCAGAACATGAGCTCGGTTTCCGGCAGCGGCACCCCCGGCATCAACGGCGCGCCCGCGGGCAACTGGTCGTACCAGGGCACCCCCGGCACCGCCGACGCGTGGGGCCCCGCCAATGCCACCGTCGCCCGTCCCGGCGACGCGCCGACGATGCCGGCCGCGACCAACGGCAGCAACGCGCCGACGACGCCCCAGTAGCCCGCGCCCGCCTACAGCTGGAACTGCAGGCGGAGCTGGTAGAAGTTGGTGCGGCCGCGCACGCCGTCGCGGTCGAGGCGGCCGTAGCCGTAGTTGAACTCGAATCGGACCTGGCTCGTCGGATACCAGGAGAGCGCGCCGCTCAGCCGGTCGAACTTCCCGCCCTGGACGGCGGCGTTCGTCAGGTCGATGTTCGAGTAGCGCGCCGCGACTTCCCAGGCGCCGCAGCCGCCGTGCCGGAACGAGAACGGCGACGCGGGGCTGATCGCTCCGAAGACTCCCGTGGAATGGTCGTACGGGCGCTGTTCGCCCGTGAGGGCCCACGACACCATGGCGTAGTACCCGGAGAAGTGCGGATTGCCGACCTGCGGAGCGTCCATGCTCGTGTACGCGTATTCACCCGAAACCGTGACGGGGCCCTCGACCAGGGCGATCTCGCCGCCGACCGACGTGCCGCTCGTGGCCGGAAAGGACCCCGTGTCGACGAAGTCCGGCGCCTCGTAGACCTCGGGAACGCTCTTGAGCTTGAAGTCCTGCCCCTTCGACTGCCGGTAGACGCCCGCCACGCCCAGGTGCAGCAGGCGCCGGCCTCCGTCCTGCTCGATCGCCAGGCCCGTGACGCGGCCGGCGAAGATGTTTCCGCTCTCGTCGAAGGACAGGCCGTCGTCGAGCCAGTTGTTGAACCAGCCCGCGGACCACGTCATGCGGTCGCCGAGGATCGCATTGGAGAACCGGACGCCGACGATGTGCGAGTCGACGAAGGCGAACGCCGTCGTCATCGTCGAGCGCTCCATGAACGGGAGGTCCCGCCCGTTCTCGAGCATTTCCAGGCCGACGCCTTCCTTCTGCTTGCCGACCGTCACCGATCCGAGCGGCCCCAGGGGGATCGACAGGTACGCGTACGTGAGGGTCCAGGACCGCGTGCTCGTCGGGTCGAGACCCTTGTAGTTGCCGGCCACCTCGTAGCTCCACGGGTGGGGAAACTTGATCTGGCCGGACAGCGACAGGTCGTCGACCCGGAAGAGCCCCTCCGGGGAGAGCTGGCCGACCTGCTGCTTGCTGTCCGCGTCCTGCGAGTAGAACGCGCCGTCTTCCATGATCGCCGCGCCGAAGCGGACCGAGATCCAGGACGTGTCGAGCTCGTTCCAGGGATGCGCCGGCGGCGGCCCCGACTGCGCGAGCAGGGCCGCCGCGCGCCCGGCGCCGGCAACGATCACGAACGCGAGGCAGAGGCGGCGCGAGCGAGTCACGCGCGTACCGCTCCGCCCCGCCCCTACTTCTCGAACGAGAAGATCTGCTTCCAGTCCTTCTGCATGCTGATGACCGTCCAGCCCTTCTTCTTCGCCTCGTCGTAGAGGGCCTGGGTGAACACGCCGACCTTCGTGTCGGGCAGGCCCGCCGCCGGGCCGTACGCGTACTCGCGCTTGGCGTCGTCGTGCAGCACCAGCATCATCAGCCGCGCGCCGTCGCCGGCGCCCGTGTACTCCAGCATCTGCTGGTCGCCGGTCGAGTTGCCGAACGCGGCGTGGGGGCGGCGGCCGATCATCAGGTGGATGCCTTCGGCCTTCCCGGCGTTGTTGTCGTTCAGGACGAGCTTCGGCTCCTTCGTCAGGAACGGCCGTCCGTCCTTGTCGTAACCGTACGTCGTGGCGCCCGCGGTGCCCACGACCTGCTCGGGAGGAATGCCGTAGACCCGTTCCGAGTACGTCCGCACGAAGTCCTGGCCGCCGCCGGTCACGATGTAGGTCTTGTAGCCGTTGGCGCGCAGGTACGTCAGCACTTCCCGCATCGGCTGGTACGTCAGATCCGTGTAGGGGCGCTTCCAGCGCGGATCCTTGGCCGCGGCCGACCACTTCTTCACCTCGGCGGTGAAGTCGTCGACCGACATGCCGCTCAACGTCGCGACGGCGATCTTGATCAGGTCCTCCTCCGGCAGGCGGGCGATCGCTTCGCGGTCGCCGGACATCACCGTCTTGAACGGCTCGACGTTGGCGAGCTCGGGCTTCGCCTTGACCAGCGCCGGGACCCGATCCAGGCAGTACACGAGCTGCGAGTAGACCGGGTGCTCGACCCACAGCGTGCCGTCCTGGTCGAACGTGGCGACGCGCTCCTCGGTCGGGACGAACTTCGGGCTGCCCTGGGTCGTCGTCGTCTGGACGAAGTCGACGATCGCCTTCTTGGCGGCGCCGTCGTTCCAGGACGGCAGCGGATCCTGGGCCAGGGCCGCGGCCGTGGCGGCGGCGACGAGAACGAGAGCAACCGCGATCGAACGAAGTCTTTTCACGAGAATCCTCCTCTGCCGCGCCCGTACTGGCTCGCGCCGGTTCCCTGCATCTGCTTCATCACGTCATCGAGCGTGAAGGTCCCGACCTTCTGGCGCTGCGGGAAATCCTTGAACGTGGCGAGGAACTGACCGACGTACGCCTGCGCCGGCACGAGCAGGAAGATCCGGTCGACCGCCCATCTCGTGTAGTCCTCCGAATCGTGCTCGCGCCCGCTCGAACGGGTCCGCACGCAGGTCCATCAGCATGGGAACCCGCAGCGGCGTCCACGCGCCCTGCCAGACGCCGAAGCCGTGACCTTCCTGGATGGCGAAGTGGATCTTCCAGCGGTTGTACCGCAGGGCGACGAGGCTTCCGTCGTCGTTGAAATAGAAGAACTCCTTGCGGGGAGACTCCTTGGCTTCGCCGGTGAAGTACGGAAGCTGGTTGTAGCCGTCGACGTGGACCTTGAACGTCGAGGCTCCCGCCTTGTAGCCGGTCAGCAGCTTCTCCTTGACGTCCGGCACGCCGGCCGCGGCGAGGAACGTCGGCAGCCAGTCTTCGGCAGAGACGATGTCGTTCGAAATCTGGCCGGGCTTGATCTTGCCGGGCCAGCGGATCATGCAGGGCGCGCGGAAGCCGCCCTCCCAGCCCGTCGCCTTCTCGCCGCGAAACGGGGTCATGCCGCCGTCGGGCCAGAACATGACTTCGGCGCCGTTGTCGGTCGTGTAGATGACGATGGTGTTGTCGGCGATCTTCAGGTCGTCGAGCTTCTTCAGGAGCTGGCCGACCTGCGCGTCGTGCTCGACCATGCCGTCGGCGTAGAGGCCAAAGCCGGTCTTGCCCGCGGACTCGGGCTTCAGGTGCGTCCAGATGTGCATGCGGGTCGAGTTCCACCAGACGAAGAACGGCTTGCCCGCGCTGTTGCTCTTGTCGATGAATCCCAGGGCGGCGTTGGTGACCTCGTTGTCGATCGTCTCCATGCGCTTCATCGTCAGGGGCCCGGTGTCCTCGATGGCGCCGCCGGCGAAGGAGTGGATCACGCCGCGCGGACCGAACTTCTTCCGGAACTCCGGGTCTTTCGGGTAGTCCGCGTTCTCGGGCTCCTGCTCGGCGTTCAGGTGGTAGAGGTTGCCAAGAAACTCGTCGAAGCCATGGTTGGTCGGCAGGTGCTCGTCGCGGTCGCCGAGGTGATTCTTGCCGAACTGGCCCGTCGCGTAGCCCTGCGCCTTCAGCAGCTCGGCGATCGTCGGATCCTCCTTCTGGATCCCTTCCTTCGCCCCGGGCAGTCCGACCTTGAGCAGGCCCGTCCGGTACGGCGTCTGGCCCGTGAGGAACGCCGCGCGTCCGGCCGTGCAGCTCTGCTGGGAGTAGTAGTCGGTGAAGCGCATGCCCTCGGTGGCGATGCGGTCGATGTTGGGCGTGCGGTAGCCCATCATCCCCTGGTTGTAGGCGCTCGGGTTGAGCCACCCGATGTCGTCGCCCATGATGACGAGGATGTTGGGCTTCTTCGCGGTCGTCTGCGCGAGGGCCGACGACGCCAGGGCCAGGAGCGCGGCGAAAAGCACGCCGAGCGGTCTCGAGAATCGCGTGTACCGGTTCATGTTTTCACCGACCTCCTGATGGTTGCCGCGGTTTCGCTGGTCCGCCGGATTCTATGGCGATTCGCTCAGCGCTCCGCAATCGCGGGTGGACCGAACGAAGCGGGCGGCCCTTTCGGACCGCCCGCGGGATTCCCATTCGCCCGTCTCCCGGTTATTGGGACGGGTGGTTCGGCATCTTCTTGAGCTGCTCCATGACCTGGTCCAGGTTGTAGCTCGCCGGATCCTGCATCGGCGGGAACTGCTTGTAGGTCTCGAGCTCCTTGAGCCACAGCACCTGGCCGATGGGCAGCAGGTTCCAGTCGTAAAGATAGGCCGTGGACGGCGAGGCGAGCGTGCCACCAAAGGACATGAGCGACTTCCCGCTCTCCTGGTTGCTGGCCGTCATTTCGAATGGATCGCGCTTGATGTTGACGACGCCTGCCGCGAAGAACGTCTGGACTCCGGGGAGCATGAAACCCTCCCCCGTGGAGGGCGCGAGCGCGAAATACATCTTCCAGTTCTTGTAGCGCACCGCCGACGGGTGCGAGCTGGAATAGTAGAAGAAGGTGTCGCGCGCCGACTTTGGAGACTTGCCCGTCAGGTAGTCGATCTGGTTGACACCGTCGAGCGTCGTCTTGACGATGCCGGGATACTTGCCGGCCTCGATCTGCTTCTTGAGTCCGTCGCCCTTGGGACCCCCTGCGATTTCGACCAGGGTGGGCAGCCAGTCGAGCGAGGCGAAGATGTCGCTCAACACCGTGCCCGGCTTGATGTGGCCCGGCCAGCGGATGACCATCGGGGCCCGCATGCCGCCTTCCCATGTGTTCATCTTCGAGCCCCTGAACGGCGTGATGCCGCCGTCGGGGAAGGTGAAGGTTTCGGCGCCATTGTCGGTGGTGAAGGCAACGATGGTGTTTTCGAGCTGGCCCATATCCTCCAGCTTCTTCAGCACGACACCGATGTTGTCGTCCATCTGCTTCATGCCGGCTTCCTGGATGCCCCAGTCCTTGCCGCCCGGCTCACCGACCATGGCCAGATACTTGTCTGACAGCATGGTCGTGACGTGCATGCGCGCCGGGTTGTACCAGACGAAGAAGGGCTTGTTCGTCTTCTTGGGGTCGTTGCGGTCGAGGAAGTCGACGACCTTGGCCGAGATCTCCTCGTCCACGGTCTTCGAACGCTCGAGCGTCAGCGGGCCCTGATCCTGGCAGCTCTGATTCTTCGCCGTGCCGTCGGAGGACTTGCACCAGATCACGGGGCGCGGCGGGGTCAGGCAGGTCGTCGTCGCCGGATCCACGGCGCCGGGGACTTCGGCGAGGCCGGGGATCGGCGTGTTCTTGCACGGCGCCGCGACGGTCTGCAGGGTCGGGGTCTTGTTGATGTCCGGGAAGCTCACGCCCTGCATCGCGTCGAGGTGATACAGGTAGCCCCAGAACTCGTGGAAGCCGTGCGCCGTCGGAAGGGCGTCGGTGTGGTCGCCCAGGTGGTTCTTGCCGAACTCGCCGGTGTTGTAGCCGAGATCCCGCAGGAACCACGCGATCGTCGGGGTTCCGGGCCGCAGGTAGGACGGACTTCCTGGTAGCTGCGGCGGGATCATTCCGGTGCGGAGCGGATTCATCCCCGTGAAGAAGGCATTGCGCCCAGCCGTGCAGCTCTGCTCGGCGTAGTAGGTCATGAACTTGGCGCCTTCGTGCCCGATGCGGTCGATGTTCGGTGTCTCCCCGACCATCAAGCCCTCGTGGTAGATGCTCGGCTGCATCCAGCCGATGTCGTCTCCCATGATGAAAAGGATGTTGGGCTTTTGCCCGGACGACTGAGCGAGCGCCGCCAGGCTCGCCGCCAGGCCGAGGACGACGAGTCGAAGCCTTCGAGAGAGGACGCGGGACATGTTCTCCTCCTTGTTTCCCCGTCGAAACGGGACTGTCGGACCATTTCTCGAGGTAGAGACAACGAGACCACTCGACCCCGTTCGGTCCCCCTGCCGCAGGAAATGGGCGGCCCTTTCGGACCGCCCTTGGAAGCCTTCAGAAAGCTCGTCTCTCCCGGTTATTGGCTCGGATGCTGCGCGGCCATTTCCTTCACCTTCTGGAGGATGACCGAGAGGTTGTAACTCGCTGCCTCCTGGAGCGGCGGGTACTCAGCGTAGGACTCGAGTTCCTTCATCCACATGAGCTGGCCGATGGGCAGGATGTTCCAGTCATACAGATACGCCGTGCTCGGGGCGGCGAGGACACCGCCGTACCCCGTCACGCTCTTCGTACCGTCCCCCCAGGCCGTTTCGAACGGATCGCGCGCGATGTTGTCGATCTGAGTCCAGGCGTACGTCTCAGGGGCTTCGATCGACCGGACACCGGTCGCGCCCATCATGGTGTAGTAGAACTTCCAGTTCTTGTAGCGGAGGGCCGATGGGATGTGGCCCTGGTAGTAGAAGAAGTAATCGCGATTGCTCTGCGACTTGCCCTGGAGGTAGGAGAGCTGGTTGACACCGGCGAGCATGGTCTTTTTGATGCCGTTGTACTTGCCCGCCATGATCTGCTTGTTGAGCTCATCCCCCTTCGGGCCGCCGGCGATTTCCACGAACGTGGGCATCCAGTCATACATGGCGAAAATACCGCTGTAGACCGTGCCCGGCTGAATCACGCCTTTCCAGCGGATGACGGCTGGAACGCGCATGCCGCCTTCCCACGTCGTCATCTTGGTGCCTTTGAACGGGGTGACGCCCCCGTCCGGGTAGGTTTGAGTCTCGGCACCGTTGTCGGTGGTGAAAACGATGATGGTGTTGTCGAGCTGGCCCATGTCTTCGAGCTTCTTCAGCACCAGGCCGATGTTGTCGTCCAGCTGCTTCATGCCGGCTTCGTTGACGCCCCAGTCTTTGCCGCCTTTGACGCCCAGCATTGCTTCGTACTTCGGCGACAGCATCGTCGTGATGTGCATGCGCGCCGGGTTGTACCAGACGAAGAACGGCTTGTTGGTCTTCTTGGGATCGTTGCGATCGAGAAAGTCGATCACGTGCGAAGAAATCTCTTCATCCACCGTTTTCGAGCGTTCGAGCGTGAGCGGACCTTCATCCTTGCCCGTCTGGTTCTTGGCCGTGCCGTCGGAGGACTTCATCCAGAGGACCGGGCGCGGAGGCGTCAGGCAATTGCCGGTCTTCGGGTCCACTTCGCCCGGAGGATTCGAAACTCCGGGAATCGGAATCGTCTTGCACGGCGGCAGAATGCCCTGTTCGGTCGGTGTCTTGTTGATGTCCGGGAAGCTGACCTGCTCCATCGCGTCCAGATGATAGAGATAACCCCAGAATTCTTCGAATCCGTGCGCCGTCGGCAGGGAATCCGGATTGTCGCCCAGATGGTTCTTGCCGAACTGGCCGGTGGTGTAGCCCAGATCGTGGAGGAACCTGGCAAGCGTCGGCGTGCCGGGGCGCAGATACGAAATTGCACCCGGCAACTGCGGCATGAGCATGCCCGCGCGCATGGGGGTCATGCCCGTGAAGAAGGCCGTGCGCCCGGCGGTGCAGCTCGACTCCGCATAGGCGGCCATGAAGATCCCGCCTTCTTTGCCGATGCGATCGATGTTGGGCGTTTCTCCCACCATCAGGCCGCGGTGGTAGATGCTCGGCTGCATCCAGCCGATGTCGTCTCCCATAATGAACAGGATGTTGGGCTTCTGCCCCGACGACTGACCGAGCGCGGCCAGGCTCGCCGAGAGGCCCAGAAGAACCGCCAGAAAAACTCGAGTCCTGACCCTCACCATGGATCCTCCTTTTGGAAGCATTAGTCCCCTCTTTCCACCGCTGCTTGTTCCCTGACCCTCAAGGGGCCCGTCACGCGACCTTGCGCGCGGCGTCCCGCTTGAAGAAAAGATCGAAGAGCCGCACGTCTCCCGCCACCTTCGCGATCTCCCACAATGCAAAGAACGGGATGAACGCGACGAACAGTACGAGTGCTCGGCCGAGGATTTCATAAATCCCGGTGTCGAGGAAAGCCTGGAAGCTCGCGGCGAGCGTCTTGCCGTGCACCAGCCCCTCGATGACGTGCTCGAGGACGGCGAAGACTCCCACCAACGCCCCATAAATGAGCGACGAGCGCAGCACCTTGTACGCGAGCGCACGGCGATCATCCTTCTTGCCGAGACCCATTGCCTTGCCGATCAGGATGACCTTGGCGATGATCATCGCCTCGATCAGCGCGAAGCCGTAGCGGAACGAGCTGATGCCGATTTCGCGGGAGAGGAGCCGGCGGTAGGTAATGAAGGCCCCGAAGAAGGCCGCGAGGTAGGCGGCGATCAGCAGGAACAGGCGGAATTCCTCGGCCGCCTTCTTCTTCAGGTGCGCTTTCTTCTCGCTATCCATTTTGACCACCCGGTCGTGCCGTCGCCGCGTCGCAGTAAACCAACCTCGGTTGGGCGCAGCATATCGCTCGAAGCAGTCATTCCGCGCCATCGGAGAATGCGGAACCCGGATGCTCCTCTGGCACGGCGCCTGCATCGGGCGATCCGCTCCTCGGCCGAATTACGGAACTCGCGAACGGGGAAAATCGGGCGGCCGCGAGCCTCGGCCCGGGCCGCCCTGACACCTCAGAAGGTCACGGTCAGGTACACCCGCGGTCCGTAGTAGCTGTAGGAGTACTCCGTGAATGTGAACGTTTCTTCCTTCTTCAGGCGAAAGCGCGTGTAGTCGAAGGCGCCGCTCACGCCGAAGTTCGGCGTCGCCCACCAGTCCAGGTGCGCTTCGGCGTCGAAGACCGAACCGACGTACGGGTGGACGGGAGCGAAGAGGCCGTTGAAGACGATCCCTGCCGAAAGCCGGTCGCCCACCTGCTGGTCGAACTTGACTCCCAGCAGCGGCACCCAGACCTTCTCGTTGGCGACCTTCGTGACCGTCTGCCCGATGATGGGCCCGTTCGGCCCGATGACTCCCGCCGCGGCCTCGATCTTGGCCTCGAGGGAGACGTAGGAGGCGCCGAGCGAGAGCCCGAGCTGCGTGTGCTCGTTCTTGATGAAGTCGTAGCGAAAGTCGGCGTACGGAAGATAGGACTTGGTGGACGTCGTGGTCGAGGCGCCCGCCGTGTAGGTGGAATCCCCGAACGGAATGTCCACGGAAATGCCGGTCGTCTTGTTTCGCGAGAACCCCGTGTAGCCGAAGTCGAGCGAGAACCGGCCGAGGAAATTCCAATAACCACGGGCCACGAAGCCCGGCGCCGACTTGGCCACGAGATTGGTGTCTTCCAGGGCGACGCCGGCGCCGATCGGACCGCCGGGCGTCAGGTTCTCCTGGAACGTCACCGTCGTGTTGAACCACGCGTACATACCGCCGGCGTAGAGACGGAAGTTGTTGGGCACGTCGGGGCCCGGGAATTGCGCGCGGGCCTGGGCCGCGGCGAGAAGCAGGACGGAGGCCGCGGCCAGGAGGCGCAGCCGCTTGATTGTTCCGACTCCGAGGGACCGAGGATCGATGCGCATCGTGACTCCTTTTTTTTGGAGCCGGAACGGTAACACGCCTTGCTGCTTGCCGATTGACTCCCTTTGTCACAAGCTCGTGGCGCGTTCATGAAGGATTTACTCACCGTTCTGCCGATGGCCTTCGTGATGGTCGCGGGACCGCAGATCGTCGCCGCGATCGTGCTCGCGACCAGCACGAACGCGCGGCGCGACTCGAGCTTTTTTTTGCTCGGCGCCGGCGCGGCGACCACGATCGGCGTCACGGCCGCTTACTTTCTGACCGGCCTGCTGAAAAAGGGAAGCTCGGACTTCCACGCCGATCCCGGGCTCATGCGCGGCATCGACATCGCGATCGTCGCCGTGCTTCTGCTGCTGGCCTGGAAGGTCTTTCACGATCGCGCCCGGGCGCAGACGCCGCGGTGGATGACGAAGCTCGAGACGGCCACGCCGCGTCGACGCGCTGAAAGTCGGCGTCCTGCTGTTCCTCCTGTTTCCGGGAAACCTGCTGAGCATGGGGACCGTGGGCGCCTACCTCGCTCACCACGACGCGGCCTGGTGGCACACCCTCGTCTTCGTCGCCGCCACGGTTCTGCTGGCCGGCATCCCGTTGCTCCTGCTGCTCCTGCTCGGACGGCGCGCGCGGACGCTGCTGCCGAAGATCCGCAACTGGATGACCGCCAATTCCTGGATCGTCAGCGAGATCCTGATCGCGTTCTTCCTCGCGATGACGGTGAAGAACCTGCTCTGACGGCTGACCCGCGCCGGTCCCTTGGTGTGGCGCCGTAGGGGCGCGGCTTGCCCCGCCCGGGCAACTTTCGCCACAACTCTCATTCAGAAATTCCATGCCGGTGAGTCGCCCGGGCGGCCCAAGGGCCGCCCCTACGGCACCGAAGCTCTAGACGATGCGGGTCGCCCGGCGCGTCTCGCGCCTGCCGAGCGACAGGATGCTCCCGATGAAGCCCGCGGCCGCGCCGGCGGCCGGCAGCAGCAGGGCCGTCGGCACGCTGAGAAATCCCACCCAGAGGACCGACAGGACTGGATGCGGGTCGCGGCCGAGCCAGTACGTGGCCAGGCGGTAGGTTCCGTACAGCATCCCGAGGGCCACGCCGCCGCCGATGAGGCCCTCGGCCGTCGCGTAGAGCCAGAACGGGGCGCGGATCGCGGACTCGGTCGCGCCCATCAGCCGCATGATGCCGACCTCGTCGCGATGGAGATCGAGGGCGAGCCGCACCGCCGAGGCGACGGACAGGACCGCCGCCAGCGTGAGGACGCGCGCCGAGAAAGAGCCCGGCGTTGCGCACGAGATCGATCGCGTCGCGAAACCGCCGCGAGAACTCCTCCTCCGACTCCGCCGATTCGACGCCCGTCCAGAGCCGCGCCGCCGCGGCGATCTCGGGCGCCGCCCGATCCGAGGTCCCCGGCTTCAGCACCACCTCGAGCGAGGGCGGAAACGGCGCCTCTTTCAAGTCCGAGAGGGCATTTCCGAGATCCGGATACGCGCGGCGAAAGCGCTCGAGGGCCGCCGCGCTGTCGACCGCGCGCACGAGCTTGATGCGCGCGTCCTGTTCGAGGCGCGTCTGGAGCGCCGCGGCGTCGGCCTCGGGCTGCAGCGTCACGACGACCGCCGTCGGCTCGGGCTCGACGACGGCGAGGCGGCCGAGGTTGCGCGACAGCAGCGCCAGCAGCCCCGGCACGTAGAGCGCGAGCGCGATGAGCGTGATCGCGGCCGCGGTCTGCCGCGGGCTCGACCGTGAGATCGACCAGGCTTCACCGAAGACGTAGCGGGGGCTCGCCATGGATCAGGACAGCGGCAGGAACGGCGCTTCGCGCACGATCGGCGAGCTCACGCTCTCGCGGGTGCGGTCCGGATCGTGGAGATGGCCGCGCTCGAGCGTCAGCGTGCGCTTGCCCATGCGGCGGATCATCTCGAGGTCGTGCGTCGCGACGACGACCGTCGTGCCGCGGATGTTGAACTCGACGAAGAGCCGCATGATCTCCTCGGCGAGCACCGGATCGAGGTTGCCCGTGGGCTCGTCGGCCAGCAGCACCGTCGGCTCGTTGACGATCGCGCGCGCGATCGCGACGCGCTGCTGCTCGCCGCCCGAGAGCTCGTCCGGGTAGGCGTTCATCAGGTGGTGGAGGCCCACGCGCTTCAGGACGTGGTACGCGCGGCGCTTCTGCTCGGCGCGCGCGAGCCCGAGCACGTTCTGGACGAAGGAGATGTTCTCGAAGACCGTCTTGCGGCCGATGAGCTTGAAGTCCTGGAACACGACGCCCATCGTGCGGCGCAGGTACGGGATCTGGCTCTGCGGCAGCACGCCGATGTTGCGGCCGTTGACGAGGATCTGGCCGGACGTGGGCGGCTCCTCGAGGAAGAGCAGGCGCAGCAGCGTGGACTTGCCGGCGCCGGAAGGGCCCGTCAGGAACACGAACTCTCCGGCCTGGATCTCGAACGAGACGTCGAGGAGCGCCTCGCGGAACGCGCCGTACTTTTTCGTGACGCCGAAGAGCTGGATCATGCGCCGAGCGCCCGGGTCAGCGCCTCGCGGACCGCGGCCGGGTCGGCGCGTCCGCCGGTCTTCTTCATGACCTGCCCGACGAGCCACCCGAACGTCTGCGTCTTGCCCGCGCGGTAGAGCTCGACCTGCGACGGATTGCCCGCCACGACTTCGGCCACGGCCGCGTCGAGCGCGCCCGTGTCGCGGATGCTGCCGAGGCCCTTCTCCGCGACGATCGCGGAAGCCTCGGCCGGCGAATCGAGCATGGCGGCGAGCACTTCCTTGGCGGAGGCCGTCGAAACCTCGCCCGCCTCGGTCAGGCGGACCAGGCCGGCCAGGCGTTCCGGCGAGACCGGGAACGCGAGCGCGTCCTCGATCGAGACCTTCCGCTCCTTCATCCAGCGCAGGACCTCGCCCGTCACCCAGTTGGCCGCGAGCTTCGGCGGCGCGGCCGCCGCGGTCCGCTCGAAGTAGTCGGCGAGCTGGCGGGCCGACACGAGCGTCTCCGCGTCCTGGAGCGAGAGGCCGAACGTCTCGACGAAGCGCCGGCGGCGCGCCCGCGGCAGCTCGGGCATCGCGCCCGCGGCCTCCGCGATCCAGGCCTCGTCGACGACGAGCAGTCCGAGGTCGGGCTCCGGGAAGTAGCGGTAGTCGTGCGCCTCTTCCTTGCTCCGCATCGCGACCGTGCGCCCGGCCTTCTCGTCCCAGAGGCGCGTCTGCTGGACGATCTTCTCGCCGCGCGCGAGCGCTTCGCCCTGCCGCTCGATTTCGTGCTCGATGGCCTTGGCCACGAACCGGATGGAATTCAGGTTCTTGATCTCGACCCGCGTGCCGAAGGGCGCGGTTTCCGAGGCGCGGACCGAGACGTTGGCGTCGCAGCGCAGGCTGCCCTTCTCCATGTCGCCGTCGCAGACGCCGGTGTAGCGCAGCAGCCGGCGCAGCTCCGTCAGGTAGCTGGCGGCCTCCTCGGCGGTCCGGATGTCGGGCTCGCTGACGATCTCGACCAGCGGCACGCCGGCCCGGTTCCAGTCGACGAGCGAGACGTCCGTGGGCACGTCGGCGTACGGCGTGTCGTGGAGCAGCTTGCCCGCGTCCTCCTCGAGGTGCGCGCGCACGAGCCGGACGGCCTTCTCGCCCTGCGGCGTGTCGATCACGATGGCGCCGCCCGTCGAGAACGGCCGGTCGTACTGCGAGATCTGGTAGCCCTTCGGCAGGTCCGGGTAGAAGTAGTTCTTGCGCGCGAACTGCGACTCGCGGTGGATCGTCGCGCCGACCGCCGTCGCCAGGCGCAGCGCGAGCGTGACGGCCTCGCGGTTCAGGACGGGCAGCGTTCCGGGGAATCCCAGGCAGACCGGGCAGGTGGCCGAGTTGGGCGGCGCGCCGACGGTGACCGGGGACGAGCAGAAGATCTTGGACCGCGTCTCGAGCTGCGCGTGGACTTCGAGCCCGATGACCGGAAAAACGCGTGTTTTATTGGGTGTTTCGACGACCGACACCGGAGAATCTTAGCACGCGGTCTCCCCTACAATGCGTTCGTGGACTGGACCGACGAAACGCGCGACGGCGTCCGTGTGATCGCGCCGGCGGAAGCGCCGCGCGGCTTCGTCGTCGCGTTCTCCGGGCGCGGACACGCGCCGGACGGCGAGGCGACGCCCACTCCGTTTCTCGCGCGCCGCCTCGCCGCGCGCGCTCGGTCTCGACGCGCTGCCGATCCACTGGGCGAAGCAGGTCCACGGAACCGCGGCGACCACCGTGCGCGATCGCCGCCGCGCCCGGCCAGGCCGCCGGCGCCGGCGAGTGCGACGCGCTCGCGACGGATCGAACCGGAGTCGCCCTCGTGATCCAGACCGCCGACTGCGTCCCGATCCTCCTCGCCGCGCCGCGCGCGGTCGGCGCCGCGCACGCCGGCTGGCGCGGCTCGGCGCAGAACGTCGCCGCGTCGGCGGTCGCGGCCCTGCGCGCGCTCGGCGCCGCGCCCGAAACGCTCTCCGCCTGGCTCGGCCCCTCCATCGGCCCCTGCTGCTACGAGGTCGGCGGCGAGGTCGCCGCGCAATTCGCCGGGGATTTCGTCCGCGCCGGCTGCGGCGGCGGCTACCGGCTGGATCTGCGCGCGGTCAACGTCGCCCAGCTCGAGGCGGCCGGCGTTCCGCGAGCCGCCATCGCCGTCCATCCGGCCTGCACGAAGTGCGGCGGCGACGGATATGCCAGCTACCGGAGGGACGGCGCGAAGGCCGGCCGCATGATCGCCCTGGTTGCCCGGCTGTAAGAGCGGTCCGGCGCCCTCCGGCCCTTGAACCAGACGTCGCCGACCCCCATAATCGTCGGAAACCAACCCGAATCGAACGCTCGCAGGGAGACTCAAAGGAGGACTCATGAAGTGCACCGCTGTGTTCGTGGCCGCGCTGACGGCCCTGACGGTCCAGGCGCGGGCCGACGTCCTCGCGGCCAAGGGCGCGAAGGGGACGCTGGAGGTCGAGTACGTCTTCGAGTCCTCGGGCAAGAAGGCGGACAAGAACGATTCCCGCGAGTGGCGCACGAAGCGCACGCTCAAGCTGACCGCCGACCTCGCCGCGCAGGCGCCGGGGCCCTACTCGTCGCTCCACGACATGAACGCCGGCGAGAAAACCGATTTGAACAAGAAGCAGGCCGCGGCCAAGAGCGCGCAGCAGAAGATGGCGCCGACGTCGGACGCCATCGAGAAGATCATGAAGAAGTGCGGCGAGGACGAGGCCTGCATCTCCCGCGAGGTCCAGGCCCTCGGCTTCTCGATGCAGGGCGACCCCCAGATCGAGTCGGCGAAGAAGGACGTCGCCGTCGCCACCAAGCAGGGCGCGGCGACCTACCAGACCTGGCGGCCGACCCTGCAGAAGGGCACGTACACGATCGACGAGTCCGCTCACAACGTCCTCGCCGACCCCATCTGCCCCAACCTGCACTGCACCACCGACGAAACGCGCAAGGGCAGCGGCGAAGTCGCGCTGCCGCCGGGCGCCAAGCCCGAGGCAGCCGCCGGGCTTTCGGCGGTCGAAGTCGATTCCACCGGCAAGACGCTGACCGTAGTCCTTCCGATCCCGCTTTCGCTCCTGCCGTACACGCAAACCATCAAGACGGACAGCCCCGACCAGAAGAGCGGGACCTCGAAGGAACTGCTGCGCTTCCCGCCGACCGACCTCAAGCCGCTCAAGGTGGCCTTGAAGGGCGACGGCCGCGACCAGAGCGGCACGGAGACGCTCCCGGTACCCGAAGGCAACCTGACGGTGCGCTGGAAGTGGACGGCGCGGTAGGCGCCTACGCCGGCGTCAGGTCTGCGTAGCGGGCCACGAACTTCTTCTTGCCGGCGCGGTCGAAGTAGACCGTCAGCCGCGTTTCCTCGCCCGAGCCTTCCTCCGTGAGGATCACGCCGTAGCCGTAGCGCGGGTGGCGCACGCGCTTGCCGCGGCGCAGGGGGCGGTCGTCCTGGGACTCTTCCTCGTAGGCGCGCGCGGCGAAGATCGTGGGCGCCGGCCGCCCGAAGTACTGCTCCTCGAGCGCGGCCTTCGGGATCTCCTCGACGAAGCGCGAGGGCCGGCGCGGCTCGATGCGGCCATAGACCATGCGGCGGTCGGCGAGCGTGAGCGTCAGCGAGTCCTTCGCGCGGGTCATGCCCACGTAGAGCAGGCGCCGCTCCTCCTCGAGCTCGTCCTCGTCCTCGGCGGACTGGCCGTGCGGCAGGTAGCCTTCCTCGAGGCCGACCGCGAACACCGTCTCGAACTCCAGGCCCTTGGCGGCGTGGAGCGTCGAGAGGGTCACGGCGCCGCCCGACGCGGCGGAATCCGCATCGGTCGCAAGCGCGACCGTGTCGAGGTACTCCGCGATCGTGGCGCCCTCCTCGTTGCGGCGCTCGAACTCGCGCGCGGAGGACAGCAGCTCCTCGATGTTCTCGCGGCGCCCGATGTCCTCGCGGTCCTCCGACCCCTCGTACAGCGCGGCGTAGCCGGTGACCGAAAGCAGGTGCTCGAGCAGGGCCGAGGGCGTCCACGTCGCGGCCTTCTCGTGGAGGTCGAGGACGACCTCGCGGAAGCGCGCGAGCGCCGTGCGCGCGCGCTCGGTCAATCCGGCCGGGCTCTCGGAGACCTCCCACCACGAGCGCCCGCTTTCGCGCGCGGCCGCGGCGAGCCGGTCCAGCGTCGCGGCGCCGATCCCGCGGGCCGGCACGTTGACGACGCGGCGAAACGCGAGGTCGTCCTCGGGCCGCGCGGCCAGGCGCAGGTAGGCGAGCACGTCCTTGACCTCGGCCCGCTCGTAGAACTTCATGCCGCCGACGACGATGTACGGGATCCGGCGGCGCACGAGCTCTTCTTCGAACGGGCGCGACTGCGCGTTGGTGCGGTACAGGATCGCCATCTCCCCCGGCGGCTTTCCCGAGCTCGCGATCTCGCGCGCCACCGCCTCGGTCTCGGCGCGGTCCTCCTCGAAGCGCCACAGGCGCACGGCCGCGCCCGCGCCGCGGTCGGCGCGCAGGCGCTTTTCGCGGCGGCGGCGGTTGTGGGAGACGAGGCCGGCGGCGGCGGAGAGGATCTTCGCCGTCGACCGGTAGTTGGCCTCGAGCGCCACGACGCGCGCTCCCGGGAAGTCCTCTTCGAAGTGGAGGATGTGCTCGACCTCCGCCCCGCGCCAGCGGTAGATGGCCTGGTCCTCGTCGCCGACCGCGCAGAGCGAATCCGCGCCTTCGCCGAAGAGCTTGACCAGCGCGTCCTGCGACGTGTTCGTGTCCTGGTACTCGTCGATCAGCAGGTGCCGGACGCGGCGGCGCTCTTCCGCGAGCAGGGCGGCGTTGCCGGAGAGCAGCCGCACCGAGCGGGCGATCAGGTCGTCGAAGTCGAGCGCGCCCGACGCCGCGAGCTTCTTCTCGTACAGGACGTAGACCTGCCCGATCCGTTCGCCGGCAAAGTCGGTCTGCGTGGCGGTGAACCGCTCGGCCGTGATCAGGGCGTTCTTCGCCGCGGAGATCCGTCCGCGCACGGCGTTGGGCGGCAGCACCTGCTCGGAGATCGAGAGCTCCGCCATGGCTTCCTTGATCAGCGACAGCTGGTCGGACGAGTCGGCGATCGAGAAGCGCGGCGGCAGGTTCGCCTCGCGCGCGCGCCGGCGCAGCAGGCGCAGCGACCACGAGTGGAACGTCCCGATGAAGGAGCCGAGGGCCGACGCCGCCGATCAACCTCTGCGCGCGCTCGCGCATCTCGGCCGCCGCCTTGTTGGTGAACGTCACCGCGACGATGTGCCAGGGGTTCACGCCGCCGCGGACCAGGTGCGCCAGCCGGTGCGTGATGACGCGCGTCTTGCCCGAGCCCGCGCCGGCCAGCACGAGCAGCGGGCCCTTCACGTGGAGGACCGCTTCGCGTTGTTCGGGGTTGAGTCCGGAGAGGAGGTCGGTGTCGGTCACCGCGGGATCATAAGCCAGCGGGACTACTCGACGGTCACCGACTTCGCGAGGTTCCGCGGCTGGTCCACGTCGCAGCCCCGGCGCACGGCGACGTGGTACGCGAACAGCTGCAGCGGCACGACCGAGAGGATCGGCTGGAGCTCCGCGATCGTCTCGGGAACCAGGATCACGTGGTCCGCGATCGCGGCGACCTCGTCGTCCGGCCGCGTGCCGACGACGATCGCGATGCCGTCGCGCGACTTGACCTCGCGCAGGTTGGACAGCGTCTTCTCGCGCCAGGCGTCGTGGGGCGCCAGCACGATGACGGGCATGTTCTCGTCGATCAGCGCGATCGGCCCGTGCTTCATCTCGCCCGCCGGGTAGCCCTCGGCGTGGATGTAGGAGATCTCCTTCAGCTTGAGCGCGCCCTCGAGGGCCACGGGATAGTGGAGGCCGCGGCCGAGGTAGAGGAAATCCCGGGCGTGCTGGTAGCGGCGGGCGAGCTCGTCGAGCTCCGGCTCGACCGCCAGCGCTCCCCCGACCGCCTTGGGCAGGTGCGCGAGCGCGAGGCGCTCTTCCGGCGTGAGGACCTGCGCCAGGCCGCGCGAGGCGCGCAGCTTCGCGGCCAGGAGGAACAGCACCGCCAGCTGCGTCGTGAAGGCTTTCGTCGAGGCGACGCCGATCTCGGGCCCCGCGTGCGTCGCGAAGACCGCGTCCGCCATGCGGGCGATCTGGCTGCCCGGGGCGTTCACGATGGCGGCGATCGGGGACCCCGAACGCCGGGCCTCCGAGAGCGCGGCCACGGTGTCCGCGGTCTCGCCGGACTGGGAGATGCCGATCGTCAGGGTGCGCTCGCTGACGACGGGCCGGCGGTAGCGGAACTCGCTGCCGTAGTCGACCTCGACGGGGATGCGCGCCATCCCCTCGATGAGGAACTTGCCGACGGTCGCGGCATGCCACGACGTCCCGCACGCGAGCAGGAGGACCCGATCGAACTGCTTGACCCGCTCGGGCGAGAGCAGCGGCGAGTCGAGGTAGAGCTCGCCCGTCTCGAGCGACACCTTGCCGCCGAGCGTCTCGGCGATCGCGGTCGGCTGCTCGTGGATCTCCTTGGCCATGAAGTGGCGGTAGCCGCCCTTCTCCGCGGCCACGGCGTCCCAGAGGATCCGGTGGATCGGGCGCTCGAGAAGCGCGCCCTTCGCGTTGACGACGCGCACGCCCGACGCGTCCACGCGGGCGACGTCGCCGTCCTCGAGGAAGATGACGTCGCGCGTCCACGGCACGAGCGCGACGGGGTCCGAGGCGACGAAGTTTTCGCCCTGCCCGAGCCCGAGCACGATCGGCGGCCCCGAGCGCGCGGCGACGAGCACGCCCGGCTCGCGGCTCGAGGACACGAGCACGGCGTACGCGCCGGTGAGCTTGCCCACGGCCGCGCACACCGCGGCGAGGAGGTCTCCCGGAGAACGCGGCCTCGACCTCGTGGGCGAACACCTCGGTGTCGGTCTCGCTCGTGAAGCGGTGGCCGGCGGCGGCGAGCGCCGCCTTGCGCTCGGCGAAGTTCTCGAAGATGCCGTTGTGGACGACGACGATCTTGCCGCCGCAGTCCGTCTGCGGGTGCGCGTTGGGCTCGGTCGGCCGCCCGTGCGTCGCCCAGCGCGTGTGCCCGATGCCGGTGCGGCCCGGCGAGGGGCTGCCGGCGAGCTTCTGGACGAGGTTGCCGAGCTTTCCGGGCGACCGGTGGATCGTGAAATCGCCGTTCGAGAGCGTGGCGATCCCGGCCGAGTCGTAGCCGCGGTACTCGAGCCGCTTCAGCCCGTCGAGCAGGAGCGGGCTGGCCTCACGGGGTCCGACGTATCCGACGATGCCGCACATGAATGAGCTGTCGGCCGGCTGCGTTCAGCGGTCGGCCTTCGCGGGTCCTCCGTTGTCTCTGGAGCGCATATCTTAACCCGAATCCCGGCTCTTGCGGCGGGCGGCCGCCCAGCCGGGCTTGTTCATCTGCGGGGAGCGGGAAAGGGCCAGGGCGCCGTCCGGGACGTCCTCGGTCACCGTCGTCCCGGCGCCCACGTAGGCGCCCGCGCCGACGGTCACGGGCGCGACGAGCTGGGTGTCCGTGCCGATGAAGGCCCCCTCCCCGATCGTCGTGCGGTGCTTCTTCTCCCCGTCGTAGTTGCAGGTGATGACACCCGCGCCGATGTTCGAGCCCGCCCCCACGTCCGCGTCGCCGAGGTACGCCAGGTGGAGCGCCTTGACGCCCTTGCGCAGGACCGTGTTCTTGGTCTCGACGAAGTTGCCGACGCGGACGTCCTCCTCGAGCTCCGAGCCCGGCCGGATGCGGGAGTAGGGACCGACGTGCGCGCGCGGGCCGATCTTCGCGCCATCGGCGTCGCAGTGCGGCCCGATGACGGCGTCCGCCGCGACCGTCGTGTCCACGATCCGCGTGAAGGAGAGGATCTCGCAGCGCTCGGCGATCGCCGTGCGCCCCTCGAGCGACACGAACGGGTGCAGCACGACGTCCGGCGCCAGGACGACCCGCGGCCCGATGCGCACGGTGGCGGGGTCGAGCACCGTGACGCCCGCGTCGAGCGCGCGCTCGACTCCGCGGCGGTGCTCCATCTCTTCGGCGGCGGCGAGGTCGCGGCGCGTGTTGACGCCCCAGGCCTCGCGCCAGTCCTCGGCCTCGATGGCCTCGACCCGGCCCTTGCCCGCGGCGAGGATCGCCACGGCGTCGGTCAGGTAGTACTCGCCCGAGACCGGGTTGCGGCGGATCTTCGCGAGGGCCTTCGACAGCGCCTCGGCCGAAAAGCAGTAGACGCCGGCGTTGACCTCGCGCGATCCGCTTCTGGCGCGGCGACGCGTTCTTCGCCTCGACGATCGCGGTGGGACGGCCGCGGCCGTCGCGCACGACGCGCCCGAAAGCGCCCGGCTCGGGCGGCGAGAACGTGAGGAAAGCGAGGTCGAGGTTCTTCTCGCGGCGCAGCGCGACGAGGCGCGCGAGCGTCTCGGGCCGCAGCAGCGGCGTGTCCCCGGCCAGGACGACGACCGGCCCTGCGCCCTCGCCGAGCGCGGCGCGGGCCCGGGCGACCGCGTCGCCCGTGCCGAGCGGAGGATCCTGGACCGCGAAGTGGACCTCGCGCTGCGCCAGCGCCGCGGCGATCCGCTCGCGTTCGGCCCCGACGACGACGACGACCCGCGCCGGCGCGACGCCCTGCGCCGCGTCGAGGACGGCTTCGACGAGCGTGCGCCCCGCGACCCGGTGCAGCACCTTGGGCAGCGCGGAGCGCATCCGCGACCCGACGCCAGCGGCCAGGACCACGACGCGCGGCGCCGCCTCCGCGTCCGGAGCTTTCTTCGAGGCGCCCTTCGAGGGCTTTTTCATCGGGTCAGTATAGAAGCAGGCGACGCCGCCCTGGTCCGGCCTAGGAAGCGAGCAGCTTCTGGAACTCCGGGGTCTCCCGCACCGGATCGAAGTCCCGGTCGTGGCGCGCGAGCACGCGGTGCCGCTGGTCTTCCTCGATCGCCTTCTGGAGGTGCGCCAGCGCGGTGCCCAGATCGCCCTGCTGCGCGTGGCAGCAGGCGAGCAGGAAGTCGACCCGGCCGCTGCCGTTCTTCTTCGCGGCGCGCTGGAGGTGCTCGATCGCGACGACGACGTTGCCGCGGTTCTTCTCGAGGACCGCCGCGTAGTAGAAGTCCTCGGGCTCGGTCAGGGCGGGGCGCGGATCGCGGCGCTGGCGCTCGCACACCGTCAGGTAGACGCGGGCGCGGTCCACGAGCTCGCGCTCCTCGGGGTACTTCTGGATGAGGTCGAGGAAGTGGCGCTCGGCTTCTTCGAGCTTCTTCTTCTGGAGCGCCGCGACGCCGCGGTCGTAGTCCTTCCGGGCGTTCTCCGTGTGCTTGGAGAGCTCCCGCAGCGTCGTCGCCTTCTTCGGCGCCGGCGCGTCGGCCGCGCCGCCGAGCATGCCGAGGTTTTTCATCTTCTTCTCGAGCTCGTCGATCCGGACCGAGAGGGCGTCGGCGAGGGCCTGGACGCTCATCTTCTCCACGTTGTCTTTCAGGAATCGCAACTCAGCTTCGGACCAGCGTTTGACCATTCGATCAAGCCTCCAGGTGCTTGTGAAAAACGGCGTATTGTAGGGAGCGGCTGCCCCGCTGTCAAATGACCCGGGGACAGCAGGAGGTCGCAACGCCGTGACGATGAAGCGAATTTCCCTGGTGGTGGCCCTGCTGTGCGTCGCCGGCCTGGTCGCCGCCGGGCCCGCCGCGGCCGACCGCTCCCTGACCGCCACCGGCACCGTCGCGAAGCTGCAGTCGTCGGAACGGACGCTCACCGTGACCCTCCCCGACGGGGGCGAGGCGCTTTTCCTGTGGAACGCGGACACGAAGATCAACGGCGTCCTCTCCCCCGGCGCGAAGGTGACGATCCGCTACGCGATCACGGACGGCAAGAACGTCGCCCAGCAGATCAGCGTGTCGAAGAGCTAGGCCCGTCTCGTTTTGCTAGAATCGCGCCGCAGCGCGCGCAAGCCGCGCCGAGGAGGACGAAGCCCATGGGGATGTACATCATCGCGGAACCGTGCATCGGCACCAAGGACACCGCCTGCGTCGACGTGTGTCCGGTCGACTGCATCCACCCCCGCAAGGACGAGGGAGGCTTCGCGACCGCCGAGATGCTCTACATCGACCCGGACGTCTGCATCCAGTGCGGCAACTGCGAGCCGGCCTGCCCGGTGACGGCCATCTTCACGGAAGAGACCATCCCCGAGAAGTGGAAGCACTTCCTGCAGGTCAACGCGGACTGGTACAAGAACAACCCGAAGTAGGGGCGGCGCTTGCGGCCCGCCCGGTGCGGCCCGAGGGCCACCGCCGTACGTTACCCTTTCTTAAGCACCTTCGCAAAAAACGCGTCCGTCCTCGCGTCCGCGTCCTTCGCATCCGCGGCGTTGAACGTCTTCGGGTCCTTCGACGACGCGAACCCGTGCCCGGCGTCGGGATAGATCTTGAAGTCGATGCTCTTGCCGTCCTTCTTCGCGGCCGCCTCGAAATCGCGCACGCTCTCGGGCGTGATGCCCTGGTCCAGCCCGCCGAAGTTGCCGAGCAGCGGGACCTTCAGCGACGCGATGGTCGCCGGCTCGGTGACGAGGTGACCGTAGTAGATGACCGCGCCCGCCAGCGTCGGCTCGGCCAGCGCGAGCTCGAGCGAGAAGCCGCCGCCCATGCACCAGCCGACCGATCCGATCTTCGCGGCGTCGACGTCGGGGCGGGTGTGCAGGTACGCGACGGCGGCCTTCAGGTCCCGCACGGCACGGTCGTCCGGCAGGCCGCGCATCAGCTGGTGGGCCATGTCGGGGTCCGTCGCCACCTTGCCGCGGTAGAGGTCGATCGCGAGGGCGACGTAGCCCTGTTTGGCGAACGCGTCGGCCTTGCCCTTGGCGAAGTCGCTCAACCCCAGCCAGTCGTGGATCACGACGACCGCCGGCTTCTTTCCCGCGCCGTCGGGAACGGCGAGGTAGGCCGAGATGGTTTCCGAGCCGCTCGGATACGAGACCATGGTTCCCGCCTCCACGCGCGCGGCGGCGAGCACGAGGCCGAGCAGGGCGATGGCAATCTTCGTTCGATGCATGGTTCCTCCTGTTGCAGCTGCTAATCTTATTTCGGTGCAGCTCACGTTTCCCATCGAAGAACCGGATGCCGAGGCCCGCCTGCAGTTTCTCTACGACCGCCTGGCCTCCCGATTCGGCTTCCAGCCGGCGCGCGTGCGGGTCTCGCGGCGCAAGCTGACCGGCGGGCTGATCACCTACGGGACGCCGCACCGCATCACGATTTCCGGCCACCTCTCGGCATCCGAGCAGGAGGACACCCTGCGCCACGAGGCCGCGCACGCGTGGGCGTGGCAGATCCAGGGCGCCCGGGCGGCACACGGTCCCCTGTTCCGCCGCCTCGCCCGCACCCTGGGGGCCCGTGACGGCCACGCCCCCGAGACCGCGGCGCTGCGCCGCTTTCGCGAGTCCCGCGCGCGCGTGGCCTACCGGTGCGAGGGCTGCGACCGGATCTTCCGGCGTTTCCGCCCGTTCCGTTCGGCGCGCGAATGCCTCGCGTGCCACCGCGCGGGCCGCCCGGCGCGCCTGCGGCGCCTCGAGAGTCCGGCGGCACATTGACGTCCGAGCGGCGCGGCATCCTGCTCGTGGCGGCGGCCGCGCTGCTCTGGTCGACGGGCGGGGTCGGCATCAAGCTGCTCTCCGAGCCGCCCCTCAAGATCGCCTTCTACCGCTCGGCGACGGCCGCCGTCGCCCTGTTCCTGATCTTCCGGCCGCGGGTCTGGCGATGGAGCGCACCGTTCCTGATCGGGATCGCGAGCTACGCGGCCTGCCTCACGACGTTCGTCCTGGCGACGAGCTGGACCTCCGCGGCCAACGCGATCTTCATCCAGTACTCGGGAGTCGTGTGGGTCCTGATCGCTTCCCCGTTCCTTCTCAAGGAGCCGTTCTACCGGCGCGATGCGATCGCCGTGGGGCTGGCCTTCTGCGGCATGCTGCTCTTCTTCGTCGGCAAGTTCGAGACGCGCGGCTATTCCGGAGAGATCACCGCGCTCATATCGAGTGCCTTCTTCGCGATCCTCGTCCTCGCCCTGCGGCGCGAGCGCGGCGGTGGCTCCGAATCCGTCGTGACGTACGGCAACGTCCTGGCGGCCCTCGCGCTGCTGCCGTTCGTGCACGCCGACCTCGGGCTCTCGACGCGTTCCGCTCTGGTGCTCACCTTCCTCGGGGTCGTGCAGATCGGTTGCGCGTACGCGCTCTTCGTCGCCGGCCTGCGGCACGTCTCGGCCACGGAGGCGTCGCTCGTGGGGATGCTCGAGCCGATCTCCAACCCGATCTGGGTGTTCCTCTTCGTGGGCGAGCGGCCGGGTGTGTTCTCGGTCTTCGGCGGCGCCATCGTGCTCGGCGCGGTGGCGTGGCGGACGCTCTCCGGGGGCACCGCGGTGGCGAAGCCTCCGCCGGACTGAGAGAGACCGGTCTAGGGACGCACGATCCGCACGAGCGAGAGCATCGTGGGGGATCCCTTCTTCGGGCCGACGAACTGGTCGATCGAATAGCTGCCGAAGGACGGGCAGCGCTCGAGGACTTCCCACGCGTACGGCAGGTCGGCCAGCCCGGGCTCCAGGCTCGACTTCAGGACCACGAACGCCTCGCGGTGCTTCATCCGCTCCGGGATGTCCCGCACCGGATCGAGCACGGGGATCCAGTCGAAGCCCGAGTAGAACTCGAGGCTCGTGACTTCCTCGCCGTACACGAAGCCGTCGCATCCCTGCGCGCAGGCGGCGCGGACCCGCTCGCCCCAGGCCGGTAGCGGGTCGAACCGACCGAAGCGCTCGTCCGCGAAGCGCGCGCCGAGGCACAGCAGGCCGCACGCGAGCACGGCCGCGAACAGCGCCGCGGACCGGCGCGGCGCCGCCATGCACGCGATCAGGGACGCGGCCAGCGCCGCCAGCGCAACGCCGACGAAGAGGGTGACACCGGCTCCCGCCACTCCGGTCAGCAGCGCATACGTCCGCCCCCAGAACACGAGGACCGTCAAGGCCACGGCCGCAGCCAGCCCCCACGCGACCGACTGCCAGCGGGCGCGCCGGGACTCGCCGGGCCCGATCCACTCCGCGACGAGCGCCGCGGCCGCCGGCAGCAGCGTCACGGCGTAGACCTCGCGCTTCATGAGCAGCGGCGACCAGAACGCCAGGCCGAACAGGAGCCCGCCCAGGGGCAGACTCGACGGCTTGCGCCGGGACAGCGCGCCCGGCACGAGGAAGGACCACGGGAAGAGGCCCCAGGCCAGAACGCCGACGTAATAGAACACGCCGCGGTGCGGGCGCATGTAGAGGCGGCTGGCGCCGCGCAGGAACTGGTTCTTCCAGTAGAAGACCTCCCAGAACTCCCGCCCGAGACGGCGGTCCATCGCCCAGTGATAGGGCGCCAGGATGCCCACGAGAACGACGAACGCCCACGCGCCGCGCCGCCAGGCGCGCACCGGCATCCTTCGGTCGAGCAGCAGCGTCAGCCCGACCGCGCCGGCCGGGAGCACGATCCCGATCAGGCCCTTGCACCCGAAGCTCAGGGCGAGGACGGCGCCGGACAGCGCGCCCCACGCCGCGTCGCTGCCGTCCGTGCGGCGGCACGCCTGTTCGAGGATGAGCGAGGCGGCGACGATCGCGAGCGTCAGGAACGCGTCGGCGGCGTACGTCATGCCCGTGAAGACGAAGAGAAACGAGAACGCGAGGATCAGACCCGCCAGCAGCCCGGCGCGGGTTCCGGAACGACGCCGCACCCAGAGCCCGAGCAGCAGGGCGGTCGCCAGGCCTGCGATCGCCGTCGGCAGCCTCTCGGCGAAGACCGAGACGCCGAGCACGCGGTACGTGGCCGCGACGATCCAGAACGGCAGGATCGGCTTGTCCAGGAAGTGCTCGCCGCGATACAGCGGCACGAGGTAGTCGCCGTTGGCGATCATCAGCGCCGGCGGCGAGGCGTACATCGCTTCGTTGCCCCGCTGCAGCGGCGTTCCGTCGAGGCGGCCGAGGTAGAGGTAGAGCGCGAGCGCGATGGCCGCGAGCGCCAGCGCCCACGACAGCGGACCCAGCCGATCCGAGGCCGCCGCAGCGGATCCGGTCACGCCCGGCGGCTGCGGCACGCTCATTCGGGCAGGTCGAACTCGCGCCGCAGGCGCTCCCCGTCGGCGCCGAGGGCCGGCGGGAAGGCGACGCGGGGCTCTTCCCCGTCCACGCGGATCGGCGGCGCGACGAACGCGACGCCCTGCGCTTCGATCACGCTCTTCAGGGCCCGCGCCGTCTCGGAGCGCAGCGCCTCGAGCGGCCCGCGCACGGGCCCGGCCGGGATGCCCGCCGCCCGGCAGCGCGCGACCCAGGATTCGCGCGTGTCGCGCGCGAAGACGGCGGCGAGCTCGCGCTCGAGCGCCGCGCGGTCCCTGACCCGCGCGTCGTTGCTGGAGTACGGACCGCCGCCGCTCCACTCGGGCCGCCCGACGAGCGCGGCCAGGCGCTCGAACTGCCGGTCGGTGCCCACGCCGAGGACGAAGTCTCCGTCGGAGGCGGCGAACGTCCGGTACGGAACGATCTGCGCATGCGCGTTGCCGTGGCGCTGCGCCTCCTCGCCGGTCAGCAGGGCGGACTGCGCGACGTTGATGAGCGAGGCGAGCGTCGCGGAGAAGAGGTTCGTCTCGACGTGCGGGCCCACTCCCGTCCGCTCGCGCGCCACGAGCGCGGCGAGGACTCCGATCGCGGCATAGCAGCCCGCGAGCAGGTCCGAGACCGCCACGCCGGACTTGGTCGGCTCGCCGTCGGCCGCGCCCGTGATCGCCATCAGCCCGGCCCCCGCCTGCGCCAGCAGGTCGAAGCCCGGCGCCGAGGCGTCGGGCCCGGTGCGGCCGAAGCCCGTGATCGACACCGTGACGAGCCGCGGATTCGCCTGTGCGCAGGGCCGCGAGCGAGAGCCCGAACTTCTCCATCGCCGCCCGGCGGAAAGTTCTCGACGAGCACGTCCGCGCGCGCGGCGAGCCGCCGCACCGATTCCGCGCCCGCCGGCGTCGCGAGGTCGAGCGCGATCGACTCCTTGTTCCGGTTGACCGAGAGGTAGTACGCCGACATCCCCGTGGCCGCGTGGTACGGCGGCCCCCAGCCGCGCGTCACGTCGCCGTCCTCGGGATGCTCGACCTTGACGACGCGGGCGCCGAGGTCTCCGAGCATCATGGTGCAGAAGGGCCCGGCAAGGACGCGCGACAGGTCGAGGACGAGCACGCCCGAGAGCGGCGGACTCACTGCGGACTCCCTACCGTTTGCCGGCGGGCGCGGGGCGCCAGCCGAGCGGCCCTTGCAGGAAGTGAAAGAGGCCGTAGAAGGGAGAGATCTCGACGCCTTCGACGCGCTTGGAGAACGCCCAGTACTGGTCCGCGCCGAACAGAAAGTCGGCCGGCGGATCGGCGGCGAAGATCCGCGCGACCTGGCGGTAGAGCTCCAGCCGCCGGGCGGGATCGCGCTCGTTGCGCGCGGCCTCCATGACCCGGTCCGCCTCCGCGCTCTTGTAGAAGCCGGCGTTCTGGCCGCCGGGCGGCCACTGGCTCGAGTGGTAGTAGGGATAGGGGTCGAGGTTCGGAGGAAGGAAGATCAGCCCGGAGAACGCGACCTCGAACTCCCCCTTCTGGTAGCGCGCCGAAAAGGCGGCCCACTCGATCGGGCGCAGGACGAGCTCGACGCCGACCTTCTCGTAGGCGCTGCGGAGGATCTCGCCGATGCTCGTGTAGATCGCCTTGCCCGCCGGATGGAGCATCTCGATCGAGGCCTTCTTGCCGCCCTTGTGCCGGAAGCCTCCCGGCCCGAGTTTCCACCCGGCCGCGTCGAGCAGCCGCGCGCTCTCGGCGGGGTCGTACGTGGTCGGCGCGAGCGCGGGGTCGTTCTCGGGGACACCGGGAGGATACGGACCCGACACGAGGTCCGCGCCGTCCGGCGGGTAGAGGCTCCGGGCGGTCTCGGCCCGCGGCCAGGCGTGCGCGAGCGCGATGCGGACGCGCGGATCGGACAGGAACGGGCTGTGGACGTTCCAGACCAGCATCGCCACGCGAAAGATCGGGACCTTGACGATCCGGTACCGCGCCGTGAAGTCCGCCGGAGGCCCGGGCCGTCTTGACCTGGTCGCGGCCGAGCCGGAATTCATCGAGCTCGCCGCGCAGGCCCGCCTGGTACTTCACCGCCGGGTCCGGGATGACGCGGAACACGATCGCTCCATAGTGCGCGTCGGCGTTGCCCGGGCCGTCCCGGCGCACGAGGCGCAGCTTGGCGTTCGATTCCCACGATTCCAGTCGATAGGGCCCGCTGCCGACGGGCCGGCGAACCATCGCCGCCGCGTCCTTCGCGCCCGCGAACGCGGCCGCGGAGACGATCGGCAGCGAGAAGGCGTACATCCGCTCGGCGTACGGCCGGGAGAAGCGCACCCGCACGGTGGACGGATCGGGCGTCTCGACGGCGACGAGGTCCTCGTAGAGCACGTGCCACGTCGGCGAAACGGTCTTCGGATCGTGGACGCGCTCGATCGTGAAGCGCACGTCGTCGGAGGTGACCGGCTGCCCCGTCTCCCACGTGAACTTCGGGTCGAGGTGGAACTCGTACGTGAGGCCGTCGGGGGCGACGCTCCAGGAAGACGCCAGGGAGGGGACCGGCCGGCGCTGCGCGTCCATGCCCACGAGCGGACGGAAGATCAGCTCCTCGACGAGCACGCCCGACTCTTCGGTCGAGGTGATCGGATCGAGGGTGAGTGGGGTCGCCCTCCAGGTGCCGGTAGAGCGTGGCCGCCGCGGGAGGGGCGGGCTTGGAGCCACCGCAGGACACCGACGCAGCGATACCGAGAACGGCGAGAATCCGCGAAAGGCATTTCATCGGGGATCGTGGACAGAATAGCATCCCTTCCCGTGGCGACCGTCGTCCTCGACATCGAAACCGCGGGTCACTCCTGGGACTCGCTCGACGACGCACAGAAGACGTACCTCGCCAAGAACACGCGCTCCGACGAAGAGCGCGAGCGCCTGCCCGAGACTCTCTCGCTCTGGCCGTTGACGGGAAAGATCATCGTCATCGCGATGCTCAATCCCGACTCGGGCAAGGGACGGATCTGGTACGAAAAGGCAGACGGGCGCAGCGAGGAGACGTCCGAGGACGGGCTCTTCAAGTTCGTCGGCGACGCCGAGCCGGCGCTGCTCACCGACTTCTGGAAGGCCATGAAGCGCTTCCAGCGGTTCGTCACTTTCAATGGACGCGGATTCGACGGCCCGTTCCTGATGCTGCGCAGCGCGATCCTCGGCATCGCCCCGACGCGGAACCTGGTCGGCTACCGGTACGCCCTGCGGCCCCACACCGACCTGCTCGAGGCGGTGACGTTCTTCGGCGCCTCCCGCAAGTGGAACCTGGACTTCGCGTGCAAGGCCTTCGGCGTCGAAAGCCCGAAGGAGCACGGCATGGACGGGTTTTCCGTCGGTCCGTACTACCGCGCCGGGCGCATCCGCGAGATCGCCGCCTACTGCCGCAGGGACGTCGAGGCCACGGCCGGCCTGTACCGGAAGCTCGAAAAAACCCTGCTTCCGGCCCTGGAAACCCGGGAAACCCGCTGAATCCGGGCCTCCGAACGCGCTATGCTAGGCTTTCGGGAACCCAAGAATTGACCGAATCCAGGAGCTTGAGGGCGCGTCCCATGAGCCGCAAACCGGCCGAAGAAAGAGCATCCGAGCGAGTGCGCATCGGCGCGCCGGCCACGCTCAAGTGGGGCGAACAGGAATTGACCGGATTCGTCGAGGTGGTCAACCTGGCCGGCATGTACGTGGCGACGCCGCGCGTGCCGCAGCCGCAGATCGGGGACTACGTCGAGCTCGTGTTTTCCCTTCCGGGCGACAACCGGAGCTTCCGCGTCCGCGGCAACGTGGTCTTCCTCGACGGCAAAGGGAACCAGAACCCGAGTCCCGCGCCCAAGCGCCCCGGCTTCGGCGCTCGCTTCGAGCGCCCGCCCGTCACGCTGCTCGACGCGATCCGCAACATGAACCGGGAGCACTGAAACCGGAGCTTCGCGTCCCGGGCCCCGTCAATTCGCGCTTGGCCTGGACCTGCGTCAGCGTTTCGAACCAGAACTGAACGTCGGCCGTCGCCTGCGTCAGCGATTCCGGATCCACTGGATTGCAGGTTGACCGGCGTCACGCCCGTCAGCTCCCAGCGCACCAGGATGGTCCCGTCGGCCGTCCGCACCACCAGGGAGGCGTTCTTGGTCGTGGGGGTCTCCGGTGCTCGTCGCGCTGTTGATCCAGTCCTGCAGCCGGTTGAGCCCCTTCTGGGTCACGGTGATCGTGAAAAGGCGCTGGTCCGGCGAGTAGGCCGTGTCCAGCCGCCGCGAGTCGCTGCGGGTCACGGTGTTGTGGTTGAAGTTGATGTTGTAGCCGATGATGCCCTGCGTCAGCGACGCCATCCGACGTAGAACTGGAAGCTCTGTTCGGCGTTCTGGGCCTGGGCCATCAGGCCCGCGGCCGGCAGCAGCAGGGCGGCAAACAACAGGAAACGGAGTCGACGCATGCATTCCTCCCGATCGATGCGGTCCGGAGCCTAGCATTCCCGGGCGCCCGGACCTCTTGAAATCGCCGCCCTCAAGTCGTACAAGTGTCTCAACGCGGCGGGCCACGGGGCCATTTCGTGTACGGATGCCGCCCGCGTACCGCCGCCCATTTCGAGAGGAGGCTGTATGCGATTCCGGGTCAAGGCACTGATCGTCTCGGCAATGTTCGTCACCGGCCTCGCCATCCTGGGAGCCGGAAACACGGGCCGCTCGGGAACCTACGACGTCACCGTGGACACGATCGAGGGCTGCTCCTGTCCCCTCTTCTGCACCTGCTACTTCGGCGCCTCGGCCGACGAGCACATGTGCGAGGCCAACAACGTCTACAAGTTCCGCAAGGGCAGCCACTGGGGCGACGTCGACCTGTCCGACCAGATCGTGTGGCTGAACCTCGACCTCGGCGGCGAGTGGCACAAGAACCCCGGCCCGGGCATGGCGACCGAGTGGGCGCTCGTGACGTTCGACAAGAAGACGAACCCGGCGCAGCGCGACGCCATCGGCAAGGTCCTCGGCGTGGTCTTCCCGGTCAAGTGGAAGAAGTTCTCCACGCGCGAGGACGACCTGACGTTCGACGACGGCGCGAAGACCGCCCACGCCACGCATGGCGAGCGGCCTGGCCGAGATCTCGCTCGACAAGAGCGCGACCAACCGGCCGGACAAGGACGCGCCCGCCTCGATCAAGAACCTGCAGTACTGGTTCTCGACCTCGAACGACGGCTTCAACCTCGCCTACTCGACGCACCACTTCAACGGCGCCGACGGCGACCCGAAGTTCTCCTACGAGAAGCGCAACGGGTTCACGATCGCCTGGAAGGCGAAGGGCGAGATCCCGCCGGCGAAATAGGCGACACGGTCCTTGACTCCCGGGGGCGGCTGTCGGCTAATAGTCCGATGACGCCAGACGACATCGCCCCCGAGTTTCGCTCGCAGCCCAAGGACTACGCCAAGCCCGCGCCGATCGAGGGCGTGCGGGTGCTGCGGCTGAAGCGCTTCACCGACGACCGCGGCTTCTTCCTCGAGATCTTCCGCGCGAAGGCGAACCACCCCGAGAGCCGCGAGCTCGCCGACTTCTTCCAGGGCGATCGCCGTCGCGCAGATGAACTTCTCGATCGTGGACGCGGAAGGCCACATCAAGGGCCTCCACTACCACCTCAAGCAGGACGACATCTGGTTCGTCCCGCCCGGCTCGAAAGCCAAGTTCGTCCTCTACGACGTGCGCAAGGCGTCGCACACCTTCGGCAAGACGCAGGTCATCGTCGCCGGCGGCGGCCAGGATCTGCTCGTGCGCATCCCCGCGGGAGTCGCGCACGGCTACCGGCCGCTGACCAACCCCTGCGCGCTGATGTACTTCGTGACCGAGACGTTCGACCCGGCGGCGCCGGACGAGTTGCGCATCGCCTGGGACCATCCGGACGTGAAGCACCTGTGGGAAGTGCCTAACGGGTAGTCGGTGTGGTGAGCAGTAAGCAGTAAGAGGTCAACGCGAGCCGGACGCGGCGAGCTTCTTCATCGCCTCTTCCTCGAGACAGTAGCGTACCCACTCCCCCGACGGACCGGCGCCGAGGCGCTGGTAGAAGCGGATCGCGTGCACGTTCCAGTCGAGCACGAACCAGTCGACGCGGACGGCCTTGCGCGCGACGCCCTCGCGGGCGATCGCGGCGACGAGCGCCTCTCCCACGCCGCGCGAGCGGGCGGCATCGGCGACGACGAGGTCTTCGAGAAAGAGGAAGGGCCGGACCGCGGAAGGAGGAGCCGAGGCCCTCCCAGAAGATCGCGATCCCCTCGATGCGGCCGTCGAGCTCGGCGACGAAGGCCTCGATCTGCGCCGCTCGGCCGCGCCGTGTGTCGCCGTCGAAGATCTCCGCCGCCAGGCGCGCCGACTCGGCGTCGCTCGGCGGGCGTCATCTTCTCGAACCGCGCGAGCTCCCGGTGCAGCTCGACGACGCGCGGCCAGTCCTCGCGGCGCGCCCGGCGCACCACGACCGGGCCCGGCGTCACTTCGCCGCCGCGACCTTGGAGTAGTCCACGTAGGTGAGCAGCTTGAGCGCGGCGTCCCGGTCCACGTTGGCGCCCTGCCCGAGCACGAGCCGCGAGGGCAGCACGATGACGGTCACGAGGGTCGTCGGATTGATGCCCGTCCGGTCCGTCACGGCGAAGGCCTTGTGCCCCGAAAGCACGGCGTCCCGCACCTCGACGCCCGGGTGCGTCGCGGCCTCGGCCATCGCCGTCTTGATGTCGGCCTCCAGGTTCTTGTCCTTGCCGTAGTCCTGAACCACCAGCTGGAATTGCCGCGTCACGGTCGGGCTCTCGATCCGCTGGAAGAAACGGGCGACCTGCGTGAAGACGCCCATCCCGTTCTCGTCGGTGTCGGGCAGCGGATCCGTGGGGGCGGTCGTGTACCCCGGCAATTCCCTCGGCAGGCCGTCCGCGAGCGAGAGCGGCCAGGACGCCTTCTTGTCCGGGGCCTTGTCCTGCGCCGCGGCCGGGAAGGCGGCGACGAGCAGCAGCAGCGCGAAGAGCAGCGTTTTTCTCACCACGAGAAAAGAATAACGCATTGGTACAATTCCGACAGAGTCGATTCCCTCCGTGAAAGAAACGGACACTCGGATCCGCGTTTACCTGAACGACCCGGAGGGCCGCGGCGACCGGCTCGTCGACGTCGCGCCGCCGCAGAAGACCGAGTCGGGCCCCTGGGGATTTCGCGTCGAGGGCCGGGCGCCGGAGCCGCGCGCCTATGAGCCCGACACGCCCGAGTTCCTGCACTGGCAGATTGCCTCCGCGCTCGATCGCGGAAAGCGGCTCTGGACGCGCACGCTGCCCGAGCCCGGAACCTGGATCCCGGGGCCCGTGCTGCCGGCCGTGGCCGTCGCCGGGAAGGATCTGAACGCCTACTACGACCGCAAGGCGCTGCGCTTCTTCCGCGACGTCGACGCGAAGACGAAGGCGATCGTTCAGTCCGGCGACAGTCCGGACATCGTGACGCACGAACAGGGCCACGCCATCCTCGACGCCATCCGGCCGGACCTCTGGGACGCGCCCCACTTCGAGGTCGCCGCGTTCCACGAGGCCTTCGGCGATCTCGCGGCGATCGCGGTGGCGCTGGCCGAGCCCGTGCTGGCCGAGCGCGCCCTGACCGAGACGAAGGGCGACGCGGCCCGCTCCAACCTCGTCTCGCGCCTTGCCGAGGAGCTCGGCGAGGCCGTCCGCGACAACTACGGGCCGGACGCGGCCCCGCCCGGAGCCCTGCGCGACGCCGTCAACACGTTCGCGTACACCGACCCGAAGGGACTGCCCGACGACGCGCCGGCGCAGTCGCTCTCTGCCGAGCCGCACTCGTTCTGCCGCGTGATCACGGGCGCCGTGCTGGGACGTGCTCGTCGCGATCTTCCGGGCGTCGACGGATTCGGATCGTCCGGCGGCGCTCGCGCGGGCGTGCGAGCGGATGATCGGCCCTCGCCGTCGCGGCGGCACAGACGGCGCCCTCGGGAGCGGACTTCTTCGGGCGCTTCGCGCGCCGCGTCGTGCGCGAGGCCCGCGCGGACGACGGCGCGGAGCTCGCCGCGGCCCTGGCGAAGGCGCTCTTCCGGCGAAAACTCCTCGCGAGCCCCGACGTGCCGCCCGAGCTCGCGCCGGACGAGGACCCGGCCGTCACCGCGCCGCCGGGCGAGCCCCTGCCCACCCCGGCGCTCGTGCGCGCGATCGAAACGCGCCTCGGCCCCGCTCCGGGCGGCGTGCTCCTGCTCGCGGGCAACCGCGGCATCGCACCGGCGGGCGCGCGCGTCCTTCGCGGGCGCCGCCGGCGCGATCTGTTCCTGCACGGCGCGGAGTACGGACCGGCCGATGGCGCGGCGGTCGAGATCTCCGACGCGTTCGCGCTCGGGTTCACCGAGGCGGGCACGCTTTCGGCCTCGCGCGTCCACCGCGCCGGCGAGGACGACGCGGGCGACGCGCGGGCCTTCGTGCGGTTTCTCGCGCGGCGCGGCCGCATCGCTCCGGAGCCGGGTCCCTCTGCGAACCCGGTCGAGCTCGTCCGGGCCGGCCACTCCCACGAAGTCGTTCTCGAAGACGATGGCGTGCGGCGCCTGCGCCGCGTATGGATCGCGCGAAAGGAGACGCCATGAAGCACACCCGCCCCTCGCTCGTCCTGATCGCCGTGCTCGCCGCGGCGACGCGCTGCGCTTCGACGCCGGCCTCCCCGCCTCCGCCGCCCGAACCCGTCACGCCGGCGGACTTCGTCGCCTCGATCGCCGACGTCGCCACGGGACAGAACGCCGCCGTCGCGGAAGCGGGTCTCGTCTTGAAGAAGATCGAGTTTCACCTGGTCGTCGGGACGGAGACGAAGGGCGGCGGAAAGATCGAGGTCCTGCTCCTCGACGCGGAGGCCGCGCGCTCGACCGAGACGTCCTTCCTCCAGGAGCTCACGCTGGAGATCCCGGAGACCCGCGCCCGGAGGGCCGCCGCCCTGCCGCTCGTCCCGGGGGTGCGCGAGTTCATCGAGGCCGCGATGAACACCGCGCGCGACCTCGCCCGCGCCGCCGAGGCCGCGGGGCTGCCCCAGAAGATCCACTCGGTCGAGCTGACCGCGAAGATCACGCGCTCGCGCAAGCTGGGCGGCGGAATCACCGCGACGATCCCGGCCTGGGTGAAGCCTTCGATCGGCGGGGAGCTGTCTTCGTCGCGGGAGAACGAGAACGTCGTGAAACTGACGTTCGCGGCGAAGGGCTAAGGGGCCAAAAGAAAAGCGGCCCCTTGCGGGACCGCTCTCCATTGCCCCTCGAGCGGGGAGTTACTTCTTCACGCCCAGGATGGCGTCCTTGGCCTTCTTCGAAACGCGGAACTTCACCACTCGCTTGGCGGGGATCTTGATCTCTTCACCCGTGGCCGGGTTGCGTCCCATGCGCGCCTTGCGATTCACGAGGACGAGCTTGCCGACGCCCGGGATCGTGAAGCTGTTCTTCGCTTCCTTGTAGGCCAGAGCCGTCAGGTCATCGAGGAACTGCGTCGCGACCCGCTTCGTGGTGCCCGTGGACTTCGAGAGATGATCGGCGATTGCGGATTTGGAAAGCGCCTTGGTTTCCTTTGCCATATGTCCTACCCCTTTTCTATCTGGAATCGCCCTTTGCGGGCGTATCAAACTAGGCCCGCATTCTAGACCCCTCTGCGCGCCGTCGAGCAACAAAATTTTTCGACTGGCTGCATGTTTTCTCAGCTTCACCCTCGCCGCTGCGTCGACGGCTTTCGGGAGTATGATCGCGACGCCGATGCATGAGCCGCCGGGGTCTCGCGCATTGAGGAACCGGACGCTCGCGATCGGCCTCGCGCTCGCAGCGCTCCTCGCCGGGTCGGGCTGCGGCGAGCATTCGGCGTCCCGCATCGCGGCCGCGACGCTCGAAAAGTACCGCAAGACCTCGGGGGCCAAGCCTTTGGCCGCGAGCGGGATGATTCGCCTGCGCCTGTCCGCCCCCGCGGAAAGGCCGCCGGCAGCGGGTGTCGACGAGGTCCTCTGGGAGACGCGGCGCTACCGGGAGAGCGTTTCGTCGGCCGGCCTGACGACGATCCGGGGCATCGAATCCGGCAAGGCCTACTTCACGGACCAGGACGGAGTGACGCGCGTCGCCTCGGACCAGGTCCTGCGCGAGCTCACCACCCGCTCGTATTTCTGGCGCCGCGCCTGGCTCTTCGAAGAGCGCGAGCGCGCCTGGCTCGACTTCGCCCGGGAGGACGCGACGACCGTCTCGGTGAGCCTGAGGCCGGAGGGCGGCAACCCTCTGACGCTCACGTTCTCGCGCGCCGACGGCCGACTCCTCGCCGCGCGCTCGCCGCGATTCGCCCTCGAGTTCACGTCGCCCCGGGCCTTCCGGGACGTCTCCGATCCGCGCAACCCGGTCGATGGCGAAGTCGCCTGGGTCGGCCTGCCCACGGGACCGATCGTCCAGGCGTATGCGGGCGGCGGACAGTCGCGCTTCGGGGCGGCTGCGGCCGACGGCGCGCCGTTCGAGCGCCGTTCGGGAGCGCTCACCGTGCCGGCGTCCGTCCTGGGGCGCACGGTCCGCCTCGCGATCGACGCCTCCGCGGATGGCCCGGTCGTCCTGTCGCCCGAGCTCGCGGGGCGGCTCGGGCTCGTCTTCGCGCCCGACGTCTTCGGCCGCTTCGTGGCGCCCGCCGCCTCCCTCGAGGTCGCGGGCGTCGTCGTACCCGTCGCTGTGGGTCCAGCGATCCCGCGAGCCGCTGCCCGGCGGGGCCGACGCGATGGCCGGCGGCTGTCTCTTCCGCGAGGCGGCCGTCGAGTTCGACCCGGAGGCCGGCCGCGTGCGCCTCCATGACTCGCAGAGCTGGTCCGCGCCGGAAGGCTACTTCCGCATCGTGGTCGACGACGACGACGATCGCCCCGTCGCGATCCTGAACCGCGGCAAGAGCGAGGTGCGCCTGGCGGCCGGCAGCGACACCGGCGAGGCGGCGATCGTCCTGGCCGCGGCGACCGCGGAGCGCGAAGGGCTGGCGGGCGCGAACGAGGCCACGGACTTCACGTGGGGCCTCATCCACCTGCCGCCCCTCCCCATGACCATCGCCCGGGAAGGCTTCTATCCCCGACTGGGGCGACGACGGCCGGCTCGGCTTCGCGGTCCTGCTGCGGTTTCACGCCTTCGTGAACATGCCGGAGCGCTGGATCTACGTGAAGGCCGTCGCGCCCTAGTCGCGCGCCGGGATCAGCTCGTGCCGCTTCGGCGGCGCACGGCGACGAGCGGGATCTCCGTGTCGCAGCGTCCGCAGACGAGCTCGGCCTGGCCGTCGAGCCACTCCTCCTCGAGCCGCAGCTCGGAGGCGCAGGAGGGGCAGGACAGCACCACGGCCGGCGGCGCCGGGATCTCGGCCTTGTCGGGCGCGCCGCGGCGGGCCATGCCTCCGCGCCTCATGGGATCAAAAGGGACAACGTTGTCGTCATGCTTCACCGTCGTTCCTCCTGTCCGAAATGCCGCTGCGTCGTCGCAGCGGCGGTGTCTCCGGGAGGACTGGCGAGGGACAGGCGCGCCGGTCCCCGTTTTCTGCTCTTGCGAATCGCGGCCAGGGCGAGGCCGACCACGAACAGCACCGCCCCGGTCGTCAGCAGGCTCGCGAACGCGGCGCGCACGGGGCGCGGCGCCTCGGCCAGGTCGCGCCCGCCGGCGCCGACCACCACGCCGCCGAGAAAGATGCACAGCAGGGCCACGAGCAGCAGGCTGCGCGGCGCGTCGTCCGAGCGCCGGCACGGCTGCGAGGAGACGAGCTTCAGGCTTTGCATGCCGGAAGAAGCATCGCGGCAGGCCGGGCTGGCCGCCGCGTCACTGCGTTCGGAGCGAGGTCGAATGCCAATCGGCCCTCCGAAGCGGCCGGGACCGCGGGGAGTTTCCCCGTCCCGGTTTTCAACGCTTTCATTCTAACCGGCGCGCGGCGAGGCGGCAACGGAATTATGCTTGCCGCGCCTTTCAGGAGACTCCATGACGCTGCGCCTCCGTTTCGTGCCCGCGCTCTTTCTCGCCGCCGCGACGCCGGCCGCGCCGCCTCCGGCTTCGACCCCGCCGCGCGGGTTCTTCCCGTCGAGCGTCGCCGCGCAGGAAAAGGTCGAGCGGGAGTTCCGGGCGCTGCCGGATCCGGCCGTCGCGCGCGAGACCATGCGGCGGCTCTCGGCCTTCCCGCACAACCTCGGATCGCCCGAGGGACAGAAGAACGCCGAGTGGATCCTGGCGCGCTTCAAGGAGTGGGGGTTCGACGCGCACATCGAGACGTTCGACGTGCTCTTCCCGACGCCGAAGGAGCGGGTCGTCGAGCTCGTCGAGCCCGTGACGTTTCGCGCATCGCTCGCCGAGACGCCGCTCAAGGACGACCCCACGACGGGCCAGACCGCCCAGCAGCTGCCGACCTTCAACGCCTACTCCGCCGACGGCGAGGCGACCGCGCCGCTCGTCTACGTCAACTACGGTGTCCCGGACGACTACGAGGTGCTCGAGCGGCTCGGCGTCGACGTGCGGGGCAAGATCGTGATCGCCCGCTACGGCGGCGGCTGGCGCGGCATCAAGCCGAAGGTCGCGGCCGAGCACGGCGCGCTCGGCTGCATCATCTACTCGGATCCCCGCGACGACGGGTTCTTCCAGGGCGAGGTCTATCCGAAGGGCGCCTGGCGCCCCGAGCAGGGCGCGCAGCGCGGCAGCGTCGCCGACATGCCCACGTACTCGGGCGATCCCCTGACGCCGGGCATCGGCGCCGTCGCGGGCGCCAAACGCCTCGATCGCAAGGACGCGCAGACCATCACGAAGATCCCGGTCCTGCCGATCTCCTACGGGGACGCGAAGCCGCTGCTCGCCGCGCTCGAGGGACCGGTCGCGCCCGAGGGCTGGCGGGGCGCGCTGCCGATCACGTACCGCGTCGGACCCGGACCGGCGAAGGTCCACCTCAAGCTCGTCTTCGACTGGAAGCTCGTGCCCGCGCGCGACGTCGTCGCGAAGCTCGAGGGCTCCGTCTGGCCGGACGAGTGGGTGATCCGCGGCAACCACCACGACGCGTGGGTCAACGGCGCCGAGGATCCGATCAGCGGCCTCTCGGCGCTCCTCGAGGAGGCGCGCGCGATGGGCGCGCTCGTCGAGCGCGGCTGGCGCCCCAAGCGCACGATCGTCTTCTGCGCGTGGGACGGCGAAGAGGAAGGGCTGCTCGGCTCGACCGAGTGGGCCGAGACCCACGCCGCCGAGCTCCGGGCCAAGGCCGTGGCGTACATCAACACCGACGGCAACGGCCGCGGGTTCCTGAACGTGGGCGGATCGCACGCCCTCGACGGCGTCGTCAACGGCGCCGCCGCGGAAGTCGAGGATCCCGAAAAGAAAATGACCGTGCTCGCCCGCGCGCGCCTGAAGCAGATCGCCGACGCGGCCAAGCCCGAGAGCCGCAAGACCGCGCGCGACCGCGCCGGCCTCGGGATCGAAGCCCTCGGTTCCGGCTCCGACTTCACGCCCTTTTTGCAGCATCTCGGCGTCGCCTCGCTCAACATCGGTTTCGGCGGCGAGGACGGGGGCGGCATCTATCACTCCATCTACGACACGTTCAGCTGGTACACGCGCTTCGCGGACACCGACTTCGTCTACGCGCGCGCGCTCGCCCAGACCGGCGGCACCATGACGCTGCGCCTGGCCAACGCCGACGTGCTGGGCATGGACTTCAGCGCCACCGCCCGCGCGATCGCCGAGTACGTCAAGGAAGTCGAGGAGCTCGCCGACGCCAAACGCCTCGAGACCGAGGAGAAGAACCGCCAGATCGAGGAGAACCTGCCGTGGGCGGTCGCCGACCCGAAGAAGCCCTTCGTCGCCCCGAAGACCGAGACGAGCGTGCCGCACTTCGACCTCTCGCCGCTGCAGAACGCCTCGGACTCCCTGACGGCCGCCGCGGGCGTCTACGCACGCGCCTTCGACGCGGCGTTCCTGCCGGACGCGCCGCCGATCCCGCCCGAGCGCCTCAAGGCGTTGAACGCCGCGCTGCGCGCCTTCGAGCAGAGCCTCACTTCCGAGGCCGGACTGCCCGGACGGCCCTGGTACAAGAACTTCATCTACGCCCCCGGCGCCTACACGGGCTACGGCGTCAAGACCCTGCCCGCCGTGCGCGAGCCGATCGAGCAGAAGAAGTGGGACGAGGTCAACAAGGGGGCCGCGCAGACGGCCGCCGTGATCGAGAAGGCGGCCGAGCAGGTGCGGACCGCGGCGAAGCTCCTCGCGGGAAGCTGAGAAGCCGCCCGCTCACTCGTATCCTCTCTCTCCCTCCCGCGGCGAGGGAACCTCCTGCACGGCAGACCGGCGGTCGTGGAGAACTCCCTCACGCCGGCGGCGATGAGCGGGATGGGGTGAGGGGCGTCCCTCACGAGCTACGGCGCGACTCCCCCACCGCGCATGCGCTCGTAGATGTCCTGGCTGTCCGTCTTGCCGGACGCGATCGCACAGGTGCCGTCGCAGCGGGCGGTGACGCGGCCTTCCGCGTCGAAGATCTCGGCAGCCGCGAAGACGAGATTCAGTCCCGCGCGCACGAGCCGCGCCTCGGCCACGATGCGGTCGCCGCGCGATCGGGCGAAAGAAGCTCATCGACAGGTTCACCGTCGCCGAGCGCACGTCGGGGCGCGTGAGCCATCCGACCGTGCCGATCACGAGGTCGAACAGCCCCGCGAGGACGACGCCGTTGACCGCGTCGGTGCCGAGGCCGCCGCGGTGGACCGTCGTCACGGGATCGATCACGGCGCGCACGCGGTCCACGCGCTCGAAGGCGAGCTTCGCGCCGAAGTGCTTCATCGGCGGAGAGTCGTTCCACATCTCGCCGAGCGCGCGCAGGGACTCGAGCGTGGGATAGGCGGGCGAGAAGGGCTTGCCCTCGGCGGTCATTCCGGAAGGGAACTCTACTTCAGGCCCTCGACGACGAAGAGGTCGGACAGCAGGCGCGTGAAGCAGTAGGCGTAGCCCTTGCCGTCCGGCGTCACGAGGACGTTCGAGATGCGCTCGACGCCCGAGGGGTCGGCGGGAATCAGGTTCTTGAAGGGCTCGCGCTTGCCGCTCTCGATTTCCACGCGCGTCACTTTGGCCGGCACGTCTCCGCGCTTCCAGACATAGACCGCGCGTCCGTCCGGCGCAAAACGGAGCGGAAACTCGCCATCCTCGATGCCCTTGATGACGCGGGGCTCTCCGCCATCGACCGGAAAGAGCATCCCCTTGCGGTCCTTGCCGATCGCGGCCACGAACTTGCCGTCCGGGGACACCGCGAATCCGGGAAGGGCGGCCACGATGCCCTCGGGTGAGATCGGCCGCGGCTTGCCGCCGCCGTCGATCGCCTGGACGTAGAGCCGAAGCTGGTGGCCCGGCTCGCTGCCCGCAAAGACGATGCTCTGGCTGTCGGGAAACCACGTCGCCGCCTGCTCGGGGCTGACACCGCCGGCCGCGAGCTGCTTGTGCTCGCCCGTCCCGGTCGGCAGGAGAATGAACGGCGAGTTGGGGATCGGCATCATCGAGAGCGCCCACTTGCCGTCGGGCGAGATGGCCATCGCGTTGCCCTCGCCCAGGCGCACGACGGGCGAGCGGTCCGACTTGCGCACGAAAACCGTGTAGTTCGCGCCGCCGGCCTCGCCTTCCTCGTCGAAGAGCAGCGTGCGGGCGTCCGGAGTCAGGTCGGCCGCGAAGGAATAGTCGAGAAAGGACATGTCGCGCTCGCGCGTGTCGCCCTCGAGCATGGCGAGCACGCCCACGCGCGGGCTTTCGCGCGTCAGCAAGCACGCGCCCGCTGTGCGCCACGTCGTGAAGCTTCAGGCCGCCGGGAACGCGCGTCACGACGCGCAGATGCCCCGACTCCGTCACGGCCCACAGGGAGCGGTTCGCGCCGGCCTCCGTGGCCGTGAACCAGACTTCTTCGCCCGAGGCCGACCAGGCCAGGCCGCCCTCGCTCGCCCACTTGCTCGTCAGCGTCGTCTTCTTTCCGGCCAGGTCGATGACCGCGACCGTGCCCGCGTCGTCGAGGGGAAACGGGTGGTCGAGAAAAGCGATCCGGTCGCCCTTCGGCGAGAGGCGCGCATAGCTGATGTGACCGGACGTTTCGTACAGGATCTTGCCCAGCGGGTACTCGATGCGCGACTTTCCGCCGACGTCGCGCACGATCATGAGCGAGGTGCCGTCCGGGGACCAGTCCGCCTCCTGCACGCCGTCCGCGACGTCGCGCGGCGAGCCTCCGGTCAGCGCCGCGCGCGCCAGCGTGCCCGCGCAGACGCCCGGATGGTTCGAGCGGCAGTCGATCGCGATCGCCATTTCGCCCGACGGCGAGATCGAGAGCAGGTTCGCGCTCGGCAGCTCGAGCGGCAGCGAGTCGGGGCTGGACGGATGCTTCAGGAAGAGCTTGAGCGGGGTCCCGTCCCACGCCGCGCTGTAGACGATGGTCTGCCCGTCCGGCGCAAACCGCGCCGCGCGGATGGTGCCGCTGCCGAAGGTGATCTGCTGGTACGAGGGCGGCAGCGTCTTGACGAGGCGCTTCTGGAGCAGCATGCCCGCGCCGAGCGCGGCCAGGACCGCGAGGCCCGCGAGCAGCGGCCGCAGCAGCGAGCGTTTGGGGGCGGCGACCGCCGGCCGCGCGCCGGACACTTCGCCCGAGACGGAGGCGGAGGCCTCGGACAGGTGCTCCCGGATGCCCGCGCACGTCGCGCGCGAGGTCGCGCGTCGAGGCGTAGCGCTCCTCCGGGTCCTTCTGCATGCACCGCTCGACGATCCAGCGGAAGGGCGCCGGAACGCCCGCGTTCAACTGGGCGACGGGCTCCGTCTCTTCCCGGATGATCGCGGTGAGCGTCTCCGCCGTCGTCCCGCGCTGGAACGCGCGCTTGCCCGTGGCCATCTCGTAGAACATGGAGCCGAGCGCGAACTGGTCCGAACGGAAGTCGAGCTGCTTGCCGCTGGCCTGCTCCGGCGACATGTAGCCGATCGTGCCGAGCACGGTGCCGACCTGCGTCGCCTGGGCGGTCGGGAGGTTCGAGGTTTCCTCCTGCTGCGGCTTCAGGAGCTTGGCGAGGCCGAAGTCGAGGATCTTGACCGCCCCGTCCTTCGTGATCATGATGTTTTCGGGCTTCAGGTCCCGGTGAACGATCCCGGCCTGGTGCGCCTTGGCGAGGCCGTCGGCCATCTGGTAGGCGAGGTCGAGCAGGCGCTTGGTCGACAGCGACCCGGAATGGAGCACCTCGCGCAGCGTCTTGCCGTCGATGAGCTCCATCGCGATGTAGATCGTGGTCTCGTCGGAGCCGATGTCGTAGATCGTGACGATGTTCGAGTGGTTCAGGGCGGAGGCCGAGCGCGCCTCCTGCTCGAAACGCTTGCGGCGATCGACGTCCGCGGCGAACTCCGGCGAGAGGACCTTGACGGCCACGTCGCGCCCGAGGCGCGAATCGCGCGCGCGATAGACCTCTCCCATCCCTCCCGCGCCGAGGGGCGCGAGGATCTCGAAGGGCCCGAGGCTGGTGCCGGCGGAGAGCGTCATCCGTGGTGTCGCAGGATTCTAACCAGATTGACTTAGAATCGCGCGCATTCTTTCGAAGAAAGGGAACCCGATGAAGCTCGCGCGATGCTTCGCTGTGCTCTTCGGACTGGCGGCGCTGGCGTTCGCGGCCGAGCCCGTCGTGGTCGCCGTCAGACCGGGCGGCTGATCGATCCGAAGGCCGGCACGGTCGGTGCCGGGCGCCGTCGTCCTGATCGAGAACGGCAAGGTCAAGGCGGTCGGGCCCGGGCTCGCGATCCCGGCGGGCGCACAGGTGATCGACCTCTCCGGGATGACCGTCCTGCCGGGCCTGATCGACTGCCACACCCACCTCGTCGGCGACTACGTCAACGACTCCGATCCGCTGACCGAGCTGCGGGAAGTCCGCCGCCGACCGCGCGTACGAGTCCATCCCCAACGCGAAGGCGACGCTGGACGCGGGATTCACGACCGTGCGCGACGTCGGCACGTACCGCGCCTTCGTGGACGTCGCGATGCGCGACGCGATCGCGAAGGGCTACTTCCCGGGGCCGCGCATGTTCGTGGCCGGGGCGTACCTCACGATCACCGGCGGCGGCGGCGCGATGTCGGGCGGCCTCGCGCCCGGACATCGGCCTGCCCTGGGACCTGCGCTTCGGCGTCGCCGACGGCGTGGACCAGGTCCGCCAGCGCGTGCGCGACATCGCGCAGCACGGCGTGGACGTGATCAAGCTGCTCGCGACGGGCGCCTTCCTGGCGCACGGCTCCGATCCGCACGCGGTCGAGTACTCGTACGAGGAGATCCGCGCGGCGGTCGAGGAGGCCGCGCACAAGGGCCTGAAGGTCGCGGCGCACGCCCACTCGACCGAGGGCATCAAGAACGCCGTCCGGGCCGGCGTCGCCTCGATCGAGCACGGCACCTACATCGACGACGAGGGGCTGCGCCTCATGAAGGAGAAGGGCACCTACCTCGTCGCCGACATCTACGACGCCGAGTACATCCGCCAGGGCAAGGCCGCCGGGATCCCGCAGGACTTCGCCGACAAGCAGCCCGAGGGCGACGAGATCCAGCGCCAGAACTTCAAGAAGGCCGTCCAGATGGGCGTGAAGATCGCCTTCGGCACCGACGCGAGCGTCTACCCCCACGGCCTGAACGCGCGGCAGTTCGCCTGGCAGGTGCGCTACGGCCAGTCGCCGATGGAAGCGATCCGCTCCGCCACGGTCAACGCGTCGGACCTGATCGGACGCGACAACAACGCCGGATCGCTCGAGCCGGGCAAGTGGGCGGACCTGATCGCCGTCCAGGGCGACCCGCTTTCCGACGTCCGCGTCCTCGAAAAAGTGACCTTCGTCATGAAGGGCGGCAAGGTCTACAAGGACACCCGGTAGGGGGACTACACTCGGCCGCATGAGACGCGCGGCGACGCTGGCACTGGTCGCGCTCGCGGTCCGCGCGACGGCCGCGCAGGAGCCCGCCGACCGCCGGGGTGCCGTGCAGGAACGGGCCGTCGTCGAGCGCGTCATCCTCGACGCGCACGTGACCGGCCCCGATGGAAATCCGATCCCCAACCTCGGCACGACGGACTTTCTCGTCACCGTGGATGGAAAGCCGGTCGTGCTCGAGTCCGTCGACTGGCTGCCGGCCGGGACCCCGGAGGTCGACGCGGCCGCGATCGCCGCGATCGGACCGGCCGGAGGCGGCCTTTCGCTGGAGGACGTCGCGCCCGGGCGGCTCATCGTCTTTTTCTTCCAGACCGAGCACGAGGTGTCCCGCCTGACCGGGCTGTTGCGGATGGGCCTGCAGGCCCACAAGTTCCTCGCGACGCTCCAGCCGACCGACCGCATCGCCGTCGTGTCGTTCGACTCGAAGCTGAAGCTGCGCCAGGACTTCACCGACGATCGCGCCAAGATCAACGCCGCGATCGACGCCGCGATCCGCCGCGGCGATCCTCCCGCTCCCGATCCCGACAGCCATCCGGCTCTCGCGAAGCATCTCGACCAGGCCGCCGCACGCAAGTGCGCCACGCCCGAGCGCGCGCTCGAGGTGGTCGCCCGCGCGCTGGTCCCGATCGCGGGAGGCAAGACGCTGCTCTACTTCGGCTGGGGCCTCGGGACCGTCGGCGGCATGAGCGGGCCGAACGCCAGCGAACAGAAGGCGTGGACCGAGGCGATGTACCGCATGTCGGAGGCGCGCACCACGATCTACACGCTCGACGTGACCGACGCCGACTACCACTCGCTCGAGGGATCCATCCAGCAGATCGCGGAGCTCACGGGCGGCACCTACTACAAGACGAACCTGTTCCCGGACCTCGCGATGAACCTCGTCGGCAAGGCGATCTCGGGGCGCTACGTGCTCGTGCTCGTCAAGCCGCCGGGACCGCGCGGCGAGCACTCGGTCGAGATCGCGCTGGCCGGGAAAAAGGGCCGCGTGATCTCCCGCCAGTACTTCGTGGACACCGAGCCGGCGTCAGCGGCGCAGTAGCTGCGCCTTGCCGCCGCTCTCGGTCATGAGCGCGTCGGAAGCCAGGAACGCCTTCGCGTTCGCGTCGTCCTTCAGGTACGCCTCCCAGAACGCGACGCTGGCGATCTTCACGTCCTTGAAGATGTCGACCTCTTCCTCCGCGGTGGACGAGGCCTTGCCCTTCGCGCGCGGAACGGCGGCGCCGGGCTCGGCCGCAAGACCGGTCAGCGAGAGGTGGCTCGCGCCTTCGATCAAGAGCGCGTACTTGCCGCCCGGCGGCGAGAGCTGGTAGGGGTCGAAGCGCCAGGACGGGTCCTGGCCCTTGACGCCCTTGTCGAGCGTGCCGGTGACGACCATCAGCGGCCGGTCGACCGCGGTCCAGGACTTCTCCGTCAGCCCCTGCTGACCCTTGCCCGGAGGCGAAAGGAGGAGGAAGGCCTTCGGGATCGGGTCGGCGAAGCTCTTCGCCTTCGCGCCGCCCTTGGGCAGGTCCACGGTCATCCCGGCCAGCAGCTCCGCGCTGAAGGCCCCATAAGAATGTCCGCCCACGCCCACGCGCGCGGCATCGAGCTTGTCCTTCAACGCGGGGATCCGGCCCTCGATCGCGGCCGTCGCCGCGCAGACGAACGCGAGGTCGCGCGCGCGGTTTTCCCATCCCTTCGGGTCCTGCGCCGCATCGTTGACCGTCTCGCGAACGGCCTCGAGCGTCGGGTCCTTGCCCTTGCCGGCGAGCGAATCGGCGTGGGTGGGCGCGAGGACCACGAACCCGTGCGTCGCCCAGAAGCGCGCGAGCGCCTTGTACGTCTGGCCCGAGCCTCCGGCTCCGTGCGAGAACACGATCACGGGAAACGGCCCCGCGCCTTCCGGATAGGCGACGTGCACCGGAATCTCCCGGCTGCGCGAGGAGTCCGTGAGCGTCACGTCGGCCTCGACGGCGACGGCCAGGCCGCTGCGCGCGAGCTCCGCCGCGGGCCGTGCTACGGGCGCGGGCGGCGGCGCGGGGGCCGCCTTCGGTTGCGAAGCACACGCGGCCGCCATGGCCGCGACCACCAGGACGAGTTTTCTCAGCATTTTCCGCTCACAACTCCTTCATCACCGATGCGCATTCCCTTCGCGAGCCGTCAGGGTCGATAGATGAGCTGAGCATATCCGCGCGCGGCCCGGATGCGGGGCACGTCGCTCGTGATCCACCCGCCGCCGATGCGGCAGGTGACGGCCCGGCCGAATTCCGGCGGGATCAGCCGCTCGAGCCGCACCTCGGCGCCCAGAACCCGGACGGGGTCGGGCCGCGGTCCGGCGCCGCCGTCCCACGCGCGCGCCCAGTCCGCGTACAGGACGACCGGGATCGTGTTGCCCGAGAGCTCCGCGCGCCAGGCCTCGAACCGGCGCCCGAACTGGACGTCGGCCGGCAGCACCGGATTCCGGATCCGGTTGCGATCCAGCCCCGGCGGCAGGATCGCGGAAGGCGCGCCTCCGATCGCGAAGTCGTCGAAACGCGTCGGGCTGCCGCCCGTGTCGCCGTAGCGCGCCCCCGCCGAGAGGCTGGCGAAGGGAAGGATTCCGATCACACGCCCGCCGGCCGCCCATTGTCTCCACGCGGACCCGTCGGTCACGCCGACCGAGCCGTCCGCCTCCGCGTCGAAGCCGAATCCCGCGCCGTCGCGCGTCCGCCGCCACGCGGCCGTCCCGCCGGCCGAACCCAGCGTGCGGCCGAAGATCCTCCCGGTCTCGAGGACCTCGACGTCGGTGGCGCCGCCCCCGGCGCGCGCCTCGACGCGGCCCCAGGTGAACGGCCGCGTCCACTCGGCGCCGAGGTAACCGCCCCAACGCTGCTGGTCGAATTCCGGGCGCGGCGCCAGGCCCTGGTTGCCCGGCTTCTCGATCGCGGAGAAGAGCTGCAGCACGAGCGCGGCGGGAAAGCCGCGCCACGCCGCTGCGATCGAGCCGCCGCGCGGCCCGACCGCGTTGCCGATCGACCCCATGGCGAGCATGTGGAGGCGCCCGAGCACGTCCGCGCTGTCGGCGCCGAGCTGCACCGTGTTGCCCGAGGGCCCGAACGAAAAGTCGATCAGGGGACGAACCGCCTGCGACGGCCAGACCGAATAAGGGCGCGCCTCCGGGACGGGCGCCGCCCCGAACGCGGCCGCCTCGACCGACCGCGGGGGCAGCAGCGGATAGGCGTCGGACGGGCGGTCGAGCTCGGACAGGCCCTGACCGTCGAGCGCGAGGCGGCGCACCGCCACGCCGCGCGCCGCGAAGTCGAGAAAGAAGAGCTCTTTGCCGTCCGGAGTCGGCGCCGGGGCGAACGCTCCGCCCGTCACGCGCGTCAGCAGCTGCTCGCCCGAGGCCCCCGACGCGTCGACCGACACGATGTTCCAGATCCCGGAGCCGTCGCTTGTGACGTAGATCCGGGCGCCGTCGGCGCTCCAGGCTGGAGCCGACGCGGGCGCGCCGGGCAGGCTGTGCAGGGCGACCTCCCCTCCTTCGGCCGGGAGCGTCACGAGCCGCCACGCGCCGCCCGCGTGCAGGAGCGCCGCGATGCGCCGGCCATCCGGGGAGACGCGGGGATGGCTCCAGACCGGCCATGCCTCCGCGATCGGCAAGCGCACCGGCAGCTCGCGCGTCTGTCCGGTCGCGAGGTCCACGCGCACGAGCTGCGACACCCCGTTGCGGCTCCGGACTGCGACGGCCCATGCGCCGTCGGGAGACGGATCTCGCGTCGCTCGCGTCGGCGCAGCGCGTCCGGCGAGAAACCCGGCCTCCCTCGAGAATCCATTCGTACAGGTCCCAGTGGAGTGTGCCGTCGGCCGCGGGCGCTCGCCGCGAGAAGAGCACCGCGCGGCTGCCCGGCATCCAGCGGGGATCCGACGCCGCATGTCCGTTCGCGCGGGGCAGGGTCCAGCCCGGCGTGCGCGGCGCCGGCAGCTCGGGACGGTCCGCGACCTCGTCGGGATCGCGCTCGAGCTCGGCGTCCTCGCGGCGGCGCGCCTCTTCCGCCTCGCGTTCCAAGGCCGTCGGCGCAATCTCCCAGACGGCGAGACTGCTGCGGGTGCGCGTGGGATCCCGGCGGACGAGCAACCGGGTCCCGTCCGGCGACACCTGCGCCGCCAGCGTGCCGCCGGACAGACGCTGCCAGAGCTCTCCCTCGGCGAGCCCGGCCTCCTTCATGCGTCTCTCCTCTGCGAGCGCGCGCATCGTCAGCTCGGCGCGGAAGCGGCCGTAGAGGGTCTCCGGCGAATCGCCGAAGATGCCCTTGAACGCCGACGAGAAACCGCCGCCGCGCGAGGAAGCCATGCGCTTCCAGAGGCGCGGCAGGGCCTCCCTGCCGTCGCGGTCGGAGAGCCACTCGAGATACGCCGAGCCGACGAGGTACGGGATCGCGCCGCCGAGCCAGCCCTGGGTGCCGTCCAGATCGTCGTAGTCCGGCAGCCTGCCCTCGATCGCGAGCTGGCGCAGCACCATCGCGCGGAAGCTCGAGCCCGGCCGGCCCGACCCGGTCAGCGCTCCCTCGACGATCGTGGCGTAGCCCTCGGTCACCCACTCGGGCGACGCGAGCGCGAGCGGACCGAAAGGCGCCGGCGACAGCAGTACGAGCACGGCCGACGAGCGGTTGCGCGGGCGCGCGAGGTGGACGATGTGCGCGATCTCGTGCGTCGCCACGAGCTCCATCCAGTCGCCGTAGTCGCCAATGGAAGACTCCGACTCGGGCGCCGAGGTCCACAGCAGGATCTCGGGCCGGTCGAGAAAGGGGACGGCGGTTCCGTTCGCGTTCGCAAGGGGATCGGCGACGACGACCTCGATCCGGCGCGCCGGGACGTATCCCACGTAGTCGGTCACCCGCGCGTGGATCGCCTCGATCTCGCCAGCGGCGTGGAGCGCCCAGGCCGCGAAGGGCGCCGGATAGTGGATCCGGAAGTGCGCCGTCTCGACGGTCCGCCATTGGGCCGCCGGGCCCTGCGCCGCGGCCGCCCCGCAGGCGAGTAAGAGAAGGGCTGCGAGCCCGGCCCGACGCATGGCGCGAAGGCTATCAGGGGGCCGTAACCTTTCCGGGACTTCACCGTCTCCTTTCTCGAGATGGAGGACCCATGAAGATCTCGCTGTCGAAGACCGTCCTGCTTTCGACCCTCCTGCTGGTGCCGTCGGCTTCCCGCGTGCGCGCCGACGGCGATCCGCCGACTCCTCCGACGCCGCCGCAGGCCGCGACGGCACCCGTGGCGCCCGAGGCTCCCGTGCCGCCCGCGCCTCCCGCCCGGCACAGGAAGCGCGTCGTCGTCAGCGCGCCCGAGAAGGAGATCGTCGTGGACGGCGACCGGGTCTTCGTCTGGAACGACGAGGACGCCCCCGAGGCTTTCGCAGACATGGACGGCATGGAGCGCATGGAGCTGGACGGACCGCAGACCTTCCTTCGCCATCACGGCGGCATGGGCGGCGGCTTCATCGGCGTGCGCCCCATCGAGATGACCCCCGAGCTGCGCCAGCACTTCGGCGCGCCCAAGGACGCGGGCATCCTCGTCGGCTCGGTCGAGCCCGACGGCCCCGCCGCGAAGGCGGGCGTCCAGGTCGGCGACATCGTGACGCGCGTGGACGGCGACCGGATCGACTCGGTGTCCGGTCTGGTCCGGACAGTCCGCCACAAGAAGGAAGGCGAAAAGGTCACCGTCGAAGTCCTGCGCGACCGGACGGCGAAGAGCCTGACGGTCGTGGTCGTCGAGCGCAGGGACAGGGAGATCCGGGTCGGCGCCCTCGAGGAGGGAATGCCCGGAATGCGCTGGAAGTCGCGGGGGCCGCACGCTTTCGTCCCGCCGCCGCCGTCCGACATGTCCGGCCTCGAGCAGCGCCTCGACGAGATGGAGCAGCGGCTGCGGGAGCTGGAGGGCCGCAAGCCCGGCCAGTAGTCGCGCGGGAAGGTGATAGAACACCCCCCATCTTCTCGAGGGGGTGCCCGTGAGTCACGCCGACGGTTCCCGCGGCCCCGAGGTCGAGCTCGCTCGTGAGCTCGGCCTCTTCGACACGATCAACATCGTCATCGGCACGATCATCGGATCGGGCATCTTCCTGGTGCCCTCCGAGATCGCGCGGGCCGTCCACACCCCCGGCTGGATGCTGGGCGTGTGGGTCATCGGCGGCGTCCTGTCGATGCTCGGAGCGCTCTCGCTCGCCGAGCTCGGCGCCGCGATACCGGACGCGGGCGGGATCTACACCTTCATCATGCGCGCCTTCGGCCGCCTCTGGGGGTTTCTCTGCGGGTGGATGCTCTTCACGGTGGCGACGTCGGGCTCGATCGCCACCCTGGCTGCGGCTTTCCCGATCTACCTCGGCGCCTTCATTCCGCTCAACCCGACGACGGCCAAGCTCGCCGGCGTCGTGGCGATCGTCGTGCTGACCTGGATCAACATCATCGGCGTCAAGAACGGGGCGCGCGTGGGCAACGTGCTCACCGCGCTCAAGGTCGGCGGCCTCGTGATCATGGTGGCCGTGATCTTCCTCCTGCCGGGGCCCACCAAGGAGGCCGCGGCGGCAGCAGCGGCCGCCGCCCCGCCCCTGCCTGCGGACTCGGTCCCGTTGGCAGGCGTCGGCGTGGCGCTCGTCGCGGTGCTCTGGGCGTACGAGGGCTGGCACGACGTGAGCTTCACCGCCGGAGAGATTCGCGATCCGCAGAAAAACTTTCCGCGCGCCGCCATCGGCGGCGTGGCGATCGTCATCACGCTCTACCTCCTGGCGAACCTGGCCTACCTGAGCGTGCTCTCGCCCGCCGAGATCGCCTCGACCGACAGGGTGGCGCTGCTCGCCATGACGCGCGTCACCGGGGAGTGGGGCGGCAAGCTCATGACCGCCGCGATCCTCTGCTCGATGCTCGGCGCGATGAACGCCCTCATCCTCGCCGGGCCCCGCGCGTACTACCAGATGGCCAAGGACAAGCTCTTCTTCGAGCGGGTCTCGCGCGTCCATCCCCGCTGGCGCACGCCGGTCGAGGCGCTCATCTTCCAGGGCCTCTGGTCGACGTTCCTCGTTCTCTTCATCGGCGGGTTCTCGCAGCTCTTCACGTACGTCATCTTCGGCGGCTGGATCTTCTACGCGCTGGCCGTCCTGTCGGTCATCGTGCTGCGAAAGAAGGAACCCGGGCTCCACCGGCCCTTCCGCGTGCCGGGCTATCCCGTCGTCCCCATCCTCTTCGCGCTGACGGCCGGGGCCATCGTCGTGAACACCCTCATCGAGACACCGCGCGAGGCGCTCTTCGGCCTGGCGTTCATCGGACTGGGCGTGCCGGTCTATTACATCCAGCGCGCCTACCGCAGCCGCTCAGTCTGATCCGGTAGAGCGTCCCCGAATTCGGTGCCGTAGGGGCGGGGCTTGGCCCCGCCCGGGCGACCGGCGCGGCCGAATCGACTACCGAGCTCCGGCGGCGGTGAAGGACTCACCCAGCAGCGTCAGGGCTTCCTCGACGTCGCCGCGGGTGACGTTCAACGCCGGCGCGATCCGGAAGCAGTTCCCATCGAGCCCGCCCTTGCCGATGAGCAACCCGCGCTTCTTCGTCTCCTCGAACACCTTCGCCGTCAGCGCCTTCGCCGGGGTCCGGTTCCCCGCGGTCTCGTCCTCGACGAGCTCGAGCGCCTGCATGAGCCCCATACCGCGCACCTGCCCGATCGACCGCGGATGGCGTCTCTGCAGCTCCTCGAGGCCGGCGCGCAGGAGCGCGCCCATGCGCGCGGCGTTTCCCGGCAGGTCCTCTTCCTCGATGATCGACGAGCGTGGCGTTGGCAGCCGCGCACGAGACCGGGTTGCCGCCGAAGGTCGAGATCGTCAGCGATTTCAACGACGCCGCGATCTCGGGCGTCGCGATCGTCGCGCCGAGCGGCAGTCCGTTGGCGATGCCCTTGGCCATCGTCATGATGTCCGGCTGCGACGCCGTACTGCTCGATGCCCCACATCTTGCCGCCCGTGCGGCCGAAGCCGGTCTGGACCTCGTCGCAGATGAAGACGCCGCCGTACTTCTTGATGATGCCGACGGCGATCTCGAAATACTCGGGCGGCGGCGTGATGAAGCCGCCCACGCCCTGGATCGGCTCGGCGATGAAGCCGGCGATGCGACCGGTCGTCGTCGTGCGGATCAGGTCCTCGATGTCGCTCGCGCAGGCGACGCCGCACGACGGATACGTCAGCTTGAGCGGGCAGCGGTAGCAGTAGGGCGACACCGCGTGCTTGACCCCGGCCACCTGCGAGGGCAGCGGGCGCCAGGTCGAGTGCGCCGTCAGCGATTGCGCCAGCATCGAGCGGCCCGAGTAGCCGTGCCGCAGCGCGACGATCTCGGTCGCTCCGGTCGAGAGCTGCGCCAGCATCACCGCCGTCTCGTCGGCCTCGGTGCCCGACGTCGCGAGGAAGCACTGCGAGAGGTTCCCGGGCGAGAGGCGAGCCAGCCGCTCGGCCAGCTCGACGACCGGGAGCACCGGGTAGAGCGTCGAGACGTGCGAGAGGCGCGAGATCTGCGCCACGATCGCGGCGTTGACCTTCTCGTTGGCGTGGCCGACCGAAACCGTCAGGATCCCGCCGAAGAAATCCAGGTACTCGTTGCCGTCCGCGTCCTTGATGCGCAGGCCCTTGCCTTCCGTCAGGACGACCGGCTCCTGGTAGTACTGGATCGTCGCGGGCAGCATGTGCTTCGCGTGCTTCTCGCGCGTTTCGCGGGTCAGCTCGCTCGTGGGCGCCTGGGTCTTCGTCGTGCTCATCGCGTACCTCCGCCGTCAGAACCACCTGGAAATGACGACCTTCTTGTCCGTGTAGAACTCGTACGCGTCGCGGCCGTGGGCCTTCAGATCGCCGAAGAAGCTGTCCTTCGCGCCGCCGAAGGGAAACTGCGCCATCGGCGCCGCGACGCCGATGTTGACGCCGACCATGGAGGCGGTCGCCAGGCGCGCGTACTCGCGCGCCGCCTTGCCGCTCGACGTGAAGATGGACGTCGCGTTGGCGTTGGGGTGCGCGTGCATGACGGCGATGGCGTCCTCGAGCGTCTTCACCGGCGTGATCGAGGCGACGGGCCCGAAGATCTCCTCGTGGCCGATCGTCATGGCGGGCGTGACGCCGTCGAAGAGCGTCGGGCCGAGGAAGAAGCCGTTCGGCCGGTCGGCGACCGGGTTCGCGCGCCCGTCGAGCACGAGCTTCGCGCCCTCGGCGATCCCCTTCTCGATGTAGCCGACCACCCGCTTCCGGTGGCCCGCGCTGATGACCGGACCCATCCCGACGCCGTCCTGCGATCCATCGCCGACCTTGAGCGCGCGCGCCGCCGCGGTCAGCCGCTCCCGCGCCTCGGCGTGCACCGGACCGACGGGCAGGAGCACGCTGCCCGCGAGGCATCGCTCCCCCGCGCAGCCGAAGAACGACTCCGTGATGATCTCGATCGTGCGGTCGAGGTCGGCGTCCGGCATGACGACGATGAAGTTCTTCGCCCCGCCGAGCGCCTGCACGCGCTTGCCTGCGTGCGTGCCGCGCTGGTAGACCGCCTTCGCCACGGCCGTCGAGCCGACGAACGAGACCGCGCGGATGTCCGGGTGGTCGCAGATCGCCTCCACGACCGAGCGTCCGCCGTTGACGAGGCTGACGACGCCGGGCGGCAGGCCGCACTGCTCGAGCAGCTGCACCATGAGGCGCTGCGTCAGCGGCACCTGCTCGGAGGGCTTGACGATGAAGGTGTTGCCCGTCGCCACGGCGAAGGGCAGGAACCAGAGCGGCACCATCGCCGGAAAGTTGAAGGGCGCGATGGCCGCGCAGACGCCGAGCGGCTGGCGAATGACGTTGCAGTCGATGCCGCTCGCGATGTTCTCGAGGCCGTAGCCCATCATGAGCGACGGGGTGCCGCAGGCGACTTCCACGCTCTCGATGCCGCGGCGCACGCTGCCCCGCGATTCGTCCAGCGTCTTGCCATGCTCGCGCGTGACGGTCGCGGCGAGCTCTTCGAAGTGGTCCTCGAGCAGCTGGCGGAAACGGAACAGGGCGCGCGCGCGCACGACGGCCGGCGTGTCGCGCCAGGCCGGGAACGCCTTCTTCGCGGCCTGGACCGCCGCGTCGAGGTCCTCGCCCGTCGAGAGCGGCGTCTTCGCGATGACCTCGCCCGTGGCGGGGTTGTGGACGTCGAGCGATTCGGCGGCGCGCGACGCGACCCAGCGGCCGCCGACGAAGTTGGTGAGAGTCTCCAAGCGGTCCCCTTCCCCGATTCCGGTTTTCAGACCTCCGGGTTCAGGAAGGGGATTCTACTCGTCGCAGTCCGGGCAGCCGAGGAAGGGAATCCGGTCGGCGGGCGCCGGGTGGGCGTCGCCCTCGATGCCGGCCCAGGCTCCGCCGTGGGCGTGCCAGAGATAGCACTCGAGCTGGTAGGCCTCGTTCGCGTCCTCCGCGAGGATCCACCCGAAAAGCACGTTCGGGCGGCCGAGGCGCGCATGCTGGAGCAGGCGCTGGCGCAGGTCCACGTCGTCGCGACCGACCCTCTCGGAGACCTGGCCGTCCGCGCCCACGCTCTTCAGGAAGTAGACGCCGGGACGCCCGGGCGGCACCGTCCGCGCGACGTTCGACTCGGTCAGCCGAATGGCGGGCTGGATCCGCGACGAGGGGGGAAGGCCCGGAAACAGAGACAGCTGCGCCGCGTTCGGGGGAGGCGGCTCATAGCGTGGCCGACCGGCAAGCCTCATCGGGTCACCAGTTTAGCGCGGAAATCGCTTCCGCGCCACTCCATCCGGTGACAGACTCCGCGCACGAAGGCCGGCGATCACCGCCGGCGAAGGAGGGGGCAATGCGGTTCAAGTCAGTTTTCGTGTTCCTGTTTGCGGTGGCACTCGCGTCGACGGCGCTCGCCGGGACGAAGATCTCCGGCGAGTCACAGTGCAAGGCGGATCCGCCGGCGCCCGTCGCGATCCCGGACCAGCCCAACCACGCCTTTGCGATCGTCAAGGCGCAATGCACGTGGCCCAAGTCGATGACGATGGCGGGCGTGCAGACGAAGTCCGGCGAAGAGACCATCCAGTCCGAGATGACCGGCAACGAGGCTTCCGATCACGGTTACTACGTCGGCACCATGTCCAACGGCGACAAGTTCACGGTCAAGTTCGCCGGAACGGGCCATTCCAAGGACGGCAAGCCCGTCGGCGGCGAAGGCAACTGGTCTTTCGTGGACGGAACGGGAAAGTTGAAGGGCCTGAAGGGCAGCGGCACTTACAAGGGCACCGCAAACCCCGACGGCACGATGACCGCGAAGATCGACGGCGAATACCTGGTCCCCTAGCAGGACTTCTCGCGCCGGGGTCCTCCGCGTACAATCGCGCGCCATGACATTCACGCGCCGCGGGAGGACTCCGGCCCTGGCAGCGCTGGCGCTGCTCGGGCTCTCGGCCGCGGCGGGCGCGGCCGGGCCCGAGGACTGCCCCGCCATCGACGTTCCCGCCGCCGGCGGTCGCCCGCGTCCGCGCGTTCATCGACCCGGCCACCGGCAAGCTGCGGGAGCCGACGCCCGACGAGCTGCGCGCGCTCGCCGAGGCACGCCTGAAGGCCCGCGCCGCCCAGCCGCCGCCCGTTTTCGAGGTCGTCACCTACCCCGACGGAATGAAGGTGGTCGATCTCGGCGAGGCATTCCTGTTCGACGTCCGCGTCGAGAAGCTTCCCGACGGATCGACGAAGACCACGTGCGTTCCCCACGCGGCGCCGGCCGCCGGGGCGCAGGCGAAGTGACCGTGCGATCCCTGCGTGTCGCCTTCCTGCTCTGGCTCGGCGCGCTCGCCGCGGCGCCGCTCGCAGCCGCGGCCCGCATCACGATCGTCAACGCCAACGAGGCCGGCGTGGGGTTCAACGACACGACGCCCGCCACGCCGGTCGGGGGCAATTCGGGCACGACGGTCGGCCAGCAGCGGCTCAACGCCTTCCAGAAGGCGGCCGACCTCTGGGGCGCCCTGATCGACAGCGACGTCGAGATCCGCATCAAGGCCACCTTCGAGCCGCTCGACTGCACCGCCACGACCGCAACGCTGGGCGCCGCGGGCCCTGCGATCAGCGTGGAGGGCTTCACGAACGCGCCGCTGCCGCGGACCTGGTACGTCGTGGCCCTTGCGAACAAGATCGCCGGCCGCGACCTCGCCCCGACGTCGCCCGGCCACATCGTCGCGCGGTTCAACTCGAACGTCGGCACGACCGGCTGCCTCGAGGGCAGCCAGTGGTACTACGGCCTCGACAACCAGCATGGCGACCAACTCGACCTCGTGTCGGTGCTGCTGCACGAGTTCGCGCACGGCCTCGGTTTTCTGACGCTCGTCGACCCCTCGACCGGCGAGGAGTTCGGGAGCGATCCGGACGTGTTCGAGACGCACATCCTCGACACGTCCACCGGGACGCACTGGGACGCGATGACCGCCGCGGACCGCAAGGCGTCCGCGATCCGGACGGGTGCGGTCGTCTGGGACAGCCCGTCGGTCACGGCCGCGGTCCCGAGCACGCTGAACGGCCGGCCGACTCTGACGGTCACCGAGCCCGCGGCGATCGCCGGAGAGCTGCCGGTGGGCACGGCGGATTTCGGCGCGGCGCTGACCGTCGCCGGCGTCTCCGGAGACCTCGTCGCCGCGACCGACGCCGCGGACGCGGCCGGTCCCGCGGCGACGGATGCGTGCTCGCACGCTCGACAACGCCGCCGCAGTCGCCGGCAAGGTCGCCCTCGTGGACCGGGGCACCTGTTTCTTCACCGTGAAGGCGCAGAACGTCCAGGCGGCCGGCGCGATCGGCATGGTCCTCGCCAACAACGTCCCCGACCCGAGCGCGCTTGGGATGAGCGGCGACGACGAATCGATCACGATCCCGGTCGTCAGCGTCACGCAGGCGGACGGCGCGACGCTGCGCGCGAACCTCGCCGGGGGCGTCGCCGTGCGCCTGCGCGTGGACCCGAACCACCTCTCGGGAGCGGACTCGGCCAACCGGATGCTGCTCTTCGCGCCGAACCCGGTGCAGACGGGCTCCTCCACGTCGCACTGGGACTCGAGCGCCTATCCCCACCTGCTGATGCAGCCGAACAACTCCTCGGACCTGCCCCACGACGTCGACCTGACGCTGCCGCTGCTGCAGGACATCGGCTGGGAAACCGCGACGGGAACGGAGCCGCCGCCGGGCTCCCCGCGCGACGCCGTCCACCGGGTTACGCGCCCCGAGTCCACCCGCGACGTCGAACGTCCCTAGCGGCGGGGGCCGGTCAGGCCTTCGCGGGGCGCGCCGACATCTTCTCGATCTCTGCCCACTCCTTGTCGGACACAGGCATCACCGAGAGGCGCGAGATGCGGACGAGCGGGAAAGTCCGCGAACTTCGCCGAGGCCTTGATCTCGGCGAGCGTGACCGGGCGCGCGAGCTTCTTCACAGGGACGACGTCCACGGCGAAGAGCTTTCCGGACTTGTCCTTCGGATCCGGGTAGGCGTCGCCGGCGGCCTTCGCGATCCCGACGACCGACTTCTCGTCGCCCGTGTGGTAGTAGAAAATCGCGTCGCCCTTCTTCACCGTGCGCAGGTGCTTCTGCGCGACCGGGTTGCGGACGCCCGTCCAGCTCGTCTTGCCGTCGCGCTTCAGGTCGTCGAACGAATAGTGCGTCGGCTCTTCCTTGAACAGAAAACTCATGACCCGACTCCTTTCGCCGGAGGCGTCACTTGCCGTCCGGTCCGTCCAGAATGAGCGGCGCTTCGGTCTTCTGGAGCTCGGCGGCGACGCGTTCCATCTGCCGCATCGCGCGCAGGTGGTTGCGGCCGGCGATCTTCATGACGTCCTCGTCCGAGTAGCCGCGCCGCAGCAGCTCGGCGAAGAGATACGGGTAGCGCGTCACGTTCTCGAGCCCCGGGACCATCGAGCCCGTCCCCTCGTCGTAGAAGTCGGCGCCGATCCCGACGTGGTCGATCCCGGCCATCTTGACCGCGCGGTCGATGTGGTCGGCGACGAGGGACACCGAGCCGAGCGGCTCGGGGTTGGCCTTCTCCCACTGCTTGACCGCCTTGTCCAGGGCCGCGTCGTCGTCCGCCTTCGCCCTGCAGTTCCTTCTTCGCCGCCTTGCGCCGGGCTTCCCAGGCGGCGTGATCGGGCGCGATGAACGCGCCGATGAAGTTGACGTGGACGACGCCGCCGTTGGCGGCGAGCGCGCGCAGGACGTCGTCCGGGGCGTTGCGCGGATGACCCGCCACGCCCAGCGAGCTCGAGTGCGAAAAGATCACCGGCGCGCGCGACACGCGCAGGGCGTCGCGCATCGTGTCCGCGCTGACGTGGGAGATGTCGACGAACATCCCGAGGCGGTTCATCTCCCGGACGAGCTTCTCGCCGCGCTTGGTCAGGCCGTCGTGCTCGGGCCGGTCCGTCGCCGAATCGGCCCACTCGACGTTGTCCCAGTGCGTCAGCGTCATGTACCGGCCGCCGAGCTCGTAGAAGATCCGCAGGGCCGCCGGGGACTGCTCGATCATGTGCCCGCCCTCGACGCCGATGAGCGAAGCGATCCGGCCCGACTTGTGGATCCGCTCGATGTCGTCGGCCGTTCGGGCGAGCTCGAGCCGGGGCTGGCTGCGGATGAAGCGCAGCGTCACGTCGAACTCGCGCAGGGCCTCGTGCAGGGCGGTGTGCGTCGACATCGTGGACGACTCGACGAAGACCGCCCAGTACTGCGCGCCCACCCCGCCCTCGACCAGGCGGGGCACGTCGGCGGAGAGCGCGGCCTGGACCGTCGCGAGATCCACCTTCGTCAGGTCGCCCTTGTACTTGTCGAGCAACATCGTGGGCAGGTCGTTGTGCGTATCGATCAGGGGCGCCGCGGCAAGCAGCGTCTTCGCCCGAGCGACGAGCGCCGGGTCCGCCGTCTGCCCCGAGACGGCGCGGGCAAGAAGGAGGAACACCGACGCGACCCGCATGACACGCAACATCGGTCCCCCTGCTTACCGCTTACTGCTTATTGCTTACCGGCGACCGGCTTCGGCCGATTCCGGTACTTCTCGTACAGCCTCTTCTGCTTGTCGGTCAGATCGAGCGCCCGCCCGTCGAGGTACGCGCCCACGACGCGCGAGCGCAGGTCCAGGATGTCCCCGTCGGTCAGGATGAACGTCGCGTCCTTGCCCGCCTCGAGCGAGCCGAGGCGGTCCGCCACGCCGAGCAGCTTCGCGGGCTCGAGCGTCATGCCCGCGACCGCCTTCTCGCGGGGAAAGCCGAACGTGACGGCCGTCGCCACGTCGTGCGGCAGGTTGCGCACGTTCGTGGCGCTCCCGCCTCCCTCGTTGAAGAGCACGCGCACGCCGGCCCGGGCGAGCTTGCCCGCGTTGGAAAACTGGGTGTCGTAGGCCTCGTCCTCGCGGCGCGGGAGATCGAGCGGCGAGTCCACGATGACCGGGACGTCGGCCTTCGCGAGCTCGTCGGCCATGCGCCAGGCGTCGGCGCCTCCCCAGATCACCAGGCGCAGCTTCTCTTCCTTCGCCCACTTCACGGCGTCGCGGATCTGCGCGAGCTCGTTGGCGGCGACCACCACGGGGATGCGCCCCTCGAGCGCCGGGGCGAGGGCCGCGAGCTTCGCGTCGGTGTCGTGCTTCGGGATCCCGGCCTGGGTTTCTGCGCCACGGGCCTTGGCGTAGGCGCGCGCGTCGAGGAAGGCGTTCTTCAGCTTCGCGACGGCCTCGTCCCGCTTCTTCTCCTGCGACTTGACGGAGCGCCGGGCCGTCGGCGAGCGGTCGATGACGAGGGTCGGCCAGAAGACCGTGATGGCCGCGGGTTCGCGCAGCGTTGCGTCCTCGCGGGTCCAGCCTTCCATCTTCATCGCGGTCACGCTGCCCGAGATGATTCCGCCGATCGGCGTCACGCCGGCGACGAGGACGCCGCCCGAGCGCGCCACCGGCAGCAGCTCGGAGTCGAAGTTGACCGCGACCGAGCCGCGCGCGTCGGGGTTGATGTCGCCGATCTCGCTCGTGTCCACGGTCGCCCGCACCGCGTCGATCTCCTGGAGGCCGAGGACCGTCATCGGCGGAAACAGCGAGGGATAGAGGTGGCGGCCCGAGGCGTCGATCGCCTGGACGTCGGCGGGCGCCGCGCCCGTCGAGACCGACACGATCTTCCCGTCGCGCACGACGAGCGTGCCCTTCGGGATGTCGGCCCCGGAGACCGTGTGGATCGTCGCGCCGACGATCGCAAAGGACCGGGGAGAAGCCGGGGCCGGCTTCGGGTTTGCGGACTGCGCCGGGAGCACGGCCGCCGAGAGCGCCGCGAAAGTGAGAGCCGCGAACAGGCGCTTCATCGCGTCACCCCCGGCTTCTCCCCCGCCGGCTTGTCCGGCGTCTTCTTGTCCTTGTCGTCGGCCTTGTCCTTGTCGCCCTCGAGCACCGCCTTCGCCTTCGCCACGAGCGCCGTGCGCTCCGACTCGAGCGCCGGCCGGGCCGCGACGTCGGCGGCGCGGTCGAAGTACTTCTTGCCCTCGATCCACGTCTCGAGCGCCATCGAGGACGTCGAGAGCGGATCGCCGCTCCACACGACGAAGTCGCCGTCCTTGCCGACCTCGAGCGATCCGACGCGGTCGGCGATGCCGAGCTGCTTCGCCGGGTTGGACGTGACGAAGGCGAGCGCGTCGGCCGGCGGCAGATTGCCGTACTTGACCGCCTTGGACGACTCGAAGTTCAGGCGCCGCGCCAGCTCGTCCGAGTCCGAGTTGTAGGACACGGTCACGCCGCGGTCGTGCATCAGCGGAAACGCGTACGGGATCGCGTCGTAGACCTCGAACTTGTAGCCCCACCAGTCCGAGAAGCCGGACGCGCCCGCGCCGTGCGCGGCGATCTCGTCGGCGACCTTGTAGCCCTCGAGCACGTGCTGAAGCGTCGCGACCTTCACGCCGAACTCTTCGGCCGTGCGCAGCATCTGCAGGATCTCGTCCTTGCGGTACGAGTGGCAGTGGATCTTGCGCTTGCCCTCGAGGATCTCCGCGATGGCCTCGAGCTGCAGGTCGGGCTCGGGCGGGATCGCGTGCGCCCCCTTGACCCCGGCCGCCTTCGTGTACTCCTGCTGCCGGCGCCGGTAGTCCTGCGCCTCCTGGAACGCGACGCGGATCGACTCGGCGACGCCCATGCGCGTCTTCGGGTAGCGCGGCTGCGGGTTGCGCCAGTTGGACTGCTTGGGGTTTTCGCCGAGCGCGAACTTGATGCCTTCGGGCGCGCCGACGAAGAAGAAGTCGTCCGGCCCGCCTCCCCAGCGCCACTTGACGATCTGGTTCTGGCCGCCGATCGCGTTGGCCGAGCCGTGCAGCACGTTGGCGGTCGTGGTCCCGCCCGCGAGCTCGCGGTACACGGACACGTCGAAGGGGTTCATCACGTCGTGGATCCGCACCTCCGCCGTGACGTTGTGCGTGCCCTCGTTGACGTCGCCGTCCACGGCGGTGTGCGAGTGCGCGTCGATGATGCCGGGGGTCACGTGCTTGCCGCGGCCGTCCACTTCGATGGCGCCGGAGGGCGCCTTCAGGTTCTTGCCGACGGCGGCGACCTTGCCGTCCACGACGAGCAGGTCGGACTCCTCGAGGATCCCGGCGCCGCCCTGCGTCCAGACCGTGGCGCCTCGAACGACGACGGCCCGGGGCGCGGCCACCGGCCCCGCCTCGCGCGCCGGCAGCGGGCGAACGTCCTTCGCGGGCGCCGCCGCGGGGGCCGCGCTCTTCTCCGCCACGGCCGGCTCGTCCTTCTTCTCGTCCTTGAGCTCGATCCGCGACCCGTCGATCCAGATTTCCGAGACGCGGCTCTTCTCCGCGAAGGGCGCGCCGGTCTCGACGACGAGGTTGGCGATCTTTCCGGGCGCGATCGTGCCGAGGCGGTCCTGCAGGCCGAGCTGCCGCGCCGGGATCGTGGTCACCGCCGCCAGCGCGTCGTCCTCCGACAGTCCGCGCGCCATCGCCTCGCGGACGCGCTTGTTGAAGTCCTTCGCGTCGTCGAGGCCTGCCGTCGTGAAGGAGAACGAGATGCCCGGCGTCGCGGAGCCACTTCGGATTGGACGGCGCGCGGTCGATCGCCCGCAGCTTCGAGACCGGGACGTCGAGCCACTCCTCTTCGGCCGCGGGCTTGTCGGGCTGCGGAAAGGCGACGCGCAGCACGAGGTCCGGCTGGACGCCGGACACCTCGGTCATCAGGCGGTACTCGTCGCCGGCGCCGACGTAGCGCGCCTTCAGCTTCATCTCCTTCGCGACCTTCGCGGCGCGCAGGAGCGCGAGGACGTCGGTCGTCTCGAAGACGACGACCTCCTTGCCCTGCGCCGCCGGAACGAGCGCCGCCGTCGCGGCGCGGTAGCGCGGGCGCGCCCGGCCCGACGGGCTCGCGTCGTACGCGGCCTCGGCCTCGCGCCACCAGTTCGCGTCGAGGAAGGCCTGCCGCGTCACCGCCACGGCGCCCATCTTCGACACCGGGTACGGCCCGTCGTCGTCGTCCGAGGACTCGGGCTCGAGCGAGACGTACTGGCCGCTCGTCGTCTCGAGGATGCGCCCGGAGATCGGGCCGTCGGCGAGGCTGACGACCGCGCCGCTGCCGCGCAGGACTCCCGCGCTCGGCGCGGCGTTGACGACCGCGAAACCCATCCGGCGGTACGTGTCGGCGACGTCGTCCTTCACGACGAGCGCGTCGATCGCGCGGTCCTCCGCGCGGACGGCCGCGACCGGGTGGCTGGCGGGCCCGGTGACCCGCTTGGCCGAGCCGGAAGACGACCCGCCGGACTCGTCGTCGTCCTTCGGCCGCTTGGGCCCCTTGCCGGCGAGCCGGTCGGTCGGGACGTGCGGATCGATGAACGCCGCGTGGACGACCTTGCCCTTCACGTCGATCACGCGGGCGTCCGCCGGGATCGCCGTCGATCCGGGCGACCCGACCGCCTCGATGACGCCGCCGCGCACGACCACGACGCCGGGGTCGATCACCTTCCCGGGCGAAACGATCACGCGGGCCCCTTCCAGGGCGTAAGCGAGGCGGTCGCTGCCCGGCGGACTGGCTGCCGAGGCGGGCAGTGCGAGCAGGACGAGGAGCAGGCTCGAGATCGCGCGGCGCATGAAGTTTTCCATGTCGGCGCGGGATTCTATATGCTTCGCCGTCGCGGGCCGGCCCGAACGTGCGGGCCGCCGCTCCAAACTTGGGACAGGAGGACACAATGATTCGCAAGGCATCCATCCTCGGGATTTCGCTGCTCCTCGCGGGCGCGGTCATCGCTTCGGCGCAGGACAAGAAGCCGCTCTCGCCGGCCGGCACGGCCGCGACGATGGTCGGCGGCACGTGGGGCGCGCCGGACAAGGACGGCGAGCGCACGTACTCCGGCGGCAAGTGGATCGAGGTGACGTACAGCCGCCCGGGACTGCGCGGCCGCACGGACGTCTTCGGCAAGGGCGCGGACTACGGCAAGACCGTCAACGGCGGCGCGCCGGTGTGGCGGGCGGGCGCCAACGCAGACGACCAAGCTCACGACGGAAGTGCCCCTGGTGATCGGCGGCAAGACGCTCGCCCCCGGCAGCTACGACATCTTCGTCGAGCTGAAGGAAGGCGCGTGGACGCTGATCCTCTCGACGCAGCCGACCCAGGGCAAGTACGACAAGGACGACAAGACGGCGATCTGGGGCTCGTACGGCTACGACCCGAAGTTCGACGTCGTGCGCGTGCCGATGACGATGGTCACCCCGGCGGCTTCCATCGAGCAGTTCACGATCGCCTTCGTCGACATGACGGCGACCGGCGGCAAGCTCGCGCTCGTCTGGGAGAAGACGGCGGGCGTCGTCCCCTTCACGGTCGGCAAGTAACGCTTCCATCTTGAGTCTCCGGGGAGCTCCCCTCACCCCAGCCCTCTCCCGCCGGGAGAGGGAGCTCTTGGGTCCCCTCTCCCCCCGTCGGGGGGAGAGGGCAAGGGTGAGGGGGGCGGCCCTCGTCGTCGCAATCGCCACGCTGACGGCCGCGACGGCGCACGCCCAGGATCGAACCATCCCCTTCTGGCCGAATTCCGTCCCCGCGGCCATCCATTCCGAAGTCGACGGCGTCGCCGCGCTCGAGACGGTGCGCGAGCTCGGCCGCTACCACCGGGTCCAGGGCTCGCCGGGCTTCGCCGCCGCGGCCGAGATGATGAAGCAGAAGGCGATCGCCGCCGGCCTGACCGACGCCGCGATCGAGCGCTTCCCCGCCGACGGCAAGACGAAGTACGCGCACTTCCTCTCGCACGTGGGCTGGGATCCCGTCACCGCCACCCTCGAAGAGACCGCCCCCACGCACCGCGCTGATCGCGGAGTACCCCGCCCTTCCCGTGTCGCTCGCGGACTACTCCCAGGATGCGGACGTCACGGCCGAGCTCGTCGACGTCGGCAAGGGCACGTCGCCGAAGGACTACGAGGGCAAAGACGTTCGCGGCAAGATCGTCCTCGCCGACGGGACGCTGCCGACCGTCCACAAGCTCGCCTGCGAAGAGCGGGGCGCCGCGGGCTTCCTCTCCGCCTACCCGAACCAGTCGACGCCCTGGTCCGGCGACGACCGCGACCTCATCCGCTGGGGGCACCTCTCGCCCTACCAGCTCCAGAACCGGTTCGCGTTCATGGTCTCGAAGCGCGAGGCCGAAGAGTTCCGGGCGCGCCTCGCCGCCGGCGAGAAGGTCGTCCTGCGGGCGCGCGTGAAGGCGAAGATGGTGCCGGCCACCTACGACGTCGTCGTGGCGACGATCCCGGGAACGGATCCCGCGGCGGGCGAGGTCGTCATGACCGCGCACATCTGCCACGAGTCGGCCGGCGCCAACGACAACGCGTCCGGCAGCGCCGCGATCCTCGAGGTCGCGCGCACGCTGGCCGCGGCGATCCGGAAGCAGGCGCTGCCGCCGCCGCGGCGCACGATCCGCTTCCTCTGGCTGCCCGAGATCACGGGCTCGCAGGCCTACCTCGCGCGCCATCCCGAGATCGTGGCGCGCCTCGTGGCCGGCGTGCACATGGACATGGTCGGCGGGCTGCTCGCGACGACGAAGGGGACGTTTCACCTCTCCCGCACGGCGGAGAGCCTCCCGCACGTGGCCAACGCCGTGGCCGCCGCGTGGTTCGACGAGGTCGTCGGCGGCATCGGCCCGCTACGCCGAGGGCCGCGGCGACGCGTACGCCGGTTTCGTCTGGCCGCCGGGCTCGCGCGAGGTCTTCCTCGGCGACATCCGCGGCCTCAACATGGGCAGCGACCACGAGGTGTTCGAGGCCGCGGGCTTCCGCGTGCCGATCGTCTACTTCCACGACTACCCCGACGTCACGATCCACACGCAGAAGGACCAGCCCGAGAACCTCGACGCGACGAAGCTCGGCCGCGTCGTCTACATGGGCGCCGGGCTGATCTACACCCTCGCCGCGCTGCCCGAGAGCGAGGCCGACGCCCTGCTCGCCGTGACGCGGGCGGACGTCGAGAGCCGCATCGCCCTGGCGAAGGCCGCGCGCGGCCCGGACGCCGCCCTCGTGCGGCGCGAGGCGATCGTCTCCGGGATCGAGACCCTCGATTCCGTCGCGCGCCTCTGGCCGGGCACCGCGAAGACGGTCGCGGCCGACACGGCGGCTCTGCGGAAGAGCCTGCCGCCCCCGACGGCCGCCCGCGGACCGTCGCGTCCCGACGCGCAATCCCGCGATCGTCGGCCCGCTCGACGTCTACTACTACGACTACTTCGCCGACATCCCGGGCGCCGATCTGTCGCAGACCGCGCTCGCCCAACGCGAGGACGGCGACGTCATCGCCTACGAGGCGATCAACCTCGCCGACGGCAAGAGATCGATCTCGGAGATCCGCGACATCCTCACCGGCCGCTACGCCCCGGTTCCCCTTCCCGCGGTCGCCGAGTACTTCGAACTGCTCGCGAAAGCCGGCGCCGTCCGCCTCTCCCCGTGAGGATCGCGCAGATCGCGTCGGTCTGCTTCTCCGTTCCGCCGCGCTTCCATGGCGGCACCGAGATCGCGATCGACCGTCTGACGCGGGGGCTCGTCGCGCGCGGGCCACGAGGTCACCCTCTTTGCCTCGGGCGACTCGCAGACGACCGCCGCGCTGCATGCCGTCGTGCCCCGCGCGACCCAGGACGATCCGGACGTCACCTCCTACCTCGAGCGCGAGTACGAGGTGCGCAACGTCGCCGAGGCCTACGCGCTGGCCGACCGCTTCGACGTCCTGCACTCGCACTGGCCCACGCCCGCGGCGTACTTCACGGGCGCGACGCGCCGGCCGAGCGTCATGACGTACGCGTACATCGAGAAGCACCTCCACGACTACTACCGCGCGCACTGTGCAAACCTCCACCCGGTCTGCATCTCCGAGGCGCAGAACCGGATGCTCGGCGGCGGCCTGCCGGTCATTCCCGTACGGCATCGACGTCGAGCGCGTCCCCTTCGGCCCGACGCCCGGCGACTTCCTGATCACGGTCGGCCGCCTGGTGCCGCACAAGGGCGCCGACCGCGCCATCGCGATCGCAAAGCGCGCGGGACTGCCGCTCGTGATCGTCGGCGACGTCACGCCGTACCTCGCCGAGAGCGCGCCGTTCTACGAGGAAAAGGTCCGGCCGCACGTGGATGGCGAGCGCGTGCGCCTCGACCGGACCTTGCCGAACGACGAGGTCCTCGCTCTCATGAGCCGCGCCCGGGCCTTCGTCTTCCCGATCTCCTGGGACGAGCCCTTCGGCCTCGTCGTCGCCGAGGCCATGGCCGCCGGCACGCCCGTCATCGGCACTCCGCGCGGTTCCCTGCCCGAGCTCGTCGAGCACGGCGTCACGGGATTCCTGGGCGAGACCGACGAGGAGCTCGCGGCATTCGTCGGGCGCGTCGCGGAAATCGACCGCGCGGCCTGCCGCCGGCGGGCGGAAACTCTCTATGGATTCGAGCGCATGGTCTCCGATTACGAGGCGTTCTATAGGAAGATCCTCGAGCCGATGAGCTTCGACTTCTCCCCCGCCGCCCTCGACCGCGAGTTCCCGGTCCGCAGGAACTTCATCCATCTCAACCACGCCGCCGTGGCGCCCCTGCCCCGGCGCGTGGCCGACGCGATCACGGCGCACGTCGAGAACGTGCGCGATCGCGGCTCCGCGGACTGGCGCGCCTGGTACGGGATGGTCGAGACGACGCGCGCGAAGGTCGGCGCCTTCATCGGCGCGTCCGCGGCCGAGATCGCGATTCTTCCCAACACGAGCTGGGGCGTCAACCTCGTGGCGCTCGGCTTCCCGTGGAAGGACGGCGACAACGTCGTCACCGACGACATGGAGTTTCCGTCGAACGCCTATCCCTGGCGGGCGCTCGCCGAGCGCGGCGTGGAATGCCGCGTGGCGAAGAGCCGCGGCGGGCGGATCACCGTCGACGACCTCGCCGCGCTCGTGGACGAGCGCACGCGCGTCGTGGCCGTTTCGTGGGTGGCGTTCCACAACGGCTTCGTCTTCCCGCTCGCCGAGATCGGCCGGCTCTGCCGGGAGCGCGGCATTCTTTTCGTCGTGGACGCGATCCAGGGCCTCGGCGCCCTGCCGATGGACGTCGCGGCCGCGAACGTGGACGTCCTCTGCGCCGACGCGCACAAGTGGCTCTACGGCAGCGAGGGCGGCGCCGTCTTCTACGTCGCCGAGAGCGCCCGCGAGCGCGTTCCGGCGCGGGCGCACGGATGGTGGAATCTCAAGACGGAGGGTGAGTACCTCGAGTACCGGGCGGCGCAGTACACGGGGGCCCGCCGGTACGAGCCGGGAACGCTGCCGACGGCCAACCTCGCGGGCCTCTCCGCCGCGATCGACCTGCTCAACGCCATGGGCCGCGACGCCGTGCAGGCGCGGATCCTGGGCCTCGTGGAAACGCTGCGCAGCGGCCTCGAAGCCCGCGGCTGGAGGATCGCCTCGCCGGCGCCGCTGTCCTCGGGCATCCTCGCCGCCGCGCCGCCCTCCGGCGACGCGCGCTCGTGGGCGAAGGCCCTCGAGAAACGGGCGTCCTCGTCGCGCCCGCGCGAAGGCTGCGTGCGCTTCTCGCCCCACGCCGGCAACGACGCCGGCGAGCTCGACCGCGCGCTCGCCGCGATCGACGCGGCCGGCTAGCGCGCCAGCGGCGGCATCGGCGGCGCCGGCCGCGGTCCGGACGGCCCCGACGGCGCGGTCGGCGACGGCGGCGTGCCTCCCGGCGCGAGCAGCTCGCGGATCCCGCCGAGCGAGGCGAGCACTCCCGAGGCCTCGTAGGGCAGGAAGAGGACCTTGTCCGCCCCGGAGCCCATCTGGCCGAGGGTCTCGAGGTAGCGCTGCGCGATCAGGTACTGCGCGGGATTGCCGGACGTGCCGATGGCGTCGGCGACGACCTGGATGGCCTGCGCCTCCGCCTGCGCGACGCGCAGGCGCGCCTGCGCCTGGCCTTCCGCGGCGAGGATGGCGGATTCCTTCTGGCCCTCGGCGTTGACGATCTGCGCCTGCTTCTGGCCCTCGGCCTTCAGGATCGCCGAGGACTTCTCGCCCTCCGCGTTGGTGACCATCGCGCGGCGCGAGCGCTCGGCGGTCATCTGCTTTTCCATCGTGAGCTTGATGTCCTGCGGCGGGTCGATGTTCTTGAGCTCGACGCGCATGATCTTCACGCCCCACTGCTGGGTGGCCTGGTCGAGCGCGGCGCGCAGCTGGGTGTTGATCGTGTCGCGCGAGGTCAGCGTGTGGTCGAGGTCGAGCGCGCCGATGACGTTGCGCAGGGCCGAGAGCGCGAGCTGCTCGATGCCCCACCCGAGGTTCTGCACTTCGTACGTCGCCCGCACCGGGTCGGCGATCACGAAGTAGATGACGGCGTCCACCTTCATCGTGACGTTGTCGCGCGTGATGACGGCCTGCGGCTCGATCTGCGTGATCTGCTCGCGCAGGTCGGTCGTGGCGCGCACCGAGTCGAGGAACGGCACGATCACGTTCAACCCGGCGTCGGCCCGCTTGTGGAAGCGGCCGAGCCGCTCGATCAGCTTCACCGACTTCTGGGGCACGACCTTGATCGACTTCGCCAGCACGATCGAGCGCGAAGAGGACGAGGATGAAGAGCACGAACGAAGACGGTGACGCCATTTCAGAGTCCTTTCTGTACGGGCGAGACGAGCAGCACGATCCCGTCGGCGCCGTCGACGCGCACGGGCGCGCCGGCCGGAATCGCCACGGACGAGCGGGCCGCCCAGTCGTGGCCCTCCACGTTGACACGCCCCGAGCCGCGGACGGGGTCGATCGGGTCGGTGACCTCGGCGAGCTTGCCGGTGATCGCCTCGGTGCGCGACGGCACGCCGGGGCCGACGCGGAGACGGTGCACGAAGAACCGCCGCAGCACGAGCAGGAAGAGCAGCGCCGACGCGGCGAAGACGACGACCTGCGTCGTCAACCCGAAGGCGAGCAGCGCGAGCACCGCGGCGAGCAGTGCCGCGAGCGTCACGAACACGAATCCGAAGGCCGGCACGACGACCTCGAGGATCCCGGCACCGAGGGCGACGATGACCCAGACCGCCACCAGCGACATGTTGAGGCTCCTGTTTCCCGCCTACACAATCGCAGGCGGACGGGAAAGTCAATGGAGCCGGTCAGACGCGCGGCAGGGCGCTGCCGGCGAGGGCGCCGCGGGGCTAGAACGCCGCCGTGTCGGCGACGCTCGCGAGCGTGCCCTGCGGGTTTTCGTACACCTGCGTCGCGCCCGTCTGCGTGTCCGTCACAGTGATCGTGTACTGCACGTCCGAAAGCCCGCCGTAGAACACCCAGTGGTGCCCGTTGACCGCGGTCCCGTCGAGAACCTTCACGACGAGCTCCACGTTCGCCTCGTCGAAGAACCAGAAGTACCCGGTGTCGCCCGTCAGCGGGACGGCCGCCGCGGAGTAGGACGGGCCCGACGGAGTCTTCTGCCAGGCGACGCGCACCTGGAAGCGGCCCTCCTCGAGGCAGAGGGCGGCCGGATCGGGCTCGCACACGATCGCGGGCGACGGGAAGACGAGCCTCGAGGGCGGCCGCGCATTCGACGCATTCGCCGAGACGGCGTTCGGAAATGCCTGCGTGTCCGCCACGCTCGCGAGCGTGCCCTGCGGGTTCTCGTAGACCTGCGTCGCGCCCGTCAGCGTGTCGGTCACCGTCAGCGTGTAGGCGACGTCCGAGAGCGCGCCGTAGAAGACCCAGTAGTGGTCGTTGAGCAGCGTGCCGTCGAGCACCTTGACCATCAGCTCGACGTTCTCGGGACCGAAGAACCAGAAGTAGCCCGAGTCCGACGTCACGGGGACGGCCTGGGCCTGGAAGCTCGGACCGAGCGGGCTCTGCTTCCAGTCGACGCGCGCGGAGAAGCGGCCGAACTGGAGGCACAGCGTCGTCGGGCTCGCGTCGCACGTCGGGGGAAGAACCGCGATGTCGAACTCCAGAATGCCGTCGCCGGCCGCATAGAGATGCGGCGAACCGCCGGCGGGAATGGCAAGCTCCACGGACCGGACCGCCGCGCCGACGACGCCCCAGCTCTGCCCGTGATCGACGGTGCGATAGAGGCTCCCGCTCGACACGAAGTACGCGGCCTGCGGCGAGTTCGGATCGAGGACGAGGGGCCCGGAATCGTGCGTTGGCAGCCCCGGGACATCCGCCCACGTCACGCCGCCGTCGGTGCTGCGACGCAGGGTCCCCGCCGGCCGCGTTCCTTCCGCGTAAGAACTCGCGCTCCACTGCGCGTACACCACTCCCGGCGCCGACGGATCCACGACGATCTGGTTGACGGCCCCGAGCACCAGGTCGCCGGCATCCCAGTGGTCGCCTCCGTCGCTGCTCCGCAGGAGCGTGCCGTACGCGGACCCCACGAACAGCGTGGAGGGCGCGAGCGGATCGATGGCGAGCGCAAGCACCGCGCCGTAGGGAAACACGTCGAGCACCGACCAGCTCGTCCCGCCGTCCTGGCTCCTGTAGACCCGGCCCCAGTCGAGCCCCTCGATCGGATCCGTGCCGGCATAGAGAACGTTCGGAGACTGCGGATCGATGGCCACGGAATACACGACACGGTCCTCGAGGCCCGACGGCATCCACGTCGCCCCGCCGTCGGTCGTCTTGAACAGGCCTGCCGTCGTCCCGGCGTAGAGCGTTGCGGAATCCGACGGATCGAGCCGGAGCGTATTCACGTCCTTGCCGCCGGGCCTGCCGCGATTGGCCCAGTGGGCGCCGCCATCCTCGCTGCGGAAGACCCCGCCCACGCCGGCGGCGTAGAGGGTCGCGCTGTTCGGAACGGCCACGACGCTTTCCATGGGAACCGGCGCGCCCACACCCTGGTCGAAGGGCCCGAGCAGCGTCCAGGACGACTCGGCGCCGGCCGCGGCCGCGGTCGCGAGGAGCAACGCGATCAGGCAAGAGAATCGACTCTTATCCGTCCGCGAGCATTCCACGCCGCACCCCCTTTGACTTTCAGAAAGAACGAGCAATTCTGATGCCGAGCCGGCGAAGAGCGTCGCTACGGGCGAGGCGCCACGGCGCGCGGCGAGGCCGGCATCCGGGGTCGGGTCACCGACCCGCGCGGCGAGCCCGTGATGCGCTGGAGAGAAAAGACGCTGCCTCCGTTGGTGCCGGCCAGGAGCGATCCGTTGGAGAGCAGCGCCAGACAACGGACGTCCCGGCTGGAGAGGCCGTCGGAATCCGGCGAGAAGGAAACGCCGCCGTCCGCGCTCCGGGCCACGCCGTTGAGACCGCCCGCAAAGACCTCTCCAGTTCCGGGATCCTCGAGGAGGGCGAAGTACGTGGCGGCCGCCGCTCCCGGCGCGAGCGCCCAGCTCGCCCCGCCGTCCGTGCTCGTCCAAAGACCCGAGTCGGTGCCCGCGAGAGTGCGGCCGCCCGCGGCCGCGAGCACCGCGTACACGATTCCGCCCAGAGCCCCCGCCCTCGCGAAGTGCGCGCCGGAATCGGTGCTGCGATAGACACCGTCGTCGGTGCCGGCCCACACGATCGCGGCCGAGCCGTGATCCGCGGCGAGCGAGAAGATCTGGCGCGCGGCGAGGTCCGCGGAGGCCGCCGCCCAATTCTCGCCGCCGTCGGACGATTGAAAGACGCCATGCAGCGTCCCGGCAAGGATTCCCTGGTCACTGCCCGGCTGCGCCACGAGGCTGCGCACCAGCGTCGGGGGCATGCCGTTCGAGGACGCCACCCAGGTCGTTCCCGCATCATCCGACTTGGAGACCCCCGAGCCCGTGCCCGCGTAGACCGTCCCCGGGTGCCTCGGATCGAACAGGATGCTCGCGGCAAGGGCGCTTGGCCCGTTGTTGCCGCAGCAGGCAGTTCCCACCCAGGTGTCCCCCGTGCCGGAGAGAATGCCGAAGGGGGTCCCGGCCAGCGCGCGCCCGGCGCTCGTGGGATCCGCCGCGAGCGACGTGATGGCCACTGCCTCGAGGTTCGCGTAGACGTACGACGCGCCGCCATCCCAGCGCGCCAACCCGCCCGGGTCCAACCCGGCCTTTCCGAACCCGATGTACACCGGCGTCGTCGGCCCTCCGACGGCGAGCGCATTGATGAAGTTGTTGAGGAAGGGCATGCTCGCCCACGCGGACTCGCCGGGCAGGAGCGTGTAGAACCCCGGCTGGCTGGCGAGATAGACCGTGCCGTCCGAAGTGACGACGATGCTCGTGACCAACCCGGAGGTCGCGAGGGATGGCGTCCAGCTTCCGCCCGCGTCGGTGGTCGAGTAGACGCCGATGTCCCGCGGCGCCCGCATACAGCCGCGAAGTGTTCGTCGGGTCGACCGCGAGCGCCAGGACCCCGTACGTATTGCCGACCGGGTCGACGAGACCGGTATTCTTCTCCGTCCACGAGGTCCCGCTGTCGGTGCTGCGATACACCCCGTTCTGAGCGGTGCCCAGGTACAACGTCGCCGTGTGCGAAGGATCGATCGCCAGGGCACGCGGTTGGGCTGCCGAGAGCGCCGCATTCCCGATCGCGCTCCAGGACGCTCCCTCGTCGGTGCTCCTGGCGAGCAGGCCCCCGGCTCCGGCGGCGTAGAGGGTCCTGGCGTTCGAGGGGTCGATCACGATCGCATTGACGATGCCTGCGGGAAACCCGCCGGTCAGCGCCCTCCAGGACACTCCGCCGTCCGTCGTCTTGAAAGCACCGGACTGCGTTCCCGCATAGACGACCCGGGAATCGGCCGGAGAGACCGCAAGGCACTGGACACGAAGATCCGACAAGCCCGAATCGACAGCCTGCCATGTGTCTCCCGAGTCCGGACTCGAAAACACCCCGCCGGTAGGACTCGCCGCGTAGACGACCTCAAGGGCGGACGGCGCCGAGGCGACGAAATTCACGATTCCCCCCGAGGGACCGATCGGGACCCACGGCGACGCGCCGCGCACCGCCGCCGGAGAGAGCGACAGGACGACGGCCAGAGCGAGCGGCGAACCTCCTCGCTTGCGCGGAAGCGCGAATCTCAACGGCGATCCCTCCTCCTGACGCACGTGAGCATATTTCCTGCCGGAGGCCAGATGCGCGGACGAAGCGCGGCGGGCCGTCGCGAATCCAGGCTCCTTCCGACTCCTCGGTGTGACCCGCGGCGGACAGTCTGTCCCCGCTTGGATCCAACAGCCCGGGCTACCCTCCTGCGTCGTCGGGCACGGCGTCGATGGAGAGGCCCGAATCGTCGGCCAGCGCCACGCGGTTGCGGCCCGTCTGCTGGGCCCGCTTCAGCGCCGTGTCGGCGGCGCGCAGGAGGGCGCTGCCGTCCGAGGCCTCCTCGCCCCCCTCGGCCGCGACCCCGAGCGAGAGGGTGATGGGCACCGGGCCGGCGGTCGTGTGGACGGGATGATTCGAGAAGGACTCGCGGATGCGCTCCGCGACCGTGAGGCCGCCGAGCCCGTCCGAGCCGGGAAGCACGATGAGGAATTCCTCGCCGCCGTAGCGCCCGACGGCGTCGTACGGACGCAGCGTCGAGCTCATGCGCCGCGCGGCCTCGCGCAGGACCTCGTCGCCGATCGGCGTCCCGAGCGACTCGTTGACCTTGCGGAACGCGTCCAGGTCGGCCAGCACGACGCCGACCGAGCCGCTCTTGCGGCGCGCGCGCTCGCGCTCCTTGTGGAGCAGGTCGAGGATCGCGGCGCGGTTCCAGGAGCCGGTGATCGCGTCGCGCGTGGACTGCACGCGCAGCGCGTCCTGCGAGGCGCGCAGCGCGCGCTCGATCTCGACGATGCGGGCGCCCGTGCGCACGCGCGCCTTGACCTCGACCTGGTCGAGCGGCGCGAAGAGAAAGTCGTCGGCGCCGCCGTTGACGCCGTCGAGCAGGTCTTCCTCGCCGCGCTCGCCGGCAAAGAGGAGCACGTAGACGGACGGCAGCTCCGGGTGCAGGCGCAGCTTGCGGCACACGTCGATGCCGTGCATCCCTTCCATGCGCCAGGCAAGGACCACGAGGATCGGCTGCCGCTCCTTTTCGAGGCGGCTCCACGCTTCGACGCCGTTCTTCGCCGAAACCACGTCGTAGCCCCAGCGGTCGAGCCAGCCTTCCAGCTGTCGGAGCCGGTCCGGATCGCTGTCGGCGACGAGCGCTCTCATGGCTTTGCCGAAATCCTAACCGAATCCGCGGTCACAGCGCGCCGAAACCGACCAGCTCGATCCCGAGGGCCCGCACGCGCCGGCGGATCCCGGGATCGCACAGGACCTCGATTTCCCACTCCCGCTCGGCCACGTACGTCGATCCGGCCTCGAGCTGCTCGTCCACGCGGCCCGGATGGCACATCAGCTCGGAAACGCCGTCGGGCACGGCTTCGAGGATCCGCTCGAGCGTCTCGAGGCTGACCTGGTCGGCGTGAAAGCCGTCGAAGAACCGGTCCGGCGTTCGGACCCCCGCGGCGCGCAGGGACCCGCGCGCCTCGTCGCTCGACGCGCGCACGGGCAGCGACCGGCTGCTGGCCACGGCCGCGAAGACGGGCGCGATCGCCGGATGGAGCGCGGCATGGTGGTGGGAGTCGAGGTGCGTCGGCGGCTTGCGGGCGAGGACCTGGAAGATGCCGATCTGCGCCTCGAGCTCCGCGCGGATCTCCCCGGCCGGAATCTGCGCGGGCAGGTCCTCCCGGCGCCGGCGAAAGCGGCCCTCGGGCGCGAGCGTGGGCACCGACTTCGCGGCCGCGGCGGGCCGGCCTCCCCCCGTCACCACGAAATGCAGGCCGAGCGACATCCGCGGCGCGCGTTCGGCCGCCGCCCGGATCCCGCGCGCGGCCGAGGCCTCGAGGACCATCACCGTGGCCGACGTGACGATCCCGCCCTCGTGCGCCTCGAGAGTGCCGGCGTTGACGCCGGGCGAGCGCCCGAAATCGTCCGCGTTGACGATCAGCTTCTTCACGGTTCGGATCATTCTGCAACAGATTCGTCGGAGATAATCGGCCGCATGGCCACACGGGGAGTGCGGGGCGCGACGACCGCCGACGCCAACGACGCGGCGGAGATCCTCGCGCGCACGCTCGAGCTGCTGCGCATCCTCGTCGAGCAGAACGGAATCCTTCCCGAGGACGTCGCCAGCGCGGTCTTCACCGTGACCGACGATCTGGACGCGGAGTTCCCGGCGCTCGCCGTCCGCGCGCTGCCCGGCTGGGAGGCGGTGCCCCTGCTGTGCGCCCGCGAGATCGCCGTGCCGGGCTCGCTCGGCCGCGGCATCCGCGCCCTGCTTCACTGGAACACGGAGAAGGCCCAGGGCGAGGTGCGGCACGCCTTCCTGCGCGGCGCGCGGCAGCTGCGCCCGGCCTGGGCGGTGCGCGTGCCGGGCGACGAGGACCGGCCGCCGGTTCGCCTGCCGCTGCGGGACGCGCCGCGGTGAGTCGGACCGCCGTCGTCGGCCTCGGCCTGATCGGCGGCTCGCTTGCCCTGGCCGCCGGCGCGCGCGGCTACGACCGGGATCCCGACGTCCGCGCCCGCGCCCGCGCGCGGGGAATCGACGCCGCGGACTCGCTCGAGGCGGCCGTCGCGGGCGCCGGGATCGTCGTGACCGCCGTGCCCACCGCGCTGACGCCGGAGCTGCTGCGCGTGCTGTCCGCCCTCGCGCCCGACGCGGTGCTGACCGACACGGCGTCCCTGAAGAGGCCGATCGTCGAGGCGATGGCGGCGCTGCGCCGCGGAACGCGCTGCGTGGCGGGCCACCCGATGGCCGGCGCCCGCCGCCGCGGCATCGAGGCCGCCGCGCCCGAGATCTTCCGCGGCCGCCCGTGGGTGCTCGTGCGCACCGCGAGGAGCGACGCGAACGCCGTGGCCGCGGTGTCCGAGCTCGTCGCCGCCGTCGGCGCGCGCCCCGTCGAGCTCGACGCGGAGCGGCACGACCGCCTGATGAGCTGGGTCAGCCACCTGCCCCACGCCGTCGCCAGCGCGCTCGCGCAGGCCGCGGGAACGGCAGCGGGCGACGACCTCGCGCGGCTGGCCGGGCCGGGCCTGCTCGACACCACGCGCCTGGCGGGACAGCCCGTGGCCCTCGCGCTCGAGCTCGCGCTCGCCGATCCGGAGGCCCTCGCCGGCGCGATCGACGCGGTCTCGCGTGCAGCTCGGCAGGCTCTCGACCGCGCTGCGCGACGGCGACGCCGACGCCGTGCGCGCCGCTCTTCGACGCAGAGGCCGAGACGATCCGCCGGGCGATCGGAACAGGCTTAGCCCGGCACCCGCACCGTCCGCGCCAGCGCCGCGAAACCCGGGCAGGTCCAGGCTCTGCGCGCCGTCGGAGAGCGCGGCCTCCGGATGCGGATGCACCTCGACGAGCACGCCGTGCGCCCCGGCCGCGAGCCCCGCGAGCGCGAGCGGCGCGACGATCGACCGGATGCCGGCCGCGTGGCTCGGGTCGACGAGCACCGGCAGGTGCGTGCGCTCGCGCACGAGCGCCACGCCGTTCAGGTCGAGCGTGTGCCGCGTGGCGCGCTCGAACGTCCGGATGCCGCGCTCGCAGAGGATCACCTGCTCGTTGCCGTCGGCCAGGATGTACTCGGCCGCCGAGAGCCACTCCTCGATCGTCGCTCCCCCGCCGCGCTTCAGGAGGATCGGCTTGCCGCTGCGTCCGGCCGCGCGCAGCAGGGCGAAGTTCTGCATGTTGCGCGCGCCGATCTGCAGCACGTCGGCGTACTGGGAGACGACCGGGACTTCCTCCCACGACAACACCTCGGTCACGACGGGAAGGCCCGTCTTCTCCCGCGCCTCGGCGAGAAACTTCAGGCCCCGCACGCCGAGCCCCTGGAACTCGTAGGGCGAAGTGCGCGGCTTGTACGCGCCGCCGCGCAGCATGTCCGCGCCCGAAGCGGCCACGGAGACGGCCGCTTCGAGCAGCATCTCCTCGCCCTCGACCGAGCAGGGTCCCGCGATGAGCACGGGCCGGTCGCCTCCGATCTCGACGCCGCGCACGGAAAAGCGCGTGCCGCCGGGCTTCTGCCTCCGGTCGTAGAGCGGAAAGTCCGGCCGCGGCCGGTGGTGCGCGGGCGCCGGCATCGGAGGCCGCGTGGGCGCCGTGCCGTCGTTCCACTCGCGGTAGCTGCCGAGGACGACCACCTTCGTCGCGAGCGCCTCGGCCGCCTCCATGGCCTCGGCCAGGCGCGGCTCGTCGGGCGCGCCCTCGACGTCGACGTAGAACCGGTAGGTCCACGGCGCCGTGCGCTCGGGGCGCGACTGCAGCGACGTCAGGTTCACGCCGCGCGAGGCGAAGGCCTGCAGCGCCGCCGCGAGCATGCCGGGCTTGTGCGGCAGCCAGATCAGCAGCGACGTCTTGCGCCGCACCGGCGATCCGCCCCGGGAGCCGGAGCGGGAGCGGCCTCGCGGGTGAAGGTCAGAAAGCGCGTCTGGTTGGACGGATCGTCCTCGATGCGCTCGGCCAGCGCGGCCAGCCCGTAGGCGCCGCCCGCGCCGAGCGGCGCGACGGCGGCCTGGTCCCGGCGCCGCGTCGCGCGCCACGATCTCGGCGCTGCCGGCCGTGTCCCACTCGCTGACGAGCTCCGCGTGCGGCAGGTGGCTGTCGAGCCAGATGCGGCACTGGCCGAGCGCGACCGGATGCGAAAGCACGCGCCGGATGCCCGCAAGCTCCGCTCCCGGCAGCGCGAGCAGGCTGTGGAAGACCGGCAGCAGGATCTCGTCGGACAGGTGCAGGGCGCCGTCGCCGAACGCCTCGTGCAGCAGGTCGTACGTGGCCGTCACGGAGCCGAAGAGCGAGTTCTCGATCGCGAGGCATCCCGCGTCGGCGCGCCCTTCCCGCACCGCGGCGACCACCTGTTGCACGTCGCGGCACGGGACGATGTCGCCGTCCTTCCAGCGCCACCGCGCCGCCGCCTCGGAAAACGAACCGTGGGTTCCCTGGATCGCGACTCGCATGGTTTTCTCCAAAAAGAAAAAGGCCCCGCCGTTTCAGCGGGGCCTTCGAACGTTCCGTGTTCGGTGTGTGCTCGACGTCTAGCGCACGACTCCCGAACCGGACGCGCCAGAGGCCGCGCCGGAGCCGGTAAACCAGGAGCTGCGATATCGCGTCATTGCCAGATCACGATACGCCCCGGGCGAGGCCCCGTCAATCCCGCGCGGCCGAGTGGGGTGGTGCGATACGATTCTCGAACGAGCTTCCTCCAAGAGTGCAGGAGGTGCACGACGAAACCCGGCAGCAGCGGCCCGCATCGCCTCGCAGCGCCTCGCCGCGCTCGCTGCTGCCGCTCTCGCGGCAGGCGCGAGCCTCGGCGCAGGAACCGCCGAAGGACCAGGCAGTTCACCGAGAAGGTCGAGGTCCGCATCCGGACCGTGCTCGCCGTCCATCACGGACGCCAAGGGCCGTCCGCTCGCGAAGCCGCCCTCGCCCGCCGACATCCTCGTCCGCGAGAACGGCAAGGCGGTCGAGGTCATCGCCGTCGAGCCGGTGCGGCGCGGGGAATCGCCGAGCGCGACGGTCGCGCCGGCTCCGGCGCCGCGGCGCACGACGGCGCCGCCTCCGGTGCCGCTGCCCCAGTATCTCTACGTCGAAACGACGACGCTCCAGCACCGCACCGTGAACGCCGATCGCCGTCGCCTTCAGGCAAAACCTGGCCGGCGATCCTGCGCACGGGGCCGCTCGAGATCGTGCTGGCGGACCCGACGCCGCGTGTCCTCGTCGCGAGCACGACGGACGCCGCCGCGCTCGGCGCCGGACTCGATGGCCTGCTCAAAATCCAGGGAAGAGACAGCATCGGCGGCGTGCGCCGCGACTACCTGCAGACGGTGCAGGACCCGGAGATTGCGCCGGGAAACCGAACGCAGACCAAGCCCCGCATGCCCGCGAAGGCGTCGATTCAGCAGGAAGTCCAGCTGCTGCAGAACGCGCTCGGGACCATCGCGCGGTGGGCCGGAACGCAGCCGGACGACCGACCGGAATCGTCTACCTCTGCACCGATGGCTTCGACGCCGACCCGAGCGAGGTCTATCGCCGGACGCTTCTGGCCTCGATGAACCCGAGATTCCAGCAGGAAGCGTCGCAGCTGATGGCCGAGTATGCGGGCACGGTGTCCCGTGCGCGCGCGCAGGCCGAACAGGCGCTCGCCGCCAAGGGCCTCCGGACCGTCGTCGTGGCTCTCGGGGGCATTCACGCCGAGTTCGCGACCAGCGCCGCCAACATGGGCAACGGTGTCGTCGCGGAGCATCGCCGCCACGAGCACGGGCGCGCGAGGTGACCTACTTCGCGCGGCCGATCGAGCCCCTCCACCTGATCGCCGCCGCGACGGGCGGCGAGGTCGTCTCGACGGAAACGAAGCTCGCCGAGCAGGTCGGCAGCGTCGGGGGGCTCTACCTCGTGACGTTTCGCACGACGGCGCCCGCGGACGGGACGGCGCACGAGCTCTCCGTCGCGAGCGTGGACTCCGTCCGTCAAGATCAGCGCGCCGCGGTACCTCGCCGCCGGGACGCTGAGCTCGGCCGCCGCGGCGAAGACCACGACGGCGCTCACCACCGCCTCATCCCGCCAACGCGGGGCTCGAGGTCGGGGTCTCGGTCGAAGCGACCGGGCGCGCCGGCAAGAAGAAGATGCAGGGCGAGCTCTCGGTTTCCGCCGACCTCGCCGCGATCGCGCCCGCGCTCGAGAAGCTCGGCGCGGGGCGCGTGCGCGTGACGATCGCCGTCGAGACTCCCGACTCGCCGCCCTTCGTCTCGCACGACGAGGTCGCGCTCGACCACTCGGGCGAGGGCACGATGTGGCTCTACGAGGCGAAGATCATCTGGCCGCCGGAAGCGACCCGCGTGGCCGTCACGGTCGAGGAGCTCGAGACCGGCGCCAGCGGGACCGGCGTCGCGGAGCTTCCGAAGCTGCCCTAGGCCGCGCTGCGCCGCACGCCGTGGCGGGCGACGAGAAACGCAGCGGCGGCCAGCGCCGGAGACCAGCCCCACGACGCCGAAGGCGCGCGACGCGGATCCAGTCGGAGACCTGCGACCGGCGCGAGGATCTTCGCGAGGGCTCCCGCAACAGTCCACGCCGAGCGCCGGGTTCGCGCGCGCCGCCTTCAGCGCCGCGAGCAGCGCCGAGACGCCGAGCGCGATCGCGAAGCCGGCCGACGGCGATGGCAGCGCTCGTCAGGAAGAGCCGCGCCCGCGTCACGGGCCGCGTCACGACCGCTTCGAGCTGATCGAGCGCCGGCTCGCGGCCGCCGAGCGGCGCGAACTTCTGGAGCAGCAGCAGGCCGGGCACCGACGCCGCCGTGCAGATCAGGTAGAACGGCGTCCATCCGACCGCATCGGCCGTGAAGCCGGCGATCGGCCCGGGAAGGATGCGGCCGATCGCGAAGATGCTCGAAAACAGGGCGTACTGCGTGGCCGAGAACTGCTTCTGGGTCATGCGCAGGAGCATCACGCCGAAGGCGCCCGTCGCCATCCCCTGGCAGAAATTCTCGACGAGGACGGCCGCGTACATCACGAGCCGGTGGTTCATCGGCTGCACCAGGCCGGCGGCCCCGCCCGCGCACGGCGAGCCCGGCGTCAACTGATCGATCGCGATGTATCCCAGAAAGCCCACCGCCTGGATGAAGCCGAAGATCCAGAGGCTGCGCGTCAGGCCGATCCGCTCGGTCGAGGCGCCGCCGAAAAACGTCCCGGTGATCAGCCCCGTCAGTCCGATCGTCGCCGTGGCAATGCCCACGTCCTCGGGCACGAAGCACTTCTGGATGAGGAAGGGGCGGGTCAGCGCGGTCGCAAGGTTCTCGCCGAACTTGTAGAGGACGAGAAAGCCCAGGATCGCCACCGCGTCCGAGCGCCGGAAGAGCTCGAGCAGCGGATCGAAGACCGCCTCCCGCAGCGAACGCGGCGGCGCCGGCGCGATCTCGGGCTCGGGCGAGCGCAGCACGACGACGGCCATCGGAACGAAGAGCAGCGCGAGAGCCACGAACACCGGCGGCCACCCGAGGCGCTGCCCGAACGTGATCGTGACCGCCCCGGACAGCAGCACGGCGGTGCGGGCCAGCGCCGTGCGCGCGCCGACCGCGATCCCCTGCTCCGAGCGCTCGAGCACTTCGACGGCGTAGGCGTCGATCACGATGTCCTGGGACGCGGAGGCGAACGCGATGAAGAGGGCGAGCAGGGCGACCGTGCCCACGTCGGCCGCGCCGCCGACGGCCGCCAGCGCCGAGGATCCCGCCGGTCAGAAAGACCTGGCAGATCAGGATCCACGCCCGCCGCCGCCCGACGCTGCCGAAGCGCGGCCCGTAGCGGTCCATCAGCGGCGACCAGAGGAACTTGAAGCTCCACGGCGCCTGCGCGAGCGAGAAGAGGCCGACGGTCTTGATGTCGAAGCCGCGGTACGTGAGAAACGCCGGCAGGGCGATCCAGACGAGGCCGAGCGGCAGGCCGGACGAGAAGGATTGCAGCGTGACCGCGCCGATGCGCCGCGAGCGGGCGGCTGCCTTCAGGCTCGCCCACATTCCGACGCGTTCGCTCGTCGCCGCCACCGCCGTCCAGTGTACGTTCCTTGACACGCCAAACGCGCCGGTGATCTTGTGTCGCCCATGCTGAACATCCTTGCCGCTCCGGCGCTCGCCGGCCTGCTCGCTCTGCCGGCTGCGTCCGGCTCGCCGGCCCTCGCGCCGGTCAACGCGATCTACCCCGATCTCGACGCCTTCTACATCGACCTGCACCAGACGCCCGAGCTCTCGACGCACGAAGAGAAGACCTCGGCCAAGGTCGCCGCGCGCCTGCGCGCCCTCGGCTACGAGGTCACCGATCACGTCGGCGGCTTCGGCGTCGTGGCGGTCATGAAGAACGGCAAGGGCCCGACGCGTGCTGATCCGCGCCGACATGGACGCGCTGCCCGTCGAGGAACGCACGGGCCTGTCCTACGCGAGCAAGGTCACGGTCAAGAACGACGCGGGCGCGGTCGTGCCCGTCATGCACGCCTGCGGCCACGACGTCCACATGACTTCGCTCGTCGGCGCCGCCGCGCTGCTGGCCAAGGCGAAGAGCCGCTGGAAGGGAACGCTCGTGCTCGTGGGCCAGCCCGCGCGAGGAGGGCTCGGACGGGCGCGAGCGCCATGCTCAAGGACGGGTTCCTGACGCGCTTCCCGAAGCCCGATTTCGCCATCGCGCTGCACGACACGCCGCAGCTGCCGGCCGGGCACGATCGGCTACACGCCGGGCTTTGCGCTGGCGAACTCCGACACGGTCGACATCACGGTCTACGGACGCGGCGGCCACGGATCGGCGCCCCAGAACACGATCGACCCGATCGTCATCGCCGCGCGCATGGTCCTCGCCTTCCAGACGATCGTCGCGCGCGAGAACGATCCCCGGGACCCCGCGGTCGTCACCGTCGGGACGATCCACGGAGGCACGCGGTCCAACATCATCCCGGACGAGGTCCGGCTGCAGCTGACCGTGCGCAGCTACAAGGCGGAGGTGCGCAAGAAGCTCCTCGCCGCGATCGAGCGCATCGCGAAGGCGGAAGCCCTCGCGGCCGGCGCGCCGAAGGAGCCGCTCGTGAAGATCGACCTCGGCTACGACGCGACGTACAACGATCCGGCGCTGACCAAGCGCGTCGCGGCCGCACTGGCTTCGGCGTTCGGCGCGTCGCACGTCGTGGAGGCGCCGCCGGTCATGGGGTCCGAGGACTTCGGCGACTTCGGCAGGGCCGCGAAGTGCCCGTCGCTCATGTTCTGGCTGGGCGGCTCGGAGGCCGGAAAGTTCGCGGCGGCGCAGGGCGACATGACGAAGCTGCCCTCCCTGCACTCCTCCGAGTGGGCCCCGGACCGGGAGCCGACGCTGAAGACCGGCGCCTCCGCGCTGACGGTCGCCGCGCTCGAGCTGCTGGGCAAACCGTAAACTGCCGTAGGATTCGCTCCATGGCCAGCGCACGACCGCTTCGACGCCCGCGACCCGTCTCGGCGACACGCACCCGCCCCCGGCCGCGCCACGCGGGCCAGCGCTACACCGAGGCCAGCGCGCTCTACGGGATCCCCCACTGGGGCAAGGGCTTCTTCCACGTCGACGACGACGGCGATCTCGTCGTCCGGCCGACGCGCGAGCCCGCGCGCGGCGTGGCGCTCAAGCAGATCGTCGACGAGGTCGCGCTGCGCGGGATCGCGACGCCGATGGTCATCCGGTTTCCGCAGATCCTCTCGGCCGCGGTCGCCAACCTCAACGACGCCTTCGCGCGCGCCATCGACGAGTACGGCTACGGCAACGTCTTCCGCGGCGTCTTTCCCGATCAAGGTCAACCAGAAGCGCGTCGTCGTGGACCACATCGTCGAAGCCGGGCGCCGGTACGGCTACGGCCTCGAGGCGGGATCCAAGCCCGAGCTGCTGGCGGCGATCGCCGCGGACCTGGGCCCCGAGTGCCTCATCACCTGCAACGGGTACAAGGACGACACGTTCGTGCGCATGGCGCTGAACGCCGTCCGGATGAAGAAGAAGGTCGTCCTGATCCTCGAGAAGGTCTCCGAGCTCGGGCGCATCCTCGACGTGGCGAAGGCGCGCGGCGTGCGGCCGCTCATCGGCATGCGGGCCAAGCTCTACGCGCGCGGATCGGGCAAGTGGGCCAAGTCCGGCGGCGAGGCCGCCAAGTTCGGGCTCACCACGCCCGAGATGCTCGAGACCGTCAAGATTCTCAAGGCCCGCAAGATGCTCGACTGCCTCGTGATGCTCCACTTCCACATCGGCTCGCAGATCACCGACATCCGCAAGGTCAAGGAGGCGATCCGCGAGGCGGGCCGCGTCTACGCGAAGCTGCGCGGCCTGGGCGTGCCGATCCAGTACCTGAACCTCGGCGGCGGCCTCGGCGTCGACTACGACGGCTCGAAGACGGCCTTCGACTCCTCGATGAACTACTCCGTGCAGGAGTACGCGAACGACGTCGTCTACACGGTCAAGCAGATCTGCGACGAGGAGAACGTGCCGGCGCCCATCCTCGTCACCGAGTCCGGGCGCGCCGTCACGGCCTACCACTCGGTCTTCGTGACCAACGTCCTCGACGTGGCCGACCGCATCGAGGAGGGCCGGCGGGTCCGCGGTCACGCCGGCCGATCCCGACCGTGCTGCAGGAGCTCGCGTCGATCTACGAGACCGTCAACGCGAAGACGCTGCGCGAGAGCTACCACGACGCGCTCCAGTACAAGGAGGAGCTCTTCACGCTCTTCAACCTCGGCCACCTCTCGCTCGAGGACCGCTCCAAGGGCGAGGTGCTGTTCTGGAACATCTGCGAAAAGATCCACCGCGGCCTGAAGTCCCTGAAGGAAGTCCCCGAGGAGTTCGAGGACATGGAGACGATGCTCGCGGACAAGTACGTCCTGAACTTCTCCGTGTTCCAGTCCCTGCCCGACATCTGGGCGATCGATCAGCTCTTCCCGATCCTCCCCATCCACCGCCTGAACGAGCGGCCGACGGAGTTCGGCACGCTCGCGGACATCACCTGCGACTCGGACGGCAAGATCGAGAAGTTCATCGACCTGCGCGACATCAAGGAGACCCTCGCCCTCCACACCCTGCGCGGCGGCGAGCCGTACTACGTCGGGGTGTGCCTCATGGGCGCGTACCAGGACGTTCTCGGCGACCTGCACAACCTCTTCGGCGAGGTCAACGAGGTGCTCGTCACCGTCGACGAGCACGGCAAGGCGCACATCGCGGACGTCCGGCCCGGCGAGTCCTGCGAGCGCGTCCTCGAGTACATGGACTACGACCGGACCGGGATGCTCGACGCGATCGGCAAACAGCTGCGCCGCGTGGCCGGGCGCGCGCTCAAGAAGGAAGAGTCGCGGGCGATCTACCGCGAGTTCGAGGAAGTCTTTCCGCGGTACACGTACCTGGAGCGCTGACGCGATGCGGCTCGGGCGGGCGGGACTGGTCTTTGCGGGCGTGCTGGTCGCCGCGGCCGGGGCGGCGCAGCCGGCGGTTCCGCGGCGCCGGCGCCGGTCAAGGTGCTGGCGCGTCGGCGTCTACGAGTCGCCGCCCTACGCCATGCGCGGCGCCGACGGCCAGTGGCGCGGCCTCGCGATCGACCTCTGGAAGGAGATCGCCTCCGAGGCGAACCTGCAGTACCGCCTCGGCGAGGCGTCGCCCGACGCCATCCTCGACGACATCGCCCACGACCGCCTCGACATGTCGGTGGCCCCGTTCGCGGCCACGGTCGACCGGGAGCAGCTGGTCGACTTCAGCCACGCCTTCCTCTCCGTGGAGACGGGGATCGCGGTCCGCCGCGGCACCGACGAAGACCGCTGGCTCACGGTGACCCGCGCGCTCTCTCGGCCGTCCGCGCTCCGACTCTACGCCGGCATCGTGGTCATCACGTTCCTCGCGGGGGCCGCCGTCTGGCTGCTCGAGCGCCGGCGCAACGCGCAGTTCTCGGGCGGCGCTCTGGAGGGCCTCGGCTCGGGGTTCTGGTGGTCCGGCGTGACCGCCGTGGCCGTCGGGTACGGAGACAAGGCGCCGATCACGTTCTGGGGACGGATCGTGGCCCTCTTCTGGATGTTCGTCAGCTTCATCCTCGTCACCGGGCTGACGGCCTTCGTCACCGCCAAGCTCGCGATCGCGGAGTTCGGCCAGGTGCGGGGCGCCGACAACCTGCGCCGCGCCGTCGTCGGCACGATCGAGGGATCGGCGGCCGCCGATTTCCTGCGCCGCGAGAAGATCCGGCGAAAGGTGTTCGCGACGACGCCCGCGGCGCTCGAGGCCCTCGCGCGCAAGGAGGTGGACGCCGTCGTCTATGGCGCCGACGTCCTCAGCTACTACGTCGAGCGGGATCCGATGAAGCGCTTCGAGCTCCTGCCCGACACGTTCGACCACCAGGACCTCGCCTTTCCCCTGCAGACCGGCAGCCCCCTGCGCGCGCCGATCAACGACGCGCTGCGCCGCTTCATGAACCAGCCCGGCTGGCGCGACCTGAAGGACCGCTACCTCGGCGACCAGGCGGTGGCGGCGGGGCGCTGACGGCCGTGCGCCGGAACTTTTCGAGCGGCGCCCCGTGGGAGCCGGTCGTCGGCTACTCGCGGGCCGTCCGCGTCGGCAACGTGGTGCACGTCTCCGGAACGACGGCCACCGGCCCGAACGGAGGCATCGTCGGCGCCGGCGACGCCTACGCGCAGGCGGTGCAGGCGCTCGGGAACATCCGCGCCGCCCTCGCGATGGCCGGCGCGCGCCTCGAAGACGTCGTCCGCACGCGCATGTACGTCACGAACATCGCCGACTGGGAGAAAGTCGGCCGCGCCCACGGCGAGTTCTTCGCGAACATCCGGCCGGCCTCGACCATGGTCGAAGTCTCCCGCCTCATCGACCCCGCCCTGCTCGTCGAGATCGAGGCCGAGGCGATCGTGGAGGAGAGCCGCGGGGCCTGAGCCGCCGGCCGCTATTTCAGCAGGAACTCCTTCATGAACAGCACGGTCGCGTAGAACTCGAAGTCCCGGTTCGACTTCTTGGCGAACCCGTGGCCCTCGTCCTTCGCCATCAGGTACCAGACGGGCGTGCCCTCCTTGCGGATGCGCGCGACCATCTGCTCCGACTCGGTCCGCGGCACGCGCGGATCGTTGAAGCCCTGGATCACGAAGAGCGGCTTCTTGATCTTCTCGGCGTTGTTCAGGGGCGCGATCTTCTCCAGGAAGGCGCGCATCTTCGGATCGCGCTCGTCGCCGTACTCGACGCGGCGCAGGTCCTTGCGGTATCCGGACGTGTTCTCGAGGAACGTGACCAGGTTCGACGGGCCGACGACGTCCACGGCGCAGCGGATGCGGTCGCTGTAGAAGGTCGCGATCGCCAGGGTCATGTGGCCGCCGTAGCTGCCGCCCTGCACCATGATCCGGTCCGCGTCGAGGTCGGGCCGGGTGGCGATCCAGTCGAAGAGCGACGCGATGTCCTTGTAGGAGTTCTCGCGCAGGAAGCCGTTGTCGAGCTTCACGAACGTCTTGCCGTAGCCCGTCGAGCCGCGGACGTTGGGCTCGAGGAACGCGACCCCGAGCTCGTTGATCAGGTAGTTGTCGCGCCCCATGTAGCCCGGCCGCTCCTGCCCCTCGGGGCCGCCGTGGATGTCCACGACGACCGGACGCTTGCCGGGAAATTTCGAAGCCGGCGGACGGTAGAGAAAGCCCGAGATCTCCTTGCCGTCGAAGGCCTTCCAGGTGACGAGCTCGGGCTCGACGAAGGTCGCCGCGTTCAGGCCGCCGGTCTCGCTGAAGGTCCAGCGCTCCAGCTTCCCCGTCGCCGGCTCCCAGGAGTACGCGTCCGCGCTCGAGCGCGCCGAGGTCATCGTGAATCCGATGAGCGTGCCGTCCGGGTGCCAGTCCACGCCGCCGATGAGGCCGTACGGCAGCTTCGGGCCCGGCTTCTCCGCGCGCGCGGCGGTGTCGAAGAGCCGCAGGACGCTCGCGCCCTTCTCGTTGGTGACGTAGGCGATCGTCTTTCCGTCGGGCGAGAGGTCGAACCCGTCCACGTCGGCGGTGTCCGGCGTCAGCAGGGTCACCGCCTTCGTCGCGAGGTCCATGTATCCGAGGCGCTGGAACTCGGACCCGCGGTCGCAGGTGACGTAGAGGCCCTTGCCGTCCCGCGCAAACTGCGCTCCGCTCCAGGCCACCGGCTCGCCGCCCTTCGGCGTCAGGAGCGTCAGCTTCCCGGTGGCCACGTCCGCCAGCCACAGGTACGTCTCGTTGACCGAGATTCCCTCGACGAGCAGCAGCTGCTTGTCGTCCGGGGACCAGTCCGCGGCCTCCCAGCCTCCGCCCTTCAACTCGGCGACCCGGCGGTCGGTCTTCGGGATCCTTCGGATCCAGGACGTAGATGTCCACGTCGTCGCCGGTGCGCCGCGTGGAGCCGTAGGCGATCCAGCGGCCCGAGTTGGACCAGACGCGCCCGGTGTTGCGCGACTTGCCGTCGGTCAGCAGGGTGATCGATCCCTCCGCGAAACCGTAGCGGTAGAGCTGGAAGAACTCGTCGCCGCCCTTGTCCTTGGAGAACACGAAGGCGCCGTCGTCGACGGGCCCGAAGTCGCCGCCGCCCACGCGGTCGGGAAAGAAGGTCAGCTGCGAGCGCGCGCCGCCCGGCGCCTTCACGACGTGGACCTGGTTGGTGTTGCCGAACCGGGTCGAGATCAGCATCTCGTGCCGCTTCGGGTTCCAGCTCGTGAACGCGGCGCCGCGCGATTCCGTGTACCGCAGCGAGTCCTCGGCGATCGAGGCCGGGATCGCCGGCACTCCCTCGACGACGAGGTTCTCGCCGGGCTTGATCGTCGCGGGAGGCGGCGGCGTCGGAGCCGGCGTCTGCCCGGACCCGACCGCGGACAGGGAAAAAATGCCGAGGGCCAGGGCGGTGCGGATTTTCACGATCAGCCTCCTTGCGGGACGAGCGTCCCCTTGCCTGCCGATACGCGCCCGCGGGCGGAAAGTTCTCCGCCCCACCCCGGCCTTACTGCGACGGGCTCCAGTCCCCGATCGGGTAGATCGTCGGCCCGCCCAGGTCGCAGTCGTCGAGCGAGTTCGGCGGGTGGTACCAGCCCGCCCGGTACCAGACCACGACGTCGCTCGCGGTCGTCTCGCCGTTCAGGAACCCGCTGAAGTCGACCGGGCAGTCGCCGATGTTGCCGCCGTCGTCGATTTCGTTCGCCTTGTAGCGCAGGGCCCAGAAATCGCCCACCGAGAAGTTGTCGGCAGGCAGCGCCACCTCGTCGCCCGGGACGATGCGGAAGCCGCGGTGGGTGACCGAGTCGATGACCGACCAGGTCATTCCGGGCCGGTTGTTGCGGCGCATCGCCTCGGTCGGCAGCGTCACGATCGGAAAGCGCGGGTTACCGCGGCCTCCGCCCGATCCCGGATTCGGGCCCTCCGTCACGAGGTCGTTGCCCGGACCGTCGATGTCGAAGTCCAGGCGCCAGTACGCGTGGTGCCGGTGCGAGTGGTAGACGCACGAGGCGTCGATCGCCGAGAACCCGAAGGCCGGCTCGATGCGGCCGTCGAGGAAGAAGCGCCACTTCATCGTGTAGCGATACCAGCCGGCCTCGAACTGCGTCGTGAGGATCAGCCGGTCCGCGAGCTTCTCGGCCGCCACGCCCGCGAAACAGTCGGTGTCGGGCGGACCGCAATCGCCCGCGGAGCCGCCGTCGTCGCACACGGTGTGCGGAGGAAGCGTCGGCTCGGCGTAGCCGGGGATGCCGGGAATCGGGTTGTTCGCGTGAAACACGACTTCCTGGTTCTGCCAGTCGCGGTAGCAGCCGCAGCCACCCGGATCGTATTCGACGTTCAACATCGGCACGTGGCCCCGCTTCAGGACGAGGTGGCCGTTGTAATACACGTTGCGGATCTCGAGTCCGGAGCCGTTGGTGCCCGTGCTCGCCGAGGGCCGGAGCCAGCACATCTCCCACACCGGGGCGCCGGTGGGCCAGGAGAGCAGGTGCTCCCCGCTCAGGTTGCAGGTCGGCGAGGTGGCGGCGAGCGGCGAGGCCAGGCCCGCGGCGGCAAACGCGAGCAGCGCGAGCAAACGCTTGTTCATCGGCCCGTCCTCCTGGTGGGAGGCACGTAGTTCCTGTAGGCGATCTTCTGGCGCGCGAGGTCCACGACCACCCGCTCGATCAGACCGGCGCGGTCCGAGGAGAGCAGGAACACGTGGAGGCACCGGGCGCCGGGCCCGCAGGGTTTGTTCCGCGCCTCCTCGAGGACGAAGCCGCCCTCGAGGACCGGGTGAAAGCGGGCAAAGAGACGCGCCATGTCGGGGTTGCTGCGCACCATCTCGAACGCCTCCTCGATCTCCTCCGGGGAGGGCGCGGGCAGAGTCTGCGCGATCTTCTTCTGGCCGAGCTGCAGGCCGTCCTTCGAGTAGAAGTTCTGGTAGGCCACGCCCTTGCGGTAGTCGAACACGAGCTCGACGCGGCGGGCATACTCGAACCCGCTCGCCGTCTTGACGGGCTCCTCCCAGGTCCGCAGCAGGCGCACGGGGCGCGAGGTCCGCGTCACGCTCTGCTCCGTGACGGCCGAGGCCGCCCCGGCGAGCAGGGCGAGCGCGAAGAATGCGGGAAACGCCCGTTTGGCCATGGTCAGCACCCCCGAATGGATCCGCAAATCCTAACAGGTCGACGAACGGGATGGCGCCGACCTCAGTGATGCGGCGTCACCGCCGGAGCGTTCGGCGTCACGGCCGGCTTCGGAGCGTCCGTCCTGGCGTCCTTCGCGGGCTCCTTCGGCATGGGCTTGCGCGGGAGCATGGCGTCGCGCATGGCCGCGTTGTAGGCGAAGCTCGCCATGACCACCGCCGCCTCCTCGAGGTCCTTCTTCACCAGACGCTCGTAGAGGTCCATGTTCGTGTGGTGCGTGCGCGTGTCGTACTCGATTTCGTCCTGGATGAACTGGAAGCCGGGCAGGCCCACCCCGTCGAACGACTCGTGGTCCGTGCCGCCGGTCGTGTTCATCGTGACCGTCGTCGCGCCGAGGTCGTGAAAGGGCTGCAGCCACGCCTCGAAGATGGGCACGACGCCCGCGTTGTTCTCGGCGTAGATCCCGCGGATCTTGCCCGTGCCGTTGTCCAGGTTGAAGTACGCGGCGAGCTTCGCGTGCTCGGGCTTGACGGTCAGCGGCCACTTCTCCTTCTGGAGGTACCAGGGCCGTTCCTTTTCTTCCGCGGTCATCGGCGGACGCGACGCGAAGTGCTGGTCGACGTACGCGCGCGAGCCGTACAGGCCCTGCTCCTCGCCCGTCCAGAGCCCGATGCGGATCGTGCGGCGCGGCTTCACGTTCAGGGCCTTCAGGATCCGCATGACCTCCATCGCGACGACGGAGCCCGCGCCGTTGTCCGTCGCGCCGGTGCCGGCGTGCCACGAGTCGAGGTGGGCGCCGACCATGACGACCTCGTCCTTCTTGTCGGTGCCGGGGATCTCGGCGATCGTGTTCCACTGCATCAGGTCTTCGTCGACGAACGTGGCCTTCACGTCGAGCTCGAGCTCGACGGGGACGTCGCGGTCGAGCAGCCGCGCGATGCGGCCGAAGTGCTCCGACTCCATCGAGAGCCACGGCGTCGTCGCCATCGGCTTGGACTTCTTGTACTCGCCGCCGCTCTGCACGTTGAACGTCCCGAAGTCGCCCCGGCCGAGATCGATCACGGCCAGCGGCTTCTCCTCGAGAAGGAACGCCTCGGCGGCATGGCGCAGCTCGATGCGCTTCATGTAGTCGGCGCGGTCGTACCGCGGCGGGCCGCCCGGCATCTCGTACGTCGCGATCTCCGCGAGCGCCTTGTCGTCGTAACGCGACAGGTCCGGCTTGTCGTGCGGCTTGACCTCGCGGACGTCGCCGTACAGGACGATCTTGCCGGTGTACTTGCCCTTGAGCTTCTCGAGCTCGTCCTTGGACTTGATGTTCAGGCGCACGACGCTCGCGCGCACCGGGCCGTTGGTGCCCGGCGTCCAGGCCTGCGGCAGCGCCAGCAGCTCGGCGTGATCCGGCGCGACCATCCGCACCGCGCAGGCCTCGTACTGCCACCCGCGGCCGAAGGGACCCCACGTCTCGAGGTGGGCGTTGGAAACCCCCCACTCGGCGAGCTTCGTCTTCGTCCAGTCGTTGGCGTTCTTGACCTGGGGGGATCCGGTCAGCCGCGGACCGATCCGGTCCATCAGCTCGCTCGCGGTCTCCATGACCTGCGAGTTCTTGAATTCCTCCTGCCGGATCTGCGTGACCATGTCGAGGTCGACGTGCTCCTCGGCCGGGAAGGCCACGGACGCCATGCAGACGAGGACGACGAATGCCGAAAGACGCTTCAAAGGGGACCTCCTTGTTTCGGGGCCACGGGACGGTACCACCGGCGGTTTTCGGGGGTCAAATGGGCCGGAAAGCGGGACCAAAGCAAGGACGCCTTGCCGGTCGCGAGAGAACTTCTCGCCCTTGTCGTTGCAGGGAAGGAACTTGGATGCGTGTCGTGCCGTCCGGAGGCGGATCTGTATCGAATTGCCTCACAACCGGTCCCGTCGCCGGGGTCCCGATTGACCGCTCGTGCCTGCGTCGTCAGAATGCCTCCTCCATGAAGCTCGGAGGCTTGGCCGCGCGGGTGACTCTGGTCGCGCTTTGCGCAGCAACATCCCTCCGCTGCACAGGACCCGGGCCCCGGCTTCGTCCTCCAGGGCGAGGGCGGGCTCGTCACGGCGCTCGCACTCGATCCTTCGAACTCGAGCACGGTGTACGCCGCGACCGCGCGCGGGCTCTTCAAGAGCCTCGATGCGGGCTCGTCGTGGCGGCCCACCGGCGCCGGACTCAACAAGCACTCCCTGCTCGCGCTGGCGATCGACCCGCGCTCGACCGCGAACCTCTTCGCGACGACCGACACCGGCGGCGTGTTCCGCAGCACCGACGGAGGCGAGCACTGGAGCGAGGCGAACGAGGGGATCGGCGCCCGCTACGTCGGCGCCATCGCCGTCGATCCGCACCACGCGGGCGGCGTGTACGCGGGAGCGGAGGCCGGACGCGTCTTTCGCAGCACCGACGGCGGAGCGACGTGGAAGGAGCTCGCTTCTCCCACTTCGCGGGTCGGTGTCACCGTCGTCGCGGTCGATCCGGTCACGCCGGGGCTCCTCTACGTGGGCACCAACAGCGAGGGTGTCTACTGGACCACCGACGACGGCACGAAGTGGTCGCGCCCGAGCGGAAGCATGTCCCACGGAACCGTCTGGAACCTGATGTTCGACCGAACGCCTGGCTCGCTGTTCGTCGGAACCCACGACGGCCTCTTTCGCAGCGCCAACGCCGGCGCCAAGCTGGACCGCGTCCAACCACGGCCTGCGCAGCTGGAACGTGCTCGCGCTCGCGCTGGACCCGGCGGCGCCGGGGACGTTCTACGCCGGAACGGCGGCCGCGATCTACAAATCCTCCGACGCGGGGCAAAATTGGAACGAGCTGCAGGCGAACCTCTACGTCTCGGCCATCGCCGTCGATCCGCGCGCGCCGTCGACGCTCTATGCCGCCACGCACATGGGCGTCATCAAGAGCACGGACGCCGGCGGCCACTGGACCGCGCTGCATCTGGCCGGAACGCCCGACGAGGCGCAGGCCGGATCCGGATCGCCGAAGCCGAAGCTGCCGGTTCGCGCCGCGCGCCCGCCGGGCGCCGGTCCCCCCGCCGCGCCTCCGGCCGGATCCACGGAAAAGCTCGCTCCCCTGCCCGTCGTCACGCGGCCCGGCCAGCAGGTCCTGCCGAAACGCTAGAAGCGAGCGGGTCGCCTCCGGTCAGGCGACGGCGAACAACGTCAGCGCGAAGCGCGCCTCCGGTTCGATCCAGCGCGCGTGGCAGCGGAAGCCCTCGGCGTTGACGATGTCGGCGATCTCGTCGGCGCCGTACTTGTAGGAGCTCTCGGTCCAGATGGCCTCGCCCGCGGCGAAGGCGACCTCGCACTCCGCGCGCGGGATCCGGACCGTCTGCGCGCGCCGCGAGACCAGGTGCATCTCGACGCGGCGCTCCCCCGCGTTCCAGACGGCGCGGTGCGCGAAGGCGTCGAGGTCGAAGTCGGCGAGCAGCTCCGTGTTCATGCGCGCGAGGAGGTTCTTGTTGAAGGCTGCCGTCACGCCGAGCGGGTCGTCGTAGGCGAGGAGCAGGTCGCGCTCGGGCTTGACGAGGTCGGCGCCGAGCAGCAGCCAGTCGCCCGGGCGCAGGGAGCGGCGGATCTCCGCGAGAAACTCGCGCGCGGCGGGCGGATCGAAGTTGCCGATGTTCGAGCCGAGGAAGAGGACGAGCATCGCGCCGCCGTTGGACCGGTCGCGCGCGGCGTGGCGCAGCCCTTCCTCGTAGGTCGCGCGGTGTCCGACGACCGAGATGTGCTCGAAGCGCCCGAGCGTGCGCTCGGAGAGCTCGAGGGCCGCCGGCGAGATGTCGATGAGGTGGACCGCCACCGGGCGCCGGCGCAGGCGCAGCGCCTCGGCGATCATGGCGAGCTTCTCGCCGCTGCCGCAGCCGAGCTCCGTGAGCGTCACCGGATCGCCGACGGGAGCCACCATCTCCGCCGCGAACCGCGCGAGCAGGCGCCCCTCGGCCCGCGTGATCCGGTACCACGGCAGGTGGCAGATCGCTTCGAAGAGCGCCGAGCCGAGGCCGTTGTAGAGGTACTTCGACTGGAGCTGTTTGGGCGACAGGGCGAGGTCGCGGCGGACTTCTTCCGCGAAATCGCGCACCGTTTCGGCGGGCGGCGACTGCGCGGTGAGCGGAATCGCCACTACGCGGCCGTCCGGAACTTCGCGTACACGTAGGGGTAGGTCGGCCGGAACCAGTTGCGCAGGCTGCGCCGCACGAGCTCGCGGGCCGTCGCGGGCGAGGCGCCCTTCATGACGTAGTGCTTCCCGTCGAAGAAATCCGCCGAGTACTCGGGATAGGAGGGCATCGGACGGAAGCCCGCAAAGCCGGCGAAGACCGTGGACGTCCATTCCCACCCGTTGCCGACGAGATCGCGCACGCCCCAGGCGCTGTCGCCGCGCGGGAAGGATCCGACGGGGACAGGATCCCACCGCGAGAAGTCGAAGTTGCCGCGGGTCGCGTCCGGCGGCGCGTCGCCCCACGGGTGCCGCCGTTCCATGCCCGAGGACGTGCCGAAGGCGGCGCGGTGGTATTCGGCTTCCGTCGGCAGGCGCCGGTCCTTCCAGCGCGCGTACGCGGATGCCTCCGCGTGCGAGACGTACACCGGCCACGCCATCGGCAGCGGGAGGAGCTCCCACATGCCGCGCCAGAACCAGGCGCCGCGGTGGAGCTCCCAGAACAGGGGATGCCGCACGTCGTGCTCCGACCGCCACTGCCAGCCTTCCGGATCCCACAGGCCTTCGTCGCGGTAACCGCCGGCCTCGACGAACTCCATGTAGTCGCGATTGGAGACGCTGTCGCGGTCGATCCAGAACGCGTTCACGTCGACCCGATGCGCGGGCAGCTCGTTGTCCCACGCGAACGGCACCTCTCCCGGATCGACGCCGAGCGTCGCGCGTCCGGCCGGGATGCGGAGGCTGCGCGGCAGTGGCGGCTCGAGGCCGGTCCAGGGCGCCGGAACGTCCGTCGGTCGCTTCTTCTGGTCGTAGGGCAGCCGGTGCCAGATGTATTGGAGCGTTTCCTGGTGCATCGCCTCGTGCTCGAGCACCGTAAACGCCCCGAGCCCCCCTGCGAGCACGGGATTGCGCGCGTCGTCGATCGCGCGCTGCGCGATGGCCGCGAGGATCTCGCGGTCCGCGGCATCGGCATAGGCGCGGATCGCGGCGCGCGAGGGCCACTGCGGCGCGCCCTCCCCGACCGCCTTCTCGTCCTCCGGATCGATGCCGCGCTCGAAGAGCTTCTCGTAGGCCGCATCGATCCCCGAATCGCCCAGACCGCGCTTGAGCAGCGTGTTCACGGCGAAGGCCGGAAGGTGGCCCTCGTAGAAGCAGATGGGGTTGCGCAGCGGGATCGGGCGCGCCGAATAGGATTCCGGCAGCACGGTGTCGAACAGCGCCCGGGAGCGGTCCCGGTTGCGCCGATACCAGGAGGCGAGGGCTGCCCGATCGAGCCCGGCGGGCGAGGCGACAGCAAGGGCCACGGCGCAAAGATAATGCTAGATTCGGGCCATGAAGCCGATTCTGGCCCTCGGCCTGCTCCCGCTCGCGACCGCGGCCGCGCTGCGGTTTGCGGCGGATATCCCCGAGCGGCTCAAGCAGTTACCGGCCACCCCGATCGACTACGACCACTCCCTGCTCGACGATCGGGAAAAGAAAGTCCTGGCCGAGTTGATCGAGGCCTCCCGGCCCATGGGAGAGATCTTCCTGCGGCAGGTCTCGGAAAAGAACCCGTCGCTGCGCCGCCAGCTCACGAGCGAGACGGCCCACAAGGCCCCGGGGGCCGCGGACGCGCTCGCCTTCTTCCGCATCAACGCCGGCCCGTGGGACCGCCTCGCGGGCAACGCCCCCTTCATCGGGACGCAGCCCAAGCCGCCCGGCGCGGCCTTCTATCCCCCGAACATGACGAAGGCGGAGTTCGAGGCCTGGGTCGCCGCCCATCCGGCGGACAAGGCCGCCTTCGAGGGACTCTTCACGGTGATCCGCCGCGACGGCAAGACCCTGATGGCGATCCCCTACTCGCAGGAGTACCGCGGGTTTCTCGACACCGCGGCGGCGCACCTCCGGAAGGCAGCCGCGCTGACCGGCAACGCCTCCCTGCGCACCTACCTCGCCGGCCGCGCGGACGCGCTGATCTCCAACGACTACTACGCCTCGGACCTCACGTGGATGGACCTCGACTCCGACATCGAGGTCGTGATCGGCCCCTACGAGGTCTACGAGGACGAGCTCTTCAACTACAAGGCGTCGTTCTGTTCCTTCGTGTCGGTGCGCGACAAGGCCGAGAGCGAAAAGCTCGGCGTCTACGCGAAGCACCTGCCCGACATGGAGAAGAACCTGCCGATCCCGGACGAGCACAAGAACACGGGCCGCAAGTTCGAGTCGCCCATCCGCGTCGTGCAGGAGGTCTATACCGCCGGGGACACGCGCGCCGGCGTCCAGACCTCGGCCTTCAACCTGCCCAACGACGAGCGCGTCCGGCAGGCCAAGGGCTCGAAGAAAGTGCTCCTGAAGAACGTGATGGAGGCCAAGTTCCGCGTGTCGGGCAAGCCGATCGCCGACCGCGTCCTCGATCCCTCCCAGTCCGGCGCGGTCTCGTTCGACGCCTACTTCAACCACGTCCTGTTCCACGAGCTCGCGCACGGGCTCGGGCCCGGGATGGTCGCGGGCCCCGACGGCAAGAAGGTCGAGGCGCGACTGCTCCTCAAGAATCTCTGGGCCACGATCGAGGAGTGCAAGGCCGACGTGGTCGGCATGTGGACGCCTGCTGCAGTCGATCGACAACCGCTGGCTGACGGCGTTCGACGAGAACACGCTCGCCGTCACGACCTCGGCGCTGATGTACCGGTCGATCCGCTTCGGCGTCGACGAGGCGCACGGCGGCGGCACGGCCGTCCAGTGGAACTGGTTCGTCGAGAAGGGCGCCGTCGTCCCCGACGAGGACGGCCGCTTCCGGGTGGTCACGCCGAAGTACCGCGAGGCAGTCCGCTCGCTCGCCAACGAGCTGCTCATGATCGAGGCGACCGGCGATTTCGCGCGGGCGGAGAAGCTGCTGGCGGCCTATGGAAAGCTCACCCCGGAAATGGAACGGATCAATGCACGGTTGAAAGACATTCCGGTCGACATCGCCCCGGTGTACCCCGCGGCCGGAGAGAAATGAGGGAAATCATGGAAAACGAAGACGGCACGGGCACGGTGGTGGAGATCGCTTCGACGCGGCGGCGCAAGGCCCCGGCGCGCAAGAGCGCGGCGGCGAGCCGGCGCAAGCCCGCGGCGCGGAGCAGGGCGAAGGCGCCCGCCCGCCGCAAGTCCAGGGCGGCCCGCAGCACCTCGTCTCGAGGGCGTGATCCGCTCGATCACGTCCGGCGTCACGATCGCGCGCGAGGCCATCGCGGAGGCTTCGGGCCAGGGCGCCACCGCCGTCCGCCGCGCGGTCGGCACGGCCTCGAAGGCGTCCCGCAAGACGGTCACCCGCCTGGCCAACGAGTGGAAGCAGATGGATCCGAAGAAGAAGGCCGGCGTCCTCGCCGCCCTCCTCGGCGCGGCCGCCGCGGCTTCGGCGCCCCTCGTGCGCAAGAGCCTGAAGAAGTAGCCGCGTTGCCGACCGCTTCCAAGCGCGCGGCGCTCGCCCTCGGCGCGGGCCTGGCGCTGCTCAGCCTCGCGGCAGCGCCGCGCGCCGAGGAACCGGCGGCGACCATCTACGCGCTGACGCCGCCCTCGACGGGCGGCCTCGAGTCGGTGGACCGCCTGCTGCGCAAGCTCGGCACCCACCGGCGGCTGCTCGTCATCGGCGCGCACCCGGACGACGAGGACACGGAGCTGCTCGCCCTGGTCTCGCAGGGCATGGGCGGCGAGGCCGCGTACCTCTCGCTTTCGCGCGGGGAGGGCGGCCAGAACCTGGTCGGTCCGGACCTCGGCGTCGGCCTCGGCCTGGTGCGCTCGCAGGAGCTCGGCGCGGCCCGCCGGCTGGACGGCGGCCGCCAGTTCTTCACCCGCGCCTACGACTTCGGCTTCACGCGCTCGCTCGACGAGGCGTTCCGCTACTGGCCCCGGGAGGTCCTGCTCGAGGATGCCGTGCGGATCGTGCGCCGCTTCCGGCCGCAGGTCGTCGTCAGCGTCTTTTCCGGGACTCCGCGCGACGGGCACGGGCAGCACCAGGCCGCCGGCGTGACCGCGCAGGATGCCTACCGCGCGGCCGGCGACGCGAAGTCGTTGCCGGCGCTTTCCTCCGAAGGCCTCACGCCGTGGCAGCCCCTCGCGCTCTACCGCTCGGTCTACTTCGACCCGAAGGACGCGACGATCGTTCTGCCGACCGGGGGCGTGGACCCGCTGACCGGCCGCTCCTATTACCAGATCGCCATGGCCAGCCGCAGCCTGCATCGCTCGCAGGACATGGGCCGGCTGCAGGAGCCCGGGCCCAACGAGACCCGCGTGTCCTGGATCGACGGCGGCAAGGGCAAAGACGGCGGCGACATTTTCGCCGGCGTCGACACGCGCCTGCGCGCGCTCGCGGGCGAGGTTCCCGAGGCTCCGCGCCGAGCGGAAATGGAAAAGCGCCTCGACCGCGTCGAGACCCTGACGCTCGAAGCGCGCCGGAAGCTCTCGACGCCCGACCTCGCCGGCACGGCCCCCGTCCTCGCCGAGGCGCTGACGGAGCTGCGCGCGGTCCGCGCCCTCGCGCGGCCGGGCGACGGCGGCGTGCCGATGCTGCTCGACGAGAAGATCGTGCTGGCCGAGGCCGCGCTCGCCGGCGCCGCCGGAATCACGCTCGACGTCACGGCCGAGCGCGAAGTCACGGCTCCCGGAGAATCCACGGAGATCACCGCGAGCGTCTGGAACGCCGGCGGGCAGCCGCTGGCCGTCGAGAGCGTCGCGCTCGAGAGCCCGGACGGCTGGGGCGCCGCGCCGGCCGCCGGCGCGCGCACCGTCGCGGCCGGAGCGCTCGAGGAGTTCAAAATCTCCGCGAGCGTCCCCGCCGCCGCCGCCCCGACGCTGCCTTACTTTCTCGACCGGCCGATGCGCGGCGATCTCTACGACTGGAGCGCCGCGCCCGCCTCCGTGCGCGGCGAGCCCTTCCAGCCCGCGCCGCTGCACGCGCGCGTCGCCCTGCGTGTCGCGGGCGCTCCCGTCGTCCTCGAGCGCGATGCGTCCTTCCGTTTTCGGGACGAGGCGATCGGCGAGATCCGTCGCCCCGTTCGCACCGCGCCGGCGCTCGATGTCGACGTCCAGCCGGACCTGCTCGTGTGGCCGCCGTCGCAGAAGGAAAAGCGGCTGGAAATCACGTTGACGTCCAACGCGGCCGCGCCCCTGAAGGGAACGCTCACGGTGAAGCCTCCCTCCGGCTGGCCGGTTCCGCCGGCGCAGAGCTTCACGCTGGCCAAGCGCGGCGAGCGGCAGTTCTTCGACGTGCCGATCGCACCGCCCGCCCGGCAGGCGGCGGGCCGGGTTCCGCTCGCCGTCGCGGCGGTGCTCGACGACGGGCGGACCATGGACCTCGGCATCCGCCTGATCGACTACGGCTACATCCCGCGCACCCCGATGCCGCGCCCGACCGCCGTGACCATCGAGGCCGCCGACATCCGGCTGCCGCCGCTGTCGCACGTCGGCTACATCCGCGGCGCGGCCGACCGGGTACCCGAAGCGCTCCTGGCCGTCGGCGTTCCGGTCGAGATCCTGACCGAGCGCGACCTCGACGCCGGCGACCTCTCGCGCTACGACGCGATCCTCGTCGGCAGCCGCGCCTACGAGACCGACCCGGCGCTGCCCCGCGCGAACGGCCGGCTGCTCGACTACGCCCGCGCGGGCGGGCTCGTCATCGTGCAGTACCAGCAGTACGCGTTCCTGCAGGGCGGCTTTGCGCCGTACACGATGGAGATCTCGCGCCCGCACGACCGCGTCACCGACGAGGCCGCGAAGGTGACCGTGCTCGATCCGCAGAGCCCCGTGTTCACGACGCCCAACGCGATCGGCCCCGCCGACTGGGACGACTGGGTGCAGGAGCGCGGCCTGTACTTCGCGCACACCTGGGCCCCGGAGTACACGCCGCTGCTCTCGATGGCCGATCCCGGCGGGCCGGAGCAGAAGGGCGGCCTGCTCGTCGCGCGCCTCGGCAAGGGCCGCTACGTCTACACGGGCCTCGCCTTCTTCCGCCAGCTGCCGGCCGGCGTGCCCGGCGCGTACCGACTGCTCGCCAACCTGCTCGCGTGGAAGTGAACGTCCGAAGAGGAGTCGACACCGTGAAACGCACCTTCGTCGTCGCCGCCGTCTTCTGCGCTCGCCGCGGCCGCCGCATCCGCCCAGTTCGAGGGCATCGCCACTTTCAAGATGACCATGGGCTCCGGCCCGGACCTGCGCGCCCAGGGCGACGGCAGGATCTTCCTGGGCCCCGCGGGCTACCGGGTCGAGTGGACGATGGACCTCTCGTCGATGCGGAAGGATCACGAGAAAGCCGGGGCGGCGCCGACGATGGCCATGACGATGCTCGCGCGCAAGGCCGATCCCGGCAAGGTCTACATGCTCAACGACGAGAAGAAGACCTACTCCGTCGTCGATCCGAGCAAGGCCGAGAATCGCGGGATGCCGAAAGACACGTTCACCGTCAAGAAGCTCGGGACCGCGACGGTCGCGGGCGTCGCGTGCCAGAACGCCCTGCTCACTTCGTCGAAGGACACCGAGATCGAGGTGTGCGTCGCGAAGGAGCTGACGGCCTCGACCGACTGGCTCGCTTCGCTCAACCGCCGCAGCCCCGAGGGCACCTCCTGGCTCACCGCGCTCAAGGAGCAGGGCATCGAGGGCTTCCCGGTCCGCTGGGTGATCCGGAAGACGGGCTCCACGCAGCCGCTCACGACGCTGGAGATGACGCGCATCGAGAAGAAATCCCTGGCGGCGTCGCTCTTCGAGGTCCCCGCCGGCTACACGGAGACGAAATTCTCCATGGGACTCACCCCCGAGCAGCGCAAGGCCTACGAAGACTGCGAAGAAGCGGTACGCGCAACCGACGCCGACGCCCCGGCCCTGAGGCGCACCGGCCCGTCATGCGCCGCTCCACCCGCTCCGCCGTCCTCCTCCTGATCGCCGCCGCGGCGGCGCCCTCGCGGCCTGCCGGCGCGACGCGCGCACGCCGCTCGTCCTCTACTCCCCGCACGGCAGGGACCTGCTCGGCCTCGTCGAGAAGGAGTTCGAGCGCGCGCACCCCGAGGTCGACGTGCGCTGGCTCGACATGGGCTCGCAGGAGGTCTACGACCGCCTGCGCTCGGAGAAGGCCAATCCGCAGGCCGACGTCTGGTACGGCGGACCCGACACGATCTTCGCGCGCGGCGCCGGCGAGGGTCTGCTCGCGCCGTACCGGCCGGCGTGGGCGGACGCCGTCGCGCCCGCGAGCCGGGGCAAGGGCGACCTCTACTTCGGCCTCTACCGCACGCCCGCGATGCCCGTCTACAACTCGAAGCTCGTCGCCGCGGCGGACGCGCCGCACGAGTGGGACGACCTGCTCGACCCGAAGTGGAAGGGCAAGATCCTGATCCGCGACCCGCTCGCCTCCGGCACGATGCGCGCGGTCTGGGGGTACTTCCTCTCGAAGTCCGTGCGCGAGACCGGATCCCCCGACGCCGGCTTCGCCTGGCTCGCGCGCCTGGACGCGAACACCAAGGAGTACGTCTTCAACCCCATCCTCATGTACGAGAAGCTCGTGCGGGGCGAAGGGCTCGTCACGATCTGGGACCTGCCCGACACGCTGCTCGAGCGCCAGCGCGGCTCTCCCCTGCAGTACGTGTTCCCGAAGAGCGGCACGCCCGTGATCGACGACGCCGTCGGCCTCGTCGCCGGGTGCCGCCACCCGGATCTGGCGAAGCAGTTCATCGACTTTCTGGGCGAGAAGGAGATGCAGCGCCTGGCCGCCGAGAAGACCTTCCGCCTGCCCGCGCGCACGGACCTCGGGGATCTCACGCCCGACTGGGCGCGCGCGATCGACCGCGAGATGGTCCCGGCCGACATGGACTGGCCCCTCGTCGAAAAGGACGGCGCCGGGTGGATGGCCACCTGGGACCGGACGATCCGCGGCAAGGGAGCCTCCGCGGCGCGGTGAGAGACCGGGCCCGCGCACTCCTCCAGCACCACGTCATCCGGTCGCTCGTCTTCGAGCGGCTTCTGCTCGCGGCTTCCGCCGCCCTGGCCCTCGCGGCGCTCGCCACGGGGCGCGTGCGGGCGGCGGAGATTCCCGGCCTCATGGACTGGCGGCTGCTCTCGCTCTTCGTCGTCCTGACGATCGCGGTCGAGCTCGGCAAGGCGTCGGACCTCTTCGATCGCCTCGTCGCCGCGGTCGCGGCGCGCGTGCGCACGGCGCGCGGGCTCGCCCTGGGCATGGTCGCGGTCGCGGGCGCGCTCGCGGCGATCCTGACCAACGACGTCGCGCTGCTGCTCGTGGTCCCGTTCACGATGGGCTTCCGCAAGGTGACCGACCTCGACCTGGCGCCGCTGGTCGTCCTCGAGGTCGCGGCGGCCAACCTGATCGGGTGCGTCAGCCCGCTCGGCAACCCGCAGAACCTCTTTCTCTACACGCGCGGCGGCTTCACGGCCGGCTCGTTCTTCGCGGCCCAGGGGCCGTGGGTCGCGGCCGCCGCCCTCCTGCTCGCGGCCGCCGTCCCGATCCTCGTCCCGCGCCGCGCGCTCGCGCAGCCCGAGCGCGCCGGATTCGACGTGGATCCGCGGCTGGCCGGCGCGTGCGTCGTCCTCCTCGCCGCCGAGGTCGCGGCGCTCTTCGGGGCGTTCCACTACGCGATCCCGCTCGTGCTGGCGGTCGGCAGGCGCCCTCCTGCTCGGCCGCCGGGTCTTCGACGCGGACTTCTCGCTCGTCGCGGTGTTCGCGTTTCTCTTCGTGGGCATCGCGGGTCTCGAGCGCGGCCGCCTCTACGCCGCCCTGGATCCGGTGCGGATGTTCGGCCACGAGGCGCGGGGCCTCGTCCTGTCGGGGGCCTTTCTCTCGCAGTGGGTCTCCAACGTGCCGGCCGCCATGCTCCTCGCGCCGGCCGCCGCCACGGCCGCGGGGTTCCGGGCCCTGCTCTACGGCGTCAACGCCGGGGGATGCGGCACGCCGATCTCGTCGCTGGCCAACCTCATCGGCGCCCAGGTCTTCGCGCGCGAGGGCGGCGACCCGCGCGCCTTCTGGCGGCGCTTTCTTCCCGTCTCCTTCGCGCTGCTCGGGCTGCTCGTCGTCGTTTCCCTCGCCCTCGTTTCGGTTTCAAGATAACTTCCCGCGGCAGGATGTCCGACTTTCTCCGCCTCGAGTCGCTCGAGAAGCGCTTCGGCGCGCTCGCCGTCACGCGCCAGGTCACGCTCGGCGCCGCGAAGGGCGAGATCGTCGCGCTGCTCGGCCCCTCCGGCAGCGGCAAGACGACGGTGCTGCGCCTGGTCGCCGGCTTCGAGGCGCCCGACGCGGGCCGGATCCTCGTCGAGGGCGAGGACGTCACCGCGCTGCCGCCGGAGCGGCGGCGCTTCGGCATGGTGTTCCAGCACTACGCGCTCTTTCCGCACATGACGGTCGGCGAGAACGTCGCCTTCGGCCTCGCCGCGGGCGGCGCCGCATCGGCCGCCGCGAAGACCCGCGTCGCCGAGATGCTGGCGCTGGCCGGCCTCTCCGGTTTCGAGGACCGGCGCGTGACCGCGATCTCCGGCGGCCAGCAGCAGCGCGTCGCGCTCGCCCGCGCTCTCGCGCCCAATCCGCGCGTGCTCCTGCTCGACGAGCCGCTCTCGAACCTCGATCCGACGCTGCGCGAGAAGACGCGCCGGGAGTTGAAGCGCGCGATCCGGAAGGTCGGCATCACGACGCTCTTCGTCACCCACGAGCAGGAGGAGGCCTTCGAGCTCGGCGACCGCGTCGCCGTGCTCAACCAGGGGCGCCTCGAGCAGCTCGGCACGCCGGAGGAGCTCTTCGAGCGCCCCGCGACGCGCTTCGTCGCGACGTTCGTCGGACGCTCGAGCGTCGTGCCCGTCGTCTGGAAGGACGGCGCGCGCATTCCGGGCGGCCCGGTCTGGCCGGCGACGGCCGGCGGCGGCCTCGCGGAGGGCGCGGAGGCGGACCTCGTCGTCCGCCCCGAGAGCCTGGCGTTCACCCCGTCGCCCGCCGCGCTCGCCCTCGAAGGCACCGTCGTCGAACGCCGCTACGCCGGCCGCGCCGCCTACTTTCGTCGTCGCGACCGCCGCCGGCGAGCTCGAGGTGCTCGCCGCCCCCGACGCCGCGCGCGAAGGCGAGCGCGTGCACGTCGTGCCCGCGGGGGACGGCCCCGCGCCGCGCGTGTTCCCGAGGCAGAGTTGAGCCGCCCGCGGCGAGGAGTCGCCCCGGCGCTGCTGACGCTGCTGCTCTTCTGGCTCGTCGGCTATCCCGCTCGTCCTGACGCTCGCCGAGGCGCTCGGCGCTCCGCACTGGACGCTCGGCGCACGTCGCCGAGTTCGCCCGGCGCCCGGCCGAATGGCAGGCGCTCTGGGCGAGCCTCTGGATCTCGCTCGCGACGGTCGTGCTCGCCGGCGCGATCGGCGTTCCGCTCGCCTTTCTCTTCGAGCGCAACGAGTTCCCGGGCCGCGGCCTGCTCGGCGCGCTCGTGGCGCTGCCGGTGGCGCTGCCGCCGCTGGTCGGCGTCCTCGCCTTCCTCTTCCTCTACGGCGAGAGCGGCTTCGCCTCGCGCGGCGTGCAGGCGCTCTTCGGCTTCACGCGAGCCGCCGTGGCGGCTTGTCCGGCCCGGGCGCGATCCTCCTCGTCCACGCCTACTCGATGTACGTCTACTTCTATCTCTTCACGCGCGCCGGGCCTGGCGCGCGCGGACGCGTCGCTGCTCGAGGCGGCGGCGAGCCTCGGCGCGTCGCGGCGGCGCGCGACGTGGCGGGTCACCCTGCCGCTGCTCGCGCCCGCGCTCGCCGGCGCGGCGCTGCTGACGTTCATGACGTCGCTCGCCTCGTTCTCGGCGCCCTACGTCTTCGGCGGCAGCTTCCGGGTCATGACCACGCAGATCGTCGCGTCGAAGCTGAACGGCGACAACGCCCTCGCCATGGTGGAGACCGTCGCACTCGCCGCTGATCGGCTTTGCGGGCCTGGCGCCTGCTGCGAAGGGCCGAACGCCGTCGCGAGTCGCCGGCGGGACCCGCGGCGTCGCGCCGCGGCGCCGGCAGCTGGCGCGCGGGAAATGGGCGGCGACGGCCGCGGGCTGGGTCCTCGCGATCCTCCTGCTGCTCCCGCACGCGACGCTCGTCCTCGTCTCGCTCGTGCCCCGCAACACCTGGACGACCGAGGCGCTGCCGCCGGTGCTCGACCTCGGCAACTACCGCTCGCTCTTCTCGGAGACCGAGCGGCTGCGGCCGATCGTCAACTCGCTGTGGATGGCGTCGGCCGCGACGCTGCTCGCGATCCTGCTGGGATTCGCCGCCGCGTCGCTGGCCGTGCGCCGGAAGGGCCGCTGGAGCGGTCCGCTCGAGACGCTCATCGCGGCGCCCTGGGCGCTGCCCGGCACCGTCTTCGCCGTCGCGCTCGCCGCCACCTTCAGCGTCCACGCGCCGTGGGCCGGACGCTTCGTGCTCGTCGGCACGCTCGCGATCCTGCCCCTCGCCTACCTCGTGCGCAGCCTTCCGCTCACCGGCCGCGCCGCCTTCGCCGGCCTGCGCCAGATGGACCCCGCGCTCGAGGAGGCCGCCGCCTCGCTCGGCGCCTCCGCCGCGCGCCGCTTCCGGCGGATCGTCCTGCCGCAGATTCGCCCCGCCCTCGCCGCGGGCGCGAGCCTCGCTTTTCTCGCCGCGCTCGGGGACTTCGTCGTCTCGATCGTGCTCTACACGTACGACACGCGCCCCATCTCGATCGAGATCCTGTCGTCGCTGCGGATCCAGGAGATCGGCGCGGCCGCCGCGTACGGCGTGCTGCTGACGGTCCTCTCCGCCGCCGCGTTCCTGATCTGGGGAAGAAGAACCGAGGCCTAGGCCGGCCTCAGGCCGGATCTACGGGCGCTCGACGACGCGCGGCACACGGCCGCCGGGGGTCGGAACGAGGGAGATCGGCAGGTACCCGAACGCGAGCGTCCGGACCGCGGGCGGCGCGCCGTTGTTGACGACCGTGATGTCCACGAGGCCGGCCGGGTGCGCCGGACTGACGGCCACGAGGGCGTTGGCGTTCTGCACCGCGACCTCGGCGGGGAAGGCGCCGAAGTAGACCCGGGTCTGGCTCGTGAAGTTCGTGCCCGTGATCGCGACCGGCTCGCCGCCGCGCGACAGACCGGAGGGCGGATTGATCGTGTCGATCGTCGGCGACAGCGGAGTCGGCCCCGCGATGAGGTAGAGCGCGCCGTCCGACGTGCCCGCATAGAGCTCGCCGGTCGAGTCCTCGCCGAAGGTCGTCAGGTTGGGAAGATTGATCTCGAGCAGCGTGGACGACCAGGTGTCCGACTGCTGCGACGCCGCCCAGATCTGGCCCGAGCAGAAGTCGCCGTAGAGGTAGAGGCCCGCCAGGTCGGGGATCGCGGAGCCGCGGTACACGTAGCCGCCCGTGACGGCGCAGCGATTCTCTTCGTGGTCGTACTCGAGGACGGGCAGCGTGTAGGAGGAATCGCCGCACACGGCGACCGGGAAGTCGCACCCGGCGTTGCCGCCGTCGCCGCACAGGGTCCCCTCCATGATCTTCCATCCGTAGTTCTGGCCGCCCCGGCTCGTCAGGGGCTGAACGTCGATCTCCTCGCGGGCGCCCTGTCCGACGTCGCCGATGTAGAGGTCGCCCGTGAGCCGGTCGAACGAGAACCGCCACGGGTTGCGCAGGCCGAAGGCCCAGGCCTCCGGGGGGCCCGTCGTCCCGACGTACGGGTTGTCGGCGGGGATGCCGTAGTACGGCGCGCGGTCGACGTTCTGGTTGACGTCGATGCGCAGCAGCTTGCCGAGCAGCGAGTCGCTCGACTGCGCGTTGCACTGCGGGTCGTTGGCGTTGCCGCCGTCGCCCATGCCGATGTAGAGATCCAGTCCGGCCCGAACTGCAGCTGGCCGCCGTTGTGGTTCGTGTACGGCTGGGGGATCGTCAGGAGGATGACCGCGCTGAACGGGTCGGCGGCGTTCCGGTCGAACGGCGAGACGTGGTACCGCGCCACGATGGTCTGCCCCGACAGGTCCGTGTAGTTCACGAAGAAGAAGCCGTTGGTCGCGTAGGAGGGGTGAAACGCCGTCGACAGCAGGCCCTGCTCGCCGCAGCAGGTGATCTTGGTGGACACGTCGAGGAAGGGCGTCGGCAGGATCTGGGTGCCGTCCCAGATGACGATCCGTCCGTTCTGCAGCGTCACGAAGAGGCGGCCGTCGCCGGCGTTGGTGATCGCGGTGATGCCGGTCAATCCGGAGGCGAGCGGGGACGAGCTGGAGCGTGGGCACGACCGCCGCGTCTTTGTGCGCCACGATCGAGGCGGCGCCGTGACTCGCGCGCGATGCGAGCACCGCGCCGGCCGCCGCCAGGGCGACCAGGAACCGGGCGACCCTTCTCATGGAGCCCCATTTTACGGCATCGCGCCGCATTCCGGACCGAAGGCTCAGAGTTCCATCACGGTGTCGAGGCCGCGCCGCAGGCCCTGGAATCCTCCGACGCGCCGGATCGCGAGCAGCGTCCCGGCGATGTACGGGCCCGCGCCCGCGCCCGAGTCGTGGCGGATCGAGAGGCGCTCGTCCGGCAGGCCGAACAAGACCTCGATCGAGGACACGAAGCCCGGCAGACGCACCGAGTGCATCTGCGTTCCACCGAGCGTCGCGCCGCGCGCCTCCTTCGGGCCGATCGTCTGGTCGATCGGGACGGGGAGCTCCGGCGCGCGGACGCCCGCCAGCCGGGCCGCGAGCTCACGGGCCGTTCCCGAAGGGGCGTCGGGCTTGGCCGCGCGCGCGTAGTCGATGATTTCCCACTGCGGCACGAGGCGGGCCGCGATCTCGGCGAAGCGCTGGAGCAGAACCGCCGTCAACGCGAAGTTGCCGGCCGCCAGGACGCCGACGCCGCGCTCGCGCGCCCGGCGATCGATCGCGGCGTACTCCTCGTCGCTCAGGCCGGAGCTGCCGACGACCACGCACGCGCCCGCGTCGATGGCGGTTTCGACGTGCGCGCGCACCGAGGCGGCGCTCGTGTAGTCGACGAAGACGTCCGCGCCCGCCGCCAGGGCCTCCGCCACGGTGCCGCGGGTCACGACCGCGATGCGCGGGTCGCCGAGGACCTCGCCGAGCGGCCGCCCGGCTGCCGTTCGCGACACCGCGCCCGTGAGCGCGAGGTCCGGGGCCGCGGCGATTTCCGCCGACAGGCCGCGCCCGACCCAGCCGGTGGCGCCCGCAAGGCAGACGCGGATCCGGCCGCTCATCGCGGGGAGCTCGACAGCGGCACCTTCAGAATCACCGCATCCTGCAGGTCGCCCGGCTTGGGCGGATTCTTGAGGTCGTAGTACCGGTGGCCCTGGTTGTTCGCGCTGACGTAGAGCGCGTCGCCGACGACCGTGCCCAGGGTGGGCTCGTCGAAGTGCGGGTTGTTCATCTCGAGGATGCGCCCGCGCGCGATCGTCGCGCCGCCCGGCGCGAGCTCGAGCAGCAGGATCCGGTGCGGCTCGATGCCGTTCTGGATCGCCACGAGGCGCCCGTTCGTGTACACGAGCCCGTCGATCCCGTTGAGGGCGAGGTCCGCCGGCACGGGGATCCGCGCGACCGCCTTCGTGGCCACGTCGATCCGGTACAAACCGGCATAGTCGGACGCGTAGAGCGCACTGCCGTCGGGCGTCGCCGCCAGCCCCTGCGTGCCCCGCATCGCATCGGTCTCGAGGAACACGGCGAGCTCTTTTCCCGGATCGATGGCGTAGATGCGCGGCGTGCGGCCGTCGTTGACGTAGACGCGTCCGTCGGCCGCCACCGCGAGGTCGTCGAAGTACGGGGGATTCGGCGACTCGGGCGGCGCGTGCTCGCGCCGCAGCTTGCCGCTGTCGACGTCGAACTCGAAGAGCGCGCTCTTCGGCGGATCGCCTTCGCGGGCGCCGTTCATCTGCGGGATGGCCTCGCTCGCGACCCACAGCGTCCGCCGTTTCGGGTCGATTCCCATGCCGAGCGCGCTGCGCAGTCCGGTGCCCGACGCGATGAAGTCGGTGATCTTCCCGTCCGGCCCGATCCGGACGACCTTGCCCTTGCGGACGCTCGCCACGAAGAATGCCTTCGTGACCGGGTCGTACGCCACGCCCTCGGGAGCGACTTCCTTCTCGGGGATCGTGAAGGCGACGCTCGATCCCGATTCGATGCGCTGCTTGCGCAGCGCCGCCGTCTCCGCGACGACTTTCTTGTAGCCCGCGGTCTGTTTGATGGCGTCGAGATCCTTGTCGCCGTCGAAGTCGGCGACGACCCGCAGCGCGCCGAACCGCTCGAGCGAGGCCACGGCAGCGTCCGTCTGGCCGTTGATCGCCTGCGCGCACGCCAGGTTGTAGAGGATCCACACGTCGCCCGGCCGCAGGCGCGCGGCCTCCTCGTAGTCCTTCAGGAACGTGGCTTTGTCGCCGCGCTGGTACGCGGCGGTCGCCTCCTTCACGAGCGCGAACGCCGTCTTCGGCGGATCGGCGGCGCCGAGCGGCCCGGTGCACGCCGCGAAGAGCGCGGCCAGGAAAACCTTCTTCATGGGGCGGAGCCTCCTGTCAGGCTCTACGAATCGGCCGCGCGAGGGTTTCCCGGGGTCAGGCGACGACGGCGTAGGCGCGGACCGGGAAGCTGCCGAGACCGAGGAAGGGGGCCGGCACGCAGTGGAGGCGGAAGCCCGCCGGCGGCAGCCCGCCGAGATTGCAGAGGTGCTCGACGATCGGAATTCCGGCCGAGAGCAGCAGCGTGTGCGCCGGTCGCACGCCGTCGCCCGTGTCGTCGATGTTCAGCGAATCGATCCCGACGAGCGCCGGGCCCGCTCCCGCGAGAAACTCGGCGGCCGCGCGCGTCAGGTGCGGGTGCCCCTCCGCGTACCGCGGCGTGCGCCAGTGCGCGTCCCAACCCGTCCGCACGAGGACCGCCCTGCCCGCGAGATCGCGCCCCGCGAAGAGCTCCGCTTCGAGCCCGGGCCCGCGGCCGGACGCGTCCACGACGACGCCTTCGAGATCGGCCAGGCGCTCGAGCGGCAGGCTGCCGACGTCCTTGCCGTGCGCGAAGCGGTGGAACGGCGCGTCGAGGTAGGTCCCGGTGTTCCCGACCATCCGCACCCGCGCGATGTGGAACGTCGTGCCTTCCGCGTAATGCCCGCGCGAAGCCTCGCGGCCCATGAAGTCGGAGACCACCGGCCCCGGCAGGCCGGGATACGTGATCATCCCGTGCTCGATCGGGTGGGAGAGATCCACGAGCCGCGGCATCCGCGGAAGGCTATCGCAAGTGCTTGCGGTCGCTCCACAGGCGCTTGAGCAGCTGGATCTGGCCCGTGTGGTACACGTCGTGCGAGGCCACGCCGTAGACGAGCGTGTCGGTCCTGCGCTTGCTGCCCCGCCGCTTCCTGCCGAGGTCCGCGGCGGACAGATTCTCGACCGCGCGGCGCAGCTGCCGGTGCTGGAGGTCCAGAGCCGCGAGGTCGGCCTTCCAGGCGCGCTCGGTCGGCGACGCGGGGCGCGCGAACCAGTTGCTCCCCTTCTCCGGAAACGCCCCGCGCTTTTCGCCCGTGATCCGGCGCCAGGCCGCGTACTTCCAGTAGGCCGAGTGCACCACGAGCTCCCAGATGTTGTGGCGGCCGGGGGCGGGCCGCCACGCCGCCGTCTGCGCCTTCACGCCGCGAAGCGCTCCCCGCAGGTTCGGCCCCTGCCACGCGCTCTTCTCGTACGACTCGTCCAGCATCCGGAGCAGCAGCGCGATCTCGCTCATCGACGTCCTCCTTCGGCCCGCAGCGGGGCCACGTTCTCCTCCGCGGGCGCGACCGTGCGGCGCGCGCCATGGCGAATGATGAGCGCCACCGCGGCGACGATGACGACGGCGGCGATCAGCGTGCGCGCCGTCAGCGCCTCGCCCGCGAAGAGCCAGCCCAGGAACACCGCGACCAGCGGATTGACGTAGGCGTAGGTCGACACCCGCGCCGGCGTCGTCGCGCCGAGCAGGAAGACGTAGGCCGAGAACCCGAGCAGCGAGCCGGCCACGATCAGGTAGCCGAGCGCGAGGATCGACTTATCCGACACCGCGGCCGGCGAGAAGGCCGCCCACTCGCGCGTGAGCGCGGAAACGGACAGCAGGATGAGGCCGCCCGCGATCATCTCCATCGCCGTCGCGAGCAGCGTCGAGGCCGGCAGGCCCGCGCGCTTGGAATAGAGCGAGCCGACCGCCCAGAGCAGCGCGGCCGTCAGCAGCGCCGCCGCACCCCACGGATCGACGTGCTCGCCTCCCGCGAACCGGCCGGGCGCGACGAGAAACGCGATGCCCGCGATCCCCATCCCGAGCCCCGCCAGCACCACGCCGTGCGGCCGCTCCCGCCGCTCGAGGGCGTCGAGCAGCGTCATCCAGATCGGGACCGACGCGACGATGAGCGCGGCGAGGCCCGAGGGGACCTTCTGCTCCGCCCAGGTCACGAGGCCGTTGCCGCCGAGAAGCAGCAGGCCACCCACCGCCGCCGCCGCGCGCCAGTTCTTCCAGGTCGGCCATGGCGTGCCCCGCAGGCGCAGCCAGCCGAAGAGCAGCGTGCCGGCCGTCAGGTGCCGGATTCCCGCCAGGAGAAACGGCGGAATCGTCTCGACGCCGAACCGGATCGCGAGGTACGTCGAGCCCCACAGGACGTAGACCGCCGCGAACGCCACGACGATCTCGGCGCGCGACGCGGCGCGCGGCGCGCGGCGGCTCAGGCATGGAGCGTCTCCGCGGGCCTCTCGCAGCCGAGGTCGGACTCGCCGGGCGTCACGGCCTCCTCGTCTTCGCCCCCGTACCGGATCACCACCGCCACCGCGCCGACGATGACGACCGAGGCGAGCAGCGACGCGCGCCGAGAGCGCTTCGCCCGCCAGCGCCCAGCCCAGGAACACGGCGACGATCGGGTTGACGTAGGCGTAGGTGGACAGGCGCGACGCCGTCGTCACGCGCAGGAGCCAGACGTAGGCGGAAAACCCGACGATCGACCCGAACACGAAGAGATAGATCGTCGCGATCACGGACTTCGCCGACACGGCCGCCGGATCGAAGCGGCCGAGCTCCCCGGCCGCGACGCCCATCAGCGCGAGCATGCCCCCGCCGAGGAGCAGGGTCACGGCCGTCGCCATCACCGGAGAGGTCGGAAGGCGCGAGCCCCGGGAGAAGAGCGAGCCGCCGGCCCAGCAGAAGGTCCCCACGACGAGGACGGCCATCGCCGCCGGGTCGAAACGCTCGCCTCCGAAGAGCCCCGGACCGGCCAGGATCGCCAGCCCGGCCGAGCCGAGGGCGATTCCGATCAGAACGGTCGCGCGGGGCATACGGCGGCGTCGCATCGCTTCTATCAACACGAAGGCCATCGGTTCGGTTGCAACGACCAGCGCCGCGACGCCCGAGGGGATCGAGTGCTCGGCCCAGACGAGGCCTCCGCTCCCGCAGACGAACAGGAGAAATCCGGTCACGGCCGCCGCCGCCCCACTCCCGCCGCGAGGGAGCGCGGCGTGCCGGAGAGACGCGACCACGCGAACATCACGACGCCGGCCAGAAAGAAGCGCACGCCCTGGGTGAAGAACGGCGGCAGCGTCTCCATCGAGAAGCGGATGCCGAGGTACGTCGAGCCCCACAGGACGTAGACCGCCGCGAAGGCCGCGACGAGTCTGCCGAGCGAGGGACGCGGCCGGGCGCGGATCAGACACGGACCGACTCCGGCGCCGGGGCCGGCGCCTCGATCGGCAGGTGCGAGCCTTCCTTCACCGTGCCGAGGACGATGGTCGTCCGCGTCGACGTGATCGACTCGATCCGCCCGATGCGATCGCGGAGCAGGCGCCCGAGCGATTCCGTGTCCTTCGCCCGGACCTTCACCAGAAAGCAGTCCTCGCCGGCAACGTGATGGACCTCGAGCACCTCGGGGAACTCGGCCACACGGTCCGCGGACTGCTCTGCCCCGGGCGCATCGCTGTCGCGCACGAAGATGAAGGCGAGCAGCGGAAGCTCGACCGCCGAGGGATTGATGCGCGCGCTGTATCCCTGGATGACGTCGCGCTCCTCGAGCTTGCGGATCCGCTCGAAGACGGCCGAGGGCGCGAGGTCCACCTGGCGGGCGATCTCGGCATTCGAGACTCGAGCATTGGACTGGAGCATCTTCAGTATCTCGAGATCAATTCCGTCGATCATTCGGAAATACTACACAAATTACGTTGATTCCACCAATCAGCGCTAAACGCAGGACAGACAATGATTTGGAGAAAACGAACGTCCGCGCGCCCGACGTCTAAGGGAACCGAACCTCATTGCAAAAGGAAGCCGATGAAAACATCCAGCCGCCTCGCGCTCGTGCTCTCGCTCTCGCTCGCTCCATGTCTGGCCGCCGCTCAGACCGCCACGGGCCTCTCCGACACGCGGCTGCGCGCGATGGAGACCGCGATCCGCGCCGGCGAGTTCAAGAAGATCACGAGCGTTCTCATCGCGAAGAACGGAGCTCCGGTCTTCGAGGCGTACTTCAACGGCGCCGACGCCGCGACGCTGCACAACACCCGCTCGGCCACCAAGACGATCACCGGGATGCTCGTCGGCATCGCCATCGACACAGGGACTGCTGCCGGGCGTCCAGGCGCCGATCCTTCCCTTCTTCCCCGACCGCCAGCCGCTGCAGAACCCGGACCCGCGCAAGGCGAAGATCACCGTCGAGGACTTCCTGACGATGAGCTCGCTGCTCGAGTGCGACGACTGGAACGAATACTCGCGCGGCAACGAGGAGCGCATGTACCTGATCGAGGACTGGGTGAAGTTCACGCTCGACCTTCCGATCAAGGGATTTCCGGCGTGGGCGAAGAAGCCGGCGGACTCGCCCTACGGCCGCAGCTTCAGCTACTGCACCGCCGGCGTCTCGACGCTCGGCGCCGTGCTCGAGCGCGCCGCGAAGAAGCCCGTGCCGGACTTCGCGAAGGAAAACCTCTTCGGCCCGCTCGGGATCGAGAAGGCCGACTGGCAGTTCTCACCCCTCGGCACCGCGCAGACGGGCGGCGGGCTCGGCCTCTCGACGCGCGACCTCGCGAAGCTCGGCCAGCTCTACCTCGACCACGGCGCCTGGAAGGGCCGCCAGGTCGTGCCCGCGAAGTGGGTCGCCGAGTCGATCCGGCCCCACGCGCACATCGACGAGGACTGGGAGTACGGCTACCTCTGGTGGCTGCGCACCTTCAAGTCCGGCGACCGCTCGTTTCCGGCGTACTGCATGAACGGCAGCGGCGGCAACCGCGTGGCCGTCCTGCCGGAGCAGGGGCTCGTGGTCGTGATCACCACGGTCAACTTCAACGAGCGCAGCCCGCACGCCATCACGGACAAGCTCTTCATCGAGCACGTGCTCGGCTCGATCGAGCCGGCCGGAGCGAAGTGAGTCAGACCGCGAAGTAGCGCGCCTGCGGGTGGTGCAGGACGATCGCCGAGACCGACGCCTCGGGATCCATCATGAATCCCTCCGTCAGCTCGACGCCGATCTTGCGCCCGTCGAGCAGGCGGAAGAGCGTCGCCTGGTCGGCGAGGTCCGGGCAGGCCGGGTATCCGAAGCTGTAGCGCTTGCCGCGGTAGCGCGCCTGGAACCGGTCGCGCATCGTGGTCTCGGGCGCGTCGGGGAATCCCCACTGCTCGCGCAGGCGCCGGTGCAGCCACTCGGCCGCGGCCTCGGCGGTCTCGACGGCCACGGCCTGGAGCGCGTGGCAGAGCAGGTACTCGCCCGCGGTCTTCAGCTCCTCGGCGCGGGCGCGCACGCCCTCGCCGGCCGTCGTGATGAAGAGCGCCACGGAATCCGCCGCTCCCGCGCCCGCTCCCGGGTGCACGAAGTCGGAGAGGCAGAGCCGCTCGCCCGCCACCTGGCGCGGGAACGTGAAGCACGCTTCCCCGCCGCCCGGCAGCGCGAGGCGCAGCGTGTTGCCGTCGGACTGCGCCGGGAAGAAGCGGTACATCGCGCGCGCCGAGATCCAGCCGGACGCCTGCACCTTCGCGATCACGCGCTCGAGCTCGGCGAGCTTCGGATCGCCCGCTTCCTTCAGCTTCCAGTAGCTGCCGCGCAGGCCGAGGTGCTTGGCGTAGAGCATGTGCGGGTTCAGGTACTCCCAGACCGCGGCGAGGTCGAGCGTCTCGAGGACGTGCTCGTCGCAGGTCCGGCGCGGCGAGCCCGTCGGCGACGGCGACCTCGGTGCTGCGCACGGCCGGCGCCGCGAGCGGAGCCTCGTCCGGGCGCGGACCGCCCCGGCGACCGCCGCGCGGCGCTTGTCCGCCTCGGCCCGCAGCGCGTCGCGCGCCGGCTCGCCCGAGAGGATGCGGTCGGCGAGCGCGAGGCCGCGCATCGCGTCCTCCGCGTACGACACGAGGCCGCCGTACGCCGGCGCGATGCGATGGTCCGTGAATTTCTGCGAGAGCGCCGCGCCGCCGACGAGCATCGGCGTCGTCACGCCCGCGGAGGTCAGGTCCTGCGCGGTGGTGACCATCTGCTGCGCGCTCTTGACGAGCAGGCCCGAGAGGCCGATGAGGTCCGGCCGGTGCTGCACGGACGCCTCGACGAGCTTCTCCGGCGGCACCTTGATGCCGAGGTTGATGACCTCGTAGCCGTTGTTCGACAGGATGATCTCGACGAGGTTCTTGCCGATGTCGTGGACGTCGCCCTTGACCGTCGCGAGCAGGACCTTCCCCTTGCGCGACTCGGTCGACTTCTCCATGAACTTCTCGAGGTGCGTGACGGCCGCCTTCATCGCCTCGGCCGACTGCAGCACCTCGGCGACGATGAGCTCGTTGGCGTTGAAGAGGCGGCCGACCTCGCTCATGCCGTCCATGAGGGGGCCGTTGATGATGTCGAGCGGCGCCATCCCGCCCGTGCGCACGGCCTCGAGGTCCTCGACGAGGCCTTCCTTGGAGCCCTCGAGGATGTAGCGCGGCAGCCGCTCGAGCGGCGTGCCGGCGCGCGCCTTCGGGACCTTCGGCGCCGCGCCCTTGGCCTTGAAGTGGGCGGCGAACGCCGCGACCGGGTCCTCGCCGCGGTTGTAGAGCAGGTCCTCGGCCAGCCGCTTCTCCTCGTCCGGGATCGAGGGATAGCGCACGATCTTCTCGGAGTTGACGATCGCGAGATCGAGGCCGGCGCTGGTCGCGTGGTACAGGAAGACCGAGTTCAGGACCTCGCGCCCGGACTCCGGCAGGCCGAAGCAGACGTTGGAGATGCCGAGGATCGTCTTGGACTCCGGGAACGCGTCCTTGATCAGGCGGATCCCCTCGATCGTCTCCTCCGCGCTGCCCGACGTACTTCGCGTCGCCGGTCCCGCACGGAAAGACGAGCGGATCGAAGAAGATGTCCTCGGCCGGAAACTCGTACTTCTCGGTCAGGAGCGTGTAGCTGCGGCGCGCGACCTCGAGCTTGCGCTCGCGCGTCACGGCCATGCCGTTCTCGGGATCCTCGTCGATCGTGCCGACGACGAGGGCCGCGCCGTAGCGCTGCGCGAGCGGCACGACGGCCTGGAAGCGCGCCTCCCCGTCCTCGAGGTTGATCGAGTTCAGGATCGACTTGCCCTGGCTCCACTTGAGCCCGAGCTCCATCACCTTCGCGTCGGTCGAGTCGATCATGAGCGGCGCCTTGACCATGCGGATCACCCGCTCGAGGAACGCGTTGACGTCGGCCATCTCGTCGCGGTCCGGGTCCTGCAGGCAGACGTCGATGACCTGCGCGCCGTTCTTGACCTGCGCGCGCGCGATCTCCGCCGCCGCCTCGAACTGGCCCTCGGCGATGAGCCGCTTGAACTTGCGGCTGCCGAGCACGTTGGTGCGCTCGCCGACGAGGACGGGCCGGTTGTCGACGTCGACCTCGAGCAGGTCGATGCCCGGACACGAGCGTCTTGTTGTGGATCGGCACGCGGCGCGGCTTCTTGCCGGCGGCCGCCGCGGCGAGCGCCGCGATGTGCGCCGGCGTCGTGCCGCAGCAGCCGCCCACGATGTTGACCCAGCCCTCCTCCATGAACCGCTCGAGCTCGGCCGAGAGCGACGCGGGCGTCTCGGTGTACTGGCCGTCGTCGTCCGGCAGGCCGGCGTTCGGGTAGCACGAGGTCAGCGTCTTCGCGAGGGCCGACAGGCTGCGGATGTGGTCCGTCATGAACTCCGGGCCGGTCGCGCAGTTGAGGCCGAGCGAGAGCAGCGGCGCGTGCATCACCGACGCGCAGAGCGCCTCGACGTCCTGGCCCGCCGAGCATCGTGCCCATCGGCTCGATCGTGACCGAGACCATCACGGGCACGCGCCAGCCGACCTCGGCAAACGCCTGCTCGACGCCGATGAGCCCCGCCTTGAGGTTGCGCGTGTCCTGCGTCGTCTCGAGCAGCAGCGTGTCGGCGCCGCCCGCGAGCAGCCCGATCGCCTGCGTCCGGTAGTGCTCGATCAGCTCGTCGAACGTGACGCCGCCCGTGACGGTGATCGCCTTGGTCGTCGGGCCCATCGAGCCCGCGACGAAGCGCAGCCGCCCCGGCGTCGGAAGCGCTGGCCGCGGCCTCGCGCGCGATCTCGGCGGCGCGGCGGTTGATCTCGAGCGCCTTGTCGGCGAGGCCGTACTCGGCGAGCACGAGCGGCGTCCCGCCGAACGTGTTCGTCTCGACCATGTCGGCCCCCGCGGCGAAGTACTCCTCGTGCATGCGCCGGACGACGTCGGGCCGCGTCAGGACCAGGTTCTCGTTGCAGCCCTCGAGCTCCGGGCCGCCGAAGTCCTCGGCGGTCAGGTCCTGGCCCTGCATCCACGTGCCGGTCGCGCCGTCGAGCACGAGGATGCGCTCGGCGAGGAGCTCCTGGAGCGCCTCGGCCCGTTCGCGCTGGGTGCGGCCGTCCGGAGGAGTCGGCATAAGAACCCGTAATTATGCATGGACGGGCCATCCGGGTGCGGAGACGCCGGCGCGAGCCCTTCGCGCTTCACCGCGCCCTGATATCCTCGGCGCCCGCATGAGCCGCAACGCCCCTACCATCGTCGTGATCGGCGGAGGCTTCAGCGGGACCGCGGTCGCCACCCATCTGCTGCGCCGCGGCGCTCCGGCGCGCGTCGTGCTCGTCAACCGCTACGGGCCCATCGGCCGCGGCGTGGCCTACGGCACCCGCATCGAGGCGCACGTCCTGAACGTGCCCGCGGGAGGAATGAGCGCGCTCGCGGACGACCCCGACCACTTCGTGCGCTGGGCGCGCACGCGCGACGACGCCATCCGCGCCGACACGTACGTCTCGCGCCGGCTCTACGGGGAGTATCTCGAGTCCGTTCTGCGCGAGGCCGAGCAGCATGCGCCGCGGGCGGCGCGTCTCGAGCGCCTGGTCGGCGTCGCGCGCGACGTGGACGTGCGGCCCGACGGCGCGTCGGCCGAGGTGGTCTTCGCCGGCGCCCGGCTCACGGCCGACCACGTCGTGCTCGCTCTCGGCAACTACTCCCCCGCAAACCCGGCCGCCGTCGGCGGCGAGTTCTACGACACGGACCGCTACATCCGGGACCCGTGGATCCGCGGATCCCTCGACGTCATCCGCGAGGGCGAATCCGTGCTGATGCTCGGCTCGGGCCTGACGATGATGGACATCGCGCTCGATCTGGCGGGACGCGGCGTTCGTCTTCCGCTCTTCGCGGTCTCGCGCCACGGGCTGCTGCCCCGCGGCCCACGTTCCGGGAACGGGCCATTCCGCGGCCGACGCGTGGCCCCCGGGCCTCGACAAGGCGCCGCACACGATCGCGCGCTACGTCCGTCTCGTCCGCGGCGCACGCCGCGCGCGCGCGCCGAGCAACGGCGGCGACTGGCGCGAGGTCATCGGCGCGCTGCGCGTCGCGACGCCGGCCCTGTGGGAACGCCTGGACCCCGTCGAGCGCGCGCGCTTCCTGCGCCACGTCCGGCCCTGGTGGGACGTCCACCGCCACCGCGCCGCGCCCGCCACCGCGCAGGCCATCGAGAAGATGGTCGCCTCGGGCGACCTCTCGGTGCGCGCCGCGCGGATCCTCGGATACCGTTCGGTCGCCAGGGAGGTCGAGGTCACGATCCGCCCGCGGGGCGCCTCCGCGGCGGGCCGCGTCCACGTGGATCGGGTCGTCAACTGCACGGGCCCGTCGACCGACGTGCGCCGGGTCGGCGACGCGCTGCTCGAAGCGCTGCTCGCGCGCCGCCTCGTCCGCCCCGACCCGCTGTCCCTCGGCCTCGAGACGGATGCCGCCAACGCCCTGCTCGACGGCGCCGGCCGCCCTTCGCGCGTCCTGTCGCTCGTCGGGCCGCTGTTGAAGGCCGGATTCTGGGAGGCCACCGCGGTGCCCGAGCTGCGCCAGCACGCGGCGCGCCTGGCCGAGCGCCTCCTGCCCTAGCTCCGCCGCCGCCGCGACATACAATCGCGGCCGACCTGCATGCCCATTTCACCCGGAACACGGCTCGGACCCTATGAAGTGCTCGCGCCCATCGGCGCGGGCGGGATGGGAGAGGTCTACCGCGCGCGCGACGCGAAGCTCGGGCGCGACATCGCGGTCAAGGTCCTGCCTTCGGCGACCGCCTCGGATCCGGATCGCCGCCAGCGCTTCGAGCTCGAGGCGCGCGTCGGCCTCGGCCCTGAATCACCCGAACATCCTGACCGTCTACGACATCGGCGAGGCGGACGGCTCGCTCTACATCGCCATGGAGCTCGTCGAGGGCAAGACGCTGCGCGAGCTCGTCGCCTCGGGCGAGCCGCGTGCCGACGAAGAAGCTGCTCGACTATCGCGGTGCAGACCGCCGAGGGCCTCGCCAAGGCGCACGCCGCCGGCATCGTCCACCGCGATCTCAAGCCCGAGAACCTGATGGTGTCGAAGGACGGCTACGTCAAGATCCTGGACTTCGGCCTCGCCAAGCTGACGGAGACGGTCTCGCAGGACGCGTCCGTGCTCCCGACCGCGATCGCGGCGCCGACGCAGCCGGGCACGGTCATGGGAACGGCCGGCTACATGTCGCCCGAGCAGGCGAGCGGCCAGTCGGTGGACTACCGCTCCGACCAGTTCACGCTCGGCGCGATCCTCTACGAGATGGCGACCGGCAAGCGCGCCTTCCAGAGGAAGACGGGCGCCGAGACGCTCGTCGCGATCATCAAGGAGGAGCCCGAGCCGATCTCGCCAGGCCGCCCCGAAGGCTCCGGCGCCCGTGCGCTGGATCGTCGAGCGCCTGCTCGCCAAGGACCCCGAGGAGCGCTACGCCTCGACGCAAGGACCTCGCGCGCGACCTCAAGAGCGTGCGCGATCATCTGACCGAGACCTCCCGTCCGGAGGCCTCGAGGCGGCCGGGCCGGTGAAAGCGCGCCGCCGCGGCTGGGCGCTTGCCCGCGGTCGCCGCGCTCGCCGTCGGGATCGCTGCGGGCTTCCTGCTGCGCAACCTCGTCGGCCGCGAAAACGGGCCCGCCTCCGCCAGATCAAGCGCAGCTGACCTACTCGCGCGGCGCGATCCGCACCGCGCGATTCGCTCCCGACGGCCAGACGATCGTCTACGGCGCGGCGTGGGAGGGACTGCCCTCTCGAGATCTTCTCGACGCGGGCGGACAGCTCCGAGTCGCGCTCGCTCGGCCTGCCGAGCGCGGACGTGCTCGCGATCTCGTCCACGGGAGAGCTCGCGATCTCCCTGGACCGCCGCTACACTGTTCGGATTCGAATCGGTCGGAACGCTGGCGCGCGTGCCGCTCGCCGGCGGCGCGCCGCGCGAGGTCCTCGAAGACGTGGAGGACGCCGACTGGTCGCCGGACGGCACGAACCTCGCCGTCACGCGCGTCGTGGGCAATCGCGGCCGCGTCGAGTATCCCGATCGGGAAGGTGCTCTACGACACCGCCGGCTGGGCGAGCAGCGTCCGTGTCTCGCCGGACGGGCGCCTCGTCGCCTTCATCGACCACCCGCAGAAGGGCGACAACAACGGCAACCTGAAGGTCGTCGATGCGAGCGGGAAGGTCCGGTTGACCGGCCCGTTCTCCATCCGCGGCGTCGCCTGGTCGCCGCGCGGGGACGAGGTCTTGTCGAGCGGGAGCAGCGGCATCTAGGCGACGTCCCTCGACGGGAAGGACGCGGTTCGTCTGGCTCGCTCCCGGCGGCGGCGTCGCCGACATCGCCCGCGACGGCCGCGATCCTCTGCTGCATGAACGCCTCGCGGCGCGAGATGGTCGGTCTGGCTCCGGGCGAAAAGACCGAGCGCAACCTGACCTGGCTCAACTGGTCGTTTCCGAACGACATCTCCTCCGACGGCGGAACCGTTCTCTTCAACGAACAGAACCTCCGAGCCGCATGGGCCTCTACCTGCGAAAGCTCGACGGCTCGCCCGCCGTGCGCCTCGGCGAGGGCAACGCGGTCGGCTTCTCGCCCGACGGCCGCTGGGCGCTCTCGATCAAGGAACTGGAGAACGGCCAGTTCACGCTCCTGCCGACCGGAGCCGGAGAGCCGAAAGAGCTCGCGAAGACGGGCATCTCCATCAACTCCGCGACGTACTTTCCGGACGGAAAGCGGATCCTCATCACGGGCAACGAACCGGGACACGGCGTCCGGCTCTTCGTGCAGGACATCGCCGGCGGAAAGCCCCGCGCCATCAGCCCGGAGGGCGTCAGCTTCATCTTCCCGACGATCTCCCCGGACGGAAAGTCGGTCGTCGCCACCGGACCGGACCGCCGGCTCGCCATCTACCCGATCGAGCCCGGCGAGCCTCGTCCGCTGCCCGGGCCAGGATCCCGAGGACGTTCCGTTGCGATGGACGCCCGACGGGACCGCGATCTTCGTCTACCACCCGTCCGCGCCGCCGCTGCGCGTCGAGACGATCGACGTCAAGACCGGCAAACGCGCGCTCTGGAAGGAGCTCCGGCCGCCCGATCCGTCCGGCGTCGAGCAGGTCGGCCCGATCCAGATCTCGCCGGACGAGAAGTCTTACGTGTATTCCTACCGCCGCGCGCTCGACGAGCTGCGTACCTCGCGACCGGGCTCCGCTGGAGCGCATGAGCTCTCGGCCGCAGCGAGGAACGAAGCTCGGACCCTACGAGATCCTCGCGCCGCTCGGCGCGGGCGGGATGGGCGAGGTCTACCGGGCGCGCGACGCGAAGCTCGGGCGCGAGATCGCGATCAAGGTGCTGTCGGGCGCGACCGCGTCGGATCCGGATCGGCGCCAGCGCTTCGAGCTCGAGGCGCGCGCGGCCTCGGCGCTGAACCACCCGAACATCCTCACGGTCCACGACGTCGGCGAGGCCGACGGGACCGTCTACATCGCGATGGAGCTCGTCGACGGAAAGACGCTGCGCGAGCTCGTCGCCTCGGGCGAGCCGCTGCCGACGAAGAAGCTCCTCGACGTCGCCGCCCAGACCGCCGAGGGCCTGGCCAAGGCGCACGCCGCCGGCATCGTGCACCGGGATCTGAAGCCCGAGAACCTGATGGTCTCGAAGGACGGCTACGTCAAGATCCTCGACTTCGGCCTGGCCAAGCTGACCGAGACCGCGGCTCCAGGACGCAGTCCGGTCGCGCCGACCGCGATCGCCGCGCCGACCGAGCCCGGCACCGTCATGGGCACGGCCGGCTACATGTCGCCCGAGCAGGCGAGCGGCCAGCCCGTCGACTACCGCTCCGACCAGTTCTCGCTCGGCGCGATCCTCTACGAGATGGCGACCGGCAAGCGCGCCTTCCAGAGAAAGACCGGCGCCGAGACGCTCGTCGCGATCATCCGGGAAGAGCCCGAGCCGATCGCCCAGCTCGCGCCGAAGGCCCCGGCGCCCGTGCGCTGGATCGTCGAGCGCTGCCTCGCCAAGGACCCCGACGAGCGCTACGCCTCGACCCGGGACCTCGCGCGGGAGATCGAAGAGCCTTCGCGACCACCTGTCGGAAACATCCGGATCCGGCGGGCTCGAGGCCGCCGAGCCCGCGAGGACGAAGCGCCGCGGCTGGCTCGTGCCGGCCCTTTTCGCGCTCGTGCTCGGCGCGGCGCTCGGCGTCGCCGTGAAGCAGTTGCTGGGACGCAAGCCCGCGCCCCAGATCCAGTTCCAGCAGCTGACGTTCCAGCGCGGCCAGGTCCTGTCGGCGCGGTTTGCTCCCGACGGGCAGACGATCGTCTACAGCGCCGCGTGGGAGGGCCGCAAGCCCGAGGTCTTCACGACGCGGCCCGACAGCGCCGAGTCGCGGTCCCTCGACCTGCCCGGAGCCATGGTGCTCGCGGTCTCGCTCGACCGGCGAGGTCGCCGTCTCGCTGAACCGCCACTTCGTCATCGGCTACGAGGGCACGGGGACGCTCGCGCGCGTGCCGCTGGCCGGGGGCTCGCCGCGAGAAATCCTCGAGGGCGCGCAGGACGCCGACTGGTCTCCCGACGGCAAGGAGCTGGCGGTCTGCCGCGTGGCGGGCAACCGGAGCCGGGTCGAGTACCCCGTCGGCAAGGTCCTCTACGAGGCGGCGGGCTGGGTGCGGAGCGTCCGCGTTTCGCCGGACGGCCGGCTGCTCGCGTTCGTCGACTGCGCGCAGCGCGGCAACAACGACGGCCACCTGAAGATCGTGGACACGAACGGCAAGCTCCGGCTCGACGGGCCGATCGTGAGAGGCGACGGAACGCTCGCCTGGTCCGCGAACGGGAGACGAGGTGTGGTGCGGGCGAGTCACCGGCGTCGGACAGATCAACGCCGTTTCCGTCGACGGAAAGGTCCGCCCCGTCTGGACCTCCCCTCTGGCGTCGCTCGAGGATCTCTCGCGCGACGGGCGCGTGCTGCTCACCGAGTCGACCGCCCGCCGCGAGCTCGTCGGGTTCGGCCGCGACGGAGCGCCGCACAACCTCACGGCGCTCAACTGGTCGTTTCCGAGCGACATCTCCGCCGACGGCAACACCGTTCTCTTCTACGAGCAGATCCGCCAGCCGCCCGGCGTCTACGTGCGCAAGCTCGACGGCTCGCCCGCGGTGCGGCTGGCCGACGGCGAGGGCTACGGATTTTCGCCGGACGGCCGGTTCGCGCTGACGGTCAAGCTTCCCGAGCGCCGGCCGATCATCCTCGTCCCGACGGGCGCGGGCGAGTCGAAGACCCTGGACGTCGGCAACATCACGTTCGCCTGGGCCAACTGGTTCCCGGACGGAAAGCGAATCCTGGTCAACGGCCGCGAGGGCGGCAAGGGCGGCGCGCGCCTGTTCGTCCTGGACGTGTCGGGCGGCGCACCGAAGCCGATCTCTCCGGAAGGCGTCTCGATCGTCGCACAGTCCATCTCCCCCGACGGCAGGTCCATCGTGGCCCGCGGGCCGGACGGCCGGGTCGCGATCTATCCGGCCGAGGGTGGCGGCCAGCCGCGCCCGGTCCCGGGGGTCGAGCCGGAGGAGATCCCGCTGCGCTGGACGTCGGACGGGCGCTCGATCTATGTCTCGCGGCTTTCGGCGCTGCCGGGGGTCATCGACCTCGTGGACATCGCCACCGGGACGCCGGACGAAGTGGAAGGAATTCCAGCCCGTCGACGCGAGCGGCGTCGAGCAGGCCGGCCCCGCGATGATCTCGCCCGACGGCACGACTTACGTGTATTCGTTCCGGCGCGTGCTCGGGGACCTCTTCCTCGCGACCGGAATGCGCTAACGTCGCTCCGCTTGCTGCGGGGCCTGCGCCCTGCGGGCGCACCGGCTTGCGGCTCGCGCGGATGCGCGCTCGACCGCAAGCCTGGCCTCCTTGCTGCGCTTCGCTCCCGCGGCGCGAACCTCCTCCCTCCCTTCGGTCGGGAGACTATTCGCGCCGCGAGCACGTGACCCGACGCCTGACGTCCGAGGAGCTCAGCCGAACGAGCCGCACGGCGGCGCGCGCGGCCGCGAGGTAGACGGGCTTCGGGTTCAGGGCGTGCTCGCGCAGGCACGCCTCGGTGAACTTGATCGCGTGCTCGTCGCCGGTCGCGAGCGCGCGGTCCACGAGATCCTCGCGGTCGCCCTTCGGCGCCGGCGAGGGGGCCGGGTTCGACCACTTCCCGCCGCTCGCCGCGTACAGCGCCGCGGCGCCCTGCCAGCCGTAGCGCAGCAGCGTTCCGCGCGCGTTCGCATCGAGGTGCGGCAGGAGAAGACGAATCGCGCTGGGACCGGTCACGGCGTGGATGTAGGTGATGACGCTGCCGGGCGGCACGTTCTCGACATAGACAGTTGCGAACGTCTCGGTGAGGCTCGAGATGAACGCCGACGCGTCGCCGGATGCGTCCACCATGTTCGCCACGCCCGGCAAAGGGAGCAAAGCGATCGAGCGGCGCGAGGCGGTCGGTGATGTTGCCGGTGTGGATCTGCCGGTCGGCGGGAAGCGACACGACCTCGGGCATCGCCGCGAGCGGCGTGCGATGGCCCGCGGCCGCGGCCGACTCGGGGAGGACTTCCCAGGTCGCGGCCCAGTAGCCGAGCCCCTCCGCGAGCTCGCGCCGCCGCGCGCGCGATTCCCGCGCGTCGAGACTGCGCACCGCGTGCGCCGTGCGGATCACTCCGTGAAACGCCGCCGCGATGACGCCTGGCGCGAGGCGCGGCACCCACTCGGAGAGCACGTCCTTCCACGGACGCTCCTCGACCTGCCGGTCGAAGAACACGATCCAGTCGCCGACGCGGCTGTCCTTGCCGAGCGCATCGCGCCAGGCCTTCGGATCGATCGGCTGTCCGCCCGCGGGATGATCGTAGAGGCGGCGCCGGTACGACTCGACCCAGGGCACGACCGCGTCGGGACGGCCGAGGACCACGAGCGCCTCGGCGGCCATCGGTCCGTGGTTGGCGAGACGTCCCGCGTACTCGGGACCCGTCTTCGCGAGCAGGCCGAGGGCTTCTTCCATCGCCTCGGCGCCGCGCGTCGTCTTGTCCATGGATGCTCCGGTTGCGGAGAGGAGTCGCGGGGCCACACAGGCGGCGGAAGCGGCGGTCGCCGCGTGGCGAAGAAACCGGCGCCGGGACTGTGTCATGACCCGATCGAATCATACGCCCCGGGACGAGCGTCCCGAGACGCAGGTGGTATTCCTGAGCAAATCGTTCACACTGGAGTAGTCTCCGTGCAAGCCATGTCTCCGCGAGCGTCCGGCGTTGCCTTTGCGCTCCTGTTCAGTGCCAGCACTCTGTTGGGACAGGCGTACGAAATCGCGCGCCAGTTCATCCTCGGGGGCGGCACTCCGCGAACGGCGATGGTCGCCGCGTCGGACGGAAACTTCTACGGAACGGACTACTACGGCGGCGAGTTCGGCGCCGGGACGATCTTCCGCATGGTTCCCGATGGATCTGGCGGATTCACCTACGAACTCCTCTGGTCGTTCCACGGCCCCGACGGGGACAACGTGCGGGACATCGTCCAGGCAGCCGACTCGAAACTCTATGGCGTCAGCGTCCAGGCTGGGGAGCTCCGGGCCGGAACGGCCTTCGTGTTCGACCCTTCTTCCGCCTCCCTCGTCCGGCTGCACAGTTTCGTTCCAACGAGTAACGATCTCTTCGGCCCAATCGGGCCCTCGCGCCTCGTGCAGGCGGCCGACGGACAGTTCTATGGTGTCGTCTATGCCGGGGGCGCTCAGAGTTGGGGGGGACTCTTTCGGCTCAGCCCCTCCGGCGATTTCTCCGTGCTGCATGATTTCTACGCCGGACCCGAGGGTGTGGCGCCGTTCGGCGCACTCCTGCAGGCATCCGATGGATTTCTCTACGGCGTCACGTCGTTGGGTGCGGGCGGGACCGGCCCAACCCCGCAGGCTGCAAATCCCGCGCACGATCCAAGAATTGCGCGCCCCGATGGCGGTGGGCCTCCGGGCTGGGGCACGATCTACCGCGCCGACCTCTCCGGGGCGGTGACGCCGATCCACGTCTTCTCTTCGGCCGAGGCGATGTTTCCCAACGGCGACCTCATCGAAGGGCTCGACGGGGTCCTCTACGGGACGGCCTACGAGGGAGGAACAGGAGGAGTGGGGACCATCTTCCGCTGCGACAAGTCCGGAAACTTCGCCGTGATCTTCAACTTCCCCTCCTCGGACGGCGCCGCATATCCGTCGGCCGGGCTGACGCGCAGCACCGATGGATCCTTCTACGGAACGACCTTGATTGGAGGCCCCGCGGGAGGCGGAGTCGTCTTTCGGATCACTCCCGCGGGTGACTTCACGACCATCGCTTCGTTCCCGAGCGCCGGTGCACCGCAGATCGCTCATCCGGTCGCCTCCGTCACGCTGGCTCCCGACGGAAGCCTGTGGGGCACGGCCGCGGACGGGGGATTCGACAACGCCGGCGGCGTCTTCCGCATTCCCCTCCCGGACACCGGCCTGCAGATCCTCCACGAGAACGGCATCAATGTCGCGGCCTTCCCCGTTGGTGTCCTCGCCGAAACTCCGGACGGCACTCTCTGGGGAACGGCCGGGGGCGGAGCCCTCGGCCTGGGAACGGTGTTCAGCCTGGCCGGCGGTCCCCGGCGCCCCGTGCTCGTCCACGACTTTGCGGGACCCGACGGCGCAGTGCCGCACGATCTCTGGGCCGCGACGGACGGGAACCTCTACGGAACGACGAGCCAGCAGGGACCCAACGGCGCGGGCACCGTGTTTCGGATCGACAGCACATCGGGAGCATTGACAACGCTCCACGGTTTCGCCGGAGCCGATGGAAGTGACCCGGAGGCCGGAGTGATCCAGGCGACCGATGGCAACCTGTATGGAACCACGTCCACCGGCGGGGCCTTCGGAGTCGGCACGCTGTTTCGCATGGATCTTGCGGGCAGCCTCACCACCCTGGCGGATTTTGGTCTCTCCGATGAACCTTCCCGGCCGATCGGGCGGCTGCTCCAGGCCGCGGACGGAGACCTCTACGGCGCAAGCGTCGGGGGCGGAGCCGAGTTCGCGGGCACCGTGTATCGCAGCACTCTCTCGGGCGGCCTCACGACGCTCCACAGCTTCGGGACCAACGGCGAGTTCCCGACGACCGGCCTCATTCAGGCTGCGGACGGCAACTTCTATGCGGCATCCGGATTCAGCCTGGCGCCCGCCGCGATCTACCGGATCGACAGCTCCGGCACGTTTGCCGGAATTTACGGTTTCGCCGGGGCCGACGGACCGCAGGCGCCGCTGCTCCAGGCCAGCGACGGACGGCTGTACGGAACCACCGCGCCCGGCGCCTCCGTCTTTCGCCTCGACCTTTCCGGCCAGAACTTCGAGACCCTCCGCGATTTCGGCACTACCACGCTGGGCGGCCTCATGCAGGCGTCGGACGGCATGCTCTACGGCGCCGCTGCGAGCGGAGGATGGGGCGGCGCCGGTCTGGTCTATCGGCTCGACCTGAACGACTCTGCCCCGTCGATCGCTTCCCTCTCACCCACTTCGGGGCGCGCCGCGGGCGGCGTGATCGTGACGATCGCGGGCGACCACTTCCATCCCGACCTTACGACGAACCCGCCGGATTCGTCTCCTTTCGACACGCACACGATCTTCCATGCCAGCCCCGCGTTCCCGCCCGGATCCCTGAACGACTACACCGTGACGAATGCAGACAGCCAGTCGGCGACGCTCTCCGGCGCGTTCTTCGCCGACTTCCTGGATGCCCCCGGCGACAACCAGTTTCATGCCGAGATCGAGGCGATCTTCCGCGCCGGAATCACCGCCGGCTGCGGCGGCGGCAGCTACTGCACCGACGCGCCGGCCTCGCGCGCGCAGATGGCCGTCCTGCTCCTCAAGGTCGAGCACGGTCCGGCATACGCGCCGCCCCCGTGCGCGGGCATTTTCCCCGACGTCGTCTGCCCCTCTCTCTTCGCCGACTGGATCGAGCAGTTCGCCGCCGAAGAACTCACGGCCGGCTGCGGCGGCGGCAACTACTGCCCGCAGGACACCGGTCACGCGCGCCCAGCTCGCGGTGCTCATCCTGAAGTATCGAGCATGGCTCCGCGTATGTGCCACCCATCTGCGCGGGCATCTTCCGGGACGTGCCGTGCCCGAGCCCGTTCGCCGACTGGATCGAGCAGTTCGCGGCGGAAAAGATCACGGTCGGCTGCGGCAACGGCGACTACTGCCCCGACAGCCCGACGACGCGCGGCCAGATGGCGGTGTTTCTCACGAGGGCGCTCGCCTTTCCGTAGCGTGCGGAAAAAAACCGGCGGCACCCCGCAGGGCGCCGCCAAGGCGGCCGGACGGAGCGTCAGAAAGTAAAAAGCGCCTGGCCGACGAATCGGCGCGGCGGGATGACGTGGGTGCCGCCGAAGACCGACAGGATGTTGTAGACACCCTTCGTGTCGAACGCGTTCAGGATCATGAACTGCAGCTGCACGGGCACACCGACCTTCGCCAGGTCGTAGCCCACCTGGAAATCGGCGACGGTGCGCGGCTTGACCCGGTTGGGATCGAGCTCGGTTCCGCTGTTGACGTCGACGTACGGCGCGGCGAACGCGTTGTCCGGGTCCTGCAGGAGCTCGGCCGGATCGGCGTCGGTCACGAGGCCGGAGTCGTAGCGGACGTTGCCGCCGAACCAGAGGCCCGTCTTCGCGACGTCGTAGTAGAGGCCCACCTGGAACTGAAGCTTCTGGTCGTGATCGATGAGAAACGGAGCGCCGGTGATCGCGTCGACGGATCCCTGATCGAGAAAGAGTCCGCCCGCCGGCGGCGGGTCGTAGATCGCGTGCACGTGGCCGACCGAGACGTACCCCCGGAAGCCCGCCGTCGGCGCGAGGTCGAGGCGCAGATCCCAGCCCTGGTAGTGGCCGCCCGCGAACGAGATCGGAAAGACGATGCCGGTCGTCAGGAACTGGTCCTGGTCGCCGGCGTTCTTCGAGTCGCGCCACCAGAAGTCGAAGTCGAGGCGGACCTTCGATCCGAGCGCCTGCTGCAGCCCGACGGTGTAGGCGTTCTGGCGCTCCGACTGGACCCGCAGCACACCGCCGCCGAGCGGCCGCGAGTCCTGCACCGCGGGCGGCACGATCGCCGCCGCCGCGGCCGAGGAGGAGAGCAGGATGTTCTCGAACTCCGGGGTGTAGAGAATCCGGTTGTACGTCGCCCGCAGCACGGACCCGGTCGAGGGCAGGTAGTACGCCAGGCCGATCCGCGGCGAGAACAGCACGTTGGTCGTGGGCAGGTTGTTGTTCTCGTACCGGACTCCGACGTTCGCCGTGAAGTTGTTCCAGCGAATCTGGTCCTGCACGTACGCAGCGTAGTACTTGTCGGTGCTGCTGTCGGCGAACTCGAAGTGCGTTCCGCCCCGCGTCAGGTCGTAGGGAGCGATGTTCGGGTTGTAGTCGGGCGAGGATGGGTCGTTGAACGTGGGATCGGTGATCCCGAAGCGGAAGAGCTCGCGGATCGGGTACGCCTTGAAGACACCGCCCGCCTTGATCTCGTGGATCCCCGTCGTCCAGGTGAAGGAGGGCGTGATCCCGAAGTTGTCGAGCGACCGGCTCGAGTCCGCCGTGATCGGCGTGTCGCCGGCCGACGGGTAGAGCGTGAACCGGGCCAGCCGCGCGTACGCGGTGACGTCGAGGACGGTCGAGGCCGACAGGATGTCCTGCCAGCCGAGGTTGTAGTTCTGGTCGTACGTCTGGACGCGGTCGGCCTGGCCGGCGTCCTCCTGCGAGTAGCGGTTGGGAACGTCGCGATCCGTCCGGCCGAGCAGCGCCGACAGGCGGAACGCGCTGCCGAATCCCGGCGACGCGGCGTCGAGACGGACGAAGGCCCGCTGCGTCTCGCCGTCGTTGTGAAGGTTGTCCGGGTTGGGGGCGTCGGTGAAGTGGTTGGATCCCGCGGCGTTGACGGAGGCAAAGACGCCGAACGCCTGGTTGCCACCGCCCATGGAGAAGCCCGCCTGGTACGTGTCGAACGTCGCGAAGCTGCCGATCACGTTGCCCTTGAACGGGGCTCCGAGACCGGACTTGGTGGTCATGTTGATGACGGCGCCGACCTTCTCGCCGAACTCGGCCGGGACGTTGCCGTAGATCACCTCGAGCGACTGCGCGATGCCGGGATCGATCGAGTTCGAGAAGGTCACGCCCGTCTGGTCGGCGATCGTCTGCCCGTCCACGACGAACTCGCTCTGGCTGTGCGCGCCCTGGAAGTGGTAGCGGCCGTTCTCGTCGAGCGCGAAGCCGGGCGTCGAGGTCACGATCTCCTCCATCGCGCGCATGGGCACCGCCGCCGGAGCCCGCTGGATGAAGGACTTGTCGATGTCGATGTGCGAGGTCGTGTTGTCGGTCTCGAGCTGCGCCGCCGTCGGCTCGGCCATCACGCTGACCGACTCCGCCACGGCCGGCAGATCGAGCTTGATCTCGACGTCGCGGGGAATCGAGGTACGGACGTCCAGGGTCTTGTGGACCGGCGCGAATCCCTGGACCTCGACGTGCAGCTCGTAGGGGTTGAAGGGCACGTTGAAGAAATGGAAGCTGCCGTCGCGCCCCGTCGTGGCGTCGGCTTTGAATCCGGAGATGTCGTTGCGCAGCTGAACGAGGACCGCGGCGAGCGGCGTGCCGTCGGGCCCGAGGATCCTGCCCTGCACGACGCCCGAGGCGCCGACCGCCAGCGCCACCGGGGAGGGACCCAGCGACAGCCACAGGGCGGCCGCGCACGACACGAAAAATCGAAATGGCGTTTTCGCCATGGTGGACTCTCCTCACGACTTCGAGGTCGCCGGCGCGCATGGCGCAGGCCGCGCTCCGCAAGGAGGCGCGCCTCGGGGTTGATCGAGTTGTCGAGGTTCGGGCTAGAGGAGAGCGGGAGGAGCGCGGCTGCCACCGGAGCGGCGGACCGCGGAGCCCGGCGCGACCGTGACGATCGCGACGGCGAACTGGAGGATCGTGGGTTGGGTCCCCGCGTACGCGCCGGAGGCAAGGCCCGGCAACCGGTGGCCGTGGCACGCGAGACAGGGATCTTCCTTGACGGAGACACCGGCGTGCCAGTGCGCGGCCTTCGAGAGCGGGCTGTGGCTGGAGGCAACGCGCTCGGTCGCCGCTCCCGGCGCCGCGCCCTGGAACGCGCCGAAGAGGTCGTCGTGGTGATGCAGCCCGCCGGCGGCCGCGAGGACCGCGAGCAGAAGGACCGCGCCGGCGAAGCGGCGACGCAGGACCGAGGACCGCGACATGGAGGTCACAGGGTACGGGAGCGGCGGCGGCGAGGTCAAACGGGGCCCCTCACCCTGTCCCTCTCCCGCCGGGAGAGGGAACCCTTTTGCGAGCGCGCATCTCCATGAGATCTCCCTCTCCCCCGCGGGGGGAGAGGGTTGGGGTGAGGGGGGCGCCCGCTACTCGATCTTCTTGATCGCCGCTTCCGCCGCCCAGCGGATGCGCGGGTGCTCGGCGAGCTTCTTCAGGATCGGCAGTCCCGGCGTCGCCGCGGGCTTGCCGATCGCGCCGAGCGCGCCGGCGCACGCGCGCAGCACGTGGATCTGCTCGCCCTTGACGGAGCACGCGGCGATCGAGCGCGGGAACGGCGGGCGCGGCGCCCTTGCCGATCGCGGCGATGGCGTTGGCCGACATGAGGCGCACGTTCGGATCGCTGTCCTTCAACGCCGCCGTCAGCTCCGGCAGCGCCGGCTGCGCGCCCGCGCCGAGCTTGACGAGCGCCATGGCCGCGAGGCCGCGCGTCACCGGGTTCGGGTCCGACAGCGCCTTGCCGAGCTCGGCGGCCGACCCCGTCGGCGTGCGCGGCTCCTTCAGGTTGGCGGCGGCCGCCCAGGCGGCGGCGCCCGTCTTCGCGAGGACGATGTTGTCGACGCCGAGGTTGTAGCCGGTGGAGGCGGCGTTCTTGCCGAGGCACACGTAGGTCAGCGTGTGGCGGCCCTTCGTCAGCCGCGGCCAGCCCACCTGGTACGCCGGCGCCGACGTACGTCTCGTACGCGTAGCCGTCGAACTCCATCTGCGGGCGCACGTCCGCGCCCGGGCTCGTGCTCGAGCTGCGGGGCCACCGGCGGCTTGCCGTCGAGCAGCACCGTGTAGATGCCGTAGTCGGACGCCTGCGCGAGCTCGCGTGTAGAGCTCGTAGTCGCCGTCGTCCGGCACGTCGAAGGGGATCTCGAGCTTCGAGTCCTTGCCCTTCGGCCTCGAAGAGGATGACGTCCTTGGACCAGAAGAGGTCCGGCACCATCGACATCTTGCCCTTCACGGCCTTCACGCCGGCCATGTCGGACTCGACCTCGATCTGCGTCGCGTTGCCCTGGGGCAGGCGCGCGGAGCCGTAGGGCACGGGCGGCTGGTCCTCGGCGATCCCCTCCTGGTACCAGAAGGCGACCGAGGACATCAGGTCCACGCGCTCGCCGAATCCCGACTTGACCGAGCCGTCGGTGTTGAAGGTCCAGCCCTTGTGCTCGATCTCGAACTTGAGGGACTTCGTGAACGGAATCGGATCGACGAGGTGCCAGCGGTACGCCGTCATGCGCGAGCCGAGCCCCGTGCCGTCGGCCACCGTGACTCCGTAGTACGGCCCGTCGTCGACGTGCAGGCCCCACGCGTCGTTGAAGTAGTCCTCGCTGCCGGTTCCCTCGATGGAGGGGTACTTCTCGCCGTCCACGTAGAAGAGGTCGTCGCCCTCGCCGAACCAGCCGGCCTCGGCCTGCACGACCGAGAGGACCGTTCCGACGTAGTGGCCCTTGCCCTTCACGTTGAGGAACTGGTAGTTGCTTCCGTCGGCCGGCGCGGGAAGCGACTGCCGGTAGCGCGCGTGGAAGTAGGGCGTGTTCGCCGGCAGCGACGGGACCTTCTCCCAGTCGACGTGGAAGTAGAGGTTCGCCACCCGGCGGCGGCCCTCGTTGGTGATCGTGACGCGGCAGGACTTGCGGAACGGCATCGGCCAGTAGCTGTTGCGCGCGCGCCCCGCGGAGCTGTCGCGCACCATGAGCGACTTCACGGACCGCTCGAACCCGTGCCCGACCGCGAAGAAGTCGCCGACGGGCGCATCCACGCTCGGCGTCGCGCTGCCGTCGTAGTAGATGCGCAGGCGCAGCAACCGCGGCCAGCCGTACTCGTTGTCCGCGATCGTCACCCACATGTGCGTGAGCACGCCCGGCCCCTCGAGGTCCGCGAGGACCGTGGTCTCGCCCGGGATCGGCCGCTTGCTGTCGTCGTTGGAGTTCCAGTCCGGGTTGTTCGAGCCCGATCGATGGGCCAGGAAGTCCTTGGGCTCGAGCAGGTGGTAGGGATCCGGAAGGCCCGACGGGGGCTGCTGGGCGCGCACGGGGAGGACGGCCGCCAGCAACGCGAGTGTCGCCACGGCGCGGACGAGGCTCTTCTTCATTGTGTCCCCTTCTTTCGTGGGCGGTACTCTAACGTTCCGTGCCCGTCCGCGCCAAGAATCTCCCGAAGATCGTCGCCGAGCTCGAAAAGCTCTACGGATTCCCGTCGCCGCCGGACGTCACCGGCCCGTTCGCGATGATTCTGCGCGAAAACGTCGCCTACCTGGCCAACGACGCGAAGCGCGCCGCGGCCTGGGAAGCCCTCCGACGCCGCGTGGGCACGACCCCGAAGGCGATTCTCGCCGCCCCGCGACCGGAGCTCACGGCGATCGCCCGGGCCGGGATCCTCGCCGCCGACCGCGTCGAAAAGATCCGGGAGTGCGCGCGGATCGCGGTCGAGGAATTTGACGGCGACCTCGACCGCGCGCTCGATCGCGCGCCCGCGAAGGCCGCAAAGGCGCTCCAGCGGTTCCCGTCGATCGGCGGGCCCGGCGCCGAGAAGATCCTGCTCTTCTCGCGCCGCGAGAAGGTCCTCGCGCTCGACTCGAACGGGCTGCGGGTCCTGCTGCGCATCGGCTACGGTCGAGAGGAAAAGAACTACGCCGCTTCGTACCGGTCCGTGCGGGAGGCAACCCGCCCGCAGTGGAAGGACGACTTCGACTGGCTGATCGCCGCGCACCGGCTGCTGCGGCGCCACGGCCAGTCCGTCTGCAAGTCGGCCGATCCCCGCTGCGAGGCCTGCCCGCTCCGGAAGCACTGTGCGCACGGGTCGAGAAGAGCCGGGGCATAATGCCGCGATGAAAACGACGGCCACCCTGGCGTGGGGCGCGCTCACGCTCTTCGCCGCGGCGATCGCGGGCGCGCAGGCGGCGGCTCCCGCGGACCCGGTCCTGATCGGCGCCGGGGACATCGCCGACTGCGCGGCGCTCGGCCAGGCGGTCAAAACCGCAGAACCTGATCGAGCGCGTCGAGGGCACGGTCTTCACGCTCGGCGACAATGCCTACGAAAGCGGAACGCCCCGGCAGTACGCCGACTGTTACGGACCCACCTGGGGCCGCTTCAAGGCGCGCACCCGACCGGTGGTCGGCAACCACGAATACCTGACCGCGTGCGCCACCGGCTATTTCGGCTATTTCGGGGAGGCCGCGGACGACCCCACGCGCGGCTATTACAGCTACGACCTCGGCCCCTGGCACATCGTGGTCATCAACAGCAACTGCGGGGAGATCGACGGCTGCCAGACCGGATCGCCCCAGGAACGATGGCTGCGCAACGACCTCGCGACGCACCCGTCCGCCTGCACGGCGGCCATGTGGCACCATCCGCGGTACTCCTCGGGCGAGCACGGCGACGACCCGACCATGAAAGACATCTGGCAGGCGCTCTACGACGCGAATGCCGAACTGGTGCTCTCGGGCCACGACCACGATTACCAGCGCTTCGCCCCCCAGGACGCGAACGGCAACGCGGACCCGGCGCGCGGCATCCGCCAGTTCGTCGCCGGCACCGGCGGACGCGAGCTGTACAAGTGGGAGCACAAGGACGTCAACAGCGAGGTGAAGAACAACGAGACGTTCGGCGTCCTGAAGCTCACGCTCCACGACGGCGGCTACGACTGGGAGTTCGTCCCGGTCGAAGGGCAGACATTCACCGACCGGGGCAGCGCGAAGTGCCACTGAACCGCAAATAACGAGGAGATGCCATGGCGAAGGATCCGCACATCGACCAGATTCGCGACGTCAAGCCGAGCTCGAAGGGCTGCGAGGACTGCCTCAAGATGGGCGGACGCTGGCTGCACCTGCGCCTGTGCCTGACCTGCGGCCACGTCGGCTGCTGCGATTCGTCGCCGAACAAGCACGCCAGCGCGCACTTCCGCGCGGTCAAGCACCCGATCGTCCAGTCCTTCGAGCCGGGCGAGGACTGGCGGTGGTGCTACGTGGACGAGGCCGAGGTCTAGGCTTCTCCTACAGGCGCCAGCTCAGAAACGCGCCCCACTCGGGCTGGGTCCGGTGCTGCGAGGGCAGGTCCGCGTACGAGGTCTGGCGCCGGTACAGCGAGTAGCTCGCGCCCGCGCCGAATCCGTCCACGATCGGGAGCCGCGCCGCGGCCCGGAAGAACTGCAGCGTGTTGGACGTCGACACGCCGTTCGCGGTGTCCGTCCAGGCGACGCCGTAGGAGAGCGTCGCGATTTCGCAGTCCGACTTCAGCAACCGGGCGGCGATGCTCAGACCGCCTCCCGCGGCGAAGTCGTAGTCGCGGGTGGATTTCTGTTCGAGCCCGTCGACGTTCTTGATGGCCGCCAGCGGGTACACGTTCGCGAGGAGGGCGCCTTCGGCGACGAAGTCGCGCCCGAGGCGGTAGCGCGAAAGGAAGCCCGCGCTGAAGCTCTCGGTTCCATACGTCTCGACATCGTTGTTGACGTACGCATAACCCATGAACAGGCCGAAGATGTAACGCGACGACGCGTTCGCCTCCGACAGGTCCCATCCCTTGAGGATCCCCTGCAACTCGATGCGCGCCAGCACGGAGTCCGCGGGAGCATTCACTTCGACGCCGAGCGTGAAGGAGTCGTAGGGCTTGCGCATTTCGCCCGCGAAGGGATCCCCGTACCACGCCCGGAGCGCGAGGCCCCCGCGATCCGGGTCCTCGGCGCCATCCCCGACGTGCAGGTACCCGGCATCGAGATCCAGATGAAAGCGCGACGGCACGGCCTCTGCGCGGGGCAGCTGGGCGTCTTCGCCGTGCAGGGCCCGATTGAGCGCGCCGACCGGGCTCAGGACGATCGCTCCGAGGCGCTCGCCGAGCGGCGGCCCGGCTCCCGCATCGCCGCCCGCCCACAGCATCGACGACAGCCGGTAGGTGACTTCGCCGATGGCCATGCCGCCGAGCGTCGTGTTGACGAGGTCGTTGATGGCCGGCGGCTCCGACTCGGCGCAGCACTCCCAGAGAAAGCTGCCGAGCAGGGTCACGGCGCCGGACTCCCAGAAGCCGTAGCCGTTCGAGCGCGCGGAGCTGTAGTAAAAGTTCCCGTGAATCGGATGGTTGAACACGTTCGTCGAGATCGAATCGCGGTCGTACGTGAAGCCGGTCCGAAAACCGGCCTTGATCGAATCCGCCGTGACGTACGCGTAATCCGCCTCGCTGATGTAGCGATTGACGGCCCAGGGCAGGAGCTCGAAGAGAAAGAGCTCGGCGGCGGCGGTCCCCGGATACCGGTGCGCGCTTTCCCCGCCGTCGACGTCCCCGATCGGGTCCGAAGGAAAGGGACGCACGTCCCCGAACCGGTACGTGAACCCGGCCGTGGCCTCGGCGCTCGAAAAGAGATTCGTCAGGAAGGGCTCGCATCCGGCCGACGCCTCGCACACGATGGTGCCGAGCCGTTGGCCCGTTTCGGTCCACCGATACCGGCCCTCGAGAACCACCGCGAGGCGCTCGTTCAGGAAGTACTCGCCGCCGAGGACGATGTTCGCCGTGAAGCGCGTGTTCCCTCCCGTCGTCGCGCCGGTCTGCAGCGATGGAAGGGTCATCATCCCCGCACCCAGGCCCGCGAAGCCCCGCAGCCGGCCCCGCCCGAAGCCGTAGATCCAGTCGAGCTCGTACGTGCGCACGTGGCCGGGCACGTCGGGCCCGAGCCGGGCGCCGGTCAGCGGGTTCTGCGTCAGGACGCGCACGTCCGCAGTCGAAAAAGAGGCCTGCAGACGAAAGTGCGGGGACGTCTCGAAGGCGCCGCGCAATCCGAAGGTGGCGCCCGAGCTGATCAGGGTCGCCTCCGACGGCGTGAGCGAAATGCGGCTCCCGAAAAAGCCGCCCCCGAAAGCGCCCAGCTCCCAGTGCGGCGCGTCCTGCGCCCGCGCCGGTCCGGCGAGGACGGCTGCGATCGAGGCCGCGAACAGCGCGCGCCCGATCGCCCTCTTGCGCCGCGTCCTCATCGGATTGCCGGAACCGCCGGAGCGGCGGGGACGCCGGGAAACTGGTCCCCGATGCTGGGGCCGTGCCATCGCCCATGGTTGAGGTCGTACTGGTATCCGATCTGCGTGTACGGGATGCGGATCACGTCGAAGAGGAAGTAGGCGACCTTTCCCCACCACTTCTCTTCCGGCACGCCGGCGTCGCGAAGGATCTGAACGAAGTTCACTCCGAGGAAGACGCCGATCTGACGCTCGCGCACGTCCGGATTGGCGTAGGGGTAGCCCTTCGATCCATAGGTCAGCGACACGAGCAAGAAGCGGGCCGGCCCGGGGTCGAAATGCGCGCGCCGCCCGAGACCCGCGATCCGGAGATCGCCGGAGTAGACCAGCTCGGTGTAGTCCGTGCCGAACCCGCCGTTCGGGCAGCAGACAGCCGGAGGCCGCGGCACCAGCCCGGCCGAAAACCCGATCAGGTCGCCCAGCCCGTAGTGGGCGATCCCGAGATATGTCGCTGCCCCGAGCGTGTCCATCGTGAGGTCCTCGTAGGAGAAGCCGTAGTGGCCGCGGCCGTCGCCGAGCTCCGTGACGAATCCGGCGAGCATGGATACGCCTGCGCCCAGCAACTGTGCTTTTTCGACGCCCAGACCGAGCTCGGCGTAAACCCCCGAAAGCAGTTTCGCGACGACGTAGTACGAGACGAAGTGGGACGCCTTGTCGGCCCCTCCCGCGTAGGTATTCTGCCCGAGATATCCCTCGTTCGTGAAGTGGAACTTTTGGTTCGGGCCGTCCGTGAAGGAATTCTCCGCGGACCCCGCCAGCGTCGCCAGGGAGACGACGCCGATCCAGAAGGTGTGCGGACGCGGGACCTCGGCGGGGCTCTCCGCCGCGGCGAGCGCGTCCGCGTCGCGATCGTCGAACGGCGCGGCCTCGTCGCTCGACTCGCAGGCGCCGCTTTCCTCGGCGGCGCGGACGAACGACTCTTGAAAACCCGACCCCGAGGCCGCGGCCCGGAAGGAACCCAGCGACTCGGCGGGCGCCGCCGCACCGGCTAGCCAGAGCATCGCCGCCAGAAACCGGCGAGGGCGACTCGCAAGAACAATCGAGAAGGTACCGGGTGCCAAAGAACACCTCGCTTCCGGCGACGACGCGTCGCCGGCATTGCCACGCCTTCGAAAGTCGGGGTCAGGCGAGGGCGGGCGGGCCGCGCGAGGAGGCGTCGGACGGGAGCGGGAGCGGCGTCGAGTCCGAACGGATGACGGGTCGTCCGGTCAGTTGCTCGAGCGGGCTGGTGAGCGCAAGAGAGATTGCCGGAGACGCGACGAAGTCGCTGTGGAAACAGGCCAGGCACGATTCGTCGTCGACGAGCGCGCCCGAATAAAACCCGGCGCCGAGCCCGACCGATTCCCGGATCTGGGCAAAGCTGCCCGAGTTGCTCGGCCCGTCGGAGACGATGTCGGCGATGGGGTCGAGGTGGTGGTGCGGAGCCGCTGCAGCCGCCGCGAAGAGCGCGAGCAGGTAAATCGCGGGCAGCCGGCGCCAGGCACGCAACATGGCGACGCTCACTATAGTGTCAAGCCGCCCATGCTAGTGTGGCTTCGATGGCGTTTCTGGCAACGCTTTCTCTGCTCGCCGCGCTCACCGTCTCCGCGTCGACGCCCACGCCGACCCCGGCTTCGCTTGCCCGAGGGCGCCTGGGGCGGCGTCGGCTTGAGGGTCGTCGTGAGCGCTTCCGCCGTCGAAGATCGACCTCGACGCCGCCCACGGAACGATCGAGGGACCGCTCCCGCTCGACGCCGACGGCCGCTTCGAGGCGAACGGGCACGTTCGTCCGCGAGCGGCCCGGCCCGACACGCGCGGGCGCCGGGGACCCGGGCGAGCCGGCGCAATACCGGGGAACGATCGACGGCGACGACCTGACGCTCGAAATCACGCTGACACGTTCGGGAACGGCGATCGGACCGCTGCAGGCGAGGCGTGGAGCAAACGCGCGGCTGCGAAAGATGGCCTGACCGGACCGGCTCGCCGTTAGAATCCTCCGCCGGTGGAGAAACCGCGCCGGCGCTTCTATGAACAGCGGCTCTTCGCGGCGCCGCTCTCGTATCTCTGGTGGGGATTGAACGTTCTCGCCGTCATCGTCTGGGCCCCGTTCATGGCGGTGTTCCGCCTCGTGACGAAGCACAACGATCCGGGGCGCCACCGCATCGGGCGCATTCTGCGCAACGCCGGGGCGTTCACCGTCAAATTCAACCCGTTCTGGGATTTCCGCATCATCGACGACGTCCATCCGGATGCGAAACGGCCCTACCTCTTCATCTCGAACCACCGCTCGATGGCCGACGTCTATCTCCTCGCGTTGCTGCCCTGGGAGATGAAGTTCCTCTCGAAGGACTCCGTCTTCCGAATCTGGCTGCTCGGCTGGGAGATGAAGGTCGCCGGCGACATCCCGCTGACGCGCGGCGACAAGGAGAGCGCGCGCAAGGCGATGCTCGAAATGCGCCAGCGGCTGCTCGACAAGAGCTCGGTCGTCGTCTTTCCGGAGGGCACGCGCAGCGCCGACGGCAGCCTCGGCAAGTTCCGTGACGGCGCGTTCCGGCTCGCGATCGACCTGGGCGTCGACATCGTGCCTCTGGCCATCGCCGGAACCGAGACCGCGCTGCCCAAGCACTCGCTGGTCTTCCAGCGCACGACCGCGACGATCGAGGTCCTTCCGCCCGTGCCGACGGCCGGCCTGACCGCCGCCGACGCCCCGGCGCTGGCCGAGCGCGTCCGCGGCGAGATCGCCCGGGCGCTGAAGGTAGAGTTGGAGCCGTCGTGAGAGCGCTCGACATGGAGCTCGTCCTCGAAGCCCGCAAGGCGCTCGCGGGGCGCATCCGGCGCACGCCGACCGAGTTCTCGGCGGCGCTCTCCGACGCCGCGAAGGTCCCGGTCTTCCTCAAGCTCGAGTCGCTCCAGCTGACCGGCTCGTTCAAGATCCGCGGCGCGTTCTTCGCCTTCCTGAATCTCTCCGACGACGAGCGCCGCCGCGGCATCGTCACGTGCTCGGCCGGAAATCACGGCAAGGCGGTCGCCTACGTCGCGCGCGAGCTCGGCGTGCCGGCCGAGATCCACGTTCCCCGCGACGTCGACGAGTCCAAGTACCAGGGCATGCTCGCCCTCGGCGCGAACGTCGTCCGGTCCGAGTTCGACGGCTTCGACGAGACCGAGCAGCTCGCGCAGGGCCGAGGCGGCGCGCACGGGTCGCCGGTTCGTGACCGCGTTCGACGACGACCTCATCCTCGCCGCCAACGGCGGGACGCTCGCCGCCGAGACGATCGAGGACTGCCTCGCGGCGCGGATCTTCCTGCTGCCGGTCGGCGGCGCGGGCCTGGCCGGCGGCTTCGCGTTCTACGCGAAGACGGCGCTGCCGGATTCGCGCGTGGTCGGCTGCCAGCACGCGCTCTCGCCCGCCCTCGCGCTGTCGCTCGAGAGGGGCGAGGCCGTCGCTCAAGCTGCCGCCCGTCGAGACGACGGCCGGCGGCCTCGAGGGCGGCATCGGCAGGACCGGCTTCGAGGTCCTGAAGGACCGCATCGACGGCGTCGCGCTGGTCACCGAGAGCGAGATCTTCGACGCCGTCCGCTTCATGCTCGACAAGCACCAGTACCTGATCGAGCCGTCGTCGGCGGTCACCGTCGCGGCGATCCTGACCGGCAAGGCCGGCCGGCTCGACGCGCCGATCGTCGCGGTCATCTCGGGCCGCAACGTCGCGCTGCCGACGCTGCGCAGGATCCTCGCCGCATGAGGGTCGTCGGGCCCGACGAGATCCGGAAGTCCGTGAGCCTGCCCGCGGCCGATCGCGGCCATGCGCGACGCCGTCCTCGCGCAGTCGCGCGGCGAGTGCGACACGCCGATGCCCATGCACCTCGACCTCGCCTCCGGCGGCGGCGGCGAGGTCCACATCAAGTCGGGCTACCGCAAGGGCGGGCTCCACTTCGCGCTCAAGGTCGCCGGAACCTACGCCCGGCGGCCCTACGGCTCGATCGTCCTCGTGTCGGTCGAGACCGGCGAGACGGTCGCGTACTTCGACGACGGCGGCTACCTCACCGACCTGCGCACCGCGGCGGTGTCGGCCATGGTCGCCAGGAGCTCGGCCGCACCGACGACGTGCTCGGCATCCTCGGCACCGGCGTCCAGGCGCGCCTCCAGGCGCAGCTCCACGCCGCGGTCCTGAAGCTCTCGGACGTCCACGTCTGGGGCCGCAACCCCGAGCGCGCGGCCGCGTGCGCCGCGCGAGATCGCCGTGCTGCTTCCGGGTGCGCGCGTCGCGGCGGCGCCGTCGCCGGCGGAAGTCGCGGCCGGCGCGACGCTGATCGTGACCACCACGGCGTCGCGCGCGCCGCTGCTCGCACGCCGCCGACGTCCGGCCCGGCACCCACATCTCCGCCGTCGGCGCCGACTCGCCCGGCAAGCAGGAGCTCGATCCCGCGATCCTGATGAAGCGCGTCGCTGCTGCTCGTGGACTCGCTCCGCGCAGTGCGAGCGGCTCGGCGAGCTCCAGCACGCGCGCTCGGAAAGGCGCGCGCGCGATCGAGATCGGCGCTTTCTGCGCGGCGCCGGTCCGCCTTCGACCGCGCCGGGCATCACCGTCGCGGACTTCACGGGGCTCGGCGCCGAGGACCTCTTCATCGCCGAGGCGTGCGCTCGGAGCCTTGAGTGAGCCGCTTCCTCTGGATCTGCCTCGGCGGGGCCGCCGGGACGGGCGCGCGCTACCTGCTCTCGGGCTGGGCGGCCGCGGCGCTCGGCGCGGGTTTCCCGTGGGGCACGCTCGCGGTCAACGTCCTCGGATCGTTCTGCGTCGGGTTCCTGATGCAGGTCGGCGTGGCGACTCCCCTGCTGTCGCCCACGCTCCGGATGGCGCTGACGACCGGCGTGATGGGCGGCTTCACGACGTATTCGACCTTCAACTACGAGACGATCCGATACGTCCAGGACGGCGCCTGGCGCCTGGCGCTCGGCAACGTGGCGATCACGCTGCTCGTCTGCCTCGCGGCCGGTTTCGCCGGCCTCGCGATGGGCCGCTCGATCTTCGGAGGATAGACGTCATGCGCGTGCTCGACGGCGAACAGGTCCTGATGCGCATCTTCATCGGCGAGTCCGACCGCTGGCACCAGCAGCCGCTGTGGATGGCGCTGCTCCAGAAGCTGCGCAAGGACGGCTATGCCGGCGCGACGGTCTTTCGCGGGATCGGCGGATTCGGCGCGCGCAGCGTCGTCCACACCACGCTCATCGAGCGCCTCTCGCAGGACCTGCCGCTCGTCGTCGAGATCGTGGACACGGCGGCGCAGATCGACAAGCTCCTGCCGGTGCTCGACGAGATGGTCTCCGAGGGCCTGGTGACGATGGAGACGGTGCGCGTCCTGAAGTACTCGCCGGGCCAGCGCCCGCTCGATCCCGCGCCCTGACTAGGGCTTCGCGGGTGCCGCCGGCTCGCGCCGCAGCAGGACCGGGACCGGAACGTTCGCTTCGCCCGCCGCACGACCACCGCGGCGGCGTCGCCCCAGCGCTTGCCGGCCATCGCGCGCGAGAGCGTCTCGCGATCCGGCACGGCTGCGCCGTCGAACGACACGAGCACGTCCTGCACCTTCAAGCCCGCGCGGGCGGCCGGCGAGTCCTTCTCGACGTCGATGATCTCGAGCAGCTTGTCCTCGCGAGGCCGCGTCGAGATGCCGAGGTCGGGATAGAGCGGGCGCGCCTTCCGCCGGGATGCCCCACACGAAGTTCGCGAACGAAGCCTGGACGCTCGAGACCGGCGCCTTCTTGTCGTCTTCGACCGGGAGCGGGATCACCGAGGCGACCTTGCCCGAAAACCACGGCTTGATCTGCCGCTCGATGCCGAGGCCGTACTGCACGTGGCCGGCGCCGACGAGGACGACCATCACGGCCTTCGGGTCGTCGTCCTTCCTCAGCGGCGCGACCGCGTTGAATCCCATCGTCGCGTCCCACGTGCACTGCGCGTTCAGCATCCCCTGCCACTGCTCGTCGGTCATCGCGGCGTGAAAGCTCGCGTCCTCGAAGTTGGCCTTGAAGAGGCGCATGTGGTCGGCGTTCTTCGTGTCGATCTCGGTCGGAATGTGCGCGGCCTCCTCGGGCGTCAGGCCCTGGAAGCCCTTCTTGCGCACCGCCGAGACGACTTCGCGCGGCGCGTTGATCGCGAACATCCGCAGGTGGTTGTCCCGCGCGAAGAGAAAGATGTCGCGGTAGTACAGCCAGTTGTAGCCCCAGTTCTTGTACCAGTGCGAGCCGTCGAGAAACGCCTCCTCGGTCAGCTTCCCGTCGCTCCACTGGTCCAGCCAGGCCTGCTCGGGGTACGGGTACATCTCGAGACCCACGAGGACGCGGCGGCCGGCGCGGTGGAGGCCCTCGATCACGCGCTTCTCGACGCGGTGCGAATCCATCTCGGTGTGGCCCTCGCCCACGAGCACGAGCCGCGCCGCGGCGAGCCTGCCGGCGAGCTCCTCGGGCGTGAGCAGCGCGCCCGAGGCCGTGTCGGTGACCGCGTCGAGGACGAGCGCCGCCTGGCGATCCTTGCGGGCCGGGTCGCCGATCGGCAGCTTCAGGAGGTCCTCGCCGAAGACCGGGGCGGCGAGGGCGAGCGCGAGCAGGAGGAGTCGGGCGGCCCGGCTCACTTCCACGGCGCGATGGCGACGACTTCGACCTGCCCCTCGGACAGGTTCACGCGGTCTCCCACGCGGGAGCCGAGCAGGCGCTCGGCGAACTCGGACTGGTAGGAGTAGACCCCCTCCTCGGGCTTCGAGTCCCAGGGCCCGAGGATCGTCGCGTCGCGCTCGGACCCCGTCGCGACGTCCTTCAAGCGCACGCGCGCGCCGACGCGGACTTCCGACACGTCGATCTTCGTCGGGTCGAGCGCCCGCGAGCGCTCCAGCTCGTCGGCGATCGTCGCGATGCGCGCCGAGAGGTACTCGTGCTTCTGGCGCGCGGCGTGGTACTCGAAGTTCTCGCGCAGGTCGCCGTGCTCCTTGGCCGTCTTCATCGCGATCGCGTTGGCCGGCAGCTCGACCGACTTCATGTGGATGACTTCCTGGCGGCGGGCCTCGATCGACTCGGCCGTGGCGTAGAGGTACTCGCGCGCGGGCGCCCGCAGCTCGGGGAACTTCATCAGCAGCGCCTCGCGCACGGTCGCGCGGCGGTGCTCCTCGAGGCCCGGGACGCGGTCGAGGGCGTGGAGCATCTCGCGCGCCTCCTCCTCCGAGGAGGCCGACCGCACGAGCGCGACGCCGAAGCCGCCGGGCTCGAAGAACTCCTTCATCCGCGCGCGCAGCCCGGAGAACTCGTCCATGCGCAGCGCGTCGGTCAGCGCGAAGAAGAGCCCCGGCGCATCGGTCCTGCCGTCGGCGTGCATGCGCTCGCAGAGCCACACGAAGGCGCGCGGCGCCGAGCGCGGCGAGCGCAGGATCTTGCGGGACAGGTCGGCGGCCCGGTCGCCGAGGGCGTCGAACAGGGTCGTCAGCACCCGGGCGTCGTCCTCGCGGCCGATCTGCTCGATGAAGATCTCGGCCCAGTCGGGACGGCTCTGGCGCACGGCCTGGAGCGCCTTTTCGCGCGCGCCCTGGTCGCGGATCTCGCCGAGCACGCGGCGCAGGTCCGCCGAAGCGAGCAGGGTCTCGGCGGGAAAAGCTTCGGGCTGATCGGGCGCCAGGCGCGCCGCGGCCTGCGAGAGCTCCCACGCGAGAGCCGGCTGGCCGGGCGCGACCTTCTGCGCGTCGCCGGCGAGCGCCTGCGCGAAGAACAGCGCGAGCTCCTTGGACCGCTTCGAGTGCTTGCGCGCGAGGTCCACGCGCGCCGCGGGCGTGGCCTTGAGGAACGCCTCCCGCACGCTGCCCTCGGCGGCGTCGGCGCTGTCGCTCCAGGTGACCTTGGCCGACTTCGCGCTGCCCGCGACGAGCACCTGGCGGTTCTTGCGCGCGGCCGTCCAGAAGGGCGTCCAGCGCTCCTCCGGCACGAGGCCGGCGAAGTGGTCCTTGACCTCCTGCACCGTCAGCGACCGGCCGAAGCTGGTCAGCAGGAGGCGCAGCGCCTCCGACGGCTCGCTTTCCGCGAATGCCTTCAGCCCCGCCGGGTCCTCCACCTTGCGGCGCAGGAAGTGGCCCTCGGGCAGCGGCACGAGGTTCTTCTCGGCCGACACGAGCGAGAGCGGCATGCGGTTGCCCGCCACCTCGAGGCGCATCACGTCGAGCGCCGGGTTCATGTCGACCAGGCGGCCGGCGCCGCGGCCGGGCATGAAGTAGATCGCGTTGGGCTGGAAGCGCAGCCACCGCGCGATGCGGCCCGCGACCTCGGAGGGGTCGGCGGCCTTCTCGAGCGGGAACTGGGCGATGACCGCGGACAGCGCCGGGTGCCCCGCGTAACGGGTCCGCAGCGCCGTCGTCAGGTCCTTGCGGACGCTCGCGTCGGTCGGAGACATGCGCGCGAGCTCGAGCAGCACGCGGATGAGCGACTCGTTGCCGCCCACGTTGTGGAAGTCCGCCAGCGAGCGCAGCCAGCCGACGGCCTGGGTGCTGCCGCCCTTCTTCTTGGCGGCGGCGGCCAGGTCGAAGAAGAACGGGAAGTCTTCCGCGTTCTCTTCCATCTTCTTGGTCCAGAGCTGACCGAGGGCGTCGAACTTCTTCTGGTCGACGAGATGCTGGACCTCGGGGGTCAAATTCGGGAAACCGGTCAACATGAGCCGCTGATACTAGCTCACGACGGCCATCAGGCGCTCACGTCCACCGCCGGGGCCCTCAGGAACTCCGGGCGCGGAGTGACCCCGAGTCCTGCCGCAGTGGAGGAGGCCATGCGGCCGCCCTTGCGGTGCGGCGCTCCCTCGGCCGTCGAAACGGTCACGTAGCTGTTGAAATCCGTGGACGTGAACAGGTGCTCCGGCGGCGTCGAATGCGCCAGGTGCGCGATCGCCGCGGTCGTCACGTCCCCGCCCCAGGAGTCCTCGATCGTCATGCCGATCCCGAGGCTGACGCACAGGTCGCGCGCCTGGCGGGCGCGGGTCAGGCCGCCGAACTTGCTGATCTTGATGTTGACGACGTCCATCGCCAGGTCGTCGGCGGCCCGCAGCAGGATGCCCATGCCGTCGATCGTCTCGTCGAGCACGAACGGGTGGTCCGTGCGCCGCCGCACGGCGAGGCATTCCTCGTACGTCGCGCACGGCTGTTCGATGTAGACGTCCACGTCGCGCACGGCGCGCACGACCCGGGCGGCCTGGTGGGCGAGCCAGCCCGTGTTCGCGTCGGCGATCAGCGCGTCGGTCGGCTCGAGCACCGCGCGCACCGCGCGGATGCGCGCGACGTCCACGTCGGGATCGCCGCCGACTTTCAGCTGGAACCGGCGGTACCCCTCGGCGCGGTATCCCGCGACCTTGCGCGCCATCGCCTCGGGAGACTCCTGCGAGATCGCGCGGTAGAGGACGAAGTCGTCTCCGTACCGCCCGCCGAGCAGCGTCGCGACCGGAAGCCCCGCCACCTGCCCGAGGATGTCCCAGCACGCGATGTCGATTCCCGACTTCACGTACGGGTGGCCCTTCATGTGCGCGTCCATCGTCCGGTTCAGCCGCTCGAGCTCGCGCGGGTCCTCGCCGATCAGGTGCGGCGCGAGCGTCGCGATTCCCGCGCGCACGCCCTCGGCGTAGGCGGGCAGGTAGGCCGGGCCGAGCGGACAGACCTCGCCGTGGCCCGACGAGGCCGGTGTCCGTCTCGACGCGCACGAGCGTGCTGTCGAAGACGGCGACCGATTTGCCGCCGGACCACTGGTAGCTGCCCTCGTGCAGCGGCAACTCGACCCGGTAGGCGGCGATGCGGCGGATCTTCATGGCCGCCACTCTATCGAATGGCCTGCTAGGATTGCGCCAACGTGCTCGACGCCAAGACGATTCTCTTCGTGGCCCTCGGCCTGGTGGCCGCGGTGTTCATCGTCGCCTGGGTGCGCTCGACTCGCGGCGCCAATGCGGACGCCGCGCGGCCCGGGCCGCTCGGACTGGCGATCGGCTTCGTGACGAACTTCTTCGACACGCTCGGCATCGGCTCCTTCGCGCCCACCACGTCGATCTTCAAGCTGAAGGGGCTGCTGCCGGACGAGCAGATCCCGGGGACTCTGAACGTCGGCCACGCGGTTCCGACGATCGTGCAGGCCTTCATCTTCATCGCGATCGTGAAGGTCGAGATGACGACGCTCGACCGCCCTGATCGCCGCCTCGGTCGCCGGAGCGTGGCTCGGCGCGGGGCTCGTCGCTTCGTGGCCGCGCCGGCGCGTGCAGCTCGGCATGGGGCTCGCGCTGCTGGCCGCAGCGTCCTTCTTCGCGATGACCAACCTGAACGTGTTCCCGGCCGGCGGCGACGCGCTCGGCCTCCGGTCTCCCCTCCTGTGGGTCGGCATCGCCGGCAACTTCATGCTCGGCGCCCTGATGACGCTCGGCATCGGCCTGTACGCGCCGTGCATGATCCTGATCGCGCTGCTCGGCATGAACCCGCAGGCCGCCTTCCCGATCATGATGGGCTCCTGCGCGTTCCTCATGCCCGTCGGGGGGCTGCGCTTCATCGCGAAGGGCAGCTACAACCTCAAGGCCGCCCTCGGCCTGACGATCGGCGGATTTCCGGCGGTCCTGCTCGCGGCGTTCGTCGTCAAGTCACTGCCGCTGGTGTACTTGCGCTGGCTGATCTTCGCGGTCGTGCTCTACACGGCCATCGTGATGCTGCGCTCGGCGACCGCGGCGAAGTCGTCGTCCCCGGCCTGATCCGGGCCTCCGAAGGCGTTTTTCCCTCAGAAATCGGCCGCCGCCGTCATATTCTTCGCGGCTAGGAACGGAAGTCTCTGTCCGACTGCCCGGAAGCCTTCTTGGCGGGACGAGTCCTCACGCTTCCGGGAGGAATCTCGATGCGTTCTCGCCTTGTCCGGGTCGCCGTTTTCGCGACCGCCGCCCTGCTCACCGTTTCGACCGCCTGCAAGAAAGGCGGCGTCACCCCCGAAGTGAAGGTCACGCCGACGGCCGGCCCCGCTTCTCGCCGCCGCCGCCGCCGCCAGCGCCGCCGCCGCGATGGAGCTCTTCAAGGCCATGAACCTGCAGAACAACATCCAGGACACGGCCGCCGCGATGATCGACTCCGAGGTCGGCCGCAACCCCGGCCTGAATCCGTTCCGCGACACCATGCTGACCTGGCTGAAAAAGTACATGACATGGGACGCGATGGTCCCGGAGCTCACCAAGCTCTACACGTCCACCTTCACCGACGAAGAACTGAAGCAGATGGCCGCCTTCTACGCGTCGCCGGCCGGCAAGAAGTCGCTCGAGAAGCTGCCCGAGCTCATGCAGCGGACGGCGATGATCGGCGCGTCGCTCGCGCAGCCGCATTCCGACGAGCTGAAGGCCGCGATGACCGCGCGCAGCGAAGAGCTCAAGAAGGAGCAGATGGCGCCCGGAGCCGGAGCGCCCGGTGGACCGGGTGGACAGCCGGGAGCGCCGGGAGCGCCCGCGAGGCCGCGTCCGGCCCAGCCCAAGCCGCCTGCGCAGAAACCGTAAGCGGTCACAGGCCAGAAATCGAAGGGCGGCTCTCGTCGAGCCGCCCTTTTCCTTTTCCCGGTCGGGGGCGCGCTTACTTCTTCGCCCGGTGCTCCGACGCCAGGGTCTTCAGGAAGCTGCCCGGCAGCGTGCCGCTGATCGAGACGCCGTCGTTGTCGGTCTCGACGCGAAACTGCCGGATCACGGAGACGAGCTCCGGCGATTTCTCCTGCACGGCCATGCGCCACATCGCGAGCACACCGCGCAGCGAATCCGCGAGCAGGCCGCGGTTCTCGGCGTCGTCCGTCAGGCCCGTGGCCGACACGTCGATCGCGTCGCCGTGGACTTTGGCCTGCAGCGCCAGGAGCGAGACGGACTTCATGACTCCAACGATCGCCTGCGACGGTCCGTCGTCCGTGTCCGCGTGAACGTTCACGTGCGCCTTGCGGTTCTGCGTGACCGGGAACTTCGTGAGGTCCACGAGCGCCCAGGCGGAAGCGTCGCGATCGACGCGCGAGAGCTGCTTGCCGAGGCCCTGCCCGGACATGAGGCCGCCGGCTCCCCCGGAATCCCGGCGCGCGAGCGCGTCGAGCACGGCCGCCTCGCTGCCCGCGACGATCAGGCTCTGGTTGACGAGCGCGACGGCTCCATCGCGCTTGCCCTCCTCGTCGGCCAGCCGGTAGTACTCGCCGCTCGCCCCGGTCTGTTTCGCCGCGCCGCGCGACTCGAGCGCGCCGGAGATGCGCGCCAGGTCGAACCGGCCCTCGAAGATCACGAGTCCGTCGCCCGATTCCCCCGCCCCCGGCCGCGTCATCGCGACGACGACCGTGTCGATGTCCTCGCGGGGCGACAGGCCCGTCTCGGCCAGAAAGCGCGCGGCGTCGCCGTCGGTCGAGACGTGGTCCATCTGGGAGAACACCTGCGCGCCGAGCGGGCTCGAGCGCAGCTCGCTCCAGTGGATGACGCCCACCGTCGCCGCGTTGGCGGGCACGAGGGCGAGCGGGTCCTCGGTGCGGCGCACGCCGAACGCGGAGGCGGCGGCCAGGAGCGCGAGGCCCGAGGTCAGGACGATGCGAGCGATCCGGTGCTGTGCATGCATGTCAGAAGTCCTTTCTGGAGAAGAGCCACGAAGCGACCGCGAGCGACGCGACGGCGAAGACCGCCGTCGAGCCGTAGATGGCAAGGTGATTGATGTCGGCCAGCCGCGCGGGGGCCTGCGCGCCGCCGACCATCGCGACGGTGGCCTGCCCGAGCTCGACGGTCTTCGGCAGGACCCAGTACAAGCCGTTGATGATGCGCGCGGCAAGCTCGGTGGAGACGATCGCGGCGAGGCGGTTGTGCGTGGAGAGCAGGGCTGCGAGGAAGAATACGGCGTACGTCGCCATCAGCGAGACGCCGGTCGACGACGTCACGACACCCACGAGAAATGCGAAGGCGAGCAGCGTGGCGATCGTAAAGAGGATGACGACACCCGCGAGCAGAAAGCGCGGGTGGAGGACGTGCGTTTTCCAGACGACGATGGCCCACATGGAGCCGATGAGGTAGACGAGGTTCGTCACCGCCAGCAGCAGCCCGCCGATGTAGCGCGACAGCAACAGCGGCACCCGCCCGACCGGCCGCGACAGGTAGAGGTCGATCGTCCCCTTTTCCTGGAGCCGCGGCACCAGGTGCGCCGTCGCGAAGAGGGCGAGGAAGGTGCCGAGGAGGTACAGGAACGCCGGAGAAGCCCGATTCGAAGCCCAGGACGACCTTGTCGATGTCCAGCGACTTCTCGCCGAGCTCGACGGACTGTCCGAACAGCTTCGCCCCGGCCAGCGCGCCGTCGACGATGTCGAGGTTGACGGCCAGCGCAAAGATCAGGATGAAGAGCGACGACAGGGCGAAGTACGCGATCAGCGTCCAGCGCGCCGCCGCCTCGCGGAAGACCTCCTGGATGCTCGCGGCGAAGGCCTTCATGACACGGTCTCCTTCGGCGCCGCCGGCTCCGCGTCCGTGACGAGTCCGACGAAGACGTCCTCGAGGCTCGAGCGCGCGGGCGAGAGCTCCTCGAGCTTCGCGCCGCCCGAGCGCAGCCGGTCCACCAGGACGTTCAGGTGATCCACGTCGCGCGCCGTCAGATCGAAGTGCCCGTTGATGCGCTCGATCGAGGCGCCGGTCTCCCGGAAGGCGGCCATCAGCCGCTCGTCCACGCCGCTCGCGACGAGGCGATAGCGGGACCCCGAGGCCGTGAGGCTCGCGATGCTCCCCTCGGCCACGACGCGCCCGGAGCGCAGGACCGCGACGCGGCCGCACATGCGCTCGATCTCGGAGAGCAGGTGCGAGTTCAGGAGGATCGCCTTGCCGCGCGCCGCCTCTTCCTGGAGCAGGTCGCGGATCTCGCGGCGGCCGACCGGGTCGACGCCGTCGGTGGGCTCGTCGAGCAGCAGCACGTCGGGGTCGTGGATGAGCGCCGAGGCGAGGCCGAGGCGCTGCGTCATGCCCTTGGAGAATTTCTTGACGCGCACGTCCGCCCAGTCGGACAGCCGCACGCGCTCGAGCAGCTCCGGGGCGCGCCTGGCGAGCGTGGCGTCGTCGACGCCGGACATCCTGCCGAAGATCATGAGCGTCTGGCGCGCGGTCAGGTAGCCCGGGAAGCGATGACCCTCCGGCAGGTACCCGACCCGCCGGCGGCTCTCGGGGTCGCTCGCCGGCATGCCGAAGAGCCGGACCGAGCCCGCCGTCGGGCGGGTCAGGCCGAGCAGGATCTTGACCGTCGTGGTCTTGCCGGCGCCGTTCGGGCCGAGCAGCCCGAAGACCTCTCCCGGCTCGACGCGCAGGTCTATCCCGTCCAGGGCATTGACGTTACGCCCCCCGAACCGCGACCGGTACACCTTGCGCACGCCTTGCGCCTCGATCGGCAGGTTTGCCATCGATAGAGCAAACGAAAGCGCCGGGGGAAAGTTCAGATCCCGGCCGGGATCAGGCCGGCGATTCTTCCGCAGGCAGGAGCGAAACCTCGACTTTGGAGCCGATCCGCAGCTTCGCCGCCTTCGCCATCTCGTCCGTCACCAGGACGAAGAAGCGCCGGGAGCGTCCGAGGGCGGCGCTCTCGAACCGGACCTTGTTCACGGTGCCGCGCACCCGGTACCCGCGGCGGCCAGGCCAGAGCCTGACCTGCGCGACTCCCCACCGATCGGCCGGGTCGAAGGGGACTTCGAATCCCGGTCCCTTGTGCCCGTCGAGGACGACCGCGGTGAAGCGTTCCGGCTTCATGGGCCTACTCACACACGACCGCGCCGCACCTGCCGCATCGCCCGGACGCGAGAGCGATCCGTCCCAGAATATTCCGGAGAGCGACGCGGCACGACGGGCAACACGCCCCGAATCGACTCGACGTCCGCTTGGTCACCCAGTCCAACCAGCCGGCGAAAGCGAGGAGCAGGACGAGACCGATCCCGTTGCCCCAGGCCGACGTCCACCAGTGAGGTGCGCCCCAGGCCGAACCCCAGAGCGCCGAGAGCGCCACCCCCGCCACGATCGGCACGCCGATCCGCAAGGCCCGCTCGAGGGCGTCGCGCCGCTTTCGAAACTCCGCTCTCGTCAGAACCTGAGACGGATCCGGGTCCATCGACCCTCCTCGCGGCGGCCGCCCTATTTTTTCGGCGGCGCCGGCGGCTGGGCCGCCTCGGACCAGGGCGGCGTGACGCCGTTCGAGCGCGCGTACGCGATCGACTGGCCGAGGTGCTCGTGCATGTGGTTGCCGATCACCATGACCAGCGCGCGCTCGCTCATCTCGCTGCCGCCGAAGACCTTGACCTTCTTGTCGAGGTCGGCGTCGGGCATCTTCAGCACGACCGTGCGCACGTGGTCGAACGACTGGTGCAGCATCGCGAGGACCTTCGCCTTGTCCGTGACGCTCGTCTCGGTGTTGCGGTCGATCCCCGCGGGCGGCTGCACGCCCATGAAGGACGGCAGGAAGTAGTTGGCGACGACGATGTGCATGTAGACCTCGGAGATCGAGCGCACGCCCTTCTCCGGCCGCCAGGAGTACTTGTCCGCGGGGACGGCTCCGGCCAGGTCGAGAATCTTCTTGCTGACGTCGTCGAGCTGCGCGAGGAAGTCCGCGCGAAAACCGCTCGTCGGCGCGGCGGGAGCCGGAGCGCTCCCGGGGGCCTGGGCCGAGGCGACGGCGGAGGCCCCGAGCAGGACGGCGCAGGCGACGAGAGCGAGCCTTTTCATGTTCGTTCCTACCTTTCGACTTTCGGCGCCGGAGCGACCGGCGGAATCTTAGCCTCGGCGACGGCGCGGTTGAAGTCCTTCACGCCCGTGTCGAGGATCGCCTTGTACTCGGCCTTCACCGCGTCGAGACGGCCCTTCAGCAGGCCGAAATACTGGACGGACGACGCCGTCGGCCGCGCGTCCGCGCTCGCGACGACGGCCGACGAGGTACACCCAGTCGTGGTCGAGCTTCGGCTCGTAGTTGAGGTCGTCCTCGTCGGCGACGATGAGCGGGTTGGTGAGCTCCTCCTCGACCGCCGTGAGGCGCGCGGCCAGCGCGGCCGCCTGCTTCGCGAGCGCGTCGCCCTTGCCGAGGCGGGCGGCGCGGGCGCCGATCTCCTCGACCTGCTGCCGCGTGTCGCGGATCTCGAGGACGGTCGCGTGCGTCTCGGAGAGCTGGTCGCGGATCGCCTTGAGCAGGTCGTGCTGCGCCTTGAGATCCGCGGCCGTCGCGGACACGCCGGGGTGCGGCTTCAGCTCGATCGGCTGCGTATACGTCTTGTCGCCCACGGTCAGGCGCACCGAGTAGGCGCCGGGCGCCACCTTCGGCGGCTTCTTCGTTCCCTCGTTGAAGACGGCCTTCGGCACGAGCGTCGGCTTCATGATGCGCAGGTCCCAGACGAGCCGGTTGACGCCGGCCTTCGGCTCGAGCGGCTTGTCCCGGTCCTTGCGCAGCTCTTCCTGCGCGGCCTGCTCCTTGAGGTCCTCGAGGGGCGCCGGCTTCTCGTTCGAGTACGAGCGCAGGAGCGTGTCCCCGTCGAAGAAGTCGAGCGTGACCTTTTCGTTCGGACCCGGCGCGTCCTTCAACCAGTAGTCCACGACGACGCCCGCGGGGATGTTCCTGGCCCTCCGGCTCGGGCGCGTCCTCTTCGCCCTGCGCCTCGATGTCGACGCGCACGGTCGGACGCGGCGGGAACAGGTACGCCGGGGAGCCCGCGATCGTCGCGTCCCACTTCCGCAGCGGCGTCAGGTCGTCGAGGATCCAGAACGCGCGGCCCTGGGTCGCGACGACGAGGTCGCCGTTCTTCACGGCGAGGTCGGTGACCGGCGTGTACGGAAGGTTGCGCTGGAACGGCTGCCAGTTGGCCCCGTCGTCGAACGAGACGTAGAGGCCGAGCTCGGTCCCGGCGTAGAGCAGTCCCTGGCGGACCGGGTCCTCGCGCACGACGCGCGTGAAGGCGCCGTCCGGGATCCCGTTGACGATCTTCGTCCAGGTCTTCCCGTAGTCGCTCGTCTTGTAGAGGTACGGCCGGAAGTCGTCCCACTTGTACATCGTGGCCGCGACGTACGCCGTGCCCTTGTCCCGCGGCGAGGCGTCGATCGCGTTGATCTGGATCCACTCGGGCATCCCCTTCGGCGTCACGTTCTGCCAGGTCTTGCCGTCGTCGCGCGTGACGTGGACGAGGCCGTCGTCGGAGCCCGCCCAGATCACGCCCGGATCCGCCGTCGACTCGCCGAGCGCGAAGATCGTGGAGTACAGCTCGACGCCCGTGACGTCGATCGCGATCGGCCCGCCGGACTTGCCCTGCTTGGCCTTGTCGTTGCGCGTCAGGTCCGGCGAGATCTCCTCCCACGTCTCGCCGCCGTCGCGGGTGCGCAGCAGGATCTGCGACGCGTGGTAGACCGCCTTGGGATCGTTCGGCGAGACCATGATCGGGGCGTTCCACTGGAACCGGTACTTCAGGTCCTTCGTCGCGTGCCCGTCGGCCAGCTGCGGCCACGCCATGACGATCCGCGCCTGCCTGGTGCGGTGGTCGTAGCGCGTGATGATCCCGCCGTACTCCCCGGCGTAGACGATGTTGGGGTCGGCCGGATCGACCGCCATCCAGCCGCTCTCCCCGCCGCCGGCCGGATGCCAGTCGGAAAGGCCGATCGACTCGCCCGCGACGCCGCTCGGGATCGCGACGTTCGAGTTGTCCTGCTGCGAGCCGTAGACCCAGTAGGGAAACTGGTTGTCCGTCGTGAGGCGGTAGAACTGCGCCGTCGGCTGGTTGTTCAGCGTCGACCAGCTCTTGCCGCCGTTGTACGTGATCGTCGCGCCGCCGTCGTTGCCGACGATGAAGCGCGATCCGTCGTCGGGGTCGATCCACATGTCGTGGTTGTCGCCGTGCGGCACGGGCATGTTCGCGAAGGTCTTGCCGCCGTCGATCGACTTGTGCATCTGGACGTTGGGCAGGTAGAGGAGGTCCGCGTTCTTCGGGTCCGGGTAGATCCAGGAGTAGTACCAGGCGCGCTCGCGGATCTTGTGCTCGTCGTTGACGTGCGTGAACTTCTCGCCGGCGTTCTCGCTGCGGAAGAGGCCGCCGTGCTTGGCCTCGACGAAGGCGTACACGCGGTCCGGCCGCGCGGGCGAGACCGCCACGCCCACCTTCGCCCACGGGCTCTCCGGAAGGCCCGCGGTCAGCTTCTTCCAGGAGTCGCCGCCGTCGGTCGACTTCCAGAGGCTGCTGCCGGGGCCGCCCGAGACGAGCTCCCACGGATGGCGGACGACCTGCCAGAACGCGGCGTAGAGGATGCGCGGGTTGGAAGGATCCATCGCGAGGTCCGACGCGCCCGTCTTGTCGTCGACGTACAGGATCTTCTTCCACGTCTTCCCGCCGTCCTCGGAACGGAAGATGCCGCGCTCGGCGTTGGGGCCCCAGATGTGGCCCTGCGCCGCGACGTAGACGAGGTCGGGGTTCTTCGGATGCACGCGCACCCGCGCGATCTGGCGCGTGTCCTTCAATCCCACGTTCTTCCAGGTGTGTCCCGCGTCGGTCGACTTGTACACGCCGTCGCCGTGCGAGGCGTTGCCGCGGATCGGCTCTTCGCCGGTGCCGACGTAGACGACGTTCGGATCCGACTCGGCGACGGCGATCGCGCCGATCGAGCCGGTCCGGAAGTCTTTGTCGGAGAGGACCTCCCAGTTCGAGCCGCCGTCGCTCGTCTTCCAGACGCCCCCGCCCGTCGCGCCGAAGTAGAACGTGCGCGGATCGTGGCGCACGCCCGAGACCGCGGTGACGCGGCCGCCCCGGAACGGCCCGATCGTCCGGAACTCGACCCCTTCGAACTGGTCGGAGAGGCTCTTCGGCTTCGCCTCCTTGTCCTTGGGCGTCGTCGCCGTTTGCGCGGGCGCGCCGACCGCCACGAGAACGAAGAGCAGCGCGAACAGGGTCCCGGATTGAATGGCACGTCTCATGACTCTCCTTTACGTACGCGAATCGATCGAACCGGTCGGGAAAGTATATGTGGGGGCCAGCGGGCTCGAGGCTTGGAATTCGGGGACATGACGCCATACTCGACCGGTGCAGAGACCCTTTGTGACCGCCGGCCTTCTCGTCGTGGGCGTCGTCCTGGTCGGATACGTCCTGATTCTGGCCGCGCTCGTCCTCGGGCAGGATCGTCTCGTCTTCTTCCCGACGCGGGAGCTCGCGTCCGGACCCGAGGCATTCGGGCTCAGGGCCGAGGCGCTGTCCATCCGGACCGAAGACGGCTTGAGTCTGCACGGCTGGTGGATCAAGGGGAGCGGCAGACAGGCCCTGCTCTACTTCCACGGAAACGCGGGCAACGCAGCCGACCGGCTCGCCCGGACGAAGATTCTGAACGAACGATTCGGCCTCGACGTTTTTCTCGTCGACTACCGGGGGTATGGACGCTCGGAAGGCTCCCCTTCCGAAGACGGGCTCTATCGCGACGGCCGCGCGATCTATCAGGAGGCGATCCGCAGCGGATTCACCGCGGACCGGATCATCCTCTTTGGCGAGTCGCTCGGATCGGCCGTCGCCATCCAGCTCGCGATCGAACGCAAGTGCGCCGCGCTGATCCTCGAGACGCCTTTTCTCTCGATCCCGGCCATGGCGCGCGTGCACTACCCCTTCGTACCGTCGTTTCTCGTCTCGAACCGGTTCGACAACGCTTCCAGGATCGGTTCCGTCGAAGTCCCGACCCTGTTGATCCTGGCCGAGCTCGACGAGGTCGCGCCGCCGAGCCACGGCCGCAAACTCTTCGGCCTCGTCCGCAGCGCGAAGACGCTCGTGGTCATCGCGGCCGCGCACCACAACGATGCGTACGCGGTCGGGGGCGAGACCTACTGGCAGGCGTGGGAGCGATTTCTCGCAGGCCTGCCCGGACCGACCTCTCCCGCCTAGGGAGCCGGGGTCTCGACGAGGCGGTTGTACTTCTTCAGAATGCGGCGCAGCTCGTCGTGCGGCAGCGCGCGGACCACGAGGTCGTTGGCGCCCTTCATGGTGTCGGCGGCGACCATGGCGTTGACGATGGCCTCTTCGACCGACTGGACCGTCGCCGCAAACAGCGGGTTCATCCGGTCGTTCGGCAGGTCCGTCAGCGCGATGATCCCGGTCGGCTTCGCCGCGCCGGGATTGGCGGTCGAGAACGCGATGAAGATGTCGCCCGAGCCGTTGCCGGCCATCGAGCCATCGCGCGCGAGGCCGAGCGCGGCGCGGCGGGCGAGGCGCTTCAACTGGGTCGGCAGCAGCGGCGCGTCCGTCGCGACGACGATGATGATGGAGCCCGCGTCGTCGTCGCGCGTGCCCGAGCCCGCGATCTCGCGACCGACCGGCACGCCGGCGATGCGCAGGTCCATCTTGCGGCCGTAGTTGCACTGGACGAGCGCGCCGACCGTGTAGCCGCCGGCCTCCTCGGACAGCTTGCGCGAGGACGTGCCGATGCCGCCCTTGAAGCCGTTGCAGACCATGCCGGTGCCGCCGCCGACGCTGCCCTCCGCGACGCGGCCCGACGCCGCGGTCGAGAGGGCCTCGAACACGTTGGCCTCCCTGACGTGGAACCCGTTGATGTCGTTCAGCTCGCCGTCCCACGTCTCGGCCACCACGGGGTTGGACCACCAGTATCCCGTCGCGTCGGCGTCGCCCTGCTTGATCCTCCAGGCGATCGTCGCGTCGTGCACCGTGCCGACGCTGTGCGTGTTCGTGATCATGACGGGCCCCTCGAGAAAGCCCGATTCCTCGACCCAGGTCGTCCCCGTCATCTCGCCCGCGCCGTTCAAGGCGAACCAGCCGGCGAAGACGGGGTCGTTGTCCGTCGCCTTGCCGCGCGGCACCACCGCGGTGACGCCCGTGCGCACGGGGCCCTTGCCGACCTCGAGCTTGCCGGAGCCCTGGATGATCGTGCTGTGCCCGACCGTCACACCGCGCACGTCGGTGATGGCGTTGGCGGGGCCCGGCGTCCCGTCGAAGGGAACGCCGAGGTCGCGGGCGCGCGGCTTGTCCGCGGCGCGGGCGGCCGAGACCGCGAAGAGACACACGACGAGCAAGGCGGACGCGCTTCGTTTCATGCGCGGGAGTCTACCGCCGGCAGGGTTTCGTCGGCGAATTTCGCCGTCCCATCCGCGCGCCGTTTCTCGCCGTCCGGCCGGTGTGGTAGACAGATCGGGTGACGAGCGTCGGGATCTACGGCTTCGGGCGGATCGGGCGCAATCTCTTTCGCCTGCTGCACGCGCGCGAGGACGTGCGGATCGGAGCGATCAGCGACCTCAGCGAGCCGGAAGGCCTCGCCTACCTGCTGCGCTTCGACACGCTGCTCGGACGCTTCACCGAGGACGTGGCCGTCGAGGACGGGAAGCTCCACGTGGGCGCGCGGCGCATTCCGCTGCTCTCGGGCAAGGAGCAGCCGGCCGTCCCGCGCTGGGGAGACCTCGGTGTCCACACCGTGCTGGAGGCGACCTCGCGCGGGCGCACGCGCGCGGAGGTCGAGGCGCACCTGGCCGCCGGGGCGCCGGCGCGTCATCCTCCTCGCCCCGCCGCTCGAGAAGCCCGACGTCACGGTGGTCATGGGCGTCAACGACGCCGCCATCGCGCGCGAGCACCGCATGGTCTCCAACGCGTCCTCGACCGTGCACTGCCTCACGCCCATCCTCGTCATCCTCGAAGCCGCGTTCGGCATCCGGCGCGCCCTCTTCACGACCATCCACTCGTACACGAGCGCCCACCGCCTGGCCGACGTGCCCGCCGAGGACAAGCGCCGCGGCCGCGCGGCCGCCGAGAACATCATCCCGCAGGCCTCCCGCTCGCCCGCGATGGTGCTCGACCTGCTGCCCGCGCTCTCCGGCAAGCTCACCGGCTACGCGATGAACGTGCCCGTGTCCAACGGCTCGGTCGTCGACCTCGTCGTCTGGCACGAGAAGCCCGTCACCCCCGCCGCGATCAACGAGGCCGTCCGCGCCGCCGCCGGCGCGCGAGCGCTGGAAGGGCGTCCTCGACTACGAAGACGCGCCGATCGTCTCCTCCGACGTCGCGCGCTCGCGGTTCTCGGCCACGTTCGACTCGCTGGCCACGATGACGCTCGGCCAGAGCGTCTCGAAGACGCTGTCCTGGTTCGACTCCGGCTACGGCTACGCCCACCGCGCCGTGGACCTCGTCGACCGCTTCGCGGCGCTGGAGAAGGCATGACCGCCGTGCGCGTCGGCATCAACGGGTTCGGCCGCATCGGCCGCAGCGTCTTCCGGATCCTCTCGGACCGCGCCGACGTCGAGGTCGCGGTGATCAACGACCTCTTCGACAACGACCACCTCGCGTACCTGCTGAAGTACGACACGGTCATGCGCGTCTTCCCGAAGGACGTCACGACCGACGCCGAGAGCATGACGGTCGCCGGGCGCCGCGTCGCGATGACCTCGGAGAAGGACCCGGCGAGGATCCCCTGGGGAACGCACCGCGTCGACGTCGTGGTCGAGTCGACCGGGCGCCTGCTGACCCGCGAAGCCCTCGAGAAGCACCTGGCCGCCGGCGCGCGCCGCGTCATCCTCACGGTGCCGGCCAAGGACGAGATCGACGCCACGATCGTGATGGGCGTCAACGACGACACGCTCGTTCCCGAGCACCGCATCGTGTCCAACGCCTCGTGCACGACGAACTGCCTGGCGCCGATCGCGAAGATCCTCGACGAGAGCTTCGGGATCGAGGAAGGCTTCATGACGACCGTGCACGCGTACACCAACGACCAGCGGCTGGCCGACGTGCCGCACAAGGACCTGCGCCGCAGCCGCGCGGCCGCGGAGAACATCATCCCGACGACGACCGGCGCCGCCAGGGCCGTCGGCAAGGTGCTGCCGCGCCTGAAGGGCCGGCTCGACGGGATGGCGATCCGCGTGCCCGTGCCCGACGGCTCGATCGTGGACCTGACCTGCCGGATGGCGAGGCCGGTCTCCGCCGAGGAGGTCAACGCCGCCGTGCGCGCCGCGGCCGAGGGGCCGCTGCGGCGCATCGTCGAGTACAGCGAGGTGCCCCTCGTGTCCTCCGACATCATCGGCAATCCCGCACTCCTCGATCTTCGACGCGCTCTCGACGCAGGCCGCGGGCGACGGATACCTCAAGGTCCTCGCCTGGTACGACAACGAGTGGGGGTACTCGAACCGCGTCGTGGACCTCGTCGACCGGCTTGCGTCGCTGTAGCTCCGCCCGCGGCGCGCTCCTGTTCTTCCTCGCGGCGGCCGCCTGCGCCGAGGACCTCGCGCCGGGGCGTGTGACCGAAAAGGTCGTCTGCCGCGAACAACCCGCGCAGTCGTATGCGCTGTACCTGCCGCCGGCGTACACCGCCGACAAGCGCTGGCCGATCCTCTACCTGCTCGACGCGCGCGGACGCGCCATGATCCCCATCGAGCGGTTCCGTGAAGCCGCCGCGACGTACGGCTGGATCCTGGCGTCGTCCTACGACTCGCGCAGCGACACGAAGGACGACCCGAACACGCCCGCGCTGCAGGCCATGTGGCGCGACACGCACGCCCGCCTCGCGATCGACGAGCGCCGCGCCTACCTCTCGGGCTTCTCCGGAGGCGCGCGCGCCTCGGTCGCCATCGCGCTCGCGGCGCCGAAGGCGATCGCGGGCGTGATCGGCTGCGGCGCGGGGCTCCACGACGACCGCATCTCCCTCGACGGGCTGCCCTTCCGCTACTTCGGGACTGTCGGCGACCGCGACTTCAACTACTACGAGATGCGCGCCCTCGAGGACCGCCTCGCGGCGGCGAAGGCGCCCGGCCGGGTCGAGTACTTCGCGGGAGGCCACGACTGGCCGCCGCCGGATCTGGCGGCCGACGCGATCGCGTGGATGGAGACCGAAGCCATGAAGAGCGGCGCGCGCGGCCGGGACGACGCGCTCGTCGCGTCGCTGCACGCCCGGGACCTCGCGCGCGCCGACGCCCTGGCCGCGGACGGAAGGCAGACCGAAGCGTTCCTGCGCTACGCGCGCGTCGCGGAGGACTACCGCGGGCTCGCCGACGTCGGAGCCGAAGAAGCCCGGGCGGCCGAGCTCGGCCGTTCGCGCGCGGTCCGCAAAGCCCTCGACGACGCGAAGAACCGCGACGAGGCCGACCGGGCAGCCATCCGCGCGATCGCCCGCAAGCTCAACGCGGCGCTCGCCTCACCCGAGCCGGCCGCCTCCGCCGCCGTCGCGGCGCAGCTCGGCATCCCGGCGCTGCGCCGCAAGGCCGCCGCGGGCTCGCCCGAAGAGCGCCTCTCGGCCGAGCGCATCCTCGCCAACCTGCGCGTGCAGAGCTCCTTCTACCTGCCCGAGGAGCTGCTCGCGAAGAAGGACTACGCCCACGCCCGCCTGTCGCTCGAAGTCGCCGCGGCGATCGACCCCGACGACCCGCTCGTGTACTACAACCTGGCCTGCGCCGCGGCCCGCGCCGGCCAGGTCGGCCGCACGCTCGCGGACCTGCAGGACGCCGTGGACAGAGGCTTCCGGCGCTTCGCGCGGATCGACGGCGACCCGGATTTTGCCGCGGTGCGCGCCGACCCGAAATTCCGAGCCTGGCTCGAGAAGGCGCGCGCCGGCGCCGATGCGCCTACGCCTTCTGCGCCTTGAGGATCCGCTCCCGCAACCCCGCCATCCGCGCGCGGAGCACGACGACCCGCTCGAGCGCCCGCGGAACCATCGAGATCGCCTTCTCGACGTGGGCGAGCAGGCGCGGGGCCTGCAGGTCCTGGCGCAGCTGCGCGACGTAGGGCTCGATCTTCGCCCACACGAACAGCGCCTCGCCGCCCGAATCGAAGAAGAGCTCGGGATGCAGCACGCCCTGGGCGACGAACGACGCCGCCATGTCCCAGTAGCTCGTCACCATCCGCCAGCTCTCGTTCTCGGGGCCGGCCGAAAGCGCGATGGCCTTGACGTCCTCGTACGACTGCGGAAAAAACTTCGCGCGATACCACTCGCGGGCGTCGCGCAGCCTGTCCTCGCGCCGCAGCTCGTAGAGCCGCAGCACGAGCGTGGCATCCTCGTAGGTCGGCGGAATCAGAGCGGGCATCGCAACCTCCGTTGGCGTTCGGAGGCGGATCTTACCCGAGGCCGCGTCACTCGTCTTCGGGCGCGACGATCGCCTGGGCCGTCAGCAGCTCGCGCGCGTCGGCTTCATCCTCCTCGAGCACCTGCAGCCGGATCGGCCCCATCGCGACGTTGTAGCCGGCGCCGATGCCTCCCCAGCCGAAGAGGTTCTGGAGCCGCTCGTTGCGCGCGATGCTGACGATTCCCGCGGAATCGAGGATCGATTTCGCGACCGCGATCAGCGTCTGGTCGCCGGTTTCGAGCACCGTCGCCATCGCGACGGGCCCGGGCGCCTCCGGCGCGGCCGGGGGGCTCGCGACGAGGTCGGTGTCGCAGTCCGCGCAGCGCGAGAAGCCCGCGCGGTACTCGTCGCCGCAGTTCGGGCAGAACACGGCTACTTCGCCATCAGGACGAAGACGGCGCGGCCTTCGCTGCTCATCACCACGGCGTCGGCCTTGCGGTCGCCGTTCAGGTCCACGAGCAGGACGCGCTCGGGCTTGTCGGGGACGGGAACCCGAACCGTGCGCGCGGGCGACAGGCCGTCGCGTCCGCCGAGCGCGACCGTGAGGTCGGACCCGCCGAAGTCGGCGGTCGCGACGTCGACGAAGCCGTCGCCGTTGATGTCGCCCGCCGAAAGCTGGAACGGACCGCGGCCGGTCGCCAGGCGCGGGCCGAGCCGGAACGCGCCCTTGCCGTCGCCGAGCAGAAACGAAATCGCGTCGTCGCTCGGATCGGTGATCTGGCCGGAGTAGTTCGAGAACGCGAGGTCCGGGAAGCCGTCGTGGTTCAGATCGCCGACGTCGACGGTGAACGGGGCCGGGCCCGCGGGAATCGGGTTGCCGGCCTGGAAATGGCCGCGCCCGTCGCCGAGCAGCACCGTGACGACACCCTGTCCGTAGCTCGGCGCGACGATGTCGCACCTGCCGTCGCCGTTGACGTCGGCAAACTTCAGGTTCCGGTAGGGCTTGCGGCCGACCGGGATCGGCGTCCCGGGCGTCTGAAACCCTCCCTTGCCGTCGCCGAGCAGGAGCGTGAGCCCTTCCTCCGCCCAGCTGTCGATCACGAGGTCGAGGTTGCCGTCTCCGTTCACGTCGCAGCCGGCGATCGCGTGCGGATGCGGCTTGCTGTGGACCGCCAGCGGCGATCCGGGCGCCGGACGAAGGCCGCCCTTGCCGTCGCCGAGCAGGATCGTGACGAAGCTCGTCTCGTGGTTGGCGATGGCCACGTCCGGGTGTCCGTCCCGATCGAAGTCGCCGACGAACATCTCGGTCGGGTGGTCGCCCGCGGGCGCCGAGGCTCCCGGACGCAGGCCGCCCTGCCCGTCCCCGATCAGGACGATCACGTCGCCCGTGCCCTCGCTCGCGACGAGGATGTCGGTCTTCCCGTCCCCGTTGAAGTCGCCGGAGGCAAGCGCGACGGGCTGCCGGGCGGCGCCGACCGCGACGCGCAACGGCGGGCCCAAGGGTGACACCGGATCCGCCGCGAGCCCCGGCCGGGCCGCCGCCAGCAAGGCGACGACGGCCGCCGCTTTCATTTCCCCTCTGAGAACACCCGCGCGTGATCCTTTGCGAACTGCCGGAACGTGTGCGGCTTTCTCTTCGTGACCTCGGCGACCGTGTTCGTCACGCCGGCGCCGTAGCCCTCGCGGAACGAGGCGGTCAGGATGATCATGTCGTCGGCGAGCCAGCGCGGCACGCCGTCGGCGAGCATCTGCTTCTTCGCGTACTCGGGCGGCACGTGGACGTAGGACACCTTCTTTCCGATCGCTTCCGAGATCGCGTCGGCAACGGCGTCGTACGAGAGCGCTTCGGGCCCCGTGAGGTCGTAGATGTGACGGCTGTGACCCTCCTCCATGAGGGCGCAGACGGCGACCTCGGCAACGTCCCGCGTGTCCACGAGAGCGATCTCTCCCGTGCCCATCGGCGCCGAGAAGGTGCCCCGCGCCGCGATCGAGGGCGCGTAGGCGTACATCTGCTGCATGTAGATCGTCGGCCGCAGGAACGTGAAGTCGATGCCGGACGCCTCGATCTGCTTTTCCGTGGCCCAGTGCCAGCGCCCGATCTGCGTGCCGGCATCCGGGCCGCCCGCGACGGAGACCTTGACGACGCGCTGGATGCCCGCGCGCAGGCCGGCCGTGAGCGCATTGGCCTGGAGCTCGACCTGGTCGGGCGCGGCGGGCGTCAGCAGGAAGAGGCGGTCGATGCCCGCGAACGCGGCGTCGAGGGTCTCCGGCTTTGCGAGATCCCCCACCGCGATCTCGATGCCCGGGATGCGGATGTGGGAGGCGGCTGCGGGGTCGCGTACCAGGGCCCGCGCCGCAACGCCCGCGGCCGCGAGCTGGCGGACGACCTCCTGCCCGACCTTTCCCGTTGCGCCTGTTACGAGGATCACGGTGCATCACCTCTCTCGAGCCCGATGCGCGTGAATGCTGCGAGGATCATTTCACACCCCCGCGGCGGGGCGTTCACGGGATGAGCAGGACCTTGCCGGTCGTCTGTCGTCCCTCGAGGGCGCGGTGCGCGTCGGCGGTCTCCGAGAGCGGGAACTCCCGGCCGATCCGCAACTTGAGCCGGCCGTCCCGGATCCAGGACAGCACGTCGCCGGCGCGCGCGACGAGCTCCTCGCGCGTCGCGATGTACTGAAAGAGTGTCGGCCGCGTCAGGAAGAGGGACCCGCCCGCCAGCAACTGCACGTCGATGGGCCCGACGGGCCCGCTCGACTGCCCGAAGAGCGCCATCATGCCGCGCTGCGCGAGGCAGGCGAAGCCCTTCTCGAACGTCGTCTTTCCCACCGAGTCGTACACGGCCTGGACGCCGGCGCCGGACGTGAAGCGCTTCACCTCGGCAACGAAGTCCTGCCGCGTGTAGTCGATCGTCGCGTCGGCGCCCGCCTCGCGGGCGAGCTTCGCCTTTTCTTCCGTCGAGACCGTGCCGATCACGCGCGCCCCGCGCATCTTCGCGATCTGCGTCAGCAGCAGGCCCACGCCCCCGGCCGCGGCGTGGACGAGGCAGGCGTCGCCCGGCTTCAGCGGATAGACCGTGCACGCGAGGTACTGCGCCGTCATGCCCTGCAGCATCGCCGCGGCGCCATGGCGCGTGTCGACGCCGTCGGGCAGCTTCACCAGGCGTTCCGCGGGAACCGCGGCCTGTTCGGCGTAGGCGCCGACGACGCCCGCCCACGCGACGCGGTCGCCCACGGCGACGTCCTTCACGTCCGCGGCGACGGACAGCACCGTTCCCGCGCCCTCCCGGCCGAGCGTGATCGGCAGCTCCACCTTGTAGAGCCCCGTGCGGTTGTAGACGTCGATGAAGTTGAGGCCCGCCGCCTCGACGCGCACGACCGCCTCGCCGGACTTCGGCTGCGGCTCGGGCACGTCCTCGTAGCGCAGGACCTCCGGGCCGCCGGTCGCGTGGACGCGGACGGCCTTCATCAATCGGTCTTCGCGTCCGGGAACGGATTGATCTTCTTCTTGATGGGCTTGACCGTCTTCAGGTAGTCGTAGATGGCGCCGAGATCCTCGCGCGTCATGCCCGCATAGCGCGACCAGCCCATGACCGTGTTCCTGCCCGGCGGCGCGACCGGCGAGTTGTCGGCATCGAGCCCTTCGAAGGACTTGAAGCGGCCGATGAACGCCTCCCGGCGTCGTCTGCCCCATGAAGTTGTCCGGATCGGGGGTGATGTTGGCCGACACGACCCGCCCCCAGGGGCCGACCATCAGCCATCCGCCCGAGTAATCCATTCCGGGGACGAGCTGACCCTTGTCGTCGTGCGGTGTGTGGCAATCACGGCAGCCCGCGATCGTGACGAGATACTTGCCATAGGCCTGGGTGTCCTTCGAATCCGGCGCCAGGACGGGCCCGGTGACCGGCCTTGGGGAGAACTTGACGAGCAGGTTCACCGGGAAGTCGAGCTCGCGCGGCGCGATCTCGTGGCGAACGGGCTTGAGCGTCCGCAGGTAGACCAGGATCGAGCGCATGTCTTCGTCGCCGAGCTCGTGAAAACCGGCGTAGGGCATCATCGGGAAGAGGGCCTTGCCCTTGCGGTCGACGCCCTCGCGCACCGCGCGGATCACCTCGCCGTCGGTCCAGGCGCCGATGCCGAATTCCGGATCCGGCGTGATGTTCTGCGCCTGCACGCGCCCCGGCACGCCGAGTTTCTTGTCGAAGACGAACCCGCCCTGTCCCTCGGTGCCTGCCTTGATGGGAATCGCAAAGCGATCCCCGAGGACCTCGGAGTGGCAGGGCAGGCAGTCCGCGACGTGGTGGACCAGGTACTTTCCGCGGGCCAGGCGCTCCGGCGTCGCCTCGACCTTCTCGGTCGACGCGGGGCGGCGGTCCGGAGACCGCAGTGCCAGCCAGGCGAGCAGGCCTCCCACGGCCACCACGACCGCCGCGACGATCCAGCCCAGGACCTTCAGAAACTTCATCTCACTCCTCCGCTGCGGAAACTAATTGACCGGCTCTTCCGGGAGCCCCTCGCCGGTCGGCGAGGGCGATGCGTGATGGTGAACCAGGCGCCACTCCCCGTCCACGCGGCCGAACAGGTTGGTCGCCTGCATGCGCGCGGCCTCCGACTCTTCCTCCGCGCCGAACGGGACGATGACCTCCACGCAGGTGACCCAGGCGAGGTCCCCGGCGAGCGCGATGCGGATGTCCTCGCAGGAGACGGCCCAGGGACGCGAATTCGTGAAGATGTTCTCCCACGAGCGCTCGACCTCGTCCCAGCCGTCCAGGCGGTGCCAGCCGGGGTGGACGCAGCTGACCGACTCGTCGTGGTACCAGACCCGGGCCATGGTTTCGAGGTCGCGCGCCTCGAGGGCGCGGTAAAAGGCGAGGTTGGCGTCGGCAACCGCTGTCGCTTCCGGCGTCACCCTCATACGATATACCGCAGTTCATGGTCGACGACACCGGCATCGGCGAAGGCTCGGGCAGGTTCCCGGCGACGCGGCATTCCGCCGTCCTCGCCGCGCAGAGCGGCGACCTGATCGAGCGCGAGCGCGGCCTCGCGATCCTCGTCGCGGCTTACTGGAAGCCCATCTACAAGTACCTGCGCATCCGGCACCGCGAGGGCAACGAGGACGCGAAGGACCTGACGCAGGGTTTCTTCGCCCGCGCCCTCGAGAAGGAGTTCTTCGCGGCCTACGACCCGGACAAGGGCAGCTTCCGCACGTACCTGCGCGTCTGCCTCGACCGCTACGTGGCCAACGAGCGAAAGGCCGCGCAGCGCCTGAAGCGCTCGCCGGGATCGCCGGTCGTGCCGCTCGACTTCGACGTCGCCGAGGGCGAGCTCGCGCGCGCCGAGCCCGCGGCCGGCCGGACCATGGAACAGTACTTCCACGACGAGTTCGTGCGCAGCCTCTTTGCCCTCTCCGTCGACACGCTGCGCGAGGAGTGCGCGCTGCGCGGCAAGGACCTGCCCTTCCGACTCTTCGAACGTTACGAGCTCGACCGGGACCCCGAGGAGCGGGTCACGTACGAACGGATGGCCGAGGAACTGAACATCCCGGTCACGCAGGTCACGAACTTCCTCGCCTTCGCGCGGCGCGAGTTCCGGCGCATCGTGCTCGAGAAGCTGCGCGAGATCACGACGAGCGACCGGGAATTCCGCGAGGAGGCCCGGGGCCTCCTCGGCGTGTCGGAATGAGGTGGCTCTCCGACGAGACGGTGCGGCACCTCAAGGCCGTCGCCGAGTGGCCGGACCTCGGCGAGACGAAGTACCGTCCGCTCGAGGAGCTCGGCCGCGGCGGAATGTCCACGGTCTACCTCGCCGAGGACACGGTCCTCGGCCGCCGCGTGGCTTTGAAGGTCGTCGCGACCGCCGCGTCGCGCCCGGAGATCGTCGAGCGCATGCGGACGGAGGCGCGCGTCATCGCCCGGCTCGAGCATCCGGGAATCGTCCCCGTGCACGACGCGGGCATGCTCCCGGACGGACGCGTCTACTACGCGATGAAGCGCGTGGACGGCAAGCGCCTCGACGAGCTCGCCGGGACGATGGCGCTGCCCGAGCGCCTGCGCGCCTTCCAGCGCATCTGCGAGGCGGTGGCGTTCGCCCACGCGCACGGCGTCGTGCACCGGGACCTGAAACCCGAGAACGTGATGATCGGCGCCTTCGGCGAAGTGCTCGTCATGGACTGGGGCGTGGCGAAGGTCCTGGCCGATCCGGACGGCGCGCCTGCCGCCTCGTCGGCCCCGGCGGCCTCCGGCACGGCCGACGGGCAGATCATTGGAACGCTCGCCTACATGGCGCCCGAGCAGGCGGAAGGATCCGCCGATCGCACCGGGGCCGCCGCGGACGTCTATGCGCTCGGGGCGATCCTGCACTTCCTGCTGACGGGACGGGCGCCGTTCGACGACGCGGCGGCCGCGCGCCGGGCCCGCGGCGAGGCGCGCCTGGCGCCGACGCCCCCGCGGCGCATCGACCCGGCCATCCCGCGGCCGCTCGAGTCGATCGTGCTGCGGGCGATGGCGGCCGATCCGGCCGATCGCTACGCCACGGCCGCCGAGCCCGCCGCCGAAGTCGCGCGGTTTCTCGACGGCGAACGCGTGCTCTCCCACCGGGAGGACCTCTTCGAACGGGCCGGGCGCTTCTTCACGCGCTACCAGGCCCCGATCCTGATCGTGCTCGCCTACCTCGTCGTGCGCACGGCCCTGCTCCTGTACGCCAGGCGCTAAAGGATTCCCGAGTCGCGTTGAATAGAAGGGTGGAGGCGGAAAATCGATGAGCAAACCGTTGTTCGGACTGATCCTCGGAGGCGTCCTCGGCATTTTCGACGGCCTGACGGCGTACTTCACGCCGGAAGTCCGCAACCAGCTGCTGGGCATCGTCATCGGCTCGACGTTCAAGGGCCTCGTCGCCGGCCTGTCGATCGGCTTCTTCGCCCGCAAGGTGAATTCGCTGACGCTCGGCGTCCTGTTCGGCCTCGGCGTCGGCCTGCTGCTCGCGTGGATCGTCGCCGCGATGCCCGACCCGAATGGGAAGCACTACTACTTCGAGATCATGCTGCCCGGAGCGCTCGTCGGCGCGATCGTGGGCTATGCCACGCAGAAGCACCGGAGCACGGCGGCGCGGACCGCGTGAGGCGGGGCATGGCGCCGCGACGGGACCGCATGAACTCGAGGCATTTGGTGCCGTAGGGGCGGCCCTTGGGCCGCCCGGGCAGCTGAAAACGTGCAGCTTCTCGAAAAGCCGCCCGGGCGGGGCAAGCCCCGCCCCTACGGCGCCGAGGGGTTGATCAGCGCGGCGATTCGATCCAGGTCCACGTTCCCCCCCGACACGATCGCGACGACGCGGGTGCCCGGCGCGCACTTTGATCTTCCCGGCGATCAGCGCCCCCGTCGCCGCCGCCCCCGATCCCTCGACGTAGAGCTTGGCCCGCGTCATCAGCAGGCGCATTCCCTCGCGGATCTCGTCCTCGGTCACCGTCACGATCTCGTCCACCGCCTCCCGCGCGATCGCGAGCGGCAGCGCGCCGACGAACGGCGGCGTCATGCCGTCGGCGAGCGTCGCCGGCCGCGTCACGGGGACCGGCTTTCCGGCCGCGAGCGCCGGAGCGAGGCCCGGGCCGTCGGCGAGCTCGACGGCGACGACGCGCGCCCGGGGCAGCAGCTGCTTCACCGCCGAGGCGACGCCGCCGAGCAGCCCGCCGCCGCCGACCGGCACGACGACGACCTCGACATCCGCAAGGTCCTCGGCGATCTCGAGGCCCGTCGTGCCGGCGCCGGCCAGCACGACCTCGTCGTCGAAGGGATGAACGAACGTGAGGCCGCGCGCGTCGCGGACCTCGTGCAGCTTGTCGAAGAGCGTCGGCCGGTCGGGGTGCAGCACGATCTCGGCGCCGTAGCCGCGCACCGCGTCGATCTTGGAGCGCGGCGCGTCGGTCGGCATGACGACGACCGCGGAGCAGCCGGCCTCGCGCGCCGCCCACGCCACCGCCGCCGCGTGGTTGCCCGCCGAGACCGTGACGAGCCCGCGCGCGCGCTCCGCCTCCGGCAGCGACAGCACCTTGTTGAGCGCGCCGCGCGCCTTGAAGGAGCCGGTCTTCTGAAAGCTCTCGCACTTCAGGAAGAGACGCACGCCGGCCCGCTCGCCGAGCAGGACGGAGGACACGAGCGGCGTGCGGTGCACGCGTCCTTCCAGGCGTCGGGCCGCGGCGCGGATGTCGGAGAGGGAAATCATCGGCAGCGAGCCCGAGCTTATCCGGTCCTTCCGATAAGATCCTCCGCCTGTGTTGCGGTACCGCGACTTCCCCTTTCCCCTGAACGTGCTCCTCAACGTCCTGACCCGGGAAGAGGGACGCGCGGAGGCCATGCACTACGGTTTCTTCGAGTCGCCGGGCGACTCGATCGCCGCGGCGCAGGAGCGGTCGACCGCACTGCTCCTCTCGCGTCTGCCTCCCCCGCCCGCGCGCCTGCTGGAGGTGGGGATCGGCCTCGGGACGACCCTCGCGCGGCTGACGGCGCTCGGCTACGACGCCGAAGGGATCACGCCCGACGCGGTCCAGGCGGCCGCCGCGGCGCAGCGCTTCGGGTCGCGCATCCGCGTCCACACGACGCCGCTCGAGGCGTTCGACCCGCCGGGCCGCTTCGACGTCGTCCTGTTCCAGGAATCGTCGCAGTACATCGAGAGCGAAACGCTCTTCCGGAAGGTCCGCGCGCTCGCCGCGCCGCATGCGACGGTCCTCGTGCTCGACGAGTTCGCCCTCGCGCCCGTCGACCGGCCGCAGAGCCTCCCGCGGCTCGACCGTTTCCTCGCGGCCTCGGTGGCCGCCGGGTTCCGGCTGCAGGAGGAGCTCGACCTCTCCGACGCGGCGGCGCCGACCGTGGACTACTTTCTCGCGCGCATCCCGAAACACCGCGAAGCCATCGAGGCCGAGCTCGCCGTGGGCGCCGCCGAGATCGACGGCCTGCTCGAGAGCGGCGCCGCTTACCGCGAGCTCTATCGCTCGGGCGCCTACGGCTACCGGCTTCTGCGCTTTCGCGGACCCGGCGAGCACGCCGCGTGAGAGACCGGCGCATCGTCCTCGGCGCCACGCTCGCGGCCGTCGCCATCGCGTGCTACTGGTTCGCCGAGGCCTACCCGACCTTCATCTACGACTCCTGGGGCTACCACTACCTCGCCGAGATCATCCGCACGCAGGGCCTGCTCGCCTGGCCGACCGACATCCGCACGTACGGGTACCCGCTCTTCCTCGCCGCCGTGTCGGGCTTTCGCGCCATGCCGCAGGAGGAACTGCGGCTCGTCGTCTTCGGCGTCCAGCTCGTCGCTTACCTGGCGGCCTGCGCCTACGTCGGCCGCAAGCTCGCCGCCGTCTTCGACTCTCCGTCGCCTGGGCGCCCTGGCGTACGTCCTCGGCGCCGTCAATCCGATCCTGCTCCTCCACACCGCGGAGCCGCTGAGCGACCTGCTCTCCGCCGTGCTCATCCTCGCGAGCGTCGCCCTCGCGTGGAAGGCGCCCGCGCGCGAGCGGCCGGGCGCGCCGCGCCTCCAGATCTTCCTCTCCTTCTTCTTCGCCGCCGCCGGCGTCGCCATCCGGCCCGCGAACATCGTGGTCGTCGCCGCCCTCGTCCTGGTGTGGGCGATCCGCGCGGTGCGCTGGCGCGACGTCGGCCTTGCCGGCGCGGGCGCGGCGATCGCCGGGCTCGTCCCGCCGTTCATTCCCCAGGTCCTCATCAACCACCGCCTCTTCGGGACCTTCAACCCGCTCATCGAGAAGGACCTCTACCGGCAGCAGGCGAACTGGGGCATGGGCGCGCTGAAGTACGCGACGCTGGTCCAGGCGGACCAGTCGCCCTTCCTGATCTACGTGAACCCGCTCTACCGCGGCGACGCGACGCCGGCGCTCTTCCTGCGCCACCATCCCCTCCACTACCTCGCGACGCTCGCGCTGCACGGGTTCGCCATGATCGACCCCGACCTGCCCTTCACCTACGTCACGGACCTCGCGCCCTGGTACCGCTGGCCGCTCGCGGTGTTCAGCTATCTGCTGGTCTACGCGGCGCTGGCCGGAAGCCTCGTCGGCCTCGCGCGGATCCTCCGCCGGCGCGAGCTCACAGCGGGCACCTTCGTCGTCTTGAGCTCCGTGCTCGTTGCCGGCGCCTGCCTCGCGCTCTACCTGCCCGTGGAAGTCGAAGGCCGCTTCGGCCTTCCGCTGCTGGCGCTCGCGACGCCGCTCGCCGTGGCCGGCGCGGCGCTGTTCCGGAGCGGACCGCCACGACGCCGATCCGCGACCGCCGTCTTCGCGCTCGGCGCCCTGGCCGCGGTCCTCGGCGGCGTCGTCCTCTCCCGCTGGATCTCCACGACGCGGACCAACCCCCGCATCGACAGCCCGGCCAACGTCTTCGTGATGAACCCGAAGCGCGCGGACACGATCCCGCCCCCGAAACCCTAGGGCGTCGCGCCGAGCTCCTTGAGCTTCGCGATCGCGTTCGCCTTCATCGCCGTCTTCTGCTCCGGCGGTCGCCTTCGCATCCGCGTCGATCACCTGCATCGACTTGCGGTAGAGCGCGGTGGCCTTTTCCTTGTCGCCGCTCGTCATGTACGCCTCCGCGAGGCTGTCGTACGTGTTCGCGGACGCGGGATAGAGCTCCGTGTTCAGCTGGAGGATCGCGATCGCCTTCGGGTAGTCCTTCAGCCCGATCTGCCGATAACCGGCGCCGTTGAGCCGCTGCTCGGCCACGGCCGGATCGGACGCATTCGTCTCCTTGAGCTTGCGATACGCGGCGAGGGCCTCGTCCACGCGGCCGGCCTCGAGGTCCTCCGACGGGACGCGCGCCTTGGCCGTCATCCGCGGAGACTCCTTGCCCGGCACGCCGCCCGGATCGACGCGCACCCAGCTGTTCGACAGGATGTAGCGCGTGTCCTCGTCCCGGCGCACGAAGGCGATGGGAGAGACGGGCACGAGGGTGAACGGTTCCCCGAAGGTCACGCGGCACTCCAGGGCGTCGCCCTTCGGCGTCACGACGAGCACCTCGTCCGTGCCGAGCTTGTATCGCCCGGCCACCGCGGCCAGCTGCGCGGACGTCAGCTGCGTCGTGCGCACGGGCGCCTCCGGAAAGCCTTCCCAGCCGTACTCGGCGCCGATCGCGCGCAGCAGCTCGGGCATCACCTTGAAGCCCGCGTCCGAGTTGGCCATGATCGCGACGCCGTAGCCCTTCGTCTTGTGCCCGATGAAGAGCGTCTGGAACCCCTCGTCGGCGCCGTCGTGCGAGAAATACGCGCCGTCCTTGTCGGCCACGGCGAGCCCGAGGCCGTAGCCGTCGCGCACGGCCGTCGTCATGCGTTCGGCCATGGTCTTGGAAATCGGGCCGGGCTTTCCGCGCAGGATGTTCTGCAGGCCGATCCCGAAGCGCGCCAGGTCCGACGGCGTCGCCCAGAGTCCCGCGGCGGCCATTTCCGGGTACACGTGGCGCTTCCCGGGGACCTCCTTGCCGTCGGCGTAATAGCCCGCGGCCGCCTTCGGGACGAGCGTTGCGGGAAGGGGCTGGTCGTAGGTGCTCTGCGTCATCCCGAGCGGCTTCAGCACCAGCGCCTCGAGCAGGCGCGGAAACGACTGGCCCGTCACGTCCGTCATCGCGAGCTGCGCGATCGTGTATCCGCCTCCCGAGTACCGGTATTGCGTCCCGGGCGCAAGGTCCACGCGGATCGGCGCCGAGTTGGCCGGGGCCGCGCCGTCGAGGACCTCGATCACGGTCGGCACCTTCGCGTCGGCCGCGTAGCCCGGAAATCCGTGGACCGTCAGGCCGCCGGTGTGGGAAAGCAGCATCTCGAGCGTCACCGGCGTCTTCTTCGTCAGGTCGTTCTCCGGGATCTTCCAGCCCTTGAGATACGCGTCGACGTTCTTGTCGAGCGAGAGCTTGCCCTCCTCGACGAGCTTGAGCGCGCCCATCGCCGCGACCGGTTTGCTGACCGAGCCCGCCTGGAAGAGCGTCGCGTCGGTCGCCTTCATGCCCGCCGCCTCGTCCGCGAATCCGTACGCCTTCGCCCAGGAGATCTGGAAGTCGCGGAACACGGCCACGGAAAGCCCGGGCACGTGGAAGAGCCGCATGCGCTCCTCGAGCGTCCACGTCTTGTCGCCCTCGATCAGGACGGGCGGACGCAGCCCCTTCTCGATCCGCTCGATCGACGGGTTGGGACTCGACGCGCCCATGGTCAGGGCGGCGGCGACGATGCCAAGCAGGGTCCGGGATGCCTTCATGAAGCCTCCATCTCGTCGAAATCCGCGATGACCGGAGCATGGTCGCTGGTGCCGACTTCCGGACGCACGACGCACGACCTCGCGCGCGCGGCCAGTGATTCGCTCGCCAGGATGAAATCGATCCGCCAGCCCATGTTGCGCTGCCGCATGTTCCGCCAGGGCGGCCACCAGGTGAAGAGGCCCTCGTTGTCGGGATCGAGCGTGCGGCCGACGTCCACGAGGCCGTGCCCCATCATCTGCTCGAAGAGCGCGCGCTCGTCCGGACGCTGGCCGATCGCGCCGGCCTTGCGCTCCCGGGGATGCACGTCGCGGTCGGTGCGCGCGACGTTGAGATCGCCGCAGATCAGCAGCTCGCGCCCGGCCGCCCGGCGCTCGCGCGCGTAGCCCTCGAGCGATTCGAGAAAGCGCAGCTTCGAGGGATAGTCCTTGCCGCCGTTGGGCACGTAGACCGACGCCACGGTGATCCGGCCGATGTCGGCCGCGACGATGCGCGTCTCATGATCGAACTCGGGGTGGGTGAACGCCGGCCGCTCGGGGCACAGGTCCTTGCGCACGTGCAGCGCCACGCCGGAGTAGCCGCCCGCGCCGTGCCAGTAGCACCAGTAGCCTTCGGATTCGAAGAGCATCGCGGGGATCTGCTCCGGCTTCGCCTTGATCTCCTGCAGGCAGACCGCGTCGGGCCGGTCGGCGGCAAGCCACTCCCGTAGCTGGGATTCGCGGGCGCGGATCCCGTTGACGTTCCACGTCGCCACCCTCATCGCGCGTCGGGTCCGGTGCCGTCCGCCGCGAGCCGCTCCTGCAGCTCGGCGCGGGCCGTTTCGAGGGCCTTGCGCCGGGCCGGGTTGTCGGTCTTCTGCAGCAGATCTTCGATGCGCGCGAGGGAGAGCTCGAGGGATCGGCGGCGCACGAGCGCGTCGGCGTGCGCGCGCGAGGGTCGCGCCGCGGCCTTGTCCGCCGCCTCTTTGGCGGCTTCCTTTTCGGCGCCGAGATCCTCTTCGCTCTTTCCCCAACCGCGGGCCATGACCTAACGCTATACCCATACGCGAGTTTCGTGAACAGCGCGGGAAGGCCCCCGCGCCTGTAAGCTCGTCCCATGACGCCGCGCGCCTTCGGCGCCGACCAGGTCCGGGTCCGCGAGAGCGGCGAGCTCGAGCTCGCCTGCCCTCTGCCCAAGGCCTGGACCGCGCGCAGCGACAAGACCCTGCGCAGCGCCGAGTATCCGGGCACGGCCGTCGAGTGGGAAGGGCAGCCTCTTCGAGGTGCTCGGCGCGGACCGGACTCCCGAGGGAGGAATGCTCTACCGCCTGGCCCCCTGGCCGGAGCACCACGCCATCCGCCGGCTCGAGCACTACGACGAGGTCTCCGAGGAGCTCCGCGCCGCGGATCGCCGCGACCGGAGCCGCGACGACGGCAGGCGGCGCCTGGCCCTGCTTCTTTCTCCGCTCGCGGGTCTGCTGCCGGCCGACATCCAGAAGAAGATGGAGCGCGACTTCGGAGCCCCCGCAATCCTCCTGACGATCGCCTCGGCCGTGCCGCTCTTTCTCGTCGGATTTCTCGGCCTCGTCGCATTTCTCATCGGCAACGCGGGAGGCACGCTGGACACGCCCGGCTGGATCACGCCTTCCCTTCCGATCGCCCTCTACCTCTTCGGCGAGTCCGCCCTGCGCCTCGCGAGCGCGATCGCGGGGCAGGAGCCGATGGGCTCGCTGCCCGTCGTCCTGGCGGTGACCGTGTGGCGGTCGGTCTCGCCGACCGAAGGAGCCGGCACCCGCGGACGCGACGGCGCCGACCGTGGTCGACGAACAGGGACTGCAGGACCGCTTCCGCGTCCTCGAGCCGGTGCTCTCGTTCCTCACCGTGGCCGAGCAGGAATTCCTGGCGGGCCGCTTCGGCTTCGACGCGGTGCGGTGGGGACGGATCACCGCGGGCGTCCTGCTCGCCGCTTCGATCGCCAACACGCTCTTCTCGCTCTCGGCCTTCGGCGCCGGCGACGGGATCTTCTGGTCGATCCTGTGGCTGCTTCCGGTGGGCTACCTGGCCGTGGAGCAGGTTCGTCGTCTCGCGGCGCTCGCCCGCGGGGAGCCGGCCGGCAGCGTCCTCGGCCGCGTCGTGCGTCCCTTCGCGCGCCCGCTGCTGTCCGCGCCTCCTCCGGTCGACCCCCGGAGCAGATCCAACAATTAGACCTCGCCGTAGGGGAGCGGGGCAAGGGTGCCGGGTTGCATGCCTCGGCGTCGATCACTATCGCAGCGACCCGGAGTCCCGGAGCGCCCTCACCCCAACGCTCCCGCCGGGAGAGGGAGCAACGAGTCGTTCGACCGAGATCTGAACGACTACGGACCCTCGACGAACGCCGCAGCGGCGTCGATCGCCTCCGCGACGTTCTGCGCCTCGGTGCGGCCCGACCGCGCGGGCGGCTTGAAGGAGTGGTCGCCGCCCTCGAGCCACGCGATGCGGATCGCCGCGGAGAGCGTGTAGCCGGCGGCGTCCTCGCGCGTGCCGAACGGATCGCGCGTCCCCTGCAGAAAGAGCGCCGGCGTGCGCAGGTCCGCCAGGTGCGCCGTGCGCAGGCGCTCCGGCTCGCCCGGAGGGTGGAACGGATAGCCGAAGCACACGAGCCCGCGCGCCTCCACCTCGTCGGCGACCATGCTCGCGATCCTTCCGCCCATCGACTTGCCGCCGATCACGACGCGGGGACCGCCGCCGAGCTGCGCGATCACGTCCTTCCACCGGGCGCACAGCGCCGGCTGACGGTCGGGCGCGCCCCGCCGGCCCTCGGTGCGCCGCTTCGCCATGTAGGCGAACTCGAAGCGCGCGACCCGGATCCCGCGCGAGGCGAGGCCCGCGCTGACGCGATTCATGAACGGCGAATCCATCGGCGCGCCCGCGCCGTGCGCCAGCACGACCGTGCTCGCGGCGTCCTCAGGCCCCTCGACGAGCAGCTCGATTTCCCCGCTCATGAATGAAACATGAAAGCCGCCGTTTCTCTTCGGCACCATCGTAACCTGCGGCCGCCCGCCGGATGTGCATCCCGGCGCCAGCGCGGTCTCCTCCTCGCGCCGGCGGCCCTCGCGGCCGCCGGTCCTTTTGTCCCTATACTCCGGAGCGATGACCGCGCTCCTGCTCCTCCTCGCGCTCGTGGCCCGACCCGCCGCCGATCCCCGCGCCGCCCTCGAGGAGAAGTTTCGCGCGATCGCCGCGACCGCCGGAGGCACGGTTGGCGTTTCGGTCCTCGACCTCGAATCAGGCCGCGGCGCCTCGCTCCACGGCAACGAGCGCTTTCCGATGGCGAGCGTGTTCAAGCTCGCCGTCGCGGTCGAGCTGCTTTCCCGCGCCGACCGCGGCGCTGTCCGGCTGGATCAGAGCATCGCCCTGGCCCCCGCCGACATGCGCCCCGGAGGGCCGCTCTCCGAGCGCGCGCCGAACGGAGGCATCACGCTCACGTTTGGCGAGCTGCTCGAAGCGATGATCGTCGACGGCGACAACACGGCCGCCGACGTCCTCCTGCCGCTCGCGGGCGGCCCCGAGGTCGTCACCGCGCAGCTCGATGCCGTCGGCCTCGGGGACATCCGCGTGGACCGGTCCGAGCTCGAGCTGGCGTTCGACGTGGCGGGTGTCGCGACTGCCCCGCCCCGCTCCACGCGGTCGCTCGCGGCGATCCGCGCGGCCATCGCCGACGTTCCGGAGGCCGCGCACCGCGAGGCGTTCGGGAAGTTCCTCGCCGATCCGCGCGACACGGCGACGCCGAATGCGCTCGTCCAGCTGCTGCGCCAGGTCCAGGAAGGGCGCCGGCTCACGCCGGAGAGCCGCGAGCGGCTGCTCGCGCTCATGGTCCGCACGCGCCCCGGCGCCGGACGCCTGAAGGGTCAGCTGCCCGCGGACACGCCCGTCGCGCACCGTACCGGAACCGGCGCCGAACTCGGGCCCGCGAGCGTCTGCACCAACGACATCGGCATCGTGACGCTGCCGGGCGACCGCGGCCGATTCGCCATCGCCGTCCTCATCAAGGGATCCGACCGCAGCCTCGCGGCGCGCGAGAAGGCCATCGCGGCGATCGCCCGGGCCGCGTACGACTACTGGATGCGCTGAGGGGCGGGAGGCGTCGCCGCCGCGCGGCGCCGGCTCCGGCCGCCGAAGGACAGGCCGAGCACGAGGAAGATCACCGCGCCGATCAGACCGCCGATGGCCTGTCCGCGGATCAGCCGCGTCGTCGAATACCGCACGACCTCCGGCAGGTTGACCATCGCGGCCGCCTGGTTGCCCTTGGACAGGTATCCGGCCTCGTTGTACCAGCCCAGCATGGGCGGCACGATGAACGACGCCGCCACGATCCCGAGCAGCGCGCCGACCAGGATCCAGATCAGGATTCCCTTCATCGCTCTACCTCCCACCGCAGCGCGGTCCGAGGCCCGGCGCCGGCCATCGCCTCACCGCTCCGGCTCGACGAGGACCGCCGTTCCGTACGCGAGCACCTCGGTGACGCCCGCGGACACCTCCGTCGCGTCGTAGCGAAACGCGACGATGGCGTTGGCGCCCATCTGCTCGGCGTGCCGCGCCATGAGCTCGAACGCCTCCAGGCGCGCGTGCTCGCACATCTCGGTCCAGAGCGTGATGTTGCCGCCGAACATGCTCTGGATCCCGGCGCCGATCGTCCCGACGATGCTGCGCGACCGCACGACGATTCCCCGCACGATGCCGAAGTTCCTGGACATCCGGTAGCCCGGCAGCTCCAGCGCGGACGTGATGAAAGCCCTGTTCAGCATGCGCCTAGTATCCCGTAACCGGGAACCCCGCGGCAGCCGCGGCCCGGACGGGCCACCTCCCGGCTAACCGGCCTGTTCGGGGGCGAGCTCCGGCTCGAAGCGCAGCAGCGGCCATTCTTCCTCGGCCGCAGCCGGGCGCGGGAGCAGCTCCGGAAACACCCGGGCGCGGCTGGCGGTGGCCACCAGGCCGATGATCGACGAGGCCCAGCCCCGTCCCGACGGGAACGGCCAGAAGACTGATCCCGGCAAACGCGAAAGCAAAGTTCCGCGTCCAGAGCCGGTAACGCCGCAGGTGAAAACCGACGTGCGCGTAGGCGCAGGCCAGGACGAACGATATGCACGGCAGCTGCAGGTCCCGGGAGCTGCCCTCCGCCAGGAAGATCTGGAGGCCGACCGCGGCCGTCACGAGGGCCTGGACCGCGAGCAGGTAGAACATGAAGCCGGCGACCTGGACCATGCGCCGAGCCATCCGGCGGTTCGTGGGGCGTCCTGCATGTTTCAACGTCACGTCGTCGCCTCCGCTAAAAAGAAGCGGGCGCCATTCGGCGCCCGCTTCGAAATCACGATGGGATGTTTCCTGCTTCCAAGCTCGGCGCTCCCTTCACCCTTTGATGCTCCGGGGCCGGTCGTCGTTTCACATATTTATAACATGGGCTCTTCGCAACTGTCACGTATTTCCGTTACCGAAAAAAATTCCTTCGCGACGCGAAATCCGTAGTCCGCGTAGCGTGAAACTGGTATGAGGCTGCTCTTCGCCGCCGGCGCCGACCAGCGCACGGCGTGGCGCCACGATCCGCCTCGGCTCGCGCGCCGGCCCGGTCGATCCCAGTCGAGGCACCACTCGTGCACGATCGTGCCCATGTCGCAGAGTCCGTATCCGTTCGGCGTGCCGCGTCCCGCGTCCCACGGACCGTCGAGCGCACCGGCGGGAATCTCTCCGTCGGGGACCGCATCGCCCCACGCCGTCGCCGGCGCGACGAGGCCGCCGCATGCGGCGTGCTCCCACTCGATCTGCGTCGGCAGCCGCCACCGCCCGCCGAGCGACTCCGAGAGCCACGCGCAGTACGCCATCGCCTCGTCCCAGTTGACGCCGACGACCGGCTTGCTCGCGGCCGAGAAGGCGGCATCGAGCCACCAGGGAGGCGGCGCCGCGCGCCCCGTCGCGAGAAACGCGGCGTACTCGCCGTTGGTCACGGGCGTGCGCCCGAGCAGGTAGGGGCGCTGCGCGCCCGGGATGCGGATCATCTCGGGCGCGGCGAGAGGGACCGTGACCGCCACCGGAACGCTAGGAGTCGGCCTTGAGGACCGGAAGCCCCGCGGCGCCGAGGGCGGCGTTGACCTTCGGAAGGTCCGTCTGGACGACGCGATTCCAGCGCGAAAGCCCCTGCTCGAGGGCCTCCTGCCGCTGTGCAAAGCCGGCGACCGCATCGGGCGTGGGAGCCACGTCGGCGCTCTCGATCGACCCCTGCAGCCGGGCCAGGGACACGACCAGGCGCAGCAGGCTCGTCTGCGAGGCCTCGCTCACGTCGTAGAACTCCTCCGGACTGGTGGGCGGGCCGGCGGCCGCGTCGACCTGTTTCCCGAAGTCCGCGAGCGCCGCCGCCGCATCCCCCGAGGCCTTGCCGGCGAGGGCGGCCGCCTGCTTGCGCAGAGACGTGGCCGAGGCGAGCGCGGTCCCGGCGCGCACGCGATCGGCTTCGACGCGGCGCGCCAGCTCGAACTGCCGCGCGAGATCCTCGGCGGAAGCCGCGACCCGCGGGTCCTTCCGGACCACCAGCGCCTGGGTCAGCGTCTGTCCTGCCGCCGTCAACCGCGCCGTGTATCGGCCGGGCGGGGCCCAGACGCCCGTGGCGGCGCGCCGGGAACGCGACAATCCTGCGGCCGGCGCGTAGTGCAGGTCCCACACCACGCGGTGCAGGCCCGCCGCGGCCGAGGGCGGCTCCGCTTCCGGCAACCAGTCCTCGGTGACGCGAAGCGCCTGCAGATCGGGCGGCTCCTTCGCGTCGTCGCTCGCGTAGCGGCGCACGGGGGCCCCATTGGCGTCGAGGATTTCGATCACGACCGGCGCGGTCGACGGCGCCTGCAACAGGTAGTCGAGAACGGCGCCCCGCGGCGGATTCTCGGCCGAGGGCTCGTCCTTGGGCTCGGGCGTTCCCTGGAAACCGGCCGGGTTCAGGCGCACCGCGTCGCGCGGCGCGAAGAGCCATGCGTTCGCAGCGGCCGTCTTCGCGTCGAGCTGCCGCAGCGGCGAAATGTCGTCGAGCACCCAGAACGAACGTCCGTGCGTTCCGAGCACGAGGTCGCCGCGGCGGACCGAAATGTCGCGCACGGAGCAGTTGGGAAGGTTGGCCTGCAGCGCCTGCCAGTCCGCGCCGTCGTTGAACGACACGAAGACGCCGGTTTCGGTTCCGGCGTACAGCAGCCCCTTGCGCTCCGGGTCCTCGCGCACGACGTTGACGAAGCTGCCCGCGGGAATCCCGCGGACGATCGACGTCCAGGTCTTTCCGCCGTCCCGCGTCCGCTCGATGTGCGGATCGAGGTCGTCGAGGCGGTGCCGGTCGATCGCCGCGTACACCGTGTCCGCGTCGAAGTGCGAGGCCTCGAGGATGCCGACCTTGGACCACGCCGTCAGAGCCGGCGGCGTGACGTTCTGCCACCGGCGCCCGCCGTCGCGGGTCAGCCAGATCAGGCCGTCGTCCGTCCCGCACCAGACGAGGCCCTTCGCCAGCGGCGACGGCGCGACGGCATAGATCACGCCGCGCCGCGGGCCGGCCGTGGCGCTGTCGGCCGCCGTCGCGGGATCGAGCGTCGCGGGCACGCCCGGCGCCTCGCGCGTCAGGTCCTCGCTGATCTTTTCCCAGTGGCCGCCGCCGTCGGTGGACCGGAAGAGGAACTGGTTGCCGAAGTAAATCGCGCCGGGCTCGCTCGCGGAGATGGCGAGCGGCAGCGTCCACTCGCCCCGGTAGTCGCCCGGATACGCGAGCGTCGGATCCACGTCCTGCTCCTGCAGCGTCTTCCAGTCGAAGCGGCTCACGCCGCCGCCGAAGAGGGTGTCCGGGTGCGCGGGTCGGGAGCGATGTATCCGTTCTCTCCGCCCACGGCCACGGGACGCCAGTCGCGCAGAGTGATCGAGGCATAGTCGGTGCGCGACGGCGTCGCCGCGGCGCCGCTGTCCTGCTGCGCGCCGTAGATCCAGTACGGATCCCGGTCGTCGGTGGCCACGTGGTAGAACTGGGCGGTCGGCTGGTTGTACCAGGAGCTCCACGTCTTCGCGCCGTCCACGCTCACGACGGCGCCCTGGTCGGTACCGAGGATCATGCGGCGCGGCTCGGCCGGATCGATCCACAGCGAGTGGTAGTCGTCGCCGCCCGGGGCGCCCTTGATCGGCAGGAACGTCTTTCCGCCGTCGGTCGATCGGTACAGGGTCACGTCGCAGGCGTACACCGTGTTCGCGTCTTTCGGATCCACCGTCACGCCGCCGAAGTACCAGCCGCGCTCCCAGATCCTCCGGTCCGCGCTCGCGCGCGTCCACGTCGCGCCGCCGTCGGTCGAGGCATACAGGCCGCCCTGCTTCGCGTCCACGAGCGCGTACACGCGGTGCGCGTCGCTCGGGGCAAAGGCGATTCCGACGCGGCCCAGCTTCTCCGACGGAAAGCCGCCCGCGACCGGCTTCCACGTGTCGCCGCCGTCCTCCGAGCGGTAGAGCCCGCTGCCCGGCCCGTTCGACGGCGGGTACGTGTTCCAGGGCGGCCGCCGCGTCTGCCAGAGCGAGGCCAGGATCGTCTTCGGGTTCGCGGGATCGAGGGCGAGGTCGATCGCGCCGGTGTTCTCGTCCTTGTAGAGGACGCGCGACCAGGTCCGGCCTCCGTCCTTCGTGCGGAAGACCCCGCGCTCGGGGTTGGGCCCGTAGCCGTGGCCCAGCGCCGCGACGTAGACGCGGTTCGCGTCCCGCGGATCCACGACCACGCGCCCGATCTGCCGCGTGTTGTCGAGGCCGATGTGGGCCCACGTCCTGCCTCCGTCCGCGGAGCGGTACATGCCGTTGCCGTGCGAGATGTCCGAGCGCATGTCGGCCTCGCCCGAACCGACGTAGAGAACGCGCGGGTCCGAGGGCGCGACCGCCAGCGCGCCGATCGACGCGATGGGCTGGCCGTCGAAGATCGGCTCCCAGGTGCGCCCGGCGTTCTCGCTCTCCCACACGCCGCCGCCGACGGCGCCGAAGTAGAAGTGCTCGGGCTGTCCCGGCACGCCCGCGACCGCGAGCACGCGCCCGCCGCGGAACGGGCCCGCCAGCCGCCAGTGCACGTCCGCGAGAAAGCGCGGGTCGAAGGGCTGGGCCGCCAGTCGCGCCGCCGCCGCCATCAGGAGTCCCGCCAGGAGCAGGTGCCGTCGCGTTTGCATCAACGTCGTTCCTCCGCGTGTGGCGGGAATTATATGGGCCGTGTGTCATCGCGTCCCACGGCCGGCGGAATCGGCGTGTTGTGCCGTCGCGACACATGCGAGATTTTCCGATCAAAAGTCGAAACCAACGCCATGTCCATACGTCTCAACCTGTGCGGATGAAAAAGCGCGACCAACCTTTTCAAATGGAGGCAGACATGAAACGCATCTCGATCGGCATCCTCGCGGCGGCTTCGCTCGCTCTCGGCGCGGCAGGCTGCAGCAGCACCCAGAACTCGTTCTCGTCGGTGGCCGTCACGAAGAGCCCGGCCGCCGTCGCCTCGTGCCAGAAGATCGGCGAGATCGAGGCCAAGCCCGGCTCGTTCGACGAATCCGACGCGACCACCCAGCTGACGCGCGTCGCGCGGAGCAAGGGCGCCAACACCGTCCTCATCGCGAGCGACAACGCCGAAAAGGGCACCGCCTACCAGTGCGCAGCGCCGTCGACCGCCGCCGCCTCTCACTCCGGCTCGTGAGCTGACACGGATCCCGCGAGCGGGCCCACAGACCCCGCTCTTCCTTCTTCCCCGCCGCGGCCTTCACACGGGCCGCGGCTCTTTTTTGGTCGAAAAAATCCGTCTTCCGTGCCGTAGGGGCGGCCCTGGGTAAATGCCGCGCTCGCGCGACCATCTGCTGCGAGCTGCAGTGGTCTTGCCGCCGCGAGTCGAGCCCGGGCGGGCGCCAAGCCCCGCCCCTACGACACCGAACGCGAGCGCTCACTCCCCGCGCAGCGCCTCGAGCGGGTCCACGCGCGCCGCGCGGATCGCGGGCACGGCGCTCGCGGCGACGGCGATCCCGAGCAGCAGCAGCGTGACGGCGGCGAAGGTGAGCGGATCTCGCGGCGCCACGCCGTAGAGCAGCCCCTCCATCAGGCGCGTCAGGAAGAGCGCGGCCACGGCGCCGACGAGAATGCCGGCGCCCGCGTACACGACGCCCCGCCGGATCACGATGCCGAGCACGTTCCAGCGTGAGGCGCCGAGGGCCATCCGAATCCCGATCTCGCGGCGGCGGCGGCTCACGAGGTAGGCGAGCACGCCCGCGACCCCGACGCCCGCCAGCACGATCGCCAGGCCCGCGAAGATCGAGAGCAGGGACCCCGTCAGCCGCGGCGTCGCGAGCGACGTGTCCACGACCTGGGTCATCGGCCGCACGTTGGCAATCGGCAGGTTCGGATCCAGCCGCCGCACCGCGGCGCGGACCGGCCCGGCGAGCGACATCGGGTCCGCCCCGGTGCGGATGACGAGGGTCATGCCCCGCGCGGCATCGCCCTGGCGCGCCACCGGAAACTGGGCATAAGGAACGTAGAATTTTTCCTTCACGATCGCCGTGACGGAGTTGTGCCGCTCGTTGCGGAGGATCCCGACGACCGTCATCCAGGGCCGCTGCGAGCTCGCGCCCATCCGCATGCGCCTGCCGATCGGGTCCTGCCCGGGCCAGTAGGTTTGCGCCAGGGTCTCGTTGACGAGCACGACGCCGACCGCGTCCGCCGAATCCGCCGGCGTCAGCGCCCGGCCGCGAACCAGCCGCTCGCCGAGGGCCTCGAACGCGCCGTCGGAGACGACCTGCCAGTCTCCCTTGGCGTGCGACCCTGCCGGCGCAACGTAGCCCTCGATCTCCAGGCCCCAGTCGCCGATCTCGCTCGCGAGCGGGAGCAGCCGCACCATCCCTGCCGCCTGCACGCCCGGAAGGGCGCGCACGTTCTCGAGCAGCTGCCGGTAGAACGCCACGACCGATTCCGGCTTGCCGTACGTCGCCTCCGGCGGCCGGAGCTGGAGCGTGAGGACGTGCTCGGGCTCGAAGCCGAGGTCGATGTGCATGAGCCGATCGAGGCTGCGCAGCATCAGCCCCGCGCCGAGCAGGAGCACGACCGCCAGGGCCATCTGCGCCGCGGCGAGCATGCCGCGCAGCCCCACGCGCCGCTGCCCCGCCGAGGTGTTCGCGGCGCTCTCGCGCAGCGACTCGGTCAGGTTCAGGCGCAGCATCTGGACCGCCGGCGCGAGGCCGAAGAGAAACGTCGTCAGGATGGAGAGCGCCGCCGCGAAGAGCATCATGCGCGGCTCGATGCCGAGCGGCGCGAGCGCGGGCAGCCCCGCCGATCCGTGCGCCGCGATCAGGCGCACGCCCACCCAGGCGAAGACGAGCCCGAGCACGCCGCCCGAGATCGCGAGGACGAAGCTCTCGGTCAGCAGCTGCCGCGTCAGGCGCGCCTTGCCCGCGCCGATCGCCGCGCGCACGGAGATCTCGCGCTGCCGGCCTTCCGCCCGCGCCAGCAGGAGGTTGGCCACGTTCGCGCACGCCATCAGCAGCAGGAACAGGACCGCGCCGAACACCAGGACGAGCGCGCGCCGGGCGCCGCCGCGGATCTCCTTCTCGACCGGCACCGCGAACGCGTCGAAGTGCATCTCCGCCGGATAGACCCCCTGCCGCGTGAGGTTGGCCGCGAGCGTCTTCAGCTCCGCCGTGGCGCGCTCGGCCGTCGCGCCGCGGACGAGCGCCGCCGCCCCGTACAGACCGTGGTTGCCATGCGAGATGTCCTTCGGATCGATCTGCAGCGGGATCCAGACCTGCGACGGCTCGGCCGCGTTGACCGTGTAGTCGGTCGGCAGGGCGAAACCGCGCGGCATCACGCCGACCACGCGGCGCGGGACGCCGTCGAGCTCGATGACCTTTTCGAGGACGTCGGGATCGCCGCCGTACCGGTTCTGCCAGAGCCCGTACCCGAGGATCGGCGACGGGCGCGCCGCCGGGCCGGTCCTCGTCGTCGGTGAAAGCGCGCCCGATCTGCGGCCGCGCGCCGAGGGTCGCGAAGGTGTTCGCCGTGACCGCCGCCATGCCCACGCGCGCCGCCTCGCCCTCGCCGCCCGTGAGATTCGCTTCGCCCGCGTCCCATCCGGCGACGCTCTCGAAGCTCGGGACCATCCGCCGGTAGTCCATGAGCTCGCCGTCGGCGAGCCACGTCTTGTCGAAGCCCACCCACTTGCTCCAGACGGCCACGCGCCGCTCCGGCTCGGCGTACGGGAGCGGCGACAGCAGCACCGCCCGGATGACCGAGAAGATCGCGGTCGTCGCGCCCATCCCGAGGGCCAGCGTGAGGATCGCCGCGGCCGTGAACCCCGGAGCCCGCCGCATCCCCCGCAAGGCGTACCGGATGTCCTGGATGAGGATTTCCACTTCAGCCCCCTTTTCGGGCACACCGACCCCGCGGCCCGACATTCCTAGTGACGGCGGCCTCCCGGAAAGGTTCCCCGGAGACTCGAAACGGACGCGTAACCTTCCGGCCCCCCTGGCTCGTTCTTATGGATGACAGGGGGCGGCCGGCGAAATGGTCCCGGCGCCCGGAGAAAGGAGCATCAGTCCAATGAAACGGTTCCCCGGATCCCGAACGACGCTCTTCGTAGCCGGACTCGCGGTTGCGGCAGCCGCAGCCGCGGCGGACCAGAACGCTCCCGCCGGCCCGCACGGCGGAATGATGGCCTGGGGCCATCACCAGATGGAGACGTGCCTCTCGACCCTCGACCTCTCCGATGCCCAGAAGGCGGCAATCGACGAGGCCCGCGCCGCCGGCAAGGCCACCCTCAAGGCCGACGGCGAAGCGATGAAGGCGATACACCAGAAGATGCAGGCCGACCTCGCCGCCGGCGCCGACAAGTCCGTCCTCGGCCAGAACGCCATCGACCAGGACGCGGCCAACACGAAGATGAAGGCGGACGCCAAGGCCGTTCACGAGCAGGTTCTCGGACAGCTGACGAACGACCAGCTCGACCAGTACAACGCCTGCGCCTCGGCCGCCAAGGCGCGGCACGCGCGCCCGGCACCCCCGCCCGCCCAGTAACACGCTCGTCCCTCGCGTTCGGCCCGGGTCTTCCGACGAGACCCGGGCCGCTTTTTATTCTTCCGCCATCTCCCCCTTCGCCTCCTGGTACGCGCGGTCCACGGCGGAGCGGACGAAGTAGTCGTCGAAGGCGGCGCCCTGCTCGAAGTTGTCGCCGGCGAAGATCTTCTTCTGGGCAGAGAGGTCCACGCGCTCCTGGGTCTGTTCGACCGTGGCGCCCTGCTTCACCTGCGCCTCGACCTGCCGGCGCACCTCGGCGAGCAGGGTCGAGACCTTCTTCGCGTAGCTCCAGTCGTGCATGACCGGACCGTGCCCCGGGACGATCACCGTGGCGCCGGAGGCCATGAGGACGTCGAGCGTCGCGATCCACGCGGCCGGGTGGCAGCCGTAGCCGTACGGGGTCGGGCTGACGAGCAGGTCCCCCGTCACCGCGACCTTCGCGTCGGGCACGAAGACGACCGTATCTCCGGCCGTGTTGCCGTTGCCGAGAAACGCGATGCGGACCTCGCGCTTGCCGAGGTGGATGCGCAGCTCGTGGTCGAACGTCAGGTCCGGGATCACCGCGGCGACGCCGGCGAGCTCCGCCGATTCGAGCTGGATGTCGGCGACCTGGCTCGTGAGGTAGCGCTTCGACTCTTCCGACATCGCGGAGCCGTCGCGGCGCTTGCCCTTGGCAACGGCGCCCTGGAGGTATTCGACGTAGCCCCGGTCGGTCTCGACGAGGCCTTTCAGGTACGGCACCTGCTTCTCGACGATCTTGCGGCGCGTGAAGTCGGTCGTGACGATCGCCATCTGCGGGAAGGCCGCCCGGAACACCTCGTCCGAGGCCATGTGATCGAGATGCCAGTGCGTGTGGACGAGATACCGGACCGGCTTGTCCGTCTTCGAGCGGATCTCGGCGATCATCCGCTTCGCGAGCGTCGGGAAACGGCCCGAGTCCACGACGAGAACGCCGTCGTCGCCGACGATCGCCACCACGTTGCCGCTCGGGATCGGGCCGGCGGTCGGGGCGGCGATGAAAGCGTAGACGCCGGGGGCGGCCTCGACGGTCTGGAACATCCGGGCGGCGGGGAATTCGGCGGCGGGAAGAGCGACGCGCCAGGAGAGCAACGCCGCGAGAACCAAGAATTTTCCCGATGAAGTTCGTGTCCGCATCATGCGGAGTTGAACGAATCGCGAGGCAGATTGTTGCAGTCGCCGCGGTTTGCTCCCTCGTCCCGTAGGGGCGGGGCTTGCCGCCCGGGCGAGTGTCGCCACCGTACATGTCGAGCCGGCGGACGCATGCGCAAACCTCTTCGCAGCCAGCTCGCCCGGGCGGCCCAAGGGCCGCCCCTGGATTCCGTACAGTCGAATTGTTTGGGGCTACTCCCCCGGCATCACCTGGAACTGCTCGATCAACCCGTCCGGCATGTCCCGCTCCCAGATCGCGACGGACTTGTCCGAATACTTGACCTCGAACAGGCGGAACTTCATCCCGCCCCGATCGTTGCTGGTCTCCTGCTTGATCTCCTTGATCGCGCCGAGCGGCCCGAGGCTCGCGGCAAAGTCGCCGAGCGCCTGGTCGGTGAAGTAGCTGTTCGCGTTGGAGGTGAAGATCGCGCGGTCGACCTTCCCCTTCTGCAGCCCCTCCATGACCTGCCGCGCCCGCGCCTCGGCCGGTCCCGCGCCGCCCTGGGCGAAGAGGATCCCGGCGATCTTCTGGCTGATCGTCCCGGAGGTGCCGATCGAGTCCTGGTTGACCAGCACCACGATCGCCGCGCGGTCGTCCGGGAACACGACGTTCTCCGCCGTGAACCCCGAGACTTCGCCGCCGTGCTCGAGCATGCGCCGGCCGTCGCGCCGCGAGACGGTGATGCCGAGGCCGTAGCGGATGCCGAGGCCGTTCTTGAGCAGCGTATCCGTCTGCATCTGTTTGTACGAGGCGGGCTTCAGCAGCTTCTGGTCGATCATGCCGATGTCCCACCGCGCGAGGTCCTCGGCCGTCATCGCGAGCTCGCCCGCGGCAAACAGCCAGCCCTTGCCTTCCTTGGGCGCGACGCGCAGCGGACCGAGCGCGTAGCGCTTGTAGCCGATCGGGTCGTTCGGCCCGAGCGTCTGCCGGTCGATGTCCACGATGCTCGCCATCCCGAGCGGCGCGAACACGCGCGATCCGAGGAACTCGAGCAGCGGCTTGCCGCTCGCCTTCTCGACGATCACGCCCGCGGCGACGTACCCGGTGTTGCTGTACTGGTACTGCGTGCCCGGCTCGAAGTCGAGCGGCTTCTCGGCCCACTTGTCGAGGATCTGCGCCGCGGTGACTTCCTGCAGCATGAAGGGCGGCACGTAGTCCTGCGGCCAGTAGTCCTGGTAGCCCGACGTGTGCGAGAGCAGCTGCCGGATCGTCACCTCGTTGGCGCGCGTGAGGTTGGGCAGGAACTTTCCGACCGGATCGTCGAGCGAAAGCTTCCCGTCCTCGGCGAGCATCAGGATCGCCGTCGCCGTGAACTGCTTGCTCACCGACCCGATGCTGTAGCGCATCGCGGGGCGCGCCGGCGTGCGCGGATCGACCTTCGCGTCGCCGTACGCCTGGACGTACGCGAGCTTCCCGTCCCGCACCACCGCGATGGACGCCCCCGGCGCGCCGGACTCCTTGAGCGCCGCGTTCGCGGCCGCGTCGATGGCGGTGCGCATCTCCACTGGCAGTTCCGATTGCGCGAAGGCGCAAGTCGCCCCGAGGGCGATGACCGCACCGAGGATCGGAAGGATCTTGCGAAAGGTCCGGCTCATCCTTGCTCCTTGTCGTTGCGCGAGGTTTCTGGCGGAGGAGTCTACAGGGGGTGCGTGTCCGTCAGGCGGTCGCCGCTTTTCCACTCATTTCCGCAGCTGCGGCACTGCACCCGATTCCGCCAGATGAAGAGGGGCAGCGGCGCAAACAGCATCGCGGCAGCCGCGTAGCGGGACCACCGGACCGTGACGAGATCGTCCGAGCCGCAGCGCGGGCAGACGTCATCGTCCCTGCGAGCCGGAAAGTCCGCGTCCATCTCGACGAGGGACGCTTCTCCGTCCGCCGCGAGCAGGGCAATCGCTTCCTCGGCCCGGTCCGGCGCGACCTGCAACTGGACGCCGCCAACCGCGGTCGAATACGTCCATACGACTCCGACCACCCACTCGTTGGCCAGGACGCACTCGATGCCTTCGGCCTCCAGCAGTGCGGCCGCCGCCTGCGCGTCGAGAACGTCGCGAAAGGTCAGCACGGTGGGTACGCCGTTTGCCACGATCGGCTACCGTTTCCCTGGGCAGGGGCGAGGCCGAGCCGAGCCCGAGTCCGCTGCAACCTGGGCCAGGTCAGTGTCACAGCAGGCCGACGAATCGAGGTCGTCGCATCGCCGGCGTTGAATTGTAGACAGCTCCCACGACCTGGAGCCGTCGCAGTAGGTCAGCCAGCCTCGTTGCAGCGGGAATCGCGGCCGTGAGGCAGTCGCGTCACGTAGTCGGACCGACTCGCCACCCGACCAGTTCCGTTACTGCCTCAATGGCCTCGAATTCGCCCAGTCGAGCCAGCGCATGCAGCACAGCGTCGACTGACGACGGCCAAGTACCAACCGCTCTCGAGCGCGCTAGCATCAGCCGTGGACGGGTCCCATGTCTGCTCGAACGACGCAGGTCCTGGTCGAGAAAAGGCCGGAGACGTATCGGCACGTCTTGCGATCGGCAAAAGTCCGCTGGCCTGGCGCCTCAGTCCCGGCTTCCGCAGGCCGTTCAGCCTCGCCTGAGCCATGATGCGGCGCTGTCGTGCATCACGTAGGTCCATCGGTACTTCGTCCCTGGAAAGGGTCGACCGGGCCGAAGGTCTCGTCGTAACCCCGACCGCTCAACCGAATCTGAAGCGAGTGGCGTGAGGGCAGCGATCTCCACGATGCCGCCACTCGATGGCCGGCCTCGCGACGATGCGCGCCAGAGCTTCGACGCGCGTGTAGGCGCTCACAGTGCTCGCGCTCCCGACACGGGGCCACCGCGTCATCGTAACGAGAACCTCAGGAGGAATCGTGCGAGGAGTCGGCAGCAGCTGACGACCAGCCGCCGCGAGAGGCCCAACAGCACGAGGACGAGCAGCAAGTAGCGGACTCTCGTACAGCCGCCGAACGGCAGCGCATCGAGCGAGCGAACAGCCGAAGGCGAGCGAGCGAGTCCGCCGCACCCGCGTCTTGAGCTGCCTGGACATCAATTCTCCAAACGCCGGACGTTCGACGCCGCGTCCAGCCGGCGAACGAGGACCCCCGCGTCCGCTGTGGGAAAGAGTGTGCCTGTTGCCGGGCTCGAGGCCGGGAGGCTCGTGGGCACCGCGCCGACCGGAGTCACCAGCCAGGCGCTGCCTGTCCGTGGCCACTCTTTCGAGAGTCCAGCGGCGTCAGCGCCAACGTCGATGATCGGTCGAGTGCCTGGGCCGGAGCAACACAGCCAATCAGGCCCGTTCACGTAGTATCCAACGCACAGCTGCGTATAGGCGCCCGCCGTGAGGATTGGCACATCGCCCGGCTGACCGCGCAGGAAGGCCGCGACAGGCCGCCAATCGGGTCGGCCTCTTTGAAAGTAAAAGACAAGGGCGCGCGCGTCGAGGAACAGGACGATTGCAATCGCGATCGGCGCGAGCCAGGCGCGGGGTCGTCGTTCCGCCAACCAGCCGATCGGGAGAGTCGCGAGCGCGGTCAGGGCGACACCAGCGGGCAGGAAATGAAAGATCGAGTCCCAGGCACCGTGGCGCTCCTCGAGCAACTCGATGATCGCGGCGCCAAGAACGGCCCAGACAACCAGGAATCGCAAGCGGTACTTCGAAACGGCAAGGATGCCGCCTCCGGCGACCAGGGCAATGAACAGCACGCCCGCCCGGCCCAGGGGGTACCAATCATGGAAGCCGAAACCAAAATAGGAGAAGAGGCGCGCGACGCGCCTGGCTGCGAACACAGGAGGCGGCGTGAAGGGAGGAGCGCCCAATAGCTGCCAGACCGGAGCCAGCCAAGGCAAGTAGGCCACGGCGATGATCAAGAGCAAGCCCGGGCTCCACCAAAGGAGTCGGCGCGCCGCCTGCCTGCGGATGACAGACCCCGTCAACGCATCGTCCAGGACGAGCGAGCTGCCGGCGAGCAAGAGAACCAGCGTCGCCAGAATCATCGTGTAAGCGACAGCGACTGCACTGACGAGAACCGCGACGAGTCGGACCCAACCCGGCCGGCTCAGGTATCGATCGATGAGAAGAAGTGTCAGCGCCGTCAGGAACATAGCGAGTGAATACGGTCGTACCTCCTGAGAGTAGTGGACATGGAACGGAGCAAAGGCCAGACACAGCGCCGTCACGAGTCCTACACGTGGATTGGCCCGCCGACCGACCAACAGTCCGAGGACGACCACGCAACCCGTGCCCCACAAGGCTGGCAAGATCCGTCGCGCGGCATCCGACGGACTCAGCAGGTCGAACGCCTTCTCCAGGATGTAGTCGAGCGGTGGATTAAAGCGCTGCACTTGAAGCGTGTGCAACATCGTGCCCCAGGCCGACCGGATCGTGAAAACCTCCAGCATCTCGTCCAGCCAGTACGAGAAGCGGTTGAGTGCCGTGAGCCGAATCGCGAGTGCAACCGTGCCGATCAGGGTCCATGGAATCCACCGCGTGCTGTGAGCAGCCGTCCCTGGCTCCTTCGCGGCGTCGCCGTCAGCCGGCAGGGTTGCGTTAGCACTCATCGAAAGTGCAGGGCGCGGTCCGTATCGCCAAGAACGGTCCTGGGTGACCTAACGGGCAGCGCATCAGCGGCGAGGGAGGAGCCGAAGGCGATGAACGAGTCCGCTGCATGCGCGTGTTAGGCAACCGGCCCGCGCCGCTTTCCGGCGGCCAACTCAATCGCAACCACTAGGAGCGACCACCAGATCAGAATATTGACAACGATGCCTGCCACGATCACGAGGCGAGGGCTCGTGCCCGTGTGATCGATCGACCACGCGACCGCGGGAGCAAGCAACCGCACTAGAGCCGAGGATCCGACCAGAACAGCGGCGACTGGCCCCGCAATGGTGACGACAACTGCCCCAGCTAAGGCCCAGGCCCATGGACGTTTCACCACCGGCTGAACTTCCGGTTGCCTAACAGTGTCTTAGACATCACGGCCGTTGTCGACTGCACAGCATCGCGACCATCGGATCTGCGCCCGCTCCCCGCTGTCCAACATCTGTTCGACCGCTGATCGAATTCCGCCCTGCATCGGCTCGCCTCCCGGCTCACCTCGAGGTTTTCCGAATGATACCGCCGCGCCGGAAATGCCGGCCTAGTCGTCGTCCCCGGTTCCCTTGCTGACGCGGAAGACGTGGCCGTCGGGGTGCCGCACGTGCATCTCGCGCACGCCCCACGGCTCGTCGGTGGGCGGGAACGTGACCTCGACGCCTTGCGCGATGCAGTCGGCGTGGATCTTGTCGACGTCGTCGACCCAGATGGACATCCACACGCCGCGGTCGCCCGTCGCGGACGCGTCGCCGTGCTCGGTCGACGCGTTCGTGCCCCTGCCACGGCCGCCCTGGGCGCCGAGGCAGAGGAAGATCTCGCACTTGCCCGAGCAGACCGCGCCGAAGGTCGGCGGGGTTCCCCAGTCCCACTGCTTCTCCCAGCCGAGCTTCTTGAACCAGGCGAAACTCTCCGCCATGTTCGAGACGTTCAGGATCGGTGTGAGGGCCTTCGCATGCATGTCCGACCTCCCGGCGCTCAAATCCCTGGGCGGGATTCATCGTATATAAAGCCGAGCCGCCGACCGAAACCGAGGAGTTGCCGATGCCGGTCCGAAGACTTGCGTGGAATCTGGCCGCCGCCGCCCTGTTCGCGGCGTCTGCGACGCCGGCCGAGGTCGTGGAGTCGGGCGACACGGGTTTCACGGTGAAGGAGACGGTCGTCGTCCAGGCCGACGCGGCAGCGGCCTACGCGGCAGTCGTCGCCGTCGGCAAGTGGTGGGACCCGGCGCACACGTACTCGGGCGACGCCGCCAACCTCTCGATCGATCCGCGGCCGCAAGGCTGCTGGTGTGAGAAGTTGCCCAACGGAGGCGGCGTGCGGCACATGGACGTCGCGTCCGCGATGCCCGGCAAGATGCTCCGCTTCGTCGGCGGCCTCGGCCCGCTCCAGGGCATGGGCGTGCACGGATCGCTGACCTGGACGTTCAAGCCCGTCGAAAAGGGAACCACCGTCGAAGTGACCTACGTCGTCGGCGGGCACGCCGCGAACGGATTCAAGGAAATCGCCGCCGGTGTGGACGGCGTCCTGCACGGGCAGGTCGAGCGCTACGGGCGCTTCGTCGACACCGGCAAGCCCTGAACAGAAAGGCCATGATGAAAACCCAGCGGATCTTCTCCCTCGCCTCGATCCTCGCCCTCGCCGCCCTGCCCGCGATCGCGCAGCTGCCCGCCTCCAACCCCTTCGCCGCGCCGAGCACGCTCCCCTTCCAGGCGCCGCCCTTCGACCGGATCAAGGTCGCCGACTATCAGCCGGCGATCGAGGAAGGGATGAAGATCCAGCGCGCCGAGATGGAGACGATCGCGAACGATCCCGCGCTCCCCACCTTCGCGAACACGATCGAGGCAATGGAGAAGACGGGCGTGCTGCTGACGCGCACCTACAAGGTCTTCTCCAACATCGAGCAGTCCGACACGAACGAGGCGATCCAGAAGATCAAGGCAGAGGTCGCGCCGAAGCTGTCCGCGTTGAACGACGCCATCTACCTGAACCCGAAGCTGTACGCGCGCGTCAAGGCGATCTACGCGCAGCGCGCGACGCTCGGGCTCGACCCCGAGGCGAAGTACCTCGTCGAGCGGATCAACCTCGCGTTCGTGCGCGCGGGCGCGGACCTCTCCGACGCCGACAAGAAGACGTTGATGGCGCTCAACGAGGAGGAATCCAAGCTCGACACCGAGTTCGAGGAAAAACTCCTGGCCGACACCAACGCCTCCGCCCCGGTCGTCTCGGACAGGAAAAAGCTCGCCGGCGCGACCGAAGGTCAGCTCGCCTCCGCGGCCGAAGCCGCAAAGGAGCGCAAGCTCGACGGCAAGTGGGTCCTCGCGCTCCAGAACACGACGCAGCAGCCGGTGCTCTCCTCGCTGACGGACCGGGCCCTGCGCCAGCAGGTCCTCGCGGCCTCGGAGAAGCGTGGGGACCACGGCGGCAAGAACGACACGACGGCCATCGTGGCGCGCCTGGCGCAGCTGCGCGCGCAGAAGGCGAAGCTGCTCGGCTTCAAGACCTACGCGGACTACGTCCTCGACGACCAGATGGCGAAGACGCCCGAGAACGCGAACAAGCTGATGAACGACCTCGTCCCCGCGTCGACCTCCAAGGCGCGCGGCGAGGCGGCCCGGATCCAGAAGCAGATCGACGCGGCGAAGGGCGGGTTCACGCTCAGCGCCGCGGACTGGGACCTCTACGCCGAGAAGGTGCGCAAGGCGGAGTACGCCATCGACGAGGACGAGGTGCGGCCCTACTTCGAGCTCGACCGCGTCCTGAACGACGGCGTCTTCTACGCCGCGAACAAGATGTACGGGATCACCTTCAAGCCCCGCCCCGACCTCCCGGTCTACCACCCCGACGTCCGCGTCTGGGAGGTGTTCGACGCCGACGGCACTTCCCTCGCGCTCTACTACGGGGACTACTACCAGCGCCCCTCCAAGCAGGGCGGCGCGTGGTGCGACACCTTCGTGGACCAGAGCCGCCTCATGGGGACGAAACCCGTCGTCACGAACAATCTCAACCTGACCAAGCCGGCGGCCGGCCAGCCCGCGCTCATTTCCTTCGCCGACGCGACCGTGGTCTTCCACGAGTTCGGCCACGCGCTCCACGCGATGTTCCAGAACATCACCTACCCGACGCTCGCCCAGACGCCGCGCGACTTCGTCGAGTTCCCGTCGCAGTTCAACGAGCACTGGGCGACCGAGCCGACCGTCTTCGCCAACTACGCGAAGCACCACAAGACCGGCGCGCCCATGCCGGACGAGCTCGTCGCGAAGATCAAGAAGGCGAAGACGTTCAACCAGGGCTACGCGACGACCGAGTACCTCGCGGCCGCGCTGCTCGACATGGCCTGGCACTCGCTGGCCTCCGACGCGCCGAAACAGGACGTGAACGCGTTCGAGAAGGCGACCCTGGAGCGCGCGAAGGTCGCGCTCGCCGAGGTGCCGCCGCGGTACCGCACGACCTACTTCGGGCACATCTGGGGCGGGGGCTACGCGGCGGGCTACTACGCCTACCTCTGGGCCGAGGTCATCGACGACGACGCCTACTACTGGTTCAAGGAAAACGGCGGGATGACGCGCCAGAACGGCCAGCGCTTTCGCGAGATGATCCTCTCGCGCGCCGGCAGCCAGGACCTCGCCGCGATGTACCGGGCGTTCCGCGGACGCGACCCGCAGGTCCAGCCGCTGCTCGAGGAAAGAGGCTTGATCGCGGAAAAACCGTGAGAGGCTGAAGCCGGCAGGCCGGCATGTTCATCGGGCACTACGGCGTCTCCCTCGCGGCAAAGCGCTACGACCCGCGCATCCCACTCGGCGTGCTGTTCCTCGCCGTGCAGCTGCTCGACGTCCTGTTCGCGATCTTCGTGCTCTTCGGGATCGAGAAGCTGAAGATCGTCCCCGGATTTACGGCGTACAACCCGTACGACCTGTACTGGATGCCGTACTCGCACAGCCTGGTCGGCGCGCTCGGATGGTCGCTGGTCGCCGCCGTCGTCTGCCTGCTCGCCGCTCGGCGCCTGCCGCGCGGCGCGCGCGCCGGGGCCGCGGCCGTCGTCGGCGCGGCGGTCTTCTCGCACTTCCTGCTCGACGTCCCCATGCACACGCCCGACCTGCCGATCTCCCTCGGCGCGGGCTCACCGAAGATCGGCTTCGGCCTCTGGAACCACCGCGGCGCGGCCCTCGCCGCGGAGCTCGTCGCCCTGGGAATCGGTGGCGTTCTCTACCTGCGCGCCACCCGGCCGAAGAGCCGCGGCTTCGCGCGCGCGACCGCCGCTTTCGGCGTCGCGCTGGTCCTCACGACGCTGGCGACGCCCTTCATGCCCGACCCGTCGAGCGCCCGGGCCTTCGCAATCCAGGCACTGGCGCTCTACGTCGTCCTTGCCGTCCTCGCCGGCCTCGTCGACCGCGGAAGGACCCATCCGTCGCCTCCGCGTCGTGGGGAATCTGCGCCCTGACGTCGCTTCCGCTCGCTGCGCTCGCTCCGCGGCTAAGTCAGCGTGTGGGCTCGAGAAGCAGTATCCTGACTCCCGTGGAAGGTCTTGACCTCGACGGACTGCTGTCCGGCTTCTCGATCTGGACGATTGTTCTCGCCCTCGTTTTCAGCCTCGTCGGCTGGATCGCCTTTCGCAACGGGAGAAAGAACCACGAGCCCAAGCCGATCTTCATCGGCATCGCCCTGATGGCCTACGGCTACTTCGTGACCAACGCCTGGGTCTCTCTCGCGATCGGGTCCGTGCTCACGCTCGCGCTCTTCTTCCCACGCTGACGATCGACTTCGAGGAGGTTGTCCGCATGAACCGACGTGAGCTCCTCCACGGCGCGGCCGCGAGCGCCGCGACACTGGCGTGGCCCGCGCGCGCGTCCGGCGCTTCGTCGCCGCTCGATCCCGTGCTCGCCCAGGTCGAGAAGCAACACGCCGAATCGGTCAAGCGCCTCCAGGACTGGATCCGCCTGCCTTCGATCGCCGCCGAGAACCGCGGCGTCGGCGAAGGCTGCGATTTCCTGATCGCGATGCTCAAGGAGGCGGGATTCGGCCGAGCGGAGCGGGTTCCGACGGAAGGATCACCGGGCGTCTTCGCCACGCTCGACGCCGGCGCGCCGCGCACGGTCGGCGTGTACTTCATGTACGACGTCAAACAGGTCGACCCGGCCGAGTGGTCCTCGCCTCCCTTCGACGCCGCGATCGTGGAGAAAGCCGGATTCGGAAAGGTGGTCATCGGCCGCGGCGCGGTCAACCAGAAGGGACCCGAGGCCGCGTTCCTCGCGGCGCTGCACGCCTTCCGCGCCGCCGGCCGGAAGCTGCCGGTCAACCTCGTGCTCGTCGCCGAGGGCGAGGAGGAGATCGGGTCGCCGCACTTCCCGCAGATCGTGCGGCGACCGGACGTCCAGGCCGCGCTCGCGAAGTGCACGGGCGTCTTCATGCCCACGGCGGCGCAGGGCTCCGACGGCACCGTCACCGTCTCGCTCGGCGCCAAGGGCGTGATCGAGCTCGAGCTGACGTCCTCCGGCGAGCTCTGGGGCCGCGGGCCGAAGAAGGACATCCACTCGAGCAACAAGGCGCGCGTGGACAGCCCGGCCTGGCACCTGGTGACGGGCTTGTCGACACTCGTCTCGGCCGACGGGAACACCCCCGCGATCGAGGGCTTCGCCGACCGCGCCCGTCCGATCTCCGCGGCCGAGAAGGCCATGGTCGCCGACGCCGCGAAGCGGATGAACGAGGCCACGCTCAAGCAGCAGCTCGGCGTCGAGCACTGGATCGGCGACGAGGATTTCGTGACGTCGCTCGAACGCTTCGTCTCGCAGCCCACGGTCAACATCGAGGGTCTCGTCGGCGGATACACGGGGCCGGGCGGCAAGACGATCCTTCCGCACAAGGCCGTGGCGAAGCTCGACCTGCGGCTGGTGCCCGACATGACCGCGGCCGACGCGCTCGAGGCGCTGAAGAAGCACCTCGCGAAGAAAGGCTACGGAGACATCGAGGTGAAGATGACCGGCGGCTACGACCCGACGAGCACGTCCGCCGACACCGGTCTGATCCGCGCGGAGTTCACCGTGTATCGCGGCTTCGGCATCGAACCGATCCTCTGGCCGCGCAACGCGGGCTCGTGGCCGGGGTACGTGTTCACGGGCGCTCCGCTGAAACTGCCCGCCGGCCACTTCGGGCTCGGCCACGGCTCCGGCGCGCACGCACCCGACGAGTACTACGTCATCGAATCCACAAACCCGGCGATCCAGGGCTTCGACGGAGCGACGCGGTCGTACGTTCAGTACCTCGCCGCGCTCGCGTCGGCCGTCTGAACGCGCGAATAAACAATCGCGGCCGCGTTGCCGAGGAACCGCCCCGTCGCCCCCAGTGAAGAGGAGGCTATTCGGCCGGTACGGCTCATCTGCCCGCGGCGTGAATAGTCTCCCGACCGAAGGGAGGGAGGAGGTTCACGCCGCGGGAGCGTGAGCGAGCGAGGAACGAGCGAGCGGAAGCGACGGAAACCCGCGGCACGCGCGCCCGTATGTGAACGCGGGCGTCGCCGCGCCTCGCGGTCGCCGGGAGGTTCGCATGACTCGTTCGCGTCGCATCGAACGCTTCGTCCTTCGTTCCGCGGCTTTCGTCCTGCTCGTGTCCTCGGCGGGCCGCGCCTTCGGCGCGCAGGGACTCACGTTTCCGCCCAACGGCGACAACCCGCAGGCTTCGGTCATGCAGGCGATCGGGCCGGTGCGGGTCACCATCGACTATTCGAGCCCGCGCGTCGTGCGCGGCGACAACGACCGGCGCGGCAAGATCTGGGGCGAGCTCGTGCCGTGGGGCCTGTCCGACCTCGGCCTGAACGAGTGCAAGAGCTGTCCCTGGCGCGCCGGGGCGAACGAGAACACGACCTTCACGATCACGCACGACGTCCGCATCGAGGGCCAGCCCCTGCCCGCCGGAACCTACGGGCTCCACATGATCCCCGGCCAGGACGCCTGGACGATCATCTTCTCGAAGGACGCGAGCTCGTGGGGCAGCTACTGGTACGACCCGAAGAACGACGCGCTGCGCGTGCAGACGAAAGCCGCGAAGAGCGATTACCACGAGTGGCTCACCTACGAGTTCACCGAGCGCGATCCGGCCAAGGCGACGGCCGTCCTGAAGTGGGAAGAGCTGCAGGTACCCTTCCACATCTCCGTCGACGACGTGAACGCGCTCTGGGTCGCCGACATCCGCCGCGACCTGCGGCAGTGGTCCGGCTTCTCGTGGCAGAACTGGCAGCAGGCCGCCGACTTCTGCGCCCAGAACAAGATCAATCTCCCCGAGGCGCTGGTCTGGTCCGAGCGCTCGGTCTCGGATCCCTACGTCGGCGGCGAGGAGAACTTCCTCACCCTCTCGACCCTCTCGAAGCTCCAGGAGCTGAACGGGAAGCCGCAGGACGCGGCGAAGACACTCGATCGCGCGCTGAACAATCCGACCGCCACCGCGATCCAGATCCACGTCGTCGGCCGCCAGATGATGGCCGCCGGCAAGAAGGATGAGGCGCTGAAGATCTTCATCCTGAACGCGAAGAAGCATCCCGACCAGTGGCCCGTCCACGTCGGGCTGATGCGCGGTTATGCGTCCGTGGGCGACAAGAAGAAGGCGCTCGCCGAGGCGAAGCTCGCCCTGGCCCAGGCGCCGGATCCCGGAAACAAGAAGAACCTCGAGGGGATCATCACGAAGCTCGAGGCGGGCCAGGACATCAACTGATCGGAGCGACCGGATGTCTCGCCCCCTCTCCCGCCGGGAGAGGGGGTAACGCGCGGAGCTGCGACTAGCGCTCGCGGCGCAAATAGTCTCCCGACCGAAGGGAGGGAGGAGGTTTGCGCCGCGGGAGCCGCAGCGGAGCGGAGAGGCCAGGCGAACGGTCGAGCCCTCAGGCGAGCCGTTCGCCGGTGCGCCGAAGGCGCAGGCCTCGGAGCGAAGCGCAGGCGACGTCAGAGCATCCCGACCGCGCGCGAAGCGAGGATCGCGATGATCGAGAGCGAGATGAGCGACTGCAGCATGCACAACCCCTTCGCCCAGCGCGAGAGGATGGCCGTGTCCGTCGGCGAGAAGGCCGTGCTCGTGTTGAACGCGAGGAACAGGTAGTCGACGAAGCGCGGCATCCAGGTCTCGGGGTGCTCGATCGGCACGCCGTCCATCATCTGGGGAAAGAAGAAGGCGCCCGCCGTGTGGGCGCCCCGCTTCTCCCGCGCGTGCGGGCCGCCGGCGTCCAGGCGCCAGTACCAGATCGCGAAGACCAGGACGTTCGTCGCCCACAGCATCGCCGCGGAGCCGAGCAGCGATCCGGGTGACTCGGTCTTCGACGGCAGGCGAACGATCAACAGCGTCAGGGATCCGGCGAGCGCCAGGGTGATGATCGTGCTGATGGCATAGCCGAAGAGCGTGTCGATCCGGTGATTGCCGGCACGATGCGCGAGCGTCGCCGGAACGAGCATCACGAGGACGAGGGCAAGCAGAAGCCAGCGCGGACCCACCACCAGCGTGTGCGGCAGCGAGAACGAGATCAGCCCGACGCCGACGAGCGCGACGAGGACCGGCCAGCGGCCCTCGGGGTTGGAGATCGGGCTCTTGCCTGCCATCGGCGTCAGAGACTAGCAGGCCGCCGCGCCGCCCGGCCTACCAGGCGACCCCGTAGTCGTCGCCGTAGTCGCTCGAGCCGCCCCACATCGTGCCGTGCTCGCGGTCGAAGTAGATCGCGTTGATCGGCCCCGACGTCTTCGCCGCCGTGCGGATCCGGTAGCCCATCTTCTTCAGCTCGTCGCGCACGTACGGCGGCGTCGACGTCGTTGATCTCGATCAGGCCCGGCTTCGACTCGTGCGCGCCGAAGGAGCTGCGCATCTGGTAGCTGTTGATGTTCGGGGCCTCGACGGCCTCCTGGACGTCCATGCCGAATTCGACGAAGTTCAGGAAGAACTGGAGCAGGTTCTGGTCCTGCGTGTCGCCGCCCTGGACGGCGAAGGCGAGGAACGGCTTGCCGTCCTTGAGCGCCATCGAGGGCGTGAGCGTCACGCGCGGGCGCTTGCCGGGCTCGAGGACGTTGTAACGGATTCTCGGCCGGATCGAGCACGAAGCTCTGCATGCGCTGGCTCATGCCGATGCCCGTCTTTCCCGCGATGCAGACGGGATTCCAGCCGCCCGACGGCGTCACCGAGACGACCCAGCCCTCCTCGTCCGCCGCTTCGATCGACGTCGTGCCCGCGAGAAAGCCCTCCTCGAAGGAGCGCGCCTCGCTCACCTTCGGGACGGGCGCGTCGCTCTTCCACCGCCCGAGGTATTCCAGGTACGGGTTCTTCCCGTTCTGGAACGGGTACGGATCGCCGGGCTTCGCGTTCGCGTCGTTCTTCGTCCAGTCGATCCCCTTGCGGCGCGCCTCCGCGTAGTCCTTGGACAGCAGCCCGAGGCGCGGCTCGGCGCGGCGGACGATCGGGATCGCCGTAGTAGAAGTCGCGGTCGGCGAACGCGAGGTTCATGACCTGGTAGAGCGCGTGGATGTAGCGCGCGCTGTTGTAGCCCATGCCCTTCAGGTCCATCGGCTCGAGGAGGTTGAGCGCCTCGAGCATGGCGGGGCCCTGCGTCCACACGTCGAGCTTGTAGACGGCGATGTCCTTGTAGTTCGTCGAGACGGGCTCCTCGAAGCGCGGGCGCCACTTCGCGAGGTCTTCCATCGTCGCGAGGCCGCCCTGCTCCTTCGAGCCGCGCACGAACTCCTGCGCGATGTCGCCCTTGTAGAACCGGTCGTAGGCCGCGTAGATCGCCTCCTTGCGGCCCATGCCGGCGGCGCGCGCGCTCTGCTCGGCGTCGACGAGCTTCTGGAGCGTCGCGAGCAGGTCCGGCTGGCGGAACATCTCGCCCGGGCGCGGCGCCTCGCGCGCCTCGCCCGGGTGCGTCAGGAAGAGCTTCGCCGAGTACGGCCACTGCCGGATCTGCTTCTTCTCGCGCTCGAGGCCGTCGGCCAGCTCCTGCTCGATCGGGTAGCCCTCGGCCAGCTGCATCGCGGGCGCGAGGACGTCCTTGAGCGACAGCTTCCCGTACTCCGCCAGCATCATCATCAGGCCGCCCGGCGTCCCCGGCGTCACCGCCGCGAGCGGTCCGTATTCGGGCGGATACGCCATGCCGCGCCCGTGGAAGAACTCCGGCGTCGCGCCCGTCGGCGCCACGCCGAGCGCGTTGACCGCGATGACCTTGCCGGTCTTCGGGTTGAAGATCAGCGCCTGCGTCTCGCCGCCCCAGGAGAGCGTGTCGAACATCGTCGTCGTCGCCGCGAGCATCGCGCACGCCGCGTCGACGGCGTTGCCGCCCTTCTGAAAGATCATGGACCCGGCCGTCGCCGCGAGCGGCTTGCCGGTGATCGCGACCCAGTGCTTGCCGTGGAGGACCGGCTTGTTGGAGGCGCAGAGCGGCGGCACGAAGGCGAGCAGCGCGGCCAGGGCTTTCCACACGTGCTTTTTCATGACGGGAACGATACAGCGATTGCCCCGAGGTCTCTATAATCCGGTGTCCCGAGAGCCCGATGCTGACCGTCACCGCCACGATCGCCGTCCCCGAGCAAGCGCTCAGCGAGCGGTTCGTGCGCGCCTCCGGTCCCGGCGGCCAGAACGTCAACAAGGTCGCGACGGCCGTCGAGCTGCGCCTGGACGTCTCCGCCTCCACGCTGCCCGAGGACGTGAAGGCGAGGCTCGTCGCGCTCGCGGGCAAGCGGATCTCCGCCGACGGCGTCCTGCTGATCGACAGCCGCGCGTTCCGGACGCAGGCCCAGAACCGCGCCGCCGCACGCGAACGGCTCGTCGAGCTCATCGCCCGGGCCGCGCACCGGCCCAGGACCCGCCGCAAGACCCGCCCGAGCCGGGCCGCGAAGGAGCGGCGCATCGAGGCCAAGGTGCAGCGCTCGCACGTGAAGGCCCGTCGCGGACGCGTCCGGGGCGAAGACTAGGAACCGATGCTCGCCGCGGTGCTGTTCGCTCTGGCCACCGGCGATGCGATCACGCTGGCGCCCGCGCCCGGTGCCGCGCCCGCCGCGACGATCGTGCTCGGCGGGCACGAAGTCCCGCTCGACAAGGACGGCCGCGCCAGCATCCCGCCCGACGTCATGCTCGCGGCTCCCGGGCTGCGCTTCTACCAGCCCGTGGACGACGGTCCGGTCTTCTACTTCCCGAGCGACGACACGCTCGTCCTCTGGCCGCTGTCCGGTCCCGAGCGCGCTGTCCGCGCCGAGGTCGTCGTCAAGGCCGCCGACGCGACGACCTGGGAGCACGCCCCCGCCTTCGAGGCGCCCGTGGAAGTGCGCAACGGCAAGGCCGGGGTGCGCTTCGTCGTCTCCGCGGGGGAATGGGACGCCGCGATCCTCGTGCCCGGGTTCGCGCCCGCCTTTTCGCGCGTCGCGGCGGGCGCACCGACCTTCACGAACGCCGCCTCGGCGTTGAAGCGCGGGGCCCGCGTAAAGGCGCGGATCCTGAGCGCTCGCACGGACAAGCCGCCCGAGCGCTGGCTCGCCCGGGCGTCGCGCACCGACCCGGCGCCCGACGACCAGGAGGCCCGGTTCTTCAAGACGCGGCCGATCGCGGCCGACCGCGCGGCGCTCGATTTTGCGAGCCTTCCCGTCGGAGCCTGGGAGCTGCGCGTCGAAGTTCCCAGCGGCGGCCGGAAGCGCCAGCCCTTCACCGCCCTGAAGCCGGGCGGCGTCACGGACCTCGGCGACTTCGTCATCCCGGACCTCGGGTCGGTCCGGCTGACCGTCGAGTTTCCGGTCGAACTGCCGAAAGGTGAGCTCACGGTGCGCGTCAAGGGAGTCTCCAACACGACGCACGCGATGGACGTCGAGCTCGGCTCGAAGACGATCCGCCCGAAGGACGTCTCGGTCGTCGAGATCGGCCAGATCGAGCCCGGCTTCGTCGAGGTCGGATTCGAGGCTGCGGCAAGCGGGCTTCGCCATGTGGAGGTCCGTCGAGGTCAAACCCGGCGAGACCGCCGAAGCCCGCTTCACCTTCGTCCCGGTCAGAGTCCGCGGAGTCGTCAAGCGCGGCGATGAAGTCGTTCCCCTTGCCGTGGTGAGCTCGCCGCTCGGGGGACGGCTTCAAGCCGCGTCCACGTCCTCGAACGACCTCGGCGAGTATGCGCTCCGGCTGTGGGCCACCGCCGACCGGATCCCGCTGAGGACGTTGTCGCCCGGCGACGAGACGCACTTCGTGGAGGACGTCCCGATCGATCCGCGCGCCACCGAGGTGGAGCACGACGTCGTTCTGCCGCTGGCCGAGATTCGGGGCACCGTGCGCGACGCGGAAGTGGGGACACCCCTCGCCGGAGCAGAAGTCGCCGTCTCCACGTCGCCCGACAAGGGGGAATCCAGGGGCGAGCTCTATGCCCATGCGTCCGTGACGTCCGACCGCGAAGGCCGGTTCCGCCTGCGCAACCTGGTCTCCCGCCGCGTCGACGTGCACGTCCAGCACGAGGGCTACGCCCCGGCCGACTTCTACGAGATCGAGGTGACCCCCGACGGGAAGGATCTCGACGTGCGCATGGAGAAAGGCGTCCGGCTCCACGGAGTCGTCACCGACGAGACGGGCGCCCCGCTGGCCGGCGTGAACGTGGGGATGGATCCCGACGCGCGCGGCCTCGACTTCGCCCGGGAGGTCATGACGTCGGGCGCCGGCGAGTTCGAGTTTCCCGGCACCGCAACGGGCTTTCACATCCTGGAGGTCATGGTGTGCGGCCACAGGATCGCGGTGCGGCCCACGGACGTTTATTTCTTCGGGGAGTTCATCGAGGGCAAGGAGATACGGGGCGGAGACGAGGCCAACATCCAGTTGGGGCCCCCAACCGACGTGGTGCGCGTGCACGTCGAGGACGACACCGGCGCGCCGCTCGATGGCTGGACCCTGCAGTGGACCGTCCACGGCGTCCTGCTTCCGCTCGGGGCCTGGCAGCAATACGCCACGAACTGCGGCCAGCGCGGTCGCGACCGACGGCGAAGGCAATCTCGAGTCTGCACGGCATGCCGAGGGACACGATCGGCGCAGTCGCGCCCGGGTCGACGCAGCCTTTCGGCACCTTCAACAACGACGGCACCCGGACCTCGTGGACGATCGTCATTCCAAAGGAGCAATGAACATGGGCAGGAAGGACCCCCGCGTCGACGCCTACATCGCCAGATCCGCCCCGTTCGCCCGGCCGATCCTCAAGCGCCTGCGCAAGCTCGTGCACCAGGGCTGCCCGCCCGTCGTCGAGCAGATCAAGTGGGGCATGCCCCACTTCGACTACGACGGCATGTTCTGCGGAATGGCCGCGTTCAAGGAGCACTGCACGTTCGGCTTCTGGAACCGGGCGATGAACCTGAAGAAGAACGAGGACGCGATGGGCCAGTTCGGGTGCATCACGAAGGTCGCGGACCTGCCTTCGGACACCGTGATCGTCGGCTACGTCCGACAGGCGAAAAAGCTCGCGGACGACGGCGTCAGGATCGGGCCCGTCCGCAAGGCGAAGAAGCCGCTGCCGGTGCCGGCATCGCTGACGGCCGCGCTCGAAGAAGAAGGCCGGCGCCGCGGCGCGATTCGCGAAGATGAGCCCGAGCCAGAAGCGCGAATACTCCGAGTGGATCGTCGAGGCGAAGACCGACGCCACGCGCGACAAGCGCCTCGGTATCGCCGTCGGCTGGATCGCCGAAGGCAAGTCGCGCAACTGGAAGTACCAGGCGCAAGGCGAAGGCGTAGCCCCCCTCACCCCAACCCTCTCCCCCCTCACGGGTGGAGAGGGAGACGGCTCGTCGAGCGAGCTGTGACTCAGCTCGCGGCGCGAAAGTCTCCCGACGAAGCGAGGAGGAGGTCGCGCCGCGGGAGCCGCAGCGTCCGGGGATCAGGCGTCGGTCGAGCCCGCACCGGGCGAGCCGGACGCCGGTCGCCGTCAGGGCGCAGATCCCTGCGTCGCGGAGGCGACGTTTATCCGTTTTCGTCCGCCGAAGGTCCGTAGATGGCCGGCACCTTCGCGCCCATCGGCCGCAGGTAACTCGACAGCTGCCCGCGGTGGTGGATCGCGTCGAACAGGAAGCCGTAGAGCATGTCTCCGACCGGCGCCTCCCACACGACGTTGCCGTCCATCAGGAACTGTGCGTTCTTCTCCCAGGCCGCATCGTCCAGCTTCGCGAGGCGCTTCTCGAGCTCGCCCGCGTTCTTCTCGAACGCGGCAACCGCGTTTTCGATCTTCGCCGGGGCCGGCTTCAGGGAAAAATTGACCTTCCCGTTGTCGACGATCTCGCAGGCGTCGCCCCACTCGCTGGCCACGAGCCACACGATGTCGCCGGCGGTGCTGCACTTGTCGTGCGGGCGGTACGACTTCTTGTCGTCGGGCACGGCTTGCAGCACCTTCACGAACCGGGGCTTTTCGGACTTGAAGCTGTCGACGAAGAATTCACGCGCATTTTTCATCTCTCACGCTCCTTTCAGACCTGGAACTACGATACTCATCGCTTCTCCGATTCCTTACGGACGTCGGGGGTGTAGGGTTTGACCCAGTCGCCGCACAGCGGCCGCAGCTCTCCGAGCGGCTCCACGGGAAAGCTGTCCGCCGAGGCCGACGCGAGCCGCGCCGAGTCGCTCAGGTCGAAGAGCCCGATGCTGACCGGGTTCAGGGGCTTTGCGGAGGGCACCGCGACCTGCTCCCGCGAAATCCCGATGGTTCCGAGATACCGCTCGATGCTGCGCCGCGCGGGATGGAACGGCGGAACGCTCGAGGCGAAGAACCAGACGCGCGACCTTCCTCGCAACCGGTCGACGTCGCGGAGGTAGGGTCTCAGGTCGTCCCGCCAGCAACCGCCCACCACGTAGTCCTCGGGCGAAAGCCCGTACTCGGCGCCGTACCGCTCGATCGCGCCATAGGGGTTGGGAAACACGTAGACGACGTCGCCGGGCTGTCGGTGCGCGCGCAGAAAGGCGAGAACGGTCTTGTAGTCCTCGACGCGGTAGGGCGGCGGCGTTTCGACGAGCGCCAGCGCCGGCGCCACGAGCAGGAGGGCCATCACGACGCCTCCGACGGCGGGATGGAGCCGGGACGCTCCGCGCCGGATTCCCTCCGCCGCCTGGGCCGCGGCGAGGACGAAGGACGGAAGCAGAAACAGGATCAGGCGGGTCCGAAACGGGTACTGGTGCGCCACGGCGGCGAGGACGGTCACTCCGATCGGGCCGAGCAGGACGAGCGCCTTGAACCGGTCGCGACGCCAGAGCAGCACCATTCCCACGATGACGAGCACGCTGTAGAGCGCGGGCAACCGATACTGCAGCATCATCTCGTCTTCGAACAACTGCGTCAGGCGGTCCCAGAGCCAGAGCAGGTCGCTCGGCTTCTTCACCGGCCACGGGAAGAAGCTGGCGCGAGTGCGCCAGAACTGGTCCATGAACGCCCGGGTCGCGGGCGTGATGTGGCGGATGGAAACCGCCGTCGCGGCGAGCGCGGCCACCGCCCAGATCGGCACCGTCGTCCGGATCGCGCGCAGCGTCGCCCGGTCGCGATCGCGGAGCCACGCGAGCACGAGCGCCGCGCCGAGGCCCGCCACCACCAGGACGCTCGCCTGGGAAAACCAGACGAACACGGCGCCGGCGATTCCCGCGAGGGCCGCCCGCGCCCGGGTCGCATCGGCCTCGCGCAGCCGGAGCGCGATCAGACTGAGCGCGAGCGTCGCCGTGAGGTCGAGGCCGTACTGCTTGACCTCGGCCGAAAAGCGAATGAAGGGCGCGCCGATGGCGAACAGCGCCACGGCAAACGGGACCGCGTAACCGTCGAGCAGCCGCCGGGCCAGCAGCAGGAAGAGCGGCAGCGCCGCCAGGCCGCACAGCATCGGGAACAGCCGCAGCGCGAGGTCGCTCGGACCGAAGACCTGGCTGACGAGCTTCTCGGAGACGATGAATCCCACGGGCGCGACCTGGTTGTACGCGAGCGGCTCCAGCAGCAGCTGCCCGGCGGAACGGTGAGTGAGGTTGCGCGCGATCGAGAGCTCGTCGAACCAGAGCGACGTGTCCGACGCGTACTGAAAGATCCGCAGGGCCACGCCGAGGCCGAGGAGCGCCAGGAGAAAGGGCCGGCGGCAGAGAAAGGGAACGGGGGTGGCGGAGGCCATCCCGGCTACTTCTTGTGCGGGACGTGCGGGCGACCGAAGATCTCGTCGTACTCCGGCCAGTCGTCCACCAGGCGCAGGCCGAAGCCCGGCGCGGTCCGCGCGGCCGGCGCGCTCTCGACGTTGCGCACGACGCGGCCGGTCAGCGCGAGCTTGCGCCCGCCCGGAAGGTTGACCGTCAACCGCACCACGGGCCCGGTCCCCGGCGCGAGGTTCGAGCGGACGAACATGCCGCGCCGCGAGATGTCGCCGGTGACGCCCGCACCCTGCAGCGCGCCCTGGCTGAACTCGACCGTCATCTCGGCCTTGCGGCGCCGTATGGTGCGTGTCTGCTGCGTTCCGATCTTGCCGCGGCGCTTGGCCGCCGTCGGACCGCTTTTGGCCGCCGCGGCCGATACCGGCTCCTCGCGCGGAAATTCCACGCGGTCGATGCGGCCGGAGACCATGCGGTCGTCGACCGGAACGAGACAGCGGAACGCGATCGGGAAGATGGAAGCATGCTCCTTCGCGAGCGCCCTCCACTGTTCCGACAGCACCTGCTCCGCCGGCGGGTCGTCGAACCAGAACGAGACGGGACCGGTCGTCGTGAGGATCACGGGCTGCAGGTAGTCCACGCCGCCGCTCTCGGCCGGAAAGCAGAACCCGCCGTGGCGCGACGCGTCGAAAAGCTCGAACTCCGTCGCGGCAAGGAAAATCTCGTCGTCGGCCTGGGACAGCGCGTGGCGGTCGGTCGGCGAGACCATGGCGTCGGCGCCGCTTCCCCCCTCGTAGCGCCAGACGAGGCTGGCGACGAGGTCTTCGACCGTCAGGTCGACGAGCCGTTTCACGCGCGTAGGTTATGTCAGGAACGCCCCGAAGGTGCGAAACCCTTTCGGCGGGCCGGCGTATAGGGATGTAGGCTGTCTACATGGTTGACCAAAAGCCCTACCAGAACCCGATCGAGCTGCTCCAGGGAACCCTGGACCTGCTGGTCCTGCAGACGCTGACCTGGGGACCGCAGCACGGCTACGGGATCGCCCACGTGATCCGGGCCGGCTCGCGCGAAGCCCTGCAGGTGGATACCGGCTCGCTCTACCCCGCGCTGCACCGACTGGAGCGCGAAGGCGCCGTGGCGTCCGAGTGGAAGACCTCCGAAAACAAGCAGCGCGTGAAGGTCTACCGGCTCACGCCGCAGGGCCGGCGGAAGCTCACGCAGGAGCGCTCGCGCTGGGACCGCCTGATGGAAGCGATGTCGGGAGTCCTCGACGCCCCGAAGGCGCCGGAGCCGGGGGAGGCATGAACCGGCGCCGCCGCGAGCGGGAACTGGACGAGGAGATCGCCGCGCATCTGGCCATGGCCGTGGCCGATCGCGTCGCCCGCGGACAGAGCCCGAAGGAAGCCGAGGCCGCCGCGCGGCGCGAGCTCGGCAACGAGGCGATCGTCAAGGAGACGACCCGCGCCCAGTGGGGCCGAGGATCCTTCGAGCGGCTCGCGCAGGATGTGCGCTACGGCCTGCGCCTGCTGCGGCGCTCGCCCGGATTCGCGGCGGTTGCCATCGTCACGCTCGCGCTCGGCATCGGCGCCAACACCGCGATCCTCTCGGTCGTGGACGCGATCCTCCTTCGCCCGCTCCCCTACGCCGACCCCTCGCGCCTCGTCGTGCTCCTCCACGACGGCCGCAATCCCGTCGCGCCGGCGAACTACCTCGACTGGAAGAAGAGCGCAGCCGCTCCTTCGAGAGCATGGGCGCCGCGGAAAACTGGTCGGCGAATCTGACCGGCGGCGGCACGCCGGAGAAAGTCCCGGCCCTGCGCATGACGCCGGAGATCCTTCCGATGCTCGGCGTCGCGGCCTGCGCTCGGGCGCTTCTTTCTGCCTTCGGAGGCAACGGCGGGCCAGGACCACGTGGTTCTGCTCGGCGACGGTCTCTGGCGGCGGCGGTTCGGCGCGGACCCGAACGTCGTCGGCACGTCCGTGCAGCTGAACGGCCAGCCGTACGCCGTCGTCGGCGTCATGCCTCCGGGGTTCCTGTTCGCTCCCTTCTGGACCGCGGAGTCCGAGATGTGGGCACCGCTCGACCTCCAGGCGCGCGCCGCCAGCCGCGATGGCTCGAGCCTGCGCATCTTCGGCCGCCGGAGAAAAGACGTCTCGCTCTCCGCGGCCCGCGCCGAGATCGCCGCGATCACAGCCGCGCTGGAACGGGATTTCCCCGGCACGAACCGGCGGGTGACGGTCACGCCCCTCCACGAGAAGGTCGTCGGCAACGTCCGGCCCGCGTTGCTGGTGTTGCTCGGCGCCGTCGGGCTCGTCCTTCTCATCGCCTGCGCGAACGTCGCGAACATGCTGCTCGCGCGCTCCTCCGCGCGCCAGCGCGAGATCGCTTTGCGCGCCGCGCTCGGCGCCGGCCGCGGCCGGACGATCCGGCAGCTGCTGACCGAGTCGCTCGTCCTCGCGGCGCTCGGAGGCGTGGCCGGCGCCGCGCTCGGCGCCTGGTCCCTCAAGGCCCTCGTCGCGCTCGCGCCCGCGTCGATCCCGCGCCTGACCGACGTGCACCTCGACGGGCGCGTCCTGTTCGCGACTTTCGCGGCGTCGCTCGCGACCGGAATCGTCTTCGGCCTCGCACCCGCGCTCCAGGCGTCGAGCGTGCACCTCCAGGACGCGCTCAAGGAGGGCGGCGCGGCCGGCGCAGGTCGCGAGGGCGGACGCGTGCGCCGCGTGTTCGTCGCCGCCGAGGTCGCGATCGCCCTGGTGCTCCTGGTGGGCGCCGGCCTGATGACACGCAGCTTCCTCGCCCTCCAGGCGATCGACCCGGGTTTCGATCCGCGCGGCGTCATCACGTTCGAGGTCTCCGTCGCCGGCACGCGGCAGGCGGAGCCCGGACGCCGCCCCATCCTCTACCGGCAGATCCTGGAGCGGATCGCGGCGCTGCCCGGCGTCCGCTCGGCCGGCGCCATCAACCACATCCCCATCGCAGGCGACATCTGGGGCTTCCCCTATCGGATCGAAGGCCGGCCCAAACCTGGACCCGGCGAATCGCCGGTGGCGACCTACCGTGCCGTGATGCCCGGCTACTTCGCCTCGATGCGCCTGCCCATCCTGCGCGGCCGCGATGTGTCGGCGATGGACACGGCCGACGCGCCGGGCGTGGTCCTCGTGAGCGACTACCTGGCCCGGAATGCGTGGCCCGGCGAAGACCCGATCGGCAAGCGCATCTCCCTCGACGGGACGGACGACGACCCGAAGTGGGTGACGGTGATCGGCGTCGTGAAGGACACGGTTCGCTCCGCGTGGAACAATCCTCCGGAGGACGAGGTGTATCTGTCGGTCCTCCAGCGCCCCGGGCTGGTCGGGTCGCAGGAGACTCAGGCGGCATACCTCACCTTCGTCGCCCGCGCCGACGGCGATCCCGCGGCGCTGGCACCCTCGCTGCGCGCTGCCGTCTGGGGGCTCGACCCGACGCTGCCCATCTCGCAGGTCCTCACGATGGAGCAGATCGTCGCGAGCGCGAACGCGCGGGCGCGCTTCCAGATGCTCCTGCTCGCGGCGTTCGCGGTCGCGGCAGCCCTGCTCGCCGCCGTCGGCATCTACGGCGTCATGAGCTACGCCGTCGCCCGGCGCACGCGCGAGATCGGTCTGCGCATGGCCCTCGGGGCGAAACCGCGGGACGTCCTGCGCCTGGTCGTCGGACAGGGCATGACGGTCGCGCTGGCCGGCGCCGGGGTCGGGATCGCCGCGGCCCTGCTGCTGACGCGGCTGATGTCGAGCGTTCTCTATGGCGTGCGTCCCACGGACCCGGTGACGTACGCGGGCGTGGCCCTGCTTCTGCTGGCGATCGCGTTGCTCGCCAGCTACCTGCCGGCGCGCCGCGCGGCGCACATCGACCCGGGCAAGGCGCTGCGCGCGGAGTAGACGCCCCGGTACAATCGGGCCATGCTCCGCCGTTTCGCCCTTGCCGGCGCCGCCCTGCTCGCGGCGGCAGCGTCCTTCGCCGCCGCCTCTCCCGCCCCTCCCGCGCCCGCCACGGCCTCGGGCACGTTCGAGGACGCGAAGTTCAAGCTCGAGATCGGGGGCGCATACGCCTACTGGGGCAAGACGGGAGGGTTCGGCGACGACACCGTGATCCGCGTGGCCGTCTCCAACGCCGGGTTCAAGGCTTCGTCCCTCGACGCCTTCTACGACAAGGCCGGCGCGATCCGCTCGCGCTTCGCCGACGAGGACGCCAAGGTCGTGAACTTCGAGTTCGATCCGAACGGCAAGTACACCGGTCTGTCGTACTACTTCGAATCCGGCGACGGCTGCGGCTTCTGCTACGACTCGAAGGTCAAGTCCACCGTCAAGGTCTCCGGCGGCCGCCTCGCGGGGACCGTCTCCTACAAGGGCGACGACCGGCAGTTCGACGTGACCTTCGACGTCCCGATGCCCCCGAAGGCCTGGGGCGATCCGCTTCCGAAGGACGGCGGCGCGCCCGGCAAGGCGTGGCTCGCGTACCACGCGGCCCTCGAGGCCCGGGACAAGAAGGCGCTCTACGCCCTGCTCGACGCGGACATGAAGGCGATGTGGGCGCAGGACGAGAAGGAAGGCGACCTCGACGGTTGGATCGAGTACCTCTGGCACGACCAGCACACGATGCTCAAGACCATCCAGGTGGGCGGCGGCTTCGTCAACGGCGACCGCGCCGTGGTGCTCTTCACCGGAAGCAACTCGTTCATCGACCACCTCTACGGCGAGGCCCTCCTGCGCCGGGAGGACGGCGCCTGGCTCGTCCACACGGACATGGTCGACGTGGGCGAGCGCTAAGCCCGGCCCGCAGTCTCTTCGGGTAATTCGCGCGCGCAGCGGAACCCTGGCCCGCCCGCTGCGTCTCCAGTCTCTGGAGGTGCGCTATGGCAGAGCTCTGGCAGGACATTCGGTACGGACTTCGGGTCCTGGCCAAGAGCCCCGGCTTCACGGCCGCCGCGGTCGTCGTCCTCGCGCTCGGCATCGGGGCGAACACGGCGATCTTCAGCGTCGTCAACGCCGTCCTGCTCAAGTCCGCTCCCCTTCCGCGACGCCGACCGCATCGTCTCGGTCCCCCACGTGCCCCCGCAGGACATCTTCCCGGGCATGAAGACCTTCTCGGTCTCGCCCGCGAACTACTACGACTGGAAGGCGCCAGAACGACGTGTTCGAGCGGATGTCCATCTATACGGACGGCTCGGTCATCCTCACGGGATCGGGCCGGCCCGAGTCGCTGGCCGCCGGTTTCGTCTCGAGCGAGTTCTTCGCGGTCCTCGGCGTCCAGCCGCTGCTCGGCCGCCTGTTCGCCGAGGGCGACGACGAGCCCGGGCGCAACGTGGCCGTCCTTTCGGAGGAGCTGTGGAAGATCGCGTTTTGGCGGCAGTCCGTCCGCCGTGGGTACCGCGATCGTCGTCAACGGCGAGAGCTCCACGATCGTCGGCGTCGTCCCGAAGGGGCTGGCCTATCCCGCGGGCACGCAGATCTGGGTACCCCTCGTCTTCACGCCGGAAGTGCGCGCCCTGCGCGGCATCCACGACTTCCTGGTCCTCGCGCGCCTGAAGAAGGGGACGACGCTCGCGGGCGCGCGCGCCGCAGATGAACGCGATCTCCGCGCGGCTCGAGGCGACGTACCCGAAGGACGACAAGGGCTGGGGCGCCGCGGTCATCCCGCTGCACGAAGACCTCGTCGGAGACGTGCGTCCGGCGCTGCTCGTGCTGCTCGGCGCCGTCGGGTGCGTGCTGCTCATCGCCTGCGCCAACGTGGCCAACCTCGTCCTCGCGCGGACGCTCGGGCGCCGCAAGGAGATCGCCGTGCGCGCGGCCCTGGGCGCCAGCCGCGCGCGGATCGTCCGCCAGCTCTTCGCCGAGACCACCATCCTCGCGCTCGCCGGCGGCATCCTCGGGATCGCTGTCGCCGTGGCCGGCGTCGGACTGCTCCTCTCGTCGTTTCTCGGTGAGCACATGCCGCGGGCTTCCGAGATCCGCGTCGACGCGCCGGTGCTCGCCTTCACGTTCGGGATCGCGCTCGTCACGGGGATACTCGCCGGGATGATCCCGGCCTGGCGCCTGACGCGCGAGGACCCGAACGAGGCGCTCAAGCAGGGCGGCCGCGCGGACGCCGACGCGGGCAGTCCGATCGCCCGCAGCGCGCTCGTCGTCGCGGAAGTCGCGCTGGCGCTCGTGCTGCTCATCGGCGCGGGCCTTCTCGTGCGCAGCCTCGGACGCCTGCGGGGCGTGAACCCGGGCTTCGACCCGCGCCACGTCCTGAGCGCCTACGTCTCGCTGCCCGACGGAAAGTACGCGACGCCCGAAGCGCGCAAGGCGTTCTTCGAGCGGGCGCTCGAGCGCGTCCGGGCGCTGCCCGGCGTCGAGTCCGCGGGCATGATGAACACCATTCCCCTGACCGACGGCGGATCCACCCAGCCGATCGCGGTCGAGGGACGCCCGGCCGCGAGCCTCGCCGAGCAGCCGGAGGTCGCCGTGCGCGTGCTCGCGCCGGGGACGCTGAAGACGCTTGGCATCCGCCTCGTGCGCGGGCGCGACTTCGCCGGCGCGGACGACGGCCGTGCGCCAGCCGCGATCCTCGTGAGCGAGGCCCTGGCCCGGCGGTTCTGGCCCGGCGAAGACGCCGTCGGCAAGCGCCTCACGCTGACGTTCTACCCGGGCGTCGTGCGCGAGGTCGTCGGCGTCGTCGGCGACGTGAAGCTGCGCGGCCTCGCGCAGACGCAGCCCCTCGACGCGCTCTACGCCCCGTACGCGCAGATGCCCCGCGGCACCATGTCGCTGCTCGTCCGCACGGCGCAGGACCCGCGCAGCGTGGCCGGGGCGCTCGAAGCCGCCGTGCACGCGATCGACCCGGAGCAGCCCGTCGAGGACGTCAAGACGATGGAGGAGCAGCTCGGCGCCTCGCTCGCGCACGCGCGCTTCAACATGATGCTGCTCGCCGTGTTCGCCGGCCTGGCGCTGCTGCTCTCGGCCGTCGGCATCTACAGCGTGCTGTCCTACAACGTCCGCCGGCGCACGCGCGAGATCGGCATCCGGATGGCGCTCGGCGCCGACGGACAGAACGTCGTGCGGCTCATCGTGCTCGACGGCATGCGCCCGGCCCTCATCGGCCTGGCGATCGGCCTCGCGGCCTCGCTCGCCCTCGGCCGCGCGCTCGAGAGCCTCGTCTTCGGCATCCGCGCGACCGATCCGCTCACGTTCGCGGCCGTCACCGCGCTGCTGGGGCTCGTCGCCCTGACGGCCTGCGCCCTGCCCGCGTGGCGCGCGTCGCGCGTCGAGCCCACGGCCGCGCTGCAGGAGGGGTAGACGCCGCTCGGCTAAGATCCCGGCAGTTTTCGGGAGGCTCGATGCCTGTCTGCCGGCGATTCCTGTCCGCTTTTCTCGTCCTGCTGGCCGGCGCGGCCGCCGGGCTCGGACAATCCGCTTCGGCGCCGATCGCCCAGGATCCGCGCGTCGCGTCGGCGCTCGAGCTCGCGCGCGCCTGGCTCGAGGCCCAGCGCGCCTACGAGCGGATCCCCGGCATCTCCGTCGCGATCGTTCGCGACCAGGACCTGCTCTGGGAGGGCGGGTTCGGGCAGGCGGACGTCGCCGACGGCCGGCCGGCGGCCGCCGACACGCTCTACAGCATCTGCTCGATCTCCAAGCTGTTCACCAGCATCGCAGTCATGCAGCAGCGTGATGCCGGGAAGCTGAGCCTCGACGACCCGGTCGGCCGGCAGCTGCCCTGGTTCCACCTGAAGCACACCGAAGGCGAGGGCGACGTCACGATCGAGGGTCTGCTCACGCACGCCTCCGGGCTGCCGCAGGAGCCGAACATCGCGTACTGGTCGGCGCCGGACTTTCCGTTCCCCACTCGCGAGGAGATCGTCGCGAAGGTCCCGACCATCGATGCGCTCTACGCGCCCGAGTTGAACTTCCAGTATTCGAACATCGGATTCACACTGCTGGGCGAGATCGTCGAGGCCACGTCCGGGCAGGCGTACGGGGCTTATGCGAACGAGAAGATCCTCGCACCCCTCGGCCTGACCAGCACGACACCTGAAATCCCGGTTGCCGAGCGGGGCAAGCGCCTGGCGGTCGGCTATTCGTCGCGCGACCGCGAGGGCAAGCGCCAGCCGCTGCCCTTCTTCACGATCAACGCCGTCGCGCCCGCGGCGGGCTACGCCTCCGACGTCTCCGACCTCGCCCGCTTCGCATCGTGGCAGTTCCGCCTGCTCGCCAGCGGCGGCACGGAGGTGCTGAAAGCGACGACGCTGCGCGAGATGCAGCGCATCCACTGGGCCGAGCCCGACTTCGAGATGCTCTGGGGCCTCGGGTTCCACATCTGGCGCAGCGGCGACAAGACCTTCGTCGGCCACGACGGCAGCTGTCCGGGATTTCGCACGGCGCTCCTGATCAGTCGCACCGACAAGATCGCGACGGTGTTCCTCGCGAACGCGCAGAGCCTCGACTCGCAGGACTGGGCGCAGAAGCTCTACGACATCGTGGCGCCTGCCGTCGCGGCCGCCGTCAAGGAGCCGGGCAAGGGCAAGACCCCGGACGCGTCGCTCCGCGCGTACGCCGGAACGTACGACGCGCAACCGTGGGCGGGCGAGGTCGTCGTGCTGCCGTGGGAAGAAGGGATCGCGCTGCTCGAGCTGCCGACGATGACTCCCATGAAGGACCTCGAGCGATTCAAGAAGACCGGCGAGAACCGGTTCCGGCGGATCCGCAAGGACGAGTCGCTCGGCGAGGAAGTGGTGTTCGAAATGGGGGCGGACGGCCGCCCGGTGCGGTTCGTCCGGCACAGCAACGTGTTGAGGCGGGTGCGGTAGGAGGTCGACCGATCGACTACTACTCACCCCAATCACACGCGCATCGGTGCCGTAGGGGCGGGGCTTGCCCCGCGCGGGCGACGATCTCGAAAAGCAAAACTTCCCGCCGCAAGTCGCCGGGGCGGCCCGAGGGCCGTCCCTACGGCACCGAGGAACGGTCTCGCGACAGCGTTACTTCTTCGTGTTCGTCCAGCTCTGCTGGCCGATCTTCCACTGGCCGTCTTCCTCTTCGAGGTTGATCGTGCCCCAGTTGGCCTCGCCGCCGACCTTGCCGGTCGCGTCGAGGACGGCCTTCTTGCCGTCGACCTTCACGCCCGTGTACTTGATGTCCGTGGGCGTCATGGCCTGCAGCATGCCCATGACCTTCTTCGGATCGAGGCCCATCTCCTTGGTCTGCTTCTCGATCCCCTCGTTGGCCGCCTTCGTCATGCACTTCTTGTACGCGGCGTAGTCGCCGGCGGCGACCGCCTTGAGCAGCCCCTGGTAGGCCTTGGCCTGCGGACTGGACGCCGCGTCCTGGGCCGCGCGGGCCGGAGCGGTGATCGCGAGCGTCAGCAGGACCGCCGGGAGAACGCGAGTCAGGACCTTTCGCATGGGTGTCTCCTCCAATTCCATCGTTGCGATTCGCGCATTTTCAACGGGTGTCGAGGTCAGCGGCCGCGGCGCTCCCCGAACCGGCGCTCCATCACGCGGCGGTCGAAGAGCAGGTCGTCGGGGCCGGCCGAGGAGCCGGGCGCGCGGCGCGCGGTGCCGCGGCGATCGCGCCCGCGGCGTTCGGGAGCGGTCAGCGTGTAGGGCCAGGACTCGGGCTCGGGCGCGGACTCGGCCGGCGCCGCCGGAACCGGGGCGGGACCGACGGCCGGAACGCCGTCAGGCGGACGCACGACGAAGGGCGAATTCTCGACCTCGTCGTTGATCGCGATCTCGAGGTCCGGTCGGCCGACGGGGTCCGAGACGTCCTGGACGAGCCAGTGCTCGAGGGCGTCGGTCGGAATGTCGCGGGTGGCGTTGATCGCGGCCACGATCCGCCGCGCGTCGGCCAGCGTGCGGCCGCGGACGACGATCGCCTCCTTCGCGTCCCGGATGTAACGGCCGTCCTGCGTCCAGGGCTCCGGCGAGTGGTACGTCTCGATCTCGTCGGCCGGGAAGGGCTCGGACGGCTCGGTGGGGACGCGTCTTTTCGTGCTCATCAAGGGCGCGGCGATCGAAACCGATTATCGCACGCGAATCGCAACCTTTCGCACCCCGGAGGTGTTTTGGGCAAAGAGACGAGGAGGTGAGCATGACGGCATACCGGGTCCTGGCGATCAGCGAAGGTCTCGCGGAGAAAGTGCGCGGCGCGCGGACGTCACCGGGGTACGGGCATCCGGTCCACGCGGAAGTCGCGACCGGCTACGGACCGTGTCGCCTCTGCCTGCGCGACTTTCGCGTCGGCGTCGACCGGCGCCTGCTCTTCACGCTCGACCCCTTCCACGGCATCGAGTCGTTTCCGCTGCCGGGCCCGGTCTTCATTCACGAAGAGGAATGCGACCGGCATCCGGAGCACGGCGGCTTTCCCGAGGACCTGCGGTCGCACGACCTGACCGTCGTCGCGTACGCGCGCGGGCGGCTGCAGCGGGCCGAGGAGCGGGTCTCCGACGGCGCCTGCGTCGAGGACGCGATCCTGCGCCTGCTCGCCCGCGACGACGTGGACTACCTCCACGTCCGCGACACGCAGGCCGGCTGCTACGACCTGCGGGTCGAGCGGGCTTAGGCCGGCTTCGCCTCGAGCAGGGCGAACGGGCTGTTCGTCGGAATCACGCGCGTCATCTCGAAGCCCGCCCGCGTGAACACGGCCTCGAACTCCTTGACGGTGCGCTCGCGGCCGCCGGTCATCACCAGCATGTTCAGGTCCATCAGCATCACGAAATCGGGGCGGATCTCTTCGGGCACGAGCATCTCGACCACGAGCACCCTGCCCGAGGGCTCGAGCGCCTCCCGGCAGCACTTCAGGATCTGGACGCACTCGTCGTCGGTCCAGTCGTGGAGGATGAACTTCAGGGCGTGCAGGTCCGCGCCGCGCGGGCACGGCCTTGAAGAAGTCGCCCGACTCGAACCCGCAGCGGTCGGCCGCGCCGGCGGCGTGGATGCCGAGCTTCGCCTGCGGCTCGATGTACGGCAGGTCGAACACCTTGCCCTTCATCTCCGGGTGCTTCTCGAGGATCGCGAGCGCGAGGCTGCCGTTGCCGCCGCCCACGTCCATGATCGTCTTCACGTCCGAGAAGTCGTAGGCCTCGAGCACCGCGCCCGCGGCGAAGCGCGAGACGTTCTGCATGGCCTTGCCGAACTGTTCGCCCTCGGCGGGGTACTTGGCGTAGTAGTCGAAGGCGGGCGTGCCGAAGACTTCCTTCGGCTGCGGACGGCCGGTGCGCACGGCGTCCGCCGCCACCTCCCAGGACCGCCAGTGCACCGTGTCCGACTCGGCGATGAAGGCGTCCCGGAAGGTTCCGGGCACGTCGGCGCGCAGGCGCTCGCCGACCGCGGTCAACGCGAAGCGGCCGTCCGCCTTGCGTTCGAGCACGCCGAGGCTCGCGAGAGCGCGCAGGAGCCGGTAGGTTGCGCCGGCGTCGGTCCCGGCCTTGCCCGCGACCGCGTCGGCCGTCATCGGGCCGGCGGCGAGGACGTCCGGAATCTTCAGCCGCGCCGCCGTCGCGGCCGCCTGCATGGCCCACGCACCGGACAGCAGCTGGATGAGGACCTGGTCGGTCGAAACGGCCTGCGTCTCCGTATCGGGCGTCATGCGCTACCTCCGCGAAGGCGCGCAGAATATCGCAGCGGGTCGCGGCCGCGTCAGCCGGCTTTCTCGTCTCCCGAGGGCCCGTAAATCGACGGGATTTTCGCGCCGAGCATCTTCAGATAGACCGTGAGCTGCCCGCGATGGTGCACCCAGTGCGAGAGCACGCCGTCGCGGATCTGGACGTGGCGGGGAGTTTCCTGAATGACGTGGCCGCCCGAGAGGAGCTTCCAGTTCGTCGCGAGGTGCGCGTCGTTCGTGCCCTGGAGAGCGGCCTTGCCCTTCTGTCGCCGCGGCATCGAGTGCCTGGACGAGATCGGCCGAGGTCTTCAGGGGCGGCGGGGTGAACTTCGGGCCGTCCTTCGGCGCGATGTCGAGCTCGTCCATCCCGACGACCATGCCGAGCCACTCCGGCATCGTCGCGACCATCATCGCGAGGTACCCCATGGGCATGGATTTCTCGTGCGGCTTCCAGTCGAAGTGCCCGTCCGGAACCCGCTCGAGAACGCGACGGCTGACGGGGATTTCACGCTCGAGGTCGGCGAGAAAAATGTCGGTGTAGTTCATGTGTGCTCCTCGTGAAGAGCCCCTGCAAATAATCTGCCTCTCTGCAGACTGGCCCAATCCGTGCAGGCTTTTTCTCCCCCTGGCGGTCGGAAACCTTTCGGTCCCTTCCACGAAAAAGAAGGATGGAGGTCATCTATGGCAAACGCTTTCGTGCATTCGGAACTCGCCACCACCGACGTCGACAAGGCCAAGGCCTTCTACGGCAAGCTCTTCGACTGGAAGCTCGAAGACCTCCCGATGGATGGCATGAACTACACCACCATCGCGATCGGCGATGCCACGGGCGGCGGGATCATGCAGCAGATGATGCCGGGCGCGCCGTCGGCGTGGATGCCCTACGTCGGCGTCGACGACATCCAGGCCGCGACGAAGAAGGCGAAGTCCCTCGGCGCCACGATCCTGCGGGACGTCACCCCCGTGGCGGAGCTCGGGTGGCTGACCATCTTCAAGGACCCGACGGGGGCGGTCATCGGGCTCTGGCAGCCGAAGCTGTAGGGGCCAAGCCGGACCGCCCGGAAGCGCCCCCCTCACCCTTCCCTCTCCCCCCGCGGGGGGAGAGGGTCTGGACGAAGCCGGCGTCCCGATACGGGATCGAGGGGATTTCCCCAAACCCTTCTTGACACTCCCCGACATGTGCGCTACCAATATGTCGCAATGAAACATATGACCGCCCTCGACCGCCAGCTCAAGAAGGGCTCCACGGAGCTGCTCGTTCTCTCGCTCGTCGAGAACCGCGCCCGCCACGGCTACGAGATCGGCAAGCTCATCGAGACCCGCTCGCGCGGTGCGCTGAAGTTCAACGTCGCTTCCCTCTACCCGCTCCTCTACCGCCTCGAGGCGCGCGGCCTGATCGAGGGCAAGTGGGTCGAGAAGGCCTCGCAGCGCCGCCGCCGCTACTACAAGCTCACGGCGGCGGGCCGGAAGATGCTCCGCATGCAGCAGAGCGCCTGGGCGGCCTTCGTCGAGGCGATGACGCGGATCACGGAGGCCGAAAATGCCTGAGTGGTCGAACGACATCCGCAAGCGCCTCGAGGGCCTCGGGCTCGATCCCGCGCGCGAGGCCTCGATCGTCGAGGAGATCTCCCAGCACCTCGACGACCGGTACGAAGACCTCGTCGCGCGCGGCGCCTCTCCCGAAGCCGCGCGCCGGACCGCGCTCGAGGAGCTCGCCGGCCCCGCCCTCACCGCCTCGCTGAAGGAGTCGCTGCCCCGCCCGGCGCCCTCGCGCACGCCCCCGCCCGAGAACGGCGGAGGCCTCCTCCACGGCGTGGCGAAAGACTTCCGCTACGGAGCGCGCCGCCTGCGCCTCGAACCGGCGTTCGCCTTCGTGGCCATCCTCTCGCTCGCGCTCGGCATCGGCGCGAACATGGCGATCTTTCAGCTGCTCGACGCCGTGCGCCTGCGCAGCCTTCCGATTACCAGCCCCGGAGAGCTGCTGAACGTGCGCATCGGTCCGAAGGAAGAGGGCCGCACCGGCAGCTTCACCACGAATTTTCCCCAGCTGACCTCGCTGATCTTCGATCGGCTGCGCGCCGAGCAGAAAGCCTTCTCGAAGCTGGACGTCTGGGCGTCCAACCGCGTCAATCTCGCCACCGGAGGCAAGGTGCGCTACGTGAATGCGCTCTGGGTCGGTGGGACGTTCTTCGACACCGTCGGAGTTCCGCCGCTGCGGGGCCGGCTCCTCGGTCCGTCCGACGATCAGCCGGGCTGCCCCTCACCGTCGATCGTCGTGAGCGAGCCCTTCTGGCGGCGCGAGCTCGGCGGGCGGGAGCTCTCGCCCGGCCAGACGCTCATGGTCGAGGGACGCCAGTTCGAGATCGCGGGCATCACGCCCGCCCGATTCTTCGGCCTCGAAGTCGGCCACGCGTTCGACGTCGCGCTGCCCACGTGCGCCGAAAACCTCCTCGCGGACAAGCCCCGGACGGAGAGCCGCTCGGCCTGGTGGCTCTCGGCCGTGGGCCGGCTCGCTCCCGGCTGGACGCTCGAGAAGGCCAACGCGCACCTGGGCGCCATCTCGAAGGGGATCTTCGAGGCGTCGCTGCCGGAGAACTACGACGCCGACGACACGAAGCGGTTCCTGCGCATGACTCTCACCGCAGTCCCGGCCTCGACCGGCTTCTCGGACCTGCGAGAGGACTACTCCGACCCGCTGTGGCTCCTGCTCGGCCTCTCCGCCCTCGTGCTGTTGATCGCTTGCGCCAACATCGCCAACCTCATGATCGCCCGGGCGAGCGCGCGTCAGCGCGAGATCGCCGTGCGCCTCGCGCTCGGCGCCTCACGCGTCCGCCTGATCCGGCAGCTGCTCGCCGAGAGCCTCGTCCTGGCGTGCGCCGGCGCCCTGGCCGGCACCGCGCTCGCGCGGTGGCTCTCCCGCGTCCTGCTCACGTTTCTCGGCACGCGCGACACGCAATGGTTCGTCCAGATGCCGCTCGACCTCCGGCTGCTCGCTTTCACGGCCGGAATCGCCGTCACGACGTGCGTCCTCTTCGGCCTCCTGCCGGCCCTGCAGGCGTCCCGAACCGACCCCATCGAGGCCATGAAGTCGGGTGGACGCGGCATCGCCGGCGGCGGCGCCAGGCTCTCCGTGCGCCGCGCCCTGGTCGTGTCGCAGGTGGCGCTCTCCCTCGTTCTTCTGGTCGGCTCGCTGCTCTTCGTGCGCAGCCTGCACAACCTGCTCTCGCTCGACGCCGGCTTCCGGCGCGACCGCGTCCTCGTCGTCACGGCGGATCACACGCGCCTGCGGATCCCGCGCGAGGGCCGGATCGCCCTGCGCAGCCGGACGCTCGAGCGCGTGCGGGCGCTCCCGGGCGTGACCGACGCGGCCCTGGCGCGCTTCGCGCCGCTCGGGGGACGCTACTGGAACGAGCACATCAGCGTCGAGGGCACCGAGGTGAAGCGCCAGAACGCCAACTTCAACCAGGTGGGGCCGGGTTATTTCCGGACCATCGGCACGCCGCTGATCGCGGGCCGCGACTTCACGGAGCGGGACGATCCGTCCGGCGAACCGGTCGCCATCGTCACGCAGACCTTCGTTCGCAAGTACCTCGCGGGCGCCGACCCGATCGGCCGGATCCTCCAGATCGACAACCAGGGTGGCGCCACGGTGCAGCGCTTCCGCATCGTGGGCCTCGCGCGCGACTGCAAGTACTACAACCTGCGCGAGGACTTCACGCCGATCGTCTTTCTCTCCCAGGCCCAGGACCTCGATCCGCGCCCCTGGTTCTCGATCCTCGTCCGTTCCGACCTGCCAGCCGGGACGCTCGTGCCGGCGCTGACCGCGGCGATCGGCGCCGAGCGTCCGGAGATCGACCTCGAGTACGCGCAGCTGAGCGAGATCCTGCGCGACAGCCTTCTGGCCGAGCGCCTGATGGCCCACCTTTCGACGTTCTTCGGCTCTCTGGCCGCGCTGCTCGCCATGGTCGGCCTCTACGGCGTCGTGTCGTTCATGGTCGTGCGCCGCCGCAACGAGATTGGAGTCCGCATGGCTCTCGGCGCCACGCGGCGCGACATCCACATCCTCGTCCTGCGGGAGGCCGGAACGCTCGTCGCCATCGGGCTCGGGATCGGCATCGTCCTCGCCATCGGCGGGGCGTACCTCGGCCGCTCGCTGCTGTTCGGCCTGACGCCGAGCGACCCGGTGACGCTCGTGATGGCCTCCGTCGGCCTCGCCGCCGTCGCGCTCGCGGCAAGCCTCCTGCCCGCCCACCGCGCGGCGACGCTCGACCCGGTGACGGCCCTGCGGGACGAGTAGAATCCCTCCCGTGAACCCGACCCTCGGCCACGGCAAGATCTGCTACGTCGGGCTCCCGTCGAGCGACGTCGAGCGCTCGGCCGCCTTCTACGCCGCGGTGTTCGGCTGGGAGATCCGCAAGCGCGGCAACGGGACGACCGCGTTCAACGACTCCGTCGGCCAGGTCAGCGGCGCGTTTATGCCGGGCCGGCCGCCGCAGGGCGAAGGCCTGCTCCTCTACATCATGGTCGACGACGCCGCGGCGTCCGTGAAGGCGATCGTCGCCCACGGCGGCGAGATCGTGCAGCCCATCGGTGTCGACGCACCCGAGGTCACCGCCCATTTCCGCGACCCGGGCGGCAACCTCCTCGGCATCTACCAGGAACCGACGCTCGTCGAGCGGCAGCCGTCCTAGCCCCGCGGCGATCTCGAAGCGCGCGCCGGTCTCCCGTTCCGGCGAACGCGCGGGGAGGCCGATCGCGACGCCGGAACTCCGGCCCTGCGCCGCCCGAGCCGAACCTCTTTGACTTGTCCCATCTCCGGCGTCTTGCCGGTCATCTTGCTTCGGACGATCTCGAACAGGACGAGCGCCTGCGGCTTGTCGACGGTCATGTAGTGCGCCGCGACAGCGCGCACGCCGATCAGGACCAGGCGCGGATCGTCGGGGCCGCCATCGCGTTTGCCGCCCTCGTCGGGGATCCAGATCTTCCAGTCCGGAGCCCATAGCTCGCGGATCTTCGACCGGTCCCGGGAGATCTCGGCGTCCCCGGATATGGAGACCCATTCGCGCGTGCGGTCCTTGTAGTACGAGAGGTTGACGCGCGGATCGGCGGAGATCTCGCCGACTTTCGGAAGGTCGGCCGTCGTCACGAACCAGAAATCCGCTCCCGCGGACCGTTTCTGCGTCGCCATCGGGCGCGACACGAGATGCCCATCCGCCCTCCGCGTCGTCAGCATCGCCGTTTCGATTCCCTCCACGAGCTTCCAGAGCTCGTCGAGACTTCCCGTCTGGATTTCCTCGCGGTGCTCGCTGCGCTTTGTCATGCGTCCTCCCGGGTCTCCGAAACCGCAAGTTCCGCGCCAGCGAAGGCGAAGGCCCGGGGATCGCGCAAAGCTCGACATCCCACGCGGCGAAACCGCCGATCGTGCTAGCCGAACGCCATCTGCTGGCAACCCAACGGCGAGAGGGACTGGTTCAAGGTCGCCGGCAAGGACCCCGAGTACGATGCATGGACTCACGAGCAGGCCACCGGCGGCAGTACCCTCGTCTTCGGCCGGACGACCTACGACATGATGAAGAGCTGGTGGCCGACGCCGATGAATACGATCTCGTCGTGGTTCCGGTCGTTCTCGGCGAGGGCAAGCCGCTCTTCGACGACGTGAAGAAGAAGGAGCTGAAGCTCGTCGAATCACGCTCTTCCAGAACGGCCTGACGCTGCTGCGATACCGGCCGTCGTGAATCAGCGCATCGCCGGCCCGACGACGAGGTCGACCAGGAGCCGCTTTCCGCCTCGAGGGGATTTTTACTGGATCGGCGCGGGGTTCTTCGCCTCCCAGGCGCGCATGTTCTTGCGCGACTGGTCGAAAATCCTGACGTAGTTGTCCCGCGCGATCGTCTGCGTGAGCTCCGGGCCGAGCTCGTTCCAGAGCGGCGCCCACGCGTCGTAGCTCTTGCGCACGAGCTGCCAGTCCGATGAAGCGGACTGGTCGGAGCCGAAGAGAAACCGGTCGGGATACTTGCGCATCAGATCTGCGGTCATCCTCACGTGCTCGGGCGTGTCGAGGATGGCCGGCGCGATGACCTGTCCCCACGCGATGTCGATGTACACGTGACGGTATGCGGGATCGCCGAGCATCTGGTCGAGGTACTTCCAGTGCTCCGGGTAAGGCCGCACGCCCCGACCATTGCCCATGAAATGCGCCCAGATCATCGTGACGTTCGGATGGCGTTTCAAGAAAGCCTGGAAGGTCTCCAGGTATTGCGGCTTCGGCGTCCTGCCGGCGTAGATCACGAGCGCCAGCGGATCTTTGAGCAGGTCGAGGCTGCCCGGCGTGTCGTGGTCGCAGTGAACGACGGCGGCAGCCCCCATCTCGCCAATCGCGTCGAAAACCGCGTCGAGCGACGGGCTGAAGAGGCTCGGGGGACCGCCGCTGATCTTTTCCGAGAACTCCTGCTTCTTGAAGTGGAGCTCGCCGAACCCGCTCCAGACGCCGGGATAGAGGCGGACCATGAGCTTGACGTAGTCCCCGGCGCGGCTGTCCTTGAGATTGAAGGCGCTCATCAGCGGGTCCAGCCGGGCGCGATCTTTTTCGGAGAGGGCCAGGAACTTGTGCGCGACGAGCACGTCCTGGATCGCGTTGTAGTAAAGCACCGGCCCGTCGGTCTGCGTGTAGTAGACGGGTGCGAACGGGCCGTCGACGGCGGGATCGTGGGCGATGGTGACGGCCAGACCCATCATCACCGACCGGCACACCTTGCCGTCCATCATCTTCAGCAGCTCGGGCATCGGCGTGCCCTCCGCCTTGAAGTCCTGGACGTGCCAGTGCGCGTCGTTGAAGAGACATGGGGGCGCGTCCTGCGCAGATACGGATCGAGCGGCGAGCGCGAGAACCAGCAGTGCTGCCCGGACGAGACGTGCGTGTGTGTTTCTCATGCGAGGCGGCACGGTAGGGCCTGTGCGCGCGCTCGCGCTCGAGATTAATGAACGCCTCATCGAAGGCGACGCGCCGCGGCAAGAAGGGATGCTTGCGGAAAACGTCGTCGAACTTCTGTTTCCAGGCCTTTCCGGCGTCGGAGGAGGTGTCGGCGGTTTCGCGCACCTCGCGGGCGGGCTCGAATCAGGGAAGTGCGAACGTCTTCGACAGGAACACGGCCATCTGCCCGCGGGTGTTCGGACTCGACGGGCAGTAGTTCCCGCCGCCGCAGCCGCCGGTAATGCCCTCGTGGAAGAGCTGCTCGATCCAGTCCGCGAACGGCGCGCCGCAGGGAACATCGCCGAAGATCCCGGCGCAGGGCGGCGGCACATACGACGAGCCGTGCTCCGACTTGAGCAGGAAGGCAGACATCTGGGCGCGGTTCACGACCGCGTCCGGGCAGTAGTTGCCGTTCCCGCAGCCTCCCGTGATGCCTTCGGCGGCCAGCTGCTCGATCCAGTCGACGGCGAACGCTCCCGGGCACGCGACGTCCGCGAAGACGCCCGCGCAGGGCGGCGGCACGTGGAAGAAGCCGTGCTCCGCCTTGAGAAGAAAGACGGCCATCTGCGCGCGGCTGACGGCGCCACCCGGACAGTAGACGCTCCCACCGCCGCCGCAACCCGCGGTGATCCCGGCGCGGAGGACCCTCATGATGTCGGCGTAGAACGGGTTCGACGAAGGCACGTCGAGGAAGTCCGCCGCGAAACCGCGCAGGAGCAGTCCGTAGCGCCCATCCGTGTTGACGACGAGCACGTCGCCCACGGTGCCCGGCGCCAGCGAGGGCGTGACCGCGTCGATCGCTGACGCGCTCTCGAACACGACACCCGTCGCCGGCAGACCCGCGACGGAGACGCTGGCTCCCGTCTGGAACTTCGAGCCGGCAACGACGATCGGCGTGCCGGGGCCGGGGCCCGCGCTCGGAGAGATCGAGAGTACCGCCGGCGACAGGCAGGCCAGATCCTGCGGCGCGATCGTGACCGCGCCGCGCGACCGACACGCTGAGCCGTCGTCGAGGACGACGCCGTAGGTCGTGGTCTCCGTCGGATCCACCGTGATGGTCGGCGTCGTCTCTCCGCCGGGCAGCCAGCTGTAGCCCGCGAAGCTCCCCGACACGGACAGCGTGATCTGGCACGCTTCGTCCGTCGACGCCGTGATCGGAACCAGATCTGAGCCGGGGCCCACGACCATCGTGAAGTCGCGGCTCGCGGACGCCATCGCCGCGTCCTGGACGCGGACCCGGAACGAGAATGATCCCTCCTGCGACGGAGCGCCCGCGAGGTGGCCGCTGGAGCCGAGCGTGACGTCCGGCGGCAGCGCTCCGGAAGCGATACTCCAGGCGTACGGCGGCGTGCCGTTCGACGCGACGATGGGAAGGTCGAGCGCGTGGCCGCACGCGGCGGCGGGAATGCCGTCCTGGATCGTCGCGATCCCGAGCGTCTCGTCGAGCGCCGTCACGATGAATCCGACGTCGCCGCGCGTCGCGCCGACGTAGATCGTGCTTCCCGAGGCCGCCAGTCCGTTGACGGTTTGACGGGCGATGTTCTGCCCGATCGGCCCCCATCGCAGAGCTCCCGTGGCTCCGTCGTACGAAAGCGTGGCCGTGCGCCGCTCGTTCGAGCCCGCGCCCGCCGTCCCCGCGACGGCCGGGTTGCCGTCGCCGTCCACCGCGACGGCGTAGGGACCGTCGTTTCCTTCACCACCGTCGTAGGTCACCGGCCCCCAGAGAACGGCGCCGTCGCTGCCGCGATACTTGATGGTCGCGTAGTCGAAGCGCGTGGCCGGCCCTCCGTAAAGACTGCCGGTCGCGAACACATTTCCGGAGGTGTCGACAGCGACCCAGGCTCCGTAACCGCTGCCCGGGCCTCCGACCGTCAGGGGCCCCCAGAGAAGCTCGCCCGTCGCCCCGTCGTATTTCGTCGTCGTGATTCCCTCGGAGGTCTCCTCGAAGAGGTCGCCCGCCGCGTCGACGGCGATGCCGGAGGGCTGCCCGCCCGCGTGAATGATGGGACCCCAGAGCAGCGACCCGTCGACTCCGGAGTACTTCAGCACGAGATTCGGATACCCGTCCGAATCCGAGTGACCGATCACGAAGACGTCTCCCGACGGGCCCGTCGCGATGCGATCGGGGAAATCACCCGCACCGCTGTCGAAGATCGCCGGACCCCACAGCACCGATCCATCCGCGCCGGAGATCTTGGTCGTGTAGATGTCGTCGCCGCCCCCCGTCCCGCTCCAGCCCGTGATGAACGCGTTGCCGCTCGCGTCGAGGGCAAGGCCGTACTCGGACCCGCTGATGGCCGTCGAGACCCAGAGCTGAGCTCCCGTCGACCCTGAGTACTTCACGACCTGCATGCCGCCATTGCCGCGGCCGGCGACCAGCACGTCTCCGGAAGCGTCCGCGAGGACCTGGAAGGGCGACGCGCCCGGGCCGCCCGACGGAAAGAACTCGGGCCCCCAGAGTATGTTGCCGGTCGCCTTTTCGTACTTGAGCGTCGCCCATGCCCCGCCGCTTGCCGCGTTTGCGCTGCCGGTGACGACGACGTTGCCGTCCGGCGAGGCCGTGAGGTCCCAGAAGTGCGTGTAGCCGGCGGCGGCGCCGTCGAAGGTGATCGGCCCCCAGGCGGGCGCACCGGTGGATCCGTTTCTCTCCAGCAGCACCAGGTCGAGGTTCGTCCCGTTGAAGACGGACGCGGTCGCGAACACGCGCCCGTTGGAACCGACGAAGGAGCGGACGAAGTCGGCATGGGCAAGGCTCTGCGGCCCCCACACGATGCTGCCCGTCGATCCGACGAAACGCCGGGATTTCACGTCCTGGAACGATTGTCCGGAATTGAAGGGTACGTCCAGGATCGGATCGCCATCGCCGGCAAGGGTGAGCCTTGCCTGCTGAAAATTCTCGGTGGGATCGGTGACGGAGCTCACGGCCCAGGCTTGTCCGCCATCGGCCCCGCGAAGCTTCACAAGCAACTCCGAAACCGACTGCACGATGTTGGTCTCGGACCCGAACATCACGACACTCCCGTCGGAACCAATCGCCGCCGCGCTCAGGCTCACGGTCTCCGAGTCCGCCGTGTACCTGGCGGGGCCCCAGATCCTCTGGCCCGTTGCGCCCGCGTACTTGCACGCTTCGAAGCTGTCCGGGTAGAGCTGGCCCGCCACGAGAACATTGCCGGATGCATCGAGACCGATGGCGACCGGCCTCATCCCTTCCTCCGGGTCCTTGAGACTCCACACGATCTCGCCTGTGGCCGCCGCGAACTTCGTCACGAAGAAGTCGAGCGCCCGCCCGGTCAGATACACGTTTCCGTCGCCATCGAGGGCCGCCAGGGGGATGTTGGACTGGTACATGAGTACCTTCACCGGACCCCATGACAGGTTTCCCGAAACGCCGCCGTACTTCAGAAGCGACGTCGCGTTTCCCAGGATGTCGGTTACCTGCAGGACGACGTCGCCCGCCGGATCCACGAACAGGTTCATGATCTCGTCGTCCTGCTGGTTCCCCGCCCCGAAGACGACCGCGGCCGGCCAGAGCGCCCTTCCGGTCAGGCCGTCGTATTTCATGACCCAGAGGTCGGTCTCGTAGAGGTATCCCGCCGTCGCCTCGGCCACGACGAACACTCCTCCGAAGGGATCGATCGCCGCAATCGTCGCGCCATAGACGGGGTAGAAGGAGCTGCTTGCGAGCAACTGCCCCGCGTGGTCGTAATTCAATGCCGTGACCCCGCTGTTGTCGCTGGTGACGGTCAGCGTCGTGCCGTCGGCCAGCTCTCGCGCCGTCATCGGCCACTGGTTCCCGGCTCCCTGGACTTCGCGATGAAACGTCTTTTCCCAGACGGTGACGCCGTCGATCGCGTAAAGCGGCAGGGCGGCGAGCGCCAGCAGAAGACCGGCGCGAACGATGTGAATCGTCGACTTCATGAACGTACCCCTCTCGAAGGCGTGCAGGGGCCAATCATTTCCGATTTCGGCGCTCCGCCGCAACCCCGCCCCGAGGGGCCGCGCGGGCGTTATTCGCAGCGCAGCGCGAGGGTCGGCGGGATCCGGGTGGCCTTGCGCGCGGGCACGTAGGCCGCCAGGATCGTCACCAGGAGCATCGCCGGCACGATCGTCAGGTAGACCACGAAGTCGACTCCCCCCGCGTTGAACAGCATGGAGTTCATCAGCCGCTCGAGGCCGATGCCCATCGCGAGGCCGATGACGGTTCCCACGGCGACCAGCATGAGGCCCTTGCCCATGATCAGGCGGATCACATCGCGGGGGCGCGCACCGATCGCGATCCGGATCCCGATTTCCCGCGTACGGCGGCTGACGTTGTACGCGACCAGCCCGTAGAGTCCGGCGATGGCCAGCAGCAGGCCGACCGCGCCGAGGGTGCCGACCAGGCGGACCCCCACGCCCGGTCCCTCCACGGTGGAGTATCGGTAGAGGTCCTCGTAGGTCCTCGTCTCCAGGATCGGCATGTTCGCGTCGAGCGAACGGACCGCGTCCTGGACGGGCTTGATCAGCTGCAGCGGGTCTTCACTCGACTTCAGCAGCAGGATCATGCGCGCGATGGGGTGCTGCGCGAGCGGCAGGTAGAGGAAATCGTCGGCCGACGTCGCGGGCCCGCTGCTGTACTTGATCGTGCGCGCGATGCCGACGATCTCGACGGGCGCGCCGTCGGCGCCATCGAGGCGGAGGCGCTTGCCGACCGCATCGGCGCCCGGCCAGTAGTGGTTCGCGAACTGCTCGTTGACGACGGCCACGAGCGGCGACGTCGCGGTGTCGGACGCGCGGAAGCCGCGCCCGTGCAGGATCGGGACGCCCATCGTCTCGAAGTAACCCTGGTCGACGGTGTCCATCGACGAAGCAAAGCTCTCGCGGTCGCGCGGCATCTGGAACGCCTCCGGCACGAAGGCCACACGGTCGAACTGGCCCAGGCCGCGCGGGGGATTCTGCGTGTATCCGGCGCTCACGATTCCCGGGATCTCTCGCGCGCGCTCAGCGAGCGTTTCGTAGAATCGGGCGGTTTGCGCCGCGTCGTACTGCACGAGGCGCGGGTCGAACCGCACCATCAGGATGTGATCGGTCGAATACCCGGGACCGTCCCCGATGCTGTGCTGAAAGCCCCGGATCATCAAGAACGTCGCGGCCAGCAGCATCAATGACATCGCCACCTGCGCCACCACCAGCGCGTTCCGGCCCCACAGCCGCTTGCGGCCGGCGGGCTCGTCGCCCTCGGCCGACTTGAGACCCCGAACCAGGTCCGCGCGCGTGCTCTGCATCGCCGGAGCGAGGCCGCAGAGCAGCGCGCTCAGAACGGACAGGACGAAGCTGGCGAGAAGAATGCGCCCATCCATGCGGAACGGGATCCTCACCGGCAGCTCGGCCGGGATGCTGAACGCCTGCATGAACCGGATGCCGACGTACCCGATCGCGACGCCGCCGAGCCCGCCGAGGAGCGCGAGGACCAGGCTCTCGGTCAGCAGCAGCCGGATCAGTCGGGAGCGCCCCGCGCCGATCGCCAGACGGATCGCGATCTCGCGCGTTCGCGTGCGGGCGCGGCTCAACAGCAGCCCGGCGGCGTTGGTGCAGGCGACCAGCAGCACGACGAGCGCGAGGGTCGTGAAGATCACGCCAAACTTCCAGTTGGCGTCGCTGTCCTGGGTGCGCATCTGGAACATGGTGCGCACCGCCGCGCCGCGTTCGCGGTTGAGCTTCGGATACGCGCGCTCGAAGTCGCGCGCGACCACGGCGAGCTCGTTCTGCGCCGATCGCAGCGTGACGCCGGGCGCGACACGCGCCCGCAGCGTCAGCACGCGATCGTCGCGGTCCGTGAAGAAGTCCTTCTGCGAGCCGGCCGAGAAGAAGCGCTCCATCGCGAGCGGCATGTAGAAGTCGGGCCGGTCGAAGACGTAGAGGCCCGTAAACGCCTCCGGGAGGATTCCGATGATCGTGAAATCCCGGCCGTTGAGGCGGACCACCTTCCCAACGGCGGAAGGATGACCCGCGAACTCGCGCATCCAGAAGTCCCACGACAGGACCACCACCGCGTCGCGGCCGGGCGCCTCGTCCTCGTCCTGGCGGAAGCCGCGTCCGAGCTGCGGCTCGACGCCGAGCGCGCGGAAGTAGTTGCCGGACACCAGCATTCCGCCCCGCACCAGCGGCGTCGCCTCGCGCTCGGCGCTGAAGCCCACGGTCGTCAGGCTTCCGTTGGCGACGACGCCGTCGTAGCTCCTGGTCTTGTCGCGGATGTCCAGGTATTCGCGGTAGGAAAACTTCTCGAACCCGTTGTCGCGCGACGTGCTGACGAGGGTGACGACGTCGCCCGGGTGGGGCACCGGATACGGCCGGAAGACCAGCGCATCGAGCATGCTGAGCGGCGTCGCCGTCATGCCGATGCCGAGCGCGATCGTGACGACGACCAGCGCAGTCAGCCCGGGCGTGCGACGCAGGCTCCGAACCGCATAGCGCACGTCGTCGACGAAATCCGTCAGCCAGTGGACGCGCCGCGCGTCGCGCATCTCTTCCTTCTTCTGATCGAGCCCGCCCATCGCGCGCAGGGCGCGGTACCGCGCCTCCTCCGGCGAGAGCCCCTCGGCGATGCCCTGCTCGATCTTGTGATCGAGATGAAACTGCATCTCCTCGTCGAGCTCGTTCTCCGCCCGGTTGCGGCGGAAGATCGACTTCAGCCGCAACGGCGCCGTGAACCACCAGTGTTCCATGCGCATGGCCTACGCCTCCGCGAGCTGCACGACGTGCGAGATGGCCGTCGACAGCCGCTTCCAGTTCGCCGTCTCCGACTCGAGCTCTTTTCTCCCGAGGCGCGTGAGGGAGTAGAACTTCGCGCGCCGGTTGTTCTCCGTCTGCTTCCACTCGGCTTCGATCCACCCTTCCTGCTCCAGCTTGTGGAGCGCCGGGTAGAGCGAGCCCTCGCTGACCTGCAGCACGTCGCCGGAGATCGTTCCGAGGCGAAGGCTGATGGCCCAGCCGTGCAGCGGTCCGAGCGCGAGGATCTTCAGATAGCAGCAGGTCGAGAGTGCCCTGGACGAGGTCGGTGGGTTTGCTCATATCGGTTTCCGAGGGGAGTCTACGCCAGACTCCCCTCGGTAAGCAAGGGGTGTAAATCCTAAGAAAAATGCCCCCGGGGGACAATCTGCCGTCATACGAAACCCCGTTCGGGCCCACTCATTTGCGCAAGGACTCAATGACGCCAGCCGAAACCAGGGCCGAAATCGAGAAGCACCACCCGGCCGGTTTCGCCTGGTCCATGGCTTGTTGCGATCGGAACAGGGAGAGAGCCGAAGACGTGTTGCAGGCGAGCTACCTGAAGATCCTCGACGGACGGGCGCGCTTCGCGGGCCGCTCGAGCTTCCGGACTTTTCTCTTCGGCGTCATCCGCCGCACCGCCGCCGAGGAGCGGCGCAGAACCGCCATCGCCCGCGTGCTCTTCGGGCGGTCGATGCCTGAAGAACCCTCCAGCGGCGTTGGCGGCTCGGATGATCGACTGGCGTTTCAAACGGCGCTCGCGCGTCTGGCCCGACGGCAGCGGGAAGTTCTCGAGCTCGTCTTCTCCATGGGTATGACGGTCCAGGAAGCCGCCGACGCGCTGTCGATCTCCGCGGGATCCGCCCGAGTGCACTACGACCGCGGCAAGAAACGCCTGGCCGTGATCCTGGGAAGGAGGCAGAGCGCATGAGCCCGGAAGATCTGGACCGCGAGATCGCACGCCTCTTCGACGAGCAGCGCCGGGCCGACGAGGCATCCGCGCCGGCCTTGCGCGAGCTGATGGCACGCCCTCGCCGGCTCCAGACGTCCTGGAGCCTCGCGCGGATTGCGCTCGTCGGAGCCAGCGCCACTGCCGCGATCGCTGCGATCCTCCTGCTGCGGCCCGGGCGCCCCCGCGACGCCGGCACGGAAACTCCGCTGCCGCCGGCCGCCTCGCAGCTGGCGAGCTGGAAAGCGCCGACGGACTCTCTGCTGCGCATCTCCGGCTCGGACCTCTTGACTCGCGTTCCCATTCTCATTTCACCCATCACACGCGTCGAACCCGCGCACCCCGCCCAAACGACGAAAGGAGTCGGAGAATGAAGACCCTGCTGGGACTCTGCCTGCTTGCGCTCCTGCCCGCCGCCGCGCCGGGCCAGGGCGCGAACGCCGGCGACGATCCGTTCGCCGCGTATCTGTTTCCCCCCGAGCGCGTCATGAGCCACGGCCTCGAGATCGGTCTCGATGACGCACAGAAGACCGCGATCCGAAACGAGGTGCAGAAGGTCCAGCACAAGTTCCTGGACGTCCAGTTCGAGCTGCAGGGCGAGTCGGAAAAGATGGTCAAGCTCCTGCAGGAAAAGCCGGTGGACGAGACGCGGGTCCTCGCTCAGGTCGACCGGATCCTGGCGCTCGAGAAGGACATCAAAAAGATGCAGGTCGGCCTCCTCGTGAGAATCAAGAACCTGCTGACCCCGGCGCAGCAGGCAAAACTCACCGAGATCCAGAAGGCAGCCGGAAAGTGAGGTTGCGCATCCTCGCCGCCACGCTGGCAGCCCTCGGGCCCGCCGTCTGGATCCCGGCTCAGACGCCCCGTGAGCCCGTCGTTCAAGCCCGGCCGCGGCCAGAGCCGCGCGTGGAGAACGACCGATCCGCCGCCGGCCCGGAGATCGTCTTCATGGCGCCCGGCATTCCCGGGGGCGGCCTCGTCCAGGAAATCTTCACGATGAACCTCGACGGCTCAGACCTCACGCAGATCACGCACGACGGCCTGAGCAAGTTTCTGCCGCACTTTTCTCCCGACGGGAAGCGGCTGCTCTACACGAAGTTCTTCGTGGGTCAGTACAACGACCCCGACGCGCAGACCGACGTCGTGGTCTACGACTTCGCCACGAAAGCCGAGACGCAGCTCACGCACACCGGCCATTCGTTCCAGCCCGTCTGGTCACCCGACGGACGGCGCATCGCCTTCGGCTCGTTCAACGGCGAGGCGCTGTGGATCATGAACGCCGACGGCTCGGACCTGCGGCTGGTCGGCGCGCCCACCGGAGCCGATTCCGACAAGCGGTGGAACGACTTCGCCTGGTCGAGCGACGACTGGATTCTGTTCACGGTCGCGCAGTTCACCGGCGATTGCTTCAAGGCGCGCATGGACAAGATCCGTCCCGACGGAACCGCTCGCACGCAGGTGACCGACGGCGGCCCCAACTGCACGCCCCACGACCGCGAGCAGAACGGCGACGCCGATCCCGGCTTCAGCGCGGATGGCAGGAGGATCTACACGTCGCGCGGGTTCCCCCTCGCGCCGGCGGGACTGCCGGACAACACGGTGCGCCGCCTCTACGCGGTCTCGAGCGACGCCTGGGCGCCGGGTAAGCCGGAGAATGACCTCAGCCTGCCTTCCGCGCCGGACTGCATCGAGGGCGTGCCGAAGGGCTCGCCGGACGGCACGCGGGTTCTGCTCTTCCGCGCCTGCGCCGGCGAGCCACATCTCGGCGTGACCCTCACGGACACGGCCGGCTCTTATCGGACCTGGATCATCGAGGGATTTGGAGCGGACTGGAACCCGGCTTTCCGAAACGCGTCGAAGCCGGCGAAGTCTCCCGATCCCGACTGACGGACGCCGCCGGCGTCAGCGAGTCGGGGCGGCGATCGTGATCTTGAATCCGTCGGGATCCGTCACGGAGATGTCGCGCACGCCCCACGGCTGATCGCGCGGGCCCGAGTCGAGCTTGCCGCCCCGCTGCTCGATCGCCTTTGCGAGCGCGTCCACGTTCTTGTCGGTCATGCAGAACATTCTGAAGCCTTCTCCCTTGGCGCGATTGCGCCCCTTCTTCCAGTCGTCCTGCCCGATCAGGAAAGAGACGCCGCCGGCGCGGAGAGATACGCCCGTCACCTCGCCCTCCTCGTCCCACGTCTGCTCGACGGCGAAGCCCAGCACGTCGCGGTAGAACGCCAGGCTCTTGCCGAGGTCGTTGACCGTGAAACTCGGCGACGCCGAGCTCAATGCCAGTGAGCGCCCGGCGGAACGGGATTTCGTCGCTGCTGCCTTCGTCCTGCGGGGAGCGGCTTTCTTGGCACGAGCGGTCTTCTTCGCAGCTTTCTTTGTCGCCATGGTTGTGGCCTCCAGGCGAACGAGGCTATGGCCGCGGCGAATTCGAGTCAATGGGCCAGGCGCCTCAACTTTCGCGCCGTCCTTTCGTAACCTGAAAACGGGAGGTCTTCGTGACACGACGCACCACTCGACGCCCCGGCCCTGCCCTCCTGATGCTCCTCGCGCTCCTCGCCGCCGCCGGCACACCCGTCCAGGCCGCGCCCGAGCCGACGCCGAAACCCGCACCCGAGCTGCCGGCCCTGCCCGACGGGCAGCGCGACTTCGACTTTCTCATCGGCAAATGGAAGTACCACCTCAAGCGCCTCGAGAATCCCCTGACCGGCTCGAAGAGCTGGATCGAGTTCGACGGCACCGGCGTCTGCCGTCCCGTCTGGAACGGCAACGCGCAGATCGACGAGCTCGACGTCAACGGTCCGAGCGGCCACGTGCAGGGACTGACGCTGCGCCTCTACAACCCGCAGTCCCGGCAGTGGAACCTGAACTGGGCCAACGCGAAAGACGCCACCCTCGGCGTGCCGACCATCGGCTCCTTCAAGAACGGCCGCGGCGAGTTCTACGACCAGGAGACCTACCGGGGCCGGACGATCCTCGTGCGGTACGAATGGACGAAGACCACGACGGATTCGCCCCACTTCGAGCAGTCGTTCTCCGACGACGGCGGCAAGACCTGGGAGGTCAACTGGATCACGGACCAGGTGAAGGTGAAGGACTAACCGGCTAGATCCCCACCTCGACCCGGTCGAGCTCCTCCTCGAGGCGGTGGAAGGCATCGTCGCCGATCTCGTCGCCGTCCCGCATCGCGAGGACGGTGCGGCGGGCCGCTTCGAGGGCGCGCCGGTGGACGTCTTCGTGTGACGCGTGGGCCTCGCCGACTGCCTCGCGCGATCCGCCGTGTGCGCCGAGGTGCTCGGTCAGCTCGAGGCGAACGGCTTCCGCCGCCGGAGATTCGTCTTCCCCGATCGAGGCAAGGGCTGCTTCGAGCGCGCGCCCGCGAGCGGCCTCCACTTCGCGGCCGACCGGATCGTCGTCCCCGAGGCGGAGCAACCGGATGAGCGGCTTCAGCGTCAGCCCCTGCAGGACGAGCGTGCCAAAGACGACCGCGAACGCCGTCAGGACGATGAGATCGCGGTACGGAAACTCGGAGCCCGGAGCGTCGGGCAGCGCGAGCGCGGCGGCCAGCGTGATGATGCCGCGCATGCCCGCCCACGAAATGACCAGGCCGCCTGCAAAGGTCGGCGGCGGCTGCCCGGGACGCTTGGGACGGTGGCCGAACAGGCGGTTCTTCGTCAGCACGACGCCGTTGTGCAGCAGCACCCAGCAGATCCGCGCGACGATCACGGTCAGGAGGACCAGACCGGCGAACCGCAGGTACTGCATGCGCACGTCCGGGTCGAGGGCCGCGAGGATCGGCCGAACCTGCAGGCCGATGAAGACGAACGCGAGAACGTTCAGCAGGAAGACTGCCGTATCCCACACTGCGTACGACGGCAGGCGCACTCGCGCGGGCGTTCGAACGGGCGCCCGCCGCGCGACGAAGACGGCGAAACAGAACATCGTGAGGACGCTCGAGAGGCCGAGGCGGTCCGCGATGATCCAGACGCCGAACGTCGAGATGAACTGGAGGATGATCGCCGTCGGCACGTCCTCGACGGAATTCGTGACCTTCAGCATCAGCCATCCGAGGACAGGGCCCACGACGATGCTGCCCACCACGACCAGCAGCAGCGTCGGTCCGAGGCTGCCGAGCGTGAACGCCTGCATCGCCACCGCGCCGACGGCCAGCCGGTAGATCAGCAGCGCGCTCGCGTCGTTCAGGAGGCTCTCGCCCGAGAGGATCGTGAGGATCCGGTGGGGCGGCCGCAGCTGCTTCAACACCGCCATCGCGGCCGCGGCATCGGGAGGCGACACGATCGCCCCGAGCGCGACCGCCGCGGCCCACGGCATCCCCGGCACGAGCATCCGCGCGACGTACGCGACCGCGAACGTCGTCAGCGCCACGCTCACGACCGCGAGACTCGCCACCGGGACCCAGTAGTCCTTCAGGTCCCGCGGCGACGAGTCGTACGCCGCGTCGAGCAGCACCGGCGCGACGAAGAGCGCCAGCGCCACGGCCGGATCGATCGTGAACTTCGGCGCGCCCGGCACGAACGCCAGCACCGCTCCGCCGAGCGCGAGAAACGCGGGGTACGGCGCCCCCAGCCTCCGCGCGAGCGCGGCAAGCACGACGGCGACGAGGAGGACACCGAGGAGGGATTCGAAGCCGGTCACGCGGCAAAGCCTACCCCGGAGCCCCTCGCGCTAGAAGGCGACGACGATGCCCGCGGTCACATCTCCATTGAAGAGCCACTTATTGCCGCACGACGTTACATAGATCCGGCCATTTGCATCCGGCGTCGTGTAGCACGGGAAAAAGAAGTGGTCGGGCACAGTCGACGCATAGCCCCTGGCCTCGACCCGCAATCCGAAATTCGGCGTGATGAACGTTTTGGCTCCGAGGCCCACGCTGACGGCGAAGTCCGTCGACGGGGTCAGAGCGCCCTGGCTCAGAGGGTCGTCGATACGGATGTTCGCGAGTCTTGCCGCGCCGACATCGAGGGATGCATAAGGCCTGATCTTCCCGGACGAAAAGTTATAGCTCGCACCCGCAAGGAAATAGTCGATGGTCAACGGAAACGGGGGGATCCCGGAGGTCCCTCCGGGTACGTCTTCGAAGACCATTTTCGTATCCGTGCGCACCCACCGAAATTCCGGCTCGATCGCGTTCGTGAGGTTGAACCCCACGCTGACACCAAAGTCGAAATGGTCGGCGACATTGATCTCGGAGATCGCGAAGTTCGGCGGGACACGCGAAAACGACCCGGCAAACATGTATCCAATGAGCGGAGAGAACTCGATTCGCTCCGTCGGGGTCTGTGCACGCACGGGCAGAGCGGCAAACAGCCCGAGCACAAGGAAGTATTTCAAATGGGCCCCCCCTCTGCGCGTGTATACGGAGCGAACAGCCAGGCCGTCACGCCAGAGTTGGGGCGACACGCTCAGTTCTTGAAATCCCCCAGCCGGCAGATGAACCCCCATCCGCCGCCGAGCTCGCTGACCGCGAGCACCAGCTCGTTGCTCCCCTTCTTCAAGGGCAGGTAGAGCACGTCGTTCTCGGGATTCACGATCCCCAGAAACCCGGGATCCCGGAAATTCTGCGCGCTTCTTCCGCGAAAGAGAATCTTCCCGTTCAGAAACACGCTCACCTCGTCGCTGTAGCCGATCTCGAGCTTCCTCACTTGGTCGCGGTCGCTGTCGATCGTCGTCCGCGCGTAGACGAGCTGCGTTCCGGCCTGTGGCTCCAGGCGCTTGGTGAAGTCGGTCGCGAACGTCACGCGCAGGTGCGGCGCCTGCAGATAGCGGTACAGCACCACGAATCCCGGCGGCTCTGCCTCGACGCTCTTCCACTGGATGGCGGCGCTTTCGGCCGCCGTCAGCGGCCGCTCGACGTTGCGCGCGAGCGCGTCGTAGGACGGCGAGATCTGCCACTTCGTCACCATCCCGGCCGGCATCGTCGGCTCGTGGCGCTGCCAGGGCGCGTCGGGCGTCGTCCGGATCTCGAAGTTCGAGAAGTAGGTCGCGCCGATCAGGTCGTGCAGCGCGAACTCGCCCTTCTGCACGCCGCTCTTCAGATCGTCCATCACGAGCGCCGGCTTCTCCATGTCCTTGACGTAGAGCTTCGCCTGCGCGCCCGTCACCGCGAGGCGCAGGTGGAACCACTCGCCCTTCGGAATGTCGACCGCGCCGGTGAAGCCCTCGCCGTTGTAGAGCTGCCAGTTGGCGCCCGTGTTGAGGATCGGCGTGTACTGCATGGCGTCCGGGTAGCCGGACTTGTGCTGGCGCAGGTACACCCACTCGCCGTTGGCGCCCTCGTCGGCCAGCCGGAACTGGAAGCCGAAGAACCCGCGGGCCGCGGGCGTCGCGACGTCCACGTCGATGACGGCGTCGCGCATCTCGAAGTCCTTCAGGATCGCGGCTCCCCCGTCGAGGAGCACGCACTTGCGGCCGAGATAGTCCGCGAGCTCCGCCTTTCCCTGCAGGTCCCAGCGCGGGGAGTCGGGCGGGACGGAGATCGTCTGGGCGTGCGCAATGGAGGCGCAGAGCAGAGCAAGGACACAGCTGGCAAGGCGACGGCGCACGGCGAGCCTCCTCATATGTATTGAGGGTGACTACGGCGCCGCGGCAGGAAGGTTTGGCGCCAGGAAGTCGCCAAGCAATCCGCTACGCGCTCCTCATCCCCGTGAAGATCGCCCGCTGCCCGGCGAGAATCCGCTGCTCCGCCTCGAGATCGGGCTCCAGCGTCTCGACTCCCCTCTCGTGCGTGCCGCCGAGAACTTCGATCCCCTCCGCAAGAACCCGCGATTCCAGAAGCTCGTCGCGAAAGCGAAGTAACGTCCCTTACGCCGGCGTTCTTTGGGGAGTCGCGGCCCCCCGGACGATGAGCCGGAACGCGAGCAGCAGCTCGAAGGCGAGCATCGGGATCCACATGAAGTCCGTGATCGGACGTCCCACCACACCGACGAGCTCCAGCGGAAGACAGACGACGACCAGGATCGATGCGACCACGCCGAGCCCCGCGAGCCATGCGGGAACGATCCGGCCGCGCAGGAGCAGCCAGGCGAAGAGCAGGCTGCCGACGGCGAAGAAGGTCGCGGGCAGGGTCGAGCCCCAGCCCGGCAGCTGGAACAGGTGGGCGCCGAGCGCGGTCGCCGCCGCGGGGTCCGGCGCGTCCGCTCCCGGCGGCCGTCGCGAGCCAGAGCCTCCCGAGGCTCCTCGGCAGCGCCACCGCGCCGATGACGCCCTCGGCGACGCGGCAGACCATGGCGAGCAGCGCGAGGTCCGGGTCCGCGTCGCGCGTGATGGCGTAGAGCGTCACGGCCAGCACGAGGGCGCAGAAACACCCGACGAGCTCGAGCAGGATGGCCGTCCGCATGACGGCTGAGGTGGCTCGCGATGCTCGCCAGCCTGGCGGCGTTGCCCTCCCCGCTCGACGCCCGGCCGGACAGGACCATTCCGGTCAGGGCGGCGGCGATGTAAAGGAGGAACGCGTATCCGGCGACCCGGGAGTTCGTCCTGAGCGTCATGGGCTTCCCCCCTTGCGTGAGAAAAGGTTAGGCTTGAGAGCAGGTACGCATGTCGCAGCCCGGGAGTTCTCAGGGTGGGCACGCGCGGGAAGAATCGCCGCCCCTCGCGCGTTTTCTCATCGTCATGAAGAGGTGGGCGGTCCCGTTTCTCGTTCTCTTCCTCTGTGCCAGCGCCGCGAGCGCCGCCCCCGAGCCGCCCGCTCGGCCGGCGGACTGGGCCACTCCCGTGTCCGGAACCTGCGTCAAGAACCTGTATCTGATCGAGGACGGCTTCTATCGCGGCTCGCAGCCGACGGCCCAGGGATTCCAGGAGCTCCAGGACCTCGGCGTCCGGACCGTGCTCGACCTGGCCGGCGGCGGGGGCGACGCCGTCTACGTCCCCGGCGGCCCGCTGAAGCTCGTCCACATCCCGATGACCGCCTTTGAGCTCCGCGACGACCGTGTCCTCGAGGCGCTGCGCGTCATGGTGGACCCCGCTAACCGGCCGCTCATGATCCACTGCAAACAGGGAGCGGATCGCACGGGCGCGCTCGTCGCGCTCTACCGGATCGTCGTGCAGGGGTGGACCAAGCAGAAAGCCGTCCTCGAAATGAGCACGGGCGGATACCACCACAGCGCGGTGTGGCGCAACCTCGACTACTACGTCATGAAGGCGGACGTGGACGCGCTGCGCCGGCAGCTCAATCTGAGCGGCCCGCCCGCAAAGCCTTAGCTCGCTCCCCGGAGAAATGCGCGGATGATCTCCGCGATCTGGTCCGCCGCGACGTCGAGGGCGAAGTGGCCCGCTTCGAGCACGTGGACCTCGGCCTTCGGCACGTCTTTCCGGTAGGCCTCGGGCTCGGTGAGCTCGAAGGACAGGTCGTACTTGCCCCAGATGACGAGCAGCCGCGGCTGCTTCTCGCGCATCCAGGCCTGCCACTTCGGATACGCCTCGACGTTCGTGCGGTAGTCGTAGAAGAGGTCGGACTGGATGTCGGGCTGCGCGGGCTGGCTCAGAAACGCGAACTCGTCGGTCCAGAGATCCGGGTCGTAGCGCTCGACGTTCGGATCGCTGCCGACGTGGCGGGTCTTCGTCGTCGCGAGCGAAAAGAGGTTCGTGCGCAGCAGGGCCTCGTTGGCGGCGCGATCGGCCCAGAAGGCCCGCCGGGCTTTCCAGTTCGCTCCCAGGCCCTCGTCGTGCGCCACGGCGTCCTGGACGATGAGCGCCTCGATCCGGTCGGGATGGGCCAGGGCCATCCGGAATCCCACAGGGCCGCCGTAGTCGTGCATGTACAGCGTGTAGCGCTTGAGCCCGAGCGTCTCGGTGAAGTGATTCATGAGCTCGGCGATGTGGTCGAACGTGTACGCGAACTTCTTCGGATCCGGCCAGTCGCTGTGCCCGAAGCCCGGGTAGTCGGGCGCCACGAGGTGATAGTGGTCGGCGAGGCGGGCGAAGAGCGGTTCGAACTGCCGCGACGCGCTGGGAATGCCGTGCAGCAGGAGAATCGTCGGCGCGTCCTTCGGGCCGGCCTCCCTGTAGAAGATCGAGAGACCGTCGATCTGAACGGTGCGGTACGCAGTCGGGTGTTCCACGGAATGCTCCTTTCCCTCGGCAAACAGTGGAGCCGACGCGAGCAGCAGAGAAACCACGCGAGCCAGGCGCATCCTCCGCCTCACTTCGCGACTTCGAAAATGAGCTCCACCTCGACCGGGGCGCCGAGCGGGAGACTCGCGACGCCGTAGACCAGCCGGCTCGGATTCTTGTCTTTTCCGAAGATGTCCTGCAGCAGCTCGGAAGCGCCGTCGGCGACCTTCGGCTGGGCGCGCACGTCTCCCGACGTCGCCACCGAGACGCCGATCCGGACGATCCGCGTCACGCGGTCGAGCGATCCCAGGTACTGCCGCGCGACGGCGAGGCCGTTGAGCGTCGCCAGGCGCGCCGCCTTGCGCCCCGCTTCCACGTCGAGCTCCGCTCCGACGCGCCCGAGGTATCGCGCCTCGTGGCCTTCGGTGGGGAGCATCCCGCTCAGGAAAAGGAGGTTGCCCGTCTGCACTGCTTCCGCGTAGGCCCCGAACGGCTCGGGCGGCGCCGGCAGCTTGATGCCGAGCTCCTTGAGCCGCTGCTCGGGGCACGATTTCGATTCGGTGTTCATTTGCGTTTCCCCCGTGGACGCCTGGGCGAGTGATCGACCCGGCGCGAGCGCCAATGAAACCACGACAGCCAGACTGAAAAGACGCATCGGTTTTCGCTCCTCTAGTTGGTCTGCCGCTCCAGAACCGACCGAACGGCGTTCACTGTAGTGTTTTCATCCGCATCCTCCGCGGCAAACGCAACATATCCGTCGGGCCGGACGAGCCGGATCCCGCCGCCGGGACCCGGGCGAAGGTCGACGACGTCAGCAGAGCGACTCGGCCAGCCGCCCCGCGGCCTGCCGGGCCGCCGAATCCGCAGTGTCGCCGACGATGAGCAGGAAACGGCTCCGAATGCCGTCCCCGCCGCGCAGCGAATCGTCGAAGTACCGCTCGCCGGACCCTTCGACGATCGGGCTTCCGCGATAGGCGATCCCGAGCCCCGAAAGCGTCTGCACGAAGGCGTGCTGAAAGGGCGGCAGCCGCGACACGACGGGGATGACGGCGTCGCGCACGGACTGCGCCAGCCGGTTCGCCGTTCCCATCGCCTTCGTCAGCCGATGCGTGGTCTCGATGACGTGCCGGATCACCGGAAGGCGCTCAGCTTCGTAGCTGCCGAGCAGCGTTTCGTTGCCCCGGCCGCGCAACGCGAGGTCGAGCTTCCAGACGAGGTTCCAGGCGTCCTGCAGCCCCGTGTTCATCCCCTGCCCTCCGAACGGACTGTGGATGTGCGCGGCGTCGCCGGCGATGAACATCCGCCCGACGCGCAGCTGCCCCGCATGCCGGTGATGAATGCGGAAGTAGCTGCTCCAGTGAAGAGCTTGCGCCTCGATTCCCGCGGGCGCGCGCTCCGCCAGGATCCTTCGCACGAGATCGAGCGACGGGGCATCGCCCTCAGCGCTGTCGACCGTCGCGACGATGCGCCGCCGCGTCGCGCTCATGGGAAAGATGGCGCAGGGACCGAGCTCGCTCGGGCACAGCTGCAGCTCGTCGGCAGGGAGGGCGTCGTTCGTCTGGACGTCGGCCAGCATGAACAGGGCTTCGTACGCGGCGCCTTCGAACGGCAGGTTCAGCAGGTGCCGCACGGCGCTGTGCGCACCGTCGCAGCCGACCACGAATGCGGCGGTGAGCTCCTCTCTCGTGCCCTTATGGTCGAGCGTTGCGCTCACGCGGCCGTCGCGCTCGACCGCCGATACGAACGAGGTCTCGTACTCGACGGCGGGGCCCCTGCGGCCGAGCTCCTCCGCGAGGAGCTTCTCGGTGACGTCCTGGGGAACCATGGCGATGAAGCGGTAGGGCGTCCCCTCCGGCGCGAACCGGAGGTGGGCCAGGCCGCGCTGGTGCGCCACGATGGCAACCCGCGTCGCGCGGTTCGCCTTTTCGAGAAATGGGCCGGCGACCCCGGACATGTCGAAGATCTCGAGCGTCCGCGGAAAGATGGCGAGCGCCTTGGAGTGCTGCGATTGGGTCGGGTGCGTCTCGACGATCCGGTACCGGAGGCCGCGCCGGGCGCACTCGTTCGCGAGGAAGAGTCCCACGGGCCCTGCGCCGACGATCAGGACATCCGTGTCTCCAGCGCCGGCAACCATCGCCCTTCTTTATCAAAAACCCGTGAAGCGTTTCACCTCTCGCGACCCCCGCTCCGGCAGATTGATAAGTTAGCCGCGGAGGCAACATGGCCAGACTCATCGAGCGCGTCGAGGCGATGGTTCGCGGAGAGATCCCCATTCCCGCGGTCAATCGCCTGATCGGGTTCCACCTCGTCAGCGTCGAGCCCGGGAAGGCCGTCTTCGAGCTCGAGACCGGCCCGCAGCACGCGAACCTGATGGGGACGCTCCACGGCGGGGTCCTCTGCGACATCGCGGACGCGGCGATGGGCGTCGCCTTCGCGTCGGATCTCGCAGACGGCGAGACCTTCACGACGCTCGAGCTGAAGATCAACTTCCTGAAGCCGGTCTGGACCGCACGCCTGAACGCCGTCGCCCGCGTCGTCAAGCGCGGCAAGACCGTCGGCCTCGTCGAATGCGACGTCGTCGATCAGACCGGGAGCCTCGTCGCCCGGGCGAGCAGCACGTGCCTGACGCTCGCGGGCAAGAAGGCGGAGGGACGGTAGGAACGGAACGCGTCCGTCCCTACTTTTCCCGGCTCGCGGGCGGCACGATCCCGTTCATCCGCAGGTACTCCACCATCTGTCCGTAGTGATCGAACGCGTGGGCGACGGCGAACGTCGCCCTCTCCAGGCGCGACGACTTGCTGCCCTCCGGCAGCTGCAGCATGTTCTGCGTCGTGAGCGTCGCCACGGCCCGGTGGCCCAGAGCGAATGAATCCCTCAGGAACCGGAGGATCTCGGCCTTCGATTTCACGTCCTCCGGACCGTTGCCGCCCTTGAAGTTGGCCGGCAGCGCCTCGCCCGTCAGCGGGGCAAAGATCGCGTTGTTGGAAGCCGCGATGTGCCTGACCTGCAGCGCGAACGTGCGCACGCCCTTGTAGTTGCTCCCCGGGATGCTCAGGCTCTCCGGAGAGAAGTTGAACCGGTCCTCGGGCATCGCTTCGGCGGCTTCGGTGACCAGCTTCTCGGCCGCGCTGAGCTGGCGGTCCAGGGCGAAAGCGAGGGTGGCGGGCGGCTCCGGCTGCGGCGTGCTTTTCGCTTCCTGGCCCGGCGCGCCGGCGGCCGCGAAGAGCGTTGCCGCCACCATCAGGAAGGCTCGCGTGCGTTTCATGGGAGGCCTCCTTCGACCTCGAGATCATAATCTCCGCATGCAAGCCCCGGGCGTGAACCCGAACAGGAAGACCGCCCGTCTGGCGGGGCTTCTCTACCTGCTCGCGAGCATCCCCGGCGCCTTTGCGCTCATCTACGTCCCGGGCAAGCTGGTCGTGCCGGGAGCCGCCGCGGCGACGGCCGACCGCCTCCGGGCTTCCGGGACCCTTCTGCGCATGGGCATCGGGGCGGAGCTCCTCGGCTTCTCCATCTTCATCTGGGTTGCGCTGGTCCTCTACCGCCTGTTCAAGCCGGTGAGCGCGCGGCACGCCCTGGCGATGATGGTGCTGTTCCTGATCTCGGCGCCCATCTCGTTCATCAACATCGTCAACGAGATCGCCGCGCTCGAGCTCGCCGGCGGCGCGGGCCGCGCCAACTACCTGTCGGCGATCGACCCGCACGTGCGCGACGCACTGGCGTACCTCTTCCTCAATCTGCACGACGCCGGAAACATGGTCGCTCAGGTCTTCTGGGGGCTGTGGCTCGTTCCGTTCGGGATCTGCGTCATCCGGTCGGGATTCATCCCGCGCTTGCTGGGAGTCCTGCTGCTGATCGCGGCCCCGGGCTACGTGGCGAGCTCGGTGGGCGAGCTCGTCCTGCCGGCCTACGCTCCCGCGATCAGCCAGTTCACGAGCGTCCTGACCCTCGCGGAATTGCCGATCATCTTCTGGCTCCTGATCTGGGGCGCAAAGCCTCAGCGCGCTGGCGCTGGAGTGTCCTGGACGTAAGGACGCTTCCCGACCGCCTCCCCTGTCACGTTTCGACGACCCGCTCGGTCTTTCTTGTTGGATCGCAGAAGGGAGACCGACCATGAACAGGAATAAAGTCATCTACTGGATCGCCACGGGGCTCGTTTGCGCCGTCATGGTGTACAGCGCCATCAACTTCAACCTCAAGAACCCGCTGGGCCCGATGAAGGGCGCCTTTCGCCACCTGGGGTATCCGGACTATTTTCGGATCGAGCTGACCGTCGCCAAGGCGCTCGGCGTCCTCGCGCTCCTGATCCCCGGGCTGCCGATCAAGGTCCGTGAGTTCGCGTACGCCGGCTTTGCCATCACGCTGATCTCGGCGGCCATCGCGCACTTCGGGGTCGGCGATCCGTTGTTCTTCATCCTCGACCCGCTCATCTTTCTCGGAGCGCTGATCACGTCGTATGTCTACTTCCAGAGGCTCCATCGCCCGGAACGGGTCGGTCAGCTGCCGGCGGCGGCAGAGATGAGAAAGTCGGCCTGACGTAGTCATGAGACGGAACTTCGAGAACGACCCGGGAACCGTGGGGCGCCCACCCGACAATACGAAGGGCCTGGCGCTCTTCGAGGAGCATCGCAAGCTCCTGTTCTCGATCGCGTACCGCATGCTCGGCAGCGTGGCCGACGCCGAAGACGTGCTCCAGGAGACGTTCCTGCGCTGGCAGCGCGCCTCCGCCGACGACATCCGCTCGCCGCGATCCTTCCTGGTCACGATCGTCAGCCGCCTCTGCATCAACCAGCTCCAGTCCGCCCACGCCCGACGCGAGACGTACGTCGGCGAGTGGCTTCCCGAGCCGCTGGTCACCGACCCGGAAAGCAACCCCGCGGCGGTCGTCCAGGTGGACGAATCCGTCTCGATGGCGCTCCTGCTGCTTCTGGAGCGGCTGACGCCGCCCGAGCGGGCGGTGTTTCTCCTGCACGAAGTCTTCGACTACAAGCACGCCGAGATCGGGGAGGCGCTCGGCCTGACGGAGTCGAACAGCCGTCAGCTCCTGCGGCGCGCCCAGCAGCACGTCCAGCTCACGCGGCCGCGTTTCCGGGCGCCCACGGGCGAACACGGGGAGCTGCTCGAACGCTTCTCGGAAGCCGCGCGCCGGGGCGACATGGACCACCTGATCTCGCTGCTCTCGAGCGAAGTCGTGATGCACACGGACGGCGGCGGCAAGGCCTCGGCCCTCATGCTTCCGATTTACGGGCCGGAGAAGGTGGCCCAGGCGAGCGTGCACGGCTTGAGAAGGCTGCTGTCGCTCAACGTGACGCAGCGATTCGTCGAGATCAACGGCCTGCCCGGCGTCGTGAGCTACCAGGATGGGCGGCCGCAGTCCGTGTTCACCCTCGAAGCGAAAGACGGGCGCATCGCGGCGATCTACATCGTCACCAATCCGGAGAAGCTCTCCCGCCTCCCGCCTCCGCCGTCCTGACCGGCGGAAATCGGGAGAGGGAGCCAGGGCGAGGGCTTTCGGGCCCTCCCGTCGGGTGGATAATCGCGCTTCGCCCCTTCGAAGGAGGTCTTCATGCACACGCGACCGCGGTCCATCGTCGTACGCCGGATCCTTTCCATTGCCGCCCTCTCCCTCGTGGCGGTCACGGCCACCGGCCGAGGGGCCGACGCGGACTCTGTCACCGGCTCCTTCACTGCCGGCGGAAAAACCTACAAGCTGGCGCACGTCTATGCCCGGCGACAGCCCAGCATGACCGACAAGGGCCAGACCGTCGTGGTCATCCTGATGACCGACACCGAAGTCCCGAAGAGCGTCGTCGACGATCGGTACCGGCTCGAGCTGACCGACCTGGCCCGCGCGGGAAAGGTGCATGGCGTGTCGGTGACGCTCGGTCCGGATGGGAAGCCATCCGGCACCGGATTCACGTACGCGAAGGAGTTCGACGGCGCCATCGTCAATCGCGCCGACCAGCAGACGTCCCAGGTGAAGGTCGGCGAAACGCGGGCCGAGGGAGATCTCTCCGGCAACGGGACCTTTGGCAGCGACAAGTGGCAGTACACCGCGAGCGTCAAGGCCACACTCGCGACGATCAAGTAAGAAGGCTCGAGCCCTTCCCTCCGGTCCCCGTCCGCATCGGCGAAGGCGTTCGAACGAGGCCCGATGTGCGCCACCTTACCAGCCCGGCGCCGGGACCAGGCGCACAATGGGCTCCAAAGGAGCCTTGCATGACCTCACGCCGATCCTCGCTTCTTGCCGCGCTGTTCGCCGGCGCCATCCTCGCCGTCGCGGCACCCGCGTTCCCGCAGTCCTGGGGACTCGGGGACCAGGTCCTGACCCTCAGCTCCGCCGCCTTTCGCCCGCTGGTCAACGGGGCGATCACGAACTACAGCACCGGGTACATCTACGGCACCGCCCTCTACGTCGCGCCGCTCGAGCTGCCCGACGGGGCGGAGATCTTCCAGGTCTGCGTGTACGCCGACGATCCGGACGTGTTCTCGCTGGCCGTCGCGGCGATCGATCGCGTCCTGCTTCCCGGCAGCGGACAATTCAGCGGCGATGACGAAGTCGCCGGGTCGAACGTCGTCGCGGACTTCGACACCGGCCGCGGCGTGGTCTGCTCGGCGCCCTTCTCGTACGTGTCCCGGCAATACGACGGCGTCATCGGCGAGAGCCAGTTCCACCAGGTGCGGGTCACCCTCAACTCCAACGCGGGCCTCGGGGCCGTGCAGATCCACTGGCGGCGCCAGGTCAGCACGCCGCCCGTCGTCGCGACTTTCAACGACGTTTCCGTCATCGACCCGGGCTACAAGTTCATCGAGGCCCTCGTGTCTGCGGGCATCACGTCGGGCTGCGGCGGCGGCAACTTCTGTCCGGACGCTGTCCTCACGCGGCGGCAGATGGCCGTGTTCCTGTCGAAGGCTCTCGGTCTGAACTGGAGGGACTGAAGAAGAGGGTCGCGGACCGGATCAGGAGTTCGCGACCTCGGCGCCCTCGGTCAGGGCCGCCTTGCGCTCTTCCATCTCTTCGCCGAGCTGCTCCAGCATCTCCTCGTCGATCCGCTTCTTCGTGTTCGGGAAGAGCTCGCCTTCCTCTTCCTCGACGTGGTGCTCGATGTTCTCCCTCAGGACCGTGACCTTGGCGTCGTATTGCTCGTCCTCGGGCTTCATCTTCGAGATCTCCGCGATCAGGAGCTTCGCGACGTGGTGCTCCTCGTCGGCCTCGCGGATCTCGTCCTTGAGCTCCTCGGAGGGCTGCGCCTTGACGGCGGGATAGAAGATCGACTCCTCGATGTCCATGTGGACCAGCAGCTCGCTCTTGATCGTCTCGAAAATCGACTTCTTGAGCTTGTACGCGGCATCGCCCGCGGCCTCGAACTGCTCGAACAGCTTCTTGACGGCCTCGTGGTCCTTGATCAGCAGACTGGTTGCTTCCATGTGCGGGCTTCCTTTTTTGAAGATGACGACGGACATCGGCCGTTTGCCCGGCCGGCAGGAGCCATTGCACGAATCCGGCCAACTCGTCCGGGACCCGGTCTGGCCCGATTCGAACCTTTCTGCTCGCCCGCCGTAGGACGACGAAAGGGGGCTCCCATGCGCCACGCAGTCCGCGCCCTGATCCTTGCCGTCGCCACCCTCCGCTCTGCCGCCGGCGAGCCGGTCACCGGGACGCCCGCGAGCATCCCGGCGCCCGACGGCACGAAGCTCGCCGCGACCTACTACTCCGGCGACAAGCCCGGCCCGGGCATTCTGCTTCTCCACCAGTGCAACAAGGACCGGTCCTCCTGGAACACGCTCGCGGAACAGCTCGCCCGCGAGGGCTTTCACGTCCTCACGGTGGACTACCGCGGCTACGGCGAGAGCGGCGGCAAGCGCCACCTCGATCTCCCGGACAACGAGCGTGTGCGGGTGACGAACGAGGTCTGGCCGGGCGACGTGGACGCCGCGTTCGCGTACCTGCGCGCTCAGCCCGGTGTGCAGCAGGTCTACGGCGCCGGAGGAGCGAGCTGCGGCGTCAACCAGTCGATCCAGCTCTCGAGGCGGCACCCGGAGGTCAAGTCCCTCGTCCTGCTGTCGGGCAACGCCGACAAAGTCGGCCGTCAGCATCTGTCCTCCAGGACCTCGCCGCCCCTCTTCATCGCCGCTGCGGACGACGACGGAGGCGTCGTCGAGTTCATGGCGTGGATCGACGCGTCGTCGGGCAATCCCGCCAACCGGTTCGACGAGTTCAAGACCGGGGGCCACGGCACGGAGCTGTTCGCGCCGCACCCGGAGCTGCAGGGCGAGATCGTCGCCTGGTACGAGGCGACGCTCGCCGGGAAGGGCAAGCCGGCCTCGACGCCGAACCAGGCGCGCCGGGATTCGCCGAGGGTGCGGATGCTGGTGATGGCCGACCAGCCCGGCGGACTCGCCCGCGTCCTGGAGACGCTCAACGCCGAGCGCAGGACGAATCCGAAGTCACCGATCCTCGAGGCGCCCTTCGTCAACAACCTCGGCTACCTGGCAGTCGCAGTGGGGCGACGGGAAGAGCGCCATCGCGATCATGCAGGTGAACGTCGACGCCCGACCCGGCTCGTCCAACGCCTGGGACAGCCTGGCCGACGCCTACCTCGCCGACGGCCAGCGCGACAAGGCGCGCGAGGCGTCCGAGAAGGCGCTGAAGCTCGTCGACGCGGATCCGCACGAGACGCCCGAGCAGCGCAAGGTCATCCGGGAGAGCGCCGAGGAGAGGCTCGCTCGGCTCAAGTTCACGCCGTCGCCGAAGTAGCGCGGTTCCCAGAATCGCGGGAACGGCAGGATGGGGTTGTTTGAAACGCTGCGCTTCACATCATCCGATTTCGTAGATCAGGCTGACACGCCCGTCTGGAAGCTGCTGAACCTTCCGCAGCTCGAGCCCGCGGCGACGTTCCGTCGTCTCGAAGAGCGCCTTCCCTTCACCGGCGATCAGCGGATAAACGATGAGCCGGAGCTCATCCACCAGGCCGGCATCGATCAGGCTCGCCGTGACACGCGCGCCGCCCATCAGATAAATGTCCTTGCCGGGCTGCTGCTTGAGCGCCGCCACCTCTTCGATTCCCCGGACGAAGCTCGTCTGCGTCCAGAGAGCCGAGGTGAGGGTGTTCGACAGCACGTAGTGCCGGGTCTTCGCGGCGAAGCGGGCCCATTCGACCTGAGCCGGCGTCGGCAGCTTGCCGGTCGATCGCAGAGGCTTGTCCGGCTCGTTCTGGATCGCGGTCCAACGTCGCTCGTAGCCGGGGTACATGCCTCCCCCGAGCAGGCACGCGTCGATCTGCTGCATCAGGCCGTAATCCTCCGACCATGCTTCGACCCAATCCGCGATGCCCCCGGGCCCCGCCACTTTCGCGTCGACAGAAACCTTCATGCCCGCGATCAACCTCCGCATGTCTTCCTCCGGCCCTATTCCCAGCTGTCGAGCTTGATGTCGTTGGGCGCGGGAGCACCCTTCCCGGTCTCGAGAAGCGATTTCAGGCTGATCAGAAAGACCCCCCACTTGGTGCTGCAGTGGTGCATGAACTCGACCGGCTCCTTCCAGCCCTGGTGCTTGAAGAGGACGATGGACCAGTCGCCTGCCTGCTTGAGGTCGAAGCTCACTTTCGTGCCGATCCATTCTTCGGGCCCGGCGACCACTTGCCACAGCACGCGCTTTGCAGGTTGAAGCTCGAGAACCTTCATGTCGAAACCGCCGGCCCCAAACCGGAATTGGAGCACTCCGCCGACCTTGCTTTCCCCTTGAACGTCCTCCGTCCACCAGCCGGCAAGACCTTCGCGCGTGGTCAAGGCCCTGTAGACGTCGTCGGTTGACGACGACTTGATTCCGACCTTGCCCAGAATGTCCACCACTTGAGATTCCTCCTTCAAAGCTCCTGCATGAACTTCCAAAGTGACCGGGCGGCTGCGGCTCCGGAGGCCGGATCGTCGCCGCTTCCCCGGCGCGTCGCAATAGCCACTTGCCGCGAAAGACACGAGGCCATTCAACTGCCGAAAGAGGATCAGTCCTGGTTCGCGGATTTCGCGACGGCGGCGCCTCGCTTCGGCCGGCGAACGGCCCTCACCTTCCCGCTCTTGCCGCCTCCGCAGAAGAATCGATCGCCGCCATCGGACTCGAGCCCCGACACGAACACACCGGGCGGCATCTCGAGCTGTTCGAGAACCTCTCCCGTTTTCGGATCGATGCGCCTCAAATCGCTCTCCTCGCCTTCCCAGGTGCCGTGCCAGAGCTCTCCGTCGACCCAGGTGACTCCGGTGACGAAGCGGTTGGACTCGATCGTGCGAAGAACCTTTCCCGTTTCGGGATCCACCTGGTGAATCTTCCGGTTCGCGATACTCCCCGACCCAGAGCGAGCCCTCGGCCCACGCGAGCCCCGAGTCGCCGCCGCCGCCGGGCGCCGGGATGGTCGCGAGCACGCGGCCCGATTTCGGATCGATCTTCTGGATGCGATCCTCGGCGATCTGGTACAGGTGCTTGCCGTCGAAGGCCGTTCCCGCGTGCGCGACGACGTCGAGCGAGCGCACCGTCTTGCCGCTCTCGGGATCGAGGGCGGTCAGTTTCTGGCCCGTGGAGAACCAGACGTTCCGGCCGTCGTACGTGACGCCGTTCACCTGCTCGACGCCCGGAAAGGGCCCGTACTCGCGGACGATTTCGGCGGCGGATTTCTTCATGCGGCCATCCTAGTCAATCGGCAGTGGAGCGGGGAGTAACAAGGTCGTCGTGAATCCCGGCACGGGCGGCGTCATCCAGCGGCGGGCGCGCCCGCCCCCGAACGACTGGATCTTCCCGGCGGCCGCAAGCGCGTCGAGCGCCCGCTGCACGGTGCGCTGGCTCGCTCCGAGCGCCAGCGCCAGGGCCGAGCTCGACCAGGACTCGCCGTCGGCGAGCAGGGCGAGAACGGCGGCATGCTCGTCGTCGGCCGCGAGCGGCTGCGCCAGGACGACGACCTCGCGGGCGCGGCGCGGCTCGAGCGCGAAGCCGCGCGGCGTCGCGCTCACGCCGGCGATCGGCCGGAGCACCCGGCGCAGCCGCCCGACCTCGACGCGCAGCCGGGCGCGGTGCGACTCGTCGGCCTCGCGGCCTCCGAACGCGCGCGCCACGAGCACGTCCCGCGGGACGTCGCCCGGCCACGCCTCTCCGAGCGCGCGGGCGAGCGCGAACAGCACGGGACGCGTCGCGAGCGAGACCACCGTGCGCCCGCGGCGCACGACGTTCCGGCACCCGTCCACGACGAAGGCGTTCGATGCCAGGAGGGCTTCGACGTCCTCGAGAAGCAGGAGACGCTCCCCGCCGTTCTCGATGCGGCGCGCGGCGGGCGTGTCCAGGACGAGGACCGCGGCGTCGACCTCCGCCGTCAGCGCCGGAATGCGCGCTGCTCGCGCGGCGCGCCTGGCCCGGGCGAGCGCGGCGCGCGCCGCCTTCATATGGAGACGCCGGATCGCGATTCCGGCGACGACGAGCTCGTGGACGGTCGCGAGCGCCGGCGGAAGCTGTGCGGGGTCGAGGTCGGCGAGCAGCCGCTCGGCCTCGCCGAGGCGGCCGATCAGGACGAGTCGGCGGACCTCGAGGTATGCGCGCATACGCGGCGTTGACCCGGTCGCCATGCGCGGCGAGCGTCGTCCGCGCCGCCGCGAGCGCCTTCTCCGGCCAGCCCAGGTCGCGCGACGCCAGCGCGATCTCGGCCTCGGACACCACGCACCGCGCCCTGGCCACGACCTCTCTCGGGCCGAAGGCGCGCGCCGCGCGCCGCAGGAGCGCCTTCGCGCGCACGAGGTCGCCGAGCTGCGCCATCGCGATCCCCCGCAGCGCGAGCGCCGGCGCGTCCTCGCGCAGCGCCACCCGCTTCAAGGCGCCGAGGGGGTCACCTGCCGCAAGCGCCTGCGCCGCGGCGGTGATCAGGGAGTCCATCGGAATCCCGCCACACTTGTCACTCCCACCTCCTCCGCTCCCCGGCGCTAAATCTATCCCGTGGCCAGCAAGCGCCACGAAAGGAGACGGCAATGAAGAACACGCAGTCGAAGGAAACGGAAGCGACGCCGGCGCACGCGACCGGGACGCGGGCCGAGTGGCTCGAGGCACGGCTCGAGCTGCTCGCGGCGGAGAAGGAGCACACGCGGCAGGGCGACGCGCTCGCGCGGCGGCGGCAGGAGCTGCCGTGGGTTCGGATCGACAAGGGGTACCGGCTCGAGACCGACGGGGGCAGCGCCTCGCTGGCGGACCTGTTCCGCGGGCGCTCGCAGCTGCTCGTCTACCACTTCATGTTCGGCCCCGACTACACGGCGGGCTGCCCGTCCTGCTCGTCGATCGCCGACGGGTTGAACGGCGTCGCCGTGCACCTCGAGAACCACGACGTCGCGGTCTCGCTGGTGTCCCGGGCTCCCCTGGCGAAGCTGCAGGAATTCAAGCGGCGGATGGGGTGGACGCTTCCCTGGGCCTCCTCGTTCGGCAGCGACTTCAACTCGGACTTCAACATCGCGTTCACCGAGCAGGAGCAGGAGGAGGGAGGGATCGTCTACAACTTCCGGCGCGAGCCGGCGGCGAAGCCCCACTCGGGAAAGAGCCTCCAGGACTGGAAGCTGCGCGGCGGAGAAGGACCGGTCGAGCAGATCGCGGCCATGACCGGGACCGACGTGCCGACGTACACGCGCGACCGGCCGGGCCTCTCGGCGTTCGTGCTCGAGGACGGCGTCGTGTACCACACGTATTCCGCGTACGCGCGCGGACTGGACGGCATCTGGGGCATGTACCAGTTGCTCGACCGCGCACCGAAGGGGCGCAACGAGCAGGGCGTCTGGTGGCGCCGCCACGACGAGTACGGAAAGCGCTGAGCGATGTCCTCCCCGATCGGGCTTCCCGGCGAGCCTTCGTCGGCGTCTCGGCGCTGCTCTTCATCGCCAGCACGGCGGTGACGGTCGCGTGGTGCGCGTCGATGTCGGCGATGAGCGGGATGCCGATGCCGGGAGGATGGACGATGTCGATGACGTGGATGCGGATGCCCGGCCAGTCGTGGCCGGGCGCCGCGTCCGCGTTCCTCGGCATGTGGGTCGTGATGATGGTGGCGATGATGCTGCCGTCCGTCGCGCCGACGCTGTGGCGCTACCGCGAGGCCGTCGGCGCGGCGAGCGGGGCGCGACCGGGTGGCTGACCGCGGTCGTGGGCGCCGGTTACTTCTTCGTGTGGACCGTGTGTCGGCGCGGCCGTCTTTCTGTCGGGCGTCGCACTGGCGGCGGTCGCGATGCGGCAGCCGGCGCTCGCGCGCGCCGTGCCGATCGGAGCTGGCGTGGTCGTCCTCGCTCGCCGGCGCGTTCCAGTTCACCGCGTGGAAGGCGCGCAGCCTCGCGTGCTGCCGGGAGGCGCCCGTGCACGACCGACGCTGCCCGCCGACACCGGCGCGGCCTGGCGGCTCGGCCTGCGCCTCGGCCTCCACTGCAGCTACCGCTGCGCCGGGCTGACGGCGGTCCTCCTCGTCGTCGGCGTCATGGACCTCCGCGCGATGGCCGCCGTGACGGCAGCCATCACCGTCGAACGTTTCGCTCCGGCCGGCGATCGCGCCGCGCGCGCCATCGGGGCGGTCGTCGTCGCGGCGGGGCTGTTTCTGATCGCGCGAGCCGCCGGCCTCGGCTGACGCATCGGCATCGGGGCTGCTCCGGGCTCGAAGGAAACAGTAGACTCCGGGCGATGACGGTCAACACCAGGGCCACCACCGTCGCGATGTCCGCCGCCTCTCGCGCGGCGCGGGGCAAGGCGCTCCTGCTTCCCCAGCAGGTCATCGCGAGCCCCGAGACGAAGCTGCGGTACCGGATCGACAGCCTGCTCGGCCAGGGCGGCTTCGGCCAGGCCTATCTCGCGACGCGGGTGACGCGCTCGCTCGCGGTGCCGGCCGTCGTGGCGATCAAGGCGAGCGCGCACATCGACGGCTGGCTGCGGGAGGCGTACTTCGGGCAGATCCTCGCGGGACACGAGCGCGCGATCCGCGTCTTCGACGCGTTTCCGCTCGTCGACGACGAGGGCGCCATCACCTACTGCCTCGCGCTCGAGTACGCGAAGCACGGCGACCTGCGGGCCTACCTCGACCGCACCGGGAAGGGCTGGCCCGAGCGGACCGCGCGGCGCGAGATCGCCGGGATCCTCGAAGTCCTCGGCAAGCTCCACCGGGGCCAGATGCTCCACCGCGACCTGACCCCGATGAACGTCTTCGTCTGCGACGGCGTGTGCCTTGAAGCTCGGCGACTTCGGCATCGTGAGCCATCAGAGCGACCGGCGCGGCATCGCCGCAAACACGCTGAACCCGTGGGGCGTTCCGAGCGACATCCTCTCGGGCGCGGCGCCCAAGTGGCAGACGCGCGACGACGTCTACCAGGTCGGCCAGCTGCTGGGGATGCTCGTGAAGGGAAGCGCGGCCGCCCGGGTCCGGACCGGCGAGGTGCGCGGCCTGCGCTGCACGGACCACTCTGAAGGAGATCGTCTACCGCTGCATCGGCGAGCGCCGCAAGCGCTACGAGAGCGCCGCGGAGCTGATCGACGCGCTGAGGAATCCGCCCGCGGAGCTCAAGGTCGGACGGCTGCGGTCGCTCAAGGGAGCGCACGTCGCCTTCACCGGCATCCTGAGCCGGCCCCGCATCGAGGCCGCGCGCGCCGCGCGCAGGGCCGGAGCGAAAGTCCACGGCGCGCCTTCCGCGAAGACGACCGTCGTCGTGCGAGGCAAGCCGAACCCGCTCCAGGCCGCCGGCAAGGACGCGGGAAGGAAGCTGCTCGAGATCAAGCGCCTGCGCGAGAAGGGGCACCGCATCACGCTCTTGAACGACGCGCAGTTCTGGCGGCTCGTGGGACGCAAGAAGACTTCCTGATCGCCTGAGATCCCGTCGGCGCAAGACCCGACGAAGCGCCCTCGAGACCCGTATTCATCATCGAGGGCCAACAATTGACGACGAACCGCGCATTGCTCGCAGTCCCGTTCCTCGTGTGTCTCGCCGCTATCGCCTGTCAGGATTCGAACACCGTGACCGGGCCGAACACTTCGTCGCCGACACCGACGCCGGCGGCGCCCGCGGTCGCGCTCGCCGGCGAATGGATCGGCGTGTACCAGGCGGATCCGCAGATGTGCCAGAGCTTCAACCTCGCCCCGGCGACGGTCACGTTGACGGAATCCGGAACGACCTTGAGCGGGAATCTCACGTCGACGGAATCCAATTGCCCGACGGCCGTTCGCCTGCAGGCCACCCGAAGCGGAAACTCCTTCTCGGGCACCGCCTCGCAGCTCGGCTACACCGGCACCGTCACCGGCCGGCTCGACGGCCCGGACCTCACGGAGCTCGTCATCGAAGTTTCAGCGCTCTCGAACGGGACGAGCACCCTCCCCAAGGGATCGGCGCAGCTTCACCGGTAGGGTCACTTCCCGGAAGGCGGCGACGAGGACATGCCGCCGAGAATCTGCCATCCCGTGCCGGTCTTGATCCACGTGTGGGTGATGCGCGCTCGTTTCCGGCGCGTCGCCCTGGCCGGCCTTGTCGGCCCAGAACGCCGTGACCCAGTAGTGCGTGATGACGATGTTCTCCGTGGCCTGACTGGCCGCCGGCTCGATCGAGTACCACTGCAGGTGCAGCCCTTTCCCGGTCAGCGCGGTGATCCACTCGGTGATGTGGTCCTTCCGCGCGGGTTGCGCGTTGGAGTAGGGCCAGCCGACGAAATCCTTGTGCCATAGCGTTCGATACCCTTCGAGGTCGGCCGCCTTCACGTAGTTCCAGTAGGCGGACTCCAGCTTCCAGACGGCCTGCTCGTTCGCGGACTGCTGCCCGACCGCGGGAAACGCCGTGCAGAGGCCGACGACCGCCAACAGCAGCCATTTCTGCACAGGAACCGCCGCGCCTGCGGGACCGCGCGCCATTCAACAGGACTCATGGTTCTCCTCCTTGTATTGGCTGTTTGCGCAGAAGATCAGGTCGTTACATCGAGAAGCAATGGGCCCGCTTGATCTAGAATCGTCCAAAGTTTCCTCAGGCCAGCCAGAAAGGCGGGTCCCATGAACGCCAGCCCACTGCGCCGGGTCTTCATGTCGTTGCTGCTCGGCCTGTGTGTCGCGGGACCGGCCGCCGCGCAGACCTACGAGGTCGTCCACTCCTTCGTCATACCGGGCGGCAGCCCGATGGGCGCCCTGGCCGTCTCGCCGGCCGGAGTCCTGTACGGAACGCAGGAGACCGGCGGCGTTTATCGGCGCGGATCGATCTTCTCGCTGACGCCCGACGGCTCGGGCGGCTTCACTCTTCTCACGCTCCACTCCTTCACGGGCCCCGACGGTGCATCGCCGCACTCGACCCTCATCTTCGGCGCCGACGGAAATCTCTACGGCACGACGCCCAAGGGCGGCGGGACCGACTCTGGAACCGCGTTCCGGATCACTCCGTCCGGCGCCTTCACGCGCCTCCACGACTTCGCCGACGGCGGCGGGAAGTCCCCGTCCGAGCTCGTCCTCTCTTCGGACGGAGCGTTCTACGGCACGGCGAGCGAAGGCGGCGCGCACGATGGAGGAACGATCTTCCGCATCGGCACCGACGAGGTCTTCTCCACGGTGCACGACTTCGACGGCGCGGTCGAAGGGACAGCGCCGCTCGGCGGGCTCCTCGAGGCGGACGGGCACCTGTGGGGCACGACGAGCCTCGGCGGGACGGCCGGCCTCGGAACGGTCTTCCGCCTCGATCTGCCCGCGACCGTGGTGACGGTGCACGAGTTTCAGGGAACCGACGGCGCCACTCCGGCCGCGGCGCTGATCCGGGCACTCGACGGGCTGTTGTACGGAACCACGCGCGCGGGCGGCGCCCTCAATCCGGGAACGGTCTTCCGCATGGATGAGCTCGGAACGCTCGCGACGCTGAAAAGCTTTGACGCCAGCTCCGGCGACACCGCCGTGGCGCCGCTGTTCGAGGCGAGCGACGGAAGGTTCTACGGAACGACGAGCACCGGCGGGCCCGGCGGCGGCAAGGATGACTTCCCCGCCGGAACCGTCTTTCGCATCGACACGGCGGGGACCTTCGAGCGTCTCTACGCGTTCAACGCGGGCTTGTTCGGCACTCCCGGCAGCAGCCCGTTCGGAGGACTCGCGGATGGCGGCGACGGGTTCCTCTATGGGACGACCGCGGGGAGAGTCTACGGCACCGTCTAC
>CAWJKC010000004.1:0-107614 GCA_963843325.1 uncultured Acidobacteriota bacterium
GGTCGTACCAGGCCGCGCGCTCGGCGGCCGCCTTGTCGGTCCAGAAATGGCCGAGCGCGATGAGGTCGAACCCCAGCGCCGCCGAGAGCGCGGAGGCGGCGGCGAGCTGAAGGAAGCTCGCGAGGAGACGGCTAAGCCGCTGGCTGTTCGGGCGCATCAATTTCATTCGGATGAGTACAGGATCGCACCGGGGGTGGACAGTTGGTGTCCGGGCGGGGGTGGCGGCAGCTGCCTCCTGGTCCTCTCCCCGCCAGGACCCTATTTGTCCTTCTGCTGACCTAACCTGAGCCCATGGGACACGTTCTTGAAATGGAGCCTTTCCGCCGAAAACGTGCGGGGGGCAAAGGCTCCTCCGTCTACGAAATCTGCCTTCTGAAGCACGTTCCGGGCAAGGGCCTCCTGATCCTCCAGGACGAAGCGGAGTCGGCGATTTCTGACGTGGAGGTGCGGCTGCTCTTCGGTCAAGCCGCGATCGATCTCACCGCCAGCAAACCGGACGAATGGTGCGCCATCGTCACCGACGACGAGGATGGAGCGAGGCGCGAGGCCTCGGGTCAGAAGCGGAGACCTGGCTCGACAGTCAGCCATTCAGGACGGATGCGAGCGCTGCGGCTCAGCTGGCCCCGGGCGGGCGTGGTCCTGAAAGAGAGAAAGCCTCTGCCCTTTCTCACCCCTGTCAGCGGGAGAGCAACCGAGCGAATGCTGTTGGAGCTGCTGGACGCCGGGCTCGCCGACTCGGATTACATTTCCACGCTGACGAAGCTCGCCTACTTTTATTCGTGTGTCCAGAACGGTCGCCTGGCGGCAAGCGTCACCCGGATCGTGCTGGAGTACACCGACGACGCTCAAACCCGGGCGGCCGCCTACTTGCGATTGGGGCAGCTGGCGGAACAGGACGACCAGATGCAGCTGGCGCATCAGTACTACCTCGAGGGCCTCGCCATTGGTCCTCGAGACAAAGGGGTCGCGTACCTTCTGCACAACAACACGGGCTATTGCCTGAACGCTCTTGGTGGACGAAGCGAGGAGGCGGAGCGCTACTGCCGGCTGGCAATAGAGATCGACCCCGACCGATACAACGCCTACAAGAACCTGGGCATCAGTCTCGAGCGCCGGGGGGACCCGGAGGGCGCTGCGCGGGCCTACATTGACTCGACGAGGGCCGAGCCCGGGGACTCGAGAGCTTTTCACCTGCTGAGACAGCTGCTCGCGAATCATCCCGAAGTGGGGGCGCGATTTCCGGGGGTTATCCAGGAACTGGAGGACTACCGGAGGGCTGCGGAGACGGCTCCGGAGCGGTAGATGCGAGCCCGACCCACTCACCGAGCTCGCGGAGCCTCCCTTCCCGAGGCCCGCTCGATCGCCCGGACCGCGAGAGGCTCGATCGCGATACGCCATTGGCGTATACTGTGAGCCTGTGGTCATCGTCGAAACTCGAGCGTTTACAGCTCGAATCGGTGACCTGCTGAGCCGGGAGGAGTATCGAGCGCTCCAGCTTCATCTGGTGCGGAGTCCAACGACGGGCGACGTCATCCCGGGAACTGGAGGCCTGAGAAAGGTTCGCTGGCAAGTCGGGGACGGGGGAAGCGCGGAGGTTGCAGGCGTGATCTATTTCTGGCATCCGACTTCGAGACGGCTCTCGATGCTCTTCGCATCGCGAAGGGCGAGCGGGCCGACCTTACGGCCGACCAGAAGAATGGCGTTATCGCCTCGTCGGCAGATTGCTTGAACGGGCAGCTACCGCATGAAGGGACGAGCTCTTCGCAGGAACTGTCTGCAGACGCGTGAAGGAAGGCGTGCGTAGATCGGGGCTCCGAGCGGGACTCCGCGTCGAAGGCCGCCAGGACATCGCAGGTCGGAGAGCCCGACGTGCGCGAAGTGCGCAGAGGGTACCGGGTTGACGCCAGCTCGACAGTTCGCGGCGCTCATGGGCATCAGCGCGGGCACGCTCAGGAACTGGGAGCAGGGGCGGCGCAAACCGGAAGGGAGTGCCAGGATCCTTCTGAGGATTGTCGCCAGGCATCCCGAAAAGCGGTGCTCGATGTCGTCTCGCTCCGGGCGGCCCGGCGGCGCGCAGTAAGCAGCGCCTGCAACGACCTCTGGACCGCGAGGACGCTCCGGCACCGAGGACGGTGAGGCGTTTACCGCTTCTTCTCGAGCCATTGGAGGACCGCCCACGTCGCGTCGAGGTCCTCCTCGTTGTAGGCGAGGATCTGGTTGACGATCGCGGCGCGGGCGGCGGGGTCGTTGGTTTCGGTGGCCTTGATGTATTCCGCGATGGACCAGGCGCCGTTGGCGTCTGCGAGGGTGCGGCGGTAGCCGACGTATTGGTCGACGACCTTGAGGGAGTAGCTCGGCAGGGGGAGGGCGTAGGTGGATTTGGTGATGCGTGAGGAGGTCGGTGAGGTTGGCGAGGAGTTGGGCGGCGACGTCACGCGGGCGCCGGGCAAGCCCCTGCCCTCTACGGCCGCCGGGAGACGGTCGAAAGAGGGATGTCGCCGTAGCGGTTGATGTAGTCGGTGACCTTGGTTTTCTCGTAGGGCGACCAGTGGATGAAAGGAAGGTCGGGGCCGTAGCTCCGTGAAGAGGCGGGCGACGAGTTCCAGGAAAGCGAACCAGCCTTCGCGGTCGCCGTCGTCGCCGAAGCCGGATTGGGCTGGCAGGTATGGCGAGGGCTTCTCGCCGAAGACCTTCACGCCCCAGAGGTAGATGCGGTCGAGGTCGTCGGCATAGGGCGGCAGGCCTTCGAGGTCGAACATCGCGTAGTTGGGGGCGATGGGCAGCGCGGGCGGGTCGTCGATTGGGATGGGCTTGCCTGATGTGTGCGCCTCGGCGCTCTTCAGGAGTGCCGAGACGAAGTTCTTGTGCTTGGGCTTCTTCTTTCCGATCCAGAAGTAGTCGTGGTGAGCGGGATCGTCGACGGCGGCGGCGATCTGGGCGATGGACGTGATCCCCAACTCGTGGAGGTCTCGGGCGCGCTTGCTGCGCGACGGCTGGGCAGGAGCGCCACGTCCTGCGCGGCCTCGGCCTCGCCCCAGCAGCGGTCTTCGAAGCCGCAGCCGTCGCACTTGCTCCAGCCGACGGGCTCGTAGTCCGCCGGATCCTCGGCGCGCATGCGGAGGTGGTCGCGGAGGGCTTCGAGGACTTCTTCTTCGCCCTCGTACTTCACGGGGACGATCTCGCCGGTTCCCGCGTGGACCTCGAGGCCGAGCGGCGGCTTGCCGACGAGGCGCTCGAAGAGGAAGCCGTAGATCTTCAGCTGGAGCGGGATGGCGAGGTGGCGCCGCGAGCCGATGTTGCGCGCGAGCTTGGAGTCGCGGATGACGTAGCCGCGGCGGGCGGGATCGCGGATGAGGAAGTCGGGCTCGCCGATGAGCTCGAAGGGGTCGCCGTCGAGGGCGAATTCGAGGCGGAAGCGCGGCTGGTAGATCGCGGGGGCGTTGGCGCGGATGGATTCGAGGGTGAGGCGCTCGCGGGTGGGTTGGTCGTGGGCGTCGGGGTTGAGGTCGACGACCGCGGAGAGGGTGGCGAGGTGGCCGGCTTCGTGGAGGTGGCCGAGGTTGCGGAGGAGCTTGTCGAAGGGGCTGTCGGTTTCCTGCTCAGGTTCCTTGCGGGCGCGCAGGGCGACGCGGCGCTCGCATTCGGACGGGCGGTAGTAGTCGTAGATGTCGGTGGCTTTGAAGCGCAGATGCGTGGCTCCCCTGACTCAGGACTCAGGGCTCAACGACCCGGAGCGGCGCCGTCCAGGCTCCGGATCAACGCGATGCTCGCGTTCATACTTCCTGGTTCGCTCGAAGTCTCGGTCCGTGGGTTTCCGCGATCCGCGAGAGATCGCAGTTGTCGTCCGAGATCAGCGAGCTTGACTCGCCGGCCGATTGGATTGGCGGCCGCGCGACGTATGAACGTCTCGTAGTCCTCGGATCGGCCGACGAGTCACGGAGTCGACGGCTTCCACGACGGCCTCCGAGTAGCCGTCCTTGCGCAACCGCTTCGAGCGACTAGTCGGGGCAGTCCTCGACCACATCGTGGAGGACTCCCGCGATTCGTTCGTCGCAGAGTGCTGCAGACGCAACATGACTCGGAGCGGATGGAGGATGTAGGGAGCGCCTCGCCTTGTCCAAGGCTTCGAGTCCTGCGTGCGCGTATCGCCGGCCAGAGCTATGATCGCGTGCCCCGAGAGTTGTCGTCATTGAGATTCTCTCCTTGATGATCAAAGTCGTGACATGTGGGGGCGGACAAATGGGGTCCGAGGGAAGCTGAGCTCGCACCTCCTCAGGAGGTCACGTGACCTCTTGCTGGAGGCCGGTCTGCGTGGACGGACGCCGAGGTCACCGCGTTGCCCGGGCGGGGGCAAGCCCCGCCCCTACGGCACGGGCGGGAGAGGAGCGCCCTACTCACCCCGAGAACGGGCTTCTCGCGTTCGCTGAGGCTGCCGTAGTGCAGTCGTAGTGCCGAGGTTTCGGAGGACGGTGGCGGGCGTGCGGCAGTGCGTCCGGGCGAGTTGCGTTGAGTCTTTCCTGTAAATCACACCAAAGCGCTGTCCGGGCCGCTCCGGCGCAGACGTCGGCGAAGGCAGGCGCCCTTGCGGCTTCGACCGGTGCTTCGGCCAAGTCCGGAGTGGCCGCGACGCCAGAGGCTGCGGTCGAAGCCACGAACGGGCCCGTCGCCTTCGGAGCCGTCCGGGTGGGACAGACTCCCCCGCTCACCTCCATCCTCGGATCCACGCGGGAGGCCGATCCGACGGTGAGCCAACCCGGCCGGGAGGTCAACGAGCTCAACATCGAAGAGGTCAAGGAGTGGGCAGACATCCCGACGCTCCGTCGGGATGGCGGTGGCCAAGGCGTCCGCTCTTCACGCCCTCGCGGCCCTCGCGATTCCGAGCCCGGCTCCCGGGCTGACCTTCGACGGCAACAGCGCCGCCGACAACACCGCGGTCTTCGGCAGCACGGTCGCTCCCCCGGACACCAACGGAGCGGTCGGCCCGAACCACTACGTGCAGATCACCAACGACCTCGTCGGGATCTACACGAAGGGCGGCGCCCTCGTCAGTCCCCCGGGCAAGTTCGCGCTGAGCAAGCTCTTCGCTTCGATCGGCGGCGTCTGCGCGACGACGGACGACGGAGACATCATCGCCCAGTACGACAAGCTCGCGAACCGGTGGATCCTGAGCCAGTTCGGGTTTACGAGCACCGCGACGCCTCCGTACCACCAATGCGTCGCGATCTCGAAGACCTCGGATCCGACCGGCGCCTACTACGCCTACGACTTCCAGCTCCCCGGACAGGAATTCCCGGACTATCCCGAAGCTCGGCACGTGGCCGAACGGCTACTTCATGACGACCAACCAGTTCTTCCAGGGCGGGGACTTCGACGGCGCCGGCGCCTTTGCTTTCGACCGGGCGAAGATGCTCGTGGGCGACCCGACGGCCTCAGGCATCTACTTCAACCTGTGCTTCCAGGCCGGGCATTGCACACCGGTGCACCCCGAGGGAATCTTCGGAATGCTGCCGTCGGACTTCGATGGCCTGACGCCTCCGCCGGTCGGGGCGGTCGCCAACGTCTTCTCCTACCCGACCTCGGTCACGTTCGGGGATCCCGCGGACGGCCTGCGGGTCTTCGACTTCATTCCCAACTACGCCATTCCGGGGCTCTCGACGTTCACGGAGCGGCCGGAGAGCACCTACGCGAGCCCCATCCCGGTCGCGCCCTGGGATCTTCGGGATCCTGCGGGACGAAGCGACATCTTCCAGCCCCCTCCGGCCACGGGTGCGGCCAACCGGCTGGACTCCGTCGCCTCCCGGATCATGTTCCGGCTGCAGTACCAGAACCTCGGGGGCACCGAGAGCCTCATCTCGAACATCACCGTCAACGTCAGCGGCGTCCCTCCGGCCAGCGCCGCAACCTACAAGGCCGCGGTTCGCTACTTCCAGCTCTCGCGATCGAGCCCGTCGGGACCCTTCTCGGTCACGGAGCAGGGCACGACGCCGGCCCCCGATGCCACGGAGCGCTGGATGGCCAGCGCGGCGGCGGACAACTCGGGAGACATTGCCGTCGGATACACGGCTTCGAGCCTCACGGTTTTCCCCTCCCTGCGCTATGCCGGCCGGACGCCCGCGGACCCGCCGGGCGCTCTCGAGGATGAGCAGACGCTCTTTGCGGGCACCGGCGTGCAGCTCGCGACGGTCAATCGCTGGGGCGACTACAGCGCGCTGCAGATCGATCCGGTCGACTTCTGCACGTTCTGGTACACGAACGAGTACTACAACACGCCTGAGGGCACCCAGTTCAACTGGCGCACCCGGATCGGCAACTTCAAGTTCCCGTCGCTGCGTCTCGCCGGCCATGGGCACGCTCACCGGAAAGGTCACGTACTGTCAGAACGGCCAGCCCATCACGGGAGCCGTCCTCCAGGTCTCCGACGGACACGGAGGCGCCACGATTTCCAACGGGACGTACGCGATCCCGCTGCCTCCCGGCACCTACACCGTCACGGCGGTCGACCCCGCGATCAACTGCGCCAACTCCGCCAGCCAGACCGTCACCATCAGCAATGGAGGCTCGACGACCGCGGACTTCTGCCTGACCGGGACTCCGCTGATCGATCTCGTGGGCGATTCCTTCGACGACAGCGGCGGCAACGGCAACGGCACGATCAACAGGAACGAGTGCTTCAAGATCAACACCGTCCTGAAGAACGACGGATGCCTGCCCGAGACCGGAATCTCGGCCGTCCTGTCGACCACGACTCCCGAAGTCGTCGTCGATCAGAACGCTTCCGCCTATCCGAACCTGGCCATCAACGCCAGCGGCGGCAACCTGACGCCCTATGCCGCCCACACGACTTCGAGCTTCGTCTGCGGCACCCCGATCGACTTCACGCTGACCGAGACGTCGGCGCTCGGGGGCACGCGCGTGTTCCACTTCAGCTTCCCGACGTGCGCCGGAGCGCCGGAGCCCTTCTCCGGAACTCTGACCTCCGGGGATGCGGCGGCCACGGCCAGCCGCCTCGGGCGCAACGGAGTCTCCAGCGTCTGCGGACACGCTCAAGGGTTGCCCCGGGGCCGTTCGACGCCAACCCGCGCCTCTACGACACGTTCTCCTTCTCGAACACATCGGCCGGCTCGGAATGCCTGACGGTCACCCTGGATCAGTCGAGCTGCGCCGGAACCCTGCTCGCGGCGGGTTATCTGGATGCATTCGACGGGTCGAACCTTTGCCTCAACTATCTCGGTGACGAAGGCGCGAGCCCGGCGGTCGGCTCGTTCTCGGTCGACGTTCCGGCGGGGCACGACCTGATCGTCGCGATTCAGCAGGCGACGGTCGGGTTTCTCTGCGACACCGGCTACACCGGGACCGTGACCGGCTTCATCGACAACACCGACGCCGGCGGCGACACGACGCCTCCGACGATCAGCGGCGCGTCCGCGACCCCGTCGACGCTGTGGCCTCCGAACAACAAGATGGTCGCCGTCACGATCAACTACAGCACCGCGGACGCTTGCGGCGGACCCGTCGGTTGCGTCCTCTCGGTTTCGAGCAACGAGGGCGGGCCTGCCGATTGGCAGGTCATCGACGCCCACCACGTCAACCTGCGGGCCACTCGCAACGGGAACGGCAACGGGCGCATCTACACGATCACGATCACGTGCACGGACAACTCCGGCAACCAGAGCACCTCGCAGGTGCAGGTCACCGTCCCGCACGACCAGAGCTGAGTCACCCGTTTTCTACTTTTCGGCCCGGCGCCTCGAGGCGCCGGGCCTTTCTTTTTCCGCTCAGCCGCAGGAGCGGATGCGGGCCAGCCGGCCCCGGGTGAGCGTGAAGGGTCCCAGGGTCTCGTCGGAGCCCGACACGCGCACGGACAGGGTCAGGGTTTCCCCATCGAGCTTCCCCGCAAACCGCGCGGGGACTCCCTTCGACTGCTCCGGGCGGGCCGGTCCGGGCCCCTCGCGCACCAGGCGGCCCGCCGCATCGAAACCGCCGTTTTCGTCCAGCGCAATCGGCCCCTCGACGGAACCCGTTGCGCAGTCGAACGTGAGCTGAGCGCCGGCCTCGGCCGCTTCCACACCAGCGCCGCTGCCTCCGAAGCTTCCGATCAGCGGGCGCGACTTCCCCTCCGGCGACGCGAGCGCGGCGTGAGACGAAAGCGCCGAAGCAGCCAGAATCGCCGCGGCCGCGAAAACGGACAACGAGGTTTTCATTCGAGACCTCGTCACCACGTCCTCTTCGAGCAGATGCGCCTCGGTGTTGAAGGCCGCCTTGTCCAGATCCACCGGCTCGTCGGAGAAGAGCAGATAGAGATACTTCAGCGTCTCCGCCAGAAAGTAGCTCGGCATCAAATCCCCCTTCTCCATCGAGTACGACGCTCTTCAACACCGTCTCCCCCGCCTCCGTGCGGCACTGCTTCCGGATCCCCTCGAAAAACACGCGCCCCATCTCCAGGTACCGCGGATCCTTCGTGTACCGGTACAGGTAGAACGCCGACTCGATGATCTCGGGCCTCAGCGGATACCGCGGGTCCACGACTTTCATCTGCCGGTAGTCGATCAGCTCCGGCTCGATCCCGCGCAGGTTCCACATCTTGAAGCACGACTCCTGCAACCGCCGCGCGTGGTCGAGGTCTCCGCCGAGCGCCAGGACGCCCGGCAGGAAGGCGTGGAGGGCGCCGAACTCGCTCGCGGTGCGCTTGCCGGTGGTCATGTCGACCTGGCCGTACCAGAGGCCCGAGGGCGCCTGGTCTGCGAGGTGGGCGTTCAGCGCGCGCAGGCTCTCGGCCCACATGCGCTGGCAATCGGGGTCGTCGAAGAAGCGGCCGCACTTCAAGAGGTACTCGTAGTACGAGTCGATCCCTCCGCCGACGTGGCTCGCGGGGTTGAGCCATGCTCCGGTCTCGACGTCGATCTCTTCGCCGACGAGGCCGATCGCCGAGCGGCGCGCGTAGAGGCTCGTGAGGGCCTTCTTCGCCTTGTCGTAGAACACGGGCTTTCCGGTCAGCTTCGCGAGCGTGCCGAATTCCAGCAGCAGCGTGCCGATCTCCGCCGGGTTCGACCGCGTTCCGGAGGTCTTCCCGGTCTTGAGGTTCACGTACATGTAGGGCATCCCGGTGGGCGACGAGAACGCCGGCAGGAGGCGGGTGCCCAGGTCTTCCGCGAGCGCGAGCAGGCGCGGATCGCCGGTCGCCTGGTAGGCGGAGAGCAGGCCTCCGAGGATGCGGATCGTGATCTCGAAGTTCTTCACCGAGACGTCCTGGTCGAAGGAGAGCTTCTCGAGGATCAGCGCCTTCGCGCGGGCCGCCTCGTCGTTGAAGCCCATCAGGAGCAGCGTGTCCAGGGCGTCGACGGGCGTCATGAGGAGGGACTGCGCGTGCCAGTCGTGCGCGGTGCGGGTGACGGGCTTGAGCTCGTCGTGGCCCCACGCGTATTTCTCGTAGCCCTGCCAGGCGTGGAGGAGCTCGGCTTTGACCTGCGGCGGCGAGGGCGGCGCGGTCGAGGGGGGTGGGGGTTGGGGTTGGGCGGGGGCGGGCGGCCAAGCCGAAAGTCGCGGCCAATGCTCCTGCTGCGAAGGCCAGAGGCTGTCGGGTCAGCGTCGTTCCGGCGCGGCCTCTCGTCCCGAGGAGCATCCCCGCGACGCTGAGATCCTCGTCGAGGTCGGGCCACCGGATGCCCTCGCCGCTGCCCAGGATCTTCCAGTTTGCGCGCTCGGCGGCCGTGGCGTGAAGGAGCCGGGGATACCAGGCGAGCGGAACGGAGATCCTGCGGCCGTCGACGAGCGAGACGGTCAGCTCGTCTGCGGACACGTCGATGGCCCTTGCGAGCGGCTTCGACTCAACGACCGAAGAACTCATTCCAAGTCTTGATCAGCATTGCTTCGTCCTTCCTAACGATACGCTCGATCTCGCGGAGCTCGACAGGAGAAAAGTGTCCCGAGGCCGCCAACGCCACCGGATCCAGCCAGAACTTGGAGATCCTCCCGTCGCGTTCCACGTGGATGTGGGGGTCCTCCGAGCCCTCATTGCTGTAGAAGAAAAAGCGGAAGGATCCGTCTCGAGCGACTGTCGGCACACCATGAGGGTCCGGGCAATGAGCAGACAGATGAGGTCCGGGTCGGGAGCGCCCCTCACCCCAACCCTCTCCCACCGGGAGAGGGAGTAGAGCGTGGCAGTCATCGACAGTTGCGCGGTAGAGCAGCCCGGGCGGGGCAAGCCCCGCCCCTACGACACCGAAGAAGCGCGTCCCTCACCCCAACCCGATAGCGCCGCGCTGGGCATGGCGGACGCAGTAGTCATTCCTGCAAGGCGCTCGGTCGGGCAGGCCCCGCCCCTACGGTCGGCCCCGTCGATACACGTCGCCCCGGTGCCCGATTCGCAGGACCAGGTAGCCGTTCGTCGTCCGGGCGTAGATCACGCGATAGTCGCCCACGCGCAGGCGCAGCAGACCGCGGAACTCACCGGACAGCGGCTCGCCGTCGGCGCCCTGTTCGGCCAGCGACTTCTCGATCTTGTTCAGTATGCGGAGGGCGACGGCGCGGTCCAGCCGGTCGAGATCGGAGAGGGCCGAGGCCTTGTACTCAACGCTTGCGGCGGCCAATCCGCTTCCTCATCTCCGAGGAGGAAATGACCGGATCGTCCTTGTCCATGAGCCGGTCGAGCGCGACGCGGTAGTCCGCGTGTTCGGCGAGATAGGACTCGAGCGCCTTCTCGATGAAGTAGGTCTTGGTTCGATCGGTCGCCTTCGAGAGCTCGTCGAGAGCTTTTGCGGTCTTGTCGGCCAGGCGGACGGAAATGGAGCTGGACATGGCGTGCCTCACTTGTAATACATGCATCACAAGTGTAGCACGCTGCGATCCCGTGAATGGCGTGGCGGACGCGGCAGTCGTACTGGCGAGTTGCCCGGGCGGGGACAAGCCCCGCCCCTACGGCACGAAGAGAACGCTTCCGACCTGCGCGGACAGTGCGCTAGATCCAGGCTGTCCGGAGCCAGGCCGCGGCCTTGCTCAGATCGACCGAGCTTGCGAAGTCGATCATGAAAGGGATCTGGTCGATCGCGTCCATCGGAACGTCGGCGCCGGGTGGAAAGACGGGCGCCTCGCGGAAGTATCGATCCCGGAGCAGTTGTCCGCATTCGAAGTCGGCGATCCCCGAGACACCGTCGAGCATGATGCGGAGAAGCGGTTCGATCCACTGCGCATCGCCCCAGTCGGGCTGCTGCTTCTCGATGTACTCCAGCGAGATTCCTGTTCCCAGTGAAAGGAGCACGATCTCATCCAGCCGGGGCCCGCCGCCTTCGATGCGGGTGTCCTGCGTTTGCGCCAGGGCGCACATCGAGGGGTTGGCCGCGTAAACGCCGCCGTCCACGTATCCGTCGGCCGGCTGGAAGTAGGTCGGCGCAGCGCTCGTGTAGAGGCCGACCTTGTAGGCAAGCTCCTTCGCGTCACTATCCTCGCCCGGGAAATTGTGGAAGAGCTTCGGCTTCCATCGCCTCCCACCAGGGTAGTTGGGACCGCTGTCGAGGTCGAAGGAAGCAATCAGTACGCGTTTGAGATTGGCGAGCGTCGTCGTCTCGCCGAGGAACGGCTTGATCACCCGCTCCAGGTTCGCGATGTCGTACTTCGCGCCGAGGATGCTGCCCAGGTTCGCAATCGCGCGAAATACAGACCGGTGAAATATGTCAGCCCCTTTCGTGACGTACATGTCCCGGATCTCAGCCAGCGACTTGCCGGCTGCGAGCGCCAGCGCGATGAGGCCGCCCGTGGATGTCCCGGCGATGAGCTGAACGTCATCGAGCCAGCCTTCCACGCCGGCCTCCCGGGAAAGGCGCTGAAGAAGGACCACGGAGACGATGCCTCGTATGCCGCCACCGTCGATCGAGAGAATTCGATACTTCGCCATCGCACGACTCCTCGACCAAGTCTACGGCGGCCGGGACGCCCTGGTCGCACGACACGGAAGAAGGAGTACGGTGTGCGCGACAGGGTTGCAGTCGAGTCGCCCGGGCGGGGGCGAGCCCCGCCCCTACGGCACCGCAGCCGGGCTACCGAACCTGGACAAGAAATCTGGTCAACGGAATCGGGCGGGATAGGTTTGGGCCTCATGCTCCGGACGGGGACGCAGGGCGGGCTCGTGAGTCTCCGTATGCTCGGAAAGGTGTGCCTGGTGGCGTTCGCTGCTTGTGCCACGGGCGCATCGCATCCCTCCGCTGCTCAAACTGATTCGCCGGTGCTCGGACAGTCGTTCGTTCTGAAAGCCGGCGAGTCCGCCGTCCTGCGCGACACGAAGGTGCGCGTGCGCTTCGAGTCGGTGCTGGAGGACTCGCGCTGCCCCGAGGGCGAGCAGTGCGTCTGGGCCGGCAATGCGCGCGTGCTCCTCCAGATCGCCCCGGACGGTGGCACGGAAACGCCCGTGGAGCTCAACACGAACAAGGGCGCCCGGGAGGCGACGGTCCAAAATTTGCATGTAACTCTCGCGAAAGTTGAGCCATATCCAAGTTCGAGGCAAGCCATCGCTCCTGGCGACTATCGCGCGACGATTTCGCTGAACCGCGTCGAAAACTGACGTTTCGAGAAAGGCACCGTCAATGGGCTAGGCGCATTTTTCTTTAAAGGAGGTTCGCATGCGCAGAGTGGTTTCTTTCCTCGTCGGGGCTTTCATTCTCCTGTTCGTCGGGCCCATCGCGGCCGGGGCCGCCGAGAAGGAGAAGGAAAAACACAGGGACAGCATCGATCCTGCGGGCATCGAACGATTGCAGGGCCAGACGGGCGGCCGCGCCCAGGTCAGCGTTTCGAAGGCGACGGGGGCCGCGCGCTTCGTGACGATCGCGCCGGATGCGGCCGGAGCGGCGGGCGATCTCATGGCGTCGAGCAAGGCGGCGCCGCGCGAGAAGTCGGCGGCGTTCCTGAACGAGTACGCCGGCATCTTCGGGCTGCAAGACGTCGAGCGCGAGCTCGCGCTCGGGCGCGAGCAGGGCGACGAGATCGGGGGCCGGCACCTGAGCTACTACCAGGTATATCGCGGCGTGCCGGTCTTCGCCGGGGTTCTCAAGGCGCACTTCAACGACGGCGGAGAGCTGACCGCGATCAACGGCAACGTGGTCCCGAACATCGAGCTCGACGTCACGCCCTCCCGCGCGGCCACAGAGGCCTCGGCCACGGCGATCGCCGCCGTGCGCAAGGACAACAAGGGCCGCGAGGTATTCGCGCGGTCAGGCGTGCTGATGGTCTACCGCACCGGGCTCGCCCAGGGTGTCGTCGGCGAGAACCACCTGGCCTGGCAGTTCGAGGTGGGCAACGACACGGACATCCGTGAGTTCGTCTACGTGGACGCGCATTCGGGCGCGATCGTGGACCGGCTGCCCGGCATCGTGGACGCATTGAGCCGGCGGGCTTATGACGGGCAGTTCCTGCCGACCGTGCCGCCGAGCTACCCCGGCTCTCCGTTCTGGGTCGAGGGCCAGGCGTTTCCGACGGGGGTCACCGAAGCGGACAACATGCTGACGGCCTCCAGGGAGACCTACAACTTCTACAAGACCGCCTTCGGCCGCGACTCCTTCGACGGGGCCGGCGGGATCATGGACTCGATCTTCAACCGCGGCTATTCCTGCCCCAACGCGTCGTGGAACGGGACGTTCATCTCGTTCTGCAACGGGCTGACGACCGACGACGTGACGGCGCACGAGTGGACGCACGCGTACACGCAGTACACCCACGGCCTGATCTACCAGTGGCAGTCGGGCGCGCTGAACGAGTCGTACTCGGACATCTTCGGCGAGACCGTGGACCGCATCAACGGGCGCGGCACCGACACGCCCGACGTGCACCGCACGGTCGGCCTGTGCTCGAGGTTCGAGGTGTTCCCGCCGATGACGCGCGTCACGGCGCCGGCGAACATCGCGGGCGACTATCCTTCCGGAACGTCGGCGTTCAGCCCGATCATCCTGGACCCGGGGACGTCGGGACAGATGATCCGTGCCAATGACGGCGTGGCCGACGTCGCGGGCTCCACGCTGACGGACGGATGCGGACCGGCCCCCTCGTTCCTCTCTGCTCCGAACTCCTGGGCCAACGCCGCCGACGTGGCGGGCAAGATCGTCCTCATCGACCGCGGCCTGTGCGGGTTCGCCGTCAAGGCGTTGAACGCGCAGCGCAACGGCGCGATCGGCGTCGTCATCGCCAACGTCGCGACGAGCGGCAACGCGGGCATTCCGCCGAACATGGGTGGCACGACCGGGGCCGAGGCGGTGACGATTCCCACGGCCAGCATGAACTTCGCGGACGGCGAGAAGCTGCGCGGCGGGCTTGCGGCCGGACCGGTTTCGGCGATCCTGAAGCAGAACTCCCCTGTCACGGTCGACGACTCGGTGCGCTGGATGATCGGCGAGGACGACACGGCGCAGGGCCTCTTCGGACCGCTGCGCGACATGTGGACGCCGACCTGCTTCAACAACCCGGGCAAAGTTTCGGACACGACGTTCTACGTCTGCGGGCCCGGCACGGCTGCCAATGACAACGGCGGCGTGCACTCGAACTCGGGCGTGCCCAATCACGCGTACGCGCTGATGGTGGACGGCGGGACCTATAACGGGCAGACGGTTACGGGCATCGGCCTGACGAAGGCCGCGCACATCTACTACCGGGCGATGACCGTCTACCAGAACCCGGCCACCGATTTCGCCGATCACGCCGATGCGATCGAGCGCTCCGCGTCCGACCTGCTCGGCAAAAACCTGAAGGACCTGAAGACGGGCAGCCCGTCGGGTCAGAAGATCACGCAGGCCGACCTGGTGCAGGTGGCCAACGCCATGAAGGCCGTCGAGATGCGCAACGATCCGGTGCAGTGCAACTTCGCGCCGCCCCTGCTCGCGCAGAACCCGCCGGCGCTCTGCACTTCGGGCTCGCCCGAGACGCTCTTCGTGGATCAGTTCGAGAATGCCAACGCTTCCAACGGGCAGTGGACCGTCAGCCACGCGGGCGTGACGGGAGACTTCACGCCGCGCGACTGGACGATCCTCGACGTGCTGCCGAGCAGCCGTCCCGGCAAGGCGTTCTTCGGCGTCGACGAGGCCATCGGGACCTGCGCGCCGGGAGGCGACGAGTCGGGCGTTCTGCACCTCGACAGCCCCAAGATCATGATCCCGAACAACGTCTCCAATCCGCAGCTGACCTTCGTCCACTGGGTGGCCACGGAGGCCGGATTCGACGGCGGCAACGTCAAGATCAGCGTCAACGGCGGGCCGTGGCTGCTCGTCGCGCCCGGGGACTTCATCTACAACCCGTACAACACGACGCTCATCTCGGCGGCCAACGGCAACACGAACCCCCTGGCCGGTCAGCCGGCCTTCTCGGGCACCGACGACGGGAGCACGGGAGGAACGTGGGGCCGCTCGATCGTCAACCTGGCGCCGTATGCGCACGCTGGCGACAAGGTGCGCCTGCGCTTCGACCTCGGCAACGACGGGTGCGGCGGATTCTACGGATGGTTCGTCGACGACGTTCAGGTCTACCGGTGTCATTGATTCTTCGGCGATAGGGATTCGACGGGGCGCCCGCGAGGGCGCCCCTTTTTCGTTGATAGGCTGAGGCATGCCGCGCCGGCGACTCCGTCCTCCCTTCGTGAAGCGGCGCTCCGGGATCCACGGGCACGGCGTCTTCGCGACGCGGCGGATTCGGGCCGGTCAGCTGCTGATCGCGTACCTCGGGCAGGCCATCACGACCGCCGATGCCCGCAAGCGCTATGGCGGAAGGGCCGCGAACGGCTCGCCCACCTATCTCTTCCACCTCGAGGGCGATCGCTACATCGACGCCGCCGTCGGCGGCAACGAGGCGCGCTTCATCAACCATTCCTGCGAACCCAACTGCGATCCCGAGATGCTGGACGGGGCGATCTGGATCCGGTCGATCCGGAACGTTCAGCCGGGGGTCGAGCTGGCGTACGACTACGCGCTCGTGCTCGAGAAGGGATCCTCGCGCAGGAAGAGAAGACTGTACGAGTGTCGCTGCGGCGCGGCGAAGTGTCGGGGGACGATGCTGGACGGTCGCGGCAGTCGGGGGCGTTGAGCATGCCGCCTCGACGAAAGCGGCCGCCCTTCGTCAAGCGGCGCTCGAAGATCCACGGCACCGGCGTCTTCGCGACGCGGCGGATTCGCCCGGGCCAGTTACTGATTGCGTACCTGGGGGAGGAGCTCACGGCGGCGCAGGTGCGCAAGCGGTTCGACGACGACGACGCGGACGATCCGCACACGCTGCTGTTTTATCTCGGGGGGGATCGGTACATCGACGCGGGGGTCGATGGGAATGACGCGCGGTTCATCAATCATTCGTGCGATCCGAACTGCGAGACCGAGGTGTCGGATGGGGGGATCTGGATTCGGGCGATCAAGAACATTCAGCCCGGGGTCGAGCTGGCGTACGACTACTCGCTGGAGATCGAGAAGAGCGCGTCGAAGAAGCGGCGGGGGCTGTATCCGTGTCGGTGCGGCACGGCGAAGTGCCGCGGGACGATGTTGGGTCAGGCGTAGAGGAACGGAGTTCACCCGTTCTGGTCTCTTCTTCGTGCCGTAGGGGCGGGGCTTGGCCCCGCCCGGGCGACTCACCGCACAACCAGGCATTTTCCGGGAACAGAAGCAGTGCCGCGATCAGTTGCCCGGGCGGCCGCAAGGGCCGCCCCTACGGCACCGAAAAGGGCACCGGGCGCCCCTCACCCCAACCCTCTCCCGCCGGGAGAGGGTGTACGGCGCGGGCCGTACGGCCTAATTCGTCGCGGGAACGAAGTCGCGTTACTTGCCCGAGCGACGCGCGGAGGCGATGCAGGTGGTGCCAGGCGTGGCGCAGGGCGTGGTCTTCGATGACGAACTGAGCGGTGACCGGGGCGCCGAAGCTCAGCGAGAACGGGCGCGGCCGTGTCGAGTTGTTCGTCGGTGAAGGCGCGCACGGCTTCGGCGGCTTCGCGGCTGTTCTTGCGCAGGAACTCGAGGGCTGCCGCCTTCGTGACGTTGGCCTGATCCTTCGCGTGGCCGGCGTTGATGCCGGCGACGGCGTCCCAGGTGACGTCGGTGATGGCCTTGCCGCTGGCGATCGTCTTCGCGACGTCGATCTCGATCGGGTACATGTTCGCGACGTGGTGGACGATCACGCCGACCGGGCGCTTGTCGGTGCCGGCGGTCGAGCCGGGCTTCTTCCAGTCGGCGTCGGAGAGCGAGTCGGCGAACTTCGCGAGCTCTGCGGCGCCCTGTTCGATGCGGTCGGCGAGTGCGTTGGAACGGCGTCCCATGGTGTGCCTCCTGTCTGTGACGGAGGGGAAGGTTACTTCAGCAGATGCCGGGACCGTGGCGGGTTTAGATCGGGCTAATAGGGAGCGGAAACGTCCCGGAACAGAAGTAGTTACGCGATCAGTTGCCCGGGCGGGGCAAGCCCCGCCCCTACAGCGCCGAACCGTGAATCGGTATCCCCCGGTGCCGTAGGGGCGGCCCTTGGGCCGCCCGGGGTGCCGGCGAAAACACCGTCGATGAACAACCGGGCGGGATCGATCCGCGTCACCGATCCCGGTCGCGCCTCACCGTGACGGTTTTGCCGCGGACGCCGCTGGTGCGGATGGCGCGGATGACGCTTTCGGCGACGGGGTCGGGGACTTCGACGAGGGAGAAGCGTTCGGTGATCTGGATCGAACCGACGTCGGAGGGCGAAACCTTGGCGACCTTGGCGATCAGGCCGACGAGGTCGCCCGGACGCACGCCGTCGGCGCGGCCGGCGCCGATGAAGATGCTGGCGGCGTTCTCGATGCGGCTCGTCTTGCCCTTGAACGGGCGCTTGGCGCCCGGGCCCTTCGGCTGCGGCGGCGCGGCGACGGCGGGGATCTCGTGCTCTTCGCTCGCGGAGCCGGTGCCGGCGGCGGAGGGATCGGCCATCTTCACGGCCGCGGCGGCGACGTCGAGGGGATCGAACTCTTCCGCCAGCGACTCGACGATCACGCGGTAGCCGTCGAGGCCGCCCGCGAGCAGCGACTCGCGCAGGGACGCGCGCGTCAGCTCCAGGCGTTTCGCACGCAGGTCGGCGACGGTGGGGACGCTGCCGACCTCGATCTTCTGCTTCGTGGCGCGCTCGATGTTCTTGAGCTGCCAGTGCTCGCGCGGCTCGGCGAGCGTGATCGCGACGCCCTCGCGGCCGGCGCGGCCCGTGCGGCCGATGCGGTGGACGTAGACGTCGGGCGAGGACGGGACGTCGTAGTTGACGACGTGCGAGAGGTGGCCGATGTCGAGGCCGCGCGCGGCGACGTCGGTCGCGACGACGAGCTCGAGCGTGCCGGCGCGCAGCTTCTTCATGACGCGGTCGCGCTCGGACTGCGAGATGCCGCCGTGCAGCGCCTCGACGCGCATCCCGCGGCTCTTGAGGTTTTCGGTCAGGTCGTCGACCTCGAGGCGGGTGCGGCAGAAGACGAGTGCGGCGGTCGGCGACTCGATGTCGAGCACGCGGCCCAGCGCCGCGCGCTTGTGGCCGCGCGCGACGACGTAGGCGGTCTGGCGGACCTTCGGCATCTTGCCGGCCGCCGTCGCCTCGCGGGCGATCGCGATGCGGACGGGGTTCTCGAGGTGCTTCGCCGCGATCGTGACGATGCGCGGCGGCAGCGTCGCGGAGAAGAGCGCGGTCTGGCGGTCCGACGGCGTCGCGGCGAGGATGGCTTCGAGGTCTTCGGCGAAGCCCATGTCGAGCATCTCGTCGGCCTCGTCGAGGACGAGCGTGCGCACGGACTCCAGGCGCAGCGACTTGCGGTTGACGTGGTCGAGCGCGCGGCCGGGCGTGCCGACGACGACGTCGACGCCGCGCTTCAACGCGCGCAGCTGCGAGTCCATCGAGGCGCCGCCGTAGACCGGCAGCACGCGGACGCCGATGCTCTTGCCGTAGCGGTGCACGGCCTCGGCGAGCTGCATGGCGAGCTCGCGCGTGGGAACGAGGATGAGCGCGACGGGATCGGTCCCTTTCGACGGCTCCGCGGCGATCGCGTGGAGGATCGGCAGCGCGAACGCGGCCGTCTTGCCGGTGCCGGTCGCCGCCTGCGCGAGGACGTCGCGGCCCTTCAGCAGCGGCGGGATCGACTGCTGCTGGATCGGGCGTGGGCTCCTCGTAGCCGAGCGCGGTCAGGGCCGTGAGCAGGCGCGGGTCGAGGTCGAGGGCGGAAAAACTGGGCGCGGTGGCGGTCGGCATCGGCCCATTCTGACCGAGAGCGACAGAGGAGTGTCCGGACTATTGCAGACTATGCTATATTCTGCGGGCGGAGGGGACGCGGATGACGGGCGCCGGACTCAAGCAGGCACGACTCGCTGCCGGGCTCACGCAGCTGGCCGCGGCGCGGCAGCTCGGGCTTTCGCAGCCCTATCTCTCCCAGCTCGAGCGCGGCCGCAGAGCGGTCACGCCCGGCCTCGCCCGCGCGGCGGCGAAGCGCTACCGCTTGCCGCCGACCTCGCTCGCGGCGCCGCCAGACTTCCGGGAAGGCGGGGATCCCCGGCGGCTGCCCAACCAGCTCGCGGCGCTCGGGTATCCGGGCTACGCCCACCTGCGCAAGAGCCCGCCGGTCAATCCCGCGGTCGTCGTGTTCGACGCGCTGTCGGACGAGAATCTCGACGGCCGCGTCGCCGAGGCGCTGCCCTGGGTCCTCGCGCGGTTCCCGGACCTGGATTGGACGTGGCTGCTGGACCGGGTCCGGCGACACGACTTTCAAAATCGGCTGGGCTTTCTCGTGACGGTGGCTCGCACGCTCGCCGAGAAGGGCACGGACCGCGCGGCGGCGGCGAAACTCGGCCGCGTCCACGACGAGCTGGAGCGGGCGCGCCTGGTGGCCGAGACGACGCTCGGCCGCGCTGCCATGCCGGCGGCCGAACGCGAGTGGCTGCGCGAGCACCGCTCTCCCGAGGCGCGGCACTGGAACGTGCTCTCCGGACTGAGCGTGCGGGAGCTTCCCTATGCCTGAAGCCGGGCGGCAGACGCGGCGACCCCCGAGCCGTGGAAGGCATTCCTGAAGGCGCTCGACGAAAGCCTTTCCGATCGGGTGGAGCTGCACTGCATCGGCGGCTTCGTCGTGACACTTCTGTATGGCCTCTCGCGTGAGACGTCGGATATGGACGTGCTGACGGCGGTTCCGCATGACCGGCTCACGGAGCTCCAGGCACTCGCAGGCCAGGGTTCCGCCCTGCACCGCCGCTTCAAGGTCTATCTCCAGCCGGTCCGCATCGCGACCTACCCGGAGGACTACGCGGCCAGGCTCATTCCCATGTGCGGCGAGCTCGCGCTGCCCCGCCTCGGCGTGCTCGGCCTCGAAGCGCACGACCTCGCGTTGACCAAGCTCGAACGCAACTTCGACAAGGACCGTCAGGACGTCCAGTCGCTGGCTGCCGCGGGGTTCCTCGACGAAGCGACCCTGCGCGAGCGCTACGCCACGGAGTACAGGCCCAATCTCGCCGCGGGCGCCGAGAAGCAGGACCTGACGCTGCAGCTCTGGGTCGAAATGTGCTGGCCCCGAAACCTAACCCGGTGACCGGCGTAGAACTTCGTGTGAAGCGATCCTTCCGGGTCGGAGTCTGCCTGGTGCTGGTCGCGGGAGCGTCTGCTGCCGCGCGCGCGCAGGCCTCCCCGAAGCCCGCGGCCGAGCTCGCCTCCACGCTCGACCAGCTCGTCCCGCAGCTCCTCAAGGACGGCGACGTGCCGGGGCTCTCGATGGCAATCGTGAAGAACGGCGCCGTTTCCTGGCACCACTCGTGGGGCGTCAAGGACGCCTCGACGGGGGCGCCGGTCGACGACGAGACGATCTTCGAGGCGGCGTCGCTTTCGAAGCCGGTGTTCGCGTACGCGGTCATGAAGCTCGTGGACGCGGGCGTGATCGATCTCGACACTCCCATCGCGCACTACCTCCCGGGCGACTACGTCCGCGATCCGCGCGGGGCGCAGATCACGCCGCGCAATGCCCTCTCGCACACGACGGGATTCCCGAACTGGCGCAACGACGAGGAGCTGAAGCTCTACACGGCGCCGGGCGAGCGGTTCAGCTACTCGGGCGAAGGGGTCGTCTACCTCGCGAAGGCGGTCGAGAACGTGACGGGCAAGACGCTCAACGTGGTGATGAAGGAGCAGGTGTTCGTTCCGCTCGGCATGACGTCGTCCAGCTACACCTGGCAGGAGCGGTTCGAAAAGCGCAAGGCGATGGGGCACGATGCCGAGCGGATCGCCGGAGCACCTCAAGCGGCCGCCGGAGGCCAACGCGGCGGCGAGCCTGCAGACGACGGTCCTCGACTACGCGCGCTTTCTCGCGGCGGTGCTGGACGGGAAGGGGCTCACGAAGAAGACGTGGACGGAGATGCTGCGCCCGCAGATCTTCGTGGACGAGGCGTGCCTGAACTGCGTCTCGAACAAGCCGTCGGGAAAGCTCTCGAAGGAGATTGCCTGGGGCCTCGGCTGGGGAATCCAGTTGACGGCCGACGGCAAGTCGATCTGGCACTGGGGCGACAACGGCGACTTCCACGCGTACGTCCTCGGCGTATCCGGCGCGACGCGAGGGCGTCGTCGTCTTCACGAACGGCGCGGGCGGGCACGGCATCATTCCGGACGTCCTGGCCGCTTCGATCGGCGGCGCTCAGCCCGCGATCGCGATGATCGACTACGAGCGGTGGAACTCGCCGTCGCGCACGTTCTACAAGGACGTGCTCGCGCGCGGGGATGCGGCGGTCGCCGACTACACGGCGCGCGCGCGCCAGGACCCGAAGGCGGCGCTCGCCCAGAACCAGATCAACCGGGTCGGGTACTGGCTGCTCGGTAAGAAGCGTGTGAAGGAATCGGTCGCGGTCCTCGCAGCTCAACGTCGCTTCCTACCCGCAGTCCTGGAACGCGTACGACAGCCTCGGCCGAGGCGCAGGCCGCGGCGGGCGAGCGCGACAAGGCGATCGCGAACTACGAGAAGTCGATCGCGCTCAATCCCGAGAACACGAACGGCGTCGAGCAGCTGAAGAAGCTCAAAGCCCCTGCCCCGGCGCCCTGAGGGCCGCCGGCCCGTTTCCGGCCGGTCCGCCGCCGGTCCCTCCGCCGGGCTCGCCCGGCCGCTGCAGCAGGGCCTCTTTTCAGAACGCGCCACGGGCCGGTTCCGTTTCAGTCTCGGAATCCGTCCGCCCCCCTTCCCGGCCCGCGGAATTCCCTATAAAAAAAGGCGGTTAGTGTTGCCTGGCAGGCGCGAATCCATTGGGCGCCCGCCGCACTAATTCGAATTTATGTGGATCGTCCGACTCGCTCTGCGCCGCCCCTACACCTTCGTCGTGCTGGCGCTGCTCATCTTCATCCTCGGCCCGCTCGTGATCCTGCGGACGCCGACGGACATCTTCCCGAACATCGACATCCCGGTCGTCAGCGTCGATCTGGAACTACACCGGCCTCTCGGCGCCGCGAGATGGCGAACCGGATCGTCACCAGCTACGAGCGCGCGGCTCACGACGACGGTCAACGACATCGAGCACATCGAGTCGCAGACGCTCGACGGGCATCTCGGTCATGAAGATCTTCTTCCAGCCGAAGCGCGCAGCATCGACGCGGCCGTCGTCGCAGGTGACGGCGATCGCGCAGACGGTGCTGCGGCAGATGCCGCCCGGCACGACGCCGCCGCTCGTCATCAGCTACAGCGCCTCGAGCGTGCCCATCCTCCAGCTCGCGCTCTCGGGCGAGGGGCTCTCCGAGCAGCAGCTCTTCGACTTCGGCAACAACTTCATCCGCACGCAGCTCGCGACGGTCCAGGGCGCGCCGATCCCCTACCCGTACGGCGGCAAGCCGCGGCAGATCCAGGTCGACCTCGACCTCGCACGCGCTGCAGGCGCAGGGGCCTCTCGCCGCGCGACGTCGTCAACGCGATCAGCGCGCAGAACCTGATCCTGCCGGCCGGCACCGCGAAGATCGGCGACGTCGAGTACGCGGTCGAGACGAACAGCAGCCCGACGACGATCGACGGGCTGAACGACCTGCCGATCAGGATCGCGCAACGGCGCGACGGTCTACATGCGCGACGTCGCGCACGTGCGCGACGGCTACGCCGCCGCAGACCAACATCGTGCGCGTCGACGGGCAGCGCGCGTCGCTCCTGACGATCCTGAAGTCCGGGCAGCGCCTCGACGCTCGACATCATCGCCGGGTCCGCGACGCGCTGCCGACAGCATCGCCGAGCGCCTGCCGCCGGAGCTGCAAGGTCACGCCGCTGATCGACCAGTCGCTCTTCGTGCGCGCCTCGATCGACGGCGTCGTGCAAGGAAGCGATCGATCGCGGCGTGCCTGACGGGGCTGATGATCCTGATCTTCCTCGGCAGCTGGCGCAGCACGGTGATCATCGCGGTCTCGATCCCGCTCTCGATCCTGTGCTCGCTGCTCGATGCTCTCGGCGCTCGGCGAGACGATCAACATCATGACGCTCGGCGGGCTCGCGCTCGCGGTCGGCATCCTCGTCGACGACGCCACGGTCGAGATCGAGAACATCAACCGCAACCTCGAGGAGGGCAAGGAGACCGAGACAGGCGATCCTCGACGGCGCGCCGCAGATCGCGGTGCCGGCCTTCGTCTCGACGCTCTGCGATCTGCATCGTCTTCGTGCCGATGTTCTTCCTGACCGGCGTGGCGCGGTACCTGTTCGTCCCGCTGGCCGAGGCGGTCGTCTTCGCGATGCTGGCGTCCTACTTCCTGTCGCGCACGCTCGTGCCGACGATGGCGAAGTTCCTGCTGCAAGCCGCATCGCCGTGCACAACGAGCCGGCAACCGGCGTTCTTCTCGCGGTTCCAGCGCGGCGTTCGAGGAGCGGTTCGAGCGGTTCCGCGCGGCTACCGCCGGCCTGCTCGACGGCGCCCTGCGCCACCGCAGCGCCTTCACGCTCGCGCTTCCTCGGCGTCTGCGTCGTGTCGGTCGCGGTGCTGACGCCGTGGCTCGGCCAGGACTTCTTCCCCTCCGTCGACGCCGGCCAGATCAAGCTGCACCTGCGCGCGCGCACGGGCACGCGCATCGAGGAGACGGCCCGGCTGTGCGACCGGATCGACGCGACGGTGCGCGCAGATCATTCCGGCCGAAGGAGCTCGAGACGATCATCGACATCATCGGCGTGCCGTACAGCGGCCTCAACCTCTCGTACAGCAACTCGGCGCCGATCGGGCCCGCGGACGCGGACCTGCTCGATCTCGCTCAAGGGCGACCATCGCCCGACCGACCAGGTGATCAAGGCGCTCCGCGGCCGCCTGACGAAGGACTTTCCCGACGTCACGTTCTACTTCCTGCCGGTCGACATGGTCAGCCAGATCCTGAATTTCGGCCTGCCCGCGCCGATCGACGTGCAGGTCGTCGGCAACAACCTCGCCGCCAACCGCGCGTTCGCGGACAAGCTCATGCAGCAGATGCGCCTGGTGCCCGGGATCGTGGACCTGCGCATCCAGCAGCCCTTCGACGCGCCGCGCCTGACCGTCGACGTCGACCGCGTGCGCGCGCAGGAGCTCGGCTACACGCAGCGCGACGTCGCCGGCAACCTGCTCGTCGCGCTCTCCGGCAGCGGCCAGATGACGCCGACGTACTGGCTGGACCCGAAGAACGGCGTGAGCTACCTCGTCGCGGTGCAGTCGCCGCAGTACACCCTCGCGTCGCTCCAGGACATCCAGAACATCCCCGTGACGGGCTCGAACGGCCGGCCGCCGCAGATCCTCGGCAACCTCGCCTCGATCCGCGCGCGGCTCGCAGCTCGGCACGGTCGTCGCACTACAACGCGCAGCCCGTCATCGACATCTACGGCGGCGTGCAGGGGACGGACCTCGGCACGGTCGCCGGCCCGGTCACGAAGCTCGTCGACGCCGCGCGCAAGGACCTGCCGCGCGGCTCGCAGATGATCGTGCGCGGCCAGATCCTGACGATGCGCACGTCGTTCGCCGGGCTGCTCGGCGGGCTGCTCTTCTCGATCGTGCTCGTCTACCTGCTGATCGTCGTCAACTTCCAGTCGCTGGATCGGACCCGTTCATCATCATCTCGGCGCTGCCCGCCGCGATCGCCGGCATCGTCTGGATGCTCTTCCTCGTGCACACGACCATCAGCGTGCCGTCGCTGACGGGCGCGATCATGTGCATGGGCGTCGCGACGGCCAACAGCATCCTCGTCGTCAGCTTCGCCAAGGAGAAGCTCGCACGAGGGCAAGACGGCCGTCGAGGCGGCGGAAGAGGCCGGGTTCACGCGCTTTCGCCCGGTCCTGATGACGGCGCTCGCGATGATGATCGGCATGGTCCCGATGGCGCTCGGCTTCGGCGAGGGCGGCGAGCAGAACGCGCCGCTCGGCCGCGCGGTCATCGGCGGCCTGCTCTTCGCCACGGTCGCCACGCTGTTCTTCGTGCCGACCTTTTTCAGTATCGTGCATGGGCGCGAGAAAGCCCGCGCGCCCCAGTCGGGAGACGTCGCCCTATGAGCACCGGAACCAGAACAGCCCCCGCGCCGCGGCCGAAGAGCGGCGCGACGAAGATGATGGCGGTCGCCGGCCTGGCCGCGCTCGTCACCGCCGGCGCTCGGCATCGGCTCGCGGATCCGCACGAAGAACACGCTGCGCACCGAGGCGATCGAGGCGAGCATCCCCACGGTGACCGTGTTCGTGCCGGAGCAGAGCTCGGGCGCGCAGGAGCTGACGCTGCCGGGCAGCGTCGAGGCGTTCACCGAGGCGCCGATCCACGCGCGGGCGAGCGGCTACGTGAAGAAGTTCTACGTCGACCTCGGCGCGCGCGTGAAGAAGGGCCAGCGCCTGGCGGACATCGAGGCGCCGGAGGTGGACCAGCAGCTCTCGCAGGCGCGCGCGCAGCTGGGCACGGCGCAGGCGAACGAAGATCTCGCGAAGATCACGTGGGAGCGGCTCGAGAAGCTCGTGAAGACCGACGCCGTCTCGCGGCAGGAGGTCGACGCTGCCCAGGGCGCCTACGCGGCGCGCAAGGCGGACACGGAGTCGGCGAAGGCGAACCTCCGGCGGCTCCAGCAGCTCGTCGGCGTTCGAGACCGTCGAGGCGCCGTTCGACGGGCTCATCACCGCGCGCGACATCGACGTCGGCCAGCTCGTGGACGCCGGGAGCACCACCGCGACGCCGCTCTTCCGCATCGCGACGACCGGCACGCTGCGCGTCTTCGTCGAGGTGCCCGAGGCGAGCGCGCGCGCCGCCGTCGCCGGCGTGCCGGTCGACCTGACCGTGGCCGAGCGGCCCGGACAGCGCTACCCGGGCACGATCGTGCGCACGGCCAACGCGATCGACCCGGCCAACCGCACGCTGCGCGTCGAGGTGGACCTCGAGAACGGGCACGGCGAGATCCTGCCCGGCGCCTTCGCGCAGGTGCACCTGAAGCCGCCGCCGGGCATGCAGGCGACGATCGTGCCGATCAGCGCGATGCTCTTCCGCGCCGAGGGCCCGCGCATCGCGACGCTCGGCGCCGACAGCAAGGCCGTGCTCTCCCCCATCACGATCGGGCGCGACTTCGGCTCGACGATCGAGATCACGTCGGGAATCCCGCCGGGCGCGCAGGTGATCGACAGCCCGCCGGATTCGCTGGTCGACGGACAGCAGGTGCGCGCGGTCGAGCGCAAGCCGACGCCGGCGGCGGCGCCCGCGGGCGCGCCGGCGAAGAAGCCCTCGCCAAAATGAAACCGCCGCCCCGAAGGGCGGCGGTGTGGATTCTGGATCGAAGCGGGGATCAGTCGCAGGCGAGCGAGGTCAGGAACACCCGGTCGCTGCCGCCGTCGCCTGACGTGTAAGACAGGCGAATGTCGAACAGGTCGCCGGTGGTCAACGCGATCGCGCCCGTGCCGTGCACGAGAGCGATCGCCGACGTGAGGTTGCACGTGAGCGTGGTGTTCGCCATGGTGGCGATCGTGGCGCCCTTGCGCAGCGTGAGCGTGGCCGTGACTCCCGCGGTCAGGCTGTCGACGCGCGCGGAGATAGTGGTCATCGAGCACGGCTTGGCGACGATGCCGACGACGTCGAAGTCCTCGGCGTTCTGGTCATCGATGTGGATCGGGCTGAAGTACTGCGTGCCCGCCGCGTTGGAGAGGTTGAAGTCGTGCTTCATCGAGAACATCGTGCCGCCCGAACCCGCCGGTCCCGGAACGCCCTGCGGACCAACCGGACCGATCGGACCCTGGGCACCGGTCGTGCCCGGCGCGCCCGGGAGGCCCGGGTTGCCCTGCGGACCGACAGCACCCGTCGCGCCGGTGTTGCCGACCGGACCCTGTGCGCCCGTCGCACCGGTCGATCGGCCCTGAGCACCCGTCGCGCCGATCGGACCCTCGAGCGCCCGTCGCGCCCGTGTTGCCGATCGGACCCTGCGGACCAACCGCACCCGTCGCGCCGGTGTTACCGACCGGACCCTGCGGACCAACGGCGCCCGTCGCGCCGGTCGCACCGACCGGACCCTGCGGACCGACCGGACCGACCGCACCCTGCGCGCCGTCGGCGCCCGCGGCGCCGGTCGCGCCGCGCTCCGCAATCAGAGACCACGCGAGCGGGCTCGCGTCCGGCGAGTTGTCGAGGTTGTCGTCGACGAGCGAGATGTAGCCCGAACCGTCGAAGGCCACGACCTGCAGCGTCTGGTACGTCGTGCCCGAATCCCACGCGCCGGCGAAGCTCAGCGAGGCTCCCTGAACGCCCTGCTGGCCCGGGATGCCCTGGGCGCCGTCCTGGCCCGGGATGCCCTGCGGACCGACCGGACCCAGCAGACCCTGGGGACCGATCGCACCCTGCGGGCCGACCGCGCCGGTCGCACCAGTCGGTCCCACAGGACCAACCGCGCCCGTCGCACCGACGGGACCCTGCGGACCGATCGCGCCCGTGGCGCCCGTCGGACCAGCCGGACCCTGCGCGCCGTCGCCGCCCGTGGCGCCGGTCGCGCCCTTCTCGGCGATGAGCGTCCACGCGAGCGGGCTCACGTCGGGCGAGTTGTCGGTGTTGCCGTCGACGAGCGAGACGTAGCTCGAGCCGTTGAACGAAACCGCCTGCAGCGCGGCGTACGTCGTGCCGGAATCCCACGCGCCGGGAAGCTCATCGAAGCGCCCGTCGCGCCCGGATCACCCTGGGCACCCGGAGCGCCCGGAGTACCCGGCGCGCCCGGAAGACCGGGAGCACCCTGCGGACCACCAGCACCCTGCGCGCCCGGCGCACCCTGGGGGCCGACCGCGCCCTGCGGACCGACGGCACCCTGCGCACCCGCGGCGCCCTGCGGACCGACGGACCCTGCGGCGCACCGTGGCGCCCGTCGCACCAGTCGGGCCCTGCGCGCCCTGCGGTCCCGTAGGACCCTGACCAGGGGCGCGTCGATCACCAGCGTGTTGCCCTGGGGCGTGATCGTGACGTTGTTGCCGGGGACGATGTCGACGTCGCCGTCGAGGCCGTTGACCGTCGACACGAGCGAGCCGCCGTAGTAGCCGTTGATGTCGATGAGGAGGTCGGCCTGCGCGTTCGACACGAAGACCGTCAGCTCACCCGTCGCGCCGAGCGAGATCGCCGCATTGTTCGCGACCTGCTGGCCCGCAATGTAGTTGACCGTCGAGGTTCCCGGCCAGCTCTCGCCCTGCGGATACGTGCCGAGAAAGCCGATTGCCGAGCGTGCGCACCACCGTGAAGTTGAAGGACACGGCCGTCGCGCCGACCGGAACGCCGCAGTGGCCGGTGACCTGAAAATCGCGCGTGATCCCGGGCGACAGCGAGGGCGGACCGTAGGGGTCAGGGAATCCGTGGTCCGAACGCGTGTCGACGAGGCGGCACGGCGAGAGCGCCACGAACGGCACCGGCGCGCCGTCGACGGTCGAGGCTGCCTCGCCCGCCTTCGTCGAGACGTTGCCGTTGCTCGCGGCCGCGGGCGGCTGCCAGTAGGTGGGCGCCGACCAGTTGCGGATCACGTCGTCGTCGCTCGCGTTCGCGGCGAGCAGGACTCCGGGCGCTGCCGTCACCAGGATCAGCAGCTGGGTCAGTAGGACGCGTCGAAGGCTCGGTTTCATTCGGATCTCCTTAGTCAGTTCATTTCGAATGGGCACACTTCGGCCCAAGTCCTTGCGAGTCGTTGGAACCACTCCAAGAAATAGCAACGCCCGGGCCAAACCGTAAGATCTGCGGTTTTGCTGAGGTTTTTGAAGAATCCGGAGGGAGGCGCGCCGAAAACTGGAGCCGCCCGAACCCGCGAGCGACAAATTTCGTTAGTCCAATCCCGGTGCTATCTTCGCGGGCGCATGAAGCGTGTCGTCGTCATCCTGGCGGTGTGCGTCATCGCACTGGCCGCCAACGCGGTGTGGGTGACGATGGAAACGCGGCCCGCGGCGCCGCGCGATGGCGGGGCGATCTTCGACACCGCGGTCGTGCCCGCCAACGTGCGCATCGAAGGATCGGGGCCGACGATCCTGATGCTCCACGGGTTCGGCGCGGCGATCGACTGGTGGGACGAAATCGCGCCCGCGCTCGCCGCCGATCATCGCGTCGTCCGCATCGACCTGATCGGGCACGGCGGCACCGAGGCGCCGCGCAGCGGCTACATGATCGTGCGTCAGGCGGAGCTCGCGGCGGCGATCCTCGACAAGCTCGGCGTCGAGCGCGTGACGCTCATCGCGCATTCGATGGGCGGAGAGGTGGCGACGGCGCTCGCGGACCGGAAGCCGGAACGGATCGAGCGCATCGTGCTGATCGACAGCCCGCCGACGGCCGGGACGACGTTCACGATGCTGACGCGGGCGTACCTCGACGCCGGGGCTGGGAGAGCTGCTCGCGCACTTTCGCAGCGACGCGGCGATCCGACGCGGCCTCGCGCAGGGATTCGCGCCGGATTTTCCGGTGCCGGAGAAGTTCGTCGCGGACCTGAAGCAGCTGACCTACGAGGCCTTCCGCGCCGCGCACGAAGAGAGCGTCGAGTATCCGCGAGGCGAAGCCGCCGTGGGAGCGGCTGGCGTCGCTCAAGCCCGCGCCGCCGCTGCTCGCGATCTTCGGCACGCGGGACGCGATCGTGCCGCCCGACCACGCGAAGCTGTGGGCGAAGGTGCCGGGCGCGCGCGTCGAGATGATCGAAGGGGCGGGCCACTCGCCGATGGTCGAAGCGCCGGCGAAGACGCTGGAGCTGATCCGCGGGTTCCTCCCGCCGGTGGCGGCGGCGCCGTACGGGTTCCGTGCCGTAGGGGCGGCCCTTGGGCCGCCCGGGTCGCCGGCACCGACTCAACTCCTGAGTCAGCACCGTCTTCGCGCAATCACGCCGGGCGGGGACAAGCCCCGCCCCTACGGCACCGAAGAACGGATGCGTAGATCGCGGCGATCGGCGCTGACGCCGACTGATCAATTCAACGCCCAAAAAGAAAACCCTCTCCCCCCGAGGGGGGAGAGGGCAAGGGTGAGGGGGGGCTCGTCGCCTCCCTCAGGAATGCCGCACGATCGGCGGCCCGGAGGACGCCGGCGGAAAGCGGTCCTCGTGGATGGACACGCTCTCCCGGTGCTCCCGCGTCAGCCGCGCGACGATGACGACCGCGGCCAGTGCGACGATGCCGAGGAAGATCCAGTCGCTCGGCTTGCGCTCGCGCGGTGGCTCTTCGACAGGCGCCGGGGGCCAGTAGCTCGCGGACGTGTCGACCGCGGGCGCGGAGGGAGGCGGCGGCTCGAGGGGTGTCGATTCGACCACGGCCGGCGCCGCCGGGGCGGCTTCCTCGGCTACGGTCGCCGCAACGGGTTCTCCTTCCGCTGAATCCGTGGCCGGCGCGGCCGGCTCGTCGGCGGGCGCGACGATCACCTGCTCGACGGGCTCGGGCGTGACGGCCGGAGCGGGCTCCGGATCCTGGCTCTGGGCGCGGAGCTGGATGGAACCCGCGCCCACTGTGAGAGCGGCGATGGCGAGAACGACCCGTGTGAACTTGCGCATGGCACTTTTCCTTTCTGTCGAGTTGCCGTTCAGCGAAGCAGCCGCTGGTAACCCTTCATGTCTTCCGAGGTCTCGAACAGGAGCTCGCCCGTCGCGACGGAGACGACGGAGTACCGCGGCGCCGGGCCCGGCGTGTCGTTCCACGCTTCGATGACGAGCCCGAGGCGCTGCCCGTCTTTCGAGAAGCCCGACAACGAGCTGACGACGTGCGCGAGCTCCCGGTCGCGCAGCGGCCGGCCGGTCGAGAGGAACGCGATCTCGCGCGCCTCCTCGTCGCGCTCGAGCGAGGTCATCACCGGCACCAGGCGCGCCGGCGCCGAGACCTCGATCCACGCCACCGACCGTCCGTCCGGCGACACGCGCAGCGATCCGGGGACGGGCAGGATCGGGATGGCCGCCTTGCGCACCTGGACGTCGCGGGTCGCGCCGGCCTGCGTCTCGACGACGAGCTGCAGCGCGCCGATTTTTCCGTCGATGCGCACGAGGCGCTGGCGCGAGCCGCCGTTCACGCTGGCCTCCTGCGGAAACGCCGGGGTGCCGTTGCCGCGCATGGCGCCGAGCACGGCCGCGCGCGACACGAGGCGCTTGCCGTCGATCCGCTCGGGCGAGATCGTCCGGACGCGCAGCGCCGGCCGCGTAGAGACGGTCGCGCAGCTTGCCGATCTCCTCGGTCTTGCCGAGCGCGAGGTAGAAGCGGCCGAGCGCGAGCGAGGCGGTGCCGGCCCGCTCGGCCGAAGAAGCCAGGACCCCCGGGTCCTCGGACGTCTCGAGCAGCTGGATCCAGGCCGCCGTTTCCTGCAGGAGCGGCTGGAACGCCGTCGCGCGCTCGGGATACTGCGCGCGCAGCAGGCCCGCGGCCGCACGCTCGCGCGTTCTCGCGTACTGCGCGCCCGTGTCCTTCGACAGCATCTCCGCGGCGCGCCGGAAGGCCGCACCGTCGTAGCGTGCGTGCGTGCCTGCCGGGCCCGGCTGCTCGACGATGCAGAGCGCGGCGGGATACGGCGCGCCGGCCGCGACGACGCCCTCGACGGTCTCGCCGAGCAGCACCTCGACGTCGGGGTCCGGCGTCTTCGCCTCGCGCAGCCGCTCGGAGGCGCGCAGGAGGATGCACGCGGCCAGGCGTCGGTTCGCGTCCGTTTTGCCGAAGCTGCGGCCGACGACGACCATGTCCTGCGTCGCGGCCTCGCCCGGCACGAAGACGACCGTGACTTCCCGCGCGATCCAGCCCTCGGACGGGCCGGGCGCCTCGACCTTGAGGTACCGGTCGCGCGCGTCGAGAAGCTTCAGGCGCGTGCCCTGCGGGAGCTTCGCGAGGATGCGGCCGCGCGGCGACGCCTTCTCGCGCAGCAGGGCCTCGCGCGGCGTGACGAAGACGTCCGAGCCCGCGGGCTCCATCGGCACTTCCCCGTGCGCGACCGCGCAGGAGAGCGCGAACCCGAGCGAGAGCAGGATGGCCAGGGCGAAGCGAGGGACGAAGATCCGGGCGAACTCCTTCATGGCTTTCTCCTTTTGTGGATGGGGACTCAGTTGCTCTTGCTCTTCTTGGCGGCGGCCGACGCGACGGCGGACGCGGGAGGCGGAGCGAGCGGCGGCTGGCCGTCGGCGACGCGCTTGAACACTTCGCCGGTGAACTGCTCGCCGCCGATCGAGGGCGTGAGGATCACCTGCACGCGGTCGGAGATGCGGTCCGCGAAGGTCTTCGGGATGAGGAGCGGATTGGCCGTGACGAGGCGGGCCTCGCGCTCGAGCTTCTCGAAGTCGGCCTGCGCCGTGACGCGCGTGGCGTAGGCCTCCGCGTCCGCCATGGCCTTGCGCCGGTCCACGTCGGCCAGCGTCTGGATCTTCGAGGCCTCGGCCGCCGCGTGCGCCCGCTCGACGATCGACTGCCGCTCGGCCTCCGCCTCGAGCTTCTTCTGCTGGATCTGCTTGGTCTTCAGCTCCAGGACGTGCTTCATCGCGTCGGCCTCGCCGCGCGCCTGGATGACCTGCCGGGCTGCCGAGGCTTCGGCCTCCTCGACCTGCCGGGCCTTCTGCGCCTCGGCGGTCAGGCGCGTCTCCTCGACTTCCTTGGCCTTGCGCTTCAACGTGACCTCGAGGCGCTCGGTCGACTGCACCTCGTCGACCATGGCGATCCGCCCCTTCTCGAATTCGGGCGGCAGGACGAGGTCGCCGATCAGGACTTCCTTGAGCACGACACCGCTCTCGGCCAGGCGCTCGCGCGCGGACACGGCGGCGAGCGACGCCAGCTCCTCGCGCTTCTCGGAGATCAGGCGGGTCACCTCGTAGCGCGGGGCCACGGCGCGGAACGCCGCGAACAGGACCGGCGCGACGAGCTCGCGCGCAGGCTGCGGCGGAAGCGCCGCCCACTTCGAGAGCAGCTGCCTGCGGTCGATCGCCCAGCGCGCCTGCACGGTGATCTTCGCGATCACGCCCTCCTTCGTCGTGACGCTGAAGACGCCGTTCTCGTCGGAAAGGAGCTGGTCGGAGATGCGAACCGGGTGGATCTCGTAGAGCACCGGCGGCCGAAAGTGCGTGCCCGGCTCCAGCGACTCGAGCGACCCGGTGAACCGGTTGGCGCAAACGCCGACGTACCCGGGCGCCACGGCCTGGAAGCTCTTCTGCGCGCCCTTCCACAGCGCCACCGCGCCGGCCAGCAGCACCACGAACAGGAGCACCCGGCGCAGGGCGCGCCACGGGATCCGGAAGTTGCCGTTCGGCTTCGGCAGCCGGTCTCGCAGCCGCTCGAAGAAGCCGGGAGAATCGGTCGACACTGACTCTTCCGGTGGCGCGTCGTCGCGGAGGGGCTCGTTCATTTTCGGTCTCCTTCGTCCGTTCGACACTTCACGTTCTGTGCCCGGTTTTTCGGGGTTCCTCGGCGCCGTTGCGCTCCATTTCGGAGCATCTGCATCCATTTCGGGACTTCGATGGCGGCTCGCGGGCGAACCGGCCTTATGCTTGGAGCCGCCATGGCAAGCCGGGACAAGGCCGAGGCGGCCGGGCGGTTGCGCCACGACCTCGGCAAGTACATCCGATTCTCCGCAGCGGAGACGCTCGAGGCCGACACGGCGGTCCTGCGCGAGCGCCTGCGCGCCGACGTCCTGGCGACCCGCCGCACGGCCTCGGCCACGCAGTCGGCCTCCGAAGTCTTCGAGCAGTGGCGGCGCGAGGAAGCCGTCCACTTTGCGAGCGGACCGCCGGCCGAAACACTCGCGCGCCTCGACCGGACGATGGACGAGCTCCGCCGGATCGCGACCGGGATCGACGCGCTCGATCGCCCGGGGCTCGAACGCCTCGACGCGCTGACCCGCGACGTCGCCCGGGAGTGCCGGGCGCTCTTTCTCGAGGCGAAGTCATGAAGCGCGCCGGCAGGGTCCTGGTGATCGACGACCAGCCGCAGCTCGCGGAGCTGCTCGCCCGGACCGCGCCGGACCTCGACCTCATCGAGATCCGCGAGGGCGCCGCTGTCCGCCGCTTTGCCCGGTCGTGGAAGGAGGCGGCGCCACTGCTCGAGGGCCGCCGCGCTCCCGAGGTCGTCGTCCTCGACGTCCGCTTCGATCTGCCGGACGAAGAGCTCCTGCCCGATCTGCGCCCGCTCGGCGAGACCGCGCCGGCCAAGCGGCTGCGCCGCGAGCGCCGCGAGCGCCAGGGCCTCTTCATCCTGGAGCGCCTGCGCCGGCGCCGGCCGGACCTGCCGGTGCTCCTGTCGACGGCCTACGAGGACATCGCGTTCGAGGAGGAGGCGCTGCGGCTGCGGGCCGACGCCTTCACCTATGCGACCCCGGAGGACGAGTCGGGGGGCGCCGGCATCGTCGCGGCGCTGCGGCGCATCCTCGCGGAGCGGGACGTGCCCCCGCGAACGGGCCGCTTCTTCTGGGGCTCGAGCCTCGCGATGCGGGAGCTGCGGCGCAAGGTCTCCGCTCTCGCGCCGACGCCGATGCCGCTGCTCATCACAGGCCCGACGGGCACGGGCAAGAGCCTGCTCGCGCGCGACGTCATCCATCCGCTCTCGGGCCGTGCCGGCGCCTTCGTGGCCTTCGACTGCGCGACCGTGCCCGAGGGGCTCCTCCAGTCCGCCCTCTTCGGCGCGCTGCGCGGCGCCTTCACCGGCGCGATCAGCGATCGCCAGGGCGTCTTCGAGGCGGCGGCCGACGGCACGCTCTTTCTCGACGAGGTCGAGAACCTCACGCCGGACGCCCAGAAGATGCTGCTGACCGCCCTGAACGACGGGAAGATCCGGCGCGTCGGCGGCGCCACCGAGACTCCCCACACGGCGCGGGTCGTCGCGGCGTCCAACGCCGAGCTCTCGCGCCCGGCCGGCGACACGCGTTTTCGAGCGGACCTGCTCATGCGCCTGAATCCCTCGCTCGCCCTCGAGATCCCGTCTTTGTCCGACCGGCGCGCGGACCTGCCGGAGCTCGCACGCGCCACGGCAGCCGCCTTCTTCGACGATGCGCGGCACCGCCGCGCGATCGCCTCGCTCGTGCGCGCGGCAGGCGGCCCGGAGCCGGAGGAGCCTTTCGGCCTCGCGCTTTCCGAGGAGGCCGCGCGCACGTCTTCTTCCGCGGTCGTCTTCGTCCTTCCGCGCAAGGCGTGGGCTGCGATGGAACGGCATCCCTGGCCCGGCAACGTGCGGCAGTTCGAGATGGTCGTCGCCGACGCGCTCGCCGCCGCCGTGTACGCGGGCGCCGGAGCCTCGATCGACCGCTCGGGCCGCGCGCGGATCGCGCTGGACGCCCGGATGCTCTTCGACCTGCTGGCCGGGGCGCGCTCGGGCGAGGCGGCCGGGGGGCAGATCCTGCTCGACCGGCCGAGATCGCCGAGCGTGGCCGAGTTCCGCCGGGACCTGGAAAGAGCCGCGATGCGCGCCCTGTTTCAGGAGACAGGGGGCGACTTCGAGCGGATGGCCGAACGAATGACCGGATCCCGCCGCGAGGCGCGTGCCGTGCGGCTGCGCTTCAACAAGCTCGGCCTCTCGGCGCGCGGCGAACGGTGATCCTCGGCGCGCTGCTCGCGGCCTGGCTCTGCGCCGCCGTCCAGGAGGAGGCGCCGATCGCGGCCGACTGCTCCCCCGACGCCGCCTCGCTGACGGCCGAGGCCAGCGCGTTGCTCGCGGCCGCGGGGCCCGAGCCTTCCGGCGAGACGCTCGTCCGGGCGCGGCGCCTGCTTCGCGCCGCGCGCCGCCTCGATCCCTCGCCCGATCTCACGCTGAGGGCGGCGGACCTCGCGTTTCTCGCGGGCGACGCGGAAGAGGGCGGCGACCTGCTGGCAGCGGCCGCCGACGCAGGACCGGCGCGGCTTTCGCCGCCGGAGCTGCTTCTTCTCGCTCGCCGCGCCGAACAGCGGCGCCGCTGGCGGGAGGCCATCACGCGCTACCGCGAGCTGTCGCAGCAACTCGCTGCCAGCGGCGACTTCGCCGTCTGGATCGCGCCCCGGGTGCGCGAGCTCGAGATCGAGGAACAGGCCGAGACGATCGCGCTGCCGACGTCGGGGCCCTCCGTCGAGGCGCGGCTCGCCCTGGCCGACGGCAAGCGCGCGCTCGCGGCCGGGCGCCTGCGCGAAGCGCGGGCCTTCCTGCGCGCGGCGCTCGCCGCCGAGCCGGCGTACGTCGAAGCCCTGCTCGCCCTCGCCGCGCTCGAATCGCGCGCCGGCCGCTCGGCTCCCGCGCTCGAGGCCTGCCGCGAGGCGCTCGCACTCGAGCCCGACCGCGTCGAGACGTTGATGCTGCTCGCGAACCTGCTCTGGGCCGAGCCGGACCGCGCCGCCAAGGAGGAGTCGCTCGCGCTGCTCGACCGTGCCGCCGCGCTGCGCCCGGATTCGCGCGCGGCGCTGCGCCTCTCGGCCAGCCGCTGGGCGGAATACGGCGACGCGCCGAAAGCGCAGGAGCGGCTCGACCGCTACCTCGCGAAGGCGACGGCGAAGGAGCGCGAGCAGGTCCAGCCGCTGCGCGAGGCGCTGGCCCACCGGCTCGAGGCCGTGCCCCAGGTCTCGCCGACGCCGGCGGCCATTCCCGCCGACGAGCCGGCGTCGGCGGCGGTCGATCGCTGGCGCAAGGCGCAGGTCTACGCGTCGCGTGGCGACGCAGAGTCGCTGACCGCCGCGCTCGCGCTGCTCGACGAGGCGGAGAAGCTCGACCCCGGGTTCGCGCAGGCGCCCGAGCTCGCCGCGGCGATCCACGAGCGGCGCGCGGAGTGGGGCCAGGCCGAAGCGGCGTTCGGACGCGCGATCCGGATCGACGCCACGCGCGCGTCGAGCCACGAAGGCCTGGCGCGCATCCTCGAGCGCGACCCCGCCCGCTCCGACGAGGCCGCGCGTGCGTGGAGCCGCGCCGCGGAGGCGGGCTCGACCGAGGCGCTGTTTCACCTGGCGCAGGCCGCCGAGCGCGCGGGCCGCGACGGGGATGCGCTCGGCCTCTACCGCCGCTACCGCGACGAAGCTCCCGCGGGCCTGAACGCGGCGGACGCGGACGCCGCGGTCGAGCGCCTCGACCGCCAGCGCTCGACGTGGCTGCTCCTCGTCGGTTCGCTCGCCGCCCTCATCGCCGGCGTCGCTGCCGTTCTCGTCTACCGCACCAGGACGGGCGCGACCTTCGAGCAGTGGCTCCTGCTCCATCCCGCCCGAGCGGGCGACGCGCGCCGCATCGTCGGCCGCCTGCGCCACGAGGCGCTCAAGCACGGCGGCATGCTGCTTTCCGACGGCGCCGATCGGATCGAGAAGGGCGACGCGGCGGCCAAGCGTGCGACGGCGCAGCTGCTGTCGGCGCGGCTCTACGGCGAAGGCAAATCGCGCGGCCTGCTCGCCGAGGCCGAGGGTGCGATCGCCGCGCTGCGCGAGCTCGCGCGCGCGGACGGCGTGCGCCTGAACCTCGCGCACCGGGATCCGGTCTTTCCGTTTCTCGTGCGCGGCATCCGCGCGCTGCGCCGCACGCGACGGAGCCTGCGCAGCCTCGCCGCCTCCGAAGCGCCGCGTCCGGTCGACGCGCGACGCGCGGCGCGGCAGCTGCGCAACGCGGCGCGGTGGTTTCAGCTCGCCTCGGGTTCCGAGATCGAGCGGTCGGTCGACCGCGCGTCGGCGCTGCCGGTGCGGCTCGACGCCCTGCAGGCGCTCCTTGCGCGGATGGCCGTCGAGGCCGACTGCGACGCGCCCGAGTTCGAGACCGCCGGTGAGAATCTTCCGCCGGTGCGCATCTCGTCGGCCGACTGGGAGACGCTCTGGCGCAATCTCTTCGCCAATGCGCTCTCGGCCGGCCGGCTCGCGCTCCGCGCCGAGGAGCGGCGCGACCCGATCACGGGCGAGGCGTACCTGCGGCTCGTGCTCGCCGACGATCTGCCGGGCGCGCTGACGATCGAAGAGATCCGGGAACGGCCCTCGGACCGGGGCCTCGGCGTCGTCGCCGAGATCCTGCGCCGCAACGAGGGCGCCATCGACGTCGTGCGCGGACCCTCGCCCGAGTTCACGAAGGGGATCGCGGTCGACCTGCCGACCGTCGAGGTCCCGGCGTGACGCGGCGCGCCGTGCTCGTCGTCGAGGACGGGACCGAGTACGTGGATGCGTTTCGGCGCCTGGCGCCGGACAGCGCGGACGTCGAGTGGCTGCATGCCGCCGACGCCGCGGCCGCGCGCGCGGTGCTGGCCGGCCGGAAGGTCGACGCCATCTTTCTCGACGTCGTGTTCGATCGCACGCCGCCCGACCGGCTCGTCGGCGACTCCCGCCCGCGGCGTCGAGCACCTCGCGCGCAACCAGGGGTTCCACGTGCTCGCGGAGATCGCGCCGCTCGTCGCCGCCGGAGTACCGGTCCTGCTCGCCCACGACTTCTCGAACCAGGGCGGACGACTGCAGGCCCTCCGCGAAAGAGTGCCGAGGCTGGAAGGGGTCGCCGAGGGCGAAACGGCCACGCGGGTGCTGGAGCGGCTGACGTCTTCGGCGCTCGTAGGTCGGCGCCAAACGCCAGCCAGGGGACGCTTCCGTACAGTGTGATACCCTGCTCGCGTTCTCGGTTCGCTCGCCTCTGCCAGACCCGATCTGACAATCCCGAACGACAAATCACGAGAATGCGCCATGCCGCGCCGGCGGCGTGTCGGTCATTGAACTTTTTTTCGCCCGGCGCAAAGGATGGTTTCTGATGAAGCTCTATGTAGGCAATCTTCCGTACAACATCTCCGACGACCAGCTCCAGGACATGTTCGCCAAGTTCGGCACGCCGGACTCGGCCCGCGTGATCACGGACCGCGACACCGGCCAGTCCAAGGGCTTCGGCTTCGTCGAGTTCAGCAATGACGACCAGGCCAAGCAGGCCCTGACGCTGAACGGCACCGAGTTCGGCGGCCGTTCGCTCACCGTCAACGAAGCGCGGCCGAAGACCGAGGGCGGCGGCGGCGGCGGTTCGCGACGCTCCTTCTCGGGACGGTAAGTCCCGGGATCATTTTCCTCGTACGATTACGGGGCGGGCTTCTCCAGACGGGGAAGCCCGCTTTTTTTGTGCCCGCGCCGCGACGCGCCCGTATCCTTTCCCGCCATGACCCCGCGCATCGTCTCCCTGCTCCCGGGCGCGACGGAGATCGTCTGCCTCCTCGGGCTCGGCGACGCGCTCGTCGGAGTCACGCACGAGTGCGACTTCCCCGACGACGTGAAGCGGCTGCCGCGCGTCGTGCGCTCGTCCTTCGATCCGAGCGGCCTTTCGCAGCACGAGATCGACGCGCGCGTGCGCGGCGCCGTCGAGAGGGGCGAGCCGCTCTACACGATCGACGCCGACCTGCTCGTCGCGCTCCGCCCGGAGCTCGTGCTCACGCAGGAGCTCTGCGACGTCTGCGCGATCTCGTCGGCAGCGGCGCAGCGCGCGATCGCGCGAGTCGAGCCGGCGCCCGAGGTGCTGTCGCTCCATCCCCACTCGCTCGACCAGGTGATCGGCGACGTCGAGCGCATCGGTGCCGCGGCGGGCGCCGGCGACGCGCGCCACGCGGGAGTCGGCTCTCCTGCGCGAGCGCCTCGCCAGCGTCGAGCAGGCCGTGTCCGACCGGCCGCGCCGCCGCGCCGCCATCCTCGAGTGGCTCGATCCGCTGATGGCCTCCGGTCACTGGGTCGGCGACATGCTCCGCTGCGCCGGCGGCGAGGACGTGCTCGGCGTCGAGGGCGGTCCGTCCGTGCGCGTCGCGTGGGAAGAGATCCGCGACCGCGACCCCGAGGTCCTGATCCTCGCGCCCTGCGGCTTCGCGGTCGAGCGCGCCATCGCGGATGCCCGGGCCCTCGAGTCCCTGCCGGGCTGGAAAACTTTACAGGCCGTGCGCGCGGGCGAGGTCCATGCGATGGACGGCAACGCGCACACCAGCCGGCCGGGCCCGCGGCTGGTCGAGGGCGTCGAGATCCTGGCGGAAATCCTTCATCCCGACGTGCTTTCCGGCGCGCGAACCGTCCCGGGCCCGCCGAATCCCGGTTTCGGGGTAATCTCCCGGCACCCCGTTCCGTACTAGCTCCGATGGGCCCGATGCACCCGCCGCTGGCCCTATTCTTGCGAACTAAGCGGGCGGGTCGGCGGGTTATCAAGGGTCGACGGCTCCTGCTGATTTCGACCCCCGGGGCGGTATGGCCCCGACCTGAAGTAGAGGCGGAACAATGACACCTCACTCGACGGACACGCGGCCCCGCCGGGCTCCGGACTCGGACCCGGCCGATGAGTCTCAGCCCGAGCGGCCGCGGCGCCGCTGGCCGTGGGTCCTGCTCGTCGTCGCGGGCGTCGTGGCGTATCTCGTTTTCCGCGGGGCGCACAAGACGGCAACGGGCGACGGCAGCGCGGCGAGTCCGGCAAAGGGACAGGCCGGCGCCCGCGCGGTGCCCGTCGTGGCGGCGACCGCGCGCACCGGCGATCTCGGCGTCTACCTGAACGGCCTCGGCACGGTCACGCCGCTCAACACCGTCACGGTGCGCAGCCGCGTCGACGGCCAGCTGATGAACGTGTCCTTCAAGGAGGGCCAGATCGTCCACGCAGGGCGACCTGCTCGCCGAGATCGATCCGCGGCCGTTCCAGGTCCAGCTCACGCAGGCCGAGGGCCAGACGGCGAAGGACGAGGCGGCGCTCGAGAACGCCAAGCTCGACCTCGCAGCGCTACCAGACGCTCATCGCGCAGGACGCGATCCCGCAGCAGCAGCTCGACACGCAGGCCGCGACGGTCGACGCAGATCGAAGGCCGCGCTCAAGAGCGACCAGGGCGCAGATCGACGAGCGCGAAGCTGAACCTCACCTACAGCCGCATCACGGCGCCGATCACGGGCCGCGATCGGCCTGCGGCTGGTCGATGCCGGCAACATCGTCCACGCCGACCGACGCCAACGGCCTGCTCGTGATCACGCAGCTCGCAGCCGATCACCGTCGTCTTCACGATCCCCGCGGACCAGCTGCCGCACGGTGCAGAAGCAGATGCGCGCGGACACAGCGCTCGCGGTCGAGGCGTACGACCGCGACCTCAAGAACGAAGCTCGCCACCGGCACGCTGCTCGGCCATCGACAACCAGATCGACCCGACGACCGGCACCGTGCAAGCTCAAGGCGCTCTTCCCGAACAGCGACAACGCGCTCTTCCCGAACCAGTTCGTCAACGCGCGCCTGCTCGTCGACACGCTGCACGCGCGTCGTCCTCGCTGCCGGTCGGCCGCGATCCAGCGCAGCCCGCAGGCGCACGTTCGTCTACGTGGTCAAGCCGGACGACACGGTCGAGATGCGCACCGTGGAGGTCCAGCTCGACCGAGGGCGACGACGGTCGCGATCGCCAAGGGCGTCGCCGCCGGCGAGCGCGGTCGTGATCGACGGCGTCGACAAGCTGCAGCCGGGCGTCGAAGGTCTCGACCGAGGTCGCGCCGGGCGCCGCGGCGCGAAGCCCGCGCGGCGCCGCGCGCAGCCGACAGAGGCCGAAGGCCAAGTGAACCCGTCCCGGCCATTCATCCTGCGGCCGGTCGCGACGTCGCTGCTGATGGTGGCCCTGCTGCTCGCCGGCATCGTCGCCTACCGGCAGCTGCCCGTCTCGGCGCTGCCGCAGGTCGACTACCCGACGATCCAGGTCCTCACGTTCTATCCGGGCGCGAGCCCGGACGTGATGGCCTCGTCGGTCACCGCGCCGCTCGAGCGGCAGTTCGGCCAGGTGCCGGGCCTGAACCAGATGACCTCGACCAGCTCGGACGGCAGCTCGGTCATCACGCTGCAGTTCACGCTCGACCTGAACATCGACGTCGCCGAGCAGGAGGTGCAGGCGGCGATCAACGCCGCCGGCACGTTCCTGCCGCGCGATCTGCCGAATCCGCCGATCTACAGCAAGACCAATCCGGCCGACGCGCCGATCCTGACGCTCGCGCTGACCTCGAAGACGCTGCCGCTGCTCGAAGGTCGAGGACCTCGCCGACACGCGCCTGGCCCAGAAGATCTCGCAGCTGCCCGGCGTCGGCCTGGTGAGCATCAGCGGCGGCCAGAAGCCGGCGGTCCGCATCCAGGCCAACCCGACCGCGCTCTCGTCCTACGGCCTGACGCCTGGAGGACCTGCGCACCGCGATCGCGCGCGGCCAACGTCAACCAGGCCAAGGGCAGCTTCGACGGCACGCGCCAGGCCTACACGATCGGCGCCAACGACCAGCTGCTCACGAGCGACCAGTACCGCCCGCTCGTCGTCGCCTACCGCAACGGCGCGCCGGTCCACCTGTCGGACGTGGCCACCGTCATCGACGACGCCGAGAACGTCAAGCAGGCCGCCTGGATGAACGAGACGCCCGCCGTGATCCTGAACATCCAGCGCCAGCCGGGCGCGAACATCATCGACGTCGTCGACCGCGTCAAGACGCTGCTGCCGCAGCTGCGCGCCTCGCTGCCCTCGTCGGTCGAGGTCGCGATCCTGACCGACCGCACGACGACGATCCGCGCCTCGGTCGAGGACGTGCAGTTCGAGCTGATGCTGACCATCGCGCTGGTCGTGATGGTGATCTTCCTGTTCCTGCGCAGCCTCGCCGGCGACGATCATCCCCAGCGTCGCCGTGCCGCTGTCGCTCGTCGGCACGTTCGGCGTGATGTACCTGCTCGGCTACAGCCTGAACAACCTGACGCTGATGGCGCTGACGATCTCGACCGGCTTCGTCGTCGACGACGCGATCGTGATGATCGAGAACATCACGCGCTACATCGAGGAGGGCGAGGCGCCGCTGCGCGGCGGCGCTGAAGGGCTCCGAGCAGATCGGCTTCACGATCGTCTCGCTGACCGTCTCGCTGATCGCCGTGCTGATTCCGCTGCTGTTCATGGGCGACATCGTCGGCCGGCTGTTCCGCGAGTTCGCGGTCACGCTGAGCGTGACGATCCTGGTCTCGGCCGTCGTCTCGCTGACGCTCACGCCGATGATGTGCGCGCAGCTGCTGCGCCACAAGCCGGACGTCCGAGCAGGGCCGCTTCTACCGCGCCTCCGAGCGCGTCTTCGAGCGCGTCATCGCGTTCTACGGCCGGACGCTCGACGTGGGTGCTCGCGCCACCAGACGGCGACGCTGCTCGTCGCCGTCGCGCACGCTCGTCGTCGACGGTCCTGCTCTACGTCGTCGTCCCCAAGGGCTTCTTCCCCGTGCAGGACACCGGCGTGATCCTCGGCATCTCCGAGGCGCCGCAGATCGTCTCGTTCGCGGCGATGGCCGAGCGGCAGCAGGCGCTCGCGCGCAGTGATCCTGCAAGGACCCGGCCGTCGAGAGCCTGTCGTCCTTCATCGGCATCGACGGCACCAACACGACGCTCAACAGCGGCCGCATCCAGATCAACCTGAAGCCGCTCGACGAGCGCAAGATCGAGCGCCAGCGACGTCATCCGCCGCCTGCAGCCCGCGCTCGCGAAGGTCGCAGGGCATCACGCTCTTCATGCAGCCGGTGCAGGACCTGACGGTCGAGGACCGCGTCAGCCGCACGCAGTACCAGTACAGCCTCGAGGACCCCGACGCCGACGGAGCTCGCGGCCTGGGCGCCGCAGCTTCGTCGAGCAGCTGCAGGCGCTGCCCGAGCTGCGCGACGTCGCCAGCGACCAGCAGAACGAGGGGCTGCAGGCGCGCCTCGTCATCGACCGCGACACCGCCTCGCGCCTCGGCATCACGCCGCAGATGATCGACGACACGCTCTACGACGCCTTCGGCCAGCGGCAGATCTCGACGATGTTCACGCAGCTGAACCAGTACCGCGTCGTGCTCGAGGCCGACCCGCGCTTCCAGCAGCACCCGGACGACCTGACGCACATCTACCTGCGCTCGACCGCCGGCGGCATCGGTGCCGCTCGTCGGCCTTCGCCACGGTCGAGACGATGACCACGCCGCTGGCCGTCAACCACCAGGGCCAGTTCCCGGTCGTCACCGTCTCGTTCAATCTCGCGCCCGGCGCCTCGCTCGGCGACGCGGTGCGACGCGATCGACAAGGCCGACGCGCGACCTCGGCCTGCCGGCGAGCATCCAGGCCGACGTTCCAGGGCACGGCGCAGGCGTTCCAGGCCTCGCTCGCGAACGAGCCGCTCCTGATCCTGGCCGCGCTCGTGACGGTCTACATCGTGCTCGGCGTTCTCTACGAGAGCTACATCCACCCGATCACGATTCTCTCGACGCTGCCCTCGGCCGGCGTCGGCGCGCTGCTCGCGCTGCTGCTCTGCCGCACCGAGTTCAGCGTGATCGCGCTGATCGGCATCATCCTGCTGATCGGCATCGTGAAGAAGAACGCGATCATGATGATCGACTTCGCGCTCGAGGCCGAGCGCAAGGAGGGCAAGTCGCCCGACGAGGCGATCTACCAGGCCTGCCTGCTGCGCTTCCGGCCGATCATGATGACGACGATGGCGGCGCTGCTCGGCGGCGTGCCGCTCGCGCTCGGCACCGGGACGGGCTCGGAGCTGCGCCGGCCGCTCGGCATCACGATCATCGGCGGACTGCTCTTCAGCCAGGTGCTGACGCTCTACACGACGCCGGTGATCTACCTCTCCTTCGACCGGCTCGCCGCAGCGCTTCCGGCGCGCGCCGGCCGCAGGCGCCGGCGCCCGCGCTCCAGCCCGTGGAAGGCGACATGAGCCTCTCCGCGCCGTTCATCCACCGGCCGGTCGCGACGACGCTGCTGACGGTCGGCGCTCGCGCTCGCCGGCGCCATCGCCTACCGCTTCCTGCCGGTCTCGCCGCTGCCGCAGGTCGACTTCCCGACGATCCAGGTCTCGGCCGGCCTTCCCGGCGCCAGCCCCGAGACGATGGCCTCCTCGGTCGCGACGCCGCTCGAGCGGCAGTTCGGGCGCATCGCCGGCGTCACCGAGATGACCTCGACGAGCTCGCTCGGCTCGACCGTCGATCACGCTGCAGTTCGATCTGAACCGCAACATCGACGCCGCCGCGCGCGACGTGCAGGCCGCCATCAACGCGGCGCGCGGCCAGCTGCCGGCCAACCTGCCGAGCAACCCGCGCTACCGCAAGGTCAACCCGGCCGACGCGCCGATCATGATCCTGGCGCTGACCTCCGACGTCTACGGCCGCGCGCGCATGTACGACGTCGCCTCGTCGATCCTCCAGCAGAAGCTCGTCGCAGGTCGAGGGCGTCGGCCAGGTGATCGTCGGCGGCGGCGCGCTGCCGGCCGTGCGCGTCGACGTCAACCCGACGGCGCTCAACAACTACGGGCCTCGGCGCTGGACGACGTGCGCACGTTCGCTCGCCGACCGCCAACGCGAACCGGCCCAAGGGCGAGCTCGCCGGACGACCGACAAGGCGTGGTCCCTCGCGACGACCGACCAGCTCATGAAGGCCGCGGAGTACCAGCCGCTCATCGTCGCCTACCAGAACGGCGCCGCGGTGCGCCTCGTCCGACGTCGCCGACGGTGACCGACTCGGTCGAGGACATCCGCACCGGCGGCCTCTCCAACGGCAAGCCCGCCGTCCTGCTCATCATCTTCCGGCAGCCCGGCGCGAACATCATCGACACGGTCGACCGCGATCCGGCGCTGCTGCCGCAGCTCCAGGCCGCGATCCCGCCGGCCATCGACCTCGTCGGTCGCGCATCGACCGCACGACGCACGATCCGCGCCTCGGTCGCACGACGTGGAGCTCACGCTGCTGCATCTCGATCGCGCTCGTCATCCTGGTCGTCTTCGTCTTCCTGCGCGACCGTGCGCGCGACGCTCATCCCCAGCGTCGCCGTGCCCGTCTCGCTGATCGGCACGTTCGGCGTCATGTACCTGCTCGGCTACAGCCTCGACAACCTGTCGCTGATGGCGCTGACGATCGCGACCGGCTTCGTCGTCGACGACGCGATCGTGGTGATCGAGAACATCACGCGCCACCTCGAGGAGGGCATGACGCCCATGCGAGGCCGCGCTGCAGGGCGCCGAGGAGATCGGCTTCACCGTCCTCTCGATCAGCATCTCGCTGGTCGCGGTGTTCATCCCGATCCTGCTGATGGGCGGCATCGTCGGCCGGCTGTTCCGCGAGTTCGCGGTCACGCTCTCGGTCGCGATCGCCGTCTCGCTGGTCGTCTCGCTGACGACGACGCCGATGATGTGCGCGCGCCTGCTGCGCCGGCGCGACGAGCAGTCGCACGGCCGCCTCTTCCGCGCGAGCGAGCGCGTCTTCGACTGCGATCCTCGCCCGCTACGAGTCGTCGCTCGCGCTGGGTGCTGCGCCACCCGCGCCTCACGCTCGCCGTGACGCTCGCGACGATGGTCGCTGACCGTCTACCTGTACGTCGATCGTCCCGAAGGGCTTCTTCCCGCAGCAGGACACGGGCCGGCTGACCGGCGCCGATCCAGGCCGACCAGGACACCTCGTTCCAGGCGATGCAGCTGAAGCTGCTCGCAGTTCGTGGACATCGTCATGAAGGACCCGGCCGTCGACACCGTCATCGGCGTTCGCCGGCGGCGGCGGCAGCACGAACACCGGCGCGCATGTTCGTCACGCTCAAGCCGCTCGAGCGAGCGCAAGGTCAGCGCCGACGAGGTCATCGCCCGCCTGCGCGCCGAAGCTCGCCGCACGTCCCCGGCGCGACGCTGCTTCCTGCAGGCCGTCCAGGACCTGCGCATCGGCGGCCGCGGCGCGCAGCGCCCAGTACCAGTACACGCTGCAGGGCGACGACCTCGGCCGAGCTCATCGTGTGGGCGCCGCAGCGTGCTCGCGAAGCTGCAAGACCCTGCCGGAGCTGGCCGACGTCAACACGCGACCAGCAGAACCAGGGCCTCGAGGCGTCGCTCGCGATCGACCGCGCCACCGCCGTCGCGCCTGGGCATCACGCCGCAGGCGATCGACGACACGCTCTACGACGCCTTCGGCCAGCGCCAGGTCTCGACGATGTACACGCCGCTGAACCAGTACCACGTCGTCATGGAGGTCGAGCCGCAGTTCTGGCAGAACCCCGACGGGCTGCGCTTCATCTACGTGCGCTCCGCCGACCGGCGCGCTCGTGCCGCTCTCCGCCTTCACGCGCTACGCGCCCGGCACGACGCCGCTCGCCGTCAACCACCAGGGCCAGTTTCCCGTCGGTGACGATCTCGTTCAACCTGCCGCCCGGCGTGGCGCTCGGCGACGCCGTCGACCGCGATCGAGCAGGCCGCGGAGCGAGATCGGCCTGCCCGCCGACGATCCACGGCAGCTTCCAGGGCACGGCGCAGGCCTTCCAGGCCTCGCTCGCCGAACGAGCCGATCCTGATCGCTCGCCGCGCTCGTCGACCGTCTACATCGTGCTCGGCATCCTCTACGAGAGCCTGCATCCACCCGATCACGATCCTCTCGACGCTGCCCTCGGCCGGCGTCGGCGCGCTGCTCGCGCTGCTGCTCTGCCGACACGGACCTGTCGCGTGATCGCGCTGATCGGCATCATCCTGCTGATCGGCATCGTGAAGAAGAACGCGATCATGATGATCGACTTCGCGCTCGAGGCCGAGCGCACGAGAGGACAAGACGCCCGAGGAGGCGATCTTCCAGGCCTGCCTGCTGCGCTTCCGGCCGATCACGATGACGACGATGGCGGCGCTGCTCGGCGGGCTGCCGCTCGCCCTCGGCGCCGGCACCGGCTCGGAGCTGCGCCGCCCGCTCGGCATCGCGATCGTCGGCGGGCTGATCTTCAGCCAGATGCTGACGCTCTACACGACGCCGGTCGTCTACCTGTACCTCGACCGATTCCGCCTGCGGTGGGCGCGCATGCGCGCGGGCCTGCGCCGCGGCGTCCCGGCTTCCGCCGGGGGGAGGCCATGATGGGAGTGTTTCGGGATCACGCGGCGCGCGCCGCCCTGGCCGGCCTCGGCCTGGCGGGGCTCATGACGACGGCCTGCATGGTCGGGCCCAACTACGAGCGGCCGCCGGCGCCCGTGCCGCCCGCGTACAAGGAGCCGCCCCCGGCGCCGTCGGCGCAGGCCGGCGACTGGACGCCGGCGCGGCCGGGCGACGCGGGCGCGCGCGGCCAGTGGTGGGAGATCTTCGGCGACCCCGAGCTCAACGCCCTCGAGGAGCAGGTCTCCGTCTCCAACCAGACGATCGCGCAGGCCGAGGCGCAGTACCGCAGCGCCCGGGCCGTCGCCCGCGGCGCGCGCGCCGATCTCTTCCCGACCCTCTCCGTCGCGCCCTCGGTCAGCCGCTCGAAGGCCGCGACGAACAACTTCACGCCCAACCTGGTCGCGCCGACGATCAACACGTACCAGCTCGCGGGCGACGTCACCTACGAGGTCGACGTCTGGGGCCGCATCCGCCGCAACCTCGAGTCGACGGTGGGCGCGGCCCAGGCCAGCGCCGCCGACCTCGAGACGATCCGCCTGTCCCTGCACGCGGAGCTCGCGACCGACTACTTCGCGCTGCGCGGGGTCGACAGCGAGCGCCAGCTGCTCGCCGCGAGCGTCGAGGAATACGAGAAGGCGCTGCAGCTCACGACGCAACCGCCACGACGAGGGCGTCGTGTCGGGTGTCGACGTCGCGCAGGCGCAGACGCATCCTCGAAGCCACGCGCGCCGACCTGACCGAGCTCGCCCTGACGCGCGCCCAGCTCGAGCACGCCATCGCCATCCTCGTCGGCAAGCCCCCGGCGGAGCTGTCCATCGCGCCCGTCGTGGTCCCGCTCGTGCCGCCGACGATCCCGCTGGAGATGCCGTCGCAGCTGCTCGAGCGCCGGCCCGACATCGCCGCCGCCGAACGGATCGTCGCCGCCCAGAACGCCCAGATCGGCGTCGCGCAGGCCGCGTTCTTCCCCAACCTGCTCATCAACGCGACCGGCGGCTGGTCGACGGGCTCGCTCTCGCGCTTCTTCTCGGCGCCCAACCTCTTCTGGTCGCTCGGCGCCGCGCTGGCGCAGACGATCTTCGAGGGCGGCAAGCGCATCGCGGCCAAGGAACAGGCGATCGCCAACTACGACGCGTCCGTCGCGGCCTACCGCCAGAGCGTCCTCACCTCCTTCCAGGACGTCGAGAACAACCTCGCGGCGCTGCGGCTGCTGGCCGAGGAAGCCGAGCAGCAGGCGCGCGCCGCCCACGCGGCCGAGCGGGCCGTGACCCTTTCGCGCGACCGCTACGAGGGAGGCATCACGATCTACCTGGAGGTCGTGACCGCGCAGACGGCCGCGCTTTCCAACGAGCGCGCGGTCGTTCAGCTCCAGACGCGGCGCATGACGTCGAGCGTCGGGCTCATCAAGGCCCTCGGCGGCGGCTGGAGCGCGACCGAGCTGCCGACGCCGGGCGACGTGCTCTCCTCGAAGTCCTCCGCGCCGGCGCCCCCGCCGCCTGCCACGACGGCGTCCGCCGCGGTCGCGGAGGAAGGACGCGCCGGCCCCTAGCGGGAGCTCAGTCGTCCCCGAACAGGCTCGGCGTGCGGCCGGTCGCCGCGCCCTCGATCTCGAGGAGGCGGACCTTGGTCTTCGTTCCGCCGGGAGCGGAGAAGCCGCCGAGCCCGGCGCCCGCCGCGAGGATCCGGTGGCAGGGGACGACGATCGGGAAGGGATTACGCGCGAGGGCCCGGCCGACCGCTCGCGCAAGACGCGGATCGCCGAGATCTCTCGCGATCTCGCCGTACGTCCGCGTCGTGCCCGGAGGGATCGTCCGCGCCACCGCGTAGACGCTGCGGTCGAACGGCTCGACGCGCTGCTCGTCGAGGACCACGAACGAAAGATCGACCGCCTCGCCGGCGAGCAGCGCGGCGACGGCGTCGATGGCCCGCGCGACCTCCGGCGGCGGCGCGAGCTCGCGCGCGCCGGGGAAGCGCTTCCGCACCCGCGCGCGCGCCGCGGGCTCGCTGTCTTCGGGAAGCTGAACGCCGACGACGCCGCGCTCGTTCCAGGCGATCGCCCCCGGGCCGATCGGCGTCGCGAACACCGCGAATCCCGGAGTCGTCACGACCGCATCAGGGTTCGCCGTTGCCGGCCTGCAGGTTCAGGGTCGGGTTCTTGACCGGATCGTTGATCGCGTCGAGCGCGGCGAAGACGATGCCGTTGTGGAAGAACGTGCGCTCCTCGGCCGCGAGCACCAGCGCCAGCATGCCCGGGCCGATCGGACGGAAGCCGCCCGCCAGCGCATTCTCGCGGAGGAGGATGTCGCCGACCCGGGCGACGCGGGACAGGCTTTCTTCGGAGGCCGGCTCGCCGGCCTCGAGAATGCGAAACACGCAGCGGTCTGGCTCCTCGCCCTCCACTCCCTTGCAGCGCAGCATCCGATCGGAATCCGGACCCGCTACCTGCCCACGCCGATCGGCACCGACGGGACCATTCCGCGCAGCGCGGCCACGTACCAGCGGTCGCCCTTCTTCACGGCGACGATGGTCGAGAGGCCGCTGCGCGCCGGCAGTTTCTTGCCCGCGGCATCCCGCATGCCCGTGATCTCGAACGAGCCGTCGGCGATCGCCACGTCCCGGCGCACGAAGTTGACGTTCGTGAACGTGTGCGCGATCTTCGTGCCCTTGTAGATCGTCGCCCACTGCTCGGCGAAGGCCTTCTGCACTTCCGTCCGGCCGTGCGCGGAGCGGCCGGTCGAGCTGACGTAGTCGCCGTCGGTCAGCCAGAGGTCGGCCAGCATCTTGGCGTCCGCCCTGTTCCAGGCATCCTGGATCTGCGCGCCGATCGATCGGATGTCCTTGTCGTCGGCGGTGCTGGATGACTGGCCGGCGGCGGGGACCGACACGACGAGTACAACGAGGGCCGGCAACATGGTACGCCGCAGGAAGGTCCTCATGGCTCACCTCCTTGGTCAAGAGGGCCGGGTCGCTTCGCGATGCTTCTCTTGTTGTACGCCGGTGTTAAGCGGGGGTCAAGGGAAGATGCCGGGGCCGCGGGGTTTATCGGGGATTGAGGTCGCGCGGCTTGAATGGTCTGCCCGGGCGGAAAAACGCCGGCCGTCGGCCGGCGTTGCCTACTGCTGCGGGTCTGCCTTCGCTGGTCGGCTCGAACCGCCGCAGTCCGTGCGCGGCGAAACGGTCGCTACGGCTTAAATGGTCTGCCCGCCCGGATTCGAACCGGGGACCCTCAGCTTAGAAGGCTGATGCTCTATCCGAACTGAGCTACGGGCAGATCGCGACAATTATCCGCCTTTCCGCCATGGGAACCCCTTCAACGCGCGATCCCGGCGGTTTATCGTGCCGTTAGCTCACTGCACCTTCGCGAGCTGCGCCTGCAGCAGCTTGAGTGTCTCCTGGCGTCTAAGAGGCGTTCTTCAGCGTCTTCCAGCGCGCGAGCTCGGCATCGAGCGCCTCGTGCGCCTGGCGAAACGTGTCCGCCTGGGCCGCGGTCGCGGGCGCGTCGGCCGCCTCGACCTGGTTGAGGATCGCCCCGAGGGTCCGGTTGGTCTTCGCGAGATCGGCCTCGAGGGCCGCCAGACGCGCGTCGGCCTCGTCGCCGGCGGCCGCCTTTCGCTGCTTGCGGAATTCGCCGACCTCCTCGGACGCGCCGAGGGAGCTCGCCATCGCGGCGACGATCTTCTGCTGGAGCTCGAGCTTGGCGGCGAGCACGTCGGCCGGCACGGACGTGCGCGGATCGGCGGTCACGACGAGCGGCTGCTCGTAGCGCTGTCCCCCCGCGGTCAGCCGGACCGTGTAACGGCCGGGCACGACGAGCGGACCGCGCGGCTCGATGGGCGTGTTCTCGCCGTCGACGGCGGCGATCATGAACTCGTATCCCGCCGAGCGCGGCGGCGGATAGCGCAGGTCCCACACGAAGCGGTGATGGCCCGCGGCCGTCGACGGCGGCGCGGGCGGATTGATCCAGCGCTCGGTGAAGTACGGGCGGGCCTCGGGCCCGCCCTTCGTCTCCGCGCTGGAGAACGCGCGGACCGTCGCGCCCTGCGCATCCAGGATCTCGAGCGTGACGGCCCCCGTCACGGCGGACTTCAAGACGTAGTCGAGCACGGCGCCCGCGGGCGGATTGCGCGCGATCGGGGTCTCCGGAGGCAGGGGCGTGTCCCGGTTCTCGTTGGCGCGCACGCGAATTGCCGGGCGCGGGGGCGAAGAGACGGGCCGGTGCGTTCGCCGCCTCCGCCGTGAGCTGGCGCAGCGGCGTCACGTCGTCGAGCACCCAGAGCGCGCGCCCCTGCGTCGCGGCGACGAGGTCGTTGCCGTGGACGGCGAGATCGCCCACCCACGCCGTCGGAAGGTTCAGCTGGAGCGGCTGCCAGAGGCCGCCGTCGTCGAACGAGACGAACGCGCCTGCGTCGGTGCCCGCGTAGAGCAGGCCCTTGCGCACGGTGTCGGCGCGGAGCACGGTCGTGAAGCGCCCCGGCGGCAGGCCGTTCACGATCGCGTCCCAGGTCGCGCCGAAATCGCGCGTGCGGTAGAGGTGGGGGGAGAAGTCGTCGAGCCGGTGCGTGTCGACGGCCGCGTACGCCGTGCCGGGTTCCAGGCGCCGAGGCGTCGAGCGTGATCACCTTGCCCCAGACGGGCAACCCCTTCGGCGTGACGTCCTTCCAGGTCTTGCCGCCGTCGCGCGTGAGCTGGATGAGACCGTCGTCCGTGCCGACCCAGATCTCCTTCGGGTCGAGCGGCGAGAGCTCGATCGTGAAGATCACGCCGAAGCCGCAGGGCCGCGCGTTGGCGAGGGTGACCTCGCCGTCGCATCCCTTCGCGCCGCTCTCGGCGCCCGTCAGGTCCGGGCTCGCCTTCTCCCAGCTCTCGCCCTTGTTGGTCGAGCGCAGCAGGAACTGCGCGCCCGTGTAGATCTCGTGCGGGGCCGCGGGCGAGATCGCGAGCGGAAAGCACCACGCCCAGCGGATGCTGCCCGGGGCCGGACGGCGGCCGTACGTGCTCTCGACGTACGGCGAGACGTTGCGCACCTGGCCCGTGCGCGAGTCGTATCGCGTGATCGTGCCGCCGAGGCCCGTTCCGTACACGATGAGCGGGTCCTGCGGATCGGGCACGTCCCAGCCGCGCTCCTCGCCGCCGACCGGATGCCAGTCGCGGTACGTCAGGCTCCCGTAGTCGCTGCGCGTCGCAGCGCCGGCGGTGCCGCTGTCCTGCTGCCCGCTGTAGATCCAGTACGGAAACCGGTTGTCCGTTTCGACGTGGTAGAACTGGCCGGTCGGCTGGTTGTACCAGTTGCTCCAGCTCTTGCCACCGTTCAACGACACGACGGTGCCCTGGTCCGCGGCGGTGACCATGAGCGCCGGATTCTTCGGGTTGATCCAGAGGAAGTGGTAGTCGTCGCCTCCCGGAGCGCCCTTGAAGAATTGCAGCGTCTTGCCGCCGTCCGTCGAGCGGCGGATCGACTGGCCGGTGACGTACACGACGTCGCGCTTGCCCGGGTCGACCGTCACGCGATTCATGTAGCTCGAGGCCAGGCCCGGCGTGGCGTTGACGCGCGCCCACGAGGCGCCGCCGTCGTCGGAGCGATAGAGGCCGCCGGTCGCGGGCTCCTTGCCGCGGGCCGGCCGCTCGGCGTCCACGAGCGCGTACACGCGCCCGCCCTGCGCCGCCGCGAGGCCGATCCGGCCGACGTCGCCCCCCGGCCAGCCCGTGCCGCCGAGCTTCTTCCAGGTGCGTCCGCCGTCGAGCGACTTGTAGATGGCGCTCGTCGGCCCGACCATCGGGCGGAAGTACGACAGCCACGGGAAGTTGCGCGCCTCCCAGAGCGAGGCGTACAGGATCGAGGGATTCTCCGGGTCGGCCGCGAGGTCGGCGCCGCCCGTGCCGTCGTCCACGAAGAGCACCTGGTTCCAGGTCTTCCCGCCGTCCTCGGTGCGGTAGATGCCGCGCTCGCGGTTCGGGCCGAACATGTGCCCGAGCGCCGCGACGACCGCGACGTTCGCATCGCGCGGGTCCACGAGGATGCGTCCGATCGCGCGCGTCGCCGCGAGGCCGACGTGCGTCCAGGTCTTGCCGCCGTCGCTCGTCCTGTAAACCCCGTCGCCCGACGCGATGTCGTAGCGCGCCTGGATCTGGCCCGTGCCGACGTAGATGACCTTCGGGTCCGACGGCGCAATCGCGAGCGCGCCCACCGACGCCGAGCCCGCGCGGTCGAAGAGCGGCGCCCAGGTCGAGCCCGCGTCTTCGGTCTTCCACACGCCGCCGGCCGCCGCGCCGAAGTAATAGACGGCGGGATCGTCCGGCACTCCCGCCGCGCACGTGGCCCATCCGCCGCGGAAGGGACCGACCAGACGCCAGCGCATGTCGGCGTAGGACGCGGGGTCGATGGGTTGAGCGGCGAGCGGCAACGAGAACGTCAACGCTGCCGCAAGACAGACCCCGGAAAGCAGACGCCGCACGTACATGGTCTTGACCCCTCCGTATGAATGGGACGAGGAATTCTATTCCGTGTGGACGTCGCGACGGCGTCCAGGGAATTCGCGGTCCGGCGAGTAGCGTCGCCGTCCGAACTCCAGCGGCTGCTGGCGGCAGCCGCTGCCTACATCCGCTTCGAGCGCCACCTTCGTGTCCGCGTCCTTCCACGCCGTCTCGAACTGGGCGCGCGCCCAGGCGGCGTCGGCCGTCTTCTTCTGCGCCTCGAGTGCTGCGGCGAGGCCGTAGAGCGAACGGCCGTTGCGCGGGTTGATCTCGAGGTCGGAGCGGAACACGGCCTCGGCCTCCGCCGGCCGGCCGTCGCGCAGCAGTGCCGCGCCGAGGGACTCGCGCACCGGGTAGTACCAGGCCGCCGGCTCATCGTAGGCGAGCGCGTCCTCGGCCGCGACGGCGGCGATCCAGCTCGCGATGGCGGCCTTGCGATCACCCTTCGCCTCGGAGATGCGCGCGTCGAGAACGTTCGAGGAGACGGCGAAGAAGAGCGGCGCCGGGTTCTGCGGACTGGCCATGGCGGAGGCGGGCACCGCGTCGCGCGCGAGCACGTATGCCTCGCGCAGCGTCTCGGCTTTCCTGACGTCGCCGGCGGCGACGGCCGCCATCGCGCGCGCGTACAGCCACACGGCGCGCAGCAGCGGCAGCTTCGGTCCCGGATCCGGCATCTGGCGGATCTCGTCCCACTTGTGGAAGCGCAACGCGACGAAGGTCGGCTGCAGCAGGAAGCCCTCGAGCATCGGCATGCCGGCGACGCCGGGAAGGGCGTCGGCAAAGAGCACGTCGCCCGCCTTCTTCGCCGCGGCGTAACGGCCCGCCATGCAGGCCGCGGCCGACTCGAAGTGGACGTTGTGGTTGTAGTACATCAGCGGGTACATCCCGGAGGCGCCGGTCTGCCGGATGTACGCGCGGTCCACGTCGGCCGCGACGGCGTTCGCCTTCTCGGCCGCGACGTAGCTGCCGGTGCGCATGTAGATGTGCGCCGGCATGTGGACGAGGTGCCCCGCGGAAGGCACGAGCGTCTCGAGGCGCGCGGCCGACGGCAGCGCCTTCTGCGGATCCTTCGACGCCTCGACCGCGTGGATGTAGTAGTGGTTGGCGCCGGGATGCATCGGATCCCGCTTCAGGACGGACTCCAGCACGAGGACGATCTCGACCGTGTCCTCGCCCGGCGTGCCGTCGGGCTTCCAGAGCTTCCACGGGTGGAGGTTCATGAGGCTCTCGGCGTACATCGTCGCCGCGTCGAGGTCGTCGGGGTACCGCGCCGAGAGCGCCTTCATCGCCGCCGCGTAGTCGCGCGCGAGCTTCGCCTTGTCGGCCGCGGCGGGGTCCGCGACGTAACGCACCGACAGCGCCTCGACGTACGCGCGCTCGTTCTCGGGCGCGCCCGCGGAAAGCGCCAGCGCCTTCTCGACCTCGGCGCGCGCCTTCTTCAGGCGGTCGGCCTCGGGCTCCGGATCGTTGTAGTTGGCGCCGAGCGCGAGCGCCATGCCCCAGTGCGGCATCGGGGATTTCGGATCGAGCTCGGCCGCGCGCTCGAACGAGCGGAACGCCTCTTCGTGGTTGAAGCCGAAGAGCAGCGTCACGCCCTGGTCGAAGTACTTCTGCGCCTCGGCGTTCGCGGTCTGGATGGGATGCCGGTGCGCGCCCATGCCGCCGAGCAGCTGAGGCGGTTTTTCCGGCTCGGTCGCATGCGCGTGCGCGGAGTCCTGGGCACCGAGCATCGAAGCGAGGCTGGCCAGGGCAATCGAGAGCAGGACTCGTTTCACGGGCGCCTCCTCGGGGAGCAACGGGCGGATTCTATTTCGGGACCGGGCTGCCCGGCGACCGGCCGGAGCCAGCATCTAAGTCTATCTGGATGAACGAGTTCTGATCCGGCGGGCGACCGCGTAGGCGGACTGGCCCGCCGAGCGGCCGAGTCCTCTATAGATGTCCCGTCCCGCGGCGCGTTCCCGGCGGCGCGGGGTGTGGTATTCGTTCGCCCCTTGCCCGGCTCGACGAACGTGGCCGGCGCCAGTTGGAGGACTTCTCAAATGCGTCTCCGGAACAAGGGCGGGCTCGGCCTGCTCGCGACGATTCTCACCCTCACGGCGGGCGCGCGCTCGCGGCGACCCAGGCGGCGGCCAAACCTGCCGCCGCTCCGAAGAAGGCGGCGGCACCGGCGGCGGCGCCCGGCAAGCCCGAGAAGGTCACCTCGGTCGAAGGCATCACCGAGTACCGGCTCGCGAACGGCCTGCGCGTCCTGCTCTTTCCCGACCCGACCAAGCCGACGATCACCGTCAACATCACCTACCTGGTCGGCTCGCGCAGCGAGAGCTACGGCGAGACCGGGATGGCGCACCTGCTCGAGCACCTGCATGTTCAAGGGCACGCCGAAGCCACACGAACATCCCGCAGGAGCTGACCGCGCACGGCGCGCGGCCGAACGGCTCGACCTGGTTCGACCGCACGAACTATTTCGAGACCTTCCCGCCGACCGACGAGAACCTGCAAGTGGGCGCTCGACCTCGAGGCCGACCGGATGGTCAATTCGTTCATCGCGCAAGAAGGATCTCGACAGCGAGATGACCGTCGTGCGCAACGAGTTCGAGATGGGCGAGAACGACCCGGCAGCGATCCTCGAGGAGCGCGTCCTCGTCGACCGCGTATCCTCTGGCACAACTACGGCAAGTCCACGATCGGCGCGCGAGTCGGACATCGAGAACGTGCCGATCGAGCGCCTGCAGGCCTTCTACCGGACCGTTACTACCAGCCGGACAACGCGGTGCTGCTCGTCGCCGGCAAGTTCGACGAGGCGAAGACGCTCGCGCTCGATCAACCAGACCTTCGGCACGATCCCGAAGCCCACGCGCACGCTGCCGGCGCTTCTACACGCTCGAGCCCGACGCAGGACGGCGAGCGCAGCGTCACGCTCCGCCGCGTGGGCGACGTCGCAGGCGATCGCCGCGGCGTACCACGTGCCCTCCGGGACGCGATCCCGATCCTCGCGGCGCGGTCGACGTGCTCGAGCAGGTCCTGACCGACACGCCGTCGGGCCGGCTCTACAAGGCGCTCGTCGAGACGAAGAAGGCCACGTCGGTCGGCGGCTACTTCATGGAGCTCCACGATCCCGGCTTCGTGATCTTCACCGCCGAGGTCCGGCAGGACCAGTCGTCGACGACGGCGAAGACGGCGCTCGTCCAGACGCTCGACGCCGCTGCGGCGGCCACGCCCATCACCAAGGAAGAGGTCGATCGCGCGCGCGCCGACGCTGCTCAAGAACATCGACCTGACGCTCAACAGCGCCGACCGCGTCGGCCTGCAGCTGTCGCGAGTGGATCGGCCAGGGCGACTGGCGCCTCTTCTTCCTGCACCGCGACCGGCATCGCGCAAGGTCACGGCCGAGGACGTGCAGACGGCGTCGCGCCGCGTATCTCAAGCCGTCCAACCGCACGGTCGGCGTGTTCCTCCCGACGGCCAAGCCCGACCGCTCCGAGATCCCGCCGCCGGCGGCCGCGGCCGCCGCTGGTCAAGGACTACAAGGGCGACGCGGCCATCGCCGCCGGCGAGGCGTTCGATCCGTCGCCGGCCAACATCGAGGCGCGCACGCAAGCGCTCCGACGCTGCCGAACGGCATGAAGGTCGCGCTGCTGCCGAAGAAGACGCGCGGCGGCACGGTCGTCGCGACGCTGACGCTCCGCTTCGGCGACGAGAAGACCCTCTTCGACAAGGCGACCGTCGCGCGATCTCGCCGCCGACATGCTGATGCGCGGCACGACCAAGCACACGCGCCAGCAGATCAAGGACGAGCTCGACCGGCTGAAGGCCCGCGTGTCCGTCAGCGGCCGCGCGACCCAGGCCAACGTGTCGATCGAGACGACGCGCGAGAACCTTCCCGCGCCGTCCTGCGGCTCGTGGCGGAGGTCCTGCGCGAGCCCGTCGTTCCCCGCCGAAGGAGTTCGAGCAGCTCCAGCAGGAGAACCTCGCGGCGATCGAGCAGCAGCGCAGCGAGCCCGACGCGCTCGGCTCGAACGCCTACCAGCGCCACATGAACCCGTATCCGAAGGGCGACGTCGCGCTACGTCGCGACGTTCGACGAGTCGCTCGCCGAGCTACAAGGCCGACGACGCTCGACGACGGCGAAGGCGTTCTACGGCGGCTTCTACGGCGCCTCGCAACGGCGGAGCTCGCGGTCGTCGGCGACTTCGACGACGCGGCCGCGGCCAGCAGGCCGCCGAGCTCTTCGGCGCCTGGAAGAGCCCGGCCCGCTTCGCGCGCGTTGCCGCAGCCTTACAAGGACGTCGCGTCGGCGAACAAGGCGCTCGAGACGCCCGACAAGGCCAACGCGTTCTTCATCGCCGGGCATGAACCTCAACGCTGCGGCGACGACGACCCCGACTATCCCGCGCTCGTGCTCGGCAACTACATGCTCGGCGGCGGCTTCCTGAACTCGCGCCTGGCGGTCCGCATCCGCGCAGAAGGACGGGCTCTGCTACGGCGTCGGGTCGCAGTTCCAGGCGAGCCCGCTCGACAAGGCCGGCACGTTCACGGCGTTCGCGATCTACGCGCCGCAGAACGCGGCCAAGCTCGAGGCCGCGTTCAAGGAGGAGATCGCCCGCGTGCTCAAGGACGGCTTCACCGCCGAGGAGATCGCCGCGGCCAAGTCCGGCTGGCTGCAGTCGCGCCAGGTCGTCGCGCGCGCAGGATCGCGCCGCTCGCGCGCACGCTCGCGACCGACCTCTACATCGAGCGCACGCTCGCCTGGGACGCCGCGCTCGAGAAGAAGGTCGAAGCGCTGACGGGCGAGCAGGTCCTCGCCGCGATGCGCAAGTACATCGATCCGGCGAAGATGACGATCGTCAAGGCCGGCGACTTCGCCAAGGGCGGAGCCGCCGCGGCTCCGGCGGGCAAGCCATGAGGCCGCGCGCCGCTCTCGCAACAATTCTGCTGGCGGGCCTGCCGGCCGGCGCGATGCTCGCCGGCGATCCCGAACCGCCCGCCCCGCAAAAGGTGCCCCACATGCAAACGCTGCACGGCGAAACGCTCAAGGACGACTACTTCTGGCTGCGCGAGAAGGACAACCCGAAGGTCCGCGCCTTCCTCGAGGCCGAGAACGCGTACACCGACGCGTTCATGAAGCCGACGGAGGCCTTCCAGAAGGCGCTCTACGACGAGATGCTCGGGCGGATCAAGCAGACCGACCTCTCGGTGCCGTACCGGGACGGCGGCTAGTTCTACTACTCGCGCACCGAGCAGGGCAAGCAGTACCCGATCTACTGCCGCAAGAAGGGCAGCCTCGAGGCGCCCGAAGAGGTCTACCTCGACGTCAACGCGCTCGCCAAGGGCGAGAAGTTCATGTCGGTCGGCAGTGCGCGAGATCAGCGACGACGGCAACCTGCTCGCCTACACGACCGACAACACCGGCTTCCGCGACTACACGCTGCACGTCAAGGACCTGACGACCGGCAAGACGTTTCCCGAGACCGTCGCGCGCGTCTCGACGGCGGCCTGGGCCGTCCGACAACAAGACGCTCTTCTACACCGTCACCGACATGGCCAAGCGCCCGTACAGGCTCTACCGCCACACGCTCGGCACGGATCCTTCCACCGACGTCCTCCTCCACGAGGAGAAGGACGAGATGTTCCGCGTCTACGCCGGCCGCTCGCGCAGCAAGGCGGTCCTCTTCATCGGCGTCTTCTCCCACACGACGAGCGAGTGGCGCTGGATCCCGGCCGACCAGCCGACGGCCGCGATGAAGCTGATCTCTCCCCGCGAGAAGGACCACGAGTACGACGTCGATCATCGCGGCGATCTCTTCTACATCCGCACCAACAAGGGATGCCGCAACTTCCGCGTCGTCACGGCGCCCATGGCCGACCCCGGCCAGGCGAACTGGAAGGAGATGATGCCCTGCGGGGGCGACGTGATGATCGCGGACATCAACATCTTCAAGGATTACGGGGTCTTTTCCGAGCGCGAGGACGGCCTGCCGCGGCTGCGCGTCACGAACCTGGCTTCGGGCGCCTCCTACCGCATCGACTTCCCGGAGGCGATCTACGACGCGTACCTCACGAACAACCCCGAGTTCGACGTCCAGCAGCTCCGCTTCGGATACCAGTCCTACACGACGCCGGCGTCGATCTACGACTTCGACATGGCGACGAAGGCTCGCAAGCTTCTGAAGCAGACCGAGGTCCTCGGAGGCTACGACCCGTCCCGCTACACCTCGGAGCGGCGCTACGCGACGGCCGCGGACGGCACGAGGGTCCCGATCTCGATCGTGTACCGCAAGGGGTTGGTGCAGGACGGCAAGGCGCCGCTGCTGCTCACGGCCTACGGGTCGTACGGATCGCCCAACGACGCGGAGTTCAACTCGAACCGGGTCAGCCTCCTCGATCGCGGCGTCGTCTTCGCGGTCGGCCACATCCGCGGCGGCGGCGAGCTCGGCAAGAGCTGGCACGACCAGGGCAAGATGATGTCCAAGAAGAACACGTTCACGGACTTCATCGCCGTCGCCGAGACGCTGATCGCCGAGAAGTACACGTCGAAGGACCGCATCGTGATCGAGGGCGGCTCGGCGGGCGGCCTGCTGATGGGCGCCGTGACGAACATGCGGCCCGACCTCTTCCACGCCGTCATCGCGCACGTGCCCTTCGTCGACGTCATCAACACGATGCTCGACGAGTCGCTGCCGCTGACGGTCGGCGAGTTCGAGGAGTGGGGCAACCCGAAGATCCCGGAGCAGTACGCGTACATGAAGTCGTACAGCCCGTACGACAACCTCGCGGCGAAGGCGTACCCGGCGATGCTCGTGAAGACGTCGCTCGACGACAGCCAGGTCATGTACTGGGAGCCCGCGAAGTACGTCGCCAAGCTGCGGACGCTGAAGACCGACAAGAACCCGCTGATCTTCAAGATCAACATGGCCGGCGGCCACGGCGGGTCGTCGGGGCGCTACGACCGGCTGAAGGAGACCGCGTTCGACTACGCGTTCCTGTTCCGGGAAGTGGGGATCAGCAAGTAGGGCGGTAGCGCTCAGTCTTCGCCGGGAGTACGGTGATTGTAGCGGGCCCCAGAGTTCCCTCCCCCCGGCGGGGGGAGAGGGCAGGGTGAGGGGGGCCCTTGCCCCTGGCCGCCGTCTCCCGGGAGCCGAGCTGCCCGTCTCCGAGTTCCGCGCCCGCCGCGCCGACGCGATGGCGCGCATGCCCGACGGGATTCTCCTCGTGCCCTCGCGCGCCTTCGTCTTCCACTCGGACCAGGACTACCTCGCCGGCTTCCAGCAGAGCCCCAACTTCTTCTACTTCACCGGCCTGCCCAGCGCGGCCGGCGCGGTGCTCGCGGTCGACGGCGCGGCGAAGGAGACGTGGCTCTTCGTTCCGACGAAGCTGCCGGGGATCGCTGGAATCCTGAAGATCCTGATGGTCGAGCCGGGCGAAGCCTCCGCCCGGCGGCTCGGCGTCGACCACGTCGTGGACCGCAAGGAGCTGCCGGCGTTTCTCGCCCGCCGCGAGGAAGCCAGGCCCGGACTCCTGCTCTACGCGCCCGGCGCGCAGGAAGGCCACGCGTTCCCGCTCGACATCGCGCTCGACGACCCGACGGCGGCGTGGAACCACGCTCTCGGCGAGATCTGGACGCCCGCAAACATCCGCGATGCGAGCCCGATCCTTTCCGCGATGCGCCTCGTCAAGAGCCCGGCCGAGATCGAGGTCCTGCGCCGCGTCGGCAAGTCGAGCGCCGCGGCCCTCGACGCCGGCCTGAAGTCCCTCGCGCCGGGAATCCCGCAGCGCCAGGCGGAGGCCGCCGTCGTGTCGGGCTGCATCGCCGCCGGCGCGGAGGGCCCGTCGTTCTGGCCGTGGGTGATGGCGGGCGAGAACAGCGCCTTCCCCGCTCCCTTCGAATCCCTCGCCGACTACCGGCACCTGAACCGCGTCATGAAAGCGGGCGAGGTCGCGCGCGTCGACGTGGGCTGCGACATGGACCACTACAAGGGAGACGTCGGGCGAACGGCCCCGGTCTCCGGCCGTTTCGACGCCGGCCAGCGCGAGACGTGGGAGCTGCTCGTCGCCGCGTACCGCGCCGGCCTGGCGACCTTTCGCGACGGCGTCACCCGCGATGCCGTCTTTGCCGCCTGCCTCGCCGAGGTCCGCCGCCGCCAGCCTTCGCTGACGACGCCGCTCGGCAGGAAGGCCGCCGAGCTCCTGCTCGGCAAGGACGGTCTCGTGTGGTGGGAGATCCACGGCGTCGGCCTCGACTCGGCCGAGGGCATGCCCGAAACGCTCAAGGCCGGGATGACCGTCGACTTCGAGCCCATCTTCGCGGTCGAAGGCCAGGGCTTCTACCTCGAGGACATGATCCTCGTGACGCCCACCGGCTACGAGATCCTGACGCCGGGGCTTCCCTACACCGCCGACGAAATCGAGCGCCGCACGGGCCCGCGGTCGAAGTAACCAGCTAGAATCCCCCGCCAACGTGGCGCTCGCGGCCGGTTCCCGTCTCGGACCCTACGAGATCCTCGGCCAGATCGGCGCCGGGGGGATGGGCGAGGTGTATCGCGCGAAGGACCCGCGCCTCGGACGCGAGGTCGCGATCAAGGTCCTGCCCGCCTCCTTTTCGCAGGACGCGGATCGCCTGCGCCGCTTCGAGCAGGAAGCGAAGGCCGCGGGCGTGCTCAACCACCCCAACATCACCGCGGTCTACGACATCGGTTCGCACGACGACGCGCCCTACGTCGTCCAGGAGCTGCTCGAGGGCGAGACGCTACGCTCGGAGCTCGCCGGGGGGCGGCTGTCGCCGCGCAAGGCGATCGAGTACGCCCTCCAGATCGCCCATGGCCTCGCCGCCGCGCACGAAAAGGGGATCGTCCACCGCGACCTGAAGCCCGAGAACCTCTTCGTCACGCAGGACGGCCGCGTCAAGATCCTCGACTTCGGCCTGGCCAAGCTGACGCACCAGGAAGAGGGCTCCCAGGTCACCAACCTCCCCACGGCCACCGCGGGCACCGAGCCCGGCGTCGTGCTCGGCACACTCGGCTACATGTCGCCCGAGCAGGTGCGCGGCCGGCCCGCCGACGCGCGCAGCGACATCTTTTCCTTCGGCGCGATCCTCTACGAGATGCTCTCCGGCAAGCGCGCTTTCCACGGCGACTCGGCGGCGGACACGATGTCGGCGATCCTCAAGGAGGATCCGCCGGACCTCTCCGTCACGAACCAGAAGATCTCGCCCGGCCTCGAGCGCATCGTGCGCCACTGCCTCGAGAAGAACCCCGAGCAGCGCTTCCACTCGGCGCACGACCTCGCCTTCGACCTCGAGGCTCTGTCGGGAACGTCGGCCACGAGCGCCGGGGCGATGGCCGCGCAGACGGGACGGCCGGCCGCCGCGCGTCGGGAGGCTCCGGCTCGCTGCCCTCGCCCTCGCCGCGCTCGCCGCGGGCGTTACCGCCGGCCACTTCGTCTGGCGCCCCGCGAAGCCCTCGGCGCCGACCTACCGGCGGCTGACGTTTCGGCGGGGCAATCTCGGGACGGCCCGCTTTGCACCGGACGGCCGCAGCGTGGTCTACGGCGCGTCTTTCGAGGGACAACCGCTCGAGATCTACACGACCCGCCCCGAGGGGCCGGAATCCACGCCCACCGGCGTCAAGAACGCCAACCTGATGTCGGTCTCGGCGTCGGGCGATCTCGCGGTCTCGGTGCGCGAACGCTTCCTGGCGGGGCCGGGGGCATCGGCACGCTCGCGACCGTGCCCCTGGGCGGCGGCGCGCCGCGCTCCATCGCCGAGTTCGTGGAGCGGGCGGAGTGGATGCCCGACGGCAAGCAGCTGGCGCTCGTCCGCTTCCTCGAGGGCAAGAACCGGCTCGAGCTGCCGCTCGGCAAGGTTCTCTACAAGTCCGACCACTCCTTTCGGAGCCTGCGCGTCTCACCGAAAGGCGATTGGTTTGCCATCACCGAACGGGCGCCCGTGGGCCGTTCCATCGTGGTCATCGACCTCGCCGGCAAGGCCAGGACGCTGATTCCAGGCGGAATCCAGGGACAGGGACTGGCGTGGTCCCCTTCCGGAGACGAGGTCTGGTTCGACGACCGCGGAGAACACGGACAGTTCTTTCTCAAGGCCGTCGATCTCTCCGGGCGGGTGCGCACGCTCGTGAGCACCCCCGTCGGGTTGATCATCCACGACGTCGCCCGCGACGGACGGTGCCTCGTCGAGCGCTACGGCAGCCGGCCCGGCATGCTCGGCCTGGTTCCGGGCGAGACGCGCGAGCGCGACTTCTCCTGGTTCGACGGCTCGAGGCTGGTCAGCATGTCCGATGACGGCAAGCTGATGCTCTTCAACGAGAACGGGGACGCCGCGGGCGGGATCGGCGCCCACTATCTCCGCAAGACCGACGGCTCGCCCGCCGTCAACCTCGGCCCGGGCGCCGCCTTCGACCTTTCGCCCGACGGCAAATGGGTGCTCGTGCGTCCGGCCGACTCTCCGAACGCGATCGTCCTGCAGCCCACGGGCACGGGAGCGGCCGTGTCCGTCGATGTCGGCGCATTCGAGTCGGTCGGGAATTCCAGCTTCTTTCCGGACGGCAAACGCCTGCTGGTCTCCGCGACCGAACCGGGCAAGAAGCGCATGCTCTACGTCCTCGACATCCCCGCCGGAAAGCCACGAGCGATCGCGCCGAAGTCGTATGGCTTCGCCCCGAACACCATCTCTCCCGACGGACTCTGGATCGCCGCGTACGGGGAGTGGACGGAGGACGCATTTCTCCTGCCCACTTCCGGCGGCGAGCCGCGCACCTTGCCGGGCACGAAGGACATCGACCTGATCCGCTGGAGCGCGGACGGCAAGTCGATCTTCGCCGTCGAGACGGGCAGCATTCCCGCGCGCGTCGTGCGCATCGACGTCGCGACCGGCCGCCGCGAGCCCTGGAAGACCCTCGCCCCGCCGGAGCTCGCCGGCTTGATCGACATCGGGCCGGTGGTCATGACGCCGGACGGAAAGTCCTACGCCTATGGCTACGGCAGCGCGGCGATCTCCGACCTCTACCTCATCGAGGGCTTGAAGTGACGCTCGCGAGCGGCTCGAAGCTCGGCCCCTACGAGATCCTCGGCCAGATCGGCGCCGGGGGGATGGGCGAGGTCTACCGGGCGAAGGACCCGCGGCTCGGGCGCGAGGTCGCGATCAAGGTGCTGCCGCCGTCCTTCTCGCAGGACGCGGACCGGCTGCGCCGCTTCGAGCAGGAGGCGAAGGCCGCCGGGCGTTCTCAACCACCCGAACATCACCGCCGTCTACGACATCGGCGACGCACGACGACGCGCCCTACGTCGTCCAGGAGCTGCTCGAGGGAGAGACGCTGCGCGGGGCGCTCGCCTCGGGAAAGCTTCCGCAGCGCCGGGTGATCGACTACGCCCTGCAGATCGCCCACGGCCTCTCCGCCGCGCACGACAAGGGCATCGTCCACCGGGACCTGAAGCCCGAGAACCTCTTCGTCACGAACGAAGGCCGCGTCAAGATCCTCGACTTCGGCCTCGCCAAGCTCACGCAGGTCAACGAGGGCTCGGGACCGCAGACCAACCTGCCGACGGCCGCGGGCACCGAGCCCGGCATGGTCATGGGCACGATCGGCTACATGTCGCCCGAGCAGATCAAGGGCAAGCCCGCCGACGCGCGCTCGGACATCTTCTCCTTCGGCGCGATCTTCTACGAGATGCTCTCGGGCAAGCGCGCGTTCCACGCCGACTCGGCCGGCGAGACGATGGCCGCGATCCTCAAGGAGGAGCCCGCCGATCTCTCCGTCACCAACCAGAACGTCTCGCCCGGCCTCGAGCGGATCGTCCGTCACTGCCTCGAGAAGAACCCGGAGCAGCGGTTCCACTCGGCGCACGACCTCGCGTTCGACATCGAGGCGCTGTCGGGCACTTCCGGCCAGGCCGTCGTGGCTCCCACGAGGAGACGTCTGCACCTGACGCCCGCTCTGCTGCTCGGGGCCGGCGTTCTCGCCGGCGCCGCGGCGGCGTATCTCCTTCTGCGGGGCGGACGCGCGGCGGCGCCAACGGCCGGCTCCGGCGCGACCTTCCGCCGGCTCACGAACCTTTCGGGCGCCGAGAACTCGCCGACGCTCTCCCCCGACGGCCAGACCATCGCGTTCGTTCACCGCTCGGGAGGCCCCGTGCACGTGTGGGCGCAGCGCGTCACGGGCCACAAGCCGATCGACCTGACGCCGGACTGCGATCGCATCAGCTACTCACCGGCCTTCTCGCCCGACGGAAGCCTCATCGCGTACGGCTCCCGGTGCGGCGACGGCGGCCTCTTCATCATGGGGGCGAGCGGCGAGAACGTCCGCCGCGTGGCGTCCTTCGGGGCCGACCCCGCATGGTCCGCGGATGGGCGCGAGCTCGTGTTCTCGACGGAGGCGGTCGCCAACCCTTATGGCCGCGCGGGCACGAGCGAGCTCTGGCGCGTCGCGCTCGGCGGAGCGGAGCCCCAGAAGATCTACGCGCAGGACGCCATTCAGCCGAACGTCTCGCCGCACGGATTGCGCATCGCGTTCTGGGCGCTGCCCACGGGCGGCAGCCAGCGCGACATCTGGACGATTCCCTACAAGGGGCTCGCGGCCGGCGAAAAGGCCGTTCCGGTGACGAACGATCCGGCGGTGGACTGGAACCCGGTCTGGTCGCCGGACGGCAAGGAGCTCTACTTCCTGAGCAACCGGGACGGCGCGATGAACCTCTGGAGGGTCCCGATCGACGAGGCGAGCGGCAAGGTGCTCGGGCCGGCCCGGTCCGAGAGGCTGCCCGCGCGTGAAGTGGGCGGCTTCGCCCTTTCGCGGGACGGGCGGGTCGTCGTCTACGTCGACCGCGAGACGACCTACGCCATCGACCGGCTGACGTTCGACGCCGAGGGCCGCCTCGTCGGCAAGCCCGAGGAAATCTACGAGAGCTCCCAGGAAATGACGGACTCCGACCTCTCCCCGGACGGGAAGCTGTTCGCGTTCGACTCGCGCGGCGGCACGCAGGACGACATCTTCGTCCTCGGATCGGACGGAAAGGGGCTGCGGCAGCTCACGGACGACATCTACCGCGACCGGCACCCGGCGTTTTCTCCCGACGGCAAACGGCTCGCGTTTCACTCCGATCGCAGCGGCCGGTACGACATCTGGACGATCGCGACCGACGGCAGCGGACTGGCGCAGATGACGAAGAGCGACCGGCGACACGATCATCGAGCCCCTCTGGTCACCGGACGGCAAGCACGTCGGCGACCAACAGCGGAAAGGCGTCCTTCGTCGCCACGCTCGACGAAAAGGGTGTCGCCGCGAAAATGCAGAAGATCCCCGAGCCGGGGCCCTCGACGTTTTTCCTGCCGCTCGCCTGGTCCGGCGACGGCCAGCACCTTCTGGGAGCGGTCTCGCGCCTGCCGGATCGCCAGACGATTGCCCTCGGGTTCTATTCTCCCGAGACGAACACACTCTCCGAACCGTTCCGAGGCATCAAGACGGCCGGAAACGCGCGCCGGGGCAGCTTCCTCGGCAACCGCGCGGTTCACCTGGACGTCGACGGCATCCACGTCGCCGACCTCGCCGCCGGAACGGAGCGGCTCGTCCTGCCCAACACGGACGTCGGGCGCTACAACTACGTCGTGTGCCGCGGCGCGACGACCTGCTACGTGGTCCGCGCGAGCGACAACGCCGACATCTGGCAGCGCGCCGAGGGCGCGCCGGCCCGGTGACGCTGGGATAAGGAAACGACGCATGGCACTGGTATGCGAGCTCCGGACGAAGGACATCGTCCTCTTCAACGTCGCCGCGATCGTCGGCATGCGGTGGATCGCGCTCGCGGCGGCCAACGGGCCTTCGTCGCTCTTTCTCTGGGTCCTCGCCGCCATCGTCTTCTTCATCCCGCAGGGCTTCGCGGTGACCGCGCTCACTTCGGCGATGCCGGAAGAAGGCGGCCTGTATGTCTGGACGTCGAAGGCGTTCGGCCAGCGCCAGGGGTTTCTCGCCGGCTGGCTCTACTGGGCGTCGAACATCACGTATTTCCCGACGCTCACGCTCTCGACCGTCGTCTTCGCGCTCTACATCTTCGGCACGCGCTTTGCCGCGCTCGAGCAGAGCGCGACCTACGCCGCGGGCGCGTCGCTCGCGCTGCTGGTGATCGCGCTCGGGCTCAACATCGTCGGAATGAAGACCGGCAAGTGGGTGCAGAACATCGGCGGGCTGGCCCAGTGGCTGCCGTCGCTCGCGCTGCTCGTGATCGGCCTGATCGCGCTCTTCACGTCCGGCTCCGCGACGCCGATGCCGGTTTCGTCGCTCATCCCCGATTTCGCGGCGCTGCCGACCGTCCTCTTCTTCGCCAACCTCTGCTTCGGGTACGCGGGACTCGAGCTCGCGCCGACGATGGCGGGCGAGGTCGTCGAGCCGCGCAAGACGTTTCCGCGCGCGATCTCGATTTCCGGCCTGACCATCGCGGCCTGCTACCTGCTCGGCACGGTCTCGATTCTCTGGGCGCTGCCAAAGAGCGAGGTCTCGATCCTCTCCGGCGTCAACCAGGCCATCACGAAGGCAGGAGCGGCGCACGGACTGCCGTGGCTCGGCGCGCCCATGGCGCTCCTGATGACGCTCGCCGGTCTGGGCGGCGTCGGCGCGTGGCTGATCGCGACGGCGCGCCTGCTCTTCTGCGGCGGCCTCGACCGGTATCTTCCGCCGATCTTCGCGAAGACCCATCCGAAGTGGAAGACCCCCTGGTTCGCGATGGTCTTCCAGGCCGCGTTCTCGGCGATCTTCATCATCGCCGCGACGCAGGGGGCGACGGTCAAGGAGGCCTACCTCAAGCTCGTCAACGCCACGCTCATCGTCTACTTCATGCCGTACATGTACATGTTCGCCTCGGCCATCAAGCTGCGCGCCGAGATCGCGCGCCAGCCCGGCGCCGTTCCGGTCCCGGGAGGCAGCGCCGGCAGCATCTTCTGGAACGGCCTCGGCTTCGTCACGACCGTCGTCGCCATCGTGCTGGCGCTCATTCCGCCGGCCGACACCGCGGACAAAACATCGTTCTTCGTCCAGGTCTTCGTCGGTTCGTTCGGTTTTCTCGCCGCCGGCATCGTCCTCTACGCGCTCGCCGAACGCCGCCGGCGCCGCTGCGAGGCCGCCGCCGCCTGACCGGGCGATAGAATCCGGCCGTCGTAGCGAAATGACCGCGTTCCTGCTGCTCGGACTGCTTCTCGGATCGCCGTCCGCGGCGCCCTGGCCGACGAAGGCCTGGCCCGAGGCGACGCCGGAGTCGCAGGGCCTGAACCCTGCCGTGCTCGACGCGCTCTCCTCCGAATTCGCTTCCGGCAAGCACGGCTACGTCGACGCGATGCTCGTCATCCGCCGCGGGCGCGTCGTGTACGAGAAGACGTACGACCGTTCCGGCGACTACGACCGGCTCTTCGCCGGCAAGGGCGCGCCCGGGATCTACAACTACTACGACCCGGGCTGGCACCCGTACTACAAGCGGACGAAGCTGCACACGATGCAGTCGGTGTCCAAGAGCGTGACGTCGGCGCTGATCGGCATCGCGATCGGGCGCGGGCAGATCCCGGGGATCGACGCGAAGATGATGCCGTACTTCTCCGCCTTCCAGATTCCGCCGGACCCGCGCCGCGACCGGATGACGCTGCGCGACGTGCTGACGATGACGACCGGGATCCGCTGGGACGAGGAGTCCACGGAGTACACCGACCCCGCGAACAACTGCGCCGTGATGGAGGGCAAGGAGGACTGGGTCCGGTACGTCCTCGAGCAGCCCATGGCCGAGGATCCCGGCAAGGTCTTCGTCTACAACAGCGGCGCGACGATGCTGCTCTCCGAGCTCATCCGCAAGACGACCGGGAAAGAGGCCGACGACTACGCGAAGGAGCATCTCTTTGCGCCGCTCGGCATCGAGTACTTCTGGAAACGCACGCCGAAGGGACTCGCCGACACGGAGGGCGGGCTCTATCTCGCACCGCGGGATCTCGCGAAGATCGGATACCTGTACCTGAAGGACGGGATGTGGGACGGCAAGCGCATCCTGCCGGAGGGCTGGGTAAAGGCCTCGATTTCGAAAAGCATCGAGACGAACGAGAAGCCATACGGTTACGGTTACCAGTGGTGGACCATTCCCCGGACGGGGACCGGCACCTACGACGCCTACGCCGCGTGGGGATACGGCGGGCAGCTGCTGATCGTCGTGCCGGAGCTCGAGCTGATCAGCGTCTTCACCGGCTGGAACATCTACGACAAGCCGTCGCTCGACCCGGGCTTCGCCCTCGGGCGCGTGCTCGCGGCCCTCACGAAGTGAAGCTCGTTCTCGTCCTCGCCGGGCTCGCCGTCGTCGTCTTCCTCGTCGACCGGCTGCTGCTCTGGATGGAGTGGAAGGGCTGGATCGACTATCGCCGGACGTACCCGGGGCGGTTCAACCCGGGGCAGGTCGGGCCGGCGTTTCTCGCGATCCAGGGGCTGCTCGAGCCCGAGAAGCGGCATGCGGCCGAGGAGCAGACGGCGGTGAAGACGGAGCGGGACGACGAAGGCGACGGCACGAAGCCTTAGTCGAGTCATTCGCCTTCGGTGTCGTAGGGGCGGCCCTTGGGCCGCCCGGTCGGGGCAAGTCCCCGCCCCTACGGGCCGGAGAACCGCCAGGCGTCGATGGCGGGCCGCCCCTACTTGACCGCCACCGCCAGCGTGTCGTGATGCAGCGCGATCAGCGTCCGTAGGTACGGACCGATCCCCTTCGACCCGTCGAATCCCGCGGCCCGCGCCGCCTCCTCCTGTTTCCCGGCCGGGATGTCCGCGCTCTCGGCGTAGTGCTTCAGATCGCGGTACCCGCCGATCGTGAACAGGTCCCACGGCGCGCCGCAGTCGCGCACGAAGATGAGGTTCTGCGGCAATCCCAGGCGCTTCGAGTAGTCGTTTTCCATCTCGCGCTGCCGGTACAGCTCGCCGCGCTTGCCCGCGAGGGCCTCGAACATCTCGACGTGGAAGAAACCGGCCGGGCCGAGCTGGCCGCGCACGTCCGCGAGCGGCGGCCCGAAGACGAAGACGTCCTCCTGCCAGGCGATGTCGTCCGACAGCTTCGCCAGGTCGGACGCCGCCGCCGCGCGGGCCTTCTCGCGCCGGGCAATCCGGTCCGGCGCGTAGTACTCGGCGAAGCTGCCCATCGGGAAGAGCAGGAGCAGGTCCCAGCGATCGCCCTGGCTGTGCCGCATGACGATCGGCGGCTCGTCGCCGCTGTCCCGGGTGCCCGGCCAGCCCGCCTTGTAGAGGTCCACCACCTCGAGCAGCCTGCCCGGGGCCGCCTGGATGAGGGTCGTCCGGTAGAGGTAACCGGTAGCCGGCGACGCCGGCGCGCTGCCCGAAAGGGCGAATGCCAGGACGAGGCTCGCGATGATCATTTCTTCCTCCTGCGGCCTCCATTCTGACCCGTCCGGCGCCTGCCCGAAGGGCGTTTTATGCCCGTCTGTGCTAACATTTTTGAATTACACGCATGAAATTCAGCACTGTCATTGCCCGGAGCTTCTCGACGGCCGAGGTCGCTCGGCTGACCGGCCTCACGGCCAGGCAGCTCGATCACTGGGACCGCAAGGGATTCCTGCGCCCCTCGCTCGAAAAAGCCAGCGGATACGGCTCGACGCGGCGCTACTCGTTCGCCGACGTCGTGCGTCTGAGGGTCGCCGCGCGCCTGCGCGCGAGCGGCGTGGGCCTGGCGCGAATCCGGCGGTGCGCCGAGGCCCTGGCGCGGCTGGATCCGAGCGCGGATCTGGGCCGCGCGCGACTGATGGTCGTCGGGACGAGCGTGCTCTGGGCGCGCTCGGACCGGGAAGTCGTCGATCTGCTCAAGGACGGACAGCTCGTCCTGGTTTGTTCGCTGGGCGACGCGGTGGCCGAAGCGGCCGGCGCCGTCGCGCGGCTCTCGCGCGAAGCCGAGCGGGCGGATCCGCCGGCGGCGCGGCCCCACGGAAAGAAGTCGAGCCTCTAGTCGGAGTCGGGACCGGGCGGCCGGGCGAAGGACGTGAGAGCGATGCGGGACATCGAAGACCTGGCCGTTCGGATCGGCAGCCTCGCGCGGCTGGGCCGCCAGCGCGACTTCTCGCTGCCCCGTTTCCGCAAGGCCCTGGCCACGATCGCCCGCAACGGACAGCGCGGCGAAGTCCTGCGCCAGCTGCTCACGGACTGGACCGGGCTTCCCTTCGAAGCCGATGAGGCCTTCGCGCGCTGGACCGAGATCGAGCAGCTGATCCCGACCCTGCGCGGCAAGCTGGGCTCGCCGCTGGGCCTCCAGACCGTGCTGCTCCATCACCTCCACAGCAAGAAGGGCATGCTGAAGGAGCCGCGCCTGGTTTCCGAGGCGGACCTCGCCGTCCTGCGCGTCAACGCGATCACGGATCCGCTGACGGGCCTCTACAACCGCCGCTTCCTGCTCGACCACCTCGGCCGCGAGATCTCGCGCGCCGAGCGCTCGGAGAGCATCGTCTCGGTCGTGCTGATGGACCTCAAGGGCTTCAAGTCCATCAACGACCGGCTCGGCCATCCCGTCGGCGACAGCGTGCTCGTGCGCACGGCCCGCGTCATCCGCGAGTCGCTGCGCGCGGTCGACGCCGGGTGCCGGTGGGGCGGCGACGAATTCGTGCTCGCGCTGCCGAACACCGACATGTTCTCGGCCCTGGCGGTCGCCGAGCGGGTGCGGGAGAAGATCGGCGGGATGGCAGTGACCTCGCGCGGCGGCCTCGCGCTCGATCTGCACTACGGGGTCGCGTCCTACCCGCACGACGGCAAGAGCACGGACTTCCTGCTCAAGATCGCCGACCTGCGGCTCTACCAGTGCCGCTCGCAGTCCACCTTCGCGACGTCGGCGCACCGCATGTACCCGCGCTTTGCGCCCGAGGCGATGAGCGTCCGGGTCGAGGAGAAGGGCGAGGGCGAATCGTGGCTCGCCCCGGTCGTGGACGTCTCCTTCGGCGGATTGGCCTTCCGGGCGAAGCGCCGCGACAAGTGGCCGCCGCGCTGGAAGGCCGAGCTCATCCAGAAGCACGATCCCGAAAAGCACCCGATCCGCCTGCGCCCGATGCACTGGGCGCCGCTGCCGGGCGGCGCGGTGCGCGTGGGCTGCGCGTATGCGTAGCATCGCGCGCGGAGGCCGCGGTTGAGAAACGCGGCATTCGCCGCCCACCGCGCCGCCGCCTCCGGTCTCTTCACCCTTTTTGCCCTCATCGCGATCGTCCTGGGGCTGGGCGATCCGCGCCTGCTGGCGCTCGCGATGGGCGGCGCGCTGCTGTCGCTCTTCGTGCTGACGCGAGGGGGCGTTCTGCAGTCGCTCGGCGTCTTCGCGGCGCCGCTGGCCATGATCGCCGACCTCGCGCTGCTCTTCTGCGCGATGTCGCTGACGGGAGGCGTGCTCTCGCCGTTCGCGCTGCTGCTGCCGACGGGCGTGGCCCTGTCGTGGCACTGCGATGGGAAGCCGGCCGCCCGCTTCTTCGCGGCCGCGTCGCTCTTCGGTTCGGCCGCCCTCGCGACGATCGGGCATCCCGCCGACCGCGGGCGCCGGGCCGCTCTTCGCCCTGGCCGGCGTGGCGCTGGCGGCGCCGGCACTGCTCGTGGCGCTCGAAGTCGCGGGAGCCGCGACGGCGGCCGGCGCACCCGCGGCGCTGCCCGCCTCGGCTCCGGAGCTCGAGCCCGTCGCCCCTCGCGTCCCGGTGGCGGCCGCGACGGCAGACGTCCTTCGGCAACGGCCTCGCCCCGCGCCGGTCGAGCTCGATGACGAGCCGGAGCGCGACCGGCAGGCGGAGCTGCTCCACGACCTGCGCTCTCCCCTCTCGGTCATCCGCGTCTACACCGACCTCATCCAGGAGGCCGCGCGGCGCGGCGAGCTGCCGAACCAGGAATACCTCGCCAACCTCGAGCGCGAGATCGAGCTCGCCGAGCGGCTCGTCGGCGCCCCGGTGCCCGCACCCGAGCCCGTGGAGCTGCTCGAGAAGCCGCAGAACGCGGACCTCGTCGAGATCCTCGGCTCGCTCGCGACCGCGTACCGCCTCGCGCACGGCGGCCGCATCCGCATCGAGTTCATCGCCGAGCGGCCCCAGCTGCCGGTGGTCGCGGATCCGGTCGCGCTCCAGCGCGCCTTCCGCAACGTGCTCGACAACGCCATCAAGTACACGCCCGACGGCGGCGAGGTCCGCATCCGCGCGGGCGGCGCGGGGGCGCAGGCCTTCGTCGTCGTCAAGGACACCGGCATGGGCATGAGCCCGGAGGAGCGCGCGCGGGCCTTCGACTACGCCTTCCGCGGCGCGGGCGCGGTCGCCTCCGGCACGCGGGGCAAGGGCCTCGGCCTGGCGGTGACGAAGGAAATTCTCGAGGCCAACGGTGGCAAGATCTCCCTCTCGAGCGAGGCGGGCTACGGCTCCGAGGTCACGATCATGCTGCCTGCACAGCGGGGTGCCCGGTGAAGCGCATCGTCGTGGTGGACGACGACCAGGCGATCTCGTCCGCCGTGCGCGAGCTGCTGGTGCCCGAGGGCTTCACGGTCGACTGTCCGGCCGATCCGCGGACGGCACTCGTGGAGACGATCCGCGAGGTCCCCGACCTCGTGATCCTCGACGTCAACATGCCCGGCATGACGGGCTGGGAGTTCTGCGCGATCCTGCGGCGACAGTCGCCCACCCGGCAGGTCCCGGTTCTCTTTCTCACCGGCCGGTCCGAGGTCAAGGACCGGATCACGGCCATGCAACTCGGCGGCTCGGACTTTCTCGCCAAGCCCTTCGGCGCCGACGAGCTCCGCAGGAAAGTCCGCTCGCTGCTTCACGAATCGCACGCGATGGAGGAAGGATGAAGTCCAGACGCCTGACCGAGCCCAACGTGATCACGGGCGACTTCGCGCAAGCGGGCGACGCCCCGTCGCCGGCGCTCGACGACCTGCGCCGCGACCGCATCGTCTACGACGCGGTCACGGGGCTGCCGATCCACCCGTTCGACGCGCCCGAGAAGGCCGACGAACGCGTCGAGAATCTCGGCGTGATCTACCTCCAGATCGGGAAGTTCTTCGGCTTCGAAGAGCTCTTCGGCTGGGAGCAGTACGACCGGATCCTCGCCTCGGTGTCCGAGAGCCTCCAGGACGACGTCCGCGCCTCGCGCCTGGCGCCGCTGGTCCACTCGATCCGTTTCTCCGGCGCCGACGGGTTCTTCGTCCTCTACAGCCTGCCGCCCGCCGGACGCGGCCGCGTCCCGACCAACCTCGAGGAGGAGGCCGTGCGCCTGCGCGCGAGCGTCGCGCGCCGCCTGCGCCAGTCGATCGAGGGCACCACGGCGGACTTCATCAACATCCTGGCCTCGAGCCTGACGACGACCGACAACCCGCGCGTGCGGCCCTCGCGCCACGTCATCCGCACGCTGCAGGAAGCCGTCAAGATCGTCAGCCAGCGGCAGACGCACGAGAAGCTCGAGCTCTTCGCCGGCCTGAAGACCATCATCGGCCAGAAGCAGCTGCGCCCGGCGTTCCAGCCCGTCCGCCAGCTGGCCGACGGCTCGATCATGGGTTACGAGGCCCTCATCCGGGGCCCGCAGGGCACCTCCCTCGAGCCGCCCACCGTCCTCTTCGCCGTGGCGCACGACAACGAGATGGACGTGGAGCTCGAGACGCTGTGCCTCGAGACGATCTTCGCGAACCTGCCGCGCGCGGTCGGCGACCGCCGGCTCTTCGTGAACGCTTCGGCGATGCTGCTGCGCCACCCGGTGTTCCTGGACGAGCGCAACCTCGCCTCGATCAATCGCAGCCACGGCGACGTCGTGGTCGAGATCTCCGAGAAGGAGATGGTGCGCGACTACGACTCGTTCCAGGAGGTGCTCGAGCTCGTGCGCCGGGCGAACATGAAGATCGCCATCGACGACGCCGGCTCGGGATACTCGGGACTCGAGGCGATCCTGCACCTGAAGCCCGACTACATCAAGGTCGCCGACTCGCTCGTGCGCAACATCCACACCGATCCGATCAAGCGCGAGATCATCGCCAGCCTCGACGCGATCGGCAAGCGCAGCGGCGCGACGCTCGTCGCCGAGGGCATCGAGGTCGAGGCGGAGCGCAAGGCGCTCGTCGACCTCGGCATCGAGTTCGGCCAGGGCTACCTGCTCGGCCGTCCGGCCTTCCAGGTCAGCGCGAGAGCGACCCGGGCCTAGGTCCTCGGGACGTCGGACAGGCGCATCGCCGCGGCGGCGGGCGCCGGCTCGACGCGGGGCGCCGGCGCGGCCAGCGCCTCGGGCTTCTGGCCCCTTGCCCTTCTTCCGGCCGAACCGCTGCTGCAGCCGGTCCATCGAGATGTAGAACACGGGCGTCACGTAGAGCGTCAGCGTCTGCGAGAAGAGAAGCCCGCCCACGACGGCGAGGCCGAGGGGACGGCGGGACTCGGCGCCGGCGCCGGAGGCGAGCGCGATCGGGATCGTGCCCATGAGCGCCGCCATCGTCGTCATCATGATCGGGCGGAAGCGCACGAGACAGGCTTCGTAGATCGCCTTCTCCGCGTTCACGCCTTCCTCGCGCTGCGCCTCGATCGCGAAGTCGACCATCATGATGCCGTTCTTCTTGACGAGGCCCACCAGCAGGATGATGCCGACGAACGCGTAGATCGAAAGCTCGGTGCGGAAGAGCATCAGCGTCACGAGCGCGCCGAACCCGGCAAACGGCAGCGCCGTCAGGATCGTGAGCGGGTGGATGAAGCTCTCGTAGAGGATCCCGAGCACGACGTAGATCACGAGGATCGCGACGAGCAGCAGCAGCCCGAGCCCCTGCACCGAGCTCTGGAACGCCTGCGCGGTGCCCTGGAAGTCGCGCTGCACGGTGGCCGGCAGCGTCTGGCGCGCCACGCGCTCGACGGCGGCGACGGCGTTGCCGAGCGCGACGCCCGGCCGCAGGTTGAACGAGATCGACACGGCGGGCAGCTGGCCCTGGTGCGCCACCGTCAGGGGCCCCGTTCCCTGCGTGACCGATCCGAGCGACGAGAGCGGCACCAGGTCGCCCCTGGCCGAGCGCACGTAGAGCATGCCGATCGCGGACGGGCTCGCCTGGAACTCGGGGGCGAGCTCCATGATCACCTGGTACTGGTTGGTCGGCGCGTAGATCGTCGAGATCTGGCGCGTTCCGTACGCGGTGTAGAGGGCGTCCTCGATCTTCTGCGTCGAGATCCCGAGCGCGGAGGCGCGGTCGCGGTCGATGGTCACGTTCAGCTGCGGGTTGGAGAGCTGCATGTCGCTCGTGACGTCCTGCACCTCGGGCAGCGCGCGGATCTTCTGCTCGAGGATCGGGGCGTACTTGTAGAGCTCGGCCGTGTCCGAATCCTGCAGCGTGTACTGGTACTGGCTCTTGGTGGGGCTGCCGCCGAGGCGGATCGGCGGCGGGACCTGCAGGAACGCGCGGATGCCCGGCACCTTCGCGAACTGCGGCCGCAGGTCCGCGACGATCTGGTCGGCCGTCTTCCTGCGCTCCCCCCGCGGCTTCAACTGCGCGAGGATGATGCCCGCGTTGCCGACCGCGGTGTTGCCGCGCGGCCCGGCCGAGGCGAGCACGTTGGACACGTCGGGATGCGCCCGCACGATGGCCATGATCTGGAGCTGCTTTTCGCGCATCGCCGGGAATCCGATGCCCTGCGCCGCTTCGGTCGAGCCGAAGATCAGCCCCTGGTCCTCCGTCGGCAGGAACCCCTTCGGGATCTTGACGAAGAGCCAGCCCGTGGCGGCGAGAACGACGGCCGACATCGCGAGGACCACGCGGGGATGGCGCAGCGCCGGCCCGAGCGTGCGCGCGTAGATGCCGAGGATCCAGTCGAACCCCTTCTCGCTCCACTTGTAGAACCGGCCCTGCTCCTTGCCGTGCTCGGACTTCAGGAACCGGCTGCACAGCATCGGGGTCAGCGAGAGGGACACGAATCCCGAGACGAGGATCGAGACGCCGATCGTCACGGCGAACTCGCGGAAGAGCCGTCCGATGATGCCGCCCATGAAGAGAATCGGAATGAAGACCGCCGCGAGCGAGATCGTCATCGAGATGATCGTGAAGCCGATCTCCTTGGATCCGTTCAACGCCGCCTGCAGCGGAGTCTCGCCGCGCTCGATGTGGCGCACGATGTTCTCGAGCATGACGATCGCGTCGTCCACGACGAACCCGACCGAAAGCGTCAGGGCCATCAACGAGAGGTTGTCGAGGCTGTAGTTGAGCGCGTACATCGCGGCAAACGTGCCGACGATCGAGAACGGCAGGGCGAGGCTGGGAATCACCGTCGCCGAGAGCTTGCGCAGGAACAGGAAGATCACCAGCACGACGAGCACGAGCGTGAGCAGCAGCGTGAACTTCACGTCCTCGACCGACGCGCGGATCGGCAGCGACCGGTCGTAGACGACGTGGAGCGAGGCCGACGCCGGCAGCTGCTTCTGGAACGTCGGCAGCAGCTTGCGGACCGCCTCGGCCACCGCCACCGTGTTCTCGCCGGGCTGCTTGAAGATCGCGAGCGAGATCGAGCGCTCGTCGTTGTACCAGGCGGCGGCCTTGTTGTTCTCGACGCCGCCGACGACTTCGGCCAGATCGCCGAGGCGGACCGCGCGAGCCGTTGCGGTACGTGACGATCACGGGCCGGTACCCTTCCGCGTTCAGGATCTGCCCGTTGGCCTGGACGGTGAACGAGGTCAGCGGCCCGTAGAGGATCCCCGTCGGCAGGTTGACGTTGGCGCCGCGCACGGCGTCGGCGACCTCGTCGATGCCGATGCCCCGGCTGGAGAGCTGCCGCGGGTCGACCATGACGCGCACGGCGTACTTCTGCGGACCGTAGACCTGGACCTGCGCCACGCCCGCGACCGTCGAGATGCGCTGGGCCATCATGACCTCGCCGTACTCGTCGAGCTCGGGCATCGGCAGCGTCTTCGAGGTCAGCGCGAGGTACATCACGGGCTGGTCGGCCGGGTTGACCTTTCCGTAGGACGGCGGCGAGGGCATGTTCGGGGGCAGCTGGCGCGCGACGGCCGAGATCGCCGACTGCACGTCGAGCGCGGCGCCGTCGAGGTCGCGCGAGAGGTTGAACTGCAGCGTGATCGACGTCGCGCCCTGCGTCGAGGAGGAGCTCATGTTGTCCAGGCCGGCGATCGTGGTGAACTGACGCTCGAGCGGGGTCGCGACCGAGGAGGCCATCGTCTCGGGCGAGGCGCCGGGCAGGCTCGCCGAGACCTGGATGGTCGGAAAGTCCACGCTCGGCAGGTCCGACACCGGCAGCAGCCGGTACGCCATCACGCCGAAGATCAGCAGGCTCGCCATCACGAGCGTCGTCGTGACGGGGCGGCGGATGAAGAGCTCGGAGATGTTCACGACTTCTTCGCCGCGGCCGCTCCCTCGGCCGTCAGGACCTCGACCTTCGACCCCGGCACGAGGCGCAGCTGGCCGTCGGTGACGACGGTCTCCCCCGCCGCCAGCCCGGACGCGATCACCACGCCGCCCGCGACGGCGCGCGCGACCTTCACCGGCCGCGACTCGACCGTCTTGTCCGCCTTGACCACGAACGCGTACGTCCCTTCCTGGCCGTTCTGCACGGCGCCGACCGGCGCGACGATCGCGCCCTGGTCGGTCGCGAGCGTCAGGACCGCGTTGACGAACTCGCCGGGCCAGAGGACGCGGTCCACGTTGGCGAACGTGGCCTTGAGCGTGATCGTGCCGGTCGCGCGGTCGACCGTGTTGTCGACGAACGTCAGCGCGCCGCGGCCGAGCGACCGGCCGCTCGCCGGCTCCTCCGCCTCGACGACGAGGCTGCCTTCGTTCTGCCGCCGCCGGATCTCGGGCAGCTCACGCTCGGGCACGGCGAAGGCCAGGTAGATCGGCGCGATCTGGTTGATCGTGACGAGCACGGCGTCGTTGGACTTCACGACGTTGCCCGACTGCACGAGGATGCTGCCGCTGCGCCCGTCGATCGGCGCGCGGATCGAGCAGAACGCGAGGTCCAGGCGCGCCCGTTCCAGGGCGGCCTGGTCGGAGCGGACGTTGGCGGCCGTGGCCGCGGCGGTGGCCTTGACGCTGTCGTACTGCTGCTGCGTCACGTAGTCCTTCTTGACGAGGTCCTCGTAGCGCTGGACGTCGGTCTGCGCGTTCTCCATCTGCGCCCGCTCGCGCGCGAGGGCCGCCTCGGCCTGCGCGAGCGCGGCCTCGTAGGGGCGCGGATCGATCGAAAAGAGCAGCTCGCCCTTCTTCAGCTCCTGTCCCTCGCGGAAGTGCACTTCCATGATCTCGCCCGTGACCTGCGCGCGCACGGCAACCGCGACGTAGGCCTGGACCGTGCCGACGTTGCGGATCTGGAGGGGCACCGCCTTCTTCTCGACGAGCCCGACGCGCACGGGCACGGATTCCACGACGGCGGCCTTGTCGGCCTTCGCGCAGGAAAGCGCCGTCGCGGCGAGCGCGAGGACCGGAAGAAGGAACCGCCGCACCGCCATCGTCATGGATTCTCCTGCTTCTGCGCCGCGGCGCGCGAGATTTCTGCCGCCCTCGGAACCAGCGCGCCCGTCGCGTGCGCCAGCTGCGCCATCGCGAGGAACCACAGGGAGCGCGCCTGCACCTCCTCCGCGCGGGCGTCGGCCAGGGCCGACTGCGCCGTGAGGAGGTCGATGATCGAGCCGACGCCGGCCTTGTAGCGGCCCCCCGCGACGTCGGCCGACTGCAGCGCGCTCGCGAGCAGGTCGCGCGTCGTCGCGATCCGCTGCGTGGCCGTCTGGACCGCGTAGTAGCTCGCCCAGACGTCCAGGATGACGCGGTCCTCGAGCTGCTCCGCGCTCGCTTTCGCCGCTTCCGCCTCCTCCTTCGCCTTCTGCGTCCGGTAGGCGACGTCGAAGCCCGTGAAGACGGGGATGCGCAGGAGCACGAGTCCGGAGTAGGTCGTCGAGAACGGATCCGGTGCATTCGGCGTGGAATAGAACGTCCGATATCCGTTGGCGTTCAGCGAAAGCTTCGGCAGGCCCTCGGCCGCGACCGAGCGGATCCGGCTCTGGGCCGCGAGCGCCGTGAAACGGCTCGCGGCCAGGTCGGGGCGTTCCGCCACGGCACGGGCGATCAGCTCGTCCACGTTCTTCTTGACCATGTCGAGCGGCAGGTCCTCGGGCAGCTGGCCGACCTCCACCGGGATGTTCGCGGAAACGCCGATGGCCGTCGCGAGCGCGCCGCGGATGATCTGCAGCTGCCCCTGCGTGTCCTGGAGCTGGAGCTCGATCTGCGAGGCCGCGGTCCGGGCCTGGAGCACGTCCGCGATCGTCGCGACGCCCGCCCGGTGCCGCTCCTCGGAGGCGTCGAGGCTGCGTCGCGCCTCGTCGAGGTTGGACTGGCGCGCGATCACGAGCGCCTTCGAGTTGAGGTAGCCGTAGTACGCCTGCGCGACCGAGAGGACGACGTCCTGGATGGCGGCGTTGTGCGTCCAGTCGGCCGCATAGAGGGCGCGCGTGGCCTCCTCGACGTCGGCCTCGCGCCCGCCGAAGTCGAAGAGCAGCCAGGACGCCGCGACCGAGGGCCCATAGGTCGTCTGGAGGTACGTGAATTGGCCGTCGATGGTCGACGCCGACTTCTGGCGCAGCAGCGTGCCGTCGACTTCGAACACGGGGAAGTACAACGACCGCTTCGAGCCGACTTCCGCCGCCGCCGCGCGCGCGAAGGACCAGGCCTCGCGCGTCTGGGGGTTGGTGCGCAGCGCCACGTCCACCAGCTGCACGAGCGACAGCGTCGTGCCGGGCTTCAGGTATTCCTCGGGCACGGCGGGCGCGAGCTTGTCGGCGGGCGCTGGTGGCATCTCCGCCTTGGCCGGGGGCGCCCACGGTTCCTGCGGCGAGGGCGAGACGGCCTCGCGCACGGTCTTCTCGGGAATGGCGGTGCACCCGGTCGAGAAGAGCAGGATGACCGCCGCGGCGCGCCTCACGAGGCATCCCTCCGCGCGACGCCCGCGAGGAACACGCCCATCAGCTGCCCGACGAGGTCCTCGAGCCGGTCGTCGGCCGCGTGGAAGAGGTTCATGGAACGCACCATGCCGAGGAAGAGGTTCGCGCCGATCCGCGCGTCGATGCCGCGGAACTCGCGCCGCTCGATGCCGGAGAGGATCGCTTCCTGGATGAAGCGAAGAAATCTCTCCCGCCGCGAGGAGAGCTCTTCGTGGCGCATCGCGAAATGCTCTTCGCGCTGAAAGAACTCGATCATCTTCCGCCGGTTCCAGAAGTGGGCGAGGATCACGGTCGCGATGGCCTCGAGCCGGCGGGCCGCCGTCATGTCCTCGGAGAGCGTGGAGTCGAGTGCCGTCGTGAGCGTGTCGAGGACGTGGAGAACGGCGTTGAAGTAGAGATCGTCCTTCGTCTCGAAGTAGCGATAGATCGTTCCCTTTCCGATACCGGCGTCGGACGCGATGTCGTCGATCAGCACCTCGTGGAAGGGGCGCTGCGCGAAGACGCGCGAGGCGGCCTCGAGGATCGCAAGTTCCTTGTCTGCTGTTTTTAGTCTCGCCATGTATTTCCGGCACTGACCGGTCAGTTCTACGTCATTACGTGGTCTCGGCAGTTCGAGTTTCCAGAACTCGCCCGAAAATCCTTGCTGAATACAGAAACGCTGGTAGTCTACTTAACGTAGTTAAGTTTAGGAGGCACGTTTTGGGCACGACCGAACGCCGAGAGAGAGAGCGACAGGAGCTGCGGGAGCGGATCCTCGACGCCGCCCGGACGCTCTTCGCCGAGCAGGGCTACGACGCCGTGACGATGCGCAAGATCGCCGACCGGATCGAGTACTCGCCGACGGCCATCTACTTCCACTTCAAGGACAAGCAGACCCTGCTCCAGGAGCTCTGCGACACCGACTTCGGCGCTCTCGCGCACGAGTTCCAGAAGATCGCCCGCATCGGGGACCCGGTGGACCGGCTCCGGAAGATCGGCCGCGCCTACGTCGAGTTCGCGATCGCCTACCCCAACCACTACCGGCTCATGTTCATGACCCCGAGCAAGGCGTCGCTCGAGCCCGAGGGCAGCCGGCTCGCGCGGGGCAACCCCGAGGAGGACGCCTACGCGTTCCTGCGCGCGACGGTCGTCGACGCGATCGGCAGCGGGCAGCTGCGGCCCGAGCTCACGGACGCCGACCTGGTCTCCCAGATGGTCTGGGCCGGAACGCACGGCGTCGTGTCCCTGCACATCTCCAACTGCAACGACGCGTGGATCGAGTGGCGCGACGCGCGCGAGACGGCGCACACGCTCATCGAGGTCATGCTGCGCGGACTCGTCCGCCGGGAGAACTGAAGTGGTCGACCTCGCGACGAAGAGCCTGCTCCACGACAAGCTGCGGTTCATCATCACCGTCTCGGGCGTCGCCTTCGCGGTCACGCTCGTCTTCGTGCAGGTGGGCCTCTTCCTGGGCCTGCTCGACAACGCCTCCGTCACCATCGACCACATCAGCGCCGATCTCTGGGTGACCTCGCGCAACACGCCCAACGTCGACTTCGCGCACACGTTCCCGGACACCGCCGTCAAGCGCGTCCGCTCCGTGCCCGGCGTCGCGCAGGCCGACAACCTGATCGTCTGGTTCGTGACCGTCAACCTTCCCTCCGGCGCCCAGGAAGGCTCGCTCGTCTACGCGCTCGACGACTTCCGCAACTGGAACATCCCCTGGAACGTCGAGTCGGGCGACCTCGGGGACCTGAAGCGCGGGCAGTACTTCTTTCTCGACGACTCGGCCGTCAAGCGCTACGGCGAGTTCGCGGTGGGCGAGTACCGCGAGATCCTCGGGCAGCGCATGAAGATCATCGGGCGCACGAAGGACGCCCGCTCGTTCACCACGACGCCGATCTCTTTCATCGACTTCGACCGGGCGCAGACGCTCAACCCGCAGTCGCTCCAGGGCAAGACGACGTACGTCCTCGTCAAGCTCGCGCCGGGCGCCGACGTGAACGCCGTCAAGGCGGAGATCACCCGCCGCCTGCCCTACAACGACGTCTACACGAAGAAGGAGTGGGCGACGCGCTCGCGGGGCTACTGGGTCAAGTCGACCGGCATCGGCCTGAACATGTACATCACCGTCTTTCTCGGCTGCCTCGTCGGCATCGTCGTCGTCGCGCAGACGCTCTACACGTCGACGATGGAGCACATCAAGGAGTTCGGGACCGTCAAGGCGATCGGCGGCGGCAACCTCGACATCTACAGGATCCTGGGCAAGCAGGCGTCGATCGCCGCCGTCGCCGGCTTCCTGCTCGGCGCGCTCATGTCGTACGCCATGCGGCCCGTGATCGCGAAGATCGACCTGAAGCTCATCATCACGCCCGCGTTCGCCGCGATCGTCTTCGCCGGCTCGATCGCCATGTGCCTGGGGGCCGCGATGATCTCTTTCCGCAAGGTCGCGTCGATCGATCCGGCGCTGGTCTTCCGAGGGTGAGCACCATGACGGTCCTGGAAGCACGCACCATCACCAAGGAGTTCCGCGAGGGGCGCGGCGAGGCGGTGTCCGTCCTCAAGGGCGTCTCGCTCGACGTCCGCCGCGGCGAGATCGTGGCGCTCGAGGGGCCGTCGGGCTCGGGCAAGACGACGCTGCTCTCGATCCTCGGCTGCATCCTGACGCCGAGCTCGGGAACGGTCGTCGTGGACGGCGAAGAGATCGACCTCGGCCGGCCCGAGCCGCCTGCCGGCCATCCGCAGGAAGTCGATCGGCTTCGTCTTCCAGCAGTTCAACCTGTTCCCCTCGCTGACGGCGCTCGAGAACGTCGAGTACGCCCTGAACGTGAAGGGCCAGAAGGGCGCCGGCGCGCGCCGCGAGGCCGAGCGCGTGATCGACGCCGTGGGCCTCTCCGACCGCCGGAGCTTCCTTCCGCGCGACCTCTCCGGCGGCCAGAAGCAGCGCGTCGCCATCGCGCGGGCGCTCGCCGGCAGCGCGCCGATCCTGCTCGCCGACGAGCCGACCGCCAACCTCGATTCCCAGATCGGCGGCCAGGTCCTGGAGATGTTCCGCGCGCTCGCCAAGAAGGAAGACCGCGCTCTGCTCATCGTCACGCACGACCCGAAGGTCCGCACGGTGTCCGACCGCGTCCTGCAGATCCGCGACGGCCTGATCGCCGCCGACGGACTCGCCGCATAACCAGGGGAGATCCCGATGACCAGGAATTTCCGAAACCGCGTCGTCCTGCCGCTCGTGGGCCTCTGCCTGGCCGCCGTCGCGGCCTTCGCAGGTGTTCGCGGCCGTGACTCCGTCCGGCAAGTCCGGCGCGAAGCACGCGCCCGCGCCGCCGCCTCCTGCCTCTCCGCACGTCGCGGCCGAGGGCCGGGTCGTCGCGTATCCGGGAGCCGAGGTCGTCGTCGGCACCGATCTCGGCGGCACGATCGTGTCGCTCAAGGTGCAGGAAAAGGAGAAGGTCCGGCGCGGCCAGCTGCTCGCCGAGCTGCGCTCCGACGACCACCGCGCGGCGCTGGACGAGGCCCGCGCGCGCGTGGTCGAGGCGGACGCCGACATCCGGCTCGCGCAGGCCGAGGTCGAGCGCGCCCGCACGCTCTGGGACAAGGCGGTCGGATCCAAGCAGGCGCTCGACAAGGCCGAGCGCGACGCGGACGCCGCCCGCGCGCGCCGCGCGACGGCAGCCGCCACCGCGCAGCGGCTCGAGGCGGTCCTCGCCAAGACGCGGATCCTCTCGCCCATCGACGGCGTCGTCATCGCGCGGCAGGCCCAGGCCGGCGAGACCCTCGAGCCGGGCCAGAAGATCGTGACGATCGCGGACCTCTCGCGGACGCGCGTCGAGGCCGAGCTCGACGAGTTCGACGCGGGCCGGGTGCGCTTGAACGACGAGGTGCGCGTCACGGCCGAGGGATACGACGGCAAGTCCTGGCGGGCGAAGGTCGAGGAGATCCCGGACTCCGTCGTCGGGCGCCGGTTGAAGCCCCAGGATCCGGGAAAGCCCGAGGACACCCGCGTCCTGCTCGTGAAGATCGCCCTGCTCGAGCCGACGCCCTTGAAGCTCGGCCAGCGGGTCGAGATCCGGATCGACTGAGGGCCACCGCAATGTCCGTGGAAAACCCCGCTCCTGCCGAACCCACCCGGGCCGGGCAGACGTATCTCAAGCACGGAGTGGGCTCTTCCGGCGGCGGCCGACCGGCGGACCCTTCCGAAAGGTAGAGCACCATGCAGGAAACCGAAAAGGGCAACGTGATCAAGCGTCTCCAGTGCCGGGGGGCCGAGGCCGACCAGGCGTCGGCCCCCCTGGACTCCTCCTCGGAGCGCGACTTCCTGGGCGAGCGGCTCGGGTGGTACTTCCTCGCGACCTTCGTCGCCAGCGCAGTGTTCTTTTTCGCCGGCCGGTTCATCTACGACCTGTGGCCGGCCCGGATCCCCATCAACAACTCGCTCCTGCAGCCGTTCCTGCTGTTCCATCTCTCGTCGGTCGCGGTGCTGCTGGTCATGTGGCTGGCCGTGCGGCAGCCGAGCCTCGGGCAGGGGGCGCTTCATGCGATGGACGCCTTCGGAACGATCGCGGCCCTGGGCCTGCTCTCGGCGATGGCCGGGAACATGCCGGGCTCGTGGCGGCCCGAGAGCATCGTGATGCTGGCGGGCATGGCGGTGCTGCTCTATCGCGCCGCCGTCGTTCCGAGCCCGCCGTGGCGCACGGCCTGGATCTCGACGCTGGCGATCCTGCCCATTCCGTTCGTCGCCTTCGTGGTGCACCGCGCCTCGACGCCCGAGCTCTCGGCCGGCGCCGCGGCGGCCAACTCGGTGCTGTGGGGGCTGCTCGCCGTGCTGCTGTCGACGATCGTCTCGTACGTGACGTTCCGCCTGCGCAACAGCGTGGCCCGCGCGCGCCGCCTCGGCCAGTACACCCTCAAGGAGAAGATCGGCGAAGGGGGCATGGGCATCGTCTACCGCGCCGAGCACGAGATGCTGCGCCGTCCCACGGCGATCAAGCTGCTGCCCCCCGCCAAGGCCGGGGAGGAGAGCCTGCGCCGCTTCGAGCGCGAGGTCCAGCTCACGGCGCGCCTGACGAATCCGCACACGGTCTCGATCTACGACTTCGGCCGCACGCCGGACGGCGTCTTCTACTACGTCATGGAGTACCTGGACGGCGTCGACCTCGAGACGCTCGTGCAGGAATCCGGCCCGCTCGCTCCGGGGCGCGCGGTGCGCATCCTGCGCCAGATCTGCGCGGCCCTCGCCGAGGCGCACGGCATCGGGCTGATCCATCGCGACATCAAGCCGGCCAACGTCATCCTCTGCGAGCGCGGCGGCATTCCCGACATCGCGAAGGTCCTGGACTTCGGCCTGGTCAAGGACGTCTCGGACAACTCGGGCCTCACGAACGAGAACGTGCTGCAGGGCACGCCCCAGTACATGGCCCCCGAGGCGATCCGCGACTCCAGGAGCACGGACCCGCGCAGCGACCTGTATGCCGTGGGCGCGGTCGGCTACTTCCTGCTCACGGGCACGCCCGTCTTCGCCGGCAAGAGCCCCCTCGAAACGATCCACCACCACCTGCAGACGGAGCCGGAGTCGCTTTCGCGCCGGCTCGGCCGCGCGGTGCCCGAGGACCTCGAGGCGCTCATCCTGCGCTGCCTCGCCAAGGATCCCGACCAGCGTCCCGACAGCGCCAAGGCTCTCGCCCGGGCCCTGGCGGCCTGCGCGGGCGTGCAGCCCTGGGACGAGGTCAGCGCGCAGAGCTACTGGCACGCGCGCGCGCAGCGCAAGAACGCGGCGAAGACGGCGTGAGCCGGCCCGCGGCGGGCGGGCCGCGGTAGCATCCGGGCGATGGCCTGGCTTCGCCGCTTCGAACGCTTCTTCTGGATCGCCGGGATCCTGCTCGTCGGCGTCTGGGTCGCGGCCTACGTCCACAAGACCGTTCTCTCGCGCCGCGACCTCGCGCACTTCGAGGCGGCCTCGCGCGCCGCACACACGACACCCCTCGCCACCGCGCCCGCGCCGACTGCCACGGTGCCGCCGCGCCCGCTTCCGACCGAGGTCCCCCCCGACAAAAGCCTCTGGTCCAGCGTTCGCGTGCGCGGCTACGAAGAGAGCCTCAAGGAAAAGACTTCCGACCCGCTCGCGATCCTGCGCATCGCCAAGATCGGGGTCGAGGTCGCGGTGCTCGAGGGCACGGACGACCTGACGCTGAACCGGGCCATCGGCCACATCGAGGGCACGCCCAAGCCCGGCGAGAACGGCAACTGCGGCATCGCCGGGCACCGCGACGGGTTCTTCCGCGGCCTGAAGGACGTGGTCGTCGGCGACACGATGGAGCTCGAGACGCTGGCGGGAAAGGAAACCTACCGCATCGAGAACATCTGGATCGTCACTCCCGAGGACGTCCAGGTCCTGGATCCCACGCCCGGCCGCGCCATCACGCTCGTCGCCTGTTATCCCTTCTACTTCGTCGGCTCCGCCCCGAAGCGCTACATCGTGCGGGCCGTGCCGCAGGAGACGCAGGAGACCGCGACGGCGAGCCGGCTCCCGTAGAATCGCGTTCGCTTGCCGTCCCACGACTCCAGGGCGCCGTACCTCGCGCTCGCCCACCGCGACTACCGGCGGCTGATCGTCTCGCAGCTGCTCTCGCTGACGGGATCGCAGATGCAGGTCGTCGCGATCAACTGGCACGTGTACCTGCTGACGAAGTCGCCGCTCGCCCTCGGGATCGTGGGACTCACGCGCGTCGTGCCGATCGTCGCGTTTTCCCTCTGGGGCGGCGTCGTCGCGGACCGCCACGACCGGCGGCGCGTCATGATCGCGACGCAGATCGCGATGACCGCCGTCGCCTTGTGCCTGTGGGGCACGACGTTCGCCGGGCACGAGACGCTCTGGCTGATCTACGCGTTGAACGCGCTCTCGGCCTCCGCCGTCGCCTTCGACGGCCCCTCGCGCCAGGCGCTGATTCCGCGGCTCGTCCCGCCGGCGGATCTGCCGGGGGCGCTGACGCTGAACCTCTCGGTGTTCCAGGCGTCGCTGATCGGCGGGCCGGCGCTGGCGGGGCTTCTCATCGCGCACGCCGGCGAGGGCACGCGGGGCCTGGCGCTCATCTACCTGTTGAACGCGCTGTCGTTTCTGGCCGTGATCTACGCGCTCGCGACGATGCACACCTCCGGCGCGCCGACGTCCGAGACCGGGCAGACGGAAGGCTGGTCGGCCCTGCGCGAGGGGCTGCGCTTCGTCTTCACGACGCCGCTCATGGTCTGGACGATGGGCCTCGACTTTCTCGCGACGTTCTTCTCGGGCGCGATGTCGCTGCTGCCGATCTTCGCCGACCAGGTCCTGAAGGTCGGGGCGAAGGGCTACGGCGTGCTCGCCGCGGCTCCGGCGGTCGGGGCCCTGCTCGGATCGCTGCTGCTCTCGATCCGCCCGCTGCCGCCGCGCCAGGGACGCATCTTTCTCTGGTCGGTCGCGGCGTTCGGCGCGGCGACGATCGTCTTCGGCCTCTCGCGGTCGTTCTGGCTCACGCTCGCCGCGCTCGCGGGAGTCGGCTTCGCCGACGCCATCTCGACCGTCATCCGCCAGACCCTGCGCCAGTTCATCACGCCCGACCGCCTGCGCGGGCGGATGACGTCGGTCAACATGATCTTCTTCATGGGCGGCCCGCAGCTGGGCGAGCTCGAGGCCGGCGTCGTCGCCTCGCTCTTCGCCTCGGCCGTCGTCGGCGTGACGGTCTCGGTCGTCTCCGGCGGCATCGCGACGGTCGCCGTCACCGCCGCGATCGCCGCCGCCGCGCCGATGATTCGCCGCTACGACTTCCAGCAGAGCATTCGCGCCGAGGAGGCCGAGCCCCTCATTCCTGGATGACCCTTCTTGCCTTCGCGACGATTTGCCCTTGCCGGCCGTACTAGTGTAGTAGTACACTAATACAGCAAGCAAGCATGAGCACCCTCCGCATCGACCCGTCCTCGGCCACGCCGATCTGGAGCCAGATCGAGGACGGGCTTCGCCGCCTCGTGGCCTCGGGGGCGCTCAAGCCGGGCGCCGCCGTCCCGTCGGTCCGGGACCTCGCGAAAGACCTGCGCATCAATCCCGCCACGGTGGCCAAGGCGTACCAGCGCCTGACCGACGCCGGGGTCCTGACCGTGCGGCGCGGCGACGGCACGTACGTGGCCGACACGCCGCCGGCGATGAGCAAGGCCGAGCGGGCGCGGATCCTGAAGGATGCGGCCGGACGTTTCGCGGATCTCGCTTCGACGCTCGGTGTCGCACGGGAAGAGGCCGAAGACGCTCTGCGCGCCGCCTGGAAGAAAGGGGCCAGCTCGTGACCGAACCTCTCCGCGTCGAAAGTCTCACCGTCCGGTACGGACGCGCAGTCGCCTGCCGGGACGTGAGCCTCGCCGTCGCGCCCGGCTCGGTCTATGCCCTGCTCGGCCGCAACGGCGCCGGCAAGTCGTCGCTCGTGCGCTGCCTTCTCGGCGAGCAGAAGGCGACCTCCGGGCGGACCCTGCTCTTCGGCGCCGACTCCTGGACGACTCGCCGGGAGGCCATGGCGCGGACGGGCGTGGTGCCCGAGGAGCCCGATGCCCCGCTCGCGATGACGGCCCGGGATCTGTCGGACTTCTGCCGGCGCATCTACCCGCGCTGGGACGCGGCGGGCGTCGCCTCCCGCCTCGAGCGCTTCGGCGTCGCGCCGGCGACGCCGTTCGGCCGCCTCTCGCGCGGTCAGAAGACCCAGGTCCAGCTGGCGCTCGCGCTCGGTCACGCTCCCGAGCTGCTGGTGCTCGACGATCCGACACTCGGGCTCGACCCCGTCGCGCGGCGCGCCCTCTACGACGAGGTCGTCGGCGAGCTCGCCGACCGCGGCACGACGATCTTTCTGACGACGCACGACCTGGCCGGCTTCGAGGGCATCGCGACGCGCGTCGGCATTCTCAAGGACGGCGGGCTCCTTCTCGACGAAGAGATGGAGGCGTTGAAGGCAAGGTTTCGGCGCATCCGCTACGCGAATCGCCTGACCGAGACCCGCACCGCCTTCGGCACCGAGCTCGATGCCTTCGAAGCCGTGCGCGTCCAGGTCCGGGGCTGGGGCATCGACGCCATCGTCTCGAACTTCGACGAGGCCGCCTTCGCGCGCTTCCGCGCCATCGACGGCGTCGACGACGCGTCCGCCGAGGCGCTGCCGCTCGAGGAGATCTTCGTGGCGCTGGCGGGCGAAGACAAAGGAGGTGCGGCATGACCGGATTTTTCGCGATTGCGCGCCGTGAGTTCCGGCAGCACCGTGTCGTCCTCGCCGCCGCGGCGGTGGCGAGCCTCGGCGCTCTGGCCGCGCCGCTCTTCGCCGCCGGGACCTCACGGCGCGCTGGCTCGCGCGGTGACCGCCTTTCTCGGAGCGATCGTCTTCGCGGCCGGAATCGCGATCGGCCTGGGAGCCACGACGCTGGCGCCGGGCATGGCGACTCGTCGGATCGGGTTCGACTTCGCGCGACCGCTGTCCGCGTCCGCCATCTGGTGGGGCCGGCTGGCCGGCGCGATGCTGCTCGGCGCGGGCGCCGCCCTCGTCCTGTGGGTCCCCTCCTCGATGGCCGGCGCGCGGCCTCCCTGGAACGATCTCTGGACGGCGCCCGAGCCGCCCGCCGCCTGGCCCCTGCTGGCGCTCGGCGGTTTCGCGGTCCTCTTCGCCATCGCTCACTGCGCGTCGCTCGCGCTTCGGTCGCGTTCCGGCCTGCTCGCCCTGGATGCCGCCCTGGCCACGCTCTGCGGCTACCTCGTGTGGGCCGCATTTTCCCGGCTCCCGGTCTACCGCGCGGAGGCGCCATCGTTGCGGCTCGCCGTCGGCCTCGCCGTGGCGGCAGGCGCCGCCTGCCTCGCCGCGGGGTATGCCTCGGTCGTCCGCGGCCGCACGGATGCGCGCACCGGGCACCGCGCTCTCTCGGCCGTACTCTGGACGGTGATCGGCGCCGCCGTCCTTTGCGCAAACGCCTACGCGGCGTGGGTCCATGGCGCGAAGCCGGAGGACCTGCGCGAGGGGTTCTGGGTGAATTCCGCCGCGGCCGGACCGTGGTTGACCGTGTCGGGTCCCGCGCGCGGCGCCGAGGCGACGTTCGTCTACGACGCGGCGGGCGGTCGCTCCGAGCGCACGTTCACCCCCGACTGGCGCGGGCCGGTCCTCTCGCGGGACGGCAGGCGCGCGGCCTGGGTCGAGGCGGCGTCCGCATGGTCCGTACCCGGTCTGGACCTGGCGCCTCGACGTCGCCGGCGAAAAGCCCGTCCGGACGCGGATTCTTCTCGAGAGCTATCCGTACCTCTTCGTCCTCTCCACGGACGGGACGCGCCTGGCGAGCTGGGACGACGGGACTCTGACCGTCTACGATCTCGAACAGCAGCGGGCCCTCGCGTCGGCCCGGATCCCCTCGGGCGATCGCCAGAGCCTGGGCGGAACGTTTTCCAGCCCCGACGTCTTTCGCGTCTACCGCGCGGACGACCGTTCGATCGACCTTCTCCAGCTGGACGTGCGCGCGCGATCGCTCGCGACGCTCGGCCGGATCGAAATCGCCGACGGCCTGCGCTTCTTCCTGGCGGATGCGAACGGGCGACCGGATTCTCACGCTCGGCAGCCGGAGCCTCGACGTCCGCCTCTTCGCCGCGAACGGTGCCCCGATCGCGACGCTCGCCGACGCGCCGGCCGAAAGTCCGCTGGCCCGCGTTTCTTCCGGACGGCCGCATCGTCCTTTCGGAGCGGTCCTCCGGCAACCGGCGGCTGCGCGTGTTCGGCTCCGACGGGCGCGAAGGCGCCGCGGTGCCGCTGCCCCCGGCCTCGTCGGTCTCCCTCGGCGGCGAGGTGGCGCCCGGCGTGCTCTGCCTCGGTGTCGCCGACGCGGCGTCTCGCCCTTCGGCATGGCTGGCCGACCTGAATGCCGGCACCGTCCGCAAGGTCGCCGACGACTTGCGGCCCGTCACGACCCGCGGGCGATCCCGGACCTCGGCAGCGAGGCGACGAAACTGTTCTACGGCCCCCGCAACGAATCGCTCGTCCGATTCGACCCCCTGACCGGCGAGCGGAAGGTGATTCTCGGAGGCAGGTAGACCGGCTCGCAATCGCCTCTGCTATCGTCTCGGCCCAACAAATGGTCGGATTCGAACGAAAAGACGGGAAGCTCTTCTGCGACGGTGTGTCGCTCGAGGACACGGCGCGGCAGTTCGGCACTCCCCTGTACGTCTACAGCCGGGCGCTGATCGAGGAGAACTTCCGGCGCTTCGACGCGGCGTTTGCCTCCGTCCCCCACCTCGTCTGCTACGCCGCCAAGGCCAACTCGAACCTCGCGGTCCTGACGCTGCTTTCGCGCCTCGGCTCGGGCGCGGACGTCGTTTCGGGCGGCGAGCTGCGCGCGGTCCTCCAGTGCGGGATTCCCGCCGACCGGGTCGTCTTTTCCGGCGTGGGCAAGACGGACGAGGAGATCGAGGCCGGCGTCGCCGCCGGCATCCTCGCCTTCAACGCCGAGTCCGAGCGGGAGATCGAGAAGATCGACGCGATCGCCCGGCGGGGCGGCAAGGTGGCGCGAGTGGCCCTGCGGGTCAACCCGGACATCGACGCGAAATCCCATCCGTACATCTCGACCGGCCTGAAGCAGAACAAGTTCGGCGTGGACATCGGTCGCGCGCGCGAGATCTTCGAGAAGGCCGCGCGGGCTGCCCGGCGTCCGGATGGTCGGCATTCAGGCGCACATCGGCAGCCAGATCCTGGAACCCGGTCCGCTGGCCGCGACGGCCCGGGAGCTCGTCGGCGCTGGCGCAGGACCTCGCCGCGGCGCGGATTTCCGATCGAGACGCTCGACATCGGCGGCGGCATCGGGATCGGCGAGGCGGCCGATGTCGCCGGAAGCCTACGCCGCGGCGGTGCTGCCCTCGCTCGCCGGACGGCCCTTCCGCGTGCTCATCGAGCCCGGCCGCGCGATCGCCGGTCCCGCCGGCGTGCTCGCTGACGCGCGTGCTCTACGTCAAGCAGGAGCGCGGCAAGACCTTCGTCATCGCCGACGCCGGGATGAACGATCTGCTGCGGCCCGCCGCTCTACAGGCGCGATCGCACGGAATCGAAAACGTGGATTCCGTTCGCAAATAACCGGACGGTCGTCGCCGACGTCGTGGGCCCGGTCTGCGAAACCGCGGACGACTTCCTCGCGGGATGCCGCGATCGGCCGCGCCGACGAGGGCGATCTGCTCGCCATCCGCGACGCCGGCGCTTACGGATTCGCGATGGCCTCGAACTACAACTTCCGCATGCGGCCCGCGGAGGTGCTCGTCGAGAACGGCGACCGCGAAGCTCGTGCGCCGCCGGGAAAATTACGAGGATCTGATTCGTCTCGAGATTGTGTAAACTTCTCCTCAACCCTTACATCCTGGAACGTTTCGCTTTTTCAGTTTTTTTTTGGGAGGACGCATGCGTTTACGGATTGTCGGACTACTCTGCCTTCTCGGTCTCGTCGCACCCCTCGCCTTTGCCCAGACGACCGGCTCCATCAGCGGCGTCGCCCGTGATTCGAACGGCAGCGCCGCCTGCCGGGCGTGCTCATCTCGATCGTCAGCCCGGTGCTGCCGCTCGGCCGCACGGCGACGTCGCGCTCGGACGGCGTCTTCCAGTTCTTCAACCTGACGCCCGGCACCTATCAGCTGAAGGCGGACCTGCAGGGCCTGGCCTCCTTCAGCCAGGAGGTCATCGTCCAGCTGACCAAGGACACGGAGGTCTACCCGGTCCTGCGCGCGACGACCGCCGAAGTCGTGACGGTCATGGCCGCGGCGCCGCTCGTCGACACGAAGTCGAGCGACGTCTCGGTCGTCACGACGCGCAAGACGATGGAGAAGCTCCCGCTCGCGCGCACCTTCAGCGGCACCTTCCAGCTGGCCGCCGGGCAGTCGCGGACAGCGGCGTCGCGATCTCGAACACGAACCTCGGCGTCAACGCCGGCGGCGGCCGGCAGGACAACACGTTCCTCTACGACGGCGTCAACGTGACCAACCCGTTCTTCGGCGACCTCTACCAGGACTTCGCCGAGCTCGACATCCAGGAAGTCAACATCACGCGCAGCGGCGTCACGGCGGACAACGGCCGCACGGGCGGCTTCATCGTCAACGGCGTGACGAAGTCGGGCACGAACAACTTCCACGGCGAGGCCCGCCTCGAGTACTAGCCCGCGGCCTTCGAGGCCGACAGCAAGGACCCGAACCTCCAGTCCAGACCGAGCGCTTCCGGCCGGGCGTCGGCATCGGCGGACCGATCCTCGAAGGACTACCTCTTCGCGTACCGCTCGGCCAACTTCTACCGCCTGACGCGAGAGGACCGGGTCAACGACCTCGGCCCCATTCCGAATTCCGACCTCGACATCAACGAGTACTTCTTCAAGCTGTCGTCGACCCCGACGTCAGAACCATGCTCTTCGACGCGTCGTATCGCTACCGCAGCATCAACCAGACCAACGCGAACATCGGCGCGTTCGACGCCGCCTCGACCGCCGACAACACGAAGGAGCTCGAACCGCGTCGGCCTCTTCTCCTGGTACTGGACGGCGACGCCGAACTTCAACCTCGAGGCCAAGTTCAGCGACAACGACAACCCGAACGGCTCGACTCCGGTCACCCCGCTCGGCTACCAGGGCGTCTTCAACGCGGCCGATCCGTCGCAGTCGGGTACTTACTGCAACGGCATCACCTGCACCGGCGCCTCGAACGTCGCGACGAACACCGACAGCTTCACGCCGCTACAACTACAACTCACGGGCAGCTACCTCGCCAACTTCCTCGGCGCGAGCCACCTCATGCAAGGCCGGGCGCGTACTTCAGCAACAACAGGGAGAACAAGGCCACGCATCGCCAACGGCTGGGGCGCGATCACCAACTCGACGAGCGGCAACTGCGGCGACGACGACGACGGGTGCTACCGCGCCCGCTACTCGCCCGTTCCAGAACCCCCAGATCTCGCGCGGTCAGACGATCGGCCTCTTCCTGCAGGACCAGGCGACCTGGGACCGCCTGACCCTCAACGTCGGCTTCCTCGTCAACCAGGACACGTTCATCCCGAACGACAACCAGGAGTTCACGTACGTCCAGGGCGACTTCACCGGTCCCCAACGACGACCTGCTGCCCTGCACGGATCCGGCCCATCTCGCCGCCGCCTGCACCTACACGGCCACGCAGGTCTTCTCGTTCGGCAGCCAGTTCCAGCCGCGCGTCGGCGTCGCCTACGAGGTCACGCCGTCGATCCACGACAAGGTCTACGCGAACTTCGCCCGCTACTCGAACATGGACAACCAGTCGCTTCGCGCGCGCCGCGGCGCCCCTGCGCCTCTACCGCGTGGACGCGTACTTCAACTCGACGACCGGCGCCTTCATCACCGACGTCGTGCGCGGCAACAACACCGGCAAGATCGTCCTGCCCGACATCAAGCCGATGTACACCGACGAGTTTTCGGTCGGCTACGCGCGCCCCCTCGGCGGCGGCTGGGTCGGCGAGATCTACGGCCTCTTCCGCAACACGAAGAACATCATCGAGGACTTCCCGGCGACCGGCCTCGCGGACAACCCGGACAACTTCCGCTACGGCAACATCCCGGCCCACCGCAAGTACCAGGGCGGGACGATCGAGGTCAAGCGCGCCGGCGTCGACAACTGGACGCTCGACGCGTCGTACACGCTCTCGAAGCTGACCGGCAACTGGGACCTCGACTACGCGACACAGCTCTTCTACACCTCGTCGTACATCCAGGACGGCCCGCGCCTGTACGTCCAGGACCCGAACCGCCAGGGCACGCTCATCGGCAACCGGACCAACGTCGCCAAGATCTTCTCCAGCTACACGTTCCCGTTCCACACGACCGTCGGCGGATACTTCCGCTACCAGAGCGGCCGCCCGTGGGAGGCGCGCGAGTTCGATCCGATCTACGGAACCGACTACGCGTACGCCGAGCCGGCCGGCTCGCGCACGACGCCCTCGTGGACGAACTTCGACCTGCTCGTCTCGCAGACCATTCCCATCGGCCCGACCAACCTCGTGATCGAAGGCCGACTCTTCAACGTGTTCAACTCGCAGCCCGCGCTCACGGTCGACCAGGATCTCTTCGTCAACGACGACAACACGGGCGCCGAATCCGAACTTCGGTCACGCGACGTCGCTACGCGCCGCCGCGGGGATTCATCATCTCGGCGACGTTCAACTTCTAGCGCTCGTCCACCGATTCTTCACGGCCGGCGGTCTTCGGACCGCCGGCCGTTTTGTTTTCCGGGTGAATCGCGGCGCCTACTGGTGCCCGGCCGCGCGCACGACCTCGAGAAGCCGGGCGACCTGCGGCTGGTCGGGCTTCAGGGCCAGCGAGCGCGTCAGCAGCCGCTCGACCGCCTCGCGGTGCGCGAGGCACGTCTCGAAGAGCGCGAGGTCGTTCAGGGTCTCCGGAGCCGTCGTCGTCGCCTCGAAGCGCGTCAGCGCCGCGAGGGCGCCCCGGCAGTCCTTGGCGCGATGCAGGAAGAGCGCTCGCTCGCGGGCGATCGCTTCGTTCTCGGGGAATCGCTTCGCCGCGCCCTCGAGCAGCGCCGCCGCGGCCGCGGTCTTGCCGTCCTTCTCGTACTCGTGCGCCCAGCCCGCGACCGCCGCCGCCGGATCGGCCTCGACCGCGGCGAGCGAGCGCAGGAACCACTCCTGCGCGCGCGGCGTGTCGCCCTTCGTCGCGGTAGAGCACGGCGAGGTTGAACATCGGCGAGTAGTAGTCGGGCCGCAGCGCGAGCGACTTCTCGAAGGCCGCCTGCGCCGCCCGGGAAGTCCTTCCGGTTCTCGCGCAGGTAGACGCCGAGGTTGTTCCAGGCGCCCTCCGTCATCCCGGGCGTCGCTCCGCCCGTGGGCGCGAGAGGCTGCGCCTCGCCGGGCGACAGGTATCCGAGCGCGAGCAGCTTCTTCGCGTACTCGCTCGATTCCTCGGCCGAGGGCGCGGCCGCCGCCACACGGCGCACGACGAGCTCCGACGGCGCGGCGGCGCGCGGCGGCGCCGCCATCCCGGGAAACGCGGCGCGGACGGGAGCGCCCGGCATTCGCGGATCGGCCGGCAGGCCGAGGAGCCCGAGGATCGTCGGCGCGACGTCGAGGATCGAGACCGTCGCCCTCGCGCCCGCGCGCGGCCGGCTGGAACCCCGCGTCCCCACGCGGCGAAGACGCCTTCGGGGCGGTGCCAGAACGCGGCCGTGCTCCAGTTGCCGGACGCGAAGCCGCAGGGCCGGTCGTCGCCCCACTTGAAGCCGTGGTCCGACGTGACGACGAGCGCGGCGCCGTCCTCCTCGGCGCGGCGCATCCACTGTCCGAGGATCCGGTCGACGACGCCGTAGTACGCCGCGACGACCCGCTCGTAGCGCGCGACGTCTTCGTCGCGAACGGCGGAACACGGCGGGCGCGGCGGCGTGTAGGACGCGAAGACGTGCCCGACCTCGTCGGTGCCCTCGAAGTAGACCGCCGTCAGGTCCGGGAGGTTGCGGTCGTAGAGATCGCGCGCGATGCGCTGCGTCACGCGCGTCGCCGCGAGGACGCGCGACAGGGCCACGACGGGGTTCTCCATGCCGCCGCCCGACCCGAGGGCGGCCGCGATCTCCGACGGCGGCATCGCGAGGAACGGGACGAGGTCCGCGGCCGCCACGCGGCCGTCGCGCGCGCTCACCTGCGCGACGCCGGCCGAAAGCGCCGCCGGATACGTCGCGCCTTCCAGCGGCAGCGGCGTCGAAGAGGATCGGGCTCGCGTGGTCGCTGACGAAGAAGCCGTTCACCTCTTCGGCCGGGTGCGAGGCCCACCATCCGACGACGCCGACCTTGCGCCCCGCCGCGGAGGCGAGGTTCCACACCGCCGGAACCGAGCGCGAGTTGCCGGAGATCGGCACCTTGCGGCCCGAGGCCGGATCCACCTCCTGGAAATCGAGCACGCGGTGGACGTCCGGCGTCACTCCCGTGGCCTGCGTCGTCCAGAGGATCGGCGAGAGCAGCGGCAGCTGGCTCGCGAGCTTCGCGGAGTAGCCCTCGGAAACCGAGGCGCTTCCAGTTCGGCATGGTGCCCGCCGCCGCGAGGCGGTCGACGAGCTCGAAGTCGAGACCGTCGAGACCGATCCAGATCACCGGCCGCGCCTGGCCCGGAGCGCGCCTGGTTCGCGCCGCCGCGTCCGACGACTCCACGGAGGTGGCGGGCTGCGGCGAGGGCGCCACCGCCGCCGTCTTCTCGCCGCGGCACGCGAGCCCGGCGCCCAGAACGAGCGCGCCGAGAGCGAGAAGACCCGGGCCCTTTCGCATCGCCCGCACCATAACAAAGCCCCGCGGCCAGAGTAGAATCACGGCACTCGCATGCTGCGCCGCACCGTTCTCGTCTGCGTTCTGTTCGCCGCCGCCGCGCTCGGCAGCGCGCAGACGCCGCCGGTCGTGCGCGTGCCCGGCGCGGCCGACCGTCCGCTCACCCCCGAGTCGCTGCTCGGCCGCGATGCGCGCGACGTGCGCGTCGAGGACGCCGCCGGCGGCGTCACGATCTACCACGGCATGCCCCTGCTCGCCGTCCTCGAGAAGAGCGGCCTGAGACCTGAAGACGATGGCCGGACAGCGCAAGACGGCCGGCGAGGTCGTCCTCGCCACCGCCCGCGACGGCTACACCGTCGTCTTCTCGGTCGGCGAGCTGCAGATGAACCGGGCGAACCCCAAGGTCTTCCTCGTGGCCGAATCCGGGTCCGGACCGCTGCCGGAAAACGAGGGGCCCGTGCGCCTGATCGTCTACGGGGATGTCGTCCGCTCGGCCTACGGCCTGGCGCGCATCGAGCTCAAGGTCCTCGCCGACAACGCCAAAGACGCCCGCAAATAGCCCCGCTGGCGTGGCCGGGTTTGACCCCCCGCGCCCCCTGCCTATAGACTGCCCGGCCCGACGGTGGGTGTAGCTCAGCTTGGTTAGAGCGCCAGATTGTGGATCTGGATGTCGAGGGTTCGAATCCCTCCACTCACCCCAGCTGTTTCTCGTGTCGTTCTTTGCGCCCGTAGCTCAGTCCGGATAGAGCGTTAGCCTCCGGAGCTAAAGGTCGCGCGTTCGAATCGCGCCGGGCGCACCATATTTTCAGCGGCTCCGCTGACCCCTCCCCTCGAAGACCATCACGGCGGCGGCCGGACGACGAAACGCGCGCGGAGTTTCGAGCGCGTCGGATCGAGGGTGTCCTCGACCGTCACGTCGACCTCTCCCGCCGACTCGAGAAGCGCGGACGGCACGTCGCCGCTGAGAACCCGGCTGGAGCTGAAGTTGGTCTTCAGTGAGTGCCCGTTCCACAGGATCGCATCGCCCCGCGTCAGTCCCACACCGAAGACGACGAGCTCGGCCTGGCCATTCGGCTGCCGTCGAAACACTTCGCCGACGCGGCACTGCTCGGGCACGAGCGCCAGCAGGGACCGCGCCGCCCGTCCTTCCGTTCTGACGAGCCGGCCCTCCGGAATTCGGGGAGGAGCTTCCTTCCGGCAGGCGGCCAGAAGAAGGACGACGGCGACGGCGGCGGAGAACCTAGTCGGCATGATCGATCCGGACCTCGCCTGGGGCGAGACTCTCGTCGGGCGCACTACCCTTGCCGGCGGCTGGCGTCTCTACAGAGGGGGACGAAAACGGTAGGTACCCGAGCGACAGCAGCTGGCTCACGGCGTCACTCGGAAGCGTCCGCTGGACGCGCGCCCGCCGCGGCCCCTGCGGCGTCGTGAAGATCACGGTCTCGTCGCCCGCCGGCAGCCGCTCCCGTCCAGCCCAGCCCAAACCGTTCCAGGAATAGGACCCCGGCCCGAGACGACCCCCCGTCGCCGACGCCACCGGGCCGGCCCCATCGATCCGCAACGCGAGGGCGCGCGAGTCATCGGACTGGAATGCGAGCCACACGGGTGCGCGCGGCCGCCGGAAGCGAATCTCGGTTCGCGCGCCGTGCTGCGACAGGGTGCCCCGCTCGGCGAGCCCGAAGCTTCGAAGGGTCGGGGCGGAGCCGCGGCCGATCGCCGAAACGACGATCGGGCGGCCCTCCTGATCGGGCGCCCTCGGAAGACGCACGACGAGCGCATCCGGAAAACCCGAAGCGAGGTAATGGTCCGCCGCTTCGAGCAGCTCCCGGCCCCAGTCGGAAGCGGAGGGCAGCGGGGTTCGTTCTCCCGGGTCCTTCGAGAGATCGAAGGATTGTTGGACCGGGAAAACGACGAAATCGCCACCAGAGCTCCAGAACTTCTGAGGCACCCCGGTTCGACGAATGAGCTTGTGCTCGCCGATCCGCACGGCAATGGCTTCGAGCGGCGGGGCCTCGGACACGATCGGGCGGCCTGCGGGCGGCGGCGCCGCGAGGAGCGAGACGCCCTCGAAGGCCGCGGGAGCTCTCCACGCCCGCTGCGTCGAGAAGCGTCGGCGCGACATCCAGCTCGGAGGCGTTGCCGCGGATCACACCCCGCGCTTTCGGCATCCAGGGTACCCGGATCTCGAAAGGCACGAGAAGCTCCTCGTCGAAAAGATAGGGAGTTCCGTGCCCCACGGCGAGGCAGGCTCCGCCGACCAGCCGGTCGCAGAGAGCCTCGCCGTGGTCGGCGGTGAAGAGGATCGCTGTCCGGGAAAGCCGGCCCTCCTGCTGGAGGCCGTCGACGAGGCGACCGAAGGCGCCGTCGACACTGCGCAGCGCCGCGTCGTAGCGGTTGCGCGCCCACCCGGGGAAGTCGGGTGAGCTGCTGTGCAGGCGGGAGAATTCGTGAAGATCGGTGCGCGCGTCGGGGCCCAGCGCCGCGAGCCCGCCGAACAGATCCCGGGCCGCATCTTCGTCCCCGACGTACTCGTGCACCTGGTAGGTGTGGAAGAAGAGGAAGACGGGTTCGTTCCGATGCTCCCGCAGCAGATCGAGCGACCGCCGAACGGCATCGCTGGCCGATTCGCTCGCGCTGATGTAGCGGTCGAACCCCTGCGCCAGGCCGAAGGACGGATGGACCAGACCGCCTCCGGTCACGGCCAGGGTCCGATACCCGGCCCCCGCGAAACTCTCCGCAAGGGTTTCGAAACTGTCCGAGAGGGCCATCGAGTACCGGCCCGCGTCGTGGCGGGCGACCGAAGCCGACGTGAACATCGAGGCATGGCCGGAAGCGTCCAATTCGCGGCTGCGACGCACTTCTCGGCGCGAAGGCCGTCGTGAAAGAAGCGATCGAGCCGCGGCGTCGTCGCGGGGCGGTATCCGTACGCGCCCACGTGGTCGGAGCGAAGCGAGTCGACGTCGAAGAGGACGATCGTACGCGGAGGGTCCCGCACGGAAACCGTGAAAGAGGGTTCCGCGAGGAAGAGCGAACGCGGCGGCGTTCCGGAACCGGGATTCTCGTACGCAAGCTCGAGCTCGATTGGCGCGTTGCTCCCGGGGAATCTCCACCGAAAGCGGGTGCCAGAGCGCGGGATCCGCCGAGAGCGTCAGGACGTTCGAACGCACGTCCGTCCCCGCGCCGGAGATGCGGATGCGAAGGCTTCCGGCGGGATCTCCCGCGAGAATGCTGGCGTACGCGCCCGTCAGTCGCCGCGCCGGCCCGGCCGGCAGCGACCATCGCACGGCATCCCCGCGCGAAAGCCAGAGGCCGGGACGCGATTCCGAGCCGACGGCGACGTATTCGGCCTCGGGGACCGGGAGGCGGACGACTCTCTCGGAGCGGCCGCCACAGGCGAGCGAAACCGCCGCGAGCGCCGTGGCGACGGACCAGTGCGCGCAGCGGCGGCGCCTCGTTTCGGGCGCTTGCGGCGGATCGCGAAGCGTCTGTTCGACCGGCCCAGATATCGTCGACATACCGAATCCTGCGCTGTGGCGTTGCCGTCGGTCAGCTCGGTGACTGAGCCCAAACGTCAACGACATAGTAGTCGCCGCGGCTCATCGCTCGCCGTCGTCTCCAGGGGCGCGTAACGGCGTTAGACTGACAGCCATGGAACCGCCGGAAGCCGACCGGGGGGGCCCTTCTCGCGCGGCAGCCGGTCGGGCCGAAGGAATCACGATCGTCGCGGCGAGCCCCTCGCGCAATTTCGAGCAGTACGCCGTCCTCGCGACGCTCGTCCTCCTGGCCCTCGGCTGCTATCTGGTCGTCCGGCCGTTTCTGACGGCGTTTCTGTGGGGTACGATCATCGCCGTCTCGAACCGCGCGCTGTACCAGCGCTTCGTGCGGCTCGTTCGCGGACGAGAGAAGCTCGCCGCGACGCTCTTCGGCCTGTTCCTCGCGGCGATCCTGTTCGTCCCGATCTCCTTCTTCGCGGTCCGCCTCGCGGCGGGAGCGCCGGACCTGATCGCGCGCGTCGACGAGATGCTCTCGGGCGGCCTCCGTGAGCCTCCGGCATGGCTCGGGTCGATTCCTCTGGTCGGCGAGGGCGCCCTCGAATGGTGCAGGCGGTCTCCGCCGATCCGGAACGCCTCCGCCAGGAACTGCGCCCGCTCGCGAAACCGATTCGCCGAATTCCTCGTTGCCGCGGCGCCGGAATCAGCAGCGGGATTCTGCAGTTCGCGCTGGCGATCTTCATCGCCGCGCTGCTTTCGCTCAACGGCGAGACCCTGACCACCGCCGTGGATCGCATCGCCGCGCGCCTCGGCGGCGAGCGCGGGCTCCGGCAAGTGGCCATCGTCCGGTCGACCGTTCGGGGAGTATTTCGCGGCCTGCTCGGGACCTGCGCCGTTCAGGCGGCTCTCGCGATGATCGGGTTCCTGATCGCCGGTGTCCCGGGAGTGATGCCCCTGGGGATGGCGACGTTCTTCCTCTCGCTCGTGCCGCTGGGCCCGGCGCTCCTCTGGCTGCCGGCGGCCCTCTGGCTGAACGCGAACGGGCACGCGGGAATCGGCGACCTTCATGGCCGTCTGGGGTCTCGTCGTGGTGGGCGGGGCGGAGAACATCGTCCGGCCGCTCCTGATGGGAAAAGGCATCCAGGCTCCGCTCGCCGTGGTCTTTCTCGGCGTCATCGGCGGCATGCTCGCCTTCGGCTTCCTCGGCCTCTTCATCGGCCCGACGATCCTGACCGTGGCCTACAACCTGTTTCAGGAGTGGATGGCGACGCTCAAGGCTCCCGATTCCGCCGTCGTGCCGCAACCGCCGGCGTAGAGCAGCTATCGAAAGGTCGGCCGGCGAGAGAGAGCCTGCGCGACCCATCCCACGTCTGCGATCAACAGCAGGTCGCACAGCGCGTGGTACGCGTAGAGCGCGCGAGAGAGATCCGTCGGGGCCTGCGCGAGGATGCAGACCCCGAGCGCAAGGCCCGCCACCGTGACCATGAGGATGACGCCGCTTCGGAACGAGCGTCCCCTCTGCGTCGCCCGGCGATAGGTCGCGACCGCTGCAGCGAGATTCCCTCCCAGCAGAACCAGAATCCAGATGAGCGAATGCGCTCCCAGGTGTCCCCGCATACGGCTCCAGAGGGAGAACCGGGTGGCGAGGGTGCTCGTGGGATGTTCGGGCGACTTCTCGAAGTTGCCGAACGACGGCCGCAGGGACCATGCCTGCCGCGATGCTCGCTCGATGCGCCCGAACAGTTGCTTCGGATGCCGGAAATAGAAGCGGACGATCTGCCGGTATCCGACCTGATGCAGGAATCGAACCCGGAAGCTCGGATCGAGGAGCGGAGAGTCCGGCGCGTACGCGTTGGATCCCGTGTACTTCACCCAATCGGGATCCAGGCCCAGCTCGGCTGCATCGGCGGCCGGCGTCGCGGAGTAGGCGAGCAGCTCGGCGAAGACGCCTTGATACATCGTCGCTTCGCGCAGGGTGTACGGCGTGTGGCGCCCGTACCAGACCGAAAATGCACAGAGGCCAATGCCGAGCCAGGTGGCGCTTCGCCGCCACGAGCCGATCAGTGGCACGGCCGCAAGGCGCAGGCCAAAGAGCGCCAGGAGCGGGCCGGCGAGCTTCTCCTGTGGCTTCGAGCCGACGAAAAGGAGGGCACAGCCGAAATACGCCAGCAGGAGTCCGCCGGACAGCCGGCCTCGCCGAATGGCCTCCGCCGCAATCGCGGCTGTGAGCAGGAGAAACACGAGCGACGCGGCCTGGCTGTAGAACGAGTTGAGTGGCGCCACGTAGCCGACGTCCGTGAAGACGAACACGAGGAGCGCGGCGACGAGCGCCTGCGTCGGCCAAGCCAGGTCCCGGCAGGCCCGGACGAGCCCCGCCAGCGCGAGCAGGAGCAAGGCGGCATGAATTCCGCCGAGCAGGCGAAGGTCGAAGAGCGCCGATCGAGAAAACGCGAGGTGCGCGTATCTCGCGGCGAACGCGAGCAGCGTCTCCGACGAGTGGTAGCCGCCCTTGAACCACCCCGGCGCGACGACGGCGTACTTCGTGCGCAGAAACGAGAAGTAGCGTTCGGCCGGGACGTCGGTCGTGTGCTGGAAGCCCGCGTAGCCGATCACGCGCTCGTAGTCACGGTTGTCCGCAAGGCCGACGACCGGTTGGACGAAGAGCTGGAGCGTGAGGATCAGCGCGGCCGAGGCCACCGCCGCCCACACGATCGCGCGGTTCGCGTTCACTCGAACGCTCATGCCGCGTCGGATTCGATGAGCGCACGGGCGACGATCGGCGGGATCCCCGATTCGATGCTCGTCGCATAGCCCTGGTGGATCTCGCTCCAGACGGCGCCCTCCTCGCGCCCGCCGGCCGCCCGGATCATCGCCGCGCCGAGCTCTCCGTGGATCAGGTAGAGGCCGAGGCGCCGCTTCCATCCAACCGCGGACGCGGCCCACTCCCGCGCGGTCGCGACGCCGAGCACTTTGCTGGCAAGCGTCGCGGCGACGCGCTCGGGCAGCGACAGGTTGGATTCGGACTTGCCGACGTCGTGCATCAGGGCCGCGCTCGTCCACCGCGGATCGCCGGCGTACGCGGTCGAGGCCAGGCGGCGCTCGACCCGCCGTGCAACCTGGATGGTGTGATGCTGGTCGTAGTCTGACTGGCGGATCCAGACGTCGAACTCGGCGGGCGTCAGGAGCGACTGCGCCCACGCCCGGTCGTCCGGATCGATGGGCCGCCGAACCGCGGCGGCGATCGCCCGACTCGCCAGCTCCAGGAACGTCGCCCGCGGCAGCGCGTTGGGCCCCCCGGACGAGCTCACGCGGAGTGCGCCCTCCGGGATGCGGTCAACTCCCTGACGTAGTCCTTGCCGAACCGCATCTGGTCGTGCAGGTGGCTGTAGACGAAGCGGCCCGCCCGGCCGAGCGTTTCGAGGTTCGTGAACCTGGACAGGGCATTGCGGATGATGTGCGAGTCGCCCGCGTAATTCTTCGCATACACCGGGTACGCATTGGGAATGAAGTGCTGGCGCGTCTCGAGGACCGTTGCCGGATCCAGGAGCTCGAGGGCCGTGAGCTCGCCGATCACTTTCTCCGCGAACGCATCGGCCGGCATCCGGTCGACGGCGTCGCCTGCGAAGTACGGCGCCTCGACGACGAGCGCGGTCTCGCCCTGCGGCGCCATCGACGCGGACCGGTTCTTCGGCTCGTAGATGCGGCTGACGCAGAACGCCGGGTCGGGGATGTAGATCGAGGCGTTCCTGGACATCCGCTCGACACCGAGCCGCAGGAACAGGAGGCGCACGTGGCGAAAGCGCAAATGGGAGGCGGCCGCGCGCGCCGCTTCGGGCACGGCGTCGCCGAGAAGCCGGACGAGCAGCGGCAGGGGCAGCGTGGAGACGACCCGGTCCCGCACTGCGACCGACTGCCCTGCCGCGCCGCGAATCCCCTTGACGACGGCGCCCTCGCAGTCGAGCGCGCCCACGGAAAAGCCGGTGCGAATCGATTCGGGCGGCAGCGTGCGGGCGAGCGCCTCGGGGATCCGGCCGTAGCCTCCGCGCGGATACAGGAAACTGCCGTCCACGTGCTCGGTCTTGGCGCCCGGAAAGACGAGCTCGTAGAGCAGCGAGCGCAACGTCATGCCCTGCAGGCGACGGGTCGCGATGTCGGGCGAAAGCTGGTCGGAAGGAAGACCCCAGAGCTTTTCGGAATAGTTGAGGAGGATCCGCCGCGCGAGCGTCTCGCCGAAGCGGCTGACCGCAAAGTCCTCGAAGCTGCCCGCCGCCCGACGGCGCCGCAGGCCCGAGCGCAGCAGATCGCGGCCGATCCGGCCGGCTTCGCGGAAGCCGTACGCGAACATCACGTTCAGCGGCGTGGAA
>CAWJKC010000005.1:0-25293 GCA_963843325.1 uncultured Acidobacteriota bacterium
GGGATGTTCGATAACTTCGGCAAGAACGTCACGGCGGCGGCGCGGACTCGCCCGAGGCCTGTACCTCGTCGTCGACGACATCGAGGCCGCGCGCAACGATCTGCGCGGCCGGGGCGTAGAGGTCGGCGAAATCTTCCACGACGGCGGCGGTGTGTACGCCGGCCCGGACGAGCCGTACCTGTTCGGCCGTCTGCGGGCCGCCGGTCGCGATCCGCAGCAGCGCAGCTACTTCTCGTTTGCGGCGTTCAGCGATCCGGACGGCAACGGCTGGCTCCTGCAGGAAGTCACGAAGCGGCTGGCCGGCCGCCTCGACCCCGCGGCGACGTCGTTCGCGTCGGCCAACGACCTGGCGAGGGCCTTCCGGCGCGCGGAGGCCGCGCACGGCGAGCACGAGAAGCGCATGGGGGGAGCGCGCGACGCGAACTGGTCGGACTGGTATGCCGCGTACATGGTGGCTGAGCAGGCGGGCGGGGAGCTGCCCACCTGAGTGGCGACGACCGACGGGGGGACGTCTAGCCCCTCGACACCCGCGTGAAGCCGTCGGCGCTCCACTCTTCGCTGCCCACGCCGTTGTGGACGAAGAAGAGCCCGTCGGGTCGTACTTCTTCTTCACCGCGGCGAGCCGCGAGTAGTTCGTGCCCCAGTACGACTTCTGCCACGTCCTGTCGAAGTAGTTGCGACTCCGAGACGTAGGCGCCGGCGTCGGGGACGACGGCGCGCAGGGCGTCGGCGGCGGCCGTGACCGCGGCCGCCTCGACGCGTCCCTTGGCGAGATCGGGCTCGTGGCCGGCCAGCCCCGGCACGCTGTGGGGCGCTCCCGTCGCGATGATGGCGAGCGCGAAGGCATCGAGCACCGCCGGGTTCATGGCCGTGTCGCGCGCGGCGGCGACCCGTCCTCGGGCGCGCCGGCGAGGCCCTTGTTGAAGTGCAGGCCGACCCTGAACTGTCGCGTCGCCGCGAACAGCGCGTCGGCGAGCGCGATCCGGCTGCGTCGAGCAGCGCGGCCGGCAGCCAGAGCGACTCGTAGCCGTAGAGGAACACGTTGACCTCGACCTGGCATTGCCCTTCCAGTAGACGTTGCCCGGCGGCGCGCCCGGGCGCGCGTCGGTCACGACCGAGCCCGAGTCGCGCGCCTTGCGGTAGGCGGCATCCCACCAGTGGCGCGCCGGAAACGTCGCGACGATCGAGCGGCGCGGTCCATTCGAAGTCGTCGGGCGAGGCCGCGACGAACTCGACGAACGGCATCCAGGCCGCCTCGGCCTCCTTCAACGTGAGTCCCTGCATCACCATTGAGGCTCAGCGAGTTGTCCGTGCCGAAGGTGGCCTGCTCGCCCCAGTGCGGATTGAAGAGCGCCTTGCGGTAGAAGCGGACGAACTCGCCGATCAGCCGCCGGAAGGCGGCGGGTCGACTTCGCCTGGATGCGGCCCTCGGCCGCTCCGAAGTACTCGGGAAGCGCGTGCGTCGCGCAGCGTCACCTTGGTCACGACGCCGAGGCTTCCGCCGCCGCCGCCCTTGAGCGCCCAGAAGAGGTCGGGACTCTGGCAGGCGTTGACCGTGCGCACCTTGCCGTCGGCGGTGACGATCTCGGCCTCGAGCAGGCTCGCGGCCGCCGTGCCGTAGTTCTTCGAGAAGCTGCCGAAGCCGCCGCTCTGCACCAGGCCGGCGACGCCGACGGTCGCGCAGCCGCCGCCCTGGACGTAGCGGCCCGCGCCTCGTCGTGACCGCCTCGTAGCGTTGTCCAGCCATCGCGCGCCCGCCTCGACGGTGACCGCCGGCCGCGGCGCCGCGCCCGCGCAGCCCGCCGCGCACGAAGCTGTCGTGCAGCGTGATGGCGTTCATCTCACGCGTCCAGATCAGCAGCGAGTCGGCCGCGTTGGAGGTGCCCTGGTAGCTGTGGCCGCCGCCCTTGACGACGAGGCGCAGATTGTTTTCCCGGGCGAAGTTCACCGCGGCGGCGACATCGCTCTGCGTCGCGGGCGGCGACGGCGTAGGCGCTCGGGGCCGACGTCCAGGCATCGAGCCACCCCGAGGTCTGCGTGCCGCCCGCCTGGTCGCCGATGAAGTAGGGGTTCGTCATCTCCTCGATGCGCGAGGCGCACGCGGCGCTCGCCGGCGCGTCCTTGCACGGCGCGAGGGGAGAGGCGACGGGGACCAGGCGCCCGCCGACCTGCTGCTTCAACTTCTCCCAGCTCGCGGCGCTCGGCCATCCGGGGTCCGAGGGCCGCACGCGGCGCAGGGGAGAGGCGGCCGGCCGAGCGCGTCGCGAGCCACGACACGATTCCGGGCAGGACCGGGATCGCGCCGAGGCGTTTGAGAAACGTCCGCCGGTTCATCCTGACCTCCACAACCCCGCGCCGGGCCCGATTGCCGTTGCGAGAGTCTAGTCGGTTCGCGTTCGTGCACATGAATGGAACCTAAGGAGGAGCGTCGATTTTCGCTCCGTGGCACTGCACTTGCGACAAAAGGCGGGGTGCGGGCGGGGCGCCTGGTCTCGTCCGATGCGGTGGTCGATTTTTCACTGTGGAGGTGGTCCATGATTCGAAGACAGCCGAAGCGATTGCTGTTGTTCGCGGGCGTCGTGGCGGCGATCCTCGCCGGCGCATGCCACGACGACAACAACACGGTCACGGGTCCTCTGCCGGCGCCGACGTCGCACGCCCGCGCCCGGCGCCCCCACGGCGACGCCGGCGCCGCCCGGCGTGCCCACGGCAACGCCGGTCCCGGCGGCAGCGGATCGTCAACGTGGGACAGGGCGGAGGCAATGCGTTCGCCGACCAGCAGACCGGCGGCTCGACGACGACGATCACGGCCGGTACGACGGTGCAATGGGTCTGGGTGTCCGGTTTGCACTCGACCACGTCGGGAACGTGCGGCACCGTGTGCACGCCGGACGGCGTCTGGGATTCCGGGATCGGGAGCGGGATGACGTTCTCCCACACCTTCAACCAGGCGGGCACCTTTCCGTACTTCTGCAAAGTGCACGGCGCGATGATGACGGGGACGGTCATCGTCCAGTGACGGCAGGCGGCCGGGCGGGAAGCGCGCCCGCCCGGCCCGACATAGAATTCCCGGTCTCGAACGACGAGGAGGTAATCCCGCATGAGACCGGCTCGTCCCAGGATCGTTGCGCGCTCTCTCGTGTTTCTCTGCGTGGCCGGCGCCGCCCATGTGCGCCCGCGGCGCAGACGATGTCGATCGAGGAGTACGAGCCGAAGTCGACCCTGGTCGTGCCCGAGCACCACCCGGCGCACGCGAAGTATCCCTTCATCGACGTCCACAACCACCAGGACACCGACATCTCGGCCGCGGACGCGGCGCAGCTGGTCGCGGACATGGACCGGCTCAACATGAAGGTCATGGTCAACCTGAGCGGCGACCAGGGCGCCGAGTTCGAGAAGGGCTACCGCGAATCTGCCGGGCCGGTACCCGGGCCGCTTCGTCGATCTTCGCCAACCTCGACTTCAAGGAGATCGGCGGCCCCGGCTGGACCGAGCGCGCGGTCGCGCAGCTCGGCGAGGACGTACAAGCACGGCGCGCGGGGCTTGAAGATCTTCAAGAACCTGGGGATGTCCGTCGAACGACACGGCCGGCAAGCGCGTCGCCGTCGACGATCCGCGCCTCGATCCGATCTGGGACAAGTGCGGCGAGCTCGGCATCCCGGTGCTCATCCACACCGGCGAGCCGCGCTCCTTCTTCGATCCGCAGGACAAGTACAACGAGCGCTGGCTGGAGCTGAAGCAGTTTCCGCAGCGCGCGCGGCCGCCGGACAAGTACCCGCCGTTCGAGCAGATCATGACGGAGCAGCACCACATGTTCGCGCAAGCATCCGAAGACGACGCTTCATCGACGCGCATCTCGGCTGGCTCGGCGACGACCTCGCGCGGCTCGGCAAGCTGTTCGACGAGATGCCCAACGTCTACACCGAGATCGGCGCCGTGCTCGCCGAGCTCGGCCGCCAGCCGCGCGCCGCGCGCGAGTGGTTCCTCAAGTACCAGGATCGCGTGCTGTTCGGCAAGGACATCTGGGCGCCCGACGAGTACCACATCTACTTCCGCGTGCTCGAGACCGACGGACGAGTACTTCGACTACTACCGCAAGCGCCACGCCTTCTGGAAGATGTACGGCCTCGATCTGCCCGACGAGGTGCTGCAAGAAGCTCTATTACAAGAACGCCCTGCGCGTGATTCCGGGCATCGACCCCTCGGCGTTTCCACCTTAAGCGAATCCTTAAGGCCCGAAGCCGGCCCTCCCGGATTCCTCGCGCTGTGGTAAATCTGTTCTCGTCAAGGAGGCCTCCATGCGCTCTTCCGGACGGAAGTCGATCTCGATCGCGCTCGCGGCCGTCGCGGCGCTCGCTCTGACGCTCGCCTGCAAGGACTCGAATGCGGTCAGCGCTCCCGTGTCTTCGCCGATGGCCCGGCGAACGTCGCCGGCACGTGGAGCGGCGTGTTCCGGTCCGACTCGACCGCGTGCGCGAGTCGCCGGTCACGGCGACGTTCCAGCAGAGTGGCACGCAGGTGACGGGAACGTTCTCGGGCACGTCCTGCGGCAGCTCGGGGTCCTTCCGGGGACGGTCAGCGGCAACACGCTGACCGGGAAGCATCGAGATGCTGGGTTGCTCGGGCGGGGCGGTCTCCGCGACGATCAGCGGGTCGAGTTTGTCGCTGACGTGGGCGACCTCACGCGGCCGATCGTGTCGGGAACGCAAGTCGTGATGTACGGCGGCAGCCGCGAGCCTGCAGCGTTAGACGGTCAGCCCCGGGCGGTCACCAGACGGGGCCGCCCATGTACCGACCGCCCCATCCCGGGCCGCCATAGCAGCAGGGCCCGCCCCAACCGGGGTAGCCGTAGCTGACGCCGACATAGGTCGTGGTGTCGCAGCCGACGGCGGCCGCCGCGAAAGCGACCAGCACGAGCAGCACGAAGAGGCGAAGCGGTCCGATCCTGGTCTTGCGCATGGTGGTTGTGCCTCGCTGTCAGAAGGGAAATTTCTGGAGGGCGACGACCGCGCCGGTCGGATCGGCCACGATGGCCAGGGAGCCGTTGCGCAGTTCGGATTTGGGCGACAGCAGCACCCGTCCGCCGAGCCCCTCGACGCGCGCGGCGAGGGCCGCCGGGTCCGAGACCAGGACGTACGGCAGCCAGTTGGGCGGCACCTTCGCCTGGGAGTCGGGAACGCGGAACACGCCCGCGACGTGCGCGAGTCTGCTTGAGCACCACGTATGCAGCGCCGGCTTCGCTCTTCGAGGCCGTGACCTCGTAGGGCACCAGTCCGTTGTAGAAGGCCAGCGTCGCGTCCATGTCGTGCGTGAGGTACTCGTTCCAGAAGAACGTGTTTCGACGGGCGCGGCCGGATCGTGCGGATCGCCGGCGGAGAGATGCACCAGGCCGAACGGCGCGCCCTGCGGATCCCGAAGCACGGCCGCGCGGCCGATCGTACCGATCTCGATCGGACCGGCCAGGACGGCGGCGCCTGCCGCCTTCGCCTTGTCGGCCGTCGCGTCCACGTCGGCCACGGACATGTAGGAGAGCCAGTGCGCGGGCGTCTTGCCCGCGTTGGACGGCGCCGGCAGGTGGATGCCGCCGACCGGCTGCGTGCCCGCGCGCGCGACGGTGTAGGGCCGGCCGAGAACGGTCGTCTCCACGTACTCCCAGCCGAACAGCGCGCCGTAGAACTTCTTGCAGGCGGCCGGATCGTCGGTCGTCAGGTCGTGCCAGACGAACTTGCCCGGGTCGGTGGACGCGGGCTTGCCGGACGGGGCGGAGCCGCCGGAGCTGCACGAAGAGAAAATCGCCGCCGCCGCGGCGAGGGCCAGGATCGCGGGCGCGCGACGCGGGGCGTGTTGCATCTCGCGAGCATACAGCCGCCTCGGGTTAGGTTTCGAACCCGGTCATAATGAGGCTCGGCATGAGAGGCACGAGCGGGCCCCGGAAACGCGGTCGCCTGCCGATTTTCGCCGCGGCCGTCCTTCCGTTGCTGCTCGCCACCTCGGTCCGGGCGGAGGATCCGCAGGGCTGGGTCGGCCAGACGCGACTGACCGGAGACTGGGGCGGCGCGCGCACGAGGCTCGAGCAGAGCGGGGTCACGATCGCTTTCCAGTACTACACGAACCTGGCCGGCAACCCCGTCGGCGGCCGCGCGCAGGGATTCACGTACACGGACAGCCTGAACCTCAAGCTCGACTTCGACATGGACCGGCTGGTCTCGTGGAAGGGCGGCCTGTTCCACGTCACGTTCACCAACCGCGACGGATCGAGCCTCACGGCGAACTACATCGGCAATCTCTTCACGGTCCAGCAGATCTACGGCCCGACCGAGACGTACCGCCTGACCGAGATGACGGTCGAGCAGTCGTTCGACGGCGGGGTCTGGGACGTGCGCGCGGGGCGCTACCCGGCCGCCGAGTTCGCGACGTCCTCGCTCTACTGCGTCTTCATGAACAACGGTTTCTGCGGCTATCCGGGCGGCGTCGCGCAGAACCTCAACATGCCGTACTTCCCGGTCCCGTCGTGGGCGGGCCGCGTGCGGTGGAAGCCCCGGCCGGAGCTGCTCGTGCAGGTCGGCGCCTTCGAGGTGAACCCGACGCTCGCCGACACGCACGGCTTCGACTGGTCCACGAGCGGTTCGACCGGCACGGCGGTCGTCGGGGAGCTCTGGTACGTGCGCGGCGACGGGGCGCCGGGATTGCCCGGCCACTACAAGCTCGGCGGCTGGTACCAGAGCATCGACGCCGCGGCCGCCGGCCAGAGCGCTCCCGTCCACGCCATCGAGGGGCCCGCGGCCTTCACGCGTCGCACCCTTGCGTCGGGTTCCGAGAAGGGCGGCGTGTACGCGCTCGTCGACCAGAACCTCGTGGCGGGGGAGGCCGGGACGGGAACCGGCGGCGTGCCTTCCGGTTTGAGCGTGCTCGGTGGCGCGAGCTGGGCGCAGGGTCCGACCACGACGAACGACGTCGCGGCCTTCGGGGGCGTCATCGCCAACGGGATGATCTCGTGTCGTCCCTTCGACACGCAGGCGTTCGCATTCACGTGGGCGAACTTCACGGCGCCAGGACAGACTTACGAACTGGTGCTCGAGTGGAACTACGGGATCGCGGTCACCCGCTGGTTCACGTTCCAGCCCGACTTCCAGTGGGTCATTCGCCCGGGAGCGACCGGACAGATTCCGAACGCGTTCGTCATCGGAGCGCAGGCCGTTCTCAACTTCTGAGGGGCGCCGTCGCGCGGCGTTACGCCCCGACCAGACCCGCGACGAACTCCGCGATCGCCGGCGCCGCCGTCAGGCCGGGCGACTCGATGCCGATGAGGTCGTAGAAGCCCGGCAGCCCGCGTGCGGTCTCTTCCGCGATCACGAAGTCGCGAAAGGCCTCGCCCTTGCCCTGCAGCTTCGGCCGGATGCCGCTGATGTCGGGCTCGAGGTCCTCGTCGGCAACGGCAGGAATCAGGCGGCGGGCCGCCGCCGCGAATTCGGCGCGCTTCTCGGGGGCGACCCGGTAGTCCGCGCTCCGGCCCGGCAGGTACTCGGCGTCGGGCCCGAAGCGCAGCCGGCCGCCGGTGTCGAGGACGACGTGGAGGCCGAGGCTCTCGCGCGCGGGAACGGGATAGACCAGGTGCGAGACGGACTTCGCGAGGCGGGTCGCCGCGGAGAAGTAGCTGCCCTTGCACCAGTGGAGCCGGTAGCCCGCGGCGTCCAGGTCGATTCCGGCGAGGGCGGCGATCGTGTCCGCGTCGAGGCCCGCCGCGTTGACGACCCGCTCGGCCGTGATGCTCTCGAGCCCGCCGGCCTGCCGGGCGGTGACCCGGTAGCCCCCGGGCGCGGGCTCGAGGCCGACGACCTCCGCGCGGGGCTGGAACACGGCGCCCGCCTCGAGGGCCTCGCGCAGGAAGTGGTCCATGAGCCCGTGCGCGTCCACGATGCCGGACTCGGGGGACCAGAGCGCTCCGACCGTGGCGATGGCCGGCTCGAGCGCGTGCGCCTGCGCCTCGGACAGGCGCGTCAGCGCGACGCCGTTGCCGAGCGCCGTCGCGGCGATCGCGTCGAGGACCGGCAGCTCCTCGGCCCGCGTGGCCGTGATGAGCTTGCCGGTCTTCGCGTGGGGAATCGCGTGACGAAGGCAGAGGTCGTAGACGCGCTGCCGGCCTTCGACGCAGAGCTGCGCCTTGAGGCTGCCCGCGGGATAGTAGATGCCGGCATGGACGACCTGGCTGTTGCGGCTGGACGTCTCCATGCCGTGCTTCGCGTTTCGGTCGAGGACGACGAGGTTCGCGCTCTCACGCGCCAGCCGGGCCGCGACGGCGAGGCCGACGACGCCGGCCCCGATGACGACGATCTCGGTATCCGGCACCGCTCGATCTTAAGGCAGCGTTGACCCCCTTCGGTCAGCGGTGTACGGTGAGGATCGATGCAGAGTGAGCCGGGCAACCCGGTTGCGGGTGTCGTTCTTGCCGCCGGATCCTCGACACGGATGGGGCGAAACAAACTGCTGCTTCGGGTCGAGGGGGAGAGCATGGTGCACCGGATCGCGCGCCGGGCGCTCGCTCGCCGGTCTCGATCCCGTCGTGGTCGTCGTCGGCCGCGACGCCGAAGACGCCGCGCGCGAGCTGGCGGACCTGCCGCTCTCGATCGTCGTGAACACCGAGCACGAGGCCGGGATCCACACGTCGCGCCGGGCGGGCCTGGCGGCCGTTCCCGCAGACCGGGACGCCGCCGTCGTCCTGCTCGCGGACATGCCCTTCGTGACCGAGCAGATGCTGGCCGCGCTCGTGGCCCGCTACCGGGAGTCCGGCGCCCGGCTCGTCTTTTCCGACTACGCCGGCGAATCGGCGCCGCCAAACCTCTACGACCGATCGCTCTTCCCGGAGCTGGGCGAGCTGGCGGGCGAGGGCCGGGCCGGACCGATGGCGCGAAGGCTCGGGCGCGATGCGGTTGCGATGCACTGGCCGGCGGCCGCCATCGGCGACCTCGACCACCCGGAGGACTACGAGCGATTGCTGGCCGAGAGCCGCCGTCCAGGCGGCGCGGCGTAGCCCGCCCTTACCAGCTCGTCTCGTTCTGGTCGCGGCCGCGAGCCATCTCGACGGCCTTGCGGTAGCGGCCGTCGCCACGCAGGTTGTCGAGGTCGTCGTCGAAGCGCATGGTCCAGGTCTGGTCGAACCCGGCGTCGACGGCCTTGAAGAGCCAGTCGAACGCGGCGTCCTTCTGGTCGAGCCGGGAGTAGCTGCACGCGAGGTTGTACATCGTCGTCGGCTTGCGGTAGCCGAGGTCGAGCGCCTTGTGGAAGGCCGCGGCCGCCTCGTCCGGCCGGTCCCCGGCGAGCGACGCGAAGCCGAGGTTGAACCAGGCGCGCCCGACGGTGGGGTGTTTCTCGGCGTAGGACGCGAAGCGTTTGGCATCCTCGCGCCACCGGACGCGGGTCGAGCGCGAGCGCGCGCTCCACGGCCCGTTGGAGTAGCCCGGCAGCGAGAGCTCGGCGGCCTCGTCGGCGAGCGCCGCGAAGCGCGGATCCTTGCGGACGTTGTCGAGGTCGTCGTCGGTGTCGAACATGTCCGGCTGGTCGAACCCCGCGTCGAGCGCCTTGCGCAGCATCGCGATGGCCTGGTCCTTCTTGTCGTCCCGGGACAGCGCGCAGGCCTCGTTGTAGAGCGAAGTGCCCACCCGGTAGCCCCGGTCCGCGGACGCCTGGAAGGCCTTCGCCGACTGGTCGTAGAGGTCGCCGTTCAGGAGCTCGCGGCCCAGGTCGAAGAAGGGCTCGCCGCTCTTCGGGTTGCGCGCGACGAGGCGTTCGTAACGCGACGCGAGGGCCTTCGCCTCGCCCTTGTGCTCGTCGGCTTTCTCCGCGCGGGCGAGCTTCTTGTACTGCGACCAGCGCGGGTCGTCCTTCAGGCCGTCGAGGTCGTCGTCGTGGCCCATGTACGCGTGCAGGTCGAAGCCCTCGTCCATCGAGCGCTGGAGCCACTCGAAGGCCTTGTCGTTCTGGCCCAGCAGGGCATAGCCGCAGGCGATGTTGTAGCTCGCGGCGGCTTCGTTGTGGCCGTCCTCGATCGCCTTCTCGAACGCCGCGATGGCTTCCTGGTACTTGCCCTTGCGGTGGAGGCGCATGCCCTGGTCGTACCAGTCGCCGCCGTCGCGCGTGCGGGGGTTGGACGCCTTCACGAAGCCCATCAGGGTCTTGTGCGCGGCGTTCATGGTCTGCGAGTGGCGCGTCGACCAGATCGCATTGACCGGCTTGCCGGCCTCGGGCTCCTCCGCGTCGACCGCTTCCTCGTCCTCCTCGGGCGCGGCGGGCGCCGCTGCGACGACCGGGACGGCAGCGGCCCGGGCCGACGGACAGGTCGCGCCATGGGGCACCGCGGCCATCGCGACCGGGGCCTGCGGCTGGATCGCCGCCACCACGGCGGACACGGCCACGAGCCCGACCGCCGCGAAGCGGGGGACCCAGGCGGCCGGTGTCGCGCCCGCGGGCGGGTCGAGGATCGCGCGCAGGCGCTCCTCGAAGTGGTGCGGACGCGCGATGGCGAGCGCCGGCGCCGCGGCCTGCGGCGTGGCGCCGAGCGCGCGGAAAATGCCGAGCAGGTGCGCGGCGTAGACCGAGGGCTTCGTCCCGGAGGCGATCACGAGCTCGTCGCAGGCCTGCTCCGCGTCGCGGCGCACACGCCTTCCGAGCCACTGCGCGAGCGGGTGGAACCAGTACACCGCGATCGCGAGCTCCGCCATCAGCAGGGCGGGCCAGTCGCCACGCTTCACGTGCGCGAACTCGTGGAGGAGCACCACCTGGCGTCGGTCCGCGGCCCAGAGGCGGGCCGCGCGCCCGACGAGGAGCAACGGACGGCGCCAGCCCGACGTGATCGCGACCGGGACCTCTTCGCTCTCCCGGACGTCGACCGGCCGATCGACGCCGAGGCGCCGCGCGGCCGCGTGCTGGTCTTCGATCCAGTCGGCCTCTTCGATCGGGGAGGCCTCGCCGGCCAGGCGCCGCACGCGCAGGCCGCCGGCGAGCAGTCGACCCGCTACCACGACCGTGCCGGCCGCCCAGAAGCCGAGTGCGAGGGCGAGCCATGGCAGGCGCGGCGCCGATTCCGTCCAGGTGGAAAGGCGGCCGCCGAGCGGCACGGCGATGCGCGGAAGAACGAGGGAGAGGACGGGCAGCAGCAGGGCCAGGCCCAGGCCGGCCGTGCCGACGCGGTGGCGCGTCGCGGCGCTCGCCCTGCGCAGCGCCAGCATCGCGATCGACGCCGCGCCCAGGATGACGGTGGCGCGCGCCAGCAGTCCGAGCGCAAAGAGGATTCCGGAATTGAGGATGCTCATGTCAGCGCCCCTCCAGTCGGGCCTGTTCGATCATTGCGGACAGGCGGTCGAGATCCGCGTCGGTCAGGTCGTTGCGCGAGAGGTCGAGCAGGGCCGCGACGGCCTTTTCCGTCGAACCCTCGAAGAAGGTCTCGAGGACGGTCGCCATGGCCGGCCGCCCGGCGCGGTCGCGCGGCAGCGTGGGAAGGTAGACGTAGCGGTTTCCCTCGGCGACGTGCCGGACGTGTCCCTTCTCTTCCAGGATCCGGAGCATGGCCCGGACGGCCGAGTACCCGGGCGGGTCGGGGAGGGCCGCGAGCACGTCGCCGGCGGTCGCCTGGCGGTCCCGGTAGAGGACCTCCATGATCTGGCGTTCGCGGCGGGACAGGCTCGAAAGGGGTTTCCTGCTTCGCATCGGCTGTCGCCCTCCGGTCGGGATTCTACTGCTAAAAAATTAGCATGTGCTGGAATTTTAGCTGCTCGGAGAAAGGTACGCAGGCCCGCGGGGAAGGTTTCCCGTGTTGGCAGAGAAGTCGCTTTTTCGGGTCCCCGGGAACCTTTCCCGGCGGCCGGCGTAACTGTTTGAGGCTGCGAGAGGCGGCCCGGGAGGTTCCATGCGCGTGGCTCGACTGACTCTTGCCGTACTGACTGCTGTGTTTCTGGCCCCGGCGTTTCTGCGGGCCGACGAGACGATCCGCACCCTGAAGGCCGAGCTCACCGGCGCGGACGCGTCCCGTTTCGCCGTCGAAAACCTGCTCGGGACGATGCGCATCTCCGTGGGCACGGAACCGACCGTGACCGTGACGGCGACCGTCTACGCAGAGACGGCCGAGCTCGCCGACGGCGTGCGCCTCGAACGCATGGGCGGGCAGGGGGGTGCGGTCACCCTGCGCGTGCGCTATCCCTACGACAAGGTCTCGACCTTCCGTTACCGCGAGCCGTCGGACCGGGGAGACGACGTCGGCTTCGGCAGCTGGGCATCCTCGAGCGACTATGACTACGACGGCCACCACGTGCACGTCAGCCGCGGCCGCGGCAAGTATCTCCACGCCGACCTCGAGATCCGGGTGCCGGCCGGGTCGGTCGACGCGAGCTTCCGCAACCTCGCCGGCCTCGTCGAGGCCGACGGACTGAAGGGGAAGATCCACTTCGGCGTTTCGAGCGCCGACCTGCGCCTGCGCCAGCTCGACGGAGCCATCGAGCTGGACGGGTCTTCCGGCGACGTGCGGGCGCGCGACATCAAGGGGAGCTGGAAGTCGGACTTCTCGAGCGGCGACACGGACCTCGACGGATTCCAGGGCGAGTCGCTCTCCTTCCAGACGAGCTCGGGCGACCTCGTGCTGCGCTCGATCCGCGCAAAGACGGCCGAGTTCGAGACGAGCTCGGGCGACGTGCGCCTCGTCGATGCCGACCTCGAGCAGTTCTCGGCCCGCGCGACTTCGGGCGACGTGGCCTTCGAGGCGAGCGGGCAACGCCTTGAAGCAGGTCCGCATCACGACGTCGAGCGGCGACGTGGCGCTGCGGCTTCCCTGCAGCGCGGCGTTCGACGTCGAAGCGAGCCAGTCGAGCGGCGACATGGAAGTGGAGTTCTCCGACGGAACGCCGGTTCTGCACCGCGACACGATGGTCGGTTATCACCGCGGAACGGGAGGCGCGCGGATCCAGGTGCGCACCTCGAGCGGCGACCTGACGGTCTCTCCCGGCTAGCTTCGAACGACTCCCGCGCTTCGCACCCGGGCACGCCGCATTGCGGCGTGCTCTATCTCTTTCGCCCTCTTTGAGTTACCCTTAGGACCACGGCAGGCAAGAGGCGGAAATGAGCGGGCAACCACCCAACCCGGAGCTCGACGAGGCCCTCATCGAGCTGCATCAATATCTGTCCGACGCGGTCGCTCCGCTGATCGTGGCGGACTCGGTGCAGCTGTTGATGAAGTATCCGCCCGACGTGGTGGCCAACTCCATCCGCGCCTGGACCGGAGGCCAATACCGGCGGGGCGCCGCCGCGGCCGTGCCGGTTTCGGACTACCTGTACCACACGCTCAAGAAGATCCACCAGATGGCCGAGTTCAATCTCGTGCCGCGCGAGCCGCTCGAGATCTACCTCGCCGGCCTGCGGCCCCTCATCCTCCAGCTCTGCCCGCAGGAAGACCGGGCGATGCTGCTCGAAAATCTCGGCCGGCTCGGCGAGGCGCCCGCCGCGGTCTCGCAGGCGCAGAACATTTTTCGCCAGGCGCCCACCGAGGGCAGCGGCCCGCGCGCCACGGCCTCGGCGTCCGCCGGCGGGGCGGGTTCCTCCGGCGGCGGCTCCGCCGCGGGCGGCGACGCCGGAGCCTCCGACAACGCCGTGCGGGGATTGCACCGGTTCTCGCTCCTGCTCGAGCGCCTGGAGGCGCAGGGTGGCCTGACCGGAGGGGGAGCCGCGGCGTCCGCGGCGCCTGCGCCGCCAATGCCGTTCGGCGGCGCCGCCGCAGGCCCCGGCGGTGCGACGCCACCGCAGCCCCCCGCTCCGCTGCCGGCCGGCGCCACCGAGGCGCTGGCGTACGCGGCGCGCAGCTCGCAGTCGGGCCAGGAGCTCGAGGCGTATCTCGAGCGCCTCAAGAATCTGGGCCTGGAGGCCGGGATCGGCAACGTCTTTCGCGCCCTTTCCCAGACCCTGCCGGGCTGGGTGATGCCGACGATGCCCGCCCCGCCGGGATCCGCCACCCCGGCTCCGCCTCCGCCCGAGACAGGAGCGCTCGGCGCGATGCGCCGCATCATCCAGGATTCGGAGGATCCCGTCGAGACGGGCCGTCGCTTCCAGGAGATGGTCAAGGCCGGCATCGAGCGCTTCAACGAAGGCTCGCTGCCGCAGGCGGTCTCCATGCTCGAGCTCGCCGAGCGCCTGACGACCGAGAAAAAGGTGGATTCGGGGACCGTCGAGCTCGTGCGGCGCAAGCTCGGCGACACGCTCGACGGCGAGCAGTTGAAGAAGTTCACCGAGAAGCCCGACCAGTGGCCCCAGCTCGCCAAGGTCCTCCAGTTTTTTACGGCGATGCGACCCGAAGGCCTGCTCGAGGAATTGCCCCGCGAGCAGAAGCGCGACCGCCGTCGCCTGATCCTTGCGCTGCTCGAAGTCCACGGCGCGCCGACGCGGGTCGCCGCCTTCGAGGGTCTTGCACGCGTTCCGTCGACCGCGGTCGACGAGGGCGAGTGGTTCTACCGACGCAACCTCGTCTACCTGCTCCGGCGCATCCCCCGGACCGCCGAAGCGACGTTCGAGGAGGAGAGCGACGTCGTGCTGCGCCACGCGCAGCTCGGGCTGCCGCTCCTGCTCGTGAAGGAATCGATCGCGACGCTGGCCCAGTACAAGGACGAGCGCGCGGAGCAGGGTCTCACGCAGCTGCTCTTCGAGCTCGAGGCGATGCTCGCCCAGCAGGAGGAGGCGCCGTACGAGCCGAAAGACCTGCGCGCGCTCCTCGATCGCGTCGCCGCGACGCTCGGCAAGCTGCCCGCGCCCCGCGCGCGGCGCGCGCTGATCGAGCACGCCGGCAAGAAGCAGCCCCCGCTGGGCGACACGATCGCGCGGATCTCCGAGCTCTCGGGCCAGGACATGTCGGAGGACACCGAGACGGTCGAGCAGCTGCTCGCGCTCCTGAAGGCGAACCTGCCCTTCAAGCTGCTCGGCATGACGCTGCGCCAGAACGACCAGAGCCTCGTGCGCATCATCGAAGCGTTGTCGGGGACGCCATCGCCCGCGGTGCGCCGCGCCATGGAGGAGATCGTTTCGCGGTTCGCCGGACAGGATGCCGGCAGAGCGGCGGCCAGGGCGCTGGCCGGCTTCGACAAGCCGAAGGCCGAGGCGCCGGCGGCGGCGTCGGAGGCGCCCGCTGCCGCCGCGGCGGCTCCCGCGGCGAGCCTGCAGGGCGACCTCGAGGTGTTCGGTCTGCCGGCCCTCCTGCAGAGCCTGGCCGAATCGTCGGCGTCGGGCTCGCTCACTCTGCGCGGCCCCAAGGGCGGCGAAGCCTTCGCGTCGCTGATGATGCGCGAAGGCAAGCTGACCGAAATCCAGCGGGGCCATCTCCGCGGCGAGGATGCGTTCTACCAGCTCCTCGAGCGGCCGCTGCCCGGCCAGTTCGCCTTCGTGAAGGGCGCGCCGCCCGAGAAACCGGGCGAGAAGCGCCACGAGATCCTGCCCCTGACGCTCGAAGCGATGCGCCGCTACGACGAATTCCAGGAGGCCGCGATCCTCGTGCCGGACACGGTCGTGCTCGTCCGCACCGAGGTGGCGGCGACGCCGCATCCGACCGAGAAGGACGGCAGCTTTCTGCAGGCGCTCTGGGAACGCGCGAGCCAGGGCGGCACGCCGCTCGAGTGCGAGGCCTCCGTCGCGAGCGATTCCTACCGGATCCGGCGCGCGCTCGCCCACTGGGTCGAGTCGGGGGCGCTCAAGATCAAGAAGGCCTGAGGGTCGCCGCGCCGGCTACCGCCGGATCGAAAGGTTCTCGTAGTCGACGATCGGGTTGCCCTGGCTGACGGACGCCAGGCCCTCGACTTCCGGCCTCGCGAAGCAGTAGGTCTGGTCGTGGAAAAGGGGAACCAGGAGCGCTTCGCGGACGATCAGCTCTTCGACTCGGCGGTAGATCGAGTGCCGGACTCGGGGATCGGTCTCCGCCCTCCCGGCTTCGGCGAGCGCATCGAGCTCCCGATTGGCGGTGAATCGGCCCAGGAAGCCCGAGCCGGAGTGCAGGAGCGTGAGCACGAAGTTGTCCGCGTCGGGGTAATCGGCGTTCCAGCGCCCGATGTTCAGGTCGCCTTCTCCGGCGCCCTGCAGCTCGATGTACTCGGCCATCGTCCTGTTCAGCGCCTTGATTCGGAATCCGATCTCGCGGAAACCCTCCACGAGATCCCGGAAGTAGGCGGAGAACTCGCCGAAGAAGACGGGATGCACGCCGGCCGTCAGCTCGATCGTCTCGCGCGAGACCGTCGCCTCGACCGAGCTGTCGACCGCGCCCGAGGCTCCGGAGGGAGGGCCGGTGCCGGGTCCAGTGGGCGAGTAACCGAGCAGGCCCGGCGGAATGACTCCGTGCGCCGGAATGGCGAGCCGTCCGAGCGTGCGGCGGACCAGCGCACCGACGTCGATGGCGCGCACGAGGCTGCGGCGCAGCTCCGCGTCCCGGAGCGGGCCCCGGGCGTTGTTGAACGTCACGTAATACGTCGTGAGGCGAGGGTTCTCCCGGTACTTGGACGCGAACCGGGGGTCATGGCGGAAGGTCTCGGCGTCGGCGGGAAGCAGATCGAAAGCGAGCGAGAACCTCCCGGCGAGGAACTCGCTCCGAATCTCCTCCGGAGAGATGCCGAAACGGAAGACGATGCCGTCTGACCGAGGGTAACTCTCCCGCCAGTAGTTCGGGTTGCGCTCGAGTTCGAGCCTTCGGCCGGGGTCGAAGCTGACGATCCGGAAGGGCCCGGTCCCGACGAACCCCTCTGTGGTCGTCCCCACGGAGCCCGTGCCCTCCGGAAGAATCGCCGTGGGCGCGTAGGAGATGACTGCCGGGAAAAAGGCGACGGGCTTGTCGAGCTCGACGAAGAACTCGCTCGGCGAGACGATGTGGAACCCTTCGAGGGCCGTCGTCTCTCCATCGATGATCCGCATGGCGCCGCGGATCGGAGAGAGGAGCGACCGGTTGACCGTCTGCGTGGTGAGGAGCCGCTCCCAGGAAAAGCGCACGTCGCGCGTCGTCAACCTCCGCCCATCGTGGAACCGCACCCCGGGGCGCAGCCGGAACCGGTACCTCTTCGCGTTGTCCTCCGTGAGCACTTCGGAGGCGATCCACGGCACGATGCGGGTTCCGTCGACGGCTCGCGTCAGCGTTTCGAAGAGGCTGGGCGACACCTCGCTGTGCTCGAGGGTCTCGCATCGCGTCGGATCGAGCGTCCGGACGACCCCCGCGATCGGCACGTGAAGGATCCCGCCGCCCATCGGCCGCTCGGAAGCCCGCTTGGCCTCCGCCTCGGTCCTTCCGAGCTCCGAGTAGTTGACGTAGGGAGCGGTGCTGCGAAGCTGGAGGCCCCGGACCCGGGGGTCCGCGATCCGATAGTCCACGTCGTGGAAGAGCGGTACGAGGATCGCAGGGTCGAGAAGGGCGTGCTCGAATTTCCGGTAGAGCGCCTCGCGGGCCGCGGGCCGCGCCTCGGCCCGGGCCTCCTCGAGAAGGCGGTCGGTTTCCGGCGACGAGAAGTAGGTGCGCAACGCTCCGTTTCCGGAGTGGAAAAGCGTGAACGTGAAGTTGTCCGGATCGTCGTAGTCGGCAATCCAGCGGCCGAGCATGACGTCGATCCCCTGGTTGGCGTGCCACGCCTCGAGGAATTCGGGCATGGTCTTCGTGACGATCTCGACCTCGACGCCGAGGTCGCCCCAGATCCGGAAGAGGGCTTCCGTCAGCGCCGCGTACTGATTGAGGAGGGTGGGGTGCATGCCCACGCGCAGCCGGATGGGTGCGGGCAGCGACGAGGAGCGAATCATCTCGAGGGCCTTCTCACGGGGGAAGTGCGTCTGCCGCCGCCCGGCGTCGTGGCCGAGGATTCCGGGAGGGATCAGGCCCGTGGCGGGCAGGGCGAAACGCCCGAGGGTCCCCCAGACGAGGTCCTGCGCACGGACGGCATTGACGAGAGCGGTCCGGAGCGCCAGGTCGGATCCGGCCGCGCTTCCGGTGTGGAAGACGGCGAAGTACGTGTTCTTCTTCGGCGTTTCGACGAGGCCGGCGCGAAAGCGCGGCTCACGGAGGATCGCTTCGAGGTCCTGGGGCAGAAGGTCCCGCGCGATGTCGAGGGAGCCGTCGCGCAGGCCGTCCGCGATCGCGGACGCCGAGAGCGAGGCTCGGAACTCGATCCGGTCGACGCGCGCCGGCTCCTTCGCATAGCGGGGGTTGCGCTCGAGGACGACGCGTTCGGGCGAGTGAACGGCGACCTGGAAGGGCCCCGTGCCGAGCGGCGGCCCTTCTCCTGACGCGGGCGCCGCGACGACGGCGGTCCGCGGGTCGGTCAGGAGGGACGGGAAGATGGGAAGCGGGTCTGCGAGGCGAATCACGATCTCCTGGTCCGAGGGGGCGGAAATGCCTTCGACGCCTTCGGCTTTCCCGGCCGCGTACGCGGAGACGCCGCGAATGGCGGCGAAGGCCGCGGGCATCTGGTCCTTCGAGAGCCGGATCGAACGCTCGAGCGACGCCTTGACGGCCCCGGCAGTGAGGGGAGCGCCGTCGGAAAAGACGACCCCGGCCCGCAGATGCAGCCGAGCGGCGAGCCCGTTGTCCTCGAAGGTCCATTTCTCGCAGAGCGCCGGGGCGAGGCTGCCCTGGGCGTCGGTCGTCACGAGCCGTTCGTAGACGTTGGCGAGCACCTCCTGCTCTTCGTTGGTCTCGTAGAGGCCCGGCTCGGTCGCCGCAATCGGGTTGGCGACCGCGACGACGAGCGTGCCTCCGCGCGGGAGCTCCTCCTCGGCGACCAGCTCCGCCGGAGTGAGCTTCTCGAGCTCGGCCTGGTAGGCGGCAGCCTTCACGTACTCGCCGCGCAGATTGGCCAGGGTCGCCGCAAGGGAGAGGAGCCTCGCCAGGTGCTCCGCGTCGCCGCTCGATCGCGCCATCTCGATTCCGCGCTCGGCCCAGTTGCGCGCGTCGTCGATGCGGCGGGTCTGCCAGGCGGTCTCCGCGACGAGCAGGACCGCGGCGGCGGCCCGGCCGCCCTGCCTTTCCGCCTCGAAAACGCGGATGGCGGCCTCGGCTTCGCGAAGGGCGGCATCGATGTTGCCCGCCATGCGGTGCCCCTGGGCCAGCAGCATCCGCGCTTCGCCCTCGCGCTTGCGGTCCTCCGCGTCCTCGGCGTCCTCGAGGTAGTCGAGGGCGACCTTCGCGACCCGGACCGCGTCCTCCGCGCTGAAGGCGTCGAGCGACTTTTGCGCCAGCTTCAGTCCGTACTGGACGGTCTTCTCGGGGTCGTCCGCCTGGGAGAAGTGATGGACGAGCTCGGGGTAGACGCGCTCGAGCCGCCCGGCATTGCGCTTCTCGACGAGCTCGGCGAACTTGCGGTGGAGGGAGCGGCGCTTGCGCCGGGACAGCGCCGCGTACAGGACGTCGCGGACGATCCCGCTCGAGAAGGTCAGACGGTCGCCCCGCGACTCGCGTTCTTCCTCGAGCATCCCTTCGCGGACGAGGCGATCGATGTCGTCGTCGAGGTCCCGGTCGTCGTCGACGATCTCCTCGAGGTCCTTCGAGTCGAACGTCTTTCCGAGGACGGATGCGACCGAAAGGAGATCGCGCAACTCCTGCGAGAGCCGCTCGATGCGCTTCTCGACGGCCTGCTGGATGGTCGCGGGCAGGGCGTCGGCCGAGATCTCGGCCTCCTTCGAGAAGCTCCACGCCCCCGTGTCGTCCTTCGCGATGCCCCCCGACTCGACGAGCGAGCGAACGAGCTCCCGGGTGAAGAAGGGGTTGCCCTCGGTCGCGTCCCGCAGTCGCCGGGCGAGGTCGTCGGAGACTTTCGGGGCCCCGACGAGCGACTCCACGAGGGAGCGGTGCTCGGAGGGGGAAAAGGGCGGAAGCGTGATCGAGACGAAGCGCGGGTCGTCTGCGAAGGACTCCAGCATGCGGATGAGGGGATGACGCTTGTCCGTCTCGGTTTGCCGGTAGCTGCCGACGATGAGCGTCGGCGTGGGCCGCAGGCGTCGAACGATGTACTGCAGGGCTTCGATCGAAACTTCCGCGCCGTGCAGGTTGTCGAGGATGAGGACGAGGGGCTTGCCGCCCGCGATGCGGGTCAGGGTCTTGGCGATGAGCTCGAAGATCTGGATCCGGTCCTCGGCCTTCTTCTCCTCGGCGGGAACGGCGATGCGTGAGTCTCCGCTGACGGCCGATCGCAGCTCGCCGATCTCGGACAGCTGGGGGAACAGCGCGATCAGGTCCGCGGCGAGGTCCGCGAAGTCGGGACGCTCGGAGGAGGCGCCGGTGTCGCGGGACTGGAAGTAGTCCTCGATCAGCTCGCAGAAGCCCTGGTAGGAGAAGGAGCGGTCCTGCTCGACGAAGCGGCCGTAGAGGACGCGGATCTTCCGGACGACGGCAAGGTTCTTCAGCTCCTCGAGCAGGCGCGTCTTGCCGATGCCGGGCTCGCCCGCCACGACGGCGAACTGGCCCTCGCCCGCGATCGCGGCGTTCAGGCGCCGCTGCAGCTCGGCGAATTCCTTCTCCCGGCCGACGAAGACGGAGGTCGCGGGACGCTGGATCACGCGGCTCGCGGAGAGGACGACCGACATGCGGAACTCGTCGCTCGCGAGGCTCGATCGGTGGCGCTTCAGGGCCTCGGCGATCTGGCCCGCCTTCTGGGGGCGCTTGCCCGCGTCCTTCTCGAGGCAGCGCATCAGGATGTCCTGGAGCTCCTCGCGAATCTCCGCCCCGAGCGCGCGCGGCGGCTGAGGGAGCTCGTGGACGATGCGGTACAGGATCGACTGGACTTCTCCGGTGAAGGGCGGCTCGCCGACGAGGCATTCGTAGAGCACGACGCCGAGCGAATAGACGTCGGAGCGGCCGTCGAAGGCCCGCGAGGCGACCTGCTCGGGCGAGAGGTAGGCAACGGTCCCCACGAGCGTGCCCGTCTTGGTCAGGCGCGACTCGGTGGCAGAGTGGGCGAGACCGAAGTCCATCACGCGCACGCGCACGCCCGATCCGCCTTCCTCGCGCGTGACCATGATGTTGGCAGGCTTGATGTCGCGGTGAACGACGCCGCGCGAGTGGCTGTAGTCGAGGGCCTCGGCGGCCTGGATGCCGATGTCCACGACCTCGCCGAGGCGCAGCGACTGCTCGCGGATCAGTCGCAGCAGGGTCGTTCCCGCCGACCAGCGGCATGACGAAGAAGAGCGACCCCTGATCGCGACCGAGGTCGTGGATCGGGACGATCGTCGGGTGGTCCATCTGGGCGACCAGCTGCGCCTCGCGCTGGAAACGCTCCTCGAGCTCGGTGGTCAGGTCGCTCGAGGAGATGAGCTTCACGGCGACCTCGCGATTCAGGAGCGGGTCGCGCGCCCGGTACACGACGCCCATGCCGCCGCGCCCGAGCTCCCCGAGGATCTCGTAGCGGTTGGCGAGCTTCGAGCCGATCATCGGACCCCCGCCATCGCTAGCGCCGGATCCAGAGGTCTTCGTAGGCGATCGTGGAGTTGGACTGGCCGATCGCGGTCAAGCCTTCCAGCTCGGGCCGCGCGAAGCAGTACACCTGGTCGTGGAAGAGCGGGAGCATCAGCGCTTCGCCGCGCGATGAGCTCTTCGGCCTGCCGGTACAGCGAGTGGCGGACGCGCGGGTCGGTCTCGACGCGAGCCTGCTCGGAGAGACGGTCGATGTCCGCGTTGCCGACCAGGTTGCGGAAGGCGCCCGAGGCGGAGTGCAGCGCGCCGAAGAAAAACGTGTCGGAGTCCGGATAGTCGGCGGTCCAGCGGCCGACGTCGAGGTCGACGTCCCCGGCGTCCGAGTGCTGCAGGTACTCGGCCATCGTCTTGTTGACGGGGCGCAGGCGGCAGACCCGACGTCGCGGAAGGCTCCGTCGAGCTCGCGGAAGAAGTGGGCGAACTCGCCGAAGAAGACGGGATGGACGGCCGCGGTGACGTCGGCCAGCTCGCGCGAGACGGTGGCCTCCACCGAGCTGTCGGCCGGCGCGTGGGGGCCGGAGCCTCCATGGTCGGAGGCCGGCCCGGCCGCCGAGTACCCGAGCAGGCCCGGCGGCAGCAGGCCATGCGCCGGGATCGCGAGTCGCCCCAGCGTCCGCTGGACGAGGGCGTCGACGCGGATCCCCCGCGCGATGCGCGCGTCGCGCCGAAGCGTCCTGAAAGGGTCCGCGGTGAGCGTTGAAGCCGACGAAGTACGTCGTCAGGCGCGGGCTCTCGCGGTAGCCCGAGGCGAACCGCGGGTCGTGCCGGAAGGCTTCGGCGTCGGCGGGCAGCAGGTCGCGCGCGATCGAGAAGCCGGCCCGCCAGGAACTCGTTGCGGATCTCCTCGGGCGGCACGCCGAAGTGGAAGACGACCCCGTCGCTGCGGGGCCGGCCCGCGCGCCAGTAGTCGGGATTGCGCTCGAGCTCGAGGCGGCGGCCGGGCTCGAAGCTGACGAGACGGAAAGGTCCCGTCCCGATCGCGTCCTCGGCGCGGGCTCTTGCCGATCGCGGCGGTGCCCTCGGGCACGATCGCGGTCGCGGCGTAGGAAATCATCGCGGGGAAGAACGGGACCGGCTTTTCGAGATCCACCGTGAACTCGCCCGGCGACAGGATGTGGAAGCCGGACAGGTCCGTCGCCGTCCCTCGAGCAGGCGCGTCGCTCCCTGGATCACCCCGAGGACCCAGCGGCTCTCGCTCTCCTGGTTGCAGGAGCAGGCGTTCCCAGGAGTGCCGCACGTCGCGCGCGGTCAGTCGCCGGCCGTTGTGAAAGCGCACACCCGACTGGAGCCGGAAGCGGTAGCGCGTGCCGCCGTTTTCCATCGATCACTTCGCTCGCCAGCCACGGGATGATCCGCGGTGCCCTCGACCGCCCAGGTCAGGGTCTCGTACACGCACGGAAGGGCCTCGGCCTGCTCGACGGTGACGATGAGGGAGGGGTCGAGGCTGCGCACGACGCCCTGGATGGGCGCGTGGACGACGCCGCCGCCGATCCCGCGCTCGGGCGCGGCCGGCTGGTCGGACGCCGCGGCCTTGCCGAGCTCCACGTAGTTGACGTACGGCGGCGTCGATGGAGTTCGAGGCCTCGGATCGCCGGGCCGCGATCCGGTAGTCCACGTCGTGGAACAGCGGCACGACGATGCCGGTCTCCAGCAGCGCATGCTCGAGCTTTCGATAAAGCGCTTCGCGGGCGGCCGGGCCTCGGTTCGGCGCGCGCCTCGTCGAGGAGGCGATCGGTCTCGGGCGAGGAGTAATACGCGCGCATGCGGCCGGTCTCGGAGTGAAAGAGGTTGTGCGTGAAGTTGTCGGGATCGTCGTAGTCGGCGATCCAGCGACCGAGGAGCAGGTCGACCTCCGCGCTCTGGCGTGCCAGGATCCGAGGTACGTCGGCATGGTCTTCGTCACGATCTCGACCTCGACGCCGATCTCCGACCAGAGGCGGAGGAGCGCCTGGCGTCAGGCGCGGCGTACTGGTCCTGCAGGATCGGGTGGACGGTCGGCGCGCAGGCCGCACGGCGCGCGGCAGGCCGGCGGCGCGCACCATCTCGACTGGCCTTCTCCTTGGCGAGATGCGGCTGGCGCCGGCCCGGGTCGTGGCCGAGGATTCCCGGCGGGATCGACGCCGGTCGCGGGAAGGGCGAAGCGGCCGAGCGCGCCCCAGACGAAGTCCTGGGTGTGGGCGAGTCCGGCCATCGCGATCGCAGCGGCTCGCGTTGAAGCCGGCCGGAGTCGCCGAGATGAAAGACGGCGAAGTAGGTATTCTTCTTCGGCGTCTCGACGAGGCCGCCGCGCAGGCGCGGCTCGCGCAGGACGCGCTTCGAGGTCCTGGGGCAGCAGGTCGCGGGCGATGTCGAGCGATCCGGAGCGGAGACCCTCGGCGATCGCGGACGGCGACAGCGACGCGCGGAACTCGATGCGGTCCAGGCGCGCGCCCTGGGTTGGCGCGGTGACGCGGGACTGCGTTCGAGGACGACGCGGTCGGCGCGTGGCAGCACGACGCGGAACGGGCCGGTTCCGATCGACGGCCCCTCCCGGCTCCGAGCCGGCGACGGCGATCGCGGTCCGGCCGTCGGTCAGGAGCGACGGAAGGATCGGCACGGGATGCTGGAGGCGGATGACGACCTCGAGGTCCGCGTGAGCGCGGATCCCCGCCACGTCCGGCGGTGCCGCCGTCGAGGAACTCCGGCAACCCCTCGACGGCGGTGAAGGCCGCCGGCATCACGCCGCGCGACAGGCCGATCGAGCGCTCGAGCGCGGCCTTGACGGCGCGCGCGTGGCGGGCGCTCCGTCGGAGAAGAGGACGCCCGGGCGCAGGTGGAGACGCAGCGTCGCGCCATCGTCCTCGAGCGCCCAGCGCTCCGCGAGGTTGCCGGTGAGGTTGCCCTTCGCATCGGTCGCGACGAGCGTCTCGAAAACGTTGGCCAGGACCTCGTGTTCCTCGGTGGTGTCGTAGAGCGCGGGCTCCTTCGCGGCGAGGGGATTCGGCATCGCGACGAGGAGCGTGCCTCCGCGCGGGCACTTCCTCCTCGGCCGGGGCGGACGCTCGCGTCAGCGTGCCGATCTCGGCCTGGTACGCTGCAGCGCTCGCGTGCTCGCCGCGCAGGTTGGCGACCGTCGCGCCGAGCGACGAGGAGCTTCAAGAGCGGATCGGTCGCGCCGGGGCCGTCCGCGCCGTTTCGATTCCGCGCTCCACCGAGCGGCGGGCGTCGTCGATGCGTCGCGCCTGCCACGCCTCTCCGCGGCGAAGAGGGTCGCCGCCGCGGCGCGGTCCCGGCCGCCGGTTCTTTTCGAACCCGCGCACGGCGGCCTCTGCTTCGCGCAGCGCGACGTCGACGTTGCCGGTCATGCGCTGGCCCTGCGCGAGCATCAGGCGGGCCTCGCCCTCGAGCTCCGGGTCGCCCGACCACTCCCCGTCCTCGAGGAACTCGAGGCGATCTTCGCGACACGGATCGGCGTCCTCGGGACTGAAGGTGTCGAGCGACTTGCGGGCCAGCGTCAGCCCGTACTCGACGGTCTTCTCGGGGACGTCGCCCTGCCAGTAGTGGTGGACGAGCTCGGGGTAGACGCGCTCGAGCCGGCCGGCCGCCCGCTTCTCGATCAGCTCGGCGTACTTGCGGTGGAGCGAGCGGCGCCGGCGGCGCGAGAGCGCCGCGTAGAGAACGTCGCGGACGATCCCGCTCGCGAACGTCAGGCGATCGCCCCGCGACTCGCGGTCCTCTTCGAGGATGCCCTCGAGGATGAGGCGGTCGATCGAGTCTTCGACGCCTGCGGGCGCCCTCGGCCAGCGTCTGGAGGTCGCGCGCGTCGAAGGTCTTGCCGATGACGGACGCGACCGAGAGCAGGT
>CAWJKC010000006.1:0-334061 GCA_963843325.1 uncultured Acidobacteriota bacterium
CAACGCGGGGTGAAGGTGACGGTGGTGGGAGAGAGCCGGGTCCCGTTTGAGAAGCAGTTTGGCGCGCCGATCGCGAAGGCGATTCTGTCGCTTCATAAGAAACATCGTGTTGTGTTTGAACTGGGAGCGAAGGTGGTGGCAGTGTCTCCGAACGGAGTGACGATTGAAGAGCGTATGGGTTATCGGGAGATTCAGGGCGACGTGGTGATCCAGGGAGTTGGGGTCTCGCCGGAGTTGGGGTTCAGTCACGATCTTCCTTTGGCAAAGGACGGAAGCGTGGCTACAGACAGAACCCTTCGTGCTGCGCGGCAGGTGTGGGTGGCGGGAGACGTGGCCAACATCGACGGGACGCGGATCGAACACTGGCGAGTGGCCGAACAGCATGGCATGTTCGCGGCGCGGAAGATGCTGGGAGCGAACTCGAAGTTCGATGGAGTGCCGTTCTTCTGGACGGCACAGTTCGACAAGCAGATCAGTTATCTGGGGCACGCTGAATCATGGGACGAGATCGAGTATGACGGGTCGGTGCCACGATTTGAGTTTCTGGCATTTTTTGTAAAGAACAGGCACGTGGTGGCGGTGACAAGCTGTGGACGTGACAGCGAAACGGCCCTCCTTGCCGAGCTGATGCACGACAGGCTGACCGTTTCGCAGATGAGGAAGAAGCTCGAAGAGCTGAGATAGCAGGCGGGTCTATCCTTTGGTTCTTGCGCGAATGAACCTGAACAACAACCAAATTACGAGCAGAATCACCACGCCCTTGATCCAGAAGAGGTAGTTCGTAGCCTCTGGAACTGGCTGCGGAGAGGTAGCGGCAGTGTCGCCAGGAGTTGCGGCCTCGGCGGGGACAGGAGTCGGGTCACCCATGGCAATCAGCAGTGGAGCATTGGGCAGCGGACCTGGTTGTATCGTTCCAGCTTTTTCGTTTGCCGTGGCAGCCTGACTGGTTTGGGCAGTCTCATTGGCCTGCGATGTGGCGGCCGCGGGTTCTGGGGGCTTGGGGGCGGTGCCAGTCACCTTCTTTTCCTGTGCGGTGACTATTCCGGGAGTTTCGACGATCTTTGTTGCGGTTATCAGCATGCCTTTTCTAACGGCGAAGGCGTCGAGCATCTGGCCGTTGACCTCGAATTTCTGGTCGCGAGGAATTTTGAATTCCTGGTTTTCGCCATTCTCGAGTGTCAGGATGACGGAGTTGGGCGGAGTGATATGCCAGACCTTGCCTTTGACTGTCTGGATTGTGGTGACAGTCATGGGAGTGGTTGTTGTCGTGATGGTGCGCTGAAGCTTCATGCCAGGCTGCAAATCATGAATACCGAGCGATTTACCGCCGACATTCACTTTGGCTGTCTCGGGCACATCCGGAAAATGCCGGAAAGAACCATCGGCCATTTTTACGATGAGATCATTTCCTTCTACAGCGACAACTTCGCCGCGCTCGACTTTGATTGTCTGAGTGCTCTCGCCAGGTGTTGTTTTCGTTGTCGTTTGGACCTGTGCGCTGGCATTGACAGCAAATGCGAGACAGAGTGTTCCCATAACCAGTAGGCGTAACTTCTTCTGACAAGTAACGTGCTTCATGTCTATCCTCCGCGAATTAACTCCTCGGCCACAGGCTGAAATTTGCCGTTCAAGGAACTTAACTCTGCCCAATGCTTGTATGTCGACTAGGGAAATACCCAGTCGAAGCAATGAGTTTACGAAAGGGGTCGGAGGACCTGCACGAAAGCAGAAGCCCGGCGTTAGCCGGACTTCTATTGGGCTGGAGATGGATTTTTCGGAAGGAATCAGCAGCCGCTGAAGGACGTGAAGTCCCCGAGCGGTGAAGGCAGGGTGGGAGTGAAGGGCTGGAAGGGGTATGCGTGTGAGGTCTCGAATCCGGCGGCTTTGGCGGCCTTGAAGTCCACGAAGGGAAGAAGTGCGTTGACCGCCTGATCGATCGACGTCCAGCAGGCAGTTCGTTCGTAGCCATTGTTGTTGGGCGGGTCTACGCTCTCCGCGAAGCCTTTGAGGCCGGTAATGGCTTCGATGGGACCTCCAAGGCGGCGTTCACTCCCGGGCCAACTACTCGGGCAAGCGTACGGTGATCGCTTTCAATACCCATGATGCGGGCTGCGGTGACGCGAAGATCGCGGGTGCTGAAGTTGCGTACCCCAACGAGATACGCCGCGATAAATGCGTCCTCCAGCGTAACCAGGGTGTTGAGTGTGGTCTGCGCGCTGGTGAACATGTTCATGGGGAAGAAGAAGGCGGTAAAGGGTGAGGGCTGGTCGGTTACAGACTGCTCGAGAAGGTAGTGAGACATCTCTTCCTGCCGAGCGGCGATGAGGTAGCCCTGATCGTCGGACTCCAACGACTGGAAGAACGGCGCGATGTTGATGATGTTGGAGTAAGTGGTTACGGCAAGGGCTTCTGCGATCTCTGCTGCGATAAGGATCTCTCGATCGTCCTTATTGAGGTGATCGTGTTCCGACTTCAGCCTCTCAAGCCAGTGCTCATGCTCGAACTGGGACGCTGATGCTGCGGTGGCTAGTCCACCGATAGTGGTGAAAGCTGTGGCTCCTGTAAAGGCGGCGGTCTTGAGGAAAGAGCGTCGGGAGACTTCAGCACGGTCAGCTTCACGAGGGAAGGATGGTTCATTTGCTGCGCTCATGACATGTTTCTCCTGTGTGAGTTCAGGGAAAGTCATCCTTTGCTGCTTACTTGTCCGGGGCCGTGGACTTTCCTTGCTGCGTTGAGTACGCGCTGGATGGAGATACGGATTTGTCGATGGCGTTTTTTTTCAACTGAGCGGGTAAGCGTCGAACTTTGCGTCCGACGCCTCGTTTCGTCTGGTGCTTCAGTAGGTAATGCCGAGCTTGTGCTGGAGCTGTTCGAGGGTGATTCCTTTCGTCTCGGGGTAGAAGAAGAGAACGACGAAGAATTGCAGCACCATCATGGAGGCAAAGAAGGCGAAGGGAGTGCCTCCCGATTGCTTCGCAAGGACTGGGAAGACGAGGGAGACGATGGCGTTCATGATCCAGTGCGAGGAGGAGCCGAGGCTCTGGCCCTTGGACCGGACGCGAGTGGGAAAGACCTCGGCGATGTAGACCCAGATGACGGCTCCCTGCGAGATGGCGAAGAAGGTGATGTAGGCGCCGAGGAGCCAGACCAGCAGTGACTGGTGCGAGTTGGTGAAGAAGACGCCGGCTACTCCGGCGAGGCAGACCGCGGTGCCGACGCTGCCGATGAGCAGGAGCGTCTTGCGGCCGAGGTGGTCGATGAGCGACATGCCGAGGAAGGTGGCGAACAGGTTGGCGAGACCGATGATGACGGTCTGGACCGAGCCGGAGACGTTGCTGAAGCCGGCGGCGCGAAGATGTAGTTGGAGTAGTAGAGAATGGCGTTGATGCCGGAGAGCTGATTGAAGAGGCCGATGGTGATGGCGAGAAATATGGGAAGGCGATAGCGGCGGGTGAAGAGCGGCTCCTGCGCCATGCCGCGCTCCAGGTGAATGGAGTCGACGATGTCGCGAAGCTCGGCCTCGGAGTCGGGCGAGCCCATCATGTTGAGAACTTCGCGGGCTTCGTCGGTGCGGTTCTGGGTGACGAGCCAGCGCGAGCTGCGCGGGATGGCGTAGAGCAGGGCGAGGAAGAGGGCGGACGGGAAGGCGGCTATGCCGAGCTGCCAGCGCCACTGCGCTTCGCCAAGGTGCATGAGCGAGAGGATGTAGTTCGACAGGTAGGCGAGGAGGATGCCGATGACGATGTTGATCTGGAAGAGGCCGACCATGCGGCCGCGCCACTTGGCGGGGGCGAGCTCGGCGATGTAGACGGGGCCAAGGACGGAGGAGCCGCCGATGCCGAGGCCGCCGATGAGGCGGAAGAAGAGCAGCGAGTGCCAGTCCCAGGCGAAGGCGCAACCGATGGCGGAGATCGTGTAGAGGACGGCCATGATGCGGAGGGCTTCGCGGCCGCCGATGCGCTGGCCGAGGACGCCGGCGCTCATGGCTCCGATGACGGTTCCGACGAGGCCGATGAAGACGGTGATTCCAAGGGTAAATGCGGTGAGGTTGTAGACCTCGGTGAGCTGCTGGGTGGTTCCGGCGATGACGGCGGTGTCAAAGCCGAAGAGCAGGCCGCCGAGGGCGCCGACGAGGGTGCTGCGAAGCAAGTAGCGGGTCATCTTCATTTAGGCGAGTTTTCTCCCTGCACGATCTTAGGCTTCTGCGTGAGATACGAAGAATATAGGATTGAGCGAGCGCGATGGCGCATTTTTTGGAGGAAGCAAGGCTTGGCGTTTTTTCTGGCAGTGGATCTTGGCGGAACGAAGACAGAGTATGTGCTGGCGGACGAAACGCGCGAGCTTGCACGCGTGCGCGGCGGCACGATCAAACGCATGCGAACCGACGCGGCCACGGCGGACGAAAACTTCGCCAAGGCGATCAAGGAACTGGAGACTGAGAGCGGAATTTCGTTGCGGCAGGTGACGACGGAGCTGCGTGGGGGCGGCAGGAATCACGGTTGCGCTGGTGACGGACTGGATTCGCAAGGCTTTCGCGCAGCATGTTGGCGGATCGCTGATTCTGGTGGGCGATGTAGAGATCGCGCTGGATGCTGCGTTCTTTGGAGGACCGGGCGTGCTGGTGATGGCGGGTACAGGTTCGAACGTGGCAGGACGTGCAGCCAGCGGCAAGCTGACGACTGCGGGTGGGTGGGGACCCGCGCTTGTCTGATCAGGGCTCCGGCGCAAGGATTGGTCAACAGGCGCTGCGCGACATGGTTCTGGCTCGCGACGAGGAGACGCGAGACGACGCTGTATCCGGCGATTATGAAGCTATGGGACCTGACGCACTTCGATGAGCTGGTCGGATATGCGAACCAGATTCCTTCGCCGGATTTTACGAAGCTTGCGCCAGTGGTGGTCGCGTGTGCTGAGGCTGGTGACGAGCGTGGCAAAAGGTGTTCTGCGACGCGAGGCAGAGGAACTCGCGCATCTTGCACGCCTGGTGATTGAGGGCTGCGACGGGAAGACTCCCAGCCGGATTGGGTGCCCGATCTGGCGTTTACGGGCAGCATTCTCGAGCACGTTGTGCCGATACGCGAGGGAATCGTCGAGGCGTTACGGAGGGAGTATTCCGACGCTGCAAGTCGTGCCAGGCGTGGTGGATCCTACGCTCGGAGCGTTGTGGCGTGCACGTCACGGATAGGGGCGAAGTAGCTCTGGCTGTGTGGCGGCGAGTGATCCGAGGAGTTCGCCGAAGAGCGTGTTGGCCCAGGCGAACCAGGCACGGGTGAAGCGTCGCGGGTCGTCCTTGAAGTAGCTCTCGTGCATGAAGCCGAAGCCGTTGCGGCTGCGCCTTTCAGCATGACGAGCGAGCGGCGAATCTCCTGCGGGTCGGTGCTGGTGAGCGCGTAGATGATCTGCGACATGGGCCAGATCATGTCGCGGCCGACGTGCGGGCCTCCGATGCCTTCGCCGGCGGTGCCGCGGAAGAACCATGGGTTGCGTTCGCTCCAGCAGAAGGCGCGGGTGCGCGCATAGAGCGCGGCATCGGGCGAGCTGACGAGATAGGGAAGTCCGAGCAGGCTGGGGACGTTGGCGTCGTCCATGAGGAGTTGGCTGCCGTAGCCGTCGATCTCGTAGGCCCAGATGGTGCCTTCGGGCGTGGTTGCAATGGCGTATTGGCGAAGTGCTTGTTCGACCTCGTCGGCGAGGGTAGTGGCGTCGTTGGCGAGCGCTTCGTCGTGCAGGATCGTGTGCGCCATCTCGGCGAGCTGGCGCAGCGACGTGACGGCGAAGAGATTCGACGGGACCAGGAAGGGAAAGATGCATGCATCGTCGGAGGGGCGGAAGCCGGAGGCGATGAGGCCGACGGGCTTGACTGGATTGCCGACACCGGCGGCGGGCAGTGTCTCGGTGGAGGTATCGGAGATGCGCTGGAAGCGGTACGGACCGTCGCCATGCTTGCGCTGCTGCACGCGAAAGGTATCGACGATGAGACGCATGGCATCATGCCAGCGCTTATCGAATGGGCCGGTGTCGCCGGTCTGCTGCCAGTAGCCGTGCGAGAGGCGAATGGGATAGCAGAGCGAATCGATCTCCCACTTGCGTTCGCCGACTCCCTGCTTGAGCTCGGTCTTGTCCTTCACGCTCCAGGGAAGCGGCGGAGCGTTGAGGTCGGCCATGAAGGCGTTGGCGTAGGGATCGATGAGGATGCAGCGGGCCTGGCGGCGGATGACGCCTTCGAGCAGGTCGCGCAGGGGGCGGTCGTTCTTCGCGAGCGGAAGATAGGGCCAGACCTGCGCGGAGGAGTCGCGCAGCCACATGGCGAGGATGTCGCCGGTGAGGACGGCGGTGTCGGGCTTGCCTTCGAAGGTGCCGGGCTCGACGGTGGTGTCGAGCGTGTTGGGGAAGCAGTTGTTGAAGAGGCGAGAGAACTCGGGGTCGGCGATGCGAGCGCTGCGCTCTTTGAGGAACTCTTCGACGGCGGCGCTTTGAAATTTGCGTTCCGAGGGCTTGGGGCGGCCTTGCGACATGTCCCACGGGGCTTTGACCTCGGGCAGCTGGATGCCGTTTTGCTGGTCGAGAGCATGAGCGGCTGGCGCGAGGGTTGAGGCCAGGCCTGCTGCGGTTGCGGCACGAAGGAAGTCACGTCTGCTGGTCGGAGAGGTTGAAGGATTCATTGGATTTACTTCGTGCCATTCTGTCATAGTTGCCGGTTCTTTATCGCTTACGTCGAGAATGGTTGCCATGTCGGCAAACAGTCTTTCGAAGGTCCACGCCTCTCGTGGCAGCCATGCCGGTTGAACCCCGCACAAAATGGAGAATGCATGATCAGCCGTAGAAGGTTTCTGGAACGGAGCGCTGCTGCCTGTGCCGTGAGCGCGCTTCCGATGGGCAAGCTTGTTCACGCTGCTGTTGGTGAGTCGAAGAGTGAGGATCCGCTGCGGTGGGTCGATCCGCGGATTGGAACGGGCGGCCACGGACATTGCTTTCCCGGTGCGGCTCTGCCGTTCGGCCAAGTGCAGCTTAGCCCGGATACATTCAACGACGGCTGGGACTGGTGTTCGGGGTACCACGTCTCGGACAGCTCGATCATGGGCTTCAGCCACACGCACCTGAGCGGGACAGGCTGCGGCGACCTGCTGGACTTCCTTGTAATGGCTGGGACGGGGACGGCGCATATCGTTCCGGGAGATCGTAATAATCCGGATGCAGGGATATCGCTCGCGCTTCGATCATGCAGATGAGCAGATGGAGCCCGGTTATTACTCCGTGCTGTTGAAGGACTACAAGGTGCAGGCTGAGCTGACCGCGACCGAGCGCACCGGTCTGCATCGCTACACCTTTCCGGCAAGCGACAAGGCATATCTGATTCTTGATCTGCAGCACGGCTACGGGCCGGCGCAGGGCCGGTGGATTCGGCAGAGCTGAAGCAGGTGGCACCCGACACGCTCGCCGGCGGACGACGCACCTCGGCGTGGGGCAAAGGACGTCATGCGTACTTCGCGATGAAGGTGTCGAAGCGTCCGGATCGCATCGTCTTCTACGCAGACGATAAGGAGGTCACTGCGCCTGCGAGTGGTGAGGAGCTAAAGGGCAAGAACTTGAAGTGTGTCCTGTACTTCACGACGAAGGCGAACGAGACGATTCTGGTGAAGACAGGAATCTCCGGCGTGGATGCTGAGGGCGCGGCAAAGAATCTTGCAGCGGAGGCTCCGGGATGGCAGTTCGATAAGGTGCGCGCTGCGGCACGCGAGACGTGGCGAAAGCAGATCTCGAAGGTTAGCGTTGCAGTGGAACGAATGAGCAGCACAAGCGCATCTTCTACACCGCGCTTTATCACATGTCGCTCGGCCCGACGCTATTCGACGACGTGGACGGCCGCTATCGCGGCATGGATAACCAGGTGCACACCCTGAAGACGGGGGAGAGGAACTTCTCCACGTTCTCGCTGTGGGATACCTTCCGCGCCGCTCATCCGGCCTACACGTTGATCGAACAGGAGCACGTGCCGCTGTGGATGAACACGCTGATTCGCATGGCGGAGCAGAGCCCTGCGGGCATGCCTGTATGGCCGCTGATGTCGACCGAGACGGGGACGATGACGGGCTATCACTCGGCGGCGGTGATCTCCGAGGCATGCAATAAGGGCTTCACGGGTATCGACTACGAAAAGGCCTATGCGCTGATGATGAAGCGTGCGATGGTGGACGACTATCGCGGCCTGGGCTACTACCGCAAGCTGCACTATATTCCTGCGGACAAGGAGAGCGAGTCGGTCTCGAAGACCTTCGAGTACTGCTACGACGACTGGGCCATCGCGCACGTCGCGCGGAAGCTTGGCAAGAGCAGCGACGCGGAGATGCTGGTGAAGCGATCGACCAACTATCGCAACTACTTCGACAAGTCGGTCGGCTTCATGCGGCCGAAGCTCGAAGACGGCTGCGTGGACCTCGCCGTTCCGGCCGATCGACATGGGGCACTCGAAGAAGTGGCGGGACTACACGGAGTCCAACGCCTGGCAGACGACCTTCGGCGTGCAGCACGATGCGGCCGGATTGATTCAGCTCTTCGGCGGACGCGAGCCGTTCGTCACGAAGCTGGACGGGCTCTTCAATGCGCCGAGCGATCTGCCTGAGGATGCTCCGCCTGACATCGCAGGCCTGGTGGGCCAGTACGCGCACGGTAACGAGCCTTCGCACCACATTGCGTATCTCTACGTGTACGCGGGTGCACCGCACAAGACGCAGGCACGCGTTCGCAGCCTGCTGGAGACGATGTACGCCGACAAGCCGGATGGCATGCAGGGCAACGAAGACGTGGGCCAGATGTCGGCGTGGTATCTGCTGAGCGCGCTGGGCTTTTATCCCGTCGATCCGGTCAGCGGAAACTACATCCTTGGATCGCCGCTGTTCGACAGCGCGACCGTTGAGCTTGGACGACGGAAGAAAGCTGGAGATTGTGGTAGAACGCAAGGACCCGGCGCATCAGTACATCCAGTCGTTCTCGTTGAATGGCAAACCGCAGCAACGGGCGTGGTTCAATCACTCCGATATTGCGCAGGGAGGCAAGCTCGTCTTCACGATGGGGGCGGAGCCGAATCCTGCGTTTGGAGCTGATGTTTCGATTGCTCCGCCGTCGCTCAAGCTTTCGTGATGCGATCGATTACCTTCGAACTCTGTGCCGAGACTCTGCAGGCTTGCCTTGCAGCGCGTGAAGGCGGGGCCGATCGTATCGAACTCTGCTCGGCGCTCAGTGAAGATGGTCTGACGCCGAGCCATGGGTTCATCCAGGCCGCTGTAAAGCAGAGCGGTTTGCCGGTGTATGTACTGCTGCGTCCGCGGACAGGCGACTTCATATACAGCGACCCAGAGTTTGCGTTGATGCGAGAGGATCTTCTGCATGCCCGCGCGCTTGGGGCCAGCGGCTTTGCACTAGGCATTTTGCATGCCGATGGAGCAGTTGATTTGAAGCGTACGCGTGAACTCGTCGAGCTGGCGGCTCCGTTGGAGGTGACCTTCCATCGTGCCTTCGATCTGACACCTTTGCTTGATGAGGCTCTCGAAGATGTCATCGCTGCCGGCTGTCGGCGAGTGCTGACCTCGGGAGGTGAGTGCGATGTAGTCGCAGGATCAGCCAATCTGGCGAGGTTGGTGGAACGCGCAGGTGAACGGGTTGATATAGCTGTCGGCGGAGGTCTTCGGCTGGACAACGCGGCGACGGTGGCACGAGCAACACATGCGTGCCACTTTCATGGAAGCGTACGCAGGAGAGTCGCGAATGCTGTCAATGGGAGTAGGTTCGCTCAATCTTTTGCCAACAAATATGCGGTTGAGCCCGATGACATTCGCGCGATCATTACATCGCTCTATGGAAGATCGTAAGGAAGAAGTGATCTTCGCCAGCCTTCTTTTCAGTGAAGGTCCATGGCGAAGCCGGGCTGAAGCTCATTTTTCTCCAAATCTGTGTAATCCAATCTGATCTAGGCACGTCTATCGTACTGAACGCGGCGAGATCGGCTTCCAACTAGATCGCCAAGTGTGCTTCGGGCTCCCAAAAAACTGATCATGTTGTTTCAGGACAAATCCGCGAAAAAGGGTGAGAAATTTACAAACCTACGAAAGTTTTCGTTGACATCTACGAACATCTTCGTATAGATTGCATTCCATGAGAGACGCCCATCAACACCTGCCGAAGCCCACGGAAGTAGAACTCGAGCTGCTGAGGGCTCTTTGGGATAAAGAGGAAGCTACAGTCCGCGAGCTGTACGAAGTGGTAAGCCAACAGCGATCTCTTAGGCTACACGTCGGTCCTCAAGACGTTGCAGATCATGACTGAAAAAGGACTGGTGGAACGGACAGAGGCTGGCAAAGCGCATATCTATCGCGCCGCGGCCAGCCAGGAGGAGACGCAGAGCCAGCTTCTGCGTGACCTGAGCACGCGGCTCTTCGCTGGCTCGGCGGCGCAGCTGGCAATGCACGCGCTGGCGATGGAGCCTGCGAGCGCAGAGGAACTCGAAGAGATCCGCAGGATTATCCGGCAAAAGAAGGAGAGGCAATGAACGACTCGATGCAGGCGTTGGGCTGGACACTCGTGCATTTCTGCTGGCAGGCTGCGGTCATCGCACTGCTGTATCGCATGCTCGACCTCGCCTTTGCCCGATCGCGCAGCAGTGTACGTTATGCGCTGGCTCTGGCGGCGATGATCAGCATGTTCCTTGTCGCCGTCATGACACTGGGTTATGAAGAGATGCGACTGATGCGGGATGGCGGTTCTACTGCGGCTCAATTGATTCCTGCCCATTCGCAGCATGCACTTGTCGGTCACGTTACTGCCCCTGCTGCGCCAGTCGAGATTTCGGCCACGACTACAAGCCGCGATCTTGTTGCCTCGATCGCGACGCTGATTCCTATGTCGCTTGTGCGGTGGATGCCGTGGATCGACGCGATTTGGCTGGCTGGAGTTCTGATCCTATCGCTGCGAACCGTGGGAGGCTGGATGCTGATTCGCCGTCTGCGGCTGAGCAGCATGGTCGAGATTCCGGAGAGCGTCCGGAGTGCCTTCGATCGCCTCGCTCAGAAGATGGGGATTGTCCGTCGCATCGATCTGATGGTCTGCGAGCGCATCTCCGGACCGCTGGCAATGGGGGTCTTCCGTTCCGCGGTTCTGCTTCCAGTTTCAGCGCTGACTCATCTCAACGCCGATCAGCTTGAGGTTGTGCTGGCACATGAACTCGCCCACATCCGTCGCGGGGATTATCTGTGGAACATGATTCAGACGGCGGTGGAGACGCTGTTCTTCTTCCATCCGGCCGTCTGGTGGCTTGGCGGCCATCTCCGTCAGCAGCGCGAACTTTGCTGCGATGATGTGGCGCTCAGTTGCTGCTCCGACCCAGTAGTGTATGCAACCGCTCTCTTGCGGCTCGAGGAGCAGCGCGGGTCGCGGTTGCAACTGGCGATGGCGCTGGATGGGCATGGCTCAGGCTCGGGGTTGAAAACGCGCATCGTCCGCATCCTTCAGGGCTCTTCGGGAGAGGCCCCGACGCGGCAACGCGAACTGGGACCGCTTTCGCTGGTTGGCGTTTCGGCGATGCTTGGCCTGTTCTTTCTGCCACTCCCGCATGTCTTCGCCGACCACGCGAAGCCACAGGAGCTTCTGGCCGCAGCGACAATCTATCCCGCCCCGCGTTCGCATGTTGTGGAAAGCGCAAGCCAGGTGAAGTGCGCTCCGAAGACGGCATTCACGCTACAAACACCAAAGACGCCAGTGGCGCCAGTTGCTCCCCACGTTGCCGTGGCGGCACCCTCTCCGTTGCCTGCAGCGAGGCCTGCTCCGGCTGTGGCCCCTGCTGCGTTGCCGGTCCCGGCTGCACTCCCTATTGTGACGGCTCCCGCTCCTGCACCGACGCCGGCTGTTGTTCCAGCAGTTGTAGTCAGTCCCCGGACCGTGATGACAGTATCGACGACGATTTCGCAGGCTTATAACGTCATGCCTCGTGTCTCGACGATGTCATTCGCGATGAGCCAGGCGACTGCTGCGGCCGCAAAGAGTGACTACATCAACGAGATGCACGCGGCTGGATATGACGTGGACCTCGACAAACTAATCGCGATGAAGATTCAAGGCGTTACTCCTGAGTATGCGCAGAGCATGGCTCAACTCGGCTATGGCAAACCCACTCCGGACCAATTGGTGTCGCTGAAGATATTTGGAGTGAACCCACAGACAGTGAGCAAGCTGCGCGCCGGTGGAATTACGCCAACGAACTTCCATGATCTGATCTCGTACCAGATATTCAAGGTGACGCCAGAGTTCGTAGCCGGCATGAAGGATGCTGGCTTTACCTCCATTCCTCCCAATAAGCTGACCGCGCTTCGCGTTCAGAACGTTACCCCGGAGTTCGCAAAGGCGGCCAAACAGCAATATCCCGATATCACGGTGGATCAGCTGATCAAGCTTCGTATCTTTCACATCGATGAAGCCTTCATCGCCTCGGCGAAGAGTCATGGCTTCAATCAACTCACCATCGACAAGCTGGTACGGCTTCGCATCTCAGGGTTGCTGGATGACGGCAACCAGAAATCGGAGAACAAGTGATGAGCTTTCGTCGCGTACTTGGAATCTTCCTGATTGTTGTCGGTATCGTTTCGCTGGTCCATGCGGACGAGATACTCAGCGCACTGAAGGGATCGTGCCGGATTACGGCGTCGACCCAGGGAAATCGCTTCGAACTGCGGCTTGAGCGCGGATCGTGCACAGGTGGACCGCAGCTGCAACGAAAGCACGATCAGCGAGCCGGCGGATGCTTTCACGGGCCTGTCGCTTGCGGATCTCAAGCGCGATGGATCGCATGTTGACGCGGTCTTGCGCGAGGAGGCGGGAACGCTGACGTGCTCCGGCAATGTCCGCGACTCGTCTGTGATCGGAGAGTTCACCTTTGAACCGAACCATGGTTTTGTGGTTCGGATGGGGCAGCTTGGCATTACGGGCTTCGACTCGGAAAAGCTTGCAGACGTACACTCTGTTTCGGATCAATTCGGATTGGGTGCAGTCGCTGCAGAAGCAGGGAATCCAGGGGATCAATTCAAACAATCTGATCGCGATGAAGATCTTCAAAGTCGATCCGGCGTATGTCGAGAGCATGACTGCACTTGGGTATCCGACTCCATCAGCGGAGAAGTTGATCGCGATGAGGGTACATAAGGTCGATCCCGCCGAGGTGAAAGCAGTTCCGTGCGATGGGCTACGAACCTACGCTCGATCAACTGGTAGAAATGCGTATCTTCAAGGTGACACCTGAGTTTATCGAGCGCATGAAGACGCGGGGTCTCAATAACCTTACGATCAGCAAGCTCGTCCAGATCCGTATCTTCAAACTGGACGAGTAGTCGGGTTTGAGATTAAATGCCTCTAATTCCTGCAACGACGTCGATTCGAATTTAGCTCTGCTCGAGGTACGCGGCTGCGTTCTTAAGGTCCGCCAGGAAACTCTCCATTTCTTTATGACGATCATCGTCGGTTCGTGCTCTAAGGATCGATGAGGGATGTACTGTGGCCATCAGCGCAGGAAGGCCTTCACGATGCAACACGGACCCCACGTTCCTGGGTCACTTTGAAATTCGTTCCCAGCATCGCCTGAGCCGCGGTCGCGCCAAGACAGACAATCAGCTTCGGACGAATGGCTTCAAGTTCTGCATCGAGCCATGGCCGACACGCCTTAATCTCTCTCATGCTCGGCTTTTTGTGGATACGCAGCTTGCCTCGCGGCTCCCATTTGAAGTGCTTCACCGTGTTTGTCACATATACACGGCCACGTTCTATGCCTGCTTCTTCGAGACATTTGTCCAGAAGCTTTCCAGCAGGACCTACGAACGGCCGCCCCTCGAGATCTTCTTTGTCGCCCGGCTGTTCACCGATCATCATCAACGAGACATTTCGCTGTCCTGACTTCGACGTTGCTTCGATCTCACCGAACACTGCTTGCGTTGCATGCCGGTACAGATCACAGCCGCGGCAATTTTGTACAGCCGCACGCAGAGCCGGTAGCGTTAGTTTCTCAGGAAGATACGGCAGCGCATTTGCTGTTACACCGCGGCATGGGAATAAGTTCGGCGGCAATAGAAAGCTTTGACGTCCGAGACTGAATATGATGCCAAAAGCTCTATCGCCGTTGAATCGCACATGGCCATGCGCGCTCGATAGTCGTGTCACCACGACCTCACGCGTCTGATCACCTTTGGAAATTGCCATTTTCCGTCGTGCGCGAGATACTTCTCTTGGTCGCAAAAAGCGGGAGTAGTTCAGTGGCAGAACGTCAGCTTCCCAAGCTGAATGTCGCCGGTTCGATCCCGGTCTCCCGCTCCAGACTTACCTCTATGGCGCTTGAGCAGTAGAAGCGTGCCAGAAGCTTGCCACCGGCATCGTAGAGCTCCAGTTGTTGCCCGATGGTCCTCCAACTTCGAACCTTGATCCAGTGCAGCTAGAAATGCGGTCTCGGTCTCCATTCCCTGCATGCAGGCCATCCGCGTGGATGCGATACCGCCAAAGCGAAGCGTGTGGCCCTCCAGCATGTAACTTCCTGTCAGTTGGTTGCAGCCGCCCGAGCCTGTAACTCTGTTCTGATCGGTGTGGAAGATCAGGCTTGCTTCTCGCTGTTGATCGGCTGGAGCAACCTGCTTTTCGCCCAACTGCACCAGCTTCCAATAGGTTTCGCGAAGAGGTGTGTCGCACTGGGGGCAGGGCCGGTGTCGCAGTGGCAGAAGGGGAGACGCGGCGCAGCATCATCATGGCGATCTCGCTTCCGTGCCCCAGGGTTAGCACCTGATATCGCTGGTCGCTGGTGAAGAGCAGCTTTCCGCCTTCGGTCACGCGGGCACGCACGACATAGGTGTGGCTCGGTAACAATCTGTGCCGGGGTCATAGCTAATCGAAAAACTAAACGGCGGATTTCCCGGACTCTCGATTCGGGCACGTCCGAGCACATTCGCAGGGGCGTCGGCGCGAGAGACATCCTCGAGCGTCGCCTCAAACACGGCGCTCAGGCGGTAAGGCCATCCGTTCACGATAGGTGGCGGTCCCATTGATGGTCAGCGCTCCCTGACCGAAGGCCATCGACGCTGTCAGCAGCAGGGAAGCGGCCGTTGCGCAGCCTGCGTAGTGTCATTGCTGCACCTCCATTTGGCTAACACTGTAGCTTTGTGAGGCAACGAAAAAGCGCCCGAAAGGACTCTCGGGCGCTTCTTCATCTGGTCCTGCAGATTAGTGACTCGTCGGATTTGTCTTCTGGGCCAGCTTCAGGTGGTCCTGCAGCGTCTGTGCTTCGGGCAGGAAGGTAACTGCCTTGGCGATCTGCGGATCCCACTCGGCGCGCACCTTCAGGCCTTCCAGCTGCCCGAACTGCGAGGTGAACAGCTCGCTCTTGATGCTCTCCTTCAGCCAGTCCTGCACACCGGCGATGTCCTGATCGGTGTATTCGATGTTCTGGCCTTCAGGAAGGCCTTGAACTCCTGCATCACCGCATCGTCGACCACGAAGTCTTTCGCGACCGTGTGCGTCGCGAGGTAGTGCTTGCTGAAGTTGAAGAACGCGTAGTGCTGCAGCAGCGAGTCCTGGAAGCGATTCGACTTCAGGTTGTCGATCTTCTCGTCCGGAGTAATTCCGCCGCCGCCGTAGACCGTGCGGCCGGAGTCGGTCAGCTTCACTTCAAGGTTCGCTCTTGTCCTTCGGCTGAGTTGCCGAGTCGCGCACATAGTAGTAGTCATACAGCGAAACGTTGTTGTAGTTGCGCTGGATCAGCCGGCCCGACGGCGTGTAGTAGTGATACGTCGTCAAGCGCCAGGCCGGTGTTTTCCGTGATCTGAAAGACCGTCTGCACCAGGCCCTTGCCGAAGGTGGTCTCGCCGACGATCAGCGCGCGATCATGATCCTGCAGCGCGCCCGAGACGATCTCGGCGGCCGAGGCCGTATTGCGGTTCACCAGCACGACGATCGGATACTTCGTGTCCGAGCCATGCGCCGCGCGATAGACCTGATCCGGGAAGGCGCGTCCACGCTGCGAGACGACGATCTGTCCCTTCTGCAGGAACTTGTCCGACATGTTGACGGCCTCAGTTCAGCAGGCCGCCAGGATTGCCGCGCAGGTCGATCACCAGGCCATTGATGTCGCCAAACTTCTCCAGCGCATCGCCAACCTCGCGGCTGGTCGTCTCCATGAAGTTCGTAACGTGGATGTAGCCGACGCCCGGCTTGATCAGGAACGCAAGATCGACCGACGGCCGCGAAACCTCATCGCGGACCAGGTCGAAGACCAGCGGCTTGGCCGAGCCTTCGCGGCTCATCGTCACCAGAACATGTGTGTTGCGCGGTCCTTTCAGCATGGAAGCGACGCCGGCGGAGTCCATGCCCTCCGTGCTCTTGCCGTCGACCGACAGGATCACGTCGCCGGGACGAATGCCAGCCTTGTACGACGGCGTGCCTTCAAACGGATACAGCACGACGATCTTTGTGCCGCCCTTGGCCGTCGGATCGGGCTGCGGCTGGATCGTCATGCCGACGCCGTAGTACTTGCCGTGCTGGTCCTCGCGCATCTGCGCGTAGGCCTTCGGGTCGTAGAAGTTGGAGTGCGGATCGAGCACGTGCAGCATGCCCGGAATCGCGCCGTCGTAGATGGCCTTGTCCGTCTTGTCCGTGGTCATCTTGTCGGCGTAGTTCTGCTCGACCAGCGAATAGACATTGGTGAAGTTGTGCAGGCTGTCGCGCAGCGTCGACTCATCGGAGGCCGACTGGGCGGCAACCCTCTGGTTGATAAACGAACCGGCCACCGCGCAGGTGGCCAGAAAGACGGTGACGGAGAAGAGGGCGCGGCGTGTGCGGGGTGCCATCGATTCGGTAACCTCGAAAAAGAGCAGAGCTGCGCGTGTACCTCGCGCTGAACGGCCTATCATCTACTATAGACGCGTCCTACTTTGGACGGAGTATAGCACCGGTAGGTGAGCCAAGTCTTCTGGGACAAAAGGGGATTCGCCTCTTGGCCCGAGGACGGTTAGAATGTGGGGACGGATACCGTCCGCCGCTCGCCGGTGAGTCCAATAGGCGTACGGGCAACGGACCGGTGCGATAAATCGCTGAATCCGCGGATGCTGGGCAAAGAATACGAGTGACGATGACCTTTCGAATTTCGCAGTTTAGGGCAGCATGCGGGCTAAGCCTGCTCGCGCTGCCGGTTGCGGCGCTGGCACAGGCTCCGCGGTACCAGAGCCCCATCGCCGTCGCCGAACGCCCCGCAGCAGCAGGTTGCTCTGCCTACGCCGGCGGCCATCACGCCAAACGGAGTGGTGGTCGAGGACGTCATCGTCCGCGTCAACGATCAGATCATCAACCGCAGCGATCTGGAGCGCAGCCAACAGCAGATGGCCGTGGAAAACCAGCAGACCCAGGCCAGTCCCCAGGAGGCTGCCGACCGCCAGAAGAACCTGCTGCGCGACATGATCGACCAGCAGCTTCTGCTCTCGCGCGCCAAGGAGCTCGGTCTGAACGCCGACGCCGAGGTCATCCGCCGGCTCGACGAGATCCGCAAGCAGAACCACCTGGACTCCATGGAAGACCTCGAGAAGGCCGCCCGCCAGCAGGGCGTCTCCTTTGAGGACTTCAAGGCCAACATCAAGAACGGCATTCTCACCCAGCAGGTCGTCCGCGACGAGGTAGGCCGCCATCTGCAGATGACCCAGGCCCAGGAGCAGGCTTACTACGACGCGCACAAGAAGGAGTTCGCTCAGCCCGAGCAGGTTCGCCTCAGCGAAATCCTCGTTCCCACTCCTGCCGATGCGAATGAAGCGGTGGTCGCGCAGGCGCAGGCCAAGGCCGACGACATCGCCGCAAAGCTGAAGGCTGGCGACAAGTTCGAGGACTCGCCAAGAGCCTACTCCGGCGGTCCAACGGCGTCGCAGGGCGGCGACCTCGGCCTCTTCAAGCGTGGAGCTCTCGCCAAGGTTCTTGAAGACCAGACCTTCGTACTTCCTCACGGGTGGCGTCACCGCTCCCATCCGCACCCGTCAGGGCTTCGTCATCCTCAAGGTGACCGATCACCAGGAGGCCGGCGTTCCGCCGCTCAAGGACATCGAGCCACAGATTCAGGAGGCGATGTACTATGCAGGCGATGCAGCCTGCACTGCGCGCCTACCTGACCAAGCTGCGCGAAGAGGCCTACATCGACATCAAGCCCGGCTTCGTCGACTCCGGCGCCAGCCCGCGGCAGACCAAGCCTGTCTTCAGTGCCTATGCTCCGCCAGCTCCGAAGAAGAAAAAGGTAGAGCAGCAGAAGCAGCGCTTCGACCGTGGCGGCGCCTTCTCAACAGCAAAGAAGACCAGCCCGTCTCCGGCGCCGACACCAGTAGCCGCCTCCGCAACTGCGCCCACTGCCGCGACGACCTCTGATGCAGCTGCAACAGCTCCTGCAGTCGCGGACACCACCGCTGCAGCATCTGCAGCAGTTACCCCGACGACTCCAAACACGGCCACGAAGGCAACTGCTCCGCCGAAGCCAAAAAAGATCAAGCGTGAGAAGGTTCGTTACGGACAGGCCCCCCGCAATGCGCTTCCTCCGGGCCCGCAGGAGACTGCTGTCGGAGCTGGCGCTGGTGAGGCGACCTCCACTCAGACCGCTGATGCCGGATCTGCTGTCGCACCTGGCGCAGCCATCGCTCCAGTAGCCGGTGCCACGACCCAGTTTTCACCTACCCCGGACGTCGATCCTCTGGCTCCCAAGCCCACCTCGACCGGAAAAACCCGCTATAGCGCTCGAGCCAAGACTGAGGCTGCCGACAAAGCCGCTAAGAAGCAGGCTGCCGTCAAGCAGAAGTCAGCCTTTACACCGGCGCCGGCCTCAACGGAAGAGAAGGCCGACGTCAAGACCCAGTCAACTCCCCTTGGTCTGAACGGCGATACGGCGACCAAGAAGAAGCCGGTTAAGGCTAAGGGTGCTCCGAAAGAGCGTCTGCAGGACAAGCCCACCGCTCCTGCACCGGAGGCACCTGCACCTGAACCGACGGTGAATCCGTCGTTGGGCGCAACTCCAGCGGGCGTAACACCACCTCCGGTTCCGGTGCCACAGACTCCCGCGCCGCAAACCCCTCCAGCGGCTCCGACACCTGAGCCGCAACAGCCAACGGCTCCACAGCCAAACAACTAACCCGGCAGAGCTATTTCAAGTGACAATGCGAGGGCCTCGGCTCTCGCGTTGTCGTCTTGCCCCGCAGGGTATTCTGATTGCGATGAAAGACTTCTTTATCGCGGACGCACCGCGCTTTGAAAACGCCGTCGTCACCTCGTTTTTTGTTCTCTCCTCCCTGCAAGTCCGCGAACGCCGGGACGGCGGCCAGTTCCTCAAGCTCACCCTCACGGATAAGACTGGCAGCTTCCCGGCGGTGATGTGGGAGGACTTTGCCGACGCTATCGCACCCTGCACTGAGGGCTGTTATGTCAAGGTGAGGGCCAAATCTCGCGCTATCAGAGCGGCTTCCAGATATCGCTGCAGAAGCTTCGATTCGCCGCCGAGTCCGAGATCGACCCCGCCGACTATCTTCCCGTAACCCACTTCGACGTCGACGAGATGTGGGACGAGCTACGCGGCTATGTCTCGCGCTTTAGCAACTCCGATCTCCAGCGTCTCGTCTTCTCCTTCCTCGACGACCCCGCCATCTCTGCTGCCTACCGCACTGCTCCTGCCGCCAAGATGCTTCACCACGCGTGGATCGGCGGTCTTCTGGAGCATGTTCTCACGCTTGTCCGAGTCTGCGTCGCCACGGCGCCTTTCTATCCCGAGGTCGACCCCGACCTCCTCGTCACCGGCGCCATCCTCCACGACATCGGCAAGGTCCGCGAACTGCACTGGAAGTCGAGCTTCGGCTACACCCTCGAGGGCCAGCTCATCGGCCACATCAGCATCGCCCAGGGCATGCTGCAGGAGAAGGTGCGCGCTCTCGAACCCTTCCCGGAAAAGCTTCGCATCCTCGTCGAGCACATGATCCTCTCGCACCACGGCAAGTACGAGTTCGGCTCGCCCAAGCTTCCCATGACTCCCGAGGCGCTGCTGCTCAACACCCTCGACGACCTCGAGGCCAAGATGCAGACCCTGCGCAACTCCTTCGCGGCTGCCAAGTCACAGGGCAAAGGCCCAGGTGAACTTACCGACTGGGTCCGCTCCATGGAACGCGCCCTCTTCAACTCCCGCGCCTACCTGGAGGATGGCAAACCCGCTGCGGAGGAGCCGCCCGTCCATCCGCCCGTGGATGCATCGGCAACGATGGCAGAAGACATTCCCGCAACCGCATCCATTCCCGCCGAAGACCCCGATTCGCCCCCGGTTGACTAGCTGGCCTCAACGTCGTTGTTACAATAAGTCTTTCGGCCTCAGCGGCTGACAACCACAAGGGCACCCAGCATAATGCTTCGATTTTCCACTGCAGGAGAGAGCCACGGCGAGAGTCTCGTCGCCCTGGTCAGCGGTCTTCCGGCCGGAGTTCCGGTCGATCAGGAGTTCATCAGCCGCGAACTTTGGCGCCGCCAGAAGGGCTACGGCCGCGGCGGACGCATGCGCATCGAGCGCGACGCCGCCCACATCCTCTCCGGCGTCCGCCACGGCAAGACCATCGGCTCGCCCATCGCGATGACCATCGCCAACAACGACTGGAAGAACTGGACCGAGATCCTTCCCGTCGAAGAGGGCGACCCCGCGAAGCACAAGGCCGTCGCCTCGCCGCGACCCGGCCACGCCGATCTCGCAGGCGCCCTTAAGTACAACTTTCCCGACGCTCGCTACGTCCTGGAACGCGCCAGCGCCCGCGAGTCCGCCGCCCGCGTCGCCTCTGGAGCCCTCGCAAAGCTGTTGCTCCGTGCACTTGGCGTGGAGGTTCTCACCCACGTCATCCGCGTCGGCAAGGCTGAACTATCCCGTCCCGCAAAATGGGAGGAGATCGTCGCGCTATCCCAAAAGGACGAAGTCCTCCTGAACTGCGTCGACCCCGAAGACGAGGCCCGTATGAAAGCCGAGGTCGACGCCGTGCTCCGCACTGGCGACACCGTCGGCGGCGTCTTCGAGGTGGTCGTCCACGGCCTGCCTCCGGGCATCGGCACACACGTCAACTGGGACGAGCGCCTCGACGGCCTCCTCGCGCAGGCCGTCATGAGCCTCCAGGCCGTCAAGGCCGTCGAGATCGGCCGCGGAGTAACCGCCGCCGAATCTTTCGGTTCAACCGTCCACGATGCCATCGGCTACGACGGCTCCCGACGAGGCATTCACCAAGTTCTCCCGCGAGCACAACAACGCCGGAGGCCTCGAAGGCGGCATCTCAAATGGTGAGGACGTCGTCGTGCGCGGATACCTCAAGCCCATCTCCACCCTGCGCCGCCCGCTTGGCAGCGTGTCCTTCGAGACTCGCGAGCCGGTCAAGGCCGCCTACGAGCGCTCCGACGTCTGTGTCGTCCCCGCCGCCGGAGTCGCGGCCGAGGCCATGGTCGCGCTCGCCGTCGCTCGCCAGGTCTTAGAAAAGTTTGGTGGTGATTCCCTTGCGGAAACAAAGCGCAACTACAACGGCTATCTCGAACAGATTCGGAAATTCTAACGTGGCAAAGAAGGCAAAGATTCACGAGATCGTAAAGTACCCCGACCCCGTACTCGCAAAGCGCGGCGAAGCCATTACAGTCTTCGACGACAAGTTGAAGACCCTCGTCGAAGAGATGTTCGAGTCGATGTACACCGCGCAGGGAATCGGCCTCGCTGCGCCGCAGATCGGCCTCTCGCAGCGCCTCACCGTCATCGACGTCTCCTTCAAGAAGAATCCCGACGACAAGATCGTCCTTATCAATCCCGAGATCGTCGAGCGCGGAAGGCGAACAGCACGAAGAGGAAGGCTGCCTCTCGCTTGCCCGATATTCGCGAGAAGGTGAAGCGCGCCGCAAAGGTGAAGGTCCGCGCACAAAATGTAAAAGGCGAATGGTTCGAGATCGAAGGCGAAGAGCTTCTCTCGCGCGCCTTTCAGCACGAGATCGACCACCTCGACGGCGTCCTCTTCATCGACCGCCTCAGCCGCCTAAAGAAAGACCTTCTCGTCCGCAGGATAAAGAAGCTGATTAAGAATGGAGAGTGGTAACCCGATTTGATCGGAGGATAGGCGAATTAAGACTTATATCTTCGCTTGTGTCCACAATGCCGGCCGTTCTCAAATGGCCTCCGCATTCTTCAATCAGTTTGCCGACCCCGAACTGGCGTCTGCGCTCTCTGCCGGAACCGCGCCCGTAGCCCATGTCCACCCCGAGGTCGTGCGCGTTATGTACGAAGAGGGAGTCGACCTCAGCAAAGCCCGGCCACAGAAGCTTAATTATGAGTTGGTCGATAACGCCACTGCGCTCATCACCATTGGATGCGGAGAAGACTGGCCGCCCGTTCCCGGCCTGAAGCGCATTGACTGGCCAATCGAAGACCCACGAGCCAAAGATATTCCAACCGTTCGCGCGATTCGCGACTCCATCAAGCGCCTCGTCCTCGATCTCGTCAACACAGAGAAGCTTGCCAGGAGGTAGACGATCGCTTCGCCGTTTACGATAGAAGCTGATGAGACTAGTCTTCTGCGGCACTCCGCAATTCGCCGTCCCCACACTCGAAGCCGTCATCGCCGCCGGACATCAGGTCGCCCTCGTTCTTACACAACCCGATCGCCCTGTTGGTCGCGACCAGCAGCTTCAGGCGCCACCGGTCAAGCAGGCTGCGATCGCGCATTGCATTCCTGTCTTCCAGCCGGAAAAGATCAAGAACAACGCAGAACTTCGCGCTGAGCTTGAGGCCATCGCGCCCGACGCAATCCTGGTCGTCGCCTACGGCCGCATCATTCCGCAGTGGATGCTCGATCTCCCACGTCACGGCAATATCAACCTTCACGGCTCGTTGTTGCCCAAATATCGTGGCGCCGCGCCGATCCAGTGGGCCGTGGCATCAGGCGAAGTCGTCACCGGAGTCACCACCATGCGTCTCGACGCCGGACTGGATACGGGCCCGATGCTCCTTGCGCAAGCGGTTCCCATCGGCGAAGAAGAGACCGCGGTTGACGTTTACGAAACTCTCGCTGAAGTCGGTGCGCCCCTCATGGTTGAGACGCTGCGCCGTCTCGAAGCTGGGGAACTCTTCCCCGAGCCGCAGGACCACTCTCTCGCCACGCACGCTCCCATCCTCACCCGCGACGATGGCCGAATCGACTTCACCCGCACCGCACGTGAGATCCACAATCGCTGGCGTGGTTTCCAGCCCTGGCCCGGAGCTTTCACGGCGCTGCGCGGCAAAAAGTTCATCGTTCACCGTTTACACCCCGCTGAGAACTTCAATATCGCTCCGGGAACAATCCAGGTGCACGACGGGCGTCTGCTCGTGGGCTGCGGTCAGGGAACTGCCCTTGAACTCGACGAGGTCCAGCCTGAGGGCAAACGCCGCATGTCTGCAGCGGACTTCCTGCGTGGCTATCAGCTCAACTCCGGCGAAAGTCTCGACGGCTGACGCTACTGCGGCGTATCCAACGGATGCGTCGCCTTCTCGAAGAACTCCTTCTGCAGCCGCAGGCTGTCGTTGTCCGCCTTAATCGCGACGAGCACCTTGCTCACTGCGTCCACCCACCACTTCATCTGGTAGTCACCCAGCTCTTTGTTCGCGACCGAGCCGTCTCCCGCATAGTGGTCGGGGAACTTCGCATACCACCAGATTCCCGTGTACACGCCGTCCGGCAGATTCGCATGGTGCTGATCGTCGCCCGACTCGCTCTTCGCGCGATCCATGTGTACCAGGTCAGGCCGCACGATCAGCATCTTCGACGTCTCGCTCTCTCCCGCGTGCTGGTCGACTGTCGTCTTCTTCGCGGGCCCACCTGTGGCCGGCACGCGCTGGTCGAAGATATAGACGACGTAGTCGTGCGGCTTCTCCAATTGCGTCTGCGCAAAGTACGGCAGCAGGTGATTGTTGCCACCATGTCCGTTCACGACCAGGATCTTCTTGCAGCCGTTGCGGCCCATCTCATCGGTCGTCGCCTGCAGCAGTGCAAGCTGCAACTCGCGGCTATACGAAACCGTACCGGGCTCCTGCCGCGCCTCCGCGATCTGGCCGAAGTAGTATTCCGGAAAGACCACGGCATACTGCTGGTCCGCCGCATGCAGTGCGACATAGCGCGCATTCAGCAGGTCTGATCCAATCGGCATGTGCGGCCCATGCTTCTCAAGAATCCCGATTGGAAGGATGCACGTTCCCTGTGCCTGTTGAATCGCTTTCACGAAATCCGGCCCGGTCAGCTCCTCCCAATGCGCCGACAGCTTCGTCTGTGCTGAGGCCGCTTGCCCGAGGCTAATCACTCCACAGAGAACTACGCCCACAGCCGAAACACATCGCTTCCAATTCATCTCGTCGATCCTTTCAGAACGAATCCTAGTATTCAGAAACTCCGCATTCATTCCCACAGGCAAATGGCCTATTTGTGCTCTCATGCCTGTGACCTCCCGAAGAATGGGCCGTGTAGAAGAGTATCCTTAAGCAGGAAGAAGCCGCTTGCCTAAACCCGCACACCAGCCAAAGCCCGTCTCCCCCGCTCGCGCAGCTGCGTTCGACATCCTCGCGCTCGTCGCGGCAGGGAAGGGCAACAGTGACGATCTTCTTCACTCTGCGCACATCGCAAAGCTATCTTCTGAAGACCGCAACCTCGTCACCACACTAGTCCTCGGTACCCTCCGCTGGCAGATCGCGCTCGACGCCCGTATCCAGCAGTTTCTGCAGCGCCCAGATCAACGGCTCGCGGAGCCTGTCGCTATAGCACTGCGTCTCGGAGCCTTCCAGCTTCTCCATCTTGACCGCATTCCAGCACACGCCGCGCTAAACGAGAGCGTCGAACTCACCCGCGCAAGCGGCAATCCCCACGCCGCTGGAATGGTCAACGCCATTCTGCGCAATCTAACACGAGCGAAGCCTGCTGGCCGGCCCCTTCATGAGAGCACTGCCGCCTTCGCACAGCGACTCGGCCACCCGCAGTGGCTCGTCGAGCGCTGGGTTGCAAACTACGGACGCGCCGCCGCAATCAAGATCTGCGAATTCGGTCAGGCAGAGCCAGTATCCCCGTCGCTCTTTGCCGAAGAATCGGATGCACTTCTTCCTCAAATGGACGACGGGTCCAGACTTGTGGCCGAGCTTGCCGCAGCCTCCACTCAGGACGAGTCACGTATATGGGACGCTTGCGCCGCACCCGGTGGTAAGACTCTGATTCTTGCGCATCGCCTGCCACAGGCAGAGATTCTCGCCAGCGATGCAAGTACGCGGCGCCTTACGACGATGCGTCATCGCCTTGAGCAATATCCTTACGCCGCAAACATTACTTTAGAGACTGCCGACGCAACAGATCCGCCCGATGCGTTGGATCGGTTTGACCTTATCCTCGCCGACGTTCCCTGTAGCGGCACGGGCACGCTTGCACGCAACCCCGAGATTCGCCTCCGCCTCACGCCTGCGGATCTCGCGCGACAAGCGACACGCCAGCGCAAGATACTCGGCGCGGCCCTTTCACGTCTCGCACCCGGCGGCCGTCTGCTCTACTCCACTTGTTCCCTCGAACCTGAAGAGTGTGAGCAGGTGGTCGAGTCTACTGTAGGCGAAAGCACAGTCCGAGTGGTCGCTGTTCCGCTTCAACCGGTCATGGAACAGCTTCGTGGCTCCGGGTTGCTTCGTGAACCGCTCCCCGAAGCGATACGAGGTAACTATCTCCGCACACTTCCAGGCACCCATCCGGGAGACGGCTTCTTCGCTGCCCTCATCGAACGCAAAGCCTGACGCAGCGGGGATAGGCCAACATCAGTGCGTCAGGGAGAGCCGCACTGCATCCCCGCGAGAGACTCGGTGTCCGGCAAGCGGGCTTTGTGCAACGACAGTCCCAGGCGCGGACGGAGCGAAGGCGGCCCCTGTTGCCGCAGTCGCGGGGGCTACGGCCGCGACTGTGGGTGATGGTGTAGACGCAGCACTCGTAGCTGGCGCGATAATGCTTCCGGCTGAAGGAGTCACATCTTCCGAGCTAACAATTCTCAGACCTGCCGCACTTGCTCGTGCGTAGGCCCCAGATAACGAAAGCCCCACCAGGGAAGGCATTACATACCCATCGCCTGAGTTCGTCGAATCCTGCAGAATCGTCTACCGCTGCGCTTAGCAGCACGCTTACACGCGGCCGGTCCACGCCTTGTGCATTTGGCGGGGGCGTTTGCGCCACCACAACACCAGGTGGTCCCGATGAATCAACATGCCCTACCGTTCCCAGCTCTAGGCCGAGCCGCCGCAGATTGATCGACACCGATCGTTCTCCTTGCCCCTTCAAATCAGGAATCGAGACCTGCTGCGAGCCCAGACTCTCCGTTACGCGCACCGGCCACTGCCGCCGCACCGTCATGCCTGCCGCTGGAAACTGCGCCAGCACCTGCCCCGGAGGAATGTCCGGAGAATAAAACTTGTTCTCCAACTGCAGTCGAAGGCCCATCGAACTGGCTTTCCGGCTTGCCTCCGAGATGGTCATATGCGCCAGGTCCGGCACCTTCACCTCGCGTCCGTGGATAGCCAAACGCATCGCTAGAAACGCCGAGACCAGTGCCACGACGACCATCGCCATCGCTCCCAGCACGACGTTGAAGAAGCGCCGAACCATGCCCCATCCCGGCACCCTTATCCGTACTTTCATCGGCGGTTATCCGTAGCCGGTTCTGGATGAATCAGCAGGCGATCCACCTCCGGCGCATCAAGTTTGAACGCTCCTTCGAGCGCAGTGATCACTTCATGCACGCGCTCCATCGACAGATCATCCGGCATGGTGCAGTGACAACTCATCTTCAGGTGTGTGCCCATCCGCGTCACCATTACGTCGTGTATGTCGAGGATCGCAGGAAACGCTGTTGCCACGCGACGCAACCTGACCTCCAGCTGACGATCGCGTTCCTGCGACTCTGGTTGCTCTATCGTTGCCGGTTCGCTTTCGATATGCGTCAGGATCGACGAAACCTCGGGAATCTCCTTCTGTATGTCCGCCTCCAGCCGAGATGCCAGTTCATGCGCCTGCCGCAGAGGCATCTTCTCGTTCACCTCAAGATGCTGTTCCACGTGCAGTTCATTGCCGAACTGCTGTACCGTGACATCATGAATTGCCAGGTTTCGGCGCGCAGCCACGGCTCGAATCCTGTCGTGCACGCTCTCCGTCAGCGGAGCCATCGGTACCGTATGCACCACGACGTCCGCGCCTGGAAGATGCCGCTTCACGGCTGCCGTCGCGTCGGTCGTGATCTGTTCGGTGCGCTGGAACGTCAGGTTGCGCGACAACCCCAGCGTCAGGTCTGCAAAGTAGCTCGACCCCGACCGCCGTGTCCGCACGCGCTCGACCGCCAGCTACGCCTTCGATCGCCATCAGCTCCCGTGCCAGAGCTGTCCTTGTGGCCTCTCGCGATTCCTGGGGCGTCGCATCAAGCAGGGCGTCGATCGTCTTCCGCCCCAAACCCCACACGACATACAAAATGATTCCCGAGACCACCATCGCCGCAATTGGATCCGCCAACTCCAACGCAGGTATCTTCAACCGAGCACCCACGTACGAAGCCGCCAGGCCCACCAGCACTGCTACGGAAGACCATATGTCTGTGCCGAAGTGAATTGCATCGGCTTCAAGGGCAACGCTGCTATATTCCTTTGCGATCTTGTGAAGCTTGCGCGATCGAGTAAAGTCGACTGCGATCGAGAGTAGCAGCACAGCGAACGGCCATACTGAAATCGCCAGCGACAGTCGCTCACGAAAAACAATCCTCCGGATCGCCTCCGTTACGATCCACACGCACGAGCCCAGCATGATCACGGCTTCCACAAACGCTGACAGGCTCTCCACTTTGCCGTGTCCGTAGTTATGCGTAGTCGTCTGCTGGACGGTCTGAAACCTGTACCGAGAAAAGTGTGATGCCCGCCGCCACCAGGTCCACCGTGGAGTGCGCCGCCTCCGACAACATGCCCAACGAGCCCGTCAGCACACCCGTCAAAAACTTCAGCAGCGTGATTCCCAGGGCTGCCAGCACTGAAAACAGGGCGGCCGAACGCTTCTCCGAGTGCGTCTGTGAGGTGTCTTCCGGGATGGCCGTATAGCTCATCGAACCTCAATCCTAACGGTTCGGTGCAATCCGCGCATCAACAGAGATTATGGCTTCGTGGCTCGATACAGGCCCGCGGTTCCGAACGTATAGCTAGTCCACCTGCCATCCCGAAATCCAGCGGCGCGAATCATCTCCAGCATGCGTTTCGGGCGAGGGAAGCGCTCCACTGAGGCTGGCAGATAGCGATACGCCCCTGCATCCCCGGAGATCAGTCCCCCAACCCGCGGCAGCACTCGCTTGAAGTAAAGGTCATACATTGCGCCCACAAAGCCCTCTGGTTGGTTGCAGTCCAGATATCCCTATCTGACCCCCCGGCCCCAGCACGCGATACAACTCAGCCAAGCCCTTCTTCGTAGTTCGCCAGGTTGCGAAATCCGAACGCCGACGTTACCAGGTCCAGCGAGCCATCGCTCATCGGCAGGTGCAGAGCGTCCGCCTCGATCGCGACGATGTTCCGGCCCGCAAACTTCTGTCGGCCGCGCTCCAGCATCTCGTGCGAAAAGTCGACGGCATACACAGGCCCTTCGCCTACTCCCACTGGCCGGTACTTCATCAGTGCGAGCGTCATGTCGCCCGTGCCGCAACATAGGTCCAGCACCGCGGCATCAGGTCGCGCCAGCACGTCGCGAAAGGTCTTGGCCGCGCGCGCCCACCATCGCCGGTCCAGTCCCATCGACAACAAGTGATTCAGCAGGTCGTACTTCGGGGCGATCGAATCGAACATGTGCTGCACATTCGCCGCCGCAGCTTCCTCCGTCGACGCGCCCACCGGACGCGCTCCCGTCGAAAGCTCGTGTTCCATCCGCTCTGCCATCATCCTGTCTTCTTCTTTGTCGCAGCCTTCTTTGAAGATGCGCCATTCTGCTCGCGCATCAGCGCCAGCGTCCACTCGGCCGCGGCCTTCATCTCATCGCGCGTCACATCGCGCACAATCGCCACCTCGCCGATCTTCACCGGCAAAATGAAGCTCAACTGCCCGCTACGACTCTTCTTGTCGTTCGCGGTCAACGTCACCAGCTTCTCCGCCGTCGTCTTGAAGCTGCTCAAAGGCCCATACCGCAGAATCAGCCGAATCATGCGGTCTGCCTCAGCCTCGGAGATCATCCCGCGCATCAGCCCGAGCCGCGTCGCCGCGATACTTCCCCAGCCCACTGCCTCGCCGTGCAGCAGCTGCTTGTAGCCTGTCGCAGCTTCAATCGCATGGCCGAGCGTGTGCCCGTAGTTCAGAATCATCCGCAGCCCCGACTCACGTTCGTCGTTGGCCACCACATCAGCCTTCACGCGCACGCTCGCCGCTACAACATGCGTCAGCGCCTTCGCGTCTCCGCTCAGCACGGCATCGGCATTCTTCTCCAGATACGCAAACAGCTTCGCATCGCGAATGATCCCTGCCTTCACCGACTCCTGCAACCCGGCGCGAAGCTCCGCCGCAGGCAGCGTCGTCAGCACATCCGTATCCGCGAGCACCGCCAGCGGATGATGAAAGCTCCCCACAAGATTCTTTCCCGCCGCCAGATTCACTCCCGTCTTGCCGCCGACCGAGGAGTCCACCTGTGCCAGCAGCGTCGTCGGAACCTGCACATACGGAACCCCGCGCATATAAATCGCAGCCAGAAATCCCGTCACGTCGCCCACGACGCCGCCGCCAAAGGCAACCAGCAAAGCATCGCGATCTGCTCCTGCCGCGGCCATCTGCTCCAGCAGCGACTCCAGCGTGCGAAGCCGCTTGTGCTTCTCTCCCGCAGGAAGAAACAAGCACCGTCGGCTGCTCGCTCTTCGCGAACGCAGCCTGAACCTGTCTGTCCCCACAGCCCCCATATCTCTGGCGATGTCACGATGAATGTGCGAAACGGCTTGCCGCCTCTGAGTTTCTTCAACCGCGCCGGAAGTGTCTTGATCAGCCCCGGTGCAATCGTAATGTCATAACTGGCGCTTGGCGTCTTGAGTGAAATCGAAGGCACAATACCTTCATCCTACCGTAAGCACTTCGCCCAAACCGTCTCGAGCGAGTAGCATCGAAGATGAGGAAACGCAGTGTCATCTCCCATAGCCGCAGGCAACATCGTCCGTCGATCCCGCAGTCATCGCCAGCCTCACAACAGCACGTTGACTTCCTCGTTATCGGAGCCGGAATCGCCGGACTCAGCGCAGCGATCCGCCTCTCCCGCGCAGGCTCCGTCCTCGTCGTCACCAAGGAAGAGCTCGCCGAATCCAACACCGCCTACGCACAGGGCGGAATCGCCGTAGCCATCGGCGGCGATGAAGACGTCGCGCTCCACTTCGAGGACACCCTCGCCGCCGGCGACGGTCTCGTCAATCCCGAAGCCGCCCGCGTCCTCGTCGAACAGGGCCCGCAGCGCGTCGAAGAGCTCCTCGAGTGGGGCACCGACTTCGATCGCGAAAACGGCGAGCTGATGCTCACCCGCGAAGGCGCGCACAGCCGCTCGCGCATCCTCCACGCCAACGGCGACGCTACCGGCAAGGAGATCGCCGTCTCGCTTCTTCGCCACGTCCGCACCATCCCCAACATCCGCCTCATGGAGTGGACCACCGGCATCGATCTGCTCGCCGACAACGGTCGCATCACCGGCGCAACCCTCCTCGACGGCGAAGGCGGCATCCTCTCCGTCCACGCACGCGCCACGCTCCTCGCCAGCGGAGGCGCAGGACAGGTCTACAGCGACACCACCAACCCCGCCGTCGCCACCGGCGACGGCATCGCCATGGCCTACCGCGCCGGAGCCGCCGTCTCCGACATGGAGTTCTACCAGTTCCACCCCACTGCCTTCTCGCAGCCCGGAGCCCCGCGCTTCCTCATGAGCGAAGCCCTCCGTGGCGAAGGCGCATACCTCGTCAACGCCAAAGGCGAGCGCTTCATGCAGCGCTACCACCCTCTGCTCGAGCTCGCCCCTCGCGACGTCGTCGCCCGCGCCATCACCCGCGAAGGCATGGACGGCCCCGTCTACCTCGACATGCGCCACGTCAACCAAAGACCTCCACGAGCGCTTCCCCGGCATCTCGCAGCTTTCTCACCAGGTACCGCCTCGAACTCAACCGCGACCTCATCCCCGTGCGCCCCGCAGCGCACTACCTCATGGGCGGCATCCTCACCGACGTCCACGGCCGCACCACGCTCCCCGGCCTCTACGCCGCTGGCGAGGCCGCCTGCACCGGAGTCCATGGAGCCAACCGCCTCGCCTCCAACTCGCTCCTCGAAGGTCTCGTCTTCGGAGCCCTCGCCGCCGACGCCATGATCGCCGACGGCTCGCAGCAACCCGCGACCATTCGCTGCCGTCTCGCCACATCTGCCCTCCGCCGAAGCCGCCACCCCCGACGCCGAGACCGAGCGCTGGATCGAAGATCTCCGCGACAATATGTGGCGATATGCCGGCCTCCTGCGCGACGCCGAAGGGTCTCGAGACCATGCAGCACACCCTCGCCGCGCTCGCCGCAACCGTGCCCCGCGGCCTCTCCCGCCGAGCCATCGAGGCTCGCAACCTACACACCGTCGCCTCCATCATCGTTGCCTCTGCGCTCGCTCGCCACGAAAGCCGCGGAGCCCACTACCGCAACGACTATCCGCAGCACGACCCCGTCGCTCGGCACTCCATCATGCAGAACGGTAAGCTCACCTTCCACCCGCAGTCCTCAAGTCGACCCGAAGCCTGATTCTTCTGGAACTTCTTGTAACCATCCGCGCGCAGAAATCAGGCGATCGTCTCTCCCGTGGCCTTCCTTTTCATCAGTAGCGACACCGCCACCGTAATCCCCAGCATCACCACCACGATCGCCAGCGAGAGCATCGGGCTGATCTCGTACCAGTGCGCCGCAAGCATCTTCAGCGCCGCAAACGCCAGCACCGCCGCCAGCCCATAGTGCAGATACCTCAGCTTCGTCAGTAGGTGCGCCAGCAGGAAGTACAGCGACCGCAACCCCATCACCGCCATGATGTTTGACGTGTACGCCAGAAACGGATTGCCGCGTGATCGAAAGTACTGCAGGGATCGAATCAATCGCAAACACCAGGTCGGTTACTCTCGATTGCCGACCAGCGCCAGCAGCAGCACGGTCATCGTGCGCTTGCCGTTCTCCATCACCACAAAGCGGTCCTGACGCAGGTTCACCGGCTGCAGATTCGAGATCCATTGCAGCCAGCCCGGAGTCTCTTCCTTCTTCGTTTCATCCTCCGGAATCATCAGCCGAATCGATGCAATCAGCAGTATCACTGCGAAGATGTAGCTCACCCACTCGAAGCGCCTCAGCAGCCCGATCCCCACCGCGATAAACACGCCGCGCATCACGATGGCGCCCGTCACACCCCAGAACAACACCTTCGGTTGGTTTGGGGTTTCAATGCGGAACATCTTGAACAGCAGTAGGAAGACAAACAGGTTGTCGATCGAAAGGGCCTCTTCGATCGCATACCCGGCCAGGTATTGCGTGGCGGAGTCGCCTGCCCATCGCTTGCAGTACAAACAACGAAAAGCCAGCGCCGCCCCCACCCAAAGCGCCGTCGCGGCACGAGGTCGAGTGGATGATGTCGGCGCCAGGATGCTTCGCTCGCTGCCAGCGGATGTAGAAGAAATTCCATCGCCATCAGCGCGAAGACGAAGACATGAAATCAGATCCAGTAACTCGCAGGCGTTGAGTGAGCCATCACTCTAGGATGCTACCGCAGCGGTCTTTCGCGGCTGAGACTGCGAGGACGAGCTTCAGTCCCGAGCTGGATGCCTTACGATCGTCTAAGCGAACTCCCAGCACCATCGCGTACACGGTATAGACTCCCACCGCCAGAAGTCCCCAGAGAACCGACGAGAAGACGACTCCACGAATAATCTCGCCCAGCGGATGGGCGTCGAAGAAACCTCTCTCTGCTTGTTCCACAGGCTCGACGGATTTTCCTGTTACGGTCTGCGCCATCCCATCGTTGATGTCTGCATCGGTTTAACCTCCAGTTATCCACAGCCTAGGCACCTCGTTTTCCAGATGCTATCCCACAAAGGAGGAATATCGGCTGCGTCGCTCGAAACTTCACCTGTACAGCGGGTCACTGCCAAGGTTCTCTTCTTCGTGACAGACCACGCACTCCGTCGTAGCATCGGGTGTCATTCCATAACGAAACGCGGGCCCCCAATACCGATTCACTTTGCGAAAGGAATTTCCAATGAAGCCCCTACAGTCGTCGTTCCCGATACTGGCCGTCGCCACAGTCATCCTCACCACTTCCGTCGTCCTCGCCCAGGCAGCCCCACCCGCAGGCACCACTGGCGTCTGCAAAGACGGCACCTACACCACCGCAGCGAGCAAGAGCGGCGCCTGTCGCGGACATCAGGGTATCAAGGAATGGTTGGCCCAGCCGTCACCCCTGCCGCTTCTCCAGCCGCCAGTGCTTCGCCCGCAAAGTCGACCACCGACGTAACTCCTGCCAAGCCAGCCAAGCCCGCGACGGTTACCCCCGCTGCCCCCGCAGCTTCAGCCTCAACCGCAGCATCTTCATCGACCGCAGCCGCGAAGACCACCACTCATGCCTCCACGGCCACAATGGCTCAAGCCCCGGGCGGCGGCCCGGGCATGGTCTGGTTCAACTCTGACTCCAACGTCTATCACTGCCCCGGCACCAGTTCTACGGCAAGACCAAACAGGGCTCTTAATGTCCGAGGCTGACGCCAAAGCCAAAGGCGGCCACCCCAACCACAACCACCCGTGCACGAAATAATGGAAATCTTGTCAAGTCCCATTTGGTGTAAGTTTAATGAAACTAAAGGAGTACAAGTTGCCGATTAATTACCTTCGGCCCGATATACTGGATATAGAGATCAGAAAAGCCCCGGAATTAGTCCGGGGCCTTTCTTCTTGATCAACTGTTAAGTAGTTCGTATCCAATATCGTGCCAATGCTATAATCATATTTTAGGACTGAGCACTAAGCGCAAAAAAGTACGGCAAGGAAAAAGTCAACCATGTTGACTGATCAGCCGGATCAACTCCACGAGCAGATCGCCTGAGATCTGAAGCGAGTGGGCACTTACCTTGTCGAGCGTGTCCAGCGCGGTGTGGTGATAGGCGCCCTCCGGCTGCTGCGGTGTGGACGGACCGTAGTCGAAGTCGATCATGTCCAGCACCGGCACGCCGCGCTGCTTGAACGGCAGATGGTCGTCCTCGCAGCCGTCTCGTTCTTGAAGACGTAGCTGAGTGGCCGGTATTCTTCGCCGCCTGCGCGAGCAGGTCGAGCAGCCAGGGAGTCGAGTTGGAGTCGCGGTCGATGTTCAGGTCCTTGTCGCCGATCATGTCGGCGACGATGAAAGCCTTGATCTTCCGAAGCGTTCCGTCCTGCGACCACTTCGCCGCAAGGTGGCGCGTGCCGTAGAGCGAGTCGCGCGCGCTCCACGACTGGATAGCCTCTTCGCCGTCGTCGAAGACCAGCCAGACGCTGTAGCCCTCAGGCGGATGCGCGCGAAGATAGTTGCCGAGCTCGATCAGCAGCGCCGTGGTGGCCGCCGCCGTCGTTGGCTCCGACGAAATTGATGTCGCGCAGCGGATAGTTCGTCTCGTAGTGGCTCGCGATGACGATGACGCCGTCCTTCTTGCCGGGATACTTGACGATGAAGTTTTTCATCGCGAGCAGTCCCGCAGGAGTCGAAGCCGTGAAGCTGTCGGTCTCGAAGTTGCCCTTCGCGGCCTCGGCTGTGAAGTGCGACTTGATGAACTCCTCCGCCTTCGCATGGTCCGGGGAACCGACCCAGCGGTGCGGAGCCGCCGCGAGATACTGCTTCGTCAGGTCATAGGCGGCCTGTCCGCTGAATTCGCTCCGGCCGGCTTTGCACTGCGGCCTTCTGCGCCACGGCAACGGATGCCAGAAGAACAAGGAGAGAACAGGCAGAGATAACCGGAAGAGTCGAGCGCCAGGCGCTGCGATGGTCTCATGCGACTTGGCCTCTTTCCGCGCGTCGCTGGATTGAAGACCCATGCAACGCCCACGCCGACCAGGTAAAGGACGAGCATCGGCAGTCGCGAACAGGCACATGCTGATCGGATCGGGCAGCGGGCAGATGATCGCCGCGATGACGAAGATCACGAGAATGGCGTAGCGGATGTGCCTGAGTAGGAACTTCGCATCGACGATGCCGAGAATCGAGAGGAAGAAGATGAGAATCGGCAGCTCAAAGGTGATCCCGAGGCCAAGGATGACGGCCATGAAGAAGCCGGTGTAGTCCTCGATGGTGAGGATGGGATGGAAGCGCTTGCCGAAGTCGACCACCAGAACCTTGATGCGCGCCGGGCAGAACCCAACGGTAGCCGAACCACGCGCCCGCAAGGAAGAGCAGCGACCGTCGCCGTCATGAACGGAACCACGTAGCGCTTCTCGTTGCGTATACATTCCGGGCGAGATGAAGAGCCAGATCTGATACAGGATGAACGGCGATGCCAGAATCGCGCCGCCCACCAGCGAGGTCTTCAGATAAAGGTTCAGGCCGTCGGTCGGATGGGTGAAGTTCAGCGGAATCTTGCAGCTGATCCAGCGGCGCCTGCACGATGCCGTAGAGCTCTCTCGTGGAAGACGTACGCGACCGCAAAGCCGATCGAGCAGATAGACGACAGACGTGGATGAGCCGCTTGCGCAAGTTCGCCGAGGTGCTCCATCAGGCTCATGCCTGGAAGCTCGGCGCGGTCGGTTACTGCCGCGCGAGCGCGATCGACCAGATCAGCCATGAACTTGAGCCTCGCTTGCTATGTGGTCCGGAGCGTCCGGTGTGTGTCCTTCAGAGCGGATCGGTCGTCGAATGATCTGGCGCTAGCTCCGGATCCTCAACGTGAGGAACCGAGTCGAATGCATGTGAGACGGATGTGCTTCGCGACGGGAAGTCCGGTCGAAGGAGGCATCAGATTGAGATCTCCTGAGCTCGCAATCGGAAGCGGAGCGGTCGGCAGCGGGTCTTCGATCTCGCGGGCGTGCGGATGAATCTCCGGCGGATCGTCGACGGTCGCGGAGTCGCGATCGTGTTTTCCGAACCATCGGTGATCGCCGGCGTGACGGGAGCGGCGGCCTCCATCGCGGCGATCTTCTTCTGTTGCTCGGCCTGCTCCGCCATGTCGCAGCTCATCTTCCATCTGCATGCGGAACTCGTTGGAGGCACGGCGGAACTCGCCCATCAGCTTTCCCAGCTGACGCGCGAGCTCGGGCAGCTTCTTCGGACCGAAGAGGATCAGGGCAAGGATGAAGATAAAGGCGCTATCGCCGAGGCTCGGCATAATTGATTCCTATGATACGGCGTAGCTGCAGCTGGAACAATGGTTCAGTCCACAGCCTTTATCTTGTTGTAAGATTGATGATGTAAGGCGGCGAGCGGATTCCGGCTCGAAAAGATGTATCTTTCCGGCTCCGTTTTCGTCCAATGCAGTAGCGGCGGTGAAAGCCGCTGAAGTCGTAGGAAGTAGTAGATAGTTTGGTTGCAACATCCCCGTGGGTTGGGTGATGGCTCGAATCTGAGCCGGAACAGCGAATCCACTGCAACCGTGCAGTGCATGCTTTCAACATCCCCGTCTCAGAGGCAAACGACGGCGCCGCGCATGCGGCTCCTGACGCTTCCGTGAGACTGAAGGCGGAGTACTTTGAGTTTACTGATGGAAGAGGTCGCGGCACCGTCCGCGATGGATTCTGCTGGCGAGTCATGCTCGCTCGATAACTACCTGTCACAGCCGGACCACACCATGGATGCCCGCATCGCAGCGGCGCGCGCCACGCTGGGGACCGACGTCGTTCTGCTGGGCCATCACTACCAGCGCGACGAGGTCATCCGGTTTGCCGACTACACCGGCGACAGCTACAAGCTGTCGAAGATCGCCTCCCAGACCGACGCGAAGTACATGCTCTTCTGCGGCGTGCACTTTATGGCCGAGACCGCCGATGTGCTCGCCAAGCCTTGGCAGCAGGTCATCCTGCCCGACCTGAACGCCGGCTGTTCGATGGCCGACATGGCCGAGATCGGCCAGGTCGAGGATTGCTGGGACTCGCTCGAGCGCGCTGGCCTGACCGGCGACCTGATCCCGCTGACCTACATGAACTCCGCCGCAGCCATCAAGGCCTTCTGCGGCGAACGCGGCGGCCTGGTCTGCACCTCGTCGAACGCTCGTGGAGCCTTCGAGTGGGCCTTCGCGCGCGAAGTCAAAGATTCTCTTTCTCCCCGACCAGCACCTCGGCCGCAACACCGCCTTCGCCATGGGAATTCCGCTGAGCGAGATGGTCGTCTGGGACCCCTACCAGATCAACGGCGGCGTCTCGCCGGACCGCCTGAAGGCCGCAAAGGTCATCCTGTGGAAGGGCCACTGCTCCGTGCATCAGCGCTTTCTGCCCGAGCACGTCGACCGCGTTCGCGCGAACTACCCGGGGATGCAGGTGATCGTGCATCCCGAGTGCCGCTGGGAGGTCTGCCAGAAGGCCGACGCCATCGGCTCGACCGAGCGCATCATCGAGGTGATCGAGAAGGCTCCCGAGGGCTCGAGCTTCGCCGTCGGCACCGAGATTCACCTGGTCAACCGCCTGGCGAAGAAGTTCGCTCCCTGGGCAAGAAGGTCATCACGCTCGACGACTCCGGGTGCCTCTGCACGACGATGTACCGCATCTCACCGCAGCACCTGGCGTGGGCGCTCGAGAACCTTGTTCAGGGCAATGTGGTCAACCGCATCAAGGTAGACGACGACGTGAAGCACTGGGCGAAGGTGGCGCTCGATCGCATGCTGGAGGTCAAGGCTTGAGCAAAACGTTTACGCTCGACGAGGCCCAGACGCTGCTTCCGGTGCTTGAGACGCCTGCTGCGCAAGGCGCAGAGTTCAGGCACACGCGCTGCCGAGATCGAGGTGGAGCTTGATCAACTGCGCCAGCGGATATTCCTCGCTGGCGGAATTCACGTCGATGTGGCCACTACCGCTCGTCGTCGCGCGGAGCGCGACAAATCTGCTGCAGGAGACGAAGGACGCGCTGGCCGAGATCGAAGCCATCGGCGTGCAGGTGAAAGACTCGAGAAGGGCCTGCTGGATTTCCCCTGCCTCGTCGATGGTCAAACGGTCTTGCTCTGCTGGAAGCTGGGCGAGAAGGAGATCGGCTTCTGGCACTCGATTGAGGATGGATTTGCCGGCCGCAAGCCGCTCGATGCCCGCTTCGGGAAGCCGGAACGCGAACGGCCGAACTGAGTTGCTTGCTCTCACGCGAGGTGTGAGGAGAGGATTGCGATGGCGGCAATGGCGGCCGTCTCGGCTCGCAGGATTCGCGGACCTAGAGTTACGTGCTGCCAACCATGTTGGGTAAAGAGCGCCATCTCTTCCTGCGTCCAACCACCCTCTGGACCAATCGCTAAGTGCATGTGTGAGTTCTTCTGCGTGAGAAGGATGTCCTAGCTTCTGCAATGACGTCGGCGATGGCTGACGGTTTGCTCTGTCTCGGACAACAGAATTCGTACCGGAGCTCGTCTACCTTTTCGAGGGCGGCCTTGAGAGCCAACGGTTCGGCGATTTCGGGGATCGTTGTGCGCCGTGATTGTTTCGACGCCTCAAGCGCGATACGACGCCAGCGTTCGGCTCTTTTCGTCGCGGCTTGAGCGAGATGCTTTTCTGTGCGGCGGGCAAGAACAGGCGTAATGCCTCGCGACGCCGAGTTCCGTGGCCTTTTCGATGGCCCATTCCATGTGGTCGAACTTGAAGATCGCAAGCAGAAGATGGAGGGGCAGACGCGGAGTCGGACTCGAACTCTTCATGAAGCGCGAAGAGGACCTCTGCTCCTATACCGGCTGAGGCGGCACGCAGGCTGGTGATCTCGGCTCGATGAAGAAAACCCCCTGCGACGACGTCGTAGATCTGGCCAGGCGTGGCGCGCAGAACACGGACCAGGTGTTCTGCCTGGTCGCCAGTGAGTGTGGCCGTCGCCGATGTCCACGAGTCGGCGATCCAGCGACGGCGCGTCATTCTTGCCCGGTGTCCCACTGTCTCTGGACGATGAGATCTGGTTGCCCTGAGGAATGGTGACTGAGATGGGGCCCTGATGGTAGAGGTCTACATGCAGAGGAAGCGGAACGGCGGTGGTTCCAGACATCCTCGGTGACAGGGAAGTGCAGTAGAACCATGCCTTCGGCGGAGTGGCCAGGATCGATGAGCGTCTCTCGAAGCCAGCGGTGCTGAAGCCATCGGCTTCAGGGCAGGGAAGGTGACATAGAGGTTGTCGAGGTCCTGTTTTTGAACCGCGCTGCTGGTGATCTCTTCACCGTCCGCGGTAGGAGGGTCGCCGTGAAGTCCTTGAGGAAGAGCGGTAGGTTGAGACTGTCTTCAATGCGTAGCGTGGTGACGACATACAGCTCGTCCTGGTCCGTTCACGGCCCACAAGTGAGCGGTGTCTGATCTTGAAGACGTGTGGGTCGGATAGACGGATGTGCGAAGGATGGTTAGATCGGCGATGGTGTGCGGGGTGTATCGCAGACAGAAGCGCGAGTGCGATGCCGAGGATCAGAAAGGCGACGAGGACAGGAGCCAAAAGATTGCGGCGGGCGGGTTGGGTAAACTTCGGTTCGGAACACTTGCACAAGAATAGCAAGCCAGCATTGTATACCGGTACTTTTTTCTGAGGGAGACCGCTGGTCACAGTCTTACGTGTTCCGTCACGCAGAAAACCCAAGGGTTAGCGGCTAGTCTGGGCGCTCGTCGTTCGGACCGCGTACTCGTCGAGCAGGACAGCGACGAGCGACAGCCGTGGGAACGGCGACCAGAGCGCCGACGATTCCGGCCAGTGCGGTGCCGCAGAGCAGGGCGATCAGGATGGTCAGACCCATGAGGTCGACACTGGAACGCATGATGCGGGGAGTCAGGTAGGCGTTCTCGATGATTGACGTACACGAGATAGAAGCCAATGACGGCGAACATCTTGGTCCACGAGTCAAGCGCTGCAACGATAGCAGCCAGCGTGATGGTGAAGACTCCACCAGCGATAGGGATGATGTTGAACAGGCCCATCAGAGAATCCCAGCATAAGAAAATAGCGAACATTCAGAAGACCGAAGGCGATGGTCTGGCAAATTCCGAGGATCAGCATTAGCAGTCCCTGTCCGACGAGCCATTTGCTTATCTCGTTGTTCGGCACGTCGCAGAGTGATGTCGAGCCGATGGCGCTGCGCGGGAGGAAACAGCGAAAGGAAGAAGAGGTAGGCGTGTTCGCCTTCGAGCATGAAATAGATGCAGAGAAAGACGGCCGTAAGGATGTCGAAGAGATGCTGATCCAGTCGGGAAGCGAGCCGACGAGATAGCTGGCGGTGGAGGTTAGCGTTCCCTGGGCCTCGTTCAGCGACGGCATTGACGTTCAAGGCCTGGCGATCGGAAGTGATCCTGAGGCGTTCTGAAACAAGATCTGGGGGATACGGTGGGCAGTTCGTGGAGAAGACGTTGAGGTCGTGCAGGACGGGAGGAAGTCCGACGGAAAAGAAGGTGCCGCAACGGCCAAACACGGTGAGCAACGAGAAGAGTAGGATAGCGGCAGGCGCGGGAGGGGTAGTAGTCACGAATCGGCGTTGGTGTATTCGGTTGACCAGCGGCATAAGGACTGCTGCGAAGAGATGCACTGACATAGATGATCAGCAGTTCCTTGACAGCAGCCATGCAGGAGGACAAGCAGTAGGAAGCACGCAAGGCGAACACGATGTGGCCGCGAACGATATCTCGTGCGCCCGCTGCTCGGGAGTGAGTTCAATAGCCACCTCGCGGTAGTATGCCTGCTCTCCTAAGGGTATGCGGGTTGGATGCCGTTAGTGCGCTCGTGAGGCTATTCGTCTAGCGATGGGAGTGTGAAGAATGGTTCAGATATGCGAGCACGGCTATCGACGGTCTCCTCGGAGAGTAGAGCCGACGTGTCGACCGTAAGGCGTGCCATGCGCATGTACAGAGGACGACGTCGGGCGAAGCGTCTCCTCGGCACTCGGCGGGGTCGGCCAGTACGGGGCGGGCGATCTCCTGGAGCATGCAACGGTCAAACAGAGTAGGGAACGGAGCGTCGAGAAAGATCGACATCGTGGCTGGCGTCTGTTCGATGAGGAGACGGTTTGTGATCTCCTCGGGGGTTCCGCCGCCAAGGGCGAGCACGGTGTGCGACCGTCCAAGTGCAGAGGCCAGCGCAGTCGATTCGAGCCGTCGGAAGTGTGCTTCGCCGTGCCGGGCGAAGAGATCGGGGATGGTCGCGCCAGTTCGGCTTTCGAGGTGTGTATCTAGATCGAGAAACTCCCATCCAAGCCGCGATGCGAGCAGACGACCTACCGTCGATTTGCCAGCGCCCATAAATCCGGTAAGCACGACTCGCCTGATGTGGGGCGGCGATGCGGAGTTATTGCGATTTTGGCTTTGCTGAGGTTTGTGACTGGCTGGAAGTCATTTGGTTTCTCCGTATAGGGTACTGAAGCACAAGCAAAAGCCGCGACCTTTTGGGTCGCGGCTGGGAAGATCGAAGACTCTGAAGATTTAGCTGTTTTCAGAGATGCATGCGAGGACTCCGCCGGCCGCAGACTGGCGCCAATAGCAATAGCTAAATCGAGCGGAGTGGATATGGTTCGTCATGCTGGATGAATGCTACACACAAGGTGAGCGGAATTGCAATAGCGAAATCTTTGCGATGGTCGGTTGATTGCAGGGCCTATTGTTTGGGTTGAGCGTCGGATCCGATGCCAGACTCTTCTGGATCTTCTTCCAGACGTTGTCACTGGGTTCGTGCGTAGGTTCAAGGAGCTGCCGGGCCTGGTCGGCGATGTATTGCAGGTCGCGAACCAGCGCGGAGCAGTTCTCGCACGTCTTCAGGTGCTCGATGATGGCGGGATCGTCGGTGATCCCCTCAGCTCCGGCGGCAAACATGTCAGGCAGCTGCTGCTGAAATTCAGCACACGACAGTGGAGCAGGCAAATCGGGTCTTTTGGAGTTTTGCGAAGTCATATGGCCGCTTCCTTAAAGTCGGCTTCTGTTGTGGGCTCCGGTTGACGGAGCAGCTCCCGCAGCTTGAGGCGTGCTTTGTGGAGCTGGGATTTACTGTTGCCGGTGGAGCATTCGAGCATGACTGCGATCTCGTTGTGCTCAAAACCTTCGACGTCATGAAGGACGAAGACCATCCTGTAGCCGGGAGGTAGCGAGGCTACGGCGCGCTCCAGGGCAACGCGGTCAACTGAACCGGCCAACTGGCTGTCTCGACTACCGAAGTCACGTTTCGGAGAGTCTTCTTCAGACGGATTGATGGTCTCTTCGAGCGAGACCAGCTGAAGGCCTTTTTTGCGCAGATGCATTAGGACGAGGTTGACCGTGAGACGATGCAGCCAGGTCGAGAAAGCGCTCTCGCCACGGAAGCTGCCGATCTTACGGAAGAGGTGAAGAAAGGCCTCCTGGGTCATGTCTTCGGCTTCGGAGACGTTGCCCAGCATACGAAGGCAAAGGGTATAAACGCGGCGTTTGTGCAATGCATAGAGTTTCGAAAACGCCTCGGCGTCTCCCGCCTTGGCACGCTCGATCGCCTCTGCTTCACCAGCGATCGGGGGATTTCTAACGGGCAGCGCATCAGCGGCGAGCGAAGAGCCGAAGGCGATGAGCGAGTCCGCTGCATGCGCGTGTTAGGCGGCCGCGCCTGGGCTCACGCTCTGCTCACCTCGGCTTGAGCCACGATCAGATCGAGACCCGATGCGATCAGCGAACCAGCGATGGCATGCCTATGGCCACGGACTCCGAACGACGAGCCGCGAGCGATCCTGGCGAACGACCCGCAGCCGAGACGCCAACGCCTCGATCGAGACTCGTAACGCCCATTCCTCATCGGCGATCGCACCGCGACGTCACTGAGCGCCGGATCCACAGCGATGCCACGGACCTCAGTTGTCAGCGACCGTGGCTGTCGACGCACGGTCACATGCCGCCAGCCAGGCCCGACGAGCCGCTCGGATCGGTCGTCATGAGCAGGCCAGCGAGCTGCCGACAAGGAGGCACGCCAGGACGCAGCCAAGCCTCGCATGCCGCGTGCGCAACACTGCAGCGAGTCGCCTCATGCAGACTTCCGGCCGCCTAACGGCCAGCGCATCAGCGGCGAGCGAAGAGCCGAAGGCGATGAGCGAGTCCGCTGCATGCGCGTGTTAGGCGGCCGGCGCTCGAGCACGCCATAGCTGACGCTCGGTTCAGCATCGCGACGAACTCGCGAGCAGCTGCGACGGATGCCCGACGACCGCCGTCGATCGCGATCGAGCCATCGAGCAGTCGCGAGCCTGACGCTCAGACTCACGATGCAGTCGCCGAGCGCCTCAGCGCGAGCACAAGCCCGGCGCGACCTATCGCGATCAGTGCACGACCGGCACGACCGCGCCGAGCACCGCACGATCGCGAGCCGATCACGCCGATCCGTGACGCCACGAGCTGCATCGAGCAGGCCTCGACGATCGCCGACCACGACGCGCGATCGGCCCGATCGGCCACAGCGACCGCGTGATCGCGACACGCCCACGATCGAAGCGCCGACACGCGCAGACTCACGCCACCATGATGCCTTCCGGCCGCCTAACGGCCAGCGCATCAGCGGCGAGCGAAGAGCCGAAGGCGATGAGCGAGTCCGCTGCATGCGCGTGTTAGGCGGCGCCGCTGCTTTCGCGCCGAGCCGCGGTGCGATTGCCACTCACGACGACAGCCACCAACGGCGACAGCCGCTGCGCTATCGAAGCCGCCGCGGATTCGCCTACTCCGCCATAGTTGCCAGAGGCATCGGACCACGCTGACGTCGCGCTCATCCGATAGGACAGCCGCAACATCGAGCTCACGCGCTCCAAGACGTCACGCAGCGACTCGCTCAGCAAGAGCTGGACTCAGGCCCCGTACGCATGGCCCAGACGGCCAGCGCATCAGCGGCGAGCGAAGAGCCGACGGCGATGAGCGAGTCCGCTGCATGCGCGCGCTAGCGGCGCAGCGCATCAGCGGCCGAGCGATGAGCCGACGCGCGATCAGCGAGTCCGCTGCCATGCGCGTCGCTAGGCTGCCGGCGCCGACCTAACGGCCAGCGCATCAGCGGCGAGCCGAAAGCGTCCGAAGGCGATCGACGCGAGTCCGCTGCAATGCGCGCGTCAGCGTCGGCGCTCGCTGACCCAGCATCGCGCATGCCTGACATCAGCGCATCGAGCACCGTGCCAGACCGACTCGATGCGCCAGGAGCCTACCGTCGACGACCTGGCATCCAGGCCTACCGGACTACGAGAGCACCAACGATGAGCGCCTGCTCACTCCTCGGCCACCGCATCGCTGAGCGTAGCCGACTCAGGCCGCTGATGCGAGCTGATGCATCGCCACCAGCGCCAATGGCCGCGCATCGCCAAGAGCCAAGCGCGCCGACTCGATCTCGAGCGTCATCATGAGCTTCGCGGCGCCTAACGGGCAGCGCATCAGCGGCGAGCGAAGAGCCGAAGGCGATGAGCGAGTCCGCTGCATGCGCGTGTTAGGCCGCCGTGCCGCGACGCTGCCTTTAGCGCGACGACCGCCTCCGATAGTCGCCACCTGCCACGAGGATCGCGACGTCGGCCGAGCGCACGCAGACATGCGCATACCGTCGGATGTGGAACCAGCGACGCTCACGTCGCTCGGCTACTGCAGCTTCGCGAGATGCCGAGCGACTGCTCGAGCGCTCGAGCGATCAGTGCCGTCGGTATCCGAGCCAGCGCGTCGCCGCATAGCCATGACGAGCATCGGCCCGATCGCATTGCGTCCGTAGCGAGCCGCCCAGATCGCCACGCATCGAGAGCACGCGCACCGCACTGCGACAGCGGACTCCTGGCGAGACCAGCCTCAGCTGCTCGGACCGCACAGCCCATGGCGGATCATCGCCTGACTTCGCGCTGCCTAACATGTACTTAGACTGCCTACGCAAACTCACCCGCTTCACAGATCCTGTCTCCTATTCATCTACGTCCGTGTCGATCCAATCGTCGCCATCCTCCTGAGCCGGCATGAGCTGCCGCTCGGGAGGCAGGATCGGTGACTGCAACTTAGGCTGCGAACTGAGTCGGATAAGGCTCGGAGGTGCCGCGATACCGCTTTTCGTCCACAGAAGATCGGCAGGGCTGCGCACGCCGCGGCCGCCGCGGTTCAAGACGTGTGTGTAAATCATCGTCGTTTTCACGTCCTGGTGGCCCAAGAGCTCCTGGATGGTGCGGATATCGTACCCCTCCTCGAGCAGGTGGGTCGCGAAAGAGTGGCGGAAGGTGTGACAGCTGACCCGCCGGGAGATGCCGAGCTCGACGACCGCCGCGTGGAGGGCGCGCTGGACGGCCGTCTCGTGCAAGTGATGGCGGCGCACGAGTTGGGTGCGGGGGTCGGTGCTCATGTGCTCGGCCGGGAAGACGAACTGCCATCCCCAGTCGCGCTCGGCGCCGGGGTACTTGCGGGCGATGGCGTCTGGGAGGAAGACGGCGCCGAAGCCTTCGGCGAGGTCGTCGGTGTGGATGCGGCGGACTCTCGAGAGCCAGTTCGGAAGAGCCGCGCGCACGACGGCCGGGAAAGGAACGACGCGGTCGCGCTTGCCCTTCGTGTCGCGGACGAGGATGCGGTTGTTGCCGAACTCGACGTCCTTGACGCGCAGGCGCAGGGCCTCGAGCAGGCGCATGCCGGTTCCGTAGAGGAGTGTCGCGACGAGGCGGGGTGTGCCGTACATCCTGCCGATGACGGAGCGGACCTCGGCGCGGGTCAGGACGGTCGGGAGGCGGCCGGGGGTTTTCGCGCGGATGACCGTGTGGATGTCGGGGAGCTCTTTCCGGAGGACGTGGCGGTAGAGAAAGAGCAGAGCGCTCAGGGCCTGGGTCTGGGTGGACGCGCTGACGGGGCCCGCGACGGCGAGGTGGGTGACGAAGGCGTTGATCTCGGTCTCGCCCATCTCGGCGGGGTGGCGCTTGTCGTGAAAGAAGATGTAGCGCTTGATCCAGCCGATGTAGGCCTCCTCGGTGCGCAGGCTGTAGTGGCGGGCGCGGATCGCGTGGCGGACGCGGTCGAGGAGGCGGGGCTGGTCGGGAGCGGGTTCGGCCAGCCAGTCAGCTCGCGTTCCAACGCTTCGGTCCTTGCCTGTCGTGCATCACGGCGAGCACGTGAAAGTCGCTCGCTTCTTCGACGGAGAAGAGAAGGCTGTAGGGAAATCCGCCGAGTCGCCGCTGCCGAACGGCGCCGCGGTACCGGAGCCGATTCCGGGTAGGTGGAAAGCCGCATCAGCGCCGCAGCGAGACGCCTCAGGAAACGAGCGCCAAGGTCGACTTGCCGGGATTCGTAGAAGAGGAAGGCATTCGAGCATCTCCGCAGACGCCGTGCGGACAGAAGACGATCTCGATCTAGCCGGTGCGGCGCTTCTTCGCGATCTCGGATCTGATGCGCCGAAGCACCTCGCGAGCCGGAATCGTATCGATCTTTCCTTCGTGCAGCTCTCGCTCGCGGCGCTCGGCTTCGTCGTACCAGGCGCGCTCGTGGCCGTTTCGGCTACGGGCTCGAGGCTCTCGAGGAGCTTCCGGGCGAGGATGGCCCGGGATCTTGCGCCGAGCTTCAGCGCTTCTGTTTCGATCTGCTCCAGCTTCCTGGGCATACGCATAGCCTCCGGCCGACACAAGTCTACGCCCGGCAGTCATCTCTCCTTATCTATTGTCGCGAGGGCCGAGTCTCGGCGCGGTGCGCCGCCGTGTTACGGCTTCGGCAGGGTCGCCCAGGGCGGGATCGCGAGGGCGTTCATGACGAGCTCGACCGAGAGGGCGGCGAGCAGGATGCCCATGACGCGGACGAGGATCGAGGCGCCCTGGCGTCCGATGACTTTGAGGATGGCTTCCGAGGCGAGGAAGAGGCCGTAGGTGATGGCGAGGACGAACAGCAGGATGACGGCGGTCTCGGCCTGCTCGGGCACGGTGTAGACGTCGTTGTCGGTCAGGACGATGACGGCCATGATCGTTCCGGGGCCGGCGATCGAGGGCACTGCCAGCGGGAAGACGGCGATGTCGCGGCCGGGGTCGGCTTCGCCGGGGTTCTCCATGTTGCCGAAGAGCATCTGCAGGGAGAAGAGGAAGAGGATGATGCCGCCGGCGAGCTTCAACGAGAGCAGGTGGACGCCCATCGCGTCGAGGATGATCTGGCCGAGGACGACGGCGCCGACGAGGATGATCGCGGCGTAGATGGTGGCGCGGCGGGCGACGCGCTTGCGCTCGGCGCGGGTGAGCGCGGCGGTCAGGCCGGCGAAGAGCGCGAGGTTGCCGATCGGATCGACGGTCGTCCAGATCAGCATGAAGTCGCGGAAAAGTTTTGCGAGCATGGGAGCCGTTGGCGAGAACTATACGCTCGGCGCTCGCAGGCTCAGTCGTACACGCCGTCGGCAAACCACGCGCCCGCCGCGCGTTCGCGGTAGATGCGGTAGAGGCCGCCGTCGGACAGCTCGACGTCCCAGTAGTCGCGGTCGGCGGGAGCGTCGGTCCACCAGCCGTCTTCGAGAGACCACGGGCCGGCGGCGACGCGGACGGAGCCGGAGATGGGCGGGGCGGCGTCGGGGGCGCTCTTCAATTCGTAGGGGCGGCCCTTGCGGCCGCCCGCTTCAGTCTCAGTCGTACTCGAGCGGGCGGGGACGAGCCCCGCCCCTACGGCACCGGGGGACGTCGAAGGACTTCGAGCGCGACGGCGGGGCGCAGGACGCGCACGCCGAGGAGGCCGCGGCCTTCGCGCGGGGGCAGGCGCGTGTGGGGCGGCGGGGGCGGGGCGTAGCCGGTGTCGGTGAAGCGTTCGGGGCGGTGGCCGTCGATCGAGCGCGGGGAGCCGACGCGGTCGGCGCCGAGCAGCGCCGCGAGGCGCGCGATGGTGGTGGCGAGGCGGTCGGGCGAAAGCGCCGCGGGTCCGAAGAGGGAGAGCTGGGCGCGGCGCGGCGAGTCGGGGTGCGCGGAAAAGCTGAAGCCGGCGACGGGCGCGCCGGGCGGGCGGGCTTCGAGCTCGAGGCGGACGAGGGTGAGCAGCGTCTTGACGTCGCGCGTCGGAGCGGGCAGCGCGATGGCGCGGGCGTCGTGGCCGTCGGGGTCGAGCTTGATCGAGACTTCCAGGCGCGTGCACGCGAGGGCCTGCGACTCGAGGCGGCGCACGAGGCGCTCGAGCGCGGCGTGCGCGACGAAGAGGAAGGGCTCGAGTGTGGCGAGCGGCCACTCGAGGTCCATGCCCTCGGAAAAGGACGGCGGCGGAAGGTACGGCTCGAGCGGGCGCGGGTCGATGCCGCGCGCGGTCGCGTGGAGCTCGCGGCCGACTTCGCCGAGCCGGCTGGCGACTTCGCCCTCGGGCAGCTTCGCGAAGTCGCCGATCGAGCGCAGGCCCCAGCGGTCGAGCGTCGCGGCGATCTCGAGCGCGGGGGCGAGCTTCTCGAGCGGCAGCGGCGCGAGGAAGCGCGACTCCTCGCCTTCCGGGACGACGGTCGGCGTGTCGGGCAGCCCCGCCGCGACGCGCGCCGCGAGCTTGGACGCGGCAACGCCGACGCGCGCGGGCAGCAACGCCTTCTCCGCCGCGCGCAGGATGTCGCGGGCGAGGGCCAGGAGAGGGAGTCTTTTGAATCTGCTCCCTCTGCTTCCCTCTCCCCCCGGGGGGAGAGGGCAGGGTGAGGGGCGCGAAGCGCGGGATGCCCCTCCAGATCCAGATAGACGACCCCCTCCCCCTCGTCCTCCACCCGCGGCGAAAACATCTCCGCCACTTCGAGCAGCGCCTCCTCGGCCGCGCGCTCGCACTCGCGGTCGCGTCCGCGCGCGACGAGCTTGGGGACGCGCGCGCGCGCCTGGGGCAGCGTCATCCCGGCCTCGACGCCCGCGCGCCGCGCCTTGCGCGTCGCCGCGACGATGCGCGCGGCGCTGCCGTTGCCCTCGCACACGGCGACGGGCTCGTCCTTCAACTCCGGCTCGCTGCGCAGCCGCGCGGCGAGGGGGAACAGCGGGACGTAGAGGCAGGCGATCACGCGGGCGACACGATTCAACCGTGCATTTGCATTTGGTGCCGTAGGGGCGGCCCTTGGGCCGCCCGGGGAGATCCGGCCAAATAACGTACGTTGTCCCGCCGGTCGCCCGGGCGGGGACAAGCCCCGCCCCTACGGCACGGGCCCGCGGCAGTCGCCACACGCCGGCCGATGGCGGGCGGCTACCGGCGACTCGAGCGGCGCATCGTCATAAATCCGCCACCCCACCTCCTCCCCCACCCCCGTCCGCGCGCGCGCGTCCTTCTGCAGCGTCAGCCGCGAAGACACGCCGCACAGCAGCCTCGGCGCTCGCCCCGTCCCCTTCCATCGCGCGCGCCCGGCGTCCGTGGCGAGGACCGTGTCGGCGGCGACGCCGCTGACGCGGTAGGGCGCGAGCAGCAGCAGCGCCGCGTGGCGCGAGCGGGCCGCGCGCTCGAGGCGCACCCATGCGGCGTCCGGCACGAAGCGTCCGCGCACGGGCGCGAGCCCCAGGTCCACGACGACGAGCGGGAATCCGGCCGAGAGCAGCATCTCCGCGCTCGCGACGGCGTCCTTCAACTTTTCCGGGCGCACCCAGAGCAGCCGCGTCAGCTCGACGCCCGCGGCCTCGGCGGCCTGGGGATCGAGATGGCTTCCGAGATCCACGAGCGCCGCCGCTTCGCCCGAGGACGTCGCCGAGGCGAGCGCGGCGATGCCGATCGAGAAGCGGCCGCAGGAGCGGCGGCCGGAGAGCTCGACGAATCCGCCGCGCGGCAGTCCCCCGCAGAGAAGACGGTCGAGCGCGGGGACCATCGTCGGGATCGGGTCGCGCGGCGCCGAGGGCGACGGCAGGTCGCTCGCGCGCGAGAGCTTCGCGCCGAGGCCCGTCAGCAGCTCGAGGGCGGAAGCCTTCTTCCCGAGGCCTCGGCCTTCGAGAAGCTCTTCGAGCGCGCGGGCCTGCACGGATGAGGACACGGGAAAAGCAAAATAGGCGTAATAAAGGCGTAAGTCAATGAGGATTGTAAACCTCTCTAAATGCTGCAGATCCGGCCTGCACCCGTATAGTGGCCGTCAGAGTGAGTCTCTTCCTCAAGGGGCTGATCGTGGGTTTCTGCCTCGCGGCGCCGGTCGGCCCGATCGCGGCGCTCTGCGTGCAGCGCACGATCGCCAAGCGCTGGATCTCGGGACTGGTCTCGGGGCTGGGCGCGGCGGTGGCGGACGCGTTCTACGGCGCGGTCGCGGCGTTCGGCGCGACGATGATCTCGGAGTTCCTGATCTCCGAGCGCGCCTGGATGCAGAGAATCGGCGGCGTCATCCTGATCTTCATGGGACTGCGCCTCTTCCTGACCAAGCCGGCCGAGGAGAAAGCCGCGCCCGCGGGAAACGGCAACGCGCGGGGACTGACGGGCGACTTTCTCTCGACCTTCTTTCTCACGCTGACCAACCCGATGACCTTCGTCGCGTTCGCCGCCGTCTTCACGACGATGGGCATCGGCGCCGTGCGCGGCCATCCGATCCTGACGACCGAGCTCGTCGGCGGCGTTTTCCTCGGCTCGGGCGATCTGGTGGCTCATCCTCTGCGGGGGCGCCCACGCCCTGCGCCACCACTTCGACTACCGCAAGCTCACCACCATCAATCGCGGCACGGGGGTGTTCGTGATCGGCGTGGGGCTGGTGTACCTGCTGCTGACGTCCCGGCCCGCTCCCGCCGAGACTTCCCGGCTGCTCCCGGCTCCCCGCCCGACTATCCGTCGAGCTCCATGGTCTGACGCCCGCTCCGGGTTTTCGGCCGGCGCGTCAGCTGCGCCCGCGCCTTGCCGAGGGCGCGCAGGAGCGAGTCGTCGGCGCCCGAGGCGAACGCATCCTCGAAGCTCGTCCAGCGCATCGGGCGCGCCGGGTCCTCGGCCGCCGACCGGTCGTGCGTCTCCGCGGTCACGAGCAGGTAGCGGACGTCGAAGTGCAGGTGCGCCGCGTCCCGGCCGCGCGCCGGGATCGGGTGGACGTCCACGTCGAGAATCGCGTCCTCGCGCGGGACCTCGAAGGTCGAAAGCCCCGTCTCCTCGCGCGCCTCGCGCAGGGCCGTGCCGAGCACCGACGCGTCGGACTCCTCGGTGTGGCCGCCGGGCTGCAGCCAGCGTCCGAGCTTGCGGTGCAGGATGAGCAGGAACGCCGAGCCGTCGGGCCGCGCGACGACGGCGCTGCCCGTGACGTGGCCCTCCGGGTTGTCGCGCTCGAACGGATCGTGCGGCGCGGCGAGGAACCGGCGGATGTGCGCGAGCGACTCGGCTTCCTGCGCGTCGGACGGCGTGTAGTGCGCGAGCGCCGCGAGCAGTGGCTCGCGCTTCATGCCGGGCGCCGCTCGAGAAAGAGCGCGGTCCAGTCGTCGTCCAGTCCTGGCCGCGCGGCGCCGCGCACGGCGGCAAAGAGCGAATCCGGATCCTGCGCGCCCGAGAGCAGCGACTCGAAGCGCTCGTAGCCGAGCGGGTCTCCTTCCGCGACGGGGGCCTCGGGCAGGCCGTCGGTCAGCAGGACGAGCTTGTCGCCGGGGGTGAGGCGTCCCTGGATCTCTTCGTACGCGACTTCCGGGCGCGCGCCGAGCGGAAAGCGCGGGCCCGGCGCCGACAGCGCGCGCGGCCGCCCGTCCCGGGCGACGAGGTAGGGATCCGGAAGGCCCGCGTTGCCGAGCGCGAAGGCGCCCGTCTCGGGCTCGTAGCGCAGGTAGCAGAGCGCGACGAACTCGCGCCGTTCGAGGCGAGCGGCGAGGCGGCGGTTGGCCTCGCGCAGCGTCTCCGACACGGAGCGCTCGGCCGCGAGAAACGGGAGCGTCGCCTTGACGGTCGCCATGATGAGGCTCGCGCCCACGCCCTTGCCGGCGACGTCCGCGACGACGACGCCGACCGCGCCGTCGGCCAGGCGGAAGAAGTCGTAGAAGTCGCCGGCCACGAAGCGCGCGGCGAGGTTGCGCGCGGCGATGCGGAAGCCCTCGCCCGTGAGCTCCTGCGGCGGCAGGATGCGCTGCTGGATCGAGCGCGCGATCTCGAGCTCCTTCTCGGCGAACTCGGCTTCCTTCAGGCGCTCGACCGAGTCGCGCAGGCGGTTCTGCATCAGGCCGTACGTGTAGAAGAGCAGGCCGAGCAGGAGCGAGATCACGCCCACGACGGGCAGGTACGCCGCGAGGTCCGTCGGCTCGAAGTGCGCGCGGATGAGGCCGGCGCGCATGGCGATCGCGTTGGCGAGCATCCAGGAAAAGATGCCGGCCACGCAGTAGACCGCGGCGCGCGCGAGGCGCGGCGCCCGCGTCCGGCCGAGCCATCCGCGAAGGATCCACGCGGCGCCCGCGCAGAAGACGTACCCGAAGACGCCGATCAGCGCGCCGTACGAGACCGCGCGCCACTCGGAGCGCCCCTCGTCCCGTATCGTCGCGAGCAAGACGATGCCCACGCCGACGCCCGCGGAGATCGCGGCGCCGCGCAGATGCTCGCGCAAGCTATCCCGCGTCGCTGGAGGTTTCGTCGACCTCGTCGCGGACCTTGTGGACGAGCGCTTCGACCGCCGATTCGTCGAGGCCTTCGGGACCGACGCCGCGCTTGGCGAAGTCCACCCATTCGCCGTCGACCTTGACCTGGACCGTGAGCAGGCGCGCGCGCCCGTAGGAGCAGATGCGCACCTGGAGGCTCGGCAGCGTGTAGACGGCCTGGCGGTTGCCCGACGCGTCGGGCGGCGTCACGTCCGTCGCGGCGTACCCCAGCGAGTGGAAGGTCGAACCGATGCGATCGAAGGCGGCGTCCAGGCTCAACATCGCGGCACCTCGTTCTTGGTGCGGCCTATTCTATAAGCGGGATTGGACCGACGGCCCGTGTTGCATTTCGTGCCGTCGGGTGCGTGGACTGTCTCCGCCCCTTCCGCGACACCGCGACCGATGCTGCATTGGTGCCTTGGGGCGGGGCCGTCCCCGGCCGCCGCGACACCGTGACTGATGCTGCATTTGGTGTCGTAGGGGCGGGGCTTGCCCCGCCCGGGCGGCTAGTCGCCACGGTCACCGTGCTGCGCCGAAAAGGTGAAGGCGTTTTCGATTGTCGCCCGGGCGGCCCAAGGGCCGCCCCTACGGCACGACAGGAGCCCAGTCGCACGGTGCCGCCGGACCGTCAGCTCCGCGCGCTGTGGTCCGACGACAGCATCAGGAACTGCCCCCGTTCCCGGCGCTCCTCGCGCTCCTGCGCGGCCAGGGCGAAGGCGCCCGGGCCCATCTCGTGCCACCAGGCCTTCGCATCCGCGGTGGTCCAGGCCGGGCGCGACGGCGCAGGACTCGAGCATGGCGTCCAGCTCCTCGGCCGTGGCCGGGCGCTCCTCGCGCCGGAAGGAGAGGCAGCGGTGGATGACCTCCTCGAGCGCGGGGGGCACCGGCCTGGGCGCGGCGCTCGCGAGCGGCGGGGGCGGGCCCTGGCGCTCCAGCTTGAAGACCTCGATGGCGGTGCGTCCCGGAAAGGGCGACTTGCCGGTCAGCAGGAAGTAGCCGACCGCGCCGAGCGCGAAGATGTCCGAGCGCGCGTCGACGCCGCCGGGGTCGGTCATTCCCTCGGGCGCCATGTAGAGCGGCGTGCCGAGCAGCGACCCGTCCTGCGAGAGCGCGGCGTCGCTCGAGCCGGGCGTGCGGTCCTTCGCGCTCTCGACGTCGCCGATCTCCTTGACGAGGCCGAAGTCGAGGACCTTCACGAAGTCGGGGATGCCGCCGTAGAGGCAGAGCATGATGTTGGCCGGCTTGATGTCGCGATGGATCAGGCCGGCCGCGTGCGCCTCGGTGAGCGCGCCGCACGCCTGGCGCAGCAGGTGCACGACGCGGCCCGGCACGAGCGGGCCGTCGAGCTCGATCAACTGGCCGAGGTTGATGCCGCGCAGGAGCTCCATCGCGTAGTAGAAGACGCCGTCGGCCGTGCGGCCGTAGTCGTAGATCGCGATCGTGCTCGGGTGCGTCAGGCCCGCGGTCAGCTGCACCTCGCGCTCGAAGCGCGCGAGCGCGCGCTCGCCCTCGGTCCCGGGCGCGAGCAGCTTGACCGCGGTCGGCCGGCGCAGCAGCGCGTGGCGCGCCTCCCACACGACGCCCATCGCGCCGTGGCCCAGGCGCGCGGTCAATCGGTACGGACCGACCTTCTCGGCCTGGCGGCGCAGGCGCGCGACCATGCGCAGCGACGTCAGCGTGACCAGGCCGACGAGCGAGACGAGGATGCCGAGCAGCGCCGCCTCGACGGCGCCGCGCTGGGGCGTCAGGAACGCGCCCGGCAGCGGGAAGACGTCGAGGCGCCACTGGCGGTCGGCGAACAGGATCGGGAACCGCAGCTCGAATCCGTCGCGGCGCGGCAGGGCCGCGACGTTCTGCGGCCGCTCGGCCAGCGGCGGCGCCTTGGGCGACTCCGTGTCGCGCAGCGAGAGGGCGAGGCCCGAGGCGTCCACCTCGGAGGCGGCCTTGTCCACCAGCGGCGCGACGCGGAAGATCGCGAGCGCGAAGCCCTTGAGCTTCGCGATGCGCATCTCCTGGGACCCCGGATCGCCTTCGAGGAAGACCGGAGCGTACGCGGCGACGACCGGCGGCGCCGTCGCGTGACGGACCTCGTCCTCGACCAGGCCGAAGGGCGGCGACGCGACGATCTCTCCGCGATCGCGCGCGAGGCCCGCCGTCGCCCAGCGGATCTCGTCGGACGCGATGTCGAAGCCGAGGGCGAACGCGCTCGGCGGCTCCATGTAGTGGATGGGGACGTACGAGCCGCGCCGGCCGGCCGGAATGCGCTTGCCCTCCGCGCTCTTCTCCCAGAACTCGTAGCCCGTCAGGTGCGCGGCGCGCGCCTCCTCTTCGTACTGCTTGCGGCTCGGCCTCGTGCACGACCGGGAGCCACTCGAAGGAGTAGACCTCGCGGTTGCGCGCGAGCATCGGGTAGGCGAGCAGGCGAAACTGCAGGCGCGCGACCTCCGAGGACTCGAGGAAGCTCTGGAGCGTCTTCAGGTTCTCGAGCGAGGAGGAGAGCTTCTCGTTCACGCGCGCCTCGAGCCGCTGCGCGCGCTGCGCGAAGGCGAGGTGGGTCTCGGCCCGCGAGCGCGCGTAGACGTAGGCGCCGATCCCGAGCGAGAGCGCCACGAACACGCTCGCGATCAGCATGTCCGTCGCGCGCAGCGAGGTGTGCCAGAGAAAGTACGCCGAGCGCAGCCGCCGGATCGTGAACCGGCTCGTGTCCGCGCCGGAGCCAGTCCTGCCCGATCCGTCGCTGGTCACGGGGCGAAGTCTATGTCCCGGTCGTGGAACGGCCCTTCGGCGGTGCCGTTTATGTCTCGGTCGTGAAATCGGCTTTTCTTCGTGCCGTAGGGGCGGCCCTTGGGCCGCCCGGGGAGCTATCGCCGAAATCTCGTGAGTTGTGGCGACGGTTGCCCGGGCGGGGCAAGCCCCGCCCCTACGGCACCAAGCCCGTCAGGACAGGCTGAACCTCTCCCGCACCACCGCCCCGCCCACCAGCGCCGCGCCGAGCCCCATATAGAGGAAGGAGTACAGCGGCACCGGACTCGTCGAAAGCGCCGAGGTGAAGTCCGCGGCCGGGAGGTTGGACAACCCCATGTACCAGACCGCGAGGTACAGCCCCGAGAAGAGCTTGCCCCCGGACGACAGCGACCCGAGCCCGACCGAGATGCCGGCGACCGCGACCAGACCCGCCACGCACGCAAGCCCGCGGATCGGCGAGACGAGGAAGCACTTCATGGCGAGCGGCGCGCCGAGCATCAGCACGACGATCGACACCGCCGCCGTCTTCCAGAGGGCCGGCGACGACGGGACGCCCGGCTGCGAGTAGACGAGCGCGCGGGTTCCCGCGAGCCTCTCGCGCGCCGCGACTTCCGAGATCACCGGGACGAGCAGCACGAGGAAGAGCCCCTGCGCGAAGTTGCCCGGCAGCAGCCCGGCGAGCAGCGCCGCGATCGCGAGCGGCCACTTGATCCACGTCGCGCTCTCCCAGATCAGGCGCGCCTCGGCGTAGATCGCGCCCTTCGCCGTGGGATGCGGCGCGACGGGCGACAGCGCGACCGCGCGCACCGGGAATCCGTCCGCGTCGGCGACTTCCGAGAAGCGCGCGCCCTTGAGCTTCTCGACGAGCCGCGCGAGCCGGCCCTGCTTGCGCGCCCGCCGGCGTCCGCGCGCCGGATCGAACCGGTCGAAGATCAGGACCGCGAGCGCCAGCGGAATGCCGGCGAGCGCGAGGTTGAACGCCCGCATCGCGACGAGATCCGCCGTGATGCGCCCGCCCTTCCAGGGCACGCGCTCGATTCCCTTGTCGTGCGAGATGTGGCCCGTCGAGACGCCCTTGACGTCGCCCGGGATCGTCTTGCGGATCATCCACTGGTCGGTGACGATGCCCGACGGATCGAAGTACGGCCGCGACATCGTGCTCTTCGCTCGGCGCGCCGTCGTCGCCGAGGCCCGCCATGTCGAGCGGCAGCTTCACCAGGCCGAACAGGAAGACGAAGAACCAGAGCACGAGGCCGCCGCGCCCGCGCAGGCCCGGCGTCACGTCGAAGAGGACGGCGAGCGAGGCGACCGCGGCGATCGCGGGCAGGGTCAGCAGCAGGTACGGACCGACGAACTCGAGCGGCGAGAACGCGCCGACGCCGTAGCGCACGAAGGTCAGCGAGGCCCGCCGCGAGCGCGAGCAGGTCGAGCACGAGCAGGTACGCGAAGTGCGCCGCGAACTTGCCGCCGAGGTACGCGGTCTTCGACAGCGGCGTCGCCGCGAGGATCGCGCCGAGGCCGCGCTCGCGGTCCCGCTTGACCGAGCCCGCGACGAGGTAGAAGCCGCCCATCGAAAGAAAGATGCCCGAGAGGATCGCCAGCGCGAAGCCGACGTACGCCGCGCTGTAGAGCGGCGCCTGGACGCGCCCGTCGGCGAGGTCCCACGTGATCGAGGCCGCGTTGCCGTGCGGGTCCGGGATCCAGAAGAACGCCGCCGCGAAGAACGCGACGAGCGCGATGGGCGTCGCGAGCGAGCGCAGCCGCATCTTCAGCTCCGCGCCGATCTGGGCCGTCAGCGGCAGGGCGACGGCGTTCACGCCGCCGCCTCGATGTTCGTCAGCAGGTAGGCGTCCTCGAGGTCCGGCTCGACCGAGCGCGCGCCCGGCAGCGCGGCGCCGTTGCCGTTGGCGACGTAGCGCACGTGCACGCCGTCGCGCGCGGCGGATCAGGTTGGAGACGTGCACCGTCTTCTGCGTCTCCGCGAGGCGCTCGGAGGTGACGACCGCCGTGAAGACGCGGCCCGAGGCTTTCTGGAGCAGCGACTCCGGCGTCGCGTGCGCGACCAGGCGGCCCTGGCGCATCACGGCGATCTCGGAGGCGACCGCCTCGACGTCCGAGACGATGTGCGTGGAGAGGATGACGACGCGGCCCTGCGCGATCTCGGAGAGCAGGTTGCGGAAGCGCACGCGCTCCTCCGGGTCGAGGCCGACGGTCGGCTCGTCGACGATCACGAGCTTCGGATCGCCGAGCAGCGCCTGCGCGATGCCGACGCGCTGCCGCATGCCGCCCGAGTAACCGCCCAGGCGCCGGTCGGCGGCGCCGTGCAGGTTGGTGAGCTCGAGCAGCTCCTTCACGCGGCGGTCGAGGTCGGCGCCGGAGAGGCCCTTCAACCGGCCGAGGTAGAGCAGGAACTCGCGCGCGGTCAGCTTCTCGTAGACGCCGAAGTCCTGGGGCAGGTAGCCGAGCTGGCGGCGCAGCGGCAGCGGATCGCGCGCGGCGTCCTTGCCTTCCCAGAAGAAAGACCCCGTCGTCGCCTTCGTCACGGTCGCGAGGATCGACATCAGCGTCGTCTTGCCGGCGCCGTTGGGGCCGAGCAGACCGAGAACGCCCTCGCCCACCTCGAGCGAAAAGTCGGAAAGCCCCACGGTCCCGCCGGGGTAGCGCTTGCCCAGGGATCGGATCGAGAGCATTGCGGTGTCTCCTCGGGACCACAGGTACGGAAGATTCGGCCGAGGAGTTCCCGAGAGGGCCCCCTCGTGGGTGCCGTAGGGGCGGGGCTTGCCCCGCCCGGGCGACCGGCGCCACAACGCACGAATTCGGCGGTATCTCCCCGGGCGGCCCAAGGGCCGCCCCTACGGCACGAGGGGCACGCCCGCGCCGGGCGTTTTCGAACATTCCTCACACGGCTGCCGTATATAGAGGTCGTGGCCCAAGTTTTCGGCAAATTAGGGAGATTTCTCGTGAAAAAGAAGTGGTGGATCGGAATCCTGGTCGTCCTGGCCGTCGTGGCCGGGGCCGCCTACATGAAGGCCAAGGGCCGCGAAAAGGCCGACGCCAAGGGGGCGGACAGCACCCCGTTCCGGCTCGGCAAGGTGCAGGCCGAAGACCTCCAGGTCTCCGTCCGCGAGGTCGGCGTCGTGGACCCGGTGACCAAGGTGGACGTGAAGTCCGCGGTCTCGGGGCGCGTCCTGTCGCTCGCGGTGCGCGAGGGCGCCATCGTCAAGAAGGGCGACGTGCTCGCCGAGATCGAGCCCGACGTCAACCAGGCGCAGTCGCTCTCGGACGTGCAGGCGAGCGTCAAGGACTCGGAGTTCAAGCTCCAGGACGCCGAGCGCGACTTCGCGATGCAGAAGGCGCTCTTCGAGCAGGGCCTGATCGGCCGCGACACGTACCGCTCCTCCGAGATCAAGCGCGACCAGGCCAAGGAGACGCTGCGCGCTTCGCAGATGCGCTACCAGATCGTCGAGGACCACGGCATTCCCATCTCCGGCAACTCCGGCTCGCAGAACGCGCGCGTGACCGCGCCGATGAGCGGCGTCGTGATCAAGAAGGGCGTCGAGCTCGGCGAGACCGTGACCTCGGGCGTCTCGTCGTTCAACGCCGGCACCGTGCTCTTCACGGTCGCGGACTTGAAGTCGCTGATCGTGCGCGTCAACCTGAACGAGGTCGACATCGCCAAGGTGCACGGTCGGCCAGCCGGTGCGCATCACGCTCGACGCGTACCCGCAGAAGATCTTCACCGGCAAGGTGCAGCTTCGTGGCGCCGTCGGCCGAGCTCATCGAGAAGATCAAGGTCTTCAAGATCGAGGTCGCGCTCGACGAGCTCGACGACGCCTTCAAGACCGGCATGAGCGCCAACGTCGAGATCCTCGGCGAGAAGCGCGACAAGGCGACGTCCATCCCGCTCGAGGCGCTGCAGAAGCGCGACGGCAAGACGATCGCGTACCGCCTGAAGACCGGCCTGAAGCCGAAGCAGCTGGCCTCGGCCAAGGACGGCCTCTCCGGGCGCAACAAGTTCATCTGGCTCTCGGACCACTGGAAGGACTACTTCGACGTGGTCCCCGTCTCCGCGGGCATCGCGACGCTCGAGCGCGTCGAGATCATGTCGGGCCTGAAGTCGGGCGACCAGGTGTCGCTCGAGGACCCGACGAAGAAGCGCGTCGAGAAGGACGACGAGGACAACTAGGCCATGTCCGCCATCATCCACACCACCGGCCTGACCAAGGTCTTCGGCTCCAACGGCGCGGCGGTCCACGCCCTGCGCGGCATCGACATGACCGTCGAGCGCGGCGAGTTCGTCGCGCTGATCGGGCCGTCGGGCTCGGGCAAGTCCACGCTCATGGCGATCCTCGGCTGCCTCGACCAGCCGACGGCGGGCACCTACGCGCTCGACGGCGAGCGGGTCGAGGGCCTGTCGGGCCGCGAGCTCGCCGCGATCCGCAACGAGAAGATCGGCTTCGTCTTCCAGCAGTACAACCTGCTGCCCAAGGCCTCCGTCGCGCGCAACGTCGAGCTGCCGATGCTCTACGCCGGCGTCGCGCGCAAGGAGCGCCGCGCGCGCGCCCTCGAGCTGCTCGAGCGCGTCGGCATTCCCGACAAGGCGAAGGTCCTTCCGGCCGCGCTTTCCGGCGGCCAGCGCCAGCGGGTCGCGATCGCGCGCGCGCTCGCCAACCGCCCCGCGCTGCTGCTGGCCGACGAGCCCACGGGCGCGCTCGATTCGAAGACCGGCCACGAGGTCCTCGAGCTCTTCGCGGCCCTCCATCGCCAGGGCAACACCATCATCATCGTCACCCACGACCTCTCCATCGCCGCCATGGCGCAGCGCCAGGTCGAGATCCACGACGGCCTGATCAAGATGCGACGGCCAAGCGGCCTGACGGCAGGAAGGCGGCGGAGTCCCGATGCACCATGCTCAACGGCGCCTTCCGCGAACGCCTCAAGAACTCCTGGGTGGAGATGCGGGAGAACCTCACCCGCTCGGTCCTCCAGTCGCTCGGCGTCATCCTCGGCGTCGCCGCCGTGCTCGGCGGCATGTCGATCTCCGACAGCATGCGCCAGCGCTCGATGGACCTCTACGTGAAGATGGGCGGCCTCGACAAGCTGAACGTGCGCCAGTCCGCCATCGTCAACGACGGGGCGAAGACGGCGCTGCAGACCGCGAACCTCGGCCTGCGCAACCACGACGCCGACGAAGGCGAGGACCTCGCGGCCTCGGCGGTCGAAGGCATCTCCGTCCAGAAGAACGCGCGGGCGCGCGTGCGCTCGCCGCTACGCCGACAAGGAGCGCGACATCCGCGGCATCGGCGGCGACTTCCTCGCGATCGACGGCTACGAGATCGAGGAAGGCCGCAACTTCAGCGCGCAGGACATGGACTCCGCCGCGCCCGTCGCCATCCTCGGCGCGGAAGCGGTCGCGACGCTTCTTCCCGGACGGGCACGCCGTCGGGCGCACGCTGCGCATCGGCGACACGCCGGTCCAGGTGATCGGCGTGCTGCGCGAGCGCGTGTTCCGCTTCCGCGACGGCCAGCACAACATCTTCCGCTGGCGCAACCGGATCATCGCGCTGCCGACCGCCGCTCGTGGCGCGGCGGTTCGAGGGCGACCAGTACCACCGCGTGGACCGCGTCACGTTCCGCATCCGCGACCTCGACGCGATGCAGAAGTTCTCGAAGGGCCTGTCCTCGATGCTCAAGGCCAATCACCGCCAGCAGGAGGACTTCCGCCTCGACGACGTCGGCGCCCGCGTGCGCAAGCAGCAGTCGCAGGGCGACGTCTACGACATCATCTTCATGCTGTCGGGCTTCCTGTCGCTCATCGGCGGCGGCATCGTGAACGTGAACATCCAGATGGCGACCCTGAAGGAGCGCATCCGCGAGGTCGGCGTCAAGATGGCGATCGGCGCGCCCGGGCGCGAGGTGTTCAAGGAGTTCATGACCGAGGCGCTGCTGCTGACGTCCGTCGGCTCGATCGCCGGCCTCTTCGTCGGCGTCGCCTTCTCGAAGATCATCACGGCGTACGATCGGCGTGCCGCTGTCACATCGACCCGAAGAGCTTCGTGTCGGCGTACCTCCTGGCCGCCGTGTTCGGCTTCGCTCTTCGCGCTCTATCCCGGCGTGCGAAGGCCTCGCGCCTGTCGCCGATGGAGGCGCTGCGCTATGAGTGAAGCCGTCCTCGCCTCCCGGCATCCCGCGCCGCGCATCCGAAGCGAAGCGCCGCGAGCTGAGCATGGGCGCGAAGCTCTCGCTCGCCTGGGAGATCGTCAAGGGCGGCTTCGTCGAGCTCTGGGCGCACAAGCTGCGCTCGACGCTGACGCTGACCCTGCTGATGCTCGGCGTCTTCGCCCTGGTCGTCATGAGCTCCGTCCTGGACGGCGTCATGGACAAGATCGGGACGGGATTTGCCGGGATGAGCTGGGACGGCACGGTCATGCTCGATCCCGAAGTCGCCCGAGACGACGGAGGAGCAGAAGCGGTTCGCGATGAGCCCGGGCTTGCGCGCGGAAGACCTGCCGCGCCTCGCGGCGCCGGACCCGAAGGTCTACGCCTACCTGCCGCGCGCGACCAAGCAGTCGGCCGTCAAGGTCGCCGGCGGCACGGAGCGGATGTGCGATCAACGGCGTGTGGCCCGACTACGCGGCGCTGGATGAACCGGCCGATCGTCGATGGGCCGCGGCCTGACCGAGAACGACGAGCGCCGGCGCTCGACGGTCGCCGTCGTCGGCGCCACGCTCGGATCCAAGCTCTTCGGCGGCGCGGACCCGGTCGGCCGCGACATCACGGTCGAGGGCGTGCGGTTCCGGGTCGTCGGCGTCCAGGCGCCGAGCCAGATCTTCACCGAGGAGCTCTGGTACGACGCCAACGGGATCTCGATCCCGCTGCGAGACGTACATGGACCGCATCGACGCGACCCACGCGCTCTCGAACATCGCGGTCAAGCTCAAGGCGAAGAAGGACATGGCCGAGGTCTCCGCGATGATGATGGGACGCGCCCGGCAGGCGCACCACGGCATCGAGGACTTCGAGATCAAGGACCTCGAGGCGGAATCCGCGCGCGCGTGGGCGCAGTTCGTCGACCAGATCCACGGCTGGAAGGTCGTGCTCACGAGCCTGGCCGCGCACGGTGCTGCTCGTCGGCGGCGTCGGCGTCCTCTCGGTCATGCTGATCTCGTTCTCGGACCGCCGCTACGAGATCGGCCTGCGCAAGGCGATGGGCGCCTCCGACGGCGAGATCCTGATGCAGTTCCTGCTCGAGGCCTGCGTGCTCGCCGCCGTCGGCGCGTCGCTCGGGACGTTCGTCGGGACCGTCGCGTGCAAGGCGCTGTCCGCGAATTTCCCCTACGGCCTCGTCGTCAACCCGATGGGACTGGTGGTCGCGTGGATCACCGCGCTCGTCCTCGCCGTCACCTTCGGCCTCTACCCCGCCGTGCGGGCGTCGAGGCTGTCGCCGATGGAGGCGATGCGGTAGGTCGCGTCACGCGCCGGGCCTTCCAAACGAAACCCTGACTCTCGCCCGCTCTCCGGTGCCGTAGGGGCGGCCCTTGGGCCGCCCGGGGGGATATCGCGAAATCCGTGAGTTGGCCGCGCCGGTCGCCCGGGCGGGGCAAGCCCCGCCCCTACGGCACCGAGACTACGGCGTCGGCGTCACCCCGGGCGTCGCCGCCTTGACCGGCGGCTTCGCCTTCGTGACCTGGCTTTCCATCAACGGCTTCCATTCCTTGCCGTCGGCGGAGGTCTCGAAGCGCACGGCGTAACCCTCGGGCGTCGTGTCGCGGATGACGTAGCGGGCTTTCATCGTCTTGTCGCCGATCTTCATGTCGCTCGACCACGTCCAGACGCCGTTCTCCAACACGCCCGTCGCCGTCTCGTGGCGGCCCATGCTGTCGAAGCTCGTCCACGAGTAGACCTTCTTGTCGGGATCCCATCCCATGATGGCCTCGGTCTGGATGCGGCCCATCGGGCTTTCCGACATCATCATGCAGCCGACGAAAAACTTGCCCGGCATCCAGCCGCACGACTCGCGCCCCTTCGTGTCGCCGCCGTCGCCGAGCGGGCTCGGCTTGAGCTGGCCGGTCGACGACCAGGCGCCGATGAAATACGCGAGCTTCTCCACCTCGGGCCCCGGCTTGGGGCCCTGCGTCATCGGCGGCATCACGGGCGTCTTCGCGATCGCGGGCGCCGTGGGCGTCTTGTCCTGAGCCCGCGCCGCCGCCGTACCGAAGACGGTCGCCGCAATCACCGCCGCGAGAATCGTCCGTTTCATTCTTCGAGTCCTCCTGGTCCGCGCTTCAACGCGGCGCCATTCTCCATCATTCCGCCCTCGCGGGCTCGCGCCGGATCGCCGCCGTCCGCGCGCCCCAGACCATGAGCGCCGCGAGCACGCCGAGGCAGAGCAGCCCCGCGCCGGCGTACCAGGCCTTCATGTCGGACGTCACGGGAAAGCCGAAGAGCAGCATCTCCGCCGTGAGGTACGCCGTGCCGGCCACGAAGCCGAACCGGGTCAGCAGCACCAGGAACGCGAGCGTCGTAAACAGGAAGAAGCTGCCCGAAAGGGCCGGCGTCAGCGACCCGACGATCTGCAGTCCGATCACGAGCGCCGTGACCGCCACGGCAATCCAGACACGACGCACGAGCGCCAGGGCGACGACGAAAAGAAAGAAGTAGAGGAAGCCGATGATCAGCGCCCAGAGAATCCGCTCGAGAATCGAGCTCACGGCCGCCCGCCCGCTGATGAGCGTCGCGCTCAGAAGCGACTGGTAGGTCGGTATCGCGGCGCCGTATCGGTCCGCAAGCCGCCACGCGAGACACCAGACCACCTGCGTGGCCACCGCCCCGGCCGTGCCGAGAAGCACATCGCGCCCGACCATCCAGTCCCGCCAGCGGCCCGCGAGGAGCCGGCTCCACGAGACGAGCGCCCGGGGGAAGCGCCTTCGGATGAAGGGCTCCAGCGCAAGATAGAACGTGCCGACGAGGAACCCGTTGAAGAGCGCGGCGCCGATGGCATTGAGAAACATCCTCAGCTCGTCCTCCGTGGCCGTATGGGCGCTCCCGATTGCCCAGGAAGCGAGGCTCAGGACGATCGCGGCCACGCAGAGGCGCACGGCGCCCGCCCGGTCGCCCCGCTCGAGCCGCAGATTGCGGCGCGCGAGAACGACCGCGGCGACGAGGATCGCGAGAAACAGCGTGTAGAAGGCCCACAAGCCCGCGATCTCCCCGGTCGTCGGGCTGTACGGGGCCTGGAGCCCCGGGTAGTCCCAGGGCGCGACGATGAAGAAGCTGACGGGCCGGCCTCGATACGCCGCGGCCTCGATGCGCGCGCGGATCTCGGGGCGATCCGGATGGGGGCCCTCCCATGCGGCCCACGTGTCCGCGTACGTCAGGGGCGGCCAGCGCGGCTCGACCGGCGTGTACCGGGAGGGATCGATCCCCGCTTCGGAAAAGAGCGGCCCCCAGTCGACCGCGGGCGCCGGCCCGGCGTCGTCCTCGCGCTGCGGCGGAACGACCATCAGCTGCGCGAGCCGGCCGGCGGCGTTCAGGTAGACGAAGCTCATTCCCGGAACCTGCATGGCCGGATCATCGCGCGTCACCCGCAGCGCCGGCTGGTCGAACACGTCGAACGCCGTGGGCGCCATCGGGCGCGGAGAGCCGCGATACCAGAAGAGCATCGTGTCCGCGGGAAGCTTCTCGAAGCGCCGCGGCGAAGCGTCGTTCTTCAGGATCCAGCGCATGACGTGGCGGCCGATGCCGAATCCCTGGGCCGTGCCGACGGGCTCGGCGGAGTATCCGAGGTGGCCGAGCACTTCGCGGGCGCGCTCGGACATCAGCTCGGGCGACTTGCGAAAGCCCATCCGGTCGAGCAGACGGGGGCCCGGCGCCAGGAACGCGACTGACGACGAGAAGAACCAGCCCGACGCCCGCGATCGACCACGCGACCCGCGGGGAGAGGCCTTCGCCGGTTCCGGCGGCCGCCACCATCTCGGGCGAGGGCGTCTCGCCCGCCGCGAGCGCCGCCGCGAGCGGATCGCCGCCCGGCAGAGCCGCCGCGACCTGCGTCGCCGAGGCCGGCCGCTGCGCCGGGTCCTTCTCGATGCAGCGCAGGATCACGCGCTCGACGGCCGGATCCATGTCCTTCACGACGGAGGACGGCGCGGTCGGCGCGTCCTCGGCGTGTTTCTTGCGGTAGCCGGCGATCGTCACGGCGTCGACCGCGCGCCTGCCCGTGTAGAGCTCGTAGAGGAGAAGCCCGAGCGCGTAGAGGTCGCTCCGGACCGACGCGCCCTTGCCCGCGAACTGCTCGGGCGCCATGTAGGCGGGCGTGCCCGCGAGGTCGTCGTCGGAGGGCTCGTCGCCGGCGACCGCGGCCAGGCCGAAGTCCGTGATGCGCGCGCGGCCGCGGCCGTCGAGCATGACGTTGGCGGGTTTCAGGTCGCGATGGAGCACGCCGCGGTCGTGCGCCGCCGCGAGGCCCGCGCAGAGCTGGCGCGCGACGTCGAGCGCCTTGTCCGGCGGCAGGCGGCCGATGCGCTTCAGGAGCGACGCGAGGTCCTCGCCGTCCACGTACTCCATGGAGAGGAAGTGCTGACCGTCCACCTCCGCGATGTCGTACACGCGGCAGACGTTCGGATGCGAGACCTGGCGCGCCATGCGCACCTCGCTGAAGAACCGGTCGAGACGCCCGCGGTCGTTCGCGAGGCTGCGCGGCAGGAACTTCAACGCGACGGGCTGGCCGAGCTTCAGGTCGTCGGCGCGGTAGACCTCGCCCATGCCGCCGCGGCCGATGAGCCCGATGACCCGGTAGCGCTCGGCGATGACCGTTCCCGGCGTGAAGCCTTCTCCCTCGAGCGTGTCGGAGGAAGCCAGGCGGCCGATGACGGAAGGAACGGGCTTGCGCCGCGCCGCCGAGGCGACCGACGGAGAGGCGAGGCCCGTCGGCAGCTGCGAGACGGAGGACAGCGGCTGCCCGCACGAAGCGCAGGCAGCCGCGCCCTCCTCGACATCCGCGGAGCAGTGTGGGCAGCGGATCACGCGGAGGGGATTCTATGTCCCCGCGCGCTGCTTACTGTTTCTTCGACTTGCCCTCGGCCGACGTGGTCCACGTCTTTCCGTCCTCGGACGTCTCCCACTTGAACGTCTGCGAGGTCGGCGACGTGACGACGACGGTGTAGCGCGACTTGATGAGCTTGCCGCCCATCTTGTCTTCGCCGCTCCAGCTCCAGGTGTTGCCGGACACGTTCCCGGTGGCCGAGCCCATCATGCCCGCGCTGTCGAAGCCCATGTACTTGTAGATCTTCTCCTCGCCGTTCCAGCCGAGGACGGCCTCGCCCTTCATCTTGCCCATCGCGCCGTCGGAGCTCTCGCGGCAGACGAGCTGGAAGCCTCCCTGGAACCAGGTGCACTCCTGGTCGCTCGTCATCTTTCCGCCGGGCCCCCACGGGCCGGGCTTCAACTCCGACTCGCCCTTCCACTTTCCGGCAAAGACATCGAGCTTCCTGGTTTCGGGCCCCGGCTGGGGGGCCTGGGCCAGGACGACGCCCGCGGCCATCCAGCATGCCGACGAGCACCGAAGCGGATGTTTTCCTCATGGACGTTCCTCCTTCACAGATTCTATTCAACGGAAAGCGCGAATCCTTTAAGCTCTGGCGCATGAAAGTCATGCGCACTCTGCTCATCGTCGCCCTCGGAATCGGACTCTCGGCCACTTCGTTCCCGGCACCCGGCTCGGCGGAGGGTTCCGCCGGCGGAATCCGCTGGTCGGTGCCCGCCAGCTGGCAGGTCGGCGCGCCCCAGCCGATGCGCGCCGCGAGCTACACGATCCCGGCCGCGCCCGGCGCGGAGGCGGGCGGCTGCGGCGTCTTCTTCTTCGGCAAGGGCCAGGGCGGAGGGGTCGAGGACAACCTCCAGCGCTGGACCTCGCAGTTCGAGGGCGGGAGCGCGCCCAAGAAGTCGGAGCAGAAGGTCAACGGCCTGACGGTCCACCGCATCGAGATCTCCGGGACCTATCTGGCGCCCTCGGGCCCGGCGATGCAGTCGCAGGGCAAGAAGCCCGGCTGGCTCCTGAACGGCGCGATCGTCGAGGCGCCGGACGGACTCGTCTTCTTCAAGAGCGTCGGCCCCGCCGCGACGATGCAGAAGGCGCAGCCGCAGATCGAGGAGATGTTGAAGTCGATCGCCAAGGCGGGGGCGGCGAAGGCGTAGGGCCGCGCCCCTCACCCTCGGCCCTGTCCTCCCGGGCGCGGAGAGGGCATCTCCCGGGCCGGCGGCAACGTACGGATCCCTCGTCCGCTCGCGCCCGGGAGAGCGCCGGGCGAGCGGGCGCCCCGACGCCCGACGAACTAGTACCCCTTCAGAAACTCCCCCACCCCCGGCTCCTGCGCGGTGCGCGAGGCGATGCAGAGCTGGATGCCTTCCATCGTCTGCGCGAGGTTGCGCGGGCCGCCGGGGAGTTTCTCGACGCGGCCGCTCAGGAAGGCCTTCGCCTCCTTCTCCTTCGCGGCGTCGCAGAACCCCGAGGCCACGTACGCGATCTGCCCGGTCGTCTCGCGCGGCATCCGCGCGACGATCGCGTCGAAGTTCGGCTGCACGAAGTCCCACAGCGCCGCGCGGCCCGCGCTCGTGCCGATGGCCGAGAAAAACGTCGAGTCCGTCTCGCGGTAGTCGAGCGACGGGTCGAGCGTCAGCGCGAAGGCTTCCTTCAGCAGCGCCGGATCCTGGAAGCTGCCGAGCGCGCTGTAGAGGCGCGCCCGGTCGCGGCGCCGCGGGTTCGTCTTCGCGGCCGCGCGGAAGCGGTCGAACAGGGCGCGATCGCCGTACCGTCCGGCCACCTCGAGCACGTCGCCGACCATGTCCGCCGAAACGGCGGAGGGGTCGTCGAGCCACTTGAGCGACAGGCGTCGGGCCTCCGCCTGCAGGTCGGGCTCCTGGCCTTCGAGCGCGACGAAGCCGAGCAGCGCCCGCCGCAGGAGCTTCGTTTCGTCGTCGTCTCCCGGCTTCGGCGTGAAGCCGAGGGCGCGCGCCTTCTGCCCGTACATCTTCGAGACGAACCGCGCGTAGTTGGCCTCGCGGTCCGCGCGCCACCATGGTGGTCCTTGATGTCCGAGGCGATGCGCAGCGTGGCCTGGACGATCTGGCGCGAGGCGTCGTTCGCGAAACGCGGCACGAGCGCGAGGGCGTCGGCCATCGGCAGCTCGCCCGCCTCCGCGAGCGCGTTGACGTCGCGGATGACGCCGACGCGCTCGGCCACGGTCAGCTCCTTGTCGGCGGCGGCGATGAGCCGGCGCAGCAGGTCGCCCTCGTAGAGCGCGCGGTAGTAGCCGAGCTCGCCGTCGTTGGCCAGCACCCACGACGGGCACCGGCCGCCGGGCGCGGGCATCGCGCCCTTCGCCTCGGTCAGGAGGCTGCAGCCGCGGCCGGCCTGGCCGCCCGAGCCCGCGCGCGCGCAGACCGGCACCCGCCAGGTCTCGGGCTCCGCGCCGGTCGAGCCGAGCGGCAGGAGGCGCTTCTGCGACAGGGTCAGGCTCGGCGGCGCCGCCCGCGCAGTCGAGCGCGACGGCGACGACCGGAACGCCCGGCTGGTCGAGAAACGAGGAGAACGCCGCCGCGACGCCCGGCTGCGTGGCGGCCTGGATCGCCTGCAGGAAGTCGGCCTCGGTCGCGTTGCCGAAGCGGTGCGCCTCGAGGTACGCGTGGACGCCGGCGCGGAACTTCCCGGGCCCGGTCCACGCCTCGAACATGGTCAGGATCGCCGCGCCCTTCTGGTACGAGATCCCGTCGAACGCGTTGACGATGTCGTCGTTGGTCTTGATCTCCTGGCGGATCTTGCGCGCCGAGACGAGCGTGTCGTCGAACATGACGTTCGAGCTCGCCACGACCCGCTCGACGTCCTCGGCCCACTCCGGCTTCCACTCGATGAGCGTCCGGTCCGCCATCCACGTGGCGAAGGATTCGTTCAACCACACGTCGTCCCACCACGCCAGCGTCACGAGGTCGCCGAACCACTGGTGCGCCATCTCGTGCGCGTTGATGGAGGCCTGCGAGCGCTGGAACCGGATCGTCTCCTCGTCGGGCGGCGCGAGCAGGACGCGCTCGGACCACGTGATCAGGCCCGCGTTCTCCATGGCCGAGAACGTGACGGTCTGCGGGATCGCGAGCTGGTCGAGCTTCTCGTAGGGATACGGAATCCCGAAATACGTCTCGAGGCGCTCGAGCAGCGGCCCGGTCGTCTGCGCGGCGTAGCGGCCCTGCGAGGCCTTGCCGCGGGGCGTGACGATGCGGATCGGCGTCTTCTTCGCGCCGGCCGTGCCGGCGTCGAGGTACTCGAACGGCCCGACCCCGAACGCGATGAGGTAGCTCGGAAGCGGCTCGGTCTTCTTGAAGCGGACGATGCGCGCGCCGTCGGCGCCGGCCGACTCGAGCTCGATCGGCGTGTTCGACACGGCCGTCGTTCCCGAGGGGATGCGCAGCGTCAGCTGCCACTTCACCTTGAAGGAAGGCTCGTCGAAGCAGGGAAACGCGCGGCGCGCGTCGGTCGTCTCGAACTGCGTGAAGACGTACCAGTCGTTGCCGTCCTTCTGGCGGAAGACTCCCTGCGTGGAGTTCTCGTCCACCTTCCCGGTGTACTCGACGTGCAGCTTCAGCCCGCCCGGCGCGAGGGGCTTGTCGAACGCGAAGCCGGCGAAGTTCTCGCCGCCCGGGACCGCGCGGACGCCGAGGGTCTTTCCGCCGGCGTTGGCCGTGGCTTTCGTGATCGTGAGGTCGCTCGCGGAGAGCCAGAGGAGGCTGGTCTTCTCCTTGACCCGGACCTCGATGTCGACCGCTCCGCGAAACGTCTGCTGGCCCGGATCGATGGCGAGGTCCACGGCATACCCCGTCGGCTCGGCGGTCGCCGGCAGCCGCAACTCCGGCGGCGCCGGCTCCGGGCCCGCCAGGACCGGCAGGGCCAGGCAAAGACCCAGCCCCGCAACCGCAAAGACCCTGCCCGCCAGACTGTTTGCACGCATTCCCGCTCCTTTGAGACACACTTCGAGACCCCTCCTTATTCGTAGATTCCGTGGAAAAGTTGCGTCCCCCGGGACGACGTAGACTTCTCCTTCGCGCAGGAGGTTCGATGTCCAAGAGGTTCCCGTTGATGTTCGCCGCGTTCCTGGCCCTGACCGGGGCCGCGCCGCAGGGGGGGCAGACGCTCGTGACACCAGCCACCATCCAGAAGCTCGCCACCGAGCTCGCCACGAAGTACGGAGAGTCCGAGCGCTCGCGCATCGAACGCGGGCTGAACCAGGCCGCGCGGTTCTGGCGCAAGGAGGACGGCAACGAGGCCGACTTCGCCGAGGTCGCGCGCGAGCAGATCGCGCAGGACTCGGCCGTGCGCAACGCCCTCTTTTCGCGCATGGAGTTCGGCCTCGAGTCCCTGGACGGCCACATGAACGAGATCGCGCGCGATTTCCGCCGGCAGTCCGACCTGGACATCGGCGAGATCTACCCCTTCGACGAGATCCTCGCCGGTTACGACCCGGCGGCGCACGTCAACGACGACTTCTTCTCCAACCGCCTCGCGTTCGCGGTCCTGCTGAATTTCCCGGTCACGACGCTCGAGCAGCGCCTGACCGAGGGCGAATCGTGGTCGCGCAAGCAGTGGGCCGAGGCGCGGCTGGCCGAGCGCTTCACCAAGCGCGTGCCCGCCGACGTCAACCTCGCGATCGCCGACGCCCGCGCCGGCGCGGACCGCTACATCGCCCGCTACAACATCTGGACACACCACCTCGTGGACGCGAAGGGCCAGCGCCTCTTCCCCGAGAAGCAGCGCCTGCTCTCGCACTGGAACCTGCGCGACCAGATCAAGGCCGACTACGCCGACAAGCAGAACGGCCTCGCGCGCCAGCGCCAGATCGCGCAGGTCTGCGACCGCATCGTGACGCAGACGATTCCCAACCTCGTCGTGGACAACCCGCACGTGGATTGGGACCCCGTCACGAATGCGGTCAAGCTCTCGACGGTCAAGGACTTCGACGCGGCCACGCCGCCCGACATGAAGATCTCGAACGCGCCCGAGCCCGACACGCGCTACGCCACGCTGCTTTCGACCTTCGAGGCCGCGCGCAAGGCCGACCCGTACTCGCCGCTCGCCCCGACGCTCATCGACCGGCGCTTCAACGACGACCGCCAGATCCCCGAGGCGCAGGTGCGCGCGATGCTCGAGGCCGTCCTCTCCTCGCCGCTCGTGCCGAAGGTCGCGGCGCTCATCGAGTCGCGCCTCGGACGCCCGCTCGAGCCGTTCGACGTCTGGTACGACGGCTTCCGCCCGCGCGGCTCGAACACCGAAGAGCAGCTCGACGCGATCGTCCGCAAGCGCTACCCCACGCCCGAGGCGTACAAGGCGGACATCCCGAATCTGCTCGTGCACCTCGGCTTCTCGAAGGAGAAGGCCGACTACCTCGCGGCGCACATCGTCGTGGACCCCGCGCGCGGCTCCGGCCACGCCCTCGGCGCCCAGCGGCGCGCGGACCAGGCCCACCTGCGCACGCGGGTCGAGAAGGACGGCATGAACTTCAAGGGGTTCAACATCGCCGTCCACGAGATGGGCCACAACGTCGAGCAGACGTTCTCGTTGAACGACGTGGACTCGACGCTGCTGCAGGGCGTCCCGAACACCGCCTTCACGGAGGCGCTCGCCTTCGTCTTCCAGGCCCACGACCTCGAGCTGCTCGGCCTCGCCAAGCCGGACGCGAAGACGCAGGCCCTGAAGACCTTGAACGACTTCTGGGCCACGTACGAGATCGCCGGCGTCGCGCTCGTGGACATGGGCGTCTGGCACTGGATGTACGAGCATCCCAACGCGACCCCCGCGCAGCTGAAGGAAGCGACGCTCCAGATCTGCCGCGACCTCTGGAACAAGTACTACGCCCCGGTCTTCAAGAAGAAGGACGTCGTTCTCACGCTCGGCATCTACTCGCACATGATCGACGCCTTCCTCTACCTGCCCGACTACCCGATCGGCCACCTGATCGCGTTCCAGATCGAGCAGCAGGTCGAAAAGTCCCGCAACCTCGGCTCGGAGTTCGAGCGGATGGCGAAGATCGGCAACGTCGCCCCGGACATCTGGATGAAGCAGGCCACCGGCGCTCCCGTCGGCGCCCAGGCCCTGCTCGCGGCGGCGGAGAAAGCCCTCGTGACGGCGGCAAAGTAAATCGGAGAAAACCATGGCCAACGATCAGGACGACACCGCCGAGCTTCCCATCCACCACGAGACCGACGCCGCTTCACGCGAGCCAGCGGGCGCTTCCGCGCGCGTCTCGGTCGACCTTGCCGCCTTGTCGGACGCGGGCAAGGTCCGCAAGAACAACGAGGACCACTTCATCGTCGCGCGGTTCGACCGCACGATGCGCACGCTGCTGACCAACCTGCCCGCGGGCGACGTCCCCGACCGCTACGCCGAGACCGTCTACGGCATGCTCGTCGCCGACGGCGTCGGCGGCGCCGCCGCCGGGGAGATCGCGAGCCGGAGCGCGATCACCGCGATCATGGACCTCGTGATCGAGACGCCCGACTGGATCATGCGCCTCGACGAGCCCCAGGCGAAGGAAGTCATGAAACGCATGGAAGACCGCTTCCAGAAGGTCCGCGACGTCCTCGTGGGGCTCGCGAAGAAGGACCCGACGCTCGGCGGCATGGCCACGACGATGACGCTCGCGGCCAGCCTCGGCCCGGATCTTCTGATCGCGCACGTCGGCGACTCGCGCGCCTACGCCGTCCAGGGCGGCGAGCTGCGCCGCCTGACCCGCGACCAGACGATGGCCCAGTCGCTGGCCGACGCCGGCGCGATCACGCCGGACGAGGTCGCCAAGCACCCCTCGCGCCACGTCCTGACGGGAGCGCTCGCGACGCGCGGCGCCTTCGCGCACGTCCAGCTGCGCCGCGCGCGTCTGGAGAACGGCGACCAGCTCCTGCTCTGCTCCGACGGCCTCACGGAGATGGTTCCCGAAGACGCCATCGCCGGTGTTCTCCGCACCCCCGGCCCGTCCTCGGACGCCTGCCGCGCGCTCGTCGACCTGGCGCTCGAGGCCGGGGGCAAGGACAACGTGACCGTCGTCCTCGGAAGGTACAAGATACCGTCGCCTCCGCTTCGCTCGTAGGGTCTGCGCCTGCGGCGCACCGGCGTCCGGCTCGCCCGGATGCGGGCTCGACCGGACGCCTGACCCACTCGCTGCGCTGCGGCTCCCGCGGCGCGAACCTCCTCCCTCCCTCCGGTCGGGAGACTATTCGCGCCGCGACCGGGGCTGGGGCGCGTCATCTAGAATTCGCACATCGCTCAGTCTCGACGGACATCGCTCGCGGTCCTGTTTTTTGTCTCGGCGGTCGCCGGGGCCCAGGAGGCGACGCGCACTCCGACGCCCTCGCCCACTCCGACGCCGTCGCGCGGGCAAGGTGATCCTGATCAATCGCTTCGGTCAGGCCGTTTCGGTGCCGCAATCCGACGTGCCGAAGAGCCTGCTGCCGCCGGCGAGCGTCGGGATCGAGGGGCAGCTGCCCGCACCGGTGGCGGGCGCGAAGCTGCCTTCCGAGCTGCTCGAGCGCATGGACGCGAGTCGCAATCGCGTCTTCACCCTGTTTCCCGCCGCGCCGGCCCGGCTCGAGCCCTACCTTGCGGCCCAGGACCAGCTCGGCAACTCGGTGATCCAGCCCGGCGCGCTCGTCGACGTCGTCCTGACGGAATCCGTCGTCCAGGGCGCGAAGTACTGGCTGAGCGCGCGCGGCCTGCGCTACAGCATCAGCCAGGTCTTCACGTACACCGGGGTGCCGGACACGCCCTCGGGCTCGCCCAACATGGGGTACTACACGATGAAGTTCCTCGCGAAGTGGGCCGTCTACGATTCACCCGACTCCGGGACCGCGGGCTGGCTGAGCAGCCAGGTGAACGCGAAGGAGGGACTCGGCGGCGCGGGCCACAACCAGAGCGCCGAGCTCAACATCGGGTCGCTCACCAATCCGACCGGAGTTTTCGCCGGACTCAACGGGGCCCGTGTCCCGGAGCTCGCGTGGCAGCAGTCGTTCGCGCACGGAAAGTTCGTCGCGCTCGCCGGCGTCGTCGCGCAGTCCAACTACCTCGACGTCAACACCTATGCGAACACGGGGCGCGGAGAGTTTCTCAACTCCGCCCTGATCAACAGCATGGTGCTGCCCCTGCCCAGCTACAACTTCTCCGTCAACCTCCAGTGGCAGCCGTCCGGGCACTTCTACGCGATGCTCGGCGCCACCGCCGGCAACGCCTCGGGCGGGCAGACGCCGTGGACCAACTTCACCTGGGACCAGTGGGCGGTCGTCTCGGAGTTCGGATTCATGCCCGAAGACTTCCTCGGCCTGGGACCCGGCGTCTACCGCTTCCAGCCGTTCCTCGCGCAGAACGGCGGGCCCGTCCAGGGAGGCATCGGTTTCAACTTCCAGCAGCAGCTCGGTCACGAAGTCACCCTTCGCGTGGTTCGGCCGCTTCGGCACCGGCGGCGCGCAGGTCTCCGCGGGCGCCTCGACACAGGTGGGAACCGGATTCTCCGTGAACGGGCCGCTCCAGGCGCTGGGCCTGGTCCCCAGGTTGTCGAACGACCAGGCGGGCAGTCGGCTTCGTCTGGAGCCAGCCCTCCGCCACGACGCACACCGTCTACCACCGCAACGAGTACGCGTTCGAGACCTTCTACACGCTGCAGCTCTCGCCCACCCTGCGCGTCCAGCCGGACTTCCAGCTCGTGTGGAACCCGGTCTTCAATCCAGCGCCCGGGCCGTACACGGTCGTCCAGACCCAGCTTCTCCTCACGTGGTGACCGCTCTGCAGTAGCATTCGCGCCAGGTTCGGAGTCCCAAACATGCGCTGCCCCACGTGCTCGGCGGAGTTGCCGGAAGCGAGCCGCTTCTGCCCGGCCTGCGGCGCACCCACCGGCTCGTTGTCCCAGCTGCCGACGGGCCTGGCGACGCCGTCGGTGGCGGAGGCGGCGCAGCGGCGGGGCGCCTCGGACAGCCCCGTCGGCCGCATCGCGTCCTCGCCGTCGCTCGACGGCGGCGGCTTCTCGCCCGGCACGATCCTCGGCGAGCGCTACCGCATCATCGGCCTCGTCGGCCGCGGCGGCATGGGCGAGGTCTATCGCGCCGACGATCTGAAGCTCGGGCAGCCGGTCGCTCTGAAGTTCCTGCCGGCCAGGCTCGCGTCCGAGCCGGCCTGGATCGAGCGCTTCTACGCCGAGGTGCGCCACGCCCGCGGCGTCTCGCATCCCAACGTCTGCCGCGTCTACGACGTCGGCGAGATCGAGGGACGGCACTTCCTCTCGATGGAGTACGTGGACGGCGAGGACCTGGCCTCGCTGCTGCGGCGCATCGGGCGGCTTCCGTCCGACAAGGCGATCGAGATCGCGCGCGAGATGTGCGCGGGCCTCGGCGCGGCGCACGACAAGGGCGTGCTGCACCGGGACCTGAAGCCCGGCAACGTCATGATCGACGGCCGCGGCCGCGCGAAGATCACCGACTTCGGCCTCGCCGTCGGCGTCGACGACGACAAGGGCGGCGCGGAAGTCTCGGGCACGCCCGCCTACATGGCGCCCGAGCAGCTCGCGGGCAAGGGCTCTTCCGTGCAGAGCGACATCTACGCGCTCGGCCTCGTGCTCTACGAGCTCTTCACCGGGCGCAAGGCGTTCGAGGCGGCGACGCTCGCCGAGTGGCGGCGCAAGCACGCCGAGGAGCAGCCCACCTCGCCCTCGACGGTGACGCCGGGCTTCGATCCGGTCGTCGAGCGCGTCATCCTGCGCTGCCTCGAGAAGGACCCGAAGGCGCGGCCGCGCTCCGTCACCGCCGTCGCCGCCGCGCTGCCCGGAGGCGATCCGCTCGCCGCCGCCCTCGCCGCCGGCGAAACACCCTCTCCCGAAATGGTCGCCGCCGCCGGCAGCGAGGAAGGCATGAAGCCCGCGGCCGCGTGGGCCTGCCTCGTCCTGATCCTCGCGGGCCTCGTGCTTGCCGCCTGGCTCTCGCCCCGCGCCAACCGCCACGGGCACGTGCCGCTGGAGAAGCCGCCCGAGGTCCTCGCCGAACGATCGAAGGAGATCATCCGAAAGCTCGGCTACACCGAGAAGCCCGCCGGAACCGCGTGGGGCTTTTCCGGAAACGGCGAGTACCGGAGCTGGGTCGAGGAGCACGACAAATCGAAGGACCGCTGGAAGGACATGGAAGACGGGCGTCCGGCCGCGATCTTCTTCTGGTACCGGCAGAGCCCCGGCCCGCTTTCCCCCGAACGCTTCCGCGGAGAGGACGCCGCCGGAGTCGTCGTGACCGAGAGCGATCCGCCGCTCACGACGAGCGGAATGGTCGGCGTCGAGCTCGACCCGCTGGGCCGCCTGATTCGTTTCGAGGCGGTTCCGTCCTCCGAGCCCCAGGCGCCGCCTGCCGCGCTCGATTGGTCGATTCTTCTCGCCGAAGCCGGGCTCGACACCGCGGCCTTTTCGCCGGCCGAGCCGCGGTGGCTTCCTCCCTCGTTCGCGGACACCCGGGCGGCCTGGGTCGAGAGCAAGCCCGAACGAGCGGACCGTCCGCTGCGAGTCGAAGCAGCGGCGTCTCGCGGACGAATCGTCTTCTTCGAGCTCGCCGGACCGTGGAGCCGTCCGCCACGAACCGCGCCCGCGGCCGAGCTTTCGGGGACACGCCGGGACTTCCCGCTCCTGTTTCTCGGCATTCTGGTCGTCGGCAGCGCGCTGATCGCCCGCCGCAACCTGCGACTGGGCCGCAGCGATCGTCGGGGAGCAATGCGCCTGGCCGCCTTCACCTTCGTCTGCTCGATGCTCACCTGGGCGTTTCTCACGAGCCACGTCGCGGGCGACACGGAGCTCGCCCTGCTCCTTTTCGGCGCGATGGTCGCCCTCTTTCTCGCCGGCGTTTGCTGGCTGCTTTACGTCGCGCTCGAACCGCTCATCCGGCGCCGTTGGCCGGACTCGCTGATTGCCTGGACGCGCCTGCTCTCGGGCCGTTTTGCCGATCCGCTCGTCGGGCGCGTGCTTCTCGCGGGCGCGCTGCTCGGCGTTTTCGCGGCCGTGGCCCGGGAGGTCCAGGCGCTCGTGCGCCGCGCCACCGAAGCGACGCCGCCGATCCCGTCGTTCCCGTGGGATGCGACGCTGCTCGGCCCGCGGGCGGTCGCGAGCCACCTCGTCAACCCCGCGGTCGCCATGTTCTTCGCGCTCGCCACCGCGATGGTCTTCTTTCTTCTGCGCACGGTTCTCCGGAAGGAGTGGCTCGCCGCCGCCGCTTTCGTGCTGCTCTGGGCGGTGCCCGAGTTTCTCGACAGCCCCATCGCGGGGGCCTTCGGTCTCGTCCTGGCCGCCGCCGTGATCTTCGTCTTCCTGCGCTTCGGCCTGCTCGCCCTGGTCTTCACCAACTACTTCGCCCACGTCCTGCAGTTCCCGCTGACGACCGACTCCTCCGCCTGGTACGCGGGGACATCGCTCTTCGTCCTGCTGTTTCTCGCCGCGCTCGCGGTCTATGGCTTCCGCATCGCGCTCGCCGGCCGGCCGATGTTCTCGGGCGCGAGGCTCGATGACTGACGCGATGAGATGCCCCGCCTGTTCGGCCGACGTCCCCGCGAGCGCGCGCTACTGCCCTGCCTGCGCGCAGCCGATCGGATCCGCGTCGCAGCTGCCGACGGGCCTGGCGACGCCGTCGGTGGCGGAGGCGGCGCAGCGGCGGGGCGCGTCGGACAGCCCCGTCGGCCGCATCGCGTCCTCGCCGTCGCTCGACGGCGGCGGCTTCTCGCCCGGCACGATCCTCGGCGAGCGCTACCGCATCATCGGCCTCGTCGGCCGCGGCGGCATGGGCGAGGTCTACCGCGCCGACGACCTGAAGCTCGGACAGCCGGTCGCGCTGAAGTTCCTGCCGGCGAAGCTCGCCGTCGAGCCGGCGTGGATCGAGCGCTTCTACGCCGAGGTCCGCCACGCCCGCGGCGTCTCGCACCCCAACGTCTGCCGCGTCTACGACGTCGGCGAGATCGAGGGACGGCACTTCCTCTCGATGGAGTACGTCGACGGCGAGGACCTGGCCTCGCTGCTGCGGCGCATCGGGCGGCTTCCCGTCCGACAAGGCGATCGAGATCGCGCGCGAGATGTGCGCGGGCCTCGCCGCGGCGCACGACAAGGGCGTGCTGCACCGGGACCTGAAGCCCGGCAACGTCATGATCGACGGCCGCGGCCGCGCGAAGATCACCGACTTCGGCCTCGCCGTCGGCGTCGACGACGACAAGGGCGGCGCGGAAGTCTCGGGCACGCCCGCCTACATGGCGCCCGAGCAGCTCGCCGGCAAGGGCTCTTCCGTGCAGAGCGACATCTACGCGCTCGGCCTCGTGCTCTACGAGCTCTTCACCGGGCGCAAGGCGTTCGAGGCGGCGACGCTCGCCGAGTGGCGGCGCAAGCACGCCGAGGAGCAGCCCACCTCGCCCTCGACGGTGACGCCGGGCTTCGATCCGGTCGTCGAGCGCGTGATCCTGCGCTGCCTCGAGAAGGACCCCAAGGCGCGGCCGCGCTCGGTCACCGCCGTCGCCGCCGCGCTGCCCGGAGGCGATCCGCTCGCCGCCGCCCTCGCCGCCGGAGAAACACCCTCGCCCGAAATGGTCGCCGCCGCCGGGGACCGGGGAGCGATCACTCCGCGGACGGCCCGTCTCGTCATCGTCGCCGTGGTCCTGCTGCTCGGGTTCGTGATGGCCGTCAATCGCTACACCAATCTCTTCGAGATGGTCCCGCTCGAGAAGCCCCCGGATGCGCTCGTGGATCGGGCGAAGGAGATCGTGCGCAAGCTCGGCTACACCGAAGAGCCCGCCGACACGGCGCGAGGGTTCCACTCCGCGGGGGAGTACCTCAAATTTCTCGAGCAGAGAGACGCCACGGCCTCGCGCTGGAAGACGCTGGCGACCGGTTGGCCGGCCATGCACTTCTGGTACCGGCAGAGTCCGAGGGATCTCGTGACCTGGAAGTTTTTCAGCGCCGAGTTCATGATCCCGGGCCTGGTGGGTCCGGACGATCCTCCGCTCGAGGAATCCGGCATGGTGTTGCTCGAGACGAGCCCGAGCGGAAATCTCTTCTTCTTTCAGGCCGTGCCGCCCCAGGTCGACCCGTCTCCCGCACCCACGGACGAGCCCGACTGGGCCCCACTCTTTGCCGCTGCCGGGCTCGACCCCGCGCGGTTCAAGCCGGCGACACCCACGTGGAATCCGCCTGCCGCCTCCGACCGGCGCGCCGCCTGGGAGGGCGAGTACCCGGGGCTGCCCGGCGTGCCGCTGCGCATCGAAGCCGCGGCGTATCGCGGCCGGCCCGTCTATTTCTACACGATCGGGCCATGGACGCGGCCCCGCATGATGCAGGCCTACAAGCCGAGCACGGGCGAAAAGCTCGCCGCCGGGAGCTGGATCCTCTTGCTCGTCACGACCTTCGGCGTTGGCGCGTATCTCGCCCGGCGCAATCTGCGGCTCGGGCGAGGCGACCGGCGAGGCGCCTCCCGCTTCGCCACGGCCGTCTTTGCGATCTCGGCCGCCGCCTGGATCTTCGGCGGGACCCACGTCGCGGGCTTCGAGGAATTTGGCCTCGTCGTCATGCGCGTGGGATGGTCCCTGTTTCTCGCGGGAGCGGTCTGGATGGTCTACGTCGCCGTCGAGCCGTACGTCCGGAAGTACTGGCCGGGAGTGCTCATCGGCTGGAGCCGGCTGCTTGCCGGCCGCTGGCGCGATCCGCTCGTCGGGCGCGACATCCTCGTGGGCGTGGTCTTCATGGCGGTCGGAGCATCCGTCGCCCAGGTGCCGGGAACGGTTTCGCACCTGCTCGGCATCGCCGCGCCAATCCCAGCCGTACAGAGCGACCAGGCGCTGATGGGGCTTCGCGGCGTGGCCGCCACTTTCATGATTGCTCTCCTCATGGCGGTGCTTCTATCGACCACGGGCCTCTTTCTCATGTTTCTGCTGCGACGGGTCCTTCGGCTTCAGTGGCTTGCCGCCGCCGTATTCGTCGCGGTCGTCGCCCTGAATTCGGCCCCGACCTGGGGCACCGCCACTGCGCTGCTGCCTCTGATCTCGAGCATATTGATCGGACTTCTGATCGTCATTGTGATCACGCGTTTCGGCTTTCTGGCGTACGTGTCGGGCGTCGCGCTGGACCAGCTCGTCGAGACCCTACCCGTCACCAGCCGGGTGTCGGCCTGGTACGCGGGCCCCGGCCTCTTCGCGGTCGCGGTCTGTCTTGTCGTGCTCGCCTGGGCCACGCGCACGGCGCTGGCGGGCCAGCCGCTTTTCTCTGGAACACGTTCGGACGAATAGGAGGATTCATGACGCGTCGACTCTTGCTCGCCTTCGGTCTCGCCACCGCTCTGGCCTTGCCGCTCTGCGCCCAGGAGGGCTTCTCGCCCTTCACCACCGACTTCCCGCCCGAGGAATTCGCGGCGCGGCGCGCGAAGGTCTACGACGCGATCGGCGACAAGGCCTTCGCCGTCATCCAGGGCGCGCCGAGCACGACGGGCTACACGCGCTTCCGGCAGTCCAACGACTTCTACTATCTCTGCGGCATCGAGGTGCCGCGCGCGTACCTGCTGCTCGACGGCCAGGCGCGGAAGGCCACGCTGTTTCTCCCGCACCGGGACGAGGGCCGCGAGCACGGCGAGGGCCGGATGCTCTCGGCCGAGGACGCCGACGAGGTCAAGAAGCTCTCGGGCGTCGACGCCGTGTACGGGACGGACCTGCTCGCCGAGCAGATGGTCAACAAATACCACCGGCGCGGCCTGCGTGTCCTCTACACCACGCTCGCGCCCGCCGAGGGCGCCTCGATGAGCCGGGACCTCGCGCTGCGCAGCATCGCCGAGGTCGGCTCGGATCCGTTCGACGGGATGCCCTCGCGGGAGGGCCGCTTCGTCGAGCTCGTGCGCGAGCGCTTCCCGGTCTTCGAGGTGCGCGACCTCTCGCCGACGCTCGACGACCTGCGCCTGATCAAGAGCCCGCGCGAGCTCGTGATGCTGCGCAACGCCTCGAAGCTCGCGGGCCTCGCCATCCTCGAGGGCATGCGCTCGACGCGGCCCGGCCAGTACGAGCACGAGCTCGACGCGGTCGGCAAGTTCGTCTTCTGGCGCAACGGCGCCCAGGGCGACGCCTACTTCTCGCTCATCGCGAGCGGCCACAACGCCTGGTGGCCGCACTACAACGCCGGCAAGCGCAAGATGGAGGACGGCGACTTCCTGCTGATGGACTACGCGCCCGACTACGGCTACTACGAGGCCGACGTCACGCGCATGTTCCCGGTCAACGGAAAGTTCTCCCAGGAGCAGCGCGAGCTGTACGGCTTCTACCTCGCCTGCTACCGCGCGATCCTGAAGTCGATCGCGCCCGGCAAGACGGGCAAGGAATGCATCCAGGAGGCCGGAAACGCCATGGATTCGATCCTCGCCTCCGCCAAGTTCTCCAAACCTTCGCACCGCAAGGCCGCCGAGGACTTCGTGGCGAAGTACAAGAAGAGCGGCGAGAGCGAGTACCCGTATCTCGGCCACTGGGTCGGCATGGCCACGCACGACGACGGCCCGCATACCGGACCGCTGAAGGCCGGCATGGTGTTCACGATCGAGCCCGCGCTGACGGTCCCGGAGGAAAAGATCTACGTCCGCCTCGAGGACATGATCTTCATCACGGACAAGGGCGCCGAGGTGGTCTCGAACGACGCGCCCTGGGACATCGACGCGATCGAGAAGGTCATGACGGAAGAGGGGATGCTCGAGCGGTACCCGCGGGTGATTCCGCCGCCGGGGAAGTAGGAGCGTCCTCGATGACCAGCGCCTCCGAATCGGTCCGGGCGGTCCTCATGCACGGTCCGGGGCGGCCGCTCGAGCACGTGCGGATTCCCGCGCCACGGCCGCGACCCGGCGGCGCGGTGCTCGAGACCGTGGCCAGCGAGGTCTGCGGCACCGACGTCCACCTCTCCCACGGGCGGCTGTCCGGGGTTCCCTACCCGATCATTCCGGGCCACGTGAACGTGGGGCGCGTGCTCGAGTCGAACGGCCCGCTCTCGGACATCGAGGGCCGCGCCATTCCGACCGGCGCGCTCGTCACGTTCTACGACGTCTACGGAATCTGCGGCGCCTGCTGGCACTGCCTCGTGGCGCGCGCCGCGACGCGCTGTCCGCACCGGCGCGTCTACGGGATCACCGCGCCGGCGAGCGAAGGGCTGCTCGGCGGCTGGGCGGAGCGCATCGAGATTCTGCCGGGCGTCAAGCTGCTCGTCGCTTCCCGAGGGCATCGGCGCCGAGAATTTCCTGGGCGGCGGCTGCGGCCTGCCGACGGGCTTCCACGCGGTCGAGCGCGGCGGCGTCGCGATGGGCGACACGGTCGTCGTCCAGGGAAGCGGCCCGGTCGGGTTGAACGCCGCGATCTTCGCGCAGCTCTCCGGAGCGCTGCGGGTCTTCGTGATCGGAGCGCCGCGCGCGCGGCTGGATGCGGCGCTCAAGCTCGGCGCCGAAGACGTGCTCGACGTGACCGCCGTCGCGCGGCCGCAGGACCGGGCGGCCTGGGTCCTCGAGCGGACGTCGGGCCGCGGCGCCGACGTCGTCATCGAGGCGTCGGGCAATCCCGCCGCCGTGCCCGAGGGGCTCGAGATGCTGCGCGACGCCGGGCGCTACGTCGTCGTCGGCCAGTACACGGACGGCGGCGACGTGGCGCTGAATCCGCACCGCCACGTCAACCGCAAGCACGCGACGATCCTCGGCTGCTGGGGGTACGAGTTCTCCCACCTGCACCGCGCGCTCAGGATGATGTCCAAGCACCGGGAGCGGTTCGGGTGGCGGGAGCTCGTGACGCGCGAATATCCGCTGGCGCAGGCGCAGGAGGCGCTGGAGGACATGGAGCGGCTGAGCGTCGTCAAAGCATTGATTCGGCCGTAGTCTGCCCGGGCGGGGGCGAGCCCCGCCCCTACGGCCCCCGCTCCCGACGGGAGAGGGCGGACTGAGGCGCACTCCGCCTACGTCTTCCGGCGCTCCTCGCGCAGCCACAGCGGGTCCGGCACGCGCACGCCGAACGCGTGCGACGCCAGGCGCAGGCCGACGACGGTCAGCGAAGCCAGAACGCCGGCGACCAGGGCCGAAAGCCCGATGTAGTGCGCCCCGATGTAGACCCACGCGCCCGCGAACGACGAAACCGCGTACAGCTCGCCCGGCCGGAAGATCACCGGGATCTCCATCGCGGCGACGTCGCGCAGGGCCCCGCCGAAAGTGCCCGTGATCATGCCGATGAGCGAGGAGACGAAGAGCGGGAGGCCCTTGTCCACCGCGAACCCGACGCCCGTCAGCGTGAAGAGCGCCAGCCCCATCGCGTCCACGATGATGCCCTGGCGGTGCCAGCGGCTGGCGCGCGCGTAGAAGGACCGGCTGTACACGAACGCCACGCACAGCACGACGATGATGAGCAGGTACTGGTCGTGGCTGACCCAGAAGAACGGGCGCCGGTCGATCAGCAGGTCGCGCAGCGTGCCTCCGCCGAACGCCGTGACGATCGCGAGGCAGTACGTGCCCACGATGTCCATCCGCTTGCGCGCGGCCGTGATCATGCCGGACACCGCGCAGACGAGCACGGCGCTCGCCTCGAGCGCGGTGCTGATGACGAACGTCTTCACGCCGTCACATCGGCCTTTGGCGCGGAACCGCGACCGGCGGCGGCGGGGAAATGATGGGAAAGCCGTTGGCACCGATGGGCGGAGGCCGCGATCCGGCAGTTCCCGGCGGGGCGAGGATGGGGAACCCGTTCGGGCCGATGTGCGACGGCGCGAAGGCGCCCGGGCCCGGCGGCCGCGGCGGCACGTAGCCGCCCCCGCCCCAGTACGACCCGTAGTAGCCGTAGTCGCCCGAGTAGTCCATCGTCATGGCCGGCGCAGGAGCCAGGGGCGCCGACTGGATCTCGGCGTAGGGACCGAAGGTGTCCTGTCCGATGTATTTCGATTGCCCGGGCGCCAGGCCCTCCGGGGCCGGCGGCTCCGCGACCGACACGACTTCCGCGACCTCCGAGGCGGCGAGGCTCATGTAGACGCCGTCCGGATACCGGTGAAAGAGCACGGACCGGCCCTTCCGGACCGGCTTGTCCGTTGCATAAATCCGGGAACCCCCATGGATCTCCAGGGCGTAATAGGACGTGGCAAACCCCTCGGAGGCAGCCAGAATGGCGGCGAAAACAATGCCTGCGGCTGCGTTTCATGGATATGCCCGGCCTTTCGGTCAGACCCCCTATGGTATAGACTTGCAAGTCTGGGCGGAACAAGGCCGAAACCCGGCTTTGGGGTGGGGACCCGCCCGACTTCAATCAATCAGGACATCGAGGGTCGAAGAGTATGTCAGTCCGAAATGATTCGGGCTTGGGGCCTGGCAGCGCCTCGAGCGGCAAAACCCGAACCTCCGTCGAAAACGCCGTCGAAGCGGCCAAGCGCTACCTCCTGGCCACCCAGGCCCCGGACGGCCACTGGGTCGGCGAGCTCGAGGGCGACACCATCCTGGAGTCCGAGTACGTCCTGACCATGCACTTCCTCGGCCGAACCGGCGAGCAGCGCGTCCGCAAGGCCGCCGAGCACCTGCGCCGCAAGCAGTTGCCGACCGGCGGCTGGGCGATCTACGAGGGCGGACCGGCCGAGGTCAGCTCGTCGGTCAAGGCCTACTTCGTCCTGAAGCTGATGGGCGACGACGCGCAGGCGCCCCACATGGTCCGCGCCCGCGAGGACGATCCTGGCGCACGGCGGGATCGAAGCCTGCAACTCCTTCACGCGGATTTATCTCGCGATCTTCGGGCAGTGCTCGTGGGACGACACTCCCGCCGTGCCGCCGGAGATCATGCTGCTGCCCGACAACTTCCGCATCTTCAACATCTACAAGATGTCGTCGTGGTCGCGCGCCATCGTCGTCCCGCTCTCGGTCATCTGGGCTTCGAAGCCCTTCTGCGCGGTGCCGGACTACGCGGCGATCCCCGAGCTGCACGTGCCCCGCGCGGAGCACCACGTCGAGCGCACCCGCCACGAGCGCCGCTGGCGCGCCTTCTTCACGCGGATCGACCACTGGTTGAAGCGCCTGGAGGCGGCCAAGTTCACGCCCCTGCGCGCCAAGGCCCTGGCCGCCTGCGAGCAGTGGATGCACGAGCGCCTGGCCAAGTCGGACGGCCTCGGCGCGATCTTCCCGCCCATCATCAACACGATCCTCGCCTTCCGCTGCCTGGGCTACGCCATGGACGACCCGCGGCTGGTCGCCCAGGTCCGGGAGCTCGAGAAGCTCGAGCTCGAGGACGAAGAGACGCTGCACGTGCAGCCCTGCTTCTCGCCGGTCTGGGACACGGCCCTCGTGATCGAAGCCCTCTCGGATGCGGGCCTGCCCGCCGACGATCCGATCCTCCTGAAGGCCGGCCGCTGGCTCCTGGACCACGAGGTCAAGGAAGTCGGCGACTGGAAGAAGGCCTGCCCCGCGGCCGAGCCCGGCGGCTGGTACTTCGAGTACGCCAACGAGTGGTACCCCGACACCGACGACACGGCCGAGGTGCTCACCGCCCTCTCGCGCGTGCGCTTCCCCGGCGAATCCGAGGACCTCGCGCGCGAGGGCGCCGTCGCCCGCGGCCAGGCCTGGATGCTCGCGATGCAGAACCGCGACGGCGGCTGGGGCGCGTTCGACAAGGACTGCGACAGCGAGGTCCTGACCTACATCCCCTTCGCCGACCACAACGCGATGATCGACCCGAGCTGCGAGGACATCACCGGCCGCGCGCTCGAGGCCTTCCACTCGATCGGCGTGCCCCCGGGACACCCGGCCGTGCGCCGCGCGGCGGCCTTCATCGACGAGAAGCAGCTGCCCGACGGAACCTGGTACGGGCGCTGGGGCTGCAACTACATCTACGGCTCGTTCCTCGCGCTGCGCGGCCTGCTCCATGCCGGCGAAGACATGCGCCAGCCGCGCTTCCAGAAGACCGCCGACTGGATCCGCGCGTGCCAGAACGCCGACGGCGGCTGGGGCGAGCTGCCGCACTCCTACGACGACCCGACGACCAAGGGCATCGGCCCCTCGACGCCGTCGCAGACGGCGTGGGCGCTCGTCGCGCTCTACGCGACCGGCGACGGCGACTCGGAGTCCGTGCGCCGCGGGATCGACTACCTGCTCGCCAAGCAGCAGTACGACGGGTCCTGGAAGGACGACCACTGGACCGCTACCGGATTTCCGAAGGTGTTCTACCTTCGCTACCACCTCTACGCGACCGTCTTCCCGCTCCGCGCCCTCGCGCTCTACGCGCGCGAGGCCGGGACGGGCCCGACGCAGCAAAGCAGGACCGAGGCGGACGGCATCGCCGTGCGCCGCACCGATCACGGAGTGAACTGATGCGATTCCCCGTCCACATGCTGACCGACAACATCCAGCACCAGGTCAAGCACGCCATCAAGGGCAACAAGCGCTACCCCTTCGTGCTGATGCTCGAGCCCCTCTACACCTGCAACCTCGCGTGCATCGGCTGCGCGATCGAGCGTCACACCGGCAAGCTCAAGGACCGGCTGTCGCTCGAGAAGTGCATCGAGGCCGTCGACATCACCGGCGCGCCGGTCGTCTCGATCTGCGGCGGCGAGCCCACGATCTACCCGGAGCTGCCCGAGCTCGTGTCGGAGATCATCAAGCGCAAGCGCCAGATCATCCTCTGCACCAACGGACTTCTGCTCGACGAGAACCTCTACGGCACGATCGCGCCCAACAAGCGGCTGACCATCAACGTGCACCTCGACGGGATGCGCGAGACGCACGACTACGTGTGCGCCCGCGAAGGCGTCTTCGACAAGGCGATCAAGATGATCGAAGAGGGCGTGAAGCTCGGCCACCACATGATGGCCAACACCACGATCTTCAAGGAGACCTCGATGGACGAGGTCGAGGAGCTCTGCAAGCTGCTGACCGACATGGGCGTCGAGGGCATGCTGGTGTCGCCCGGCTACCAGTACGAGTCGGTCGACAGCGACATCTTCCTGCTCGCGCTCGGACATGCAGAAGAAGTTCCTCAAGGTGCTCGACATCTCGAAGAAGTACAAGCTGACTTCGACGCCGATGTTCCTCGAGTTCGCCGCGGGCCTGCGCGACTACAAGTGCTCGCCGTGGTCGACGGTGACCTACACGCCGAACGGATGGAAGGGGCCCTGCTACCTGATCGGCAAGACCTGGTCGCCGACGTACGACGAGTTCTGGAACGGGACGGACTGGGAGTACTGGGAGTCGCGGCAGGACCCCCTCTGCAAGAACTGCGCGATGCACTCGGGCTTCGAGGCCTCCGTCGTCCGCGAGCTGCCGAAGCACCCCGGCGACATGGTCCGGATGATCGCCTGGAATCTCGCGGCGTGACGCCGCGGCGTCGCCGCCACGAAATGCCAACCCTCTCCCCGAGGGGGAGGGCAGGGTGAGGGGTTAAGCTCAGCGTCTGAAGACACGATCGCTCGTGCGTCATCGCCCGGGGCCCCTCACCCCAACCCTCTCCCGCCGGGAGAGGGGGTAGTCGCGGCTTCTCGCGCACGCGTAGCAGCGATGGATCTCGTCACCGGCGGCAGCGGCTTCGTCGGCTCGCACGTCGTGCGGGCCCTGCTCGCGAAGGGGCGCACCGTGCGCTGCCTCGTGCGCGCCGGGAGCCGCCGCGACAACCTCGACGGCCTGCCGGTCGAGATCGCCGTCGGCGACCTGACGGACCCGGCTTCGCTCGCGCGGGCGCTTTCCGGCGTCCACGCGCTGTACCACGTCGCCGCCGACTACCGGCTCTGGGCGAAGGATCCGCGGGAGCTCTACCGCGGCCAACGCGGGCGGCACCGAGAGCATCCTGGCCGCGGCCGCCGAGGCCGGCGTCGCGAAGGTCGTCTACACGAGCTCGGTCGCCGCGCTCGGGTTGAACGACGACGGCACGCCGGGCAACGAGACGACGCCCGTCGCGCGCGGAGCGCATCATCGGGCACTACAAGAAGTCCAAGTACGACGCCGAGCAGGTGGCCGCTGGCGTGGGCCGCGAAGGGCCTGCCGGTCGTGATCGTGAACCCCTCGACGCCGATCGGCGAGCGCGACATCAAGCCGACCCCGACCGGGCAAGCTGATCGTGGACTTCCTGAACCGGAAGCTGCCGGCCTACGTCGACACGGGGCTGAACCTCGTCGACGTGCGCGACGTCGCGGCGGGCCACCTCGCCGCGGCCGAGAAGGGCCGCGCGGGCGAGCGCTACATCCTCGGCAACCGCAACATGACGCTGAAGGAGATCCTCGACACTCTCGCGCGGCTGACCGGCCTGCCGGCGCCGACGGTGCGGCTGCCCCACTGGATCCCGCTCTCGGTCGCGGCGGTTTCGACCGCGCTGGGCGGGGCTGACGGGCAGGGCGCCCGACATCTCGCTCGAGAGCGTGCGGATGTCCACGCACCGGATGTTCTTCGACGCGGGCAAGGCCGTGCGCGAGCTCGGGCTGCCGCAGACGCCGGTCGAGGAGCCGCTCGCGCGCGCGGTCGCGTGGTTCCGCGAAAAGGGCTATGTCCGCGGATAACGGCCTGCGTGCCGTCATCCTGACCGCGATGCCGGAGGAGCGCGCGGCGTTCCGGCGGCGCCGGCTTCGGCGCCGACGTGCTGGTCGCCGCGACGGGCGTCGGGCCCGGCGCAACGCGGCCCGCGCCGCCGCCCGCTCATCGCCCGCCATCGCCCGCACCTGGTCGTCGGAGCCGGTGTCGCCGGCGCGCTCTCGGAGGACCTCGGCGTCGGCGACATCTTCGTCGCGCGCCGGGTGCTCGACGCCGAAGGCGCGGCGCCGCCGCCCGACCCGGAGCTGACCGCCCGCGCGTCGGCGATGCCGGGCACGCGCTCCGGGACCCTGGTCTGCGTCGAGCGCCCCCTCGTCACGGCCTCGGAGAAGGCCTCCTGGGCGGCGCGAAGTCGACGCGCCCGCCGCCGTGGACATGGAGTCCGCCGCCTGGGCGCGGGCGGCCGCCGCGCACGGCATTCCCTACGTCGTCCTCCGGGCGATCAGCGACCACGCCCTCGACGAGCTTCCCGGATATCTTTCCCGGTGCATGGACAAGGACGGCGGCATCCGGCGCTGGGCGGTGGCGTTGCACGCCATGGCCGAGCCCTCGACGATCCCGGTCCTGCGCCGCATGCAGCACCGCGTCCGGGACGGCGCCGAGCGCCTCGCCGCGTTCGTCGAGCATTTCCTGGCGGGGGTCGCGTGATGGCGAGAAATCGCATTCATTGCGCAATCACGCCGGGCGGGGCAAGCCCCGCCCCTACGGCCCCGGAGCGGCGCCGGGGGTGTCGTAGGGGCGGCCCTTGGGCCGCCCGGGCAACCGGCACCGACCGGGCGCTACCCGATGACGACCCCCGACCTCGCCAACCTCCTCGAGAAGACCAGCCGCACGTTCGCGCTGTCGATCCCGGTCCTGCCCGAGCCCACGCGGCGCGAGGTGATGATCGCGTACCTGCTCTTCCGGATCGCCGACACGTTCGAGGACGCCGCGCACTGGGCGCCGGAGGACCGGATCGCCGCGATCGCCCGCTTCAACGACCTTCTCTCGGACTACTCCCGCGAGCGGGCCGAGAGGCTCTCGCACGGCTGGGTCGAGCGCGGCGTCGCGCAGCACGCCGGCTACCGGGAGCTGATGTCGGAGATTCCCTTCGTCCTCGACGCCTTCTTCGAGCTCGCGCCGGGCGCGGTGGCCTCGATCCGCGGGCACGTCATCCGCTCCGCGGAGGGCATGGCCGGGATCGTCTCGCAGACACACGAGGGGAACCTCACGCTGCACTCGATCCAGGAGCTGAAGGACTACTGCTACATCGTCGCCGGCATCGTCGGCGAGATGCTCTCCGAGCTCTTCCTCCTCGACCGGCCGGGCCTGGCCGACATCGCCGCCTACCTGCGCGAGCGCGCCGCGACCTTCGGCGAGGCGCTGCAGCTGGTGAACATCCTGAAGGACTCCGCCGTGGACGCGAAGGAGGGGCGCCGGTACCTGCCCGCCGAGGTCCCGAAGGCGGAGGTCTTCGCCCTCGCGCGCAAGGACCTCGGGATCGCCGGCGACTACATCCTCGCCCTGCAGAAGGCGGGCGCGCCGCGCGGCCTCGTCGAGTTCACCGCGCTGCCGGTCCGGCTGGCCTGGGCGGCGCTGGAGCGCGTCGAGAAGAGCGGCCCGGGCTCGAAGGTCTCGCGTCCCGAGGTCTTCCTCATCGTCCAGAAGCTCAAGCGCGCGCTCGACCGCGACGAGCCGGCAGTCTGACTCGACTGCCCGGAAAATCGCGCCGCGTTCATTGGATCGCCGGGGTCGTCGCCGCCGGCGCGGCATCGAAGCTGCCGCCCAGAGCGAGAAGCAGCCGGACGCGGTTGACGCGCTGCAGACCGCGCAGTCGGATCAGGGCGGCCTGGGTGGCGATCTCGGCGGCCTGCAGGTTCGAGACCCAGAGCAGGTCTCTGCGGCCCGCCATGTACTGCACGGTGGCGATTCGGACGGTCTCGGTACGGTCGCCGACGCGCGCTCTCGTCGTAGCGGCAGGCTCGCTCGCCAGCAGCTGCTCGTTGGCCAGCGCGTTCTCGACCTCGCGAAAGGCCGTCAGGACGATGCTGCCGTAGCGGGCGACCGCCTCCGCCTGACGGGCCGTCGCGATCTCGACCTGGGCGCGCAGCGCCCCGCCTTCGAAGATCGGGATCGAGACGCCGATGGCCGCCGTCACCATCCACGGATTGAGGCGCAGCAGCGAGAGAAGCTGGTCGCCGAGCCGGCCGCCGACGAGCGAGAACGAGAAGTCGGGCAGCAGCGCCAGTCTCGCGGCCTCCGTCCTGGCGAAAAGCCGCGAGCACTCCCGCGCTCGGCCGCGACGACGTCGGGCCGGCGCTCGAGCAGAGCTCGCGGGCACGCCCGTCGCGCGGAGGCGACCGAAAGGAGCGGATAGGTCGCGGCCACTTCGATCTCCGCGGCGGGATAGCGCCCGAGCAGCACTTCGAGCGCGCGGCGCGCCTCGCCGTACGATCTCGCGCGCCGATTCGACTTCGCTCATCGCGGATGCGAGCTTGGCGCGCATGTCGACGACGTCGAGGTCCGAGTCCTTGCCGGCCGTTCGCCGGATCGACACGAGGTCCAGCAGCTTGCTGGTAGATGTCGACCGCACTGCTCGGCGAGCGCGAGCAGCTGGCGCGTTTCGATCGCGAGGTACCAGGCTCTGGCCACCGTCGCGGCGAGCGACTGGCGCGCGTACGCGTAGTCGAGCGCCGTCGCTTCGTAGCCGGCCTCGGCGGCGGCGCGCTGGGCGCGCAGCTTCCCCCAGACGTCGATCTCCCACGCCACGCCGACGATAGGCGAGCGTCGGTGTTGAAGCTCTGGTCGTGATCCATCGTCGTGGGTCGTGCGCCCGCCCAGCTACGCGCCGACCTGCGGCAGCAGCTGCGCGCCGACGACGACCACCGCTTGCTGGGCGATCGTCACGCGGTCCGCCGCCTGTCGCAGGTCGAGGTTGTTGGCGATCGCTTCGGCGACGATCGCATCGAGCGTCGGATCGTTGAAGCGACTTCAGCCAGTCGTCGGTGACGGGAGCGCCGCCCGGCATCCGCCTTCCACGCCGGCGGAATGGTCGTGCTCTTCGGCAGCGCCTCGGTCACCACGTCGCGTCGTGCGGCGGCGGCGTCTTCAGCGCGCAGCCCGCGGCCGCCACGGCGGCCACCAGTGACGACGAGCGAGCCGGCCCGCGTCAACCGGAGAACGGATACAGCCAGTTGTACCATGTGTAGGCGCGGATGCGCGATCTTGCGAAGGATGACGAAGCCGCTGTGCGGGCTCGTGTAGATCGCGGCGCGGCCCTGGCGTGCCGATCGGAAACTTGGACTGATCGGGATCGTCGAGCGTGATCGCCACCGCGAACTGTCCCTGCGGAACCTCGGCCGGCACGGCGTTGAAGATCGGCAGCGTCCCGCTCGGCAGCATCTGCCCGCGCCGCTTCCCTGCCAGATCGCCTGGACCTTGCCCGGACCAGATCTGTCCCGGGTAGAGATCGAGTCGCGGCCTCGACGATCTGGCCGGGCTTCACGTACTTCAGGTTCTCCTGGAAGTAGCTGGCGAGCAGGTAGCGGTCCGCATCGCAGATGAACGAAGCGATCGCGCCGAAGCGGATGTCGCCCGACACCATGCCGGGCCGCACCTGCAGGTTGATGATGTAGCCGTCTTCCGGCGCGACCATCAGCGTGTTGTCGAGGTAGAAGCGCGCCTGGTCGAGCTCGGCCTGCATCGCCGCCACCGTCGTGTTGACGCCGCCGATCTGCGACGTGTATCGAGCTTCGCACGCAGCTGTTCCGCCTGCGCCTCCTTGATGGCCGCCCGGTCGGCCGCCACCTGCGCGCACCATTTCTGCGCGTCTTCTTCGGGGCCGGCGCCGTGCTGCGGCGAGATCGGTGGAGAGCTTCTGCTGGTACTGGGCGTAGACGAGCTCGCTCTTGAGTCTCGTCGACCTTGTCCGCCGCCACCTGGATGTCGGCCTTCATGACCTGCACGTTCTGCGTTCGCCTGCGCGAGCTGCGCCTCGAGCTGCCGGACCTTGTACTCGTACGTGCGCCGGTCGAACTGGAACAGCGGCCTGGCCCTTCTTGACCGGCACGTTCGGCTCGACCAGCACGGCGGTGACGAGCGTCGGCTCCGAAAGGCGCGGCGTGAGCTGGATCGTGTGCTGGACGATCTTGCGCCTCGGTCGACGTAGGGCGTGACGAAGCGCAGGCCGATCAGGAAGATGATCAGGAGGTGCAGCACGAAGACGAAGGAGACGACGCCCCACGGGATGCTGAACTTGAGCCACCGGAACTTGAAGAAGACGAGCCAGACGACGACGACGTACGCGAAGAGCAGGACGAGGCCGAGCAACCATCGCGCGATTCCTCTCAGCCCTTCCCGTCCGGAGCCTCCGGCGAGGCCGGCTTGCCGGCCGCGTCCCCGGACGCCTCGGGCGGCGCCGACGGGGGCTTCCCGCGCAGCTGGGCATCTCCTCGTCGGTGGCCTTCGCTTCCTCCGCGCGGGAAGCGCCGGATGTCGATGACGTCGGTCGGCTTGAACGCCCAGATGAAGGCCTGCATCCACGGATATACCGTCGGCAGGAGGCCGGCGCAGCCCATCAGCTTGACCGCCTCGGCCTCCGGGATGATTGCGGGCGATGGCGATCCGGCCCGGCAACCCCGCGAGCCAGACCCAGAGCACCACGACCGCAACGACGACGAGGAGCAGCGTCAGGAACGTCAGGTAGTCCCAGAAGTCGAGCTGGAATCCGAGCATGGGCCGATCCTCCTCCGTCGGGTTACAACGACGTTACTTCGCCTTCGCGACGACCGGCGGCTTCCAGGTGCCGTCGAGGATGGCCTGGTCGGGCCAGTAGGAGCGGATCCAGATCGCAAAATTTCCCGACGGCGCGGGGAGCCAGTTGGATTCCTTCTCTTTGCCGGGCGATTGGTTCCCGACGTAGATGGTCAGGCTGCCGTCGGCATTGTTCTTCAGCGTCTTGTTCTTGGTGCCGAGCGCGAAGCGATTCAGCGCGTTCGGGTAGAAGAAGTGCTCGGGGTTGTACAACGTCAACGACCAGAAGCCCTTCGACGGCGGCAGCTGCCCTTTCGGGAAGGTGACTTCGTACGACGACGCGCCCACGAGCGGCTGCGATTGCGAGTCGTTGGAGGTATAGAAGTACATGGTCTCGTTGCGCCTGTTGGAGTAGGGGTAGGCCTTCACGGCGCCCATGCGGTGGAAGTAGTCCGTGCCAAACGCGGCGTTGTCGCTCTCCGATGTCCAGCCGTTGCCCGCGGGCTGGCCTTCGTAGACCCACTGATTCATGGGCGCCACCAATTCCTGGTCGGCTGCGACAGCAGTCTCCCGCAGCGTCTTCATCACTTCCGGGTCCTTCGCAGCGGCGTCGAGCACGCTGCCGATCCACTTGTAGAGCGCCTCTTCTCCGGGCATCGGAGGCACCTGTTTCATGACGATCGGAAGCTCGTCAAAGAACTTCGCCGGTTCGACCCAGGGTTTCCTTTCCTTTGGCGCCGGGAAAGTCGGGAGCTTGCTCCAGTCTTTCGTCTTCATCTTCCCGTCGAACTGGCCGAGCGGATAGACCAGAATCTGGCTCAGGGCGGGCTGGATGGCCGCGCGATCCTCGCGGGTGTCATTCATGAAGATGCGCGGCATCGCCACGGCGAAGTCGGTGGACGAGCGCACGACGCCGGCAATGCCGGCCGGAGTTGCGCCTTTCCAGCTCGGCCCGACGACCATGTAGAAACCGGGCTTGGTGCCGTATTGCTGGCCGAGCTGGGTGAACTCGTCCGTGCGCGCGTCGTACACCGGGAACGTCCAGAAACGATTGCCAAAGTCGGGCACCTGCAGGACCACGGGCTCCTGCGCGAGGGACAGATAGGCCAGCCCGTACACGACGTCCTGGTTCGGGATCGCGATGAAGGTCTCGCCAGGATCGATGTAACCGGTCAGCATTCCCATCTGATTCATCGGGCTGATGGGCATCACGCCCGCGAGGAGACCGGTTTCGGGAACCTTGGTGAGCTCCGTCCGCTGGTTCAAGACATAGACGAGAGGCCACCCCCAGACGTAGGCCATGCGGCCCACCATCTGCACATACGGCTTTGTCATCGGACCGGATGTCGGCCCCGGAACTTCCGCGGCGGTCTGCGGAATCGGGAATTGTTGCGCTCGAAGTGTTCCGCCGAGCATCAAGAGAACGGTGGCGATCGCGCATGCTGTGGACTTGAGATGCTTTACGCCAGGCTTCATAAAGTGCCCTTTCATGTGGCCTCCTCGACGAGTCGAGCGCACTTTGCCGTTTCCGCCATGACCATGAGTTCCACGCGAATCTCCGTCACTGGCCGGCATTGACGACTTCCTGTTTCTTCTTCCTGATCAGGTCCTCTTCCTCGGCGGTCCTCTCCGGCGGGACGAGTCGGATCGTCAGCTTGGTCAGCTTGCCGGTGAACCGGAAGGGCGGGTGGTAATCGTTGTCATCCACCCCGTAGCGGGTGTCGACCCCGACGTCGAAGGACTCGTCCATGGAGACTATGAACGGAATGCTGTAGGGCAATTTCTTGGTATCGACCTCCTTGCCGTCCACCGACAGAACACCGGTTCCTCCCTTGCCGAAGCCGCGCTCCGCGATCTTGAAGTCGAACACGATGGTGTGCTTGCCGGGCGCGAGGGCGGGGCCTTCCCACCGGGTGCGTTCCGTCGTGAGTTGCACGTAGGTGAAGACCGGTTTGCTCTTGACCAGGTAGAGGCCGTAGCCGCCGAATGCGCCGCCGATCGTGTTGATCATGCCTTCGGCGCCGCCCTGCGGGATGTCCACCTCGGCCGTCATGGAGTAGGACTTGTTGAGGGTGCTGGGGGCGCTGCTTTCCGGTGTGCCGGACACTTCGCCCGAGTACGTAAAGACGGTCTTGCCGGCGACCGCGCTCGGACGCGGACTCAGCGCACGCAGGAGAACGTCGTTGTCCAGCGGCAGCACCTTGTACTTGGCCGCTTCGGCGAGGAAGAGCTCCTGCATGTTGCGCAGCTTGTCGGGCATCTTGCCGGCGAGGTCGTTGAACTCCGAATAGTCGTCGGCGATGTTGTAGAGCTCCCACTTGTAGCCGTTGACCACGTCCGGCATCTTGGCCATGCCCATCAACCACGGTCCCGCGGGCGGCGTCGTCGTCGCGATCCAGCCGTCCTGGTAGATCGCCCGGTTTCCCATCATCTCGAAGAACTGCGTGGTCCGCTTGGACGGGGCATTCGCGTTGGCCTTGTCGAACGTGTAAGCCATGCTCACGCCCTCGATCGGTCTCTGCGCGATGCCGTTGACCGTTTCCGGCGCCGGAATGCCGGCGGCTTCGAGAAGCGTCGGCGCGATGTCGATGAAATGGTGGAACTGCGTGCGGATGCCGCCCAGGTCCGTGATGTGGCCGGGCCACGAGATGGCCAGGCCCTGCCGGGTGCCGCCGAAGTGCGACGCGATCTGCTTGGTCCACTTGAACGGCGTGTCGAAGGCCCAGGCCCACGCGACCGCCATGTGCGGCTGCGTCTTGTCCGAGCCCCAGGCGTCGTAAAACCGGACCTGGTCCTTGACCGGAATTGTGATGGCTTCGAGCGCCGCCATGTCGAAGGGCGTGCCGACCAGCGAACCTTCCGCGCTCGTCCCGTTGTCGCCGCAGATGTAGATGATCAGCGTGTTGTCGAGCTTGCCCTCGGCCTCGATTTCCTGGATCACGCGGCCGATTTCATTGTCGGTATAGGCGGCATAGGCCGCAAAGACGTCTGCCTGGCGGATGAACAGCCTCTTTTCTTCGGCGCTCAACGTGTCCCACTTCGCGAGCTTGGCTCCGCCGTATTCGGGTTGCCCGTCCGGCCAGGGCGTCAGCTTCGTGTTCGGCGGAATCACGCCGAGCCGCTTCTGATTGGCAAAAATCTGTTCGCGCAGATCGTTCCAGCCCTTGTCGAACAAATGCATGTCGCTGATCTTCTTGATCCACTCCGGGGTCGGCTGATGCGGCGCGTGCGAGCCGCCGGGGGCGTAGTAGATGAAGAACGGCTGGTCGGGGGCGGCGGCGTTCAGTCCCCTGAGGTGACCGATCGCTTCGTCCGCCATGGCGGTGATCAGGTTGTAGCCGGGGTTGCCGACCCACGGAAAGATCTGGGTGTGATCGCGGAAGAGCCACGGCCGCCATTGATCGGTTTCCCCGCCCATGAAGCCATAGAAATACTGGAAGCCCATTCCACTCGGCCATTGGTCGAAGGGTCCCGCCAGGCTGTATTGATAGCCCGGCGTGTTGTGGTTCTTGCCGTACCAGGACGTCGCGTATCCATTCTGTTTGAGGATTTCGCCGATGGCCGCGTTGTCCGGCCCGATGATGGCGTCATACCCGGGAAAGCCGGTGGCCTGCTCCGCGATCACGCCGAACCCCACGGCGTGGTGGTTGCGTCCGGTGAGCAGGGCCGCGCGCGAGGGCGAACAGAGCGATGTGGAGTGGAACTGCGTGTAGCGCAGACCCGCCTTCGCAATACGGTCCAGCACCGGCGTCGGGATGACGCCGCCGAAGGTGCTCGAGATGCCGTAGCCCTGATCGTCCGTCATGATGAGGAGCACGTTGGGAGCCTTCTTCGGCGGCACGACGCGCGGCGGCCAGCATTGCTTGGACTGGAGCGCGTTCAGGTTGATCGTCCCGCCGAACTCCGGCGGCGGGTTCGGCAGATACCTTCCGTCGACCGTGGTCGTGGCGTCGGCGGAACACGGCGTGCCGGTGGTCTGCTGGGCCGACGCGGAACTCGCCAAAGCCATGAAGGCCGCCGCCACCAGGGCGCACGGGAGGACGCTTTGGTTCGGTTTCATGTCCGCTCCTTTCCCTGAAAACCCGTTGAAGCTTGCTGGCCCGCCTAGTCGCTCGCCCGGGCGATGGCATCGGCCCTGGTCTTGCGGTCCTCTCCCACCAACTGTTCCTTCCCGAGCTTGATGGTCAGTTTGGCAATCTTTCCCGTGAAGCGGAACGGCACCTGATAGTCGCTGTCGTCCACCGGCGTTCGGGTGTCCACGCCCACGTCGAAGGTCTCGTCGATCGTCATGACGAACGGGATGGTGTGCGCCATCTTCTTGTTGTCGACGGCCTTGCCGTCCACCGACAGAACGCCGGTGCCTCCCTTGGCGGGGCCGGGGCCGTCGTAGGTGAAGTCGAACACGACCGTGTGCTTGCCGGGCGTCAGCGCTTCCTTGCCTTCCCAACGCGTTCGCTCCAAGCCAAGAAAGTTATAGACGAACACCGGCTTGCCCTTGAGCAGGTAGAGGCCAAGCCCCCCGAATCGGCCGCCGAGCGTGTTGATCATCCCTTCAGCACCCTCACGCGGGATTTCCACTTCGGCCGTGATGGTGTAGGACTTGGCGGTGAAGTCGGGCGCGTCGCTGGCGGGAAGGCCCGACGATTCCCCCGAGTAGGTGAAGACGGTACGGCCGGCCGTCAGGCTCGGTCGCGGCGCCAGCGTGCGAGCGGCGAAACTGTTGTCCAGCGGGAACACGTTGTATTTCTTCGCCTCCACGAGGAAGAGTTCCTGCATCTCGCGCAGCTTGTCGGGCATCTTGGCGGCGAGATCGTTGTTCTCCGAATAGTCCTCGTCGAGCTTGTAAAGCTCCCACTTGTAGCCGTTGACCACGTTGGGAAACTTGCCCAGGCCAAGGGCCCAGGGCGGTTCGGGGGGCGTCGTCGCGGCCACCCAGCCGTCGTGGTAGATGGCGCGGTTGCCGACCATTTCGAAATACTGCGTGGTGTGCCTGGACGGGGCGCTCGCGTTGGCTTTGTCGAAGGTGTAAACCATGCTCACGCCTTCGATGGGCCTCTGCGCGATGCCGTCCACCGTCTCGGGCGCCCGGATGCCCGTGGCTTCGAGGATGGTCGGCACGACGTCGATCAGGTGGTGGAACTGGGTGCGGATGGCGCCCGGGTCGTTGATGTGGCCGGGCCACGAAATCGCCATGCCCTGCCGGGTGCCGCCGAAGTGCGACGCCACCTGCTTGAGCCACTTGAAAGGCGTATCGAACGCCCAGGCCCAGGCGACCGCCATGTGCGGCGTGGTCCTGTCGGAACCCCAAACGTCATAGAACTTCAACTGATCCGCGACGGGAACGTTGACGCCCTGAATGGCGGCCATGTCGCTGGGCGTGCCGAGAATGGAGCCTTCGGCGCTGGAGCCGTTGTCGCCGCAGATGTAGATGATGATTGTGTTGTCGAGTTTGCCCATGTCCTCGACCGCCTGGATGACACGGCCAATCTCATGATCGGTGTAGGCCGCGTAGGCGGCAAAGACGTCCGCCTGACGGATGAAGAGCTTCTTTTCGTCGGGACTAAGCGTGTCCCATTTCGCCAGTTTGGCTCCTCCAAATTCGGGTTGTCCGACGGGCCAGGGCGTGAGTTGGGTATTGGCCGGAATCACGCCGAGCTTCTTCTGATTGGCGAAGATCTGCTCGCGCAGCTTTTCCCAGCCCTTGTCGAAAAGGTGCATGTCGCTGATCTTCTTGATCCACTCGGGCGTCGGTTGGTGTGGTGCGTGACCGCCCCCCGGAACGTAATAGAGAAGAAACGGCTGGTCCGGCGCGGCGTTATTCAAATCCCCCATGTATTTGATCGCCTCGTCCGCCATGTCGGTAATGAGGTTGTAGCCGGGGTGTCCGACCCACGGAAACACTTGTGTGTGATCGCGGAAGAGAAACGGCGTCCACTGGTCCGTCTCGCCTCCCATGAAGCCGTAAAAGTATTCGAAGCCCATCCCGCTCGGCCACTGGTCGTACGGTCCGGACAGGCTGTACTGGAAGCTCGGCGTATTGTGATTCTTGCCGAACCAGGACGTCGCGTAGCCGTGCTCCTTGAGGATTTCGCCGACAGTTGCGTTCTCCGGCCCGATGACGGCGTCGTAGCCCGGGTACCCCGTGGACATCTCGGCGATCACACCGAACCCCACGGGGTGGTGGTTGCGTCCGGTGGCGAGCGCCGCCCGCGAGGGCGAGCAGAGCGAGGTGGAGTGAAACTGTGTGTATCGAAGCCCGGCCTTCGCAATCCGGTCCAGCGTCGGTGTCGGGATGACACCGCCGAAGGTGCTCGAAACGCCGTAGCCCTCGTCGTCCGTCATGATGAGAAGCACGTTGGGAGCGCCCTTGGGCGGCACGACGAGTGGCGGCCAGCAGGGCTTGGACTCCTGGGCGCTCATGTTGATCGTCCCGCCGAACTTCGGTGGCGGGGCGGGGAGGGTCTTCCCGTCAATCGTTGCCGTGGCGTCGGGAGAACACGGTGCCGCGGTTGTCTGCTGGGCTGCGGCGGAGCTCGCAGCCGCCACGAGAGCCACTGCCAACATTGCACACGAGAGGACGTTTCGGTTCGGTTTCATATCCGCTCCTTTGCGTGGCTGTTTCGGTGCGAGAACTGGTGTGTGGTGATCGACGGAGGGACCCCAAGCGGCTTCGGGGTGGCGGTCACGCGAAGCAGCGTGAAACGCGGCGCAGACCGGAGACGGATGTAAGGGGTTCGACTGCATCGGTCGCCCTCCCTGCTATGCCCTCTTGCGGGCCGCGATCAGCCGGTAGAGGGACTCGTAGACAAACGGAAGTCCGGCCACGCCGAGGATGAGCCACAGCACGTGCCGATGTTCCGGTTGCGAGCGCGATCTGAACGACCATCACGCCGAGTGCCGCGAAGCAGGCCGCGGCAGCCAGCACACTCAGCCACCTTCGGCTTCCGGTCTCGCGCGCGAGCCTCGCATTGGCGACGTTGACCATGGTGAACACCATCAGAAAGCCGGCGCTCGCCGCCGCAGAGATCGCGTGCAGGGGGGCGTAGCGGACGATCAGGAGAGCCAGTACGGCGATCAGCAGGAGCCCCGCGGGGTGCCGCCCCCAGACTCCGCGCGCGTAGAAGCTCGGCATCTCCCGGTCCCCGGCGAGAATCACCGGCAGCTTCGAGGCGCCGGCGAAGTCCGCATTGATCGCCGAGGCGGTCGCCAGGATCGCCCCGATCGCCAGCAGCGCGGCCCCGAATGGGCCGAGGAAGGTCTCGGCCGCTGCGGCGAGCGACCGGCTGCTCGCCGCCGCCAGCGCCTCGAACGACAGATGTCCGATGGCCACGATCGCGATCAGGACATACAGCACGATGGCAGCGAGGACGCTGCCGTAGTACGCGATCGGCAGCGTCCGCGCCGGGTTGCGGATGCGGTCCGAGGCGTTGGCGATCAGCTCGAAGCCCTCGTAGCTCAGGAAGACCAGCATGCCGCTGCCGATGATCTGCACCGGCGAGGCCCAGCTCGCGGGACCGAGCCGCTCCAGCGTGAGCGTCGGACTGATCAGTCCCGCGACGACGAAGACCACGAGGATGGTGAGCTTGCCGGCGTTGAAGAAGCCTTCCGATCGCTTGACGAGCTGCGGACCGGCGAAGTTGACGATCGCGAGCAGCGCGATGATCGCGGGCGCGAGCACGGGCAAAGCGACGCTGCGCGCGGCGGCGGGCAGCAGGCCGCCGGTGTAATTCGCGAAGGCGGCGGCGTAGAGCGCCATGATGATCACGTAGCTCAGGACGAGCAGCATGTTGAGCCCGCCGGCGAAGCGCCCTTCGCCGAAGGCGCGATTCAGAAACGTCACCGTGCCGCCCTTGCCCGGATAGGTGAGCGAGAGTCGCACGTAGGAGTACGCCGTCAACAGCGCCACGACACCGCCGACGACGAAGGACAGGGGGGTTGCCCCGCGTGACTGCGCGCCCGCGAGTCCGAGGGTCGCGAAGATGCCTCCGCCGATGATGCCGCCGATGCCGATCGAGCAGGCGCCGACGACGCCGAGGTCCTGAGGCGAGCCGTCGGCACCCGGCGTTCCGGGTGGCGGTGCGCTCGCGTTCTTTACGGCAGCCACGGCGTCGCCCGGTTCATTCGACGTCTGCGCCGAGGTCGGCGAGCACCGCCCCAGAATCGGTTGCGCACGTCCCGCCCATCGACTTTCTCAGGGCTACCACGTAAAGAGGAGCCAGACCTCGGGCCCGTGCATGGAGATGTCGACGAGTCGACGATCGGCGATCACCGCGCCGGTCTTGTCGAGGTCCACGTTGAGCGTCCTGTAGCCCGCCCCGATGTTCGCCACCTTGCTCAGCCGGAAGAAGATGTCGCCGGAGGCCGACCAGTCGAGCTTCGCGCCGCCGGCTCCGACGTCGCCATGGCCGAGCACGAGGAACCTCGGGCCGAGTGGAATCTCGACGCGCAGGCCGCCGATCCCGTCGACCCAGTTCTTGGTCAATCCGTCGCCCTGCAGCCCCAGGTCCGATTCGACCCGGGTGTTGACGTTCCAGAAGCGGGCGCCTCCCATCAGCTCCAGCTTCCACGGGCATTCGCCCGAGCCCTGGACGAGCCGGTAGTAGCCAAATCCGTCGGCGATGAGCTCGCGGAGGTTCACCGAGGCATCCAGCAGCTCCGGGATCTCTCCCTGGATCGGCGTTCTCTCGTGAACGTACAGGAAGTTGACGCCGAACCCGAACCGGTCCTTCCCGGCCTCGAAGTGACCGTCCAGAACGAACTTCAGATTGTCGAAGATGTCCTTGAAGGGCACCTCGATCGGGACCTCCGGGAAATCGCGCACGGTCACCGTCCCCGACACGGCCGGCATCCATCCGTACAACCCGGCGACGAAGTGCCAATCATGGTCTCCGGCCGTATTCGCGCTCTGCGCGAACGCAGCGCCTCCGGCCGCCGCGAACGCAGCGATCACGAGAATCGCTGTTCCCACGGCCCCATTTCGGCGAGTGACGCGTCTCATGTTCTCTCCTTTCGCTTCGCGGGCTGCCATGCTCAGTCGAACAACGTTTCCTTGATCAGCTTCGGCAGCACCGGCGTGATCTCAATCTGGATGTTCCACTTCTGCCCGACCGGGCCCGGCTGAGTCACCATGTACTGGCCCGCGAGCTCGACCTTGACGGGCATGCGGCCGAACTTGACGATTTTTCCGACGCCCGACACCGATGGGCACGGTCCAGCGATTGTCGGACGGTGCCCGCCAGTCGGCGAAGATGTTCCCCGAATAACCCACATTCCAGCCGCCGTCGAAGAAGAAACTGAGAAGGGGCTGGAGGTTCATCTGGCTCGTGTTCGGGCGGTTGGGGTCGCCGGCATAGGACCACCACTGCTGCGGGAAGACCCCGGCGATGAACTTCGAAGTCATGTAGGCGAGGACGACCGCGGGCCCCACCTGGAATTTCCCTTGCCCCGTGTAGACGGAGCCGCCGGTCGGAAAGACGAACGTCGGCCCGGCGCCGAGCAGCCAATGGCCCGTGTTGGTCGGCGAGAACAGCTCGAGCTGGGTCCAGTCGCCGAAATTCGTCGTGCGCGCCTCCGCGCCCGTCGATGTCTGGTAAGGCTCGCTGTCGTAGACCTGGATCACCGGACGCGTGATGAGGTTCCAGCAGCTCGTCAGGCTCACCGGCAAGACCGGCTGGAAGTTGAGGTTGTAGTTCCACCGATGGTTGGTCAGCTCGAAGTTGTTGAACTGGAACTCCAGCGACCAGAGGTTTGCGACCGGGTTGGCGAGGGCCCGGGCGATCGCGTTGGCTCTTTCCGCCTCTTCGGCCGGGGTCATCGCCTCCTTGCCAGCTTTGTCCACGTCGTCGGCCGGGGTTTGACCCTTGGAAACGCCCGCGACCCAGAAAGCGAGAAGAAGGAAGAGCGCGACCCTGAGGCTTTTCGTCATGGTTTGCTCCAGGCAAAGGATCTCAGCACGTTGCCGGATCGTCATCCTCGCGAATTCGGCGCACCACTCGTTCTACTTCATCTTCTCGATGACCGGCGGCTTCCACCTGTGGAGACCTCATGAAGTACCCCTGTTCGGATTTCGGTTGGGCTCGCCCTCGAGGGCTTTCCTCACCGCACCGAGCAGTAATCGGCCTTCGAAGGGTTTCGTCAGGAACGCGACGGCGCCGAGCTCGGCAGCCTCGCGCCGCCAGTGCGGCAGATCGTGCGCCGTGATGAAGATGACCGGGCGCGCCCGGCCGCCTTCGCGCAGGCGGCGCTGCAAGTCGATTCCGGATGCGCCGGGCAGGTGGATGTCGAGGACCAGGCAACCGATCTCGTCTGCGGCCTGGCTCTCGAGAAATGCCTCGGCCGAGCCATACGTCCGCGCCTCCAACCCGGCCGCATTCAATACCCGTTCCAGGGCTTCGCGCATGCCCGTGTCATCCTCCACGATCGCAACCGTTTCCCGTGGCCCGGCCATTGGGGATCTGAAGCATCCCTCCGGAGGACGACGAGAGAAAGGTGACCCTTCGGGAGGGCCGGTATTGACCTTTGGTGCAATGCCGGGGACCAGGATCAGTCGGCGGGGTTTTCGGACTCCGGCCCTGTGCGCGGACGGGGCGAGGTGGAGCGCCGGCGCAGCAGGCCGGCGGCATGGACCAGCTCCGCGACGGAATTCAGATGCATCTTTGCCATGATTTGCGCCCTGTGCGCCTTTACGGTGCGCTCGGAAACGCCCAGCGCCACGCCGATCTGTTTGTTGAGCCGGCCCACGACGACCAGCTCGAAGACTTCCCCCTCTCGAACGGTCAGGGCTTCGAAGCAGCGGGCCACCTCGCGCCGACGCCCGTCGTCGGCTTCTTCGGCGCACTGCCGCTCCAGCGCTTCCTCCACCGCCGCGAGCAGGTCCCCGCGCTGCACCGGTTTGGTCAGAAAGTCGACCGCGCCCTGACGCATTGCGAGCACGCTCTGCCGGATGTCCCCGCGCCCCGTCAGGAAGATGACAGGCAAGCCGTGGCCCGTCTTCGCGATCGCTCTCTGCAGCTCGAGGCCGCTCGGCCCCGGCATCCGGAGGTCGAGCAGGATGCATCCCGGCCCCCCGACCGGCGGGTCGAGGAGGAAATCGGCGGCCGATCCGTAGCCCTTCGTCTCGTAGCCGGCGGCCTTCAGCAGGCGCGACACGGCCGTCCGGAAAGCGCCGTCGTCGTCGACGACGTGGACGACCGCGCGGTCGGCGCTCATGCGGTCGGTTCGGTGGAAATCGCCGAGCGCGCGCCTCCCGGCGCACACACGGGAAGGATGAATTCGAAGGCCGCGCCCACGGCCGGCTCGTGGGCCGCCTCGATCGTTCCGCCATGGGTCTCCACGATCGAGCGGCAGATCGAGAGACCGAGACCGACTCCCTGCGCCTTGGTCGTGAAGAACGACCGGAAGAGATTGTCGCGGTCGGCGGCCGCGATGCCCGGACCCGCATCCGAGACGCGAACGGAGACCCCGTCCGGGGAAACACGCGTGCGGATGACGAGTCTTCGCCGATTCGCCGGCAGGTCCGACATCGCCTCCATCCCGTTCAATGCCAGGTTGATGATCACCTGCTGGAGCGCCACCTCGTCCCCGAGAGCCGGGGGGATACCGCGGCCGAGATCCTCCTCCATGGTGACGCCGTACCGCCGGGCCTGGTGCGCGAGGAGCCGGACCACCGACCCGACGACGTCGTTGAGATCGAGCGGCTTCATTTCCATCCGGTGCTTGCTCGAGAGACGTCGCACGCGCTGGATCACTTCGCTCGCCCGCAGGGCGTCACGGTGGATGTCGAGAAGGATTTGTCGGGGTTCGTCGAGATGGCCGTTCGACGACGCGAGAAGCATCTCGGCCACCTCCACGTTGGCGAGAACGGCACCCAGCGGCTGGCTGACTTCGTGAGAGATCGATGCCACCAGCTCGCCCAGCGTCGCCAGTCTCGCGGCCTCAGCGAGGTCCCTGCGGCGTTCGCGGAGCTCGTCTTCAGCGCGGCGCCTCTGCCGCCGCTCCACGAGCAGGGCGACGATGAGGGCGGTCTCCAGCGCGACGGCCGTCGCGAACGCCATGTAACTCCACCAGTGGGACTCACCTGCTGGCTGGAGGGGTGTCGAGAAGGAGTGCGTCCCATAGACGCGAAGAGCCCACACCGGGGCCAGTGCTCGCGCCGCATCCCGGTGGATGACGCCGCGGCCCACAAGGAGGGCAGGCCGGGGGGGGTTCATCGCTTGAGGTCGCCTCGCACAATTCCATCACGACGGGGCCGGAAAAGCGACGGGCGCACGGGCCGCAAGCCGGACAAGACGACCCAAGGCTGAACAATCGGGAAAGGGCGGGGTCGTCAGGCGGCCAGTCCGAGATGCTCCCGCGGGCCTTCCAAGGCAAAACCGGTGCGCCTCGCGATCCGCACTCGAGCCCGGCGGGACGGCTCGCGGGCTTCCCCGACTGAGATCCGCACGGCGCGGACATTTCGGTCCGCGCGGACGAAGGCTGACCGACTATCGAGCGTCTCGGTCCGCTGCCCGGATACCGGGAGTCGACTCTGACTCCCGCTTTCGCCAGGTCGAAAGATCCTGATAACCCGCCAGGCCTCCCGCAGAAAACGCGACGAGGTCGAAGTGCCGGGTCCATGCGCTCCGCAGATAGGCTTCCGAATGAAACGCGGAATCATCGTTGAACCGCCCCTGCCCCGGCGCAAACAGGAACCCGGTCTCATCGAGCCTTCGTGACTGCTCGGCAGTGAGATCCGGGCGGGTCCACGTCAACGACGGGGAGTGCGTGGACGCGACCAGTAGACCTCGCGTCCGAAGCAGCCGGTGAATCTCCGCCAGCCACGCGAGCTGAGGCTCCTCATCGAGATGGCTGAACACCGACACCGAATACGCGACGTCGAAACTCCCATCGGCAAACGGTGCAGGAGGCCTCGCATTCACGGGCTTGAAGTTTCCCTGCAGGAACCTGGCGCACCAGGAGACCGCATCGACGTCCACATCGACACCCGCCAGGAGGCTCGGACGATCCCTCTGATCGAAATGCCTCGCAATCCGCCCGGCCCCGCAACCGAAATCGAGCCAGCTCTGGCCGGCGGCGAGCCCGTTGGCCTTCACGATGGCGGCATCGATGTCCCCGGCAACGAGGCCCCCGACGGACAGATACTCCGCGCGGGAAGTCGTCAGCCCGACGCGAGCGCGAAGCTTCGCCCGAGGCAGCGGCCGGGCGGAGAGTCCCAGGGCATCGCCCAGATCGGGTATGCAGTCCGCAGCGCGATGAGGCAGTTCCGTCACGAAGCGCCGGACGGCCGGAAGCATCGAAGCCGGGATGAGCGCCCGCGCCAACCGCTTGAGAGGTTTCGCAGACTCCCCTCCCCAGGGCCCCAGAGCCGCGGTCATCGCACGGGCCGAAGAAGGATCCCTACGCCGCCTTCTCTTCCGGGGCGGGCTTGCTCGACGCCTTCTTGCGCGGCAGCACCTTCACGACCGTCTTCACGACCGAGGGCACCAGCATCGGGCGCAGCAGCCGCGCGTCGTACCGGGCGAGGCGCTTCGAGTTCTCGTCGAGGCAGGTCTCCAGAAACGCGCGCAGCGAGAAGTCGCCGAACATCGAGTGCGACTTCATCGTGAAGCCGACCTGGTTCGCGTCGCGCCCGGTTACCGGGTCCTTCTTGTCATCCTTGTCGCTCTTCTTCTTCCCGTCGCCGCCGGCCATCGCGAGCGCGCCCTTCAACCGGTCGAAGGCCTGCGCCACGATGTTCCAGCCGCGCCAGAGGTCGAAGCCGGGGCGCAGGACCAGCGGCCGCCGGGCGCGCAGGTACGCGGCCCAGTTGACGATGAAGAGGATGTGCCGCGCCTCTTCCTGCATGATCTGCTCGAAGACGTCGATCAGGGCCTTCGGGAAGAGCTGCGCGCGCTCCCCGAGGCGGAACAGGCCGAACGCGAAGAACGAGTCGAGGCACTCGCCGTAGCCCGTCCGCAGGAACGCGAGGGTGGGGTCCTTGGGGACCTCCGGGGGCGGAAACGGGGTGACCGGGATCCCGTAGTGCTTCGTCAGCAGCATCAGGACCTCGGCGTGGCGGCCCTCCTCGTAGCCCTGGAGGCTGATCGCCTCGGCCAGGAGGGGGTCTTTCTCGGTGTCGCCGAGGGACTGGACCTTGACGGCCGTGGCAGCCTCGGTCCGGGTGGCCTCGTTCCAGACCGGCATGTCCTTGAGGCGCTGGAGGGTCTCCGCGTCGAGGTCCGGCCACTGGATTTCGGTCGGCTTGAAGGGATCGTGGGTGTCGATAAAGGTCCGGCAGAGCAGCTTTTTGTGCTCCTCAGACCCGAGTTTGAGGGCGTTTGACATATAAGGTTGTAGAGTATCATGCGCGTTCCTCGCGAACTGGAGTTAGGAAAAGCATGCCCATCCTGAGTCGAATCGAAGGTCCGCAGGACCTCAAGACCCTCACACACGAGCAGTTAGCCGAGGTGGCGCAGGACTGCCGCGACATCATCATCGAGACGATCACGAAGACGGGGGGCCACCTCGCCTCCAACCTCGGCGTGGTCGAGTTGACCCTGGCTTTACACCGCGCCTTCGACAGCCCGAAGGACCACCTGGTCTGGGACACGTCCAACCAGTGCTACACCCACAAGCTCGTGACCGGCCGGCGGGACGCCTTCCCGTCGATCCGCACCCCGGGCGGCCTGTCCGGTTTCGCCGAGCCCTCCGAGAGCGCCCACGACACCCTGGCCGCCGGCCATGCCGGGACCGGGCTGTCCTACGGCCTCGGCATGTCGATCGCGAGCCAGAACGAGCCCAACGACCCCTACACCGTCGTCATCGTGGGCGACGGCTCGATGACCTCGGGCCCGAGCTACGAGGCCCTGAACAACATCGTCCACGTCAAGCCCAAGCGCCTGATCGTGATCCTGAACGACAACGGCTGGTCGATCTCGGAGAACGTGGGCTGGCTCGCGCACTGGCGCAACCGCTTCGAGCTCCATCCGACGTACCAGAAGTTCATCGAGGCCGGCCACAGCTTCTTCAAGCGCCTGCCCAAGGGCGACAAGGCCTGGGAGCTCGCGCGCAAGGTCAAGAGCTCGGTCGAGGGCCTGTTCTTCCCGAACCTGATCTGGGACGAGCTCGGCTTCCACTACGTCGGCCCCGTCAACGGCCACGACTACCGGGAGCTCGAGGAGGCGCTCGCGCGCGCCCGCGACGTCTCCAAGGACGGCACCCCGGTCGTCATCCACGCCCTGACGCACAAGGGCCGCGGCTTCCAGCAGGCCGAGCAGAACCCCTCGAAGTTCCACCAGCCGGGCACGCCCACGGGCGCCGGCGGGGCCGGGGTGCGGCTGACCTACTCGCAGGTCTTCGCGAAGACCCTGATCGCGATGATGCAGAAGGACCCGAAGATCGTGGCGATCTCCGCCGCGATGCTCGAGGGCACCGGCCTGATCGAGGTCAAGAAGGTGTTCCCGGACCGCGTCTACGACGTGGGCATCGCCGAGGAGCACGCGGTCATCATGGCGGGCGGCATGGCCAAGGCCGGATGGAAGCCGGTCGTGTCGATCTACTCGACCTTCCTGCAGCGCGCCTTCGACCAGCTCATCCACGACGTGGCGCTGCAGAACTTCGGCGTCACCATCTGCGTCGACCGCGCCGGCCTCGTCGGCGACGACGGCAAGACGCACCAGGGCGTCTTCGACATCTCCTACACGCGCGTGATCCCGAACATGACGGTCTGCGCGCCCAAGGACGAGAACGAGCTGCAGCACATGCTCGCGACCGCGATCAACTCGGGCCGCCCCTACACGGTGCGGTACCCGCGCGGCCTGGCGCTCGGCATCGAGCTCGATCCGCAGCTGAAGACGGTGCCGATCGGCCGCGGCGAGATGGTCCGCGAGGGCCGCGACCTCACGCTCTTCGCCTACGGCTCGATGGTCTCGGTCGGCCTCCAGGCGGCCGAGGAGCTCGAGAAGCGCGGCATCTCCTGCGCCGTCGCCAACGCGCGCTTCGCCAAGCCGCTCGACATGGAGCTGCTGACGCGCATCGTGACCGCGACGCCGCGGATCCTGACGCTCGAGGAGCACCTCGAGATCGGCGGGTTCGGCGCCGGCGTGCTCGAGGCGTTCCACGACGCCGGGCTGCCGACCGAGGGCCTGAAGGTCCACGCCATCGCCGACCAGTTCATCGACCACAGCCCGCAGCTCCAGCAGCGCCACAACCTGAAGCTCGACGTCGAAGGCGTCGTCGCCAAGGTCCTCGCGACCTTCCCCGACCTCGGCCACGCGGCGGGCAAGGGCCCGGCCTCGGACGGGTCGCTCAAGGAAAAGAAGTTCGCCGAGACGGTGACCTGGTGAGCGAGCGCGACTTTTCCGGGGTCCGCGTCGAGAAGCTCCTCGTCGCCGGGCTGCGCGGCTTCTGCGCCGGCGTCGTCCGCGCGATCGACGTCGTCGAGAAGGCCCTCGAAGTGGCCGACGGCCCGGTCTACGTCCGCAAGGAGATCATCCACAACCGCTACGTCGTCGACGAGCTGCGCGACAAGGGCGCCCGCTTCGTCGAAGAGGTGGACGAGGTTCCCGACGACGCCGCGCTCATCTACTCGGCCCACGGCATCGCGCCGGCCGTGCGCGCGATGGCCACCGCGAAGAAGCTGCGCACGATCGACGCGACCTGCCCGCTCGTGACCAAGGTGCACCTCGAGGCGATCCACTACGCCCGCCAGGGCTACACGATCATCCTCGTCGGCCACCACGACCACGACGAGACGGTCGGCACGCTCGGCGAGGCGCCCGACGCCATCCGCCTCGTGGAGACGAAGGAAGACGCCGAGAAGGTCACGGTCCCGGATCCGGACCGGGTCGCGTACCTGACCCAGACGACGCTCTCGATCGACGACACGCGCGACATCCTCGCGGTCCTGAAGCGCCGTTTCCCGAACCTGAAGGCGCCCTCCAAGCAGGACATCTGCTACGCCACGCAGAACCGCCAGGACGCGGTCAAGGCGATGGCGCCCCACGTGGACATGCTGCTCGTTCTCGGCGCGCCCAACAGCTCCAACTCGCTCCGGATGTGCGAGGTCGCGCGCGCCAACGGCGTCGCGTCGCACCTGATCGAGCGCGCGAAGGACATTCAGCCCGAGTGGCTCGAGGGCGTGAAGGTGCTGGGCCTGACGGCCAGCGCCTCGGCCCCCGAGATCCTCGTCCAGGAGGTCGTGGCCCTCTCCCGGGAGCGCTTCGGCGTCCAGGTCGTGGAGGAATTCGAAACGGTCAAGGAGGACGTCTCCTTCCCGTTGCCCCAGGAGCTCAAGGCGCTCCTGCCCGTCCGGGTTTCGTAAACACCTTCTTCGGAGCTCCACATGAGTCGCCCGGGCGCGCACGCCGCGACCGTTCCCGCAACCCATGAGCCGCCCCCGCCGCGCGGAACCCCGCGGGGCGGGCGCCGGCGGGGACTGCGGATCGCGCTCTTCGTCGTCGGGCTCGGGGTGCTCGCCGCGATCCTCGCGACGGTCGGATGGAAGTCGGTCGCGGCCAACCTGGCGCTCATCGGTCCGTGGTTCGCCGCCCTCGTCGCCCTGTACGCCTTCGCCCAGCTCGCGTTCGCGCTCGGATGGTGGGTGTTGACCGGGCCCGCGCCGCGCCCGGTCGGGTTCGGAGAGCTCTTCGCGGCCTACCTCGGCGGCGACTCGATCAACTACTTCACGAGCGTCGGCGGCGAGCCCGTCAAGGCGCAGCTGCTGAAAGACCGGATGGGCTTCTCGCGCGCGCTCGCCACGGTGACCGTGCACCGCCACGCCGACGTGCTCGCGCAGTGGCTCTTCCTGACGGCGGGAGTGGGCTTCGCGCTCGCCTGGTTTCCGCTGCCGACCGTGGCGCGCGTCGCCGCGCTGGCGAGCCTGTCACGCTCGGCGCGATGGTCGCCGGGATGACGTGGGGACTGCGCCGCGGCGTGTTTCGCGGCGGGCTGACCTGGTTCGGACGCTTCCGGCCCTTTGCGAAGCACGCCGCGCGCCTCTCGGAATCCGCCGCGCGCCTGGACGCGACGATCGGGGAGTTCTACCGCGAGAAGACCGGCCACTTCGGCTGGGCGGTCGCCTGGTGCTTCGTCGGCTGGTGCGGCGGCCTCGTCGAGACGTACCTCGTCCTGCGCCTGCTGTCGCCGACGCACGGCTGGGCCACGGCGATCGCGATCGAGTCGCTCGCGATGGTCCTGAACAACATCCTGCTCTTCATCCCGGGCCGCGTCGGCAGCGCCGAGGGCGTGCGGATCGGGGTCTACGCGCTCGTCGGGATGACCGCGGCGCAGGGAACCGCCTACGCGCTCGTGCGGCGCGGCCGCGAGCTGCTCTGGCTCGTGCCCGGCTTCGTCGTGCTGCTGCGGCGGCACGTGCTCGGCGTCGGGCCGCATGGCGCCGGGCGCCGTGCCCGGGATCGAGGCCACGCGATGAGCGCCATCACCGCGGGCGCCGTCATCGCCGCGGGCGAGGGCTCGCGCCTGAAGGAGCTCGGCGTCGCCAAGCCCATGATCGAGGTCGGCGGCGTGCCGCTGATCGCGCACGTGCTCGGCAACTTCGAGGCGGCGGGCATCGCCTCGGCCGCCGTCATCTTCAACGAGTCCGAGCGGCACTGCGAGGCGTTCGTGCGCGAGCGCTTCGGCAAGCTCGTCTCGAAGATCGTCGTCAAGACGACGCGCTCCTCGCTCGAGAGCTTCCGCGAGATCCTCGAGGTGGCGCCGCCGGGCCGCCTGCTCGTCTCGACCGTGGACGCCTGGTGCCCCGCGAAGGAGTTCGTCCGCTTCGTCCGCCGCGCCGAGGAGCTTCCCGTCCACTCGACCGTGCTCGCCGTGACGGGCTACGTCCACGACGAGAAGCCGCTCTGGGTGACGACGGCCCGCGGCGGGCGCGTCACCGTCGTCGGCGGCGCTTCGGGCGACGCGGTCACCGCCGGCATCTACGTCTTCCCCGAGAAGGTCCGCCGGCTCGGCATCCCGCACACGCTCGGCCGCCTGCGCGAGTTCCTCGCGTGGCTCGCGAAGTCGGACGAGCCGATCGAGGCCGTGGACATCCCGAAGGTCGTGGACGTGGACCGCGCCGAGGACCTCGCCGTCGCCGAGGAGATGGCCCGGTCATGAGCAGCGCGAGCCCGCTGTGCTGGGGCATCTACCGCGAGATCGCCCACTCGCCCGGACGCGAGACGGACGACGCGGAGATCCTGCGCGCGGCCGCGCGCGAGCTCGAGCGGCTGGGCCTCTCGGTCGAGCTCAAGTCGCCCGACGAGCTTCCCGAGACCGGGGACTTCGACGCCGTGCCGCCGAATCTCTTCGTCATGTGCGAGCGGGCCCCGGTCGTCGAGAAGCTGGCCGCCTGGGAGCGGCGCGGCGCCCGGATCGTCAACGCGCCGGCGGCCATCCGCAACACCGACCGCGAGCACACGATCGCCCTGTTCCAGAAGCACGGCGTGGCGCACCCCACGAGCGTTTCCGTCGCGACGGCCACGGGCCGGGCGGCGTTTCCGGGCCCCTGCTGGTTGAAGCGCGGCGACGTGCACGCGACCGAGGCCGGCGACGTCTGCTTCAACGGCGACGCGGCGGCGCTGGACGCGAGCCTCGCCCGTTTTGCGGCGCGCGGCATCGCCCGGGCCGTCGTGCAGGACCACGTGCCGGGCGACCTGATCAAGTTCTACGGCGTGGCCGGAGTCGGCGAGAACGAGGGCCGGCCCTCCTGGTTCCAGTGGTTCTACCACCGCGACCAGCGGCTCTCGAATTACCCGTTCGACCCGGAGGTGCTGGCCGACGCGACGACGCGGGCCGCCGCGGCGCTCGGCCTGGCCGTCTACGGCGGCGACGCGATCGCCTCGGAGGACGGCGCCATCTCCGTCATCGACCTGAACGCGTGGCCGAGCTTCGCCCTCTTCCGCCCGGTGGCCGCCGCGCACATCGCCGCGCTGCTCGCCGCGCGGTTCACGCGCGTGGGAGTCGCGCGATGACCGAGACAGCCCGGCAAGCGCCTGGAAGTCGGGCCGCGCTCGAAGAGCATCACCGCGCTCGAGGCCGGCCACATGGCGCCCGGCCTCCAGTCCTTCGCGCTCTACTCGGGCCTCGCGATGGCGCGGGGCGAGGGCAGCCGGATCTTCGACGAGGACGGCAACGCGTACATCGACTTCATCGCCGGCATCGCCGTCGGCAGCGTCGGCCACTGCCACCCGCACTACGTGAAGGCGCTCCAGGAGCAGGCCGGCAGGCTCACGTTCGGCAGCTTCACGACGGAGGTGCGGGCCAAGTTCCTCGACCTGCTCGCGGGCGTCACGCCGGAGGGCCTCTCGCGCATCCAGCTCTTCTCCGGCGGCGCGGAGGCCGTGGAGGCGGCGTTTCGCCTGGCCAAGTCCGTCACGAAGAAGCACGAGTTCGTGGGCTACTCGGGCGCGTTCCACGGCAAGACGGGCGGCGTGCTGCCGCTCTGTGGGGCGACTTCAAGGAGGGCCTCGGGCCCTTCGTGCCGGGCACGTACTCCGCGCCCTACGCGTACTGCTACCGCTGCCCGCTGAACCTCGAATTCCCGGGCTGCGGCATCGCCTGCGCCGAGAAGACGCGCGACGTCATCAAGAACCAGTCCGCCGGGGACGTCGCCGCCATCATCGTCGAGCCGATGCAGGGCACCGCCGGCAACGTGATCCCGCCGCCGGGGTTCCTGCCCGCGGTGCGCGCGATCGCGAAGGACCACGGCGCCCTCTTCATCGCCGACGAGATGATCACGGGCTTCGGCCGCACCGGGCCGATTCTGGGGCGTGGACCACGACGGCGTCGTGCCCGACGTGATGACCTGCGGCAAGGGCATCGGCGGCGGCTTCCCGCTCGCGGCCGTGGTCTCGACCGACGAGCTGACGAAGGCGAAGCCCTTCGCCAACCCCTCCGGCAGCTCCTCCTCGTACGGCGGCAACCCGCTCGCCTCCGCCGCGGGCCTGGCGGCGCTCGAGATCATCGTCGCGGGAGAACCTCGTCGAGAACTCCGCCCGCGTCGGCGCGAAGATGCTCGCGCGCCTCCAGGCCATGCAGGAGAAGCACCGCATCATCGGCGACGTGCGCGGCAAGGGGCTCCTGCTCGGGCTCGAGCTCGTCAAGGACCGGAAGTCGAAGGAGCTCGTCTCGAAGGACTTCACGAAGGCCCTCTTCCAGGAGTGCCTGCGCCGCGGCCTTCTCGCGATGTCCTACACTCCCATCATCCGCCTGAACCCGCCCCTGAACACCCCGAGGACCTCGCCCTCGAGGGCCTCGATATCCTCGACGAAGCGATCGGGGCTACGGCAAAGGAATGGAAGCTCGCATGACTCTCGTCCGACGCTCGCGGCGCGAATAGTCTCCCGAGCGGAGCGAGGGAGGAGGTTTCGCGCCGCGGGAGCCGCAGCGCAGCGAAGAGGCCAGGCGAACGGTCGAGCCTTCAGGCGAGCCGTCGCCGGTGCGCCGAAGGCGCAGGCCTCGAAGCGCAGCGGAGGCGACGGTGCTGAAGGGCGCGATCATCGGGGCCGGCCACGTGGCGGTCAACGGCCACGCCCCCGCGTGGCGGGAGCGCGGCGACGTGGACATCGTCGCGGCCGCCGACAACCGGCCGGACCGGCTCGAGGCCTTCGCCGCGGAGTTTCCGAACGCCCGCTGGTACGAGACGGCCGAGGAGCTGCTCGCGACCGAACGCCTCGACTTCGTCGACATCTGCACGCCGCCCTCGACGCACGGGGCGCTCGCGCGCACCGCCCTCGAGAACTCCGTCCACGTCCTCTGCGAGAAGCCGCTCGTGACGACTCCCGACGAGCTGCGCGGGTTGCCCGCGCTCGCCGCCGAGAAGGAGCGGACGCTCTTCACGGTGCACAACTGGAAGCACGCTCCGGTGATCCAGCGCATCGGCGAGCTCGTCCGTTCGGGCGTGCTCGGCGAGGTCCGCCATTGCCGCTGGGAGACGCTGCGCGACAAGCCCGCCGCCGCGGCCGGCGACGCCGGCAACTGGCGCGTCGATCCGGCCCAGTCGGGAGGCGGGGTCCTCGTCGACCACGGCTGGCACGCGCTCTACGTCGTGCAGGGCTGGATGCCCACGACGCCGCGCGCGGTCGCGGCGCGCCTCTCCACGCGCAAGCACCACCAGTGGCCGATCGAGGACACGGTGGACCTGATGCTCTTCCACCCCACGGCCTCCGCCGAGATCTTCCTGACGTGGGCCGCCGAGGAGCGCGCCAACCGCGTCGAGCTCACGGGCAGCCGGGGCAAGCTCAAGCTCGACGGCGGCCGGCTGACGCTCTACGACGTGGACGGCTCGAAGACGGTCGAGACGTGGACCTTCCCGGCCCTGACGGAGGGCTCGCACCACCCCGACTGGTTCGGCGGCGTGATCACGGAGTTTCTCGGCGAGATCCAGAGCCCGCGCGCGCGCGGCCACAACCTCGCCGAGGCCGCGCTCTGCGCCAACGTCCTCGCGCTGGCCCGGGAGTCCGACCGCCGCGGCGGCGAGCCGCTGTCGGCCGAGCGCGCCGTCGGCCCCGGCGCGCGGCGATGAGCGGCGCGCCCGTCCTGGCGCTGGTCGCCCCCGACACACCCGGCATCCCGCCCGAAACGCGTCGTCCTCGGCCTCCCGATGATCCGGCGGACCGCGCTCGCGGCGCGGCGCGCGGGCTTTGGCCGGGTCGTCGTCGCCGACGCCTCGCCGGCCGCCGAGCGCGCGCTCGAGGGCACCGGCGCGGAGCTCGCTCCGACCGCCCCTCCGGGCGCGGCGCGGCTGCCGTGGAACGTCGCCGTGCACGTGAAGGATTTGAAGGAGCTCGCCGCGAACGACACCGCCGGCGCCTCGGTCGGCGTCGCGGTCGCTTCCGCGGCGGACCTCCCGCGCGCCGAGTCCTTCCTGCTGAAGGGCCTCGTCAAGGACACGGAAGGCTTCATGTCGCGGCACTTCGACCGCAGGATCTCGCTCGCCGTCAGCCGCCGCCTCGCCGGCACGCGCGTGACGCCGAACCAGATGACCCTCGTGTCGCGTGGCGATCGGCCTGATCGGCGCGCCGTTCTTCCTGTCGCCGCGCCCGGCCGTCCAGGTGATCGGCGGCGTGCTCTTCCTGCTCCACTCGATCCTCGACGGATGCGACGGCGAGCTCGCCCGCCTGAAGTTCCTGGAGTCGCGCTGGGGCGGCACGCTCGATTTCTGGGGCGACAACGTCGTGCACATGGCGGTCTTCGCGATGATGGGCGTGGGCCTCGCCCGCTCGACCGGAGCGGCAGTGGCCCCTCGTGTGCGGCGCCACGGCCGTGCTCGCGACGGCGGCGTCGGCCTCGTTCGTCTACTGGCGGACGATGACGGGCCGCAAGGACGGGCCGCTCTTCACGTCCGTCGCCGTGCACCAGGAAACGGCCCTTTCGCGCGTGGCGGACGCCCTGTCCCGCCGGGACTTCATCTACCTCGTTCTGATAATGTCCGCCTTCGGCTGGGCCGACTGGTTCGTGGTTTCGTCGGCCATCGCCGTACCGGCTTTCTTCCTCGCGCTCGTGGCCGTCGCGTGGAACGACCGCCGCATCGCAAGGAGTGCTTCATGAGTGACCGCACCTCGTTCTACCCGGAGCTCGCCAAGAAGATCGCCCCGGCCGACGGCCCGCTGGCCGTCCTGCTGCCGGGCCTCGGCGCCGTCTCGACGACGCTCATCGCGGGCGTCCACCTGATCCACAAGGGGCTCGCGCAGCCCATCGGCTCGGTGACGCAGCTCCAGAAGCTGCGCCTCGGCAAGCGCAGTCAGCCGCGCTTCGTGCCGATCAAGGAGCTCGTGCCGCTGGCGGAGCTCGGCAACCTCGTCTTCGGCGGCTGGGACATCTTCACCGACAACGCGTACGAGGCGGCCGTGAAGGCCGGCGTCCTCTCGAAGGAGATGCTCGCGCCGGTCCGCGCCGAGCTCGAGACGGTCAAGCCGATGTCGGCCGTCTTCGAGCGCTCGTGGGTCAAGAACCTCGACGGGCCCAACGTGAAGAAGGGCACGACGAAGATGCACCTGGCCGAGCAGCTCATCGAGGACATCGCCGGATTCCGCAAGGCGTCCGGCGCCGCGCGCGCGGTCATGGTGTGGTGCGGCTCGACCGAGGTCTACACGCAGCAGAAGCCGGTGCACGAGACGCTCGCCGCGTTCGAGAAGGGCCTGAAGGAGAACTCGCCGGACATTCCGCCCTCGATGATCTACGCGTACGCGGCGATCGCGAGCGGCATGCCCTACGCCAACGGCGCGCCGAACCTGTCCGTCGACATCCCGGCGCTCATGGAGATGGCGCGCGCCGAAGGGCGTGCCCGATCGCCGGCAAGGACTTCAAGACCGGCCAGACGCTCATGAAGACGATCATCGCGCCGGGCCTGAAGGCGCGGATGCTGGGCCTGCAGGGCTGGTTCTCGACGAACATCCTCGGCAACCGCGACGGCGAGGTGCTCGACGATCCGGGCTCGTTCCGGTCGAAGGAAGTCAGCAAGGCGTCCGTGCTCGACGCGATCCTGCAGCCCGAGCTCTACCCCGAGCTCTACGGCGACTACTTCCACAAGGTGCGCATCGAGTACTACCCGCCGCGCGGCGACGCGAAGGAGGGCTGGGACAACATCGACATCGTCGGCTGGCTCGGCCAGCCGATGCAGATCAAGATCGACTTCCTGTGCCGCGACTCGATCCTCGCGGCGCCGGTCGTCCTCGACCTGCTGCTCTTCCTCGACCTCGCGCGGCCGCGCGGGCCTGTCGGGCATCCAGGAGTGGCTGTCCTTCTACTTCAAGTCGCCGATGTCGCGGCCGGACCTGAAGCCCGAGCACGACCTGTTCGTCCAGCACCTGAAGCTCGCGAACACGCTCCGCATCCTGGTGGGCGAGGAGGTGCTCGACCATTCGGGGCTCGACTACTACGAGGGCGCTGTAACCTAGACGGGTCGTGCCCGACCCGGCGGTCCGCAAGATCCTTCACGTCGACATGGACGCGTTCTATGCGTCCGTCGAGCAGCGCGACGACCCCTCGCTCAAGGGAAAGCCGGTCGCCGTCGGCGGCCGTCCCGAGAGCCGCGGCGTCGTCGCGGCCGCGAGCTACGAGGCGCGCACCTTTGGCGTGCGCTCCGCCATCCCGATGGCGCGCGCCGTGCGCCTGTGCCCGGACCTCGTGATCCTGCGGCCGGACTTCAAGAAGTACGCGGCCGTCTCCCAGCAGGTCTTCGCGATCTTTCGCGAAGTGACGCCGCTGGTCGAGCCCCTGTCGCTCGACGAGGCGTACCTCGACGTGACGGAAAACGCCTGGAACGCGCCGCTCGGCGTCGAAGTCGCGCGGCGCCTCAAGGCCCGCATCCGCGCGGAGACGTCGCTCACCGCGTCGGCCGGCGTCGCGCCGAACAAGTTTCTGGCCAAGATCGCCTCCGGCTGGAAGAAGCCGGACGGCCTGACCGTCATCGCCCCCGAGCGCGTCGAGCGCTTCCTTCAGGCGCTGCCCGTGGACGCCCTGTGGGGCGTCGGGCCCGTCACGGCGGGAAAGCTGCGCGCAGCCGGGATCGCCCGCCTCGTGGACGTGCGCGAGGCGCCCGTCGAGCTGCTCCGCAAGGCGGTCGGCAGCTGGGCCGAGTCTCTGCGCCGGCTCTCGTTCGGCGAGGACGAGCGCGCGGTCAACCCGAACCAGGAGCGCAAGTCGATCGGCTGCGAGGAAACCTATGCGACCGACCTCGCCGCGATGGAGCCCATCCGCGCCGAGGTGGACCGCCTCGCGCGCCGCACGGCGTCGATCCTCGAGCGCAAGGAGCTCTTCGCGCGGACCGTCGTGCTGAAACTGCGCTACGCCGACTTTCGCACGATCACGCGCAGCCACACCTGCGCGCCGGCGACCCAGGCCGCCGACGAGGTCGCCCGGCGCGCCCTCGCCCTGCTCGCGAAGACGGACGCCGATTCCCGACCGGTGCGGTTATTGGGGGTCTCGGTCCACGGGCTCGCCGGAACGAGCGAGAGGGCCGCTCCGGCGAGCCAGCTCGACCTGCCGGCGGAATGAGACGCATGGACCGTGGCCCGAACGTTGCAACGTGCTCGGCGGAGGGCCGACCCATGCGCGTGTTTTCGATTCCGGACGTGTCCCCTTGAGCCGTGTCGCCGCCGGCGGGCGTTTGTCCGCGGCGCTCCTGGCGGGATTCGCGCTGCTCGGCGCCGGTCGGAACGCGGAGGAAGGGATCGCCGTGCGCTTCCCGGAGGGCATCACGCACGGCTTTCTGACCGTGACGACCCTCGACGGCAAACGGCTCGGCGACGGCGACGTGATCCAGACCGCGCGGGGCGACCAGGTCACCAACCGCACCGTGCTCCAGTTCAAGGATGGCTCGGTCCAGGATGAAACCGTCGTCTATTCGCAGCGCGGGCGCTTTCAACTCGTCAGCGATCACCTGGTCCAGAAGGGACCGTCCTTCCCGCAGCCGGTCGAGCTCTCGGTCGACGTGGCCAGGGGGCAGGTCACCGTTCACTACACCGAGGGCGGCGCTCCGAAGGTCGTCACCGAACACATGGAACTGCCGCCGGACCTCGCCAACGGCATCGTCCCCAACGTCATCAAGAACACGATCGGCGCCGCGGTCACCGTCGTCTCGATGGTGGTCGCCGGCCCGAAGCCGAGGCTGGTGAAGCTTCGGATCGCTCCGGCCGGAGAAGAGCCGTTCTCCGTCGGAACTCTCTCGAAGAAGGCGGTCAAGTACGTCGTCCACGTCGAGCTCGGAGGCGCGGCCGGCGTCGTCGCGCCCCTGATCGGCAAGCAGCCGCCGGACACCTACGTCTGGGTTCTCGGCGGCGATGCGCCCACGTTCGTGAAGTCCGAGGGGCCCTTCTTCGCCGACGGCCCCTCGTGGCGGCAGGAGCTCGCGAGCCCGACCTGGCCCGGGGCCGCGGCCGCGGCCCCCTGACGAGGCAGATTACTTTCCGGTCGTGATGCCGCGTCGGATGGAAGCGAGCGGGGCGGTGTCGTCGTACGAGACTCCGTCTTTCGAACCGCGGACACCGAGGGAGCGGAAGACGGCGTCGAGATCGTCGGCCGGCGCCTTCGACGCCATGCGCGCATGGAGCTCGCGCAGGACCGGCGCGCCGACCGCGGCGTCACCCGTGTCGAGCGCCTTCTCGAGGCTCCAGGAGACCGTGACGTTGCCGCCCGCGCGCACGATCGCGCGCAGGGCGTCGTCGAGGGACTTCTTCCCGCCCGTCTTCTGACGGATCGCGACGTCCGCGTCGAAGCAGAAGAGCGCTCCCCCCAGTAGGTCGCGGCCCAGGACCGCGCGCCGTCGAGCCCGCCCGGCGTCAGCGCCTGCTGGCCGCGCGGCAGTCCCCAGACGAGCCACTTCCAGATGTCGTCGGCCGGCGCGAGCCCGGCGCGCGCCCGGACGAGCGGCTCGACGTAGGTCGCCAGCCCCTCCTCGATCCAGGCCTGGCGGCGCATGGAGGGAAACGCGAGGTGGACCATCTCGTGCACGAGCTCCCAGTTGGACGCGAGGTCCGCGGGCGTGGCCGCGTCGCCGACCGAGATCTCGATCGTCGCCTCGCCGCCGGCGCCGTCCGTCCGGCCGCTCGTGATCCGTCCGGACCCTCCGCCGTGGATCGTCAGCACGACGCGCCGGACCGGGAACGTCCCGTAGTACGCGGCGACCGCGCGCGCGGCGGATTCGACCCACGCGATCAGCTGCTGGTCGGAGACGAGCGCCGGACGGCCGGCCAGGACGACTTCGACGACGCCGCCCGGAACCTCGATGCGCGGGGTGGCCGGGGGCGCGGAGGCGGCGACCGTCGCCGCGAGGATCCAGGGGCCGACGAGCGTCAGCGCTTCAGCGTCCTTCCATGGGCGTGAAGGCGCGCTCGCCCTCGCCCAGATAAACCTGGCGCGGGCGCGCGATCTTTTCCTCCGGGTCCTCGAGCAGCTCCTCCCACTGCGCGAGCCAGCCCGCCGTGCGCGGAATCGCGAAGAGCACCGTGAAGGCGTCCGAGGGGATGCCGATGGCCTGGTAGATCAGGCCCGAGTAGAAGTCGACGTTCGGATACAGCTTGCGCTTGACGAAGTAGTCGTCCTGCAGCGCGATGCGCTCGAGCTCGAGCGCGATGTCGAGCAGCGGGTTGCGGCCCGTCACGTCGAAGACCTCCTCGGCCATGCGCTTGATGATCTTGGCGCGCGGGTCGAAGTTCTTGTAGACGCGGTGCCCGAATCCCATGAGCCGCTTCTCGCCCTTGCCCTGCTTGACCTCCTCGATGAAGGCCGGCACGCGCGCGACCGATCCGATCTCCTTCAACATCCGCAGCACTTCCTCGTTCGCGCCGCCGTGCAGCGGGCCGTAGAGCGCGGCGGCCGCGCCCGCGAGCGCCGAGTACGGATCCGTGTGCGCCGAGCCGATGCCGCGCATGACGGCCGTGCCGCAGTTCTGCTCGTGGTCGGCGTGGAGGATGAAGAGCACGTCGAGGGCCCGGACGAGGGTCGGGTTGGGCTTGTAGTTCTCGGCGGGCGTCTTGAAGAGCATCGTCAGGAAGTTCTCGCCGTAGTCCAGCGCGTTGGAGGGATAGACGTACGGCATGCCCATGCTGTGCTTGTAGGCGAAGGCCGCGATCGTGGGCATCTTGGCGATGAGGCGGTGGATCTGCTTGGTGCGGCCCGGCGCGTCGTGGACCTCGCGCGCCTCGGGATAGAACGTCGACATCGCCGCCACGGTCGCGATCAGCATGCCCATCGGGTGCGCGTCGTGGTTGAACGCGTCCATGAGCTTCTTCAGCGACTCGTGGATCATCGTGTGGTACGTGATGTCGTGGACCCACTTCTCGTACTGCGGCCTGGTCGGCAGCTCGCCGTAGAGCAGCAGGTAGGCCACCTCGAGGAAGGTGCACTTCTCGGCCAGCACCTCGATCGGGTAGCCGCGGTAGCGCAGGATTCCCTTGTCGCCGTCGATGTACGTGATCCGGCTCTTGCAGGAAGCCGTGTTCAGGAAGGCCGGGTCGTACGTCATCAGGCCGAAGTCGTCGGCCCCGACCTTCATCTGCCGAAAATCCATCGCGCGGACCGTGCCGTTGACGATCGGCAGCTCGTAACTCTTTCCGGTTCTGCGGTCGACGACCGAGAGCGCGTCGCGCTTCTCGGAGGAGCCGGTCGCCGTCGCTTCCGCCCTGGCCTCTTCCACCGTGCCCATGCGAACCTCCGGCCCTATTCTCTCCCGAACTCTCGCAAGTAGGATAGGGCGCACATGAAGAGCCTGCAGGACACGTACGCGCCGCAGAACCGCTGTTTCGGCTGCGGCCCGGCCAACGAAAAAGGCCTGCGCATCAAGAGCTTCGTCGAGGGCGACGTGGTCGTCGCCGAATGGCGCCCCGAGCCGCACCACCTCGCCTTCGAGGGGATCCTGAACGGCGGAATCTGCGGGGCCCTGCTCGACTGCCACAGCAACTGGACGGCCGCCCATCACCTGATGCAGCGCACCGGGGCCGGGACGCCGCCCTCGACGGTGACGTCCGATTTCCACGTCACCCTGAAGCGCCCGACGCCGATGGACGTCCCGCTGCGGCTCACGGCGCGGGTCGTCGAATCGACGGACGACCGCGCGGTGATCGACGCGACGATCGAGGCCAACGGGAAGGTCACCGCCACCTGCCGCGGCACGTTCGTCGCGGTGCGGGAAGGGCACCCGGCCTTCCACCGGTGGTGAGCGCCCGATGAGGACCGCGCCTGCCCGCGGCCGTGCTCGTCTTCGCCCTCGCGGCGACCGCTTCGGCCGCGGCGAAGATCGAGAAACGCACGCTCGTCTCCCGCGACAAGGAGCGCACCTACTACCTCTATGTTCCTCCGGGCATCACGGCGGAGCACCCCGCGCCCCTCATCGTCACGATCCACGGCTCGGGCAGCAACGGCAAGCCGCTCATCGCCGAGTGGCAGGACCTCGCGGAGAAGGAGGGCATCGTGCTCGCCGGCCCGGATTCGACGGACTCGGTGCACTGGGCTGCGCCGCAGGACGGGCCCCTCCTGCTCCACGACCTGGTCGAAGAAGTCGCGGCGAAGTACCCGATCGACCGCCGGCGCGTCTATCTCTTCGGACACTCCGCCGGCGCCGTGTTCACCCTCCAGATGGCCTGCCTCGAATCCGAGTACTTCGCCGCCGCCGCCGCCCACGCGGGCTCCGTCGATCGGCAGTACCACTCCCTCTTCGACTTCGCCGCGCGCAAGATCCCGATCGCCATCTTCATCGGCACGAAGGACGCCTATTTCCCGCTCACGAGCGTCCGGGCGACGGCCGAGGCCCTGAAGTCCCGGGGCTTGCCCGTGACGCTGACGGAGATGCCCGGGCACACGCACGACTACTCCTCCAAGTCCAAGGAGATCAACGCGCAGGTCTGGGACCTGTTTTCGCGCACCCGCCTCGAAACGGACCCCAAATACCAGGTGTACGCCGACCCGAAGTAGCCCCCGACCTGTCCTTCTTGTGGGCCGAACGGCCAGTCGCGCCCCGCGCGGCAAACGCCTAAGCTTCTCGGACGCTACCGGATAACCCAGAAGCCGAGGTGTCCATGTTCACGAGAAAAGGCACGGTCCTCGCCCTGATGTCGCTGCTGGCGGCGGGAACGCTCGCCGCCGCGACCTCCTATCAGGTCGCCTACGTCACCGGAACGTCCGGTCCGGCGGCGGGCGGCACGGCAGTGACGATCTACGGCAACCAGTTCGTCGCCGGCGCGACCGTGACGGTCGGGGGCGCGGCGGCCTCGGCGAGCGTCGGCAGCTCGACCCGCATCGGCGCCACGATGCCGGCGCGCGGCGCGGGCCACCTCTACGACATCGCGGTCGACAACCCGGGCAGCGGAACGGCCATCCTGCCGGGAGCGTGGTTTGCCGACTTCCTCGACGTGGCGCAGGCGAGCCCCTTCCACACGCCGGTCGAGACGATGATCCGCGACGGGATCACGTCGGGATGCGGCGGCGGCAACTACTGCCCGAGCGCGTCGATCACGCGCGCCCAGATGGCCGTGTTCCTGCTGCGCGCCGGGCACGGTTCTGCCTACGTTCCCCCGCCGGCCTCGGGCACGATCTTCACCGACGTCGCCGCCTCCGACTTCGCGGCCGACTGGATCGAGGAGCTCTACGCCGAAGGCATCACGGGCGGGTGCGCCACCGGCCCCCTTCGCTACTGCCCGAACAACCCGATCACGCGCGGCCAGATGGCCGTCTTCCTCCTGAAGGTCTACCACGGCACGAGCTATGCGCCGCCGCCGGCGCAGGGCGTCTTCAGCGACGTCGCCACGACGCTGCCGCTCGCGCCCTGGATCGAGGAGCTCGCGCGCCTGTCGGTCACCGCGGGCTGCGGCGGCTCCGCCTACTGCCCGTCCAACTCGGTGACGCGCGGCCAGATGGCCGTCTTCATGAGCAAGACCTTTCATCGGCCCGAGGCCATCCGCTTCCTGGAACAGGCGACCTGGGGACCCAACGACGCCGAGGTCGGCGCGGTGCTCGGGCAGGGCTTTCTGCCCTGGCTCGCGGTGCAGCACGCGCTGCCCGCGTCGAGCTATCCGAATTCGCTCTACCCGCTCTGGCCGGGCGACACGCCGAACTCCTGCGACGACACCTGCTACCGCGACAACTACACGGGCTACCGGATCCAGAACCGGTTCTTCACCAACGCGCTCTACCAGCCCGACCAGCTGCGCCAGCGCGTGGCCTGGGCGCTCCACAAGATCGTCGTCGTGTCCGAGGACGCGCTGCCGTATCCGTTCCAGATGGCGCCGTACCTGCGCGCGCTCGACCAGAACGCGTTCGGCAACTACCGGGACATCCTCTACCAGGAGACGCTCAACCCGGCGATGGGCGAGTACCTGAACATGGACACGTCCACCAAGTACGACCCGAACGAGAATTACGCGCGCGAGATCATGCAGCTCTTCGCGATCGGAACGGAGCTGCTCAACCAGGACGGCACGACGCAGAACGACGTCAACGGCCCCCTGCCCTCGTACGACCAGTCCGTCATCGACGAGTTCAAGCGCGTCTACACCGGCTGGTACGTCGACCAGGTGCCCTGCCCCGCGCCCAACGGCGCCGACGAGTGCGACGACTGGGTCAACCCGATGTCGTACGACCCCGACCTGCACGACACCGACGCGAAGACGCTCTTCGCCGGTTTCCCGGGCGGCCCGGTCGTCCTGGCGGCGGACCAGACGGGCGCGCAGGACCTGAACCAGGCGATCGACGCGATCTTCAACCATCCGAACGTCGCTCCGTATCTCGCGCGCGAGCTCATCCACAGCCTCGTGACTTCGAACCCCTCGCACGAGTACGTCGAGCGCGTGGCCGGCGCCTTCGAAGACAACGGCAGCGGCGTGCGCGGCAGCCTCTGGGCGATGGTCAAGGCCATCCTGCTCGACCCGGAAGCGCGGCGCGAGCCGACCGATCCGATCTACGGCCACCTGAAGGAGCCGGTGCTCTACATCAACAACGTGCTGCGCGCGTTCCACGCCATGTCGGAAAACCGCACGACGCAGAGCGACGGCAACCTCGAGCCGTACGCGCGCGAGCAGGGCCAGAGGGTCTGGAAGCCGCCCACGGTCTTCAGCTACTACCCGCAGTTCTACGCCGCGCCGCCCGCCTCGGCGGGCCTGCTCGGGCCGGAGTTCGGGATCATGAACTCGCAGACGTCCTTGAAACGCGCGAACTTCGTCAACCAGATGACCATCTGGGGCGGAATCGGGGCCGACGACGGCGACACGCCGTACGGGACCTCGCTCGACTTCGCCGAGCTGCAACAGCTCGCGTCCAACCCGGGCAACCTCGTGGATCGGCTCAATCGACTCATGCTCCACGGGACCATGTCCGACGAGCTGCGCACGTCGATCGTGACGGCCGTCAACGCGGTCGACGCCGGCGATTCGCTCGGCCGCGCGCAACAGGCCCTCTATCTCGTCGGCGTCGCGTCGCAATACCAGGTACAGAGGTAACGCCATGACACAGTCCCGCAGGGATTTCCTGGTCCGCACCACCTGTGCCGCGATGTCCGCGGCCGCCGCGCAGGCGAGCCTGCAGAAGCTCGGCCTCATGAACCTCTACGCCCGGCCGTCGGCGCCCAGCGACTACCGCGCCATGGTGTGCATCTTCCTGGACGGCGGCAACGACTCGAACAACATGGTCGTCCCGACCGACGCGTACTACAGCGGTCAGTACGCGCTCGCGCGGCCGGCCAACTCCGGCATCCAGATTCCCAACGTGGGCATGCCGGGAGGCCTCGTCTCCGTCGGCGCGCCGGCGAGCCTCGGAGGCCGCACGTTCGGCTTCCACCCGAGCCTGGCGGAGATGGCCGCGCTCTACGGCCAGAACAAGCTCGGCGTCGTCTCGAACGTCGGACCGCTGGTCGAGCCCGTGACGCAGGCGAACATCGACGACAAGCAGACGCCGTATTCGCTCTTCTCGCACTCCGACCAGATCGACTGCTGGCAGACGGGGCGCGCCGACCAGCGCATCGCGACCGGGTGGGGCGGCCGCACCGCCGACGCCACCCTCAACTGCAACGGCGGCTCGGGCTTCCCGACGCTCACGACGATCTCGGGCGCCTCGACGTTCTGTGTGGGGACCGTGCAGCGGCCGCTCGCCATCGACACCGGCGCCCTCGACCAGGTGCTCGTCCTGAACGGCTTCAACGGCTCGCCGCAGGACATCGCGCGCAAGAATTCGATGGACTTCGCCCGGACGATCGACCGCACCGCGAGCCTGATCGCCGCCGCAAGCGACACGACGCAACAGGCCGTCGACATCAGCGCGGCCCTGGGCGAGCCCCAGCCGATCACGACCGTCTTCCCTTCCTCCAATCTCGGCGACCAGCTGCTCCAGGTGGCCAAGGTCATGAAGCTGAACCTGACCTCTCCGGAGCTGTCGCTGAACCGGCAGATCTTCTACGTCGAGCAGGGCGGCTACGACACGCACCAGGACCAGATCACGGACCAGGGCGCCCAGCTCGCGGAGCTCTCGCAGGCGATGAGCGCTTTCTACGCGGCGACGTTGGAGCTCGGCATCGCGGATCGCGTCGTGACCTTCACGCTCTCGGACTTCGGCCGCACGCTCGAGCCCTCGGGGGACCAGGGCTCGGTCGGCACGGACCACGGCTGGGGCAGCCACCAGTTCGTCATGGGCGGCGCGGTCGCGGGCGGCAACTTCTACGGCAACCCGGGCGGCAACGGCCAGATCTTCCCGGAGCTGATCGTCGGCGGCGCGGACGACATCTCGCAGGACGACCGCGGCCGCTGGATTCCGACGACCTCCGTCGAGCAGTACGGCGCGACGCTCGCCCGCTGGTTCGGCGTCTCGGCGCTCGACCTGCCGGCGGTCTTTCCGAACATCGGCAACTTCCCGGCGGGACCGCTCGGATTCCTCACGCCCGGCTCGAGCTGCTGAGCGGGTAGAATCGGCCGCAGGGGCCTTGCCCGCGCCCGCGGGCAGGGCCGATTCACTTGAATCCAGACGTCGTCGACGCAATCGAGAGGCTGCGGGAGAGGCGAATCCTCTCCGATGCCCAGGCCGCGCCCCTTCTGCGCGTCTACCGCGGCCAGCTCGTCTCGGTCGAGCCGGAGCTGCGCGCGGCGCTCTACGTCGGCGTGCTGCTGCTCGTCACGGGCGTGGGCCTCTTCCTCAAGGAAAACCACGAGCGCATCGGCCCGGCCGCGATCGCCGTGATCCTCGGCGCCGCGGCCCTCGCGCTGTCTCGTCTACGCGTGGCGCCGTCTGCCGGCCTTTTCCTGGCAGAACGCGCCGTCGCCCCACGTCGCGGCCGACTACGTCCTGCTGCTCGGCGTACTGCTCGCCGCGGCGGACCTGGCCTGGATCGAGAGCCAGTTCCGGCTGCTCGGGCCGAACTGGGCGTACCACCTGCTCGTCGTCGCGCTCCTGTATCTGCTGGCCGCGTACCGCTTCGACTCGCGCGCCGTCCTCTCGCTCGCCCTGTCGACCTTCGCCGCCTGGCGCGGCGTCGCGGTGTCGCTCGACTTCGCGCTCCGAGGCGCGCGGGCGACGCCGGCCGTCCGCGCGAACGCCCTGGCCTGCGGCGCCCTCTTCATCGGCGCCGGCATCCTGTCCGTCCGCGCGAACCGCAAGGCGCACTTCGAGCCCGTCTGGACGACGCTCGGGCTGCTGCTCTTTCTCGGCGCGCTCGTCTCCGGCGTATTCCAGTACTCCGGAGGCGAGTGGCTCGGCTGGGAGGTGGCGCTCGCGGCCTGCTCGGGCCTCGTGATCGCCCTGGCGTATCGCCTGCGCCGCGTGCTCGAGCTCTCTCTGGGCGTCCTCGCCGCTTACCTCGGCCTGCTGCGGTTCATGGGTCCCGCGATCGGCGGGAGCCTCGGGTTCCTGATCCTCGCGGCGTCGAGTCTCGGGGTCATCGCGCTGCTCGTGCGCCTGCAGCGCCGCATGCGGGAGCCCGCGTGACGCCGAGCCAGATCGCGGCGTCCCGCACGGCCGCGATTCGCCGGGAGGCTCGCGCGTGGCAGCGCGCCGGCGTCATCGACGGACCGGTCCGGGCCGCTATCGAGGCGGCCCACCCTTCGGACGGACACGGTCATGCGCCGGCATGGAGGGCCGTGATCTTCGTGATCACGACCGTGGCGATCACGGCGGCCTTCGGGGCGTTTTCGATGTTCCTCCGCGGCGGGGGCGCCGTGACCTGGCTCTTCTTCGGAGTCGCACTGGCCGCGGCCACGGAGGCGCTCGAGCGCTCCAGCCTGCGCGGCAACGGTGCGGCCGGCGCGACGTCCTTCTGGGCCTGCGTGACCTTCGCCGCGGGGTTTGCGGAATTGATCGCGCCGCGAGGCGGCCGCGGAGCCGACCTCATGGCGGGTCTGCTGGTCGCCGCCATCGCGTTCGGCCTCGCCTGCTGGCGGTGGGGATTCGAAGCCTACGGTGCGTTTGCCGCCGCGGCGCTCTTTCTCTTCCTCGGGCAATACCCGGCCGCGCGGGGCCTGTGGATCGCCGCCGGCCTTCTCCTGCTCGCCGCAGCGTGGCGCCGGCGCGACCGCGCAGCGCTCGCTCCCGAGCATCGGGCCGCGATGGCCGGCATCCTTGCAACCGCGGCGGTCGCGCTGTACGCCGCGGTCAATCGTTTCTCGGTCGACCGGCACCTCGTCGAGTACCTGCGCGCCGCGCCTCCGGAACCCATCGCGGGGCCCGGCGCGGCAGCGCGGACGGCCGCGGCCATCGCGACGGCCATCGTCCCGCTCGTCTTTCTGTCCTGGGGAATCCGCACCCGGCGTCGGCTCGTGCTCGATCTCGGCCTCGTCTTCGCGGCCCTCTCCCTCGTGACGCTGCGCTTCTACGTGCACCTCGCGCCGCTCTGGGTGATCCTCACCGCCGCAGGGGCCGCGCTACTCCTCGGGTCTCTCGCGCTCCACCGGACCCTCAGGCGCGCGGCGGACGGCGAATGGGCGGGGTTCACGGCGCGCCCGCTCTACGCGGGATCCGGAGCGCTCCCCGCCGTCGCCGCCGTGGCCGGCTTTGCGCCGCAGGCGCGCGTGGCGCCGGAAACGGACGCCACGAACTTCACGGGCGGCGGCGGCGTTTCCGGCGGCGGCGGCGCAGCCGGGTCGTTCTAAAACTACCGCTCCCACTTGCGGGCGGGGACGAGCCCCGCCCCTACGGCCCGAAGATGCCCGACCTGGATGCGTTCCCGGTGTCGTAGGGGCGGCCCTGGGTAAACGCCGCGCTTCGCGCGACGTTCCCTACTGCCGAGGGTCTGCCTTCGGTGGTCGGGTGCGGCCGCCCGTCTACTTGCCCTTGAGGATCTCGATCCCGCCGTTCGAGTTCTCGAGCGTGAGCGCGCACTTGCCGTCGCCGATCTTGCCCGAGAGCGAATCCGCGCGAGAGCGAGCCCGCGACGGTCAGCGGGAGCTGGCTCGAGACCTTGCCGAACGAGGTGTGGGCCGTGACGTCGTAGCCGACGCCCTCGGGCAGGTGGATCCGGATCGGGCCGAAGGAGCTCTTGAGCGACACCGGGAAGCACGCGCCGCCCTTGCCGGCGAGCGCCTTCACGTCGACCGAGCCGTTCTGGTTGTCGACGTCCACGCGGCCCGTGACGCCGTCGAGCGTCACGCCGGCGAACGAGGTCGTGATGTTGGCGCCGCCCGCGATCCCGGACGCCTTGACGGCCCCGTTCGAGTTGTCGACGGTCAGGTCGCCGCCGATCCGCGACGCCTCGACCAGACCGAAGCTCGTGCTCACCGAGGCCGCGCCGCCGACGTCCGTCACCAGCACGGCGCTGTTGTTGCCGACGACCTTCACGCCTTTCTTCGCCTGGGTGATCGTGATCTTGCCGAACGAGCCGCGCACGTCCACGGCGCCGCCGAGGTTCGCGAGGATCACGCCGCCGTTGTCGGCCGAGACCCGGACGTCCCCCGGAATGCCCGAGGCGTCCACGGTGCCGAAGCTCGTCTTGAGCGTCGCCCCGCTCTTGACGTCCCGCACGCGGATCGCGCCGTTCGCGTTCTCGATCTCCACGGCTCCCCCGCCGCCCGACAGCTCCACGGCGCCGAAGGAGTTGCGCGCCTTGACGTTGCCGCCGACGCCGGCGACCGTGACCTCGCCGTTCGAGTTCTGCACCTCGAGGTTCCCGCCCACGGTCTTGACGTCGATCCGGCCGAACGACCCCGTGATGTCGCCGGCGCCCGACGCCTCCTCGACGAGGATCGCGCCGTTGGAGGAATTGATCGTCACCGGGCCCTTCGTCCGGCGCGTCTGGACCGCGCCGAAGCGGCACTTGATCGAGAGCGCGCCCTCGACGTCGGTCGTCGTGACGGCGCCGTTGGAGCCGGAGATCTCGACGTCGCCCGCGTTGCGGGACACCGTGATCGCGCCGAAGGCGTTCTCCAGCCGCTGGCGGCCGCGGCCGTCGCTGAAGGCGAGCTGGCCGTTCGCGCCGACGATCGTCGAGGCCGCCTTCAATCCCACCACGGTCACGTCGCCGAACTTGTTGCGCGCCGACAGCGGCATGGTCTCGGGCATCGTGATGTCGTAGTCGACGGAGTAGGAGATGTTGCCGCTGCCGAAGAACGACCACTTCTTCTCGGGGAACTTCGTCCGCACGAAGATCGCCGAGCCCGTGTCCTCGACCGTGATGGAGATCCCCTCGCCGAACTTCTGCGCGCCGGCGGCGTCCGAGGACGAGACCGTGATCTTCGCGCGGATGCGGACCTCGGGCAGCGCGTGCGTCCCGATCCGGATCGCCCCCTGGCTGTGCTCGATGTCCAGACGCTGGCCGGCCTTGACCGGCAGGGTGCGGGAGAAGTCCCGGTCGTAGTCCGAGCGCGGGTCGCGCGACTCGCCGGCGGACAGCGCGGGCGCGGCGGCGACGAGGGCCGCCAGCAGCAGCGCGGCGAGGCGGGTGGACCGGAGTCGGGTGCGGATCATGATTTGACCTCTTTCATCAGGTTCTGCAGGGTGCGCTGCTTCTCCTGGTACACGGCGAGCAGCTCCCGGCGCAGGTGCGTGTTGAAGCGGTTCTGGTCGATCGAGGCCTTCAGCTCCGCGATGGCGGAATCGAGGACGTCGAGCTTTTCCCGGTAGTTGACGAGAACGGGCGACGAGGCGCCGGCCAGCCGCGGCTCGGCCAGGCGCGACAGTTTCTCGATCGAGGCGAGGTAGGCCTTCTCGGCCGTGTCGACTTCGTCCACCGCCTGCTCGGTCAGCAGCGGATGCTTCGTCGTCTGCCAGTGCGCCGTCAGGGGATCGCGGCCGCCGCTGTTGCGAAAGACCCAGAGCCCGGCGGTGGCGATCAGGAAGAGCGCGGCGATCGACGCGGCCGGAAGCCAGCTCCAGCCGAAGCCGCCGCGGCTCTCGCGCTCGCGCGCGGGGCCCCGCTGGGACTCTTCGGCCAGCGCCTGGCGGATGCGGGGCCAGAGCTCCGGAGAGTCCCACGACTTCGAAAGCGTGCGCGCGGCGCTCGACACCTGCCGCCACTCGGCGAGCGTGCGCCCGCAGTCGGCGCACCCGGCGGCGTGCTGCTCGAACGCGGCCGCGAGCTCGCGGTCCGCGCCGGCGTCCTGGAGCACCCGCTCGAGATCGCGGCAGTCGGTCTTCACGCGGTCTCCGGCGGAAGGAAGGCGCCGCTGGACGAAAGCTCGCGCTGGAGGCGGCGCTTGGCGCGGAAGAGCAGCGTGCGCGAGGTGTTTTCCTTGACGTCCAGGATCTCGCCCGCCTCGCGGTGCGTGAATCCCTCGACCTCGCAGAGCAGGAAGGCCGCGCGCTCCTTCGGATCGAGCCGGCGCAGCGCGACCTCGATCGCCAGGCGCGTCGAGTGGTCGCTCGAGGCCGAGGGCGCCAGGGCGATCTCGGCGGGCAACGGGCTCTCCGGCCGCCGCCGGCCCCGACGCATCAGGTCGTAGCAGGTGTTCACGAGGATCCGGTAGATCCAGGTCGAGACGCTCGAGCCGCCGCGGAATCCCCCGGCGCTGCGGTACACCTTGAGGAACGCCTCCTGGACCGCGTCCTCCGCGTCGGCGGCGCTTCCCAGCAGGTTCATGGCGACCGATTTCATCCGTCCCCCGTGCGTCTCGTAGAGCCGCTCGAAGGCCGGCAGGGACCCTGCCTTCAAACCCTCGAGAAGCTCCGAGTCAGCGGTCCGGATGTCGGTCCCCGTCAGGGCAAGCTCCTTTGCCGTCAGTGCGATACGACTCTGCGCCAGGATTTGCCGCCCCTCCGGTTTTCACGTCCGGAACCTTGTCTCGGCTACTTGGACGCCCGCCGGCGGGGTTTCGTTTTGAGAATCTACCTCCGCCCGGGCGCTTCGATATCGTTGCCGGCATGAAAAACCGAGCCGTCCCGCGCATGCTGCTCTCGATCGGCCTGCTCGCATTCCGCTACCCCGGCTCATGCGCAGGAGGCCGTGCTGGTCGTCCGTCACGCAGAAAAGGTCTCGGACACCGACGAACGGCTCACCGACGCCGGCCGCGCGAGGGCGCGGTCCCTCGCGAAGATGTTGAAGGACGCGGGTGTCGGCGCGATCTACGCGACCGACACCGAGCGCGCGCGCGACACGGCAAAGCCCCTCGCCGACGCCCTCGGTTTGAAGCTCACCCAGTACGACACGGGCGGAGGCATGAAGGGCTCCGTCGACGCGCGGCCGTTCGTCGCCATGCTCGGCAAGGAGCACGCCAAGGACGTCGTCCTCGTCGTCGGCCACAGCAACACGATCCCGGACCTGCTGAAGGCCCTCGGCTGCCCCGGCGACCTCAAGATCGCTCCGGACGAGTACGACAACCTGTTCGTGGTCGTGCCGAGCGAGCGGATCGCGACCTTGATCGACTGAGGTACTGAGCGGCGATTCGGCGTCGTAGGCGGCCCTTGGGCCGCCTGACGCGTACATGCGTTCGCGTAGCCGGGCGGGGCAAGCCCGCCTCGACCCGATGCACCACCCGATCGGCTTGCCCTTGTTCTGCTCGTCGAGCCACTTCTGCAGCGGCGCGAAGTAGTCGCGGATGGCGGTGGCGTCCATCTGTCGCTGCCCGGTGATCGCCTCGAGCGCGTCCGGCCACGGCTTCGAGCAGCCCATCGCGAGCATGTCGTTCAGCTTCTTGCCCGCTTCCTTGTTGCCGTAGATCGAGCAGCGGTTCAGCGGCCCGTTGCAGCCGGCGGTCTTCGCGAGCGCGCGGTGAAACTGGAACTGCAGGATGTCGGCGAGGAAGTAGCGCGTGTAGGGGACGTTGGCCGCGACGTGGTACTTCGCCGCCGGCATCGAAGTCGTCCTCGCCGCGCGCCGTCGGCGGGCGCGACGCCCTGGTACTTGAGCCGCAGCTCCCACCACACCTTGTTGTACTCGGCCGGCGTGATCTCGCCCGAGAAGACCTTCCAGCGCCACTGGTCGATCAGCAGGCCGAACGGAAGGAAGGCGACCTTCTCGAGCGCCCTGGCGAGCAGCAGGCCGATGTCCTTCGAGGTGTCCGGCGCCTTGTCGAGCAGGCCGAGCCGCACGAGGTACTCCGGCGTGACCGAGAGCGCGATCGTGTCGCCGATGGCCTCGTGGAAGCCGTCGTTCGCGCTGTCGCGGAAGAGCACGGGCTGCTTGTCGTAGGCGCGCTGGTAGTAGTTGTGGCCGAGCTCGTGGTGGATCGTCGTGAAGTCCTCGGCCGTGATGTCGATGCACATCTTGATCCGCAGGTCGTCGACGAAGTCGATGTCCCAGGCGCTGGCGTGGCAGACGACGTCGCGGTCCTTCGGCTTGGTGAACATCGAGCGCTCCCAGAACGTCTTCGGGAGCGGCTCGAAGCCGAGCGAGGAGAAGAAGCCCTCGCCGTAGCGGACCATCTGCAGCGGATCCGTCTTGCGGCCCTTCAGGATCGCGGTCAGGTCGTAGCCGGGGTCCGCGCCCTTGGGCGCGACGAGCGGATAGACGTTGTCCCAGGTCTGCGCCCACATGTTGCCGAGCAGGTGCGCGGGGATCGGCCCGTCGCCGGCACGACGTCGCCGTACTTCTCGCGCAGCTTCGAGCGCACGTAGGCGTGCAGCGAGACGTAGAGCGGCCGCACCTGCTCCCAGAGCCGGTCGAGCTCGGCCGCGAACTCTTCGGGCGTCATGTCGTACTTGGAGCGCCACATCGCGCCCGTGTCCTTGAAGCCGAGCTCCCGGGCGCCCTTGTTGCGCGAGCTCCACGTAGCGCACGAAGTCCTTCTTCATCGGGACCGCCGACCGCGTGCCAGCCCGCCCAGACGTCGAGCGAGCTCCTTCGCGTCGCGCGAGGTCGCCATGATCTTCGTGATGTCCTCGAGGTCGAGGCACTTGTCCTTGGTCGGGCAGTACTTGCCCTTGCCGTAGGCGCCTTCCATCGCCGCGCGCGATCTGCGTCAGCTCCGCCGACTCGGACGGGTCCGACGGGCGCCGCGAGCGTGAGGGAGAGCTTCAGCAGCTTCAGCTTGCGCGCCGTCTCCGGGGGCAGCGTCAGCTTGTCGTAGCGCGTGGCCTGCTTGGCGTACTTCACGCCGGCCGCGATCGACTTGTCGGCGGCCTGGGCGGCGAGCTTCAGCGTGTCGTCGGTGATGTACGTCGACTTGACCCAGTCGATGCGCGACTGGTCGACCCAGAGCTTCAGCAGCGCGGCCTCCGCGTCGTCGGCGAACTTCTTCGCCTCCTCGACCGTGGGGGGCTTGTCGGCGGGGGCCTGCGCGTCCATCTCAGCGGCCCCGGCGAGGCCGAGCAGCGCGGACACCGCGAGCGCGAGCCCGGAAAACCGTCTCGTCATTCCATCCTCCCGTTCGTCGCGCATGGGGCTTTTCAACAGGAGGGGAATCTACAACACGGGAGCTCCCGGCGGAATCGATGCGGCGGTGAGGCGGATGCCCCACCGCCGCTCCCGGCCGGGTTACTGGCCCCCGGTGTTGGTCTTGAAGACAGATGCCTCCGTGGAGGCATACAGGATGTTCGGGTTGTCGAGATCGAGGGCGAGGCCGTTCACGCCCGCAAAGTCCAGGCCGACGCTGAACCAGGTCTCGCCTCCGTCGGTGCTCTTGAACACGCCGTCACCCGTCCCCACGTACAGAGTGTTGTGGCGCCTGGGGTGGATCTGGACGCTGGCGGTCCGTGAAATCAGCTCTTCGAACTTCAGGACGAACGAATCGCCGCCGTCGGTGCTCTTGAACACGCCGCTCGGACCGGTCGCATAGACGATCGACGAATCGGTCGGGTCGACGGTTACCTGCGTTTTCTTCGTTGGCTCAACGTTGACCCAGCTCGCCCCGGCGTCCTGCGAGCGCCAGACGCCGGTGTCGCCGGCGTGGTACACGGTCGTGTGATTGCGCGGATCGACCGCGATGCCGCGGCCGCCCAGGCCGAGGTACTCGTCGGCAGGAGCGCCGGGCGCGTGGTCGATGCGTGTGAACGTCTCGCCGAAGTCGGTGCTCTTCCAGAGGCCGTCGCCGTAGGAAACCGTCGAGACATAGATCGTATGGTCGACCGGATCGACCGTCACTCCGGCCACGTAAACCGTTCCGGGGCCGAAGAGTCGGCGCTCCCAGTGTTTCCCGTGGTCCTCGGACTTGAAAAAGCCGCTCCCTGTAGAACGAGCCCGCGTAGACGCGGCGGGGCGAGCGTGGATCGAAGGCGATCCCGCGCGGCGCGCGCGCAGTCAGTCCATGCCGGCCGCCGTCCTGCCAGCTCCGCCCGCCGTCCTCCGTGACGAGGAGTCCGCCGTCGTTCGTGCTCAGAGAATACGTGCCGGTCGTCCGACGGATCGATCACGACGGCGTGCCCGCTCTCGCAATTGCAGTCTTTCAGCTGGCTCCACGCCATCCCGCGCCATCCGTGCTCGCCCATGCGATCGGGATGATTTCCGGCCGGGAGCACGAACGCGCCTTCGAAGTTCGTCCCGAAATAGACCGCGCCGGAGCTGTCTGCCGTCAGGCCCATCGCCAGCCCCTCCGCGGCGCCCGTGTTCCGCCACGTCTTGCCGTCGTCCTCGCTGTACGAGACGCCCTCGGTGGCCGTGCCCGCGTAGAGACGGTTGCCGCTCCTGGCGAGCGAGTACACCACGCCGACGTGCGGCGAGCCGATGCGCGCGAAGGTGGTCCCGCCGTCCGTGCTCTTGTACACGCCGTTCCCGTTGGAACCTGCGTAGACGACACTGCTGTCCGACGGGTCCACGATCAGCTGCCATACGGTCGTGTCGATCGCGAGCGGGGTCCAGGTGACGCCGCCGTCGGCCGACCGGAACCCGCCTTCACCCGCGGTTCCCGCGTACACCACGCTCGGATTGCCTGGATCGACGGTGATGTAGAAGACCGTGGGTTCGACCATGCCATCCATGATCAGGTCCCAGGTGTCGCCGCCGTCGATCGTTTTCACCAGAAAGCCGTTGCCGCCGGCGTAGACGACGTTTGAATTCGTCGGGTCGATGGCCATGGAAAGCGCGAAGAAGTCTCCGTTCGTGAGGTTCCAGGTGGCTCCGCCGTCGACCGTCTTGAGCGTTCCCGCGCCCGTACCGAGGTACACGATGTTCGGGTCGTCCGGCGCCATCGCCATGGCCGCCGAGCCGAGACCTTCGATTCCGTTGCTGGCCGCGGCGAACGTGACGCCTCCGTCCGTGCTCTTGAGAACTCCCCCGAAGCTGGCGATGTAGACCGTGTGCGACGGCGCGTGCGCCGCGATCGCCGCCTCGATCGGAGCCGGGCCCGGGCCGATCGACCTCCAGGCCGCGGGCCGGAGGGGAACATTGAATCCGGCCCCGTCGAGTCGTGCGCCCGCCCCGGTGAGGCCAACGAGGGCGAGGCCAAGGCAGAGCCTCCGCGCCCCCCGCGCCGCGAAACCGCCGAATTGCTTGGAAGTCATGACACTTTCTCCTCTCTGCTGAACAAGGCGGCAGGCGCCCGCCAAACCTGCCACGCCGCTTGCGGCGCCCGAGCTCTTCATGGGCACGTCGAGAACGCCGCCGTGTCCTGGATCGGCTGGAAGGCGGAGCCGGCTGGGTTCGTGTAGATCCTTGCGGCACCCGTCTTTGTATCCGTCACGGTGAGCGTGACGCCGACGTTGGTCAGGCCGCCCGCGAAGACCCAGGCGTGGCCGTTCGTTGCACAGCCGTCGAGGATCTTGAACACCACCTCGATGCTTTGCGGGTCGAAAAACCAGAACGCGCCCGCGTTGTCCACGAGGGGGATCGCGCCCCGCGTGCCCGCTCCTTTCTTCCGAGGGAACCTGCCAATCCGCCCGCACGCGGAATCGACCGCCCTTCAGGCACAGAGTCGATGCGTCCGCGACGCACGTGCTCGGTTCCTCGGCTCGCCGGCACCGTCATCCTGAAAATCGCCGCGCTGTAGGACGAGATGAACCAGAGGCTTCCATCCGGCCCGAGCGTGATGTCGGACGGGTCACCGACGATGGAGGATGCTTGGAAAGCAGTGCCCACGCCCGACGGAGTGATCCGTCCGGATCTGGTCGCCCTCCGACGAGACCCACAGGTTGCCATCCGGCCCGGCGGCGATGGCGGTGGGCTGGTAATAGCCGAGGGGATTCAAGAACTGCCTCACGGCTCCGGTCATGGTGATCTGGCCTACCCCCGCCCCGTCGAGGAACCACATGTTCCCGTCCGGCCCGGCGGCGATCGCATACGAGTCGGACGGGGCGGGAACTCGGTCACGATGCCGTCGGTCGTGATCCGCCCGATCCGACTCGGACCGCCGAACCAGATGTTGCCGTCCGGGCCGGCGGCGATCCCCTGCGCGCCGCTGCCCGAGGGAGTCGAAAACTCGGTGATGACTCCGGTCGGGGTGATGCGGCCGATGGTTCCCGTGGAGCCCTCGGTGAACCAGAGATTGCCGTCCGCGCCGGCAGCAATCTCATGGGAATCGTGCGCGGACGGAATCGGGAACTCCGTGATGACGCCCGCCGTGGTGCTTCGGCCAATCCGGCTTCCGCTCGCTTCGGTGAACCAGAGGTTGCCGTCTGGGCCCAAAGCAATGTCCTGCGGGCTCGCCGCTGGCACCGTGAATGCTGAGACGGAGCCCGCCATGGTCATCCGCCCGATCCAGCCGTCCGCGCTGGCAAACCAGAGGTTGCCGTCCGGGCCAGCGGCTATGCCTCGGAGACCGTAGCTCCCCCGCGGGACCGGAAACCTGGTGACGGTCTGAGCGGCGCCGACGCCAGCCAGGCCCGCCCCGAGAACCGCCAAGAACAGAAATCGCCGCAAATGAGAAAACGCACGCATCGAGTCCTCCCGAAAAAAAGGCGACGGTTGGTCGTCATCAGGGGAGGCGGCAACCGGGCGGGGAATCTGCAACCGACCCCCGAAACTCTCAAAAAAGGGAGCCCGTGCCCGCGCCGGGGCGAACCCACGGGAAGTATCCTCGGGGCGCAAAATGAGCGGCGCAAAAGCCCCCGATGAACTTCCCCCTGCCCCGCAGGTCACCGGCCTGCTGCTCGCCTGGGGCCAGGGCGACGAGTCCGCGCTCGAGCATCTGATTCCGCTGGTCCACGCGGAGCTGCGACCGCCTCGCCCACCGCGAGATGGGCCGCCAGCGCGTCGGCCACACGCTGCAGACGACGGCCCTCGTCAACGAGGCGTACCTGCGCCTCGATCGATCTCAGCCGGGTGCGGTGGCAGGACCGCGCCCACTTCTTCGCGATGTCCGCCCGGCTGATGCGGCGCATCCTCGTCGATCACGCCCGCGCGCGGCAGTCGCAGAAGCGCGGCGGCGACATGCGGAAGAGTGTCGCTCGACGAAGCGCCTCGTGGTCTCGCCGGAGCCGCGGGATCGACCTCGTCGCGCTCGACGACGCGCTGCAGGTGCTGGCGGTCGTCGACGCCCGAAAAAGCCAGGTGGTCGAGATGCGCTTCTTCGGCGGGCTCTGAGCGTCGAAGAGACCGCCGAGGCACTGCACGTCTCGCCCGAGACCGTCATGCGCGACTGGAAAGTGGCCAAGGTCTGGCTGCTGCGCGAGCTCTCGGGCGGCCAGCGCTCATGACGCCGGACCGCTGGGCCGAGGTCGAGCGGATCTATCTCGCCGCGCTCGAACGCGAGGCCGGTGACCGCGCAGGCGTTTCTGGAGGACGCCTGCGGCGGCGACGCCGCGCTTCGGCGGGACGTCGAGTCGCTGCTCGAACACCATGAGCGGCCGCCGAGCGTTTCTCGAGCGGCCGGCGCTCGAGAGCGAGGCGAGCGCATCTCGCCGCCGACGCCGCTCGCTCGGCCGCGCGACATCGAGCGGACTTCCAGATTGTGTCGCTCATCGGCGTCGGCGGGATGGGCGAGGTCTACCGCGCGCGCGATCTCACGCTCGGCCGTGAAGTGGCGCTCAAGGTCCTGACGCGGTTGATGCCGCGGCGGGCCGCCCGGGCGATCGCCGGCGGTTCGAGGAAGAAGCGCGCCTTGCATCCGTCCTCAATCACCCGAACATCGTCACGATCTACAGCGTCGGCGAGGAAGGGCGAACTCGCCTACATCGCGATGGAGCTCGTGCGCGGACGGACGCTGCGGGACATGCTGGCCGGCGATCCGCTCTCCGTGGACGAGGGCCTCGACCTCGCCGTCCCGCTGGCCGACGCGCTCGCGGCCGCGCATGCCAACGGAATCGTCCACCGCGACCTCAAGCCCGAGAACATCATGGTGACACCGGAGGGACTCGTCAAGGTCCTCGACTTCGGCATCGCGAAGCTCCAGGGGCCCGCGCCGCCCGGGACGAGCGCGTCGCGCGAATTCCAGACCGAGGACGGGAGGATTCTCGGAACGGTCGGATACATGTCGCCGGAACAGGCGGCGGGCAGACCCGCCTCCCATGCGTCCGACCAGTTTGCGCTCGGCACGATCCTCTACGAGATGGTCACGGGAGAGCGCGCCTGGAAACGAGACACCGCAGCCGAGACTCTGGCGGCGATCATCCGGGAAGATCCGCCGCCGATGGCGGCCGCCTCCCCGGCCGTCCCCCTGGCGCTGCGCTGGATCGTCGATCGCTGCCTCGCCAAGGATCCAGAGCGGCGGTACGCCTCGACGCACGACCTCTCCCGGGACCTGGCGACGCTGCGCGATCGTCTCGGCGAAGTGAGCGAGGGTGCCGAGCCGAAGCGACGGCCCGGACCAGGGCCCCGAAGCCGGCGCGGCTATCTCGTCGGCGCGCTGGCACTGGCGGCGCTCGCGGCGGGCATCCTGCTGGCTCCCCTGTTCCGACCCAGGGCATTGCCGAAATGGACTCAGGTCGGATTTCGCCGCGGAATCGTCTGGTCCGGCCGCTTTGCTCCCGACGGACAGACGATCGTCTACAGCGCGACGTGGGAGGGAGAACCGCAGCGCATTTTCTCCACGCGGCCCGGATCGACCGCGACGCGGACGCTCGAGCTGCCGCCCGGAAAGCTCCTTTCGATCTCGGCGAAGAGCGAGCTCGCGTTTCTGCGCAACACGCGCTTCGCGACCTTCTTCTACCAACCGGGAACTCTTGCCAGGGCAGGGCTCGAGGGTGGAGTCCCCCGCGACGTCCTCGAGGACGTGGAGGCGGCCGACTGGTCTGCGGACGGGACACAACTTGCCGTCGCCCGCCGCACGGGCGACCGGGTCCGACTCGAGTATCCGATCGGTAAGACGCTCTACGAAACGGATCGGCAGATCGGCAACGTGCGCATATCGCGCGACGGCGCCTGGATCGCGTTCAGCGAAGGCGGCATGCACGTGACCGTCTCCGCCCTGCGCGTCTTCGACCGCTCCCGGCGAGTCCTGTCCGATGACTGGTTCCACAGCGCTCTCGGGCTCGCCTGGTCCGCCGACGGCAGCGAAGTCTGGTTTACGCCACAGAAACAGGTGCGCGACGAGAGCCCTCCGCTGCTCGCCGTGACGCTCACGGGCAAGTTGAGAGAGGTCGTCCGGGGCCCCGGGCAGCTGCACCTCTACGACATCGCTCCCGACGGACGCGTCCTGCTCGCGCGATGGGACCTCCAGGTGGGGATCCGCGGCTCCGCCGCGGGCGCGAGCCAGGACCGCGAGCTTTCCGCAACGGACGACAGCCTGCTCGCCGACCTCTCGCGCGACGGCCGCGAGGCGCTCTTCTACGACCGCAACGCGATCTACCTCCGCGCTCTGGACGGCTCGCCCCCCCTCCGCATCGGCGAAGGCTACGAGAGCGCCCGCCTCTCGCCCGACGGGAAGTGGGTCCTGACCGTCTCGTCCCAGGAGCCCCGCCATCCGGTGCTCATCCCGGTGGGGGCCGGAGACATCCGCCGCATCGAAACGATCGAGTGCGAAGGCGTGGACTGGTTTCCGGACGGACGGCGGATTCTTTGCCAGATCCCCGATCCCGAAGGGCCCTTTCGCATGCTGGCGATCGAGCTCGCGTCCGGAAAGGCCACCGAGATTCCCATTGCGCCAGCCGCATCGGACTTCCAGGGAGGCGGATTGCTCTCGCCGGACGGGTCTTTCCTGGCGGGAGCCGGACGCGGCGGAGACATCCTGCTCCTGCCGCTCGACGGAGGCGAGCTGCGCCGGTTCGCCGGCGCCTCAACGGGCCTCGCAAGGGGGCATCCGGCGGGATGGACTGCGGACGGCCGCAGCATCTTCCTTTACCAGAGCGAGGTGCCGAGCAAGGTTCTGAAGCTCGACGTTCTCACCGGTCGGAGCGAGCCATGGAAGGAGCTCGCATTGCAGGACCCCGCCGGCGTCCCGCGGATTTCTCCCGTCCTGATCGCGCCCGACGGCCGGTCCTGGGCCTATGGCTACGTCCGCGCGCTCTCCAACCTCTATGTCGCCGAGGGGCTGAAGTAAGAGCGCTACTTCTCGAAAAAGGACGCGTCGGGTGCGGGCAGACCCTGGTTCATCTGGATGAAGCTCCGCCGGGATCCCTCGAGCCTCGCGGTGATTGGTCCGCTGCCGGCCCCCGTCTCGTCCACGATCGACAGCCCGCCCTGCGTCGGAATGCCCGCCGACGTCTTCACCGTCGCACGGCTGATCAGCACCCTGGCGTGGATGTCGCTGCCGCCGCCGTCGTCGTTCTGCGCGCCGAAGATCGAGAACTCGGGGGGCGTGTCCGGCGAATCGCGGATGAAGTGGCTGTGGAGGAACGCGGCGTCGAGCCGGCTCTCCTGCGCGTCGCCGACGCCCGCCGACGAGGAGGATGCTTCCCGCCGACGCCTCTCCGAACGTGTCGAACTCGGACGTCACGCTGACCCGGTTTCCAACCACGGCCAGGCCCCTCTCGACGCTTCCCTGGACGAGAAGGTTGGTCGCGTTGTTCCGGAACACGTTGCCTCGCATGTGGAGTCGTCACCGAGCCGCCATCGGTGCCCTCGTCGCCGCCCGCCACTCTCATCGCGCGGTTGTTGTTGTAGAAGAGATTGAAGCTGATCGTCGCCCGGATCGCCGGGCCGTCCGAGGTGTCGTTGTCCGCGTCACCGGTGTAGAAGTTCGCGATGTTGAATCCTGTCCCTCGCACGACACTGTGCGAGAGGGTGAGAACCGAGCGCGCACTGCGCGCGGCGCATTCGGAGTTCGCGAACGACATGAACGCGCCGTCCACCACCGTGTTCGTGATCTCGATCGAGAGATCTCCGTCGGGATCGGCCGGATCGTTCGTCGGCTCCCCGATCGCCACGTGGCCTCCGGAGAAGACGGACAGGGCGGAAATGGAATTCGCGATGCCGACGTAGATCACCGGATCCGGAAAGAACCGGAATTCACCCGCGCAGTCCGTCCGCTGTTCGAAGGGGAGATCCAGCGCCGAGCCGTCGATGGTCGTCTCCGTCCCCGGCACGGCAAATCGTCGGGCGTCTCCGGGCTGATCGGATCGGGCACCCCGTCGCCGTTCGTGTCGACGCGCTCCTCGGATCCCACGAGCGCCATGCCGGGCTGCAGTCGCAGCGCGCCGTGATTCGGCCGGGGCACGTCCGGTGCCCGGGCCTGGCGAGGTCGAGAGAACAGTACGCGCCGGGCGCCAGATGAACGGTCGCACCGCGGTTGACGTCGTTGTTGACCGCAGCGTAGAGGCGCTTCGACCGTGTCGACCTCGATGACCCGGCGGCGCTCGCTCGCAGTCGACGCCGCCGCCGAAAGCGTGAGGGCTGCGCACAGCAATGTCGTCCCGAAGAAACGAGGCGCCGGTGGAATGAGCTCCGTGGGTTTCATGGTCACGTCTCCTTTTGGTTTGTTCACGGACAGGCGGCAAACGCCGTCGTGTCCTGGATCGGCGCAAAGGCGGTGCCGGCCGGGTTCGTGTAGGTCTTCACCGCGCCCGTTTGGGTATCGGTGACGGTGAGCGTGACGCCGACGTTCGTCAGTCCGCCCGCGAAGACCCAGGAGTGGCGGTTCAGGGACAGGCATCCAATACCTTCACGACGACTTCGATGCTGGTCTCCTCGAAGAACCAGAAGAAGCCGGTGTCGCCGGTCGAGAAGGTCGCCTTCCCGTGTCCGCTCGTGTCCAGCGACGGCGCCCGCCAATCGGCCCGCACCTGGAATCGGCCACCATTCAGACAGAGCGTCGTCGAGTCGGCGACGCAAACGCGAGAGCTCGATGGTTCGGGCACGAGTCGCCCGATGCTTCTTCCCGACCCCTCCGTGAACCAGAGGTTGCCATCCGGACCGAGCGTGATTCCGGAAGGGGCGCTGCCAGCCGTCGGGACCAGGACCGTGTGGATGTCGCCGGCCGGAGTGATCCGACCGATACTGTTGGCCGCTCCATCCGTGAACCAGAGGTTTCCGTCCGGGCCGGCAACGATGCGATTCGGGCTCGAGTCGATCGGCGGACGCTGGAACTCACCGACGAGGTGCCCGTCGGTCGTCATCCGCCCAATCGTGGATGCGGCCGTGAGAAACCATAGATGACCGTCCGGGCCTGTCGTAATGTCATGCGGCCAACTGTCGGGTGTGACGGAGTACTCCCTGACGACGCCGGAGCGGGTGATGCGCCCGATCTTGTCGCTGTAGTACAGGGTGAACCAGACATTGCCATCGGGCCCCGCCGTCATGCCCCAGGGGCTCTCGGGAGCGACGGGAAACTCGGTGACGACTCCGGCCGTGGTCATTCGCCCGATCCTGTTTCCCGGTTCGCTGAACCAGAGGTTGCCGTCCGAGCCGGATGCGATGCGACCGGAGGCGCCCAGCTCCGTGGGGAGGGAGAACTCGGTGATCTCGCCGCCCGTGGTGATCCGCCCGATCTTGTTGCGCCCCACTTCGGTGAACCAGAGGTTGCCGTCCGAGCCCGCCACGATGCCCGAGGGCGTGCTGCCGGCCGTCGGAAGGGGAAACTCCGTGACGACGCCGGCCGTGGTGATGCGCCCGATGAAGTTGGAGCCGGATGCGACGAACCAGAGGTTGCCGTCGGGGCCGGCGATGATGTCTTCCACACCGACGCCCATCGAGGGCAGCGGGAACTCTGTGATGACCTGAGCTCGGCAAACGCCAACGAGGCCCGCCGCCAGGAGAACCAGGATCGATCGCCGAGATGAAGATGCGTTCATGAAAACCGTCCCTCCTGAGAAAGCCCGTCACGGGCAGGTCGCGAACGCCGCCGTGTCCTGGATCGGCTGGAAAGCGCTGTCGGCCGGGTTCGTGTAGGACTTCGCCTCATGTGGTCGCGCTGTCCGTGACGGTGACCGTCACGCCGACGTTCGTCAGGCCGCCCGCAAAAACCCACGAATGGCCGTTCGAGGAGCAGGCATCCAGAACCTTCACGACCAACTCGATGCTGCTCGCCTCGAAGAACCAGAACGTGCCGGTGTCATCGGTCACCGGGACCGCCTTGCCATGCCCGCTGGTCCCCTGCGACGGCACCTCCCACTCGGCCCGCACCTGGAAGCGGCCGCCATTCAGGCAGAGGGTGAGGTCATCGTCGACGCAGGCGCTCGCCTGCCCTGACCCGGCGTTATGCGCGCGATCTTGCCCGCCGATTCGGTGATCCACAGGTTGCCGTCCGGGCCGGCCGCGATTCCCCTGGCGACGCCGCCGGGTGTCGGCGTCCGGACCCACCCGCGGAATTCACCGGCCGTCGTGATCCGCCCGATGCCTCCGCGCGCCACCTGGGTGAACCAGAGATCGCCGTCCGCGCCGGCAACGATGGCATCGGGATGGCTGCCCTGGGGAAGGGCGTATTCATCGATCACGCCGGCCGGCGTGATCCGGCCGACCCGACTCCCCGATCCTTCCGTGAACCACAGATTGCCGTCGGGGCCGGCGACGATTCCTGCAGGCCCGCTGCCGGCCGTTGGAACAACGAAGCGGGTGAAGTCGCCGCCCGGACTGACTCTCCCGATTACGTTCGCTGACGGTGCGGTAAACCAGAGATTGCCGTCCGGACCCGCCGCAATCGTTGTCGGATCGCTGTCGAATGGGACGGCGAAGTGCCTCACCGCGCCGCCCGTCGTCAAGCGGCCGATGCTTTTGGCGAAGGGGTCGGTGAACCAGAGATTGCCACCCGGACCCGCCGCGATGCTGGAGGCAAAGCCCGCAATGGGGTACTGACCGATCACGCCGCTCGTCGTGATCCGACCGATGTACCCGTCGTAGTACTGGGTGAACCACAGACTGCCACCGGGCCCCGCCGCGATGGCCGAAGGGCCGCCAGACGCCTCGCCAAACTCCGTGACCACACCATCAGGAGTGATCCGTCCGATCCTGTTGCTGGATTCTTCGGTGAACCACAGATTCCCGTCCGGGCCGGCGGCGATGCCGACAGGTCTGGAATCCGGAGTCGGTATCGGGAACTCCGTGACGACCTGTCCCGCGCAGCGCCCGACAGCGCACCGAAGAGAACCAGGATCCACGACCGTCGTGACGTTGAGCCCATGGGACCTTCCTCTCGGGCCGGAGAATCGGCCGTTACTGAGAGATGCGGAAAACAGGAGCGGAATTGCTAGCGCGCCGGCGAAAGTTCTGAAAAGGACGCAGCGGCGCTTCGCGTGCCGGGGCCTGCCGCAAGATGCTGGTGCCGGCCGGACTTGAGGGCGCTAGAAGTCGATTCGGACGCCGCCCCGGTAGACCCGGCCGGAGAGCGTCGAGGAGACGGCGTTGAAACCGGGGTCCTGTTCGAATGCAGGCGTCGCGGTCGCGTCGTAGATGCCGACGCGTCCTTCCCGTTGGAGCACCGTGCGGCTGTCGAGCAGGTTGAAGCAGGCAAACTGCGGGATCACGCTGACGGCCGTGCCGATATGAAAGACCTTCGAGAGCTGGAAATCGAGCTCGTAGACATCCGGGGTTCGAAAGCGCGTTGCCGGCCCGATCTGGATGCCAGGCCTGGCGTAGTAGGGAGCGTCCGCGGAGACTTCGATCCAGTAGGGCGTGGGAAAGCCCTGGCGGCCGAAGAAGTTGACGCCGGCGTCGACGCCCAGCGGGAGCACGACGGTCCCGCTGACGTTGAACTGCCAGTTCGCGTTGATGCCGCCCAGGACGAACGGTCCGGAAGCGTTGGTGCCGGGTGTTTCGTTGTTGGGATTGACGATCCCGCCGGGCCCGACGTGCTGCTGCCAATCGTTGTACGCGAAGCTCGCGCGCCGTCCAGCCGTGCGAGAAAGCCTTCATGACCTGGAGCTCGACGCCCTGATAGGTATTGCTGGAGTCCGGGCGGTTTTCGAGGACGGTGCCGACGCACGGATCGGGGCACTGCATCAAGCCGTAATAGGGCTCGCTGAAATTCAGCACGAAGCCGTTGGATTCGGCCACGGCGATGCCGGTCGCGTTTCCAAGATACTGGTAGCTGTCGCGAGTGGTGCCGATGAGCGGGGAAAACGTGACGTGTCGCACGACGCGGTTCGTGTACGCGAGCGACGCCGAGAGGTCGGAAAAAATTCTCCGCTCGACACCGACGATGAACTCGTCCGTCGCGGGCGGCACGAGACTCGTCGAGATCGTATTGACCGGCGTGGCGGATCCAGGATCGCCGGGTCGACCCCGGCGGCGAACAGGAAACCGTTCTGCAGGACGACTTCGCTCGCTTCGACGCGATCGTTCCGGTTTAGATCCTTCCACTCGTAGTAGAGGCTGGCGATGCCTGGAAACGCATTGATCGTACGAACCTCGTTTCCCAACTGGTCGGCGAACCGCGCGTACGAGGCCCGCAGAAGGGTCCCGCGATCCTTCCCGACGAGGGCGTACGTGGCGCCCACGCGCGGCTGGAACAGACGCCACGTGATCGGATACCCCGCGTTGCCGCCGTACTGCACGGCCGGGAGAAGCTCCGGAAAGGCCGGATTTGCCGGAACCGTCGAGGCGAGATTCTTGCCCTGCTGATAGTCGAAACGCGCGCCGACGTTGATCGTGAGGTTGCCGGTCCGGATCGTGTCTCCCACGAAGGCGTCGTAGGTGTTCACCTCGGACTTTGTGTTCAGAAGACGCGTGATCCCCACCTCCGGCTGGTCGAACGGCGCGTAGCCAACGAGCTGGTCGCCGGGCCAGCTCGACGCGGAGTCCAGCCGCGCGTGCCTGTAGCCGAACCCGAACTTGAGCTCGTGACTCAGGCGGCCCGTGTCGAAGAAGGTCGACGTGCTGAGGCCGGCCTGGTGCTGCGTATCCTCGACCCTCCAGGCCGAGAAACTGTGGCGCCAGATGAAGTCGCTGTCGAAATCGGCCTGCTCGTCGAGGCCTCCGAGGGGAATGAACACGGGTGCCGCCTTGACGTAAGACAGCGAGAACGACGCGAAGAACCTGGCAGTGAGGACCTCAGAGTCTGCAACGTTGAAAGCCTGGCTGTCGAGAGTGTTCGTCCACGTCGTGGGCAGCGAACGGTCCGGATCGACGCCCAATCCGAGGCTGACCCTGTCGAATCCGGTGTAGGAAACCGTCAAGGTGTTGGACGCAAAGAGCTCCGCGTTCAGCTTCACGTTCCAGTGCTTCAAGGTCTCCTGGTTCTCGACGGGGTCGCCGGGCTCGCCGGGCTCGGTGGCCGCATAGAAGGTTTGGCCGAGGAAGGCGTTGCGCGCGGCGGCGCCCCAGAGCCAGAGGCGGTCCTTCCAGACGGGGCCTCCGATCCCGATCCCGTAGTCCCACCCGGCGCCGCCGGTGTAGAGGGCACGCGCCGAACCGAGGAGCTCGTTCGTGCCGCGCTTCGTCACGAGGTTGAGGGTGACCCCGGGCGTTCCCAACGACGGATCGGATCCTCCGGTCGTGACCTCGATGCTGCTGAACGAGTCGAAGTCGTAATAGAGCGGCGACACACCCCCCTGGCTGATCGTGACGCCGTTCAGGTTGTAGCTGTTCTGTCCCGGCGACGCGCCCTTCCCGACGAAGGCAGACTGCCGCGAGCGCCGACCGCCTCCGACGTTCATGTTGGCAACCAGAACTCCGGGAACCTGCCGCAGGATGGCCCAGGGGTCCCTGTCGTCGGGATGCTCTCGAGCTCCTTCTGGCCAAAGGTCGCGCCCGTCTGAATCGTCCGGCTGTCCAGCGGCGCGTCGCCGGCGACCGTGACCGCTTCCGCCACCCCCGCGACGGGCATGACGGTCGAGAGCACGGCGTTGCCGAGCGCCACGGTGACCTCCCGTCGCACCGTTCGCGAAGCCCGCGCGCTCGAGCCGCACGGAGTAGGCGCCCGGCGAAAGGCTCAGAAAGTGGAAATCGCCCCTGGCATCACTGTTCGATGTCTGCGCGGCCCCTGGCCCGGTGATCGTCACTGTCACGCCAGAAACGGGGGCTCCCTGACTGTCCACCACCGTGCCGTAGAGGTTCCCCGTCGGCGACGTGCTCTGGGCCCGGGCATCGGCTGGCAGAAGCGATGTCGTCAACACAAGCGCCGTGAAGGCCTGCGCGAATTTCACTTGCCCTCGAAAGTTGGTACCACTCTACCCCTTCGCCAGACGCTCGATTCGCTCAGCGGAGACCCCCAAGAAGGGCCTCCGATGGTCATTCCCCCGCGGTGGCCTCATTGGGTTAGGCGGAAATCGGACGGAAAAGCTGCAACGGTGGCCGATCGCCGGGTCGCTTGACCGGAGGATGGGCAGTATTCTGAACCCAGTGACCAGCGGGAAAACACCCGAAACGACGCCGACACCCCCGACGCGGGAGGTCACCGGCCTGCTCATCGCGTGGGGCGCGGGCGACGAATCGGCCCTCGACAAGCTCGTTCCCCTCGTGCACGCGGAGCTGCACCGCCTCGCGCACCGCGAGATGGGCCGGGAGCGCGCCGGCCACACGCTCCAGACGACGGCGCTGGTCAACGAGGTCTATCTTCGACTCATCGACGTCAGTCGGGTCCAGTGGCAGGACCGCGCACACTTTTTCGCGATGTCCGCGCGACTGATGCGGCGCATTCTGGTCGACCACGCCCGGTCGCGGCTGTCGCAGAAGCGCGGCGGCGCCACCCGCAGGGTTTCTCTCGACGAGGCCCTCACCGTCTCTCCGGAACGGGGGGCGGACCTCGTGGCGCTCGACGACGCACTGAAGGCTCTCGCGGCCGTCGACGCGCGCAAGAGCCAGGTGGTCGAACTGCGCTACTTCGGCGGTCTGAGCGTCGAAGAGACCGCGGAGTCGCTGCACGTCTCCTCCGACACGGTCCTGCGCGATTGGAGCCTCGCGAAGGTGTGGCTCCTGCGCGAGCTCTTCGGGGGCAAGTGACGTGACGTCGGAGCGATGGGCCGAGGTCGAGCGCATCTACCACGCGGCCCTCGAGCGCGAGGCCGGCGAGCGCGCGGCGTTTCTCGGCGAGGCCTGCGGCGGCGACGATGCGCTCGAGCGGGAGGTGCAGTCGCTCCTCGACTACGTGCCGGCCGCCGGCGCGTTCCTCGGCCGGCCCGCCCTCGAAGACGAGGTGCAGGGACTGCTGCAGGAGCCAGCACCGCCGCTCGGGGAGAACGACATCGACGGATACCGGATCCTCTCGCTTCTCGGCGCGGGCGGAATGGGCGAGGTCTATCGCGCAAAGGATCTGACGCTCGGCCGCGAGGTCGCCATCAAAGTGCTCCGACGCTCGGCCGTCGGAGGGCCGGGGGACCTCGGGCGCTTCGAGGAGGAGGCTCGACTCGCCTGCGTCCTCAATCACCCGAACATCGTCACGATCTACGGCGTCGGGGAGAAGGGGGATCTCGCGTACATCGCGATGGAGCTCGTCCGCGGGCGCACGCTGCGCGAGCGGCTCTCCGGGAGCCCGCTCCCTGTCCGCGTCGCACTCGACCTGGCCGCCCAGCTTGCCGACGCCCTCTCCGTCGCGCACGCGCACGGGATCATCCACCGGGACCTCAAGCCCGAGAACCTCATGGTGACGCCGGAAGGACTCCTCAAGGTCCTGGACTTCGGAATCGCAAAGCACCAGGGCCCGACGGATGCCGCCGCAGCACCGCAGCAGGGCGTCCACACCGAAGACGGGAGGATCCTGGGAACGGTCGGCTACATGTCGCCCGAGCAGGCTGCGGGCAAGCGCGCGGTGCAGGCGTCCGACCAGTTCTCCTTCGGCACGATCCTCTACGAGATGGTCACCGGGCTTCGGGCGTGGAAGCGAAACACGGCGGCGGAGACGCTGACGGCCATCATCCGCGAGGATCCCCCGCCGATTGCCGGCGCGGCCCCGGGCACGCCCACGGCCCTGCGCTGGATCATCGATCGCTGCCTCGCCAAGGATCCCGAGGAACGCTATGCCTCGACCCGGGATCTCGCCCGCGACCTGGCGACGCTCCGAAATCATCTCGACGAGGTGAGCGGCGCCGGTGTCCCGGCCAGGGACACCGGCCGGCCCGCTCGGCGCGCCCGCGGCAGGCGCGCCCTTCTCGTTGCGATTGCGTGCGCTGCGCTCATCGGCGCGGGCATGCTCCTTGCGCCACTGCTTCGGAAACCTGCGCTGCCTGACTGGATCCAGGTCGCGTTTCGCCGAGGCCTCGTCTGGTCCGGATCGCTTTACTCCCGACGGCCAGACGATCGTTTACAGCGCGGCGTGGGACGGCGGCCCCGTGAGCCTCTTCTCGACGCGGCTGGCATCGACCGCAACCCGAAGCCTCGACCTGCCGCCGGGCAAGCTCCTGGCGATCTCGCGGTCGAACGAGCTTGCCTTCGTGCGCGACGCGCACTTCGCGATTCTTCACGCAGCCGGGCACCCTCGTGCGGGCCGGCCTGGAAGCGGGCGTCCCGAGGGACATTCTCGAACACGTCCAGGCGGCCGACTGGTCCCCGGACGGCAAGCAGCTGGCCGTCGCGCGCGAGGTCGACGGAAAGGTCCGATTGGAATACCCGATCGGCAAGACGCTCTTCGAAACCGATCGGCCGATCGGCAACGTGCGGATCTCCCGGGATGGCGCCTGGATCGCCTTCTGCGAGGGCGGGTGGCCCGATGTCATCGTGGAGGCCCTGCGCGTTTCCGACGGCCTCCGAAAAGTCCTGTCCGACGGTTGGTTTCCCAGTGCCGTGGGGCTCGCCTGGTCCGCCGACGGACGCGAGATCTGGTTCACGCCGTCGAAACAGGTGCGGGACAGCAGTCCTCCGCTCCTGGCCGTGACGCTTTCGGGAAAGCTGAGAGAGGTCGTCCGGGGTCCAGGCCAGCTGCGCCTGCTTCGACATCGCCCCGGATGGGCGAGTGCTGCTCGCGCGCATGGACGCGCAGCCCGGGGTCCGCGGCTCCCCGCCCGGCACGGGTCAGGACCGTGAGCTCTCTGCCACCGATGACAGTCTTCTCTCTGATCTTTCGGACGACGGCCGTCAGGTACTGTTCCGCGACCGCAACGTGCTGTTCCTTCGCGGGACGGACGGCTCGCCTCCCCTGAGAATCGGTGAGGGCTACGGAAGTGCCCACCTCTCGCCCGATGGGAAGTCGGTGCTCGCCGTATCGTCCGAGGCGCCCCACAATCCGCTCCTCATTCCGGTCGGGGCCGGAGACGTGCGCCGGATCGAAACGACCGAATGCGAACGCGTGGACTGGTTCCCGGCGGGAGATCGGATTCTGTGCGAGCTCCCCGACGATTCGAAAGGGTCGATACGCCTGCTGACGATCGAGCGTCGCGTCCGGTACGACCACCGAGGTCCCGATCGCGAAAGAAGGGGCGGACTTCGTCGGCTACGGATTGGTCTCGCCGGACGGATCCTTCGTCGCCGGACCTTCACGGGGCGGAGACATTCTGATCCTGCCGCTGGCGGGCGGCGCCCCTCGGCGAATTACCCCGGCAATGACGGGTCTCGACCGGGGGACCGGCCCTGCCGGATGGACCGCCGACGGGCAGCACCTCTTCGTCTACCGCGGGGGCCCCGTGCCGAATCCGGTGCGGTTGCTCGACCTCTCGACGGGCCGGACGCAGCCGTGGAGAGAGCTCACGCTGCAGGATCCGGCCGGCGTCGCGCGGATCGAACCGGTCCGAGTCGCGCCCGACGGGCGTTCCTGGGCCTTCGGATACGTGCGCGTTCTTTCCAACCTCTACGTCGTCGAAGGACTGAAGTAGCCCGCCCTACTTCCCGACGCGCACGAAGTCGATGAACCCGCGGTCGACGTCGGTCGCGATGAGCTTGACGCGCAGCTTGTCGCCGACCTCGACGCCGTCGAAGCCGTGGACGAGCTTGCCCTCGGCGGGCGGCGAGAAGATGCGGACCCAGGTGCCCTTCTCGGAGGCGCCGGTGACGACGCCGTCGAAGAGCTGGCCGATGCGCTGCTCGAGCAGCAGCGCCGCCGCGGCCTTGCGCACGAGGCGCTCGACCTTGCTCGCGTCGTCCTCCTGCTCGGTGCAGTGGGCGGCGAGCGGCGCGAGCTCGGCGGCGGAGTAGGGCGTCGGCTCGCCGGCCATCGCGGCCTTCAGGAGCCGCTGCGTGATCAGGTCCGGGTAGCGCCGGTTCGGCGCGGTCGAGTGCGTGTAGTCGCGCACGGCCAGGCCGAAGTGGCCGATCGGCGTCTCGCCCGGCCGCTCGACGACGTACTCGCCGGCGCCCATCAGCTTCACGATGACGAGCGAGAGGTCCGGGAAGCGCAGCGGGTCGGCCTTCATCTGCTTCAGGAGAAACGCCTCGAGCGCCCTCGCGTCCGGCTCGGCGGGAAGCCGCTCGCCGGTACTCCGCCGCGACGGCGACGATCTTCTGCCAGCGCTCGGGCGAGCGCACGACGCGGCGCAGCGCCGCGAACTTCTTGGCCGCGAGAAACCGCGCCGTGACGCCGTTGGCCGCGATCATGAAGTCCTCGATCAGCTGCCGCGCCCGGTTCTTCGCCTGGACGGAGAGGTCCACGATCGTGTCGTCGGCGAAGACGGCGCGCGGCTCGATCGTCTCGAGGTCGAGGGCGCCCTCCTCGTGGCGGCGGCTGCGCAGGCGCCTGCGCGACGCCGTCCTGGATCTTCAGCTGCTCGGCCACGCCGGCGACCGACTGCGCCTTCTCCGGAAATGCGCCTGCCCTCGAGCCACGCGACACGCTGTCGTAGGCGAGCTTGGCCTTGTTGCGGACGGCCGCGCGGTAGACGTCGGACGGCCTGGAGCGCGCCGTCCGCTGCCGACGGTCATCTCGACCACGATCGCGAGGCGGTCCTGCCCCTTCGTTCAGCGAGGTCAGGTCCGTCGAGAGCCTCTCCGGCAGCATCGGAAAGATCTCGGCGGCCGTGTAGACCGAGGTCGTGTTGGTCTGCGCGTGCGCGTCGATCGCCGAGCCCTTGACGACGAGCGCGTCCACGTCGGCCACCGCGACGAAGATCTTCACCGCGCCGCCGGCGAGCGGCTCGGCGACCGTGAGCTGGTCGAGGTCGCGCGAATCGTCGTTGTCGATCGAGAACCAGAGCAGGTCGCGCAGGTCCCGGATCCCGGGGCCGCCGGGCGCGGCCGCGCCGTGGATCCGGTCGAGCTCGGAGAGCGCGTCGCGGGAGAAATCGGGCTCGAGCCCCTTCTCGACCATCGCCGCGCGGGCGATCCTCTTCAGGTCCGCGCGGTCGTGTCGGCGCTCGCGATTCACGGGCGCGAGTCTACGATGATTCGATCGCATCAACGCCATGCGGTCCGGAGGACTAAGATTCGGGCCGTGACCGCAAAGCCTCCCGCCGCGCGCGACCTCTCCCCCGCGGAGGAAATCGCCGAATTCGAGCGATTGAAGCCGCGCCTCGACGCGCTCTGGGGCGCGCTCTCGGCGCGCGAGGAGGAGCCCTACACCTCCGTCGTCGTCCCCTCGCTCACGCTCGACCAGTCGGAGCTGCAGAAGCTCGAGGCGGCGAGCTTCTACGAGGAGCGTCTGCTGTTCCTGCTGATCCGCCTGCGCAACCCGCAGTCGCGGATGGTCTACGTCACCTCGCAGCCGGTGCACCCGCTCATCCTCGAGTACTACTTCCAGCTGCTCGCCGGCATCCCGGCGAGCCACGCGCGCGCGCGGCTGACGCTCCTCTGCGCGCACGACGCGTCGCCGCGCTCGCTGACCGAGAAGATCCTCGAGCGGCCGCGCCTGATCCAGCGCATCCGCGAGGGGATCCCGGATCCCTCGCGCGCCTTCATGACGGTCTTCAACTCCACGCCGCTCGAGCGCAAGCTCTCGGTCCTGCTCGGCATCCCGCTGAACGGCGTCGATCCGGCACTGTCGGACCTCGGCACGAAGTCGGGCAGCCGCAGGATCTTCCGCGAGGCCGGCGTGGCGATGCCGGCGGGCTTCGAGGACCTGCACTCCGAGGACGACATCGTCGCGGCGCTCGTCGACCTGCGGCGCGCGCGGCCCGGGATCCGCCGCGCCGTCGTCAAGCTCAACGACAGCTTCTCGGGCGAGGGCAACGCGCTCTTTCGCTACCCGGAAGCCGAAGGGCGCGTCGCCCTGCGCGACGCGCTGCGCGAACCTCTCCTTCGCGGTCGCGAGCGAGACGCGGTCGCGGTTTCTCGGCAAGTTCACGGCGATGGGCGGGATCGTCGAGGAGTTCCTCGAGGACCCCGAGAAGCTGCTCGCCATCGGTCCAGCTGCGCATCGACCCGCAGGGCGAGGTCGTGCTGATCTCGACCCACGACCAGATCCTCGGCGGCCCTTCGAACCAGGTCTTCCAGGGCTGCCGCTTTCCGGCGGACGCGCCGTACCGCCGCGCGATCCAGGAAGCGGCGCGCAAGGTGGGCGACGTGCTCGCGAGCCGCGGCGTCGTCAGCCGCTTCGGCGTGGACTTCTTCGTCGGCTGGCAGCCGGGCGGCGAGCCGGAGGTCTTCGCCCTCGAGATCAACCTGCGCATGGGCGGCACGACGCACCCGTTCCTCGCGCTGCAGTTCCTGACGGGCGGAAAGCTCGATCCCGAGTCGGGCGACTTCCTCTCCCCGGGCGAGAACCCCAAGTTCTACCGCTCGACCGACAACCTGAAGTCCGACGCCTACCGCGGCCTCTGTCCCGAGGACCTCATCGACATCCTGACGATGAACCGGCTCCACTACAGCCACCACACGGAGACCGGCGCCCTCTTCCACATGATCGGCGCGCTGTCGCAGTACGGGAAGGTCGGGCTGACGACGATCGGCAACAGCCGCGAGGAGGCCGACGCGATCTACGCCTCCGCCCTGGAGGCGCTCGACCGCGAATCGCGGCGATGAGCGCGGCCCCGGCCCCGGAGCGCTCGGCGCGGTTCTACGCCGGGCTCTCGATCGCCGCCGCGGTCGTCACGATCGCCTTGAAGACGGCCGCATGGAAGCTCACCGGCTCGGTGGGTCTCCTCTCGGACGCCGCCGAGTCGGTCGTCAACCTCGTCGCGGCGCTGATCGCCCTCTGGGCGCTGACCGTCGCGGCGAAACCGCCCGATCCGACGCACGACTTCGGGTACTCCAAGGCCGAGTACTTCGCCAGCGGCGCCGAGGGCTTCCTGATCCTCGCGGCCGCCGTCGGGATCGCGATCGCGGCCTGGGAACGCTGGCAGACTCCCGCGCCCATCTCGGACGCCGCGACCGGCATCGCGGTCTCCGCCGTTGCATCCGCCTTGAACGGCGCCGTCGCCTTCCTCCTCTTCCGCGCCGGAAAGCGCCTGCGCTCGATCACGCTCCGCGCCGACGCCCATCACCTCCTGACGGACGTCTGGACCTCCGTCGGCGTCATCGTGGGCATCGTGCTCGTCGCCCTGACGGGTTGGATGCGCCTGGACCCGCTGATCGCCGCAGCCGTCGCCGTCAACATCGTATGGACCGGCTGGAAGCTCGTGAGAGAAACCGGGCTCGCCCTGCTCGACACGGCGCTGCCCGAGGACGAGCGCCAGGAAGTCACCGCGGCGCTCGTCCCGTTCCAGGAGCAGGGCATTCTCTTTCACGCGATCCGCACGCGCATCGCGGGCACCCGGCGGTTCGTCTCGATGCACGTGCTCATGCCCGGGACCTGGACGATCCAGCGCGGCCACGACCTGTCCGAGGCGATCGAAGCGGCCGTGCGCGGGAAGCTCCCGGGCGCGCACGTCTTCACGCACCTCGAGCCGCGCGAGGATCCCGTCTCGTGGGAAGACCGCGGGCTCGACCGGCGGTAGGCCTCAGGCCGGCGTCGTTCCCGACTCGAGAATCGTGAACGTCTTCGCGGTCGCGTCGAGCTCCGCCTCGACGCCGAGCGGGATCGTCGACTTTTCCCGCGTGTGTCCGAAGACGAGCCCCGCCATGGACGGGACTCCGAGCTTGCCGAGCATGTCGTCGAGCACTTCGGACATCGAGAGGGAGAGCTCGAAGCTCGAGTTCGTGTTCGAGTCGCAGTCCGTGCACGTCCCCCAGACGATCCCCGCCGCCTCGGCGAGCTTTCCGGCCAGGCCGAGCTGCAGGATCATGCGGTCGATGCGGTAAGGCGCCTCGCCGACGTCCTCCATCAGCAGGATCCTGCCCTTCGTCTCGATCTCGTAGGGCGTTCCCATCGTCGTCGAGATCAGGGTCAGGTTGCCTCCGACCGTCAGCCCCCGCCCCTTGCCCGGCACGATCGTGTGCCGCGGAAACCGCGGCGCGAGCGGGTCGTCCTCCGGCGGATTCTCGACGAGGCCGATCGGCGCCTGCGCAAACAGCGCCTTCTTGAACCCCTCGAGCGTCCACGGCGGCAGCGACGCCATCGCCACCGGGCCGTGGAACGTCACCAGGCGCGCGAGCCGGCCGAAGGCGAGGTGGAGGCCCGTGATGTCGGAGTAGCCCAGGAAGATCTTGGGGTTCTTTCGGATCAGGTTGTAGTCGATCCGGTCGAGAAGGCGCTCGGTCCCGTAGCCGCCGCCGAGGCAGAAGACCGCGGCCACCTCCGGGTCGGCGAACATCCCGTGCAGGTCCGCCAGACGCTGCTCCTCGGTCCCCGCCAGAAAGCCCCGCCGGGCGCGCACGTTGGCCCCGAGCTTCGTCTTCAATCCGAGCGCCGCCAGCCGCGGAGCGACCTCCTCGATGCGCCACAGGTCGAAGATGTACGAGGACGGCGCGATCAGGCCGACCGTGTCGCCCGGCTTCAACGCGCGCGGCTTGATCATCGGCTGCGGCGCGGGCGCGACCGTCGTCTTCGACTGGTTCAGGGCGAGGAGCGAGCCGCCCGCCGCCATGCCGGCGGCGGTCAGGAACGTGCGTCGTGTTTTCATGGGCGCGAGGATATCTCCCCGCCCGGATCTAGCGGGCCGCTTTCACCGCGTCGCGGACGGTGACGACGTCGACGAGGCCGGCGCAGCCGTACAGCGCGGGCAGCACGCGATCGGCCGGGTACCGCCGCCGCAGCTCCGCCACCGTTTCCGTCCCCGCGCGATAGGCGGGCAGATTCATCCGTCCGAAGAGCGGGTGACGTCCCCACGCTCCCGACAGCTTGCCCGCGCGCTCCTCGGACACGAGGAAGTCGCGCCGCAGCGCCGCGGCCACCTCCGGCTGCGGCACGCCGTCGTTCCAGGTCAGGTACGACGACTGGTTCTTCGCGTCGTCCTGGAGGTGCGCGAGCCACAGGCCGATCTGCAGGTCTTCGTCCGGCACCTGCTCGACCTCCGTCAGGCCCATCGCCATCAGCACCGCGTTGTTGCCGATGCCCTCGGCCAGCGTGCCCCAGCGCGTGTTCATCGCGAGGATCGTGCCCTCGAAACCGACGCGGCCGCGCACGTACAGGCCCTGCGTGAGCGCCCCGTTCGTGACGTGGCCCGGCACGACCTCGTGGCCGACGAGCTGCTCGAACTCGGGGATGGAGATCTGGAGCGACGCGTTGATCTCGTAGGTCGCCTCGTACTGCGGCGAGCCGTCGGCGTTGCGCGCGCGGCCGATGTAGTTCATGAACCCCGAGAACCAGGCGTCCTTGATCGGCACGAACGTCATGTTGGAACGCGGGACCTGGCGCAGGTCCTCGGGCAGGTGCGGCGCCAGGTGCTTCGTCGTGCCCGCGTCGAACCGCGCGATGAACGCGTTGGCCAGCGTCGCGATCGATTTCGACGGCACCATCCGCTCCTGCCGCCAGGCGTCGACGGCCGCGAGCAGCTCGTCGCCCGTCTTCGACGGATGGCCCGCGCGCGCGAGCAGCTCGGTCAGCCGCCGGCGCTTCTCCTGCGGGCGGGAAGGCTCGGGCGGCCGGCCCGTCGCGGCCATCACGCAGCGCTCGTACGGCACCGCCTCGCCGCGGCCCAGGATCTCCATCGAGAGGTCCCACATCGCCGAGAGGCAGAGGCCGAGCCCGTCGAAGTAGGCGCCGCGCAGGCCGCCGAGCGCGTGGCCTTCCGCGGCCAGGCCGTCGATCGCGCCCTTCACGTCGACCGCGGCCAGGAACGCGTCGATCGCCGCGCGGTCGGGCTCCTTCGCCGCCACTCCGCCGCTCTCGCGCAGCTTCGTCGCCGTCGCGTGCGTGTACGCCTCGGGCATCGGCTCGTCCGAGAACCACGAGTCGACGACGGCCCGGCCCGTGCCGGAGGGATTCATCACGTCGCCGCCCCAGAGCGTGTCGATGCCGAGCAGGGCCTCGGCGGTCAGTCGCCCGAGGCGGTCCATCAGGCCGGCTTCTCCTTCTTCATCGCGCCGAACCAGAGGTAGACGCAGAGCGCGACGAAGGCGGCCGCAGCTCACGAGCTGCGACACGGGATCGTTGTCGTAGAACGGCAGCTTGATCAGGTCCTCGCGGTACCAGCCGAAGAGGCGCAGCGCGGCGCCGAAGACGCCGCCGAGCGCGCCGCCCGCCATCAGGCCCGACGCGATGATGACCGCTCGCTCGCGCATCGTCCGCCCGGCCTCGCCGCCCTTCTCCTCCGAGCGCTTCGTGACGAAGTGCGAGATGACGCCTCCGACGAGGGCCGGGCTGTTGAGCTCGAGCGGCAGGTACATGCCGAGCGCGAAGATCAGCGGCGGCACGCGCAGCATCTCCATGATGACGGCGATCATCGCGCCGGCGCCGAAGAGCACGTACGCCACCGGCTGGCGGCTCATGAAGCCTTCCACCAGCGCCTTCATGATCGAGGCCTGCGGCGACGCGAGGACCTGCCGCGTGTCGCCCGGCGCGGCCTCGCCGAACTGGAAGGTCTGCGCCAGCGCGACGATCACGAGGCCGACGACGATCGACGAGACGACGACGCCGAAGAACTTGACGCGCTCCTGCACGGCCGGCGTCGAGCCCAGCCAGTAGCCGGCCTTCAGGTCCGTGATCGTCTGGCCCGAGACCGACAGCGCCGTGCACACCATGCCGGCGATCGCCATCACGAAGAACATCCCCGTCCGCCCCGACACGCCGAACTCGAGCAGCACGACCGAGGAGATGATGATCGTCAGCATCGTCATGCCCGAGACCGGGTTGCGCGCGGTCGTCGCGATGGCGTTGGCCGCGACCGAGGTGAAGAAGAAGGAGAAGACGAGCGTGAGCGCCGAGCCCGATGAGGACGATGACGGCCCGGCCGTCCAGGTTGCCCAGAAAGACCGCGACGGCCAGCGCCGACACGACGACGCCGATGAGGATCTTCATGATGGCCATGTCGCGGTCGGTCCGCTCGAGGCCGTCGCCCTCGCCGTGGCGGAAGGCCTTCGCGGCGATCGAGAAGGAGCCGACCACGATCTTCAGCGACTTGATGATGCCGAAGATGCCGGCCGTCGCGATCGCGCCGACGCCGATGAATCGCACGTAGCCGCGAAAGATCTGCGCTGGCCGTCATCTTCGCGATCGGCACCGTCGCCGGATAGACGGCGACGTCCGGAAGGTGCTGGCCGATCAACCAGATGAGCGGCACGAGCACGAGGTTCGAGAACACGCCGCCGGCGCACAGCAGCATCGACGCGCGCAGGCCCATCACGTAGCCGAGGCCGAGGATGAAGGCGATGGCGTCGAAGCGCAGGACCATGCGCGCCTTCTCGTTGAGCATCTGGACGAACGGGACGAACTGGAAGTCCACCGTCTCCTTCCAGACCTGGAAGGTCGTCACGAAGAAGTCGTAGACCGCCGCGATCCCGGTCGCCTCGAGGAGCAGCTTCGCCTGCGAGCCGCCCTTTTCGCCCGTCACGAGCACTTCGGTGATCGCGGTCGCCTCCGGATACGGGAGCTGCCCGTGCATGTCGCGGACGAAGTACCGGCGCAGCGGAATGAGGAACAGGACGCCGAGGCATCCGCCCGCGAGGCAGATGAAGATCGTCTGCCACGGGTGCGGATCGAGCTTGAGGATGTAGAGCGCCGGCAGCGTGAAGATCGCCCCCGCGACGACCGACCCGGACACGCCGCCGATGCCCGTGATGATCACGTTTTCGAGGAGGCTCGAGCGCCGCCCGTAGACGCGCGCGAGGCCGATCGCGAGGATCGAGATCGGGATCGCGGCCTCCATCACCTGGCCGACCTTCAGGCCCGAGTACGCCGACGCGGCCGTGAAGATCGCGCAGAGGAAGAGACCCCACAGGACCGAGCGCCACGTCGTCTCCGGCAGGTTCGCCGAGGCCGGGACGACGGGCTGGTAGGTCTCGCCGGGGCCGAGCGGGCGGTAGGCGTTGTCCGGAAGCGACTTCGACTCGGACGCGTCCATCGGTCCTCCCGCGGCGCAATCGGCGTATCGTTCCCGGGTCTCGAGCCCGCCGCGATTCGGGCGGAGTCTACCGGAGTCGGCGGGGGCAGGAAGGGGTCCGATGGCAGCCTCGGATTCGACGCGCCGCAGCTGGGCGATCTTCTTCGCCCGTGGTGTCCTCGGCCTGATCTTCTTCATGGCCGGCGTCTACAAGGTCTTCACGCTGACGCCCGTCGGCCACGCGCACAAGTGGTTCGTGGACCCGTACGCCGACACGTTCCTGCCGATGTGGTCCCTCTGGGTGGCCGGCGTGACGATCCCGGTCGTCGAGCTCGTGGCCGGCGCGCTGCTGCTCGTCGGGTGGCGCGTGCGCGACGCGCTCGTCGCGCTCGGCCTCGTGCTGCTCGTCGTCACGTTCGGCCACCTGTTGAAGGAGCCGCTCTACGAGTTCCACACGCACGTCATCCCGCGCCTCGCGCTGCTGCTGTTCGTGCTCATGCTTCCGGCGGAAGCCGATCGCTTCTCGGTGGACGGCTGGCTCGCGCGGCGGGAGGGCTCCTGAGGCCGCTCGTCGCCCTCGCGCTGCTCGCGACACTCGCCTGCGGGCCCGCGATCCCGGTCGTCAACGTCGTCGGCCAGGCGCTCGTGGCCACGGCGATCCAGAGCGGCGCCGCGGCCTCGCCCGTGCGCACGCCCGTTCCGGAGCCCGAGCCCGGGCCGCTCACCGTCCAGCCCGACGGCGCGACGGTCGACACGATCGTCACCGCGCTGTACGCCGCCGTCAGCCACGGGCCCGAGTACGAGCCGAACTGGGACCGACTGCGCCTGCTCTTCCTGGACCAGGCGATCATCGTCCCGCCCAAACGCCCCGACGCGGACGCGCTCACGGTCCTCGACGTCGACGCCTTCGAGGAGCGGATCCGCAAGTACATCGCGGGCCGCAGGGAACGGGGCGAGCCGCTCGGCTTCACCGAACGCGAGATCGCCCGGCGCGAGAACCGGTTCGGCAACGTGTGCCAGGTCTTCTCGACCTACGAAACCGTCCGCGCGCCAGGTGACCCGACTCCCTTTGCCCGGGGCGTCCACAGCATCCAGCTCGTCAGCGACGGACACCGGTGGTGGATCGCCGCGCTCGTCTGGGACAACGAGCGGGAGGATAATCCGATCCCGCGGAAGGAAAAGGAGTCACCAGCCATGAAAAAGACGTTCGCGTTCGCCGGAATGCTCGGAGCCGTGATTCTTGCCGGTGCGCCCGCAGCCAGGGCCCAGGTTTCTCCCCGGCCCCCCGTCGGGTCGAGCGGCCTGACGCCCGTCGCGGGACAGAAGTTTCACGATCCCAACGCGGAGGCCGAGGCGAATCGGATGCCGACTCCGGGCGGACCGCCGCCCGAGCGCCGGGCCGCCCAGAACGTGCCACCGGGCGCCCGCCCCTCCGACGCCGATGGATCCTCGGTGGATGCGATCATCGCCGCGCTCTACGCCTCGGTGAGCCACGGCGAGGACGGGCAGCCCAACTTCGACCGCATGCGCGGGATCTTCCTGCAGGTCGGCATGCTCATCCCCCCGAAGGACCCGCGCAGCGACCTCTTCACCGTGCTCGACGTGGACGGCTTCGAGGAGCGCGTGCGCAAGTCGATCGCCGCGAGCAAGCAGAAGGGCGACCCGACGTCTTTCTTCGAGACCGAGGCCGCGCGCAGGACCGACTGCTTCGGCAACGTGTGCCAGGTCTTCTCGACCTACGAATCGCGCCGCAAGCCGACCGACGAGAAGCCGTTCGTGCGCGGCATCAACAGCATCCAGCTCGTCAACGACGGCAAGCGCTGGTATGTCGCCTCGGTCGCCTGGGACACGGAGAAGGCCGACAAGCCGATCCCGGCGCAGTACCTCCCGAACGCGCCGAACGTGATTCCGCCGGAGTACCTGAAGAAGAACTAGCAGGCGGACAGGGCTACCGCGCCGCCTGGCCCAGCTCGCGGGACCGCGCGGTGGCCGCCTCGACGGCGTCCATCAGGATCGCGCGCAGCCGGTTGCGCTCGAGGCTGTGGAGCGCCGCGATGGCGGTGCCGCCGGGCGACGTGACCTGGTCCTTGAGGATCGCCGGGTGGACCTTCAGGACCTCCGCCATCCGGGCCGCGCCGAGGACCGTCTGGACGGTCAGCGCCGTCGCCACGTCGCGCGACAGGCCCACGCGCACGCCGGCATCCGAGAGGCCTTCGATGATCTGAAAGACGTACATGGGGCCGCTGCCGGAAAGGCCGGTGACGGCGTCGAGCTGGTACTCGGGCAGCTCCGCGACCATCCCGATCGACTCGAAGATCTTCCGCGCCTGCGCCATCTCCTTCCGGCCCGCGCGCTTTCCCGCGCACAGGACCGTGGCCGAGAGGCGCACCACCGCCGCCACGTTCGGCATCGCGCGGACGACGGCGACGCGGTCGCCGAGCGCCGCTTCGATCCGGGCCGTCGGAAATCCGGCCGCGATCGAGACGACGAGCTGCCGCGCCGAGACGACCGGCTTGATCTCCGCGAGCACGCCGTCGAGGATCTGCGGCTTGACGCCCAGGATCAGGATGTCGGCCTTCTGCGCGGCTTCCCGGTTCGACGGCAGGACGCGGATGCCGAGCTCCCGGCGCAGCGCGGCGGCCTTGGCTGCCTTCGGGTGCGAAGCGAGCAGGCGCCCCTTGCGGCCCCAACCCGACCCGAGAATCCCGCGCAGCAGGGCGCTGCCCATGTTGCCGGCGCCGAGCACGGCGATCGTCTTGTTCGTCATGGGGGCAAGAATAGCTCTCCGGCAGGCGCCCTTCTGACCTAGGCTCGGGCCACGATTTCTCTCGACCGCCGATTCCCGGCGGAGCCAAAGGAGGGCGACATGGGCAGGGTCAACCTCTCCCGAGTGATCCTGGGCGGAATCCTCGCGGGCATCGTCATCAACTTCTCCGAATACCTGATGCACGACGTCGTGCTGAAGGCCCAGTTCGAGGAAGGGATGAAGGCGATCGGGCGGCCCTTCCCGGCGGGCGGCAGCGTGATGACGATCTGGATCCTCTGGGGCTTTGCCACCGGCATCGCCGCGGTGTGGCTCTACGCGGCGATCCGCCCGCGTTACGGCGCGGGCGCCGGCACGGCCGCGCGCGCCGGGGTCGCCGTGTGGTTCTTCACGTGGCTGCTCTCGATGGTCGCCATGCAGAACATGGGCGTCTTCCCGATCGCCCCGGTTCCGTTCGTCTGGACGCTGGTCGAATGCATCGTGGCGACGACCGCCGGAGCGTGGCTCTACAAGGAGGCCGGCGCGTAGTCCTGCGGACCTAGCCGAGCGCCTGGGCCAGGTCGGCGATCAGGTCGTCCGCGTGCTCGAGGCCGATCGAGGCGCGCAGCAGGTTCTGCGGCGTCGTCGAGCCTTCGCCCTCGCTCGAGGCGCGGTGCTCGATCAGGCTCTCGGTGCCGCCGAGGCTCGTTGCGTTGACGAAGAGCTTGACGCGCGAGGCCGCGCGGACGGCGGCATCGCGCCCGCCGCGCACGCGCAGCGAGAGCATCCCGCCGAACCCGGACATCTGCCGCTTCGCGACCGCATGGCCCGGATGGGACTCGAGCCCCGGGTAGTGGACGGCCTCGACGGCCGGGTGCGTCGCGAGAAAGCGCGCGACCGCCAGAGCGTTCGCACAGTGCCGCTCGATCCGCGGGGACAGCGAGCGCAGGCCCCGCAGCACGAGCCACGAGTTGAAGGGCGAAGCCACCGCGCCGAGGATCTTGCGGATGTGCTCGACCTGCGCGGACAGCTCCCCCGCCTGCCGGAAGACGAGCGCGCCGCCCTGCGCGTCGCTGTGCCCGCCGAGGTACTTGGTCGTCGAGTGATGGACGGCATCCGCGCCGAGCTCGAGCGGCCGCTGGACGACCGGCGTCGCGAACGTGCTGTCGACCGAGAGCAGGGCCCCGGCGGCGTGCGCGATCTCGGCGAGCGCCGCGAGGTCCGCGATCTGCATCAGCGGATTCGACGGCGACTCGGCCCAGAGGACGCGCGTCGTCGGGCGCAGCGCCGCGCGCACCGCGTCGAGATTCGTCATGTCGACGGGGGTCGCCTCCATGCCCCAGCGCGGCAGGAACTCGCGGGCCATCGCGCGCACGCCGTAGTACGCGTCCTCCTGGTAGACCACGTGCGACCCGGCCGGCTGCGCCTGCAGGTACGCGGCCGCCGCGGCCAGGCCGGAAGCGAACGCGAGCGCCGCCGCTCCCCCTTCGACTGCGGCGAGCGCTTCCTCGAGGCGGGACTGCGTCGGGTTGCCCTCGCGGATGTACATGTACCCGAGCGGCGTCTCCGCGGCCGGGCCGTGCTCGAACGTCGTCGAGAGATGGATCGGCGGGGCGATCGAGCCCGTGGCCGGGTCCGGCCTGGCGCCCGCGTGGACGGCGCGCGTCTCGAACTTCATGGCGGCTCCTTCTCTTCCGGCTACGGCGAGAGCGACGGCTCGTAGTTCGTGACGAACTCCATGAACCGGATCACTTCGACCATGTCCTTGCCCTTGAACCGGATCGCGTGCGCGTCGGTCCGCTCGACGATCGGCAGGTAGGCGAGGACCTCGGCGGGGCGGTAGTTCTTGAAGCGCAGGTCGAGCGTCACCGGGGCCGAGACGGTGTAGGGCTTCATGTCCTTCAACCGGCCGATCGCCTTTTTCGCCTTTTCCCGGATCAGGTCACAGCTGGCTTCCGGCGTCAGCGTGCGCGCCGAGTGGAACCCGTAGTTCCACTTCACGACCGCGCCCTCGATCGGGCCCAGCATCCCCTGGGCCTCCTTGACGATCGCGTCGTCGCCCGTGATGAGGGCGACCGGGACGCGGAACTGTCCGCCGATCGCCGCGTTCAACGCGGCCTCGGGCACGGAGACGCCGTTCAACCGCACGTCCGCGAGCGTGGCCGAGGACATGGTGTGCGCCCGGACGCCTTCCATGTTCGTGGTCGAGGAGTGGTAGCCGACGAAGAGGATCGCATCGAAGCTCCCGTCGATGCCCTGCATCATCGCCAGGGGGCGCGGCCAGGAGCGAACGATCTGCACGTCCTTCGGGAAGCGCTCGATCAGCAGGTTCTCGCCGTTGCCGTGCGAATCCGAGACGAGAAACTCCGTCGCGCCGGCGGACCGCGCGCCCTCGATCGCGGCGAGGACCTCGTTGGTCATGAACCCGCGGAAGCGCTCGTACTCGAAGCCCGTCGGCCCGAGCTGGTCCTGGGTCACGACGCCCGCGATCCCTTCCATGTCGGCCGAGACGTAGACCTTGAGCTTCGTCTGCGCGGCCGCGGGCAGCGCGATTCCGGCCGCCAGGCCGGCCGTCAGGAGAAGTCTTCGCAGGCGCATCCTCACTCCTTCGCTCGAAAGCGTCAGCCGACGACCGGATCCGGCGGCGGCCCCGCGGGCGTCGGCGACTTGTCCTGCGCTGCCGGTTTGCCGAAACGCTCGTCGTCGATCGGCACGTTCACTTCGATCTTCTCGAACACGAGCGACTGGGTTTCCCCGCCGTCCTTCGTGCTCGCCGAGAAGGAGTGCGGCAGGGTCAGCCCTCCCACGTCCCTGTAGTCGCCGATGGTCGAGATGACGACGACCTCGTTGCCCTCGATCTTCTTCGTCATCATCGGTCGTCGTCTGCAGGTAGGTCTTCGGGTCGAGGTAGATGTAGCGGACCTCGCCGGATTTCAACGTGACCTTCAGCTTCCAGTCTTCCGGACGGAACCTGGCGTCGTGCCCGACGAGCTCGATCTTGCTGCCCTTGGCCTTGTAGTCGACGAGCGGACCGTCGATGTCCGCCTGCTGCTCGGCTTCCTGCTTCTCCTCGGACGACATCGCCTGCGGCTCGGTCATGCCGGCGAAGGGCATCCACATCCAGCCCGCTTTGCCGTCGTACGCCTGGACCGCCGTCTGCCCGTCGAAGGTGAACTGCCAGCGGCTCATGTTGGGCCGCTTCAACTCGAGGAGGGACGGCATCGTGTCGTCGCCGACCTTCATCTTGCCGGTCAGGCGCATCGTCTTGACGGCCTTCAGCTTCTCGAGGCCGCCGCGCGCCGCCACGTTCTTCGCGATGAGCTCGTCGGCGGTCTCACCCGTCCCGTGCGACGCGACGAGCACGAGGATCGCCGCCGCCGCCATTGCCCGAATCCGCATCAGAGCCTCCTGTGCGCCGTGCGCAGCCCGAGACTCTACCGCAGGGCCGGACGTCGGAGACGCGGCCCCGGCGATAGGCTTGTCCCATGCAGACACTCGAAGACCTGCCGACGCCCGCCGTCCTCATCGACCTCGACATCCTCGCCTGCAACATCGCCAACATGCAGGAGCACGCGCGCGCGGCCGGCGTGAAGCTGCGGCCGCACGCCAAGACGCACAAGTCTCCCGAGGTCGGAAGGATGCAGATCGCGGCGGGCGCGAGCGGCCTCACGCTCGCCAAGACGTCCGAGGCGGAGGTCTTCGCCGCGCACGGCTTCGACGACATTTTCCTCGGCTACCCGATCTTCGGCGCGGACAAGGCGCGGCGCCTGCTCGCCCTCGCCGACCGGGTTCGCCTCGCGGTCGGTGTGGACAGCGTCGAGGGCGCGCGCAGTCTCGGCGACGTGTTCCACGCGGCGGGGCGCGGCTGGACGTGCGCCTCAAGATCGACAGCGGCTTCCGTCGCGTGGGCGTCCGCCCCGAGGACGCGGTCGCGATGGCGCTCCGGATCGCCGAGCTGCCCGGAGTTCGCCTCGCCGGCATCTTCACGCACGCCGGCCACGGCTACGGCGGGCCCACGCCGGAAGACGTCGCGCGCACCGGCGGCGAGGAGGGGCGCATCGTCGTCGAGGCGGCCGAGGCGGTGCGCGCCGCCGGACTGCCGGTCGAGGACGTTTCGCTCGGCTCGACGCCCACCGTGCGCGCGGGCATGGTCGTCCCGGGCGTCACCGAGTGCCGGCCGGGCTCGTACGTCTACAACGACCGTTCGCAGGTCGCGCTCGGCAGCGCCGGGCCCGAGGACTGCGCGATGACCGTGCTCGCAACCGTCGTCAGCGTTCCGGCGCCCGACCGCGCGGTCGTGGATGCCGGATCGAAGACGCTCTCGACGGACCCGATGCGCCCGACCGTCGACGGCAACGGCCTCGTCGTGGGGACCGCGAGCCGCGTCGCGCGCGCCTCCGAGGAGCACGGCGTCATCGTCGTCGCCGCGGGCGACACCTTCCGCGTCGGCCAGCGCGTGCGGATTCTCCCGAACCACACCTGCGCGGTCTCCAACCTCCACGACCGCCTGGTCGCCGTCCGCGGCGGGGTCGTCGAGGGCGAAATCCACGTGGCCGCAAGGGGTTGCGTCCAGTAGACGCCCGCGGCGGCCGATTGCTTGACCAGGCAATCATTGATTGATAGTGTAATTGCGTGGACGACAGCGGCAGCGCGCTCGCGCGCGAGATCCAGCAGCGGCGCCCGTTCCAGTCGGCGCGCCAGGAGGCGGCGCTCGGGCTGCTGAAGACGGTCGACCTGCTCCGCCTGCACCTCTCGAGCGTCCTCGAGCCGTTTGGCGTGACCGACCAGCAGTACAACGTGCTGCGCATCCTGCGCGGCGCCGGCAAGGACGGCCTTCCGACGCTCGCGATCGCCGAGCGCATGATCGAGCGGGCCCCGGGCATCACGCGCCTGATCGACCGCCTCGAGAAGAAGGGCCTGGTGTCCCGCAAGCGCTGCACGAGCGACCGGCGCCAGGTGTTCTGCATCCTCGCGCCGGCGGGCGCCCGGCTCCTGTCGCGCATGGACGCTCCCGTTTCCCGGTGTGACGAAGACTTCGGCGTCCTGGGCGACGCCGATCTCAAGACCCTGATCCGCCTGCTCGACGCCGTGCGCGCCGGGCTCTCCCGTCCCAGCAAATCCTCCCGCCGTAAGGCATGACGCCGAACGATCAACTGTCTCGAAAGGAGATTCCGCACATGATTCGCAAGCTCCGCACCGCCGCCGTATTGCTCGCCGCCCTCGCCGCCGCGCCGCTCTTCGCGGCGGACACGTTCACGGTCGACAAGGTCCACTCGGACGTCAGCTTCCAGGTCCGTCACTTCGTCTCGAAGGTCCGGGGCGACTTCACCGACTTCGAGGGCACGATCCAGATCGACCAGGCCAAGCCCGAGGCGTCCTCGGTCGTCTTCACGATCAAGACCGCGTCCATCAACACGAAGAACGAGGGCCGCGACAAGCACCTGAACTCGCCCGACTTCTTCGACACCGCGAAGTTTCCCGAGATCACGTTCAAGAGCACGAAAGTCGCGGCCAACGGCAAGGACAAGTACAACGTCACGGGCGACTTCACGATGCACGGCGTGACGAAGGAGATCACCATCCCCGTCACGTACACCGGCTCCATGAAGGACCCGCGCGGCACGGAGCGCGCCGGTTTCGAGCTCACGACCACCCTCAACCGGCAGGACTACGGCGTCAAGTTCAACAAGACGATGGACAACGGCAGCCTGATGCTGTCCGACGACGTCCAGGTGACGATCCTGATCGAGTCGGTCAAGAAGGGCCCCGAAGCGGCGAAGTGACGATACGGGCGCGGCTCGAAGGATCCGCGCCCGTCTTTTCGCTCCGGAAGTTAGAGTTGCACCCGTGATGTCTGAAAGCGCTGCAGCCCCTGCCCCCTCCACCGATCCCCGCGGCCTCGCGCCCTCGGCCGTGATCGGCTTCGTCGTGGTGCACCTTGCCGCGCTCGGCGTGTTCGCCCTCGGCTTCTCGTGGACGGGCGTGCTGCTCTGCGTCGCGTCCTACTACCTGCGGATGTTCGCCATCACCGCGGGCTTCCACCGTTACTTCAGCCACCGCTCCTACCGGCTCTCCCGCGTGCCGCAGTTCCTGCTCGCGTTTCTCGGCCAGACCTCCGCGCAGAAGGGGGTTCTCTGGTGGGCGGCGAACCATCGCCACCACCACAAGTACTCCGACCGGCCCGAGGACATCCACAGCCCCCTGCAGAAGGGCTTCTGGTGGAGCCACATGGGCTGGATCCTCGCGCGGGACCACGCCGAGTCGGACCCCTCGCGCATCCCCGACTTCGCGAAGTATCCCGAGCTCGTCTGGCTCGATCGGAACCAGTACGTCCCGACGCTGCTCTACGGCGTCGCGCTCTACTTCGCGTTCGGTTGGACGGGCCTCTTTTACGGCTACTTCCTCTCGACCGTCCTGCTCTGGCACGGCACCTTCTCGATCAACAGCGTCATGCACGTCTTCGGCCGCCGCGCGTATGCGACGACCGACGACTCGCGCAACAGCTTCCTGTTCGCGCTCGTCACGATGGGCGAGGGCTGGCACAACAACCACCACTGGGCGCCTGGCTCGGCGGCGCAGGGCTTCGGCTGGTGGCAGGTCGACGCGACTACTCCATCCTCTGGCTCGGCGAGAAGCTCGGCCTGGTGCGGGGACTTCGCCGCCCGCCCGGCCGCTGGCGCGAGGCCGCGCGCGAGGCTGATCGGACCGGCCGCGCCTTCCGCTCGGCCCGCCTCCACGAGCGCGTGCAGAGCCTGACGCGCCGGTGGGCCGAGGTCCGCGACTCCGCGCGCCTGACCGCGCACGACGCGATCGCCGAGCTCGAAGCAGCGCGCCAGCGCGCGGCCGCGCGCCTCGACCGCCTCCACGAAGAGGCGTCCGCCGCCGGAGCGCGGGCGGGACGCCGGCTCGACGAGATCCATGCCGAGATCGAGAAGGCGCGCGCGCACCTGGCCGAGATCCTCGAACGTCTGGTCGCCGCCGCCGATGCGCTCCCGATGCCGCGGCCCGAGCCGGGCTGATTCGTTCCGGGGTCGTCGTCCCATGAGCCTGCGGGCGCGCATCAAGACGAAGGTCGCCGACCCGATCGTCGAGCAGCTCACGCAGGGCCTGTCGCCCGAGAAGATCGCGCTCACCGTCGCCGTGGGCCTGACGATCGCGGTCAACCCGATCGTCGGCACGACGACGGTCCTCTGCTTCTTCGCGGCGTGGGCGCTGCGGCTGAACCAGCCCATCATCCAGGCCGTCAACTGGTCGTCTTACGCGCTGCAGCTGCTGCTGATCTTCCCGTTCATCCGCCTCGGCGAGTGGATCTTCGACGCAGCGCCCGAGACGCGCTCGTTGCAGGAGCTCGTCGCCATGGCGAAGGCCGACGCCCTCGGAACGATCCGGACGCTCGGCGCGACCATCGGCCACGCGGTCGTGGGCTGGGTCCTCGTCGCGCCGCTGCTCACGGCCGCGATCTACTTCGGGACCCGGCCGTTCTTCCGCGCCCTCGCGCGCCGCGTCGCCGCAAACCGGACTCGGGGCGTCGACCACCCGGCCTGAGACGCGACGGCTGGCGGCGTGCGGCACGGCCGCCACAGGAGTACCCTTAGTTCCAGTGGATCTGCCCTCACCGCTCGAGCGCGCGCCGGAGGGGCTGTACGGCGGGCTCGCGCTCTGGCTCAAGCGCGAAGACGCCCACGAGCTCGGTGCGTTCAAGTGGCGCGGAGCACTGCCCACCGTCGACGCGTACAAGACGCGGGGGGCGGGCGCCGTCGTCACGGCCTCGACGGGCAACCACGGCGCGGCCGTCGCCTGGGCGAGCCAGCGCCTGGGCCTGCGCGCGATGGTCTACGCGCCGGCCGGAGCGTCGCTCTCGAAGCTCGCCCTGATCGACGGGCTCGGCGCCGAGATCCGGCTGGCCGGCACCGATCTCGACTTCGCCAAGGAGGAGGGCAAGCGTTTTGCCGCCGAGGCGCACGTGCCGTTCTTCGAGGACGGCATCGAGCCGACGCAGTTCGAGGGATACGGAGTGATCGCCGACGAGCTGCTCGACCAGATGCCCGAGCCGCCCGCGGCGGTGGTGGTGCCCGTCGGCAACGGCGCGCTGATCGGCGGCATCGGCCGGACGCTCAAGCGCCGCTGCGCCCGAAACGCTCGTCGTCGGCGTGGCCGCCAAGGAGGCGCCGGTGATGGCGCTCTCGTTCAACGCGAAGAAGCCGATCGAGTGCGATCGCATGGCGACCTTCGCCGACGGCCTCGCGGTGCGCGTCGCCATTCCGGAGGCCGTGGCGCTCGTGGACCGCGTCGTCGACCGGATGCTCCTCGTGTCCGAGCGCGAGATGGCGCACGCGATCGCGAGCTACGGCCGGGCCGGAATTCGCGCGGAAGCCGCCGCCGCGTCGGCCCTGGCCGCGCTGCCGCAACTGTCGGATGTCGCCGGACCGGTCGCCGTCATCGTCACGGGGCACAACATCGACGAAGACGTCTACCGCCGCGCGATCGAGCATCCGGAATCCTTCCCCGACTAGTCGAACTTCGGTGCCGTAGGGGCGGGGCTCGTCCCGCCCGGGCGACCGGCGCGACAACATTTTCCGCGATCATTTGCCCGGGCGGCCGCAAGGGCCGCCCCTACGGCACGGCCCGCCTCAGCCCCGGGTCAAGTCCGCGGTGGCCAGGAACTTCGGCGGCTTGCGGTGCTTCGTGGCCTGCTCGTAGGCAAACGCGATCTTGAACAGCGTCGGCTCGCTCCAGGCGCGGCCGAAGATCGACAGGCCCACCGGCAGACCGAAGTCGTACCCGCACGGCAGCGTGATGTCCGGATAACCGGCGATGGCCGGGAAGGACGAGCTGCCGCCCGGGCCGTAGTCGCCGTTGACGAGATCGATCAGCGTCGCGGGGCCGCTCGTCGGAGCGACGAGCGCGTCGAGCTTGTTGTCGTCCATGGTCTTGTCGATGCCCTCCTTGCGGGTCAGGCGCAGGTCCTTCTCGAGGGCGTCGACGTACTCCTTGTCGGTGAGCGGGCCCTTGGCTTCCGCCTTCTCGAAGATTTCCTGCCCGAAGTAGGGCATCTCGCGCGCGCGGTTCTCCTCGTTGAATCGGATCAGGTCCTTCAGCGTCTTGTACTGCGTCTTCGCGCCGAGCGACGCCAGGTACGCATTGAGGTCCGCCTTGAACTCGTACAGCAGGACCTCGAACTCGCTGTCGTCCACCTCGCCGAGCGTCGCGATGTCCGCCGGATCCACGATGACCGCGCCGAGCCGCTTCATGTCGGCGATCGCCGCCTCGACGAGCCGGTCGGCCGCCGTGCTCTGGCCGAACAGCTTCTTGCGCGGGACGCCGATGCGCATGCCTTCGAGCCCCTTCGGATCGAGGAACTTCGTGTAGTCCACGGGCGCCTTGCCCTCGAGCGCCCGGGTCGCCGGATCGGCCGGGTCGAAGCCGGCGAGCGCCGTCAGCAGGATCGCGGCGTCCGTCACGGTTCGGGTCATCGGCCCCGCCGTGTCCTGGCTGTGCGCGATCGGAATGATGCCGGCGCGCGAGACGAGGCCGAGCGTGGGCTTGATGCCGACGAGACCGCAGTTGTTCGACGGCGACACGATGGAGCCGTCCGTTTCGGAGCCGACCGTGAGCGCGCAGAGGCTCGCCGCCGCCGCGGCCCCCGAGCCCGAGCTCGAGCCCGACGCGCTGCGGTCGAGCGCGTAGGGATTGCGGCACTGCCCGCCCCGGCCGCTCCAGCCGCTCGAGGAGTGCGACGAGCGGAAGTTCGCCCACTCCGAGAGGTTCGTCTTGCCGAGGATCACCGCGCCCGCGTCGCGCAGGCGCTTCGCCACGAAGGAGTCGGAGGCCGGGATCGCGCCCATGAGCGCGAACGAGCCCGCCGTCGTGTTCATCTTGTCGGCCGTGCCGACGTTGTCCTTGATGAGGACCGGGATGCCGTGCAGCGGTCCGCGCACCTTGCCGGCCTTGCGCTCGGCGTCGAGCTGATCGGCGATCGTGAGCGCGTCGGGATTGATCTCGAGGACGGCCCTCAGCTCCGGCCCCTTGAGATTCAGCGCCTCGATCCGGGCGGTGTACTTGTTGACGATCGATCGGGCCGTGTCGGCGCCCGAGCCCATGCGCTTCTGCAGGTCCGCGACGGTCGCCTCGTCGAGCTCGAACGGCGGCGGCGCGGCGGCAGACTGCGCCGCAACGCGCGCTGCCGAGAGCGGTCCGGCGGCAGCCGCCGCGGCCCCCCCGAGCGCGCCGAAGCGGATGAGGGCCCGACGGTTCAAGCGAGCGGCCATGGAGACCTCCTGCGAATTGGCGACACAGATATCACGAGCACGTCACCGGAAGAGGTGCGCGATCGAGTTCGCGTAGTAGGTCAGCAGCGGCAGCTCCTCCGGCCGCGCCCGGTAGAGCCCCTCCGTGTCCTCGACGAGCCGCCGCAGCGTCAGCATCCGCAGCCCCACGGCGATCGCGTAGTCCTGGTCGCCGCGCGGCACGTAGACGTGGGCGCCGCGGGCCTCGAGCTCCTCGATCAGCCGCAGGACGGCGGCCTTCAGCTCGAGCTCGCTCCACGCGCGGTCGGGCTCGCGCACGAAGACGGTCGCGACCAGCGGGACCGGCACGGCCGGGATCACGCGGGCGACCGATTCCATCAGCTCGCGCGCGAGCTCTTCGAGCCTCCGGGAGTGCTCCTCGCGCGGCAGCCCGCGAAAATCCACGCCGCGCCGGGCGGCGTACTCCTTGAGCGAGAGGGGCGAGCCGAAGTTCACGCACGCGTAGCCGAAGCGGTACCACTCGTTGCGCGCCTTGAGCCAGAGGTTGCGCCCGACGAAGCGCCCGGTGTTCAGGAACACGCCGGTCTTTCCCGGAGCCGGCCCGTCCACCAGAAAGCTGCGGTCCTCGAACGTCCGGTCGTAGTTGATCCCGACCGGTACGAAGACGACGTCGCGGGCCGCCTGCGGATCGAAGGAGCGCAGCATGTAGTCGAGGATTCCGAGCTTCGGCGGTCGCAACCGGCCGTCGCGGGAGAGCCCGCCCTCGGGAAAGACCGCCTGCGTCACGCCCGCCGCCGTCGCCATGGCGACGTAGCGCTCGAGCACCTTCCGGTAGAGCGGGTCCTTCGAGTTGCGGCGGACGAAGTAGGCGCCCATCGCGCGCACCAGGGACTGCAGCGGCCAGATGCGCGCCCACTCGCCCGACCGCGTAGGACAGCGCCGCCTTCTCCGCCGCGAGGTAGGCGACGAGGATGTAGTCCATGTTCGAGCGGTGGTTGATGAGAAAGACCACGGTCGCATCCGGCGCGATGGCGGCGAGCCCCTTCTCGTCCGAGTACCCGAGGCGCACGCGGTAGAGCGTGCGCGCGACGTTGCGCGCGAGCCAGTAGCCGAAGCGGAAGTACGCGTAGGCGTTGAAGGCGGGCACGATCTCGCGGGCGTAGGCCCGGACCTCCCGCATGGCGAGCTCCCGCGGCATGTCCCGTTCGCGGGCGTGGGTCTCGGCCGCCTGCTGCACCTGCGGGTCGTACAGCAGCCGATCGATCAGCACCTCGCGCTTGGTCAGCTTGAAAGGCTGGATCCGGATCTTCAGCCGCGTGTTCAGCTCGTCGAGCACGCGGTTGACGCGCCGCCGCAGCACCCAGCGCACGCCCGGAAGCAGCAGCCGATCGAGCGCGGCCCACGCCGCCAGCGCGGCCAGCAGGATCGCAAGCCAGGTCGGAAGCGAGACGGTGCCGTGCATGGGAGGAGCCCTGCGCCGAGCATAGGATAAACACGGGGGTTTCCATGGAATGGACGCGCGAGGGTTTCGTGATCTCGACCGACCCGGACAGGCTCGACCGGGAGTCCATCCACCGTTTTCTCGAGACCTCCTACTGGTCCCCCCGGATCCCCCGATCGATCGTGGACCGCTCGATCGAGAACTCGATGTCCTTCGGCCTCTACGAGAAGGAGACGGGCCGGCAGGTCGGGTTTGCGCGGGTCATCACGGACCGCGCGACGTTCGCGTACCTGGCCGACGTGTACATTCTCGAGTCGCACCGCCACCGGGGCCTCGCCCTCTGGCTCATGGAGACGATTCGGGCGCATCCCGAGCTGCAGAACATGCGGCGCTGGACGCTCTTCACCCGCGACGCGCACGCGCTCTACCGCAAGGTGGGGTTCCAGGACATCGAGGATCCGCCGCGCTGCATGGAGATCGTGGACCGCGGCATCTACGCGCGCATGAAGGACGGCGGTTCCTGAACGCGCCGTCGAACTGGTTCCTTCTCCGGCCTCGCCGTCGAGTTCTGGCAGGCGGTCATCCCGGAGGAGGCCACGGCGCAGGACGTCGCGTTCCTCTGGAAGCAACTCGGGCTCTCGGCGGGAAAGCGCGTGCTCGACGTGCCGTGCGGGGCCGGGCGGCTGACCCTTCCCTCGCGGCGCGCGGCTGCGCGCTGACGGGGATCGACATCTCGGCGCAGTTTCTCGAGGCGGCGCGCAGCGCGGCGGCCGAGCGCGGCCTGCGGCCGACTGGCGCCAGTCGGACATGAGCGTCCTCGAGGGGAACGGCGAGTTCGACGCCGTCTTCTGTTTCGGCAACAGCTTCGGCTACCTCGACGACGCCGGCAACGCGGCCTTTCTCGCCGCGGTCGGAAAGGCGCTCAAGCCCGGAGGCCGGTTCGCGATCGACTATGGACAAACCGCCGAGTCGATCTTCCCGCGGCTCGAGGCGCGGCAGGAGGCCGACATGGCGGGCTTCCACTTCGCCGAGGAGACGCGATACGACATGCTCTCGGGCCGCATCGAGAACCGGTTCACGTTCTCGCGCGGCGGGAGGACCGAGACGAAGCTCGCCTCGCAGCGGGTCTACACCGTGAACGAGATCGTCCGGCTGCTCGCCGGCGCCGGTTTGGAGACGACCGCCTTTTTCGGCTCGCCGGCCGAGGAGCCGTTCGTGCTCGGCTCCCACCGCCTGCTCATCGTGGCGACGAAGGGCCCCTCACCCCTGCCCACTGCCCGCGGGTTCCCACTGACGCGGGTTGCCTTCGGTGGTCTCCCGCCGGGAGAGGGAGTTCTTAAGGTTTTCCCGAGCGACCACAGGCTGATCACGGCCCACGCGCTCTCGAGCACCGAGAGCCCGAGGCTCTTCGCCTCGATCGCGAAGTACGCCAGGATGGCCGAGCCGACGAAGTTCAGCGCGAGGTAGGCCGCGTCCGAGGGTTTCAGGCGGCCGGCCTGCTGCGCCGCGAACGCCGCGAGGATCAGGGCCGCGCCCACGAGGGAGATGGCCTGGCCGATCATCGCGCCGCCTCGTCCGGCTCGGCCGCGAGCGGGTAGCACGCGAGCACCAGACGGAAGGGCTTGCCCTTGCCGGGCCGGCCGTTTTCGAGCCGGTTGGGGGACGAATGCCGGGCGATGACGTCCACGACGGCCGTCCGTACGGCGTTGGCGAACTCGCTGCGCTGACCCGGAGAGTCGAACCGGAACTGGGATTTCAGGGACAGGGTTGCGATGCGCTTTCCGTCCGTTTCGGCCTCTTCGGCCGCCCGGCCGACGTCGGAGCGGACCTGCTCGGCCAGGGCGAGGAGGTAGTCGGCCGAGGCCGTGTCGGCGATGTCCCGCCAGTCCGCGCCGACCGGGCCGAGGAGCCCGGGCGAGAGGACATAGGCGCGGGCCGTGGCGACGTACTTGTGCTCGATCATGTTTCCCTTCCGCGCCCTTCCGGCCGGCCTGAGGAAGCCGGCGGCCTCGAGCTTTCGGACGTGGTAGTTCACGCGTTGCCGCGGCAGCCCCAGCCGCCGCGCGAGCTCGCTCGCCGAGGCCGGTTCCTTCGACAGCGAGAGCACTCTCTGCCGAAGCGGGTGCAGGAGCGCGCCGGCGCGCTGGCGATTGCCAACACTCTCGAGATCCAATTCCGGCCTATCTGCAGCCCTTTCCATAGACAGTATTATCTGTCTTGACAGGTAATATTGTCAACAATCGCTCCTCTGACCCCAACTGTCTCGTCCGCGCGTACTTGCTAGTGCTCAGGACGAGCCGTCCCGGAGCGCGAAGGCGCGGCCGATAGAATTCGGGCCGTGCCCTCCCTCCCGGCTGGTTGCGTTCTCAGAAAGGCCTGAACCCATGGCAAAAATCGGACTGTTCGGAGGGGGCCTCTCGTCGCGCTCGGCGCGGGGCGAGAAGCGGCGCTCGCGCGTCGCGCCCCAGCCCGAAGACGAAAAGAAGAAGAAGAAATCCATCCCCCTCTCGGTGATCCTGCGCGACGCCGCGGAGCTCGTCCACGCCCGCAAGGGACGCCTCGCGCTCGGCCTCGGCCTGCTGCTGATCTCGCGCATGGCCGGCCTGGTGCTTCCGGGCACGACCAAGGTCCTGCTCGACAACGTCATCGGCAAGGGCCAGCGCGAGCTGCTCGTCTGGATCGTCCTGGCGGCCGGCGGGGCGACCCTGATCCAGGCCATCACGGGCTTTGCGCTCTCCCAGGTCCTCGGCCGGGCGGCCCAGCACTCGATCACGGAGATGCGCCGCAGCGTCCAGCGCCACGTCGGCCGCCTCCAGATCTCCTTCTTCGACCAGACCAAGACGGGCATCCTGCTGTCCCGGGTCATGACGGACGCCGAGGGCATCCGGAACCTCGTCGGGACGGGCCTGGTCGAGCTGCTCGGCGGGCATTTTCACGGCCATCCTCGCCCTCGGGATCCTGTTCTATTTCAGCGCCAAGCTGACCCTGATCGCTCTCGGGGTCCTCTCGCTCTTCGGCCTCGTTCTGCTCTTCGCCTTCAGGACCCTCCGGCCCCTCTTCCGGGAGCGCTCGAAGATCAACGCCGAGGTGTCCGGGCGCCTGACCGAGTCCTTCTCGGGAATCCGGGTCGTGAAGGCCTACCGGGCCGAGCGGCGCGAGGCGCTCACTTTTTCGCGCGGCGTGCACGCCCTCTTCCGCAACGTCGCGAAGACCATGACCGGCTTCTCGGCCGTGGCCGCCTTCTCGACCTTCCTGCTCGGCGTCGTCGGCGTCGCCATCATGTGGGTCGGCGCGCACGAGATCGAGGCGGGACGCATGACGATCGGCTCGTTCGTGTCTTTCACGCTGTACCTCGGACTGCTCGTCGGCCCCGTGATCCAGATCGTCTCGATCGGCAGCCAGGTGACGGAGGCCTTCGCCGGCCTCGAGCGCATCCGCGAGCTGCGCGGCGAGATCGCCGAGGACGCCGGCGACCGCAGCCGGGAGCCGCTGCCGCGCATCGACGGCGCCGTCGAGTTCCGCGACGTGTCCTTCGAGTACGAGAAAGGCATTCCGGTCCTGAAGGAGATCGCGTTTGCGGCCGCCCCCGGGGCCGTGACCGCGCTCGTCGGACCTTCCGGCGCCGGCAAGAGCACGATCATCGGCCTCGTGGCGGCCTTCTACCGTCCGACCGAGGGATCGATCCTGGTGGACGGCAAGGACCTCTCCAGGGTGCGCCTGTCGGATTACCGCGCGCAGATCGGCGTGGTCTTCCAGGACAATTTCCTCTTCGACGGCAGCGTCTTCGAGAACATCGCCTACTCGCGTCCCGAGGCGCCGCGCGAGGCCGTGCTGCGCGCGGCCGCGATCGCCCGCTGCGACGAGTTCATCGAAAAGCTTCCGAACCAGTACGACACGATCGTCGGCGAGCGCGGCGTGAAGCTTTCGGGCGGCCAGCGCCAGCGCGTCGCGATCGCCCGCGCCATCCTCGCCGACCCGCGCATCCTGATCCTCGACGAGGCGACCTCCTCGCTCGACAGCGAGAGCGAGGCGCTCATCCAGGAAGGGCTCGCGGAGCTCATGAAGGGGCGCACGACCTTCGTCATCGCCCACCGGCTCTCGACCATCCGCCGCGCCGACGCGATCCTGGTCGTCGAAGGCGGCCGCATCGTCGAGCGCGGGCGCCACGAGGAGCTGCTCGCCCGCGGCGGGCGCTACGCGGACCTCTACAACCGGCAGTACGGGCTGGAAGCGAACCTGTTCCTGAACCCGGGCGAGGCGGCGCGCGCGGACGAGGACGAGAAGGTCCCGGTCGCGGCGGCGGACGCGGGCGCCGTCGGGCGCATGCCGCTGGTCGGCTGAAAACGAAACGGGCGGGTTGGCCGGGGCGTAGAGGCCGAGCGGCTTTCCCCCGGCGGGCGGTCTCGACGGCGACCATGGCGGGTCGAATCCCCGGGTGCCGTAGGGGCGGCCCTTGCGGCCGCCCGGGCGACTGATCGCGGAACCGCCTCTGTTCCGTACGATGCGCGGGTCGTCCGGTTAGCCGCCCGGGCGGGGCCAAGCCCCGCCCTACGGCACCGAAGAGAAGCCCCATGGCCACCCGCGGGGTTGGATTTGCCCGTCAGTCCCGCCGGCCGCCCATGAAACGCAGCATGAACAGGAACAGGTTGATGAAGTCGAGGTAGAGCGCGAGCGCTCCGACCACGGAGTAGGAGCCGTAGCTCGACTCCGGCACCGTCACGGCCATGGTCTTCAGCTTCTGCGCGTCCCAGGCGGTCAGGCCCGTGAACACGATCACGCCGACGATCGAGATCCCGAACTGCAGGCCCTCGGACTTCCAGAACATCCCGACGAGCGACGCCAGGATGATGCCGATCAGGCCCATGAACGCGAACTGGCCCACGCCCGCGAGGCTGCGCTTGGTCGCCGTGCCGTAGAGCGCGAGCGCGCCGAACATGCCGGCCGTCACGAGGAAGGTCGTTGCAATCGACGTCCCGGTGTAGGCCAGGAAAACGAACGCGAGCGTCGCGCCGTTCAGGGCCGAGTACAGGAGAAACAGGCCCGCCGCCGTGCTTGCCGCCATCTTGTTGATGCGCGCCGAAAGATAGAACACGAGGCCGAGCTCGGCGATGACGAGTCCGAAGAACAGGATCTTGTTGCCGAAGATCGCCTGCACGAGCGTCGGCGAGCTCGCCACGCCGAGGGCGACGGTCGCCGTGATCGCCAGTCCGACGCACATCCAGCCGTAGACCTTGCGCAGGAACGCCGTGACCCGCTCGGCCGACTGGACGGTGGTCGCCGCGATGGCTGCCTGGGGTGTCATTTGAATCTGGTCCATGGGTTTCAACCTCCGAAGAATCGGATTCTATCTCCCGGATACGGAGCCGGTTCAGTTGACCTTGAAGCGGAGGGTCTCGAGCAGGCGCAGGGCGACCGGGTCGCCCGGGTGCTCCGCCAGGGCTCCCTCGAGCTCGACGAGCGCCTCGGCCACCTCGCCGCGCGCCGCCCGGAGCCGGCCGAGGTTCAGATACGGGAAATGCCGCGGCTCGTAGCGCGCGGCCGTCTTGGCCCTGCCGAACCAGGGGATCGCCTCGTCCATGCGGCCCTGTTCCATGAGGTAGCAGCCGATGTCGTTGTAAGGATTGCCGAACTCGGGATCGGTGGCGATCGCCTTGTGGCACTCGACGATCGCGTCGTCCAGGCGCCCGGCGAAGGAGTACGCCCAGCCGCGGAACGTGTAGGCCTCCGCGGTCGGCCGGGTCTCGAGCGAGCGCGTGAAGAGCGCGATCGCCTCGTCGAGGTCGCCCGCGAGCAGCCTCTGCGTGCCTTCGCGCCAGAGCGCGAGCGCGGGATCGGGTCCTTCGTCCACCGGCCCGATTATCCACCGGGACTACAATCGGGAGCGGTGCTGACTTGAGCGACGAACGCAAGTACCGCCACCGCGGCTACCAGGATTCGGGCTTCTCCGACTCGGGCCCCCGCCCGAAGGGCCCGCGCCCGCCTCCCAAGGAGGGACCGCGCGGCCGCGGCGTGGACCAGGACAAGGCGGTCGTGGTCCGCTGCAAGCACTGCGGCGAGAAGGTGCTCGACGTCGACGGGATCGGCGTGGCGTCGACCTGCCGCAAGTGCGGCGGGGCGCTGCACGCCTGCAGCCAGTGCGGAAATTTCGACACGTCGGCGCGCTTCGAGTGCTCGCAGCCGATCCCCGAGCGCATCGCGTCGAAGCAGGCCGCCAACTCCTGCACGTTCTACACGCCGGCGAAGACCTTCGACCTGACCGGCAGCCGCGGCGTCGGCGCCACGCCGGACGACGCGCGCGCGGCGTTCGACAATCTGTTCAAGAAGTGTAGGGGCGCCCCTCACCCCGTCCCTCTCCCGCCGGGAGAGGGAGCCCTTCAGCGGCCGTGAGGCAAATGAGTTCCCTCTCCACCCGGAGGGGGGAGAGGGCTAGGGTGAGGGGGGCGTCTCCGCTGCTCTCACCGCCCGCCGCAACACATCCCGCAGCATCCGCTGCGTCAGCTTCCCGGTGAACGTGTTCTGCTGGCTCGGGTGATACGTCGCGAACAGTTCGTCCTCGCCGATCCGAAATCTCGCGCCGTGCGCAAACCGCGGCTTCGGCTTCGGGATCTTCGCGCCCGACGCCGCCAGCACGCGCAGGCACGCATCGAATCCGGTCGCGCCGAGGGCGACCAGCACGCGCGGCGACGCGAGCCCCGCGAGGTCCTTCTCCAGGTAGTCGCGGCAGTTCTCGAGCTCTCCGGGCGTCGGCTTGTTGTCCGGCGGCGCGCAGCGGCAGGCCGCGGAAAGCAGCGCTCCGCGGAGCTCCAGTCCGTCGCCGCGAGCGACCGAGGCCGGCTGGTTCGCGAGGCCGACCGCGTGCAGCGCGTCGAAGAGAAAGTTGCCCGACTCGTCGCCCGTGAACATCCGGCCGGTGCGGTTGGCGCCATTGGCCGCGGGCGCGAGCCCCACGATGAGGATCCTTCCGGCGGAGTCGCCGAACGCCGGGACCGGCCTGGCCCAGTAGCTCTGTCCCGCGAAGCGTCGTGGCGGATTTCGCGCCGCCGCCTCCCGCCACGCGACGAGGCGCGGGCAGCGCCGGCAGGCGAGCAGACTCACTTCTTGGCGGGCAGCCCCTTGGGAACGCCCATCGAGCGCCAGCGCTTCTTCTTCTCTTCCCAGTCGTCGAGCGCGCGCTTGCGGTTCACGGCGGCGGCCGACGCGCGCTTGTCGTCTTCGTTCACCACGGCCGGCGCGTCGGGGGCGGCCGGGGTCTGCGGCGTCTCCGGCGCTTCGGGCGTCTCTTCGGTCTCGGTCACGGCGCCATTGTACCCATGGACCCTAGCTGGACGATCAGGCTTCCGATCATCCCGGCGTGCTGCTCGGGGTCCCCGCCGCAGTTGCTCTGCGTGCAGACGAAGGGGTGCGCGCCGCGCTGGTAGGCCTGCGGTGTGAACGAAGGGATCACGAAGTCGTGTCCGGCCGAGATGTCGTCGGTGGAGGGCAGGCCGAGCTCGCTGATTCCGGAAAACCCGTGGCGAGCGTTGACCGTGCCGGGCGCGTCCACGTTGTGAAAAACCAGGGTGTAGGTGACGCCGACCTGGAGGGTCAGCGGCGGCGAAACGGGACCGCCGGGCGAGAAGTCCCACGCGCGAACGCCGATGACGACCGTCACGGCCGGCCCCGGAGTCGGGGTCGGAGTTCGGGTCGTCGTCGGGGTTGCGATCGGGGTCGCCGCCTTGCTCGGAGCGGGCGTCGGTGTCGCGGCCGGCCCCGTCACGGTGTTCGAGTCGCCGCATCCAGCCAGGACGAGGACGCAGACCGCCGAAACCAGAACGGCCACGCAGCGCGACATCCGGATTGGACGACCGGCGCGCGTTCGCGTTGACGGCGAGGAAGACCTATTCGACGATGACCGTGCCCTGCATCATCGCCCCGTGCACGAGGCAGAAGTAGGGATAGGTCCCCACCGTCGGAAACGCGTGCTCGAACGTGGTGTCGTGCACGATCCCGGAGTCCCACAGCCCGTCGGGGATGCAGCCCGACGGGCAGGTCCCCGAGGTCGTCGAGTGCGACCCGTTGACCCAGTACCACTGGATCGTTTCGCCCGCGTGAATCGTGCTCGTCGGCGTCATGCTCACGGAGTCCACGAACGCGTTCGCGGGCAGGCCCCCGTCGCCCCGTCCGACGTAGACGACGCGCGGCGGCGCCGGGGTGGGCGTGGGACCGCTCGGCGGCGGGGTCGGCGTCGGCGTCGTCGGGCCCGTCATGTTGTTCTCGCAACCGACGCACACGCCGACGACGATCGCGAAGAAAAGGGCGGCGCGGGTCCACCGCGGCTTCAGTGCCATGCCGCGCACTGTAACCCCCGCGCGCGGCGCCCTCATCCCGCTTTTTACGGACGCCATGCCCGCGGCGTCGCGCACTTATAATCCGGGCCCACCGTGACGTCCCTGACCGAGCAGCTCGAGCGCCTGCGGCGCGGATCCGTCGACCTGATCGACGAGGCCGACCTCGCGCGCAAGATCACCCGCGGGCCCGTGACGGTCAAGGTGGGCTTCGATCCCTCCGCTCCCGACATCCACCTCGGCCACACCGTGATCCTGCGCAAGATGCGCCACTTCCAGGACGCCGGACATCGCGTCGTCTTCGTGATCGGCGACTTCACCGCGATGATCGGCGACCCCTCGGGCAAGAAGACCACCCGGCCGCAGCTGACCCGCGAGGAGGTCGCGGCCAACGCCGCGACGTACACGAAGCAGGCGTTCAAGATCCTCGACGCGGAGAAGACCGTCATCGACTTCAACGACCGCTGGCTCGGCGCGCTCGGCGCGGCCGGCTTCGTGCGCCTCGCCTCGCGCGTCACGGTCGCCCGCATCCTCGAGCGCGACGACTTCCAGAAGCGCTGGAAAGCGCAGCTGCCGATCGCCCTCCACGAGCTGCTCTACCCGCTGGCGCAGGGCTACGACTCGGTGGCGTTGAAGGCCGACGTCGAGCTCGGCGGCACGGACCAGCTCTTCAACCTGCTCGTCGGCCGCGACCTGATGCGGGCCGAGGGCATGGAGCCGCAGGTCGTCATGACGCTGCCCCTGCTCGTCGGCACCGACGGCGTCGAGAAGATGTCCAAGTCGCTCGGCAACTCGATCGGCGTGCTCGACGCGCCGGGCGACATGTTCGGCAAGGTCATGTCGATCCCCGACGCGCTGCTCTGGAGCTGGTACGAGCTGCTGACCGACGTGCCGACGGCCGAGATCGCCGCGCGGCGCGGGCGCGTCGAGTCCGGCCAGGAAAACCCGCGCGACGCCAAGGCCGCGCTCGGGCGCGCGATCGTCGCCGACTTTCACGACGCCGAGGCCGCGGCGCGCGCCGAGGAGGACTTCCGCCGCGCCTTCTCGCGCGGCGAAGTCCCCGAGGACGTCGAGACCCGGACGCTCGAGAGCGCGGACGGCGGCGCGGCCGCGAAGACCCTCGTCGCGCTCGGGCTCAGCGCCTCGATGCGCGAAGCGCGCCGCAAGATCGCCGAGGGCGCGCTGAAGGTCTACGCCGAGGGCGCGTCCGAGCCGACCGAGGTGCGTGACCCCGAGGCGCGGCTCGCCGCGCCGGGCTCCGCGACGGTGCTGCGCCTGGGACGGCGATTCATCCGCGTGGCCTGGGCAGGATAGGCACGACCGACCCGCCCTCGCCGGCCTCGTCCCTCACCTTCGCGCGCGGCCGGCAGCCGCGGCAGATGCCCCGCAGCTGGTGGGAGTGCGACAGAAGGATGAACCCGTGGTGCGCCGCGACGTCGTCCTGCAGCGCCTCGATGCGCGCCTCGAAGAACTCGATCACGCGCCCGCACTGGTCGCAGATCAGGTGGTCGTGGTGGTCGCCCGCGCGCAGGCGCTCGTACCGGTACCCGGCTTCGCCGATCCGCAGGCGCCCCACGATGCCGGCGTCCACCATCAGCTCGAGCGTGCGGTAGATCGTGGCGCGCGAGATCTTCTTGTGCTTGGCGCGCAGGCGCACGAGCAGCTCGTCGGCCTCCACGTGCTCGTGCCGGCTGAAGATCTCGTCGAACAGGGCCTGCCGCTCGGCGGTGAGCTTCAGGCCCCGCCGTTCCAGGTACTTGCGAAAAATCTGCAGTTCGCGCCGTTCCATGTGATTGCGACTGTGTCTCAGTTGCGATACTCTTACCGGTCCCCGGCGGTTGTCAAGCGCGGGGAGAGGAAGGGCCGACACAATGTGGCAGGGATTCACCATCGCGCTGCGGGAGGGAATCGAAGCGTTCCTGATCGTCGCCCTGACCCTCGCCTACCTGAAGCGCACCGGGCGACCCGGCCTGGCCCGAGCCGTCTACGCCGCGATCGCCGACGTCCGTCCTCACCTGCTCGGCCGCGGGCTTTCTGTTCTCGAAGGCCGTCAACCAGCCGCTCTGGGAAGGCATCCTGGCGCTCGTGGCCGCCGCGCTCGTGGGCAGCCTGCTCGTCTACATGAAACGGGTCTCGAAGCACCTGAAATCGGACATCGAGGCCCGCATCGAGGCGAAGGCTGCCGGCACGCCGACCCGGGCCTTCTGGGGCGTCTTCGCGTTCGCGCTGATCATGATCACGCGCGAGGGCATGGAGACGGCCCTGCTGATCGCGACGGCGTTCTTCCAGCTGAAGTCGATGGCGGTCGTCGCCGGGCTCGCGCTCGGCCTCTTCGGCGCGGCCGTGATCGGGATCCTCTGGACGCGTCTGGGCAAGGACGTGGACCTGAAGACGATCCTGAACGTCTCGGCCGTCTTCCTCGCGATCTTCCTCCTGCAGCTCGTTCTCTATGGCGTGCACGAGCTGTCCGAGGCGCGGCTCTTCCCCGCCTCCCAGGCGATCCACGACGCCACCGAGATCCTCGGGCCCGACGGCGTGATCGGACACCTGCTCGCCTACGCCCTGGCGGTCATTCCGACGGTGTGGCTGGCCGCGCTCTGGTGGAAGCGCCGCCGCGCCGCGCGCGTCGCCGCCGCGCCTTCCCGCGTCAGCGCGGCGTAGGCGCCGGCGTCGCGGCGCCGGGCGTCCGCGCTCTGCCCGACCGCAGCATCGCCTCGATCACGGCGTCGGAGACGCCCGCCGCGCGCAGGTTCTGGATCTCGGGCGTCGTCAACGAGTACGCCGTGTGCTCGCTCTCGACCTTCGCGAGCAGCTCCGCGTTGGACGCGCCCTTCTCCTTCGCGGTGAGGATCGCGAAATACGGACGCTCGCTCGCCGGAGGCGGCGGGCCGGTGTAGGGCTGTTCGGGCACGATCGCCGCCGGGCGGGGCGTCGGCCGCGCGGGCACCTTCCTCAGGAATCCGCCCGGGTGCTTGCCCGCTCCGCCATCCTCCCCGTGCGCGCACTTGCCGTCGGCGGCGTGCGTGAAATGAATCAGGTCCTGCCCCTTCGGCACGTGGACGTATTCGCCCTGGATCTCGATCCGGTCGCCGACGGAGAGCGCGATCGCGGCGCCGCCGCAGGACAGATCGTGCACGACGCGCACGCGCCCGGTCGTGTCCAGGGCCAGATGGATGTCGGCCCCCTGCGGCTGGCTCGCCGTCGGGCCGGCGCTCGAAAGACGGATCTCGAACTCGAGGAACTTGCGGCGGTTCTTGTGGATCGTCTCGCGGGGCTCCGTCAGGACTGTGCCCTGGCCGAGGACCTCGACGAAGGGGCTCTTTTTCGGGGCAGCGGCGCGGGCCGGGGACGCCAGGACGATGAGGCCCGCCAGGACGGCGCCGAGGACACGGCCGGCGAAGGTCTTCTGCATCCCCGCATTATCGCGGACGGCCCTCCGGGGCCCGGAGGCATTTCAGGGCTTGACGCCGCGCGGGGCCGCGCACTATCGTTGCGATTGAGACTGAATCTCAATCCAGACTGAAACGGGAGGAGCAGCGTGGGACTTCGCGGAATGCGGCGGCGGGCCGGCTCGGCGGCGCTCGGGCTCGTGGCGCTCTCCGTCCTGGCCACGTTCGGGATGAGCGAGGTCGAGACGTCGAGCGTGCTCCGGTCGGCTGGCCATCCCCGGCTGGCCGCGCGCCTGTCGTACGAGCCCACACTCGCCACGGCCGAGCGCCGCGTCGAGGTGATGGGCACGACGCTCGATCTCGTCGTGCGCATGAAGTACCGCGACGAGGCGCTCGCGGCGTCGGAGTCGGCGCTCGCGGAGATCCGCCGCGTGGAGACGCTGCTGACGACCTGGAAGCCGGGCGGCGAGCTCTGGCGCGTGGACGAAGGAGCGCCGGGCAAGCCGGTCGCCGTCTCGAGCGAGCTCGCGGAGCTGCTCAGGACCGACTTCGCCTGGGTGCCGCGCACGCAGGGCGCCTTCGACCCGACCGTGCTTCCCCTGATCCGCGCCTGGGACCTTCGCGGCAAGGGCCGCATCCCCACGCCGGCCGCGCTCGCGGCCGCGCGCAAGGCCTCGGGCGTCGATCACTTCCGCCTGGATGCCGCCGCCGTGACGCGGCTCTCGGCCGACGCCGGCATCGACGAGGGCGCCTGGGGCAAGGGCTACGGCGCTCGAGCTCGCCGGCCGCGTGCTCCAGAAGGCCGGAGTCGTCGGCGCGGTCCTCGATCTCGGCGGCCAGGTCCTCGCCGTCGGCAGCGACGCGAACGAGCGGCCGTGGCGCATCCCGGTCGCCGACCCGCGGGACCGGCAGAAGACCGTCGCCGAGCTCGGGCTCGCAAGCCTGTCGGCTTCGACCTCGGGAAACTCCGAGCGCAGTCGGATCGTCGAGGGACGCCGGATCGGCCACATCCTCGATCCGCGGACCGGCGAGCCCGCGGCGGACTTCGGCTCGGTCACCGTCGTCGCGCCGTCGGCGCTCGTCGCCGACATCCTCTCGACGGCGTTCTTCGTGCTCGGTCCCGAAAAGGGGCTCGCGCTCTCGGCGGCCCTCCGCAAGGAAGGCGTCGAGAACGAAGTGCTCTTTCTCGTCGTCCGCGGCGCCGGGCTCGAGGCCGTCTCGAGCCCAGGCATCGCCAACCTCGTCCTCTCCGCCGACCCCCGTGCGGTGGCCGGCCTCACGCCCCAACAACCTTAACTTCCGGAGGGAGAATCCATGCTTCGCGCATTCCGTGCCCTGGCTGTCCTCGTCCTCGCGCTCGGCGCCGCCGCGATCGCGACGGCGCAGACCCCCACTCCTACTCCCACGCCCACGCCCCAGTCCCAGGAGGAACGCCTGCGCCAGGTCGAGCAGCTGCTGGCCGACACGCGAGCCGAGCTCGCGAAGATCAAGGCGTCTTCGACCGGCGGGACGGCCGCCGCGCAGCTCGACGAGCTCTCGCGCCGCATCGACGTCCTCGCCCAGGAGATCCAGAACATGAAGATGGGCGAGGCGGCGCCCGCCGCCCTCGAGGCCGGCGCGAAGTCCGGCGAGCAGTCCGTCGAGCGCTACGGCATCGGCCCGGCCGCCGCGAAGATCTACGGCATCAAGAAGGGCGTATCGATCGGCGGCTACGGCGAGGTGCTGTACAACAACTTCGCCTCGAAGGACCAGAGCGGCAACCCGACCTCGGGCGACGACGTGATCACGCTGCTGCGCGCGGTCATGTACCTCGGCTACAAGTTCGACAACCACTTCGTGCTGAACACGGAGATCGAGTACGAGAACGCCGTCGTCGCCTCGGACAAGGGCGGCGAGGCGGAGGTCGAATTCGCGTACATCGACTACATGCACTCGGCCGCGTTCAACGCGCGCTCCGGCCTCGTTCTCATCCCCTCGGGTCTCATCAATCAGCTCCACGAGCCGACCGCGTTTCTCGGCGCCCGCCGGCCCGACGTCGAGGACCTGATCATCCCCTCGACCTGGCGCGAGCTCGGCGCCGGCGCGTACGGAACGCTCGGACCGATCTCCTATCAGGCCTACGGCGTCAACGGCCTGAACGCCGCCGGCTACAGCGCGGACGAGGGCATCCGCGAAGGGCGCCAGGAGGGCTCGGAGGCGCTGGCGAAGAGCTGGGCGTTCGCCGGCCGCGCGGACTTCACCGCGGTCCCGGGGTTGCTCGCGGGCGTATCGGTCTTCTCGGGCGACGCGGGCCAGGGCCAGTACACTCCGTCGGGCGTGAAGATTTCCGCCCTGACCACCGTCTTCGACGCGCACGTCGACTGGCGCTGGCGCGGGCTCTGGCTGCGCGGCCTGTACGCGCACACGAACGTCGGCCAGGCCGAGCTGATCAACCAGCTGAACAACTTCGAGGGCGACGAGTCCGTGGGCAGCCGGCAGGAGGGCTGGTACGTGCAGGGCGGCTACGACGTCCTCTCGCTCTGCGCGGATTCGCGGATGAATCTGATTCCCTTCGTGCGCTACGAGCAGTACGACACGCAGGCGGCCGTTCCCGTCGGCTACGAGCGCAATCCGGAGAACGACGTGAAGGAGCTCACGCTCGGCCTCGCGTACCAGCCGATTCCGCAGCTGATTCTCAAGGCCGACTGGCAGCAGCGCCACAACGCCGCCCAGACCGGGACGAACGTCTTCAACGCCTCGCTGGGGTACGTTTTCTGAGCATGCGACGACTCCTCGCCGCCGCCGCGGTCGCCCTGGCCGCGGCGGCGCTCGACGCCAAGGTCTTCCTGACGCAGGAGGAGGCGTTGAAGCTCGCGTTTCCGGGCGCGACGATCGAGCGCAAGATCGCGTACCTGACGGCCGCACAGCAGAAGTCGGCGCAGACGCTCTCGGGCGACGAGGAGCTGCCCGGCGCGATCGTGAGCTACTACGTCGGGACAAAGGACGGGCACGCCGTCGGGATCGCCTACTTCGACACGCACGTCGTGCGCACGATGCCCGAGACGATCATGGTCGAGGTCGACCCGGCGGGCGCGATCGTCCGCATCGAGGTGCTCTCGTTCTCCGAGCCCGAGGAGTATCTGCCCAAGACGCACTGGTACGAGCAGTTCCAGGGCAAGCCCCTCGACAGCGAGCTCTCGCTCAAGCGCGCGATTCGCCCGGTCACCGGGGCGACGCTCACCGCGCACGCCACGACCGACGCCGCGCGGCGCGTGCTCGCGCTCGACAAGGTGCTGCGCCTCGCGGCGGCACAGGGCCCATCGAAATGAAACGCTGGGAGGCCTGGTGGAACCATGCGGCCCTCGCCGCGGTGACCCTCACGGGCCTCGCCTACGGCGTCTTCAAGTACTTCGTCCCGAACCCGGATCCGGACTCCCGCATCGGCCACCCGATGCAGCCGTGGATGCTGAAGGCGCACGTCCTCGTCGCGCCCTTCGCCATCCTGGGAATCGGCCTGCTGCTGCGCCGCCACGCCCTCGCGCGCCTGCGCAAGGGCGAGCAGAGCGGGAGGAAGACCGGCGCGATGATGCTCTGGATCTTCCTGCCGCTCGCCCTGTCGGGCTACCTCATCCAGGTCTTCGTCGCGCCGGGCGCCGTGCGCTGGACCGGCTGGATCCACGCCGGGATCGGCCTCCTGTTCGGGCTCGGCTACGCGATCCACCCGAAGCGGCGCGGCACCAACGGCTACACCGACATCGACGATCCGGGTTCATCTCGCTGAGGTCGCGCTGCGGCGACGGACCCTTCGGCGGCCGCCTTGACGATCTGCTGGCGCTGGAGCAGCAGCGCGCGCAGATAGCGCGAGAGAAACAGGGCATCCACGATCCTGCCGAGCGGGCCCAGTGGGGATTGGAAGTCGAGCACGTCCCGCATGAGCGTTCCCGATTCCCTCGGTTCGAAGAAGTGGTCGTGCGCGAATGAGCGGAAGGCTCCGCGGACCATGCGGTCCTGAAAGTAATGCGGACGCGCGAACTCCGTGATCCGCGACGTGAACCGCTGGCGCACTCCGAGGTGACGGGCTTCCCAGGTGACTTCTTCCCCGAGCCCGATCAGGCCCGAGGTCCTGCCGGCCACCGCGCGTTCGCCGGTGGCCCTCATCGACACGACGTGCAGGTCGATGTCGCGGGACAGGTCGAAGCACCGGTCGAGCGGCGCCCGGACCTCGGTCCGGATTTCGATCACCGGCATCGCATCACACGTACAGGTCCGCGGCGCCGTGCCATTCGTGCTCGATGTTTCTCATCAGTAGCGCGCAATCGAACGTCGCCGTTCCCCGTGGAAACCGCCTCTCGTCCATGAAGTAGCTGGAGAAGACCTCTTCGACCTGGAGAGGCTCCACGATCCAGGTTTTCGTCTTCAGGGTCATTCCATCGAGGCGGCCGGCGTCGGACGTCGTCGCGTATCCCAGTCCTCCGCGCTCGAAGAACGCGGAGGCTTCGGCCAGGTCCGCGAAGCTCGAGCTCGCGGGCAGGCTCCGGGCCGGCGCGCCGTGGACTCGGACCTCGACCTCGCCGTCGGCCGACTTCAGGTCGATCTCGACCCGCCGCGGATCCGTCGAAACCCGGAACGCGGCGCGATGTTGCCTGCCCGGAAACAGGCGCCCTCCCGCCAGGCGATTGATCGTGGAACCCGTATCCCTGCGCGGGATGAACACGCCTTCCCTCTCCACCCCGTTCTCATCGTTCCAGAGGACGGCAATGCGATGCGCGGCGTTCTCGCTGCTCACGCCGAAGATGCCGGGCAGGAATCGCGGCCGCATCGATTCGAGCCGGATGAGGCAGATTCCGGCGATCGCACTTCCGGCGTGAAGCTTGGGCCGGAATCGAGACGGGATCTGCGCCTGCATCACGTTCGGGTCCACTCGAAAGTTGACCAGGACCCTGCGCCGGATCAGGCCCCGAATCGCAGGCAGTCTCATGGCTGGACGCCGTTTGGGCATTCCGTTGCCCGGATCCGGCGCGGGATCGTACGCGGGCCGGCGCCGGCCCCATCGAACACGACCTGGAGCAGCGGGCGCACGAGGGGAAGGCGCGCGGTCCAACCGACGAACGCCCAGCCGAGGTGGACGTGCTCGAGGGCGCGCGCAAACGCCGCGACGCCTTCGGCCGTCGAGCCGTCGTTGGCCTCGTAGGTCATCCGCCGAAGATCACGCGCGGGATGATCCTCGGCGGCCACGATGTCGATTCCCGTGGGTCCGAGCCGACGCAGCCAGCCGCCCACCTCGCTGCACGGACCGCAGCCCTGGGCGACGTAGAGTCGCGCGTCGACCGGATACCAGGGCCGCCAGCGCGGGAGCCAGGCTCGCACATGCGACCGATAGTCGGCCCACGAAGGACCGAAGCGCGCGGCCGTCTCGGCCTCCTCGTGCCACGTAGCGAGGCCTGCCCCGTAAGCCAGCGCGACGACTCCGCCCGCCGCAATCCACGGACTGCCGAGGACGAGCCCCATCATGGAAACGACGAGGACCGTCGAGACCTGCATGGGATTGGCGAGGTAGGCATAGACGCCGGTCGTCACAAGTCGTTGCGGCGGATCATAGGGTAGCGGAGTCCCCAGCCCGCGCTGGCAGAACTCCTGGACGGCCGAGAGAGCGGGAATGGCAACCAGGACGAGCGACTGGATCGACAGGCTGACGAGCCAGCCGGGGCGCGTTCGCAATGCATCGAGCGAGCCGCCGCTCCACTGAATCGCGGCTGCGGGAAGAACCCCCAGCACCAGGCCGGAAAAAAGGATCACTTGAAGGATCACCCGCCCGGAGAGATTCCGCTGCTGCTGCGTCCATCGCGCGAGCAGTTGCGCGGGAACAAGAACGACAGCGAGGCCAATCGCCTCGCCCACGAGCCAGTTTCGGCCGAGTACGACGACCGGTGCGGCCGCGGGCATGAGGGCCAGGTCGAGGGCGGCCGCCACTCCCAGAATGCCGAGAATCGGGAAGGTGGGAAACGCCAGGGCCGCGACCGGGCCCCAAAAGAGCGCCCAGCCGAGAAGCAGGTCGACCGGGAGGCCGAGAAGGAGGCCGCCGACTGCCTCGAACCGCCACCAGCCCGAGCCGAGCGCGGCCAGATGGAGGCCCAGGAGCGCGACGAGACTCCATGCTCCTGCCAGGAGCGCGCCTGCGCGCGCCCGACGCTGGGGCGCGCGCCATAACCAGAGCGCCACGGTCAGCGCCATCGGAAGGTAGAGCGCCGCCACCCGAACCAGCGTCGCACGATTCATGGACTACCCGTTCGGTTCGCTCCGGCCGCCGCGTCGATCATGTAACCCGCGGCAAGTCTGACTGCGTAACGCTCCCATGGGCCAAAGTACCAGGACGGATCCAGGCGGCGCGCATACCGCAGCGTCCATTGAACCCGCGTGGTGCCGGGAGAGATCGCTCGCCAGCGAACGTCGGCGCTCTTCCACTCGAGCCATTGCGCGATCATGGTCGTGTCGGACTCGGCGCGGAAGCGAACGAACCCCGGCGATCGCTCGGACACGCGAACGACCAGGATACCCGGAGGCTCGTCCGCCTTCGTGAAACGGACCGCGCGATACGCGCCCGGCGCGAGCCCCTCCCCCCATGCAGCTTCCGGCCGTCGGGAACCGCAGGCGAAGGAACGGGGGCAGCGGCGTCTCGAAGTCGGGGACTGAGGAAAGAGATCTCTCGACCAGCTCGATGCTCGCGGGAATCGTTCGCTCGACGACGATCTCCTCGTCGCGCGGGAAGGAGAGCGACGCGTCGACGCCTTCGAGGCTCAGGGGTAGGAACGGGAGAAGGATGAGTCCGAAGAGCCTCGTGTTGGGCGCGCTCCTCCCGCCGCTTCCGGGCGGCATCGACGATCTGGCCAATGGCGAACCCGATCAGGTAGAAGAGCGGGGCCGCCATGAGGATGCAGACGAATCCTTCGCCGAGCAGGATCCCGGAGAGCAGAAGAAGGACCGTCATTCCCTTGAAAATGATCCCGGTCGCACTCTTCGCAGGTCCCGTCATGGCGAGGAGGATGGCGAGGACCGCGGGCAGTCCGATGAACAGCGCGGACGTCTGTTGCAAGCGATGCGTGGTGAGCAGTCGATAGACCACGCTTCCGGCGGCAAAAGCGACGACGATGCCAAGCAAGGGCCACCGCGAGGGCTTCGTCGGCTCTGCGCTCATGCAGCGGTCCTTTCGGTTGGACGCCCGACCCGAACAAAACACCAGGCCGCCAGCGCCCCGACGGGAACCAGCCAGCCAGCGAGAAAGCAGGCTTGAAGCGCGAGCAGAACCCCTCCCACCCACGGGGGATCGTGCGGGCTTCCCAGCGAGGCCAGCCATTGCGCAACCGCGCCGAGCGGCGTGAACACGAGACCCGTCAGCAGACCGATCCAACCGCCGCGCCGGACGACTTCCGCGGGTTCCACGTCCGGCGCGAGAAGTCCGGACCCCAACCGGGCCCCGACGCACCCGGCGACGAGCAGGAGCAGCGCATACGTCGGGAGCTGCGAGCTCGGAAGGCCCAGGCTCGCGACGGCTCGCGACACGGTCATTTGTACGGCGAAGTTGTAGGTCAGCCGCGAGGCGACGAGAAACGTCGAGAACCAGAGACCCGCAATCCATCGCGGGTGGCGATCGCCGAAGACGGACCGTCTCTTCATGGCGCCACGCTCTCGAGAAGCCCGAGGACGGCGTCGCGGAAGGGCTTCAGCACGCGAAAGCGCGAGAGCTTGATCGCCCGGGCAATGAGGTCGCTGCTCTTTTCGAGCAGGATCCGGGTCCGCGCCTGCCGCGCCGAGCGGTCGTAGATCCAGAACAGGATGATGCCCATGTGGTACATCCAGAGCAGCCGCGGCAGGTGCGTGGCGAGGTCGGCGGGCAGCTTGACGTCCGAACCGGCGAGGGCCACCCGAAAATGGTCGATGCTCTGCTCGCGGATGTCGCGTGTCTGATCGCTGAAGGGCGATAGCGGGCTCGCGGGATCCCCCGCGCTGCGGAACAGCGCTCCCAGGAAGGCGCGGTAAGGCTGGAACTGCTCGAGCTTGAGCTCGATGAGAACCCGGATGCGATCGGCGAGGTCGCCGGTTTCGGCCAGAGGCCCGCGGAAGGTCGCGTCGAACTCCGTGTGCGTCTGCCAGTAGAAGGCCATGATGATGGCCTCCTTCGACGGGAAGTAGTAGTACGCGGCGCCCGTCGCGACCTCGGCCCGGCGCGCGATCTCGCGCATCGTCGTTTCCGAGAAGCCGTACTCCTGGAAGAGATCGAGCGCCGCCGCGAGGATCCGGCGCCGCGTCTCCTCGGCCTTGGCCGTCGGCCGGATGATCGAGCCATCTTCACTCTTGAACATGTTCAGATATCAGTCTGGACTCCACGCCGGCGCGAGTCAATCGTTTTTCTGAACCCGTTCAATAATCGGATAAGCCACTGTATTTACAGCAGCTTGCGAACAACGAGCCTAGAACACGTACGTCAGCCCCGCGGTGAACGCAGGCTTCACGTCCTGGATCCCGTTCAAGTTCTCCCAAACCGGGATCTGCACGGCCGCGCGGGCGACCAGGCCGCGGACGATGTTCACGCCCACGCGCGGCGTGATGTAGAGCGTCTGGCCGCCCGTGTCGAGATCGGGCACGCCGAGGCGGTCGACCTGGTCGTGCTTCGCATCGAGAAAGTTGAGCTCGACGACGCCGTCCAGCCACTCGGTGAGCTTGCGCTCGTAGACGAGGTTGGCCTGGACGTTGTCGCCGTACTTGTAGCCGAAGTCGTTGCGCCCGGTGCCCGTGTAGGCGACCGAGGCGTACGTGGAGGATTTCTCGTCGAGCAGATACAGCCCCGACAGCCCACCGACGAGGTTGGTCGCGCCGGTGCCGGGCTGCACGTGCTCGTCCAGGCGCACGCCGTCCGCCGTGACGTCGTTCCTGCCCCACGGCGTCTTGACGGCGACGACGGCGGAGATCCACGCGCGGCGGCCGAGGCCGCCCGAGAACTTCGAGGACCAGAGGCGCACGTAGAGAGAAAACGCGGGATCGCCCGCGCCGTCCGCCGTTTCGACCTCGCCCCCTTCCGTCAGGTGGTTGAAGGTGTACGGCACCTGCGCGACGAGGGTGAGGCGCTCGCGCCATCCGTACGACAGGGTCGCGACGACCGAGTTGCGGACCTGCTCTTCGAGGTCCGGGCCCGCCCCCTGGCTCTGGTCGAGCCGGGTCCAGTCGAGCGCGACCTGGAAGCCGCCGTAGGTGTAGAGCCCCTCGCCGAGGGCGCTGAAGACGGGATCGCTGCAGCGGCACATGGAACACGCCGCGGCGGCGCGCGGGAGGACGAGCGACAGAATCACGAAGCCCAGGACGGCGCGCACGCGGCGCGCCGTAAGCGATTGCCAGTTCAAGATGCGATCTCCTTTTCCAGCGAGCTCTGCGCCGGGGGACATCCCTCCGGCGCGGGGACGGCTCAGCCGTGAAGGAGCGGAACGTGGTCGAGCGGTCGGGGTGGCGCGAAACGGGGCCGGAACCCGCCGTCGAGGTCGGATGTGCGCGTGGACGCGGGCGCCGCCAACGGCGAGGCGGCGGCGAGGACGGCCGGCTGCGGCGCCGCAAGAGGAGCAATCGCGGCATTGCCCGACGCACAGGCCTTGAAGGACGGGCCCGCGGCCGACATGGGGCAGCACGCGGCACCCTTCTCCGCGGAGGCCGCGTGGCCGCAGGCGATCGCGCATCGCATCGCATCGGAGTCCCGCGCGGCGACGGTCAGCCGGAGGCCGGCCAACAGTGAAACCGCCGCGAGAACGACGACCGCGATCGGGCGTTGCATCGCGTGGATTCTAGCGTGGGCCTGCCCACCGCTCCGGACCCTTACAAACTCCGAAGAATCAGCCCCGACCCGTCAGGTGCGGCTGTTCCAGAGGACGTCGGGAGCGCCCCGGCGCTTGTTCTCGTGCCGGGCCATGACGAAGAGGGCGTCGGAGAGGCGGTTCAGGTAGGTGACAGTCCAGGCGCCCACCGCCTCCTGCCGGCCGAGCGCGATGACGATGCGCTCGGCGCGGCGGCAGACGGTGCGGGCGACGTGGAGCTGCGCCGCGCCCGGCGTGCCGCCAGGCAGGATGAAGTTCTCGAGCGGCGACAGCTCCTCGGAGAGCCGGTCCATCAGCTTCTCGAGCGCGACGACGTGCCGCTCCTCGATCCCCGGCACGGGCATCTTCGCCTTGTCCTCCTCGAGGATGCAGAGATCGGAGCCCAGGTGAAAGAGCTCGTTCTGGATCGTGCCGAGCGCGCCGACGAGGGCCTCGTTCAATCCGGCGGCGAGCGCGACGCCGAGGACGCTGTTCAGCTCGTCCACCGTCCCGTAGGCCTCGATGCGCAGCGTGTCCTTGCCGACGCGCTGTCCTCCGCCCAGGCCCGTCGTGCCGTCGTCGCCCGTGCGCGTGTAGACCTTCGTGATGCGCGGCATGTTTGCTAGAACTTTACGTCCAAACCGGCGCTGACGAGCCGCCCGGCCGCCGGATATCCCGCGGCTTCCTCGTAAGCGTGGTTCGTGAGGTTGATCATTCGCAGGTAGGGAGCGAGGTACTGCGTCACCTGCCAGCGCGCGATGAAGTCGACCCGCAGGTAGGACGGGTCGGTGATCGGAGCGCCCGTCCCCGGATCCGCGTCGGCGCGCGAGCCGACGTACGTGAGCCGCGGCGACAGGTTGATCGCCGGAATCGGCATCCAGCTGACGCCGACGGTGGCGCCGTTCTCGGGCCGGCGCAGGAGGGGGTCGCCGGTCTGCAGGTTCTCGGTCTTCAGGAACATGTACGTGACGTTCAATGCGAGCTCCGGAACGAGCGTCTGCTGCCAGCCGAGCTCGACGCCGTACGTCCGCGCGTGGCCGACGTTGTAGTTCAGCGACGTGGCGAAGTCGTAGACGATCAGGTCCTTCAGGTCGTTCCAGAACACGGACACCTCGGCACGGCCGTTGCCGAAGTAGCGCTCGCCGCCGACTTCCGCGGAGACCGACCGCTCGGGCTTGAGAAGCGGGTTGCCGGAGAACGGGTAGTACAGCTCCCCGATCGACGGGAGCGCGAAAGCCCGTGCCGCCGGAGGCGCGGACCTTCCAGAGCTTGTCGGCCGAGAGCCACGAGACCGTCCCGCGCGGGCTCCAGGCCTCGCCGTAGGTCGTGTAGTGGTCGTAGCGCAGGCCGGCCGTGATCGTGAACGCGCCGAAGGTCGCCTGGTCCTGCGCGCCGAGGCCCCAGAGCGTCGTCTTCGCGTCGTCGAGGTTGACGCCGAAGTTCGACGCGTCGTCGACCTTCCAGCGCTGCCAGGAGCCGAACGCGGTCAGCTGGTGATTGCCGAGCTTCGCCGTGTCCGAGACGCTCGCCTGCAGCGTGCGCGCGTCGGTCTGCGACTCGAAGCCCCCGGCCGTGTCCTGGTAGGCGGGCTTGGACTGGACGCCCGCGAGCAGGACGTCGAGGTGATTGTCTTCCGAGAGCGTGAAGTTGCCGGGCACCGAGATGCGCGTCTCGTGCGTGAAGCCGCGCGCCGTCGAGGGATACCCGAACCCCCCGATCGCGCCCGGGTTTCCGACTTCGCCGTCGTTCAATCCCCACTCGACGCCGATGCGGCCCGTGTCGCCCAGGCGCGCCGAGAGGGACGCCGAGCCGTTGCGCTCGCGCCAGTCCGTGTTCGGGCCGTTGCCGTCGAAGGCGATGTAGCGATAGCTCGCCGTGGCCGAGAACGGGCCCTCCCCGGCGGAGACGTACGCGGACCCCTGCCCCGCTCCCTGGTTGCCGGCCTCGCCCGTCGCCCGCCCCACGACGCCCTCGGCACCGCGGGCGCGTGAACACCTGCACGACACCGCCGATCGCGTCCGAGCCGTAGAGCGCCGAGAAGGGGCCGCGCACGATCTCGATGCGCTCGATGTTCTCGGTCGTCATGCTCGACCAGTCGTACCCGGAAAAGTAGGGCGAGTTCATCCGCACGCCGTCCACGAGGACGAGCGTCTGCGTCGAGTTGGTGCCGCGCGTGAAGAGCGACGTCAGCGAGCCCGGCTGGCCGTACTGCGTGACGTCGAGGCCCGGAACGGCGCGCAGCACGTCGGACACGACCGCCGACTCGTGCCTCTCGAGCTCCTGCCGCGTGATGACCGTGATCGCGGAGCCGACCTCCTTCTCCTCCTCGGGCACGGACGTCGCGGTGACGACGACGCTCTCGGACGTCGGCGGGACCTGCTGCCCGCGCGCCTGCCCGGGCACGAGCAGGCAGAGCGCCGCCGCCGCGGCCGCCGCGCCGACCGTGCGCGAGCGCTCGCGCCGCGAGAGCGCGTCGAGGCCGAAGAGCGTCGCCGTGCCGAGCAGGTCCGCGGCGAGCGTGTTCCAGAAGAACGGAATGGCCGCCGCGAAGCAGAGCGCGAGTCCGGCGGCGGTCTTCGGATAGAGCGGATCCCCGAGCCACTCCGCGATGTTCGACGTGAGGAAGAAGAGCACCGACGCGCCGACGGAGAACCCGACGAGCCGGCCCGGCCCCGACGAAATGCGCAGGAAGCCGCCCCGCGACGACGATCACGGCGAACGTCGCGTAGACGGTCAGCCGCATCCCCGAGATCACGGCACGCCCCGTGCCCGCGTCGAGCACGAAGTCCGAGAGGCCAGGGCCAGCAGCGGCACCTCGATCGCCCACCGCGCGCGGAAGCCGCGCGCCCGCGTAGAGCGCGAGCGCGCCCATGGCGACGAAATTGGGAGGGTGGGGAATCAGCCGGGACAGGGCGCCGAGGAACACGAGCAGGACCGCGGTCGTCATTCGAACCTCCCGTTCGATCCGACGAATCCCGGGCGGTCCGAGAGGTGTCCCGCGCCCTCGGAAATCGAATGCGCGTCCTCTCTCGTCTTTCCCCGTCCGAGAAGCGTTCCGTCCGGCAGGTCTCCTGGCTTCCGGATCGACCGCCTTCGGGCTCCTTCCCGGACGCGCAACCGGTTTCCCGATCGACTCGCGTCCAGTGGATTGCGCCCGAGGCGTCCCCGGTGACAGTGGCGGGGGCCGCGCGGGATTTTCACCCGCTTCCCTTGGCCAGACAGATGCAAAGAGCGTCGAAGGAGGGGGACCATAGCGCCTTCACGCCGCCGTTGCAACCTGTGCATAGAATGCGGCCATGCGCGGCCCGGACTACACGCTCGACCTCGACCGCAAGCGCCGCGTGGGCTTTCCCGAGGTCGTCCTCGGCCAGGGCAAGACGGCGGCGCAGATCACCGAGATCTGCCGGCAGCTCTCGCGGGCCCACGACGTGCTCGTCACGCGGCTGCTCCCCGAGATGTGGGACGAGATCGCGGCTCGAGCCCCTTCCCGGCCGCGCCGACTACGACCCGCGCTCGGGAACGCTGCACCTTTCCGTCGGCAAGCCGATGCCGCGCATCGACGCGACGGTGGCCGTCGTCACCGCCGGCACGGCCGACACGGCGGTGGCCGAGGAGGCGCGGCGCTCGCTCGAATACCTCGGCATCTCCTCCGTGCTCGTGCCCGACGTGGGCGTCGCGGGCCTCCTGCGCCTGCTCTCGCGCCTCGAAGAGATCGAGCGCGCCGACGTCGTCATCGGCGTCGCCGGCATGGAAGGTTCGCTCTTCTCCGTCCTCGGCGGCCTCGTCGGCCGGCCGATCATCGCGGTCCCGACTTCGCGCGGCTACGGCGCCGCTTTCCAGGGCCTCGCCTCGCTTCTCTCCGCCGTCAACTCCTGCGCCAACGGGGTGTCGGCGGTCAACATCGACTCCGGCTACGCCGCCGCGATGGCCGCGTACCGCATTCTCTCTGGAGGACCGCGCCGATGGGATCGAAAGGAAAAGGCTCCCCGCACACCGCCGACGAGTACGTCCACGCCGCGGCGGTCGGCGTCGACCGCAGGCGCAAGAAGGCGCTCCTCGGCCGCGCGACGACGCCGATAAAGCTCACCAAGACCACCACCGTCTCGCAGCTGATCGACTCCTACCGCGATGCGTCGTTCCAGGCGCGCGCGCTCGGCAAGGCCGCCGGGGTCTTCGAGCAGATGCTGCGCGACCGCAAGCGGCCGACGATCTTTCTCGGCCTCGCGGGCTCCCTCATCGCGGCCGGCATGCGCCAGGTGATCGTGGATCTCATCGAGCAGAAGATGGTCGACGTCATCGTCTCGACCGGCGCGATCATTTCGCAGGACTACTACCAGGTGCGCGGCGGCCGCCACTACCACGGCACGCCCGACGCGGACGACAAGGAGCTGCGCGACCTCTACATCGACCGGCTCTACGACACGTTCATCGACGAGGAGAAGTACTGGGAGACCGACCTCGCGGTCTCGCGCTTCGCGGACGCGCTCGGCGGCAAGAGCCTGTCCTCGCGCGGCTTCCTCGCGCTGCTCGCGCAGGGCTGCAAGCACGACAAGGGCTCGATCCTCGGCGCCTGCGCGCGTCACGGCGTGCCGCTCTTCGTGCCGGCGCTGAACGACTCGTCGATCGGCATCGGCCTGACCGAGCACTACCACCGCTTCCGCAAGGCCGGCAAGAAGCCCTTCGAGATCAGCTCGATCCGCGACAACTACGAGCTGACGCAGATCGTCGTCCAGAGCCCGGCGACCGCGGCGGTCTACGTCTCGGGCGGCGTGCCGAAGAACTTCATCAACGACTCGATCGTGATGTCCTACATCTTCGGCCTCGACACGGGCGGCCACAAGTACGCGCTGCAGGTCACGACCGACGCGCCGCACTGGGGCGGCCTCGGCGGCTCGACGCTCTCGGAAGCGACCTCGTGGGGCAAGGTCTCCAAGAAGGCGACGCACGAGATGGCCTTCGTCGAGACGTCCGTGGCGCTGCCCCTGATCTACGGCAACGCGCTGCAGAAGAACGCCGCGCGCGGGCGCAAGCGCCTGAAGTACGCGTGGGACGGCGACATCCTGAACAAAATCACGCGGGTATGACCCCGCTCGGGAAAGTCGTCCGGCTCCAGGTCCAGGCCGCGGCGCTGAAGTCCGGCGAGCGGCCCAATCGCGTGTACGGCACCGCGCCGATCGTGGAAGTCGAGGAGCTCCTGTTGACGCCGGAGGGCGCCGTCGGCGTGGATGCGGCGGGCGTGCGGATCCTCGACGTCCACAACACGGCGCATCCCGCGACGCGGTACAGCGACGGCAACACCGTGTCCTTCGGACTGACCAGCCACTACGCGCGGATGCGCGAGCGGTTCGGGCCGCACATGGTGGACGGCTGCGCGGGCGAAAACATCCTGGTCGAAACGGACGCGCCCCTGCGTCTGCCGGAGCTCGGCACGCGCGTCGGCCTGCGGACGACGACCGGCGCGATCCTCGCGTTCTCGGCCATCCGCGTCGCGCTGCCCTGCGTCGAGTTCTCCAAGTTCACGATCCGCAACCAGGACGCCACGCCCGCGGACTTGAAGCCGGTCCTGCAGTTTCTCGACGAGGGAACCCGCGGGTTCTACGTCATGGCCGCGTCGGAGGGAACCGTCCGACGCGGAGACCAGCTCGTCGCGCTCGCCTAGCCTCTCGCCCGCGACGGCTGCGCGAGCCAGCGCGTCAGATCCGACTGCGCCATGGTCGGCCCCGCGTAGGGGCCCTGCGCGTCGTCGCAGCCGAACTCGGCCAGCATCTGCCACGCGGCGGCGTCGGCGACGTCCTGGGCGACGACCCGGCGCCCGAGGCTGTGGCCGAGATCGATCGTGCATCGGACGATGGCGGCGTCCCGGGCATCCCGGACCATGTCGCGCACGAACGCGCCGGCGAGCTTGATCTCGTCGACGGGAAGGCGCTTCAAGGACGTCAGCAGGGCGCCGCTCGCGCCGAAGTCGTCGATCGCGAGCTGGACGCCGGCCGCCCGGATCCGGTTCATCGCCACGACCGCGCCGTGCGGATCGGAGATCACGCTGCCCTCCCCGATCTCGAGCTTGAGCGCGGCGGGCTCGAGCCCGGAGGAGCCGAGCATCTGCGAGATCTTCTCGATCAGCAGCGGATCGCGCAGGTTCCGGCCCGACACGTTCACGGCGACGTGGAGCGGGAAGCCCGCGTCGTTCCAGCCGCGGCAGTCCTCGAGCGCCCGCTGCAGCGACCACTCGCAGACGGACTTGATCGTGCCGGTGCGCTCCGCGGCCGGGAGAAACTGGCCCGGCAGCAGGATCCCCCGCCGGGGGTGCCGCCAGCGCACGAGGGCCTCGGCCGCGCCGATGCGGCCGTCCCGCATGCGGACCTGCGGCTGGTAGTCCAACAGCAGCTGCCTGCCGTCGAGGCCGTCCCGCAGCTCGCGCATCAGGGTGACCCCGCTCTCGCCGAACGTGTCGTTGCTCGCCGAGTACACGATGTAACCCTCGCTCGACTGCTTGGCCGCGTACATCGCGACGTCCGCGCAGCGCAGCAGCGTCGTCCAGTCGTCGCCGTCCTGGGGACACAGCGCGATCCCGATCGAGGCGGACACCTCGAGGCTCTGGCCCTCGATCACGAAGGGCCTCTCGAGGGCAGTGAGGATCTTCTCGGCCATGACCGCCGCGCCGGCCGCGCTGCCGGCCGCCGGAAGCAAAACCGCGAACTCGTCGCCGCCCAGGCGCGCCACGGTGTCGGCCGTGCGCAGCACCCCGCGCAGGCGCTGCCCGAACTCCTTCAGGAGCAGATCGCCGAACTGGTGGCCGAACGTGTCGTTGATTTCCTTGAAGCGGTCGACGTCCATCACGAAGAGCGCCAGGGGCGCGTTCTCCCGGCCGGCCGTGCGGATCGCCTGCTCGAGCCGGTCCCGCAGAAGCATGCGGTTGGGAAGGCCGGTCAGGAAGTCGTGGAGCGCCTGGCGCTCGAGCGCCTCGAGGTGCGCCACGCGCTCGGTCACGTCGCGCAGGATGCCGACCCAGTGCGACGGCCGCGGCGCGCCCTCCGGGACGGCCATGAGCTGCAGCTCGAACACGCACTCCACGCCGTCGGCGCGGCGCATCCTCATCCCGTCGCGGTGAAACGGCTCGCCCGCGTACAGGGCGCGGCGCAGCGCCGTGGCGGCCTCGAGGTCGTCCTCGACGACCGGAAGCACGGAGAGGGTCTCGCCAAGCACGTCGTCGGACACGAGGCCCGTGATCCGCGTGAAGCCCCCGTTGACGAACGTGATGCGCGGCATCCCGCGGTTGCCGTCCGGCTTCAGGATGAGGATTCCCTCGAGCGCGTTGTCGACGGCGGACTCGAGCACCGAGAGCGACTCCTGAACGCGCGCGTCGCTCGGCGACGACGGCCGCGAGCGCCGTGGTCGTGATCGTGATGACGCCGAGAAACAACTGCAGGAGCAAGAGCGACTCGTTCGGCGGGTGGCGCGCGAACGGGCCGAGACCGGAAAGCGTGCCCCAGGTCGCGATCGCCGCGATCAGGATGGTGCCCGTGGCCGCCTCGCGCGGGCTGAATCGGAACGCCGTCCAGACGAGCAGAGGGAGACAGAAAAACTCCAGCGGATAGTCTCCACCTTGGGAGGGGCTCAGGCCTCCGAACACGAAGCCCGTCACGAGCGCGAGACCGAGCAGAAGAACGATCGCTTCCGCGATCTGCCGCTTCTTCCACCTCGTTGAAGACCACGAGCTCCACAGGAGCAACGCGGGCGCGACGACGAGGGCGCCGGTCGCGTCGCCCAGCCACCACGTCGTCCAGAGCGCGCCGTAAGGCGAAGCTTCCGCGAAGCCGGCCCAGACGAGGCTCGTGACCCCGACCGTCGCGCTGATCATGGTGCTCGCGAGCGCCGCCAGCAGCGTGAACGTGAAGATGTCCCTCGCACGCTCGAAGGCGTGGCGGCCCCGGGCGAACCGATCCACGAGGAACGCGCCCGCGAGCGCCTCGGCCGTGTTGCCGAGGCCGATCGCGAGGGCGCTCGGCACGTGACCCGTGTTCGTGACGTTGACGAGAAACGCGCCGAGAAAGATCGCGGGCCACGCGCGGTACCCGAGCACCAGCAGGGCCGCCAGCGCGATGCCGGTCGCCGGCCAGACGAGACTCGTGCTCGAGTTCACGAAGGCCAGGGAAAGTCCGAGTTTGCCCGCGGCGAAGTACACGACCGTGAGAGCCGCGAGCGCGGCCAGTGATGGCGCCGGACGGGACCTCATCGCGAGACCGGCCTCCCCGGCCGGAGACTCTAGGTTACTCCCGGATCGCGCTCCGGAGCATCAAGGTGTCCAGGATCACAGGCCGCGGCGCCAAAGAAAAACGCCCCGGTTGCCCGGGGCGTTTCGCGAGAAATCGACTAGTTTCGATTGAAGGCGACTCGAAATACGACGCTTACAGCGCCTCGCCCTTCGAGCGGGATCTCGATCACGGCCTTCTCCTTGTCGGAGGTGTAGAGCGTGACCTTTCCGTCGACGGCGCCCTTCTTGACCTTGTCGTTGGCCTTGACGACGACCGTGTAGGAGACGCCTTCCTGCGTCGGCACCACGTCGGTGACGAAGCCCGGAACGTTGACCTCGGCCTTGGTGACCTTGATCGGCGTGCCCGGCTTGTTGTTCGTCACGACGATGTTGCGCGTGATCGGGTCCTTGCCGGGGGTGAAGTTGCCGAAGTTGACCGTGATCGGCGTGATCGACACGCGCGGGCGCACGATGCCGGAGACCGGCACCTCGAGCGTCGGCTGCTGCGACACGCCGGTGTTGATCCGGATCGGCGCGTTCAGCAGGCCCTCGGGCGCGTCCGCCGTGACGGCGATCGCGAGCTTGTACTGGTCGCCCGGACGGCCGGCGATCTTGTCCTTGTCGCCCGCGGGGGAGAGCTCGGCCTTGACGTAGGGCTGCGCCGTCTCGGCGACGGTCGGCTTGAAGCCCTTCTCCTCGGAGATCAGGATGACGTCCTGCGAGGCCGGGTCGCCCTTGACGACGGAGAAGCGGACGTACGCCTGCGGGGCGACGTCGACGAACGGCTTGACGACCGCCTTCACGAAGAGGTTCATCTGCGGGCGCTCGGGGTCGTTGGAGACGACGAGGACCGACTTGGAGATCGGACCGGTGAAGCTCTTGGTGTCGACGCTCGTGTGGACCTTGCCCTCGGCGCCGGGCTTGACCAGCTTGTCGAAGGAGGAAACCGTGCAGCCGCAGGACGGCCGCGCGTCGGTGATCACGAGGTCGGATCCGCCCGTGTTGCGGATGATGAAGTCCGTCTCGATGATCTGGCCCTTGGGGACCGTCCCCATGTCCTTGGTCTCCTGGCTGATCTCGATCTTGGGAGCGGCGACCGCCTTGCCGGGGGCCGCTTGCGTCTGGGCTTTGGCCGTGGGCGGGGCCGACGCGGCCGGCTTCGACTCGGCGGGCTTCTGGGCCAGGGCAACCCCGGACGCCAGCAGCGCGGCCATCGAAAGCCGGGTGATTTTCAGGACATGACGCATCTTCAGTTTCCTCCTCGCAATAAGGGATACCAACGCGGCTAAACCCTCGAAAATAGCGGGATATTTCCGAAAACCCCTCCATTAGACCAAACTCCGGACGGAAAGATGAGCGAAATCCGTCACTTTCACTTCGTGCCGGTGGGCGGGACGGCCATGGTGCCCCTGGCCGCCCTCCTGCGGGAACAGGGCCACGTCGTGACCGGAAGCGACCGCGCCCTCTACCCTCCCATGTCCACCCTGCTCGCGAAGCTGGGCATCCCGGTCGCGGAGGGCTTTTCGCCCGAGCACGTGCCGCCGGATTGCGACACCGTCGTCGTCGGCAACGCGGCGCTGCGCGACAACGTCGAGGCGGCCGAGGCCGCGCGGCGCGGTCTGCCCGTCCTCTCCTTGCCACAGGCCGTGCGGCAGTACCTGCTGCCGGGCCGGACCTCCGTCGTCATCACGGGGACGCACGGCAAGACGACGACCTCGGCGCTGACGGCGTGGCTGCTGCTCGACGCGGGGCGCGATCCGGGCTTTCTCGTCGGCGGCGAGATGCGCAACCTCGGCAACGGCTACCGGCGCGGACGCGGCGCGCCCTTCGTCCTCGAGGGCGACGAGTACAACGCGGCGTTCTTCGACCGCGGTCCGAAGTTCCTGCACTACGAGCCGCGGCATCTCTTCGTCGGCAACATCGAGTACGACCACGCGGACCTCTACCCGGACCTCGCGTCCGTGATCGAGGCGTTTCGCAAGGTCGTGCGCCTCGTGCCCGAGGACGGCGTCGTCGTCCTGAACGTCGACGACCCGCGCGTCGCCGCGCTCGCGTCGGACGCGCGCGCAACGGTCGTGCGCGTTTCGCTCGGAGACCCGGGCGCGGATTTCTCGGCGCGCGACATCGTGTTTGCCCCGGAGGGCGCGCAGTTCACGCTGCTCGAGGCGGGCCTGCCCGGCGGCGCAGCTCTCCTCGCCGCTCGCGGGCCGCCACAACGTGCGCAACGCCCTCGGCGCGATCGCGCTCGTCCGCGGCCTCGGCCTCTCGGCCGGCGAGATCGGCCGCGCCCTCGCGCGCTTCGAGGGCGTGAAGCGCCGCATGGAGGTCAAGGGCGAGAAGAACGGGATCCTCGTCGTGGACGACTTCGCCCACCACCCGACCGCCGTCGCGCGGAACCATCGCCGCCGCCCGCGCGCGCTTTCCCGGGCGCCGCCTGTGGGCGCTCTTCGAGCCGCGCTCGAACACGGCGGGCCGCAAGATGTTCGAGGACGACTACGCCGACGCCTTCTCCGCGGCCGACGCCCTCGTCGTCGCCCCGGTCTTCCACGCGCAGCGCCTCGGCCCCGACAACCAGCTCGACCGCGCGGCCCTCGTCGCGCGCTTCGCGTCCGCGGGCAAGCCCGCCTTCGCGCCGGAGGCGATCGCGGAGATCCCGGACATCGTGCGGCGCGACGCGCGTCCGGGCGACGTGCTGCTGCTCATGTCCTCGGGCGCCTTCGGCGGCCTGCCCGAGTCTCTGCTCGAAAACCTGTGACGCGGCGCGTCCTCTACGGCCTCCTGGCGAGTCTCGCGCTCGTCCTGTTCGGATCGCTCCTGTTCATCGGCGCGCTCCGGGCCGATCCCGGCGTCGCGGGGGGACGCGCCGATCTCGAGGTCCTGCGCCAGTGGCTCGCGTCGGGCGTTCTTTCGGACAATTCCGGCGATCCGTCGCACCTCACGAAGGTCGGATACCTCGTCTACCTGCGCGCCGCGCTGCCGCACGCCGGCGCGGACCAAGGGGAGAACCGCCGATTTCTCCTGCTCAACGCGGGATGGATCTTCCTCGGCGTGGCCTCGGCGGCAATCGCCCTCGGGCGGCGATTCGGGTCGCCCGCGTCCCTCTTCTTCCTGCTCGGGGTCCTCGCATGTCCGACCGTCCGCGATTGCGCGGACTACGTCGACGAGCGAGCCCCTCGCGATCGGTCTTTCGCTCCTGGTCGGCGCGGCCCTCGCCTTGACGCCGAACGGGAGCCCCTGGACGAGAATTCTCGTCGGCGTCGCCGCCGGGCTCATCGCCCTGCTGCGGCCGAATACCGGCCTCGTCGTTCTCCTCCTCGCGTTCGTCACGGCGAGCGCTGGCGCGAGGCGCACGACTTCGATTCTGGCAACCACCGGCGGTTTCGCGGCCTGCCTCGGCGTGCTCTGGATGCTCGCGCACGCGACCCACGTTCCTCTGGGCCCTCCTGGCGGCGAATCCTCCCGGGTCATCCTCTGGGGAACCGCCGACTATTACTGGAAACCGGACGTGGGCGGCTGGCCCGTCGGGGCCACGCCGGAGCAGACCGCGCGGCTGCAGATCACCAGGGCGAAAGAGCGCTGGAGCGCGTTTCTTCGCGACCCCGGCGAACGTCGCAATCGCTCACTGCTGTGGCGGGCGGGGCACGGCCTCCTGTCCACCGAGCAGCTCCCCTCACGCTGGCGCTCGGCCCGCTATGCGACGGCGGACCGGCTCGCCCGGAAATGGTGGTGGGCGCTCGCGGCCGCCATCGTCGGAGCATCCGCCGGCGCAGCGATCGCCGGCCGGAACGAGTGGCGATTCGCACCGGTCGCGCTTCTTGTCGCCGGCGTCGGTCAGAGTCTCCTCTTCGGAGCAGACCCGAGGCTCAACCTTCCCCTCCTTCCGCTCATTCTCCTCGGCCTCGCCGCGGTCCTGCCGACGGTCCGGCCGGATCGGCGCGCGGCCGCGGGCGCCGTCCTCGCCGTTGCCGCCGTCGTCTTTCTCTGCATCCGCGTACCGGACGTCGCCGCGTTCGACTTCGCGCGGATCGCGGGGTCGCGGCACAGCATCGAGCAGACGATCCCGCCGACCGCGTTCCCGCCCGCCGGCTCGGCCCTCGTGCATTTCCGTCTGCTTCAGGAGCCGCCGCTCGCACTGGGATTCTCCGTCTTCGGCAACGGAGCACTGATTCTGCGCCGCGAACCGGGGGACGCCTTCCCCCTGGCCGGCCTCCTTCCGCGCCGCGCTCGGAGAACGCGGGACCGACCTGGCGCGACGAAAGGGGCTCCGCATCCGGATCGAGATCGAGGGCTCCGATCCGTCCGGCGGCGCCTTCGTCTATTACCCGGTGGCTCCCCCCGCGCTCGGAGGTCGATCGGCGATCGACGGTCGGGAAGAGATTCCCTCCGGATTCGGAGGAACGACGGAGGGAGGCCTTCCCGTGTGGATCACGCGCGACCCGGGAGATCCCCGGGCGAAGAGCAGCAGCGTGAATGCCGGGAAGAGCGTCAGCACGAGGCGGCGAAAGGCGGAATCGATCGCATAGTTCGGACCGAACGCCGAAAGTGCGAAGGCGGCCGCGTAACAGCAAAGCTGCGCGGCGAAGACCGGCCAGAGGGATTCGCCGATCCCCCGCCGGGTGACGAGCAGGTACCCGGCGATCGCGAGCAGTGGGATCATCGCCGCGACCGCCTCCGTGCCGACCAATCGGACGACGACGGTTGCCGCGCGCGCCGGCAGTTCCGGCCACCGGTCGGGAAACAGCAGGCTGAAGTCGAAGTCGCGGCGCGTCTGCGGACCGGTCACGAACCGGAGCAGACGCCCAATGGACCGCCAGCGGGACCAGGAGAACGGCGACGCCCGCCCACCGAGCCGGATTTCGCCGGAGCAGAACGAAGAGGAGCACCGCGGCAAACAGCACGAAGGCCGAGCCTTCCTGCTTGATCGACACGCAGAAGAGCGACGCCGCCGCCAGGCGCCCGAGGCGTTCGGGCGAAGCGACCTCGAGAACGTCGAGCAGCGCACAGCACACGAGAACGAACGCGAACGCCAACGGCACTTCGGCCGTCCCCACGTTCAAGGCCCCGTAGAGCGGGAAGCACAGCGCGGTCAGCGCCGCGGCCCCGGCGCCTGCCGAGCGCGAGACGCGGCGAGCGAGAAACCCGGCGAGCGCCAGCAGCGTCGCGAGCTCGCAGGCCGGCCAGAGCAGGGCGAGGGCCTGGTCGTTCCACGCGCCCACGAGCCCCGCAAAGGCCGCCAGCGAAAGCGGCACGAGCAGCGGATACTCCGGATGCGACCAGGCGAGCGCCGGATCCAGGAAGAGCCTCTGCTTGAGCGCCGGCGCAAGGGACGCGAGCTTGCCCTTCAGGCCCCAGATCGCCAGGTGGTCCGTCGCCCACATCGGCTCGGCGATGGCCTGTACGAGGAACAGGGCCCAGGCCACGGCCGCCACGGCCGCAAGCACGGCGACGGCGCGCGAATCGCCCGGATCCACTCCGCGCGCGGGACGATCGAGGCGGGGCCGGCGAAGGACGAGGCTCGCGCCGACGACGAGCGCGTCGCCGAACAGGATTCTCCCCGCGCCGGCCCCGCCTGCCCCGAAGCGCCAGCCGACGAAGATCGCGCTCTGCGCGAGGAGTCCGAGCGCAAGGCTCCACGCCGCGCGCTCCATGCGGGTCAAGCCTCCGCCGATCAGCCGCAGGAGCGACCAGCCCACCACCCCGGTCGCGGCGAGAGCAAGGGACATCCGCAGGAGCGCAACCGAAACGGTCATCGTCGCCAGAGAGTCCCCTGCGCGATCGGCTCGCCTTTCGGAGCAGGCTCCGTTCGGTAGGTCGCCACGTAGCCAGCCTCGCTCGCGCGCCCGGCATCCACGACGCGGCGCGGCGCAAGCTCGTAAACGGCGAGGTATGCGTAGGTGTCCGGCGTGCGCGGAACGAGCACCGCGATCGTCGCGTCGGGCGGCACCTTGCGGCGCAGCTCCTCCAGGAACTCCGCGTACGCGGGATCGAACCAGAACCGCGTGACTTCGGTGCTCGGGGTCGACCCGCCGCGCAGCGCGCGAGTGAGGAGGCTCCACCGGCGCGCGATCTCCGGGGGCCGCAGCGTCGCCGCCATCGAGATCCCGACGACCGCAAGGAGAACGCCCGCGAGGGCGCGCGTCAGCCGACCCCGCGAGTGGGGACTAGGGCTGTCGTCCGTCATCGGCGATCACCCGGTTGCGCAGCACGCCGACGCCTTCGATCTCGACTTCCACGACGTCGCCGGCCGCGAGCGGCCCGACGCCGGCGGGAGTGCCGGTGAGGATGATGTCGCCCGGCAGCAGCGTCATCATGCGCGAGACGTAGGCGACGAGAAACGCGGGTGAGAACACCATGTCGGAGATCGGCGCCGACTGGCGCGCGGCGCCGTTGACGCGCGTCGAGATTCTCGAGGCGGAAGGATCGAAGCCGGCGACGATCGCGGGGCCGACCGGGCAGAACGTGTCGAAGGACTTCGAGCGCGCGAACTGCTTGTCCTTCTTCTGGAGGTCGCGAGCGGTGACGTCGTTCGCGCAGCAGACGCCCGCGAGCGCTTCCAGCCAGCGCTCCTGCGGCCAACGCTTGATCTTTTTGCCGATGACGAGCGCGAGCTCGCCCTCGTAGTCCACCCGCTGCGACTCGGGCGGCAGCACGATGTCGCCGCCGCCGATGCACCAGCGCCGTCGGCGCCTTGAGGAAGAGCATCGGCTCGTCCTCGGGCGCGACGCTTCCGAATTCCGCGGCGTGGTCGCGGTAGTTCTTTCCCACCGCGACGATCTTCGACGGCAGCGGCGGCGCTTCGGCGGACCCGAAGGCAATCGGCCGCGTCACTCCTTCCAGGCCTCCTCGAGAAGCTCGCCCGCGTAGATCTCGCGGGCGTCGCCGGTCAGGCGCACGCCGGCGACCACTTCGCCGAGCTCGCGGAACTCGACCGTCAGGTCGACACCGCTCTTGGTGCCGCAGATGACCGGAGAGGACGCCATGCCCTGGTGGCCCGCGGCGATCGCCGAGGCGACCACGCCCGAGCCGCAGGAGAGGGTCTCGCCCTCGACGCCGCGCTCCCAGGAGCGGACCTCGATGCGGTTGGGCCCGGCCGCGCGCACGAAATTGACGTTGGCGCCCTCGGGCAGCGCCGGGTGGCGCCGCAGGGGCGGGCCGAAGCGGTCGATCGCGAGCTTCGCCAGGTCGCCGCGCACGAAGACGACCAGGTGCGGCACGCCCACCTTCATCGGGATCGCGGTCGGCGGCAGGCCGCGCCCGGAGATCGGAATCGGATCGAGGGGCGCCGGCACGGCGGGCAGCGCGAGGGTGACCTGCTCGCCGTCCACGCGCGACTCGATCGTTCCCCAGCCCGTCTCGAGCATGACCGAATCGCCCGTGGCGAGGCCGTGGCGGACGGCGTACCGCGCGGCGCAGCGGGTGCCGTTGGCGCAGAACGTCGCGGGCCCCCCGTCGGCGTTGAAGTAGTCGACCCGGACGCGGCCCTTCTCTCCGGGCGAGAGAAAGAGGGCGCCGTCGGCCCCGACCGAGAGCCCGCGCCGGCAGGCCAGCGCCAGGCGCCGGCGGGCCTCGTCGGACAGGTCGCGGCCGTCCGCCTCGAACATGAGGAAGTCGTTGCCGCCGCCGGCCATTTTCACGAAACGCGCGGGAAGGGTCATGGGAGCGGGATTCTAGCGGAAGGCGGAGGGTCCGGCTCACCGGCCCTCTCGGCGCCGTAGGGGCGGCCCTTGGGCCGCCCGGCGCCGGTGCAAGCCCCGCCCCTACGGCACGGCGAGCGCCGCGGTGAGGCGGCGCACTTCAGAACGGCTCGGCGACCGCCTCCGGCGACGCCGGGCTCTGGTTGCCCGCCCGGTCGATCGCGACGACCGTGTAGCGGTAGCGCTTGCCCTGCCCGACCGTCTCGTCGGTGAAGAAGGGATCGGCGACCGGGTCTTTCGTCAGGCGCTCCGGCGCGCCGGTCCCCTCGGCGCGGAACACGAGGTAGCCGGCCAGGTCGGCCGCATCGACCGGGCTCCAGACCAGGCGCACGCGGTTGCCCTCGGAGAGCGCGTCGAGGCGCGACGGGCGCGGCCGGCGGGTAGACGTCGCGATAGATCACGGCCAGCTCTTCGGCCGGCAGGCCCTCGACCTTCGGGTTCTTCGCGAGCACGGCGCGCACCGTGTAGACCAGGGGCATGCCGTACGGCGCTCCGGCGTCCACGATACGACACGGCCGCGATCGGCTTCGGGTTCAGCGGCCGGTCGTATTCCTCATCCGGAAGGATGCGCCGGTACACCACGTAGCCGCCGATCTCGACCGGCCGGCCGAGCACGTCGTTCTGCGGCGCGAGCCAGTCGAGGCAGATGCGCCCCTCGAGCGGCATCGCGGGAAGCAGGACCGGCGCCTCGGGCGCGACGTCCGGATCGAGCGCCACGATGTTGGAAAGCGGGCTGCGCGCCCCGCCGCGCCGCACCGAGATGACGGCGTAGGCGAGCGGCTCGGGCTTCTTCTCCGTCGCAAAGAGGGGTGAGAGCGGGTCCTTGTAGACGACCGACGCCCCCTGCGTGCGCTCGGCGATGTCGGCCAGCGGGAGCGTCGCGATCTTTTCGGCCAGCTGGTAGAACGCCTCCTCGGCCATCCGCGTGTTGGTCGCCGCGCGCCGCTCGGCGGCGCCCGGCAGCACGACGACGTTCGTGCTGGACGTGCCGCCCTGGGGTGCCGGGCTTCCCGCCGGACGCGGGGAGGTCAGCGAGGAGGGCGGATGCACGACCCGATAGACCTCGATCGTCTGCGAGGTCCGTCAGCGGCGCACCGGTCAGCAGGCGGTCGGGGAAGCGGAACGTCAGAACGGCGTCGTCGCCCTCCTGCTCGACGGAAAGGTCCGACACCGCGTTCGGTCCCTTCGGCAGCGGCGGCTGCGGATCGCCCTTCTTGCCGCACGAGAGCGTCAGGAAGACCAGGGCGAGAAGAACGAAACCAGCCTCCCGCCTCCTGCCTCCCGCCTCCCGGCTCACAGCACGTAGCGCGACAGGTCCTCGTCCTTGACGAGATCCGCGAGCGCGCCCTGCACGTCGGAGAGCTCGATCCGGATCGACTTGCCCGCGTTCTCGGGCCCCGCAAAGGAGATGTCCTCGAGCAGGCGCTCGAGGATGGTGTGCAGCCGCCGCGCGCCGATGTTCTCGAGCGCGCGGTTGACGCGCTCGGCGTCGCGCGCGATCTCGCCGATGGCCTCGTCGGCAAACGACAGGTCGACACCCTCGGCATCCATCAACGCGCGGTACTGCTTCAAGAGCGCGTTCTCGGGCTCGGTCAGGATGCGCACGAAGTCCGACTCGGTCAGCGAGTCGAGCTCGACCCGGATCGGAAACCGGCCCTGCAGCTCCGGGATCAGGTCCGATGGCTTCGACACGTGGAAGGCGCCCGCCGCGATGAAGAGGACGTGATCGGTCTTGACCAGGCCGTACTTGGTGTTGACGGTCGTGCCTTCGACGATCGGCAGCAGGTCGCGCTGCACGCCCTCGCGGGACACGTCGGGACCGCGGCCGCCCGACTCGCGCCCGGCGACCTTGTCGATCTCGTCCAGGAACACGATGCCCGAGGACTGCGCGCGCTCGACGGCCTCGCGCGCCACCTGGCCCGGATCGATGAGGCGCCCCTCCTCCTCGGCCTGGAGGATCTGCCGCGCCTCGCCGACGGTCGTCTTGCGGCGCTTCTTCTTGCCGCCGAAGAGACCGGGGAGCATCTCCTTGACGTTGATGTCCATCTCCTCGACGCCCTGGTTGGTGACGATCTCGAAGGAGGGAAAGGTCTTGTCCGCGACCTCGACCTCGACGAAACGATCCTCGAGCTTTCCGTCGCGCAGCATCTGCCGCAGCTTGTTGCGCGTCTCCTCGCCCTCGGTGTCGGGCAGCGCCGGCAGGAGCAGGTCGAGCAGGCGCTGTTCCGTGCGCCCGGAGGCGCGGTCGCGGATCTCGAGCGTCTTCTCCTCGCGCACCATCTGGACGGCGACCTCGGTCAGGTCGCGCACGATCGATTCGACGTCGCGCCCGACGTAGCCGACCTCGGTGAACTTGGAGGCTTCGACCTTGAGAAACGGGGCGTCGGCCAGCCGCGCCAGGCGCCGCGCGATCTCCGTCTTGCCGACTCCCGTCGGCCCCATCATCAGGATGTTCTTGGGCAGGATCTCGCGCGCCATCTCGGGCGACAGGCGCTGGCGGCGCCAGCGGTTGCGCAGCGCGATCGCGACGGCCTTCTTGGCGCGGTTCTGGCCGATGACGTACTTGTCGAGCTCGACGACGATCTCGCGCGGCGTGCGCGCGGCGGCCGGCGGAGCTTCGACGGGCGTGTCGCCCGGCATCATGAAGACCACGTCACACCTCTTCCAGCGTGATGTGGTCGTTCGTGTAGATGTCGATCTCGGAGGCGATCAGGAGCGCCTCCCGCGCGATCTGGGCCGCCGAGAGGTCCGCGCGGTGCTTGAGCAGCGCGCGCGCCGCGGCGAGCGCGTAGGTGCCGCCCGAGCCGATGGCCAGCACGCCCTCCTCCGGCGAGATCAGGTCACCCGTGCCGGAGATCAGTAGTGAGGTGGTCTTGTCGGCCACGATCAGCAGAGCCTCGAGCTGGCGCAGCATCTTGTCGGTGCGCCAGTCCTTGGCGAGCTCGATCGCCGAGCGCTCGAGGTTGCCGCGGAATTCCTCGAGCTTCATCTCGAAGCGCGAGAAGAGGGCGAAGGCGTCGGCCGAGGAGCCGGCGAACCCCGCGATCACCTCGCCGCCCTTCAACCTGCGGATCTTGGCGGCCGTCTGCTTCATGACGGTCGTGCCGAGCGTGACCTGCCCGTCGGAAACCATCGCCACTTTTCCGCCGTGGCGCACGCAGAGGACCGTCGTCGAGTGCCATTTTTCCATCGGCGACAGGATACCGCAGGGAACAGTAAGCAGTCCGCAGTAAGCAGTAAGCAGTGCGTGGAAAGCCCGGCTCGTCCTTCGTACTGCTTACTGCTTACTGCTTACTGCCCGCCCGGCAAGCGCCTTCATCGCCGCCTCGACGATCGCGTCCTCCTGCCCCTCGCCCGACGCCGGGCCGATCGGCGACCGACCACATCAGGAGCCACGCCCTGCCCTTCGTAGCTCTTTCCATCGAGCCCCTCGATCGCGCGGGCGGAGTACCAGAGCATCGAGCCGTCCGCGAGTCTCGCCGCGGCGGCTCCCCCGCTCGCCATTCCGGCGGTCGTCTCGCCGACGATCGGGCCGATCTTGTGCGCGCGGAACTTCAGCGCGAGCGACTCGCCGGCCGACGCCGTGCCCGAATTCACGAGCAGCGCGACCGGGAGCCGGTCGTAGACCGGCGGCACGAGGCGCTTGCCGTCGCGCGAAATCGAGTAGTAGTCGCCCGCGCTCCACTGGCCCTGCAGGAACGTCGTGAGGATGTTCGGGTCGTAGCCGCCGCTGTTGCCCCGCGCGTCGAGCAGGAACCCCTCGATGTCGCCCCAGCCGACGAGCTCGCGCCGCGCGCGTCCCGTTTCGCTGCGGTCGAGCAGCATGTCCACGACGGCGAGCGCGGTTTCCGTGCTCATGCCCCAGATGTGCGCGTAGCCGTAGGCCTTGCCGTCCTTGCGCACGACGCGCGCGCTCTTCCAGACGAGGGCGTCGCCGGATTCCTCGGCCGTGCGCGCGAGCCGCTCGAGGCGGGGCGGCGCGTCGCCGCGCTGCGAGGTCGCCTGGACGAACGTGCCCGGAGCGCCCTCGAACACGAAGAAGAGGTCCCGGAAGTTCACGCGTTCCTTGCCGTACTTTCGTCCGTCGACCTCGAGGATGCGGTCGCCGATCTTCAGTCCGGCCTGCTCGGCCGAGCTGCCCGGCAGCACGCCCTTGACCGCGTAGCCGTCGCCGTCCTGCCCGATGCGCAACCCCGCCGTGCCCCAGCCGCGCTCGGGCAGCCGGCCGGCCGGCATGCGGAACGTGTGCGAGTCCGAGAGCGTCGCGAGCAGCCGGTCGTAGACCGCGGACTCCTCGGCCGGCGAGGGGTTGCGCGACAGCTCCGCGCGGGCCCGCTCGACCGCGCCCGACCAGTCGGTCCCCTTCAGCTTCGGATCGAAGAACCCCTCGCGGATCGTCCGGTCGACCTCGACGAGCACCGGCGGCATGGCCGGCGTCGGCGTCGGCGTCTGCGCCGACGACAGCGCGGCCCACAGCAGGCAGGTCGCGGCCAGCGCCGCTTCAGGCCTTCGGATGCGCATTCCGGTAGACCTCGCGCAGCCGCGCCGCGTCGAGGTGCGTGTATTTCTGCGTCGTCGAGAGCGACGCGTGGCCGAGCAGCTCCTGGATCGCGCGCAGGTCCGCGCCGGCCTGGAGCAGGTGCGTCGCGAACGTGTGGCGCAGGGCGTGGGGCGAGATTTCCTCGGGCAGCCCGGCCGCGCGCAGGCGCCGCTTCAGCAGGCGCGCCATCGAGCGCGGCGTGAGCCGGCCGCCGCGCGCGTTGACGAAGAGGGGCTCGCTCGACCCGGTCTCCTTGCGGCGCGCGCCGTGCCGCAGGGCCGCCCGCGAGGGCATGTACGCGCGCAGCGCGTCGGCCGCGGCCTCGCCGAACGGCACGATCCGCTCGCGGCTGCCCTTGCCCGTCACGCGCGCCAGGCGCTCGGAGAGGTCCACGTCCTCGCAGTCCAGGCCCGCCGCCTCCGAGACGCGCAGCCCCGTGGCGTAGAGCAGCTCGAAGAGCGCCCGCTCGCGCTCGGGCACGAACGTCTCGTCGTCGTCGGCCGCGAGCAGCCGCTCCGTGTCGGGCAGCGTCATCGCGCGCGGCAGCGTCTTCGGCACGCGCGGCGAGGGCAGGCCCTTGCCCGGGTTCTTCTCGATGTGCCCCTCGCGGCACGCCCAGCGGAAGAACGAGCGCAGCGTCGAGAGATGGCGCGCGAGCGAGCGGTTCGAGAGCTGCGCCCGGTGGAGGCTGGCGAGGTAGGAGCGCACGGCGAGCGTGTCGATCTTCGAGAGCGGCGTCTTGCCCGCGGTCTCGTGGGCGAACTCGCCTTCCCAGAAGTCGGCGAAGCGATCCAGGTCCGAGCGGTACGCCAGGACCGTCCGCGGGGAAAAGCGCCGCTCGTCGGCCACGTAGGTCTCGAAGCCGTCGATGGCGCGGGAAAGCGAGATCACGTTGCTTTCAGTGTAGCGCGGCTACAATCCCCCGCCATGGAACTGCGACCGTTTCGCTCGATCCGCTTCTCTCCGAAAGTCCTCAAGGCGCGCGGCCTCTCCGCCGTCTTCGCGCCCCCGTACGACCAGATCGGCCCCGCGAAACGGGACGCCCTCTATGCGCAGGCGCCCGAGAACATCGTCCGGATCGTCTCGCGCAAGCCCGACGGCGAAGACGTCTACGCCGGCGCCGCGAAGACGCAGGCCGACTGGCTGGCCGACGGCACGCTCGAGAAGGAGCGGCGGCCCGCGCTCTGGATCTACCGGCAGACCTTCACCGACGGCGGCCAGACGTTCGTCCGGGACGCCCTCGTCGGCCTCGTCAAGCTGGCCGAGTACGAGTCCGGCGTCGTCCGGCCGCACGAGCGCACGCTCGCCAAGCCCAAGGCGGACCGGCTCGCGCTGCTCGCGGCGACGAAGGCCGACCTCGAGCTCGTGTTCCTCATGACCCGCGCGCCCCTCTCCGCCGCGCTCTCGACGCGCCGCGTCGCGCAGCTGACCGCGACCGATCCCGACGGCGTGCGGCACGACGCCTTCCGCATCTCCGACTACGCCGCGCACGTGGAGCTGCAGGGTCTCGTCAAGAACGCCGAGTCGATCATCGCCGACGGCCACCACCGCTACGAGACGGCGCTCGCGTTCTCGAAGGACCCGGCCGCCGCGAAGCTGCCCGGGCGCGCGCTACAAGCTCTGCGCGATCGTGGACATGGCCTCGCCGGGCCTCGTCGTCCGGCCGATCCACCGCCTGCTCTCCGGCTCTGCCCGCCTGGAATCCCGAAAAGCTGCTCGCGTCGGCACGCGCGTACTTCGACGTCGAAGAGCACGCGAGCGCGCGGGACGCCGTCGCGGCCCTGCAGAAACACTCGCGCATCCGGCCCGCGTTCGTGCTCGTGGCTCCGCCCGCACGACCCGTCCTGCTGACCCTCTCGGCGGCCCCCGCGCCGCTGCCGTGGCCGGAAGGGCGTTCGGAGGCCTGGAAGGGTCTCGACGTCGCGGCCCTCGAGGTCGCCCTCTTCGGCAAGCTGTTGTCGATCGACACCGACGCGATCGCGCGCGGCGAAAACGTGTCTTTCACCTCGGACACGGAGGCTGCTCTCTCCGCCGTCGAGAAGAAGGAAGCGCAGGCGGCCGTGCTGATGCGCCCGACCACGGTCGCGGACGTCGAGGCCGTCGTCTCCGCCGGCGACCGCCTGCCGCAGAAGTCGACGCACTTCTTTCCGAAGATGTACTCCGGGATCTTCGGCGTGTCGCTCGAGGAGCCGGTCTACTGATGCCGCTGCTGAGCCGACTGCTTCGCCCCTTCTCGGGCCCCACGTACCGACTCGAGCAGGACCCGGTCTTCCGGGCCGCCGTCATGGATGCGATCTCGCTCGTCCCCGTGGATTTCGGGGGCGGCTGTCCCCCGAAGAAGGCCTTGACGCTGGCGTGGCTGATCCGCGCCGGCGGCTTGACCACCTCGCTCGACATCGGCGTCTACCGGGGCCGCTCTCTGGTTCCCCAGGCCATCGCCCACCGGGACCATACGGGCGGCGTCGCGTACGGCGTGGATCCATTCTCGAGCGGCGAGGCCGTCCAGCACGACAACCCGGCTCTGGCGGACAGGCTTCGGGACTTCGTCGCCACGACGGACTTCGATCGCCTCCATGCGGACGTGCTGCGGCTCTGCGACCAGCTCGGCCTCTCCGCGTGCTGCCGCCTGGTGCGCAAGACGTCCGCCGAGGCGGCGAAGGATTTCGCGGCGCAGGGTTTGAAATTCGGCTTGATCCACGTCGACGGGAACCACGACGAGGCGCGGGTCGTCGCCGACGTGAAGGATTACTTTCCCCTCCTGGCTCCGGACGGTTTCCTCGTGCTCGACGACGTGTCCTGGACCTCCGTGAAGCCGGCGCTCGAATGGGTCGCCGCGCGCGCGACCCGGGTCTTCTACGAGAGCCGACCGACGGTGACGGAGCTCGACTACGCCGTCTTCTGGACCGGCCGGTCGCGCCGGAAGACCGAAGCCCTTCGCGCCAGTCTCGCCCAACTCAACGCATAGGGCAGCCCCGCCGAAGCCGAGAAGGGCTTCCCGATATGCTCGTCCCGTGCGCCGCCGTTCGCCCTTCGCCTCCTGGCCGCTCGTCGGCACACTCGCGACCGGCCTCGCCTTGCGCCTCTTCGTGGGCCTGACGCAGCCCATCGACTACAACGGGTACTGGCACGTCTTCATCGCCCGAAACCTGACCCGGGAGTATGCGGGCCTCGCGCATCCGCCGCTCTTCCTGCTGCTGCTGAAGCTCGCGGACGCCGTGAGCCATTCGCGCCTGGCCTACCGGGCGATCCCGATTCTCGCGGGCGTGGGTTGCGTGGCGATGGTCTACCGGATCCTGAAAAGGCTCGGGGCCCTCGAGTGGGTCGCCGTGCTCGGCGCGTTGACGATGGCCACGTCCGCATCGGCGATCTTCCTGTCGTGCGAAGTGCAGTCGTACTCCCTGGCCGTGTTCTTCATCCTCTGGTCGTTCGTCTATTACCTCGACCTGGTGGATCCCGACGCCGGGCTCGCGCCGGGCCGCCGGGCGGCCTTCTCTCTGCTCGCGTGCTGCGCCCTGCTCACCGAGTATTTTGCGGGGCTCTACCTGATCGCGTGCGTGCTCGCGCCGCTCGCCGTGGCGATCCTCCGCCCCGCCTGGGGACGCCGGCTCCTGCGCTCGATCCCCAAACGCTGGCTCGCCGACGCTGCCACGCTGCTGCCCCCGGCGATCGTCGGCGGTCTGCTCTACGAGCTGATCGCCAAGCCCTGGATTCGCCAGCTCAATCACCTGCCGGAGTTCTATTACGTCCCCGCCCGCGAAACCGCCGCCGCGTTTCTGCTGCGCACCCTCGGAAGCCTTTTCCGCCTCTTCTCGCCCGTCGCGATCTCTCCCGCGGCGGGGGCCGCGGCCCTCCTCCTCGCGCTGACCGTTCTGGCGCTCGCCGCGATGGCCTCGGAGCCGGCGCCAGACGACGCGGCCGCGGAGCGGTCGATCCCCTCCGTCGTCTTCGCCATCCTCCTCGGGCTCGGGATGGCCCTCGGCCTGGCCGGCAAGTACCCGTTCGGCGGCGCGATGCGCCAGCAGTTCCTGCTCTTCCTCTTCGCCTTGCTGGCGGGATATCTCGCTTTCGACCGCCTTGCGCGAAGCTTCCCGGCGGCGCCGGCGCGACGCATTCTGGCCGTCGCCTGCGCCGTGGCGATCGCGGGCAACGTCGTCGCCCAGCGCGAGGACTTCCGTCCGCGGGGACCGGAAGACTTCACGGCGCCGAGCCGCATCTTCGAGTCCGAGTTTCCCGGAGCACGCACGATCCAGGTCGATCAGCTCAACCTCATCGGCTTTTTCATGGCGCATCACGACTGGAACTGGAAGCCGGCCGGCCGCCTGCCCGAGAACTGGGCCGTCGAGCGTTACCTGCTGGAGAAGGACGGTCAGCGGTACACGCTGATCGCGCATCGCGATCGGTGGAACTTCGATTTCCAGGATCCGGCGCTCTACGCCGCGCTGCGGTCCGCCCTCCAGCCGGGCGATCCACCGTGTTTCTCCGTCTTCTGCGTCCACACGAACCTCTACAAGCCTCCCGAACGGCGGCTTCCCGACCTGGATGCGGCGCGCACGACGGAGAAGGTCGCGACCCTCGCCCCGAAGGCCGGCGAGACGCCCGGCCGCATCGTCATCCGCGGAAACGACGTCTACGCCGAGCTCTGCGTCTCCGACTCCGCCCGGTGAGACTCCTGGCGGCGTTCGGCCGCCTTCTGCCCCGCGAGGTTTTCCCCGGGGCGCAGGGGCGCCTGGCACACGACGCGGTCGAGGTGCGCAAAGCGCACGCCCAGCGCATACATCCTGCCCCAGAGATGCGCATCGGCGCCGATCGAGACTTTCCAGGCTTCGAGGTCGTATCGCAGAAACTTGAGGTAGGAGCGGTACAGCACCGACGAGTGCATGACGTTGCCGGGCAAGGGAGGCAGTTTCCCGATCCGCAGCCATTCCGTTGGCGAGCGTTGGAAATCGCCGGACCCGAAGACGAACTCGGCTCCCGTCCGGCGCGCGAAATTCAGCAGCGCCTCGAGGTGATCCTCGGCGAGAACGTCATCGTCGTCGAGGTAACCGAGCCATTGGCCCCGCGCCAGCTCCAGGGCGCGGTTGGCGGGCGTGCTGCCCGCGACCATCCAGCGTTGAAGCGGGTCCGGCGGATAGGTGCCGCGCTCGGCCAGATTCAGAAAGCGAATACGCGGCTCGTCGAGGGCCGCGATCCGCGCGCCGGTATCGTCCGTGCACGCATCCCCCACGACGACGACTTCCCAGTTGCGGTACGTCTGGCGCAGCACGGAGGGAAGCGTCCTCGTCGTCAGCAGCTCGGCCCGATTCCAGGTCGGGATGACGATGCTGACGAGCGGCTCCGCCGGATGCGGCCTCAGACCCCAGAGCAGGCGCCCGACAGCGAGCCGCGCGGGCGCGAACCGATCACCGGCGCCCATAGAACCGGAGGACGGCCTCGCTCACCCGGTCGACGTCATCGTCGGCCAGCTCGTTGAACATCGGCAGACACAGGACGGAATCCGCGACGGCGATCGTGTCGTCGAGATCGTCCGACGGCGACTGAAAGCGCCGGAATGCCGGCATTCCGTGAACCGGCCGGAAGTATTTCTTCGTCTGAATGCCGCCGGCCTCCAGGGCCGCCGCGAGATCGTCGCGCCGCTCGGGACAGAGAATTGCAAAATCCTTGTACGTCGCGCTCGCGTCGGGAAGGATTTCCTGGAATCGAATGCCGGGCTCGCGAACGAGCGCGGCCTGGTATCGCTGCGCCTTGCGCTGGCGCGCCCCGACGGCCTCGTCGATACTCCCCGCGGCCAGGCAGGCCAGGGCCGCATGGATTTCCGAGAGTTTCCCGTTGATTCCCACGAACTCCGACACGTAGTCATTCTGGAACCCGTAGGCGCGCAGGTACTCGATTCGCCGCGCACCCTCCGCGGTGGCCGCCGCAATCAGCCCTCCTTCGGCGCAGGTCATCTGCTTGGTTCCGCTGAAGCTGAAGACCTGAAAGTCCCCGAGCCGCGGGTCACCGATGCGCAATCCCCGGAAACTCGCTCCGTACGCGTGGGCGGCGTCGACGACGACCGGGAGCCCGTGCCGGCGCGCGATCTCCAGAACGCGGTCGATCGGGAGGGGACTTCCGAAGATGTGCGTCACGACGATCGCGCGCGTCGCCGCGGTGATGCGCCGCTCGAGGTCGCCGCAGTCGACGTTGAACGTTCGCGGATCGATGTCCACGAACGCCGGCGTCAAACGGTTCCAGAGGATCGCGTTGACGGTCGAGTTGAAGGTAAACGACTGGACCAGGCACTCACCGCCCGCGGGGATCTCGAGCGCGGCGATCGAGAGGACGAGACCGAGATCGCAATTGACCACGGACCGTGTCCAGGGATTCGCGACGTACGTCTGCGCTCTCTCCTCGAACTGACGCGCGTACTTGCCGAAGTTCGAGAGCATCCGGCTCTGCCAGATGTCCTCCAGCAGCGCGACGTAGTCGGCGAGCGGGGGGAGCGAAGGGCGAGAGACCGGCAGCATCGTCGGGCGCCTACCTTCTCCGATCGAGCGGCACGTACCGGCCTTCGCCGTCGTAGAGCGCGCTGCGAAGCTGCCGCTCGAGCTCGTCGATGCGGTCACGCGGGCGCTTCTTGATGGGCCGGGCCGGGACTCCCCCGTAGATCGTCCAGGGCTCGCAGTCGCGGTTGACCAGGGACAGGGCGCCGATCGCGCATCCTTCCCCGATGGTGACGCCCGGGAAGACGACCGCGTTGGCTCCCACCAGCGCGTATTTGCCGATGTGCGCAAAGGTCCGCGTCGGCTGGCGGAACGGCTCGGGGACGGCCGGCCCGACCAGGCTTCCACCCGAAAAGTCGTCGATCCCGGTGTAGATCCGGGCTCCGCTGGAAATGCTGACGAAATCCTCGATCACGAGGCGACCCCGCCCGAGGTAGGACGAAAAGGAGGCCAGATGGACGAAGCTGCCGATCCGCGTCTCGACTCCCCCGACCAGAAACACGAAGTCGTCGATGATGACGGAGTCGCCGATGGAAATGACTTCGGGCGACACGATGTGCGCCCGCGAGTAGATCTGGACGTCCTCGCCCCGGGCACGGAACGCCAGACGGCCGGCCACATTGTCCGTCACTTCGTTCACCGCCGGGCAGTATAGGACGCTGCGGCCTCGCGACCGCGCGCCGATCAGTTCTTCTTCGGCGCGAAACCCCGCACGTCGTTCTTGACGAGGCTTTCGATCTGCTCGGCCGTGAGCTTCTTGCCGAACGGCGGCATGTCGTCCTTGCCCTCGGTCACGGACTTGATCAGCTCCGCATCGGACTCGCCCGCCTGCCACTCGGCGTCGGTGAAGTTGCGCGCCTTCATGTTCTTGCCCTTGAACGTGTCGGCCTTGCCCGTGTCTCCGTGGCACTTGGCGCAATATTCCTTGAACAGCTTGGAGGGATGCTCTTCCTTTTCCTGCCCGGTCGCGAAGAGCGTCAGGCCGAGGGTCGCGATCGCTCCGAAGACGAGACTGCCGAGAACCTGCGTGCGTTTCATCCTTTCCTCGCTTTCTGCAACTCCTGGAGTATCTGTTCGGGCTCCCAGTCCGATCCGTACGTGATCGAGGCGAGGCGTCCTTCCGGGTCGATGACCGCCACCGCCTGCTGGTGCATGATCTGGCCGCGCTCGGGATAGTAGAGGACGCCGAAGGTCTCGGCCACCCGCGCCAGCGCGCGCGGATCGCCCGTCAGGAACTTCCAGCGCGCGCTGTCGGCGCCGATCCGGCTGGCGAAGTCCGCGAGCACCGCCGGGGTGTCGGTCTCCGGATCGACCGTCACGACGAGCAGCCGGCCGACGTCCCGTCCGGCGATCGCGGCGTTCAACTTCGAGAACTTCGCCATCGTCATCGGACAGGCCGCCGCGTCCGGGCAGCGCGTGTAGGCGAACGTGACCGCCACGGGCGCGCCGCGAAACTCCGACAACCGCACGGCCCTGCCGGTCTGGTCGGTGAGCGTGAAATCCGGGACGCGGTCCCCGACCGCGATCGCCTTGTTCGGCTCGGGCCGGTCCGAACCCGTGGCCCCGAGCACGGCGGCCTCGCGGGGCCGGCACGCGACCGCCGAGGCGACGGCGAGGAGGCTGGCGGCGATCAGCCACGCATTCACGCCGCCAGTTCTAACCGACGCCGGCCGGCGCCGGCCGCGTTTAAGAAAGCTCAAAGGGCGCGTCGCGAGGCGATGTAGCCGGCCAGCTTCTGGAGATCCACGTTGCCGCCCGAGATCACCACGCCCACGCGTTTTCCCGAGAAGTCGGCCTTCCTGTGGCGCACGGCCGCGGCCGCGGCGGCGCCCGAGGGCTCGACGAGGACCTTCATGCGCTCGAGCATCCAGGTCAGCGTCTCGATCATCTCGTCGTCGGAGACGAGGAGGATGTCCTTGACGGTCTCCTGCACGATCGGGAACGTCCGCTTGCCCGGGCGAGGACACACGCAGGCCGTCGGCGATCGTCGGATTCTCGGGGACCTCGACGCGGTGTCCCGCGGCGAGCGAGCGCTTCGTGTCGTCGGCGGTCTCGGGCTCGGCGCCGTAGATCACGATGCCGGGCCGCAGGTTCCGGGCCACCGTGGCCCAGCCGCTGATCAGGCCTCCGCCCGACACCGGCACGACGATCGCATCGAGATCGCCGACGTCCTCGAGCAGCTCGACGGCGCCCGTGGCCTGGCCCGCCATGACGAGGTCGTCGTCGAAGGGCGGCACGAGCACGGCGCCGCGCTCGCGGCAGATCTGCTCGGCGAGGTCGTCGCGGCTCTGGCTCGCGCGGTCGTAGAGGACGACCTCGGCGCCGTAGCCGCGTGTCCCGTCGATCTTCGCCTGCGGGGCGTCGTCGGGCATCACGATCGTCGCGCGGATGCCGAGCATGCTGCACACGAGCGCGACCGCCTGCGCGTGGTTGCCCGAGGAGAACGCCACGACCGCGTCGACCTTCCCGCGCTCGGTCTCCGCCTTGATCTTGTTGTAGGCGCCGCGGAACTTGAACGCGCCGGCGCGCTGGAGGTTCTCGGCCTTGAAGAAGACGCGCGCGCCGGCCGCCTCGTCGAACTGCCGCGAGGTCAGCACGGGCGTGCGGTGCGCGATGCCGGCGAGGCGCTTGCGCGCGCGCTTCGATGTCCTGCCAGGTCAGCATGCGATTCTCTCCCTCAGCGCGAAACGGAATTCGCGACGCCCTCGATCTCCGTCTTCCACTGCCCGATCGCCCCGAGCGCGCGGTCCGCGAGCTGCTGGCGGCGCACCTGCTTGTCGCGCACGGGCGAGTGCGAGCTGTCCTCGATCAGGCCGAAGGTCACGTTCATCGGCTCGAACTTCTCCGACGGCGGGCGCTCGGAACAGTGGCGCGCGAGCGAGCCGATGGCCGTCGTGTAGGGCACGGGCACGGGCTCGCGCCCTTCCAGCATCTGCGACAGCGTCAGCCCCACGGCCAGGCCCGTCGCGGCGCTCTCGACGTAGCCCTCGACGCCCGTGATCTGGCCCGCGAAGAAGATCCGCGGCTCGCGGCGCATGCGGAAGAAGCGGTCGATGTGCGCCGGCGCGTGGATGTACGTGTTCCGGTGCAGCATGCCGTAGCGCGCGAAGACCGCGTTCTCGAGGCCCGGGATCATCCGGAAGACCCGCTGCTGTTCGGGAATCTTCAACTTCGTCTGGAAGCCCACGAGGTTGTAGTGCTCTTTGGCGAGGTCGTCCTGGCGCAGCTGCACGACGGCCCACGGGTTCCTGCCCGTCTTCGGATCCGGAAGGCCCATCGGCTTCATCGGGCCGTGGCGCAGCGTCTCGCGGCCGCGCTCGGCCATCACCTCGATCGGCAGGCACCCTTCGAAGTAGATGCCCTTCTCGAAGTCCTTGATCGGGACGGTCTCGCCGGCGAGCAGGGCGTCCATGAACGCCTCGTATCCCTCGCGCGACAGCGGACAGTTCAGATAGTCCTCGCCGTCGCCCTTGCCGTAGCGCGAGAGCGCGTACATCTTCGAGAGGTCGAGCGAAGAGGCCTCGACGATGGGGGCCATCGAGTCGTAGAAGTAGAGATCGGCCGTCCCGAGCAGCGCGCCGATCGCGGCGTCGAGCGCCGGCGAGGTCAGCGGCCCGGTCGCGATCACGACGAAGCCGTCCTCCGGGATCGCCCTCGCCTCCTCGCGCACGAGCGCGATCTCGGGCCGCGCGGCGATCGCCTCGGTGACCAGGCCGGCGAAGACGCCGCGGTCCATCGCCAGCGCGTCGCCCGCCGGCACCGCGGCGGCGCGCGCCGAGCGGATCACGAGCGAGTCGAGGGCCTCCATCTCGCGCTTGAGCAGGCCGACGGCGTTGCGCGGGTTGTCGGAGCGGAAGGAGTTCGAGCACACCAGCTCCGCGCAGCGGTCCGTCTGGTGCGCCGAGGTCCCGACGACCGGGCGCATCTCCAGGAGGCGCACGCGGTGCCCGCGCCGCGCCAGCTGCCAGGCGCACTCCGAGCCGGCCAGGCCCGCGCCGATGATCGTGACGGCAGGTGTGGTCATCGAAGCCGCCGATTGTAAGGGTTCAGCGCGCGGCCCGGCGCCGGGCGACCGGGATGACGAACCGGATCGCGGTCAGGCGCGAGGAGAAGGCCGCGACCTTGTTGTCCACGAGGCCGGCCTGCAGGCCCGCCTTCTGGACGTCCAGCCACGTGTAGGGAAACGCGAGCTCGGCCATGAACGGCTTCTTCGGAAAGACGACCCAGAGCGAGCCGGACGGCTCGAGGCGCTCCGCGAGATTCCGGAAGAAGACCGAGAGCGAGCCCTCGGCGGGAACTTCCGCCATCAGCCACGCGTGCGCTCCCGCGGGAAACGCGTCCACCCGCTCGACGAGCGGGCCGAACACGGCGCGCATGGTGCGCACGAACTCCGGGGAAGATCCGCGGGCGCAGGGAGCCCCGCCGGCCGGCAGCGAGAACTTCTCCCAGGGCGCCTTCACCGCTCGCGGAGCTACGCCTTCGCGGCGCGGCGGCGCGGCGACTTGGGCGCGGCCGTTTTCGCCGCCTTCGCCGGCTTCGTCCCGGCGGGCGCCTTCGCCTTCGCCTTGCTCTTCGGGGCGGGCTCCGGCTCGAGCGGCACCTCCGGGATGATCTCGACGATCTCCGGAATCACGCCCGGGCGCCTTCTCGAAGCCGCAGCCGGCCTTGTCGCAGGCAAAGACGTTGCCCGACTTGCGCTCGCGATGGAGCAGGTACGGGTTGCCGCACTGCGGGCACGCCTCCGGGATCGGACGCACCGAGAGCGAGAAGTCGCAGTTGGGATAGTTGACGCACCCGTAGAACGGGCGGAAGCGGCCGCGCCGCTCGGCGATGATGCCGCCGTCCTTGGGACAGCGCACGCCCGTGTCCTTGATCGGCTTGGGCGGCTTGAACTTGCACGCCGGGTAGTTCGAGCAGGACACGTAGGCGCCGTAGCGCCCGTGGCGCCGGACGAGCTCGTGGCCGCAGCGCGGGCACTTCTCTCCGGTCGGCTCGTCGGGCCGCGCCTCGGCCTTGCCGCCCGCGACGGCGACGTTGACGACGTTGCGGCACTTCGGGTACGCCGTGCAGCCGAGGAAGGTCGAGCCCGTGCGGCTCTGGCGCAGCTTCATGGGCGAGCCGCACTCCTCGCACGTCGTGTTCTCGATCTCCGAAACGTCGACGACGTCTTCCTCGGGATCGGGGATGTTCAGCGTGTAGGTGCAGCCCGGGTAGCCGCTGCAGGCCACGAAGAGACCGTTCTTGCCCATGCGCAGCTTGAGCTTCTTGCCGCACGTCGGGCACTTCTCGTCGATCTTCGGGACGACCGAGAGCTTGAGGTCCTTGCGCGTCTGCGAGCAGGATCCCGGCCTTGCCCGACACCATGTCTTTCAGGGCGCGGTTGCGGTCGCGCGTGAAGGTCTTGTCGAACGCGGCGAGCGCCTTGGTCCACGAGAGCTTGCCCTCTTCGACCTCGTCGAGGGCCTCCTCCATGCGGGCCGTATAAGAGGTCTCGAAGAAGTCGTCGAAGTACGGGATCAGGAGCTCGATGACCGTGCGCCCGAGGGCGGTCGGGATGAAGCGGCGGTCGCGGCGGTGGACGTAGCGGCGCTCCTCGATCTTGCGCAGGATCTCGACGTAGGTCGACGGGCGGCCGATGCCGTTTTCCTCGAGGAACTTGACGAGCGACGCCTCGTTGAAGCGCGGCGGCGGCTGCGTCTCCTTCTTCTCGGGCGCGACCTCGACGAGCTTCAGGGTCTCGCCCTGGGTCAGCGGCGGCAGCTTCGGCGTGTCCTTGTCCGTGTCTTCCTCGTCCTCGTCCGAAATTCCGTAGGCGGCGAGGTAGCCGGCGAACTTCAGGGTCGAGCCCGAGGCGCGGTAGACGGCGCGGCCGGCCGTGATCTCGGCGGACGTCGTGTCGTAGACGGCGGGCGCCATCTGCGAGGCCACGAAGCGCTGCCAGATCAACCGGTAGAGCTTGGCCTCGTCGGCGGCGACGTGCTTGGCGACTTCGTCGGGCGGAAGGTCCAGGTACGTCGGGCGGATCGCCTCGTGCGCGTCCTGCGTGTCGCGGCGGCTCTTGAAGAAGCGCGGCGACTCGGGCAGCGACTCCTTGGGGTACGTCCCGCCGATGTGCTCGCGGACGGCCGTCAGGGCTTCCTGGGAGACGCGGGTCGAGTCGGTGCGCATGTACGTGATCAGACCGACGGTGCCGCGCCCGGGAATCTCGCGGCCCTCGTAGAGCCGCTGCGCGATCTGCATCGTGCGGCGCACGGCGAAGCCGAGGCGCCGCGCCGCGGCCTGCTGGAGCTGCGAGGTGATGAACGGGGGCGCCGGGTTCTTGCGCCGCTCGGAGCTTTCGACGGAGGCGACTTTCCAGACCGCGTTGGCGACGTCCTCGCGGACGCGGGCGGCGGCGGCCTCGTTCGGCAGCCGCGGGTCCGTGCCGTCGAACTTGAGCTTCTCGCCGTCGAAGGTCGAGAGGCGCGCCGTGAAAGGTGGCGGCGTCTTGCCTTCCAGCGTCGCGTCGAGCGTCCAGTATTCGACCGGGACGAAGGCCTCGATCTCGTTCTCGCGCTCGCAGATGATCCGCAGGGCGACCGTCTGCACGCGTCCGGCCGAGAGGCCGCGCCAGATCTTCTTCCAGAGCAGGTCCGAGACCTCGTAGCCGACCAGACGGTCGATGATGCGGCGGGCCTGCTGCGCGTCCACGCGGCGCCCGTCGATCTCGCCGGCGTCGTCCATCGCCGCGAGCACGGCCTTCTTCGTGATCTCGTTGAAGCGCACGCGCTTGAAGACCGTCTTGCCGGCGCCGGGTTTCAGCGCTTCCTGCAGGTGCCAGGAGATCGCCTCGCCTTCGCGGTCGGGGTCGGCCGCGAGGAAGACGTTGTCGGCGGACTTGACCGCGCGCTTCAGGTCGTTGATCGTCTTCTCTTTGCCGGCGAGCAGCTCGTAGCTCGGCTGGTAGTCGTGCTCGCGGTCCACACCGAGGCCCTTGCGGGGAAGGTCGCGGACGTGCCCGTAGGAAGCGAGGACCTTGAAGTCCTTGCCGAGAAATTTCTCCAGCGTCTTCGCTTTCGCGGGGGACTCGACGATGACGATGTTCTTAGCCATTTGGGGCGACGGACGGTCTCACATCGGAAAGGAAAGCGCAAACACGGGTGTTTCCGCATCCCGATAACAGGAGGCTATTCCGGGGTCCGCAGTAAGCAGTCAGCAGTAAGCGGTAAGCAGTTGGCGGCAGAAGCAGTTGATCGAGAAATGCGCTCCTCTGCTTACTGCTTGCTGCCGACTGCTTACTGCTCCTTTCTTCACCTTCTCACCACCCCGTATCTCCCGCCCTCCACCGGCACCGCGATCCCCGCTCCCTCGAGCTCGAAGAGGCCGGCGAGAACGGTCGCCGCCGGCAGATCGAGCGCCCGGGAGATCTCCTCGGCCGAGAGCGACTCCTCGCGCCCGAGCGCTTCGAAGATCCGGCGGGACTCCGCGGACAGGTCCGCGACCGGAAACGGCGACACGGCTCCGGCGGGACGCGGCGTGCCGACGGAAGGAAAGAGCTCCGCGAGCACGTCCTCGGCGCCGCGGCACAGGATCGCGCCGTCGCGCAGCAGCTCGTGGGCGCCGGCGGAGGTCTGCGAAAAGATGGAGCCGGGGACCGCGAAGACGTCGCGCCCGAAGTCGTTGGCCAGGCGCGCCGTGATGAGCGAGCCCGAGCGCCGCGACGCCTCCACGACGACCACCCCCGCAGAGAGGCCGGCGATGATCCGGTTGCGGATCGGGAAGTTCTGGGGACGCGGCTCCGTCCCCGGCGGGTACTCGGAGACGAGCAGGTGATCGGCGGCCAGGCGCTCCTTCAGCTTGCGGTGCTCGCGCGGATAGTCGACGTCCAGCCCGCACCCGAGCACGGCGATCGTCCCGCCCGGGCCCTCGAGCGCGGCCTCGTGCGCCGCGGCGTCGACGCCGCGCGCAAATCCCGAGACGACCGCCATCCCGGCGCCCGACAACTCCTGGGAAAGGCGCCAGGCTACGTCGTGCCCGTACCGCGACGCGTCCCGCGAGCCGACGATCGCCACGGCCGGCAGCCGGAGCCGCTCGAGCCTGCCGAGCGCGTAGAGCAGGAACGGCGGGTCGGCGATCTCCCGGAGGGCGTCGGGGTACTCGGCGTCGAAGGCCGTCACCAGGCGGATGCCCGTGCGCTCGACCGCCGCCGCCCAGCGCAGCGCCTCGGCATCGTCCGGGCCGCGCAGAACGGCGCGCGCCAGCTGCCGGGAACCCAGGTCCGAGGACAGCTCGTCCTCGCCCGAGGCCAGCAGGGCCTCCACCCCTCCGCGCGCGCGCAGGGCCGGCCAGAGCCGCTGCGGCGTGATCTCGCGTCCCCGCGCCCACGACAGGGCGGCACTCCGGGAAAGTGAATCAGCGCTCAAGTTAACGTATCTCTCATGAAACCCCGGGGCGACAATTCTCCGGCTCGAAACGTGCAGGAAACCTATAATACCGACCGCCGCGAGGCATGAGGAGCCGCTTGAAGCTAGATCGCATCGCCGTCCTCTCCTTACTACTTGTCGCGGGCGCGTGCTCGTCGTACTCCCATCCGGAGAAGCCGGCGACGCAGGTCGCATTCGGCACGGCGGTCGCGAAGAAAGGCCTGTGGCGCGAGGCGGCGTTCCGCTACGAGCAGGCGGTCGCGAAAGATCCGAACAACGCGCGCGCGCACAACAACCTCGCGGTCTCGCTCGAGGCCAGCGGCGACTTCGCGCGCGCCCTGGCGGAATACAAGAAGGCGCTCGAGATCAGCCCGAACGACAACTACATCCGCCGCAACTACGCGCGCTTTGCCGAGTTCTACACCGCCTACACGAAGACGACCGGAAAGGCCGCCGGTGCACCCTAACCGGCGCAGCGGCCTCGGGGCTCTGCTCGCGGCCCTGCTGCTCGTGGTGTCCGCGTGCTCGAGCGTCGACCAGGTGAAGCTGCGCCTGCCCCTGAAGCCCAAGCTGCCGCTGCGGGGCAACGAGCGCATCGCGCTGGCGCCGTTCATCCTGGTCGCCGACCCGGACAAGGCCAAGGACAAGCGCCTGGCCAACGTCGACGTCCAGGCCGAGTTCCACCGCTTCCTCAAGAAGCAGCTCGAGAAGAAGACCAAGTTCGAGGTCATCCCGACGCCGCCCGACGTCAAGCTGCCGACCCAGAATCTCGTGGACCTCGGACGCGCGCAGGAGTTCTGGGCCGCCGTCGGGACGCAGACCAACGCCGAGCTGATCGTTTCGGGCAGCCTCGAGTTCCGCGTCGAGGACCGCTCGGGCTACAAGACCGAGGAGTACCAGTCCCCCATCGACGGGCGGACCTACTACCGGCAGGTCTACGTCGAGCAGACCGGGTTCGTGTTCGACATCGTGTTCCTCGTCCTCGACGGCCGCACCGGCGAGAAGCTGCTCCAGGACGAGTTCAAGGACTTCCGGCAGACCGGCAGCCGCAACCGCGACGAGCTGCAGGGCCTCTTCGAGAACCTGTTCTCGCTCGAGAACCAGATCCTGAACACCTTCGTCCCGCGCGACCGCGAGGCGGAGCGCTACATCTTCAAGGACTGACGCCCCACGACCGCATGAAGAAACTTCTGCTGGCCCTCGCCCTGTTCGCCGCCGCCGCGGCCCCGGTCGCCGCCCAGGCGCCGGTGCTCTCGCCGTACTACGACTACTTCGGCAAGAACAAGATCGTCTACGACAAGTTCAACTGGAAGATCTACCACTCGACGCACTTCGCCATCTACTTCTACGACCGCGACGAGGTCTCGCTCCAGAAGGTCGCGTCCTACGCCGAGAGCGCCTACGACGACATCTCCCGGGCGCTCAACTTCCAGGTCCCCAAGCCGATCAACATCATCTATTACGCGACGCACTCCGAGTTCGAGCAGACCAACACGTTGAACGAATTCATCCCGGAAGGCGTGGGCGCCTTCGCCCTGCCCACGCGCAACCGGATGGTCCTGCCCGTCGACCTGCCGGACGAGAAGCTCGAAAAGCTGATCGCCCACGAGCTGACGCACGTCTTCCAGTTCGAGATCTTCTTCGGCGGCAACTTCATCCGCGCCTACACCTCCGGCGCGCCGCAGTGGCTGACGGAGGGCATGGCCTCCTACTTCGGCAACGACGAGGACGAAAAGGACGTCATGGTCCTGCGCGACGCCGTCCTGAACGACCAGGTTCCCGAGATCGCCGAGCGGGCGATCTACGGCTTCTTCGCGTACCGGTTCGGCCATGCGGTCTTCGACTTCATGCGCGCGGAGTGGGGCCCCGACGGCGTGCGCGACTTCGTCTTCGAGTACCGCGGCTCGCTCGGGCCCAACATCGACCACGTCCTGAAGCGCACGTTCGGCGTCTCCGCGGAGGAGTTCGACATCCGGTTCCGCCGCTACCTGCGCCAGCGGTTCATCAAGCTGCTGACCGAGACCGGCGAGCCCATCGACTTCGGCGACCGCGTGCGGCTGACCGAGGAGGGCAGCTCGGTCGAAGTCTCCGTGCGCGCCTTCCCGTCGGGCGACCTCGGCGCCGCGATCTCGAGCCTCGACAACGACGCCAACGTGGTCGTTCTCTCGACCCGCGACCGCAAGCTCTTCAAGAACCTGACCAAGGGATTCAAGACCGAGTACGAGTACATCGTCGCGCAGTGGCTGACGACCGGGCCCGTCGGCGGCGTGGACCTCGCGGTGGCGCCCGACGGCAACACGATCGCGGTCTTCGTCAAGCGCGAGCGCGGCCGGGAGCTGATGCTCCTGAACGCGCTCGGCGGCGGGATCAGCCAGCTCGTCCCCATGCCGGGCCTCGACCAGGAGCTGAACCCGGCCTTCTCCCCCGATGGCCGCACGGTCGCCTTCCGCGCGATCGCCAACGGCCGGTCGGACATCTACACCTACAACCTGGACACGAAGGCCTTCGCCAACATCACCCAGGACGACGCCTTCGACTACGCCCCGACCTTCTCGCCCGACGGCCAGTGGATCTACTACTCGTCGGTGCAGGGCCGCAAGGCGAAGATCTTCCGCATCCGGCCGGGCGTCGCGGGCTCGCGCGAACAGATCACCTACGGCGACTGGAACGACGAGGACGCCTTCATCTCGACCGACAACAAGACGCTCTACGTCACTTCGGACCGCATCAACGGCATCTACAACATCTTCGCGATCAACCTCGAGAACGGCGAGACGTCGAACTTCACGAACGTCGTCGGCGGCACGTTCTCGCCCACCGTGCTCATCGGCCGCGACGGCACCGAGCGGCTGGTCTTCTCCGCGTACTACAAACGCCGCTTCATGCTCTACGTGACCGACGCGAAGAAGCCGTACCACCGGATGCCGGACCTGAACCCGGCGCCCTCCCCCGCCGGACCGACGACGATCCCGCCGTACCAGCCCCCGATCGAGGTCGCGATCGATCCCGAGAAGATCGACAAGCGGCCCAGCCGCGCGCTGTCGATCGAGGACGCCGCGGTCAACGTCGGCATCGGATCGGACCAGACGTTCCTGTCGAGCAGCTACATCGTGCTCGGCGACAACCTCGGCGACCGCAAGGTCATCGCCCAGATCCAGTCGGTCTCGTCCTTCGTGGACTACGAGCTGACGTACCTGGACCTCTCCCAGCGCCTGCAGAAGGGCATCCAGGGCTTCTACAACGCCTACTACTTCATCGCGCAGAACCCGAACACCGGGGAGATCGTCCGCACGCGCAACCCCTACAAGTTCATCGGCGGCACCGTCTTCGCGGCCTATCCGCTCAACCGCTACTACCGCCTCGAGGGCAGCGTCGGCTTCCTGTCGCGCAAGTACGACGGCTACCCGGTCTGGGTCAACACCGACGACGGGTCGGGCCAGGTCTTCATCCCCACCGAGAACAACTTCCCGACGTTCGGCGGCAAGCTCGTCGGCGACACGACCGAGTACCTGGAGTTCGGGCCGATCTCGGGCCGCCGGATGTCGCTCGGCGTGAGCTACTCGCCGTACATCGGGCGGCACGAAGGCGCCCGGCTCGAGCGGCCCGACGCTGACCTTCGACACGACCCTCGACATGCGCCAGTACATCAAGATCACGGAGCGGTCGCTGCTCGCGGCGCGGATCTACGGCTTCCACGCCTCGGGCAACCTGCCCGACGTCCTGTCCTTCGGCGGCGTCGACACGCTGCGCGCGCTGCCGGTGTACGGCATTTACGGAAACACGGCCGGCGTTCCTGAACCTCGAGTTCCGGTTCCCCGTCATCGACTTCCTCATCACTCCCGTCCTCGGGATCCGCGACATCCGCGGCAAGGCGTTCCTGGACGTCGGCGGCGCGGCCCTGAAGGACCAGCCCTTCCAGTTCTGGTCCGACTACACGCTCTGCGGCATCGCCGGCGTCGGAGTCCCCGGCTGCCACGGCTCGTCGGGCGGCCTGGCCGACTACGGGTTCGGGATCGAGCTCAATTTCCTGGGCCTGCCGATGCACTTCGACTTCGCGCGGCAGTGGAACGTCAAGGGCAACCTCGGCCCGGCCCAGTGCGTCGCGACCGGCCTGAAGGATTCCTGCGGCAACTTCACGTTCGTCTTCTACATCGGGCCGTCCTTCTAGGGCGGCCCGACCGATCCCGTACAATCCGGGACAGTGCCCGCACGAACATCGCTCGCCGTCCGCGCGCTGGGGCCCTACGGCGGCTCCGCCCCGGGCTATCGCACGACGACGTTTCTCATCGACGGCGAGACGGCCCTGGACGCCGGCTCGCTGACGGAGGCCCTGCCGCTGTCCGCGCAGCGTCGGATCCGCCGCGTCGTCCTGACGCACGCGCACTTCGACCACGTCGCCTCACTGCCCTTCCTGGTCGAGAACCTCTACGGCCGCGGAACGCCGCTCGAGCTCATCGCGCCTGCCGCGGTGCTCGCGGACCTGAAGCGGCACGTCTTCAACGACGCCACGTGGCCGGACTTCACGCGGCTGCCCTCGCGCGCGCGGCCCACGCTCGTGTACCGTCCGATCCCCGCGGGCAAGGCGACGCGGGCCGGCAGCGTGACGATCACGGCTCTGCCGGTCGATCACATCGTGCCCGCATACGGCTACCTCGTCGGCAAGCCCGGCCGCTCGGTGCTCTTCTCCGGCGACACGAAGTCGACGGAGCGGATCTGGACGCATGCGCGCCGCGCGCGCGACCTCAAGGCCATCTTCCTCGAGGTGTCCTTCTCCGACGCCCAGGCCGCCGTCGCGCGCGCCTCCTGCCACCTGACGCCGTGCCTGCTGCCGGCGGAGCTCGAGAAGGCGCCGCCGCGCGTCCCGGTGTTCCTGTACCACATGAAGCCGCCGTCGCTGTCCCGCATCCGGCGCGAGGTGGCGGCGCTCGGGCAGCCCCGCCTGCGGCTGCTCGAGTCCGAGCGATCCTTCCGCTTCTAGGGAGCGTCAGCAGGCTGCTGAAAAATGGATGCGGGCGCCCTTACGGCGGCGTGGCGTCATCCCACACCCTTTTTCAGCAGCCTGCTAGAGCATCCTCGCCCAGGCGAGCAGGTCGACCGCGAGCGAGCCCGCCAGGCGTCCGCGCAGCGAGTCGTTGCGCAGGAGATCCTCGCGCCGCCCCGTCAGCTCCGCCTCCCTGGTCAGGTAGGTCTTCTCCCCGCGCGTGATCACGCGATACGCGGAAGCGGACTCGCGTCCGTCAAGGCGCCGCACGATCGCGACGCGGCGCTCGGCCGCAGTCGATCGCCGACGTCTTCCTCGATGGCCGGGCCGGAGCCGCCCGACGACGGCGCCGAGAGCGTCAGTCGGAACCCGCCCGGAATGTCCGCGCCCAACGCCACGTCGGCGACTCCCTCGAGAAGCTTTCGGTACCCGTCCCGCGTCGCGATGGCGCGATGCGCCGCGTCGGGCATCGCATCGGTCTCGAGATACGCGGTCAGGCGCGCGTTCTGTCTCCGCCTTGTCGGCGCTTTCGCCCGCGATCGCGAACGCCGCGGCGAGCACTTCCGCATCGATGCCGAAGAGCTCCGACAGCGCGGCCTCCCGCGGCGCCGGAGCCGGCACGCGCAGGCGCGAGTGCAGGTCGTCGACGCGCACCTCTCCCCCTCCGAACGAAAGCACGCGGTTGCCGAGGTCGCGCCGCAGCACGACCTCCTGGAGAAACAGGGCGTTCGGACGGAAGGTCTCGCGCCAGAGCGCCGCGAACGCCTCGTCGGACACCGGCGCGCCGTAGACCTCGATCTCGCGCGGCGTCTCCGGCGTCCCCTCGAGGAAGGCGATCCGGAAGCCGCGCGCCGTCTACGGCAACCTCCATCTCGCCCTGGCTCGTCCCGAAAAGACCCGCCCGCGCGGGCAGGATCGCCGGCAGCGGAAAGCCGACGTCCGCGATCACCTCCCCCGCCGCCGTTTCGACCAGGAGGGCCGCGTGATCGTTCTCGTTGCGGACGCGGCCGAGCAGTTTTCGCGACCGGAAGCCGAGCGCAGACAGAAGCTCCTGAAACGCGGCGACCCGCGCAAAGCAGGTGCCACCCGTCCCGCTCGAGAGGTGCTCTGCCCAGAAGACGTCCGGAGTTCGCGGTTTCTGCGCCGGATCCGCAAGCGCGCGCGTGGCGCACGATCTTCGACGCGTTCTCGAAGGGCACCTTCGCGTTGAAGCGCGCAAACAGCGCCTCGAGAAATCCGGAACCGGGCTCGGCGCGCGAGAGGTCGAGCGCCTCGAGGACCTCGTCGGCCGGAATCACCGTCCCGACAACCGCGCGACCATGTCCTTCAACCGGAACCGCGCGTCCTCGCTGAACCAGAAGTCGAGGAAGGGGTCGTGGTCGCGCGCCTGGTCGAACCGGGCGATCGCGGCCGCGCGCGAGCGCAGCTTGATGGCCGTGTAGGCGGCGCCCGAAAGGCCCGCGAGAAAGCGCGCCCGCTCGACGGCTCGCTCGAGCAGCTCCCCCGCCGGGACGACCTGGTCCACGAGGCCGATCGCGAGCGCGCGGTCCACCGCGACGTTCTCCCCGGTCGCCGCCAGGCGCTCCATCTGGCGCGCGCCGACGAACGTGGCGAAACGGTTCCATCAGGCAGGCCGGGACCGACACGCCGAGGATGACTTCCGAGAGGCCGAACTTGCCCTTGCCTTCGGCCGCGATCCGCTCGTCGGCGCCCATCGCCGCGATCAGCCCGCCGGCGATCGCGTGGCCGGACAGCGCCGCGACGAGCGGCGGTCCGAACACGAAGAGCTGGCGCACGAGCTCGCAGTAGTCCTGGACGAACTGCTCCATCCCGGCGCGGTCGCGGTCGACGAGCAGCGGCAGGTCCCAGCCGGCCGAGAACATGCCCGGCAGGGCCGACGCGAGGACGACGCCGCGCGCCTTCGACTGCGCGGCGAGCGCCTGCGAGAGCTCCGCGACGAGCTCGGGCGAGAAGGCGTTCGCCTTCGGGCGATTCAGGGTCAGGACCGCGATCTCGTCGCGCGTCTCGATGGAAACCAGGCTCAAGCGCTCCTCCTTGCCGGTTGTGCCTGCCCGAAGAGCAGGCGGTGCAGCCGGCGGTCGCCGGTCAGCTCCGGGTGAAACGTGGCGGCCACGACGTTGCCCTGCCGGACCAGGACGGGCTCGCCGCCGTGCGCGGCGAGGACCTCGACGCCCGGGCCGACCTGCCGGATCCGCGGCGCGCGAATGAAGACGGCCGGCAGCGGTCCCCCGAGAGCGTCGCACGCGACCTCGCCCAGGAACGAATCGACCTGCCGGCCGTAGGCGTTGCGCTCGACGGCCATGTCCACGAGCCCGAGGCCCTTCTGGCTCGGGTTGGAAACCTCGCGCGCGAGCACGATCGCGCCCGCGCACGTGCCGAGAATCGGCCGGCCGCTCCCGGCAAAGGCGCCGAAGGCCTCTTCCCACGGCTCGGCCTCGAAGAACTTCCACAGCGTCGAGGACTCGCCCCCCGGGATGATCAGCCCGCCGGCCCGGGCGAGATCCCCGTGGAGCCGCAGCTCGAAGCTCTCGACGCCGATCTGCGCGAGGGCCTTCCTGTGCGCCTCGAAGTCGCCCTGCAGCGCGAGGACGGCGACCGGTCCCGGCTCCATCACCATCCGCGCGTCTGCAGCTGGGCCTCTTCCGGAAGCTTCGCCGCCTCGATCCCCTTCATGCCCGAGCCGAGCGATTCCTCGGCCGCGAGCAGCGCGTCGGCGTCGCGCCAGTGCGTCGTCGCCTTCACGATGGCGCGCGCCCGGCTCTCCGGATCGTCCGACTTGAAGATGCCCGACCCGACGAAGACGGCCTCGGCCCCGAGCTGCATGCAGAGCGCCGCGTCCGAGGGCGTCGCGATGCCGCCGGCGGCGAAGTTCGGCACGGGCAGCTTGCCCGTCTCGGCCACCTCGACGACCAGCGCGAACGGCGCCTGGAGCCTCTTCGCCGCGGCCATGAGCTCGTCCTTGGAGAGCTGCGTGAGCATCTTCATCTCGCGGTGGACCTCGCGCAGGTGCTTGACGGCGTGGACGATGTCGCCCGTGCCCGCCTCCCCCTTCGTCCGGATCATCGCGGCGCCCTCGCCGATCCGGCGCAGCGCCTCACCGAGATTGCGGCAGCCGCAGACGAACGGCACCGTGAAATCGGCCTTGTAGACGTGGTTTTCCTCGTCGGCCGGAGTCAGGACTTCCGACTCGTCGATGAAGTCGACCTTGAGCGCCTGCAGCACCCGCGCCTCGGCGAGGTGCCCGATGCGGCACTTGGCCATCACCGGGATCGAGACGGCCTCCTGGATCTCGCGGATCTTCGAGACCGGCGACATCCGCGCGACTCCCCCGTCGCGCCGGATGTCCGACGGGCACGCGCTCGAGCGCCATGACGGCGGCCGCGCCCGCGGCCTCCGCGATCCGCGCCTGGTCGGCGTTGACGACGTCCATGATGACGCCGCCCTTCAGCATCTCCGCGAGTCCCACCTTCAGCCGGAACGTGTCTCGTCCATGTCGTCCCTCTTGCTCGACGACTCCAGCTCACGACTCATGGCCCACTGACTCTCTCCGTCACACCACCGGCGCCGCGAACGACGCGCCGGTTCTCGACTGCGCTTCCAGCACCGCCTCCCCGAGCAGCGCGATCCCCCGCTCGATGTCGCGCCGCTCGACGCGCGACACGGAGAGGCGCACGTTGGGCCGGTCCACGCCCGCCGGATCGAAATCCTGCCCCGGCGCGACCGCGACTCCCCGCGCCGCCGCCGCTTCGGCGACCCGACGGCCGGAGACCCCTTCGGGCAGGTGCAGCCAGAAGAGCGGGTTCGAGCCCTCGGCGCCCCACCAGGAGACGCCGGGCAGGTACCGGGACAGCGCCAGCGCGCGCTTCCGCCGAGCGCAGCACCACTTCCTCGGCGCGGCTGGCCCTCGCCTTCCGGTCCGCTCCGGCGCGCAGAAACGCCGCGACGGCCGCCTGCAGCGGCACGGGGGTCTGAAAATCCGTGGCCTTCTTGACGCGTGCCAGCTGCTCGACGATCGGACGGGCCGCGGCGATCCAGCCGATCCGAAACCCCGGAACGAGGTCCTTGGACAGCGTGCCGAGCCACACAACGCGCTCGGGCGCGCGCGCCGCGAGCGGGATCCGTCCCGGCTCGGGCTCCTCGTAGCCATCCTCGATGACGAGGGCGCCCGCCGAGAGCGCGGCGTCGAGAACGGCGGCGCGGCGTTCTTCGGTCATCGTGACGCCGGTCGGGTTCTGGCGCTCGGGCATGAGGTAGACGAGCTTCGCGCGGCGCGATTCCAGCGGCCGCGGATCCGGGCCCTCGGCGTCCATGGGCAGGGCCAGGACCGAGACGCCGGCGAGCCTCGCCAGCGTGAGCGCCCCGGAGTAGCGTCGGCGACTCCGCGGCGACGACGTCGTCGGGATCGGTGAACGCGCGGAAGAGAAGATCGAGCCCCTGCTGCGCGCCGCTGACGATCAGGATCTCGTCGGGCGAGCGCACGATGCCGCTCTCGGCGAGCCGGCGGGAGAGCTCGATGCGCAGCTCGTCGAGCCCGAGGGGCGGAGCGTACATCCAGAGGTCCTTGCGCCGGCTCCACGCGTACGAGAGCGTGCGCGTGAACTCTTCGAGGGGAAAGAATCGCTCGTCGGGCGCCAGGCGCGAGAAATCCGCAACGAGGGGGGCGGAAAGGGGAGTCCCGGCTTCCTCGGGCAGGCCCGCGACGCGGCGCGAGACCAGCGTCCTCCAGCCGAAACGCCGCCGCCCCGCCGAGCCTCGGGCCGAACGACCGTTCCGCTGCCGACGCGCCCGTCGACCAGCCCGCTCTCCTGAAGACGGCGATACGCGGCCTGGACCGTGCCCCGATTGATGCCGAGCGCGGCCGCGAGCTCGCGCGTGGTCGGCAGGCGCGTGTTCTCGGCCAGGACGCCGTCGGAAATCCAGCGTTCCATCGCCGCGTAGACCTGATCGGACAGGGGAGCGCCCGCCGTTCGATCCAGATTGATCCGCGCAAGATCCAATTGGCCCGCCATCGAGCCAATTGTATCGGCCCGAGCGCAGGCAGCTCAAACCGAAATTATTACTGTAGTATTACTTACGCTAAATACCAATAAATACTGATAGTTGACGTTCAAATCTACAGTAATTAATCAAGCGCCGTGCTTGCGGAGCTCGTCCTCGAGCGCCCGTGGAGAACTGGAACTCCCTCTCGGTCTCGGAGAGATTCTTGCGCTTGGCCAGCGCGGCGCGGGCCTTCTCTTCGAGCGCATCGAGCTCGGCGTAGCTGTCGGTCAACTCCCGGACGACCGCCCGCCGCGCGGTCTCGTCGTCGGCCTTCTGCTCGAGATTCCGGTTCTCCTTGAGGCTCTTCAGGATCACCCGGGACAGGTACAGGATCCGGTCGGCCGAGACCTTCACGATGGCCTCCCCGCCCGCAGATCCTCCGAGAACGGATGCCGGAAGAGCTGCTCGATCACGGCGGCGGGAAGCGCGGCCACGTCCGCGCCCATCAGGGCGGAGTCGAGGACGTGGATCGGGTTGCGGGCCTCGGAAACGATGATCTGCGACTGGAACCCGTAGTTGTCGTAGACCCGGATGACCTGCTCCACCAGGTCCATCCCGATCGAGCCCGCATCGTCGAGCGGCCCGACCGCCGCGGCCACGTAGCTGACGTTGGCCTTGGCCGCGATCAGGGCCTGCGCCATCGAATAGCAGCCGGCGGCGCACGTGGCGATCTGGTCCTGCGCGAAAAGCCGCGCGACCCGCATCCCCTCGGGCCTCAAGGGCAGCCGGACGATGATGTCCTTGCCGAGCTTGGCCAGCTCCCGGCCCTCCTTGTACATGCCCTTGGGGTCGTCGGAGCCCGTCTCCACGAGCACCGGGACCGTCGGTCAGAGAGGCCAGGTCCCGGACCGCCTTGCGGTAGTCGACTCCCGCCGCTTCGGCCCCGGAAAGGGACACCCAGGCCCCGTCGAGAAGCCCGAGATCCTTGATCCGCCGCGCGTCTTCGACGCTGGCGCTGTCGAGAAAAAATCGCATGAGGGGCGGATTCTATATCCGGCCCGCCCCCTGGCTACTCTTCCTCGTCGTCGTCCTCGTCGTCCTCGTCCTCGTCGTCCGCATCCTCGTCGAGGAAGGGCGCCCCGGGCTTCTTGCCGCGGGCTTTGCCCTGCTCGACCGGGGCGGGGGCGGGCGTGGGCAGGGAAGCCTGGGCCTCCTCCTCGGCGTCGTCCGGCTCGGCCAGCTTGGCCAGGCCGACGACGCGGTCGCCCTCCTCGAGCTGGATGACGCGCACGCCCTGGGCGGCGCGCCCGGTCTCGCGGATGTCCTTGACCTTGATCCGGATCAGCTGCCCGCGCTCGGTGATGAGCAGCAGCTGGTCGGCGTCGGTCACCGACTTGATGCCGATGACGGCGCCGTTCTTCTCGGTGACCTTGACGTTGATCACGCCCGAGCCGCCGCGGCCCTGGAAGCGGTACTCGGTGACCTCGGAGCGCTTGCCGTAGCCGTTCTCCGTGACCGAGAGCAGGTGCGCCTTCTCGTCGACGACGTCCATCTCGACGACGACGTCGTTGTTCTTGCGCAGCACGACGCCGATGACGCCGGTCGTGTCGCGGCCCATCGGGCGGACGTCCTTCTCGGAGAACCGGATGCCCATGCCCGACCGCGTGCCGATGAAGATCTGGTCGTCGCCGCCCGTGATGCGCACGGAGAGCAGCTCGTCGGCCTCCTCGATGTTGATCGCGATGATGCCGCCCGAGCGCACGTTGGAGTAGGCCGAGAGCGCCGTCTTCTTGATCAGCCCGTTGCGCGTGGCGAAGACGAGGAAGCGGTCCTCGGGGAAGTCCTTCGTGGCGGCCATGGCCACCATGCGCTCGTTGGGCCCGAGGTTGAGCAGGTTGACGATCGCCTTGCCGCGCGTGGCGGGCCCGAGCTGCGGCAGGTCGTAGACCTTGATCCAGTGCATGCGGCCCGTCGAGGTGAACGCCAGGATGAAGGCGTGCGTCGACGCGACGAACAGGTGCTCGACGAGATCCTCTTCCTTCGTCGTCGCGCCGATGCGGCCCTTGCCGCCGCGGCGCTGCGCGCGGTAGAGCGACAGGGGAGAGCGCTTGATGTAGCCGCCGCGGGACACGGTGATGACCATGTCCTCCTCGACGATCAGGTCCTCGATGTCGATGTCCGAGGCCTCGGCCACGATCTGCGTGCGCCGCTCGTCGCCGTACTGCTTGCGGATCTGCTGGAGCTCCTCGACGATGATGTCGAGGACGAGCTGTTCGGAGCCGAGGATCTCGCGCAGCTTCGCGATCAGGGCCAGGACTTCCTTGAACTCGGCCACGATCTTGTCGCGCTCGAGCCCGGTCAGGCGCTGCAGGCGCATGTCGAGGATCGCCTGGGCCTGGACGTCGTCCAGGCGGAGGACTTCCGTGCCCTTCGTCTTGGTGCCGGCCTCTTCGAGCGGCATTCCGACGAACTTCTCGAGGCCCGTCCGCGTCATCGAGACCTCGGCCAGAAGGCGGTCCTTGGCCTCCTTGGGGTCCTTGGAGCCGCGGATGATCTTGATCACCTGGTCGAGGTTGGCGAGCGCGAGCGCGAGGCCGCGCAGCAGGTGCGCCCGCTCCTCCGCCTTCTTCAGGTCGAACTGCGTGCGGCGGATGACGACCGTCTTGCGGTGGTCGATGAAGTGGCGCAGCAGATCGTGGAGCGGCAGGACGCGCGGCTGGTTGTCGACGATCGCGAGCATGATGATGCCGAACGTCGACTGCATCGGGAGTCAGGGCGTAGAGCTTGTTCAGGATGACCTGCGCGTTCTCGCCGCGCTTCAGGTCGACGACGATGCGCATGCCCTCGCGGTTGGACTCGTCGCGCAGGTCGGCGACGCCCTCGATCTTCTTGTCGTTGACGAGCTCGGCGATGCGCTCGATCAGCTTGGCCTTGTTGACCTGGTAGGGGATCTCCGTGACGACGATCGACTTCCTTGTCGCCGCGGGCGGCCTTCTCGACGATGGCCCGGGCCCGCACCTGGACCATGCCGCGCCCGGTCTTGTAGGCATCCCGGATGCCCTGGCGATCCGTGGATGAAGGCGGCGGTGGGGAAGTCGGGGCCCGGCATCTTCTTCATGAGCTGGGCGAGCGTCGCGTCGGGATGCTTGATGATCTCGATCGTCGCGTCGACCACCTCGGAGAGGTTGTGCGGCGGGATGTTGGTCGCCATGCCGACGGCGATGCCCGAGGAGCCGTTGACGAGCAGGTTCGGGAACTTCGCCGGCAGCACCGTCGGCTCGACGAGCGATCCGTCGTAGTTCGGGGTCCAGTCGACGGTCTCCTTGTCGATGTCCTCGCCGAGCATCTCGCCGGCGAGGCGCGTCAGGCGCACCTCGGTGTAGCGCATCGCGGCGGCGTTGTCGCCGTCGATCGAGCCGAAGTTGCCCTGGCCGTCCACGAGCGGGTAGCGCATCGAGAACTCCTGCGCCATGCGCACGACCGAGTCGTAGACCGCGCTCTCGCCGTGCGGGTGGTACTTGCCGAGGACGTCTCCGACGATGCGCGCGGACTTGCGGTAGGGCTTGTTGTGGACGTTGCCCTGCTCCCACATGCCGTAGAGGCAGCGGCGGTGGACGGGCTTCAACCCGTCGCGCACGTCCGGCAGCGCCCGTCCGATGATGACGGACATGGCGTAGTCGAGGTACGAGCGGCGGACCTCGTCCTCGATCGTGACGGGAATCTTTTCGTCGGGGGTCAGAAGGTTGGACGTCATGCTTTGGTCGCGGGCGACCGTTCCTCTAAATGTCCAGGTTCCTCACGTTCAACGCGTTCTGCTCGATGAACTCGCGGCGCGGCTCGACGGCGTCGCCCATCAGGATCGAGAAGACCTCGTTGGCTTCGACCGCGTCCTCGACGGCGACCTGGAGCAGCCGGCGCGTCTCGGGATTCATCGTCGTGTCCCAGAGCTGCTCCGGGTTCATCTCGCCGAGGCCCTTGTACCGGTTGATGACGAGGCCCTTCTTGGCCGATTCGTAGATCGCATCCACGACGGCCGTCAGGGTCTCGTATTTCTGCGTCTCGTCGTTGCGCGTCACGGCGTACGGCCCGTCGAGGAAGGCGCCGATCGCCTTGGCCGTCTCGCGGATGCGCTTGTACTCGAAGCCCGCGACGAACTCGGCGTCGATGCGCGCCGTGCGCGGCACGCCGTTGACCTTGCGCAGGATCTCGAGCGCCCAGCCCGAGTGCTCCTCGTCGGCGACGACGTCGGCCTTCTCGACACCGAAGGCGCGGACGGACTTGGCCAGGTCCTCGACCTTCTTCTTGTCGTCGAAGTCCGCCTTGGAGTTCATGCCGCGGTCGATGAGCGCGCGCAGCAGGCCCTCGGGAAGGCCGCGCAGGCCGAGCTTGCCGACGTGCGTCGCGGTACTCCTCCATCTTCTCGAGCAGCGCCGCGAGCTTGCCGCCCGCGACCGCGGCGCCCGACATCTCGGTCGACAGCGAGCGGTCCTCCCCGAGGCGGCCGAGGAGGAACTTGGACATTTCCTTCTCGTCCTTGAGGTACGTCTCCTTCTTGCCTTCGGCCACCTTGTAGAGCGGCGGCTGCGCGATGTAGAGGAAGCCCTTGTCGATGATCGACGCCATGTGACGGAAGAAGAACGTCAGCAGCAGCGTCCGGATGTGCGAGCCGTCCACGTCGGCGTCGGTCATGATGATGATCTTGTGGTACCGGATCTTCTCGGCGTCGAAGTCCGTCGCCGATGCCCGCGCCGAGCGCGGTGATGAGCGTGCGGATCTCGGCCGAGGCGAGCATCTTGTCCAGGCGCGCCTTCTCGACGTTCAGGATCTTGCCGCGCAGCGGCAGGATCGCCTGGGAGCGGCGGTCGCGGCCCATCTTGGCCGAGCCGCCGGCCGAGTCGCCTTCGACGATGAAGAGCTCGGAGAAGGCCGGGTCTTTCTCCTGGCAGTCGGCGAGCTTGCCGGGCAGCGCCCCGCTGTCGAGGGCGCCCTTGCGCCGCACGAGCTCGCGGGCCTTGCGCGCCGCCTCGCGGGCGCGGGCCGACTCGACGATCTTCTCGACGATCTTGCGGCCGACCCTGCGGGTTTTCCTCGAGGTAGGAGCCGAGCTTCTCGTAGACGACCTGCTGCACCCACGTCTTGACCTCGGAGGAGACGAGCTTGTCCTTGGTCTGGGACGAGAACTTCGGGTCGCGGACCTTGACCGAGATGACGGCCGTCAGTCCCTCGCGGCAGTCGTCGCCGGAGAGGTTCGTTTCCTTCAGCGCCTTGGTGGCGCCGTTCTGCTCGGCGTACTTCTGGATCGCGCGCGTCAGCGCGGTCTTGAAGCCTTCCACGTGCGTGCCGCCGTCCCGGTTGTTGATCGTGTTCGTGAAGGCGAAGATCGTCTCGGCGTAGCCCTCGTTCCACTGGAGCGCGACTTCGACGCGCTCCTTGTCGGCGTCGCGCTTGGCGTCGCCCGTTCCGTTGCGGATGTCCTGGAAGAAGATGACCTTGTCGTGGATCGGCTGCTTCGCCTTGTTCAGGTGCTCGACGAAGGTTCGGATCCCGCCCTCGTAGGCGAAGTCGTGCTTCTTGTCGCTGCGCTCGTCGAGGATCGAGATCTTGACGCCCGGGTTCAGGAACGAGAGCTCGCGCAGGCGCTGCGAGAGGCTGTCGAAGTGGAACTCGGTGACCGAGAAGATCTCGGGGTCGGGCCAGAAGGTGACCTTGGTGCCGGTCTTCTTCGTGGTGCCCGACCGCCTTGATCGGCGCGACAGGACGGCCCTTCTCGTAGGCCTGCTGCCAGACCTTGCCCTCGCGCAGGACCTCGACCTCGAGTCTTTTCGAGAGCGCGTTGACGACCGAGACGCCGACGCCGTGCAGCCCGCCCGACACCTTGTAGGAGTTGTCGTCGAACTTACCGCCCGAGTGCAGGTCCGTCATGATGATCTCGAGCGTCTCGCGCTTGTGCTCCTTGTGCATCCCGACCGGGATGCCGCGGCCGTTGTCCTCGACCGTCACGGAGTTGTCGGCGTGGATCGTGACGCCGCAGAAATCGGCGTGGCCGACCTGGGCCTCGTCGATCGCGTTGTCCACGAGCTCGAAGACCATGTGGTGCAGGCCCGAGAGATCGTCGGTGTCCCCGATGTACATGCCGGGGCGCTTGCGGACGGCCTCCAGGCCCTTGAGCAGCTTGATGGAATCGGTGGTGTAGGCGGTGCTCATCGAACTCCCTGTCCCGCGCCCACGGCGCGCAGGGCGCGGGGCACCGCGACGGCGACCGCGCCGCCCCGCACTTCCAGCACGGCCGCCGCCCGACGCGACCAGCGCGCCGAGGGCGCCGCGGTCGTCAGGAGCACGGCCGCATTGGACGGCAACGTCTCGAAAAACTCTTCGACGGAAGCCTCCGAGAGGCCCGCGTCGAAATCGTCGGCGCCAAAGAGCGGGGACTCGCCCGCCGCCTTGGCGACGGCCTTCCATTCCGCCAGCTTCGCCAGCGCCACCGTGCGGGCGATCTCGCCCGAGGACGCCTCGGTCGCGAGCGCGCGGCCGCGGCGCTTCCAGGTCGAGGTCGTCGCGCTGCGGTCCGGCCAGCGTGTAGCCGCGGCGCCGCTCGAGGGCCGCGACGCGCTCGACGGCCCTGCGCATCTCTTCGGCCGAACCGTCGCCGCCCGTGTAGGCGGCCTCGATGTCGGCGAAGTCGCCGCCGGCGGTGCGCGCGAGCTGCCGGAAATCGGCTTCCCAGGCCGCGAGCGCCGCGACGCGGTGGCGGCGCACGGCCGAGCCCGCGATCACGAGCTCCTCCGTCCACGCCTCGAGCTCGCCGGCGCTGCCCGCCGTGCCCGACTTCCACCGCGCGAGCAGCGCATTGCGTTCGCGCAGGGCCGCGGAGTAACGGACGAGGTCGTCGCCGGCGGCCGGCTTGAGGCCCAGGACGAGCCGGTCGAGAAAACGGCGCCGCGCCGACGGGGCTCCCGTGACCAGCTCCTGGTGCTCGGGGGCGAGAAAGACCGCCGGGGCGAGCTGCGAGATCTCCCGGAACCCCGCGGGTTTTGCGCCCCGCGTGAAGGCGCGCCCCTCTTCGCGCGACCAGCTCACGCCGATGCGCTCGGAGCCGCTGCGGCCCTCGACCGTGCCCTCGATCGCGAAGCGGCCGCCGTCGCGGGCCATGTCGCCCGAGATCGCGCCGCGGAAGGAGCGCTGACCGCACAGCAGCGACACCGCCTCGAGCAGGTTCGTCTTGCCCTGCGCGTTCTCTCCCGTGATGAGCGTGACGCCGGCACCGAAGGAGACGGGGTCGGGAGAGAGATTACGGAAGCCCTGGCTGGTGAACTCGAAAAGCTGCAAGTGTTCCCTTCGCAGGTTCAGAGGCGCATCGGCATGACGACGTACGTGTAGCGCGACGCGCCCTCGATGCCGCCCTCCGGCTGACACAGGCACTGCGTGTTCTCGTCCTTCAACTCGAGGCGGACCTTCTCGGACTCGGACTCGTCGAAAAAATCGAGGAGGTACTGGGCGTTCAATCCGATCGAGAGCGGCTCGCCCTCGAAGTCGACGTCGAGCGTCTCGGTGCCCTCGCCCAGCTCCTGGCTGGCCGAGGCGACCGTCAGCAGTCCCTTCTCGAAGGACAGCTTCACGCCGCGCGAACGCTCCGACGAAAACAGCGAGACGCGGCGGATCGCCGCCTGGCAGGCCGCGGCCGGCACCGTCGCCACGCGGTCGTTGGACTTGGAGAGGATCTTCTCGTAGTCGGGAAAGTTCACGTCGAGCAGGCGCGCGATCAGCTGCCGGCTGCCGACGGTGAAGAGCAGATGATTCTCCGAATGGCGGATCTCGACGCGCGCATCCGCGCCGCCGTCCATCTTGAGGATTTCCGCCAGGGCCTTCTTCGGGATCAGGACGTTCGGAAGCGTGGCCTTGGGGTCTTCCTTCGGGAAATCGATGAGGGCCAGGCGGTGCCCGTCGGTCGCGACGAGCTCGAATTCCTTACCCTTGTCCTTGAGCAGCGCGCCCATGAGCTGGAAGCGGGTCTCCTCCGCGGAAACCGCGTACAAAACCTTACGGGTCAATCGCTTCCAGAGGTCCAGGGGGAACGAAATCCCCTTCTTCGCTTCGACCTTCGGCACGGTCGGAAAGTCTTCGGCGGGCTGCGCCACGAGCCGGAAGCTCGACCTCTGGCAGGTCACTCCCAGGTAGTGGTTTTCCATCAGCTTCAGGTTCACGTCCGCTTCCGGAAGGTTGCGGATGAGGTCGAAGAGTTTTCGCGCGGGCACGGTCACGCTGCCCGGACGGACGACCCTCGCTTCCGCCTGGGAGAGCAGCGTCAGGTCGAGATCGGTCGACGTGAATCCGAGATGTCCATCCGCGGCGCGAAGCAGGATGTTCGAGAGGATCGGAATCGTATTTTTTCTCTCGACGACCCCCTGCATGAGCGTGAGCTCATTCAGAAAATCCCCGCGCTTGACCGTCAATTCCATGGGAGTTAACCACCTCTAAACAGGAAAAAAAGTCTATCACACTTAGAGGTATTTGTAGGGACGATCAAGATTCGAAGGCATCGAAAAAACCCAATAAAAACGGGGTCGAAATCGATGGTGCTCCTGTGGACGCTCCGCCGCGTTCTCCACAGGAGCGACCCGGTGAGCGGTCGTGCGCGGGGGTGCGGAAAACGGCGCGGTGGAAAAGATCGGCGTCGTGCGCGCGCGTCAGCGGTACGGCTGGATGAAACCGTCGACGACCCTGCGGAAATCGGCGTCGTCTTCGATCATCCGCTCGATTTTTTCGACCGAGTGCATGACGGTCGAATGGTGCTTGTCGTTGAAGAGGCGTCCGATCTCCGGGTAGGAAAGCTCGGTGAGCTTGCGGCAGAGGTACATGGCCACCTGGCGCGGAAACGCCACGGGCTTGGCGTTGGACTTGGCCTTCATGTCCGAGACCCGCAGGCCGTAGTGGGAGGCCACCGCCTTGAGGATCTCGGAGGGCACGGCCCGCTGCTCCTCGTTGCCGACGATGTCGCGCAGGGTTTCCTTGGCGAGCTCGACGGTCAGGGGCTTTCCCGTCAGCGAGGAGAAGGCGATGACGCGGTTCAGGCGGCCCTCGAGCTCGCGGACGTTGGACTTGACGGTGCCGGCGATGAACATCGCGACGTCGTTCGGAACGTCCGCTTTCTCGGCGGCCGCCTTCTTGCGGATGATCGCGATCTTCATCTCGAGGTCCGGCGGCTGGATGTCGGCGATCAGCCCCCACTCGAATCGGGAGCGCAGCCGCTCCTCGAGCGTGGGGATTTCCTTGGGCAGCGCGTCGGAGGTCACGACGATCTGCTTCTGCGCGTCGTGGAGGGCGTTGAAGGTGTGGAAGAACTCCTCCTGGGTCGAGTCCTTGCCCGCGATGAACTGGATGTCGTCCATCAGCAGCACGTCGAGCTCCCTGTAGCGGCGCTTGAATTCGTGCATCCGCTCGAAGCGCAGGGCGTTGATGAGATCGTTCAGGAAGCGCTCCGCGGACAGGTAGAGCACCTTGGCGTCCGGATTGCGCCGCTGCACCTCCTGGGCGATCGCGTGCATCAGGTGCGTCTTGCCGAGGCCGACGCCGCCGTAGAGGAAGAGCGGGTTGTACGAGCGCGACGGCGATTCGGCCACGGCGCGCGCCGCCGCGTGGGCGAACTGGTTGGAGGAGCCGACGACGAAGCTCTCGAAGGAAAAGCGCGGGTTGGCCGCGATGGCTCCGGGGGCGCTCGGCGGGGGCGTGACTCGCGGCCGGGGCAGGTCCGGCGGCCCCCGAGTCGAACCGGATGTCGAGCTGTGGATAACCGGCGCGCGGCGGCCTCGGCGGCGAGCAGCGCGCCATGGCGCGACTCGATCCAGTCGGCGAAGACCCGGGAGGGGACAGAAACGATCAGAACACCGTTGCCCGCCGAGGGATCGAAGGCCAGCTGCCGGGTCGGCCCGAACCAGGTGCTGAGCTCTTTCGGATCGAGCTTTTCCTCGATCTGCTTGAGGATGGCGGGCCAGATCTCGGTCATTGAAAAGGCCGGATTTCCACAAGATTTCCACAGCTGTGGAAGGTCCCGTTTCGGTCCGGGGCCGGGGAGTATATGCGAGTTCCAGGCGGCCGGAAGCCCACTTTTCTGCCCCTTTTCGAAGCGGTCCCGGGTCGGGGTCGGGTTTCTCCCTTGACATCCCACCTTCCCGCACCTAGGATTCCCCCTCTTTTATGAAGCGCACCTACCAGCCCAACAACCGCCGCCGTCGGCGCACGCACGGCTTCCTCGTCCGGATGCGGACCCGCTCCGGCCGTGCCGTCATCTCGGCCCGCCGTCGCAAGGGGCGCAAAAGACTCACGGTGTGAATTCGGGCCCGGTCGTCCCCGAGACCTTCTCCCGGGACGACCGCCTCCGCAAACGCAGGGAATTCGAAGAGTGCTACGCCTCCGGGGTGCGCGTTTCCGGAAAACACATCCAGGTCTTCCTCCTCGCCGACCTCGGCGTCCCCGCGCGCACGCGCCTGGGGATCTCGGTTCCGCGCCGCGTGGGAGTCGCCGTGCAGCGCAACCGCGTGCGGAGGCGACTCCGGGAAATCTTCCGACGCACGCGCAGCCTCTTCGGGGACAACCGGCTGCGGGTCGTCGTCAACGCTCGACCCTCGGCGGCCCTGGCGTCCTTCGAGGAGCTCTCGGAGGACTACGCCGCGGGCGTCACGCGGGCGCTGTCGCGGCTGCCGCGGCGATGAACGCGGGCGCGCGCTGCGCCGTCGCGGTCCTCGACTTCTACAAGCGCTTTCTCTCGCCGCTGCTGCCGCGCGCCTGTCGGTTCGAGCCGACGTGCTCGGTCTACGCGCGGGAGGCGATCACCCGCCACGGCCTCGGCCGCGGTGCCTGGCTCGCCGCCCGCCGCATCCTGCGCTGCAACCCGTTCCATCGGGGCGGCCTCGACCCCGTTCCCTGAAAGAGACATAACCCAAGATGGAAAAACGCCTTCTCGTCGCCGCCGGACTCTCGCTGCTCGTCCTGTTGACCTGGGAGTGGATCGTCCCCAAGCCGCCCAAGCGCGTCGCGCCCCTGGTCGAAACGCCCGCGGCGGCTGGCGCCCCGACGCCGGCTGCGGGCGGCGAGACACCGGGGACGACGGGCGCGACGGCCGCTCCCGTGGCGGCCGCCCTGCCGGCCGCCGCCAGCGCCGAAGCCGAGACTCTGACGACCGTTTCCAACGGCGTCTTCAAGGCCACGTTCTCCAACCGCGGAGCGGTGCTCTCGTCCTTCGTCCTGACCGGACATTTCGACGAACAGAAGCAGCCGCTCGAGCTGCTGCGCAAGCTGCCGCCGGAATTTCCCAGACCGCTCGGCCTCGACTTCGGTTCGGACGCTGCCACGACGAAAAGGATCGCCCAGGCGCTCTTCGTCGTCGAGCGCGAATCGGACCGCGTCGTGCGCTGGCGCTACGCGGATTCCTCGATCGCCGTCGTCAAGGAGATCCGCGTCGGGGAGGGCTACCTCTTCGACGTCAAGGTCACCGTCACGGGACCCGCCTACAGCGTGCTCGCGGGCCCCGGCCTGCGCAATCCGACCGAGGCCGAGCGCGGCTCGCGCTACGTCATGGCGGCCACCGCCGTCGGCGCGACCGTCGAGGGGATGAAGACCGTGTCGGCCGAGAAGGCCTCGGACAAGAACGTCTGGGCGATCCCGGCCAAGGGGTTTGCCGGAATCGAGGACAACTACTTCCTCGAGGTCCTCGTGCCGAACGCGCCGAGCACGGCGCGCCTCTTCACGTTCTCTCTGCCGCGCCCGGAGGGCAAGCCCTCGGCGGAGATCGCGACGGGCGTCGGCGCCCAGGGGACCTTCGAGGGGTCGGCCTACTTCGGCCCGAAGGACGTGACGATTCTCGAGAGCTACAACCTCGGCCTGCAGCGCACGGTCGACTTCGGCTGGTACGGGATCCTCGCGCGGCCGCTGCTGTGGCTGCTCAAGAAGACGCAGGGCTACGTCGGCAACTGGGGCATCGCGATCCTCGTCGTGACGTTCCTGATCCGGCTCCTGCTCTTCCCGCTGACGGCCAAGAGCTACGTGTCGATGAAGAAGATGCAGAAGCTCGCGCCGAAGATGAACGCGATCCGCGACAAGTACAAGAAGGCCAAGTCCGACGCGGCGCAGCGCCAGAAGATGAACGAGGAGCTGATGAAGCTCTACCAGTCGGAGGGCTACAACCCGATGAGCGGGTGCCTGCCGATCGTGCTGCAGCTGCCGATCCTCGTGGCGTTCTACAACGTGCTCTCGCGCTCGATCGAGCTGCGCCACGCGCCCTTCTACCTCTGGATCAAGGACCTCTCGGCGATCGACGGGACCTACGTCCTCGTCATCCTGATGATCATTTCGATGTACGTCCAGCAGGCGATGACGCCCTCGACGATGGACCCGGCGCAGAAGAAGGTCTTCATGTTCATGCCGGTCCTCTGGGGTTTCTTCCTGAAGGACATGCCGTCCGGACTCGTGCTGTACTGGCTGTTCTCGAATCTGCTGACGATCGTGCAACAGCTCGTGATGAACCGAATCGTGAAGGAGGACGACCCAGCTCCGCCGCGCAAGGGCGCCAAAGCGCTCAAGCAGGCGCGGGCCTGAGGTCGAAGAGATAAGAGATGCGATACGAAGCCAAGACCGAGCAGGATGCCGTCGAGGGCGCCGCCAAGGCGCTCGGCAGGCGGGCGGAGGATCTGAAGTACACCGTGATCCGGGACGAGAAGGCCTTCTGGGGAGGGCGCGTCGTCGAGATCGAGGTGGAGGATGGGGCAGGCGCGGGCCGCGCGCCGAACGTGGAGGCCGAGCCCGAGCCCGTGGCCGCTGCGGCGCCCGCGGTCGTCGAGGCGGCGCCGGCAGTGGCCGAGGCCACGGACGCCGAGGCGCTGGCGATGGTCGAGGCGACGCTGACCGAGCTGCTCTCGGCGGCCGGCCTGCTCGTCGAAACCCGCCGCAAGCAAGCCACCGGCGACGAAATGCTCTTCGAGCTCTTCGGCGACGACGTCGAGCCGCTGCTCGCGAACAAGGGCGAGGGCCTGACCGGGCTCGAGGTCCTCGTGGGCCGCATCGCGTCCAAGCGCGCCGGGCGCCCCGTGCACCCGCGGCTGGACGCCGAAGGATTCCGCGCCAACCGCCAGGAGGCGCTCGAGGAGCTCGCGCAGACTTCCGCCGAAGAGGTTCGCCGCACGCGGCGGCCGGCGCTGCTGCCCCCGCTCGCGCCGTGGGAGCGACGCCTGGTGCACCTGGCGCTCTCGGAGGATCCCGAGCTCGAGACCGAAAGCGAAGGCGACGGCTTCCTGAAACGCGTGGAGGTTCGACTCAAGAGAGCGTAGAGGAATGCGCTCCTCGGACGCGTTCCTCGACACGATCGTCGCCCTCGCGACCCCGGCCGGGCGCTCGGCCCTGGCGCTCGTGCGTCTGTCCGGAGCGGGCGCCCGCGGCATTCTCGCGGCGCTCGCGCCGCGGCTTTCGGATCCGGCGGCGCGGCCGCGCGAGGGCCGCCTGGCGCAGTTCTGCGACGCCTCCGGGGCCGCGATCGACACCGGCGTCGCGACGTTCCTGCCGGGCCCGGACACGGCGACCGGAGAGGACGTCGCCGAGATCTCGGTGCACGGAAGCCCCGTCGCCGTGGAGCGGCTGATTGCCGCGGCGGTTGCCGCCGGCGCCCGGCCGGCGCGGCCGGGGGAGTTCACCGAGCGCGCGTTTCGCTCGGGCAAGCTCGACCTGGTGCGGGCCGAAGCCGTCCGCGACCTGATCGAGGCCCGGACTCCCGCCGCGGCGCTCGCCTCGGCGCGGCGCCTGGCCGGCGGCCTCTCGCAGCGGATCGAAGCCGTGCGCCAGGATCTGCTCGGGGCGTCCGTGGCGCTGACGGGCGCGATCGATTTTTCCGAGGACGTGGGCGAAGCCATCCCGCCCGCCGCGCGCGAAGGCCTCGAGCGCGCCGGCGCCGCCCTTGCCGCGCTCGCGGCGACGGCCCGAACGGGAAGACTGCTCACCCACGGGTGCCGCGTGGCAATCCTGGGCCGGCCCAACGCGGGCAAGTCGACGCTCTTCAACGCGCTCGTCGGCGCCGAGCGCGCCATCGTGACGGAGATCCCCGGCACGACGCGCGACACGCTCGAGGCGACGATCGATCTGGACGGCGTGCCCGTGACGCTGGTCGATACGGCGGGCCTGCGCGAAACGGGGGACACCGTCGAGGTGATCGGCGTCGGCCGTGCGCGCGCGGAGGCGGAGCGCGCCGATGCCATCGTCTACGTGTTCGACGCCGCAGCGGGACTCGGCGCCGACGATGCGCGGGAGCTCGCGGGCGTGGGCGACACGCCGCGGATCCTGGTCGCGAACAAGTCGGATCTGCGCGCGGCGGACGCCGCGCCGTTGCCGGCCGAGGCGAGGCCGCTGTGCGGCCTGCGGCCCGAAGCGGGAGCCGCCCTGCGCGCGCTGCTCGCGGAGGCGATCGCCGCGGGCGTCTCGACCGACGCGACCTCCGAGGTTCTCGGTTCGATGCGCCAGGCGGATCTCGTCGCGCGGGCGGCCGCGTCGACGGGCGCAACGCTCGAGGCGCTCGGCCGCGGCGAGTCCCCCGAATACGCCGCGGCGCACTGCCACGCGGCCCTCGACGCGCTCGCGGATCTCGTCGGCGAGACGACGTCCGACGACGTGCTCGATCGCCTGTTCTCGACCTTCTGTATCGGAAAGTGAGCGGCGCGGCGGCGGCCGCAATTGCTCAGGACGAAACCGATCCGCTCGGTTGGCCGAGCGGCCCGCGCGCAGGCCCGGTGGAAGCGTCGGGGCTCGGGGACGGTCGACGCGAAGCCCCTGCCACGGACGAGAGAACGGCTTCCAGCATCGGTCGCATCTGGGACAGCTGTTTGATCCGGATGACGACGTTCCATGCGCGCTCGAACTTTTTCCAGCCCGCGCTGTAGGCGACGTGCTTGAGCGCGTGCCTGGCTGAATCGTGGGCCGAGGCGGCCCGGAAGATCGAGCCCCAGCGATAGAACGCCCGGTAGGCCCAGTCGTAGCCGCGCTTCAGGTCCTCCGGCGACAGGCCGATCGGTCGGTAGACGACGTGCCGGGTGTCGTAGAGGTCCCAGTTTCGCGTCACGAGGCGGTCCTGCGCGGCCATCTCCGAATAGAGCGCCGTGCCCGGGTAGGGCGTCAGGATGTGGAAGGTCGCCGTCGTGATCCCGCTGCGGATCGCCCAGTCGACGGTGCGCGCGAAAGACGTCGCGATCGTCGCCGTCCAGCCCGAAGACGAAGCTCCCGTTGATCATGATGCCGAGATCGTCGAGCCGCCGGACGACGTCTCCGTAGCTGCGGCCGAGGTTCTGGCTCTTGCCCGCGCCCGCGAGCCCGCCGGGCGACAGCGTCTCGAATCCGACGAACAGGCTGCGCAATCCTGCGGCCGCAGCCTCTTCGACGACGTCGTCGCGAAGGATCGAGTCCACCGTCGCGGCGCCCTGGAAGACCCGGCCCATTCCCCGCATGCCGCGGAAGAGTTCTTTGGCGAACCGCGGATTCCCGAAGAGGTGGTCGTCCAGGAAGTAGAGGTGGCGGCCCGGAAGGCGGGCGATTTCGGCGAGCGCGGCGTCCACGCGCTGCGTGTAGAACGAGGGGCCGCCGTCGAAGAAGGCGTCCTTGTAGCAGAAGGTGCAGTGGTGCGGGCAGCCTCGCGAGACGACGATGGAGTTGGGGACGAGATAGAGCTGCCGCCGAATGAGGTCCCGGCGGATCGGCGGCAGCTCCTCCAGGGTCCGCGAGGCCGATTCGTAACGGCGCAGCGGGCTACCGGCCTCGAGATCGCGCAGGAACCGCGGGAACGTGTGCTCGCCGGGCCCCAGGAAGATCGTGTCCGCGTGCGGCGCGGCCTCCTCCGGCAGGGACGTGACGTGGAGGCCTCCGAGCACGACGTAGGCTCCCCGCGCCCGATAGTGGTCGGCGATCCGGTAGGCGCGGTAGGCGTTGGTGATGTAGACCTGGATGACGACGAGGTCCGGGTGATCGTCGAGATCGAGCCTCTCGACGTGCTCGTCCTGGAGGACGACTTCGAGGTCGGGATCGAGATAGGCCGCGAGGGTCGCCAGGCCCAGGGGCGGGAACAGGGAGTACTTGATCGGGCGCCAGAAGGGACTCGTCGCTTCCGTCAGGGCGGGGAGGATGAGTTTGACGCGCCGGATCGGGACGGGCGTTCATGGTGCCGGGAGCATAACGCAAAGTACTTTGTAATACAATGTAGTTGCCGCCCGCGCGCCGGGAATGCGAGAGAATCCGCCCGTGCAGTTCGAGGTCCTCGTCATCGGCGGCGGTCACGCCGGCATCGAGGCCGCGCATGCCGCGGCGCGGATGGGCCGGCGCACGGCCCTGCTGACGGGAGCGCGGTCGGCGATCGGGCGGATGTCCTGCAATCCCGCGATCGGCGGCCTGGCCAAGGGGCAGCTCGTGCGCGAAATCGATGCGCTCGGCGGCCTGATGGGCGGCCTCGCCGACGCGGCCGGGATCCAGTTCCGCATCCTCAACCGTTCGCGCGGTCCGGCCGTGTGGGGTCCGCGCGCGCAGTGCGATCGAGCGCTGTACGCGCGTCTGGCGGGGCAACGGATGGCCGCGACGGAGAACCTGACCGTACTCGAGGGGATGGCCGAGGAGCTCGTCGAAAACGGCGGCCGCGTGTGCGGCGCCGTGACGTCGGCGGGAGAGCGCATCGCGGCCGGCGCCGTCGTCGTGACGGCGGGAACGTTCCTGAACGGCCTGATGCACACGGGGGAAAGGAAGACCGAGGGCGGTCGCGTCGGGGAGCAGGCGGCGCACGGGTCTCTCGCGCAGCCTCGCGGCGCTCGGCCTGCGTCTCGGCCGTTTCAAGACGGGCACGCCGCCGCGCCTGCACCGCGACTCGATCGACTACGCCGCGTGCGCGCCGCAGGAAGGCGACCGGCCGCCGGTGCCGTTTTCGTTCCGCACGAAGCGGCTGCCGGAGCGCCAGGCCCTGTGCTGGCTGACGGCGACCAATCCGCGCGCGCACGCGATCATCCGCGAGAACCTGCACCGAAGCCCCATGTACTCGGGCCAGATCCGGGGCGTGGGCCCGCGCTACTGCCCGTCGGTGGAAGACAAGGTCGTGCGCTTTGCCGACAAGCCGCAGCACACGATCTTTCTCGAGCCCGACGGCTGGGACTCGGAGGAGATCTACGTCAACGGCCTCTCGACCTCGCTGCCCGAAGACGTGCAGCGCGCGGTGCTCGCAGAGATTCCGGGGCTTGCGCGCGCGCGGATGATCCGGCCCGGGTACGCCGTCGAGTACGACTTCGTCTTTCCCGATCAGTTGCGGCTGTCGCTCGAGACGCTCGCAGCGCCCGGCCTCTTTCTTGCCGGGCAGATCAACGGCACGTCCGGTTACGAGGAAGCGGCGGCGCAGGGAATCCTGGCCGGAATCAACGCCGCCCTGCAGGCGAGAGACGAAGCGCCCTTCGTTCTCGAGCGCTCCGAAGCCTACGCGGCGGTGATGATCGACGATCTGACGAAGAAGGGCCTCGAGGAGCCCTACCGGCTCTTCACCTCGCGCGCGGAGTACCGGCTGCTCCTCGGCGTCGACACGGTGCTGCCCCGATTGCTGCCCCACGGCCGCCGCCTGGGCCTGATCGCCGACGGTGAGTACTCCGAGGCGATGCGGAGCGAGGCGCGCCTGCGCGACGCGGAAGCAGTCCTGCGCGAGCGTGTCTTCAATCCGAGCCTTGCGACGCGAAGCCTCTTTCGCGAAAAGCTGGGGATCGAGCTCGAGACGCCGGCGACAGCATATAAACTATTGCAAAGAAAAGACTTAACCATTGAGCGGCTCGAAACGGTCGAGCCGCTCGCATTCGCCGGCCTCGATCGCGAAGAGCGCAGCATTCTCGAAAGCCGGGTGCGCTACGAGGGCTACATCCGACGCGAGCGCGAGCGGCTCGAGCACCTGCGTCCGTTCGAGTCGCGAGCGATCCCCGAGAGTCTTCATTACGCCGGCATCCCCGGACTTTCACGCGAGGTGGTCGAACAGTGCTCCCGCCGAAAGCCCAGGACCGTGGGTGAGGCGTCGCGGATCCCGGGAGTGACTCCGGCGGCCGTCGCGATAATCTCGCGCCCATGTCGCGCGAGCCGGTCGAGCCGGCGGCTCCCCTCCCGCCTGATCGTTTCGAGGCGGTCCTCCGGCGCAAGGCGCCCGACTTCTCCGTCACCCCTGGACCCGCCGGCTTCACCGCTCTCTCGGTGTTTCTCGCGGAGCTCGACCGTTGGCGGCGCAAGACCAACCTGACCGGGGCGCTTTCCACGGACGAGCTCGCCGAGCACGCGCTCGAAGCCCTCGTCGGTTCGGAGCTAATTGCTAATGGCGAACGGGTTATCGACATCGGCTCGGGAGCTGGCTTCCCCGGGCTTCCTCTTGCGATAACCCGGCCGGACCTGTCGATGACGCTGCTCGAGCCGCGCGGCAAGCGTGCGGCATTTCTGAGGCACGTGGTCAGGACGCTGGAGCTGAAGAACGCCACGGCCATGGAGGCGCGGATCGAAGAAGTCGGCGGGCAGACCTTCGCGATTGCGACGACCCGGGCGGTCGGCGGTTTCTCGAGCTGGATCGGGCAGGCGCGCTTCCTGGACGCGCACGGCCTGCTGCTCGCCTGGACGACGGACGCCGACGGTGTGGCGCGGGAGCTTCCGGGATTCGAGCTCGAGCGAAGCATCCCCGTGCCGGGCTCGTCCCGGCGCCGCATCGCGGCATTCCGCAAGCGGTCGTGACCGGGCAGTGTTCCACGTGGAACACTGGCGCCGATTTCCTTTTCCGGATCTCGATTCCCGTCCATAATCCCGATCCCCATGGCCCGCATCATCGCGCTCTCCAATCAGAAAGGCGGCGTCGGCAAGACGACGACCGCGATCAATCTCTCGGCCGCCCTGGCGGCCTACGACCAGCGCGTGCTCCTGATCGATCTCGATCCGCAGGCCAATGCGACCTCCGGCCTGGGCTTCTCCAAGAAGGAGGAGAGCGGGACGATCTACGGAGCCCTTCTCTCCGGTGAGGCGGCGCCCGCGGTGCGCGAGACGGCGTTTCCGAACCTCTGGATCGTCCCCTCGGGGCGAGACCTCGTCGGCGCCGAGATCGAGCTCGTCAACCACCCGGACCGGGAGACCCGCCTGCGCTTCGCGCTCGGCGCCGTGCGCGGAAGCTACGACTTCGTGCTCATCGATTGTCCGCCGTCGCTCTCGCTGCTGACCGTGAACGCGCTGACGGCGGCGGATTCGGTCCTGGTTCCCATCCAGACCGAGTACTTCGCCCTCGAGGGCCTGACCGAGCTGCTCGAGACGATCGAGCGGGTCCGGGATTCCTTCAATCCGCTGCTGTCGATGGAGGGCATCGTCCTGACCATGTACGACGAGCGGACCAATCTGGCCCGCCAGGTCGTGGACGACATCCGGCAGCACTTCGGCGACAAGGTCTTCGAGACGGTGATCCCGCGGAACGTGCGCCTGGGCGAGGCCCCCTCCTTCGGAAAGCCCGTGCTCGCGCACGACATCAAGTCCCGGGGGGCGGAGGCGTATCTCGCGCTCGGGCGCGAGTTCCTCAAGAGGCGGAGGGCGAAATGAATACCAGGAAGCCGGCCCTGGGCCGCGGACTTTCGGCGCTGCTTCCGGGCAAGGGGGACGTTCCACGTGGAACACACCCCCGGGAAGTCGAGATCGGACGCCTGAAGCCCTCCCGGTTCCAGCCGCGGCGGGACTTCTCCGAGACCGCCCTGGCCGACCTCGCGCGCTCGATCGGCGAGCAGGGGATCATCCAGCCCATCGTGGTCGTAGCCCGGGGCGAGGGCTTCGAGATCGTCGCGGGGGAGCGGCGCTGGCGCGCGGCGGCGCTGGCCGGACTGCAGATGGTGCCGATCACGGTGCGCGAGAAGAGCTCGGACCGCGACCTGCTCGAGGCGGCGCTCGTCGAGAACCTCCAGCGCGAGGATCTGAACATCATGGAGGCGGCCGAGGCCTATGCGCGCCTGCGTGAGGAGTTTTCACTCACGCAGGAGAAGATCGCCGAACGCGTCGGCAAGGACCGGGCGACCGTAGCTAATACACTGAGAATATTGAAGTTATCGTCGCCGGTGCGCGAGAAGATCCGCTCCGGAGCTCTCACGGCGGGCCACGCGAAGGCGCTCGTCGCGCTCGCTTCGACCGACGACCAGGAGCTGCTCGCCGAGGAGATCATCCGGCGGGCGCTCTCCGTGCGGCAGACGGAGAAACGCGTCGCGCGCCTGGCCTCGGGCGACCGGGTCACGCAGGAGCGCCGCCGCGATCCGTTCACGCGCGACGCCGAGGAAAAGCTCTCGCGCCGGCTCCAGACGAAAGTCCGCATCGTCCGGCGCCGCCGCGGTGGGAAAATCGAGATCGGGTTCGGCTCGGAAGAGGAGCTCATCGGCCTCTTCGAACGACTGGCGGGAAAGTAGCTCTGGAGGTCACTCATGAAGCCACGCGGCGAGGGCGCGGCCCTCAACGGTTTTCTCGACAAGGGAAGTCATCTCAAGGGCGAGCTGACGTTCGAGGAGACGTTCCGCATCGATGGAAAATTCGAAGGCCGGATTCCCACGGGCGGCGAGCTGATTCTCGGCGACTCCGCCGAGGTGGATGCGGAGATCCGCGTCGAGCGCGTCTCGATCAACGGCACGCTCAAGGGCACGGTCTACGCGAGCGAGCGCATCGAGATCCATCCGCGTGCGCGCGTCACCGCCGACCTGCATTGCCCGGTTCTCAAGATCGAGGAGGGCGCGTTCTTCCAGGGCTCCTGCAGCATGGCGCCGGAATCCGCGCCGAGGCTCGTGGAGATGCCGGCGCCAGGGCGTAAGTAACTGTCTATTATCGAATTTAGATAGTTACGCTCGGAGAAACCCGACTTCACGCGTCCTTCGCCGTTTTCCGTTTCCGGTTTCACGCTCTCGTATGCTATTCATTCGCGGTTTCGACACTCGGAAAACTCCATGATCGAACTACCCAACGTCACGGCTCTCTATGTGTTTCTTGCCTTCGGGATCTGCTACTGGATCCTGAAGAAATACCTCTTTGTGCCCCTCTCCGCGATCCTCGACGGCCGCATGAACGGCGAAGCCGAGGCGGAGAAGGCGTACGCCGAGAGCCTGCGGACGCTGGAAAAGGCGATCGCATCGGGTGAGGATCAGCTTTCCGCGGCGCGCCGCGAGGCGCTGAAATCGCGCGAGGACCGACGGGCCGAGGGGCTCGCGCTGTTGAACGCCAAGCTTGCCGAAGCCCACGCGGCGTCGTTGTCTTCGATCGAGCGCGGCAGCAAGGAAATCGAGGCCCAGGCCTCCGGCTCCGCGAAGGAATTGCCCGAGCGCGCCCGCGCGCTCGCCCGGGAGCTCGCCGAGAAGATCCTCGGACGGAAGCTCGCGGCGTGAGCGTGAGCCTGCTCGGGCGCCTGCCGGAGGTCCTTCCGGTCGCTCGCCTTCTGTCCGAAGAGGCCGAGCACGCCGAGAAGTTCCTCGGGCTGCCTCTCTGGATCTGGCAGTTCCTGAACCTCGCGCTGTTCATCGCGCTGCTGTACAAGCTGATCGCCAAACCGTTGACCGAGGCCTTCCGGCAGCGGCAGGTCGAGATCGAGAACCGGCGCAAGGAAGCCGAGAAACAGCGCGCCCACGTCCAGCAGCTGGCCGCGGACCTGCGCGAGCGCACGGCGAAGGTCGAGCGCGAGATCGCGGAGATCCGCAAGCAGGGACAGGCGGACGGAGAAGAGGCCCGGGCTGCCCTCGCCGTGCGCGCCGACGAGGAGGCCGCCCGCATCCGCAGGGACGCGGGAGAAGAGATCGAACGGCGGCTCGCCGCGGCCAAGGCCGAGCTGCGCCAGGCCGCCGCGGAGCAGACGGCGGCGAGCGCCTCGCGCATCCTCACGCGGCGAGATCACGCAGGACGACCGGCAGCGGCTGCTCGGCCGAAGGCATGGCGAAGATGAAGGAGGCGCGATGAGCTCCTTCACGCACCCGTACGCGCGCGCCTTCCTCGAGTCGGCGCCCGCGGGCTACGACGTCGACCGGTTCCTTTCGGGCGCGGCGGTGCTTGGTCGCGCGCAGTCGCCGGCAACGCGGACCTGCAAGGCCTTTCTCGCGCGCCCGGCCGTCCCGCACGAGGTCAAGCGCAAGGCCGCTCGCCGAGCTCGCCGGGAAGGCCGGCATCGACGACTTCGGCGCGCGCTTCTTCGAGGTCGTGCTCGCGCAATCGCCGGATCCTCGAGTCCGGCGAGATCCTGAAGAGCCTGAGCGAAGCCGAACGACGCGAAGCAGGGTGTCGTGCGCGGGCGGACCTGACGGTCGCCAGCGCGATCGGCGACGCGGATCGGGAAAAGATCGAAGACGCCGTCGCCGCGCGCGTCGGCGGGAAGGTCCGGCTCGCGATCGACGTGGATCCGGACATCCTCGGCGGGCTTCGTCGCCCACGTGGGAAGCCGCGTGTTCGACGCCTCGGTCAGGCCGGCGCCATCCGGCGCTTCGAGGTCGAAGCGAAAGAGAGAACGGGAGCCTGAGAATGGAAATCAAGGCAGACGAGATCACCGCGATCCTGAAACAGCAGCTGGCCGGCTACGAGAAGGCCATCGACGTGGCCGAGGTCGGCACGGTGCTCTCGGTCGGCGACGGCATCGCGCGCGTGTACGGCCTCGACAAGGTCATGGCCGGCGAGCTCGTGGACTTCGGCCACGACATCTTCGGCCTCGCGCTCAACCTCGAGCAGGACCAGGTCGGCGTCGTGCTGCTCGGCGAGTCGCAGATGGTCAAGGAAGGCCAGCAGGTCAAGCGCACGCGGCGCATCATCCAGGTGCCGGTCGGCCCGGCGCTGGTCGGCCGCGTCGTGGACGCGCTCGGCCGCCCGATCGACGACAAGGGCCCGATCAAGGCGACCGAGTTCTACCCGATCGAGCGCATCGCGCCCGGCGTCATCGACCGCCAGGGCGTCAAGGAGCCCGTGCAGACGGGCCTGAAGGCGATCGACGCCATGATCCCGATCGGCCGCGGCCAGCGCGAGCTGATCATCGGCGACCGCCAGACCGGCAAGACCGCCATCGCCCTGGACACGATCATCAACCAGAAGGGCAAGGGCGTCATCTGCATCTACGTCGTCATCGGCCAGAAGAAGTCGACGGTCGCGCAGGTCGCCAAGACGCTCGAGGAAAACGGCGCGCTCGGCCACACGATCATCGTCTCGGCGACGGCGTCGGACCCGGCCCCGCTGCTCTACATCGCGCCCTACTCGGGCTGCGCGATGGGCGAGTGGTTCCTCTACAACAAGCAGCACGCGCTGACGATCTACGACGATCTGTCCAAGCACGCCGCGGCGTACCGCGAGATCTCGCTGCTGCTGCGCCGGCCGCCCGGCCGCGAGGCGTACCCCGGCGACGTCTTCTACCTGCACTCGCGCCTGCTCGAGCGCGCCTCCAAGCTCTCGGAGGAGAAGGGCGGCGGGTCGCTGACCTCGCTGCCGATCATCGAGACGCAGGCGGGCGACGTGTCGGCCTACATCCCGACCAACGTCATCTCGATCACGGACGGCCAGATCTACCTCGAGAACGACCTGTTCTATTCGGGCGTGCGGCCCGCCGTCAACGTCGGCATCTCGGTCTCCCGCGTCGGCGGCAACGCCCAGATCAAGGCCATGAAGCAGGTGGCCGGAACGCTGCGCCTGGATCTGGCGCAGTACCGCAACCTCGCGGCCTTCGCGCAGTTCGGCTCGGACCTCGACAAGGCCTCGCAGCAGCAGCTCTCGCGCGGCCAGCGGATGGTCGAGCTGCTCAAGCAGGCGCAGTTCGCCCCGATGGACGTCGAGCTGCAGGTCGCCTCGATCTACGCGGGAACCAAGGGCTACATGGACTCGATCAAGGTCGAGGCGGTCCGCGCCTTCGAGCTGGGACTGCACGAGCACTTGAAGAGCAAGGGCAAGGAGATCCTCTCGGCGATCGTCGCGACCGGCAAGCTCGAGAAGGCGACCGAGGAAGCCCTGGGCAAGGCGATCCAGGAGTTCAAGGACCGCTTCGTCAAGGAAAACGCGGGCCGTGCCAGGCGGCCTGACGCATGGCATCGCTCATCGACATCCGCCGCCGGCTGCGCTCGGTCAAGAGCACGCAGCAGATCACCAAGGCCATGAAGATGGTCGCGGCGGCGCAAGCTGCGCCGCGCGCAGGACCGCGTCATCGGCGCCCGTCCCTACGCGGCGCTGATCGGCAGCGTGCTCGCCTCGGTGCGGGCGCACGCGGGCGAGATGAAGCATCCGCTGCTCGAGGCGCGCGAGGAAAAGCGCGTCCTGCTCATGGTCATCGCGGGCGAACGCGGCCTCTGCGGCGCCTTCAACACCAACGTGAACCGCGCGACCGCGCACCTGATCGCGGCGCACCCCGAGTGGACCGAGGTCCGCATCCTGCCGGTCGGCCGCAAGGCCGTCGAGTTCTGGAAGAAGCGCAAGTACCCGCTGACCGAGAAGACCTACGCGGGCATCTTCGACTCGCTCAAGTACGCCCACGCGAAGGAGATCGCGGGATTCGTCTCCGCGGAATTCCTCGCCGAGAAGATCGATGCGGCGTACGTCGTCGTCAACGAGTTCCGCTCGATCCTTTCGCAGGTGGTCGTGACCCGGAAGCTGCTGCCGCTCGCGCCGGAGACGCCGGAGACCGCCGCCGCCGAGGGCCCGGGCGTCGAGTACATCTACGAGCCCGACGTCGCGACGATCCTCGCGTGGCTGCTGCCGCGCTACCTCGAGTTCACGATCTTCCGCGCGCTCGCCGAATCCGCCGCCGCCGAGATGGGCGCGCGCATGACGGCCATGGGCTCGGCCTCGAAGAACGCGGGCGAGCTGATCGACAAGCTGACGCTGACGTACAACCGCGCCCGTCAGGCGCGCATCACCAAGGAACTGATCGAAATCGTTTCGGGCGCCGCGGCGCTGGAATAAGCGAAAAGGGGCTGACCATGGCGGAGCAAAACGTGGGCAAGGTCGTCGCGATCATCGGGCCGGTTCTCGACATCGAGTTTCCGGAAGGCAAGCTCCCGGCGATCTACAACGCCGTCCACATCCAGGACGACGGCAAGGACACGGGCGAGCCGATCGACATCATCGCGGAAGTCGCGCAGCAGCTCGGCGAGAGCGTCGTCCGCTGCGTCTCGATGAAGGCGACCGACGGCATGGTGCGCGGCATGAAGGCCGTGGACCTCGGCGCGCCGATCTCGGTGCCCGTGGGCCGCGAGACGCTCGGGTCGGATCCTGAACGTCCTCGGCGAGCCCGTCGACGGCCTCGGCCCGGTCAAGTCCAAGGAGCGCTGGCCGATCCACCGCGAGCCCCCCAAGTACGACGAGCAGGCGACCTCGGTCGAGATGTTCGAGACCGGCATCAAGGTCATCGACCTGCTCGAGCCCTACACCAAGGGCGGCAAGACCGGCCTCTTCGGCGGCGCCGGCGTCGGCAAGACCGTCATGATCCAGGAGCTCATCAACAACGTCGCCATGCACCACGGCGGCTTCTCGGTGTTCTCGGGCGTCGGCGAGCGCACGCGCGAGGGCAACGACCTGTACCACGAGATGTCGGAGTCGGGCGTCATCACGCCGGGCGACCCCGAGAAGTCGAAGTGCTCGCTGATCTACGGCCAGATGACCGAGCCTCCCGGCGCGCGCCTGCGCGTGGGCCTGACGGGCCTGACCGTGGCCGAGTACTTCCGCGACACCGAGGGCAAGGACGTGCTGCTCTTCGTCGACAACATCTTCCGCTTCACGCAGGCGGGCTCGGAAGTCTCGGCGCTGCTCGGCCGCATGCCGTCGGCCGTCGGATACCAGCCCAACCTCGCGACCGAGATGGGCGAGCTGCAGGAGCGCATCACCTCGACCAAGAAGGGCTCGATCACGTCGGTCCAGGCGATCTACGTGCCGGCCGACGACCTGACGGACCCCGCGCCGGCGGCCGCGTTCGCGCACCTCGACGCGACGACCGTTCTGTCCCGCGCGATCTCCGAGATGGGCATCTACCCGGCGGTCGATCCGCTGGCCTCGACCTCGACGATCCTCTCGCCCCGCGTCGTCGGCGAGGAGCACTACAAGTGCGCCCGCGACGTGCAGGTCGTGCTGCAGAAGTACAAGGACCTCCAGGACATCATCGCGATTCTCGGCATCGACGAGCTCTCGGAAGAGGACAAGCTCGTCGGTCGCCCGCGCGCGCAAGGTCCAGCGCTTCCTGTCGCAGCCCTTCTTCGTCGCCCAGCAGTTCACGGGCATCGAGGGCCGGTACGTCAAGATCGCCGACACCATCAAGGGATTCCGCGAGATCGTCGACGGCAAGTGCGACGACATGCCCGAACAGGCGTTCTACATGGTCGGCACGATCGACGAGGCCCGCGAGAAGGCCGCGACGCTCGCCAAGGTGGCGTAACACCCGATGGCGCTGCAACTTCTCGTCGTCACCCCGGAGCGCAAGGTCGTCGAGACCGAAGCCGACGAGGTGGAGCTGCCCGGCGCGCTCGGCTACGTCGGGATCCTGCCCGGGCACGCGCCGCTGATCACGCTGCTCGGCACGGGAGTCCTGACCGTCCGGCGCGCCGGAAGCTCGACCGCCTACGCCGTCTCCGCCGGGTTCGCCGAAGTCTCGGGCGACCGGGTCTCGGTGCTCGCGGACTCGGCGGAGGCGCCCGCCGAGATCGACGCCGCCGCGGCCGAGCGCGAGCGCGCGAAGGCCGAGGAAGAGATGAAGACGGCGGGCGTCGACACGCTCGACGCGATCCGCTCCCGGTTCGAGCTCGCCCAGGCGCGCCTCTCGGTCTCCCGCCGCCCGAACTGACCGGCCGCCGCAGGACCGCGCGTCGACGCGCGGCGGGCCCGTCGCTGCTCGAGCCGTCTGACAGAATACGAAGGATGGCAGAGGCCCCGCCGGACAAGGTCCCGTCGAGCGAGCCCAACGGCGCCGACCGGCTGTTCCTGTCCGGCCCCCGCTCGCGCTGGAAGGAATTCCTCTCGGTCCTCGACATCCTGCGCGAGTTCATCCGGGGCTTCCGGACGCTGCACTTCGTCGGCCCCTGCGTCACCGTCTTCGGCTCGGCGCGCTTCAAGGAGAACCATCCCTACTACTCCCTGTCCGAGAAGGTCGGCGCGGGCCTCGCGCGCCTGGGCTTCACCGTGATGACCGGCGGCGGCCCCGGGGTCATGGAGGCGGCCAACCGCGGCGCGAAGGAGGCGGGGGGCTTCACCGTCGGCTGCAACATCGTCCTGCCCGAGGAGCAGAAGCTGAACCCCTATCTCGACCGCTCCGTGGCGTTCGAGCACTTCTTCGTCCGCAAGGTGATGCTCGTCAAGTACTCCTACGCCTTCGTGGTCATGCCGGGCGGCCTCGGGACGATGGACGAGCTCTTCGAGGCGCTGACGCTCATCCAGACCGCGAAGATCAAGAACTTCCCGGTCGTCCTGATGAGCACGGAGTACTACCGCCCGCTGATGGGGTTGCTCGCCAAGATGGTGGCCGGGGGAACGATCTCCAACACGGATCTCGACCTGCTGCTGGTGACCGATTCCGTCGAGCAGGCGATGGACCACATCCAGAAACACGCCGTGAAGTCCTTCGGCCTCGATCGCCCGACGCAGAAGATGATGGTGCTGGGCGAGTAAACGTCGCTTCCGCTCGCTCGTTCCTCGCTCGCTCACGCTCCCGCACCGCAAACCTCCTCCCTCCCTTCGGTCGGGAGACTATTTGCGTCGCGAGCGGATGCGAGAGTGACGCGTGAAAAGCGCTCCCTCTCCACCCGTGAGGGGGGAGAGGGTTGGGGTGAGGGGGGCAGTCTCCCTACTGTTTGTATCCGGGGCCGCGCAGCGCTTTGCCCGGTGTCGCGGTGGTGATCTTTCCCTGGTCGACGACGAGGACGCCGTTGACGGCGACGTAGGGGAAGCCCGCGCTGTAGCGGCGGGGCTCCTCGTAGGTCGCCAGGTCCTGGACCTTCGCCATGTCGACGGCGACGAGGTCGGCGGCCATGCCGACCTTGACGAGGCCGCGGTCGGTCAGGCCGGCGGCTTCGGCGGGGAAGGAGGTCATCTTGCGCACGGCCTCCTCGAGGCGCAGGACCTTCTCGTCGCGCACGTACTTGCCGAGGATGCGCGCGGTCGAGGCCCAGCCGCGCGGATGCGACTTCTCTTCCGAGAAGATGCCGTCGGTCGCTCCCGCGCCCGAGTCCGTGCAGAAGGCGACGAGCGGGCTCTTCAGGGCCGTCTGGACGTCGGCCTCGTCCATCATGAAGATGATGCAGGCCGTGTTCGCGCGGTCGGCGACGACGAGGTCGATCAGCGCGTCGCGCGGATCCTTCTTCTCGTCGGTCGCGATCTGCGCGACGGACTTGCCCTCGTACTTCTTCAGCTTCGTGTCGACGACCGAGGCGATGAGGACGCGGTCGGGGCCGCCGGCGCCCAGGTACTGGTTGGACCACGCGTCCGAGTCCTCGAGCATGTCCTTCTTCGCCTTTTCGCGCTGGGCGGGATCGGCCAGGCGCTTCAGGAGCGCCTCGCGTCCGCCCTCGCGGATCCACGGCGGCAGGCAGGCGTCGAGGCCGTTGGAACCGGCGCGTGTACGGGATACTGGTTGCCGGCGACGTCGATGCCCTGGGCGCGCGCGGCCGCGATGCGCTCGAGCACCGCGGGCATGCGGCCCCAGTTGCGCTTGTACGCGGTCTTCAGGTGCCAGATCTGCGCGCGGATTCCGGCTTCCTTCGCGATGCGGAACACCTCGTCGAGCGAGGCGTCGATCGCGTTGGCCTCCGAGCGCTGGTGCGTGAAGTACGCGCCGCCGTATCGCGCCGCGACCTTCGCCATCGCGATGAGCTCGTCGGTCGAGTTGTACATGTCGGGCACGTACTGGAGCGAGGAGGAGACGCCGATCGCCCCGTCGCGCATGGCCTGGTCGACGAGGTCGCACATCTTCTTGAGCTCCTCCGGGGTCGCGCGGCGGTCGGCCTTGCCGATGACGTAGTCGCGCACGCTGCCGGCGCCGACGAACGTCGCCAGGTTGATGGCGCTGCCGCGGCGCTCGAAGGTCTTGAAGTAGCCGTCGAGCGTCGTGAAGTCGGGGGTGAAGCCGTACCGCTGGTAGACGTCCTTGCCTTCGGCGAGCATCGCGGGGTTCAGGGGCGCGATGGAGGAGCCTTCGCCGGTGACCTCGGTCGTGATGCCCTGGGTGATCTTCGAGGCCGCGCGCTTGTCGACGAGCACGTTGTACTCGGACTGGCCCAGAAGGTCGATGAACCCCGGCGTGATGACGAGGCCCTTCGCGTCGATCGTGCGCGTGGCCGCGTGCCCCGCGAGCGCGCCGATCGCGACGATCCGGCCGTCCCGGACGCCGACGTCGGCCGCGAACCAGGGGGCGTTGGTCCCGTCGACCACCCGGCCCCCGACGAAGAGCAGATCGTAGGGCGCCTCGGAGGGCGCGAGGGCGAGCAGGCAGAGCACGGCCGGGAGCGCGAACAGCAGCTTTTTCATGCGCTCACTCTATCGCCGGTCGCCTCCGTTCACGTTGGGTTCACGTCGCCGGGTCTAAGCCTTGGGCCCATGCGGAGGCTCCTGCTCGTGGCGCTGCTTTCCGGCGGGTTCGTGGCGGCCCTCGCCGGCAGCCACGCCCGAGAAGCAGAAGAGCCACGGCTACGACGTCTCCGGGACCATCACGAGGATGGACGTAGCCGCCAATACCTTCGTCGTGAAGACCGCGGCCGGCAAGGAAACCCTCCTCGCGCGCACGGCGGCGACCAAGGTCAATGGCGCCGCCCCGAAGGTCGGCGACCGGGTGGCGGTGCGCTGGCTCCTGCACGAAGGCAAGAAGGTCGCGACCTCGATCCGGGTCGAGCCTCCGGCCGTCGCGGGCGCGACCCCGACGGCGCCCGCCTCTTCGACGCGCTAGGGCCGCGGTCGCCGGGTTGCTCTGGCACCCGCGCGAGCCGAGAATGGCTCCGTGACGGCAGGGCGACGGCGCGATCTCCAGGGCGCGGCCCTCCTGTTGGTCCTCGGCGTCGGCGTCCGCCTCGCCTTCTGTGCAGCCTTTCCCGCGCGACCGTTCTCGGATTTTGGCGGCCTGGTCGCGTTCGGGCTGCGCCTGCGCGACGAGGGACTCTTCGTGCCCGGATGGCACTGGGTGCAGTTCAACTCGGGGTTGCCGCTGCTGCTGTCGGTGCTCTTTCGCGTCGTTCCCCACGGCACCGAGCAGGCCGCGCGCGTGGCGACGGCCGTCGTCACGGGGCTGACGCCGCTCCTGCCGTTTCTGCTCTGGCGCCCGATCCTCGACGTTCGCTGGCGCATGGCGGCCGGCCTCGCCCTCGCGCTGTGGCCCGGCCAGATCTTCTTTTCCGGGGTCGTCGCCCAGGACAACTGGGTTCTCGTCCCGGTCGTGGCGCTGGCCTGCCTTGCGGTGCGTGCCCTGCGCGAGGCCGGCGCCGGCGGGTACCCGATTGCCGCCGGGCTGCTGATCGCCGCGGCCACGGCGATCCGCCAGGAGATGCTCGTGGTGCTGCTGCTGCCCGCGCTCGCCGCGGCGGGTCTGCACCGGCGCGACGGGCGCGGCCGGCCGGGCGGTGCGATTGGGAGCCGCCGCGGCGATCCCGCTCCTGCTTCTGGCCGCGCAGCGGCATGCCGCGACCGGGCGCTTCGCGGTGACGACCGAGCACGGGGGCCTGACCGTGCTCGGCGCTCTCGTTCCGGGATCTTCGGCGGCCGGATGGACGGATCCGACGCTCTTCGTGGCCGCGGTGGAGCCCGCGCTGCTGCGCGATCCCGTGGCGCTGCGGCAGGGCGCATGGCGACTCGCCCGAACCGAGCTCGGGCGGCGCTATCGCTACCACGCTCTCCAGGCCGGGGTCGCCGCGCTGCGCCTCGCGGTGACGAGCGACGCGGTCGATCTCTACTGGGGCCTCGAGGCCCCGCAGGCGTTTGCCCCCGACGCCGCGCGCGCCGAAAGGGCAGCGGCCTGGGCCGCCGCGTGGCGGCCGGTCGTTGCGCGTCCTGCTCGCGCTGCTGTCGGGACTCTTCGCGGCCGCGTTCGTCCGCGGGCTCGCACGCCGTGACCCGGCCATCCTCGTCCTGTCGGTGGCCGCCATCGTCAAGGTCGCGATCCAGGCGGTGGCTTCGCCGCTCGGGCGGCTCATGGTTCCGGCGATTGCGCTCGCACTGCTCGTCGTCGTGCTCACGCTCGCCGACCTGGCGCGGGCCGGGCGCGTGCGGTTCCTGTCGACAGGGGCACTGGCAGGGCTGGCCCTGCTCGTCGCCATCGGCCCGCTCGCCCGAATGGTGGTCTCCCGGGACGAGGCGCCGCCGCGCGTGTCGCGCTTTCCGCTGGGGATCGCGGGGGGACGAGGCTATGCGGAGTGCAGCGTCGAGAGCGGGCGCCTGACGGCGATCTCGGGCGATCGCGCCTGGCTCGCATCCGGGGCGTCGGCCGGCCGCATCGCCTGTGCGCTCCCGGAGCTCGATGCCGCGGGCTCGCTGCGCGTGGATCTGGAGGGCGCGCCGGCGCGTGTCGAGGCCGACGGGCAGGAACGCTCCCGGGACGATGCATCCGCCAACGCGGCGACCGGGTGGTCGTCGCTCGTCTTGTCCAGCGCCGGGGCGCCGGCGCCCCGGTCCGTCGCGATCGAGGCGGGCCGCGCTCCCGTCGGATTCGGATTCGTGCGGCGCGTGCCCGGCAGCCCGCCGCTTCCGCGCGACCGCGTCGCGCCCTAGCGGGCTAACGCCCGTCGAGCGCGCGCAGCACGGTCATGACGCGGGCGGACCACGAGTTCTCGCGGCCGAGCGCGCGCAGGTGCGCGCGGAAATTCGCGTCGCGGCCCTGGTCGCGGGCCGCGTCGAGCGCGCTCGCGAAGTCCGCCGCCGTCGCGGCGATGCGCACCTCCGGATACGCCCGGCACTCGAGCATCGGCGTCGTGACGACGGGCTTTCCGCCCGCGAAATACTCGTAGAGCTTCAGGGGCGAGGTCGCCTGCGTGATCGGGTTGATCCGGAACGGGATCGTCGCGACGTCGAAGAGGGAGAGGTATCCGGGCAGCGTCACGTAGTCGCGCGCGCCGAGCCAGCGGACGTTTTCGCGCTTCAACATCGGCTGGCCGGGAAGGCTCTTGTCGTACTGCGGGCCGATGAGCACGAACCGCCAGTCCGGGCGGGAGGCGGCCACCGCGTCCAGCAGCGCGTAGTCGAACCACTCCGCCAGGGCTCCGTAGTAGCCGGCGACCGGGGCCCCGGGCGCCAGGAACCGGAGCAGATCTTCGTCCCGTGGCGGCGCGGCCGGGGCGGCGAAGCGCTCGTACTCGACGCCGTTGGGCAGCAGGATCGCGTCGGGCCTCTCCTTCAGGGCCTGCTCGTGGAGCGCGCGGGCGACGCTCGCGACGACCGTGGCCTCGGCGAGTCCGCGGGCGTGATTGCGCTGCAAGAGCGCCTCGTCGTACGGGAACACCGAGAGGTCGTCGATCCAGTCGTAGACCGTCCGCGCCGGCTTCGGATAGCCGTCGGCCAGGTGGAAGTTGTACGGAAAGGCCCAGAGCAGCGGCGACGGGACCTCGTGCAGCAGCGCGGGCGAGCCGCTGAACAGGAACAGGTTCGGCTCGATCTCGCGAAAGCCGTCCACGCGGTCGGCCGCGTTGCTGCTGTCGAAGATCGCGACGTATCCCAGGCGCGCGAAGACGCGGGCGAGGTGGTGCGGGCGCTGAAAGAGATGGATGCCCCAGCCGACGGACGGCAGAAAGACCACGGCGCCCTTGCTCGCCCGCACGCGCGCGAGCACGTGCGAAAGCTGATTGCGGTGCTCCTCGAGGGTCGCGAAGCGGCGCGCGGGCATCGGGGACGCCGGGGCAGCCGCGGCCGGCGCCGCCGGCGCCCCGCTCCATTTCTCGTCGTACTTGCGCTTGTTCTCGGCGTAGAGCGCGAAGTAGGCCTCCTTCGACATCTTCCGAAAAGAGGCCAGCTGCCAGTGGTGAACGAACGCGTCGCGGGCGCAGCGCACGGTGTAGCCCTTTTCCCGCACGCGCCGGTTGTAGTCGTCGTCCTCGAACAGGCCGATGCCGAATCGCTCGTCGAGCGGCCCCACCTCCTCCCAGACCCGGCGCGGCATCGCCGTGCAGAAGAGGGCGAGCATCGGGATCTCGAAGGCCTCCCGGTCGTGCGCCCGCACCCAGGCCGCCGCCCACCCGGGCAGATCCGCGACGCTCGCGTAGCCGACGTCGATCTTGGCGGCGTTGGCGATGGCATTGGTGACGGGACCCGCCAGGCCGAGCTTCGGGTCCGCGGCCAGCTGGCGCACGAGCGCCGTGGCCCAGCCCCTCGTGACCACCGTGTCGTTGTTGAGCAGGACCAGGTACTCGCCCGAGGCCGCAGAGAGGCCCGCGTTGCAGGCGGCCGCAAAGCCGCGGTTTTCGGAATTCCGGATCACGCGGATGCGGGGGTCCCGCCGCTCCATCTGCGCGAGCAGCTCCAGCGTCCCGTCGGTCGAAGCGTTGTCGACGACGAGGATTTCGAGGCTGGGCCATTCGGTGCGCGCGAGGAGGCTCTCGAGGCAGAGCCGGTTCAGTTCCAGGCCGTTCCAGGTGACGACGACGACCGAGAGCCTTGGGAATGCCGCCGCGATCGCATCCTCTGCGCCGAGCTCGGTCGTGAGGGCCCATGCCCTTTCCGCGCGGAGGCGCTCGGCGACGGGCCGCCAGGCCGGATCCGTCACGACGCAGAGCGTCGCCCCCAATCCTTTCTCGCGACGCATCGCGTCGAGCGCGCCGAAGAGGTCGTCGAGACCGTCGGTCGCGTCACCCTTCGCCGCGCGCAGGCTCGGGTCGATCGGGAAGACCCGGTGCCCCGCCTTTTCCAGGCGCGCGGCCGCATCCGCGTGCGCCTGCGAGGCTGGCAGAAGGACGATCTCGCAACGGTTCTCGATCGCGGGGGCCGGAGCCTTTGCCGCAGCCTCACGCGCCGTGTCGGGCCCCGCCCAGTCCGAGGGCGGCTCGCCCATGGCGCGCCGCAGCTTCTGCCGCGCCGGGCGCGAGACGCGCGCCGCCGCCCGCCGCGCGCGCCAGAACACGTCGAGGGTCTTCCAGACCCGGGAGTTGTGGATCCGGAAGAGCTCCTGCCGGGCTTCCACCCGCTGGCCTTCGAGCAGGGTCGCCTCGCGGTGGTGCGCCTGCGCCGCCGCCTCGAAGCTCGCCAGAAGCTCCGCATTGGCCGTCCGCAGGGCCGTTTCGACGGATTCGGCGACCGCGAGGCGAGCCTCGGTGTCGGCCAGGTGCAGCTCGAGCGCGATCCGATCGGCGCGCAGGACTTCGGCCTCCGCGGTGAGCTCGTGCGTGCGCGCGAGGTTGGCCGAGAGCGCGTCGTCGAAGAGCCGGATCATCTCCGGGGTGATCGCAGCGGCGGCGGGAGGTCTTTCGACGAGCGCCCCGAGAGCGTCCAGGTCCGACTCCGCCAGGCGCCTCTGCGCGGCGGCGGCGGCGGCCAGGATCGGCTGCAGCCGACCCCGCCCGGTATGGGCCAGTTCCATGCGCTCGGCCAGCGATTCCGCGGACAGTCCGCCGATGGGCAGGACGAGCTCGGACAGTCCCGACCGTTCGAGCAGCGCCTCGACCTTCGGGTCGTACGCGATCGCGACCGGAGGGATGGAGCCCGCGATCGCGAACACGATCGAATGCAGGCGCATGCCGACGACGAGGTCGCATCCGCCGAGCAGCGCCGCCGTGTCCGCTGGCGAGAGCAGTCCCGAGAGCACGGCGGTCCGATCCGCGTGCCGCAGCCGCTTGCGCACGCGCGAGGCCAGCGCGAAGTCGTCGTCGTCGCTCCAGGGACTCTTTTCGAACGGCACGAAGAGCAGCGATCCGGAGGTCCGCTCGAGGAAAAGATCGAGACCCGCGGCCACTTCCCGCTCCCAGGCCTCGGGCGCGACGCCGCGCGACCAGGGCCGCAGGGCAATGCCGGCAATCGGCGCCTCCGGCTCGATGCCCATGCCGATGAGCACGTCCTCGGGCCGCACGCCCTCGGGGGCGAGAAGAAAGGCCGGGTCGGCCGAGAGCGAGATGCGCGCGCCCGCGACGCCGAGCGACTCGAGCAGTGCGCGCGAGGCTTCGTCGCGCACGGAGATGCGCGCGGCCGCCCGCGCGACGGCGGCGACGATCCGCCGGCCCTCCGCGCCGTCGAGCGGGCCGAACCCGAGGCCGTGCAGCGCGACAGGCTTTCCGGCCAGCGCGGCGAGGATCGCCGGTCCCGCGTAAAAGGTGACGCCTCCATGGCGCGGGGTCAGCAGGGTGCCGGTGTCGACGCCCTGGTAGTCCTGGAAGAGGCCGCCTCCGCCGATGACGACGAGGCCGCACTTGCGCACCTCCTGCGCGATCGCGAGGGGGTCGCGCCAGGCGATCGCGTCCACGCCGTGGCGGTGCCGCGTCTGGCCGGGATCCCCCGAGAGAACGACGATCCGCACCGCGGGCGAGCGACGGCGCAGGCCTGCAACGAGCGCGGCGAGGATCGCTTCGTCCCCGGTGTTGCCGAACCCGTAGTAGCCGGTGACGAGGACGCTCTGCTCGGCCATTGCACGCAGTCTCTCGCACAAGAGCGCCGCCGGACAACGCTGCGCGCCCGGTTATGCTTCGAGACCGTATGGAAGCGCGCACGGGAACCCTCGATTCGACCGCGGACGCGTCGCGGCGGGTGGCCGAGCGCTTCGCGCACTGGCGCGCGCCGGGCAGCGAGGAGTTCTTCGAAGCCCTGGCCAGGCACTTCGCGCACCTGAGCGACCATCCGGTGTTGCCGCTGCACTTCGAGTACGCGGTCACGGCCAACGACCGCGGCCGCGCCGCCGCCCGACGCCTTGCGGGCCTGCTCGAGGGCCGACGCCGCCGCGGGTTGCTGCGCCGCGCCGCCCCGCGGGTGCTGGACGTCGGCTGCGCATACGGCGGATTCCTGGTCGCTTTCGCGGAGGCGGGGGCGAAGGTGACCGGCATCGAGAAGGACGAGCGCTACGTGCGGCTGGCCGGGCTGAACCTGCGCGAGCACGGGCTCGACGGGCAGATCGTGCACGGGGACGCCGGGCTGCCGCGGCCGGGCTTTCACGGACGCTTCGAGCTCGTCATCGCCAACGACGTGCTCGAGCACGTGCAGCGGCCGGAGGAGTTTCTCGGCAACGTCGCCGCATGGCTCGCGCCCGGAGGCGTGGCGTACTTCGAGATCCCCAACGGCGCCTGGCCGCCCTACGTCGGCAAGGACGGGCACCATCAGCTCTTCGGCCTCGTGCTGCTCGATTTTGCCGAGGCCAGCCGCTACATGACGCTGCTTGCGCCCGGCGCACGGTACGACACCTACAACTACCTCGGTGTCGCCGACTACCGGCGGCTGTTCGCGGCGCAGGGGCTGACTTTCGAGGTGATGCCCGAGACCCTCGCGGCGTCGACGCACCGAGGGCGTGCTCGCGCAATGCCGGCAGCTGCGCGCGGGGCTCGAACCGGGGCTCGAGACGGTTCCGGAAGAGTTCCGCGCCCTCGTGCGCCAGCGCGTCGAGGCGTACCTCGCGCGCGTCGAGGCCGCGCCGCGGGGGGACGACGAAGAGCAGCGCGCGTTCCTGCTCGACTACGGATCGGCCTTCTGGATCGCCCTCGCGAGGCGCGCGTGAGACGTCTGTCCTTGCTGGCCGCCCTCCTGCTCGCCGCGGTCCTGCCCGGCTGCCGCAAGGATCCCGCCGACGCCTGGCGGGGCATGAACGTGATCTGGATCTCCTTCGACTCGGTCCGTTCGGACCACTGCTCCTTCAACGGCTACGCGCGCGCGACGACGCCGAACCTCGACCTGCTCGCCTCCCGCGGCGCGCGCTTTCCGCGCACGGTCGCGCAGGCGCCCTACACGTTGCCCTCGTACGCCTCGATGCTGACCTCGCGCTACGTCTCGCAGCTCGCGGTGCAGGAGCAGCGCGACGAGAAGGACCGCGCGAAGGTGCTCGGCATCGCTCCGGGCCCGTCGCCCGAGGACGTTCTCGTGGCCGAGGCGCTGCGGGGCGGCGGGTACAAGACGGCGGCCTTCGTCCAGAGCTGGGTCTCGAAGCCGTTCGGGTTCGACCAGGGATGGGACCTCTTCCGACACGAGCAGGAATCGCTCGCGGTGAAGATGCCGAAGGTCCTCGATTGGATCGAGAAGAACCGATCCGGGCGGTTTTTCGTCTTTCTCTACTCGACCGACACGCACTACCCGTTCCTTCGCGCGCACGCCCGCACGAATCTCTATGGCGCCTTTCCGAGCGCCTTCGAGTTCACCCTCGACACGATCGAGGGCGTGCGGGCGGGCACGCTGCACCCTTCGGCCGACGACCTCGCCAGCGTGATGGCGAGGTACGACGAGGGGATTCACTGGACCGACGCGGACCTCGCGCCGCTCTTCGCGTACCTGGAGCGGGCGGGGCTGTCCGCGAACACGATCGTCGTCTTCAACTCCGATCACGGCGAGGAATTCGACGAGCACGGCGTGATCAGCCACGGCCAGACGTATTACGACGGCGTCGTGCGCACGCCCCTCGTCATCGCCGCGCCGGGCATGCCGCGCGCGGGGCGCGCCGTCGAGGAGCTCACGCAGAACATCGACATCGCGCCGACGCTGCTCGACATGGTGGGCGTCGACCGGCCGCGCGGCTGGAGCGGGCGCAGCCTGAAGGCGGCGCTGGCGGACACCGCGGCGCCGTCGACGCCGCCGGCTCCGCGGGCGGCGTTCAGCGAGGGCGCGTGGACGTTCTGGATCGGCAGCGTGACCGAGGAGAACCGCAAGTTCATCCTGGTGACGCCCCAGGAGCGGATGCTCTTCGATCTCGGCAGCGATCCCGCCGAGAAGGCGAACCTGGCGTCCTCGGATCCGGATCGCGTGCGGACGCTGTACCACGTGCTCATGAAGCACCTCGGCGGCCCGGCCAACTGGATCGGCGCGGGCGCGGACAAGCCCCCTTCCTACGAGACGTGGATGAAGCAGGTCATGGGGCACTACGGGCTCGGCGAGCAGAGCGACGTCGTCAAGGAGCTCAAGGCCCTCGGTTATCTGCACTGACGCGCCGCGCGTCAGGTGCGCGTGGCCGGCAGCGTGACGCGGAAGACGGCGCCGCCGCCTTCGTTTTCGCGGACCTCGACCGAGCCGCCGTGGGCCGCGGCGACCTGCTCGACGATCGCGAGGCCGAGTCCCGAGCCCTGAGGATTGCGCTCGCGTGTCTTCTCGAGCCGGACGAAGCGCTCGAAGATGCGCTCCCGGTCGCCGTGGGCGATGCCGGGACCGTGATCGGCGACCTCGAGGGCGACCGTGTCTTGCGTCCCCGCGATCGAGAGCTCGACCATGGCTCCGGCGTTCGAATAGAGGATCGCGTTGGAGGCGAGGTTGGACACCAGACGAAGCAGGCCCGCCCGCTCGCCGCGCAGGCGCGTGTCGCCGCTGCGCGTGACGGCGCAGAGGACGTTGCGGCGCGCACCGAGGCCCGCGACGGCGGCGAGCGCCTCTTCCGCGACGTCCGACAGGTCGAGCTCCTCGGTCCGGCGCGGCGACGCGGCGTCGCCGCGTGCGAGCAGCAGCAGCCCGTCCACCTCGCGCGCGAGCCCCTTGGAGGCGTCGGCGATCGTCTGCAGGGAGCGGCGGCGCTCTTCTTCCGTGGCCTCGGGCCGCAGCGCGTCCTGCGCCTCGCCGACGAGGACGGCGGTGGGGGTCTTCAGCTCGTGGGCGGCGTCGGCGACGAGGCGCCGCTGCGCTCGGAACGCGCGCTCGAGCCGGTCGAAGAGCGAGTTGATGACGGCGGCCAGGCGCCGGAACTCTTCCCCGCCCGTGGAAACGCGCACCCTGCGCGACAGGTCCGTCGCCTCGGCCTCTTCGGCCAGAAGCGTGACTTCCTGGACCGGCCGGATCGCGCGGTGGACGGCGAAGGCGAGGATCCCCGCCGTGCCGAGAAATCCCACGATCACCATGCCGCCGAGCGCGTTGTCCACGCGCGCGAGCGAGCGCAGCGTGGGCCCGATCCAGCGGAACACGACGAGCGTCGAGCCCTTCGCCTTGCCCTGCAGGTGCGTGACGAGGAACCGGCAGGTGCGGTTCTGTCCGCTGTACGGCTCGATCGCCGTGTAGGGCACTTCCGGCTTCTCGAGGTAGCTCGCGAGCGAGACGCGCTCCTGCGTGCGGAGCAGGTTGCCCGTCAACGCCACCGGCACTTCGCCGTTGAAGAGGATCGCGTCGTGATTGGCCAGGCGGAACTCGAACATGTTGGCCTCGAGGCCGGCCTTGAGCGCCTGACGCTCCTCTTCCTTCAGGCCGACGAGCTCGTAGTCCGATCCGATCGCGACCGAGAGCGTGTCGAGCTCGTCGTCGATCTCCTCGAACGCGAGCGCGCGGATGCGCGCGCGGGCCCCGAGCGCGAGAGCGCCGAGAAAGAGCGCGCAGACGACGGCTCCGGAGAGCGCGATGCGCGTGCGGGCGCGGTCGAGCGAGAGCCAGCTCATCGCAGGCGGTAGCCCATCCCCCGGACGGTCTCGATGCGCGAGGGCTGTCTGGGCCGGTCGAGCTTGCGCCGCAGGCGGCCCACGAGCACGTCGATCGTGTTGGACATCGGCTCCTCGCGCTCGCCCCAGGCCTGCTCGAGGATCTCCTCGCGCGAAACGACGGCGCCCGGCGATCGCATCAGCAGCTCCAGGATCGTGAACTCGCGCGTCGTCAGCGTCAGCGTCTCGGAGCCGCGCCAGGCCGCGCGCCGGCCCGGGTCGAGCCGCAGGTCGCCGGCCACGAGCTCGCGCGGAGCCCGGACCTCGTTGCGCCGCAGCAGCGCGCGGGCGCGGGCCGCGAGGACTTCGAGGTCAAAGGGCTTGCCGAGGTAGTCGTCCGCGCCCTCGGACAATCCCTCGATCTCGTCCTCGGGCTGGTCCATGGCCGTGAGCATCAGGATGGACTGCCGGAACCCCGCGGCGCGCGCGCGGCGGCAGACGTCGAGCCCGTCGCCGTCGGGCAGGCGGCGGTCGAGCACGATGAGCCCGTACTCGTGCAGGCCCATGAGCTCCTCGGCGTCCGTGATGCGCGCGGCCTCGTCGCACGCCAGGCCCGCCCGCTCGAGCGTGCGCACGACGAGCGACCGCAGCCGCTCGTCGTCTTCGAGAACGAGGACCCGCATCCCGGGCTAGCCTAACAGTGCGCCCAGCAAGGCTCTCGTCGGCCTGAGACCGGCCTCGGTTCGCGCTCTCGCTACTGCAGGTTGAAGGTCTTGACCAGGAAAGGGGCCATCTGGCCGCGCGTCACGGCGCTGTCCGGGCAGTAGCGCAGGGGCGAAGTCGCGCAGCCGCCCGTCACGCCCTGGCCGTAGAGCTCCATGATCCAGGGCTCGAAGCTGTCGCCGTTGGACACGTCCGCGAAGGCCGAAGCGGCGACGGGCGGCACGTGGTCGGACCCGAGAAGCGTCTTCAGGAGGAACGCCGCCATCTGCTTGCGGGTGACGGGGGCGTTCGGGCAGTAGTTGCTGCCGCCGCATCCGCCGGTGATGCCGCGGCCCGCGAGGTCCTCGATCCAGGCAGCGGCAAAGCCGTTGGCCGGGACGTCGGTGAAGACCGCGCCCGTGGCGGCCGGGGGGACATAGTCGGAGCCGAGCTTGGATTTGAGGAGAAAGACCGCCATCTGCGCGCGGTTGACCGCGTTGGTGGGGCAGTAGAGCGAGGGCGTCACGGAGCATCCCGACGTGACACCGTCGGCCGCGAGCGTCTCGACGTAGCTGTAGAAGAGGTTGGAGGGCGGCACGTCCTCGAAGGTGCCGGCGGCGGTCAGGCAGGCCGCGCCGTTGATCTCCGGCATCATCTTTTCGCTGATGCAGCGGGCGTGAAACTTCATCACGATGTTGTTGTAGCCGCCCGACAGCAGGTGGCAATAGCTCATGATCGTGCCCTTTTCCGCGGGCACGGAGGTCGGGCCGCTGTAGCAGCCCGATTCCCCGCTGTAGCACTGGTCGATCTCGGGGTGGTAGCAGTGCGTGTGCGGCGAGCCGGCGTTGTGACCCATCTCGTGCGCCGACGCGAACTGGTCCCAGAACTGCAGCGGGTAGCGTTCCGTACACCTGCGTCAGCCCGTAGCCGCCGCCGTAATGGCCGCTCTGGAAAAAGTCGCCGTTGCAGAGAACGCTCAGCCAGGCGATGCCGCCCGACACGGACCGGCCGCTCAGAAAGTGCACGAACGCTCTCGGGTAGGTGGCCATGGGCCGGTTCGGATGCCACCAGTCGCCCAGTTGATACAGCTGCGTCAGCGTGTCGGCGCCGTCGTAGGGATCGGTCGTCGTCCAGGCGTGCACCTCGACGACCGCGAGGTGGAGCGCGAGGTCGCGTTCGTAGACCACGTTGATGGCGCCGAAGAGCGTGGCGACGTACGCGCCCATCTGGCTGATTTTTTGATCGGTGGTCGGGCCGGGGAACTTGGCGAGCAGCTCCTGGTCCGTCTCGATGCGCACCGCCGCCTGCTTCAGACCGGAGGTCGGCGCGAGCAGAGACGGGTAGGTCGGCCCGGCCGTGGTCGTCAGGGCGGCGGGCATTTCCTCGGCGCCGCAGGACCAGGGCTGAGCGGTGGGAGGCGCGGAGAGCGGCGAGTCGCTCGATCGGACCACGTAGGTCGTGCTCGACTCGTCCGGTCCCACGAACGACATGCCGGCGGTCGAGCGGACGTAGGCGACGATCTGTCCCGCCTGGGCGCTGACGTACGCCGACGAGTCCTCGTCGCCCTCGACTTTTCCGGAGAAATGCGCGATCGAGGGAAACGCGAGCGAGGATTCACCGTGCCTGCCGGTGACCGTGATCCGGGCATCCGGCGCGAGAACCTCGAACCGCTTGAGGACGAGCGTGGCCCGAACGCCAGGGGCGATCGGAAAGCCCTCGATGCGCGCCTCGGCGCTCGTCGCCCGCAGGGCTGCGAGCGCCCCGGAGTCGAACTCGAGGCCTTCCTGGCCGGCGACCGTCGCGGCCGCGGCCCGGAGCGGATCGGCATACGGATGGACGGGGCTCGGGATCGTCGCCGCGGCCGCCACGAACGCGGCGGCCAGGGCCACGAGCCCGATGAGAATCGTCTGGACACGTCTGGTCACGTTTACCTCCTGGATCGGGACAACCGGTCGGGACCTCTCCCGTCGCCCCCCTGCGTCGCAAGAAGGAAGCCACGGTCTGGCCTTTCGGAAGCGTAGGCCAGAGAACCAGTTGCGGGAGGTGACCCCGGTCACCCGACGCGGGCTGTCACGCGCGGACGGCATGCGGTGACATTCCGGGTCGGCTCCGGTATCGTCTCGCGGCCATGCTGCTCGCCCTCGTGACCGCCCTCGCGCTGCTCGCCAAACCCGCACCGACGCCGACCCCGACGCCGACGCCCGGCGCCGCGCTGGTCGGGCAGTGGGAATCCGCGGAGCGCACGAAGGAAGGCGTCGGCAACATCCTCGAGTTCTACGCGGACGGGCGCCTGACGCAGATCTCCGCTTCGATGGCGGACGCGGGCTACGTGATCGACGGGGATCGGCTGCGCACGTTCTGGAAGGATCCCGAGACCGGAAGGGCCTCCGAAGTCGAGACGGAGATCTCGTTCGAGGGCAACAGCCGCTTTCTCGAAAAGGGCGACGAGGCCACCGGCGAAAGCTGGTCCGAGCGGGTCGGCGCCGCGCCGCGCACGGGCTCGCCGCTGGTCGGCCAGTGGTGCTCGCTTTTTCTCGAGACGCTGACGACCTACCGCGAGTTCACGCGCGATCGCATGTACAACCGCCTTCCGGTCGTCGTCCTGCGCGGCCGCTACTCGGTCACGGGCGACTCGCTCCGGGTCGAGATGCAGGGCCAGCCCGCGGGCGAGTACCCGTTCCGGCTCGACAACGGCGAGCTGTTCATCAAGAGCCGCAGCGGGGCGGAGAAGCGCTACAAGCGGCCCGAGACCTCGCTGCTCAAGGGGTACTGAAACCGGGATCGCCGGCGGTTGACGGTCGCCGGGAACGGGTCTAATGTGACCGGGAGTTTCGCTTTTTTTTGCCGAACGGAGGTCCTCATGAAACGTGTCCTGGGGCTTTCCCGTCTGTTGCTGTTTTCGGATCTCCGTTTTCGGTCTCTCCCACGCTTCGCCCAGGTTTCCCAGCGTCTGACTCGACCCGAGGTCTCCTTCGCCACGCACCACGACACTTCCCCGCCCCTGCGTGACATGCCCCTGGTGGAGCCGCTGTTCGCGGCCGACCACGAGAAGCCGCGGCCGATTCCCGTTCCGAACGCGGAGGGCCTGGCCGCCGACGCGGCGGACCCGGTGGCGCAGATGTCGGCCAACGTGCTCGTCGCGGCGAACCTCGGCGCGGGCTTCGACGGTCTCGGCGTGGGCGGACCCTACACGCCGGACGCCGCGCCGCCGGACACCAACGGCGCCGTCGGGTCCACGCAGTACGTGCAGTGGGTCAACGAGGCCTTCGCGGTCTACAACAAGTCGACCGGCGCCCTCGTGTACGGACCGACCGCGGGCAACGCGCTCTGGAGCGGCTTTGGCGGCGGCTGCCAGAACAACAACGACGGCGACCCGATCGTGCAGTACGACAAGGCGGCCAACCGCTGGGTCATGACGCAGTTCTCCGTTTCGACGACGCCGTACACGCAGTGCGTCGCTCGACGGCGCAGTGCGTCGCGGTGTCGCAGACGAGCGACGCGACGGGCGCGTGGTACCGGTACTCGTTCTCCTACGGCACCTCGACGTTCAACGACTATCCGAAGCTCGGCGTCTGGCCCGACGGCTACTACGTCACGTACAACATGTTCACGAGCAGCTTCCGGGGCGCCAAGGTGTGCGCCTTTGACCGCGCGAAGATGCTGACCGGCGCGGCCGCGACGCAGCAGTGTTTCCAGCTCTCCACCTCGTTCGGCGGCCTGCTTCCGTCGGACGTCGACAGCGCACCGCGCCGCCGGCGGGATCCCCCAACTACATGGTCAACTTCGGAACGAATCGGCTGAACCTCTGGAAGTTCCACGTGGACTGGGCGACACCGGCCAACACGACGCTCACCGGCCCGACCGCCGATCACGACGGCGGCCTTCACGGCGGCCTGCAACGGCGGGGGGGCCTGCCTCAAGCAGTCGGGGACGACCCGCAAGCTCGATTCCCTCGCCGACCGCCTGATGTACCGCCTGGCCTATCGCAACTTCGGCGACCACGAGGCCCTCGTGGTGAATCATCGGTGAGGTCACGGCGGTCGTCGTGAATCACTCGGTGAAGGTCAGCGGCAACAACAACAATCAGGTCGTCGGCGTGCGCTGGTACGAGGTGCGCAGTCCCGGCACGACGCCCCAGATCTTCCAGCAGGGAACGTACTCGCCCGACGGCACGAGCCGGTGGATGGGCTCGATCGCGATGGACAAGGCCGGCGACGTCGCGATGGGCTACAGCGCGACGAGCGGGTCGATCCATCCGGCGGTCCGCTACACGGGGCGCGTGCCCGGCGACACGCTCGGCACGATGGAATTGGAGGCTCCGATCTACGACGGCACCGGCTCGCAGACGGGCACGCTCAGCCGCTGGGGCGACTACAGCGCGCTGTCGATCGACCCGGTCGACCAGTGCACGTTCTGGTACACGACCGAATACCTGAAGACCAACGGCTCGTTCAACTGGAGCACCCGGATCGCGAACTTCAAGTTCCCGAGCTGCAACTAGCGGGGCGATCGCGAAAAGCCGCGGAGCCGGGCAGGGGCCCGGCTCCGTTCATTTCTGCGGCGGCGACCCGACCAGCGAAGGCAGACCCCCGGCAGTAGGGAACGCTGGCCGAAGGCCGGCGTTTACTCGTAGGTTCGTTGACCGACGGACGGACGCTACGGAAGACTGAACGTCTTGACCAGGAACACGCCCATCTGCCCGCGCGTGTTCGACGCGTCCGGACAGTAGGCGCCGGCTCCGCAGCCGCCCGTGATCCCTCGGCTCGACAGGTCCTCGATCCAGGAATCGAAAATGCCGCCCGTGCAGGGCACGTCGGTGAAGACGAGGCCCGTGCAGTCGGGGGGCGCGTAGCTCGAACCGAGCGAGGTCTTCAGCAGGAACGCCGCCATCTGCGCGCGCGTGACCGGGGCGTCGGGGCAGTACGAGAGCGGGCTCGCCTGGCAGCCGCCGGTCACGCCGAGCGTGTAGAGCTCCTCGATCCAGTCGGCAAAGAGCGACGGGCAGGCGACGTCCGCAAAGATGTGGCCGCACGCGGGCGGCACGTGGGTGGAGCCGAGCTTGGACTTGAGCAGGAAGACCGCCATCTGCGCGCGCGTGACCGCAGCGTTGCGGCAGTAGCTTCCGGCCACGCAGCCCGCGGTGATCCCGTTGCGAAAGATGTTCTCGACGTACGCGTGAAAGATGTCCGCCTGCGGCACGTCGACGAAATCGGCGAACCAGCCGGAAAAGAGCGTCGCGCTCTGCGTGTCCGGGTTGACGAGCGTGACGTCGTTGAGCGTGCCCGGCGAGAGCGCCGCCGTCGTGGCGGATGCGGCGGTCGACCCGGTGACGTCGACGCCCGTCGCGGCGACGCCGCCGATCGTGATCGACGCGCCCGAAACGAAGTCGGTTCCCGAGAGCGTGAAAGGATTCGCCGTCGCGGCGTCGCCGGAGGCCGGCGCGATCGCGGTGACGGTGGGCCCGGGCCCGCCCGCTCCGAGCGTGAGCAGCGGCGCAGCGCTCGTGCGCGACTGGCCGTCGGGATTCGTGATCGTCACCGAGCGCGGACCGAACGGAGCGCCGACCGTATTCAGGTCGAGGGTCACCGACGTCGGGCTCGTGAACGTCACGCCGTTGACCGTCACGCCGTTGCCCACGACGGCCGCGAGGCGGTTGGGATAGCCCGCGCCCGGATCGAAGAAGCCCGAGCCTCCCGAAGAGATGCCGTCGATGACGACGGACACCGAGGCCTGGCCCGACGCGATGTTCGGCGGGGTGGCGCTCGCGGGCGTGGCCGGAGCGGGAGCGACGAGCTGGACGACGCGCACGCCGTAGGAGTCGGCGGCGTTGCAGTACTCCTGGATCGTCCACATCGTCATGTCGTCGTTCGGATCGAGGCTCGTGAACGAGTAGTCGCCCCAGCGGCGCACCGGCCCCGGGTCGGCCGGCGGGTTGTAGGGCGTGGCGCTCGCGGTGAAGAGCAGCGGGGCCTGGAGCTGGCCCGCGGGGTCGGACGCGAGGCGCCCGGCGGTCACGCCGTTGATGTACTGCGTGGCCCCGGCCGCGCTCGCGCCGAGGGCCGCGTGGCCCTGGCCCGAAACCATGATGGACGGGATCCAGTAGAAGCGCGGATTCGAAGCGGCCGGGTCGTAGAGCGTGCCCGACTCCACGAGCGCGGGGGAGGCGCCGGTCACGTCGATCTCGTACCAGCGCGCCCCGTCGCGGTCGCCCGCGTCGGACCCGGCGCCGGTCGCGTCCACGGCGATGTTGTGCGCCGTCCAGACGTGCCCGTCGCGCAGTTTCGCGTCGAAGAGGCGGTCGTCGAGGGCGTCGAGCTGTCCGTCGGCGCCGCCCGTGTTGCCGAGGTGCGGCACGGTCAGCGGCAGCGCCGTCGCGGGGACGGCGAGCACGAGGTTCGCGGAGATCGACGACGGCGGCCACGCTCCGGGCGCGCTGAACGTGACCTTGCGCAGGACGAGCTCGTTGGTCACGGGCAGCTCGTTGTTGACGCCGATCACCCAGGATTCCGTGGGCGCCGCGGCGGAGAGGTTGTCGACGCCCTGGGGCGAGTAGGGCCCGGGGCCGCCGGGCGTGCCGGTGAGGTTGCGGTACGCGACGACGTTTGCGCCGACGACGAGATTGCCGCCCGCGCCCGAGAGGACCTGGCTCTTGCGCACGACGTGGACGGTCGTGCCCTGGTAGGCGCCCGTCGTGTCGTACAGGTTGCCGCCGATGACGAGACCGTTGGCGTCGATGCCGAGCGTGGGGTAGTCGAGAAAGAGGTTCGTGTCGCCGGAGGGCTCGTCGAGATCGTGCTCGAAGAAGTAGAAGGCCCAGATGGTCCCGATCGAAATGGTCGCGCTGCTCGAAACGGCGACGAGCACGCGGTTGTTCGAGAGCGTGTCCGAGAAGGCGATGGCGGTGACGAACCAGCGGCCGGAGATGCGGTCGTAGCGCACGCGGGGCTCGCTCGTCGGCTCGCCATTGCGCACCGAAGCGAAGAAGACGTCCAGGTCGGCGTTGACGCCGCCGTCGGCGGCGCCCGTGGCCTTGTCGAAGCTGCGCAGACGGCTGTTGACGCCGACGAGAAACTGCGAGGGCCCCGCCGCGCCCATCGTGTCGGGCGGATACGTGTTCGTGTCGGCGAGATTCGCGCCGAGGAAGTTGACGCCCAGGGTCTGCGGATCGCCCGAGGACGGCACCCCGTGGACGGGCGGCCCCGCAAGCGCCGGCGCCGGAGAGCCGGAGCGCCGCTGCCGCGGCGATGCGAAGCGCGGCCTGACCTGCCGGGGACCGGACGTCCGATCGGCGAGCCGCTGGCGGGCCTCGATCTGCGCGCCCGACTCCTGATAGGGATTGGCGGCCTGTCCGAAGAGGGGGATTCCGACCGCGAAGAGCAGCGCGGCGATCGGAAAAGCGAGTCGGATTTTCTGGAACATGCGTTCTCCTGTTGCCCGGGCGGCGGGTAGATTAGCAGGCCGCGCGGTCGGGAATCGTTGAATAATGCCGCCACTCTTCCGGAGGTGCGCATGCGAACGATCCTCTCGGCGTCCGGCCTTTTTCTCGCCGCGTCCCTGCTCGTCGCGGCGGATCCTCCGGTCCTGCGGTACGTCCCCAAGCACGAGGAGCTCAAGTACACGTTCGGGGGCGTGGCCCCGACCCACCACATCGCGCCGGGCACGCGGATCGTCACCTGGACGGAAGACTGCTACGACGGCGCCGTGACCCGGCCCGACCAGATGCCCTCCAAGGTGGCGCCCATCGGTCACGACAATCCGCAGACGGGGCCGTTTTACGTGGACGGCGCCGAGCCGGGCGACACGCTCGCGATCCGGATCGAGAAGCTCGAGCCCGCGCGCGACCACGGGATCTCGTCGCTCTTTCCCGGATTCGGCGCCCTGAACGGGACCGACCGCACGGCGATGCTGCAGCCGGACCTGCCCGAGCGCGTCTGGTTCTACGACGTCGATCGGGCCAAGGGCGTCGCGCGCACGCGCTCCTCCGACGGCAAGCGCACGTGGGAGGTCCCGCTCGCCCCGTTTCTCGGCTGCCTCGGCGTCTCGCCGCCCAACGGCGAGGCGCGCTCGACGATCGTGCCCGACAATTTCGGCGGGAACATGGACTGCCCCGAGGTGCGCGCCGGCAACACGATTTACCTCGGCGTGCGCGTGCCGGGCGGCCTCGTTTCCTTCGGCGACGGGCACTACGCCATGGGCGACGGCGAGATCATCGGGACGGCGGTCGAGGGCGCGATGAACGTCGAGGTCGTCGTGGACCTGATCAAGCACCGCGAGACCGCGTGGCCCCGCATCGAGAACGCCGAGTGGATGATGTCGCTCGGCGCCGCCCGCCCGCTCGAGGATGCCGCCCGCATCGCGTTCAAGGACATGGTGCAGTGGGTCATGGAAAAGACCGGGATGGATGTGCTCGACGCCTACCAGTTCGTGTCCCAGAACGCCGTCGCGCCGGTCACCGAGATGGTCGACCCGCTCTACACCGTCCTCGTCAAGATCCCCAAGTCCCGCCTGCCCCGGTAGACCCGGGGACGCCTATAATCGCCGCCGTGAAAATCTGGAAAAAGATCCTGATCGGGCTGGGCGCGCTGGCGGTCCTGGCGGCCGCGGGGTTCACGTACATGATCGGCGGGCCCCGCAACGTGATCGGGATGCTGCGCTACGACACCCGCCAGGAGGGCAAGCTCAAGGTCGGCGACCGGGCGCCCGACGTGGCGCTGCTCGCGCTCGACGGCAAGACTCCCGTCAAGCTCTCGGAAAAGCTCGGCGGCAAGCCGACCGTCCTCGTCTTCGGCAGCTTCACCTGACCGCCCTTCCGCCGCTCGGTCGAGCGCGTCAACGCGATCCAGAAGAAGTACGGCGATCGCGCCCAGTTCCTGACGCTCTACATCAAGGAAGCCCATCCCCTCGACGAGTGGCAGATGGACTCCAACGTGACGGAGGGCGTCTGCTACCCGCAGCCGACGACCCTCGCGGATCGCGTCAAGATCGCCAACGACTTCGTCCAGCGCTTCCACTACGAGATTCCCCTCGTCGTCGACCCGATCGAAAATCCCGCCAACGCCGCCTATGCCGGCTGGCCCGAACGGTTCTACATCGTCGACGAGAGCGGGACGATCGTCTACAAGGGCAAGCCCGGTCCCTTCGGCTACCACCCCGAGGAAGTCGAGGCGTGGCTGGCCAAGCGGTTTCCGGACGGCAGCGTCAAGGCGCCGCCGAGCTCTTGAACTCGTTGCGGCGCGCCCAGAGGTAGACCAGGATCGCGACGTTGACCATCAGCAGCAGGTAGCGGCGGGAGCTCTCCGGCCGCCGGGCGATCTCGATCAGCTCCGGGGGAATGCCGAGCGCCGTCAGCACGATCGTGAAGTAGGGCGCCCACGGGATCCGCATCGCGAGCAGCGTCCCTTCCGCGGCGAAGACGAGGCCGATCAAAATGGAGGCGAGCCCGATCGCCTGGACCTGGCGGCTCGTGAGAGCGGCGAGGATGACGGAGAGGTGCTGGACGATCACCTTGCGCTCCGTGACCCCGAGGAAGCGGGCGATTTCCATGGGCTCCGAATGACGGGGCAGGTGCGCGATCCGCAGGGCCACGGCGCCGAGCAGCAGGAAGGCCGCCGCCTTGAGGCACTTGAAAACGATGATGCCCAGGAAGCCCGCCGAGAGCTTCGGGCGCGCCGGAGCGGTGGTCCTGGAGTCCATGGGGATGCGGAGTTTCGCACAGGAAATCGGGCCGGCGAAGGTCTGTCGCGGCGCCCGGACCTTTCCCGGCCTGCCGGGCGGGGAGTATTCTCGAAAGCGGGGAGAGCCCAATCGCCATGACTTCGCACAACCGTCCCTTCCGTTGTCTTCTGGTCGCCGCGGCGGTCTGCCTTCCGGCGCTCTTTCTCGGAGCAGCCACCTACCTGCCGATGTCCGACGTGGACCTCGCGCGCGGCGCGCCCGTGATCGTGCACGCCAGCGTCGTGGCGCTGGAGACGCGCCTCGAGCCGATCAACGGCGAGTCGCTCCCGGTCACGTTCGTGACGCTGCGGCGGCTCGAGGCCCTGAAGGGCGCCGTGCCGGAGACGCTGACGCTGCGGCTGCCGGGCGGGCGCCTGGCGGACCATGCCTGGTGGGTGCCGGGCACGCCGGTGTTTTCCCCGGGCCAGGAAGTCGTCCTGATGCTGGCGGCCCGGCCCGGGCACCCCGAACAATTCCGGCTCACCGAGCTCGGCCTGTCGCGATTCAACGTCGTCGCCGACGACGCCGGCCGCCGTTTCGCCGTGCGGACCGAGTTCACCAACGCCGACGACCTGGCCGTCTCCAAGCGAGCTCCCGCGTCGGGCGGTCCCCTCGCGCGGGATGCCGAGTCGTTCTTCGCGTTCCTGCGCGCGGCCGGCCGCGGCGAGACGGCGCCGGAGATCGCCTACGGGCACCCCCTCGACCGGGGCGGCGAGGCCGCCGGCGCCGTGCACCCGAAGTGGGCGAACATCGGCGGACGCGAACCGGGCGATTGCTCGGGCACGCCGTGCCTCTTCCGCTGGTTCTGGGACACGGGAGCCTCGCCCGACGCCGTGCTCAAGGTGACCGGCACGCAGACGAACCTGCGCAACGACGAGCCCAAGTGCGGAATCGACAGCGTCTGCGACGTCCAGAACGCGGCCACCGCCTGGCACGGCGTCACCGACGCGGACGTGCGCGCGAGCGGGCCCGTGGACACGGGCAACATCAACGTCGTGCTCGACTCCACGATGAGCCAGGACGGCGGCGACGCCTGGAACACGCCGCTCGACTGCCCGGGCGGCGTCAACACGGGCGGCGTCATCGGTCTCGGAGGGCCGGGCTCGGGCAGCGGCCCGCGCAACTACCGGGGCGACGCCACCTACTACGCCCCCAACAACGGGACCGTCTCGATGCGCAAGGTCACCTGCAGCCTCGGCTACTCCGCGGCGACCTTTCGGTCGGCGGTGCTCCACGAGGTCGGACACGTGATGGGCCTCGCGCACCCCGACCAGGACGAGAGCATCCACAGCACGACGTCCGAGGCGCAGTGGGAAGCGGCCGTCATGCACTCGGTGATCAGCGCCGCCAAGCCCGACGTGCCGCAGGCCGACGACCTCCAGGCGATCCGGTTCACCTACGGCACGGCGGCGGTCGGCGCGAGGCCCACGGCGAACTTCACCTATTCGCCGGCCTCGCCGACGACGGGCTCGCCGGTCACGTTCACCGACACGTCCACCGGCGCGCCCACCGGGTGGAACTGGGACTTCGCCGACCCTGCGCCGGGCACGATCGGCGCGACGACGCAGAACCCGACCCACACGTTCACGCAGCCTCGGACCTACGCGGTCACGTTCTACTCGGCGAACCTGAACGGTACGAACTCGATCACGCGGCAGGTCACGATTGCGCCGGGCGCGTCGACGTGCACGCCGGATCTGACGACGCTGTGCCTGAACGACGCCCGGTTCCGGGTCACGATCGACTGGAAGAAAACGGACGGGACGACGGGCCAGGGGAGGGCGATCGGGCTGACTCCGGACTCGGGCTACTTCTGGTTCTTCGATGCTTCCAACATCGAGGCCGTCGTGAAGGTCCTGAACGGCTGCGGCATCGGCGGGTACTACTGGGTGTTCGCCGCCGGATTGACCAACGTGGAGGCGACGATCAACGTCGTCGACACGCACAACGGGACGCTCGTGCCTTACGTCAACCCGCAGGGCACGCCGTTCGCGCCGATCCAGGACACGAAGGCGTTTGCGACCTGTCCCTGAGAATCGGGCCGCGCGTCGAGCGTCCTTCGAATTAGGGAAGGATTAGGACTGCCCCCGCCCGAGGGACTCGCGTAGGCTGTTCCCACTTTTCCGGGTCGTCAAGGAGGGTCGGAATGGCTCCTGCAAACCGGCGCCTGTCTCTGCTCGTCGTGGCCGCGATCCTTTCCGGGCTGCCCGCCGCTGCCCTGGCGGCCACCCGCGCCGTCCACGTCGGGCTCGGCGGCTCGAAATTCGTGGACGAGGTCAGCAACACCAGCACCTCCACCATCGCCGTCGGCGACACGGTCCAGTGGACGTGGTCGTCCGGATCCCACTCGACGACCTCGGGGACCTGCGCGGCAACGTGCACGGCGGACGGAAAGTGGAACTCGGGCTCGCACTCGAGCCCGTTCACGTTCAGCCACACGGACACCTTCGCGACGGTCGGGACGTACCACTACTTCTGCTCGGTGCACGGGACGATGATGCAGGGCGACGTCGTCGTCGTGGAACCGGGACCGGTCCCCATCATCGACGCGATCGATCCGGGCTCCGGGCCGGCCGGCGGCGCGACGGCCGTCACGATCACCGGCACCGATTTCGTCGATGGCGCGACCGTGACGATCGGGGGCATGGCGGCGACGGGGGTGCTCGTCCAGGGCCCGACGGCGATCCAGGCCATGACGCCGGCGCTGCCTCCCGGCACGCTCGCCGACGTCACGGTCACGGTGCAGAACCCGGACACCCTGGTGTCGACCCTGCTCGGGGGATGGTTTGCCGACTTCACCGACGTCGGCGGCGCCGACCCGTTTCACGACTTCGTCGAACAGCTGGTCCGCAACGGCGTGACCGCCGGATGCGGCCAGGGCGCTTATTGCCGCAACGCTTCGGTCACGCGCGCCCAGATGGCGGTGTTCCTGCTCAAGTCCAAGCTCGGCTCCGCGCACGTGCCGCCCCCGTGCACGGGGCTGGTGTTCGAGGACGTGCCCTGCACCGGCGGAACGTTCGATCCGTGGATCGAGGAGCTCGCGAGCCTGCAGGTCACCAGCGGCTGCCAGTCCGTACCGGTCGCGCTCTACTGCCCCGGCAGCGCGGTCAACCGGCAGCAGATGGCGGTCTTCCTCCTCAAGGCAAACCTCGGCTCAGACCACGTGCCGCCCGCGTGCACGGGACTGGTCTTCGACGACGTGCCGTGCACGGGCGGTCCGTTCGATCCGTGGATCGAGGAGCTCGCGAGCCTGGGAGTCACCGGTGGCTGTCAGTCGGTGCCGGTTCCGTTGTACTGCCCGACGAATGCAAACACGCGCGGACAGATGGCCGTGTTCCTGGTCAAGGCCTTCACGCTTCCGTAGCGCGCGTTCCGTCGGTCAACAACCTTTGAGTAAACGCCGGCCTTCGGCCATCGTTCCCTACTGCTGAGGGTGAATCTTCGCTGGTCAGGTCGCTGGTCGGGTCACTCTTCCGTAGCGCGGAGCCGCCACTCGCCAGCCGGATTGCGAAGGGCTAACGCCCGGAGCGATTTCTTGCTAACATTCGTCGAACCTGACGCTGGCCGGAAAAAAACAGCGGTCGTGGTTCGAGGAGGAAGAGCCATGGCGGCACGGGGCAGGGAACAACACCAGCCGGAGCCCTGGAAGAGCGACGGACGCTCCATCGTCAACGCGAGCGGATGGGTTCTCGCCAAGACCATCTTCGAGTCCGACGCGCGCCGCATCGTGGCCGCCGTCAACGACGTGCTCGGGATCCCGACGGCCGCCCTCGAGGCCGGTTTCATCCGCGAAATCCTCGTGCCGCGCCCCGAATCGACGAGCGAAGTCACGATCCGCTTCCATCCGCTGCCGCTGGGGCCCGCGGATCCGGCCGAATTCTTCATCCACGACCGCCGCCTGGGCGACCGCCGGCGAAACGAGCGCCGCCACGCGGAACGCCGCCGCGGCGTCGCCGCCGCGCCGCGGATCCTGTCCATCGCCGATTAGCCTTACGGCTTGGTGCCGTAGGGGCGGCCCTTGTGGCCGCCCGCATCAGCCACGGCGTTGCAGAGACGGGCGGGGACAAGCCCCGCCCCGACGACCCTTCGGAGACTATGGCAGCGTCGCAACCCCTGATTTCAGCTCGTACGTCCCCCCGGACGGCACGACCGAGAGCTTCACCCCGGTCGTCCCGAGGATCGGCGCCGAGGCCGCGGTGATCTTCGCCTGCCGCGCGTCATAGACGACCGCGGCGCTCTCGCCGATCACCTTCCAGGGACCGGACGGTCCGACTTCGAGCGCCGTCGACTCGTCGATGCCGATGCCGACCAGCTCCGGGTGCTCCAGCACGACCGAAACCAGCCGGTTCCCGCGCCGCCGCCTGATGTGGTGCTGGTCGACGATGACGCCCGGCAACATGCCGAACCCGTCGATCATCACGACGTCCTCGCGCGCGATCGTCATGAAGGCGTCGCTCGAGTCCTTGGCCGGAGGGCGCGCGCCGCCGGGCTTGCGCTCGTCGCCGGTGATCATCGGCGTGGACATCACGGCCGCGCCGGCGGAGGTTCCGCCGACGACGGCGCCCGCCGCGTAGCGCGCGTGGATCGCGGCCTCGACGCGGGTGTGACCAATCGCCGCAGTCAGCTTCGCCTGGTCGCCTCCGCCGAACCAGATCCCGGTGACGCCGTCGAGCCGGCGCGCGGCCGCCTCGGTGTCCGCCTGTTCCCGCGAGAGGACGATCCGCTCGGCCTCGGCGCCGAGCTTGCGGAAGTCCTCGGCGAGCTCGAGGCCCGCATCGGGATCCTCGGAGGCCATCGGGTAGAGAACGATGCGCGCGCGGCCCTTTCCGCCGGCCAGCGCGACGAAGCGCTCGAGGACCGCATCGGGAATCGGCCCGCCGCCGACGATCAGGAGCGATCCCGAAGGACGCGGGGCGGCGGGCGCCGTCGTCGAGGCGCAGGCGGTCAGCGTGAGCGCGAGGCTGACGGCGGTCAGCGACGCCAAGATGCCGCCGAGCGGTAGCCGAGAGTGTGTTCATGGGTGCCGGATCTCCTGGTGACTGAAAGTCACTCGTTCCAGATTTTCGTACGCGCCCTCCGCGGTTCCGAATCGCGCCCGAGCGCATTTCCCGAGGGACAACGAAGAGGAGTTTGGACTTGACCGACTGAATCCGCGATAGCATAACTCCAACGTAAAACCGGAGTCGGTTCAACACTCATCGCAGGAGGCCGAAATGCCGAGGGCGTCTCGCGGAGTCCTTCTCGCAGTGACCATGGTGCTGCTTCTCACAGCGCCGCTCTTTGCCCAGAGCAACACGGGCAACGTCTACGGAAACGTGATCGATGAGCAGGGGGGCGCGATCCCGGGAGGAACGGCGACGCTCATCGGCCCATCCGCGCCGATGACGACGAGCGTGGATGCGCAGGGTCTGTTCCGATTCCTCAAGGTCCCTCCCGGCAAGTACTCGGTGACGGTCACCATGCCGGGCTTCACGACGGTGACGCGGGAAAACGTGAGCGTCTCGGTCGGCAAGAACACGCAGGTCGACGTGCAGCTGAAACTCTCGACCGTCCAGGAGACCGTCACCGTCACGAGCGCGACGCCGCTGATCGACACGCGCAACGTCGAAACCGGGCAGAACTTCTCGCACGACGAGCTGACCGAGATTCCCACGGCGCGCGACGTCTGGTCGCTCATCCAGCAGGTGCCGGGCGTCCAGATCGACACCGTCAACGTCGCCGGCAACCAGAGCGGCATCGCCGGCGGCCCCGACTTCATCACCAAGGGCTCGGGCAACGTCATCTACCAGGTCGACGGCGCGAACATCACCGACAACACTTACGGGAACCCCTTCCAGCGCCAGAACGGCGGTACGAACACGTTTTTCGACTTCTCGACGTTCCAGGACGTCGAGGTCCAACCGGCGGATCGCTGGTCGACCAGCAGAGCTCGGGCGTCACGATCAACGTCGTGACCAAGCGCGGCACCAACGAGTTCAGGGGCGCGGCGCGCTACATGTACGCCTCCAGCAACTGGCAGTCGAACAACGTCCCGGCCGAAGCGGCCTTCGACAGGACCTGCCGACCAACAACACCCGCATGATCCGCGAGTACGGCGCCGACCTCGGCGGCCCGATCATCAAGGACAAGCTCTGGCTCTGGTTCGCGGGGTCCTACCAGACGATCTCGACGAACCCGGCCACCTTCAGCTCGACGGCCGGCGTCGTTCACCTACCCCGAGACCGTCAATCTCGAGCCCTGGAGCGCCAAGCTGAACTGGCAGATCTCCAGTCCCAATTCGGCGCAGCTCTACTACCAGCGCAGCGACCGCACGCAGGATGGCCGCGGCGCCTCACCCAGCCGGCCGATCGAGACGCGGACCCAGCTGCTGATCCCGACCAACTTCTACAAGGTCGAAGACTCGAACGTCTTCTCCTCCGACCTCTTCGGATCGATCTTCGTCAACTACCAGCAGCCCGATTACACAGTCGATCGCGAACGGCTCGCTCAACTGCACGCCGGTGAGCTTCAACGTCGTGTGCGGGGGGGATTCGTCGAAGGACATCCAGTACTACGACGACTCGTACCACAACAACTACCTCTACTACTTTGCCAAGGACCCGCAGAAGCAGGCCAACATCCAGGTCTCCAAGTTCTTCAACACCGGATCGCTCAACCACGAGGTGAAGTTCAGCTTCAACTACCGCACGCAGATCGCCGACTCGGCCACGGGCAATCCGGGGGATCAGAACAACGGCTTCGAGTACTCGAACTCCTCGTCCAACACGGCCCTGATCTCCCGCGGCGTGCGCCCGGTCTTCAAGAACGAGTTCCTGAGCGGAACGCTCGCCGACACGATCACGACGGGCAATCTCACCGTCCAGCTGGGCGTGCGTTACGACCAGCAGAAGGCGAAGAATCTCCCGGGCACCGCCTTCGGCAACACCATGTTCCCGGACCTGCTGCCGACGGTGCAATACCATGGCGCCGACGACTGGCAGTTCAACGTCACGAACTGGCAGCCGCGCGTCTCGGCGACCTATGCGCTGGGCGAGAAGAAGACGACGCTCCTCGCGAGCGTCCTACGCCCAGTTCGCCGACCAGCTCGGCTTCATCGGCTACTACGCGAGCGGCGTGCCGATCTCGAACGGCTACTACTACTACTGGAACGACGCCAACCACGACCATACCGTGCAGCCCAACGAGATCCTCTTCGACTACGGGGTCTACGCCTTCTACAACGACATCGATCCCGGCCACTCTGCCGAACATCCCGAACAGCATTGCTCCGAACCTCAAGGTCCCGAAGACGAGCGAGTTCACCTTCGGCGTCGACCAGCAGTTCACGGAAGATTTCGCGGTGTCGGCGACGTTCAGCTACCGCAACACGAACAACCTCCTTCAGAACCTGCCGTCGGGCTCGAACATCGGTACCTGGGAGCTCGCGGGGCGGACCCAGTGCACCGATGCGCAGGGAACCGTCGGCCCGTGCCGTGCGAATTACGACAATCCGTACAACCCGTTTTCCATCGCTTTCGATGAGCCGTTCTACAGCCTGACGCTCGACCAGGAACCGTCCGGCGTCACGATTTCCGACCGACCCGGGGCCACCCAGAAGTACTACGGCGTCGACTTCTCGCTCGTGAAACGCCTGTCGAATCACTGGCTGTTCCGCGGCAATTTCGGCTGGAACAGCTTCAAGCAGAACCTGAACGTCTCCTCGATCCAGGATCCCAACAACCTGTGGGGCGGCACGAACTGCGGCTCGGTGCCCCAGACCTCGTGCACCGCGACCGGCTTTTCGTCCAAGGATTCGGTCTTCCTGAACGCGAGCTGGCAGTTCAACGTCAACGCGCTCTACCAGGGCCCGTGGGGCATCGACTTCGGCGTCAACTTCTTCGGCCGCGAGGGCTTCCCGAATCCCTACTACGTCCGCACCCGGGCGACCGATGCGGCCGGGATCAGCCACCGCTACCTCACGCAAATCGCCCAGGTGGATACCTACCGCCTCGACAACGTCTACGAGCTCGACTTCCGCCTGGCCAAGACGTTCCAGATCGGCGGGGTCGCCGTGACCCCGGCCGCCGAGCTCTTCAACGTCGCCAACGCCAATACCGTCCTCCAGCGCTACCAGAGAACGGGCGACTATCGGGCGTCGACCGGAGAATTCACGCAAAACGACTTCTTCAACCAGATCATCGAGGTGCAGAGCCCCCGCATCGTGCGGCTCGGCATCTCGGTCAACTTCTAGTCGGGCCCAGCGGCGATTCCAGGCCCGCCCGGGAATTCCGGGCGGGCTTTTTTCTTTCTGGCGGCGGTGAAACCGACTCGAAAACGCGGCCTGGCCCTCGCCGTCGCCCTGGCCCTCGCCGCCCTGGCCGGGGCGAATCGGCGCCTGCCGGCGGGAGCCCGCCGGGGCGGCGGCCGCCCGTCCCGAGCGGGACGTCATCCTCGTCACGATCGACACGCTGCGAGCCGATGCCGTCGGGTTCGACGGCAACCCTGCCGGAACGACGCCGAACCTGGACCGCTTCGCCGCCGAGGGCCGCGTCTTCACGCAGGCGCACTCCCACAACGTCATCACGCTGCCCTCCCACACCAACATCCTCACCGGGATGCTTCCGTACCAGCACGGTGTGCGGGAGAACGCCGGGTTCCGGCTTTCGCCGAAGGTTCCGACGGTCGCCTCGCGGTTGAAGGCGCGGGGCTACGCCACGGGCGCGTTCGTCGGCGCGTACGTGCTCGATTCCCGCTACGGCCTCGCGCACGACTTCGACGTCTACAACGAGCTCTATCGCCACCTGGACGAGCAATTCGAATTCGACATCCAGCAGGCGCACGCGGAGGACGTCGTCGCGGCCGCCCTCGAGTGGTACCGCGGTGCGCAGGGCAAGCCGCGCCTGATGTGGGTGCACCTCTACGATCCGCACGCTCCCTACGAGCCGCCGAAAGCGTTCAAGGATCGCTTTCCCGGAGACTTCTACCTGGGCGAGGTGGCCTATACGGACAGCGCCCTGGCCCCGCTGCTCGAAGCCGTGCGCCACGTCGACCCGCCTCCGCTCGTCATCGTGACGGCCGACCATGGCGAGGCGCGCGGCGACCACGGCGAGCTCACGCACGGCCTCTTCTGCTACGAGGCGACGCTGCACGTCCCGCTCTTCGCGTGGTGCCCGGGATTGATCCCGCCGGGGCGGGATTCCGTACCGGCGCGCCACATCGACATCCTGCCGACGATTCTCGATGCGCTTGGGTATGGGAAAGGCGGCGGAGCTGTCCGGTCAGTCGCTGCTGGCGAAGGACCGCGGGGAGGCGCCCGAGGGCACGTACTTCGAGGCGCTGTCCGCGGCATTCAATCGCGGATGGGCTCCCCTGCGCGGCCTCATGGTCGGGGGCAACAAGTACATCGATCTGCCGATCCCGGAGCTCTACGACCTTCCCCAGGATCCGGCCGAGGTGAAAAACCTGGTTCCCGAGACGCCCGACGCGCTGCGGCGCCTGCGCAAGCGCGTGCTCGAGCTGCCCGAGGCTCCGCACGAACGGGGGACGGTCGGCGCGGAGGAGGCCGCGAAGTTGAAGAGCCTCGGCTACCTCACGGGAGAGGGGGAAAGGAAGGCGAGCTACGGCCCGGCCGACGATCCGAAGACGCTCATCGGCGTCGATCAGAAGCTCCACGAAATCATGGAGCTCAAGGAGGAGTCGCGATGCGACGAAGCGCTTCCGATCGCTCGTCGGGTCGTGGCCGAGAACCCGAAGATGCGGCTCGGCTACATGCACCTGGCCATGGTGCTCCGGTGCAAGGGAGACCTGGACGGGGTCCTGCGGGCGCTCGAGCTGGCGGCGAAGAGCGGTGCGGGCGGTGAGAGCGTGGATCGGCAGCGGGCCATGCTCCTGTCCGAGACGGGCCGCCCGCGGGAAGCGGTCGCCGTTCTCGTGCCGTACGGGCAGAGCGACGAACCCGAAACGCTGAACGCGCTCGGCGTCGCCCTGGCCGACTCGGGGAGGCCGGCGGAGGCGCTGCCTGTCTTTGCGAGGATTCTGGAGATCGATCCTTCCAACGCCGGCGCCTACCAGAACACGGGCATGGCCCTCTTGAAACTCGACCGGGTGGAGGAGGCGCGGCAGAATCTCGAGGCCGCGATCAAGCTCGGCAAGCGCCACGCCCGGGCGTGGAACGCGCTGGGGGTCGCGCGCCTGCGTCTGAACGATCCGAAGAGCGCCGTCACGGCCTGGGAGCGCTGCCTCGAGATCAATCCCGAGCAGTACGACGCGCTCTACAACATCGGGCGCGTGGCCGGTCAGCTCGGCGACTGGAAGAAGGCGCGCACGTACCTCGAGCGGTTCGTCGCGACGGCGCCGCCCAGGCAGTACGGCAAGGACATCGCCGAGGTGCGCGGCGTGCTGGCCGACATGAAGCGGCAGGGGCTGTAGCGGCCGTTTCGGCTTTCCGGGGGTCCGATGACAGAATGGCGAGATGAAGTTTTGGCGTAGCCTCGTTGGTCTTGCGGGTCTGACACTCCTGGCCGCGGCCCCCCCGCCGGAGCCGCAATCCTTCCTCATCGCGGGGGCCCGGGTGGCCGACGGAACCGGGGCGCCGCTCGTCGACCGAGGACGTGCGCGTCCAGGGCGACCGGATCGCCGAGGTCGGCAAGCTCACGCCCAAAGACGGCGAGCGCGTGATCCGGGGCGAAAAGCTCGTTCTCGCGCCCGGGTTCATCGACGTCCACAACCACTCGACCGAGGGGCTGGCCACCGACCCGCTGGCCGAGACCCAGATCTCGCAGGGCATCACGACCCTGGTCCTCGGGCCCGACGGCGATTCGCCCTGGCCGATCGCCGCGTACCTCGACGAGCGCGACAAGGCGCCGGCCACGGTCAACGTGATGACGATGGTCGGCCACGCGACGGTCCGCAGCCTCGTGATGGGCGAGGACTTCAAGCGCAAGTCCACGCCCGCGGAAACCGCGAAGATGGCCGAGCTCGTGGCCCAGGGGATGAAGGAAGGCGCCATGGGCCTTTCCTCGGGCCTCGAGTACGACGTCGCCAGCTACTCTGCGACCGAAGAGCTCATCGCGCTCTCGAAGGCCGCGGCGCAGTACGGCGGCTTCTACATGACGCACAGCCGCGACGAGGCGGACAAGAGCTTCGAGGCGATGGACGAGGCGCTCGCCATCTCGAAGCAGGGCGGACTGCCGCTCGACATCTCCCACATCAAGCTCGCCACCGTCGGCGTCTGGGGCCAGGCGAAAAAGGCCGTCGCCCTGATCGACGCGGCGCGCGCGAAGGGGCAGGACGTCACGGCCGACTGCTATCCCTACGAGGCCTGGCACTCGAACATCGAGGTCCTGGTCCCGAACAAGCAGTACTTCGACGCGAAGAGCGTCGACCGCGCGCTCGCCGACGTCGGCGGCGCGGACCGGGTGACGATCACGGCGTGCAAGGCCCACCCGACGTACGCCGGCAGGAACCTCGCCGAGATCGCGAAAGCCGAAGGGATCTCGACGGCCGACCTGTTCGCGAAGATCGTCAAGGACGGCAGCGCGGACGTCATCGGGCACTCGATGAAGACCGAGGACGTCGACATCTTCTACCGCCAGCCGTGGGTGATGGTCGCCTCCGACGGGGGCATCGGCGCCGACCACCCGCGCGGCGCCGGGACGTTTCCCCGCGTGCTCGGCCGCTTCGTGCGCGAGAAGCACCTCTTCACGCTCGAGGAAGCGGTGCGCAAGATGACCTCGCTGCCGGCCTCGCGCATGAGCCTGAAGGACCGCGGGCGGATCGCGCCGGGAATGAAGGCCGACCTCGTGCTCTTCAACCCCGAGACCGTCATCGACCGGTCGACCTTCGAGGAGCCGCGCAAGCTCTCCGAAGGCATCGAGCTCGTCGTCGTCAACGGCGAGGCGGTCTGGTCGGCCGGCAAGCCCACGGGCGCAAAGCCCGGCCGGGTCCTGCGCCGGGCCGAGGGCGCGAAACCTTGAGGCTCCGGCGCCTGCTCGGGCTTCTGTCCCTTCTGATTCTCGTCGCCGCGTCGGCCGCCGCGCAGGGCTGCCGGTCCCGCCGCTCCGGCCGTGACGGAGCCCGAGTTCGACGGCCAGGTCATCAGCCCCTACGACGTGCACATGGTCGCCGGGCCCTTCGTCGGTCCTTCCGGCGCGGTCCACGTCTGCAGCGACTGGGAGATCCAGGCCTCGACGGGCTCGGCCGTCTGGAGCGCGTCGTGCGTGACGGGCGCCCTCGCCGTCCACATTCACCTGGGCGACGGGACCTTCGTCGGCGCGCTGGCCGGCCATCACCAGCTCGACCCGGACTCGTCCTACACGCTGCACGTGCGGTTCAAGGACGGCGCCCTGCCTCCCGCCGATCCCTGGAGCCCCTGGTCGATCCGCTCCTTCCGCACGGGCTCGGCCTCGGTGATCGAGCCGCTCGTCCTCTCCGACGTCTCGCGCGTGCCCGAGCCGCGCTGGCAGGACGCGGCGGATCGAGACCTGACCCTGCCGGCCGGCGTCGCGCTGCGCCTCGAGCTTCCGGGCACGGGCTCGCTGCTCGAGTTCCACGGTCCGGGCAGCGCCGAGGAGCCCCTCGTGAATCCGCCGGCGCTCTCGGCGCACGGCGCGGTCCGCGTGGTGTGCGAGGCCGGCGTCGCGCCGCTCGATCTTCCGGCCTCGCGAATCGCGTTCACGGACGGAAGCGGGATCGACCGCCGGATCTATCTGCCGCCGATCACCCTTTCGAGCGGACAGGGCGTGGCGTTCTGGATCTCCGAGGCGGGCGAGGCGTTTGCCGCCGACGCCACGAATCCCGCCGAACCGCCTCCCGCCACGTTCGGAGACGCGCTCACCGCCGCGCCGATCCCGTGGGCGGTCAAGCAGCCCGGCTTCGTGATCGAGCCGGTCGCGACCGGGTTCCAGCTGCCGGTCAACATCGCGTTCCTCCCGAATCCCGGCCCGGGCCCGGACGATCCCTACTTCTACGTGACCGAGCTCTACGGAAAGGTCCGCATGGTCACCCGCAGCGGCGCGGTTTCGGACTATGCGACCGGCCTGCTCAACTTCGATCCGATCGGCGGCTTTCCGGGCTCGGGCGAAAAGGGCCTGACGGGCATCGCCGTCGAGCCGGTTTCCGGCGACGTGTTCGTCGCGGCCGTCGAGGCGGTCCCTCCCGTGACGGACTCGCACTTTCCCCGGGTCATCCGGCTCCACAGCACCGACGGCGGCCGCACGGCCTCGAGCCAGACGACGGTGCTCGATTTTCCGACCGAGCCCCTCGGCGCGTCGCACCAGATCTCCAACGTCTCCTTCGGTCCCGACGGCAAGCTGTACGTGCACATCGGCGACGGGCTCTTCACGACGCCCGCGCTCGACATGAATTCGGTGCGGGGCAAGATCCTGCGCGTCGAACTTCAACGGCACGGCGCCGACGGACAACCCGTTCTACGACGCGGCCGACGGCCTGACCGCGACGGACCTGATCTACGCGCTGGGCCTGCGCAATCCCTTCGGCGGAGCGTGGCGCGCCGCGGACGGCGCGCAGTGGGAAGTGGAGAACGGGCCGAGCGTCGACCGGCTGGCCAAGGTCGTCGCCGGCCGCAACTACCTCTGGGACGGCACCGACGCGAGCATGAAGAATTTCGCGGCCTACAACTGGCCGATCGCGATGGCGCCGGTCAACATCGCGTTCGTCCAGCCGACGACGTTCGGGGGAAGCGCGTTTCCCGCGGACCGCCAGGACCACGCCTACGTGACGGAGTCCGGACCGACGTACGCGCCGGGGCCGCAGGGACTGGGAAAGCGGATCAGTGAATTCGTCCTCGATGCGCAGGGCGCGCCTCGTCAGCGGCCCCATCCCGCTGATCGAGTACGTCGGCGCCGGACACGCGACGGCGACCGCGCTCGCGGCCGGGCCGGACGGCCTCTATTTCGCGGACCTCTACAAGGACTTCGGAGCGGCGACGCCGATCGACGCGGGAGCCAACGTGTTCCGGATCCGCTACGTCGGGATCGCGGACTTCTCCGTGGACGCCGCCACGGGCGTCGCGCCCGTCACGGTCGCAGTTCCACGACGCCTCCGACGTCCCGGGCGCCACGGCGTGGCACTGGGAGTTCGGTGACGGCGCGGTCAGCGACGAGCGCAATCCTTCCCACGAGTACAACGGCGCCGGAAGCTTCGACGTCCGGCTGACCGTGACGGGGCCCGTCCGGCGCCGCCGCGCGCCAGAAGGCGGCCGCGGTGGTCGTCGAGTCGCCCGCGCGCGAGGCCAAACCCTGCTGCCAGCCCGCGCGGCCGATCCCCCGGGCCGTCCCGCCCCGATAGAATGGCCCGATGAGCTCGTCAACGGAGCAGGAGGGCCAGGAAACCCGACCCGCCTGGCGCTGGATCCTGGCCATCCTCGTCCTGGTCGCGCTCGCCGGCGTCTTTGCCGCCTTCTCGCGCCCCAAGGGCCCCTCGGTCCAGATCTCCTCCGTGCGCCGCGGCGATCTCGTGGTGCCGGTGCAGTGCGACGGGACCCTCGAGCCGCCGCCGGGCGGCGAGCTGCGCGCGGGCGATCCGGCCACCGTCGCGGAGATTTTCGTCCAGAGCGGCGCCCGCGTCCGCACGGGCGAGGCGCTGGTCCGGCTCGAGAACACCGAGCTTTCGCGCAAGGCGCTCGACGCGCAGTCCGAGGCGCTCCGGCTCGAGTCCGAGCGGGCCACCGCCACGGCCGACGTCAGCGAGCTCGAGCGCAAGGAGAAGCAGGCCGCGAAGGTCTTCGAGGCGGACGGCCGGCTGCTCGCGGGCGGCGCGATCACGAAGATGACGTACGAGCAGGACGAGGCCGCGCTCTCGCGAGGCGCGGGACCGCGCCCGCGCCGCCCGGGCCCACCTCGAGGCGCTGGAGGGGGCGAAGGAGGGCTCGTCGCGCGTGGAGCTCGCCCATCGCTCGGCCGCGGACCTCGAGCGGCGCGTCGCGTCGCTGACCGTGCGCGCGCCCGCCGACGGCATCGTGTACGGGCTGCCGCGGCGCTCGGGCGAAGCCGTCGTCGCGGGCCAGGTCGTCGCCAACGTGATCGATCCGGCCCGCCGCCGCCTTCGGGCGCGCGTGGACCAGCCGGACCTGCCGCAAACGGCGCCCGGACAGCGGCTCGTCGTGACGTTCGACGGTCTGGCGGGCGAGCGCTGGGACGGCAAGGTCACGTTCGTGGACCCCGGGCTGCGCGAAGTCGGCGGCCGCGAGGTCGGCGAGGTGCTCGGGGAAGTGGCCGACCCGAAGTCGAAGCTCCCGTCCAACGCCGCGGTCGACGTGCAGATCGTGACGGGCGAGAAGAAAGGCGCGCTCGTGGCGCCGCGCGCCAGCGTCTTTCGGGACGGCGAGAAGCGCTACGTCTACGTGCTCGACGGGGGCCGCGCGCGCCGCCGCGAGGTGACGGTGGGCCTGGTCGGCCTGACCGAGGTCGAGGTGGCTTCCGGCCTGACCGAGAAGGACGTCGTGATCCTGCCGGGCGCAACGGCCCTTTCCGACGGCCTGCGCGTCCGCGCCTCCAGCGCGAAAGGCTGAAGGCCCGGCAGGCCGCCCGCCATGTTCAACCGCGAAGTCTTCGGCATGGCCGTGGACCGGTTCCGCAAGCACCCGGTCCAGACCTCGCTCACGCTGGCCGGGCTCGTCGTCGGGACGGCCTCGATCATCCTCGTCGTGACGCTCGGGCTGACGGGCCGCGGCTACGTCCTGCGCCAGATCGAGGGCGTCGGCTCCCACCTGGTGTGGGCGAACTACCGCGGGACGATCACCTCCGGCGTGTCGCGCATCTCGGACGACTTCATGACCGAGACGGACGTGAAGGCGATCGGCGCGCGCGGCGACCTCTTCTCCGGCGCCACCGCGATCCTGACGCTGCGCGGCACCATCACGGTCCAGTCGCAGGCCAAGACGCTGACCGTCCTGGGCGTCATGGCGAACTACGGGCAGGTGCGCAAGAACATGCGCATCCTGCGCGGCCGGTTCTTCGACGAGGACGATCTGCGCGAGCGCGCGCGCGTCTGCATCGTCAACCGGGACCTGTACGACCAGCTCTTCGCCAACGACGACTCGCCGGACAAGACGATCCGCACGCTCGGCACGACCTTCCAGGTCGTCGGCGAGTTCGACGAGCCCGTGGACACGCTCGGCCGCGGCGAGGTGGTCCCGGAGACGATCCTGATTCCGCTCTCCGTGGCCTGGTACTTCACGCCGACCCACCAGGTGAAGACGCTCTTCGCCGAGGCGCGGGAGTTCTCGGAGCTGCCGGCCGCGGTGACGACCGTCAAGGAGATCCTGCGCGACCGCCACCGCCCGGGCTCGGTCTACGAGGTCGAGAGCATGACGTCGGTCGTGCGCCTGGCGCGGGCGATCTCGGTCGCGCTGATCGTCGTCTTCATCCTCGCGGCGGCCGTGTCGGTCGTCGTCGGCGGCGTCGGGATCATGAACATCCTGCTCGCCTCGGTCGAGCAGCGCACGCGCGAGATCGGCGTGCGCATGTCGGTGGGGGCCCGGCGCCGGGACATCCTCGGACAGTTTCTCTTCGAGGCGCTCGCGCTCGGCGCCGTGGGCGCGACGATCGGCGTGCTGATCGGCCTCGGTCTTCCCATGATCGCCCGGCTCTTCGTGCGCGGCGTGGACATCCAGGTGTCGCTGTGGTCGGCCGCGATCGCATTCGTCTTTTCGTGCGGGGTGGCGGTGGTGTTCGGCGCCGTGCCGGCCTATCGCGCGTCGAGTCTTGAATCCTTCGGAGGCACTCCACCATGAATGATCGTCGTCGTCTCTCGTACCGTCTCGCGCCGTACCTTCTGTCCCTCACCGCGGCCTGGACGGCCGCTGCGCCGCTCGCGGGGCAGCAGGCCCCTCCGGCCGATGCCCTGACGCTGCGGCACGCCGTGGAGCTTGCCCTCGCGCAGGCCCCGCAGCTCGCAGCGACACGGGCGTCGCGGGACGAGGCGCTGGCCCAGGCGCACATCTCGCGGGACGCCCTCCATCCCTCGGTCTGGGTCTCGACGACGCCGGGATACTCGTCGGGCCTGCCCGTGTCGGTGGCGGGGAGCGTGCCGGCGTACGCCTCGATCGAGGTGCGCCAGACGATCTACGACCCGTGGCGCAAGACCGAGGCCCTCCAGGCGCAGGCGAGCGCGGCCGATTTCGAGGGGGCCGTCGAAAACGGCTGCGCGGACACGGTGCGGACGACCGCCACGGCCTACGCGAAGGCCTGGACCGACGAGCGGCGGGCGGATGCCGCCAGCCGCGGGCTCGCGGCGGCCGAGGCGGCTCGGGACCGGGCAATTGCGCTCTTCGGCGAAGGGCGCATGACCGGGATCGACGTCGATCGCGCGAAGCTCGCCGCTGCGCGAGCCAAGCAGAAGCTCCTGAACGCCGAGTCCGACCGCGACCTCGATGGCGTCGATCTGAAGCGTCTGATCGGATGGCCCGCGAGCGCGCCCCTGCGTCTCTCGAGCGAAAGCGACGCGGCGCTGGCGGAGGTGGATTCGGCCGAGAACCTGGCCGCGGCGCGCGCGGCGGACCCGCAGTTGAAGGCGCTCGGCCGCCAGATCGAGCTGCTCGGCCGCTCGGCCCAGATCTCGTCCAAGCGATGGCCCGTGATCGCGGCGTCCGCGCAGTATCAGCGCCTGCCGGAGTACTACTCCAAGTACTACAACAGCTTCAACGAGAACAACTTCAGCGTCGGCGTGTCGATCCGGGTTCCCGTCTGGGCCGGCGGGCTGCTCGACGACACGGAGGCCAAGGCCAAGGCGAGCGTGACGCGCGCCGAGGCGGAGCTTCGCGTGCGCGAGTCGGACCTCGAGATGGCCGTGCGCCGCGCGGAAGCGGCCGTTGCGAAATCGGAGGCGGAGTCGAGCCTCGCGCGGCGCGCGCGCGGCATCGCCGAGCAGGATGTCGCGGCTGCCGAGCTGCTCCTGACGGAGGGGCGCGCGGAGGCGGGCGAGCTCGACGCGCGGCGCCTGGCCCTGGCCGACGCCGAGGAGGAGGCCGCGACGACGAGCCTCCGGGCGCTCGAGGACCGGATGAAGCTGCTCGCCCTGCGAGGCGATCTGTCGAAGACGATCCTGGGCGCCGAGCCGGCCTGCAGCGTCGCGGCGGAGCCCTAGGGGGCGGCCGCCGCGGCCGACGCGCCCGCGACGATCGGGCCGGCGCTTTCGCGCTCGGCCCCCTGGATCATGTCGAGGTCGGGCGTCGCCTCCGCGTCGAGCGCGACGCCGCCGCGCTCCTGGCGCACCTGCCGCGCAAAGAGCGAGACGCGCCGGTCGAAGAGGAACTGCCACAGCAGCCGCGACCAGGAGGCGTGGCTGCCCAGCGATTCGTAGGCCTCCGGGCGCCGTGCGCTTGATAGTCGGGCAGGCGGTTCCACGGGATCGAAGGAAAGTCGTGGTGCTCGTTGTGGTACCCGACGTTCAGGGCGAGCCGGTTCAGCCAGCCGTAGTAGCTGTTGGTCTCCTGGCCCTGGAAGAGCAGGTAGTGCTCCTGGATCCAGCGCGCGCCGAGGGGATGGAGTCCCACGCTGAAGAAGAACGAGATGAAGAGATAGGCAAACGCCTTCGGGCCGAGGACGAACCACACGGCCACGTCGAAGCCGACCTGGACGACGAGGTTCAGCACGACCCAGCGGTCGATCGGCCGGATCTCGCGCAGGCGCGGCGGCCGCAGGCTCTGCACGAGCGGGAAGAGCAGCAGCCAGATCGCCTTGCGCCAGGGCGAGGTCCCGACCAGGCGGGCCTCCCAGCGGTTCGGAATGTCGGCGTCCAGCTCGTAGACGCCCTGGAACGCGTGGTGCTTCAGGTGGTAGCGCTGGAAGAACACCGAGCTCGGCAGGCCGTGGGGCAGGTTCGCGATGATCCCCGCGAGCGTATTCGCGCCCGGGGTCTTGAAGATCAGGTTGTGCGTGGCCTCGTGGATGACGACCCACAGCGCGTGGTTCGTGAACGCGCCGACCAGAGCCGCCGTGGGCACGATCAGCCACCACGAGCTCTCGCGCAGGGCGACCGCCAGTCCGATCTGGAGGGCGACCGCCGCCAGCATGATCAGAAATGTGGCCGGGGTCTTGCCGATGTACTGCCGGACCTCGGGATGCTCGCGCAGGATGCTGCGGGTGCGGCTGCGATGCGGCTCGGGCAGGTTCGAAACGGAGAAGCCGAGGGCCGGCTCGGAGGCCATAGGGGGTTGCGACATTGAGCCAACTCTTTCACAAAAGCGGCCGCGGACGCCAATTCGAGGAGGTTGCGCCCCCCCAAGACTTTACACACCCGTTTCACGGGGTTCATGACGGCCCCACGGCCGATTGGTCTGGTTAGCCTCGGAGGACACCCATGAACCAGAGTCCCGAGATGAACTGGACCTGCCCCGACTGCCAGCGGCGCAACACGTCGAGCGTCCCGGCCGACGTCGAAGCCGGCAAGATCGTGGACGTCAGCTGCAGCGCCTGCGAGACGGAGCACGAAGCCTCGGTCTTCTTCGCTCTGACGCAAGGCGGAGCGCCCATGACGGTCGGCGTGGTCTGGGTCTAGACCCGGGTTTCGGGAACGGGGGAGCTAGGCGGCGGATTCCCCCGATGGCGCCCGGGTCGCCGCGGCGGGGCCGCCGAACCGGCTCACCAGCGCCATGACGACGAGCGCCAGGAAGAACGCGGGGGTTCCCACGGCCGCCGCCGCGAGGAACCAGTACCCCTTCCCGAAGAGCGAGAGGACGGCCACCAGGTAGATGAAGTCGCGCCGCGCCACCGCATCCAGGATTCCGGTCAGCCGCGACCGCCGCGTGGGCGAGACCGTCGTCAGCAGGGGCCCGGCGGCCGCCTGGCGGGGCCGCATCGCGTACGTGTAGACGAACCCCGCGCCGAGAATCGTTCCGGTGACGGCGAGCGCGCCGAGCAGCAGCGGCCAGGATTCCCCGCTCGCGTCGCTCCAGGCGATCGCGAAGGCCGAGAAGACCGCGACGTGCACGATGTTGTCGCCCCAGAAGTCGAGCGTGCCGCCGCGGCGCGATTCCTGGAACTTCAACCGCGCGAGCTCGCCGTCGCAGCCGTCCAGGATCGAATGCAGGAGGAACAGCATTCCTCCCGCGATCTGCCGGCCGAGCGCGGGAGACGCGAACGACCAGGCCGCCGCGAGGCCGAGCGACGCCGTCAGAAGCGTCATGACGTTGGGGGTGATGCGCGTCGCGGCGATCCGCCGGGTCACGGCGAGCGAGATTTTCCGGCTGATGAGCCGCGTGAGAATGCCGTCTTCCTTTTTGACGAGGCCCTGGAGCAGGAGGTTCTCGGCGGCCGGGATCTGTGACGCGTCGGTCACCTCGAGCGGCGCCGCCACGCCTTCGACGGGCAGCCCCGCGGGCAGCACGGCGCCCCATTCAGACAGGACGGACGGAAGGCTCGTCGCGCGCGCGAGCACCCGAGCCAGCGGCGCCGGCTCGTCGGTCTGCACGACCGCCCCGCCACCGATTGCGTGGAGCCGGCCGGGCTGCACGGGATTCTCGCGAAGGCTGGCGAGCCATCGCGTGCCGGCGACGACGCGCGCCGGCAGCAGCACGATCCGGCCCGGCGGCAGCGCCGCGTCGGGCGCCTCGCGCGGAAATGCCAGAGCGCCGGTCCCTTCGAGGACCTGCGCGATCGCGGCGTTCTCGCCGCCCAGCACGTACACGCGATCGAAGCCGGCGCGGCGCGCGGCAAGGACCGTGCGGCGCGCGAGCGGCAGTCCGAGCAGGACCGTCCCGGGCGTCGTCGAGCCGGGCGGCGCGTTCCCGCAGTCCGCCAGGACGAGGGTCGACGCGGCAGTCTGGAGCGCCGTCATACGGCCACCTGCGCCAGCCGGCGCAGCCGCGTCGCCAGATGGGCGGCGATGTGGTCCGCCGCTTCCTCGCGAAACAACGCGAAGCTCGGCCATGCGTTCAGGTCGATGACGAAGATGCCCCCGTCGGGCGTGACGATCGCGTCGCCTCCCCAGACGTCGAGCTCGAGGGCCCGCGCCGCGCGGTACGCGATGTCGCCGAGCGCGCGCGCGTCGAACGCGTGTCCCGCGGCCGGATGCTCCTTCGGGTAGAACCACCGGAACCACGCCGCGGCCGCCGTCGCAGCGTCGCTGACGCCGTAGAACTTCACGAGGTCGCCCTCGACGTGTTTCTGGACGACGGCGCTCGGCAGCCCCCGGCCCCGGAGCCGATCGAGCGCGGCCTCGACCGACGCCCGGTCGGTCGCGAAGATCACGTCGCCCTCGCGCGTCTTGTGCTCGGTCGCCTGCTTGACCCAGCACGCCGCGAAGAGCCCGTCGTCCTTCGAGGCATGCGGAAGCGGATGCCGGCAGTCCAGAAGCTGGCTCTCGGGCATCGGGATGCCCCGGCCTTCGAGCAGGGCGATCGTCCGTTCCCGGTGCGTGTTGACGATCGAGATCGGGCTGTTGACGACGGAGACGCCGCGGCTCTCCCACACGCGCAGGCTCTCGAGGGCTCCCTGTCCTTCGCACATCGCGAAGGCGAGCGAGGGCAGTGCGCCCTCGTGCGCGGCCAGCGCGCCGGGCTCGAGGTAGGCGACGGAGAATCCCGCGTGCGCCAGGCGCTGGCCCGCGGCTTCCAGGATCGCGGCGTCGTCGGCCTTCCGGCCGGGCGAGTGCTCGACCTCCCGGAAGACGCCGCGGCAGGGCGGCGCGTCGGATGCGCGTTTCACAGGGCGAGCTCCGGCAGCTGACCCAGGCGCGCGATCACGAGATCATCCGGGCAGCAGGGATCTCCGGTTCCGGCGGAGCTGTCGGGGCGCAACCAGACGTGCCGCATACCCATGGCCCGCGCTCCGGCCATGTCCCGCCGGAACGAATCGCCGATGAAGACCGACTCGGCCGGCGAGGCCTCGAGAACGTCCAGCGCCGCCTGGAAGATCCGCGGGTCCGGCTTCTTGCAGCCGAGGACCGTCGAGTCGACGGCCACCCCGACCGAGGGAGAAAGACCCGTCTCGTCGAGGACGGCCTGGAGGTTGCCGTAAAAGTTGGACACGACCCCGATCCGGTAGCGCTCGCGCAGGCGGGACAGGAGCGCCGCGCTCGCGCCGAGCTGGCGCATGGCGTCGTCGAGGAAGCGTCCCCCGATCCTGCGCAGGAGCGCCGGCTCGCGCCGCAGCCGCGCGGCGAGCCCGTCGGCGACGCGCTCGACGGTGTCGCGAAGCCCGGCGTCGCGGGGAATCGTGCCTTCGAGCGTGTCCGTCGCGCCATAGAAGGCGGGATCGAACTCGGTCTCCGGCACGTCGAGGCCTTCCTCCCGGGACAACCGGTAGAAGCGCTCCTTCCACGGCACGCCCTCCGCGTCGAGCGTTCCGCCGAAGTCGAAGAGCAGGGCGCGGGTCATCGGGGCTGCTCGGAAGCGGCGAGGGCCGGCGCAACGGCGACCGTCTCGCGCGGCGCGAAGGCCGCCGGCCGGTGCCCGATCAGCGCGAGGCCCGGCAGCACCCACATCAGCTCGCGCGCGCGCCGCACGAGCCCGTAAGCCACGCCGGTCGAGGCCGGCAATCCCAGCAGGACGAAGACGCCCGTGCGGACGCCCTCCGCCGTGCCCGCGCGGCCCGGAACGAAGAGGAACATGTTGTTCAGAAGCATCGCGAGGGACTCGACGGCGCAGGCGGTTTCCCACCCGCGGCCCGGAGCGAGCAGGCGCAGGACGATGTACGTCTCGAGCAGCCCGCCGCACCAGCCGAGCAGGCACCAGGCCGCCGCCGCAAAGAAGTGCGGTCGCCGGTTGACATAGAAGTGCTTGATCCGATCGTCGAGCTGGAGGGCCCCCTCCCGGTGGCGCTCGAGCCGCCGCGCGAGCAGCTTGAAGCGAGAGAGGAAGGCGAGAATCGGCGCGAACGTTCCCTTCTGGAGCGCCCACGTCACGAGGACGACGAGCGCGCACAGCACGACGACGCTCGTCAGCGCCGTCCACTGCACCGCCGCGGGCAGGTCGAAGTAGATGACCGCGACGAAGAGGCCGGAAGCGACGAAGAACGCCTGCGAAAGCATGTGCGCGTGCTTGAAGATCGCCACCGAGGCGATCGCGCTCGAGGTCCCGAGGCGCTCGCGCAGCATGCTGGCGCGCACGGGCTCTCCCGCGACGCTGCCGGGCGCGAGGTAGTTCAGCGTGTTGCCGGCCAGGTAGATGCGCAGAAGGGCCGGAAGGCTCGACAACGGCGGCCGCGGGTCCATCACGGCCCGCCATCCCAGGACGAACGCGATCTCGGCCAGCAGGTAGAGGGCGGTCAGGCCGACGAACCACCAGCCGATCGAGGCCAGGTTCGCCTCGACCGCCGCCCAGCCCGTTTTCCAGACGAGGAAGACGCCGAGGGCGATGCCGGCCACCAGCAGGATGGCTCGAGAAACGGTTTTGGCGCGGGGTGCGCGGTCCCCTTGGGAAGGCATCACAGAATGCTTCAGTTTATCAGTCCGTTAGCATGCGGGGGCGGCGCCGGGTGGCCCGGAAAGGCCCGCGGGGCGGGCCTCCGGAACCGATAAGCTCGGCCCGCAAAGGCGATGCTCGACCTCGACGCTCTCTTCGGCCAGATCGACATTTACCTCTTCGACCAGATCCTGCGCGGCCGCATCGCGCCCGGGATGCGCGTCTTCGACGCCGGGTGCGGCGGGGGGCGCAACCTCGTCTTTCTGCTGCAGCAGGGCTACGACGTCTGCGCCGTGGACCCCGATCCCGCCGCGATCCGGAGCGTGCGCGCGCTGGCGGCTCGCCTCGCGCCGCGGCTGCCCGAGTCGAATTTCCGCGCGGAGGCGATCGAGGCGAGCAGCTTTCCGGATCATGCGGCCGACGCCGTCGTGAGCAGCGCCGTCCTGCACTTTGCGAGGGACGACGCCCACTTTTCCGCGATGCTCGCTGGCGCGTGGCGCCTGGTCAAACCCGGAGGCCTCTTCTTCTGCCGACTCGCTTCGTCGATCGGGATGGAGGGGCGCTTCGTTTCGCTCGGGAACGGGCGCTACACGCTGCCCGATGGCAGCGAGCGCTACCTCGTGGACGAGGCGCGTCTGGTCGCGCTGACCGCCGATCTCGGCGGGACGCTCGTGGACCCGTTGAAGACGACCGTGGTCCAGGGCCAGCGGTGCATGACCACCTGGGTCGTGCGCCGTTTGGCCTGAGTCGCGTCGCCCGAGCGGGCGCCGCGACGTATGATCCGTCGCCACGGGATGGGTAACGCGTGACGGAAGTCGTGATCCTGGGCGGCGGGCCGGCAGGCCTGGGCGTCGCGTTCTACGCCCACAGGGCGGGCCTCTCCTTCACCCTGCTCGAGGCCTCGGCGAAGCTCGGCGGCATGTGCCGCACCCTGCGCTGCGGCGAGCACCTCTACGACAGCGGCGCGCACCGCTTCCACGACAGGGACCCGGAGATCACGCGCGACCTGCTCGCGCTGATGGGCGACGACCTCGTGCGCGTCGACGCGCCGAGCGCGATCCGGGACCGCGGGCGCTACATCGACTTTCCGCCGACGCCCTTGAACGTGATGTTCGCCTACGGCTTCCGCGAGGCGGGCCGGATCGGGCGCGATCTGCTGCGCTCGGGCCTGCGGCGCCGGCAGGAAGCGTCGAGCTTCGAGGATTTCGCGGTCGGCCGCTTCGGCGAGACGCTCGCGCGCCGGATCCTGCTGAACTACTCCGAGAAGCTGTGGGGCCTTCCGTCCGACCAGCTGTCGCCCGACATCGCGACGCGGCGGCTCCAGGGCATGACGCTGCGCTCGCTGCTCTACGAGCTCGTCTTTCCGGGCGCCAAGACCGAGCACGTGGACGGCAGCTTCCTGTATCCGCGCGGAGGCTACGGGTGGATCCCCGATGCGCTCGCCGGCACGCTGCCGGCCGAGTCGATCCGCACGGGCTTTGCCGTCGCGGCGCTGGACTGCGAGGGCGGCATCGTGAGGAGGATCCACGGCGCGGCGGGCCAGACGATCGAAGCGCGGGACCGGGTCGTCTCCACGCTGCCTCTGCCGCTGCTCGTTCGGCTGCTCGGCGACGCCGTGCCCGCAGAAGCGCGCGAAGCCGCTGCCCGCCTGCGTTTTCGACACGTGCGCCTGCTGTTCCTGCGCCTCGCGACGCCGCGCGTGTCGGCCAATGCGTCGATCTACGTTCCCGATCCGGCCTTCTGCATCAGCCGGATCTACGAGCCGAAGAACCGTTCCCGGTCGATGGCGCCGGAGAGCGAAACCGCGCTCGTCGTGGAGGCACCGTACTTTGCGGGCGACGCGGTGGAGCGGCTCCCGGCCGCGGCGTTCGTGGAGAAGGTGGTCGGCGAGCTGGCCGCCCTCGATCTGCTGGATCCGCGCACCGTCCTCGAGACGCGCGAGCACTTCATCCCCAACGCCTACCCGGTCTACGCGAAGGACTACGCCCGCGACGCGCTCCTCGTCCGCGAGGCCCTGGCGCGCTTGTCAACCTGGAGACGCTCGGCCGTGCCGGCCGCTTCGTGTACAGCCACCTGCACGACCAGCTGCGGTTCGGCAAGGACTACGTCCGCGAGCTGACCGCATCGAGGCGGGCGCACTCCGCGTGAGCTCGTCCGGCGGGCCGAACGCGCTGCCGCGGGCGACGTTCCTGGAGCTGGCGGGTCGCGCGATCGCCGCGGCGGTTCGGCCGCGCAGCGATCCGGCCGACCGGGCGTGGGCGCAGTCGCTCCTGACGCCCGCCGAGTTCGACGTCTGGATCCGCCAGTCGGACTACGACCAGCATCACGCCATCCAGGTGGCGCGACGGGTCGAGCGCCGCCTGACCTCGACCGCGTACGCGCGGCGATCCGCGGTGGACGAGCGCGGCGCTGATGCACGACGTCGGCAAGTCCGAATCCAACCTGTCGCTGCCCGAGCGCGTGGTCGCGACGCTGGCGAGCAAGGTGTTCGGCGTCGCGACCGCGCGGGCGTGGGCCGCCTCCGCGGCTGGATGGAAGCGGCGCCTCGGCCTCTACCTGATTCACGGAGAGCTCGGCGCGGCGATGATCCGGGCGGCCGGCGGGCGCGAGGAGGCGCGCCGTCTGGAGCGAGATCCACCAGGGCTATGCGACGAGCGTCGAGTCGGGAATCCCGCCGATCGTCGCCCGGGCGCTCATCGAATCCGACGCGGCGTGAGCGTTCGATTGAACGCAAACCGCGCGATCGTGTGGGCGGCGGTGGCCTCGGCCGCGCTGATTCTCGCCCTCCAGCTCTTCGTCCAGCCGGTCGTCGGCCTCGCCGACAACCGCGACTACGAGCGCGTGATCGGCTACGCGGGCTTCCAGCACACGACCGACGTTCCGGCCGAACGCTACTTTTCGTTTCTGCGCACGAAGTACGCCGTCGTCGCGCCGGGGTGGTTCAAGGGCGGCTACCACACGTCGGAGACGCTGCTTGCGTTCGCCGCGAGATACGCGCACCTCGCGTTTTCTCGATCAGCGCTCTTCGACCTTCGGCTGCTCGGTGGAATTCATGCCGCCCTGCTCCTGCTCGCACTGGCGGGGCTCGTCCGGGCCTGCCGGGACCTGGCGTGGCCGACGCAGGCGCTCGTCGCCGCGCTCCTCGTGTTCGTCTTCACGGACGTTGGCTATGTGGCGCCACTCAACTCGTTCTACAGCCAGGCGGCGTCACTCGTGTTTCTCCTGCTCACAGCCGCGATTGCGGCGGAGGCCGTTCGGCGAGGCCAGCTTTCCGGCGTACTCCTGCTGGCGTACTTCGGCTGTGCCCTCCTTTTCGTCGGCTCCAAGCCGCAGGAGAAGCTCGCCGGCCCGCTCCTGGCGCTCTTCGGCCTGCGCCTTGCGGCCGTGCCACTGATCGGCTCTTGGCGGCGAAGCGCCACCTGGCTCGGCGTTGGCCTCTGTGCGTTTTCGGTCTGGTACGGGCGCCACACGCCGTACACGCTGCGCGAAGCGACGATGTATCAAGGCGTCTTCGCCGAGCTGCTCGCCTACTCCGCGACGCCGGCCGCCGACGCAGCCGAGCTGGGCCTGGATCCCGATTGGGTGAAGTACACGGGATCCAACGCGTACGCGCCGGACTCTCCGCTCCTCGATCCGAGCTTCCGGGTGCGATTTCTGCATCAGGTCGGGTACCGGAAGATCGTCCGCTTCTATTTCCGGCATCCGAAGCGACTGTTCGGGCGCATCGAGCGAGCATCCCACCAGGCATGGTCCCTGCGGCCGTCTTTCGGCAACTTCGAGAAGTCACCCGAGCATCCCACGAGCACCCTCGCCACCCGGTTCTCCCTCTGGAGCCGTATGCGGGGACACCTGGGAGCGCATTCGCTCCTCTGGATTCTGGTTCTGCTGGGAGGAAATCTCGCGGCAGCGGTCGCGACCTACCGCCGCGCGGCGCGGAGAGGACGCTTGTTCCGAAGCGGCGTCATCCTCATGGTCACGATGGCGGGCCTTGCGCTCGGGGTCTGCATTCTCGCCCAGGCCCCGACGGATCTCTCCCGCGCGCTCTACGCGTACCACGCGCTGTGCGACCTGCTGCTGATCGCGGACGTCGGATGGGTCGCGCAGACGGCGGTCGAGCGATCCCAGGCGCGGAAGGGCCGGTAGACCCGCGGCTCTACGCCTGCGGCTGCGGCACGGTGACGGAATCGGGAGCCTTGAGCGTCGCCATCCACTCCTGAAACAGGTTGTAGGCCACGGTCAGGATCGTCGGGCCGATGAAGAGGCCGAGGAAACCGAAGGCGAGCATGCCGCCGATGACGCCGAGAAAGACCACGGCGAGCGGAGCCTGGATGCCTTTTCCCATCAGGAGCGGCCGGACGATGTTCTCCGCCCCGCCCACCACGACGAGACCCCAGACGGCCATGAAGGTCGCCATTCCCGCGTGCCCGTTGGCGTTCAGCCAGAGGGCCGCCGGCAGCCAGAGGAGCGCCGGGCCCAACGGCACGAGCGAGAGGAAGAACGTCGCCATCCCCAGGGGCATCACCCCCGGGACACCGGCGATCAGGAACCCGATCATCGCGAGAGCCGCCTGAACGGCGCAGGTCCCGAGCAGGCCGCGAAATACTCCCCGAACGGTCGACCGGACGATGGCCACGTGCCGGAGCCCGCGCTCGCCGCCGAGGCGCGCGGCGATGCGATCCACGGCGGCGGCCAGGGTCTCGCCGTTGAGCGAAAGCAGCGCGGCGATGAAGATCGCCAGCGCGAACTGCAGAATCCCGCTGCTGATTCCGGCGCCCGCGGCAACGAGGAATTCGCGAATCGGTTTCGCGAGCGGGCGCAGTTCCTGGCGGAGGCGTTCCGGATCGGCGGAGACCGACTGCCACCATTCGAGGGCGCCCTTGCCGACCAGAGGAATCGACCCGAGCCATGCCGGAGGCTCACGGAGGCCGCCCGAGAGCATCTCGTCGACCCGCGCGATCAGGTCCGGCGCTCCCGCCGCGAGGCGGACCGCGAAGAAGGAGATCGGGACGAACAGGATCGCCACGAGGAACAGGCCGAAGAGCGTCGCGGCGAGCTTCTCTCGTCCGCGAACGAGCCGCACGAAGCGCTGGTACAGCGCGCGGTTCGAGACGGCGATGATCGCACCCCACAGAAACGCCGTCAGAAACGGCCGGACGACCAGATAGCAGCCGACGGTCAGGAGGACGAACGTTGCGAGGACGGCGTACTGCTCGAAATTGCGCGAGGGGCTCGCCGCGACGATCGTGAGCCCTTCGGCCCGACCGGCTGCGTCGCGCGAAGGTTCCCCCCGGTCGGCTTCCGGCGGTTCCATGGCCGCCAGTCTAACGCCGTGACGGCCCCTGGAAAATTGCCGACTACTATGTCGTTGACGATTCGGGCTCAGTGACCGAGGCGACCGGCGGCGACGCCACAATGCAGGATTCGCATGTCGACGAGATCTGGGGACAGATGAAGCCGGATCGCCGCGAGCTCGAGCCTGGTCACATGCCGGACATCGATGTTGTGGAGCGACCGGTCGAACAGGCGCTTCGTCGTTCGCCGCAAGCGCCCGAAACGACGCACCGCCTCTGCGCGCACTGGGCCGTCGCCACGGCACTTGCGGCGGTTTCGCTGGCATGCGGCGGCCGCTCCGAGAGAGTCGTCCGCCTCCCGGTCCCCGAGGCCGAACACGTCGCCGTCGGCTCTGAATCGCGTCCCGGCCTCTGGCTTTCTCCCGGGGATGCTGTGCGATGGTCGCTGCCGGCGGGGCCGGCGCGGCGACTGACGGGCGCGTACAAGAGCGACCTCGCGGGAGATCCCGCCGGAAGCCTTCGGATCCGCATCTCGGGCGCTGGGCACGTGCGTTCGAACGTCCTGACGCTCTCGGCGGATCCCGCGCGCTGGCAGCCGATTTCGGTGGAGATTCCTCGGAGCGGTGAGCCCATCGAGCTCGAGCTCGCGTACGAGAACCCGGGTTCCGGAACGCCGCCGCGTTCACTTTTCCTCGCGGAACCCTCTTTCACCGTTCCCGCGCGGGACCCTCCGCGCACGATCGTCCTCTTCGACATCGACTCGCTTCGCGCCGACCACGTGGGCTCCTACGGATACCTCCCCGCGACGACGCCGCGGCTCGATCACTTCTTTCACGATGGCCTGCGCGCCGAGAAGTGCATCGCGGCCGCGAACTGGACGCTTCCGGCTCACGCCTCGATGTTCACGTCGGCTTCGGTCGCCCGCCACGACGCGGGCCGGTACTCGATGGCTCTCTCGGACAGTTTCGAAACCCTTGCGGAGAGTTTCGCGGAGGCCGGGTACCGGACGCTGGCCGTGACCGGAGGCGGACTGGTCCATCCGTCTTTCGGCCTGGCGCAGGGCTTCGACCGCTACATCGGCGTGAGCGAATCGGCCGGCGATGCCGTTGGGCGGTCGCTCGATCTGCTGCGGGAGCATCGGAACGAGCCCGTCTTTCTCTTCTTCCACACCTACCAGGTGCACGAGTACGTCGGGGACGAAGATGCGGCGCGGGATCTGTTCGGCGGACTCGCGGCGCTGGGCCCCGACTGGCGCTCCGATTTTCGCGAATTCTCCCGCCTGCACGGCAGCTCACCCGACTTCCCCGGGTGGGCGCGCAACCGCTACGACGCGGCGCTGCGCAGTGTCGACCGTGCCTTCGGTCGCCTGGTCGACGGCCTCCAGCGGGAGGGCCGGCTTTCCCGGACAGCGATCCTCTTCACGGCCGACCACGGCGAGGCTCTCTGCGACCGGCTGGTCGGCGGGGCCTGCCTCGCCGTGGGGCACGGAACTCCCTACCTTTTCGACGAGGAGCTTCTCGTGCCTTTCGAGATCCGGGTACCGTGGATGCCGAAAGCGCAGGGTGTGATCCGCGGCAACGCGTCGGAGCTGGATGTCGCGCCGACGCTTCTCGACGCAGCGGGCGTCAGAGCTCCCGCGGCCTTCGAGGGCCGTCTCGCTCCTCGCGTCGCCGCCGCCTGCAGGCCGCCCCATCGTGTCCGAGGCTCCGCCGCTCGAAGCCCTTGCCGTGCGGATCGACGGGCACAAGCTCATTCGTCGAACCGGGGTCTCTCAGAAGTTCTGGAGCTCCGGCGGCGATTTCGTCGTTTTCCCGGTCCAACAATCCTTCGATCTCTCCAGGGACCCGGGAGAACGAACCACGCTGACCTCCGCTTCCGACTGGGGCCGGGAGCTCCTCGGGGCGGCGGACCGTTACCTCGCTTCGGGTTTTCCGGATGCGCTCATCGTGCGTTTCCCGAGGGCGCCCGACCAGGAGGGCCGCCCGATCGTCGTCTCGGCGATCGGCCGCGGCTCCGCCCCGTCCCTTCGAAGCTTCGGGCTCGCCGAGCAGGGCATTCTGTCGCAGCACGGCGCACGAACCGAGATTCGTTTCCGGCGGCCGCGCGCACCGGTCTGGCTCGCGTTCCAGTCCGATGACTCCCGCGCCGTCGCGTTGCGCATCGAAGGGGCCGGGCCAGTGGCGTCGGCGACGGGAGGTCGTCTCGGTCCGGGGTCCTATTCCTGGACCCATCTGGGCTGGGCCGGACGGGAGCGGCTGCCGGCGGGCGACGAGACCGTGATCTTCACGACGCCGCAGGGGCCGCGGCGGTCGCGCGTCCAGCGGACGCTTCCGAGCGACGCCGTGAGCCAGCTGCTTTCGCTCGGGTACCTGCCTTTTTCGTCGCCCTCGGGAGAGACACCAGCCGCCGGCAACGGCGAAGCGCCCGACGAAAGTCTCGCCGCGGGCGAGGTCCGGATCGATCATGCCGACTAGGTTCTCCGCCGCCGTCGCCGGTTTCCTTTTTCTGGCCGCCTGCCGGGAGCAAGCTCCTCCCCGGATTCCCGAGGGCCGGCTTGTGCGAACAGAAGGAGGGGCGGCGCGTTCTCTGCTGGCGCTCGAGCCCGAGCAATGCCGCGTCGGCGAAGTGTTTCGACGACAACCGAATGGCCAGGCGGAGCTCGTCGTGGTCGGGACGGGGCTGACGCGGGGCGATGCGATCCTGTGGAACGGACACTCGCTGAAGACCAACTTCAGCTTCCAGCCGGGTTCTCAGCGGCGACGTGCCGTCCGCGCTTCTCGAGTCGCCGGGAGAGGTCGACGTGACGGTCGAGGACACCCTCGATCCGACGCGTTCGAAGCTCCGCGCGCGTTTCGTCGTCCGGCCGCCGCCGTGACGGCTCGTCGAGGGGTAGGGCTGTCAGGCGGGGGAGGGTAAGGGAGCCGCTGAAAATATGGTGCGCCCGGCGCGATTCGAACGCGCGACCTTTAGCTCCGGAGGCTAACGCTCTATCCGGACTGAGCTACGGGCGCAAAGAACGACACGAGAAACAGCTGGGGTGAGTGGAGGGATTCGAACCCTCGACATCCAGATCCACAATCTGGCGCTCTAACCAAGCTGAGCTACACCCACCGTTGGGCCGGGCAGTCTATAGGCAGGGGGCGCGGGGGGTCAAACCCGGCCAAGCAGGACGGGCTATTTGCGGCCGTCTTTGGCGTTGTCGGCGAGGACCTTGAGCTCGATCCGCGCCAGGCCGTAGGCCGATCGGACGGCGTCTCCATAGACGATCAGGCGCACGGGGCCCTCGTTTTCCGGCAGCGGTCCGGCCCCGGATTCGGCCACGAGGAAAACCTTCGGGTTCGCCCGGTTCATCTGCAGCTCGCCGACCGAGAAGACGACGGTGTAGCCGTCGCGGGCCGAGGCGAGGACGACTTCGCCCGCCGTCTTGCGCTGGCCGGCCATCGTCTTCAGGTCCAGGCCGCTCTGCTCGAGGACGGCGAGCAGGGGCATGCCGTGGTAGATGGTGACGCCGCCGGCGGCGTCCTCCACGCGCACGTCGCGCGAGTCGCGGCCGAGCAGGGACTCGGGAGCGAGCGGACGGTCGGCCGCGCCGGGCACGCGCACGACCGGCGGAGCCTGCGCGGCACAGAGCGCGGCGGCGGCGAGCAGAACGCAGACGAGGACGGTGCGGCGCAACATGCGAGTGGCGTGATTCTACTCTGGCCGCAGGCCTTTGCTATGGTGCGGGCGATGCGAAAGGGCCCGGGTCTTCTCGCTCTCGCCGCGCTCGTTTTCGGCGCCGGCCTCGCGTGCCGCGGCGAGAAGACGGCGGCGGTGGCGCCCTCGTCCGCGCCCACCGCCTCCGTGGAGTCGTCGGACGTGGCGGCGCGCACGAAGCGCCCTGCGGGCCAGGCGCGACCGGTGATCTGGATCGGTCTCGACGGTCTCGACTTCGAGCTCGTCGACCGCCTCGCGGCTGCCGGCGAGCATGCCGAACTGGAAACGCCTTGCCTCCGAGGGCTACTCCGCGAAGCTCGCGAGCCAGCTGCCGCTGCTCTCGCCGATCCTCTGGACGACACAGGCCACGGGGGTGACGCCGGACGTCCACCGCGTGCTCGATTTCCAGGAGGTGGATCCGGCCTCGGGGCGCAAGGTGCCGATCTCCGGCAACTCGCGCTCGGTTCCGGCGGTGTGGAACCTCGCCTCCGCGGCGGGCCGAAAGGTCGGCGTGGTCGGATGGTGGGCCTCGCATCCGGCCGAAGAGGTGAACGGCTTCTTCGTCAGCGACCACGCGAGCCCGATCCTCTTCGACGCGCTGCCGCTGGAAGGCGCGACGTATCCGGCGTCGCTGTCGGCCGGCGTCGCGCAGGTGAGCGCGCGCGATGGCCGCGTGGCGGCCGCCGACCTCGCTGCCTTCCTCGAGATGCCGCAAGCGGAGATTGCGGCGGCCCTCGGGTCGGGCGGCGGCATGGAGAACCCCGTCGTGGCCCTGTCGCGCGTCCTTGCCGCGACGCGTGTGACGCAGCGCATCGCGCGCGATCTCTACGACCGCAACCTCCCGGACCTGACGGCGGTCTACTTCGAGGGCACCGACGAGGTCGGGCACGTCTTCGCGTCCTACACGCCGCCGCGCCCGCCGTGTTCCGCCATTCGCGAGGAGGACGCCGCGCGCTACGAGCGGGTGGTCGCCGCGTACTACGGCGTCGTCGACCGGATCCTCGGACAGTGGATGCGCCGCGCCGAGGAGGACGGCGCCACGCTCGTCGTCACGTCGGACCACGGCTTCAAGTGGGGCGACGACCGGCCCTGCGGCTTCGCGTCCGGTAACTGGAGCACGGCCGCCTTCTGGCACCGCCCGGAGGGCGTGTTCGCCGCATGGGGATCGGGAGTCGCGTCGGCCGCGGCGGGCGCGAGGGCGACGGTCTCGATCCTCGACGTCGCGCCGACGATCCTCGGGCTCCTGGGCCTGCCGGCCGATCCGAGAATGCCGGGTGCTCCCGTCCGCGCCGCGTTCCCCGGGATGGCGATCGAGCGCGCCGACGGCGCCCTCGGACCTCGTCGTGCGCCGCGTGGCGGCAGCCGCGCCCTCGGCTGCGGAATCGAGCGAGTACGCGAAGAAGCTGCTCGCGCTCGGATACCTGTCGCCCGGCGAGGCGCAGCCTCTGGCTCCCACGGGCGGAGCGACTCCTGGGATGACGGAGGGCGCCTGGAACAACCTCGGCGTCTACCTGCGCGAGAACCGGAAGGACTTCCCGTCGGCGCAGGCGGCATTCGAGAAGTCGCTCGCGCTGCGGCCCGACTACTACTCGCCGATGTTCAACCTGGCGGTGCTCTACCGGGCGAAGGGCGACACCGCGCGCGCCCGGGACTGGTTCCTGCGCTCACTCGCCGCAGTCGACGCCGATCCGGCGGCGGCCGTCGCGGGTTGGGCGCACGAGTACGAGAAGGACGGCAAGGCAGCGGCCGCAGGGGCGCTGCTCGAGGGCGCGGCGAAGCGGTTCCCCGAAAACGAGGCGGTCGCACGCGAGCGGGCGCTCTTCCTGCATCGCGCGAAGGATTGCCGGGGTGCCCTGGCAGCGCTGACACGCTTCGAGGCGACGACGACGGCTCCCGAAACCCTGAACGACCTCGCGCTCTTCGAGACGTGCCTCGCGCACCGCGAAGCGGTCGAGCGGCTTCTGACGCGCTCGCTGGCGCTCAAGCCCGACCAGCCGCAGGTCGCCCGTCTTCTCGAGGTCGTGCACGCGGCAGGGCACCAGTAAGTTCGGCGGCTCAAACAAAACGGCCGGCGGTCCGAAGACCGCCGGCCGTGGAGAATCGGTGGACGAAGTCTAAAAGAGAAACGTCGCCGAAATGATGAAGCCCCGCGGCGGCGCGTACGACGTGGCGCGCCCGAAGTTCGGATTCGCGCCCGTGTTGTCGTCGTTGACGAACAGATCCTGGTCGACGGTCAGCGCGGGCTGCGAGTTGAAGAGGTTGAAGACTCGGCCTTCGATCACGAGATTGGTCGGGCCGATCGGAATGGTCTGCGAGACGAGCAGGTCGAAGTTCGTCCACGAGGGCGTCGTGCGCGAGCCGGCCGGCTCGGCGTACGCGTAATCGGTCCCGTAGATCGGATCGAACTCGCGCGCCTCCCACGGCCGGCCGCTCTGGTAGCGGAAGTATCCGCCGACGGTCGTGTGGAACGGGAACGTGTAGCTGGAGAAGATCTTGGCGACGTTGGTCCGGTTGCCGATGAGCGTGCCCTGGCGGTTCGGGTCCTGGACGTACAGGCGCGGGCCGTCCTGGATGTACGACGACGTGTAGAAGAGCTGCGTCGCATAGTCGAGGTCCCAGTTGCCGGTCAGCTTCGAGAGCGTGTACGACGCGTCGAGCGTCCAGTTGTCCACGCCGGCGCGTTTGACCTCGATCGTTCCGCCCTGGTACTTGCGGTGGGCGGGAATGTTGCCGTACCGGAAGTTGTCCGGGTCGTCCTGCAGGCCGGTCGCCGGGAAGTCCTCGATGATGTTCTTCGTGTTGCGGAAGAGGCCGTAGATTTCGCCGACCCAGCCGCCGCCGAGGGGGCGCGCGTAGCCGACCGAGAACTCGTCGGTGTACATCGGCTTGATGTCGGGCAGGACGATCTTGCCGGTGTTGTTGCCGCGCACGACGTCGGTGATGAAGGCGCCCGTCGTGGAGTTGAAGTACGCATCGACGCGGTAGAGGCGCAGCGGCGCCGCGGCGCGCGCGAAGGACTGGTTGTCCATGTTCGAGTAGCGGGCAAAGTTCGCGTACACCTTGTCGTGGATCGACGGCGTGACCTCGTAGGCGACGCCGACGCGGGGCTGGAACTGGCTGCCGAAGGAGAAGACCTGCTTGCCGGTATACGTGCAGGCCGCGGCGAGGTGGTTCGGATCGGTGCAGGGCAGCAGTTCGTCGCCGGGAACCGTGGGGTCTCCCTGGACGAACGTGAACTCCTTGTTGTCGTTGGGAATGAAGGTGTCCTGGTTCATGAGGAATCCGATGTTCAACGTGAGCCTGTCCCAGGTCGCCTGATCCTGGAGGAAAAGGCCGATCGTCTGGCCGCGGGAGATCTGCGCGGGCTGGACCGGCGAGTATCGGGCGCGGTAGCACCCGTCGACGTCGTCGCCGCAGTTGCCGCTCGTCGAGTTGGTGATGGCGCCCCACCCGTTGGCGATGACCTGGTAATTCTCCTTGTTGTTGCTGAAATAGACGCCGGCCTTGGCGAGGTGGCTCGCGCCGAGGAAGGTGGCGAGGTAGCTGCCCGTGAGGTTGTAGTTGTAGCGCGTGAAGCTGTCGTTGTTGGTGGCGACGTTCGAGGCGCCGGTGCAGGTGATGCCGTTGCAGTAGTACCCGGACTGCGAAGGGTCGGCTGCGTTGAAGACCCCCTGGAAGCCGAGCGGGGTGACCGGATTCGAGCCGTTCGGGTTGTCGTTGACGCTGAACTTGGCCTCGAGGTTGAAGTTCTGCGTCGCCGTCCAGTACCAGGAGAAGAGGCCGACGCGGTTCAACTCCTTGGTGTTGTCGGCGGTCGAGGCCGCGTCGAACGCGCCGACGTTCGCGTAGGACTGGTTGATGCTGCGGTACCGGTACGACGCGTCGAAGAGCATGTTCTGCGCCGGGGTCGCCGACAGCTTGAAGAAGTACTCATTGATGTCGAGGTCGGAGTTCGGAATGGGGCCGAGGTCGTTGACCCGGTCGCTCTGCGTCAACCGGTAGAAGTTGGCCGAGGTGTACGCGAAGAGGTAGTCCTTGACGATCGGACCGCCGATGCCGACGCCCGGCCGGAAACGCTCGGTCGAGGACTGGAGGTTCGGGTCCTTGCTGTCGGCCTCGAAGGCCTTGGGCTGGTACTCGAGGCGGGCCTCGCCGTGGAAGTTGTTGGTGCCCGACTTGGTCACGCCGTTGACGATGAAGCCGCCCGTGCGGCCGCTGTCCGCCGTGACGCCGCTGCGCGTGATGTTGACTTCCTGGATGTCGAGCTCGGCGAAGTCCTGGTAGAGGTCGCCGAAGAACGGGTTGGTCACGTTGACGCCGTCGTAGAGGAACGTGTTGTCCTGCCGGCCGCCGCCGGCGTTGACGCCGACGTTCGTGTTCGAGATCGCGACCCCGCTGTCCGCGATGCCCGGTGCCAGCTGGAAGGTGCCGCTGAAGGTGCGCGCGAGCGGGAGCTTCTCCATCGTCTTGCGCGTCGTGACGACCGAGACATCGCTCGACTTGGTGTCGACCAGCGGCGCCGCGGCCATGACCGTCACGTTCTCCGCGGTGGTCGCGCGCAGGACCGGGTAGACCTCCGTGTCCTTGGTCAGCTGGACGATGACCTCCTGGCTGAAGGAGGCCAGGCCCTGCAGGTCCGCCTTCAGTTGATAAGTGCCGGGCGTCAGGTTGAAGAACTGGAAGACACCGTCCGAGCGCGACGTCGCCGTGCGGCCGAGCGGCAGCACCGGGCTGACGATCGAGATGAGCACGCCCGGCAGGGGCGCGCCGCTCGAATCGCGGGCGACGCCGCTGATGGAGCCGGTCGTCTGGGCAAAGGCGAGGGGTGTGACGAGAGTGAGAAGGCAGAGTAGTCCGACGATCCGTAAGCGCATGCGTCCTCCCAAAAAAAAACTAAAAAAGCGAAACGTTCCAGGATGTAAGGGTTGAGGAGAGAGTTTACACAATCTCGGGTCGAATCAGGTCCTCGTAATTCTCCCGGCGGCGCACGAGCTTCGCGGCGCCGTTCTCGACGAGCACCTCCGCGGGCCGCATGCGGAAGTTGTAGTTCGACGCCATCGCGAATCCGTAGGCGCCGGCGTCGCGGATGGCGAGCAGATCGCCCTCTTCGGCGCGGCCGATCGCGGCATCCCGGAGGAAGGCGTCCGCGGTTTCGCACACCGGGCCCACGACGTCGCCGACGACCGTCCGGTTATTTGGAACGGAATCCACGTTTTCGATTCCGTGCGCGGCCTGGTAGAGCGCGGGCCGCAGCAGATCGTTCATCCCGGCATCGGCGATGACGAAAGTCTTGCCGCGCTCCTGCTTGACGTAGAGAACGCGGGTCAGCAACACGCCGGCGGGCCCGGCGATCGCGCGGCCGGGCTCGATGAGCACGCGGAAGGGCCGGCCCGCCAGCGAGGGCAGCACCGCCGCGGCGTAGGCTTCCGGCGACATGGACGCCTCGCCGATCCCGATGCCGCCTCCGATGTCGAGCGTTTCGATCGTAAATCCGGCTGCGGCGAGGTCCTGCGCGAGCGCCGAGAGATCCCGGGCCGTTGCGGCCAGCGGACCGGATTCCAGGATCTGGCTCCCGATGTGCGCCTGAATGCCGACCATCCGGACGCCGGCCAACCCGCGCCCTTTTTCGAAGATCTGACGGGCGCGTCCGATGTCCACGCCGAACTTGTTCTGCTTGAGGCCGGTTGAAATGTACGGATGGGACTTCGCGTCGATGTCCGGGTTGACCCGCAGGGCCACTCGCGCCATCTTGCCGCCCCGTCGGGCGATCGCGTCGATCTTCTCGATCTCCCGCTCGGACTCGGCGTTGAAGGCGAGGATCCCGGCGGCGACACCGGCCTCGATCTCGTCGTCCGTCTTGCCCACGCCGGAAAAGACGATCCGGTCCGCGGGGATCCCGCACTGGAGGACCGCGCGCAGCTCGCCCCCCGAAACGACGTCCGCGCCCGAGCCGAGGCGCGAAAGCAGCGTCAGGACTGCGAGGTTCGAGTTGGCCTTGGCGGCATAGCAGACGAGGTGGGGGACGGAGGCAAACGCCGCATCGAAGCGCCGGAAGTTCTCCTCGATCAGCGCCCGGCTGTAGACGTACAGGGGAGTGCCGAACTGCCGCGCCGTGTCCTCGAGCGACACTCCGTCGCAGAAGAGCTTCCCGTCCTGCCTGTGGAACCCCGCCATCGTTGGGCGGGAAGATAGCAGAGGAGTGCGCCCGCCTACGGGCCTCCGAGGATCACCCGCCGCTCGCCGGTCAAGGGGTCGAACCGGACGAGCGATTCGTTGCGGGGGCCGTAGAACAATTTCGTCGCGTCGCTGCCGAGGTCCGCGATTGCCCGGGGGTCGTGACGGGGCGCAGGTCGTCGGCGACCTTGCGGACGGTGCCGGCATTCAGGTCGGCCAGCCACGCCGAAGCGCGAGACGCCGCGTCGGTAATACCGAGGCAGAGCACGCCGGGCGCCACCTCGCCGCCGAGGGAGATCGACGAGGCCGGGGGAAGCGGCACCGCGGGGTTTCGCGCCCGTCGGAGCCGAACACGCGCAGGCGCCGGTTGCCGGAGGACCGTTCAGAAATGACGATCGGCCGTCCGGAAGAAACGCGGGCCAGCGAATTTCGGCGGGTGCGTCGGCGAGAGTCGCGATCGGCGCGCCGTTCGCGGCGAAGAGGCGGACGTCGAGGGTTCGGCTGCCGAGGGTGAGGATCCGGTCGCCACGCGCATCCGCCACGAAGAAGCGCAGGCCGTCGGCGATTTCGATCCGGCCCAGCGTCGCGAGCGATCGCGCGCGCACGTCCAGCTCGAGAAGGTCGATCGAACGGTCATCCGCGCGGTAGACGTGAAAGACATCGGGGCTGGAAAACGTTCCGCCCAGGCTCTGGCGATCTCCCGAGGGGATCCGGGCCGATGCGAGAGCCCGCTGCTGTTCGAGGTCGTAGACGGTCAGAATCCCGTCTGCCCAGCTCGCCAGGCGCGTCCCGTCCGAGGAGAGGACCAAGAGGTACGGAAAGCTCTCGAGGAGAATCCGCGTCCGGACAGGTTTTTCGCCGGCGACGTCGAGGCGCCAGGTCCAGAGCGGACCATGGGGCGCCGCTTCGACCCAGGCGGCGCGCCTGCCGTCCCGCGAGAGGACCGGCCCGCGCCAGTCGGGAGTGAGCGTGCGCTCCGAGCGACCGCCCGCCGCGTCGTAGACGAACGTCGCCTCGGCGCCGCGCGCGGGACCCGATACGGTCAACCACGGTCCGGCCGCGGCGGAATTCACCCAGAACCCCTCGCGCAGGTTCTCCGGCTTCGCGCCGTGGACCCACGCCGCGTAGGCGTTCGCGCCAAGGACGGCGGCGCCGATCACCGTCCAGAGTACGGCCGAGAGAGCGCGGTGCCCGGTGCGCGCATCCGTTCGGCCGCGGACGACCGAGGCATATCCCGCGGCGAGGCAGGCGACGCCTGCCGCCACGGCGAGGCCGACGGCGATCCGCAACGATGGCGCCTCCGCGCGGTAAACCGGGAGCCGTGAAAACGCGGCCCACGCGAGGTAGCCGCAGAGCACGGCCAGGGCGGCATCCAGCGCGAGGAGGCCGGAACGCGACCGAAGCGCGAGCGACGCACAGTGAGCGATGGCGAAGAGGACCGCGAAACCACCGAGCGCGAGCAGGGGCCAGGCGGCGGGGGGTCTTGGCCCCGTCCAGAGATCGTTCCATGGAGGCCGTGCGCCGGTCATCGAGGAGGGGACCCACAGGACGAGGGCGGCGCTCGCGCCGAGCAGCATCGCGCCGGCGAGCCGGCCCCACCAGATGGCGGACGAGGACAGCGGCCGCGCGAAGTCGAACCCGATCCGACGAGTCGCCATGCCCGGCGCGAGCGTCGTGGCTCCCAGGCCGATCGCGATTCCGGCTGCGAAGACGATCGCTCCGAGAAAGGCGGTCACCGCGCGAGCCAGCGCGCCCTGAGGTCCGGCGGCGAAGAGCGGCGCGGCCAGAGCGCCGAGGCTCGCCACCGCCGCGGCGGCGAGGACGACACGGTGTTGCCGGAACTCACGGCGCGCAATCGCGAAAAATCCGGTCATGCCGCACCTCCTTTGTCTTCGCCCGCCAGCGCCACGAAGATCTCCTCGAGCGGCAGCGCCTCGGCGGATGCGTCGTCGACGCCGTCGATGGCGCGGAAGCGGGCGAAGGCGGCCTCGTCGAAATTCGAGACGACGGCGTCGATGCCCCAGCCCCGGACCTGGACGCGCACGGCTTCGAAGGCATCGAGCTCGCTGCCAAAGGCGGTGCGGGTTTCGGTCAGGCGATTCGCGTAGCGGATGCGCCGAAACCTTGCCTTCAACGCCTCCATCTCTTCGTCGAGAAGGAGCCCGCCATCCTTGAGAATCCCGACGCGCGTCGCGATGTCCTCGAAGCCGGCCAGGTCGTGCGTGGTCAGAAAGATCGTCGTGCCGCGGTCGGCGAGCTCGCCGACGACCTCGTCGTAGAGCGCGCGCCGCGCGACGGGGTCGAGCCCGAGTGTCGGATCGTCGAGCACCAGCAGCTCGGGTGCGTGACCGAGCGCGAGTGCCAGCTGGACCTGGGTCTTCTGACCGCGCGAGAGGCCGCCGAACGGCGTCGCCGGCGTGACGCCGAAGCGCTCGAGGCGGGAGGCGACGCCCGCCGCGTCCCAGCGCGGGTAGATGCGCCCGCAGAATTCCGACAGATCCCGGGCCGTCATCGCGAGCGGGGCGTCGGGCTCCTCGGGCACGACGCCCGTCCGCGCCATGGCCTCCCGGCGAGTCGTCCAGGAGTCGCCACC